>CAVPIF010000001.1:0-522500 GCA_963704935.1 uncultured Chloroflexia bacterium
ATCCGAATTGGACCGACCTGATCAGGGGCGCAGACGCGGCCCAGATCGCGGTGTCACGAGCGTAAGCAGAATAAGCCCGATGAAGGGCGAGATGACAAGCGACACCAGCCCCCAAACGAGGGGACTGAAGCCACGGTGACCCGCGATCACGCCTACGAGGTAAGCCCCGACTACCCACGCCACAAGGAAGAAGGCGATCGTCATCTGATAGAGCGTGTCAGACATTGGTTGGACCTCAGCGTTTCCTAGGCGGATCGTCCACGGCAGATGCCCGTTGGTCAAGCGTTGAGACCTCGTGACCCATTAAGAATCAACCGCCGACGACAGCAGACTCGATGACGGCTCCTGCGTCGTCGAGGATCGTAACCGCTTGCGGGTGACCAGCGGGGGGGGCCGCCAGGACGTATATGCTCAGACCGGTGTTGATAGGATCAACCGCGACGACGGTCGCTGAGATCTGCGAGCCATCTGCGTCGTCTAGGCGGGCCTCCGCTGCGCCGGCAGCGCGCGTGCCGCCGACCACGAACGATCCCTTCTCGGTCACGATGATGCCCGGACTCTGGAGAGCGTCCTCCCCCCGGACGCAGGTGTAGCCGCCACCGACGGTTCCGCGCACCTCGACGCAGAGGTCCCCGGTCCGGGTGCGGTAGGCCCACGCCCGCCAGCCGCCGTTCGCGTCCCCTGTGCCGACGACCACACCGGCACCGATTCGGTCGGGATTGGTCGGCTCAGTCGGGACCGTGGCGCAGGCCGAGACCGTGACGAGGCAGGCGAACGCGACGACTGACGCCGCCTGGAGTCGCTTGGCGCGGGTAGCGAGACCGGTCACGACTTCCCTTTCCAGTGCCATGGTCAGGTGCCCCGCGTCGCGACCAGCGCGGGCGCGGGGCACGCTGGGCCGGCGTGGCGTTAGCTGGTGGCGCTCTTGCCGCAGTACTTGTTCTTGAACAGGTAATTGGTCACGCTGGTCTGCGCCGACCCCCACGACTGGACCTGCCAGGTCACGGTGTCCCACGGGAACGCGAAGTCCTGATTCGACTCCGAGTAGATGTACGTCCCGCCGCCGCCCGCGCCCCAGCCCTGGCTGAACACAGAGGCGTTGTGGTAAAGCTTGTTCTTGATCCCTTGAAGGCCAGTGTCGAGGGAAAAGACCGTCGCCGTCGTGTAGGTGCTCGCCCATCCGGTAGCGTAGGTCGCCCATGGCTGCGAGTTCTTCTTGATCCCGCAGTTCACGCCACCCGTCACGACCGCCGCGGCCGCCAGGCCGTTGGAATCGGCGCTACTAGTGTCGGACTCGGTCGCCTCGCTCCACGTCCAGGTACCGTTGGCCTCCATTCTTGCCTTCTGGTCCCAGACCCACTTGATCGTGGCGTCCTTCTCCGCCGCGGTAAACCCCGCCCAGTCGGCAGCGCTAGTGGGAATCCGCGCGGGCGGTTTTGCAGCTAGGACAGGCGTTGCAGGAGTGTCCCCCCGAGTGGTGGGAATTGAGCGAGGCTCCTGATCTGCGCTGACGCCGCGCAGGGAGGGGGCCACCGGTGTAATTCTCAGCGTGTTCCTAGCCGGGAGCACGAGGAGACACCGAATGGCCCTGTCACAGTCTGCCCTGTCCGAGCTGCTCGACGCCATCCGCGCGGGCGGCAGCGCCGACGTCATGCGCGAGGCGATGACCCTCGTCCTGCAGCAGCTCATCGAGCTCGAGGCCGACCAGGCCATCGGCGCCGGCCGGTACGAGCGGACAGACACCCGGATGACCCACCGCAATGGCAGCCGCGGCCGGCTCCTCTCGACCAAGGCCGGCGACGTCGAGCTGCGCATCCCCAAGCTCCGCACCGGCTCGTTCTTCCCGGCCCTGCTCGAGCCGCGGCGGCGGATCGACCGGGCCCTCTGGGCGGTCGTCATGGAGGCCTACGTCCACGGCGTCAGCACGCGCAAGGTCGACGACCTCGTCGGTGCGTTGGGCATCGACACCGGGATCAGCAAGAGCGAGGTCAGCCGGATCTGCGCCGAGCTCGATGCCGTCGTGGCGACCTTCCGCGATGATCCCTGGCTCACACCCGGTTCCCGTATGTCTTCCTCGACGCGACGTACGTCAAGGCCCACGACGGTGCGAGCGTGGTCAGCAAGGCCATCGTCATCGCCACCGGGGTGACGGCGAGCGGCGACCGCGAGGTCTGGGACTGGCCGTCGGCGACAGCGAGGACGGTGCCTTCTGGACGGCCTTCCTGCGCTCGCTCCGGGCGCGCGGCCTGACCGGCGTCCGGCTCGTCATCAGCGATGCCCATGAGGGCTTGAAGGGCGCCATCGCGGCGGTGCTCCTGGGCTCGGCCTGGCAGCGCTGCAGGGCCCTTCCTGCGCAACGTCCTGGCCCGCATCCCGAAGGGCAGCGCCGAGATGGTCCTGGCCGCCATCCGGACGATGTTCGCCCAGCCTGACGCAGCAGCGGTGGCCGAGCAGCTCGACGAGATCGCGGCCAAGCTCGAGCCGCGCTTCCCGACGGTCGCGACGATGCTCGCCGAGGCCAAGCCGGACGTCACCGCGTTCACGAGCTTCCCGGTCAGCCACTGGCGCAAGATCTGGAGCACAAATCCACTGGAGCGGGTCAACAAGGAGATCAAGCGGCGGACCGACGTGGTCGGGATCTTCCCCAATGAGGCCGCGGTCCTGCGCCTCGCCGGGGCGGTCCTGCTCGAGATACCACGACGAGTGGGCGATCGCCGAGCGGCGCTACCTGTCCGAGGGTTCGATGGCCCGGCTTGACCAGGGTCGCGATGATGGGTCGACCAAGGAGGTGGAGCGAGCGAAGACCGTCCTGCTGGCGTCCTGACCGACGCCTCCGACACCGTCGCTGAGCATCACGACGGATCGCTCAATTTCCCACCACTCCACGGGGCACGGCCATCCGTGGTGTCGTATCCACCCCTTGATATCTAGGCGCTAGGACTCCGTGTTGCAGATGAGACGGTCGACCTGCTTAGCAGCCCAAGGTCATCGCCTGCCGCGGCTCAGCGCATAGATCATGCAGGTGCACGGACCGGCTCCTCGTGCATGTCGCAGGCCGACCAAACGCGGACGAACGATGAGGCGGGCCAGGACCCACTCGGCAACTCCGACGTCGGAGGCAGCGGCCAACGGGAGTTCGACGACGAGACGGTCCTGGAACGTCCCCAGGCGCGCTCGATGCGACCCTTCGCCTGCGGGGCTCCGGACGGCGATCGATAGGATGTCGAGTTCGGCGAGGGCCCGACAAACTGGGTCGGGCTCCGCTAGTCGACGAGCTGATCCTCGAGCGTCAGGGCCATTCCCTGGGGACGTCTCGAAGATCCCGTGGTGGCCGCGGTACTGGGCGAGCGGGACACCGTGTCCTCGGATCGTCTGGCGCAAGACGATCAGATAGCCCGCCGCATCCTTCTGCTCCCGGAACATCGCTCCGGTGATGATCCCGGTCACGTCGTCGATCGCAGCGACGAATGTTAGGCGCGGTCCACGGTCCGCGAGCCAGCCGTGGCGCGAGCCGTCGGTCTGGAGAAGCATTCTGCGCTGGGGATCCGGTCGCGCCGGCTGCGGTGGCGGGGTGCACGGCGGCGATGCGGACTGGCGATCCCGGCGGTCCGCAGGATCCGGCGGACGCTCAACACCGACGACGGTCCCCTCCGGCTCGGCCAGGAGCTCGGCGAGGTGCTGTCGTTGGCGCCTTCGGATCGACCACGGGCGAGGGCCTGGACTGCTCGCGGGTGGCCTCGTCGAATCGGCGCGGCGATGGCTGGCCGCCATTGCCATGGACCAGCCCGGCCGGAGGAGCTCGGCGATTTCGCCGACCTCGCCCTCGCCCGCCATCACCTTCGTCAAGACCGTCGCTCGTCGCTGCTCAACCGTCGTCATCGTGACCGTCTCCCTCACGGCGTGAGACTGACAAATTCATTGATCAGTTGGCAGTGACAGATTCACGGACCAACGACGACGTCAAGGTCTGTGCTTGACGTGGGTCCGACAATGTAGGGGCGCGCAGGTCATGGTCGGTGAGGCGCTCATGCACGCGCTCCGGTACGGGCAGAAGACCAGGCTTCTTATCGCCACTTCCGTCTCGGTGATGGTTGGCCTTCTGGTGGTGCTTCCCGTCTCGGCCGCGGTTTTCTACCGCATCTGGACAGAACCTGCAAATCCGGTGGTCGGTCAGGCGGTCGTTATCCACGTCGCGACTTACTGGGCAGAGTCGCCCATTCCATCAGCCGGCTTGAAACCATTGCCGTTGCCCGAGTTCGTTTGGGAATTCGTCGCGGACGCACCGGGAGGGACGAGGAACGAAATTCCACTCCGACCATTGGATGGCACGAGCAATGAGTGGGTGAGTGACTTCGTTTTTGACACATCCGGTGGATGGGAGGTGGGGTTGCACCCCCGCCATCTCGGCACGCCGGTCGATCCTGCTTTGGGAGCCAGAGCACATATCGTCGTTCGGGCAAGCGGCGAGGAGGCGACCCTTTCACCACTTGTCTTTGCAGGACTTGGGGCTATCGTCGTCCTCGCGTGCCTGGTTGCGTTCGCGCGATTGACTCGGGCGGCTGGGTAGAAGAGTGGACGTGGCGGAATCTGGTGAACGTCGCAACACCCAAGAGCCTGGGGAGTTGCGATGGGTCGTCGAGGGCCGAGTCCCGACTATGCGAAGCGTGAGGCGTTCGCGAGGCTGACCGCCGAGGGCGTCCCCTCGGCGCGGGCGTGCCGGTTGGTCGGGATCCATCCGCGCACGGGCAAGCGGTGGCGCAACGGGCGCCGCATCCGGTCCGGCGGCCGCATGCTGCACTTGGCGCCCGTGATCACCGTCACCAGCGTCCCAGCCAAGCGGTACTCAGCCCGCTACCTGTCCGAGGACGAGCGCGTCCGCCTGGCCGACCTGCGCCGAGAGGGGCACACGATGCGCGAGATCGCCGTCCTGATGGGCCGGTCTCCGTCCACGATCAGCCGCGAGCTCGCCCGCGGCGCCGACGTGAGCGGCCGCTACGGGCCGTTCGAGGCCCACCGGCGGGCGCTGGGGCGTCGCCGCCTCCGGCGGTCCAGCCGAATGGCCCGAGACGCCGAGCTGCGCGACTGGGTCGCAGACAGGCTCCAGGCACGCTGGAGCCCGGAGCAGGTCGCCCGCCGGCTGCGCCACGAGTTCCCCGACCAGCCAGGGCGCTGGCTGTGCGCGGAGACGATCTACCAGGCCGTCTACCGGCCCGACCTCGGCGGCCTGCCCCGCGAGCTTCCCGGACGGGTCCTGCGGCTCCGGCGCCGTCACCGCCTGTCGCGCCGGCATGCCCGGGCGCGACGCGCCGGCCCGGTCACGGGCATGACGCTGATCCACGACCGACCGGCCGAGGCGCTCGGGCGTGAGCAGCCCGGCCACTGGGAGGGCGACCTGATCGTGGGCGCCGGCAACGCTTCGGCGATCGTCACCCTGGTCGAGCGCACCACGAGGTACACGCTGCTGGGCCACCTGGAGGGCACCCGGCACGACTCCGCGACCGTGCGCGACACCGTCCTCGCCGCCCTGGCCGACCTGCCGCCGCACCTGCGCCGGACCCTCACCTGGGACCAGGGCTCCGAGATGGCCCGCCACGCCGAGATCGCCGCGACGCTGGGCACGACGGGCATCTACTTCTGCGACCCGCACTCGCCCTGGCAGCGGCCGACCAACGAGAACACCAATGGCCTGCTGCGCGACTACTTCCCCAAGTGCACCGACCTGTCCGTCCACACCGCCGATGACGTCGCCCTCGTGGAGGCCGAGCTGAACCAGCGCCCACGCAAGGTCCTCGGCTGGGACAGTCCCGCGGACCGGATGGCTACACTCCTCGGACCACCGTCCGTGTTGCGACGTTGACTGGAACCCGCCCGATCACGCTGGGGCCAGATGGGGTTGTCATTCCCAGTCTACCCACCCAAGCGAAAGCGCTAGACCGGATGATGCGCGGACCTGGCCAAGTAGACCCCGCGAGCCTGGCTCTGATTGTGACGGCAGTGGCCGTGGTCAACTTGCTTGCAGCATTGGTCCTCGACCTACCGACCCCGCCCGCCGACCTAGTGGTCGTGACGTTGCCACCGGCCTTTGGAGCTTGGTATTGGCTGGCAAGTGGCGTGAGGCTTCTGCCGACATTGCTGTGGGTTCTTCCACTGGCAGGGTGGATGGCCGTCAGCACGGTGCTCATCCCAAGACCCTTCGGGGTCATCGGTCTTCTGGCGGGCATGGGCATCCTCTACATGATGACGATGCGGCCAAAGACGATGAGATGGTGGCTCGATCGCTTCGGGTAAGGCTGGAGCTCACGCCTGAGTTGCGCTCTTGGCGTGGGGCGCCGCGGGCCTCATGAGAATGTGAGCCGCGCTGACTCTTGATGGAGACTCTGGGACGACCTCGGCTAGGAGTCGGGACTCGTGCACCACTAGAACATGCGTGCGAAATGGCCACCGGATGTGCTACGATCCCGCGCGATGGTCGACGACGTTTCGCGCATCCTGTCCGGCGATCTCGACGACGAGGTCGACCCCGTCGTCGAGGGCACCCTGCGCCCGCGCACGCTCGACGAATACATCGGCCAGCGCGAGGTCAAGGCCAACCTGTCCGTGCTGCTCCGCGGCCGCGGGGCAGGGGAGAGGCCGCGGACCACGTCCTCCTGTACGGACCGCCCGGCCTCGGCAAGACGACCCTCGCCACGATCGTCGCGCGCGAGCTCGGGCGTCAACGTCCGCTACACGTCGCGGCCCGGCGATCGAGCGGGCAGGGGACCTCGCCGCGATCCTCACCTCGCTCGAGGAGCGCGACGTCCTGTTCATCGACGAGATCCATCGCCTGAACCGCGCGGTCGAGGAGATCCTCTATCCGGCGATGGAGGACTACGCGCTCGACGTGATGATCGGCAAGGGCCCGTCCGCGCGGTCGCTGCGCCTCAGCCTGAAGCCGTTCACGGTCGTCGGGCGCCACGACACGAGCCGGCCGGATCAGCAGCCCGTTGCGCGACCGGTTCGGCGCGACGTACCGGCTCGACTTCTACGCGGATGACGAGCTGACCGCGATCGTCGAGCGCTCGGCGGGGATCCTCGGCGTGCCGATCGAGCCGCGGCCATCCCGCGCGATCGCCCGTCGCGGGCGGGGGACGCCGCGGATCGTGAACCGGCTGCTCAAGCGCGTCCGCGACCACGCCGAGGTCCACGGCGACGGCCGCGTCGACGAGGCGACCGCGACCGCGGCGATGCGCCCGATGGAGATCGACGACGAGGGCCTCGATTCCGACGGATCGCAAGCTCCTCGCCGCGATCGTCCAGAAGTTCGCGTCCGGGCCGGTCGGGGTGGCGGCGCTGGCCGCCGTCCTGTCCGAGGAGATCGAGACACGATCGAGGACGTCTACGAGCCGTTCCTGCTGCGCCTCGGGTTCCTCGACCGGACGCCGCAGGGCCGGATCGCCACGGACCTGGCCCGCGCGCACCTGTCCGGGCTCGGCTACGAGATCCCGCCGCCGCGCCGCGCGGACCCGGACATGCCGTCGGGCTGTGGGACGAGCCGGCGGCACCGGAGGCCGACGTGATCGGGCACCGTACGATCTCGGCGCGCGGCGCGCGCTTCGAGGTCACGGCCGCGGCGCCGGCGGACGGCTCCACGCGGGCACGGACCGGGCGCCTGACGCTGACCCACGGGGTCGTCGAGACGCCGCAGTTCATGCCGGTCGGCACGAACGCGACGGTCAAGGCGCTGTCACCGGACGACCTCCGCGACGTCGGCGCCGTCGATCATCCTGTCGAACACGTACCACCTGTACCTGCGGCCCGGCCACGAGCGGATCGAGCGGCTCGGCGGCCTGCACCGGTTCATGGACTGGGACCGCCCGATCCTCACGGACTCGGGCGGGTTCCAGGTCGTGTCGCTCGGCGACCTGCGCGTCGTCGACGAGGACGGCGTCACGTTCCGCAGCCACATCGACGGGTCGATCCACCGATTCACGCCCGAACACGCGACCGCGGTCCAGGAGGCGCTCGGGTCGGACATCGCGGTCGCGTTCGACCAGCCGGTCTTCCCGAGCTCGCCGCGCGCGGTCGTGGCCGACGCGACCGAGCGGACGCATCGCTGGGCGGAGCGCTCGCTGGCGGCCCACACCCGGGCGGACCAGGCGCTGTTCGGGATCGTCCAGGGCGGCCTGGACCCGGAGCTGCGCGAGGCGTCGACCCGGTTCATCGCCGCGCTGCCGTTCGACGGCATCTGCATCGGCGGCCTGGCCGGCGACGAGACGCCGGCGCAGCGCGACGCGGCGCTCGACGTCGCCGTGCCGCTGCTGGCCGACGATCCGCGGCCGCGCTACCTGATGGGCCTCGGGTCGCCGGCTGACCTGCTGGAGGCCGTCCATCGCGGCGTGGACCTGTTCGATCGGTGTCCTGCCGGCGCGCGTCGCCCGGAACGGCCAGCTGTGGGTCCCGGGCGGCCGGCTGAACCTCCGCAACCGGCAGTTCCTCGACGATCCGGCGCCCATCCAGGACGACTGTCCGTGCCTCGCCTGCCGGCGGTTTTCGCGGGCCTATCTCGCCCATCTCTTCCGGGCCAAGGAGCTGCTCGCATACCGTCTCGCGACTTGTCACAACCTGACCTTCACCCTAGACTTCATGGTCAGGATCCGAACCGCGATCCGGGCCGGGACGTTCCCCGCGACATGCCCGATCTGCGCCTGCGCGCGGGCCGGATAAGCGGCGGTGAAGTCGCCGAGAAGTCCGCGTGAAGGTCGGCCGGTAGCTGCAGCACAACGCGGAGGCGATCGATGGGCTCACGAGATCGACCCAGCAAGGAGGCCAAGAAGAAGCCGAAGGAGAAGTCCGGCCAGCCGAGCTGTCGCCGCTGATGGACCCCCCGCAGAACGTGGAGGTGATCCGCAAGGTGCGCAAGCCGCGGCGGTCGTCGACGAGGAAACGGACGAAGCCTGATCGGCGCCGGACGCACCGCGATCCGGTCCGTCGACGGCACGATAGCGGTCGATAGGAGCGTGACGAACGGATGGCGATGACGGACGAGCGGGCAACGGACCGGGCGGCGGAGCGGGCCACGGCGGAGCGCGGCAAGGCCGTCGACGCGGCGATCGCGACGATCGAGAAGCAGTTCGGTCGCGGCGCGATCATGAAGCTCGGCTCGCACGGAGCGGCAGGCGGTCGACTTCATCCCGACCGGCTCCATCGCCCTGGACCTCGCGCTCGGCGTCGGCGGCATCCCGCGCGGCCGGATCACCGAGATCTTCGGCCCGGAGTCGTCGGGCAAGACGACCGTCTGCCAGCACGTCCTGGCCGAGGCCCAGGCGCGCGGCGGCGTCGTCGCGTTCATCGACGTCGAGCACGCGCTCGATCCGGCCTACGCCCGCGCCTGCGGCGTCAACGTCGACGAGCTGCTCGTCAGCCAGCCGGACACCGGCGAGCAGGCCCTCGAGATCACCGAGACGCTGATCCGCTCGGGCGGCATCGACTGCGTCGTCGTCGACTCGGTCGCGGCGCTCGTGCCGCGCGCCGAGATCGAGGGCGAGATGGGCGACTCGTTCGTCGGCATCCAGGCCCGGCTGATGAGCCAGGCGCTGCGCAAGCTGACCGGCGCCGTGTCGCGCTCCAACACCGCGCTCGTCTTCACCAACCAGCTGCGCGAGAAGATCGGCGTCATGTTCGGCAACCCGGAGACGACGCCGGGCGGCCGCGCGCTGAAGTTCTACGCCTCGGTCCGGCTCGACATCCGGCGCGTCGAGACGATCAAGACGGGCACCGAATCGGTCGGCAACCGCTGTCGCGTCAAGGTGGTCAAGAACAAGGTCGCGGCGCCGTTCCGCGTCGCCGAGTTCGACATCATGTACGGCGAGGGCATCTCCAAGGAAGGCGGCCTCCTCGACGTCGGCGTCGCGATGGACGTCGTGACCAAGACCGGTGCCTGGTTCAACTTCGGTGAGACCCGGCTCGGCCAGGGCCGCGAGGCGTCCAAGGAGTTCCTCAAGACCAGCCCGGAGATCGCCGCGGAGATCGATCGCCTGATCCGCGGCAAGATCAACGAGGTCGTGATCCCGGTCGAGGGCATCGAAGAGGCGGAATAGCCCGCGCAGGGCCGTCGACCGCGGGAGTCCTTCGCCGAACGGCGCGAACGCCGGGCGGCCGTCGACGATCCGGCCGTCGTGCTCGAGGCCGCCGCCCGGTTCCTCGAGGCGCGGCCACGATCCGTCGCGGAGGTGCGTCGCCGCCTCACCGGCGCGGGCTATCGGGCGGACCTCGTCGAGGGCGCGATCGGGCGCCTGGCGAGCTCGGGATGCTCGACGACGCGGCGTTCGCGCGCGCATGGGTCGAGTCGCGTGACCGCGCACGGCCGCGTGGCGAACGGGCGATCCGCGAGGAACTGCGCCTCAAGGGGATCGAGCGAGCGGTGGTCGACGAGGTCCTCGATGAACGCCGCGCGGCCGGCGGTCGCGGTCGGCCCGGACCGGGCCGCGGCGGAACGGCTCCTGGCCCGGCACGCCCGGGCGCTCGCCCGCGTCGCCGACCCGCGCCAGCGGCGCCAGCGGGCCTACGCCCTCCTCGCGCGCCATGGCTTCGACCCGGAGACCTGCCGTGAGGTGGCGGCCACGCTGGACGCGGCGGCCGAAGACGGGTAGGGGATCGCGCCGATCAGACCTTGATCTCGTCGATCCAGCACCAGCTCCACGTGTGACCCGGCACGCTGGCCCGCATGATCGGGTGGCTCGTCTCGACGAAGTGTGCCCGCGCGTGGCGGTTCGGCGACAGGTCGCAGCAGCCGACATGTCCGCAGGTGAGGCAGAGCCGGAGCTCGACCCACTTCGCCCCGATCGCGAGGCAGGCTTCACAGCCGTCGGTCCGGGGCGCCACGTCACGCACCTGGTCGAGATGCCGGCAGGCGGGCGGACGCCGCCCGACCAGACCCCGCAACCGGTCGGCGAGTCGTGTCACGCGATCGCCCTGCATTCGTTCATCCCTGCGAGCCTAGCCCGCTCGTCAACGCCCGCCGACCGAGGTTGCGTCAACGCAACCCTCGGTTGACCCCCCGGACGGTCGGCCGTAGGCTACGCGACAGATGAACTGGCGCCTCTGACAACGGCGCTTCCCAGCCTGGAACCGGCCGATCGCGGCCCATCGAGGGCCCCGCCGTCACACGGAGTGACACGGGGCCGGGATCGACTCCTGGGGGGTCGGACCCACCGTCCTCGACGCGATCGTGCCACCGCACACGTGACGCGTCCGGCCGCATAACCCGGTCCGGATGGGAGGACTACGGACATGGAGACACCGGTCGTGGTGGCGGTGGCCCTCGTGGCCGCCGCCGGCGGAGCCCTACTCGGGTTCCTGGTCCGAGGCATCTGGGCATCCCAGACGATGAAGGCCGCCCAGCGGAAGCCCGTCGGCATCGAGGCCGAGGCCCGCACCCGCCAGAAGGAACTGATCCTCGAGGCCAAGGACGAGAAGCTTCGATTGACCCGGGAAGCCGAGGACGAGGCGCGAGCGCGCCGCGGCGAGCTGGCCGCCCAGGAGCGACGCCTGGTCCAGCGCGACGAGCAGCTGGATCAGCGCACGGAGATGCTGGAGCAGCGCGACCGCAAGCTGCTGGAGCGCGAGCGCGACCTCGACAGGACCAAGGACGATCTCGCCAAGGCGACCCAGGAGCAGGTCGTCGCGCTCGAGCGCGTCTCCGGGATGAGCGCCGACGACGCCAAGGGCGTCCTCCTCGAGGCCGTGCGCGCGGAGGCCGAACACGACGCCGTCAAGCTCGCCCGCGCCATCGAGCGCGCCGCCCGCGAGGAGCGCCCAGGAGCAGGCCCGCGACATCGTCGTGACCGCGATGCAGCGCGTCGCCGCCGACCACACCGCCGAGCACACGGTCAGCGTGGTCCACCTGCCCAGCGACGAGATGAAGGGCCGGATCATCGGCCGCGAGGGCCGCAACATCCGGGCGCTCGAGCAGGCGACCGGCGTCGACCTGATCATCGACGACACGCCCGAGACGGTCGTCCTGTCCGGCTTCGACCCGGTCCGCCGCGAGGTCGCCCGGATCGCCCTCACGAAGCTCATCGCCGACGGCCGGATCCACCCGGGCCGGATCGAGGAGGTCGTCGCCAAGGCCCGCGCCGAGGTCGATCTCGTCATGCGCCAGGCGGGCGAGCAGGCCGCCTACGATGCCGGCGTGCCGGGCCTCCCGGCCGAGATCATCCAGCTGCTGGGTCGGCTGAAGTACCGCACCAGCTACGGCCAGAACGTCCTCAACCACGTGGTCGAGACGAGCCACCTGGCGGCGGTCATCGCCGCCGAGATCGGGGCAGACGTCCAGATCGCCAAGATGGGCGGCCTGCTGCACGACATCGGCAAGGCCGTCGACCACGAGGTCGAGGGCCCGCACGCGGCCATCGGTGCCCAGATCGCCCAGCGTCACAACCTGCCGTTCAAGGTGATCAACGGGATCGCCGCCCACCACCAGGAGGTCGAGTACGCCTGCCTGGAGGCCCCGATCGTCCAGATCGCGGACGCCATCAGCGCCTCGCGGCCGGGCGCCCGCGGCGAGTCGATGGACACCTACGTCAAGCGGCTCGAGGACCTCCAGGCCATCGCCGAGAGCTTCAACGGCGTCGAGCGATCGTTCGCCGTGCAGGCCGGCCGCGAGGTCCGGATCCTCGTCCGTCCCGAGGAGATCGACGACCTGACGGCGACGCGCCTGGCTCGCGACATCGTCAAGAAGATCGAGGAACAGCTGACCTACCCGGGCCAGATCAAGGTGACGGTCATCCGCGAGACGCGGGCCGTGGAGTACGCAAAGTAGGGGCGCACGACCCGGGGTCGGAGGCCGCCGGCGCGATCGGGCGGACGCGGCTCGGCAACCCGGCCAACGGCGGCGCCCCCCGGCCGCCGGGTGCCTGCCGCGTGCTGATGATCGGCGACATGATCGGCAAGCCTGGGCGGATCGCCGTGGAGGAGATCCCTGGCCGGCGCTCCGCGAGGAGCGCGGCATCGACTTCGTGACCGCCAACGGCGAGAACGTGGCCGGCGGCATGGGCCTGACCCCGGCCACCGCGGACTCCCTGCTGGCCGCGGGCGTGGACGTGATCACGCAGCGGCAACCACATCTGGGACAAGCGCGAGATCTACCCGTACCTCGAGACGACGGACCGGGTGCTGCGGCCGCTCAACTACGGGACGCACGACGTCCCCGGCCGCGGCTGGGGCGTCTACGACGCGCTGGACGGCACCCACCTCGCGGTCATCAACCTCCAGGGCCGATCGTACATGCAGCAGATCGAGAACCCGTTCACCGACGCGGACGCCCTGCTCGACGAGGCCTCGTCGCCGGAACCGCTGCCACCGATCCGGCTGGTCGACTTCCACTGCGAGCTGACCACCGAGAAGAACGCGATGGGCCTTTACCTGGATGGCCGGGTCAGCGCCGTCGTGGGCACGCACACGCACGTCGTGACCGGCGACGAGCGGATCCTGCCGGGCGGGACGGCCTATCAGATCGGACCTGGGCATGACCGGGCCGCTCTGGAGCGTCATCGGCTTCGACCCACGGACGGTCCTGCCGCGCTTCATCAACGCGCTGCCGACGCGGTTCGAGGTGGGCAGCGGCCCGGTGGTGTTCAACGCTGCGCAGATCGACATCGATCCGGCCACGGGTCGCGCGCTCCAGATCGAGCGCATCCAGCGCCTGCTGGAGGTCTGACGCTCCCGGTGCCCCGGACCGGACGCCGCCACGCCCCCGTGCCGCCGGATGGCGCCGTCGTCCCGTCGAGTCCGTCCACCGTGGACCTGCACGCCCACACGATCCGCTCCGACGGCGTCCTGGAACCGGCCGTGCTGGTCGCGGCGGCTCACGACGCCGGGGTCCGGACGTTCGCCCTGACCGATCACGACACGCTCGCCGGGTACCGGGAGGTCGTCGCGGCCGACGCCGTGCCGCCGGGTCTTGCGCTCATCCCGGGTGTCGAGATCAACGCCCTGGTGACCCGCGACCTCGGCCTGTGGGAGGGAGAGCTGCACATCCTCGGGTTCGGGATGGACCCGGCCGACGACGCGTTCGAGGCCGCGCTCCGCCTCCAGCGGGAGCAGCGACGACTGCGGTTCGCGCGGACGATCGATCGACTGCGGGAGCTCGACCTGCCGATCGACGCGCAGGTCGCCGACCTGTCGTCCGGCGATGACGACGCGCTGGGCCGCCCCGACGATCGCGCGGGCGCTGATGGGCGCCGGGTTCGCATCGAGCGTGGAGGACGCCTTCGCGCGGATCATCGGGCACGGGGCGCCCGGCTACGTCCGGCGTGACGGCCTGGGCCCGGAGGAGGCCATCCGCGCGGTCGTGGCGGCCGGGGGGATCCCGGTGCTCGCCCATTTCCGCGAGGCGCCGGCCCGGATCGACCTCCTCCGCGAACTCATCGAAGTCGGATTGGCGGGCCTGGAGGTCCACTACCGGAGCTTCGACGCGGCGACGACGGCCGCGGTCGGGGAGGTCGCGGCCAGCCTCGGGCTGCTGACGACCGGCGGCACCGACTACCACGGCGACCTGGGTTCGTATGCCGAGTCACACGCAACCCTGTGGGTACCGCCCGAGGTCGGGGAGCGGATGCTGGCGCGGGTCGCCGCGGGGTAGACACGGGACTCGTGCCTGTCGGTCCCATCGGTCGCGCCCCGGCCATCCCATCGGTCGCGCCCCGGCCATCCCATCGGTCGCGCCCCGGCCATCCCATCGGTCGCGCCCCGGCCATCCCATCGGTCGCGCCCCGGCCATCCCATCGGTCGCGCCCCGGTCATCCCATCGGTCGCGCCCCGGCCATCCCATCGGTCGCGCCCCGGTCATCCCATCGGTCGCGCCCCGGTCATCCCATCGGTCGCGCCCCGGTCATCCCATCGGTCGCGCCCCGGTCATCCCATCGGTCGCGCCCCGGTCATCCCATCGGTCGCGCCCCGGCCATCCCATCGGTCGCGCCCCGGTCATCCCATCGGTCGCGCCCCGGTCATCCCATCGGTCGCGCCCCGGTCATCCCATCGGTCGCGCCCCGGTCATCCCATGACCGAACCGACGAACGAACGGCCCGTGGGGCCACGATCGCCCCGCCGGATCGCCGAGCGGAGCATGGGGTGACCCAGCTGGCCGATGACGGGTGCGGCCGGATCGCTCGTTGGTCCGTTGGGTCACCCGGTGACGCGCGAGCCGTTGACGCGACCCCCGCGCCCCGGTCATCCCATCGGTCGCGCCCCGGTCATCCCATCGGTCGCGCCCCGGTCATCCCATGACCGAACCGACGAACGAACGGCCCGTGGGGCCCCGATCGCCCCGCCGGATCGCCGAGCGGGGCATGGGGTGACCCAGCTGGCCGATGACGGGTGCGGCCGGATCGCTCGATGGTCCGTTGGGTCACCCGATGACGCGCGAGCCGCGGACCGAGACGCGCGAGCCGCGGACCGGTGAGGCGCCAGCCGTGGCCCGGTGCCGTGCCAGCCGTGCCTAGATCGCGTCGGGCTCGGGCTCTTCCTTCACGAACGTCGGGCGGAGGTGGACCGGCTCCTGGCGTCGTCGGCGGGCGCGCAGGTTCAGGCCCTCCACGAATACGCTGAAGCCCATCGCCACGTAGATGTACGCCTTGTCGATGTGGAAGCCGAAGCCGTCGGCCACCAGCGTGACGCCGATGAGCAGCAGGAAGGCGAGGGCCAGCATCTTGACCGTCGGGTGGTGGCGCACGAACGTGGCCAGCGGTCCGGACGCCACGAGCATGACCCCGACCGCGATCACGACGGCCGCGACCATCACCAGGATCTCGTTCGCCATGCCCACCGCGGTGAGCACCGAGTCGAGCGAGAAGACGATGTCGAGCAGCATGATCTGGACGAGCACGGCCCCGAAGCGCGCGGTCCCCGCGGCCGGGTCCGCCTCATGTGCCGCCTCGCCCTCCAGCGATTCGCCGATCTCCGTCGTGGCCTTCCAGAGCAGGAAGAACCCGCCGACGATGAGGATCAGGTCGCGCCACGAGAACGCGTTGTCCGCGAAGGTGAAGACCGGTGCGGTCAGCCCGATGATCCAGGAGATCGTCAGGAGCAGCAGGATCCGCATCCCCATCGCCAGGCCCAGGCCGATCAGGCGCGCCCGGTCGCGGTCCGCGTCGGGCAGCCGCTGGACGAGGATGGAGATGAAGATGATGTTGTCGATGCCGAGCACGATCTCAAGCACCGTCAACGTGATCAGGGCGACCCACGTCTCGGGGTTCGTCAGCAGTTCCATGGCGACGCAGGATACCGCGTCCTTGGCGGGGGCCGTCGTACCATGGCCCCGCCGTGACCGCCCCGCGAACCGCCACCCGCGCCCTGCCCGTGCTCGACGTCCTCGACGCCGTCACGCCCGCGCCGCCGGTCGCCCCGCGTCACCCGGCCACGCCCGCCGACGACCGGCTCGCCGAATACGTCCCTGACCTGCAGACCCTGCCGAGGTTCCATCTCTGGACCCTTGGCTGCCAGATGAACCGGAGCGATTCAGAGGAGATGGCCGGTCGGCTGCTGGCCGCCGGCTGCGACGAGGCAGGATCGATGGAGTCGGCCGACCTCATCGTCATCAACACCTGCGCGATCCGGGAAGGCGCGGAGCAGAAGGTCATCGGCCGGCAGGGCCAGCTGGCGCGCCTCAAGGCGGAGCGACCCGGCACGCGGGTCGTGCTGACCGGCTGCTCCGTCCGCGAACCGGACCGCGCCGGTCTCCGCCGCCGCTACCCGGCCGTCGACATCTTCCTGCGACCCGACGAGGAGCCGGAGCTCATCGACCGGCTCGGCCTGGCGTCGGCCCAGGGCGGCCATCGGCGCGACGACGACGGTCGGGCGCACGGTGGTCGGCGTGGCGGACGGGTTGTCGGCCACGCGGGCTCGAGCCGTGGGGGAGGGGAGCATCGCCCGGTCCTCGACCGTCAGCGCCTGGCTGCCGATCATCTACGGCTGCGACAAGACCTGCACCTACTGCATCGTCCCGCTCAGCCGCGGACCGGAGCGCAGCCGCCCGTTCGACGAGGTCGTGGATGAGGCCCGCGCCCTGGCCGCCGCCGGCTACCGCGAGGTCACGCTGCTCGGCCAGAACGTGAACTCGTATGGCCACGACCTGGCCCCGGAGGCGCGCTTCGCGCACGTGGATGCCGAGCGCTGGGCCGGCCGCCGGCTGGACGTGCAGGGCCGCCCGGACCTCGCCGAGCTGATCCGCGCCATCGACGGGCTGCGCACCGCCGACGACCTGCCGTCGATCCCGCGCCTGCGGTTCGTGACCTCGCACCCGTGGGACCTGTCCGACCGGCTGATCGCCGCCCTGGCCGACTGCCCGAGCGTGTGCGAGCACCTCCATCTCCCCGTCCAGTCGGGCGACGACGGCGTGCTCCGGCGGATGGGCCGTCAGTACTCCGTGGAGCACTACGCAGAACGGCTCGGACGGATCCGCGCGGCCGTCCCCGGCATCACCGTCTCCACCGACGTCATCGTCGGGTTCTGCGGCGAGACCGACGCCCAGTTCCGGGCCACGCTCCGCCTGCTGGAGACCGTCCGCTACGACCAGGTCTTCGCGGCCGCCTACTCGCCCAGGCCCGGCACGCCCGCGACGCGCCTCGCCGACGACGTCCCGCCGGATGTGAAGCGGCGGCGGCTCAACGAGCTGCTCGACCTCCAGGAGGGGATCGGGCGCGAACGGAACGGCGCGTGGGTCGGTCGCGATGTCGCGGTCCTCGTCGACAGCGTCACGCCGCCGCGCGCCCACGAACACGGTGCGGCCGGCGACGACGGCGGCTCCACAGCGGCGCCCGCCGGCAGGACCACGGCGCAGGTTTCCGGTCGGACGCGTGGCAACAAGCTCGTCCACCTCGCCGGGCGACGAGCGGCTCATCGGTCGTGAGGTCGTCGTCCGCATCGAACACGCCGGTCCCTACGCGCTCCGCGGCCGGCCGATCGAGGACCAGGTCACGGCGTGATCGCCGGTCACGGCCTGACCGCCGCGCCACCGCTCATCATCGTGGCCGGGGCGACGGCCACGGGCAAGACCGACTTCGGCATCCGCCTGGCGGAGTCGATCGTCGCCGGGGGCAGGCCGGCCGAGATCATCTCGGCCGATTCGCGCCAGGTCTTCCGCGGGATGGACATCGGCACGGCCAAGGTGAACGCCGCGGACCGGGCACGGGTCCCGCACCACGGCCTCGACCTCGTCGATCCGGACGAGCCCTTCAGCGTGGCCGACTTCGCGGCCCACGCCCGCGCCGCGCTGGCCGACCTGGCCGCCCGCGACGGCGTCGCCCTGCTGGTGGGCGGCACCGGGTTGTACCTCCGCGCGATCGGGCGCGGGATCGACACCGATGCGCTGCCGAGCGACGCCACCGTCCGCGCCCGGCTGGAGGCGGAGCTCGCCTCCGACGGGCTGGCCGGCCTCGTCGAACGTCTGGCCGTGCTCGCCCCGTCGCGCGCGCAACAGCTGGACCTGCGCAACCCGCGGCGGGTCGTCCGCGCCCTGGAGATCGCCGAGCTCGTGGGGGATCGGCCGCTGCCGGAGCCACGGGGCTACGACGGGCCGTCCACCTGGCTCGGGCTGCGGCTGGACCCCGCCGACGCATCAGCGCCGCATCGCGGCCCGCGCCCGCGCGCAGTTCGACGCCGGGCTCATCGAGGAAGCGCGCGGCCTGCGCGAGCGCTACGACCCGGCGCTCCCCGCCTTCAGCGCCATCGGCTATCGCGAGGCGTGGGCCGTACTCGACGGCACCCTGAGCCGCCAGGCGGCGATCGACCTCGACGCGCAGCGCAACGTCACCTTCGCGAAGCGCCAGGCGACGTGGTTCCGCGCAGAACCCGGGATCGCGTGGCTGGACGCCGCGGCCCCCGACCTGGACCGCGACGCGGCCCGGCGCATCAGCGGTCTCGTCGCGCGCTAGGGACTATCCTTCGAGGATGCCCCGCATGACCGAGCTCATCGACCTCGAGCCGCCCGCCGAGAAGGTCTTCCTCGTGGCCGTCGACACCGGTGCTGCGGACGGCTGGAGCGCCCAGGAATCGCTCTCCGAGCTGGCCAGCCTGGCCGTGACCGCCGGAGCGGAGGTCGTCGGGGCGGAATGGCAGAACCGGCGCCATATCGACCCGAACTGGTACATCGGCAAGGGCAAGGCGGAGGACCTGCTCGCGGCGAAGCGCGAGACCGGGTTCGGCACGCTCGTGGCGGATGACGAGCTGTCGCCATCGCAGCAGCGCTCCCTGGAGGAGCTGCTCAACGTCAAGGTCATCGACCGGAGTCGCCTGATCCTGGACATCTTCGCGCTCCACGCCCAGACCCATGAAGGTCGGCTCCAGGTGGAGCTCGCCCAGCTGGAGTACCAGCTGCCGCGACTGACCCGCCTGTGGACGCACCTGTCGCGGACGCAGGGCGGCATCGGCTCGCGGGGCCCGGGCGAGAGCCAGCTCGAGACGGACCGGCGGATCATCCGCACCCGGATCACGAAGATGAAGGAGCGGGTGGAGCAGGTCCGCCAACAGCGCTCGACTGCCGCCCGCGGCCGCGACCGGCGACTGTGGCCCACCGTCGGCATCGTCGGCTACACCAACGCCGGGAAGTCGACCCTGCTCAATTCGCTGGTCGGGAGCGAGGTCGCCAAGGCGGAGGACAAGCTGTTCGCCACGCTCGACCCGACCAGCCGCCAGGTGAAGCTCGGTGACGGCCAGACGGCCATCGTGACCGACACGGTCGGGTTCATCCACAAGCTCCCGCACCAGCTGGTCGACGCGTTCCGGGCCACCCTCGAAGAGGTCAACCGCGCCGACGTGCTCATCGAGGTCGTGGACGCCGCGGATCCGCATCGGGCCGAGCACCGGACCACCGTCCAGACCGTCCTCGACGAGCTCGGGGCGGGCGACAAGCCGCGGGTCGTGGCCCTCAACAAGGCGGATCTCGTGGAGCGCGCGGCCCTCGACGGCGGGGCGGTCGCCCCGGCGATCGCGGGCGCGGTCCTGGTCTCCGCCCTGACCGGGTTCGGTCTCGATACGCTGCGCGCCGAAGTCGCCGCGGTCCTCGCCTCGCTGTGGGTGGACGTGGACGTCCGGCTCCCATACGCGGAAGGCGAACTGCTGGCCCGGGTCCGCGAGCGCGGGACGATCGAGATCGAATACGGGGAGCGCGACGTCCGGATCCTGGGACGGGTGGCACCGGCCCTCGCCGGTGAACTGGACTCCGCCGCGGTCCGCTGGGCGGAGGCCGCGGAGGCGCCCCCGGAGCCGGCCGGGATCGCAACCACCCCGATCGCCTGATGCCCTGGCTGCGGCGCGGCGGCCGGGCGACACTGGTCTCCGGCGAGCGACTGGTCTGGAGCACCGCCGAAGGCGTTCGCGGCACGCGATGTCGTGAGGCGATCAGCACGGCCGGCGGCGAGCTGCGGCGCTCGCTGCTGCTGGAGATCTCCCCGACGCGCACGGTCACGCGGCTGGAACTGAGCACCGCTGCCGGGCTCCTCACGCTCCACCCGGGACCGGATGGGAGCTCCCTGCACGGGAACGTCGTCACGCCGGGCGGGATCCGCCACCTGACCTTCGACTGGAGCCCGGATCACGTGATCGTGCTCCCGGAGTCACCCATCCTCGCGGAGCTCGCCGTCGAGCAGGCGGGTCCCGCTGCCGGTGCGGGCGGGCAGGATGGGTTCGCCGCCCTCCGCGTCGATGACGCCCTCGAACCGCGACCCGAGCGCTGGCGTGTGCAGCGGCGACCGCACGGGACCTGGGAGCTTCGGTCCGTGGACTCCCCGGAAGTCCTCGACATCCGACTCGATCCGACCGGCTCCACGGTGCTGCGCGACGCCCGGGCGTGGCCGCTCGAGGACTGAAATGTGGACGCGGTGTGGACAACCCATCCCGAAACCGGCAGGCAACTTCAAATCTCGTGGATAAGTGGCTTTCGCGGGGATGCGCCCCCGGGGTACATTCTTGTTGCTCGAAGGGGCTCCAGACCGAAAGCGGTGTCGCAGGTGTTTACATCGGCGGTGTCGACTACGGACCGGTAGTTCCTTCGGGCGTTTTCGTGTGTCCGGGCGTCCCGCTCGCCCTGGCCGTCGCGCACATGGGGTTGCGATGACCCGCCAGTTCGCGCGGATGCCGACCGATGCCGGCGAGGTCGTCCGCGAGGTCCGCGGCCTCGGCGGGGTGCCGTGGGCGCGACTACTCGGCTACCTCCGCCCACACCTGCGCCCGTTCTCCGTCGCCCTGGTCGGGCTGCTGCTCGGCTCCGCCATCGGGCTCGCCTTCCCGCTGATCATCGCCGGCATCACGACCCAGGTGGTCGCCGGCGGGGATCTCGCCGGCCTGGACCGGCTGATCCTCCTGCTCGTCGCCCTGTTCGTCCTCCAGGCCGTCGGCGGCTTCATCCAGACCTGGCTCCTCGGGGTGGTGGGGGAGCGGGTCGTGGCCCAGATGCGCGGCGAGCTGTACGGCCGGCTGATCACCCTGTCGCTCGACTTCCACGGGGAGCGCCGGGTCGGCGAGCTCGTGTCGCGCCTGTCGAGCGACGTGACCCTGATCCGGACGATGCTCACCCAGACGACGACCAGCCTGCTGTCGTCGGTCATCGGGCTGATCGGCTCGATCATCATCCTGTTCACCCTCAGCCCGACCCTCCTGTTCGTCGTGCTGCTGCTGGCCCCGGCCCTGATCGCGGTGGCGATCGTGTTCGGACGGCCGCTCCAGCGGGTCAGCACGCAGGTCCAGGACATGATCGCCGCGAGCACGACGACCGCGGAGGAGGCCCTGTCCGGGATCCGGGTCGTCAAGAGCTACGTGCGCGAGGACTGGGAGCTCCACCGCTACGACGAGGCCCTGCGCGGCGTGGTCGCCGCCGGGTCGCGGCTGGCCCTGTGGCGGGCCGGCTTCGGGGCCCTGATGGGGTTCCTGGGGTTCGGGGCCATCGCCGCGCTGCTGTGGTACACCGGGCGCCAGGTCATCGACGGCACGCTCGGGATCGGGACGCTGACCGGGTTCCTGCTGTACGGCGTCGCCATCGGCGCGAGCCTGGGCACCATCGCCGGCCTGTACGGCCAGTTCCGGGAGGGGACCGGCGCGGTCCAGCGGGTGTTCGAGCTGATCGACCTGCGCCCGACCGTGGTCGATGCCCCGGGCGCCCGGCCGCTCGCCCGGGTCCGCGGGCGGATCGAGCTCGACCACGTGTCGTTCGGCTATACCGCGGAGCGGTCGGTGCTGCGCGACATCAGCCTGGACATCCCGGCAGGGGAGGTCCTCGCCCTGGTCGGGCCGTCCGGTGCGGGCAAGACGACGCTGGCCGGCCTCATCCCGCGGCTGTGGGACGTCACCGACGGGCGCGATCCGGATCGACGGCCAGGACGTCCGCGAGGTCACGGTGGAGAGCCTGCGCGCCCAGGTCGGCCTCGTGCCCCAGGAGGCGACCCTGTTCGGCGGCTCGATCCGCGAGAACATCCTGTACGGCCGCCTGGACGCGTCGGATGACGAACTGGTGGAGGCGGCCCGGGCGGCCAACGCCCACGACTTCATCGCCGCCCTGCCGGACGGCTACGACACGATCGTCGGCGACCGCGGCATGCGGCTGTCCGGCGGCCAGCGCCAGCGCGTCGCGATCGCCCGGGCGATCCTCAAGGACCCGCCGATCCTGCTGCTCGACGAGGCCACGAGTTCGCTCGACAACGAGTCGGAGCGGCTCGTCCAGGAGGCGCTGGAGCGCCTCAAGCGCGGGCGGACGACGATCATCGTCGCCCACCGGCTGTCGACCATCCGCGAGGCGGACCGGATCGCCGTGCTCGACGACGGCTGGCTGGTCGAACTCGGGACGCACGACGGACCTGCTGGCGCGCGACGGGCTGTATGCGCGGCTCTACCGGCTCCAGTTCGCGGCCGAGGTCGACCCCGACGCGCACGGCGTAACGGAGATCCTCGATGGGATCCATGGGGCATGGGAACGGGCCGAGCGGGGGCGCGCCGAGGCGGACACCGGCACCGGGATCGGCCTCCAGGACCTCTGAGCCTCCTCCGTCGACTCGACCGGACGCACAACCTGCTCCGGATGATCCGGTGGCGGTGAGCGGGTCATCTCGCGCCCGTGGCAGGATGGGGCATGCCGTTCCCGAACCCCGACCTCGCCGTCACCACGATCCTCGTCGTCGCCGATCTCGCGCGGTCACGTGCGTGGTACCTCGACGTGCTCGGCGCGAAGCTCTACGGCGAGTACGGCGGCACGTCCGTCGTGCTCCAGCTGGGCACCGCCTGGCTCCTGTTGGTGATCGGTGGGGGACCGACCGCCGACAAACCCGATGCGACGCTCGTCCCGCCGGCCGATCCGACCACCCTGGATCACCTGTTCACGATGCGGGTGGACGACTGCCGGGCCGTTTACACCGAGCTCCGAGGCCGCGGCGCCGTCTTCCTGACGCCGCCGGTGACCAACGGCGCCGAGACGCGCTGCTTCTTCCGGGACCCGGACGGCCATCTGTTCGAGATCAGCGAGTATCGACCCGCTGAGCCGACTTGACCCTGGGGCACGGTGTTGTAGTATGCGACAACCATGCTGACCGTCCCTGAAGCCGCGAAGCGCGCTGGGCGCAATCCGGAGACCATCCGCCGCTGGATCCGCGAGGGAAAACTCCGTGCTCGCAAGGTGGGCACCCAGCACGTCCTCGAAGAGGAGGACCTCGCCGAAGTGCTACGAGGATCATCCGACGCGATGCCTCTGCCGGAACACTGGAAGCGAGGATTCTGGGGTGGGCCGATGCCCGATTGGGCTGCCATCGTCCGTGAACAGCGGTCGGAACACTGATGCCGGCGCTCGTGGTCGACGCGAGTGCCGCCCTCCATGTCGCCCTGTCTGATGGCCCGACGGCCGAGTTGGAGCGCTTCGAGCTGGTCGCACCGCCGCTGTTCCTGTCGGAGCGAACGTCATCTCTCGCCTCCGCCGCATTTCGTGGCGCGATCCCGCAGGACGCCGTACTCGACGCCTTCGATCGGCTCGAGGCTATGACCGTGCAGATCCTCGAGACCGACGACGGGCACCGGCGCGCAGCGCTGGCATTGGCGCGCTCGCTCGGCTGGGCGAAGACCTACGACGCCGAGTACGTCGTCCTGGCGCAACGGTTGTCGTGCTCGATCCTGACGACCGATGTACGCCTGGTGCGCGGCGCCGCCCACCTGGTCCAGATGCTCGATCCGCGGGACTGGACGTAGGAGCGTCGGGGCGGAGACGCCTGCGGGTGGCCTGGTCATCGTCGACCCCGGGATCTGGAACGAACGACAAACCGTCGCCACCGCCGTCCGCAAGGTCCGTTACTCACTGCCGATAAGGTGAGTTATGTCTGTTGATCGACCAACGCTTCAAGCAGCCTCGCCGCGTATCGCGCGTAATCCTTCGCTGATCCGCCATCCGAACCCTTCGGCTAGCGCTGGGATTTGGTCCATACCGACCGCGGGATCGACTTGTCGCAGATGGTGCAGCTTGGCGGCGATCGATAGCGACGCTTGGTTCCACGCGCCCGCTTCACGGGTGGCGCGTACGACTCGGGAGGTTGCTTCGCGGCGTCGCCGGCAAGCCTGCGGCGAATCGCGATCCAGGTCCGTGATCCGATAGCTGTATCGCACCACGTCGAAAGGCGTCGGTTCCCACGGCTCGAGCGTTGATGTGGTCTCTTCAACAAGCTGCGAAGCAACAAGTGCTTCGATCTCTTCCTGGAGGTCGGGTGAGTACGGCCCGTAGAAGTACGGCACAAATCCAAGCGGCTCCCCCGCCATATTCGACGCTAGGTAGACAAGTTTCTGGAGCATCGTTCGGCTCGGTACCTCGCCCGCCGCTGCGAGGACCCCAAGCACGAAGTCAGGCGCCGGCATCGAAGCTGCCCCGCGAGCTTCGATCGAAGGAGGTCCAGCACCGCTTCTATGGCGCGTGTCGCAAGCGCTGGGTCACCCGACGACTCTTTGGAGCGTACACCAAGAGCTGCCGCCGCAACGGTCCGGAGGCTGCGCCGAAAGATCTCTACTTCGTTCGGCGAATGGGGCGACATCACCATCCTGCGTGACGAAGTTGATGTCGTCGTCCAATCGAAGTGGGTCGCGATGAAGAACGTGACCAGGATCAATCAGTTTGACTATCACTTCCTCGCGAGGGATTCCGAGTTCGTTTGCGAAAGGAGCCTCGAATGTCTGCTGAATTCGCCCTTCCTTGCAACCAAGAGTCGAGCGTAGTCGATGCCGAGCAACCGCTTGAACTCCTCGCCCTCAAGAAAGACCAAGACCTTCAAGAGCCGATGGTCGCGAAGCCTCCGAAAGAGCGTGCCTGCCTCGTTGTCGAGGTCGACACCAAGAGTCATGACGCGCCAGTCGTCATACCTCTGGGACTCTATCAAACCAATCGACGAATTGATCCTCTTCGGGCAGGGTCAGGTGGTCTTCGGGCAGGATTGCCCCGGTCGCGCGAGGCGAGGGCACGCTCGAGCATCACGTAGTGACCAGGCGATTCCTATGTCCGTAGACGGTTCTGAACATGTGGTAGCGGGCAAGCTTCATACCTTCTACAGACCAGATTCCGTTCCGCTCGGACCCGAGCGAGCCCTGCGCTTATGGATTGGATGCCCACGATCTGATCAATGAAGTACTCGTGATCAAAGTGCCCCCCTCGACACCGGTGTAGTGACTGTCGCGGAGCAAGTAGTCGATTTTGTCGGCGTCCGTTGGACCGGAAACGATGTCGCGGCCGATGGTTCGGCGACTGTCGTGGAAGCAACAAGGCGGCGACTGCCGATGACGTGCCAGGCACCTCATCGTCCAAGATGTCGCGGGCGTCGAGAACCTGAACTCAGCCATAGCTCCGAGGCATTCGTGGCCATGATCGCGCGCGGCGTTCATGAACGGATCGGCGACATGCGAACATCGGACCAGGGCGGAAATCGTGAAGCAAGCGACGCGAGCGGACTATGCGAGCGTCGGCTTCGGAAAACGGACGCTGCCCGCGATCGGCGACACTGACCAATCGGTCGGCGATGTCGGACTCGATCTTGGCGCGTTCGAGGCGGACGCTGAATTTGAGCGCGGAGCTCCCGGGAAGACGAGCATGGTCATTGCAAGCTGATGAGCTCGGCGGGAGCGCTGAAAGGCGGGCGTGTTGACGACCCTCCACTCCTCCTCCGAGAGCTCAATCTGTCCCCAGACGGCATCCCAAGTGTTTCGGGGTCTTGTCTCAAGCAGATCATCCGTTCTATACTGCGTACTCCGGCGCCCACGTACCCGCCCCCGCCATGACTGTTCTTTTCCAAGCCGAGTTGTCGGCGGATCGAAAGGGTGCGAAGCGTGACTTCGTCCGACGTCGCTATAAGGCGCATCCAGGAGCGACTTCCAGACCGGTGGGTTCTGAACGCGATCTCTGTTACAGAAACCGAGAACCTGCGTCCTGTTAGACCACGAGGTCGCGGTACCGAGCATCAATCTGGGCAGCGTACTGGGCATCGGGCAGCGTCGCGCAGCACTCTACGATGCCTTAGCGAAGATCGACTTGTTCCGGTGGAGCGCACTGGAGCAGCTGAGCCGCCGAACATCGCAGGTCGCGAGGGCGACTCAGGGCAGGAGGCGGCGATCGATGCCATCAACGGTCTGTCTACTGCCCCCTAGATGAAGCTGGCGTCCAGGCGGCTGAGTCAGCTCACAGCGGCCAATAGGTCCGCCCGCTCTGAGAGCGAAGGGCGTTCGTATACCGCAACAAAGCGCTGTTGAGTTGGGGAATTCCACCATGCACCGCAAGAGCGACGCCAGCTTGCCCCGGACGAACCACGGCATCGCGGCGTCAAAGAAAGCGCGGGCGATCTGTGCGACCGACTCGTCGCCTGCGAGGCGTGCGCAATTGAGTGCAGCATCCAACCTTCCTGCCAAGGAAGCCGATATGTCGTCGAGGCAGCCAGTCTGTGAGCTGGCAACGGCCGACCTACACCGACTGTCCCCATCAGAAGTTGGATGTAGGTCGCAACGTTGGCGGTCAGGCCGCCGGATAGCGTGTCATGAGTCGCCGCGGTTAACGAGGGCCCTGTTCCCACCCGCACTGGCGAGGACTGGCGCACCCGTCTGACGAGGCGCGCGGGCGATCCTGGCCTGACCCTCTGCCCCGAAGAGCCGTTAACTCCGGTCGAACCGATGTTCTTGGGCTAACACTTCCGCTGCCGCCGCAAGCTCCGCTCCGTGGGAGCCCTTGGGCTGGAAATGCCCATTCGCAACGCCTCTAGTGGCTCGGGGGTCGTCGGGCCTGATCGCCACACCAGTCCGTCGAACGTCGTTTCGCCGAATACGAGGGCGACGTAAGGCCGGTGGCGGAGGCGCCACCAAACATGGGGCACGAAGGAGTCGAGGCCCAGCCAGTCACTTGGGGAGAACTCGCCGGGTCCCCGTCTCGGTGAACATGCGCCTCGATAAGCGTCGCATCGTGATCGTGTGCCCACTTGATCGCGATGGCGAGCTCCTTGTCGGACAGGGAGATGTGCCACGGCGTTTGGAGATCAAAAGCCGCGCTCGCGACGGGGCGCAGGTCCGTCACGGTTGCCTCGTCCTCGTTCCAGGTCGCGAGCATGAACGCCAGCCTGCTCGTCGCGGCCACGCTCGAGGTGACGACGTAAGCTTTCGGCGAATGTCGGGGAATACTCGAGTCGAACGCCCACGTCAGGCTCCTTCGCTGAGTCGCCGCGCGAACGACTGAGCCCAGGCGGAGCATGTTGCCGGCATGCCGTGGGTCGTCGTTCGTCGACCAGTTCTCCGGCGACCAGGAGACTTGACCCCAGCCTTCTCCGAAAGGTGTTGCCACTGGGAACTGATAGTCGCTGATTGCCTCGCCGGTGATTAGGGTTAGGCCGGGTCGAACCCAAAAGCCATACGGAGGCTGCCCTGGTAGGACGAAGCGAAAGGCAACCTCGACGCTGGTTTGCCCCAGATCTTCTTCGGGGACCGAATAGGACGGGGATCGCGAGCCCAGGAGTACCTTTCCTCCCGCAATACAGCGCCGGGGTACACGTGTGCGAAGCAGCTCGAGCTCCGCACTGAACCGATCGTTCATCCGCGCTTGAACTTGATCTTCTTGCCGAAACCGTGACCCGGCTTGAGCTGAACCGTCTGCGGTCTCGGGGAGCGTTCGCTCCTCGTTCGTGTCGAGGTTCACCTCGATGATCTCAGTCCCGCCAGGATACCCGCCGAGAGTCCGGTCTCCGGCACCGTGATCGTGTCCCGGTCCCAGTCGTGATCCGCGTCCTCGATGTTCACGAGAGTCTTCGGGCCGTTGCCGTGTTCACTACTCAGTGTAGTCTCCTAAGGAGGGGTCTCGTCTTCCAAGCGGATCCGTTACGCCGTCGTTGTCGAGGCTGTCCTGGACGGCCTCTACCTGTATATCGAGGGCGATGGACACCTTGCTCCGCGCCAAGTTCATCGAGCAGCGAGCGAACGAGGCGCTGAGTGAAGACCGATCAAGCGACGGCCCCCGATTGACCTCGCCGCGATCGCAACGCACTACGGCATTGCGGTTCGTCATGGCGCTCGCGGTGCCGACGTTGTCGCCCATTTCGACGATGCCCGAAACGAGATTGTGCTCGGCGGGTTCAACCGGTGGCCACTAGCGCAGAGTTGGGCCATGCCCTGCTCGGTCACGGAACCGTGAGCTGCGAGATCGGCATCGCGTCCGAGGACGCCGACGGAGATCAAGCCTCCCTGGGCGTGAACTATGAGGCGGAGGCGAACCGCTTCGCGCGGCACCTTCTCGTTCCTCGCGACATGACGTCGTTTCTGCTCGACCGTGGACTCGAATGCGGTCGAGCGAAGCGATGTCAGGTATCCGAGACGGTCGTCTACCATGCACTGAGCTTCTACAGGCTGATCTAGGGTTGCGGCGGCGGCAGGTCGAGCAGCTCGCGCCCAAGCGATTAATGCCGCCGTCGAATCCGGTTCATCAGCCGGCCGCATCGCCGGATCGTCGCGACTCGTGCCAGGCCGATAAGCGAAGACGAACTGGCCGCCAGTCCGGGATGACTCCGAAATCGCCGCAAAGAGCTCCCCGGAGTCGACCACAATTCTCGGCAACCCGACCCATCGCCTTCGGCTCAAAGGTAAGGAGTGCTGAGGCGGGCCAATCCAATAGGAGACCAGCGGCGTCAGCGTTGAGCCCAAGGCCCTGCTGAAGGGCCGAACGCGCCATTCCGGTCGCAACTCCGAGCGCATCACGGACTGACCACGGGTGCGAGGGTCGCCTCATTGTGGCGCTGACCAGCGGCGCGGCCGGCGGTGCGTCGAACGACGACTTTGCACTCAGGAGATAGAGGGCCTCGTCGAACCACTCGCTGGGTTCCGTCTTTGTGAAGTACGTGTCA
Organism: uncultured Chloroflexia bacterium; assembly: GCA_963704935.1. Lineage (GTDB taxonomy): Bacteria > Chloroflexota > Limnocylindria > Limnocylindrales > CSP1-4 > SPCO01. The sequence continues at coordinate 29,352 of CAVPIF010000001.1, forward strand.
AGGGTCGCGGGAACGGCGCCGACAGCGTCCTCGGACGGCTCGTAATCTCCGGTTTCCTCCAGTTCCAGCGCCGTATCCGCACGGATCCTGGCGATTCGGTCATCCATCGATTACTCCCTGGAGGCAACGGGCAAACCAGATGCGTGCGCGCGAGCGCGTCTTGGCGACGCTCGCTTCGGACTTCTCAAGAATCACGGCGATCTCCCCTGCGGTCAGGCCCCTTGATGTCATCTCCATGATGGCGGCATAGGTTGGTCTTGCCGCCTCGAGACGGCCCTTGCGGCTTGCTCGTGTTCAGGGATTCACGATGCTGCGGCCGGGCGAGGTCTGCGACTCGGCATTCTCGAGCGGGGCCTCCGGATGGGCGACCGCCCAGCGGATCCGGTCGACAGCCGCGTTATGGGCGACGCGAAGAACGAACTTCCGGAGGCCAACACCGACGGGTTCGAGGACGACGCCCGCCCCGATGCCGATGAGGAAGGTGTCGTTCCAAACCTCGTCGGCGTCTTCGTCACTTAGGCCCTTGCGGCGAAGGTACCCGCGCACAAGGGGTCGCATCGCAGCTTCAAACTCCGGCAAAGCCGTGTTATCACCGGCGATGATTCGGATGTGGAGGTTGGTCAATTCGTCGTCAGTCATCCTGCATCGACTAATCGAAACGGCTGGACAGTTGACTAGTCCAGGTCATCGGAGTAACGACCGGTGAGTCCCGCCCCGGCTTCCACCAATCGGGCGAGGTCCCGACCGAGTCGGACGACGCTTTCGACCGCCTCCGATTCGTCACCACCTTCGAGATCGAGCTTGCGGACCTTCGACGCGAGCTCTTCCACGTCCTCCGGCTCTAGATCGGAACTTAGATACTCAGCGAGCTCGGGCGCACCGACTCGCGTCAGGTCGTCGGCGAGGTCTGCGGTCTCGAGACTCGACAGAAACACAAATCACCGCGATGGAGGCGCTCGCATCGCCGGAGCACGCCTAATGCAGGTCCGGGACGACAGATCGGTGGATCGGCCGTCATCAGCCAGAGAAACTGCTCAGCGCGATATCTACCCACGATGGTCGTATGTCGCCAGGGATTCGGCGACCCGCCGGAGGTGCGCCTCACTACGCTCAGTCCGACTCAGAAAGAAATCCCGCGTCGGGGCGTCCATGAAGTAGACGTAGCAGCCGCGGAGGCCGCGGGTCAGCAGGACGCGGTAGGTGCTCTTGACGTAGCGGTGAACTCGGCCTCGGTGACGCCGCGGCGGACGACGCGGTCGTGCGACTGGTCGCGCTGGCCGACCCATCCCCCATCCATCGTCCGGTAGACGAGGTCGGGGCCGACGATGACGCCGACGTAGTCGAACTCGAAGCCCTGCGCGGTGTAGACGCAGCCGACCTGGTCGATCCCCTCCTTCGCGCTCGCCCAGAAGTCCGACTTCGGGATGCCCGGCCCGAGCCGGCCGACGCCGTCCGACTGCGCGTTCCAGGGCATCGACCACTCCCCGACCCTGACGTCCGGCACGAGCTGGCCGTCGTCGTCGGGATCCGACCAGGGCCAGCAGAAGCCGGCGACGAGTCGGGCGGTCGCGCCCGTCCGCGCCTTGCGCGCGGATCATCTGCTCGAGCTCGCCGACCGAGCCGACGATCTGGAAGTCGAACTCGTCGTCCATCGACCACAGGACCTGCGGCGTCCGGGCCAGCTCGAGCGTGTTGTCGACCCACTGGATGAACGAATCGGAGCCGTTCGAGCGGAACTGCGCCTCGAGCTCGAAGTCGCGGACCTCGATCGCGCGCTTGGCGGCCGATTCGCGGATCAGGTCCGTGCTGCCGACTTCGCCCGGGCGCACGACCTGCAGGTCATCGATGAAGAAGACGGTGACGCGGCTCGCGTCGAGGATGTCGTCGATCTGGGCCTTGCCCGTGCGCGCCTTCGCGGGCGTGAAGCGGCTCGTGCTGATCGTCCGGATGCGGTGCGCCTCGTCGAGGATGGCGACATCGAGCGTGTCGGTGACGGTCGCGGTGTCGCGGAAGTACTTGAACAGCGCGCCGGCGCGCGCCACCGACGATCTTGCGCAGGTTCTCGGTGAAGGCCTTGGAGCCGGTCAGGTGGAGCGTGCTGAGCCCGCGCTCGGCCAGCTCGGCGACGAGGTTGAGCGCGATGACCGACTTGCCGGTGCCGGGGCCGCCTTCGACGAGGAAGACGACGTTCTGCTGGTTCTGGCCGGCGCCCGGACCGAGTCGAGGATCGCGTTGTAGGCGACGAGCTGCTCGTCGAGGAGCGTGAAGGTCGGCTCGTTGCGGATGACGCGGGCGACGTGGTCGAGCAGGCGCTTGTGCGGCTTGAAGGCGGTCGCGGCGACGCGGTCGAGGATCGTCGCCTTCGTCGGGACCGGCGACGCGCTGCGTCGAGGAAGGTCGCGAACGCGTCGACCTGGTCGCCGGTGAAGGCCGGGTTCGTGCCGAGGAGGTCGGCGAAGTCGGCGTGGTACAGCGGCGACTTCGGGTCGTGCTGCGCGTAGTGCAGGTAGGCGCAGGCATCGAGCGCGATCGCCTGGTCGTCCGAGAACGCGGGGTGCGTGTCCAGGAGGTAGCGCTGGTACTGCGCGACCTGGCGCGACGGATGGAGCGTGTCGCGCGGCCTGCCGCCGTAGTCGACGGTGACGCAGTCGGTGATGTTCGAGCGGCCGACCTCGGTCCACTGCTTGAGCTCGACGATGACGGCCGAGTCGCCGGCGGTGGTCGGGTTGGAGCCGGTGATCATGACGTCGAGGCGCTTCGAGCTCAGCGGCAGCTTCAGCTCGACGAGGATGCCCTGGTCGGTCAGGTCGGCGACCTGGAGGACGTGGGCCATGGCGCTCAGCGAGTTGCGCCACGACGTGACCTCGGACGGCGCCGGGCGGTACCGGAACTCGTCGAACGAACGGTCGGACAGCATGTTCGCGAGGCGCGCCTGCGTCGCGTCGGCGATGAACTGCTCGCGTGGTGCCCTGGTAGAGGTGCATCGCCCTACCTGGCTCGAAGGCGGAGTGGGCGTCCGTCGTCGACGTCAACGACCCTTGCCTCAGCCAGTACGCGCACGAGCCACCTTGCGACGTCCGTCTTCTGCCAACCCTTTAGGAAAGCATCGAGCGTTCCAGGGACGCCAGTGACGCTGTGGTAGCCACCGGCGACGACCCACCCGCGCTGACTGCTGAGAAACTCGGGTGTCTTTCTCGAGACACGACCACGGAAGCGTTGATGGCCAACGGCCGTCGCCGAGACGAAGAAGAATGCCGTCGCGGTCGTAGTCGAACTCGAATGGGACGCCACGTCCGTAGGTGGTCAATGTGACAGGGACACGTGAGAATCGTTGGCGGATCGCGCCTTCGACAGGCCCCAGCCCTGGATCCACCGTCACAGCAACCTCAGTACCGATAGAGCGACGCGATGAACGGCGTCCGGTTGAACATCAGCAGTGCGACCGGGATGCCGATCACGGTCAACTGGATCATCCACGCAAAGCCCATCCAGATGGCCGAGGCCCACCAGCCGACGAGCAGGAACCAGATGCCGCGGATCGGCCAGGCGACCTGCGGGCGGCCGGCCTCGGCGACGACGGCCCTCCCCTGTTCGTCCTGGCCTAGGCTCCAGTGGCGGGTCCGCGGCCGCAGGGTCAGGATCGATGGCAGTCGGTTGATGATCCAGATGCCGGCCGGGATCCCGATGATCGTGATGAGCGCAATCCACGCGATCGAGACGGCGATGCCCGACGCCCACCAGCCGATGAACAGCCACCAGATGAACCGCACGAGCAGATTCGGCCCGCGCTCGTAGACGGTCGTGGTCGCTGGCACGTTCGGGGTCATCGTCGGCTGGGTCGACACGCGGCCCCTCCCCCGGTGGTCGACCGGCCGGTCGACTGGTTGGACTATAGCGTTCTGGAACTGGCGATTCGCAGCCGTTGCTCAGCGATGGCAGCAAGCGATACGGTCCGCTCGGGTGACAGCGAGACCGCCCTGGATCGGATCGCGACCAGGAGCGCCTCCGGCGGGATGACCATGATGCCGCGTAGCGCCGGCACGCCCGAGCGAGGCAGTGTCGCACCGACGAAGCAGATCATCCCCGTGATCTCGTCGGTCGCAAGGGCCTCCTGGACCGCCCCGATCTGGCGCTCCACCTGGTCGATGAACGCCGTCTTCCGTCGGCCGTTCACCCAGAGCTCCCCTCCCCTGCGCTCGACGCTTCCGCGGTAGTGCTTTGTCTCCACGATGAACACACCAGTCGGGCCGATGACGAGGTGGTCGATATTCTCGCGGCTCCCCGGTCGTCGGCGGTCATGCAGGACCTGGTATCCCTCGGCGGTCAGCGTGTCGAGGATCGCGCCGATGTGCTCCTCCCCGATCGCGCCGGTGCGCCAGGCGCGGACGTGATCTGGTTTGACGAGCAGCGCCGCGAGCGTCCATAGGGTGGCAAGGAAGATGAGTGCGCCGCCCAGGAATGGCCAGGTCCCACCGACGCCCAACAGGACGATGCCGGCGACCATCGTCGCCCCACCCGTCAGCAGGATCCTGGGTCGGTGTCGGGCGACCTCCTGGTCGTGCCGCGCGAGTCGCCGTTCGTACGTCCCGCGGGCAGATCCACCAGCCAGGGCGGGCATCGGCTCCACTGGTTGTGCAGTCGCGGGTACCTCGGACGCACTCGATGTCAGCGAGCGGGTCCCACGACATGCTGGATAGCGCGAGCAGCCGAAGAAGGGCGTGCCGTCATCGCGCTTGGTCCGTTGGACCATGACTGACTGGCAGCGTGGACAGGTGACTGGCGCGGTCACCACGCGGCAGATCCCCCGGTTCTCGACATCCGCCCGACCGTACGAGAGCGCAGATGGCCTGTCGAGCGGTACCATCCGCCACCTCCGAGAGAACGGTTTGGCGACGGGGTGCGTCTGGACGGATGCCATGCTTGCAACCGCGAGCGCTCTGCTGAGTTCGCCATGGAGGGATCCGCTGTCCAGCGCGAGTTCGATCGATGCCGCCGATCAGGTCCGCAAGCTCGCCGCGGGATCCCTGGATCGCGCCTTTCGGCTGGCCGGTCTCATCCTTGGCGATCAACACGAGGCAGAAGACGCGACACAGGATGCGCTGCTGCGCGCTTGGCGCTCCGCCGCGTCCCTGCGCGACCCGGCCGGTTTCCAGGCTTGGTTCGACCGCATCCTTGTGAACGTCTGCCGCGACCGACTCCGACGTCGCGGGAAGGTTCGGTTGGTCGCCATCGACGAGATGGGGATCGCGCCGACGGCTCGCGACCCCTTTCGGTCGGTGCTTGATCGGGATGAAGTGGTCAGGGCGCTCTCGATGCTCGACGACGACCTGCGGATCGTGATGTTGCTGCACTACTGGGCGGACCTGACGCTCGAGGCCGTGGCGGAACGAGTCGGCTGGCCGGTCGGCACCGTGAAGTCAAGGCTTCATCGTGGGCTGGCACAGATGCGTGTACAGCTCGGTGCATCGTCGCTTAGGGAGGTCGATTCGTGATCGACGACGATCTCGAGACCCGGCTTCGCGAGAGCCTCCACGCCGAGGCCCTGCCGACCGCACCCATTTCCTTGCGGCAAACCCTGGCCGACTTGCCCGTACATGACCTGCAGGGTCAGGGCCGCCATCGGAGCGGTCTGGTCTTGTTCGCCGCGGCGACCTTGATCCTCGCTGGCCTCGGCGCGGGCGCCCTGCTCGTCGGCGTATCACCTCAACCTCTGCCGACGAAGGACGCCTCCACTGCGACCCCGACAGAGCAGGCGGCGGTGCCGACGGAAAGCGCGGCTCCGGCGCCTGTCATCCCGGTTGGCTACGTTCAATTCGCGGCTCCGGGAATCCGCTTCGCGCATCCGCCGGACTGGCATTTGTCCACGGCGGTTGACAATTATCCAACCGACCTCGGCCTTCGAATCGTCGGGATGTTCGAGCGAGGGCTCACGATCTGCCCCAATACGGAAGGCGTCGCCCCTCAGCCCACGAAGCCGCCGGGTGGTTGTGCCACCGAAGCGACTGCGCCTGGTTCGCTGATGGTGCAGATCTTCGAGTACGAAGGCCAACTGCCACCCTCGGACGGATACGGAGTGCCGGCCACGTTCGCTGGATATCCGGGTTGGACTCGCCCGGAGGACGGAAGCGACCCAGCCGTTCTGACCAACTTCGTATCGGGGCCGGACGATGGGTTGTACCTGATCTCGGCGTCGGTGCCTCGCGAGGATCTCGACAAGCTCCAGGCCGAACTGGAGGCGACACTCGGCACATTGCAGCTTTCCAGTTGGCATGAGGCGCCCGACGCTATCGACGGCCGAGTCCACCTCGAGACGAACGAAGGCTTCTCATTCGACTACCCAGCAGGGTGGACGGTGTACTACCCACGCGACTGGTCGGTTTCGAATCACGCGGTGGTTATCGTTGCGTCGAGACCGCTCGACCCGTGTCCGAACGAGGCATGCCAACGATTCGCGACGCCACCAGGAACGGTCGTCCTTGACTTCAGAGTCGGGGCCCGGCTGCTCGAGCCGGATTGGACGGACGCGACTGAGACCGTTGGTGGGCAACCTGCGTTCCTCCAGCATTGGGGTCCCGAGGTGGTCACCAATTCGGACGAGGGTCACCAGTGGTTTGTTCGCCTGAATGCCGAACTGGGCGTGCTTGGCATCTCCGCCAACCTTCGAGGCCCGGGGCTGCAGGCTCAGCGCGAGGCGATGAACGAAATCATCGACAGCGTGAGGATCGACGCGCCGCCGCCAGGCGACCGCTGACCGGCCACAGGCAGTGTGCTGCCGCGAACCGCGACCACTACCATCGCTTAGATCAGGGGCCGACGCCTTAGCAGGCGTGGGCCCTCGCCACCACGTCGTTCCGCAACGGGACCCTGAGTGATGCCAGTCCGGACAGTCATCGAGCACGGCCCGAAGGGCAAGCGGTCGGTGGCCTTCGCCCTCGATTGGCCAGGCTGGAGTCGGGGCGCGAAGAACGCCGAGCTCGCCCAGGACAAGCTCGAGTCCTATCGGCAGCGGTACCGGCCGATTCCCGACCTCGCCGGCATGGCCGGTGAATTCGAGGCGGCCGGGCCCCTCGAAATCGCGGAGGACAGTGTCGGTACCCCCGGGACCGACTTCTGGGGCATCTCCTACGCGCCCTCATCGAGCGAACAGGACCCGATGGGCGAGGCGGAGTTCGAGCGCGCCATCACCCTCTTGCGGGCCTCCTGGGCGTTCTTCGACGGCGTGGCGGCGCGGGTCTCACCGGTGATGCGCAAGGGCCCGCGCGGGGGTGGACGCGATCGCGACCGGATCATCAGCCATGCGATCCGCATCGAAAGCGAGGACTTCGCGACCCGGGTCGGGTTGCGGATACCGGAGGGCGCGGCGCTGACCCCGGATGGACTGCGGCAACATCGGGAGACCTACATCGTTGCGATGCGCGCCTACAACGCAGGGGAGCTCGAGCGGCCCATGAAGCCGTGGACGCTGCCATTCCTGATCCGACACTCTGCCTTCCACACGCTCGACCATGCGTGGGAGATGGAGGACAAGGACCTCTCGACCGAATGACCCGATACGTCGTCCTCCTGCGTGGAATCAATGTCGGTGGCCGGAACAAGGTGTCGATGGCGGCCCTGCGCGACCTCCTCGAGTCGCACGGCCACACGAACGTCTCCACGTACATCGCCAGCGGCAACGTGATCCTGAGCTCCGATCGTAGCGCGGCGGCGATCAAGCGAGAGCTCGAGGGAGCGTTGCCCAAGACCTTCAAGCTCGATAGCGAGCTGATCGCGGTCCTCGTCTTGACGCTGGCCCAGCTCCGCGCCGTCGTCCGAAAGCGGCCCAAGTGCTTCGGCGACCATCCGGAGACCTACCACAGCGACGCGGTCTTCCTCATGGGGATCGCGGCGTCGACCGCGATGAAGGTCTTCGACCCGCGGCCCGGCGTCGACGAAGTGTGGCCGGGGACCGGCGTGATCTACTCGCAGCGACTGAGCGCCGAGCGCACGAAGAGCCGACTCGGCAAGATCGTCGGGACGCCGGCGTACAAGTCGATGACCATCCGCAGCTGGCAGACGACCCTGGCGCTCCTCGAGCGCATGGAGGCGGAGCGAGAATGACGGCGCGCGATGGCCCCGCGACCCTCAGCCGGCCGCCTTCCTGACGAGCTCGTCGATGCGTTTCTCGACGGCCGCCGTCAGGTCGATCACCGCGAATTCGGTGGCCCACATGTCGCCGTCGTCCAGCTTGGCGTCGGGCTGGAAGCCGATGGTCGAGTAGCGCACCCGGAACTTCGACTTCGCCTTGTAGAAGCAGATGGTCTTGCCGTCCCTCGCGTATGCCGGCATGCCGTAGTACGTCTTCGGCGTGAGCTCGGGGACGGCGGCCGAAACGATCTCGTGGATCCGCTCGCCCATCGCACGGTCGTCGGCGGGCATCTTGGCAAGGCTGGCGCGCAGATCCTGGAGGCCCGCAGCGCGCTCCTGTTCGGGGGTCAGCTTGGCGCTGGCCTTGCGTTCGCGGGCGCTCGCCTGCATCGCCGCCTTCTCCTCGTCCGACCAGACGTTCTTGGCGGGCTTCCTGGTGGCGGCCTTGGAGTCGGCCATTGGTGGCTCCTTCTCGGGTTCGGCGGTCAGGCCGTCGCAGCTTTGGCGGCCTTGGCGGCGCGTCCCTGCTGGAGGATCCGGATGTGGTTGCCGAACGGATCGCGCAGGCCCATGTCGGTGCCGTAGAAGTGTTCCGTGGGTTCCTGCGTGAAATCCGTGACGCCGCGCTCCTTGAGGGTCTCGTAGAGGGCGTTCGCGTCGTCGGTGATGAAGACCAGGCCGCCCAGGGCCCCCTTGGTGATGAGTTCGCGAAGCTGCGACGCGGTCGCCTCATCGTGCAGCGGCGATCCCGGCTGCTCCAGCGAGACCTCGGTGGCCCCCTCCCCCGGGACGCGGACCGTCAGCCAGCGGTAGTCGCCCTGCTTCACGTCGTTGCCCTTCTCGAGCCCGAGCTTGTTGACGTAGAAGTCGAGGGCCTCGTCCTTGTCGAGGACGTAGATCGAGGCAACGTTGAGTCTGGTGATCATCGCGTGGGCTCCTCTGCGGTCAGTCGCTGCGGGGGTCGTGACTCACCGTACCGGGGAGATCGCCGCGGCCGCTTCTCCGAAACTGCTCGATCGTGCTCCGTCGGTCGCCGCGACCTCGTCGGCCGCGACGCGTGGGCGCATCGCCGCGAGCTGGACGCAGTGGGGAGCGACGACCGGTCCGTGCCCCAGGCGATAGGCGGACGGCGTCTCGCCGACGATGCGGCGGAACATGTGGCTGAAGGAGCCGAGGCTGGTGAATTCGACGTCGAAACAGATGTCGGTCACGGGCCGGTCGGTCTCGCGCAGGAGAAACATCGAGCGTTCGACCCGACGCCGCTGCAGGTAGCGATGTGGCGTCTCGCCGAACACGGCGCGGAACGTGCGGATGAAGTGCCCCTCGGAGACGTGGGCGATGGCCGCCACGGTCGGGACATCGAGCGGCTCCGCGTAGGCGCGGTCCATGGCGTCGCGTGCCCGCAGCAGACGGCGGTTGAGGTCCTCGTTGGCCTGGCTCATGGCACAACGCTAGCGGAGTCACTGCTACCGTGTCCGGCATGATTGACGACGCAGACTGGACGAAGAACCTGATCGCCGACATCCGCGCCAATGGCCGCCCGACAAGCGGCTACTTCGATGGCAAGGCCGTGATGGTCCTCACGACGACCGGATCGAAGAGCGGCGAACCACGAGAGGCCGTCGTGACGTTCACGCGCGATGGCGATGACTTCGTGGTCGTCGGTTCGAAGAGCGGTGAACCCGAGGATCCGGCCTGGTTCACGAACCTCGTCGCCAACCCGGTCGTGACGGTCGAGGCCGACGGCCAGACCTTCCAGGCCACCGCGACCGTCGCCGAAGGGGTCGACCGCGACGCGCTCTGGGATCGGCACCTTGTGGAACACCCACAGTTCGGCGAATACCCGTCGAAGACCGACCGGATCATCCCGATCGCCCGGCTCACACGGGTCGAGGACCCGGTTGAGGCTTCGGCCACGACGCTTCCGGCCGCCATGACCGGCAGGGCAAGCGCCGCGAAGGCCGCGGTCGGCGACAAGCCGGTCTTTGCCTACATCAGCAGCTTGCCGCAGCCGCAACGATCGATCGCCGAACGCGTCGATGCCCTGGCGGCCGAGACGCTGCCGGGCCTGCAGCGCTCCGTGAAATGGGGCATGGCGTGGTATGGCGTCGGCGACGGCTGGTGCTTCTCGTGCGGCGGCTTCGCCGGCCACGTCAAGCTCACGTTCGGGCGCGGCACGTCCCTCCGGCCAGAACCGCCGGTCACGCCGATCGGGATGGGCAAGACACGCGCGGCGTGGACATCGAAACGGTCGACGACATCGACGAACGGCAACTGACGTCGTGGATGCAGCAGGCGGCGGCGCATCCCGGGCTTCGGGAAGCGATGAACGCCCCCGCCTCGATCACCAGTCACGCCGGTCCTCGTTGCCGACCTGCTCGTCGAGGGCGAGCGGATGCCGGTCTACGTGCACGTCATCGACCATCCCGATGGCGCGCGTGCTGGTCGACACCGGCATGACGGAGCTGCACCCGGCGCTGGCCGACATGGATCCCCGCCTCTGGCCGCTGAGCGAGCAGGACTTCGATCTCGCCGGCATCGACATCGTCGTCAACACGCACCTGCACGTCGACCACTGCGGCGGCAACCACCTCTTCGCCGGCAGGCCGATCTACGTCCAGCGTCGGGAGCTCGACGACGCGCGCAGCGAGGACGACTACACCATTCGCGAGTGGGTCGAGCGCGCCCGGCGTGCAGTACGTGCCGGTCGACGGCGAGCTCGAGCTGCTTCCCGGGCTCCGACTCGTCCCGGCGCCGGGCCACACGCCCGGCATGCAGGTGGTCGTCGTCGAGACCGGCGGGCGTCCGGTCGTCGTCGGCGGCGACGTGGCGGTCTGGTTCGGCGAGCTCGACGAGCCGCACACCGAAGGCCAGCTGCGGGTGCGTGCGCTCGACCCCGAGCTGGTCTGGCTCGCGCACGAGCACGAGCCGTATCGGCAGCCACCCACCTAGCCATGACGCCTACGGGCGTTGCAGGGTCAGCGGTCTTCGCCGTAGGGCCGGGTGATGATCTCGAGGTTGTGCCCGCTCGGGTCGTCGAAATAGACGCCGCGGCCGCCATCGTGCGTGTTGATCACGCCCGGCTCCTCGTGGCCGGGGTCGGCCCAGAACTGATGGCCCCCTGACTGGATGCGGCCGAAGATGGCGTCGAAGTCGTCCTCGCTCACGAGGAAGCAGTAGTGCTGCGGTGCGATCTCGTCGGTCGTGTCGAGGTAGTCGAGCGCCACGGCGTTCGACACCGCGACGGCGTGGAATGGACCCCAGGTCGTCGGACTCGGCAGTCCGAAGAGATGGGTGAGGAACTCCGCCGAGGCTCGACTGTCTCGCGAGTACACGATGGTGTGGTTGAGCTCGATGGACATGGTCCTGCCTCCTCCTCCATTACGCGACGTGCCGAATGGTATCGGTCCCGCGCCGACCGATGACGCACACGGACGTGACTTCGCCGGCCGTCAAGTGGGCGGCGTCGAATGCCGATCGGTCGTTGATCCTGCGTGACCGCGTTCGTGTTCGATCCGCGCCGCAACGGCAAACGGCAGGAAGTATCGGTCGAGCGACTCGGCGGATTCGCCATGGGTGTTGTCGCCCGCGATGAAGTCGATGAACAGCTCGCGAACGAGGCACAACTCGCGACGGCGCGGTCCGCGCCAGCGGTCGTCGACGATGGTCAGCTCGAACAGCTCGAGCGCACGGTTGAACGCCCCCTCGCAACGTTCCGCGTCACCGGATTCCTTGGCACGCGCGGCACGGGCGACCTCGGTCCCGAGGTTCCCCATCTGCTCGAGCAGGCCCATCCGCTCCCAGCCCCCATCCTGGAGTCCCTTGTGCATCCATCGGACGGTCACGGCGCCACCAGCCTGCCGACGATGGAGGCGATCGCATCCATCGCTCGCGGGTCATCGACGGAGCGCGATCGATTGCCGTGTCGTGGGCGAAGGTTGATCACGGAGTCGAATTCGAGCCAATCGGGACGGTCGTACCGCGCCGGATACAAGTTGATTCCCCAGACATCCGCCTGCGCAGAGCCGTCTTCCAGCAGGTCAGCCTCCAACTCTGCATGGAAGCGGGCCCCTGCCGCCATGATCTCGCGACGAACGTCGACGACGGCCTTGACGAGGTCCCCATCCATCATCAACGTGAGTCGAGCCAGCTCCTCGACCGAAATGTGCTCACGAATGATCACGATGTCCTCCCGCGGATCGAACGCGGCGGGAGTCGATGTTCCCATTCGTGGCTTACCCATCGCTAACCGAGGCGCCAGAAGTCGCCGGTGAGGCCGAGCCGATCGAGGACGGCCTGGTTCTGCTCGCGCGAGTGGGGTCGCCAGTCAGGATCGAGGCGGTCCCACCACCAAGCCTCGGCGAGCTCGGCGACCTTCGTGATCGACATGGTCGCACCGGGCGGACGGCCAGCGAGCCATCGGGAGAGGTGTGCTTCCGACCGGAAGACGAGCATGGTCCCTCACGTGTACCCGATGTCGTCCCACCATGTGCGTGCCGGCACGAGGACGTGGAAGACCGGGGCCGGGTCCGTCGGGCGATAGTCGCGGACCTCAAGATCGACCGAGTCGCCGCAGTCGGCGCACGTCGTGTGGATCATCGAGTCGGTCCGCAGGACGACACCGATCCCGAACGCGTCCCACCCACAATTCGCGAACCAGGAGCGACCGGCAGCCTCCACCCGATGCGGCGTCTCCACCGCGGAGAACGGGTTCGCCATCCGCAGCTGCCCCGCGCCGGCGAGGACGAGCGCATGGGCGTCGTGCAGTCGCTGCCAGATGGCGGCGACGACGTCGCTCCCCTGCCCCGTGGCCGCGGCGACCTCGTCGACGCTCGGCGCTCGACCGAGCTCGGCGAACAACCGATAGCTCGCGTTCCGGACGGCCAGGTCGTCAGGCGTCATCGCCGCAAAGGGTACGTTGTCCGGCCCCGATCCATGGCGCCTGGGCCGCGAAGAGCGACCTTGACCTTCCCGCGTGGCAGGGTTAGTAGGGGAACGGGTCGACGTGCTGGTCCGGATGGACACCCCGGACGGCTTCACCTGGCAGCCGGGGACGTATCGGGTCGAGGTTCGCGCGACGCGCCTCGTGTCGGCCGAGCCGCTCGTGGGCGCCGTGGCCTTCGAGCTCGACGAGGCCGATGTCGCCCGCCTGCGCCAGGAAGGGCCCGGTCGGTTCGTCTCGTTCGATGCCTCGGACGGAGGCTGATCGCCGGCTCCGGTCAGGCGCGCAGGACCTCGCAGGCGTAGTCCGAGAAGGCCTGGTCGCGGCTCACGATGATCGCTTCCACGCGGGCAGCCTGGGCGACGAGCATCCGGTCGAAGGGGTCGCGGTGATGACCGGGGAGGGCCGCGACGGCATCGCCGTCGGCCAGCGTGATGGGCAGCCCGACGAACCCGGACGCATCGATGGCGTCGAGCAGGCCATCGGGCGCATCGAGCTTGCCCAGGGCCCGCTTGATCGAGATCTCCCAGACGCTCGCGGCGGAGACCAGGACGTCCGACGATGGGTCGGCGATCGCCGTTCGCGCCGCGTCGGACAGGGTGGGATCGTCGGCGAGCCACCACAGGAGCGCGTGCGCATCCAGGAGCAGGATCACCCCTCGAAGGCCCCCAGGATCGCTGGATCCGCGGCGTCGAAGTCCCCCCGCAGTCTGACTCGACCCCTCCACAGCCCGGGTGTGCGGGGCGCTGCTGCCGCCCGATACGGGACGAGCCGCGCCACCGGACGACCCGCCCGGGCGATCACGATCTCCTCCCCTGCCTCGGCTCGCTCGACGAGGCGCGAGAGATGGGTCTTCGCGGCGTGGATGTTGACACTGGCCATGCGCGGACGATAGTCGGGTTAGTCCGCATTAGTCAACCTTGCGTCGGGTCGGCCATGGATAGATCCAGCCCGAGCCGGCGCAGCAGCTCCAGGAGGCCGGGCACTGCCAACCCTCACGTCTAGCGGATGGGCGGGCGCAAGATCGCCGGTCCCGACCATGGCAGGGTACCCTCGAGACGATGGCTCGACTTCAGGCGTGGGTTCGCGCTCGACGGCGACGGGTCCTGCTTGCCGCCGTCGTCGTGGCGGGGATCGCCCTCGTCGGCGTCGCCCTGGTCGTGCGCGACCGGCCGTCCGGTACGCCGCCCTCGGGCGACCCGCCGGTGCTGGCTGGTCGGCAACTGTGGGGATCCTGCGCCGCCGGCTTCTATGCGCGCCGCGGGGACACGTTGGTGCTCACCTCATCGGCCCATTGCGCCGCAGAGGGACTCACGGCCCTGGATCCGAGCGGCCGCACAGTCCGCGGCGTGTTCGGGCCGGGGGCCACGCTCGAGCCCTGTCCGCACGAGGCGCACACGTGCCGGCCGTCGGACATGAACTACCTCGTCGTCGCGCTCGATCAGATCCCGTGGGGCCGCCTCAACGTGATCGACATGGGCGCGGGTGGCGCGCGGGTCATCCGGCCGGGCACGGAGCCGCTGTCGTGCGCGGACATCGGCATCGGCGATGCCGTCGAGATCAACGGGCGTGACACCTACCGCGCCGGCACGGTCGCCGAGAAGGACGAGTACCTCCACGACCCCGCCGATGACGGCGACTACTTCCCGTGCATGGTCGCTGCCGCGGACGTCACGGTCGGCGTCGGCGACTCGGGCGGTGCGGTCCTCGTGCGCGGGTTGCCGGCCGGGGTGACGAGCCGCAGCTTCGGTGGGGTCCTCGGCTTCACCCCGCTGGCCGAGGGTCTCGCCGCCCTGGGGTTGGAACTGTGCACCGTCCCGGACTGTGATCTGGTGCAACCCCACGCCGTGGTCCCGCTATCGTGACGCGCATGCGTAGGTGGCCCGCCTGGGATTCGATCGCCGTCGGCGTGTCCCTCCTCGCGCTCCTCTTGTCCGCTATCAGCCTGATCTCGGCGAATGCTCCGGCGGACGTGAAGCTCGTCCTCGTCGAGCGGGTCCACCTGTCGACCGATCCAGGCGCGCGGGTCTACCTCCAGCCGGCATTCGTGAGCACGGCGTCCAACGACCGGGCCGAGGTCATCCAGTCGATCGAGGCGACGATGACCGCTCCGGACGGCACGACCGTGGCCCTGCGGTGGGGCGAGACGGGCCGCTTCGACGTGGGTCCCTTTCCCGACTACCAGGTCGAGTGGGCCATCACGGCAGTCGATCCCGGGCCGATCATCGTCACGCCGTCCGTGCCGCAGACGCCGATCATCCAGATGGACACCCCGGACGGCTTCACCTGGCAGCCAGGGACGTATCGGGTCGAGGTTCGCGCGACGCGCCTCGTGTCGGCCGAGCCGCTCGTGGGCGCCGTGGCCTTCGAGCTCGACGAGGCCGATGTCGCCCGCCTGCGCCAGGAAGGGCCCGGTCGGTTCGTCTCGTTCGAGGCCTCGGACGGAGGCTGATCGCCGAAACCCCCGGGCTACGCGGTCGATTCGCCGCGACCTCGACATCGTGGTGCGGCGGCTGGTACATCACCCTCGGCGGTAGCATCAACGCAAGCACGGGAGCACGACATGGACCTCGGAGCATTCTCGGTCAGCCTCGCAGTGAAGGATCTCGAGGCGTCACGGACGTTCTACGAGAAGCTCGGCTTCACGGCGTTCCATGGTGAGGCGGCGCAGGGCTGGCTGATCATGAAGCACGGCGAGACGGTCATCGGCCTGTTCCAGGGGATGTTCGAACGAAACATCCTGACCTTCAATCCGGGCTGGGATCGCGACGCGCAGCCGGTCGATCCGTTCACGGACGTCCGCGAGATCCAGGCGGGGCTCAAGGCCGCCGGCATCGCCTTCGATCAGGAGGCCGACCCCTCGACCACCGGTCCGGCGAGCTTCGCCATCACCGATCCAGACGGCAACCCGATCCTCGTCGACCAGCACCGCTGATCGGGTACGGCATCGATGACACACCCACCGCGTATCGGTGGATAACTCGGCGCCCGTCGGATGCATCGGTGGATAACTCGGTTGGAATGCACCGGCGCCAGGACTACCATCGCCGGACGAGCGCGCTCGGTGAGGGGTGGTCCCGATGCCCACGTTCGTTGTCGCCGTCGCGCCTGACCAGGGTGCGCAGCTCCTCCAGGTCGCATCCGTTCCGGTCGAGGTCGCGTACCGCCGTGCGGTCGATATCGATGGGGACCAGCAGACGGTCCCGGCCGTGGCCCGCGAGGATCTCCCGCCGTCGCTCACCGGTGAGATCGAGCTTGTCGATCCGGCCATCGAGGCCGTCGCCTCCGTGCGGTTCCTCGCGGCGAACGGGCAGCTCAAGCTGGCCAGGGAGCTGACGATCCGACGGGGTGCGGATCGCGAGACGGTCACACTCACCGTCGCGGAAGTCGCGGTCGTGATGGCTCCCGAACCGCGCCCCGCGGCCGCGATCCCGACCACCGAGCGAAGCGCGGCGTTCGTCGATCTCACCGGCCTCCCCCTGTCGTTCGCCGGCGCTCGGCTCCTCGTCAAACCAGTCAGGGCGACCGGCGCCGCGTGGACTGCCGGAGGCTTCGACCAGGTCTTCAACGTGCCGGCCAGTGCCACCACCTCGGTCGTCGGCGAGGCCCCGGCTCTCGGTTCCGCTCCCTGGGCGGCCGTCGCGGTCGGCCTGGACGGGCACTTCACGGCGGGATTCGAGCTGGGAGCCGGCGATGCATGGATATGGGCCCTGAGCGGCCCGGTCCTCGCCACCGGCATCGTCGTCGACGACCTCCGACGAGACCGCGTCCCACCGATCTCCATCCTCCTGCCTGCGGCCGCCAAGCCCGGGCTCGACGGCGCAGCAGGAGGCCCGGCACTGCTGCCGACCCGGACGGTGCCCCTCGCCGAGTCCGAACGAGAGGTCGCGGACAATCCGCAGATGTACTCGGAGGATCCGGGCGAATTCTGTCGTCCCTTCTCCAATCCGGAGCGAGTGCTCGGGGAGCGATCGTTCAGCGTCCTCTACCGGGCGGAACAACCGATCCTGAGCGCGATCTCGACCCTGACGACCGTGACCGCCGGGATCCTCGACTTCGACATCCCGAACGTGCAGGCGATCGCCGGTCCATCGCGGAGCCTGATGGCTCGCATGATCGGTGGCGTCCGCGAGTCCGTCGCCACAGCGGTTCGCCCGACCGCGGCTCCGGGGACGCTGGTCCGCGACGCCCTGCCTGCCGCGCTGATCCGCGACCTCGTCCTTGCCGATCAGCCTCGGCGACCGGTCGATGCGGCACACCCGGTCCAGTGGGATGCGGAATCGAGCCGGTATCAGGCCGTGACCGTGGCGCGCGGCCACATCCTGGAGTTCCGCGCCCGCTGGCGCTCCAACGGTTACTCACTCGGAACGGTCGCCAAGACCCTGACCCTCGCTCCGCGCCAGGTGCGCCGCATCCAGCGGGTGGAATGGCAGCGCCTGGAGCGCTCCCGCCGCGAGGAACGCACGGAGCTGGTGGATCGGGTCAGCGACCAGGTATCGCGCGATCGGCAGTACGACGACGCCGTCCAGGCCACCCTGAGCGAGTGGTCGCGCGGCGAATCGGAGTCCTCGACGTCCGCCGGTGCCGGGGGGTTCGGCTTCGCCACGGCCGGATTCATCATCGGTGGCGGCGGCGGTCACAGCAATGCGAACACCACGGCGTCACAGGACGGCGGGCGGCGGACGACCGCGAGCGAGGAGACTCGACTTCGCGACACGATCCGTCGATACGGCGAGTCGTTGCGCCGTCTGGAAAGCGTCGTGATCAACGAGGTCACGCAGGAGGAGACCGTCACCGGCACGTCCGAGGTCGTCCGCAACCCGAACTACGGTCATTCGCTCACGGTCATCTACTACCAGATCCTGCGACACCTCAAGGTGGAGACGGCGTTCTCCGGCGTCCGGGAATGCCTCTTCGTGCCGTTCGCCATCAAGCCGTTCACCGTGGCACGGACCTTCCGCTGGCGGGACCTGCTGTCGCGGGGCTTGCTCGATCGACGCCATCGGTTGGCGCTCCGCCACCTCAAGGACGTTCTCAACGGGTTCATCGGCTCGGACATCCCGGCCGGGCCAAGGTCCAAGCACCGGGTGCGACACGTCTCCGGTTCGATGTTCGTCCGGATCGGCGTCGCGCGCCCGCCCGACAACGATGACGGCGTCTTCAACGCAGGTGTCTGGGCGCTCCTGAATCCATTCCTCGGGGCACCGGCCGCCGGCATCTTCGAACGGCTCGCGCAACTGGCGAGAGCACGCCGCGATGCCGTGTTCCAGCAGGATCACGCTCCGGGTATCGCGGCGGGGTGGGTGAATACGATCCGGATGCGAGCGGGCAATCAGCCGCTCAACGCCGACTTCACGCTGGCGACCCGATATCAGTTCAACAACGTCGTCCGTGTGGACTTCTCGCTGCCGGTGACCGGCCAGTCGTTGGATCGCGAAGGGCTCTCGTCCATCCGCTTCATGGCCACGCGCGCGCTGCCTCCCGGATCGGTCGCGAACCTGGAGCGCCTGACGCTCACCTACCAGACCGATCAGTTCCAGCGCACGGTCACGTATTCGCAGGGCTCGCAGGACCTCATCACGCCAGAGACGGGCGCCGTGGAACTGGCTGGCGCCTCGTTGTTCGCCGCGCCCGACGCGTGGGAGATCCAGGATGTCCGCGCCGAGATCACGCGGGTCGTGAATGAATTCGTCCAGCACCTCAACGAGCACGCTGAGCATTACCACAAGGTGATCTGGTGGAACATGGACCGTGACCGGCTGTTCATGCTGGTCGACGGCCACACCGTTCCGGGAACGGCGGGCGTGAGCATCGGGTCCGTGATCGAACGCGACCCGATCGCGATCATGGGCAATGCGATCGTCTTCCGCGTCTCGCCGGGCTCATTCCTCGGGATCGATGACATCGTCACGCCGGCGCAGCTGTGGAGCTACTACTCGGACAAGCAGTTCCCGTCCGAACCCATGCTCGTGAGCCTCCCGACAGATGGCCTGTATGCCCAGACGATCATGGACGAATGCGAGGCCCTGGAGGAGCACTACGGCAGCACGGACTGGGTGCTGTCCGAGGATGAGCCGGAGGTCGACTCGATCCCCGCGGAGCTCCTGATGACGAGGCGGACAGCCCCCGAAGCCACGACCCCCAGTCCGCTCCCGGCCACCCTGATCAACCTGCAGAACGCCCCGGAGGCTCCCGCGCCGACAGGGCTCGCGGCAGCCCTTGGCGCGATCACGAACGCCAACGCATTCCGTGACATCACGGGGATCGCGGGCACACAGGCGAATGCCGCGGCCGGTCTCCAGACCGCGGCGGGCCTGGCCACCACGTTCGGCAACCAGGCAGCAGCCCTCAAGCTCGCCGATATGGCGGCCAAGGCACAGGCCACCAAGGACGCCAACCAGAAGCTCGCCACGATCAAGAGCGCGGTCGACAAGTCGCTGGTGACCCCGGCGACCGCCAGCGATGAGGCGGCGAAGGTGCTCAACGACCTGCACGCGCCGTCATCGGAGCCGCCGCACCAGAACGCCACGCTCGCGGATGCCGTCCGGGCCGCGAAGGGCAGACCGGGAAGTGACATCTTCGCGACGCCGGACACGCTGCGCGTGACCATGGGCGGCGGCCAGGGCGGCCTCGGCGGCTTCGGTGGTTTCGGCGGCCAGGGCGGCCTCCCGAGCGCGCAGTTCGCATCCTTCCCGTTCCCCGTTCCGTTCGAGGACGAGATCGATACCGTCCGCGAATGGATGCGCAAGGTCGCGCGGTTCAAGGAAGAGGCCGTCCGGACGGCCCAACGTGAGAACACGACGTGGGCCGGGCGGCCCGAGAGCGACCCGGCCGTCCTGCCGTTCCTCGTCGAATACGGTCGAGCAGGGCATGCCGCGAATCCCGCCGCCTGGGCGGCCTCCGCCGCCGCCGACACGACGGCGTGGAGCGCCGGCTTCATCTCCTTCGTCGTCCAGGAGGCGGAGATCCTCGCTGGGTTCACCTCGGACCCGTTCGGCCGTTCAACGCTCCATTCGGACTACATCGCGGCGGCGAAGCGGAATCGCCTCGATCGCGTGTGGTCCAACCCGTTCTGGCTGTACCGCCTGACCGAGGTCCAACCGGAGGAAGGCGACTTCCTCTGCAAGAACCGTGGCGGAACGAACGCCGTCACCTTCGACAGCGTCCAGGCGGGCGATCTCACCCACGTCGATATCGTCACGAGCGTCACTGCGGCGCAACTGCTGGCGACGGGCGGCAACCGACTCGGTGGCGGTCTCACGGTCGCTGAAGGCGCCGTGCCCCGCACGAACGGTTTCGTCACGGCCGCGTCGGCGAATCTGGCCAGTGGCCCGTACTTCGCGATCCTGCGAGTCCGGACCAACCCGCTCGAAGGGATCTCCCTGGTGGATCCGGTGACCGCGTAGGAGCGCGACCCAGGCTCGTGCGATCCCTAGCCGAGCCGAAGCAACCCGAACGTGGCTCCCTGCGGGTCCTGGACGATGGCGAACCGGCCGCCCGGCATGTCGCTCGGGGCCACGAGCTCGGTCGCGCCGAGCCCGATCGATCGCTCGAACGCGGTCTCGACGCTGTCGACGTTGAAGTACGGCATCCAGTAGCTCGGCACTTCGGCCGGGACCATCGGCATCATCTCCATGCCACCGAGGATGCTCTCGCCGTCCGCCTTGAACTCCGTGTAGTCGGGCTGGCCCTCACCCATCGGCGCCGACTCGCTCGTCCAGCCGAAGACGGACTCGTAGAACGCGCGCGCCCTGTCGATCCCGCGCGCGTTGAGCTCGGCCCAACCGAAGGTGCCCGGATCACCCGTGCGGAAGGTGCGCTGGGCGCCTGACTGCCATGCCGAGATCACGGCCCCGGTCGGGTCGGCGAAGACCGCCATGCGGCCCATGTCTCCGACATCGAATGCGGGCGCGATGACGCTGCCGCCGGCGGCCGTGACGGCTGCACTGAGCGCGTCCGCGTCGTCGGTGGCGATGTAGAGGCCCCAGGCCGTTGGCGCCTCCGACATCATCTTGGGCGAGATCCCCGCCACATCGCCCTCGCCCTCGGGCAGCCGCGCCATGCCGTAGCCGCCGTACTGCGGATCGGGGTGCACTTCGACCTGCCACCCGAACAGCCCCGCGTAGAACTCGCGTGCGGCTGCCGGATCGTCCGTCGCGAGCTCCACCCAACCCGGGCGTGTTGCGGTGCGTGTCATCGCGGCCATCTCCCGCTCCTCTCGTGGTGCGCCCGCGGCCCCGACTCGCGGGTGCCTCCGGGTGGCGTTTCCTGTGTCGTTCCTTCGATTGTCCCACGCGCCGACGAACGGCTGGTCCGTCACCACGCGCCCTGGCCTCGTTCGTGCCGCTGGAGGACGCGCAGGGCGCGGTGGGTGATCCAGCGGCTCGGCTGACCCGCACCATCGTCCATCTCGAGGTGGCTCTCGCCGCCGTGCACGAGCTGGGCCGACCAGCGGCCGTCAGGCCGGCGCCCTCCCGCCACCAGGCCGATCGCCTCGGCGATGCGGTCGTCGGGCTCGACCCCGGCGTCGCGCAGGTAGTCGAGGGCGCGCAGGACGTCGTAGTGCCACCAGGTCGGGAACGAGGACCGCAGGAAGTCGGGGTCGATCACTTCGCCGGTCGACTTCCGCCGGAAGAGCCGGCGCTCCAGCAGGTACGCCTCGCCCCGCCGACGGGCCTCCCCCACCCTGTCAGAGCCGCCGACCGCGCGTTCATGCGCGAGGAGGCCCTCGAGGACGTTGATCGTCGTCGCGAGCGACGACACCGTGGCGCCGTTCTCGACCTCGCAGTTCCAGCCACCGTCCGGGAGCTGCTCGCCGAGGAGCCGGTCGACCAGCGGGGTCATGTCCACGCCGAAATAGGCGCCGGTTGCGACGACGTTGCCGTTGATGCACGGTTCGACTTCGCCCTCGAAGAACCGGTTGCCGCCCCAGGAGATCTGGTCCTTCCACGGGGAGCCGTCGCCCCAGGTGACCTGCTCCCGCACCCGATCGACGGCCGTGCGCGCCTGATCGCTCGCGGGGTCGAGCCCCAGCCGCCGCAGGAGCTCCATGACGTGGAAGGTGTCGGTATGGTCCTGCGAGAACGCGGCGCCGGCCCACAGCCCGTCCGGGGCCTGGAGTGCGAGGAGTGCGGCGCCCCAGCCTTCGGTCGCGACCCTGGCCCGCTCGGCGACGACGACTTCGGGCGACTCCTGCGTCAGGTCGCGCATCACCTGCCAGCGGATCGCGGGATCGGTATCGAGCAGCCAATCGATGACGTTCTTGTCCGGGCCCATGGGTCCCCCTACCCCCGCACACCGCGAAGGCGCTTCCGCAGGGCTACCTGGGGCACGCCCGCGACATCGATCCGCCGGGCCTCCAGCATGCGGACGAATTGCTGCATGCCGCGACCAAGCGCCTCCGTGAATGCCGCATCGCCGGCCAGGGCAGGATCCTCCAGCCACATGCCCAGGATCCGCAGCGTTTCGGTCGCCCGGTCCAGCTTGGGATCGAACCGTCCCACGAGTCGATCACCCCACAGGATCGGGAGCACGTAGTAGCCGAATCGGCGCTTGGCGGCCGGGGTGTACACCTCCCACGAGTAGTCGAATCCGAAGAGCGGTTTCGCCCGACCGCGCGCGGAGACCGGGTCGAGCGGCGACAGGAAGACGACCTCCTCGTCGGTCGACGTGTCGGTCGGCGCCCAGGTCTCCGGCACGCGCCCGGCCTCGAGCTCGGCGATGAGCGGGACATCGGACGCGACCGCCAGCCGGGTCGTCCTCCAGCCCTCGACCCGGACTTCGATCGCGAAGCCGGACGCGATCCAGCGCTCCTGGCGGGCCGCCAGCTCGCCCTTGGGCACGTCGCGCCGCAGGAACCAGTTGACGCCGGTCAGCCGGGCCAACCCGTCCGCGGCGACTTCCTTGCGCAGGAGGACATCGTCTGCCTCCTCCTCGGGGACTACCCGGAGTGCCTCCGGTGGCGCGACCGCCTCCGTCGCCGCATAGACCCGCTCGAACCCGTCGCGCCGGCTCACCATCGCCTCGCCGGTGCGCCACAGGTAGTGGAGCGCCAGTGCGCTGTCCTTCCGGCCCCGATAGCTGTCCACCCGCGTGCGGTGCTTCATCTCGAAGTCGCGGTTCGATACCTCGCGGCCCGATGCGAGGATGGCGCGCATCTCGGCGACGGCATCGGCGTGGTCGCCCGCGACCTGGGCCATCTGTCCGAGCACCCGCTCGCGCCGCATCAGGACCCTCCAGTACGGCAGCTCGTCCATCGGCCGGACGGCCAGCCAGCCGCCCCACTCGAAGAACCGGCGCTGCTCGTAGGTGAGTCGAGCCCAGTCGTCGATCGCATAGTCGACGACCCGGCTGGCGAGCATGAGGTCGTGGGCCCGGGCGACCACGACGAGCGGATCGAGCTGGAGGTGCTCCATCGTGCGCATCGCGGACGCGGCGCCCTCGAGACCCCGCCAGCGGCGTCCGGGCCACAGGCCCTGGCGACCCATGACGTAGCGGCGCGCGGTGACCGCCGAGATCTCAAGCATGCCGCATCGGCGCGATGGTACGACGGGCACGCTCAAGACGCGGTTGGGGGCTGGTATGGTGTCCGTCCAGGCCCCGAGAGGTGGTTCGAGTGGACTGATGAGCAAGCGCCTGCAGCCTGCGCTCGTCCCGACGCGCAGGACCCTTTCCGCCGCGACCACCTGTCTCTTGACCCTGGCGCTCATCGTCGCCGCATGCGGGTCCACGCAGCCTGGCGCGACAGCACAGCCCGGCGCCTCTCCGGCCGCGGCCGAGTTGGAATGCGAGGTCCAGGGCTTCCCGTGTTCGCTGGCGGAGGTGCCCGCGGATATCTTCGTGCGGAGCGACGCGCTCGGCGATGAAGCCCTCGGGAGGCTCGAGACCGGCAAATCGACCTCCGATGTCGCGGCGTGGCTGGTTGATCAGGAGGGCATGGCCGACGTCGAGTCAGACGACTCGGCCATCCAGTTCCGGCTCGAGGGCGGCCGCGGGACGTGGATCATCCGCAGCGACGCGCTCGGTAGCCGCGGCTCCGTCGGCACGGCCGGGAGCCCCGATCAGGTCGGCCGATCGGTCGTGCCTCCACCGCCTCGCGAACCGGCCGCCGACCCCGGTGCAGTCGTGCAGGAGGCGGTCGACCAGAAGAGCGCCGTCGTCCTGTCGCCCTTCCTGTGGGACTTCAAGAAGACAGACGATGGCGCGGAAGTCACGGCGATCCTGGCCGGCACCAGGGGCTACGAAGGCAGGGTGACCAATCCTGCCAACGACTCATCGACGGCCACGGCCGTGAACGTCGAGAGCTTCAAGCACTGGGGGAACAACCAGGTCATCCACGTCGTCTCCCATGGCTTCCGACTCTGTGAGCAGTCGCCGTGCCGGGCGGTGATCGCTGCGAGCACGCTCCAGGGCCAGGTTCCGGCGGGAACGGGCATCATCACCGAGGCGACACGGCTGGAACTGACCGACCGCGGGGTCGTTCTGGGCAAGGTGGAGGACCCCTGCACGAGGGGCCTGCAGCTGGACCCGTGTGGGCGCGTTGCGCTCGTGCTGCTGACGGCCGACTTCTTCATCGCCGAGTATCCGGGCGGGCTCTCCGACAGCGTCGTCTTCTTCAACGCCTGCGAGGTCTTCGGGACCGAGGCGACCGATCTCGCCGATGCGATCAGACGTGGCACGAGCGTGTTCCTCGGCTGGAACGAGACCGTGGACACGGTCGCTGCGCACGACGCCGCGATCGCCCTCTACACGGACCTGTCCGGGAAGGGCTATCCGGTCGAGGAGGCCTACGCGAGGCTGGGCGCCCTGCAAACGGATCCGCGCGGCGCCCGGCTGATCCTTGGCAAGCGGCAGGCCGGCGGCGACCTTCGCATCCGCGAGGTGGTGACCCTGCTGGAACCGGTCTCCGGTCAGCCGTTGGGCGCTGCCTCCGGAGTGGCCATCGAGGGGGAGCTGGGCGACGGCGAGCCGGACGCCGCGCCGTATCGTGTCCGGGTCGATGGCATCACACCGGAACAGGCCTCAGGCGTGTTCCTGCACGTGTCGGTCGATGGCGATGAAGGCGAACCCCAGGCGCTCTCCAGCGGGCGGCCGAATGAGCTCGACCAATGGGAGGTCAGTGGTCGAGTGCCACTCTCCTTCGATCTCGAGGAAGACACGCCGGTGACGTTCCGGGCATGGGTGGACCTCCCCAGCAAGGGCCAGAGCGACCACGAGACTCCCGCCACCCTGACCGGAGCGGGGCCGATCATGGGACGCGTCTGGGAGCTGGACGTCAGCTGGTCTCGGCTGCCGCTGGTCGAGCCCGGCGATACGGCCGCTGCCGAGTCGGCCACCGGCCACTTCGTCCTGACCTTCGCCGATCGCCAGGACGTCGACGAGCCGCACCCCACGTACGAGGTGACGAGCGGCTCGATCACCTACGACCGTAGCCACGCCGACAGCGCCTGCATCGTCACGGCACCGAGTGTCACGTTCGACGTGACCAACGCCGAAGCCTCGCACGCGTACTTGGCCTTCGACACGACCAGCAACCCCGTCGAGTACAGCATCTTCCTTGACACGGACGGCCCACAGCTGGACGCCCTCTATACGTGCAGGGGCGGGCGGGGACCGTGCTGCGGAGGAGACACGTACGACGAAGAGATCCCGCGGACCATCGACGCGGACCTCCTCTGGTTCACGATCGGCCGGGACGAGCACCGCACCGTTTCCGCCGATGGCAGGACGATCTCCGGCATGTGGCGCAAGGCGAACACGGTCAGCCCGGGCGCGATCCGGGAAGCGACGTACACGATCACCCGCATCGAGTGATCTGGCGCATCGCGACCAGGTCCCGACCGCGACGGACGACTATCACCCCGACGGTTCGATCGCGCCTCGACGCTTACGCGCCGCCGCCCATCCCGATGCTGCCGTCGGACATGACGGCCGAGATCATCCCGAACACGTTGTTGTCCGGGTCCAGCAGGTAGCCGACGCGGCCGACGCCCGGCATGTCCTGGGCCGGGAGCGCCTCGGTCCCACCGAGCTCGATGCCGCGACGCATCAGCGGGTCGACCTCGTCCACTCCCACGACGAAGTTGCAGCCCACGACCGGTGCACCGACCTCCGGCTTCGGGCCGGGGCGCTGGTTCAATCCGCCGTTGATGCCGTGTCCGGCCGAGCCCGCCACGTTGCCGATGGCCCCCTCCCCCGTCTCGATCGTCCAGTACTCGACGTCGCCCCACCGGGTGAACGTCCAGCCGAGGAGCTCCGAGTAGAAGTCGATCAGCCGCTGCGGCTCCGACGCGTGGATCTCGAAGTGGACGACGAGGTTTGCCACGGATTCCTCCTTGCGCGCTCGGTGGCGTGTTGCGGCGTCGTCGCCGGTGCCGCGTGGACGGTCAGGCGCCCGTGGGGCCGGTCGGGTCGAACAGCGGAACGCCCGTGTCCACCACGTCCCGGATGTTCCGGGTCACGAGGACATGGTCGTGCACGAGGGCCGTGGCGGCAAGGAGCCCGTCGACCGTCGGGATGGGGTCGGGGACGCTGAGCGTGCCCCACCGGTCAGCCACCCGGGCGTCAACGGGCAGGACGCGGTCGCCAAAGCCGGTCGCCAACCGGATCAGCCATTGCTCGAGGGCAAGAGCAGCCGGCCGATCCCGCCGGCGGATCGACTCGATCCCGCGGCGGATCTCGCCCAGGACGAGGACGCTCGTGAACACGTCCGCGTCATCGACTGCGGCGAACCAGGCTCGGATGCCGGCATGGGCGCGGTCGCCCTTGCGGAGCTCGGACAGGACGTTCGTGTCGACGAGCCAGGTCACGACATGGGTCGGGGAAGATCGCGCGCGGGGGCGAAATCCTCGTCCGTGCCAACATCGGGCATCGAGGCCAGTAGCGCCTTGAACGACCCGCTCTCGACCTCGGATCGGAGTGCCTCTCGGAGCAGGAGGCGATGCTCCGCCTCCGCGGAACGGCCATGCCGCGCCGCACGCCGCTTCAAGGCGTGCACGATCTCTGGCGGGATATCCCTGACGATGAGCTGACGCATGATGCTATCAATGCTATCAGCACCCCAGAGGACGTCAATCCCCCCCGGTACATCGACAACGCGGGTCTTGACACGGTCTGTCGTACAACCATATGGTTGTACCAATGCAGCCGATGCTCGATCCCGACCGGATCTTCGCCGCGATGGCCGACGCCACCCGGCGGGACATCGTCCTGCGGGCGATCGGTGGCCGCGAGGGCGTGGCCGAGCTGGCCGGGCACTACGCCATGAGCTTCGCGGCAGTGCAGAAGCACGTCGCGGTGCTGGAACGGGCGGGCCTGGTCACCAAGCAGCGCAGCGGCCGCCGCAAGGTCGTGCGCACGAACATGGAGGGGCTGCGCCTGGCGCGCGGCTTGCTCGACCAGTACGAAGCGCTGTGGCGCGGTCGGGTGGACCGCATGACCGACCTCATCACCCGTGACAAGGAGACCGACGCATGACCGTGACCGCTGTCCACAAGGACCTCGACGCCCTGACGATGACGCTGACCGCCGAGTTCGAGGCCTCACCCGAGCGCGTCTGGGAGTTGTGGGCCGATCCGCGCCAGCTCGAGCGCTGGTGGGGCCCACCCACGTACCCCGCTACGTTCACGGTCCACGACCTCGGGCCCGGCAGCCGGGTCGCCTACCACATGACCGGGCCGGGTGGCGACCAGCCGCGCGGATTCTGGGACATCGTGGAGGCCGAGCCCCCGCGCCGCCTCGTCTTCATCGACGGATTCGCCAACGACGACGGCACGCCGAACGACGAACTCCCGCGGAGCGAGGCGCTGGTCTCGATCGCGTCGATCGGAGACGGTCGCACCCAGATGTCCATCGAGAGCCGCTTCCCGAGCCGTGAGGCTCTCGAACAGGTCCTGGAGATGGGCATGGAAGAGGGTCTCAAGCAGGCGGTCGGCCAGATCGACGCGATCCTGGCGGAGGGAGTCACTGCTTGACCTCGACAGACCCAGCCCTCGTCTGGGGTTGTCACCGAGGGTGAGGCGGTCGGGCCCGCGACCAGACGTCAGCCCCTACGGGTCCACGACGGTCGTCGACCAGAGCACGGTGCTGTCGGAAGCGATGGCGAGGACGGTCGCCGAAGACGCATCGCCGGCTTCGGGCTCGATGGCGAGGGCGAAGACAGTCCCTGTCTGGGCAGTCAGGACCGCGTGGAAGTGCCCCCCGGGTCGTGACAGGACGACCGGCCAGCCCGGACGGACGCGACCGTCAGGCCCGATCGCCACGATCGATCCGCCGACCGACGCTGTTCGCGGCGGATGAAGCAGGTACAGGACGTTGCCAGGACCGACCGACGGATCCGACCGCCATGAGGGGGTACCCACATCGCCAAGAGGGACATGGCTCCATTGGAGGCCGATCGTGTCGCGATAGGGCCATCCGTCGTTGACATCCCCGACCGCATCCAGGGCGTAGACCGTGGTCCCCCCATCCTCAGTGACCAGGAACACCGTTCCGCCGTCACTGACGGCCGGCGGAGGCGGGCCGTCGTAAGGACCCGCGCCCTGGTAGGCGCTCGTCGCCGCCACAGCGATCGCGTCGGACCCGCTCGACAGCGGCCGGCCATCGGGACCGAATGCGACGATCCGGCTTGACCTGTCGCCCGGGTCGGCCTCCGTGGCGTAGATCCGGCCGTCGACACCGAACGCGAGGCCGGATGGTCGCCCCTTCACTCGCGCCAGCCAGCCCGGACGGACCCCGCCAAGGTCGATCGCGGTGATCTCGGTGTCGCCGGTCGGATCATTCGGATACGCGAGCAGATAGCCGGTTCCATCGGGACCAAGCTCCATGTTCCGATCCTGCTGGTTCGAAGGAGGAGTCTCGGCCTGCGTTCCGGTCCGGAAGGAACCGTCCGCTGCGATGGCCACCAGCTGGACCGTGACGCCCTCGACGAGGTCGACGGCCACCACATAGAGCTCGCCGCCATCGACGACCGGCTCGGCAGCCGAAGGACCGCCCACCAGCTCCACCGGCCAGCCGGCGCGCAGACGGCCGTCCTGCTCGAATGCGAAGGCCGGGCCGATCGTGCCGCCGTAGAACCCACAGACCAAGCGAACCGAGCCGTCGTCCGCTGCAGCCGGCAGGAAGCACCAGGTGTCGTCGAGGGCGATGGGCCACCCCGGACCGGGCTGACCTGACGAATCGAGGAGCGCCAGCACGGATCGGCGCTCGGTGGAGATCAGCACGTACAGGCCCCCTTCGGGTCCCGGAGTCATCTGGAACTGGCCCGCGATCTCTTCGCCGGATCCGCGTACCGGCAGGCTGGCCGACGCCGGCGGCAGCAGAAGCGTCGGCGACGGGCTCAACAGCGTTGTGGCGGTTGCGACGATCGAGGCCGGGGGGCTCGAGCCTGGCGCTTCGAGCGACGATGACGACGGCGAGGTCGACGGCGAGGCAGGTGGGATGGCGCATGCCGCGACGAGGAGCAGACAGGGCAGCAGACCGCGCATCGGATGAGACACCTCAGGACCCGCCGCCGGCAGCCATCAGCCAGTCTCGTCCGGAAGCGAGGTCGCGGATGCCGGCGGTGACGATGCCCCTGGCGATGTAGCGGGGACGGAGCTCGGGGCTGATGCGCAGGCCGCCGTGACGATCAGGCTCACAAAGATCGTTGCTGCGATCCGCGAGATCGAGGAGCGCATCGTTGGGTCCTCTGGTTTCGGGGGCGTGTCCAAGAAGACGTCTGAGATGGCGGTTCGTTGCGTTTGCTGCTCCAGGGGCCGCATGCCAGGTATCGCGGCGCGGACCGTGTCGGGAAGTCGACAGGTCGGTCGTGTAACACGCGACGAAGTAGAACGTCCTCATCACCGATCGACGTTCCACCCACTCCGGGGACTCGGATGCGCCTCTCGCACGCGCGGTTCGCACCGGTGATCATCGTCGGCCTGCTGGCCCTGTCGGCCTGCTCCTCGGCCGCGACCCCGAGCCCATCGGCGACGCCCGGACCGTCGGCCCCGCGATCGACAGGCCCAGCAGTCACGGCTCACCCGCCAACGACGGGCCCCACTGCCGCTCCCGCCAGCGGGATCGTTCCCACCCCCAGCCTGATCGGCGCCGGCTACGAATTCACCTGCGTTGTGACGGAGACGGGCGGCGTCAAGTGCTGGGGTGACAGCCGCAGCGGCCAGCTCGGGAACGGCGCTACCGCCGAAACTCCGGCCCCGGGCGTGGTGGAGGTCGCGGGCCTCGCGAGCGGGGTCAGCGCGATCGCCGCGGGCGGCTTCCATGCGTGCGCGCTCACGGGCTCCGGCGGGGTCAAGTGCTGGGGATCCAACGAGTACGGCCAGCTTGGCGACGGCACGAACAAGGACAGCAGTGTCCCGGTCGACGTGTTGGGACTCGGGAGCGACGTCGCCGCGATCTCGGCAGGCTGGAGCTCCACCTGCGCGCTCACGAACGGCGGCGCGGCGAAGTGCTGGGGCCACAACCCATTCGGAGGTCTCGGGAATGGGACGAAGCGTGACACCAACACACCGGTCGACGTGACGGGCCTGGCCAGCGGCGTCGTCGCGATCGCGGTCGGTGGCCTCCACGCGTGCGCGCTGACCCGTGGCGGAGGGGTCACGTGCTGGGGCGACGGTCAGTCCGATGATCCAGCCATCTTCACCACCGCCGTGCCCGTCGGCGTCCCGGGCCTCGCGAGTGGCATCAGCGCGATCTCCGCGGCCATGGGCCGGACCTGTGCGCTGAAGAACGACGGGACGGTCACGTGCTGGGGCGCCAACTACGCCCCGCCGCCCGGCCAGGACCTGCCGGACAGGTTCACCCAAGTCGATGTCTCCGGCATCGCGAGCGGAGTCACAGCGATCGTCGCGGGCGAGACGCATCTATGCGCGCTTACCACGGTCGGTGGCGTCGCGTGCTGGGGCGATATCGGGCTCGGCCCGTGGGTCGACGTCCCGGTCCCCGTTTCAGGTCTCGCGAGCGGCGCAACAGCCATCGCGGTCGGTGGCCACCATACGTGCGCACGCCTCGCCGGCGGCAGCGTGAAGTGTTGGGGCGGGAATCCTTACGGGCAGCTCGGCAACGTCCTACGCTGTAGCAGCACGGCGATCCCGGTCGACGTCCGTCTGGACGGAATCGTCGGCCCGGTGCCAACACCCGAGCCGATCCAGCTCCCCGGACCGCTCGAACATGCGACCGGTGCAACCGATGTCCTGTTCCGGTTCGATCGCAGTCCGGACTTCGCCGTGGGCGATCTCGTCGGCGAACTGTTCCAGCCAGGCCCGGAGTTCACCCTCTATGGCGACGGCACGGTCATCTTCCGGGATGACGTTGCGCCCAACCAGCCGTCGCCGAGTCGGATCGTCCGCGCTCGTCCGTTCATGATCGCCCACTTCGACGAGGATCAGGTCCAGGCGTTCCTGCGGTTCGCGTTGGACGAGGGCGGGCTCTGGAGTGCCTGCGACCGATACGAGACCCAGGATAGTGACGTCTCGTCATCGGACACCTTCACCCTGCATGCTGGCGGGATCGATCGGCGTGTCGACAACGCAGGCGATGGCCCGTTCGGCCCACTCTACGAGCGCATCGGCGACTTCGGCGCTGCCAACCCGACGGCCGCGGTCTGGGTGGCCGATCGCTACTGGGGCAACCTGCTCGACGCGAGCGTCTTCCAGTACATCGGCGATGGCGTGACGCCGGGTCTTGTCGAATCGGGCAGCGTGGCCTGGCCCTGGCCGGGCATCGTGCCCACGGACTTCGTCGGATTGGCGGATCTGACCTCGGGTCGGCGGGTCATGTCGATCGCCGAGGCGGCGGTCCTCGGTCTGTCGAACAACGGAGGCGTCGTCCAGCGGGTCTACCTCCGTGGACCGGACGGCGAGACGATCTACTACTTCTCCCTATGGCCGATGTCTCCAGACGAGACCGGTTGATCGGAGGCCGCCGTGGCACGGCCGAGCCGTACTACCCCGAGGGGGATCGAGGTGAACGCATGACACGTCGTGTCGCTGCCGCGCTGGCTGGTGCGGCCTTGCTCCTCGCGGTTTCCGGATGCACCTCCGTGAGCGGTGGTTCGTGGACCTCGACCGCAGCGATGACCGAGGGCCGCTCCGGCCACACGGCCACGCTTCTGCCCGATGGCAAGGTCCTGGTCGCGGGCGGAATCGACATCGATGGCGCGAAGTTGAACTCCGTCGAGCTCTACGACCCGACAAGCGGGACATGGACCACTACCGGAGGCATGATCGACGCCCGCTCGTACCACACCGCATCGTTGATGCGCGACGGCCGTGTCCTCGTCGCGGGCGGCCTCGACATCGACAGTACGCCCGTCGCTTCCGTCGAGCTCTACGACCCGAGCAGCGGGGTCTGGACCGCGACCGGGACCATGGCGGGAAACCGGTCTTCGCACGTTGCCGCGGTCCTGCCTGATGGGCGGGTACTCGTGGCCGGGGGCCTGGCCGACACCGCTTTGCCGGCTGCTGAGTGGTACGACCCCGTCGGCGAGGTCTGGAGCGCCACGGGCGACATGGTCATGTCCCGGTACTACGCCACCGCTACGCTGCTGGCAGACGGCGACGTCCTGCTGGCGGGCGGTGTCAGTGACAGCAGCGGTGATCTGCTGACCTCGGCCGAGCTGTTCGACCCAAGCAGTGGCTCCTGGCTCGCCGTCGGAGACATGACCGCTGCCCGACGAGACCATACGTCCACACTCCTGCCGGACGGCAAGGTCCTGGTGGCGGGAGGAGGTGACAACGGCGGGAGTCTGGCGGCCGCCGAGCTGTTCGACCAGTCTGGCGGAACCTGGACCGTTGGCGGGCCGATGGTCGATGCGCGTTCATACCACACGGCCACATTGCTTGCCGACGGAATGGTGCTGGTCACGGGTGGCGTCGCCAACCTCGGGGCGCTGGCAACAGCCGAGCGATACGACCCAGGCGGCGGAACATGGGGCGCGGTCGGGCCCATGGCCGAGGGCCGCTTTGGACACAGCGCGACGAGGCTGCTCGACGGCACCGTGCTTGTCACTGGTGGCAACGGCGCCACCGGCGCCCTCGCGTCCGCCGAGCTGTACGACCCGGGCACGCGGCCCTAGGTAGCGGGCTTCGGCGACACGGCTGGCGCCGTTTCACGCTCACGCGAGCGCCAAACCTCCCCGGCAGACGCACCGGATCGATCGACGACGGTCTCGCCTACGCCAAATGGCGATGGCGACGAGCGATCTGACGGCCGAGACCGTGCGGCCGCGGACGGGGTCCATCCGCCGATCGTCGCGGTTCACTCCGGCCCAGTCTCCGACATGACCGCACCGCAGGTCCACTCGAGCGTGCCCGCGTAGTCGATCGAATCGCCCGTATGGTCCGGTCCGCTCTTCGGCGCGAGCCCGGCGAAACGGAGTGAGCCGCCGGCGTTGCCGAACCTCGATTCGATGGTGGACGCACCGGTCGCTTCCATCCCGATGAACGCTGGCTTGCCGTCCGCCGGCACCAGCGCGTCGTTGCTCGTGATCTCGAACCGGACGCCGTCCTTTCGTGGCGCATCCTCGATCGCCTGCCACCGATCCCCCGCGTTCAGGTAGACCATCAGGAACGGGCGAGAAGGCGTGTCCAGCCGCATGTTCGGGTCGCCAGTGACCTGGAACTCGGTCTGGCTCGCCACGTTCGTGCAGTCTGCTGGTCCGGTCGCCGTCGCGACGACCGGGGACGCGAGCCGGAGGGTCATCGTCCCGCCCGCTTGGTGGATCAGCGGTTCCCGGCTCGGGCCCAGATTCTGGCCAGCGACCAGACCGATGGCCACGGCGACGACCACCAGGCCGACCCGCCGGACGACCCCGCTGCCGATCAGGGTGATGATCGAACCCCCGACGAGGATCAGGCCGGCCAGGAGGGTCAGCAGCAGGCCGGAGTAGTCCGGCCACCAGAGCCAGTCCACGTATGCGCCCACGACCGCCGCGATCGATCCCGCGACGACGAGCAGACCGAGCAGCATGGTCCGGCCTCCGCCCCCCACCGTCGGCGAGACCGAGCTGGTCATGTTCCGAACTCCAAGGTGAAGTGGGTGCCGACAAGGGCGCCGAACACGAAGAACCCGATCGTGGCGCCGATCGCCAGGATGAGCCTGGCCATCAGGTGGTCGGTCGGTTCGACGTCCGCCGTCAGGCGCTCCGCGATGACGACCAGCCAGACGATCCCGAACGCGATGAGCCCGCCCACGACCACCCCCGCGAACAGCATGGCGAGCACCCCGCCGGTGACCTCCAGCACCCTGAGCACCCGCCCGGGAACCGAGACGCGGATCCCGGCCTTCCGGTCCCGCTCATCCCGGGCGATCACCAGCCCGGTGAGCAGTGCGAACGGCCACGCGAACCCGGTGAACGGAGCGACCAGACCGATCGCGACCGCGATGATCACCTGGTGCGAGAGTCGGAGGGGCGGAGCTGCCTTCTCGATCATCCTGGCCTCCTCGATGGCCGGCGCTTCGCCGGGTATCGACCGAGAGACGCGTCCAGGGCGTCGCTGTTACCGAGTCCCACGCCGAGACGCGCGGGACGGTCGAAGCAGCATGCCGTCAGGCGGTGCCATATCCGACTCCCTGTGGATCCAGCTCTCGCCGCACGGTGCTGCGAGCGCGGCACAGGAGCGTCCGGGTCGCCCCGGCGCTTCGTCCGAGGCGCTCGGCGATCTCCCGTCCGGAGTACCCCTGTGCGGCGAGGATGAGGCCGGTGCGGCCATCCGTCCCGACCGCCTCAAGGGCAGCGCCCAGGCCCTGGTATCGCTCTGACGCGAGGAACAGGGTCTCGGGTGACTCGACACGCACCTCTGTGCTCTCGATCAGGACGGAGCGGCGCTGCGTGACGGCCGCGTGGCGTGCCCCCGAGATGATGAGGTTGGTCACCACCCGGTAGAGCCAGGCGCGTTCATTGTCCGGCTTCCCCGACGCCCGCGATTCGACCGCCAACCGGACGAACGCTTCCTGGACGACGTCTTCCGCGGCCGCGGCGTTTCGCAGGCGTGCCCCGGCGTAGCGGCGAAGCTGTGGCGCAAAGGCCTCGTAGGCGTGGGCGATGGTTTCGTGGCCTTGTTCGGTCTGCATGCCAGACCCTCCTGGGCTGTCCCGAGGCACCCGTCGTGGGTGCCAGGACCCCACCATCGCGAGTGCCATCTGCGGTGGGCATGCGGTCAGACTGCGGTCGGACTGCGCTGTGGTGATCGACGCGGGAACCGTCCCGCTGTTCAACTCTGGGCGGCCAGTCGGATCAGACCGGCTTCGGCCGGTGGACACCCGTCCACGGCGATGGCGATCGCCTGGCGGTAGGCGGCCGCAGCGGACACCCGATCGCCGGACGTTTCGTACCCCTCGCCGATGGCCGTCAGGAGGTCGATGGAGCGACCGCGCAGCGCGGAGCGCTGTTCCTCGACGTACACGCTGTCGCCGTACAAGGGACAGTCGTCCAGGTACTCGCCGCGATCGAGCGCCCGCGCCTCCTCCAGCAGACGAAGCTTCTCCGCCGCATCGGTCGCGAGGCGGGCCGCGTCAAGTCGAGCCAGGAACGCGGCGACATCCGACCAGTCCACGATCGCGGGATCCAACCGGTACCGATCGTTGTGGAACCTGATCGCCCGCTTCCCGCCGCCATCGCCGGGATCGAGGGTGTGGCGCAGGCCGCCGAGCGTGCGATGGAACGCCAGGTCGGCTCGTTCGACATCGATGTCGGGCCAGATGAGTTCCAGGGCCTCGTCCTTGGCGATGCCCCGTTCGCCGCGATCGAACAGGAAGGCGAACAGCGCCTGCGCCTGGCGCGAGCCGGCCTTCTCGCCGCCCCAGCGCTCGATCGTCTGGGTTCCTCGTTCCACCCGCAGCGAGCCCAGGGCATACACGCGCAGCCCTGGTGCCGCCGCGGACCGACGGACGAGGGCCTCGTACAACCTCGTTCCGCTGGCATCGACGTCGTCCCGTTCACGCGACAGCCCGCTCAGGGCCGCGGCCTGCTCGTCCTCCCGCCGACCCGTACGCAGGGCGGCGGCGACGTACTCGGCCGACAGTCGCAGCAACTCCTCGTCCCGCGCGCCCATGGGCGATCCTGATCGCCGGGTGCCGACACGCAGTTCGCCCATGTGCTCGTCATCCGCCATCAGGGGGATCGTCGGTGCCGTCGCAGGATCCGGCGCCGGGCCGGCCGCGGCCGCGATCGAACCGTCCCGGCGGATGACCACCGCTCCTGCCAGGTCCAGGGTCTGCGCGATGCGGGTCAGGGCCGGCTGCACCCCGGCATCCGCGGCCCGAGTCGTGAGCACGGGTTGGCCAAGGGCCGTCAGCAGGCGCTCACGGGCCACCATCGACGGCGAACGGCCACCCAGCCGGGCACGGCCCCACGCAGCCGCAGGCTCATACACGGCGATCGTCACCACCAGCACGAGGACGGTGGGGAGCGGCAGGTCGATCCCGGTCATCGCACGGCTGGCCGCATCCGCCGCCAGCAGCGCACCGACGAGCAGGAACAGGCCGAGGCCGAGGGTCAGGGACGTCCAGAACGCTCGTCCCGCGACCTCCGGGGCGAAGAAGAACCCAGGCGAGAAGACGACGGACGCCGACAGGATCATGGCCAGCGTCACCAGCGACAGGCCGATCCACGGGTCTGTCGAGGTCACTTCGGAGAGCAGCCGGATGATCCCGCCCAGTGCGCCTGCGCAGACGGCCGCGACCGTGACCCCGAGCTGGCGACGGCGGGGATCCTTGGGCTTCGTGCGGCGGTACGCGGCGACCAGCCAACCGGCCCCCAGCAGGATCGTCGCGACGCGCGTGGCAAGTCGAACCCAACCCAACGCCGCGCCGGGTACCGGGCCCAGACTCAGTTGTGGTGGAGAGATCGCGATCGGGCTCAGCGGATCGATGACCCCGGGCAACGTGAAGACCACGTTGACGAGGTACGCGAGCGCGAGCAGCTGGAGCTGGCGGCGGCTCGGCCGTCCCTCGGACGCGATCATCAGGGAGAGATGCGCGAACGCCGGGACGATCAGTGCGGCCGTCATCTCCTCGATGGCGTGGCCCGTACCCACCGCCGACGTGGAGGTCGACAGGCGCTGGACGATGATGCTGCCGCTCCAGACGACCACCGTCAGCGAGAGAAACGCGAAGACCCGGGCGAGCGGCGTACTGAAGCGGGTCAGGACGGTCAGGCCGAGCCATACGCCCAGCACCGCGGTCAGGCTGTGGGCCGTGACCTCCAGATGCTCAGGAGTGAGCACCACGTCCGTCCTCCCCATCCCGGGCGCGGTCTGCCCGAGGAGTGTCGGCCCGATGGGACCCGATCCGGGGATGCCGCCCATGATGCCGACCGCGGCATCTTGGCAGGTGCCATGGCCCGCGTCTACGGATCCAGCGCGGCGGTCATACCGGCTGCATCGTCAGTCGCTGACAGCGAAGTCGGGCATCGGGACCGATAGCGCGGCGTGGTTCCCGCCCTCAAGCGCACGAGATGGCGATCACCGATGCGTCCGTGGCGAGGTCGTCGGTCATGTCGAACACGAGTGTCGTCTCCAGGAAGTCGAACTCGAACTTGGTGTCGGTCAGGATGTCCAGGACCACGCCATCCGCGTCGTAGGTGGCGATCGTCCCCTCGAGGAATCCAGGACAGCCGGCCCGGACGACGACGTCCAGCGCATAGCAGGTCACGGCTTCGACACCCTCGCACGTGAATGTGCTCGGGTCCGCCCATCGCCAGGCCACCGCGTCCGGTTGGAAGATCATCGGCTCGTAGCCACTCGGATACCAACGGATGACGGGCGGGAGTGTCGCGCTCGGTCGGACCGTGGGGTCCCACGCCGGGCAGGTCTTCGTGGCGAACGTCACGGCGATGCCCAGGATCTCCTCCGCATCGGACGACAGGGGGCGCTTGCGAAGCCGCCACGACAGCGCATTCAGACCTGCACCGAGGATGATCGACAGGGCGTTGTCCGCGCCGGGCAGGTCGAGCGCCTGGCAGAACGAGCTCGCCTGCCCGGTGGGGAGCGCGACATCCGCGCTGATGCTGTCCCACGTGATGCTGGAGGGCGGCGATGTCGCTCCAGCCAGCAGTCGGTCCAGCTGGTCCGCGCCGAACGCGGCCGCCGCCGCATCAGGATCCGCGGCGGGCGGGGGTTCGAAGGAGAAGCGACCGAGCGTGGGGTTCGCGGTGGCACCCTCGCCACAGGCAGTCACGACGAGGACGAGCGCCAGGAGCAGGGTCACGCCGCGGGTCGTCGCTCCGATCGCCATTTGATGTCACCTCCCGAATGGATCGGCCGACCGCAGTCTATGCGAGGGCCGTCGCAGTCTTGAGAGAAGCCGATGGCGTTTCGGCCCAGGATCATCGGGGCCGACTGACCGGATCCTCCGGGAACGGACGGCGATCCAGGATCTCGCCTGCCAAGTGATCGGCGAGCAGACGAGTGGGCGCGGAGATGTCGGACCAGCGATCCGACTCGTCACCAAGGTAGATCGCTCGAGCGCGTACCAGCGGCGGCCGCAGCCCCTCCGGCAGCCTGGGCAGTGCCCAGTCGGCCGCCATGTCCTTCGGCAGGAAGTCGCCGGTCACGAGCGTGGCCCAGATGCGGACGAGGGTCAGGATGACGTTGCGGGTATCCGTGTCGAGTTCGGCGAGTAGCCCCGGCACCCCGTCGCGCATGGCGCGTTCAAGATCCGCGCGCGGGATCGGATCCAGTAGCCCCGCGATGGGTGGACCGATGAGCGCCGCGGACGCCCGCCGCGCGCTGGCGAGGAGGACCGTGAGGTCAGCGTTCGGCGACTGCCACGGCGCGACGTCGCCGGCCTCGAATTCGGTCCGCCACCAGTCGCCGTACTGGAAGTCGAGCGGCGGTGGGTGGCGCCACGGGACCACGTCCGGCCGAACGACGATCGTGAGCTCGATGGAGCGGGCCGGACCTCCGACGGCGCGCGAGCCGGAGATCGGGAGCAGGCGCTCGATCAGCGTTCGGCGCTCCGCCGGGGTCGTAGCCCGGCGACTCACGACGAGGAGGTCGAGGTCGCTCGACGCCCGGAGTCCGCCCTGCACGGCCGAACCCTGCAGGTACATCCCCTCCAGCCCTGGACCGAGGCAGGATCGGACCATTTCGACGACGGCGTCCACCTGCGCGCGTGTTTGGTCGCTCGACACGGGGTGCATCGTATCCGGGGCATCGATGTCGAAGCCCATCAAGGAGGCGATCCGTGGCATCCGAATTGTCCGGCGAACTCCGGGATCGGCTGGCTCGAGTGACCTGGGCGGCCGTGCGGCGCCCAGCGGCCGATCAGGGCCCGGGATCGACCGCGAACCGGACCTCGGTGAGGCCGTCGCGGCGGACCGCCAGCATCGTCGTGGCCCGGCCGCTCGCGGTGAACTCGAACAGGACCGAGTCGCCGGCGATCAGCGGCTTGTCGGCGGCCGTCCAGCGATCGGTGGCCGCGACCTCTCCGTAGAACGCGACGACCTCGGCGAGACCGACGCTCGTGGTGAAGGCCAGAGCGCCGGGGCCACGCAGGACGTCCACGGCGCCGGGCATCGCGGGAACGTCGAGCGACCCGCCGGGACACGCCCCGGGCAATGGATCCGTGACCGGCACGTTGACGTCGTGCAGCTCGTAGGTCCAGGACATCGTCCCGCTGGTCCCATCCCCGAGGAACGCAGCGTCACCGGAGAGGCGGAGAACGTATCGGACGACGGGGCCACCGCCGGTCCCGACCCACGCGGTCCCCTCCCCCGTCGCGATCCCGGCGAGGCCGAGCGCCCGTTCATCGAAGGTGCTGCGCCCCGCTTCGATGCCCGCCACTGTCTCCGTGCCCTCCGCCGTGGCCCCGATGAGGCCGGACAGCATCCGTGCCGGCTCCCGCCGGGTTCTGAGTGGCGCTGCCGGGTCGGCCGGTGCGACGGAGCAGGTTCCGTCGGACTCGACCGTGAACGTCGACCCGTCACGATCCGCCTCGAAGGCCGGCGCGGCAGGTGGATGGTCGCCGTCGGTCGCGAACGTAGCCGCCGTCAGGCTCGGTGCCCGCGAATGGACGAGCGTCCGGGACTCCGACCAGCGACCGACCACGCCATCCTGCGTGCCGTCGAACTCGATGGTCAGCGCCGCCCGATAGGCGTCGAGGCCGTCCAGCCCGACGGCGGTGTCCGCGAGGACGACGTCGCCTGGCCCGAAACCCGAGTCCTGGAGGCCGTCGGTCGACGACGGGGGTGCCACATCCGTGGTCCCCAGCGACCCGCCCGACGAACCGCCCGGCGACGCCATGCCCGAACCGGACGCCAGTGGCCCGGTCGAGACGGCGGGGTTGCCGCCGCACGCCGCGGTCATGAGCGCGACCGCCAGCAGCGCCGACGCGCCGCGCGCCTGCCCCCCGTTCACTCCCGGACCCGCTTCACGAACACGAAGGTCTGTCCCGTGATCGTCTTTCCGCGCGTCGTCATCGCGTGCGCGACACCCTGCACGTGCTGCGCCGCGACGCCCGGGGCCGGCATCCGGACATCGAGCGGCGCGACCTGGAACGGGTCCGATGTGCCCGCGGAGATGGGGCCGCAGGCCACGCCCGTACCCGACACCGCGGTCCGACCTCGTTTCCACTCGATATGGAGGCGGAACTCCCGATCGTCGGTCGTCACGAACCCGCTGAGCGTCGCCTGGACGTCCTCGACATCGAAGCTCGGCTTGCAACCGCCGCGCGGGAACGCGACCGCGACGTTCGTCGCCGTCCCGG
Source organism: uncultured Chloroflexia bacterium (assembly GCA_963704935.1). Lineage (GTDB taxonomy): Bacteria > Chloroflexota > Limnocylindria > Limnocylindrales > CSP1-4 > SPCO01. The sequence continues at coordinate 70,123 of CAVPIF010000001.1, forward strand.
TCCCCTCGTACGATCGAAGGGTGCCGGTCACCCGATCGACCACCGCCGCGTCGATCGTCGACCCGAGGACCGGGTTGAAACCGCCGTCTCGCAGGTGCCAGATCGAGAATGTGTCGACCTCGTAGTGGCACTCCGACACCTTGACGAAGATCGTCGCCCCGACGACCCGGGCCTGCTCGAAACCGGCGGGTGCGTTGACCGCTACCTGGATCTCGAAGTCGCCGACCTGGTCGAACTTGTGGGAGACCGTCGTGTACGCCGCGCGCCCCATGAACAACGCTGATCCATCCAGTGCGACGACGAGACCGACCGGCATCACCGAACCCAGGCCGATCCGCTGCCCGAACCAGTTCTCCTCGTACCGCGTGACCGAGATGAAGAACCGCTCCGTGTCGTTGACACACAGGTCGAGGTGCGTCCCCGGAGAGACCGACACCTCGAAGACGGAGTCGCTACCGCCGGCCGCCCGGACAGGGTTCGCCGCGCTCACGACGATGATCGCCAGCAGCGCCGCCGTCCGCCATGGACCTACCACGCGCTCGACCTCTTGTGGCCGGCCACTGGTGCGCAGCCGTCATCCGGGATCGTCGCGGGTCACCGATCGCTCGTCATCGTCCAGTTGCGCCACTACCGGCCGGATAGCAGCCTGCGGATGTTCGACACGGTCTGCTCGAAGACGCGCGTCACCTCGGCCACGGCGGCGTCCTCCCGCGTGCGCAACCGGATGGTGATGCTGGAGGTGCTCGTGGTTCCGGGCTTGATGGCGATCGATCCACCGTAGTCGCTGCCGGGCCGGCCCCAGTCGATGCGTCGCGTCGCCCGATCGGCGACGAATCCCGCATCGGGCGCGCCGTCGCGCTCCAGCAGGTCGGCATCGACGTCGAGTTCGCCTTCGACGGCAGTCGAGTCCTCCAGCCGCATGGTCGACACGTAGTCCGGCAGTCGGACCGGATCCGACAGGACCGCGAACGCGGCGTCCGCCCCCGCGAGGACCGTGAAGGTGCGGTCGAGCTCAGGCATCAGACCGGCGCCAGCGCCACGATCAGACTCGACACGAGCATGACGACGGCGATCGGCACCCAGATCCGGCGCTCGCCGGGGCTGCGCGACATCGCGTTCAGGACGAGGCTGACGGCCGAGAAGGCGACGGCCAGCCAGACGAGCGAGGGGAGGTCGTCGACGATGGCCAGGTCCAGGAGGTCCGCCCGTGCCAGCACGACGGCCGCGAGCAGGCCCAGCAGGGCGGCCTGCCCGAGTGCGGCGATGCGCATCTTTGCCGGGAAGCGGCCCGGGAACGCGCCGCCCATCGCGTAGGCACCCCACGGCGCGCCGCCGGCGAGCGCGACCTGGAACGCGATCACGCCCGTGGTCGCGAGCGCGAACAGGATCGCCGCCGGTGTCGTCATCCGTCCTCCACTGAGCGTGGTCAGGATAGCGGTGTCCCGGGGCGATGAGCGGTATGGTTCCGCGATGACAGACCTGCTCACCCCCGCCGTCGTTTCGCTGATCCTGTCCGACACGGTCGCCACGGTCGTGACCCTGGATCCTGACGGTACCCCGCACGTGACGGTCGCGTGGGTGGGGCTGGAGGACGGCGAGATCGTCATCGGGACGCTCGGCGATCAGCGCAAGCTCCGCAACCTGCGACGCGACCCCCGGATCGCGCTGACGCTCCAATCCGACCACGTCAACGACTGGGGCCTGCGCGAGTATGTCGTCCTGCACGGCACCGCCCGGATCACGGAGGGCGGGGCGGCGGCGCTGCTGCAACGACTGGCCCACACCTATCTCGGCCCGGACGTCGTCTTCCCGGCGATGCCCGACCCGCCGCCGGGATTCGTCACGCGAATCCGCGTCGAGGGCGTATCGGGGATCGGGCCATGGGCAGGCTGATCTACCTGCTGAACGTGTCGCTGGACGGCTTCGTGGAGACGCCGGAACGCGGCCTTGACTGGACGGTCGTCGACGACGAGCTGCATACGTGGTTCAACGACCAGACTCGCTCGGTCGCCGCATCGCTGTACGGTCGGCGGCTGTACGAGGTGATGGCCGCCTACTGGCCGACGGCGGAGTCCGACCCAGCGGCGACAGATGCCATGCGTGACTTCGCCAGGATCTGGAGGGCGATGCCGAAGATCGTGTTCTCGACGACCCTCCCGTCGGTCGCGTGGAACAGCCGGCTGGTGTCCGGCGATGTTTCGGACGAGCTCGCGAAGCTCAAGGTCGAGTTCGACGGCGATCTCGCTGTCGCCGGTCCGACCCTGGCCGCGGCCTTCATCGAACGGGGCCTGGTCGATGAATACCGGCTGGTCGTGCATCCCGTGGTCCTGGGAGCAGGCACCCCGTTCTTCCCGCGCCTGGAGCGGCCGATCGGGCTCAGGCTCGCCGAAACCCGCGTGTTCGGGTCGGGAGCCGTGTACCTGGGCTATGCCGCGGACTGACCCAGGTCGGCGCGATCCCGGAACCCGCTCGCGATCGATGTCGTTCTGGCCCGGGCCCGTTCGTCGAGAGCATGAGAGGCTGGATGATCCACCCGTCACGAGGAGTCCCGATGAGCAAGTTCCTGTTGTCCGTGCACATGGCCGACGGCGAGGCCCGCGAGCCGATGAGCCAGGAGGAGATGCAGCGTTCGTGGCAGCGGATCAGCGAGCTCGAGGCCGAGATGAAGACGGGCGGCGCGTGGCACTCGTCCGCGCGCCTCACGGACGCGGCGTCCGCGCGGGTCGTCCGGGTCGCCGGCGGCACTCCCTCGGTCACGGACGGTCCGTTCGTGGAGACGAAGGAACACCTCGGCGGCTTCTACATCATCGAGGCCGACGACCTGGATGCGGCGCTTGACTGGGCCACGAAGGTCACCGCCGTCATCGCGGCCCCGATCGAAGTCCGACCGTTCGCCGATTTCGCCGACTGACCCGGCGACACCATGGCCCCGTATCCCGAGGCCCGGAGGTCTCAGATCGGCGGGGCGACGATCACGTAGCGGCCGTACCAGGCCTGGTCGTAGTAGGGCGGGATGGCATCCAGTTCCTGGTAGGCGTTGAGCGGGCTGTCCGGAGCTGCATAGCGGCGGTGCCGTGAGCCGTTCGGGTCGCTGATCCAGACGTTGACCAGCTGGAAGTCGCCCTGTCGCGGGTCGCGCGTCGCCTCGAACCCGGTCATGACCACCGCGTGGCGGCCGCTCTGGACCAGGAGCCCGACGGGCATGCCTTCCTCGGCGACGACCCGGGCCGCGTGCTTGAGCGCGATGTACTCGCTCGAGTAGGCCTCCCAGCGGTACGTGAACGGGCCGCGTCCGGTCCGGCCGGACCAGTAGGTCAGCGCCCGCGACCAGCCGAGAGGATCCGATCCCTTCTGGACACGGTCGTCCAGGGTGTCGCGGGCCTGCGCCCACTTGAGGATGTAGGACTGGTCCAGGTTCAAGTCGCGACCGGCGATGAAGTTCAGCATCATGGCGGTCCCGGCGGCAGTGCACGTCCGCGAATCGACCTGGCGTTCGTACCCGGAACGGAAGTAGACATCCTTGACGTAGAGCGCCGCGTCCGCGTTTGCCGACCCGACGATCGGCAGCAGGCCGACGGCCAGGGCCAGGGCGACGATCCGGGTGAGCACGGAGCGCCTGGTCATTCGCGGTACCTCCCTCCCCCGGCGGAGGCGTGGTCGGCTCAGACCATGTCGCTTCGTCCGGGGGCGCGCCGGGCAGGCGGTGAGCACATCCTGCCTTGGGGGGACTGTACCCGAGTCTTGTGAAGCCGGGGCTGACCCATCCGTCCCGGTGCGCGTCGTGACCACCGGGGCAGGACGTATGGGTCAGTCCCAGCGCTACCCGGCCGCGTCTGCGGCAAGTCGTTCCATGGCGATGTCCGTCGCGAGGGCATGGCTCCTCGGTTGACCCGTCAGGGCTTCCAGGAATGGGTCGCGCTCGATCGCGAGCAAGACACAGTCGTCGATCGCCCGGACCGTCGCCGTCCGCGGCACGTCGTGGAGCAGGGCGATCTCGCCGAACGCGTCGCCGCGGCCGAGCGTGCGACCTGGCCGGCCAGTCGTCTCGACCATCGCGCGACCGTCCACGAGGAGATAGAAGCGGTCTCCCGACTCGCCGGAGCGGATGATCGACTCGCCCGCGGCGACCCCGACGTGGATGGCCTCGGCGGCGAGGCGCTCAAGGACGCGCCCGGACAGGGGCGAGAACATCGGCACGGCCCTGATCGCGCGGAGATCGAGCAGGAAGGCCGGGTCTGCACGATCGGCCCGCAGGAATGCAGGTGCCGCGAGGAGCGCGACGAGCGGCAGGGTGAGGCCTGCGGCGATGACTGCGCCGGCCGGGCCTAGCAGGACGATGAGGGCCGGCACCGCCAGGCCCCCGATGGCCTCCGCCCCCGTCATCACCGACTCCGAGACACCGAACACGCGGGTCATGACGTCATCCCCGGCCAGCCGCTGGGTGAGGGTCGTTGCAGCGACGTAGGCGAACGACCAGCCCACGCCGGTCGCGACCAGGGCGACCCCCACGGCGACCGGGCTGCGGGTGAAGCCCAGGGCCGCGACCGAGAGCCCGAAAAAGGTGGCGGCCGCGACGAGCGGCAGCCCCAGGCGCTCGCGCCCTACCAGGGCAAGCGCCCCGACCGATCCCAGGAGCGCGCCGAGGCCGGCGGCGGCGGTCAGGTAGCCGACCGCTGCCTCGTCCAGCCCGAGCAGGTCGATGGCGATGACGATGGTGAACACGCCGACCGCTCCGAGCAGACCGGTCGACGCGGCGAGGACGGCGAAGACCGCCGTGAGGCGCCGGTCCGCCAGGACGGTCGCGGCCCCGGCGGTCAGCTCCCGTCCGAGCACCCGCAGTGCGGCCGATGCCCCGCTCGCCGTCGACGCCCGCACGACTGGACGCGCCGGACCACGCGCAACGGTCGCGATCGGGACGAGGGCGATGGCGGCTGCGGCGAGTCCCAAGGCTGTGGCGGCGAGCACCATCGGCGCGCTACCGACTCCGAGCAGCGCCCCGGCGATCAGCGGCCCGAAGAGCGCCCCGGCGCCTTCAGCGATCCCCGATGCCACATTGGCGGCAGTCAGTTCGTCGGGCGAACGAGCGACTTCCGGGAGCAACGATGCGAGAGCCGGCCGACTCAGCCCCATGATCGTGGACGCGATGACGGCGAGGACGTAACCCAGGATCGCCGGCCCGAGGGTGAACGCCGCCGCCGTGACGGCCAGCGCGACCGCCTGCGCGACGTACGAACCCAGCAGCACGCGAACACGCGGCCAGCGGTCGCCGATCGAGGCTGCTGCCGGCGCCACGATGACCGACGGTGCGCCGACCGCAAAGCCGATCAGGCCGGCCTCCGTCGCGCCGCCACGGTCGTAGGCGAACACCACGATCGCCAGCCAACTCGCCCACTCCCCCATGCTGAACAGCAGGAACCCGCCTTCGATCCGGCGCAGTGCCGGATTGCGCATGACCGCCGAGATGAACGACGTGCGCGCGAATGGCATCGGCCGATGGTGCCATACCCTGCGGACAGCGCTCGCTGTTACCGTCCATCGCCGGTCGCCCTGTCTCGTTGTCGTTCCCGCGCACGTCCGCGACCGGGTCAGGCCTCCGGAATCAGGCTTCCGGCGTCAGACGACTGATCACCGCGTCCGAGGCGACCGCCCCGCAGATCAGGACCAGTACAAGGCCCAGGAAGTCGTCTCGCTGACCGATCAGGACGGCCGCAGCGACGAGCGCCACGGCCCAGACCATCGAATTCCAGAGCAGGACCTGCTTGAGGCTCATGCCGCGTACCTCCCGGGCATGACTTTCGACCAGCGCGCCGGCGGGGACAAGGGCCGGATAGACCGGTTCGGCCGTGTCCCAGGTCCCGCCCGCCACGATCGGATCGATGACGGCTGGCGCCTCAGATCCGGCTCGGGTTCAGGTGCGCCCGCGCACCAGATCGATCAGGCGCCCGACGACGCGCTCCCCATCGGCGCGCAGGCCGTTGTGCTCGAACTCGTCGGTCTGCCACGTCCGGAGGCCACGGATGGTGGCCGCGGTCTCCTCCGCGAAGTCGCGCTCGACGTACAGGTCGTTGACGTAGACCGTGGCCGCGACGGGCACCTCGTTGCGGCGGAGTCGATCGGCGTCGTAGAGGGCCGGCCATGAGTGCTCGGCGAGGAGGTGCGCCGCGTCGCGCTGCGGCCGGAGGCCACCGAACTGCTCCCACATCCAGGGGAAGACGTGCTCGGCCGTGAAATAGCCCTCGCCGACCACCTCATCGGGCAGCAGTCGGTCTGCGGACCAGCGGGTCGCGACCCCGTCCGCGTACGAGGACTCGTGGAGCGTGGCATAGATCGGGTTGCGATCCCACTGCGTCCCGCCGGCGGCGTCGTGCAGGAACGCGTTCGAGCCGAACGGGAGCTCGATCACGTGGTGCAGGAGTTCCCAGCCGAGGCTGCTCCCCAGCCACATCCCGAGCTGGCGGAAGCGCCACGCCGTCAATCGATCGCCGGATGGCAGTCGGATGTCATCGTCGTCCAGCCGGCGGAGGATGTCGCCGACGCGGGCGCGGTCGTCCGGGTAGCGACCGAAGTACCCGCGGTTCTTCTCGATCAGGCGCCGGTAGGTCGCGCCGTAGATGTCGTCGACGCGCCGCCCGATCGGCGAGAGGCCGCCCGTGATCATCGCCTCGCGCAGGCCCTCCGGCGCGATCGACAGGTAGGTCAACGACGTGAAGCCGCCGAAGCTCTGCCCGAGCAGGCTCCAGCGATCCACCTCGAGCTCCGCCCTGATCAGCTCGCAGTCCCGGACGATGGCGTCGGCGCGGAAGTGGGTGAGATAGGCCGCCTGGGCCTGCGGCGTGTCGCCGGGGATGAGCGCCCCGACCGGTGTGCTGCGGCCAGTCCCGCGCTGGTCGATGAGGAGGATGCGGTAGTCCTCGAGGGCCCGCTTCATCCAGCCCGACGGTGGGCTCGTGGGGCGGGTCGCCTCGAACCCAGGACCGCCCTGCAGGAACACGAGGTACGGCCGGTCTGCGCCGTCTGGAGCGGCGACTTCGCGGGTGAAGACGGTCAGCCTCGGACCGATCGGGTCCGCATGGACCAGCGGGACGTCGTGCTCACGCTCCGTGAACGTCGCGCCAGGAACGCGATAGGCCCGGGCTGTCGTGGCCACGTCGGCGCCGGGCCTCACGGGCCCTTGGGCGGCAGGGAATCCGCGAAGTCGGCCCCTGCGTCCACCCAGCGGGCGAGGTCATCGTCGGTCCGGATGCCGTCCACGCCGACGTACAGGAAGCCCCGCATGGGCCGGTGGGTGAAGTCCATCACGCGCACGTGCGGCTGGCCGATCGCAGCGTCGTGGGCGTCGGCGCCGACCCGCACCATCAACTCCTCGCCGATCACCCCGCAGGCCATGTTCCCACCGACCATGAAGGCGATCCCGCCGAACATCTTCCGCTCCGTGACCGCGTGTCGGCCGGCCAGTGAGCCCCGGATCCGCCCGGCGAGCGCCTCGTCGTAGGCCATCAGCTCCTCCTGCCGCGGCCGCGCGGCGCAGGCTCCATCACGTCGGCGACATTGTGCCATCCGGTGATAGCCGGCACTTCCAGGCCGGTCTGGTCCGCCTCACGAGCTCCTGGGCGAGCGGTCGAGATCCACGACGATCGGACGGCCATCCTCGTCGACGAGGCGCCATCGAACGCCGAGCTCCTTGTCCCGGCCATCGGCCAGCATCGCCGCGACGGCGGCCGGCGAGGCGTCGGGCCCGAGCGCCAGGATCGCGCGAGCGACGGCGAAGGCGGCCACGCCCGGCACCCGGCCGACGACGTCGCGACGGGCGATGCCCTCGGGGTCGGGCGCTTCGGCTGCGACGAGTCGATCGATGAGCCGCCGGGCGCGACGCCGCTCGTCGGGAGGCAGTTCGGTGACCCAGGGCGGCTCCTGGGGTTCGCGCGGCTCGCGCCGTTGACGCGAGCCGCGCGATCGGCTCGCATCCGGGGAGGCCTCGCCCGGCCGGGAGGTCGCCGGCAGCGGCCTGGCGGCGGGTGGGGTGCGCCCGGCGAGCTTCCCGCGCTTCCGCTCTGTGCCGCTGGGCGGCCGCAAGCGGATCCGCTCGGCCCGGGCATCCAGCGGCGATTCGACGGGGCCGGCGACGCGTGCGGCGTCGATGGCGACCTTGGCGTCGCGCAACGCGCCGTACGGTCCGCGCACGAGCGGCAAACCGAGTTCGTCGACCTGGTCGGCGTCGACGACGACCCAGGATCCTGATTGGGGTTCGATCGTGAACCGCGCGTCGCGGGTCTGCCACCGCCCGCCGCCGAGCCGCTTCAGTCCCTGGTCCTTGTCCCGCGGTGCCGCCATACGCCCACGATACGCCGGTGGATCGGCGGAGGCCCGGCTGTGGTGGCCCCGCAAGGCCGGTGCGCCCCTCGTGGCGCCGGGCGCGTCGCCCCGCAACACCGGTCATCCCCGCAACGCCGGTCATCCCGGTCATCCCCGCAACGCCGGTCATCCCCGCAACGCAGGTCATCCCCGCAACGCCGGTCATCCCACGACCCAACGGACCAGCGAGCCGGCCGGATGTCCGGCTCCGTCGTGGGTTCGGTCGCCGAGTGACCGGTTCGGCGATCGACGCCGGGTCTGTGCCCGCCGTCAGACGTTCAGTGGCCGGTTGGGTCACCGGGTGACCGGCCGCCGGGTGACCGGCCCCGGGTGACCGCGACCCGCGCCCTGGCGCGGCCCATCCGAGCCACGGCGACCGTGCCATCCACGCCGCGAGGTCCGTCTCGTTCAGCAAACGGGCGCTCTGGCAGGTCGGCCGGCCCGCCGCCTCGCGCTGGATGGCCCGCAGGAAATGCCGGTCGAAGGCACCGCGGGGATAGGCCGCCATCACCTCGTCCCGGACGCCTTCGACCGCCTCGTGGTCGACCCCTCGAACGTCGATCGACGTGGCCCGATCAAGTGGGCGGACGGGCCGCTCCGAACTTGAGCGCGGCGGTCGGGGCCTCCGTCAGCGGTTCGCCGCGTCCAGTTCCTCCGCGCGGGCCCGGACGATCCTTCGGATGAGGTCGGACGGGATCGGCGCACCCGGGGTGAACCGGACCGTGCCCTTGCTTACCTCGAAGGCGCCGAGTTCGGTGCGGAAGCCGTCCAGCACCGTGCCACTCATCGGGTAGAAGGAGCAATGCGCCCTGGCTGCCTGGTACGAGGCGAGCGGGCGGCCTCGATAGCGGAATGCCGGCAGCCCATAGCTGAACCCCTCCACCGCGCCCGGTTCAGCCGCCGCGATCGTCTCGCGCAGCGACTGGAGGGCGATCCGCTGGTCGGCGGGCAGTGCGGCGAGGATCGCATCGATCCGGGCCGTGGCGACCGCAGGGGCAAGGTCGGCCATACCTCAGCCCCCCTTCGCGAGGCGATCCACCAGATCGTCCAGGCGGGCGTATCCCTCGTTCAGGCCGGTCTCCATGCCGCTCTCGATCATGCCATCCCGGTCCTCGACTGACTGGAACACGGACCGGATCTGGATCCGGGTGCCGCCCGGGACGTCCTCGAACGTGAGCCGCTCCAGCGACACGTGCCCTGGATAGCCCTCGTACTCGAAGGTCTGGACGATCCCGTCCATCGACGGGGCACCGTGGAACACGCCGTGGAACCCGTGCTCGTGTTCGTCATCGGCGTGGACATAGCGCCACGTCCCCCCGTCACGCACGTCGAACCGATCGACGGTCATCCGGTACTTGTTCGGTCCCAGCCAGCGGATGAGCAACTCCGGGTCCGTGTGGGCGCGATAGAGGAGCTCGCGCGGCGCCGCGAAGTCACGCTCCATGTCGATGAACGGGAGGCCCGGGTCGGCGGTGATGCGGGTCGTTCCCATCGGATCCGTCCTTTCCTGCTCTCCTGCCTACGAACGTTCCCGGAGCGTCGCGAGGAGCGCGTCCAGCCGGTCGAACCGCTCGTCCCAGTAGGTCTGGTAGCGGGCCAGCCATGCCGTCGCCTCGCGAAGGGGTTCAGCCTCCAGGTGACTGAGCCTGGCCGTGGCCCGACGGCTGCGGCTGATCAGGCCGGCCCGCTCCAGCACCCTGAGGTGCCGCGAGACGGCCGGCTGCGACACCCGGAACGGCGCCCCGAGCTCGGCGACGGTCGCGTCCCCTTCCGTGAGCCGCGCGAGGATCGCCCGGCGAGTCGGGTCGGCGAGGGCTCCGAACACGGTGCTCAACTGATCCGGGGTCATCGGCATCTATAACCATAACGTTATGGAGTCGGTAGCATTCAAACTCGAGGCGCAGCTCCGTGTCAAGCGCCGGCCTGGAGGCTCAGCGCGACAGGATGCGACAATCGCGAAGCGCCAGCCCCGTACGGAGGACGACATGACGAGTGACCCGACCCTGAGCCGACCCCGGATCGCCGACCCCGCCCTCCTGCGCCGGACGACGGACCTGGCGATCGACTTCCTCGAGTCGCTCGACGAACGGCCGGTCGCCGCCACCGCGGGGCGGGAGGCGCTGTTGGCCGCCCTGGGTGGTCCCCTCCCCGCCGTCGGCATGCCCGCGATGGACGTCATCGATGACCTGGCCCGAAGCGCTGAAGCCGGGTTGATCGGGATCCCCGGGCCACGCTACTTCGGGTTCGTCATCGGCGGATCGCTTCCCGCCGCCCTGGCCGCGGACTGGCTGACCTCCGCCTGGGACCAGAATGCGGGGATCTTCGCCTGCGGCCCGGCCGCGTCGGTCGTCGAGGAGATCGTGGGTGACTGGCTGGTCGAGTTGCTCGGCCTCCCGTCGGGCACGAGCGTGGGGCTGACGACGGGCTGCCAGATGGCCCATTTCGTGTGCCTCGGCGCGGCGCGGCATGCGGTGCTGGAGCGGTTCGGCTGGGATGTGGAGAGCGACGGGCTGTTCGGGGCACCGGAGATCACCGTCGTCCTCGGGGCCGAGGCCCACGCGACCATCCCGACCGCGCTCCAGTTCCTGGGTCTCGGGCGGAACCGGACCGTCGAGGTGGAGTCGGACGAGCAGGGCCGGCTCCGGCTCGACCGCCTGGAGGCCGCCCTTCCGGCTGACGACGTGCCGACGATCGTCTGTCTCCAGGCCGGGAACGTGAACACCGGTTCGTTCGATCCGCTTGGGCCGGCGATCGACCTCATCCGGGCTCGTCTCCCGCGAGCGTGGGTCCACGTGGACGGGGCGTTCGGGCTGTGGGCGGCAGCCAGCCCGGCGTTCCGACCGTTGCTGGCCGGACATGACGGCGGCGACTCCTGGGCGACCGACGGCCACAAGTGGCTCAACGTCCCGTATGACAGCGGATTCGCATTCGTCCGCGACCCGCAGGCCCATTCGGCAGCCATGTCGCCCCCGAGCGCCGCCTACATCACCTACGGAGCCGCGGAGCGGGACGAGTTCCGCTGGGTCCCCGAGTACTCGCGACGGGCTCGCGGGTTCGCCGTCTACGCCGCCCTCCGCTCGCTGGGACGCGACGGCGTGGCAGACCTCGTTGAGCGTTCCTGCCGCCTCGCCACCCGGATGGCAGATGCGCTGCGATCGGCCGGCGACGGGATCGAGGTCCTCAACGACGTCGTGCTCGACCAGGTCCTCGTGCGCTTCGCCCCGCCGAACGGTGGCAGCGCCGATGACTGGACCCGTGAAGTCGTGCGGCGGGTGCAGGACGACGGCACGTGCTGGCTATCCGGCACGACCTGGCACGGGAGGGCCGCGATGCGCATCTCGGTCATCAACTGGTCGACCACCGAGGCGGACATCGACCGATCTGCGGCGGCGATCGTCGCCGCGTCACGACGAGGTGATCGACCATGACGGACCAGCGCTACACGTTCTATCCCGACCTTGCCGCCGAGGCCGACATCCCCGGACGTGGCATCCACAGCCAGACCCTGTCCGATGGCGACGGGGTAGAACTCGTCCTGTTCGCCCTGGCGGCCGGCGAACGCCTGTCCGAGCACACGTCCGCCCGTTCCGCGATCATCCACGTCCTCTCCGGCGAGGGCCAACTGGTCGCCGGCGGGGACTCGTACGACGTTGGTCCGGGGGCGTGGCTCCGCATGGCGGAGCGCCTGCCGCACGCCATCGTCGCCTCCAGCGCGCTCGTCTTCGCGCTCTACCTCCTGCCGCCGAGCGCCGCCTAGCGGGACCGCGGCCACGACCCTGGGTCAGGCCTGCCGGATGCCGTGGTGGATCCGGGCCGGAGACAGGGCCAGGCAGCCGGCGACCAGGCCGACCGACAGGACGACGAGCAGCCACAGGCTCGCGCCGAAATCGCCGGTCAGGTCGCGCCCGGCGCCGAGCACGAACGGGCCGATCGACGACAGCACATAGCCGCCCAGCAGCATCAGCGCGGCGACCGCGCCAACCTCGGACGGGTGGTCGGCGACGTCGAGTGGCAGGGTCAGCACGAGCGGGAAGACCGCGCCCAGCGCGATCCCGGTGATGACCACCCACCCGACCGTCAGTTCGGGAACGACGTTGACGCCGGTGAGCGCGGCCGTCGCCACCACCGACGCCAGGACCAGCTGCGAGCGTCGGGAACCGAACCGGTCGGCGAGGAACGGGACGGTCAGCGTGCTGACCAGGCCCACCCCGTTGAACAGGCCCATCAGCAGTCCCGCGTCCGCCGCCGTCCAGTCGCGTTCCACCAGCGCGTTTGGCAGCCACCCCACGATCCCGTAGTACTGGAGCGACTGGAGGCCGAAGACGAGCACGAGGAGCCAGGCCGTGCCGCTCCCCCACGGCAGGCGAAGGGCCTGGGTTCGGACCGGACGCTCGCGGCCGTCGGACCGGACCAGCAGCAGCCAGGCCACGAGCGAGCCGAACGAGGCGATGGAGATCAGCGCCAGCGAGAGCTGCCAGTCGCCGTCACCCGCCAACGGCACGGCCGCGCCGGCGGCGAGCGCCGACCCGGCGGCGATCCCCCCGGCGTAGGCGCCCGTGCCCATCGCCCGGTGCAGCGGCATGTGCTGCGACACGACCATCGCCGGCACGGCGCCGGAGATGCCGATCCCGACCCCGACCCCGAACGTGGCCAGCAGGATCAGCTCGACCGACGGCACCACGGCCCGGACGAGCCCGAAACCGCCGATCAGCGCCAGGCAGATGGCGAGCGCCAGCCGTGGGCCGAGCCGCGCCGCCACCCGCGGGCCGACTGGGGCGAAGATCCCCATGCACAGGACCGGGATCGTGGTGATCAGCCCGGCGACGCTGGCGGGAAGCGCCAGATCGTCACGGATGAACGGGAGGAGCGGCCCGATCGCGAGGAGTTGTGGTCGCAGCGCCACGGCGGCGAGGAACAGGCCGAGCACCACGGCGGGGGGCACGGGCGTCCGCGACGGGCGGGCGATTGCGGTCGGATCGGGCACCTGTGCACGCTACTCGAAGCGGCGTCGCTCCGTGGCCGCGACTCAGCCGGGCGGCTCGATCCCGCCGGACCCCGCGTCCGATGCGATGGGGTTCGATGGATCCCGGCTCCAGTCGTACCAGCCACCGTCGTAGACGGCGACGCGCGGCCAGCCCTGGATGAAGGCGACGAACCAGGCCTCGCTCGCGCGCCAGCCGGTCCCGCAGTAGAACGCGATCCGCTTGTCCGGCGTGATCCCCGCCCGCGCCCAGGCGGTGGCGATCTCCGCGAACGGGCGCAGGGTGTTGTCGGCGTCGCGGTACGGCCGCAGCCGGCCCGGCTCGGCGCCAAGCCCGTGCCACGCGTCGCCGCGGATCCGGCCGGCCGGCCCGATGTAGTCGTAGCCGCTCTCGGCCCCGACATGTTCCCGCCACGTGCGCACGTCGACCAGGACGGAGCCAGCCGGATCGGCCACGATCTCGCGTGCGGCGTCGATGTCGACCAGGACGTCCGGCCGGGCTGGGATCGGCCGACCGAATGCCCGAACCGGATCAGGCGGTCGGTCGGTGCGGTCCACCGGTCGGCCACCCTGCACCCAGGCGTGGTAGCCGCCGTCCAGCAGCCGGACGTCCTGGACGCCTGCGTGGTGCAGGATCAGGAGCGCCCGCGTGGCGGCCAGCTGACCGCGCGGCCCATCCCAGCGTTCCCCCGCCGCGAGGACTTCCGGGTCGCGTCCGTACAGGATGACCGGAACCTCGCTCGCGATGCCGAGGGCACACAGGGCCCGATCGAGTTCCCTCGAGGCACGACGATCCCAGTCGGCCGGGTCCTCCAGCCAGTCGGTGTCGAGGTAGTGGGCTCCCGGGATGTGGCCATCGTCATACTCGTCCCGCCGGCCTGAGTTCACGTGGAACAGCAGTGGCGCCCGTGCAGGGGCGGACCCCGGCCGTTCGCCGGCGAGGACCTGCTCCAGCCATCCAGCACGCACGAGCCGCTCGGGGCTGGCCGGCGCGTCGATGGCAGGGGCCGGATCGGCGTCCCACGTCGCACCGATCGCCGTGAACGTCCCGTCGCCCGACCGGGCCACGTCCCGGCACGCGAGGATCGCCTCCGGCGCGATCGGTCCGTGGACGTGCGGGTAGATCCCGGCCGGGTCCTCGACACGCCACGGCGCACCCACGGCATCGAGGTCGAGGGTCAGGGCCAGGTAGGGGCGCGGGTCCAGGCGGTAATACCGGTTGGCGGTCGCGAGCAGCTCGTCCACCCCGTCGGTGCAGTGGATGAACCCCTCGTCGCGCAGCGAGTCGGGGGCATACGGCGCCAGCGGGTCGTGCGCCATCCAGCGCTGCCGCGGCACCAGGTGGTAGGTCGGGCGCATCGTGCGATGATGACACCCCCGCCGGCCTGCCTGGAAGAGCCATGATGACCCCGACCCGCTTCCCGTTCCGCATCGGACGGCGATCCCGCCTCGTGCTGCGGCTGTTCGGCGTACACGGCCCGGAGGACGCCTACGTCGACCTCGATGCGACGACCCTGCACGCTCGCTTCGGGCGCTTCGGGGTGACCACGCCCGTCGCCAACATCAGCTCATGGCGGATCGAAGGTCCATGGCGCTGGATCACCGCCATCGGCGTCCGGCGGAGCATCCGCCACGGTGACGTGACCTTCGGCGCCTCGCACCGCGGAGGCGTCCGATTGGACTTCCGGGAACGCGTCCCGATGCGCCCGTTCCGCATCCCAGCCCTGTACGTGACCGTGGAAGACTGCGACGGGCTGGGTGCGGCTCTGACGATGCTCGGGGTTCCCCGCGCCGACGCTCCCGGCGCGTCAGACCTGTCGTAGCTCCCGATGGCAGACCCTCTCGACCCGCCCACGCATGTCCGGCCCGCGACCGATGCGGAACGGCGTGACGTCCGGACCATGCACCAGGCGAATCGGGCCGCCTGGGATGAGGCTGCCGAGCGGTACGAGGGCTGGTTCGACGAGGCGGTCGCGTTGATCCGGTCCGGCGGCACGAACCTGCTTTCGGTGGAGCTGGCGATCATCGGGGACCTGCACGGCCGCTGCCGGCGGGCGATCCATCTCCAGTGCGCCGCCGGCCGCGACACGCTGTCGTTGTGGAACGCCGGCGCCGACGAGGTCGTGGGGGTCGACTTCAGTCCCCGGATGCTCAAGCTGGCGCGGCGACTGGCCGAAGCCACGGGCGCGCCAGCCCGCTGGGTCGAGGCGGACGTCCTCGATACGCCGCACGACCTGGACGGGACGGCGGACCTGCTGTACACGGGTCGCGGGTCACTCATGTGGCTCCAGGATCTCGATGCCTGGGCAACCGTCCTGCGTCGCCTGCTGGCGCCAACCGGGCGCCTGGTGATCTTCGAGGGCCATCCGGCCGAGTGGCTGTTCGACGTCGACGACGACGGCCACTGGATCGCGACCGACTACGACTACTTCGCGGGGCCGGAGGCCTCCAGGGGCTGGGCGCCGGAGTATATCGACCGGATGTCGATCGCCGACGACGACCAGCACTGGAAGTTCGCCCGCGCCTGGACGCTGGGGGAGATCATCACGGCGCTGCTGGGGGCGGGCCTGCACCTGGATCGGGTGGCGGAGCACCCGGTGGACTGGTGGGGCGGGCACGGCGATGCGCGCCCGGAAGAACGGGGGCGCGTGCCGCTGTCGTTCTCCGTGCTGGGTCGGCTGTCGCCGGGTTGATCAAGGCTGGCGGCGGGTCTCGATGACGGTCGACGGCGCGTTGTGGACCGCCGGGATGCTGCCGAGCCGCCCCGCCTGGTAGTCGGTCATCGCCTGCATGACCTCCTCCCGGGTGTTCATCACGAACGGACCCATCCAGGCCACCGGCTCACGGATCGGCCGGCCACCCAGGACCAGCACGTCGAGATCCGGGCTGCGGCGCTCCTGGATCGGCCCCGCTCCGACCGTCAGGGCGTCGCCGGCCCCGAGCACGGCCAGCTGTCCGGCTGCGATCGGTCGGTCCTCCACGCCGATCGTGCCATGGCCGGCCATCACGTAGACGAGTGCGTTGTAGTCGGGTCGCCACGGGAGCACGACGCTGGCGCCCGGGCTCAGGGTCGCATGGACCAACGTCATGGGGCTGTACGTGGAACCCGGGCCCGCCTGCCCGGCCACGTCGCCGGCGATGACCCGGATGAGGGCGCCGCCGTCCGGCGAGGATGCCAGGGCCACCTCGGCCGCGCGGATGTCCTGGTAGCGGGGTGCCGCCCATTTCTGGACGCGCGGCAGGTTGACCCACAGCTGGAAGCCGTGGAACAGACCGCCGGTCCGGACCAGCTCCTCCGGCGGCTTCTCGATATGGAGGATCCCCGCTCCGGCCGTCATCCACTGCGTGTCGCCGTTCGTGATGAGGCCGCCACCGCCGTTCGAATCCTGATGCTCGAACGTCCCGTCGATCATGTAGGTGACCGTCTCGAAGCCCCGGTGCGGATGCCACGGGGTGCCCTTCGGCTCGCCCGGTCCGTACTCCACCTCCCCCATCTGATCCAGGTGGATGAACGGGTCGAGATCCTCGAGGGCGACGCCCGCGAAGGCACGCCGGACCGGGAACCCCTCCCCTTCGAACCCACGCGGGGCCACCGTGACGCTGCGGACCGCGCGCTGGCGGGCGATCGCGGGATCGGGCGCACTGATCCGCGGCAGGACGGTGATGTCATCGACGGTGAGGGCTGGCATGCCGGGGACTCCCTGGGGTGGTGTCGACGATATCCGTTGGTCGTTGCACTGTCAACGAGCATGCGTGGCGGTGCAGGGCGGCCGCGTACCGTGATGCCGAGAAGGATCCGCCAAGGAGTCAACTGGGTGCGAGCGGGCTATCTGACCCTGGTGCTGGGGCTCGGCCTCGCGCTGCTCATCCTGACCGTGAGCAGTCAGCTGGCGTCGGGCGCGCCGGTCGCGACGACGCTGTCGACGGATACCCACGACCGATCCAGGGCGACCTGGATGACCGTCGACCGCTCCTCCGCCAGCGCCTGCCGGAGGGCAGGCTCGAATTCGTCGTCCCGGTCCACCTGGACGCCCCGTGCGCCGACGGCGCGGGCGATCGCGGCGAAGTCGACCGGCCCGAGCTCGGTGGCGACCCCCTGCCCCGTACCGCGTTGCTCCTGCCACATCCGGATCGTGCCGTAGCGCTGGTTGTCGAAGCAGACGACGATCACCCGCGCCCGTTCGCGCACCGCGGTCTCGAGCTCCGCCATCGTCATCGCCAGGCCCCCATCGCCGACCAGCGCCACGACCGGTCGGTCGCGGTGGACGAGCGATGCGGCGATGGCCGCCGGCAGGCCGTAGCCCATCGCGCCGGAGGTGGGACCGACGAACGTCCCAGGGCGTCGGAAGCGGAAACCGCGGGCGGCCCAACCTGCGAAGTTCCCGGCGTCGGTCGTCAGGATCGCCTCGTCCGGCAGCACGTGGCGCAGGGTGGCGATGGTCCGTCCCGGATGCACGCCCGGGCCCGACCAGGATTCCGATCCCGCCGCGACGTCGGTGGAACGCTCCCACGCTGCTCGATCAACGGCGTTGCCCGCCTGGCGCTCCCGGACGAGCTCCGCATCGAGCACGGCCTTGCCCACCAGCCGCTCATTCGCCGCCCGGAGGAACACCCGGGCGTCCGCGGCAACGGCGATGGTCGGCGCCGAGCCGGAAGTCTGTCGCGGCTGCAGGTCCACGTGGGCCCAGCGAGTCGATACCGCGGGGATCGTGTCCTCCGATGAGGTCGGCTCGTTCAGCCGACATCCGATCACCAGCATCGCGTCGGCGTCGGCGAGTCGCTCCCGGACGGACGGAGCCGCGCCCAGGCCGGCCATGCCCAGGTAGAGGGGGTGGTCGTTGGAGATGACGTCTGCCCGTCGCCAGGCGGCGACGACCGGGACCTGGAGTAGCTCGGCGAACCGCAGCAGCTCGGTCGAGGTACGTGCCCGGAGGACTCCACCGCCAGCCAGGATGACCGGTCGTCGGGCAGAGGCGAGCAGCTCGATGACCGCACGGATGTCGTCGTCCGCCGGTCGACCGGGGCCGGGTCGACCGCTCTCCACGTTCGCGTCCGACGGCGCCGGCAGGTCCAGCAGGTCCTCCGCCAGGGACAACAACACGGGACCAGGTCGACCGCCGAGGGCCTGGCGGATGGCCTCGGCCATCGCCGGCGCCACGGACTCAGGCGAATCGGGCTCCACCGCCCATTTCGCGAGACCGCCGATGGTCGCGACCTGGTCGATCTCCTGGAAGGCCTCGTGTCCGCGGTGGGCGCGGTCCACCTGGCCGACGATGGCGAACATCGGCGCGGAATCCTGGCGTGCCGTGTGGATCCCGATGGCGAGGTTCGCGGCTCCCACCGCCCGGGTCCCGAGGCAGGCGGCGGGTCGGCCCGTCAACTGGGCATGAGCTTCAGCCATGAACGCCGCCCCGCCCTCGTGACGCGTCGCGATCACCCGGATGCCGACGTCGCCGAACGCGTCGAGCAGGCCCAGGAAGGACTCGCCCGGGACGGTGAAGGCGTATCGGACGCCGGCCATGCGGAGGGCGTCGGCGACCAGCCGACCGATGGTCCTTGGCCCGGCCTTCGCGGCCTCGGGCGCGGACGCGACCTCGGGCGCGGTGACGGCGGGCTCGGCCTCGGGCGTGGGCTCGGGCTCGGCCTCGGGCGTGGGCTCGGTGACGGCCTCAGGCTCTGTCTTGACGTCCGCCTCGTCGGTCATCGGCGTCGATCCGTCGCGCCACCCGTCACAGGGCGACCGGGTACGCGAAGGCCGAGGCGACGAGGCCAAGGATGATCACCGCACTGAGGATGATCATGACCGCCTTCGCGAAGCGGGACTCGGGCAGCACGGTGCACCTCAGCGATAGTTCTGGAACTGGAGGGGTACCGGCTCGTCCAGCTCGCGGAGTCGCGCCATCACCGCCTGGAGGACGTCCTTGCTCTTGCCGGACACGCGCACGGCATCGCCCTGGATCTGCGACTTCGCCTTGGGGAACTCCTCCCGGATGAGCTTCGTGATCCGTTTCGCGACGTCATCGGTCAGGCCTCGCCGCAGCTTGATCTGCTGGCGAACCATGTTCCCGCCGGCCGGCTCGACCTTGCCCCAGTCGAAGATCTTCAGCGACAGCTCACGCCGGATCGCCTTCGATTCGATGAGGTCCTTCACGGCGGACGCCCGGTGCTCGTCATCGGTGACCAGGACCAGTTCTTCCTTCGTCTGGGTCAGGTCGACCGTCACGCCCTTGAAGTCGTAGCGCTGGCCGACCTCCCGGCGCACCTGGTCCAGGGCGTTGCGCAGTTCCTGTTCGTCGAAGTCGCTCACGACGTCGAACGAGACGTCTCCGGCCATCCGTATCTCTCCTGTGCTAGGTCGCGCCGGGCGATTCGCGTCGGAAGTACCACCACCGACTGCGAGCGATCCGACCGTCGCCATCGACCTCGAGGGTTGCGAACCCGTCGCACCGAACGAGGGTGCGCGTTTCGCGATGCTGGTAGGTCAGGTGCCAGGCCGCGAGGATCGTCGGCGGTACGACCCAGTGGCGCTCCCACGTCCATGCTACCTGCTCCTGCACCGAAGAGGCGGCCAGCAGCTCCGCCCGAAGCGCGTTCCGACCTACGACTGGTGCGCTGGACGGATCGGTGTGCTGCTCGACATCCTCGGCGTGGAGGTCGGTCCACGCGTCCCCGTCGAACGTTGTCCAGGCGCGCGCCATGGCGTCGAGCAGGTCCGAGGCGGTTGCGTGGTCGAGCCGCATCACATCCTGGAGCCGTCGAGGCGCGCCAGCAACCGCTCACCGACGCGGTAGCTGTGGCCGCCGCCCATGACCAGCACGGCGTCGCCCGGACGGACCTTCATCGCCAGCCAGTCGGCGGTCGCCTCGACCGAACCCGACGCCTCCGCGATGAGGTCGGGGCGCAGGCGATGGACTGCCGCAGCGAGCCCACCCGGGGAGGCGATCCTCGTGTCCTGGTCACGTCCGGCCCAGATGTCCGCTACGGCCACGGCGTCGGCCGTCGCGAGCGCCTCGGCGAAGCCTTCCAGCAGGGCCGCGGTCCGATGGAACGTCAGCGGCTCGTACACGGCCCAGACCCTGCGCCCAGGCTCGCGCTGGCGGACGGCTTCGATCGTCGCGCGGATCGCGGTCGGGTGATGGGCATAGTCGTCGTACACGACGACGTCGCCGGCGACGCCCTTCCGCTCGAGCCGCCGGCCGACGCCTTCGAACGTCGCCAGGCCCACCACGATCTCCGGAACGGGCACGCCGAGCGCGGCTGCCGCGCCGGCGACCGCCAGCGCGTTGGCGGCATTGTGGCGTCCGGCGCTCCGGAGCTCCACCGACACCGGCCCGCTGAGCGGGTCGAGGCCGTGCAGCTCGAGCTGTGTGCCTGTCGGCGTGGCCCGGACGATCCGGCCGAGGAGGGAGGTCGCCGGGCCGGCCGCGGTCGTGAACCGTTCGGCGACGCCCCGAACGAACCCGCCCCGGGCGGGCGAGGACTCCAGGAGGGCATAGCCGAGGATCCGGATCGGACGATCCCGGAGCCGATCCATGACCGCCGCCGCACCGGGATCCCCCAGGTTGGCCACGACGGTCGCCTCATCGGGCAGGCGGCGCAGCCAGGCGGCGAAGGCTGCCTCGACCGCCGCACCGTCCGCGAACACGTCCGGGTGGTCCCATTCAGCCCCCGTCAGGACGGCGATCGCGGGCCGGTACGGGTCGAAGTTGCCGGCATATTCGTCGGCCTCGACGACGAAGGCGTCGCCGCCTCCCCGTCGCGCCGTCGCGGGCGGCCCGCCCGTGATCGACCCCGGCATGAGGGCGCCGACGAACGCGGAGGGATCACGGCCTGCCGATGTGAGCAGGTGGACGAGCCAACCGGACGTCGTGCTCTTGCCGTGCGTGCCGGCGACGGCCACGAGTGTGCGCCCGGTCGCGGCGTCGGCCACGACCTGCTGCCACGCCTCAGGGACGAGTCCCACCGCCCGCGCCGCCGCGAGCTCGGGATGGTCCGGGTCCACCGCGGTCAGCGCCTTGGTCACGGCGACCCGGTCCGGCCGGGGCTCCTGGGTCACGTGAGCAGGCTCGTGCGAACCGGCCACCCCGATGCCCACGGCCTGGAGTGCGGCCGTGTACGGCGAGGCCCAGCCAACGTCGCACCCGCTGACGAGCGCCCCCGCATGGTGGGCCAGCAGCGCCGCTGCGCTCGCGCCGGCCCCGGCCGCTCCGATGACGTGGATCCGCTGGCCCGGAGGGATGGGCCGGGGTTCCCGCGTTTCGGCCAGGCCGGCACCGATCGCGGCGGCGTCCCGGGTCATCCTTCGATCCGTTGGAGCAGCATCTCCAGCGCGGCACCGGCGCTGGCCCGCTTGTTGGCGGCCCGGTCCCCCGTCCATTGGAAGCGCCGGACGTCGTCGCCGCGGGCATCGGCGATCGCGACGTAGGTCAGGCCGACGGGCTTCGCCTCTGTGCCTCCGCCCGGACCCGCGACGCCCGTGACGGCCACCGCCAGGTCGACGCCCAACCGCCGCCGCGCCCCTTCCGCCATGGCCACGGCCACCTGGGCGGAGACCGCCCCGTGCCCCTCAAGGCTGGACAGCGGAACATCGGCGAGGGACGCCTTGACATCGTCCGCGTAGGTGACGAGCCCGCCGCGAAAGTAGGAGCTGGCGCCCGGAACGTCCGTTACCAGGTGAGCGACGAGGCCCCCCGTGCAGGACTCGGCGGTCGCGATCGTGACACCGTGCGCAAGGCACGCGGCACCGACCCGCCCCGCCAGGGCCAGGAGCGAGTCGTCTGTGCCGGGCACGCTCGTCAGCGGCGCTGCGTCTTGACCGGCTCGTCCGGTGGCGCGAACAGCCAGGTCTCGGGAACCCCACTTCCGCCGAGTGCTCCGAGCACCGTCCCATTGAGGGTGAAGTGCGTCACGCCGGACGACCCGGTGCGCACCTCCACCGATTCTGCTCCGGTGAAGGTCAGCGTCTTGTTCGCGCTGAAGACCTTCCCGGCCAACCCGACCTCCTCGTCGATCTTGCCGTCCACCCAGACCTTGATCCAGGCCTTGCCGCCCTTGATGTTGACGACGAGGTTGACCCCCTTGAAGACGACCGACACGTTCCGGGTGAGCGACGCCGTCTTGCCCTCCTGGCTGGAGGCCGTCACGGTGATCGCCCAGCGCCCGGTCGTGAGCTCGAAGGGGGTGCTGAACGTACCGTCGTCCGCGACGGCGACCGTGACCGGGCCGGGAGTCGGTGGCGGGGCCGGCGTCGGGGCGTCGCCGACGACGGGCTCTGTCGGGCCCGCGTAGCTCGCACTGACCACCACCGTGCCGGCATTGGTCGTCCGACCCTGGACCGGGATGGCGCCGTTCTCGAACGTCGCCCCCTCAGCCGGCTGGTCGACGGTCAGGGTCGGCGCCTCGATCACGAGGAACGGCACGGTGATGAACAGGCTGACCTTCTCCTCGGACGGCTTGCCCGTATCCGGGTCCACCGCGCTGACCTCGAACTGGTTGCGGCCACGGCGCAGCTCCACGGAAGCACTCCACGCTCCGTCCGCGTCCGCGCGGACGGAGTACGGGTCGCGACCCGGTGTGGCGATGGAGATCGTGGCTCCGGCGCTGGATGTCCCGCGCAGGACGTATTCCGTCGCCGACTCGTCCACGTCGACCACGGCGACCGCCGGCGACGTGACGGCGATCGTCGGGGGTTTCGCGAAGCGCAGGAGCTGGACACCGAGGTACCCCGCGAAGGCCAGCACGGCCAGTAGCAGCAGCGTGAAGACGACGAGACTCGGCGAGAAGGTCAGGCCTGGGCGCGGCGCCGCGATCGGGCGAGGGACGGCGATGACCGCCTGCGGCTCACGCAGGTCGCCTCGCTCACGGCGCCACTGGAGCAGCACATCATCCGGGTCCAGGCCCAGGTACAGCGCGTAGTTCCGGAGGAATCCCTTCGTGTAGACGGCGCCCGGCAGCTCCCGGTAGTCACCGCGTTCGAGGGCGGCCAGATAGCGGACGCGGATCTTGGTGTCTCGCTCCGCCCGGTACAGGTCGACGCCCTTGCGCTCGCGAGCGGACAGCAGGCGCTCCGGCAGGTTCGGTGCAGGTTCGGCCGCGGGACCTTGCGCGGCGTCGCCCCGCTCGGCCCCGGCAGCTCGCCGGACCTGGTCCCGTGTCGTCAACTGCGATGCCCCGTGATGCACGTCGGTCCCGGTCCGGTTCGTCGTGGTGCCGCGCCGCCACGACCTCGACCGGGGACCACAGGATACCCCAGTGATGGTTCTGGGCTCAGCGGCCCGATGGTCCCGGTCAGTCCCCGGGGTCGTCGATGTCGTCCATGGAGCGGAACCAGTTGTCCGGCCCGTAGATCTGTCGAGGCGAGGCCGGGTTGCGCGGATCCTGGGGGCCGATGACCCCGTAGCGCTCCAGCTCGTCCATCACGCGACTGGCCCGGGCGAACCCGAGCTTGAGCTTGGTCTGGAGCATCGACGTGCTCGCCCGCTGTGTCGTCGTCACCAGTTCGGCCGCCGGCACCGTCATCTCGTCCACGCCGAGCTTTCGTAGCCAGCCGAACTGGCCGTGGTCCCCGTTGCCGCCGTCCTCGGCGTCCGTGAAGGCCAGGATCTCCTCGTCATAGAAGGTCCGGCCGCCGGTCTGGTCCAACCAGTGCCGGGTGATCTCGGTCACCTCGCGGTCACTGACGAAGACGCCCTGCATCCGGACCGGCCGCGGAAGGTCGACCGGCTGATAGAGCATGTCGCCGCGCCCGATCAGGTCCTCCGCCCCCGGCGAATCGAGGACCGTCCGGGAATCGACCATGGAGGACATCGCGAATGCGATCCGCGACGGCACGTTGGCCTTGATCAACCCGGTGACGACGTTGACCGACGGACGCTGGGTCGCGAGCACGAGGTGGATGCCGACGGCCCGGGCCTTCTGGGCGATCTTGACGATGGGGTCCTCCACCTTGCGACCCTCGCGCATGATCAGGTCCGCCAGCTCGTCGATGATCAGCACGATGTAGGGCATCCGCTCGGCGGCACCGTCCTCGCCGGCGGGGCTGGCTGCCTCCGGCCGGCTGTTGAACGCCCCGATATTGCGGACGCCGTGGGCGGCCAGCAGCTTGTAGCGCTCCTCCATCTGGCGGACGGCCCAGTTGAGGACCGCCTTGGCCTCCGCCGGTTCGACGATCACGTGCTGGAGGAGGTGCGGCAACCCGTTGTACGGCGCCAGCTCGACTCGCTTGAGGTCGACGAGGACCATCCGCACTTCGTCCGGGCGGGCCCGCATCAGGAGGCTCGTGATCAGGGCGTTGACACACACGCTCTTGCCCGATCCGGTGGCCCCGGCCACGAGCAGGTGCGGCATCTTGGCGAGGTCGACGGCATAGGCCTTGCCCGACACATCGCGGCCGAGGGCGAACGTCAGCGGGCTCGTCGATCCGAGCATCTGGCTCTCGTCGACGAGCGGGCGGAACCCGACCACCTCGCTGACCGAGTTCGGGATCTCGATGCCGACGACATCCTTGCCCGGGATCGGCGCCTCGATCCTGATCGACCGCGCGGCGAGGGCCATCGCGAGGTCGTCGGCCAGCGCTTCGATCCGGGAGACCTTGACATGGTGCTCCGGGCGGACCTCGTACTGGGTGACCACCGGACCCGAGTTGATCTTGGTCACCTTGGCCGGGATGGAGAAGCTGAGCAGCTTCTCCTCGATCCGTCGGGCGTTCCCGTCGTGGTCGACCTCCACGCCGACCCGCCCGGCCACACGCGCCTCCAGCAGTCCGATGGTCGGGAGCGTCCAGTCGATGGCGTTGAGCGATTCCTGGGCGGTCGGGACATCCGTCAGGGTGGAGGCGAGCCCGCGGGCGCTCACGGCCGACCGGCCGACGGCGCCGGGCCCCGCGGCCGCACCCGCCGGGGTCAGCACGCCGGGCAGACCGATCGAGCCGCCGTCACCCGGGCTGGTCCATACCGTCTGGCTGAGCGGCGACTGGCTCGTTCGCGGCGCGGGATCGTCGAGGATGCTGCGACCCGAGCGCCCGGGCCCATCGTCGCCCGGAACGACGGGGACGGCGACCGGTGGCCTGGCGACGGCACCGGCCACCGCGCTCGAGCCTGCGCCGACGCGCGCGCGCTGGGCGGCCGCCGCGCCCGCGGCCGCCGCGCGCTGCTCCTGCGTCCGGCGGACCGAGTCGGCGGCCGTCGTCACCACCCAGTGCGCGGTGCCGGTCACGGGGTCGGTGAGTTGGCGGAGTCGAAGGTTGAAGGCGATCATCACGCCGAGGACGGCGCCGGCCAGCAGCAGCACGAAGGCCCCAGGTCCGGTGAGCAGCGGTTCCAGCGCCTCGGCGAGGAAGCGACCGATCCGCCCGCCGCCGCGTTCGACATCCAGGATGTCCAGGGCGAGCACCTCGAACGCCCCGAGCACCGCGACGAAGGCCAGCGCGAGCCCCAGCAGGGTCATCCCCCACCCCGAGCCCGGGTGTCGGCCGGGACCGGCGGCGACGTACCAGCCGCCGCCCAGCAGCAGGAATGGCAGCAGCCAGCGGCCGGTCTCGAACCACGGGGCGATCGAGTCGCGCCACCAGTCCGTCAGGGCCCCTTCGCCGGGCAGGATCAACGCGATCAACGTGATCGCCCCGAGGGCCATCATCAGCGTGCCGATGATCGATCGCGCGACATCCGGCGTGATCCGGTTCGTGAACCGCGTGGAGCGCCGTCTGCGGGTCGCGCGACCGCCGCGCGCCGTCGTCGAGCGCGCGGCGGGGCGGGCGGTCCGGCGGGTCGCCACCGCCTAGACCTCCACCACGACCGGGAAGACCATCGGTCGGCGCTTGGTCTGTTCGTACAGGTAGCGCGACACGCCGTCCTTGATCTGCGTCTTGAGCAGGGCGATCTCGCTGATGTGGTCGCCGGGTGTCTGGACCGAGGCGATGACCCGCTCCAGTGCCTCGTCCATGATCGGATCGCGCTCGTTGAGGTGGACGAACCCGCGGGTGATGATCTCGGGTCGACCCACCACCGAACCGGTCTGCTTGTCCACGGTCACGACGATCATGAACATCCCGTCGTTGGCGAGCGCCCGGCGGTCGCGCAGGACGATGTCACCGACCTCCCCGACCGACAGCCCGTCGACGTAGACGTAGCCGGCCGTGACGGGCGCGGCTCGGCGCGCCGAGCCGTCGGCGTAGATCTCGATCGGCGTCCCGTTCTCCACGATGAAGACGTTCTCCGGCGAGACCCCGGTCTCCATCGCCAGGCGCCCATGCTGGACCTGCATCCGGAATTCGCCGTGCATCGGGATGAAGTACGTGGGCTTGGTCAGGCCCAGCATGAGCTTGAGCTCTTCCTGGCTGGCGTGGCCGGAAACGTGCGCGCGCTTGATCGTGTGGTAGAAGACGTTGGCGCCCGCCTTGAACAGGTTGTCGATGGTGCGCGAGACCGATTCCTCGTTGCCGGGGATCGGGCTGGCGCTGACGATGACCGTGTCGCCCGGCTGGATCTCGACGAATCGATGGTCCCGGTTGGCCATCCGGGCCAGACCCGCCATCGGCTCGCCCTGGGCGCCCGTCGTGGCGATCACGAGCTTGTCGTCCGGATGGTCCTTGATCTTGTCCTTGGAGACGATGCGCGACGCGTCGTACTTGAGGTAGCCGAGATCCGTCGCGATGCGGAAGTTCTGCTCCATGGATCGACCGATGACCGATACGCTGCGATCCATGTCCGCGGCGGCATCGAGCACCTGCTGGACGCGTGCGATGTTGCTGGCGAAGGTCGCTACGATGACCCGGCCGTCCAGTGGCTCCATGATCTCGCGAAAGGCGTCGCCGACGGTCCGTTCCGATGGCGTGTAGCCCGGGTTCTCCGCCCGGGTCGAGTCGGACAGCAGGCAGATGACGCCCTCCTGCCCGAGCCGGGCCAGGATCGCGAAGTCCGACAGCTTGCCGTCGACCGGGGTGTGGTCGAACTTGAAGTCGCCGGTGTGCACGACGGTCCCGACCGGGGTTCGCAGGGCGATGCCCATCGCGTCCGGGATGGAGTGCCCGACGCGGAACGGCATGACGCGGAACGGCCCGATGTCGATCTCATCGCCGGGCTCCAGCGCGATGAGCGGGTTGTTGTGGAGCTTGTGCTCCTTGATCTTGTTGCCGAGCAGGCCCCTGGCGAGGGTGCTGGCATAGACGGGCACGCCCGGGAACTCGGGCAGGACGTAGGGCAGTGCGCCGACGTGGTCCTCGTGCGCGTGGGTGATGAGGAAGGCCCTGACCTTGGAGCGGTTCTCCTTGAGGTAGCTCACGTCGGGGATGACGAGATCGATGCCGAACATCTCCTCGTCGGGGAACATGAGGCCGCAGTCGATGACGACGATGTCGTCGCCGAACTCGAACACGTACATGTTCTTGCCGATCTCACCCACCCCGCCGAGCGGGATGATGCGGAGCGGCACGTCTGGGTCGGAGACCATGTGGATTACCTTGGCTACGGGTTGGTCAGAAGAGGCTGAGCTGGTCGATGTCGGTCGGCGCGGCCGTCCCCGCAGGTTCGGTCGCGGCTGGGGTCACGGGCGTCACCTGGGTCGTCGCCGCGGCCCGCCGGCCCGCCCTGCGCTCGCGCGCCTCGATGAGGACGCCTGGAACACGGGCCATGTCCTCGAAGCTCTCCCGCTCGACGGCCGGGTTCCGCAGGGCGTAGGCCGGGTGATACATCGCGAAGACGGTCGCGTCGCGGGCTCCGGTGGCCGGGTCGGCAAGCCGGGTCGTGCCGTGCGCCTGGCTGATCCGGACGCCGGGCATGAAGCTGGCCATGGAGAAGCGCCCGAGCGTGACGACCACCGAGGGATCCAGCACCTGGAGTTGCCGCCGCAGGAACGGCGCGCAGGCCGCGATCTCCTCGGGCTCCGGGTCGCGGTTGTCCGGCGGCCGGCATTTCACGACATTCGTGATGAAGACATCCTTGCGCCCCCAGCCCACATGGCCGAGCAGTCGCTCGAGGAGGCCACCTGCGCGCCCGACGAACGGGCGGCCCTCGCGATCCTCGTTGAACCCGGGGCCTTCTCCCACGAAGATGACCTCCGTGTCCGTGTCACCTTCGCCCGGGACCGCCCGGGTCCGCGTCTCGTGGAGGCGGCAGCGTGTGCAATCGCGAACCTCGGCCGCGATCGCCTCGAGCGCCTCGCGGCGCTCGGCGGCCGTCACGCCGGGCTTCCGGCCGCGTTCCGCGCCGCGGCGGCCTGCACCCAGCCGCGCTCGACCAGGACCTCGGCGATCTGGACGGCATTCGTGGCCGCCCCCTTGCGGAGGTTGTCGCTGACGACCCAGAACGCGAGCCCGCGATCGCCGTCGACGCTCGGATCCTGGCGGACGCGGCCGACATAGATCTCGTCCGAGCCCGCGGCCAGCGTCGCGAGCGGGTACGTGGCGGTGGATGGGTCATCCTGGACGACGACGCCCGGCACGGCCGCGAACAGGGTCCGGGCGCGGTCAGGACTGATCGGGCGGGTGGTCTCGACATGGACCGCCTCGCTGTGCGCGACGAAGACCGGGATGCGAACGGCCGTGGAACTGACGCGCAGGTCCTGCAGATGCAGGATCTTGCGGCTCTCCGTGACGACCTTCCACTCCTCCTTGGTGTAGCCGTTGTCCAGGAAGACGTCCACTTGGGGAAGCGCGTTGAAGGCGATCTGGTGCGGGTAGACGGCGACATCCATCGGTTGCTCGCCGACGTACGCCTCGACCTGCGCCTGCAGCTCCCGGATAGCCTTCCCGCCGGTGCCGCTGACGGCCTGGTAGGTGTCCACGATGACGCGCTCCAGCCCGACGGCATCGCGCAGGGCCATGAGCGGCGGCACGAGCTGCATCGTGGAGCAATTCGGGTTGGCGATGATGCCCTCATGCCACACGAGGTCGTCCGGGTTGACCTGGCTCACGACGAGCGGTACCGCCGGATCCATCCGCCAGGCGGATGAGTTGTCGACCACGGTCGCGCCACGTCGGGCTGCCTCGGGAGCGAGCGCCTTGGACGTGTCGCCGCCGGCGCTGAACAGGGCGATGTCGACGCCCTCGAACGCCTCCGGCGTGGCTTCGGCGACGGTGTGTTCCGTGCCGCCCACCGTGATCGTGCGACCCGCGCTCCGGACGCTCGCCAGTAGCCGCAGCTCCCCGATCGGGAAGTCGCGCTCCAGCAGCGTGCGGATCATCGTCTGGCCGACGACGCCGGTGGCGCCGACGACGGCGACGGTGAGGGGTCGGATGGTCATCGAGGGCGTGGCTCCGCGGTGTTCAGGATCGGTCCGGGCACGGCCGCGAGTATACCAGCGTGAGTTCAGGGCCCCGGCACGACAGGGCCCCGGCACGACGTCAGGCGGCCGGCCCCGAAAGGGACCGACCGCCTGGACTGGCTCTGGTGCGGAGCGGAGAGCGGGTCCAGCCGCTCCGCGTGCGTTCCCGGCCGGGGGGACCGCGCTATGCGGGATCCTTGGCCAGGTGCCGCTGCATGGCGGCCTTGCGGGACAGGTTGACCCGGCCCTGGCGGTCGATCTCGGTCACGACGACCATCACCTCGTCGCCGACGGACACGACGTCCTCGACGGTGGGGACGTGGTAGTCGGCGAGCTCGCCGATGCGGACGAGGCCTTCCTTCCCGGGCAGGATCTCGACGAAACAGCCGAAGCCCATGATCCGGGTGACCTTGCCGAGGTAGAGCGAGCCGACCTCGACCTCACGCGTGAGGGACTCGATCCACTGGATCGCCTTGCGCGAGTTCTCGCCGGACACGGCCGCGATCTCCACGGTGCCGTCATCCTCGACGTTGATCTCGGTCTGGGTCTCTTCCTGGATCTTGCGGATCATGGACCCACCCTTGCCGATGATCTCGCGGATCTTCTCCGGGTTGATCTTGATCGTGATGATGCGCGGCGCGAAGTCGCTCATCTCCGGGCGTGTCTCGGGCAGGACGGCCGTCATCTTGTCCAGGATCTCGAGGCGGGCGGCGAGCGCCTGCTTGAGTCCATCGCGGATGATCGCCTCGTTGATGCCCTGGACCTTGATGTCCATCTGCAGGGCGGTGATGCCGTCCCGCGTGCCGGTCACCTTGAAGTCCATGTCGCCGACCGAGTCCTCCTTGCCGAGGATGTCGGTCAGGACGACGAAGCGGCCGTCGGGCTCGCTGATGAGGCCCATCGCCGCGCCGGCGACGGGTGCCGAGATCGGCACGCCGGCATCCATCAGCGCGAGGGTGGAACCGCAGGTCGAGGCCATCGAGGTGGAGCCATTGGACGACAGGCACTCCGACACGAGCCGGATGACGTACGGGAAGTCGTCGTGGGCCGGGAGCACCGGGATAAGCGCCCGTTCGGCCAGGTTGCCGTGCCCGATGTCGCGCCGGCTGGGGCCACGCATCGGCTTGTTCTCGCCGGTGGAGTACGGCGGGAAGTTGTAGTGGTGGATGTAGCGCTTCTCGGTCTTGGGACTGATCGTGTCGATGCGCTGGACGTCAGAGGACGCTCCGAGCGTGGCGATCGTCAGGACCTGGGTCTCGCCGCGCGTGAACAGCCCGGATCCGTGGGCCCGGGGCAGGATGCCTGCGTCCACCGAGATCTGGCGAAGCTCGGTCAGGCCGCGGCCGTCCATCCGGATCCCCTCGTCGAGGGCCAGCTGGCGGGCGGTCTTCTTGTTGACCAGGTTGAACAGGCCCTTGCTGACGCGTGCCTCGCGGCGAGCGGCCTCCTGGAGAGCCTTGCTGTCGCCGCCGGTGCGATTGGCGCGAATCGAGTCCGCGATCCCCTCACGAAGCGTCTCGATGCGTCCCGGCAGGTCGTTCGCGAACCAGATCAGCAGGTTCGCGGTGGCCTCGGCGTCGGGCAGGGCGCGATGCGCCTGGGACAGCTCGATGCCGAAGAAGTGCGACAGGGTCGGGAGCTTGTAGTTCTCGAGGTCCGGATAGCCCTCGCGGGCGATCGTCAGGGTATCGAGATAGCGGCCCTGCGCGAACGTCGTCCCGTCGGCCAGCGCCGCCTGGAGGAAGCCAAGGTCGAACCCGACGGAATGGCCGACGATGACCGAATCACCGATGAAGTCGATCGCCTTTCGCGCGGCTTCCGCCGGGCTTGGTGCCTTCTTGACGTCGGCGTCGGTGATGCCGTGCATCTGGTTGCCGACGATCGGCCGGCCGGGGTTGACGAGGGTGGACCAGCGATCCGTGATCTTGCCACCCTTGACCTTGACCGCGGCGATCTCCACGAGATCAGCCATCTTCGGGTCCGTGCCGGTCGTCTCGACGTCGACGACGACGAGCTCGTCGCCGGCCTCGACGGCCTTCGCGAAGTCGAGGACGGAGCCGGTGCCGGCCTCGAGGAACGGCGTGGCCTTGGCCTTGCCGACGGCCTCCTGGAGCTCCAGCTGGATGTCGATGAGCGGCTGCAGGGCGCGGTGGCCGAACAGGATCGCCTCGGCCATGACGGCCTCGGGCAGGAGCTTGGCGCCCGCCTCCACCATCATGATCGCGTCCCGGGTGCCGGAGACGATGAGATCGAGCTCCGAGTCCGCCAGGTCGCTGAAGGTCGGGTTGACGACGAACTCGCCGTTGATCCGGCCGATCCGCACGGCGCCGACCGGGCCGCTGAACGGGATCTCGCTGATGGTCAATGCGGCCGATGCCGCGACGGTCCCGAGGATGTCGGGCTCGTTCTCCTGGTCCGTCGACAGGACGGTGATGACGAGCTGGATGTCGTCCTTGTAGCCCTCGGGGAAGAGGGGGCGGATCGGGCGGTCGGTCAGCCGGGCGGCCAACGTGGCCGCCTCCGACGCACGTGCCTCGCGCTTGATGAATCCGCCCGGGATCTTGCCTGCGGCGTACATCCGCTCCTCGAACTCCACCGTCAGTGGGAAGAAGTCGAGGCCGGGGCGGGGATCGGAACGGTTGGCGGTGCCGAGCACCAGGGTGTCACCGTAGCGAACGGTGACGGCGCCACCCGCCAGGCGGGCGAGCTTGCCGGTCTCGATGGTCAGCGTGCGGCCACCGAGCTGCGTCTCGAATGTGTGAGACAAGGGACTAAGTCCTCCTTGGTCGTGGAGGAGGTGACGACCCATGGGCGGGTCAGCCTGACCACGCTGGGCTAGGCGCCTGATGCTGAGCGACCCCGGGTCATGCCCGAGGTCGTCAGGGAGCGGCCTTAGCGGCGAAGTCCGAGCCGTCCGATGACGGTCCGGTAGCGCGCGCTGTCCTTCTTCATCAGATACGCGAGAAGGCGACGGCGCTGGCCGACGAGCTTGAGGAGGCCGCGTCGCGAATGGTTGTCCTTGGGAAAGCTCCGGAGATGCCCCGTCAGCTCCTTGATCCGCTCCGTCAGGAGCGCGACCTGGACCTCGGGAGAACCGGTGTCACCGTCCTTGGTGGCGTAGCCGGCCATGATCTCCTGCTTCTGTTCCCGCGCGAGCGGCACTCGTTCCTCCGAACACGATGTTCTACGTGATGTCTTCCATCTATGACCGGCGGATGATACGGGCCTGAGGGCGAATCGGTCAAACGCGGCGGGTCCCGCAGTGGCGTGGCCCGGAGGCCGGTCGCGTGGTGACCCGGCCGGCGGCCGCCTTCGCCCGCCGACCGTCGGTCCCTCTTCGACCGCCACGCGACTCCAGTGACGAAGCGCGCCCGACGGGCCGTCCCGTGAGCCGCGCAGCGGTCGCCTTGACACCCGAGCGCGGCCTGGCCCGACCGACGTTCGTCATCCTCGCCGACAGGCGGTCGATCGACGTCGGTGCGTCGCCAGTAGCGCCGCGCAGCGGTCGCCCCGTCGTGACCAGGCTGCGGGCCGAGCGAGCACCTCGCGCGTGGCCACAGGGACGTGGATCCCGCATCGAGGTACACCATCGACGCCGCGGACGTACCCTGAGCGCCACGATGCCACGCCTGACGAGGATCTACACGCGGACCGGTGACGCCGGGATGACCGGCCTTGGCGGAGGACGGCGCGTGGCCAAGGACGATCCGCGGGTGCGCGCCTACGGGACGGTCGACGAACTCAACTCCTCGATCGGCCTCGCCCTGGCCCTCGGCCTCACCGAGCGTCTCGTGGTGGAGCTCGGTCGCGTCCAGAACGAGCTGTTCGATCTGGGCTCCGACCTGTGCTGGCCAGAGGACGATGAGCGCCGGGGGGCGATCCCGACCGTCCAGCCGCGGCATGTCGAGCGACTGGAGCAGCTGATCGATGAGCTCAATGCCGTCGTCGGTCCGCTCACGAACTTCCTGTTGCCCGGCGGCTCCCCCGGCGCGGCGCAGCTCCACGTGGCGCGGACGGTCTGCCGCCGGGCGGAACGGGAGGCGCTCACGCTGTCGCACGTGGAACCGGTCGGCGAACTGGTCCTTCCCTACGTCAATCGACTCTCCGACGCGCTATTCGTCATGGCGCGGTACGAGAACCACGAGCGCGGCGTCGCAGAACCTCTCTGGCACCCCGGCCTGTAGTCGCGCCTCGCCGGCGCGACCCAGCCGACCCAGCCCGGTCAGCCGGCGGCCGGCTCGGGCCAGCAGAACTCGGCGTCGACGAGCGGTCCGCCCGGCCCCGAGGCGCCCGGCTCGAACGGGGTCCGGAACGTGAAGGCAGATGGCGTGGGTCCGTCGCGGCGAAGCCGTTCGAGGCGATCCAGCGCCTCTTCGATGGTCGGGCGATGGCCGGCCTCCACCCACCAGAGCACCATGTGCGCGGTGGCCAGGCGTTCGAACCACTCCCGCCGTCGACGAAGGACATCGACGTGCTCGGTACCGTAGGTGAAGGCACGCAGCGCCTCCATCGATGACCAGACGCTCATGTTGATGAGGAACAGCTCGTCATCGGTCGGGCGGATCTCGGTGGCGTTCCCGGCTTCGGTCGCGAGCCGCCAGATGAAGCCCGGGCTCGCATCGGCCAGGCGGTTCACGGCGTCGAGCTGCTCGACGAACCCCGCGATCGCCAGCGAGTCGACCGGCGCGAGCAGCCGACCGACGTTGAGCTGGGCGAGATGGAAGTCGGCAGCTGCCACGGCGCCACGATACCAAAGCGGATCGCCGACCGCCCCGGACACCCTCAGGTCGCGAGCGAGATCTCGACCCGTCCCGGTACCACCTGGACGCCACCCAGCCTCGCCGTCCCGCCGTCGATCGTGAGCGTGGCCTCGGCACCACCGACGAGACCGCGATAGCGCCCGTCCGGGGGCAGTGCCATCGGCCAGGCGAAGGCCAGCGGTGCGTCAAGGTCATCGCTCGGGACGCCCGCGGTCGCCGCGATCGTCACCGGCCGGCCCAACAGGCGTGACGCGCCCGCGAAGTCGCCGGCCGCGATGGCCGCCCGGATGTCCGAGCTGCGCACGGAGCGGCCATCCAACATGAACGGCGGCACGACGACGACGTCGAAGCCATCGCTTGCCCCCAGCGCGGCCAGCGTCTGCGGCGTACCACGACGCTCGAATCCGAACGCCGCATCGGGGGTCATCAGCAGGCCGGCCAGGCCGGCGTGGGCGCGGATCCGCTCCACGAACGCGTCGTAGGTCGTGTGCCGTACGACATCGTCGAAATGCTGGACGACGGTCACGTCCACGCCGGCGGCGGCCAACCGGACCAGGCGCTCTTCCGGGTCCATCAGCAGCGGCGGTGCCGTGCCGGTGATCACCTCGTCCGGATGGTGGTCGAACGTGATCACGGTGGCGCGCGCCCCGCGCGTCTCCGCTTCGCGCTCGAGGTGGTCCAGCAGGTAGAGATGGCCCAGGTGCAGGCCGTCGAACACGCCCACGACCGCGAAGACGGGACCGTGTTCGGCACGCAGGCCGTCCACCCCGGCGACGACGTCCATCAGGCCACCGCCTCCGCGGCGACGAGCACCTTGTCCGGTGCCAGCCGCCCGCTGCCGCCATCGGTCGCGATCGCGGCAAGGGTTCCTTCCGGCGTGGTCAGTCGATAGCGCTCCGCGCCGGGCACGAATCCGGCGACCGGTCGCACGAACTGCCCACGGGAGACGGCCATCACTTCCCCCGCCGTGAGCGCCACGACCGGGAAGCGATCCAGGCCCTCGTCGATGGGGCGCAGGAGCGCGGTGAGTCCGTGGGGACCGTCGGCCGCCGCGGCGCGGACCGCGTCGAGCGAGATGGCGTCCGCCGCGCGGAACGGGCCGGCCGCCGTCCGCCGGAGTGCGCCCAGGTAGGCCGCATTCCCCGCGTGCTCGCCGAGGTCCCGGGCGAGCGCCCGGATGTACGTCCCGGCCGAGCACTCCACGTCGAGGATCGCGATCGGCCGGTCCGCCTCTGTGTCCTCCCACGAGACGAGGTCCAGGGTGTGGAATGTCACGGCGCGCTCCGCGAGCTCCACCGATTCGCCGGCACGGGCCATCGCGTAGGCGCGCCGACCAGCCACCTTGACCGCCGAGTAGGCCGGCGGCCGCTGGAGGGTCGAGCCGAGGAAGGCGGACAGGGCGGCCTCCACGACCGCCCGCGACGGCGCGGGTCCATCGGCCGGTGTCAACTCGCCCTCCAGATCGTCCGTCGAGGACGACGCGCCGAAGCAGACCGTGGCGCGATACGCCTTGCGATCGGCCAGGTGGAACTCCACGACGCGAGTGCCCCTTCCGAGGAAGACCGGCAGCACGCCCGACGCGAACGGGTCCAGCGTCCCCCCGTGGCCGACCCGCTTCGTGGCGGCCAGCCGGCGGACGAGCCCGACGACATCGTGCGACGTCGGCCCGATCGGCTTGTCGATGACGAGGATCCCGTCGAGGCCCGGCCCCAGGGACGAGCGCGCCACCCTAGCGGGCCGACCCGCGGACGACGAGGGCGGCGAGTCGCTGCGCCTCCGCGAGCACCAGCGGACGGGCGTCGGCCACGGACCGCTCCACCGTGGCGCCGGCCGCCCGGGCGTGGCCGCCACCGCCGAACCGGCCGGTCAGGACCGTCGCGTCGACGCCGCCGGGCTTGGTGCGCACGCTGACCCGCGTCGCAGGACCGGCTTCCTTGAACAGGATCGCGACCTCGGCGTCGTCCGCCTGGGCCAGCAGGTCGATGATGCCCTCCGAGTGGGGCGGCTGGGTGCCGGTCGCGGCAAGGTCCGCATCGAGGAGCGTGGACCACACGACACGACCGCCGTCGGCGCTCTCCAGTCGATCCAGGATCCGACCGAACAGGCGCAGTTGCGCCTCGGGCTTGGATCGATAGAGGCGACGCGAGATGTCCGACAGCGGCGCCCCGGCCTCCACGAGCGCCGCCGACACGGCGAGCGTCCGTGGCGTGGCATTGGGGTGCGCGAAGGTCGCCGTGTCCATGACGATCCCGGCCATCAGGGCGGTGGCGAGGTCCCGTCCCCGCTCGCCCCCGAAGCCGACGCCGAGGCGGCCGGCGATGAGGGCGACCATCTCGCAGGTGGCGGCCGCTGCCGGGTCGATCCAGTCGGCGTCGCCGGTCGACCCATTGGAGGCATGGTGGTCGATGACGACCCGCGGGAGCCGATCGAACAGGCTCGCGTGCCGTCGACCGACCTCGCCGACGCGGTCCAGGCTGCCGCAGTCGGACACCACGAGGAGGTCGTAGTCGGCCAGGACGGTCAGATCCG
Source organism: uncultured Chloroflexia bacterium (assembly GCA_963704935.1). Taxonomy (GTDB): domain Bacteria; phylum Chloroflexota; class Limnocylindria; order Limnocylindrales; family CSP1-4; genus SPCO01. Next base: position 107,002 of record CAVPIF010000001.1, read on the forward strand.
GATCCGTCCGGAAGCGCTCGACGCCCGGCAGGAAGTCGTACAGGGCCGGGACGGGATCCGTGCAGACCGGATCCGCGACCCCGCCGATCGTCTCGACGAGCCCGACGATGCCGAGGGTGGCACCCAGCGTGTCCGCGTCCGGGTTCTCGTGCCCGACCGCGAGGATCCGCCGGGCGCCGCGGAGGCGCTCGACCACGACGTCGGGGACCGCGTTGGCATAGGTCGAGAGGTCGACCGTCATCGACGTCGCCCCTCTGCCCCTGATCGCCTCCGGGAACGCGGCTTGGGCGGGATCACCGCCGACGGCGGCTCGGACGCGGTGTCGCCCTCATGGTGAAGGCGGGGCACCGGGGTCGGGAGCGTCTCGCCGAGCGGCAGGTCCTCGTCCGCGACTCGGCCGACCTCCAGTTCGTTGAGGAGCTGGAGCACGCGCGTGCCACGTTCGGCGGTGTCGTCCAGCTGGACGTGCAGGTCCGGGATGCGCCGGATCCGAAGCGACTTGCCCAGTTCGTGCCGGATGAACGGCATGGCGCGGCCGAGGGCCGCGATCGTGGCGGTCCGCTCGGCCGGCTGGCCGATGACGCTGACCCAGACCTTCGCGTGGCGCAGGTCCGTGGTGGTCTCAACCCTGGTGATCGTGGCGAACCCGACTCGAGGATCGGCCACCTCGCGGGCCACGATCGCCCCGATCTCCTGGCGCAGGAGTTCGTCGACGCGGTCGGTCCGCTGGCTCATGGCCCGATCGCCGGGGCGAGACTGGTCACCGGACGGTCAGGCCGAGACCGCTCGCGACACCGTCTGCGAGGTGAAGCATTCGATGATGTCGCCCTCCTCCACCGTATGGAAGTTGGCGAGCCCGATGCCGCACTCGTAGTTCGCCTGCACCTCGCGCACGTCGTCGCGGAAGCGCCGAAGCGACTCGATCCGGTCGGTCGCGATGATCTTGCCGCCGCGCCAGATCCTGGCACCGCCGCGGATGATCCGTCCGTCCGTGACGTACGAGCCGGCGATGACCGTGTTCTTGCCGACGCGGATGACCTGGCGGACCTCCGCGCGACCCTCCACGACCTCGACGACCACCGGCTCGAGCAGGCCCTTGAGCGCCGCGTCGATGTCGTCGGTCAGCTTGTAGATGATGTCGTACTGGCGAACGTCGACGCCCTCGGCCTCGGCGGCGCGCCGGGCGGTCTCGGTGATCTTCGTGCTGAAGCCGACGACGATGGCGTCGGACGCCGCCGCCAGCATGATGTCGTTGTCGGTGATGTCGCCGGCAGCCTCGTGCAGGACGTTGATCCGGACTTCGTCCTGTTCGAGCTGCTCCAGCGCGTGCGTGATCGCGCCCAGCGAGCCCGACACGTCCGCCTTGAGGATGATCCGCAGCTCCTTGGCCTGACCGGCCTGGATCTGGCGATACAGGTCCTCGAGGGTCGCCCGGCCGCTGCCGTCGCCGCCCTTGGCCGCGACCTGCGCCTTGCGCTCCTCGACCATGGCGCGCGCGGCCTTCTCGTCCGCGACGACGCGCAGGATGTCGCCGGCCTCCGGGACCTCGGACAGTCCCAGGACGACGACCGCGCTGGCGGGACCGGCCTTCTTGACACGCTTGCCGCGATCGTTCTCGAGCGCGCGGACGCGCCCGAACGTCTCGCCGACGACGATGATGTCGCCGACCTTGAGCGTGCCCGTCTGGACCAGCGCGGTGGCGACGGGACCACGGCTCTTGTCGAGCTGCGCCTCGACGATGGTGCCGACGGCCTCGCGATCCGGATTGGCCGTGAGTTCCTGGAGATCGGCCACGAGCAGGATCATCTCGATGAGTTCGTCGAGGCCGACCCGGCTCTTCGCCGAGACCGCCACGAGCGGGACATCGCCGCCGTACTCCTCGATGACGATGCCGGCCTCGGTCAGCTCGGTCTTGACCCGCGTCCGGGTCGGCGTCGGGCTTGTCGATCTTGTTGAGGGCGATGATGATCGGGACCTTGGCCGCCTTCGCGTGGCTGATCGCCTCGAGGGTCTGGGGCATGACCCCATCGTCCGCGGCGACGACGATGATCGCGATGTCCGTCACCCGCGCGCCGCGGGCGCGCATCGCGGTGAAGGCCTCGTGACCCGGCGTGTCGAGGAAGACGACCCGCTTGCCGTCGTGTTCGACCTCGCTGGCGCCGATGTGCTGGGTGATGCCACCCCGCTCGCCGGCCGCGACCTCGGTGGAGCGCAGGGCGTCGAGCAGGCTCGTCTTGCCGTGGTCGACGTGGCCCATCACGGTCACGATCGGCGCGCGCGGCTTGAGGTTGACGGCCTCGTCCTCGTCGAACAGGACCTCCTTGGCGGCTTCCGGCGCCGGCCCGTCGGCCTCTGCGTCGGCGACTCCGCCACCCGGCGATGCCGCCACGGTCTCGGCGACCTCGTACCCGAGCTCGCAGGCCACCAGCGACGCGGTGTCGCGGTCGATGAGCTGGTTGATCGTCGCGAAGATCCCGCTCTTGATCAGCTCGCGGATGATGTCGGCCGACGTTGACCGCCAGCAGCTCGGCGAGCTCCTTGACGGTGATCGTGCCGGGCAACTCGATCGCGCCCCGCTCGCGCGGGTCGATCGTCTGGACCTGCGACGCGAATGCGCCGTCGCGACGCGGCGGCTTGCGCGGCCCGCGACGGCCGCGGGTGCCGCTCCTACTCCTGGCCACGGGCTCCTCCTTCGACGATGTCGTGATCGTGTCCGGGCCGAGCGGGATGCCGGCGAGCAGCGCCGTCGGAACCGGGGTCTCGAGCGCCCGACCCAGGGCGCCCTGGTGTTGGCGATGGTCGAGACAGGCGGCCGACCGGCACACGTAGGCACCGCGGCCGGCCAGGCGGCCGCTCGCGTCGACGACGACCCGGCGATCCGGCGTCCGGACGACCCGGACGAGTTCACGCTTCGGGCGAGTCGTCCGGCACGCGACGCAGGTCCGCGTCGGCACGCGACGCGCGACGGCGACCCTGGCATCCGCGGTCCGCGTGGTGGCGCCTACGACGCCACCCCTTCCGTCGCGCCTTCGGCGGCCACGGCCTTCTTGGGCGTGCGCCTGGTCTTCGCGGGTGCCTTGGGCGCCGCGGCGGCGGGTCGGCGGCGGCCGAAATCCTCTTGGTCACGCGCTTCGGCTTGGCGGTGGCGGTCTCGGGCGCTGCCTCAGGCCCTGTCGGCGGCGGCATCGGCGGCGGCAGCCTCCGCAGCCTTCCTGGTCACGCGCTTCGGCTTGGCCGCCACTGCCACGGGCTCGATCGCCGCGGCGGGCTCGATCGCCGCGCTCCACGGGCGCAGCCTCGGCGGCTTTCGCCTCTGCGACGGACACGTCGCTCCGGATATCGATCCGCCAGCCGGTCAGCCGGGCGGCGAGGCGAGCGTTCTGCCCCTCCCGGCCGATGGCCAGGGAGAGCATCCGCTCCGGCACGGTGACACTGGCGATCCGGTGCTCCTCGTCGATGTCCACCGAGATGACCTGCGCCGGGCTCAGCGCGTTCGCCACGAACACGCCTGCGTCGTCGCTCCAGGGGATGACGTCGATCTTCTCGCCGGCGAGCTCCGCGACGACGGCCTGAACGCGGGCGCCGCGCTGGCCGACCGTCGCGCCGACGGGATCGAGGCCCTCCTGGCGCGAGGCGACCGCCACCTTGGACCGGCTCCCGGCCTCGCGGGCGATGGCCTTGATCTCCACCGTCCCGCTGTGGATCTCCGGGACCTCGAGCTCGAACAGGCGTCGAAGGAAGCCCTTGTGGGTCCGACTCACGAAGATCTGCGGCCCGCGCATCGACCGCCGGACCTCGAGCACGAACGCCTTGACGTTCTGACCGATCCGGTAGTGCTCGAGGGCGCTCTGCTCCGTCGTCGCCAGGATCGCCTCGACGTTCTTGCCGACGTCGAGGATGATCGCGCGCGGCTCCACCCGGTTGACCGTCCCGTTGATCAGCTCACCTTCGCGATTCGCGAACTGGTCGAAGACCTGGTCACGCTCGACCTCGCGGATGCGCTGCAGGACGATCTGCTTGGCGGTCTGGGCCCCGATGCGGCCGAAGACATCGCCGTCGAGCTGCTCGGTCTCGACGAGATCGCCGACCTTGGCGTCCGGGTCATGGCGACGCGCGTCATCGACGCGTGATCTCGGTGAACTCGTCCTCGATCTCGTCGACGACGCAGGCGCGCCCGGAAGACCCGGATCTTGCCCGATCTCGGCATCGATCCGGACGTGGATGTCCTCGTCCCCGGCGACCCGTCGATAGGCGGACTGGATCCCGTCCTCGACGGCCCCGATCAGCTGTTCGCGAGAGACCTGCTTCTCCGCGTTCAGCTGCAGGAGGGCGCCCACGAAGTCTCGACTCATGATCGCCTCCATCCTGCTCCAACGGTCGACGAACCGCCGCTCAAAAAGAAACGTGGGGGTCACCCACGTCGCGGAGCGGCCGTTCAGTTGTCCGGAGTATACACCCGGATGGGTGGACGGCTCGATCGGGGAACGGTGGCGCTCAGGGCACCGACGGCGGGGTCGGGAATCGACCGGCGACATACGCCTCGAGGATCTCGATGAACTCGGCGACCAGGCCGTCGCCGCGCAGCGTCCGATCGAGCTCTGCCGTCGATGAACACCGGTGCGACCGGCTCCTCGAACGTGCCCGGCAGGCTGATCCCGATGTCGGCGTGCTTGCTTTCACCCGGCCCGTTCACGACGCAGCCCATGACCGCCACGCGCAGCTCCTCGGCGCCCGGATGTGATCTCGCCGCCACTCGGGCATCCGGTCCTTGAGGTAGCCCTGGATCTGCTGGGCCATCTCCTGGAAGAACGTGCTCGTCGTGCGGCCGCAGCCCGGGCAGGCCGAGACCTGCGGGCAGGAACGAGCGCAGGCCCATCGACTGGAGGACCTGCTGGGCGATCTCCACCTCGCGTTCGCGCGGCGCCCCGGGTTCCGGCGTGAGCGACACGCGGATCGTGTCGCCGATCCCCTCGTTGAGCAGGATCGCGAGGCCGGCCGTCGAGGCGATGATGCCCTTGTCGCCCATCCCGGCCTCGGTCAGGCCCAGATGGAGCGGATAGTCACAGCGGGCGGCGAGCAGCCGGTAGACATCGACCAGGTCGCGGACCCCGCAGACCTTGGCGCTGAGGATGATCCGGTCGTGACGCAGGCCGGTCGCCTCGGCCAGCTCGGCGGAACGCAGGGCCGACTGGAGCATCGCCTCGATCATCACGTCGCGAGCGTCGCGCGGGTCGGCGAGCGCGGCGTTGGCGTCCATCAGCTCGGTCAGGACCGCCTGGTCCAGCGACCCCCAGTTGACCCCGATGCGGACCGGCTTGTCGTTGTCGATGGCGACCCGGACGATCGTGGCGAAGTGCTCGTCGTGGCGCTTCGCGCCGACGTTGCCGGGGTTGATCCGGTACTTGGCCAGGAGCGGCCGCCGTCTCCGGGTGGTCGATGAGCAGCTGTGCCCGTTGTAGTGGAAGTCGCCGATGATCGGCACGTCCACGCCGAGGCCGCGCACCTTGCGGACCATCTCCGGGACCGCCGCAGCCGCCTCGTCGGTGTTGACCGTGACCCGGACGAGCTGCGAGCCGGCGTGCGCCAGGCGGGCGACCTGGATCGCGGTCCCGTCCGCATCCGCGGTGTCGGTATTGGTCATCGACTGGACGACGACCGGATGGGCGCTCCCGACGAGCACACCGCCGACGTCGACGCTGACGGTGGACCGCCGACGCGGCCGCAGGCCGTCGGATGCCGACACGGGCGTCAGGAACCTCCCGCCGAGGCCCCGGATGATGTCGAACCCGGTGATCCAGATCAGGAAGCGCGAACAGGAAGACGAAGCCGACCATGTAGGTCAGCTGCTCGGCGCGCAGGCTGATCCGGGCCCCGAACAGGCGCTTGAGCGTGATCATCAGCATCCGGCCGCCGTCGAGCGGCGGGAACGGCAGGATGTTGACGAGCGCGAGGTTCGCCGACAGGATGCCCGGCGACGTAGAGCGTCAGGATCGGTCCCGCGTTCCAGAACACGTCGCCGATCTGCGTGGCGATGCCGATCGGACCCGAGACCGGCGGCGGCGCCGTCGGGTCGCCGCCGACCGAACCCGACGAGCGCCCCGAGACCGCCGAGGATCAGCCCCAGGGCGCGGACGGTCTGGTCCGCTCCGATGGCGACCGCATCAGGCAGGGCGTTGGTCGTCGTGGCGCCGTCGAAGTAGGCCTCCCATGTCGCGGTCCTGGCGGGAGATCCCCAGGGCACCCTGTTCCGCCGCGACGGCCGGGTCGCGCAGGGTAACGGTCACCTGGCGGCGCGCGCCGTCCTCGCCGTCGATCGTCAGGTCGATGGTCTCGCCCGCCCGCGCCCGCAGCGACATCGAGGATGCTCGGGCCCGTCGATGAACTGGAAGCGCTCGCCGTCGATCGCCACGATGGCGTCGCCCGGGCACGAGCCCGGCCGCGGCCGCCGGCGAGTCGGGCTGGACCTCGTAGAAGCGCAATCCCGATGTACGGCGAGGCCAGCCACGCGATGCCGTGAAGATGGCGAACGCGACAGGATCACGTTCATCGCGACACCGGCGACGAGGATGGCCATCTTGGTGATCGCAGCGCTGTGCGGCGAACGAGCGGGCATCGTCGACGCCGTCGCCGTCCTCGCCCTCGAGCTTCACGAAGCCGCCGATCGGCAGCCAGTTGAGCGTGTAGAGGGTCTCTCCCCGGTCGCGCAGCACCCGCGCGCGCGGCGGGAACCCGACCCCGAACTCCAGGACGCGGACGTTCGCCAGCCGGGCGGTCACGAAGTGGCCGAGCTCGTGGATGATCACGAGGATGCCGAGGATGGCGAGGAACAGGACGATCGTGATGATCGACTGCAGGAACTCGATCACGCGGTGGCCTCCAGGCGTCCACGGTCGCGAATGCGCGCCCGGACCTCAGCGTCGAGGTCGATGAGCGCCTCGACGTCGGGGGCAGGCCCGCCGGCCGACCCGAACCGCTCCACGGCGGCCTCGAGCAGCCGCGGGATGCCGGCGAAGTCGAGCGTGCCATCGAGGAATCGGGCGACCGCGACATCGTCCGCGGCGATCAGGGCCGCCGACGCCGCCGGACCCCGGCGGCCCGGCCTCGCGGGCGATCCGAAGCGCCGGGAAGCGACCCTCATCGGGCGCACGGAAGTCGAGGCGGCCCGCGGCCACGAGGTCGGGCGGCGCTGCGGGCGATGGCCGGCGATCGGGATAGGTCAGGGCGTACTGGATGGGAAGTCGCATGTCCGGGGTGCCCAGTTGGGCCTTGAGGGAGCCGTCCACGAAGCGGACGGCGGAGTGGACGACGCTCTGCGGGTGGATGACGACCTCGATGGCGTCGTAGTCGACATCGTACAGCCAGTGCGCTTCGATGACCTCCAGGCCCTTGTTGGCGAGGGTGGCGGAGTCGATCGTGATCTTGGCGCCCATGGTCCAGGTCGGGTGCCGAAGGGCTCGCTGCGGGCGTGACCGCCGCCAGCTCCGCTGGGCTGGCGTCGAGGAACGGCCCGCCCGACGCGGTCAGGATCAGGCGCGCGACGCCGAAGCCATCGATTCGCCGACCAGGCACTGCCAGATGGCGGAGTGCTCGGAGTCGATCGGCCGCAGCCAGGCGAGCGGGCTCGCGAACGGGTCGGCGCTGTCGCGGCCCGGGGCCAGGGAGGCCAGGCGACGAGCCTCGGGCATGACCAGGTGGCCGCCGGCGACCAGCGTCTCCTTGTTGGCCGTGGCGACGACCTTGCCGGCCCGCAAGTGCGGCCAGGACCGAGCGCAGGCTCACGACGCCACCGGTGGCGACCACCACGAGGTCGACGTCGTCACGTGCCGCCAGCTCCGCGAGACCCGCCTCCGACGCGCCCAGGGCGACGATCGGTGCCCCAAGTCGCCCGGCCTGTTCGGCGAGCAGCGCCTCATTCGTGCCTGCCGCCAGGGCGACCACGCGGAACGCGTCAGGGTGCGCCGCGAGGACCTCCACCGTCTGTCGACCGATGGACCCGGTCGAGCCGAGCAGTGCGACGCCGCGCGGCGCGATATCCGCCACGTCAGTCAAGGATCGCGACGACATACAGCGTCACCACGGGTGCCGCGAACAGGAACGAATCGACCCGGTCGAGCATCCCGCCGTGCCCCGGGATGAGGTCGCCCGAGTCCTTCGCGCCGGCCGCTCGCTTGAGCATCGACTCCGCCAGGTCGCCGGCCTGGGCTGCGAGCGCGGCGAGCGGGCCCGAGGACGAGGGCGTGCACCGGCGGCTGGCCGAGCCCCCACAACAGGACCGCGATGACCACTGTCGTGGCGGCGACCCCGCCGACCAGCCCCGCGTACGTCTTGGACGGCGAGATATGGGTGAGGAACCGACGGCGCCCGAACCGACGCCCGACCAGGAAGGCGCCCGTGTCGTAGGCCCAGACGGCCAGGATCAGGAGGAGGATCCAGCCGCGCTCGTCCCCGAGCGCGGCGAACGGGGCGTCGGGGGGAACGATCGGGGCAACGTTGCCGAGACGGATGACGAAGGCCAGCAGGCCGACGTACAGCGCCCCGAAGACCGTGGCCATCCAGGTCTCGAGTCCATCCCGGGGATCGGCGACCGCGAACGAGGCGACGGTGACGAGGACGAATCCGACCGCCAGCAGCAGCAGGCCGCTGCCCTCGAGGACATCGGGAAAGGCGGCGTCCGCCACGACCAGGAGGGCCAGCACGCCGCCCAACAGCGGCAGTGCGGGATGGCCCGCGGTCCGAAGCAGGTTGAAGGTCTCGCGGGCCGCCAGCACGGTGATCGCGCCGACGGCCGCGGTCAGGACGATCCCGCCGATCGCCAGGATGGCGAGGAGCAGCGGGACGAGCACCGCCGCCGTGATGGCGCGCTGTCGCACCCCGGCGGCCGCTAGCGCCCGAACCGGCGCTGGCGACGTGCGAACTCGCCCAGCGCCTCGTCGAATGCCTCCGGCCCGAAGTCCGGCCAGAGCGTCTCGCAGAAGTAGAACTCCGCGTAGGCGGATTGCCAGATCAGGAAGTTCGACAGTCGCTGCTCGCCGCCGGTCCGGATCACGAGGTCCGGGTCGGGCAGACCTGCCGTGTACATCGCCGCGCTGACGGCCGCCTCATCGATCTGTTCCGGCGGAGTCCCGCTCGCCACGAGGCGGCGAACCGCGTCGACGAGCTCGGTCCGACCCGCGTAGTTGAAGGCGATGTTCAGGCGCAGACGGGTCCCGTCGGCCGTCGCGGAGAGCGCCTCATCGATCGAGCCCCGCGTCTCGGCCGGCAGCTCCTCCAGGCGCCCCAGCAATCGGATCTGCACGCCCTGCGCGACGCAGCTCGTCCGTCTCGCTCCGGATCGCGCCCTCGAGGAGCGCGAACAGGCCGGCGACCTCGTCGTCCGACCGAGCCCAGTTCTCGCGGCTGAACGCGTAGAGGGTCAGGACCGGGACGCCACGCCTGACGGCGTGGCGCAGGAGCGCACGGATCGCTTCGACACCGGCGGCGTGGCCCTCGAGTTCGGGGAGATCACGGCTCCGGGCCCAGCGCCGGTTCCCGTCCATGATGATCGCGACGTGGCGCGGCAGATCGTCGGGCGGGACCGCCTCGTCCGCCTGCGGTCCGATCGGGGTCGGGACGGGCACGTCCGTGACGCCTTCGTTCGCCGCCGACTCGTGGGCGGATGGCGGCGCGTCGGTCGGGCGGGCCAGCGGTGCGCGGGCCACTAGACCTCGAGGACCTCCTGTTCCTTGGCGCTGCCGCGGCGGTCCACCTCGGCCACGTGCCGATCCGTCGTGCGCTGGAGGAGCTCCAGCTGCCGGTGGGATTCGTCCGCACCGACCTCGCCGTCGCGCTCTTCCTTCTTCAGCTGGTCGGCGGCGTCACGGCGCAGGTTGCGGATCTCCACGCGGGCTTCTTCCATGCGCTTGTGGACGACCCTGACGATGTCCTTGCGACGTTCCTCGGTCAGCGGCGGGATGTTCAGCCGGACGACCGTACCGTCGACGTTCGGCATCAGCCCGATGTCGCTCTTCGTGATCGCCTTCTCGATGGCGCTCAGGACGCCCCGGTCCCACGGCTGGATCACGATCTGGTGCGGTTCGGGGACGCTGATCCCGGCCAGCTGGTTGAGCGGGGTCTGGGTGCCGTAGTAGTCGACCAGGATGCGCTCCACCAGTGCGGTCGAGGCGCGGCCCGTGCGAATGCCCTGGAAGTCGCGCTCCATCGCGTCGACGGCGCGCGCCATCTTGTGGTCAGCGTCGGCGAGGATCTCGCTGCTCATGCTGGCGCACCTCCGGCTACGATCGGCGCCTCCACGGCGCTCGAGATGCGTGTCCCGACCGGTTCGCCGGCCGCCACGCGCGTGATGTTGTCTGGATGATTGAGGTCGAACACGACGATCGGGAGATCGTTCTCCATGCACAGGCTGATGGCCGCCGCATCCATGACCTTGAGCTGGTCGCGCAAGCAGATCTGCGTACCCGAGCTGAGCGTACCGCTGCGCCGCGGGGTTCGTCACGGGGTCGCTGTCGTACACCCCGTCCACCTTGGTCGCCTTGAGCAGGACCTCGGCGTTGATCTCGACGGCGCGCAGCGCGGCCGCGGTGTCCGTCGTGAAGTACGGGTTGCCGGTGCCGGCCACGAAGATCGCGACGCGGCCCTTCTCCAGGTGTCGGATCGCCCGGCGCCGGATGTACGGCTCGGCGACCTCGTTCATCGCGATGGCGGTCATCACGCGCGTCGGGACGCCTTCCCGCTCGAGGGCGTCCTGGAGGGCAAGCCCGTTCATGACCGTCGCGAGCATCCCGATGTAGTCGCCCGTCGCGCGATCCATCCCCCGCGCGGCGGCTGCCATGCCGCGGAAGATGTTCCCGCCGCCGACGACGATCCCCACCTGGACGCCCAGGCGGTGCACTTCGCCGACCTGCCTCGCGATGAAGGCGCAGAACGCCGGGTCGACACCGTAGGCGCGATCGCCGAGCAGCGCCTCGCCGGACAGCTTGAGCAGGATCCGGCGGTACTGGACCTGCGGATCTCCGGCGACCGCGGCGGTCGCCGCGTCGCTCACAGATCCTCCCCGAGCGCGTAGCGGGTGAATCGTCGGACGCGGATGTTCTCGCCGATCGTCGCGATCCTCTCGGTCACCAGCTCGCCGACCGTCCGTTCCTCGTCGCGGAACGGCTGGTCGAGGAGGCAGACCAGGCTGTACCACTTGTTGAGCTGACCCTCGACGATCTGCGGGCGGATCGACTCCGGCTTCTTCTGCGTGGCTTCGTCGGCCAGCAGCTCGTGCCCGCTTCGCCTCGAGGTCCGCCGCGGGGATGCGCTCCCGGTCGACGTAGATCGGGGACAGGCCGGCGACCTGCACGGCGAGATCACGGACGAGCTTCTGGAACTCGTCCGTCCGTGCCACGAAGTCGGTTTCGCAGTTGACCTCGATGAGCACGCCGACGCGGCCACCCGTGTGGATGTAGCTGGAGACCAGTCCTTCGCGGGCGTCGCGACCGGCCTTCTTGGCCGCCGCCGCCAGTCCTCGCTCGCGCAGCAGGACGACGGCCGCATCCAGGTCACCCTCCGCCTCCGTGAGGGCCCGCTTGCAGTCCATGAACCCGGCGCCGGTCCGCTCGCGCAGTTCCTTGACCAGCTCCGCCGAGATGTCCGCCATGAGAGTGTGGCTCCTGTTCGCTTCGTGTCGGCGGGCGCCGCCGGGCGCCCATGCATCTGGTGGTGGTTGGACGGGGGCCGACGGGGTCAGCCCGGCGTGTCGCCCTCGGCCTTCTCCGCCGCCTCGCGCGCCAGTTCGGCGGCGATCTCCTCGGGGCTCGCCTCCGGCGGCTCCGCGACGGCCGCTTCCGCGCGGGCGACCCGGTCGCCAGGGCAGGAGGTCGTCGTCGTCTGCGTCAGGCTCGAAGGTCAGGGCCGCGCCACCGGCCAGGGCCGCGACGAGCTCCTCCGACGCGCCGGGGACCTCTTCCTCGTCGCCGGTCTGCGGCAGGGGGCCAGCGTCCATGATCTCCGGCTCGCTGGCGGCGCGCGCCGACCGTTCTCGGGCGCCCTCGATGGCGGCGTCCGCGACGAGCGTGCACAGGAGCCGGATGCTGCGGATCGCGTCGTCGTTGGCCGGGATGATGAAGTCGAGCTCGTCCGGATCGACGTTCGTGTCGCCCGTGCCGACGACCGGGATCTCGAGCTTGTTGGCCTCGGTCACCGCGATCCGCTCGCGATGCGGATCGATGATGAAGACGAGCCCCGGCAGGCGCTTCATCTTGCGCATCCCGCCGACCGTGCCCTGGAGCTTGACCATCTCCTCGGTGAGCTTGGCGGCTTCCTTCTTCGACATGCGCTCGAAGTCGCCGGCCTCCTGCCGCGCCTCGAGCTGCTCGAGCAGGCCGATCCGCTTCTTGATCGTGATGAAGTTGGTCAGCATCCCGCCGAGCCAGCGCTTCTGGACGTAGGGCATGTTGGCGCGCGTCGCCTCGGAGACGATCGGCTCCTGGGCCTGCTTCTTGGTGCCCACGAACAGCACCTGGTCACCACGGGCGACCGTCTCGCGGACAGCCTCCAGCGCGACATCGAGCCGCTGGACGGTCTGGGCGAGATCGATGATGTGGATCCCGTTGCGCTCCGCGAAGATGAACGGGCGCATCTTCGGGTTCCAGCGGCGGGTCTGATGACCGAAGTGGACTCCGGCCTCGAGCAGCTGCCGCATCGAAACGGACGGCACGGTGAGCGACCTCCTGTTCGGTTCGTTCCTCCGCGGTCGCCATGTCGTCGTCGGGGACCGAGCGGGTCCGCTAGTGCGGTTCCGGTCGGCACCGCCCCGACCGGGGCGATCCGCGTGTGAGCTCCGCGCCGGGCCTTCCGGGCGGGCGTTCCTCTTGGCTTCGGGCACGGACGGATGTCCGTCCTGACCGCGCCGGAGTCTAGCACAGGGTCCGGTCCGATCCGCCACACGCCGATCGCGGCGGCGCCGGGACGGTCCCCATCGCACGTGTCAGAAGGCCGCCCGATGGTGCCGAACGACGGGCGCCCCCGCGTCGCGGCCCGGTTCCACCACGATGAGGTCGAACCGGAGCGGGAGCCGCGGGAGCGGGCTGCCATCGGGCAGCGCGCCGATGTCGAGGAGGGCATACGTCGCCTGCCGCAGCCGGGCCCGCTTTCGATGGTCCACCGTCTCCTCCGGCAGGCCGAACCCACGTGACCGCCGCCACCGCACTTCGACGATCACCAGGTTCGGCGGGGGGCCTGGGTCGACCGCCACGAGATCGAGCTCCAGCCGCCCGACGTGGACGTTCCGCGCCAGCACGGACCAGCCCGATCCTGCCAGTCGCACCTCGACGGTCGACTCGGCGGCGTCACCTGATCGCTGCGCCGCGGTGCGCGTCGAGCGGACGACCGGTCCGTCCATGGGAGCATCGTGCCAGCCAGCACTCACCCCGGGATCACCAGGCGATACCGTGATCGCCGGCCGGCGGCCGCCCGCGGTTCAGGCTGGAGTGATCTCGAGCGCCAGCAGGTCGCCCGCGTCGAGGGCCGCGTCGTCGGCCATCACCGGCACGAGCTCGCGAACCAGCCGTTCGTGGCTGGACGGCGACGCCGCGGGATCGGCGAGGAGGTCCAGCTCCAGCTGGTCGCCGGCCAGCGTCCGCTGGAGCGCCAGGAACGAGCGGCGATGGAACGGGGTCAGCCCGAGCTCGCGGATGGCCATCCGATGCTCGAGCGTCGCGTATCCCTGGTTCCGTTCCCACCCATACCCCGGGTAGCGCACCGCGAGCAGGGTCATCATCCGGTCGCGGACGACCTTGGCGACGACCGAGGCACACGCGATCGAATAGACCCTGGCGTCGCCGTCGACGACGTTGGTGTACGGACCGACCTGGGACTCGAACCCGGCGATCCGGTTGCCATCGACGATCACGTGCTCGTGCCCACCGACCCGCGCGATCGCGCGCCGCATGGCGAGATGCGTCGCATGGTAGATGTTCAGCTGGTCGATCTCGCGGACCGACGCCGCGCCGACGCCGACTGCCACGGCCCGTCGCCGGATGAGCGGCGCGAGCCGCTCGCGCTGCGCGGCGGACAGGGTCTTGGAGTCCCGGACGCCAGGGATGCGATGGCAGCCGGGCCGCATGATGACGGCGGCCGCCACGACCGCACCGCATGTCGGTGCGACACCCACCTCGTCGACGCCGACCACCCGGGTCAAGCCGTCATTCCACAATCGGCGCTCGTGGCGGAGGCTCGGGACGATGACGGCCATCGACCGCAAGGCTACCCGAGAATCGATCGACCCCGCCGGACGGGCGGGGTCGGAGCCATCGGTCGCGGCGAACCGCGGGTCCGGCGCCTAGGAGCGACGCTCGCGCAGCGTCGCCGCCTTGCCGACCCGCTTGCGCAGGAAGTACAGCTGGGCGCGTCGCACCTGGCCGTGGCGGACGACCTCGATCTTCTCGATGCGCGGGCTGTGGATCTTGAACGTCCGCTCCACACCGACGCCCGAGGCGATCCGGCGGACGGTGATCGAGCGGGTGATCCCGCCACCGCGCAGGCGCATGACCGTGCCTTCGAACACCTGGATGCGCTCGCGGTTGCCCTCGACGACCTTGGCGGAGACCTTCACGGTGTCACCCGTGGCAAGCTCCGGCAGGTCGGTGCGGAGCTGGTCCTGGACGATCTCGTCGAGCACGTTCACGCGGCAGTCCCTTGGTGTGGTGAGCGGCAGCCGAAGCTGCGGGTCGGTCGGTCTGGAACGGTCCGCGGAGCTCGCGACCGGCGCCGGAGTATAGCACGGGCTCCGAAGCGGTCAGTCGCCCGTCGGTCGCGGGGCAGGAGGTCCGGCCGGCGGTCGCGGGTCCGTTCGACGGATCGCTCGTGCCGCCAGCGGGCCACGGCGCCGTGATCGCCTGAGGTCAGGATCGCCGGCACGTCCAGACCGCGGAACGATGGTGGACGCGTGTACTGCGGATATTCGAGCAGGCCGGCGCTGAACGATTCCTCGGCCGTCGACGCAGGTCGTCGATCGCACCGGGCAGCAGCCGGATGACCGCATCGATGACGACGAGCGCCGGGAGTTCGCCGCCGGTCACCACGTAGTCGCCGATCGACAGCTCGAGGTCGACGAAGGCCCGGATGCGCTCGTCGACGCCCTCGTAGCGTGGGCAGACGAAGACGAGGTGGTCGCGGCTCGCGAGGTCGGTCGCACGGTCATGGCTGAACACCTCGCCCGCCGGGTCGAGCAGGATCACCGTCGAGTCCGGGCGGCGGACCGCCTCGATCGCGGCAACGACGGGCTCGACGCGCATGACCATACCGGCGCCGCCTCCGTACGGGCGTGTCGTCGACTGATCGATGTCGCCCGAGTCCCCACTCGCGCAGGTCGTGGACCCGCACCGTCGCCAACCCACGCTCCTGGATGCGCCCGGGGATGCTCTCGGCGAGCGGACCGGCGATCATCGCCGGGAAGAGGGTCAGGACGTCGATCTCGAGGGTCATGGTGGCGCCTCGGACCCCGCCTTCCGCTTCGGACCCGTGCGGCGCGGGGCTCTCGGGCGGTCGCCCACGGCCGGCCGGACGCGCGGCGGCTGGAGGTCGAGCGCATCGGCATCGATCACGATCTCGCCGCGGCGCGGGGCGAAGACCCGGATGAAGGCGCGGACCGCGGGCAGGTCGAAGGCCCCGAACGGACCGTCGGCCACCACGTAGACCTCGTTCTCCGCGACCCGGTAGACGTCGCGGATCGACGCCGAGCTCCGTCCCGTCGAGGCCGCGCACCGCGACGCCGATGATCTCGTGCCAGTAGACCTCGCCACGGGACAGGTCGGCGCCCGGGTGGACCTCCGTCTCGAGGTACGCCTCGCGTAGTCCGTCGGCCGCCTCGCGGGACGCGATCTCGCGGAACCGCAGGCGCCAACCGGGGCCGTCCTGCGACCTCCTCCGCCGACGCGATCGTAAGCGGCTCGTCCGATCCCTCGCGGTAGAGCACCCGGCCGGCGACGAAGCGATCCTCCGGACGATCGGTGAGGACCTCCACCCGGATGGCGCCGCGAAGCCCGTGGACGCCCCGAACGAGGGCGACCACGAGCCGCTGGCTGGCGCTTTCGTGGCCGCCGTCAGCCACGTGATCCGCTCTCGCTCAGACGATCTCGAGCTGGACGGACTCGCCGTCCCGCGCGGCGGTCACCTTCAGCAGCGTCCGCAGGGCCTTGGCCACGCTGCCGTTGCGGCCGATCACCTTGCCCATGTCGTCCTCCGCGACGTGGAGTTCGATGACGGTGGCGCCGTCTTCCTCGACGACCTCCACCTTGACGGCGTCGGGGTCGTCGACCAGCGACTTCGCGACGTACTCGACCAGATCCTTGGCTGCCATCGTCGCGCTCCTACTTGCCGGTCGGGAGGATGCCGACCTGGCGGAACAGGCGGGCTACGGTGTCCGAGGGCTGGGCGCCCTTGGCGAGCCAGGCACGGGCCTTGTCGGCGTCGACCTGCAGCTCCACCGGCTCCGTGCGGGGGTTGTAGTGACCGAGCGTCTCGATCGCGCGGCCGTCGCGGGCACTCCGCCCGTCGGCGACGACGACGCGGTACGCCGGCTGCTTGTGAGCGCCGACGCGCGTCAACCTGATGCGAACTGCCATGGGTGCTTGGTTCCTCCTGCGGTTTGGCGGTCACGGGGACGGGGCTGGGGTCGCCCGTCCTCCGGACTACTTGACGGTGATGACGATGTGCTGGCCATCGACGTCCGCCCCGACCGTGCCGGCCGAGATCATGGCGTCGAACGGGGTGAGGAACGGCTTGACCGATTCCTCGTACTCGGCACGTTCGGCAGCGGGCATGTCGGCCAGGAAGCCTTCCATGATGCCGCGGAACGCCGCGATGTCCACGAACGTGAGTCCAGTGTGCGCGGCGCCGACCCGAGCGATCAGGTCCTTGAAGCGCGGCGCGTCGGCAAGCGACGCCCCGGCTCCGGCGTCGAGGACGCTCCGGACGAAGTCCGGGCCACTGCCCAGGACGACGACACCGTCCGCGGCCGCGTACGAGATCTCGATGTTGCCGCTGGGCAGGTCCGGGATCGCGGACGGATCGGTCGGCAGGGTCCCGCCACCGAGCGCGCCGGCCATGCCGATCAGCGACTCGGCCGTACCGAGGTCGATGATCGTGATGGTCGTGCCGCCATGCTCCTCCTCGCGCACGGAGATGCCCTGACCCCCACCACCGAGCGTCACGAAGGAACGGATCGTGGTCAGGAGCTGGCGGGCTGCCGCCGGGTCTGTCGGGACGATCACGAGGCCGCCCTCGACGGCGTCTCCGTCCCGGGACACGACGACACCGGCGTCGCCGATCCAGCCGATGACCGCCTCGGTCCCGCCCAGGATGCCTGCCGCCTGGTCGATGCCTGTGAAGAGCTCGGCCATCGACGGCTCTGCCCGGTAGAGGTCGATCATGCGCTGCAGGCCGGCCCCGTAGTCATTCCCCGCGGCCAGCATGATCGTGCCCGGAGGCGCCCAGTCCGGGACGCCGTTGGCGCGAGCGTCTGCAGGCCCGGCGTCCGCGATATGCGGGAAGGCGCTGTCCATCAGCAGCGCATCGCCTTCGACTCGCAGGCGGACGGCCGTCCACTCCGGGATGAGGTCGAGCATCGCGGCGCTGAGCGGCGCGCCCTGGCCCGCGGCACCGGACAACTCGGTGACGCTCGCCATCAACGAGCGGAGGTCCACGAACAGGTAGCCGACGTGGTCGCCGTCCATCGCCCCGGATGCCGACGTGTAGGCGGGAGCCGCGGACAGACCGCCGTTCCCCTTCGTGTCGATCGCGGCCTTGACGGACGCCAGGTCACCGGCGACGGCAACCTTGCCCCCGATGATCCCGAACGCCCCCTTCGCGTCGGCCATGTCGGGTTCGGAGAAGACGGTGAGTGCGACGCCGTCGTACGTTTCGGCCGTGCCGGCGACACCGTTCTGGGTCATGACCTCGTCGAACCACGCTCGCGCCAGCCCCTCGTCCTTGATCGACAGGAGCAGCAGTCCGCGACTCGCGGCTGTCGCCCGGGCCGGGTCCGACAGCGCGCCGGCGCCCGGGAGCGGGCCGACGGCGAATGCGAGCTCGCCGTCGAACCACGGCTTGATGTCCGCGCTGTATGTCTGCTCGCCGGCGGACACGTCCGAAACAAGTCGATCGAGGACCTCGTCGACCTTGGTCTCCAGTGACGCCTGATCGGCGAAACCGGGGAACTTGCTGAGGAACTCGCCGACCTGACGTCGCTGGTCGCCGGGCAGGTCCAGGCGGACTTCGCCGTAGACGATGCTGTCCGCTGGGACGTAGCCGACGACGGTCGCTGCGGGTGACGATCCGGTCAGCAGCAGCGCCGCCGCCGCCGACGCGGCGACGACCAGGGTCACGATCCCGAGAGCCGCGAGCCAGCGGACCCGGCTGCGCTTCGGAGTCGGCACCGCGACATCGGCCGCGCCGACGCCGACCGGAGTCGTCGCGATCGGCGTGCTCGACTCGTGCGGTGTGGTGGTCGTCCCGGTCTCCGGGACCTGATCAGGTCGGCTGTAGTCGGTCATCGGACGATCTCCCCGGCGGTCATCGACCGCCCATGAGGTTGCCAAGCGCACCACGGCGGCCGCCCCCGGCAAGCTGCTTCATCAATCTCTGCATGTCATTGAACTGCTTCACGAGTCGGTTGACGTCCGGCAGGGTCGTCCCGCTGCCGGACGCGATGCGGCGGCGGCGCGACGCGTTGAGGACGGTCGGGTCGCGGCGCTCCGCGGCCGTCATGGCCCGGATGATCGCCTCGGTCCGCCGGAGATCGCCACGATCGACGGCAGCCTGGGCTTCGCCGGCGAGGTTGCCCATGCCCGGGATCATGCCCATGATCTGGCCGATCGGCCCCATCTTCTGGACCTGCTGAAGCTGGTCCAGCATGTCTTCCAGGGTGAAATTCGCCTTGCGGAGCTTCTCCTCCATCGTGGCCGCGTGCTTTGCGTCGAAGGTCTCCTGGGCGCGCTCCACGAGGGTCAGGATGTCGCCCATCCCGAGGATGCGCCCGGCGAGCCGGTCCGGGTGAAAGACCTCGATCGCGTCGGTCTTCTCACCCGTGCCCAGGAACTTGACGGGCAGGCCGGTCACGGCGGAGATGCTCAACGCGGCTCCACCGCGGGCGTCGCCGTCGATCTTGGTCAGGATGAGACCGGTCACCGGTACGGCCGCGACGAAGGCCTGCGCCACGGCGACCGCCTCCTGGCCGGTCATCGCATCCACGACGAGCAGGGTCTCCACCGGTCGGACGGTCGCGTTGACGGCCGTGATCTCCGCCATGAGCGCCTCGTCGATGCTGAGGCGGCCGGCGGTGTCGAGGATCACGACGTCGCGCACCTGGCGCCCGGCGGCCTCCACGCCCAGCCGAGCGATCTCCACCACGGGCGTCCCCTGCGGGGCTCGGAAGACGGGGATGCCCAGGCTCTTGCCGAGGGTCTCCAGCTGGTCGGCGGCGGCCGGACGATACGGATCGGCCGCGACGAGCATGGGGCGGCGGCCCTGCTTGACGATGTGGCGGGCCAGCTTGGCGCTGGACGTCGTCTTGCCGGAACCCTGCAGGCCGACCATCGCGACGACCGCCGGATTGCCGCTGAGATGGAAGACCCGGTCCCCGGAACTCAGGAGCGCCACAAGCTCGTCGTGCACGATCTTCACGACCTGCTGGCCCGCCGTCAGGCTCTGCAGGACATCCGCTCCGATCGCCTGCTCCCGCACTCGGCCGACGAAGTCCTTGACGACCTTGAAGTTGACGTCCGCCTCCAGGAGGGCCAGCCGGACCTCACGCATGGCGGCATCGACGTCGGCCTCGCTGATCCGGCCCCGGCCGGTCAGGCTGCCGAGCGTCTGGCGCAGGCGCTCGCTGAGAGTGTCGAACACGTCCCGTCAGGGCTCCTGTAGGTGGGTGGACCGGGCGGTCGGCGCGTGGTCGCGATCGGCGACACGTCTGCCATCCGGTGGTGCGCGGATTCTGACGCACCGAGGCGTGCGTGAGTGTACCGCTTCCCTCCGCCGACCGCCTCCGGGACGATGGTCCTGGGCCGGTGCGGTGGACCGCTCACCAGGAGCGAGGACCGGGTAGTGTGCGGCGATGCGCGATCCATTCCGCTCACCGCTCTGGCGGAACAGCGCGTTCGTCCGCGTCTGGACGGCGGCGAGCATCTCCATCTTCGGCTCGCTGGTCACCCGGATCGCGCTTCCGCTGGTCGCGATCCTGGCCCTGGGCGCGGGACCGATCGAGGTCGCGGTGCTGCGCAGCATGGACCTCGCCGCGGCACTCCTGGTCGGCCTCGTGGCGGGCGCCTGGGTCGATCGCCTGCGACGACGTCCGGTGCTGATCTGGGCGGATTTCGGGCGGGCCGCGCTGCTCATCACGATCCCGCTGTCGGCCGCCCTGGGCACGCTCGCCCTCTGGCAGCTCGTCGTCGTGGCGGGGCTCGCCGCGATCCTGACGACGTTCTTCGACGCGGCGGACAACGCCTACCTGCCGACCATCGTCGAACGGGAGCGACTCGTCGAGGCAAACAGCGCGCTGGCCGCCAGCGGGTCCGTCGCCGAATTCGCCGGGTTCGGGATCAGCGGCTTCCTCGTCCAGCTGCTGAGCGGGCCGGTCACGATCGCGATCAACGCCGTGACGTACACCGTGTCCGCCCTCCTGCTGCTCACGGTCCGCACCGTCGAGGCGCCCCCGCCCGCCCGCGACGACCGCGAACCCGTGCTGGACGAGATCCGCCATGGCCTGCGGCTGGTGCTGCAGGATCCGATCCTGCGCGCCTTCGCCGGCGCCCAGATGCTGATGTCGATGCTGTGGGGGGTGTTTGGGGCGGTCTGGTTCCTGTTCGCCCTCGACGAGCTCGGGATCAGCCCGGCACTCGTCGGGGTCGTCGCCGGGGTGGGGGGTGCTTCGTCGTTCATCGGGGCGGTGGTCGCCACCCGATCGACCCGTCGCTTTGGCGTCGGCCCGGTGGCGATCGCGGCCATGCTCCTGGCGGCCCTCGGCAACCTGTTCATCCCGCTCGCCCCGGCCGGCCTGCCGCTCCTGGCGCTGGCCTGTCTCGCGGCCCAGCAACTCATCGCCGATTCGGCGATCACGGTCTATGACGTGACGGAGACATCGGTGCGCCAGTCACTGGTCGCGGACCGCGAACTCGGCCGCGTCGCGTCGACCTTCCACGTCGCGTCGGCCGCGGCCCAGCTCGTCGCCACGATCGGTGCGGGGCTCCTGGCCGAGGTCATCGGCCTGCGCGCGACGGCCTTCCTGGCGCCGCTCGGCGGCCTCCTTGCCGCGGTCGTCCTGTACCGCTCCCCGGTGCGAACCCTGCGCGAACTCCCCTCGCTCGATGATCGTCAGCCCGCCGAGGTGGTCGTCGACGTGGAGCGCGACCTGCCGGTCGGGGCGTGATCCGGTCGCCTACGCGAAGAGCGCCTCCACGAAGGCCTCCGGGTCGAACGCGATGAGGTCCCCGACACCCTCGCCCACCCCGACGTAGCGGACCGGGACCTTGAGCGCGTCCTCGATGGCGAAGACGATGCCGCCCTTGGCGGTCGAATCGAGCTTGGTGAGGACGATCCCGGTGAGTCCGACGGCCGCGTGGAACGCCTTCGCCTGGGCGAGGCCGTTCTGGCCCGTGGTCGCGTCCAGCACGAACAGGGTCTCCGGTCGGGCGCCCGGGAGGCGCTTGTCGATGATGCGTCGGACCTTGGTCAGTTCGTCCATCAGGTTCGATCTCGTGTGCAGCCGGCCGGCGGTGTCGGCGATGACCATGTCCACTCCGCGCGCCACGGCGGCATCCATGGCGTCGTAGACGACCGCGCCCGGATCGGCGCCCGGCGCATGCGCGACGACCGGCACTCCCGCGCGATCGGCCCAGATCCGCAGCTGGTCGATCGCGGCGGCCCGGAAAGTGTCCGCGGCGGCGAGGATGACCGAGCGCCCGTCTCCGACATAGCGGGCGGCGAGCTTGCCGATCGTGGTCGTCTTGCCGGTCCCGTTCACGCCGACGACGAGGAGGACCGCCGGCCCGCCCTCGGCCGACGGCCCGGGCGCCCAGTCGAGGTCGCGCGTGACGAGCAGGGCGGCGAGTTCTGCCCGCACGGCGGCCTCCGCGTCCACGCTGCCACCCCTTCGGCGGGCGCGTTCGACCAGCGCGACGGCGAGCGCCGCGCCGACGTCGCCGGCGATGAGCG
Source organism: uncultured Chloroflexia bacterium (assembly GCA_963704935.1). GTDB lineage: Bacteria > Chloroflexota > Limnocylindria > Limnocylindrales > CSP1-4 > SPCO01. The sequence goes on from CAVPIF010000001.1 coordinate 129,193, forward strand.
CCTCCTCGACGTCGTCCCAGCGCGGGTCATCCCCTGCCGAGCAGGTCGCGCAGCTGGGACATGAACCCGGTCCGGGTGCGCTCCAGGCCCTGGTCGATCGTGGGCGCGGGCGCGACCGCGAGGAACGCCGTCGGATCGAACGGGGCCGCCGGTGAAGGCGACGGCGTTCTCGGCTCGACCGGCGCCGCTGGCTCGACGCTGGTCGGTTTCGCGGCTTCAAGGGTGGACTCCGACGCGGGCACGCCGGACTCCGCCGGGCGAGATGCCTCGCTCCGGCGACGCCAGAGCGGCATCAGCCCATCACGCTCAGTTCGCGCCCGCGGTCGCCCGCCAGGGCCTGCGCTTCGTCCAGGCGCAGGCTGATGACGCGAGAGACGGAATCGTCGCCGACCGTCACGCCGTACAGCGCATCGGCGGCCTCGATCGTGCCGCGGTTGTGCGTGATGACGATGAACTGCGTCTGGTGTGCAAGGCTTCGCAGCGCGTCGGCAAAGCGCCCGATGTTGGCCTCGTCGAGCGCCGCGTCCACTTCGTCGAGCACGCAGAACGGGACCGGCCGGACCTCGAGCATCGCGAACAGCAGGGCGACCGCGGTCAGCGCCCGCTCCCCACCGGAAAGCATCGCGAGCGCCTGCGCCTTCTTGCCCGGCGGCTGGGCGACGATCTCCACCCCGGTCGAGCCGAGGTCGTGCGGGTCGGTCAACGACAGTCGCGCGTATCCGCCGTCGAACAGCTGCTCGAACCGTCGCTCGAACGCCGTCTCCAGGGCCGCGAACGTCGTGCGGAACTGGTCCGCGATCATCGTGTCGAGCTCGGCGATCAGCTCGCGGGTCTTCACGATCGCCGTCCGCAGGTCCGACCCCTGCGTCTCGAGCGCTTCCAGACGTGTCTTCAGCTCAGCGTATTCATCGACGGCGTACGGGTTCGCGGCGCCGAGCTCGTGATACCGCCGACGGAGCTGGGCGAGTCGACCGGCGGCCGGTGGCGCCGCGTCCGGCGGGCCGGCCGTCCAGCGCTCGGCGAAGCTCGCGAGGGCCGCCTCGAGAGCCGCCGTGTCGTCGGCGATCGACTCATCCGCCTCCGTGGTCGACGATGGTGGATCGGGCGGGTGCGACCTCGGATGCGCCACGCCGAGGCCGGCCAGGCCGAACTCGCCGAGGCCCGCGAGTTCCACGAGGACGCCCTCACGAAGCGACTCCAGGCCGAGGCGGGCCTCCAGCTCCGCATGGTCCGCGGCCCGCAGCCGGTCGTCGGCCGCGCGCAGCCGCTCCCGCGCGCCCGACGCCGCGCGCTCCGCTTCGGACAGCCGGGAGCGATCGGCCGCGTCGGCGGCGTGGAGTGCATGCAATGCCGCGCGAGCCTCCGTCTCGGCAGCGAGACCGGCCGCGATCTCTGCCCGCAAAGCGTCGCGCTCGCCGCCAAGCGCCGCCTCTCGCTCGATGAGCGCGGCGACCTCCCGATCCGCGCGTTCCACACGCTCCTGCGCCATGGCCGCGGAAGCGTCGGCGCGGGCACGCCGGTGCTCGGCGTCGCTTCGGGCAGCGTCATGCATCCCCAGTCGCGCCGCGAGCCGGTCCCGTCGCTCTCGCAGCTCGGAGGCGCGGGCTTCCCACGTCACGAGCGCCGAGCGCTCATCATCGGTCGGCTCGCCGTCGATCGGACCTGTACCGGCCTGGCGGGACCTGGTCGGCTCCATCCCGGCCGTGTTCACCTCGCGCAAACGCTGGACGTCACCGTCGAGTCGACCGGATTGCGCCACGTGCCACGCGACCTCGCGGGCGACCGCTTCTGCCTCCCGAGCGGCGGCGCGCTCCACCTCCTCCACGCGTCGTCGTTCGGTCGTCCGACGGGCTTCGTCGCCGCGAGCGGCCTCAAGGCCGACCCGCGCCGCCTCCGCGGCCCGGGTCATCGACGCACCCGATGCCTGCAGCATCGCGAGCTCCGCCTCCGCCCGGTCAAGGTCGGCCGCCAGCCGTCCATGCTCGGCACGCCGATCGAGGACCGAATCGGTGGCGCCCAGGGCGATCACGACGTCGTCGACCACGGCCGAACCGTCGCGCGGCACGGCGATCCAGCCCGACGGCATGATCGCCTGCAGACCACGACAGGCCGCGAGGTCCGGCGCCCAGACAGCCCGGGCCAGCAACCGCCGCACCCCACCGGTCGCGTCGCGCCGGACGGCGTCGGCCAGTCGGCCGCCGCCCAGTTCCGCGACGGCGGCCAGGAATCGACGCGATGCGGCGTCCCCGGGCGAGGCCCCGTCGCCCGAGGCGCCGACACGCTCCTCGACGACCAGGTGACCGCGTTCGCCGACGAGGCCGTCCACGCCCGAGGACGGCACGACATAGGCCCGTGCCCGCTCGGCGAGCGCAGCCTCGACGGCCGCTCGAAGCTCGGGATCGACCGCGAGGTCATCGTCCAGGCGCCGGGCGCCGACACGGCGGGCCGCCCGGGCGATCGGCCGGCGCTCCTCTTCGGCGAGTCGCTCGGCCAGCGCAGCCAGGCGACCACGCAGCGCTGCCGCCGCCTCCGACGCCGCCGCAGCGCGATCGGCCGCTGCCGCGCGATCTGCCTCCGCGGTCTCCAGCGCGGCTCGCGCCGTCTCACGGGCCGCCTGTGCCGAGGTCTCTGCGGCGACCGCGAACTCCAGCGCGCGGCTGGCGGCACCGAGCCGATCGAGCACCTCGACGCGATGCGTCTCGATGCCGCGTAGGGCGGCCGCCTCCTCGGCGGCCCTCCGCTCGGCCTCCGCCAGGCGACGACGGGCCGTCTCCGCCTCCGCCTCACGGGCCGCCTCCACTCGACGCAGCGCGGCCAGCTCGTCACCCCGGGCACGCGACGCGGTCCGCAGGGTCGCCAGCTCTGCGAGCGCGTCGGCCAGCTCCCGGTCCGCCTCGGTCAGCGCGGCCTCCAGGTCGAGGTCCCGGGCGGGAACCGGGGAAGCCGTCGACCGGCGCTGTGCCGCCATCTGGGCCTCTGCCGCCGCCCGCTCGTCGTCCAGCCGTCGCCGGTCGCGGGCGAGCGCCTCCAGATCCGATGCCAGTCGCCCGTCTCGAAGCTGGAGGCCGGTCAGCGCCGCGCGGGCCGCATCGTGCTCCTCGCGACGATCGACCTCCACGGCCGATCGGGCGGAGAGGTCGGTGGCCAGCGCCGAAGCGGCGGCCTCCGCCGACTCGAGGTCGGCCATGGCACCAGCTGTCTCCGCCTGCGATCGCTCCCGGCGAGCCGTCGACGCGGCGAGTCGGGACGCGGCCTCGAACCAGCGGGCGTGCGTCGCCGCGAGCAGTGCCGCGGCGAGCTCGTCGCCGACCGATGAGCGCGTCGCCTGCTGCTCGGCCTGGGCGGACAGCCGGCGCGCCTGGGGCCGGAGCTCCGCGAGGATGTCATCGACGCGGGACAGGTTCGCTTCCGACTCGACCAGCTGGTCCTCGGCCTTCCGCCGGCGGCGCTCGTGTCGCCGCACCCCGGCGACTTCCTCGAACAGCGGGCGGCGCTCCTCCGGGCGGAGCGCGAGGGCCTGGTCGACCATCCCCTGGCCGATGAACAGGAAAGCGTTGTCTGCGAGGTGCGCTCCGTCCAGCAGATCCACGAGGTCGCGCAGCCGGATGCGTTGCCGGTTGAGCAGGTAGTCGTTCTCGCCGCTCCGGTACAGCCGTCGGCCCAGTTCCAGGACCTGGTAGTCGACCGGGAGGAGCCCGTCCGCGTTGTCGAGGACCAGCGCCACATCCGCCATGCCCTGCGCCGCTCGCTTCTCAGACCCCGCCCAGATGACGTCCTCCGCCTTGCGCGAACGAAGGGCCCGACCCTGTTCCCCGAGCGCCCAACGCAGCGCGTCGGCGAGGTTGCTCTTGCCGGAGCCGTTCGGGCCCACGACGGCCGAGATCCCCGCGCCGAACTCGACGTTCGTGCGCTCGGCGAACGATTTGAAGCCCTGGAGCCGCAGGGCCAGCAGTCGCGGAGCCGCCGGCCAGGCCGTGCCGTCCGGATCGCTCACGCGTTCTCCGCCTCGGTGGCCGATGCCGCTCCAGCCGGCGGGTCGACCGGCGGATCGGCCGGCGGCTCGACCGGTCCGTGGCGCCCCGCGATGTCGCGTCCCGCCCGGATGGCCTCCAGCGCCTGCGCGGCGGCGGATGTCTCCGCCTCGCGCCGGGAGGAACCATACCCCAGCCCGACGAGGCCGCCGTCCACCCACACCTGGACCCGGAACGACTTCTCGTGGTCCGGTCCGATCGCTTCCACGAGGCGGTACTCCGGCCGCAGCCCGGTCCGTCGTTGGGTGTACTCCTGCAGCCGGCTCTTCGGGCTCGTGAGCGACGTGACGGGTTCTTCCAGCGCCAGCTCGGGAGTCGAGAGCTCGATCAGCCAGTCGCGCACGAGGTCGTAGCCCAGGTCCAGGTAGAGCGCCCCGACCAGCGCCTCGAACGACGACGCGAGCAGCGACGGCCGCCGCCGCTCACTGCGCTGCGACTCGCCCTCGCCGAGCATCAGGTCGGTCCCGAGCTCGATCCGGCCGGCGAGCCGGGAAAGGCCGGCCGTCGACACGATCGCGGCTCGGCGAGCCGACAGGGCGCCTTCGTCGTCGTCGGGGTGGCGCGCGTAGAGGGCCTCGGAGATCGACAGGTTCACGACGGCGTCCCCGAGATACTCCAGGCGCTCGTTGTGGCCGCGCGCGGCGTCCGGATGCTCGTGGAGCCAGCTGGAATGGACGAGGGCCTGTTCCAGCAGGTCCAGGTCCCGGACCGGGAGGCCCAGGCGGTCCGCGACGGCCTGTCCGGCTCGCACCGCGGACGCCGCCGGCCTAGGTGGAGCGCTCGTCGATGTATTCGACGGCGTCCTGGACGGTGCGGATCTTCTCCGCATCCTCGTCCGAGATCTCCGTCCCGAATTCCTCTTCCAGGCTCATGATGAGCTCGACGAGGTCGAGTGAATCGGCATTGAGGTCGTCGACGAACGACGCCTCCGGCTTGACCTCATCCTCGTCCGCGCCGAGTTGCTCGACGACGATCTTCTTGAGGCGCTCGTACGTTGTGGCCACTGACTCTCTCCTCGGAGTTGGGTGGTGGGGATGCCGTCCGCGGTGGACCGCTGGGCTCTCCTGCGATGTTCCCGAGGACGCCATTCATGAGGCGCCGCATCGGGTCTCCACTGTAGGTGCGTGCCAGCTCGACCCACTCGGCGATGGCCACCCGGGCCGGCGTGCCGGAGTGTAGCACCTCGCCGATGGCCGTTCGGAGCAGCGCGCGATCCATCCGGGCCAGGCCCGTGACGGGATACTGCGGCGCGACCCGCCCGATCCGGGCATCGATCGCGTCGCGGTGGGCGACGACGGCCTCGACGAGCTCACGTGCCAGGGTGGCGGCGACCTCGTCGCGCTCGGACTCGGCGAGGTGTCGCTCGAGCACTGCGCCGGCTGTGCGCTGACCGAAGTCGGCCTCGAAGATCGCCGCCAGCGCGAGTCGACGGCCCGTCCGTCGCCCTCGCTGCCGGTCAGCCTCCGACACCATCGACGATGACCGTGACGGCGCCGAGGTCCAGCCCCAGGAGCCGCTCCACGGTCGCCGCCACCGCGCTCCGGACCTGCGCGGCCAACGGCCCGAGGGCGTGGCCGGGTCGGGCGACGATCCGGAGTCGGACAAGGACGCGATCGTCGCGGACCTGCACCACGACCGCAGGCCCCAGCAGCCAGCTCCGCCAGACGGGTCCGCCGCGCCCGACTCGCGAGACCCCGGGAACCTCGAACGCCGCGAGCCGGACGAGCTCTGCGATGACGTCGCGCCCGACCGTCAGTTCCGGCCCACTCACCCTGCCACCTCCCGGCCCGACGCTGTGCCGCCGACGGGCGTCTCCCCTGCCAGCTCCCGCGCGAGGGCCTCGGCGATGAGGTCCGGGACGCGGGTTCGGGCGGTCGTCGCCGCCACCTCGCAGGCGTAGCGGATCATCCGCCGCTTCGCCCTGCCGTGAGTGATGATGACGGTTCCCTTGACCCCCAGCAACGGTGAGCCACCGGTCTTCTCGTAGTCGAACACCGCCCGGATGCGTCCGATCCCGGGGCGCATCAGGAGGTAGGCGAGCTTCCCGCGCATCGAACTTCGGAACTCGGCTTCCCACAGGTCGAAGATGAACGTCGAGAGGCCCTCGAAGAACTTGATCACGACGTTGCCGACGACCGCGTCCGTGACGACGACGTCCGCGAGGTGTCGGGTCAGATCCTTCCCTTCGATGTTGCCTTCGAACCGGAGGGATGAGGCGTCCAGCAACTCCGTCGCTCGCTGGATCCGGGCGTCGCCCTTGCCCTTCTCCTCCCCGATCGACAGCAACGCGACCCTGGGGTCGGCGACTCCCTGGACGCGCTCGGCGAAGATCGCCCCCATCCGGGCGAACTGGGCCAGGTTCTCCGGCGTCGAGTCCGGGTTCGCCCCGATGTCGAGCAGGACCATCGGTCCGGTATCGGTGATCATCTGGACGGCGAGCGCCGGTCGATCGACCCCCGGCAGGCGACCCAGACGCAGGACCGCGGCGGCCATGCCGGCGCCAGTGTGGCCGGCCGTGACGAGGGCATCGGCCGCGCGATGCCGGACCAGGTCGGTGGCGACCAGGATCGAAGCGTCCTTCTTCTCGCGGAGGGCCAGCGCCGGGTGCTCATCCATGCCCACGACCTGGCTCGCGTGGGCGATGCGGACGTTCGCGGGAAGCACGCCCGCGATCGCCGCCACGATCGCTTCGTCGCCGACGAGGATCAGCTCGTCGGCCGGGTGCCTGCGGGCGAAGTCGAGCGCGCCTGGCACGACCTCGCTGGGGCCGTGATCGCCGCCCATGGCATCGATCGCGACGCGGACGCCGCCCTGGGCGGTCCCGCCGGACGGGTCATGCCCAGGCTCCGTCACCGTATCGACGGTCAGCGGTCGGGGCTGTCGCCGCCACCGCTACCGCCGGCCGGCTTGAGCTCGACGGCCTGACGGCCCTGGTACCAGCCGCAGTTGGGGCAGACGCGATGCGGCAGCTTCATCTCGTGGCAGTGCGGACACTCCTCGAGGGTGGGCAGGTCGATCGCGAGGTGCGAGCGTCGCTCGCCCTGGCGAGCATGCGAGACGCGTCGCTTGGGTACACCCATGGGGTCGTGGGCTCCTTGTGTCGTGCTGGGTCGTTGGGCCCGCGGGAGGGCGCCCGGGGTCGGGGCACGCGGTGGCACCGACGGCGGAGTCTACCGCGAAACGGCCCGCCGCGTCAGAGCCCGGTGCTGGGAGTCCGGTCCGTGTCGACGCCCTCGACCATCGATATCCAGCGGCAGCCTAGCCGCAGCCCACGATCTCGTCGCCGGCCAGGCATCGGTCGCGGCGTTGCGGACGGCGATCCCCATCAGTCCGGCCGGAACGCCCGCAGTGCCTCGAGCCTCGGGTCGATGTCGTCGTCCGGATGGGCGTGAAGACCCTCGTCCAGGGGCGTGCCGCAGACCATGCACAGCCCGGGGCAATCGGGTCGGTCGAGTGGGGCGATCGGCTCCGCGAGGATGATCGCGTCGCGGATCGACGGCTCCAGGTCGAGTTCGTGATGGTCGGTCAGGCGCAGTGCCTCGGGCTCCTCATCGCTCGGGATCGGCCGACCGGTCACGAGGTCCAGCGACGGCAGGTACTCCTCGTCCAGGCGGATCTCGATCCGGGTCGTCACCGGTCGGAGGCAGCGGGCGCATTCGCCGGCCAGCGCGGTCGTCAGGCGGGCGGTCACGAGGATCCCCCGGTTCTCGCGCGACAACCGGACGTGACCATCGATCGGCGCCGCCAGGGCGAGGCCGTCGGGCAGTTCGATCCAGGCGGCAGTGACGTCGAGGCCGCGCTCCGCGCCGACGTCGTCGCCGAGCAGCCCGGCGACGTTGACCACGAGCGGCCCGTCCGCCGGACGCACGCTCACCGGCCTTCGGTCACGAGCGGAAGGGTTCGGTTCCGCCCTCCGCGTCGCGAACCCAATCGTCGCCATCCACACCGGCAGGGCCGGTGGCGTCCGGGACGACCTCGTCCACCGGCTCCGCGCGTCGGTCGTCGAGCATGTCGATCCCCTTCCGGATGCTCTGGAGGGTCCTCGTGACGTCACCCTCCAGCCCCTCCAGGACGCTGACGGCGTACTCGTCGGCACCCGCCCGGATCCGGTCGGCGTCCTCATGGGCTTCTGCGATGATGCGGCGGCTCTCGACGTCGGCCGACTGCGTCAGACCGCGCTCGTCGATGAGGAAGGCGGCCTGCTCCTGGGCCTTGGCCACGATCCGCTCCGCCTCCTCCTGGGCCTTGTCGATGATCCGCTCACCCTCGGAGTTGATCCGCTTGGCGGCTCGAACCTCCTCCGGAACGGCCACCCGCAACTCATCGATGAGCCCGAGCGCAGCGTTCTGGTCCACGACGATGCTGGTCGTGAGCGGCAGCTTCTTGCCGTTTGCGATCAATGACTCGAGGCGCTCGACGAGGAAGATGATGTCGATGGCTCGGGCCCTCCTGCACGGACGGTTGCTCGCCGTCCTGGTGACGCCGGGTCGTGGGTTGGATTATGGCACGGGCCGCGGACCGTCAGCGTCGCGCCAGGGCCTCCCGGACGGCTGCTGCCGCCGGACCAGGCAGCATCGCGGACACGTCTCCCCCGAAGACGGCGATCTCCTTGACCAGGCTGGAGCTGACGTAGCCGTGCTGGATGGAGGTCATGAAGAACACCGTGTCGACGTCCGGCGCGAGTACCCGGTTGTTGTGCGCCAGCTGCATCTCAGCCTCGAAATCGCTGATCACCCGAAGGCCCCGAACGATCGCGCTGGCGCCCTGCTCGTGGCAGAAGTCGACCGTCAGGCCGTCGAAGGCGGCGATCCGGATGCGGTCCTCGCCCGCGGCGGCTGCGGCCGGCCCGCCGGCGGCGGCGATCGACTCCGTGATGACGCGGATCCGGTCATCGACCGGCAACAGCGGGGACTTGCGCGGGTTGGCCAGTACGCCGATGACCACCCGATCGAAGACGGCGGTCGCTCGCTCCAGGATGTCGAGGTGGCCGTTGGTGATCGGGTCGAACGATCCCGGGTAGACCGCGACGCTCATGCGTCCTCCACTCGCCGGTAGAACGTGAGCGTGGTCTCGCCGAAGCGACGCTCACGCTCCGATGCTAACAGCCCGACCCGACTCGGCGGAGCGTCGCGCCAGGAATGCTTGGCGACGACCCGGCCCCGCGGCCGCATCAGCGGACCGACAGCCTCCAGGGCGGATGTCGTCGCGGCAACATCCGCATAGGGCGGATCGAGGACGGCGACATCCCACGGCAGCTCCGATGCCCGCGCCGGATCCCGAAGCCAGCCGAGGGCATCCACCCGCACCACGCCGACCCGCGCTGGATCACCCAGCCGCGTGCGGGCGAGGTTCCCGACGATCACCCGAGCCGCGGTCGCATCCTGCTCCACGAACGTCACGTGCCCGGCGCCGCGGCTCAGCGCCTCGATCCCGGCCGCACCGCTGCCGGCGAAGAGGTCCAGGAAGCGTCCATCGCGCAGGTCGGGCTCCAGGATGGCGAACAGGGTCTGCTTGACCCGGTCGCCGAGCGGCCGCGTCCCCGGACCCGGCGCCTCCAGCCTGATGCCGCGCGCGGCCCCGGCGATGACCCGGCCGGCATCAGCCACGCGACGGGCCACCCTCGTCGACTCCGGTGATCGGTCCCCCCGCGCTCGCCCTCACGAGCCGGACGCCGGCTCGGCGCTGACGAGGTGGCGCAGCCAACCGCCGCGGAGTTCCGCGGCGAGCGCGCTGAGGTCCGCCTGCCCGGCCTCGTCCAACGTACCGGTGGGATCCAGGAGCCGCTCCGCGTGCTCGCGGGCGCGCATGGCGAGTTCCTGGTGATCGCGCCGGGCCAGCGACGCGACGCGCATGCCAGGCAGGCCGCTCTGGGCGAACCCGAGCACGTCGCCCTCGCGTCGGAGCTCGAAGTCGCGCTCGGCGAGTTCGAAACCGTCGCGCAGCTCGGCGATCGCCTTGAGGCGGGCCCGGGCCGTCTCGTCCTCGGCGTCGGAGACCAGCACGCAATACGACTCGACGGACCCGCGGCCGACGCGCCCGCGAAGCTGGTGGAGCTGGGCCAGTCCGAATCGGTCCGCCCCCTGGACGATCATCATCGTCGCCGCCGGGACGTCCACGCCGACTTCGACGACGGTCGTGCCCACGAGCACGTCGAGGTCGCCGTCCCGGAAGCGGGTCATCTCGGCATCGCGGTCGACCGGCTTCATCCGCCCGTGGACCAGACCGACCCGCAGGGGGGCGAGCAGCTCGGTAAGGCGGAGCGCCTCGGATTCGGCCGCCACGGCACTCGAGGCGAGCAGGTCGTCGGCGGCATCGCCCTCCTCGATGAGCGGCACCACGACGAAGGTGCGGTGACCGGCCGCCGCTTCCTCACGGACCTTGAGCCACGTTCCGTCCAGGTCGTTCGGACGGCGGATCCCCGTGCGGATCGGGACCCGGCCCGTCGGCGGCGTGCGGAGATCGGAGACGTCGAGGTCCGCATACAGGACCTGGCCCAGTGTCCGCGGGATCGGGGTGGCCGTCATCAGCAGCACGTGTGGGGACGTCCCGCCGCCGGCTTTCGCCTCCAGCTGCCCGCGTTGCTCGACGCCGAACCGGTGTTGCTCGTCGATGACCGCGAGACCCAGGCGGGCGAAGGCCACCGACTCCTGGAACAGCGCGTGCGTTCCGACGACCACCGAGGCCTGGCCCGACGCGATGAGCTCGAGCGCCCTGGAGCGCTCCGCCGCCTTGAGCGAACCGGCCAGGAGCAGGACGTCGACGCCGAGATCGGCCAGGAGTGCGCCGACGGTATCGAGGTGCTGGCGTGCCAGGAGGTCCGTCGGGGCGAGGAGTGCCCCCTGGAGCCCGGCCTTCGCGGCGGCCGCCAGGGCGTAGGCCGCGACCGCGGTCTTGCCCGATCCGACGTCGCCCTGGAGGAGGCGCAGCATCGGCGTCGGTGCGCCAAGGTCGGCCCGGATATCGCCGATCGCGGCAACCTGGTCGACGGTCAGCTCCACGTCGTGACCGACACGCTGCGCAAGCGCGCTCCGGAGCGTGTCGCGGATGATCGCATCGGTCGCGTCGTCCAGGGCGATGACGGCCGCCCGGTCGCGACCGCGCGCTCGGCGGCGGCTGACCATCCCGATCTGGAGCGCCAGCAGCTCATCGAAGGCCAGGCGGCGCAGGGCCGAGTCCCGGGCCTCGAAGGACGACGGATAGTGCGCACCCTCCAGGGCGTCCGCGACGTCCTCCAGCGATTCCTGGCGGCGGAGCGCCGCGGGCAGGTACTCCGCGTACGCGTGACCGGCGCGGTCCAGTGCCTCCCGCATCGCGGTCCGCAGGCGTGCGGCCGTCAGCCCGGCCGTGAGCCGGTAGACCGGGACGATCCGCCCCGCGTGGAGTACCTCCCCGTCGCCCTCGACGGCCTGGAACTCCGGGTTGTCGATCGACGGGGTCCCGCGGAACCGCTTCAGTCGACCGCTGACGACGACCTCCCCTCCCGGATGGAGCCGACGTTCGATGTAACGCCGCCCGAACCAGGTCGCCGCGATGTGCCCGGTGCCGTCATCGAGCTCGGCGACGGTGCGCTGGATGCGGCGCCGGAAGCTGCCCTCCACCCGCACGTCGACGACCGAGGCCCGGATCGATACGAGCGCGCCGTCGTCGAGGTCCCGCAGTGCGGCGATCGTCGTCATCTCGCGCAGGTCGTCGTAGCGACGCGGCAGGTGGAAGAGCAGGTCGCGGACGTCATACCAGCCGAGGCGGACACCCGCACGGCGCAACGTCGGGGCGGCCGACAGCCCGGATCGGTGGAGCGGCGCCGAAAGCAGTTCGATCGGGTCGGTGGGCGGCGGCGGGATCGTGGCGGATCCCCGGGGAGTCGACCGGGTCGTGGCGCGGTTCGCCATGGGCCTCCGCCTACTCGGCGGAGATCAGGTACCGGTAGTAGGGCTGGCCGCCGTGGCGGACCTCGATCTCGATCCCCGGGAGGATCGACCCGATCCGACGGGCCATCCCCTCCGCCTCGGCAAGATCGGCCTCGCCGCCGTAGAACAGGGTCACGAGCTCGAAGCCCGGGGCCAGCGCCGCCATCGCCGCCAGGACGCACTTCTCGCGGTCCCCATCGACCGCGACGAGCCCGTCGTCCGGGTCGAGCGCGATGGTCTGCCCCTTCCTGACCTTCGTGCCGCCGATCGTCGCATCTCGAACGGCCTCGGTCATGACGACGGTCTGGACCGACCGCCCCGCCGCGGTCATCGGCCCGACGTTGTCGGCGGCTCCCAGGGAGGGATCCAGGGACAGCAGGGCGGCGAACCCCTCGGCGGCATTCCGGGTCGGAACGACCTCGATCGGCCGGTCGCTCATGGACGCCACCTGGCGCGCGGCGAGGACCACGTTCGGGTTGTTGGGGAGGAGCAGGACCTCCCGCGCCGGCACGGACCCGACCGCTTCCAGGAGCTCGCCCGTGCTCGGATTGGCGGACTGGCCGCCACGGACGACGGCCGCGACACCAAAATCACGGAAGATCGCGGCCAGCCCGTCACCGCTGGTCACCGCGATGACCGCAAGGTTCGGAAGCGCTCCTGGCGGGCCGGTGCCGTTGGTCGACCCGGGCTCGCGTGACGCCGCGCCCGACAAGGCGCCGGTGAACTCGGCCGCCTTCGATTCGCGCACGTCCCGGGCCTGGTTGTCCAGGTTCTCGACGGTGATCCGGCTCAGGTCGCCGAGCGTCAGGCCGTATCCGATGACGAGGTCCGGGCGCTCATTGTGGACGTGCACCTTGAGGGCACGCGCATCGCCCGCCACGAGCACCGATTCCCCGATCGACTCCAGGTGGTCGCGGATGGCGTCGACATCCAGGGCCTGGTGGCCGGCGGCCATGAGCAGGAACATCGTCTCGTAGCCGAAGCCTTCGTCCGCACGGGCGACCAGGGTCGATGGCTTGACGCCCGTCGCGCCGCGGTCCCGCGCCTCATCGATCGACGTCTTCCCGGTCAGGTCCAGCAACGCGCCCTGGAACAGGCGGTAGAGGCCCTGGCCACCCGCGTCGACGACACCCGCCTCGCGCAGGATCGCCAGCAGGCTGGGGGTCCTCGCTACCGATCTCTCGGCCGCGTCCAGGGTGGCGGCCAACACGGTCTCGATGTCGTTGTCCCGTTCCGCCGCGATCACGGCGGCCTGAGCCGATTCACGGATGACGGTAAGGATGGTCCCTTCCACGGGCTTGGCGACCGCGCCGTATGCCGTCCTGGCACCCTCGCTCAGGGCATGAGCGAGGTCCAGCCCGTTGAACCGGGTCTTGCCGCCGAGACCATCCGCCATGCCCCGGAAGATCTGGCTGGTGATGACTCCCGAATTGCCGCGAGCGCCCATCAGCGCTCCGAAGCTGATCGCGGCCGCGACACGCTCTGCGGACTGACCGGCGACGGCCTCCGCCTCATCGAGTGCGGCCCGGACCGTGGCGTACATGTTCGCGCCGGTGTCGCCGTCCGGGACGGGATACACGTTGAGGCCGTTGATCTCCTCGACATGCGCCTCCAGATTGGCGACCGCCGCCCGGAAGGCCTCCAGCAGCCCGTTGCCGTTGCAGGCCTTTCGGACCATCTAGGCGACGTCCGTCCCGCTGTCGGCAAGGTCACGCAGTCGGACGGTCGTCGGCTCCACGTCCGGCGCGGCCGGCAGCGGACCTCCCGGATGCACGCGCAGGCCATCGACATGGATCAGGATCCGGTCGACCTCCCGGTCGAGGGAACGCCGGATCGCGTATCGACAGGCCGAATCGACCTGGCGCGCGACCTCCGCGACCGGCACGCCGAGCGCGACCATGATGTCCAGCTCGATCTCCAGCCCGTCGTCGAGACGGACGGCGACTCCCGGCTGCCCCAGGCCGAGCCGGGCCACGAGGCGCGCGACCGGTCCACCGGCGAATCCGGTGACCCCGTACGAACCGAGGGTCGCGGTGCGGACGACATCGACGAGCGCGCGGCCGGCCACGAGGGATCGGCCGGGGGTCGGGCGGTTGGCCACGCGGGCTGCATTCCTCGCTACTGTGGAACGATGGCGTGCTCAGGCTAGGCGGTCGGGACCACGTGCTATCATACCGCTCCGTTCGGGCCCACCCGCCCGCGCCTTCCGAATCTGACCGTTCCCTGAGGTTCCTGCATGGCCCGCTCCTGCGCGATCTGCGGCAAGGTTTCGATGGGCGGGTTCAACCCGCAGTCATCGGGCATGAACCGCGTCCGAGCGCATCGTCGCTACCAGCCCAACCTGCAGCCATTCGTCATCCAGCAGAAGGGCGCGCCCACGAAGGCCCTCGTCTGCACGCGCTGCCGTCGGACGGTCCTCAAGGCGACCAAGTAGGCGAACCTTGGCCACCGGTCAGCGGTCGTCCGAGTCCAGCCAGATCGTGAACGGTCCGTCGTTGACGAGCTCGACCGCCATCTCCGCACCGAACCGTCCTGTGGCCACGCGGACGCCGAGCGCCTCCAGGGTCGACACCAGCCGCAGGTAGCATCGTTCGGCCTGCTCCGGCGGCGCGGCGCCGCTGAAGCCCGGCCGGCGACCACGGCGCGTTTCCGCGTAGAGCGTGAACTGCGAGATCACGAGCGCCTCGCCGCCGGTATCGATCAGCGATCGATTCGTCCGCCCCTCGGCATCACGGAAGATGCGCAATCCGGCGATCCGACTCGCCAGGGCGTCCGCCACCCCGTCCGAGTCCGACGGGCCGACGCCGACCAGCACCATCAGTCCCGGCCCGGTCTCGCCGACGATCTCGTCGCCGACTCGCACCCGGGCCCCGGTCGTGCGCTGGAGGAGCGCCCTCACTCCAGGGTCGGATGCGGCGTCACGTTGCCGGTCGCGATCAGCTCCTGTCGCCAGGCCTCCGCCTCGTCCACCAGCCGTGTCCGCAGGCCGCCGAAGCGCTCCACCGCGGCCTCCTCCACGATCGCCGGGATCATCAGCTCGTAGTCGCGGACCCCATCCGGATTGATCCGGCCGTCGCCGCGCAGCATGATCACCGGCACGCCCACCGCCTCCAGCTCGCTTCGCAGCTGGTCACCGAATGCCCTGGGGAGCGACGCGAAGCCGACCAGCTTGCCCGCCGGCGACGGCGGCTTGCCGTCGTTCAGGGTGTACTGGAAGCCCTCATCCGCAAGGGCACGGATGAGGCGCACCTCCCGGCCCATGTCGCGACCACGGCGGAACAGCGCGGATCCGACCACCAGGACGTCGCATCCCAGCGCCCCGGTCAGCTCAGCGGTCTCACGGTTGACCCCGCCGTCCACGTGCACTTCGCCGCCGTACATCCGGTAGTCCAGGATCCGCCGAGCTTCCGCCGCCTTCTCGCGCAGCACATCCGCCATGAACGCCTGCCCGCCGAACCCCGGCTCCACGGTCATGATCGTGATGATGTCGAGGAGGCGCGCATAGGGTCTGAGCGCGGCGATCGGCGTCCCTGGTCGCAGGGCCAGGCCGGCAGCCCGTCCGCCAGCGCGGATGGCCCGCAACACGGGTTCCTTCGGTTCCTCGACCTCGACATGGATGGTGATCGAATCGCAGCCCGCGTCGAGGAACTCCTCGATATAGCGGCCCGGCTCACTGATCATCAGGTGCGCATCGAACGGCCGCTCCGTGCGCGGTCGCAGGGCCTTGATCGTCCGCGCCCCGAACGTCAGGTTCGGCACGAAATGGCCGTCCATGACGTCGAGGTGCACCCGGTCGGCACCGGCCGCCTCCACGCGACGGACGGCGTTGCCGAGGTTGCCGAGGTCCGCGTCGAGGATGCTCGCCGCGATGCGCGCCCGGCCCGCACCGACCCGCGCGCCCGACCCGGTCGGCTTCCGCCGTGAGCTCATGGCAGCCCCGTCGTCGGGTCGCCTGCCTGGCGGCCGGGACCGACCTCCATCGGGATGGGTTCGCGGCTGCGTTCGCCCCGCAGGGCGGAGGCGCTGGCGACGACCAGCAGTTCGCGCCGGCGTGCGATCGCCGGGGCTGGTGGCTCCCCCGCCCGCTCGGCGGCGAGCTGACCGCAGGCCGCCCCCACCTCCTGGCCGCGGTTGCGCCGGATCGTCGTGGCGATGCCGGCCTCACGGAGCGTCGCCGCGAAGGCCTCGATGATCGGCATCGGGCTCGCTTGCCACGGGGTGTGCGCCACGGGATTCATCGGGATGAGATTGACGTGCGCGTGGTCGCCGCGCAAGAGATCGACCATCGCGTCCGCGTCGGCCGGGGTGTCGTTGATCCCGCCGATCATCGTGACCTCGTAGCTGATCCGCCGACCGGTGGTGCGGGCGTGCTCGCGTGCGGCCTCGACCACGTCTGCGACCGGCCACCGCCGGTTGAGTGGCACGAGCACGTCACGCAGCGCGTCGCGGGCCGCGTGGAGCGACACGGCCAGCGTGAACTGCGGGCCCAAGGCGGTGAGACGTCGGATCCCGGGCACGACGCCGGACGTGGAGACCGTGATGTGTCGCGCGCCGAGTCCGAATCGCCGCGGGTCGTTCAAGGCCTCGACCGCGGCCAGCACCCGGTCCAGGTTGAGGAGCGGCTCTCCCATCCCCATGAACACGATATTCGTCAGGCGCCGGCCATCCGCGGCGAGGCGACGAGCCGCGTGGCGGACCTGGTCGACGATCTCGGCGACCTCGAGGTCCCGCGTGAAGCCGAGCTCGCCGGTGGCGCAGAAGGGACAGCCGACGGCGCAGCCCGCCTGGCTGGAGATGCACAGCGTGTGGCGCTCGCGCGACCCGGACCTGGCCGGGTAGTGCATCAGCACGGACTCGACGAGGGCGCCGTCGTGCAGGCGGTGGAGCATCTTCTCGGTCAGGCCGCCGTCGGCCGGCGTGACGTCCGTGTCGGCCACGGTGTCGAGGCGGAAGTCGAGGTCGAGGGCGGCCCGCAATCCGGCGGGCAGGGTCCGGATGTCGTCGGCCGCGACCGCCCCGCCGTCCTTCCACAGCGCGTCCTCGATCTGCCGGACCCGGAACGACGGTTCGCCGCGGTCCGCGACCCAGGCCGAGAGCTCGTTGATCGGCAGCCCGGACAGGCCGGGTCGTGTCTCGGTCGTCATCGTCGCAAGGCGGTCGAATCGACGATGCCCGGCCGACCGCGTACGGTACGCGTTCCACGGCATCCGGCGGCCGCCCGCGGGCTGGACCTCGCGCAGCTCCAGGCGACCGCCGCCACCGACCACCAGGCCAAGATCGTCGAAGGTCCCCGGGGCGCGTCCATGCGGGGTCCCGCCCGCCTGGGCGGCGTCGGCCGACCAGACGACCAGGCGACCGCTCGACGTCTCGAGGAAGGAACCCGGCCAGGGCTGGTAGGCCCGGATCCGGCGCTCCAGTTCGCTCGCCGAAGCGGTCGGATCAAGGCGACCGTCCTCGCGGGTGAGTGGTCGGGTCACGGTCACGCCCTGGTCCGGTTGCGGGCGGGCGTCGAGCTCCCGGCGCAGCCACGGGCCCAGCCGGTCCGCGAGGAGCCTCGCGGCCAGCCCTGACAGGTCCGCCTCCAGGGCCGGCGTCGTCTCGTTCCCGACGAGCGCGCGGCGGACCTGCGCGACGATCGGACCCGTGTCGAGCCCGGCGTCCATCCGCATCAGGGTCACCCCGGTCTCGCTGTCGCCGGCCAGGATCGCGGCCGGGATCGGCGCCGCGCCGCGGTGGCGCGGCAAGAGGGAAGGATGCAGGTTGAGCGCGCCGTACGGCAGGTCGAGCAGCCGTTCCGGCACGATCTGCCCATAGTCGGCGAGGACCAGCAGCTCGGGGCCCAGGGCGAGGACACCGTCGATCGACTCCGCGGCCCGCAGGCGCGTCGGGGTGAGGATGACCAGCCCACCGAGCGCGCGCGCCGCTCGATCGACCGGGGTCGTCGTCGGTCGGCCACCGCGGCCCGCTGGGCGCGGCGTCGCGGTGACGACGCCGACGAGATCGATCATCGGGTCGTGGACGAGGACGTCGAGGACGGGAACGGCGAATCCCCCACTCCCCAGGAAGACGGTCCGGACCGGCCCGTCGGTCACGCGAGGGCGCTCGTCGCCTCGCGAACGTCGGCGTCGTCCTCGTTGCCCGGGCCGACCGGCATCAGTTCGTCCATCGACTCCAGGTAGTCGATGTACAGCTTGCCGTCGAGGTGGTCGAGCTCGTGCTGGAGAGCGCGACCGAGCAGCCCGGATCCGGCGACCCGGATCTTGCGGCCCTGGCGATCCTGGGCGACGACCCAGACCCGCTCGCGGCGGGTCACGTAGGCGACGTAGCCGGGGATCGACAGGCAGCCCTCCAGGTCGCGGTCATCCCCGACCGACCGCACGATCCGCGGATTCACGAGCTCGTACAGCTGGCTCTCGACCTCGATGACGCACGCCTGCATCGCCTCGCCGAGCTGCGGCGCGGCAAGGCCGACACCCGGGGCGTCGCGCATCGTGTGGGCGAGATCGTCGAGTAGTTCGTGGAGGTACTTGCCGAAGCTGTCGACCGGTCTGCCCTTGAGGCGCAGGCGCGGGTCACCGAGCAGGGCGATGGGTCGAACGCTCATGGCGCGAGTATATCGGGGCGCGACGGCATCGCCGTGTGCCCGACCCTCCGGTCGCCGCAGCCCGGTGGTGCGATCGTGCGCCCCGGGTCAGTCGACCCGGTCGGTCGCCTCCGTCGCCACGTCTGCGGCCGCGTCGGCCTTCTCGGCCGCGCTGTCGGCCGCGTCGGCAGCGGTCCCGCCGCCGGCCATGTTGGACCGCACGTCTGACGCCCATCCGCGCGACTTCTCGGCCAGCTTGCCACTCGCATCCGCCGTCGCCTCGCCGGCCCGGCGCACGAACGGCGCGGCCTTGTCGGCGGCGACCGCGGCGACTTCCGCAGCCTTGGCGGAGAACTCCTTGACGGCGGGTCCGGCCTTGGCGGAGAGATCCTTCACGACCGGTGCGGCTCGCTCTGCGAGATCGTCCACCGCATCGCGGATCGACTCGATGATGTTGGAGGCGGTCGAGGCGTTCTCGTCGGGCGGGCCGGCGCTCGCGCGGTCGGTCGAGCTCGCGTCGCTGGCCTCGTCCGGGTTCTGGTTCGTGGGTTCGGTCATGTGTCTGGTCCTCCTTCGGGCAGGCCCACATGGTCCCACGAACCGGCCGCGCGGTCATCCGTCCACCGCGCGGGACGGGCGTATCATCGGCCGCGTAGGGCTCCCCTGCCGGTCGGGAGTCCGGGCAGGCAGCACTCGGGAGGACCGCAATGCCGAGCGAATGGTCGTACGCCGAACTCCGACAGGAGCAGCTCGATCTCGTGCGGGAGGCGGAGCGCAGCCTCGACACGGACGTGGTGATGGTCTACCGACCGAGTGCCTGGGGGACGGTCGACCCGGAGGTCGTGAGCGCCGACGGCCTTCGACCGGACGAACTCGAGCCGGCGCAGCTCGAACGGCTCCAGGGTCTCGAGACGAAGGTCGGCGGCGTGATGGTCGCCTATCGCCGGGCCGACGACTAGAGGAGCGACTCCGGGTCGACGTCGATCGACCAGGGTGGCCCGGGATCGGTGCCGAGCACGGAGCGCGGATCCGACCCCCGCATGACCACATTGAACCGCCATCGGTCGTTGCGGCGGGCGATGTAGGCAGGCGCCGGTCCGGCCATCGTCACGCCCGTCCCCTCCGCACGCTCCCGGAGGCGTGCGACCATCGCCTCGCCCTCGCGTTCCGCGGCCGTCCGGTCCGGGAGCGCCACGGTGAGCTTGATCACCTCGCCGAATGGCGGTGACCCGAAACGGCGCCGGAGGTCGAGCTCCGCCGCGTAGAACGGGTCCGGATCCCCGCTTGCGACCGCGACGATCGCCGGGTGATCCGGCTGGTAGGTCTGCAGGATGGCCCGACCCGGGCGTTCGCCGCGTCCGGCACGCCCCACCGCCTGGCTGAGCAGCTGGTAGGTCCGCTCCGCGGCGCGCTCGTCGGGGAGGTTCAGGGCAACGTCGGACGAGACGACCCCGACCAGGGTGACGGTCGGGACGTCAAGGCCCTTGGTCACCAGGCTCGTGCCGACGAGGATGTCGATCCGACCGGCGAGGAACGCGTCGATGAGCCGCTCCGCGGCGCCGCGGCGCTCGGTGACATCACGATCCAATCGTGCGACGCGCAGCTCCGGGTGGGCCGCGCGGACTTCCCGCTCCACGCGTTCCGTCCCGCCGCCCAGGTAGCGGATGCGGGGGGAATCGCAGGATGGGCAACGCGAGGCCAGGGGCGTCGCCCGACCGCAGTGATGGCAGCGCAGCGTCGTGCCCGCCTGGTGGTAGACGAGCGGTCGCTCACAGTCCGGACATGCCTGCACATGACCGCAGTCGCGGCACAGGACGACCGACGCGGTGCCGCGCCGGTTGAGGACCAGGATGGCCTGCTCCCCCGCCGTCGTGTCGAGCGCAGCCAAGGCGGCGTCGAGTCGCTCGGACAGCAGGCCCCGGTTGCCCGCCGCCAGCTCTGCCCGCAGATCGACGACCTCGACGGTCGGCGCCGCGCCGACCGGCCGTGCCGGCAGGCGGATCCGGTCCCATCGCCCATCCAGGGTCCGACCGAGGGAGTCGACCGCCGGGGTCGCCGAGCCGACGACGCACGCAGCGCCGGCGAGATCCGCCAGCCGGATCGCCACGTCGCGGGCCTGGATCTTGGGAGTCCGGTCGCTCTTGTATGCGGCATCGTGCTCCTCGTCGACGATCACGAGACCGACATCGCCCAGGGGTGCCAGCACGGCGAGGCGCGTTCCCACCACGATGTCCACGCTCCCGGCGCGGATGCGGCGCCACTCGTCCGCCCGTTCTCCGTCGCCGAGCCCCGAGTGCACGAGCGCTACCTGCGCGTCGAGGTCCGCCCGCAGCCGATCCACCAGCGGCAGCGCCAGGGCGATCTCGGGGACCAGGATCAGGACCGGTCGACCCGCATCGAGACTGGCGGCGATGGCCTCCACGTAGATGGCGGTCTTGCCGGCCCCGGTCACCCCGTCCAGGAGCAGGGGGCGCGGGTCCCGCGATCGGACGGCGGCCCGCGCGTGCTCCACCGCAGCATGCTGCGGGCCGGTCAGCTCCGACGCCGCCGGTCGACCGCCGCGCTTCCCTGGTGCCCGGGCAGCGAGTGGACGACGTGGTCGCTCACGGACCTCCACCTCGACCAGCCCACGCCGCACCAGCCCGGTGACACCGGCGGAGCCGCGCGGACCGGATACGTCGGCCGCGGGCAGACCATCCGTGCCCGCCGAAGCCAGCCGACCGAGCGTTTCGAGCTGGTTCGGTCCGAGCGGTCGGCCGCCCGGCCGTCCGCCGGCGGCGACCGTCGCCGCGACCTCGACCCCCGCCGCCTGGAGACGGACCCAGCGCTCGAACCGCGGGCCTGCCGAGGCCCCGAGGAGGACCCAGTCGAGGGCGATCAGGCCGTCGGCCGCAAGGTGTCGGAGACGCCGCAGCAGTCCGGCGCGACCCTCCGGCGCGGCCAGGTCCCGCGCCGGACGCGGGCCGCGCTCAAGCTGATCCAGCAAGTCGCGATCCACCGCATCCGTCGGAGACCGCGATCCGGGCATCCGCTCGGCGACAAGCTCCAGGCGTTCCAGCAGGCCCGGTGGGAGCATCGCCCGGATCACCAGGGCCGGCGGCGCCAGGTAGTGCTCGGCGATCCCGCGCGCCAGGGCCAGGGTGAGGTGTGGCAGGAGCGGGCCGTCCGCCCGGATGCGGTCGGTGATGGGCTTGGGGGTGACACCCGGCGAGCCCGTACCAGGCCCCAGGATCACCCCGAGCGCTTGCCGACGCCCGAACTCGACGAGGACCGCCTCGCCATCTTCGAGGTCGGCAAGCTCGGGCGGGACGGCGTAGGTGTAGGGCCGGGCCCCGCCTGCCCCGGCCGCGTCGACGGCCACGTCGACCAGGCGGGCGATCTCCATCGTCCGGGGACCGTTCAGACTCGGACCCGCCGGTCCGCGTGGCGTCGGCGCTCGTCCGCCAGGATCTCCTCGATCCGCTCTGCCGTGCGTCCGACCTGGCCGGTCTCGTTCACCACCACATAGTCGTAGTCGTCCTGGCGAGCGAGCTCGATGGCTGCGTTCCGCTGGCGAAGCTCCAGCTCGTCGGCCGTCTCCGTGGCGCGTGCCCGAAGGCGAGCGAAGAGGGTCTCGAGGGTCGGCGGGATGACGAAGATCAGCAGGGCCTCGGAAACCTGTTCCTTCACGATCTGGGCGCCCTGGACGTCGATCTTGAGGATGACGTCCCGACCGGCGGCCAGCGCGTCGCGGACCTGATCGCGGGGCGAGCCGTACCAGTTCCCATGGACCTCGTTCGCCTCCAGGAATCCACGGGCGGCCCGCATCCGGAGGAACGCGTCCCGACTGACGAAGTGGTAGTCGACGCCGTCGACCTCGCCCTCGCGCGGCGAGCGGGTCGTGACCGTGACGACGTAATGGCGGATGCCGTCGAGTCCGCCCTCCGTCTCGCGCCGACGCATCTCGTCGATGATCGTGTCCTTCCCGACCCCGGACGGTCCCGAGATGATGGCGAGGACGGCGCCGGGTGCGCCATCGATGACCGTGTCCGGCCGTCCGGGGTCGTCGGAGATCCGCACCGGCTCGATGAGCCCTTCAGTCCATCCGGCGTCATCGGGCAGGGGCCAACGGTCGGTCATCGGCCGGTCTCGGCGCGGCGCAGTCCGTCGAGGACGCTCTCGAGTTCGTCGGGCAACTCCGCGCTGGCGCGGATCAGGTGGCCGTCACCGGGCGCCGCGAGTTCCAGGCGCCAGGCATGGAGGAACAGTCGGCCGAGTCCGTCGGGGCCGCGTCGCGAGGTGCCCGTGCCGTAGACCGGGTCACCCGCCACCGGGTGGCCGATCGCGTCGAGATGGACCCGGATCTGGTGGGTCCGGCCGGTCACCAGGTCGAGCTCCAGCAGGGTCCAGCCGACGAATCGCTCACGGACCCGATAGCCGGTCGTGGACGCCCGGCCATCCGGCACCACCGCCATCCGCGTCCGATGCTTCGGGTCGCGCCCGATCGGCGCTTCGATCCTGCCCACGGCCGCGGCGACGCTCCCGGCGACGAGCGCCAGATACGTCTTCCGGATCCGCCGGGCCTTCATCTGCGCCATCAGCGATGACTGGGCGGCGTCGTGCTTGGCCACGATGATGAGACCGCTCGTGTCGCGGTCCAGGCGATGGACGATGCCCGGGCGGGCGACGCCGGCGATGCCACCGTATTCCGTGCCGCCGGCCCGCGCCAGCAGCGCGTTGACGAGGGTATCGCCGTCGTGGTGGCCGGCCGACGGATGCACGACCAGGCCCGACGGCTTGTCCACGATCAGCAGGTCGTCGTCCTCGTGGACGATATGGAGCGGGATGTCCGGAGCGGGAGCGAGATCGAGCGAGACAGGCTCCGGCACGACGAGGACGACCTCCGTGCCCGGCACGACGATGCTGTTCGCGCGGAGGACCGTGCCGCCGGCCGTCAGGCGACCGTCCGAGATGAGCTTCTGGACATGACTGCGGGACAGGCCGGTCGCATCGGCCACGAAGCGGTCCACCCGGCCGGGCCCGCCCTCGGGGATGCGCACCGTGCGGGTCCCGGCCATGACGGCGCCGTCAGGCATCGGTCCCTCCCGTGGACGGGTGGGCCCACGCCGGCCGGAGCGCGATCAGGACGAGGAGCACGACGGCGGCCGAGACGGCGCTGTCGGCGACGTTGAACGTATAGAACCGCCGATCGCCGATCCCGGCGTCCACCCAGTCGATGACGTAGCCGAGCCGCAGCCGGTCGATCATGTTGCCGATCGCCCCGCCGAGCAGCAGTCCCAGCGCCATGGAGGTCAGCACGCTCCGTCCGGAACTGGCGTGGTACCAGATGAGGAGCCCGGCGACGCCGATCGAGACGATCCCGAACAGCATGGCCTGGTCCCGGAACAACCCGAAGATGGCGCCGTCGTTCTGGCCATGGACGATCCGCAGGAGGTCCCCGATGACGGCCTGCCCCTCTCCCGGGTCGAGCAGTCCCACCAGCCAGGCCTTCGTCAGCTGATCCAGGGCCACCACGGTCACGGCGAGGACGACGAACAGCCCCCAGCGAGGCCGCTCACGCGGCGGAGCGACGCTCACCCGACCCGCCGCAGGGCGATCGTCACTGGTCCCCCGTCAAGCTCCACCGTGCCGGCACGAGCGTCGGCGGGGGGAGTCCCGTCGGCGAGGTCGGCCAGGGTGTCGGCCAGGAGCCCGGGCAGGAACGCTTCGACGCCGTTCGGCAGGTCCGCGACCCACAGTTCGATCCGGTCGTCGAGTTCCAGGCCCACGTCGCGGCGCAGCTCCTGGACCGCCCTGGCCAGCTCACGGGCATCGCCCTCGGCCCGGAGTCCCGGCGTCAGGTCAGTGTCGAGGACCATGACCAGCCCGTCATCCTCGGCGACGGCCGTACCGGGCCGCGGCGTGGCCTGGATCTCGACCTCGTCCGGCGCGAGCGTCTCGCCGGCCAGACTGACGCTGCCGTCGTCGTGGAACGTCACGGCGCCTTCGCGCGCCGCGGTCATCACGGCCGGGATCGCCGACCCGAGGCGCTTGCCGACCCTGGGCAGCAGCACCTTGACCCGCCGCTCGACCAGGTCCGAGCCGTCGGCGATCGGCTCCACGACCCGGACGTTGATCTCGGAACGGATGAGGTCCAGCAGGCCATCGGTGAGGGGCCCGACGCGATCGGGCGTGGCCAGCCAGGCCCGAGCCAGCGGCTGGCGGGTCTTGAGCCGGTTCGC
Source organism: uncultured Chloroflexia bacterium (assembly GCA_963704935.1). GTDB lineage: Bacteria > Chloroflexota > Limnocylindria > Limnocylindrales > CSP1-4 > SPCO01. The sequence continues at coordinate 153,935 of CAVPIF010000001.1, forward strand.
GCTGCGCAGCGTGCGGGCCAGGTCGACCGCGCGCTGGGCGAGGTCCATCGAGTCCTCGAGGTCCGGGTCGCGATAGGCGGCGAGTTCGGCACCCGGCCAGCGAGTCAGGTGAACGCTGTCCGGGGCGTCCGGATCGACCGTCGGCACGAGGTTGCCGTAGATCGTGTCGGCGAGGAACGGGAGGATCGGGGCCAGCATCCGGGCGGTCGCCACGAGCACCTCGTGGAGCGTCGCGAACGCGGCGGCGCGGTCGGTCGCGTCGTCCGAGCGGGAGAACCGGCGCCGGGACAGGCGCAGGTACCAGGTGGACAGGTCGTCCATGAACGATGAGATCGCCCGGGTCGCACCGAGGGCATCGGTGAGGCGCAGGCTCTCCTCCGCCAGGGCTGCGGCCCCCGCCGCCCGTGACAGGATCCAGCGATCCAGGATCGGACGTTCGGCCACCGGCGGCGCGCCACGGGCCGGCGTCCAGCCGTCGAGCCGCGCGTACGTGACGAAGAAGGCGTAGACGTTCCACAGCACGAGCAGCTCGCGCCGGGCCTCGTCCGCGGCGTGCCAGCCGAACAGGATGTTGTCCTCAGGGCGGGCCTTCGCGAACATCCAGCGCATGACGTCGACGCCCATCCGCTCGGCGGCCTCGTCGAAGTCGATCGCGTTGCCCCAGCTCTTGTGCATCGGCCGGCCGTCCTCGCCGAAGACGAGGGCGTACCCGAAGATGGACTTGAACGGCTCCTCCCGGCGCAGCACCGTGGACATCGCGAGCATCGAGTAGAACCAGTTGCGGAACTGCCCTGGGAAGCTCTCGGTGATGAAGTCGGCCGGGAACCACTGCGCCCAGTAGTCCCGGTCCTCCCGGAAGTGGAGCGTGGAGAACGGCACGATCCCGGCATCGAGCCACGGGTTGCCGACGTCCTTGATCCGCTCGACCGGCTCACCGCACGACGGACAGGCGATCCTGACCTCGTCGATCCACGGCCGGTGCGGGGTGTGGCCCTCGAAGCGATCCCAGCCCTCGACCGCGCGCTCGCGCAGCTCCTCGCGACCGCCGATGACCTCCACGGCCCCGCAGGCCGTGCAGTCGTAGATGGGCAGTGCCAGGCCCCAGTAGCGCTTCTTGCTGATCATCCAATCGTGCATGTTGCGGAGCCAGTCCAGCTCCCGCTCGTGTCCGAATCCGGGGATCCACCGGATCCGGTCCACGATCTCCATGATCTGGTAGCGGAGACTCGCGTCGACCTGCTCCCGGGTCAGGGTCTCGCGCGGCTGGTCGTAGACCTGACCCATGGAGATGAACCACTCGTCGACCAGCCGGAAGACGAGTGGCGTATTGCAGCGCCAGCAGTGCGGGTAACGGTGCACGAACGGTTCCAGCCGGTAGAAGCGGCCCTCGCGCTTGAGGTGCTCGATGATCGGCTCCGCGACGTCGCGAACGTCCCGGCCGGACAAGGCGCCGAATCCGTCCAGCACGACCCCCGACTCGTCCAGCGGCGCGATGGCCGGGAGCGCCAGGGATCTCCCGAGCTGGAAGTCCTCGGCCCCACACCCGGGAGCGACGTGGACGATCCCCGTCCCTTCGTCCTCGCCGACGTCCGACCAGGCGATGACCCGGTGCTCGTAACCGGTGGAAGCGAAGGCGGCCCTGACCGCCGGCAGCTCGTCGAACGGACCCTCGTATCGCCAGCCCACGAGGTCGGATCCGGGGACTTCCGCCTCCACGGTGAACGGCCCGACCAGCGCCGTCTTGAGCGTGCCCTTGCCGAGCCAGGACACCTGGTCGCCTTGACGAACCCGCACGTAGCGAACGTCCGGCCCGACGGCCGCCGCGACGTTGGAGGTCAAGGTCCAGGGCGTCGTCGTCCAGACCAGGAGGGCCTCGCCGGGCCGGTCCACGAGCGGGAACCGGACGGTCAGCCCAGGGTCCTCGCGGTCCTGGTAGCCCTCGTTCATCTCCATCTGCGACAGTCCGGTGCCGCACCGGGCGCACCACGGCATGGTGTCGTGGCCCTTGACCAGCCAGCCACGCCGATGGCATTCGGCCAGGAATCCCCAGATCAGGTCGTTGTTCTCGTTGCTGAACGTGAAGTAGCTGCCTCCGACCTCCGGCATGCCGAGGCGCCCCACGAGCATCTCCACGGTGTCGGTCACGGGCCCGTCCGAGCCCTGGATCGTCGTCACGGCGGAGGGGTCGATGGCCAGCAGGTCGTGCAGTCGACGCAGCTCGTCCGGATCGTTCCAGTCCATCCACATCCCGAGCCGGATCGACTGCTCGGTCTGCCGCGCCGCGTAGGTCAGGACGCGCTGCTTGCACAACGTGACGAAGCGGTCGATGCCGTAGGTCTCGATGTCTCGCTTGCTGGTGAACCCGAGGTCGCGTTCCACGTTGACCTCGACCCACAGCCCCTGGCAGTCGAATCCGTTCTGGTAGCGCTGCTGCTCGCCGAGCATGGCGTGAAAGCGCTGGTACAGGTCCTTGTACGTCCGACCCCAGGCGTGGTGGACGCCCATCGGGTTGTTGGCCGTGATCGGCCCGTCCAGGAAGCTCCAGCGGGGTCCGTCGGCGTTCTGCGCGCGAAGTCGGGCGAAGGTCCGCCGGTCGCGCCAGCGCTCGAGGAGCTCGTGCTCGTGCGCGACGAAGTCGGGCTTGCTGGTGACGGGTCGGAACATGCGTCTCCGGGCGGCGGGATCAAGGTCGGGGTCGCCTCGGACCGTGGCAACAGACCGGTCCGGCAGGTCCGAGTATCCTACGCGCGATGCTGATTCCGCAGGAGGCGCGACCGCGCGCCCGGTCGCCGTTCACTGCGGCCTTCCTCTCCCTCCTGTTCCCTGGCCTCGGCCACGTCTATGCAGGAGCCCCGAACCGGGCACTCGCCTTCGCGGCCGCGCCGATCCTGCTCGTCGCCCTGGGTGCCGGCGTCCTGCTGCGGATGGACCGGCTTGAACTGGTCGGGCTCGTGTTCAGCCCGTTCATCCTGACCTCCGTATTCATCGTGAACCTGGTCGCCCTGCTCTACCGACTGGTTGCGATCGTCGACGCCTATCGGGTCGCCGACTACCTGAACGCCCGGAGTGCCGGGAGCCCGCGACTCGGTCCGGCTCGCCTGCCGCGCAGCGTGCCGTCGATCGCCGGATTGCTCGCCGTCATCCTCGTCATGTCCGGCAGCCACGTCGTCGTCGCCCGCTACGACCTGCTCGCCCAGGACTTCCTGACCAGTGGATGCGTGTTCGTCGGCCAGGGCGAGGCGGAATGCGATCTTGACCCGTCACCGACGCCCGAGCCGTCCACCACGGCCGGCGCCGGTACGACACCGACGCCCTCACCGAGCGCCGAGCCGACCCCGATCGGGTCGGAGGTCCCGAACGTCTCCATCCCGCCATGGGACGGCAAGGAGCGCCTGAACATCCTGCTGATCGGCGCCGACACCCAGGGCGGCGGCCACAACACGGACACGCTGATCACGGTATCCGTCGACCCGGTGACCAAGCAGGTCGCCATGTTCAGCCTGCCGCGCGACACCAAGGGCGTCCCGATCCCGCCCGGTCCGGCCCGCTCGGTCTGGGGCCGGACCTACGGCAACAAGATCAACTCGTTCTTCGCCAACAATCGCAACCGGGCTGACCTGTGGCCTGGCACGAAGACGACCCGCGGCTACAACGGCCTCAAGTCGGTCCTCGGCGAACTCTACGACCTCGACATCAAGTACTTCGTGGAAGTCGACTTCGAGGGCTTCCGCAACGTCGTCAACGCGATGGGCGGCGTCACGATCAACGTCCAGATCCCGGTCGTGGACGACTCGTTCCCGGCCGGCAAGGGACGCAGTCGGCGCCTGTACATCCCGAGCGGCCTCCAGCACATGACCGGGGCCGAGGCGCTCCGCTACGCCCGTTCGCGCAATACGTCCACCGACTTCGATCGTGCCGCGCGGCAACAGCGAGTGCTGCTGTCGATGCGCGAACAGGCGGACCCCCAGAACCTGATCCCGCGCCTCCCGGAGCTGGTCGAAGCACTCAAGTCGTCGATCAAGACCGACATCCCACTCGACCAGATCGACGAGCTCCTCGGCCTCGCGTCCGAGGTGGACACGAAGAACATCCGCTCGTACGTCTTCTCGCCGCCGCTGTACCAGCAGGAGGTCCTGACCGGGTACTGGACGCTCCCATACGTCGACCGGATCCGCGACACCGTCGCGAACGCGTTCAGCAGCGATCCGGCCGACGAGGCGCAGCGCCTTCGCCTGGCGGACGAGGGTGCCAAGGTGTGGGTCCTGAACGGGACCGGCGTCGCCAACCGCGGGTCGCGCCTGGCCGGGTACCTCGAGTACCAGGGCCTGGCGGCATCGGCGCCGCGCCAGGCACCGGATGGACCGGCCCCCGCGGACACCGAGATCGTCGTCTACAACGGCGCCGAGACACGCCTGACCGACACGATCGCCTACCTCGAAGCCAGGTTCAAGGTCATCGTCACGACGGCGACGGATCCGGCGATGCCGGTCGATATCGTGATCACGATCGGGCGTGACACTCCCGACCTGGAGCCGCCACCGTCGTCCTGAGTCGGCGGGACCGGATCAGGCGATCGGCGTCAGCCAGTGGCGGTATTCGGGCAGGCGGCCCCGGACGGCGTCGAAGTAGCGGTCGCGCACGAGGCGGGCGATCGGCCCGATCTCGCCCGACCCGACCGGACGGTGATCGACCTCGACGACCGGAGAGATCTGGACGCCCGTGCCACACACGAACACCTCGTCCGCCACGTACAGCTCGCTGCGGTCGATGGAGCGCACCTCGACCGGGATCCCCTCGTTGCCCATGAGCTCCATGAGCGCCTTGCGGGTCACGCCTTCAAGCAGGTCGTCGCTGACGGGCGGGGTGAGGGCTACACCGTCGCGGACCACGAAGATGTTCGCGGCGGACAATTCGTTGACGTGTCCGTCATTCGTGAGGACGACCGCCTCATCAAAGCCGTTGAGCTCCGCCTCGGACTTCTGGAACGCCATGTTGACGTAGCCACCGACGATCTTGCCGCGTGCCGGCAAGGCCTCATCCGCGTTGCGCCGCCAGGAGGACGTCATGACCCGCACGCCATGGTCCGTGTCGATGTAGTTCCCGAACGGCAGCGCCACGATGTACAGCTCATGGTCCAGGTCGTGCAGTCGTACACCGATCGCCCGGGTGGACTTGTAGAACGACGGGCGGATGTAGGCGTCCTCACGGAACCCGTTGCGACGGACCGTCTCCACGATCAGGCCGGTCAGCTCGTCCACGGACGGGACGTCGGGCATGAGCAGGATCCGGCACGACTGCCGGATGCGCTCCACGTGCTCACGGATCTTGAGGCCGTAGAGCGTGCCCTGCTCCTCGTTCCAGTAGGCACGGATGCCCTCGAAGGTCGCCGTCCCGTACATGAACGCATGGGTCATGATGCTGACCTTCGCCTCACGCATCGGCACGAACGCGCCCTCGAAGTAGCAGGTCAGCTCGTCGAGCGCGGCCGCTCCCGGGGCGTGATGCGGACTTGGCGCCGGCGTCGTTGCGGCCTTCGGGGAGATCATGCAGCAGGCTCCTGCGCTGGCGACCCGGCGTGGGGTCGCGTGACTCGGCGAAAACGGGATGTCTGGCGAGTATAGCGTGGGGTCGGCGCGGGCCAGCGGGAGGGGCGGGCGGACCGCTCAGGCGCCGCCCGCCAGCCCGGCCCCGATCCCGACCGCGATGACCGCCAGGATCGCGAGCGAGATCGCCACCATTCCCCGATCCCCGCTACGCGCGTAGCCCAACGCGGCGACGACGACGCGGCTGATCGGCGTCGCCACGACGGCCAGCAGCCCGAGCCACAGGAACCCTGCCGGCTGTAGCCCGGTGAGGGCCCCGCCGACCGTTCCGGGGTCGAGCGGAGGGCCTCCATCGAGCGGCCCGATCCCGCGCAGCGCCATCAGCCCGACCCCGATGGACAGGAAGGCCACGGCGACGTACGTCACGATCACGAGCAGCCGCCCGATCCGACGCTCGTCCTCGCGGGTTCCTCGCCGTGGCTCACTCATCCGATCGCCCGCAGGAGCATCTGGACGGCCGTGTAGGCCAGGACGACGACGAACAGGACGCGCAGCCAGCGCAGGTCGATCCGATGGGCGATCCGGGAACCGGCCGAGGCCCCGAGGAACACGCCGATCGCCGTCGGGCCGGCCACGAATGGGTCGATCTCGCCGCGAAACAGGTAGATCACGGCGCTCGCGGCCGCGGTGATCCCGATCATCAGGTTGCTCGTCGCGGTCGCGACCCGCATCGGGACCCCCATCCCGAGGTGCATGAGCGGGACCTTGATGATCCCGCCGCCGACGCCGAGCATGGCGGACACGACGCCGGCACCCGCGGCACCGACCACGCCGCGACCCAGGTTCCGAACGTCGTAGTCCGCCCCGGACAGCCCGACGAGCAGGATCGCGCGCCGGCCGGGCGGCGCGTCGTCCTCCGGCCCGGGCGCGGGCTCCGCCACCTCGACGTACCCGGCGGAGACCGGCGCGCCGGCAGTGCGGCGCGGACGGGCCATCGTCAGCGCCACGTACGCCAGCAGCGCGCCGAACAGCAACGACAGCAGTCGCTCGTCGACCAGGAAGGCCACGATGCCGCCGACCAGCGCGCCCGTGGCGGTGAACAGCTCCAGGGTCATCCCGAGGCGCAGGTTGGCGACGTGCCGTTCCAGGTAGACCCCGGCAGCGGCGCTGCTGGTCATGATCACGCAGACGAGCGATACCCCGACGGCGGCCCGCAGGTCCAAGCCGAAGCCGAGGGTCAGGAGCGGGACGATCAGCACCCCGCCCCCCAGGCCCAGGAGCGAACCGAACACGCCGGCCGCGGCGCCTCCGGCGAGCATCAGCAGGCCGTCGATCACCTCAGCGCGCCGGGGACCGCCCCAGGATCACGCCCGGATCAGGGACGCAGGTGCTGCGGCGCGTACGGGAGCAGGGCTACGTGCCGGGCTCGCTTGAGCGCGACGGACAGCTCACGCTGGTGGCCGGCGCACGTGCCGGTCTTGCGACGCGGCTCGATCTTGGCGCGCTCGGACAGATAGCGGCGGAGGCGGTTGACCTCCTTGTAGTCGATCTGGGCGGTCTTGTCGGCACAGAACGCGCAGACCTTCCGGCGACGTCGGTCGCGGTAGAAGTCGTCGCGCTTGCGGGAACGGACTGGTGGCATCGGTCAGGGTCTCCTGGTCAGAACGGCAGGTCGTCGAGGTCGGTGTCGTCGGCAGGCGGGCGTGTCGGCCGGACGCCGCCGGAGCCGCCACCCTCGCCGCCGCCGCCTTCGCCGCGACCAGCGCTGGAGCCGCTCCCGCCGGCGGACGGACCGCCGAACGATCCTTCCTCGTCGCGGTTGCGCTTCTCGAGGTTGACGACGGAATCGGCCGTGATCTCCAGCGACGTCCGGGTCTGGCCGTCACGTCCTTCGAACTGGCGGGTCTTGAACCGACCCTCCACGAACACCCGATTGCCCTTGCGCAGGGTCTCGGCCATGCGTTCGGCGCGATCGCCCCAGACGCTGACGCGGAACCAGTCGGTCTCCTCGACCCACTCCCCCGTCTGCTGGTTCTTCGTGCTCTGGTTGACGGCGACATTGAACTGGGTCACGGCCCGGTTCGTCGGCGTGTAGCGCATCTCGGGATCGGACCCGAGATTGCCGATGATCATCACTTTGCAGAGCGCCAACGTGCTGCCCTCCTCAGTCGATGGCGGCCGGAGCCGCCTCGCTCTCGGACTCGTCGATCCGCTCGGCGCCGTCGTCGTCCTCGTCCTCATCCATGCCGGACGGGAGGTCGCCGTCGTCGTCGACCGATCCGCCATCGGCATCATCTCGACGCCCGGCCCGGACCGGGCGATCGTCGCGGGTGACGAGGTGCCGGAGTACCTCCTCCGTGATGTGGAGGGCGTGCTCCAGCTCGACGAGGGCCTCCGACGGTGCGCTGAACAGGATGATGTGGTAGGAGCCCTCGCGGTGGCGGTCGATCGGATACGCCAGTCGGCGACGGCCCCACGGGGCGACCTTGAGGATCTGGCCGCCGGACGTCGTGATCTGGCGAGTGATCCGGTCGATGACGGCCTGGCTGCGATCGTCCGCGACGTCGGGACTGATCACGAGCATGAGTTCATATCGGCGCATACGCGCAGCAACTCCTTCCAATGGGGATGCCCCGTTGACGTCGGACTCGCCGACCGGCACGGAGCGGAAAGGAAACGGGCCGCAGTCTAGCACGGCTCGGCTGTCGGCCCCACGGCGGTCGATGTATCCTCAGATCGTCCCTCCGATCCATCATCGATCCGAACCGGGAGGTTCCGTGCCCGCCAGCACCATCCTCGTCCTCGAATCGGGCCTGACGGCCGATTCCCTCGTGCCCGTCCTTGCGGGCGCGGGCTACAGCGTCACCCGGACCGTCGACCCGGATGAAGCAGTCGGTGCCATCGTCGAGCACCAGCTGGCGATCCTCGATGTGGGGACGGCGAGCGATGGCGGCAAGGGCGGCGTCGAGCTCTGCCGCGAGATCCGGGCCACCCCGTCGATGGCGGCCGTGCCGATCCTGTGCGTGGCCTCCAGCGATGACGTCGAGGAGCGCATCGGCTTCCTCGAGGCCGGCGCCGACGACGTCATCGCACGGCCGTTCGATGCCCGCGAGGTGGAGGCCCGGGTGGAGGCGCTGCTGCTGCGCTTCCAGCGGTCGCGCGACCTCTCCCCGATGGTGTCGGCCGACGGCGTCACCCTGGGTCGCCCGCGGCGTACCGTCGCGGTCTACAGCCCGAAGGGCGGCGTCGGGACGACCACCATCGCGACCAACATCGCCGTCGTCGCCGCGCGCCGCCAGTCGGATCGTGTCGTACTCGTGGACCTCGATCTCCAGTTCGGGAGCGTCGCCTCGCACCTCAACCTGGATCCGAAGCAGACCCTCAAGGACGTCGTCCGCGACGAGTCGGCGTTGCGCGAGCCGGAACTCCTGCGCACCTACGCGATGCGCCACGACTGCGGCCTGCATGTCCTTGCGGCGCCGAGCTCGCCCGACTGGGCGGAACTCATCACGCCGACCCACGTCGCCCACCTCATCGGCACGCTCCTGGAGGGCTACGACGCCATCGTCATCGACGCCGGCTCCGTCCTGGATGAGCGCGCCCTGAACGTCTTCGAGGCGGCGGACACGATCGTGCTGCCCGTCTATCCGGAGATGTCGGCGCTGCGAGCGGTCAGCGGCCTGCTCGAGTTCCTGGACGAGGCAGGGACCATCGGCAACAAGGCGATGTTCGTGCTCAACAGCGTCTTCGCCCGCGAGATCCTCAAGCTGCGCGACGTGGAGACGGCCCTCGGGTCGCGGATCGCGGTCCACCTGCCGTACGACCCGTTCCTGTACCTCAAGGCCGTCAACGAGGGCGTCCCCGTCGTGCTCGGCGACTCCCGGTCGGCAGTCGCCGCCGAGCTCATCAAGTTGAGCGTCGCCGCGTTCGCCCAGGACGGCGGCCAGATCCCGCCCGCCGAGGAACGCAAGGGCGGCCTGTTCGGGCGCCGCAAGAAGACCTGACGCGGACGCCGGATCCGGCGCCGCGGTACGCCTAGATCCGATCTCGTGAAGATGCCATTTGGATGCCACTCGTGGTGCCGGAGCAGGGATTCGAACCCTGACGCCCTTGCGGGCCGCGGAGTTTAAGTCCGCTGCGTCTGCCTGTTCCGCCACTCCGGCGCGACCGCAAGCGTACGCGGCGGGGCGAGTGAGGATCTCGGCCCGTTGCGTCTCGGCACTCAAGGACCGTGGACGCAGGACATGATTCCCGTGGTGCAGCCACGCGCAACGAGGCGCATCGGGCCATCGTGGTATGTCGGTCACGAAGGTCGGGACGATCAGGCGCCCGTCGGCCGTGATGGCCGCCGTCCTCGCGCAGTCGATCCTCGCCGTTGCCGAGTCGCGATGCCGGAAGGGCCGACTTCCCGACCAAGCAGAAGCCCGCTGGTCACCCAGCGGGCCGTTTCGTACTCAGGAAGTGGAGGCGACGAGCGGATTCGAACCGCTGAATAGAGGTTTTGCAGACCTCCGTGTTAAGCCACTTCACCACGTCGCCGGAAGGGTTCGCCGGGCCCCGCCCGGTGGATGGCTGCCCCTCGAGGATTCGAACCTCGGTTCACGGATCCAAAGTCCGCTGTCCTACCACTAGACGAAGGGGCAGCGGGGCCTTCGGGAGGGAGGAATGGAGCGGAAGACGGGACTCGAACCCGCGACCCTCACCTTGGCAAGGTGATGCTCTACCAACTGAGCCACTTCCGCTCGGGTGTTCGACCACCTCGACAGGTGGTGCCGAGAGCCAGATTCGAACTGGCGACACCGCGATTTTCAGTCGCGTGCTCTACCAACTGAGCTATCTCGGCCCGATGGCCAACCAGGCTTGGCTGCCCGTCGGCGGACCGCAGAATACCACGGCCCTTTCGAGACGCGCCACGGAGGGACGCTGCGGGCGGCCGTGCGCGCGGCGGGCGGTGCGCCGCGCGCACGGCCGCCCAGCGGCTCAACTGACGGACTTCGCGAGGAGCCAACCCTGTCCGTGGTCGAGTCCACCGGTGGGCGGTCGAAACGGGCGCCGGCCAGATGTCGGTGGCATGGATCTCCGCCGCACCGACCGCTGAGCGGTCGATCGACCGGCGCGCTTCGTCGGTTGCGTCGCATGGCGGTGGACCGGCCGTTGACTGGCGCGAGCGGGAGCACAGGTGCGACGGCAGCCCCGCCTGCTGCCGCCCGCCCGCCTCGTGCTGCGCGGCCGGCCAAGTGACCCACGAGCCCACGCCAACGCGTGCCACGCCACCGGCATGCCACGCCAACCCGTGCCACGGCACCGGCCGCACGCTCCCCTACTCGAGTCCGGCGAGCGATGCCTGGTCGGCGGCGCTGAGGGGCGGGTCTCCGGTCAGCTGACGGAGGCGGTTGATCCGGTCGATGGTCGCCGGGTGGGTGGAGGTCAGGCTGGACGACCTGGCTTCGAACTTCTTGATCGGGTTCGTGAAGTACATGTGTTGGGTGCCCCGGTTGGCGACCTCCAGGACCTCGGCATCCCCCGAGATCTTGGCCAGCGCGCGCTCCAGTCCATACGGGTTCCGGGTGAGCTCCACGGAGGAGGCGTCCGCCAGGTACTCGCGCTGGCGGCTGACCGCCAGCTGGATGAACCGGCTGATGATGGGGGCGAGGATGGCCAGCGCGATCGCGATCACGAACACGATCAGCTGTGCGCCGCCACCGCTGCCACTGTCGCGGGACCGTCGGCCGCCGACGTTGCCCCAGAAGGTGAACCGCAGGAAGAAGTCGGCCAGGATGGCGATCGCCCCGACCATCACGCCGACGACGAGCGAGAAGCGGATGTCCAGGTTCCGCACGTGCGACAGCTCGTGGCCGATGACGCCCTGCAGTTCCTCCCGGTCCAGCTTCTGGAGCAGCCCGGTGGTCACGGCGATGGACGCATGGGCCGGGTCTCGCCCGGTCGCGAAGGCGTTGGGGGCGGTGTCGTCGATGATGAAGACCCGGGGCATCGGCACGTTGGCGGCCGTCGCCATCTCGCGGACGACGTTCATGAGCTGCGGCGCCGCGGTCTCGTCGACCTGCTTCGCCCGGCTCACGGACAGCACCAGGGCATCGCCGGCGAAGTAGGTGCCGACCCCGGCCAGTCCGCCGAAGGCGACCGCGCCGACGGTCGTGACGATCCCGCCCTCCGGAGCCCCGAAGACGGCCCACCCGATCGTGAAGCCCAGGAGCCCCAGGATGGCCACGACGAAGGCGACCATCAGGAACGATCGCCGCCGGTTGGCGGCGATCTGGTCGTAGAACGTGGTGCCGGCCATGGTCGCCCTCGCGGGCGGGCGGTCAGCCCAGCGTCAGGTCGACGGTCGGGACGTTGGCCGCCTCGGGCTCCGCGTCGAAGAACTCGCGCTTGGTGAACCCCAATGGCCCGGCGAGCAGGACGTTCGGGAACGTCGCGATCGCCGTGTTGTAATCCAGGACCGTCGCGTTGTAGTGCTGTCGCGAGAAGGAGATCTGGTTCTCCGTCGTGGTCAGCTGCTCCTGCAGGCTCAGGACGTTCTCGTTGGCCTTCAGTTCCGGGTAGTTCTCCACGACCGCGAACAGCGAACGCAGCGTGCCCGTGAGCACGTTCTCCGCGGCGGCCTGCTGGGCCGGTCCCTGGGCGCCGGCCGAGACCGCCGCCGCCCGAGCGTTGGTGACGTCGGTCAGGACCTTCTGCTCGAAGCCCATGTAGCCCTTCACGGCATTCACGAGGTTCGGGATCAGGTCGTGGCGTCGCTTGAGCTGGACCTCGATCTGGGCGAACGCCTCGTCGATGCGCAGGCGCCGCTGGACCAGGCCGTTGTAGATCCCGATCACGACGATGACGATCAGGACGACGACCGCGAGGATGATGATCAGCGTGGGGTCCATGCCCCTCCTCCGGGTGGATGCGGTGGCTCTGGCCCCGCGTGCGCCCAGTCTACCAGCGCGGCGGACAACGGGCGCCCCCCGTGAGCACGCGCCGATCGACGTAGTCCATGCTGGGACCATCGTCGTCGCCTGCGACGTCGGCCGGGTCGTCGACCCGGTGCAGCCAGACACCTACGATCCTGTCATGACGGCGTTGATAACCGACCACTACACGGTGCTGGGCGTGACCCCGAGTGCGGACCGCCGTGCCATCCAGTTCGCCTACCGTGCCCTCGCCCGCCGTTGCCATCCGGACTTCGGCGGCGACGAGCGCACGATGGCGAGGATCAACGAGGCCTGGCGGATCCTCGGCGACCCGGAGCATCGAGCGGCGTACGACGCCGCCGACGCTCGGCGCGAGCCCGCCGACCGACGGCAGCGCGACGGCCGGACCGTGCTCGATTTCGGTCGCTACGAAGGCTGGTCGCTGCCGGAGGTCGCCCGGGCGGACGATGCCTATCTCGAGTGGCTGGCACGGACGCCGCTGGGGCGCCCGCTTCGACGGGAGATCACCGAGGTCCTGCAGGAGCGCAGCGCGACGCTGGAGGCGCTGCGAACCCCGGTCGGCTCATCGCGCGGCAAGGCGCGGCGCGCCTGACACTCCCGTCGGGCGCGGACCGTCGCGGGACTCGCGACGCATGACGAACGAGTGCTGGCAGTCCGACTTCACCCACTGGCGCCTGGCCGATGGGAGCGAGGTCGAGATCATCAGCTGGCTCGACGACCACTCCCGCTATCTGCTCGGCTGCGCGGCGTTCCGGCGGGTCGCCGGGGACGACGTGGTGGCCACGTTCAGCGCGGCCGGCGACGAGCACGGCTGGCCGGCGGCCACGCTCACCGACAACGGCGCCGTGTACACCTCGCGCTTCACCGGCGGGCGCAACGGCTTCGAGTATCTGCTCGCCTACCTCGGCATCCGCCAGAAGAACGGCGCCCCGGGCCATCCCCAGACCCAGGGCAAGATCGAGCGCTTCCAGCAGACCCTGAAGCGCTGGCTGGAGCGCCAGCCGGCGGCCCGGACCCTGATCGAGCTCCAGGCCCAGCTCGACGCCTTCCGCCACGCGTACAACGAGCTCCGGCCGCACCGGGCGACCGGGAGGGTCACGCCGGGCGGGGCGTACCGGGCGACGCCCAAGGCCCACCCTGCCGGTCGCGGCGCACCCGGCCACTTCCGGCTGCGCTTCGACATCGCCGACAAGAAGGGGGCGATCACCCTGCGCCGGGCCGGCCGCCTGCACCACCTCAAGGTCGGGGCAGCCCACGCCCGCCGGCGCGTCCTGGCCATCGTCGACGAGGCGGTGGTCACGGTCGTCGCCCTCGATACCGGCGAGATCCTCTCGACCCACCGCATCGAACCCGCCAAGGGGTACTGGCGCAATACACGACGAGACCCCGGCCGATGGCCGGGGTCTCCAGCGACTGACTGACTCACATGTCCCGACTCATGTGACTCATATGTCGCGACTCATGACATGGTGGGCGGTGAGGTGTCCGAGTTCACGACATGTGAGTCAGGTGATACGAGTCTGATGAGTCGCGACATGCGTGACAGTCGGGCGCATGTCGAAACATCGGGTGGCCGTCCTCAAGGTCGTCTCCAAGCAGCTGTCAGTCACGGCCGCGGCGGCCGCGTACGGGATCAGCCGACAACAGCTCACGCGCTTGGTCCGCCGCTACCGCGACGGTGGGCTCGAGGCCGTCGAGCCACGTTCCCGCCGACCCCTGACCAACCCGCGCGACACGCCGGATGCGGTCCGCGAGCGGATCGTCGCCCTCCGTCGGGAGCTGACCGCCCACGGGCTTGACGCGGGACCGGTCACGATCGCCTGGCACCTGGAGCGCGAGGGGCAGCCGGCCCCGTCGAGCTCGACCATCCGACGCATCCTCCACGCGGCGCGTCTCGTCGTCCCAGAGCCGCGCAAGCGCCCACGCAGCTCCTGGCACCGCTTCGAAGCCGCGGCCCCCAACGAGTGCTGGCAGTCCGACTTCACCCACTGGCGCCTGGCCGATGGGAGCGAGGTCGAGATCATCAGCTGGCTCGACGACCACTCCCGCTATCTGCTCGGCTGCGCGGCGTTCCGGCGGGTCGCCGGGGACGACGTGGTGGCCACGTTCAGCGCGGCCGGCGACGAGCACGGCTGGCCGGCGGCCACGCTCACCGACAACGGCGCCGTGTACACCTCGCGCTTCACCGGCGGGCGCAACGGCTTCGAGTATCTGCTCGCCTACCTCGGCATCCGCCAGAAGAACGGCGCCCCGGGCCATCCCCAGACCCAGGGCAAGATCGAGCGCTTCCAGCAGACCCTGAAGCGCTGGCTGGAGCGCCAGCCGGCGGCCCGGACCCTGATCGAGCTCCAGGCCCAGCTCGACGCCTTCCGCCACGCGTACAACGAGCTCCGGCCGCACCGGGCGACCGGGAGGGTCACGCCGGGCGGGGCGTACCGGGCGACGCCCAAGGCCCACCCTGCCGGTCGCGGCGCACCCGGCCACTTCCGGCTGCGCTTCGACATCGCCGACAAGAAGGGGGCGATCACCCTGCGCCGGGCCGGCCGCCTGCACCACCTCAAGGTCGGGGCAGCCCACGCCCGCCGGCGCGTCCTGGCCATCGTCGACGAGGCGGTGGTCACGGTCGTCGCCCTCGATACCGGCGAGATCCTCTCGACCCACCGCATCGAACCCGCCAAGGGGTACTGGCGCAATACACGACGAGACCCCGGCCGATGGCCGGGGTCTCCAGCGACTGACTGACTCACATGTCCCGACTCATGTGACTCATATGTCGCGACTCATGACATGGTGGGCGGTGAGGGACTCGAACCCCCGACATCCTCGGTGTAAGCGAGGCGCTCTGACCGGACTGAGCTAACCGCCCATCGATCCGGAGCATACGCCCCGGACATGGCGACGACCGCCAACCGGGCGGTCGTCAGGAGCTGCGATGTGGTGCCCAGGCCGGGACTTGAACCCGGATGAGTTGCCTCATACGCCCCTCAAACGTACGCGTATACCAATTCCGCCACCTGGGCACTGGTCGTCGCTGTCACAGAGTCCGAGGGAGTGGTACCGAGGGAGGGACTTGAACCCACACGACCTTGCGGTCACTGATTCCTGAAACCAGCGCGTCTGCCTATTCCGCCACCTCGGCGCGGACCCTGAACGAACGGGTCACCGGTCGTCAGCGAGGCGCCATGTTAGCACATCCCAGAATCGATCCGAGGGGTCCGTGACCTGTCGGACGACCGGTCCCCGGAGGGCGTCGTGGGCCACCATGACCTCATCCGCGAAGGCCAGCGGCAGCAGGTAGCGACCCTTGGCGAGTTGCTCCTGGAGTGCCTTGTACGCGGACCGGCGTTCCTCGTCCGTGCCTGGCGCCCGGGCCGCTTCGAGCAACGTGTCGAGCTCCGGGTCCTGGACCCCGATCACGTTGGACCGACCACTCAGCGTCTGGCTGGATGCGAGCAACGGATAGAGATCGGCGTCGAGTCCGAGCGTCACATCCACGACGGCAGCGGCGAACTCGCCCTTGGCCAGGCGCGCCGACGTGAATTCGCCCGGCGGCAGCGCGACATGGGTCGTGGCGATCCCGATGGCACGCCAGTCGGCGGTGACCCGAGCCGCCGCCGCATACAGCGCGGCATTGGCCTCGGCGGTGGGGCTCAGCACTTCGATGGTCAGGGCCTCGTTCGCCTTCGGGAGGTACCAGCCATCGTCCTTCTCCGTCCAGTCCGCCGCCTTGAGGGCCGCCCGGGCCGCTTCCGGGTCGTAGGCCACCGGGGGATCCGCCGCGGCGTCGAACATCGGCGAGCTGGGCGGGATCGGGCCGGCCGGCGTAGCCGCCGACATCGCGTAGGCGCCGGCGATCAGGCCGGCGCGATCGATGGCCGCGAGAAGTGCGGTCCGGACGGCGGGCGCTGCGAACTCCGGGTGCGTGGGCCGCAGGTTCAGGAGGACCGCCGTAAGGGTGGCCCCCGGATAGCGGAGCATCCGGCTGTCGGGACCCGACCCGAGATCGGCGGCAGTGTCGGGCGCCAGCCCGGAGGCGCCGTCGAGCCGGCCCGCCCGGTAGTCGGCGACGAGCAGAGTCGGGTCGTCGTAGAACCGGAAGTCGATCCCGGCTAGGTACGGCAGCGGCCGCTCGGGCCGCTTGGGCGGCGGCGCTGTCGTCAGCGAGTCCGTGGCTCCGGCAGTAGCGTCCGGCGGCACGGAGCCCGCGGGCTCGTCGGTCGTGGCCGGACGTAGCGTGGCCCCGTCCTCCGAGAGCTCCACGAGCGCGAACGGACCGGAGCCGACGGGCTGCTGCCCGAACGGATGCTCCGGCAGCAACTCGACGGGGACGTCCGCCAGCAGATGGGCGGGCGCGATCGGCTGGGTCAATGCCTGGAGGAACCCGCCGAGCGGGGTGTCGAGGGTGAAGCTCACGGTGTGGTCGTCGAGCGCCTCGACCCGCACTTCGCTCCACGAGCTCGTGGCGGGTCCGCTGTATGACGGATCGCGAAGCGTTCGGATCGTGAACACGACGTCCTCGGCGGTCACCGGCTCGCCGTCGTGCCAGCGAGCGTCGGCGCGCAGCCGGACGGTCCATGTATTCCCGCCGGCGTCGACGGACCAGCGTTCCGCCAGGTCCGGCACGATCGTCCCGTCCGGTCCATTCCTGACGAGGCCGGAGAACACCAGGGCGACGAGGTCGCGATCGACCTGGCTCCGCGCGGTCAGTGGGCTGACCGACACCGGCGCACCGACCGCGCCCTCCACGTAGGGCCGGCTCGAGATCGGAGCCCCGCTCGCACGCGGAGACGGCGCGACGGACGGGGCGATGGCGGACTGGAGGGCCGGGACGCCGACGACGCCCGCAGCGATGGCCAGCAGGACGACGAGGATCCCGATCACGAGCGAATCGGTCCGGGTCATGGGGACTCCGTGCGCCCCACGGTCGTGGGCCGACGCGGTCGGTGGATCAGGCCGTGGCGCCGGGCGCGAAGATGAACGAGGCGAGGCTGAAGACGACGAACAGGATCAACAGGACGATCGTGAACTGCCAGAGGCGGCGCTCCACCCCCCGGCGGCTCCGGTACACGGCAGAATCGCCACCGAAGGTACCGGACAGGCCGGTGCCTCGCGCCTGGAGCAGGATGGCGGCGATCAGCGCGACGCTGACGATGATCTGGCCGAGGGCCAGGATGGGATTCACGGGTCGTCGGTCCTCCGTTCGTGCGGCGGCGATGCTACCACAGCCCCGACGGCACGGCCGCTCGGCCCATCCGCGGCCGGCTCCAGCAGGGACCGCCCGGTGATCCCCGGCCAGGCGGGGAGGCCGGCCAGGCCGAGCAGGGTCGGCGCGACGTCCGCGAGCACGCCGTCAACCAGGCGGCGGCCACCCACCGCGCGGCCGACGAGCAGGAGCGGAACGGGGTTGAGGGAATGGGCCGTCACGGGGTTGCCGTCCGGGTCGCGCAGCTCGTCGGCGTTGCCGTGGTCCGCTGTGACGGCCAGGATCGCACCTGGCCCGTCGGGATCCGCCGCCTCCGCCGCCTCCACGGCCGCGACGACCCGGGCGAGGCAGGCGTCGATGGTCGCGAGCGCGGCGATCGTCGCCGCCCACACGCCGGTGTGGCCGACCATGTCCGGGTTGGCGTAGTTCGCGACGATGAAGTCATAGCTGCCCGATCGGATCGCCTCGACGAGCGCGTCGGTCACGCCGAGAGCGGACATCTCCGGCTGGAGGTCGTAGGTCGCGACCTTGGGGCTCGGGATCAGCCGCCGCTCCTCACCCGGCCAGGCCGTCTCGACGCCCCCGTTGAAGAAGTACGTCACGTGGGCGTATTTCTCGGTCTCCGCGACGTGGAACTGCCGCCAGCCCGCCTCGCTCATCGCCTGCGCCAGGGAACGGGCGATCTCCGCTGCGAAGGCGACCTCCACGTCGAGCCCTGCCTCGTACTCGGTCATCGTCACCACCATGAGGTCGGTGGGAGCGGGCTGCCCGGTCGGTGACGTGCGGTCGAAGGCCTCGAAGCCCTCGCCGTCCGCCAGCGCGTGGGTGAGTTGCCGGGCACGGTCGGCCCGGAAGTTCGCGTGGATCACCGGGCTGCCGGACGCGATCGGCGATGGGCGACCCACGATCGTGGGCGACACGAACTCGTCGGTCTCGGCGCGGGCGTAGGCCGCCTCGATCGCCGCCGTGGCGCTCGAGGCGGCATGGTCCGCCTCAGCGTGGACGATGGCGTCGTACCCACGCTCGATCCGTTCCCAGCGGCGGTCGCGGTCCATGGCGAAGTAGCGCCCGCCGACCGTTGCGATCCGAGCGCCCGGATGCCGGGCCGTGATCCGCGACTCGAGCGCGGCGACGAACCCGAGGGCGGAGGACGGGGGCGTGTCACGACCGTCGAGCAGGGCGTGCAGGCGCACGTCGGGAACGCCGCGGCGCCCGGCAAGCTCGACGAGAGCCAGGATGTGGCGGTCGTTGGCGTGAACGCCGCCCGGCCCGACCAGGCCCACGATGTGCAGCGGTCCACCGACGGTCAGCGCACGGTCGCAGGCGGTCAGCAAGGCTGGACGTTCGAAGAACGATCCGTCGGCGATCGACGCGTCGATGCGCGGGAGATCCTGCAGCACGGGCCTGCCCGCCCCGAGGTTCAGGTGCCCGACCTCCGAATTGCCCATCTGCCCAGCCGGCAGGCCGACGGCGTCCTCGGACGCCCGGAGGACGCTATGGGGCCAGCGCGCCAGCAATGCCCGCCAGGTCGGCATCGGGGCCGCGGCGATGGCATCGCCGGCCGGATCGCGGCCGATCCCGAAACCGTCGAGGATGACGAGCACGATGGGCCGCGGTCGCGGGCGCGTCACCCAGCCATCCCGCGTCAGCCGGCGAGGCCACGGGCGCGTGCGGTGATCCCTGCGCGGGCAACGATGCCGGCCATCTCGTCGGGCTTGAGCGACGCCCCTCCGACCAGCGCGCCGTCGATCGAGGGCTCCGTCAGGAACTCGGCGATGTTGGCGCTCGTGACGCTGCCGCCGTACAGGATGGGGACGTCGGTCCCGCCATCCGGCCAGCCCAGGACGGCCAGGCTCGCACGGATGGCGGCGGCCATCGCGGCCGCATCGACCCCAGTGGCGTTGCGCCCCGTGCCGATCGCCCAGACGGGCTCATAGGCGATCACCAGGCCGGCTTCGACAAGGGCCGCAGGATCGTGTCCGGCGAGCGCCTCGAGCAGCTGCGTCGCGACGATATCGGTCGCATGGCCGGATTCCCGATCGTCCAGCTGCTCGCCGACGCACAGGATCGGCCGGAGCTGCGCGTCCACCGCCCGGCCGATCTTGCGGCCGATGAGCGCGTCCGTCTCGCCGGCGTCGCGCCGTCGTTCCGAGTGACCCACGATGACCCAGGTCGCCAGGCCCGCGAGCATCGGCGCAGAGATCTCCCCGGTATGGGCGCCGGCCAGCTCGTGGTGCAGCGTCTGCGCCCCGACCGCGACCGTCGGATCGACCGCCTCCAGTGCAGCCCGCACGGCCGCCAGGCAGACGAACGGCGGGCAGATGACCCGGGTCACGCCGGGCGCCTGGGTCCGGCTCGCGATGGTGGTCGCGAGGGCCCCGGCATCGGCGGGCGTCGTGTGCATCTTCCAGTTGGCGGCCACGATCACGTCACGCATCTGGATGAATCATGCCAGAGCACCACCGGTCCGCGTCGGTTGCGGCTCGGGACCGGTCCGTCGCGGGCCCATGGGTGGCGCAGGTTCGGCCTCGGCCAGGCGCTCGACTCGCTCCAGCGCGCGCTGCACCGCCGAGCGGTGCAGCTCCAGCCGTTCGGCCAGTTCGGCGAGGGTGGCCTCCGGCGTCTCACGTCGCGCATCGGCCACGAGACGGACGACGTACGGCTGGTCCGGCAGACGACCGTCAGCGTCGAGGATCGCGATCGCATCGAGCTGGCGACCAGCGGCGGCGACGGCCCGCTGGAGGTTCGCCGACTCGGCATTGAGCACCCGGTTGAGCTCCCCGCGCAGGGCGCGCGAGACCTGTCTCGCTTCGAGCTCCAGGAGGGCCCCCGCCGCGCCGATCCGGCGCAGGAAGGTCCCGACAGCCTCGGCGTTCTTCCAGGTGACCACGCCGCGACCACGACGGACCCGCCACGACGCCGGCCCGACCAGCTGTCGGAGCCTGGCCGCCAGGATCGGTGCCTCCTCCGCTGGAACGACGAACTCGAGATGCGTACGTCCGCCAGCCAGGCTCAGCGATCCACGGGCGAGGAAACGTCCCCGGAGCCAGGCGGTCCGGCAGTGCTCGGACCCGGTCTCCCAGCTGAAGGGCGCCGCGACGGCCTCGTCCGCGGCCCGGCGGAGCCGCACGGCGAGACGGGCCACGGCGGGCTCACGGGCGGCGGGGTGGCTTCCGAGACCCGCGGCCTCGGCGATCCGGTCGCACGAGCGGGCGGGATCGATGGCGGCCAGCTCGTTGCGAAGGGCGACGACCAGGTCCCGCTCGGCGTGGGTCACGGCATCCCGATCGGTCAGGCCGTCCGCATCGTCGCCCGGCGTCGGGCGGCGGCCTCGATCTCGTAGGCGCGCAGTACGGCCGCGGCCAGCCGCCCCGGGTCGTGGTGATGCGCGTTCAGCGGGTCGACGACGTCGTCGAGGACGAGATGAGGCCTCGGCGCGGAGATCGGCGGCCACTGGAGGCGGACAGGCTCGCCGTGCCAGTCGACCGGGACCACCGCGTCGAACCGGTTGTTGGCGAGGACCAGTTCCGCGATCCCGGACGACGTGTGCGCCACCAGCGCATCGACGTGCGACGCCAGGTCCATCCGTTCCGTCTCGCCCGGCTGGGTGGCCACGTTGCAGACGAAGATGCGTGGGGCGCGCGCGTCGAGTACCGCCTGGCGCACCTCCGGCACGAGCAGGCTGGGCAGGATGCTCGTGTAGAGGCTGCCGGGTCCCAGCACGATGAGATCTGCCTCGGCGATGGCATCGAGCGCGTCCTGCGTTGCCGCGACCGCGTCGGGCGTGATCCAGACACGCTCGATTCCCGACGTCCGCATGATCCTCGACTGCCCGTCCACCTCAGATCCGTCAACGGCGCGGGCGTGAAGCGTGAGGGGCGTCGCGGAGACCGGCACGACCTGCCCCCGAACGGCCAGGATCCGGTTGAGCCGCCGGACGCCTTCCTCGAAATCCCCGTGCTCGATCGCGGTCAACGCAGCGAGCAGCAGATTGCCGACGGCATGGCCGCCGAGCCCCGCGGTCTCCGGAGCGTCCGTCTCGGTCGCGCTCGGGAACCGATACTGGAGGAGCTCGCTCATCAATGGCTCGGCGTCAGCGAGCGCCGCGATGCAGTTGCGGATGTCGCCGACCGGTGGGATCCCCAGCTCCTGTCGCAGGATGCCGGACGAGCCTCCGTCGTCGGCGACCGTCACGACGGCAGTCAGATTGCTCGTGTGTTCCTTCAGGCCCCGCAGCAGCGTCGACAGCCCCGTTCCACCTCCGATCGCGACGATCCGTGGGCCCCGGGCGAGGTGCCGTTTCTGGTAGAGGACCTCGGAAAGCGGCTGCTCCGCGTCGGTTTCCCGGAGAGGGTCGGTCAGGACCCGTACGAGGCGATAGCTGCCGAGCGCCACGACGACGGCCCCGACCGCGCCGACGATGAGCCCTCGCAACGCGAACGGCAGGAACTGCAGGGTCACGAGATCGACGAGCGTCGCGCCGATTCCCGCGGGCTCGAGGTCGCGACTCGCCTGCCTGAGCACGTGGGCGAGGGCCAGCGCGAGCAGGAGCAGACCGACGAACACGACGGCCAGCCAGCGCTTGACTCCGATCCCCGGCGACAGCCAGCGCCGCAGGTTCATCGCCGATCCAGCTCGCGATGGAAGATGGCGACCGGGCCGAGGTCTCGCTCCCGGAGCCACGTGGCGAGTGCTTCGCCGATCGCGATCGAACGATGGAATCCGCCGGTACATCCGATCGCGACCGTCAGTCGCGTCTTCCCCTCCCCCACGTACGCCGGGATCGTGAAGTCCAGGAATTCCTCCAGGAACCGCAGGAACCGGCGCGTGATCGGCTGCGCCAGGACGTAGTCGGAGACCTCCGCGGTCAGGCCCGAGTGGTCCCGCATCTCGGGGATGTAGTACGGGTTCTGCATGAAGCGGACGTCGAACACGAGGTCCGCCTCCAGCGGGACACCGAACTTGAACCCGAACGTGATGACCTGGATGCCGAGCTGGTCGGGACGGGCGGTCGTCGCGATCTGCCCGGAGAGCCGCTCGCGCAGCTGGCGGAGGGACAGGTCCGAAGTGTCGATGACGACATCCGCCTCCGCGCGCACGGCATCCAACATCCGCCGTTCGGTGTCGATGGAATTCGCGATCCCGCGGCCGTCGGCGAGCGGATGGCGATGCCGAGTCTCGCTGAACCGCCGGATGAGGACGTCGTCACGTGCCTCCAGATAGACGATCCGAGGGATGATCCCCCGACCTTCCAAAGCGCTGCGCATCGCCGCCAGGGCGAGAGGTGCGTCGCCCGCGCGGATATCCAGCACGATCGCGAGCCGCGCGAACCTGGACCGATCCGAGGAGACCAGGTCGGCGAGGTCGGGCAGCAGTTCGCCGGGCAGGTTGTCGACGACCAGGTACCCGAGGTCCTCGAAGAGCTTGGAGGCCGCCGTCTTGCCCCCACCCGACAACCCGGTGAGGATCACGACCGTCTGGTCCACCGCGGCGTCGAGCGGTTGATCCGCGGCATCGTCCGCGGACTCCGTCGCGAGCGGCTCGTCCGATGGTCCGCTCACCGGCCCGAGCGTCGGATGAAGAAGACCGTCGCCTCGAAGAGGAGGTACATCGTGCCACCAAGCGCCGCCGGGCTCACGAGGTCGCCACCCGGCGTGGCGACCGCGGCGAAGATCGCGATCCCGAGGATCACGTAGCGGCGCGAAGCGCGCAGTCGGTCCGAGGAGAGGATCCCTGCGCGGGCGAGGCCGACCAGCAGGATCGGAAACTCAAGGACCAGCCCGAACGCCAGGAACAAGGTGGTGACGAAGTCGAAATACGGGCCGGCCGCGATGTTGGCGACGAAGATGTCGTCGGTGAAGCTCAGGAGGAAGGCGGTCGCATAGGGCAGGACCAGGAGGGCCAGCCCGACCCCCATGGCGAAGAACACGAGCGCCAGCGGGATCCACGGCCGCACCGCTCGCCGCTCACCGGGCGTCAGGCCCGGGGCGACGAACGCCCACGCCTGGTACAGGATGACCGGCATCGCCAGGATCACGCCGATGACGATCGAGATCCGCAGCTGGATCATGAACGCGTCGCCCGGACCCAGGACCTGCACCGTGCCGGTCGGCAGCAACTGGACCAGGAAGTTCCGGACGTTGGTCGCGAAGGCGAAGCCGAGTGCGGACCCGGCAACGACCGCGAGGATGGACCGGAACAGGCGGGTCCGAAGCTCCCCCAGGTGATCCACCAGGGACATGACCGTCTGTTCCCCGGACGGCACGGCCGATGGGGCGGGTTCCGGCGCTACGGGGATGGGTACGCCCGGGTCGCGCAGGGCGTCAGCGTCGGCCATGGGGGGCCGTCGGTGCCGAGCTTAGTTGGTGCCCGGAGTCGGCTCGCTGGACGGAACCGACGCCGCGCTCGCGACGGCCGACCCGGCTGGGGCGTCGGCTGGCGCCGGAGCGGCGGACTCCTGGCTCGTCGTCGTGGCTGTGGCCGGCCCAGGAGCGGCTGGGGCCGCCGGCGTCGAAGCCGGCAGCGGCGATGCGTCCACCTTGACCGATTCCTGGATGTCCGACGAGGCCTTGCGGAATTCGCGGATGCTCTTGCCGAGCGCGGCCCCGACGTCCGGCAACTTGCCGGGACCCAGGATCAGCAGCGCGATGACCAGGATGATGACGAGTTCGAGGGGTCCGGGGGTCGGCATGGTGGAAGGCTCCTGAGATCGGTCGGCCGCGGCGGCTAGGGTAGCACAGGGAATCGGCTCGCCCAATCCCGCGCCGCGTTCGCGACGCGCTCGAACGGGTCCCCCGGGCCCCCGTCGGAGGCCGCCCCGGCGATCGCGCGGGACACGTTCACCAGCAGCCCGCCGCCGGGCCGTCCGCCGGCCGGTCGGGCGGTCGCCGGCCCGTGCGCGAGCACCGGCTCGATCGCACCGCCCTGGGCGCCGACGCCGGGCACCAGGAACGCCAGGCCCGGAGCGATCGATCGGATCTTGGCGAGTTCCTCCGGGGCCGTCGCCCCGACCACGAGGCCGACCGTGCCGCCCGGTCCCCAGCCCGCGGCGCGCCGGGCGACTCGTTCGTGTAACCGCTCGCCTGGAGCGCCCGAGGTCCGATCGGCGGCGACGATGAGATCCTGGAGTTCCCCCGCGCCCGGGTTGGAGGTCCGGCACAGCACGTAGGCGAACCGGTCCGCTCGCTCCAGGAGCGGCGCGATGGCGTCCACGCCGAGATACGGGCTCACGGTCACGGCATCGGCTCCAAGCGCATCGAACAGGGCGACCGCCTGGCGCGCAGCCGTCGACCCGATATCGCCCCGCTTGGCGTCGGCGATCATCGGGATGTCGTCGGGCACCCGGCCGCGGACGCGTTCCAGCGCGGCCATCCCGGCAGCGCCGTATGCCTCGAAGAACGCCAGGTTGGGCTTCACCGCGGCCGCATACGGGAGGGCGGCCCCCAGCAGCAGCTCGACGAACCGCTCCAGGCCCGCGAGATCGTGCCCGAATCCTGCCGGCAACGAGGCCGGATCCGGGTCCACGCCGAGGCACAGGGCGGACCCGGTCGCGGCCGACCGGCGCGCGAGCCGCTCGAGGTACGTCGCCCTCACGGCGCCGTGCTCGGAACGACCGTCGACGCGGGTGACGGCGCACCGGACGCCGGCGCGGTCGGGGCGGGGGTCGCCGGCAGCTGGTCGGCGGGGATGAACCAGTCGGGACCCGAGTCGGCGTCCAGGCCGGAGACCTCCGTCAGCCGGATGACCTCGTCCACGGTCCAGCCCGGAGCGGTCCCCGTCAGTCGGGCCAGGTGCAGGTCCACGGTCTGGCCGGAGATGTGCAGGAATGCGATCGAATCCCCGGCCGGCGACCAGGTCGGCGACCACGATGCGTCGTCGTTGGTCACGCGCAGCAGCTCGCGACCGGTCCCGCCGTCCAGGATGACGATATCCGTGCCCAGCGCGGAGGTCCGGGTGGCGGCGATGTACCTCCCGTCCGGGGAGTACGCGGGTTGCAGGTAGCCGGGACCGGTCAGCTCGCGCGTCTTCTCCGTCTCCATGTTGTAGCGCATGATCACCGGCGCCCCGCGCGACCCGTCGCGTCCGTTGCGCACGTAGAGCAGGAAGGCGCCATCGGGGCGCCACTCCGGGTCCTGGTGGCCGAGGACTCCCTTCACCCCGACATCGACCTTCGTGAACTTCTTCGTCGCCGGGTCGAAGAACTGGAGCACGACCGTGCTCTGGTCCGGGTTGGGCGCATCCGATACGACCGCGACCCGTGCGCCATCCGGCGCGATGGCCGGTTGTCGGATCCAGTAGGCGTAGGTGTTGTTGCCCTTCTTGAACTTGCTCGTGGCGAGGAGCTCCGGCGTGCCACTTCCGTCCGCCCGCATCCGCATCAGTTGCGGGACGTCCAGGGCGTAGCTCTCGACGACGCCCTGGACCGGCCACCTCCCCTCGTCGGCGACGGTGTGGATGTAGTAGATCCAGCGCCCATCCGGCGACCACGACGGCATCGCGTCGTCGCCGCCGTCGGTCAGCTGGCTGACCTGGTCATCGGTCTGGATCCAGATGTTGCCGGCCTTCGCGTAGACGATCGAGCCATCGAACGCGGCCTCGTCCGGGACGACGACGACATTCGACGGTGCGGGCGTCTTCGACCCGCCATCGCCGTTCCCACTGCCGTTCCCGTCCCCGTTCCCGCTGCCGCCGCCGATGCCGAACGGGATCTCGCCCTGGAGGAGATTGAGGGTGATCATCCCCACGAACAGCAGGCCGACGACGGACAGGATCGGCGCGATCCACGAACCGACCGGACCGATGCCGAACGGGTCCCCCGCCCGCGGAGGGCCGATCCCGACGGGACGCGTCATGACGCCGCGCCCATCGCGGCCGGTTGGGCCGGCGCCGGGCTCCCGAGCACGGCCGCGGCCTCCGGGTGCGAGCCGCTGCGCGCGGCGTCGCGGATCTCCAGCTGGAGCGATTCGAATCCCCCGAATCGCCGGCTCGTGACCCGCGCCACGACATCGATCCGATCGCCCTGCCCCACCATCGTCGCGATATCCGGGCGGCCGAACGCGATCCCGTCGAGGACGTCCCTGTCCCGACGCAGGGTCATCGAAGTGTGGTCCGTCCCCGCGGCACGTGCCCGCAGGACGGTAAGCCCCAGGACCGCGACGAGCGGCTCCGGATTGCCGGACCCGAACGGGGCCAGCGTCGCGAGCATCCGATGCAGCGCGTAGTCCACCGCCAGTGCCGGGAGGGCCAGGTCGATCCGGAGGGCCGTGCGCGGGTCGGCGGGAGCCGTCCGGGCCGCGAGCACTTCGAACCGCTCGACGAACGCGTCCCAGCGGTCGGCCGGAAGCTCGAAGCCGGCCGCTCCGGCATGGCCGCCATAGCGCAGGAAGAGGTCGGCGCATGCCTCCAGCGCTGCGCCGAGATCCATCGACCCGTCACTTCGGCACGATGCCCGGATGGTGGCGCCCTGCTCCGACCCGACGACGGCGGGCCGCCCGAGGTCGTCGGCGAGTCGCGACGCAACGAGGCCGACGATGCCGACGGCCCACGGGCCGTGGATCATCGACGCCGAACGCCCCGGGTCGGCGGCGACCATCGCCCGCGCCTCGGCCACGGCGCTGGTCATCAGGTCGCGCCGCGTCTGGTTGGCCGCCTCGAGCGTGTCGGCATGTCCGGCGGCCGTCGCAGCGTCCTCCGACAGCAGGAGCCTGGCGGCTTCCAGGGCCTCGCCGACTCGCCCGGCCGCGTTGAGTCGCGGGGCGATCGCGAAGGCGATCGTGTCCAGGTCCACATCGGCGGGCGCGACGCGCGCCCGCTCCAGCAGGGCCGCGACGCCCGGCCGCGGGTCGCGCCGGAGTCGCTCCAGCCCCAATCGTGCGATCGCCCGGTTCTCCCCCACGATGGGGGCCACGTCGGCCACCGTCCCGATCGCCGCCAGGTCGGCCAGCGACAGGGCGTATCGCGGACCGTCCGGCTCACCGGCCAGCAACAGCTGGGCCACCTTGAACGCGACGCCGCTCCCCGTCAGGCGCGGGTCCGGATAGGCCGAGTCGTGGCGGTGCGGGTTCACCACGGCAAGGGCCGCCGGGAGTTCCGGAGGCACGCGGTGATGATCCGTGATCAGGACGTCGATCCCGCGGGCTCCCGCGGCCGCGATCTCCGGCCCGGAACTCGTGCCGCAGTCGACGGTCACGATGACCGTGCAGCCGCGGGTCGCGGCCGCGTCGATGGCCGCGACCGACAGGCCGTGGCCCTCGTCCAGCCGGCTCGGGACGTACGGCTCGACGTCGATACCGAAACGCCGTAGGGCAAGCGTCAGGATCGCGAGGCCGTCCAGCCCGTCGGCATCGAAGTCACCGAACACCATGACGCGCTCACCGCGGTCCCGTGCCACCACGAGACGCTCCTCCAGGCGGTCCGCATCGGGCAGCGACCGTGGGTCGTGCAACCCGTCCAATGGCTCCGCGAACCAGGCGTCGAGGTCTGCGGCACCCAGCACCCCGCGCCGGACGAGCAGCTCTGTCGTCAGCCCGCTGAGCCCGCGAGCCGCCGCGGCTGTGGCCAGGTCCGGGCCGATGGCAACGGGGTCGGGAAACGTCCAGCGATAGCGCGGCTCCAGCACGAGGTCAGGATGCCACGGGGCGCTTGCCTGCGCCGCTCCGGGCAAGGCGAGGCCGCGCGATCGGGATCAGGGGACGGCGCGCCGGGCGCGTGGCGCACGTCCCGTGGCGATCCGGCCGTGACGCCGGTCGTCCCAGGCATGCCAGTCAACGAGCAGCGGGCTGGCCACGAAGATCGAGGAGTACGTCCCGGACACGATCCCGATGAGCAGCGCCAGGATGAAGTCGTTGATCGCCGATCCACCGAACAGCCAGAGGGCGAGCAGCGTCAGGACCACGGTCAGGCTGGTCGTGATCGACCGGCCGAACGTCTGCAGGATCGAGTGGTTGACGATGTCCTGGAGCGGCTCGCCCAGGTGGCGGGCCTTGTTCTCGCGGATCCGGTCGAAGACGACGATCGTGTCGTGCACGGAGAAGCCGATCACGGTCAGCATCGCGGTCACGAACAGGGCGTCGATCTCGACGTCGAGGAACGTGCCGAGGATGGCGAATGCGCCGACCACGAGGATGACGTCGTGGAGCAGGGCAACGAGTGCCGTCACGCCGAACTTCCAGTCGCGGAAGCGGTAGGTGATCCAGGCCACGATGCCCAGCGACCCGACGAGGATGAGGATCATCGCCTGACCGATGAGGTCGGAGCTCACGACGGGCCCGATCGTGGTCAGGCTGGCCTGTGACTCGATCTTGCCGAAGGCGTCCTCCAGGGCGACCACCATCTCACCGAGCCTGCCGTCCGTCGGCAGCTCCGTGTTCCCGATCGGGGCCGCGGACGGTGACGCCGATGGCGATGCGGATGGGTCCGGCGAGGTGGAGGGCGACGGACTCGTCGAGGCGCCCGGGGTCGCCGAAACGTCGGGGCTGGTGGACGGCGAGGCGGCGGCGCTCGGTACCGCCGACGGCGTCGGGGCCGGGGCCGGCTGGAGTCCGATCGGCTCCGTCTTGATCTCGATGTAGCCACTGCTCGTGCGGATGGCCGTCGCGGTCAGGTCGTTGTCGGCGAAGACCGCCTCGACCTGGTCCGGGGTGACGTCCGCGTTCTCGAACTTGAGCTCCCAGCGCGTGCCGCCGGTGTAGTCGATCGTGAACTTCAGGCCGAGGTCGGTGAACGGTGTGAGCAGGATGAAGATCAGCCCCGGGATGGTCAGCGCCAGCGAAACGGCATAGAAGATCCGGCGGCGACCGATGACGTCAACCATCGGCGCGGACCGGTCGACGGGCCGATGGTCGGGTGGCGCCCATGGCGACGAACTCATCGTCGCGGAGCGCGTACAGGGAGGCCCGACGCGCGCCCTCCTGGCGGACGATCAAGCGCATGATGGACCGTGTCACGACGATCGCACTGAACATCGACACGAGGACGCCGATGATCAGGACCAGCGCGAATCCGCGGATCGTCGACGATCCGAAGGCATACAGGATGCTCGCCGTGATGAGGCTGGAGACATTGGAGTCCAGGATCGAGTTCCAGGCCCGGTTGAAGCCCGCCTCGACCGCGGCCGGGAGCGACTTGCCGACTCGCAGTTCCTCCTTCATCCGCTCGAAGATGAGGATGTTCGCATCGACGGCCATGCCGACCGACAGGACGAAGCCGGCGATCCCGGCCAGCGTCAGCGTCACGGGGACGAGCCGGAAGATCGCGTACACGACGAGCGTGTAGTAGATCAACGCGAATGCCGCCACGACTCCCGGCATCCGGTAGTAGAGCAGCATGAACACGATGACCAGGCCGATGCCGATCAGGCCGGCCAGCAGGCTCTGGTTGAGGAACGTCTCACCGAGGGTGGCCGAGATCTGCTCGCTGGACAGCTCCTGGATCGGGAACGGCAGCGAGCCGAACTTGAGGATCGTGACCAGCTCGTTGGCCTCCTTGGCCGGGAACCCGCCGATCCCGCCGGCGCTGATCTGCACCTGTCCATTCGGGATGGAGCTGTTGATGACCGGGGCGGAGATCACCGAGCCATCCAGGGTGATCGCGAAGTATTCGCCGATGTGGGCCGCCGTGTAGTCGGCGAACAGCGTCGCACCCGTGCTCCGGAGGACGAAATCGACCGCCAGGCCGCCCCCGGTGGAGTCCGTGCCGACCGCCGCCGACTCGACCTGATCACCGCTGAACAGCGGTGGCGTGACGGCCAGGTCGAGGATCTGCCCGTCGCTCGCCGGAGTCGTCCCGAGCGGAACGAAGTCGAGCCGACCCGTCTGGCCGACGAGGCGACGCACCGCGTCGACATCGGTCACGCCCGGGAGCTCCACGACGACGCGGTCCGAGCCCTGCACGACGACGACCGGCTCCGACACGCCGGTCTGATTCACGCGGCGCTCGACGATGTCCTTGATGACGCTCATGGCTTCGAGCGACGGCGTCTGCCCGTCCTTCGGCAGCGCCTGGTATTCGACCCGCAGGCCACCCTCGAGATCGAGGCCCAACTTCGTCACCACGGTCCGCCACTGGCCGTCACCGGCCGCGGCGTCGGGGAGCTTGAGCCCCGGGAAGAAGTCGACGAGGAGGGCGAGGACGCCGATGAGGGCGATGAGGACGGGGCCGGCTCTACGCATACCGGCGGGATGGTACACGGAACCCACGACCGCCGCCGCCACCCGCCACGGCGAGCGGCCATTGACACCGCCCGACGCCGGCCTAGGATGTGCGCCACGAGTCGACGGTGGTCGGCGTGGTCGGAAGACATGCAGGAGCGACCTTGGACGCGACATGCAGGATCTGCGACGAGCCGGCGGTCACGACCCTGGGTGCGTACGAGTTCTGCGCTCGGCACCGTGAGCGTGCGACCCACGCCCGACGCGGCGGATGGCAGGCAGACCTCGCCTCCCTCGTCCTGCTCATCGCCTTCGTCGTCGCGGTCTACGCCGCCGATGCCTCGTTCGAGACGCCCCTCGCCGGGCTGTCCCTCACGCTCACTGGCCTGCTGCTCGCCATCGTCCCGGCCGCCGTGTGGCTGGCCTTCTTCTATCGCCGGGACCGTCTGGAGCCGGAGCCACGGGCGATGGTGTTCGGCATCTTCGTCCTTGGATTCCTGGTCGCGTCGGCGATCGCGATCCCGGTCGTCGAGGAGGCGTTCGATGTCGGCAGCTGGATGCTCGCTTCGCCGCTGGTCCACCTTGCGGGAAGCATCCTTGTCGTCGGCGTCGCACAGGAAGGTCTCAAGTACCTGACCGTCCGCTGGGCCATCTACGGCTCGCCTGAATTCGACGAACCGACCGACGGGATCATCTATGGGACCGCGGTGGGACTCGGTTTCGCGACGGCCCTGAACGTGGCCTTCGTGGTGGGTTCGGGCGGCGTGGACCTCGGATCCGGCGCGATCCGGGTCGTCCTGACGTCCCTCGCCCACGCGAGCTTCGGCGGGGTGATGGGCTACTTCCTCGGGCGGCAGAAGTTCGAGGCACGGCCGATCTGGTGGATGCCGGCCGGCGTCGGCCTGGCCGCCGTCCTCAACGGCGTCTTCCTGTACCTGCGCAGCACCGTCGGAAGGGACGCCATCCAAGGCCCGCTCGCGGAGGCTGCCCCGTGGATCGGCCTGGGCCTCGCGGCCGCGCTTGCCGCTTCCGTGACGGCCATCCTGTCCACGCTGATCCGGCGGCACCTCGCGCAGATGGGCGTGGCAGACGCCAGTCCCGAGACATCGTCGTGAGGAAGGTGTCGTGAGCGCCGCTGCGGATCTGCGCCGGGCCGGGGACCTCCGGCGAACCAGGAACCGGCGCGACACGGCGTCGTTCCTCGCAGTGACCGTGCTCGTGGCGCTCGCGCTGGGGGCGGGACTGGTCGTCCGGGCATCGGTCGAGCGCGCCGTGCAGCCGGTCGACCAGGGCGGCCTCCAGGCCGACCTGCCTTCTGGCTGGGTCGTCCTGCCCGCCGGCGGCGACCGGCTGTTGACCGCCTATGACCCGCTCGACCCGGATCTCCGCTACGCCGTCGCGACGATCGGGGCGGAGGGACCAGCCGGGGGCACGGAGCCGACTCCCGAGGACGCCGCGGCCATCCGGTCGCGTGAACTCGGGCGCCTGCTGGAAGGGTTCACCATCCGCTCCGAGGGTCCGGCGACGCTCGGGTCGGTGGCCACGTATCACCTCCGATACACGTTCGTCGATCGAGCGCCGGGAGCAGCCGGAACGGCGATCGAGGCCGTCGAGCACTACCTGCCGGCGGGTGCGCTTCTCAGTGATGCGCGGCGGATCGTCGCCATCATCCTGGAGGCGCCGGTCGACGCGTTCGAAGCAGCCATGCCGGCGTTCGACGGGTTCGCGCGCGAACTCGCCGAACGCGCCGGGACGTCGGCCGCGATCCCGCATGCGCCGGACGGGAGCAACGACTCGGTGCGCGCTGCCGATCGGCGCCTCGCCGCGATCGGTGACGCCGACGGGGGCGCCGCGATCCCGCCGGCAGCGGCCGCCGACCTCGTCGGCGCCACGGTCCAGATCCTGATGACGGCCACGATCGGGGGGCAGGAGCAGGCATACGGCTGGGGGTCCGGCACGATCATCTCGACGGACGGGCTGATCCTCACCAACGCCCACGTCGCGATGCCCAGCGCTCCGGGTCGCGGGATCTACGAGTGGGATCCGACGCCGGTGACCGATCCCGAGGATCTCGTCATCGCGATCATCGAGTCTGAAGACCGACCCGCCGTCCCGACCTACCGGGCGACCGTCCTGGCCGCCGATGGGTACCTGGACGCCGCTGTGATCCGGATCGACCGGGCACTGGACGGCCGGCCACTGGCTGCCGCATCGCTCCGGCTCCCGTCGGTCCCCCTCGGCGACTCCGAGGCGCTTCACGTCGGCGATCCGCTGACCATCGTCGGCTTCCCGGGCATCGGCGGCGACACGATCAGCCTGAGCTCCGGCCGGGCCTCCGGATTCCTCGGCGACGACCGGATCGGACCACGCGCCTGGATCAAGACGGACGCGGTGGTCAGCAGCGGCAACTCCGGCGGCCTCGCGGCGAACGACGCCGGCCAGCTGGTCGGGATCCCGACGCGGGGTCCGGACGACGCCGGCGCCTATTCCCTGCTCCGCCCGATCGCGCTCGTCGCGCCGATCATCGACGCGGCACGCACCGGCCGAGGGACGGTCGACAGCCCATACCTCGTCCCGGCGACAGGCCGCGAGCGCCTGCAGCTCGACGCCTGGACCACGAATGGGCAGGCGTGTCCGGCCGTGGATCGCATGACCTCGTATCCCAGCGGCATCCGCAGCATCGTCGCGAGCTTCGAACACGCCGGTTTCGCGACCGGCGAAGATCTGATCAGCCAGTGGCGGTACAACGGCGAGATCGTCGTGCGGACCGCGTATCGGTTCGCCGACGGGGCGGAAGCCGGCGGGTGCTACTTCGGCGAGGTCTACTACGACCGAGGTCTCCCCGACGGGGCCTATCTCGTCGAGCTCTTCGCCGGCCCGACCCTCGAACCGGTCGGCGCCGCGCAAACGACGATCGGAGCGGCCGGTGGTGCCGGCTCGGCGACGCTCGGCGGTGTCGTCATCGACGCGGACAGCGGCCGGCCGCTGTCGGGTGCCGTCATCTTCCTGCTGACGCCCGGCACCGATCTCGCCGCGTGGATCGACCGGCCCCAGGAGAGCCAGGTCGTCTCATTCGCCAAGTCCGCGACGGACGGGACCTTCCTGGTGCTCGGCCTGTCCGCCGGCACCTCCTACCCGGCGATCGCGCTGGCTCAGGGGTACGTCACCGCGGGCGGCACGATCGGGCCGGTCCTGGAGGGCGACAACGAGCTCATCTCCCCGATCGGCCTGACCCGCGCCGCACCGTAGGCCGCGCGTGTCCCGGTCGGGACCCCTGGCATGGTCTCGGTTCCTGCAGCCGTCGTTCTGGCTCGTCTTCGGCAGCATCTGGCTGCTGACCGGGGTCGTCCTGACCCTGGCCGGGGTCGTGACGGCCGTGGCGGAACGCACCTGGTCCGACGCCATCCGCACGACGGGCGAGGTGCTCGTCAAGGAGATCGTCCCTGCTGACGCCGATTCAAGCACGGAGTATCGCGTCGGATTCCGGTTCTCGACCCGCGATGGCACACCGGTCCGCGGCGACCAGGCGGTCGATGTGGACGCGTGGGAGCGCCTCGTCGAACGCGATCCGATCGTCGTGTACTACCTCGAGGAGTCGCCGGCGACCGCCCGCCTGTCGCCCGACGGCGACGCCGTCGGCGCGGTCATCTTCCTGGTCGTCGGAGTCATCGTCGGCGGCGTCGGTGGAACGCTCGTGGCCCGGGAGATCGGGACGCTGCGACGGTCCCGGCGCCTGCTGCGAACCGGAATCGCGGTCGTGGGAAACGTGACCGCGATCGAGCCGACGGCCATGTCGTTCAACCGACGCGCGCAGTTCCGCGTCACCTATTCGTACCGCGACTCCCGCGGCGCGAAGCACCACGGCGACAGCGGCTACCTCGACTGGGACGACGCAGCGCACTGGCCGGTGGGTGCCCGCGTCGCGATCCGCTACGACCGGGACCTGCCGTCGTCCAGCGTCTGGGAAGGTGATCTCGATCCGGACACGACGTCGACGTCCGTGCCGCCCGGCCTTCCCGACTAGGCCTCCAGCGTCGCCTTGATCCGCTCGGCCAGGGCCCGGCCGATGCCCGGGACGGCCGCGATCTGTTGGACCGGGGCGTCGCGTACGCGCTTGATCGACCCGAAGACCTTGAGGAGCTCGCGCTTGCGCTTGGGGCCGACGCCGGGCAGGTCGTCGAATGCGGAGCGGACCGTCCGTCGGTCGCGCAGGGAGCGGTGGTACGTGATCGCGAAGCGGTGCGCCTCGTCGCGCAGGCGCTGGACGAGGTAGAGCGCCGACGAGGTCGGCGCCAGGAGGACCGGCTCCGAGCGCCCGGGCAGGAACAACTCCTCTCGCTCCTTGGCCAACCCGGCCAGTGGCAGGTCATGGAGGCCGACCTCATCGAGCACCTCTCGCGCAGCAGAGACCTGGCCCTTGCCGCCGTCGACGATCACCAGGTCCGGCATGGCCCAGCGGCGCTCCTCGTCCGTGCCCTCCTGCCCGTGCTTCGTCAAGCGGAATCGCCGCCGGAGCACTTCCTGGTGACTGGCGAAGTCGTTGGCGCCCTCGACGGTCCGGATCCGGAACCGCCGGTACTCGCCGGTCCGCGGCTTGCCTTCCTCGAAGACGACCATGCTGCCGACCGACTCGCGCCCCTGGAAGTTGCTGATGTCGTAGCCCTCGATGCGCATGGGCGGGCCCGACAGGCCCAGGGCATCGGCAAGCTCCTCCAGGGCGACCAGGGTCTTGCCGTGGTCGGCCAGCCAGCGAGCCTGTTCACGGGCCAGCGTCTCCGCGGCGTTCCGGGCTGCCAGTTCCAGCAGCTTGCGTTTCTCGCCGCGCCGCGGGACCCGCAGGTGGACCGGACCACCGCGGCGATCGGTCAGGAACGCCTCCAGGGCGCCGCCCTCCGCCACCGTGGCCGGGACGTACACCTCGCGTGGGATCGATGTCGCGCGTGCGTAGTACTGCTCGACGAAGCTCGCCAGGACCTCGTCGTCCGGCGCCTCGTGGGCGGCGTCGAGCAGATACACGTCGCGGCCGATCATCTTGCCGTCGCGAATGACGAACAGGGTCATCGCAGCCTGGTTGTCCTGGCGGGCCATCCCGATGAGGTCGAGCTCCGTCCGCGCGAACGCCGCCATCTTCTGGGTCTCCATCGTCCGCTCGATGGCCCGGATCTTGTCGCGCACCACTCCTGCCCGCTCGTACTCGGTCCGGTCGGCTGCCTGGGCCATCTCGGTGCGAAGGGCCCGCACGAGCGTCTCCTGGCGGCCCTCGAGGAACAGCTCCACCTGCGCGATGTCGGCGCGGTAGTCGCCTTTCGGGATGGCTTCGATGCACGGGCCCTGGCAGCGCTTGATGTGGTAAAGCAAGCACGGACGCTGGAGCGCCCGCTGCCCCTCGCGGATATCGATCGTGCAGGTCCGGAACGGGAAGAGCCGGCGCACGAGGTTCATCGATTCGTCCACGCTAGACGCCGACGCGTACGGTCCGAAGTAGCGACTGCCGTCGTTGACCAGCTTGCGGGTGCGCTCCACCCGGGGGAATTCGTCGCCGAGCGTGATCTTGATGTACGGGTAGCTCTTGTCGTCCTTGAGCCGCACGTTGAACCGTGGCCGGAAGCGCTTGATGAGATTCGCCTCGAGAAGCAGCGCCTCGCTGACGCTGTCGACCTCCGTCACCTCGACGTCGGCGACCCGATCGATGACCGACCGGATGCGATGGACCTCGCCGCCCGGCGCCTGCTTCTGCCAGTAGCTGCGGACCCGCTGGCGGAGGCTCTGCGCCTTGCCGACGTACAGCACTTGGCCGCGGGCGTCCTTCATCAGGTACACGCCCGGGCGGTCCGGCAACTCTCGGAGGGTCGCCTCGAGGTCGGAGGTCATCACCGGATGCTAGGGCACCGGGGCTCGACGCGGTTCCGGACCTCGCGAGGCAGATGACCGGGAATCATCGAACCCGGGCCGGCGGGCCCGGGTTCGATGGCGCTCAGCGTGGGGTTGCCTACGGCAGCTCGTTCACGCGGTTCGTGCCCGGAGGGGAAAGCGGGCCCTGGGTGCCGATGTAGTCGACCAGCCCCAGGAGATCCTCACCGGCACCGATGCGCGCCGACGCCGCGATCTCCTTGAACGTGACGAAGTTGTCCCCGCCGTCGGCGAGGAAGTTGTTCACGGTGACCAGGTACGGCAGCGCCGGGTCAAGCGGGGCGCCATCCAGCATCACGTTGCTGACCGTGACCGAGGTGCACGCCAGCAAGGTGATCGCCGGGTCCGGGTTGATGTCGGCGATCGTCTTCTGGAGGTCGTACGTGAAACCGGCCGACACACCCAGGTGGAGGAACGGGCGACTGAGGCCGCTGGGTTGGCACTGCTCCTCGAGGACACCGATGATCTGCGCCCCCGTCATCGGGATGGTGGACAACAGGTTCCCGAACGGCTGCATGTTGAAGGCCTCGGCGTAGGTGACGACGCCATCGCCTTCACCCTTGGCCGACGACAGGTACAGCCAGTCGGCGCGGACGCCGCCCGGGTTCATGAGCGCCAGCTCGGCGCCGTTGGCCGCCGTCGCCCACAGCTGGGCGTCGGCGATCATGTTGCCGGCATTCGACTCGGACCCGCGGTCCTCGCTGCCGGACGACGTCCTGGCGCGCGTGATGTCCGCGGTGACCATGCCGACGGGACGGTTGCCCACGGCATCGGCGATCGGCCGGTACTTCTCGAGGATCGCTGTCTGGGCCGGGTCCGGCGCGACCGTCTGATCGACGACGTGGTTGGTTGCCGTGACCAGGTCACGCCGGACGTCGCCGCTGCGCTTGTCGATCCTGAGGTTGATCTCCGAGATGATCCGACCGAACGAGAACGCGCTCGTCACCCGCCGCGGATTCCCGGCCGGATCAGTGAGCGCGCAGTTGTACGGCTGGTGGGTGTGCCCGGTGATCATCAGGTCGATCTCCGGATCGAGCCGGCTCTGGATGTCGAGCACCGGGCCGCTGGCGCCGATGCATTCGTCGTAGGTGCCGGTCTGCTCCAGTCCCTCATGCAGGAGGACGACGATGGCCTCGACGCCCTGCCGCTTGAGCTTCGGCACGAGCCGGTTCGCGGTGTCCGCCTCGTCCTTGAAGTCCCAGCCGTTGATGCCGGACTGGGCGACGAGGGCCGGCGTGCCCTCGAGGGTCATCCCGATGAACGCGATCTTCACGCCCTGGAAGTTCTTGATCCAGTAAGGCGGCAGCACGGTCCTGTGGGTCCGCTGGTTGACGACGTTCGCCGCCAGCCAGGGGAAGTCGGCACCCTCGTACGGGTCGTCCGGGAAGTAGCAGCCGTCATCCGGGTGGCAGCCGCCCTTCTGCATGCGCAGCAGCTCGGTGATGCCTTCGTCGAACTCGTGGTTGCCGACGCTCGAGACGTCAAGGCCCATCGCGTTCAGCGATTCGACGGACGGCTCGTCGTGGAACAAGCCGGACAGGAACGGGGTCCCGCCGATCAGGTCTCCCGCAGCCACGGTCAAAGTGTTGCGGTGACCGGCGCGGAGGTTCGCGAGGTGGGTCGCGAGGTACTCGCTCCCTCCGGCGGGCGTCGTGCCGACCGTGCCAGGGGTGCTCTTCTCCAGGTGGCCGTGGTAGTCGTTGAAGGCGAGCAGCTGCACGTCGACGAGCTTCGGCGGTGGCTTGTGCCGACCGTGGTCGTGCGAGCCGCCACCGGCAGCCGCGGGCACCGTGAGGGCCATCGTGAGGACGATCGCCGTCAGGAGCGCGACGGGTCGCCGTCGACGGGAACCGGACGTCATGGGCACGTTTCCTCCTCGGGTTCGTGGGACTTGACGATGCGGCCATCCTAACCACCCGATACCCATCCGGAACCACCCAGCACGGCCGCGGACGGTGGATGTCGCGATCCCCGGGACATCTTGTGGTGCCTCCACGCACCGGCACACACCCGATGTCCGTCGCGGTGATCGCCGGTAGAGCGGCTCCGACGATGATCCGCCCCGATGACCATGCACCCGTCCGTTCGCGACCGGCTGGCCCGGCTCACGCCGGATCAGCGGGCCGCGGCGACGGCCCCGCCGGGCCCCGTCCTGTGCGTCGCGCCGGCGGGCAGCGGCAAGACGACCACGCTGGTGGCCCGCATGGCGTGGCTTGTGGACGGCGGGGTCGAGCCCGGGGAGATGGCCGCGATCACGTTCAACAAGGGGGCGGCGGACGAGCTCGGCGCACGCCTGGATGCGGCGCTCGCGCCGCTCGGCGTGGCAGCGAGCGCGGTCCGGGTGCGGACGTTCCACGCTCTCGGGCGGGAGATCCTCCGGGACGCCGGCGAGGACGTCAGCGGCCTCGTCGACCGCGCCGATGTCCTGATCGGCCTGTTCCCGGACCTGGGCCGGGCCGCCCTGGCCGGGCTCGACACCGCGATCTCGCGGCTGAAGCTGGAACACGCGGTCACGGCGGACGAGGTGGCCGCCGACCCTGGGGCGGGACCCATGGCGCGTGCCTTCGTCGCGTACGAGCGCGAGCTGACCCGACGCGGAGGGCTCGACTTCGACGACCTGGTTCGTCGATCACTCGACGTCCTTGAGCGCGACGAAGCCCGGTTGGATCGGTGGCGGGCGCAGGTGCAACACCTGCTGGTCGACGAGGTCCAGGACGTCGACCGCTCACAGCTCGCCATCGCGCTGCTTGCTGGCCGCCCCGGCGAACCGGATCTTCCTCGTCGGCGACGACGACCAGTCCATCTACGGCTGGAGACTGGCGGACGTCCGCCGGGTCCTCGCGCTGGATTCGGCCCTGCCGGGCCTCCGCCGGGTGGACCTCGAGGTGAACCACCGCTGTCCCGCCCCTGTCGTGGAGCGCGCCGTTCGGTTGATCGGGCATAACCGGGAGCGTTTCGTCAAGACGATCCGCGCACGCGCCGACGCCCCCGGCTCGCTGGTGCTGGCTCCGGACCGCGATGATGAACCGGCCCGCACCACCCGCCTGCTGGCCGCCTGGCCGGCCGATGACGGCAGCCGGGCCGTGCTCGCGCGCACGAACCGGGAGCTGCGGCCGGCGATCATCGCAGCGATCGGCCTGGGCCTGTCGTTCCGGGCCCCGTCGGTCGCGCTCCTGGTCGACGATCCATCACTCGACGACCTGCTGGCACGCATCGCCGACGAGACCTCGGAGTCCTGGCCGCTGCTGGCAAGGGTCGGAGCCGTGCGCCACCGGATGGCCGACGCACCAGAAGGGCAGCGAGAGCTGATCGGGGCGGTGCTGGCCTGGGCACCGGGCCACGCTGACCTCGCCGCACTGACCGCCGCGATCCGGGCGATGCGCGGCCGGTTGGCAGACCTGCGACGCGACGATGCCCGGCTGTCGCTCGCCACTGCCCATTCCACGAAGGGGGCGGAGTTCGACCACGTGGCAGTCGTCGGCCTGGACGTCGGGCGGTTCCCGAGCGGGCGGGCGATCGCCGAGGCCGACGACCCGGGCCGCGCCATGGAGGAAGAGCGCCGACTGGCCTATGTGGCGTGGACGCGTGCCCGCCGGACCCTCACGTTGAGCTACGACCCCGCGGCGCCGTCGCCCTTCCTCACCGAGGCGTTCACCCCCGACGAACTCGGCCTCGACGCGTAGGATGCGGCGATGCACAACCTGCCGAGCCTTGGCCCGCGGGGCGAGGGATGGGTCGTTCTCCAGTTCGTCCTCCTTGGGCTTGTCGCCATCGTCGGCTGGGGGACCGGGCCGGACTGGAGCGGGCCGCCGCGCGCAGCAGGGCTCGCGACCGGGATCGCCCTGATCGCGAGCGGCGGCATCCTCGCGACCCGCGGCCTCGTCGACCTGCGTGAGGCCCTCACGCCCCTCCCCCTCCCGCGAGAGGGCGCCCAGATGGTCGAGACGGGCGTCTACCGGCTGGCTCGCCACCCGATCTACGGCGGGATCATCCTGGCGGCGATCGGATGGGGCCTGATCGCGGCGTCGCTCATCGCGCTCGGCATGGCCGCGACACTGGCGGCCTTCTTCCTGCTCAAGTCGACGCGCGAGGAGGCCTGGCTGGTCAGCCGGTACCCGGGCTACGAGGGGTACCGGCGGCGCACCCGCCGGTTCATCCCCTGGATCGGTTGATCTCCCGCAGCAGCCTGTCGATGGCGACGAGGAACGGTCCGGTCAGCGACTCGGGGAGCACGTCCCGGATCGAGTCCTTCGGCCCGTAGGCGGCGCGGGCCCGGACGGCCGCCGCCCGGAGACCCGGCAGGCCGTCGTCGCGCAGTCGATCCGGCAGCGGCGCCAGGAACGTTGACCAGCGGACGGCGCCACGGGCCTCGGCCTCCGCCAGGAGTCGGTCGGCGTGGCGGGCCGCGACCAGGCCGAGGTCGTCGACCACGGGGAGCTCGTGACGGGCTCGCTGGTCCAGCGTGGAGCCGCGTCCACGGTCAGCCATCGAGTGGCGTGACGATCGCCTCGTCCATCACCCCGTCTCCATCGGGTGGCATCAGGAGCAGGAGGGGCAACCGCTTGCGCTCGGATCCGTTGACGAGGATACGGAACGAGTAGTCGCCAGGTGCCGGAAAGGTCAGGTTCCAGAGGTCGATCGAGAACGTGAGGATCGCGTCCCGACCGTCGCGCTGGCTGCGGGCGACCACGCTGCCGGTGGCACCGGCCACCTCGCCGCCATCGGGGTCCAGGAGCACGAAGCGGATGTCGTGCTCGCGCTCCGTCTCGGGTGCCGTGACCTGCAGCCCGATCACCAGGGTGAGATGAGGATGCCGCAGCGGGAACTTCCGCCCCCCGATCCGGGCGATGCCACCGCCCAGGACGTGGAACTTCTGCCCCGGGACGGTTTCCGCGGCGTCGGCGAGGAAGGCGAAGTCGATGTCCGGCATGAGCGCGATGGTACGCCGCCACGTCGGTCAGCGCGCCCTGCTGCGGTCCTGTCGGTCAGGCGAGGAGCGTGGCCGCATTGGTGATCCCGCCGACGAGGCCGGCTGCGATCGCGAGGGCCAGCGGCAGACCACCGACGAGCGACCACACGCCTCGCCGACCTTGCGACCAGGCGGCGACGGACAGGGCGCCGACGAGGAGCACGAGGGCCAGTTTGACCATGACCACGGCGGGCATCCCGTGCGAACCCAACAGGCCCGTGACGATGGGATTCGCCTCGGCGGCGGCGCCATGCCTGGCCACCATCGCGCTGAACGTCGCCAGGTCGAACGCCTGCGCGATGAACAGCGTGGCCAGGCGGAGGAATCCGACGGACGCGGCGCGGCCGAGCCCGCGGACGACGAGCGTCAGGAGGTCGAAGGACTGGGAGGTCAGGATCGAGGCGAGTCCGCCGAACACCCGCCGAATCTACCCCGAACCCCTCGTCTCCATACCACGCCTCACTGGGAATCCGTGGCGTCCACGCACCACATCCTCGCCCTCAGCGCGCCCTCGTCGCAGCGGACGCACGTTTGCGCGATGGGGTCGCCATGACCGGGATGGGTGCGACCTCGTCGTGACCGTTGGAACGCCGTCCCCGACCGGCCTCATCCGCGAACGTCACGTCACTCAGCGGCACGAGCGGCTCGCCCCGCAGGACGCGGGCGAGGTACTCGCCGGTCGCCGAGTCCGGACTCGCGGCGACCTTCTCCGGCGTACCCTCGGCGATGATCCGGCCGCCCCGGTCACCGCCCTCCGGTCCCAGGTCGACGATCCAGTCGGCGGTCTTGATGACGTCGAGGTTGTGTTCGATGACGAGGACGGTGTTGCCCCCGTCGACCAGCCGGTGGAGGACCTCGAGGAGCTTCTCGACATCCGCGAAGTGCAGTCCGGTCGTCGGCTCGTCGAGCACGTACAGCGTCCGCCCGGTCGCGCGACGCGACAGCTCCGTCGACAGCTTGACGCGCTGTGCCTCGCCGCCGGACAGCGTGGTGGCCGGCTGTCCGAGGTGGACATAGCCCAGCCCGACGTCGTTCAGCGTCTGGAGCTTGTTCCGGACGTTGGGGACCGCTCCGAAGAAGTCGAGCGCCTCCGCGATCGTCATCTCCAACACGTCCGCGATGGACCGGCCCTTGAAGTGGATCTCCAGTGCCTCACGGTTGTACCGCTTGCCTTTGCAGACCTCGCACGGGACATAGACATCCGGCAGGAACTGCATCTCGATCTTGAGGATCCCGTCGCCCTTGCAGTGCTCGCAGCGGCCGCCCTTGACATTGAAACTGAAGCGACCGGGGTTGTAGCCACGGACGCGCGCCTCCGGCACGCCTGCGAACAACTCCCGGATCGGGGCGAACAGGCCGGTGTACGTGGCCGGGTTGGATCGCGGTGTGCGCCCGATCGGGCTCTGGTCGATCTCGATGATCTTGTCGACGTGCTCCGCCCCGATCAGGCGGTCGTGGGCGCCGACCGGCTCACGCGAGCCGTTCAGTTCGCGGGCTAAAGCCCGGTACAGGACCTCCGTGATGAGCGTGCTCTTGCCGCTGCCGCTCACGCCGGTCACCGCCACGAACGTGCCGAGGGGCACCCGCAGGTCCACCTTGTGCAGATTGTGCTCCCGGGCGCCCTTGACCCGGAGTGCCTTGCCGTTGCCCTTCCGGCGGGTCATCGGGATCTGGACGCGTCGGTCTCCCCGCAGGAACGCCCCCGTGATCGAGCGCGGTTCCGCGAGGAGGGCCTCCAGCGGGCCGTTGGCGATGATCTCGCCGCCGTGCTGCCCCGCTCCGGGACCGATATCCACGACCCAGTCCGCGGTCCGGATCGTCTCCTCGTCGTGCTCCACGACGAGGACCGTGTTGCCGAGATCCCGCAGGCGGGTGAGCGTCGCGATCAACTTGGCGTTGTCGCGCTGGTGCAAGCCGATCGACGGCTCGTCGAGGATGTACAGGACGCCCATCAGGGTCGTTCCGATCTGGGTGGCCAGCCGGATCCGCTGCGCCTCGCCCCCGGAAAGGGTGACGCTGGTGCGGTCCAGGGTCAGGTAGTCAAGGCCGACATCGACGAGGAACCCAAGCCGCGCGACGATCTCCTTGAGGAGCTGGAAGGCGATCGTGCGTTCGCGCTCGCCAAGTGTCGCGCCGAGCTCCTGCGACCAGCGCAAGGCGTCCTTGATCGAAAGCGTCGAGATGTCCCAGACGTTGCGGTCCCCGATGGTCACGGCCAGGATCTCCGGCCGCAGGCGCTTGCCCCCACACTCCGGGCAGGGCTTGCTGACCATGAACTTCTCGATCTCCGCCTTGATGTAGTCGGAGTCCGATTCGCGGTAGCGCCGCTCGAGGTTGGTGATGATCCCCTCGAAATTGGCCTTGTACGTGCTCTCGCCGCGCTCGTGGCGGTACGACACGAGGACGCGCTCCTGGTCCCGCTTCGCGTGGAGGATGTGGTCGAGCGCCTCGTGCGGCAGCTTGCCGACTGGCAGCGAGTAGTCCCAGCCGTGGACCGCGCAGACCGCTTCGATGATCTTCAGGCGCCAGGACGTGTCGGTGGACAACAGGCCCCCGAAGCCAAGGGCACCGCCGCCCAGGGACTTCTTCGGGTCCGGGATGAGCAGCGTCGGGTCGATCTCCAGCTTCGTGCCCAGGCCGGCGCACGTCGGGCAGGCCCCGTGCGGGGAGTTGAATGAGAAGCTGCGTGGCTCCAGTTCGTCGATGGTGAAGCCGTCATACGGGCAGCTGTACTTCTCGCTGTAGCGCTGCTCTTCGAACGACGCGGGCTCGTCATCGCGCGGCGATGGTGCGATCAGGACGGCACCCTCGCCGAGGCGCAGTGCCGTCTCCACCGAATCCGCGAGCCGCGAGGCGTCCGGGTCCGGGACGACGTCGCCGGTCTCCGGGTCCAGGGGGCGACCGT
This sequence comes from uncultured Chloroflexia bacterium, assembly GCA_963704935.1. GTDB lineage: Bacteria > Chloroflexota > Limnocylindria > Limnocylindrales > CSP1-4 > SPCO01. Next base: position 198,551 of record CAVPIF010000001.1, read on the forward strand.
CTGCGGCCCGGGCGGCACCGTCCGGGACCTCCGCGTGACGGACGACATAGCGGTCGACGACGACCTCGATCGAGTGGCGCTTGTACTTGTCCAGCCTGGGCGGGGCCTCTGCGATGTCGTACATCTCTCCGTCCACCCGGACGCGGACGAAACCCTGGCGGCGCGCTGCCTCGATGACCCGCTCGCCTTCCGTCTTGCGGTCCTTGATGAGCGGTCCCAGGACGAGCAGCCGCGTCCCCTCCGGCAGGGCGAGGACCTGGTCCACGATCTGCTGGACGCTCTGGCGCTCGATCGGGTGACCGGCCGGACAGTGCGGGGTCCCGATCCGCGCGAACAGCAGCCGCAGGTGGTCGTAGATCTCCGTGACCGTCCCGACCGTTGACCTGGGGTTTCGGCTCGAGCCCTTCTGGTCGATGGAGATGGCCGGAGACAGGCCGTCGATCTGGTCGACATCCGGCTTCTCCATCTGGCCGAGGAACTGGCGGGCGTACGCAGACAGGCTCTCGACGTACCGCCGCTGGCCTTCTGCGTAGATGGTGTCGAACGCGAGGCTGGACTTCCCCGACCCGCTCAGGCCGGTGATGACGATCAGCCGGTCGCGCGGGAAGGCGACGGTGACATCCTTGAGGTTGTGCTCGCGCGCGCCGCGCACGATGAGCTGGTCCTGGGGCACACCGGTATCCTAGCGGACTCCGGGCATTTCGAACACGTGTTCGTCGCCGGGATCAGCCCTCGCCGAGCGGTTGGTTCATCTCGAGGCCGAACGAGCCGAGGACGCCGAGGACGTCCTCGATGGTCAGCGCCAGGGTCGCGGCCGCTGCGGTGAGCATCACCACGATCGCGATGACCACCCAGCGGGATCGTTCGCTGGCGGCCGAGGCGGCCGCCAGCCCGAGCGCGGGCCGCCTGCCGAGTTCGTGGGTGCGCGCCGAAGCGCCGGCGGATGGCCCGGAGACGTCGGGGGCGATCGCTCTGACGAGCTTCGGCTCGCGAACGGCGGCGACGGCCTCCACCGCGAGGTCGTGCATCGTTCGGACCCGCAGCAGGCCCTCGTCCCGCCGCTCGGCGACCGCGCGAAGGATCAGCTCCAGGCTCTTCATCATCGCCTCGCGGTCGTGAGCCAGGTTCATCGGGTGCGTCCAGAGGTGGAACACAGCCCCTTCGCGGATGGCCTGCTCGATCCCGCGCTCCGCCTTGCGGACACGAGCCCGAACGGAGACCCAGCGCCGGACGCCGACGCGGTGGAGCAGAAGCATCGAGCCGGGGATGTCCCACAGGCCCGGAAGTGCCTCCGTCGGGCGGTGCACGCGCGGGGTCATCGCCGCTGACTGATCGACGAGGTGGGCACCCCGCGAGGCCATCCCGGACATCGATCCGTACCAGGTCTGATCCGCCCCGCGGAACGAGGTGAACCCGTGCTCACGCAGGAGCTCGTGATGGCCTTCCCGGTTGCGCGGGAAGACGAAGCTCCGGAGCTGGATCCCGCGCTGTTCGGCCGCCCGGACACAGGCTTCAAGCTCCGAGCGGGCGGCCTCCTCGGACATCCCCGGGTCGCCGAACGGGGCATGGGAGAACGAGTGCGATCCGATCTCGTGCGCGACCTTCGCCCCCTGGATCCGGTCCAGGATGTCCGGCCCGTACCACAGCGGGTCGCTGTGCCGGTCCGATCCGGGATCCTGCCCGAGCCAGTCATCCGGGTACCACTCGAAGTCCGGGCGGATGATCTCCGGGTGCGTCCGCCCGTCGGGGCCGCGCTCGCAGGCCTCGTGGAACAGATGGCCGACCACGGCCCAGGTCGTGGGGATCTCGAATGCATCCAGCAGATCCAGGATCTGCGCGATCGTGCCACGTATGTCCGGATAGCGCTGCTCGAATTCCGCTGTGGACAGCTTGTCGAAGCTGCCCCACATCATTTCGGTGTCGAGCGAGAACGTGAAGGTGGGCTCCATCACCGGGAGCATACCGACCGTAGCGGGCGTCGGGGCCGGATTCGGGCCTCCGGCGGGGCCTGCACGCACCACAAGCGCAGTATGCGCCGCCGACGGGGCCAGTGCCCTTCGGATGTTTCCTCGTCGATCCGTCGTATGCTGCGGCCGATGCCCCCGACCACCTTTGGATCCGCCGGCCGGCGACCACTCCGGATCCTCTATCCCGCGTCGCTCACGATGGGCGGCGCTGAGCGCCAGATGCTGCTCCTCGCCGAGCGGCTGCCCCGTGACCGGTTCGACGTCAGCTTCATCATGCTCGGCGGCTGGACCACGAACGCCGACCTGGCGGTCGCGGCCGGGGCCCACGTCCGGGCTCTCGGGGCGAGCAACCGCCGATCCACGCCGATGCCGGTCTTCGCACTGAAGGTCTCCGGCCGGACGATCGAATACATCCGGATCTGCCGTCGGGAGCGGTACGACATCGTCGACGCCTGGCTGTACCTGAGCTACGGCATCGCCGCCGTCACCCGACCGCTCACGCGGGCACCGATCCTGATCACCGGCCGCCGCAGCCTGAGCCGGTTCAAGGAGCGCTTCGGGGTCGTGGAGCGGACCATCGACGCCATCGCCCGACGAAGCTCGGACGCGATCGTCGCCAACTCGGCGGCGGTGGCCGACGACGTCGCCGCGCGCGAGGGCATCGACCGGTCGTCGATCCGGATCATCCGTAATGGGGTGGAGATACCGCCCCCGCTCGACGCCGAGGAGCGGCGGAGGATCCGCAGCGACTGGGGGATCGCGCCGGATGCCCTGGTCGTCGGCAGCGTTGGGTCACTCAAGCCGGGCAAGGGCCAGGAGCGGGCGCTGGAGGCGATGCCGGGCCTGTTGGCCCGCGACCCGTCGGCGCATCTCGTGATCGTCGGCGACGGCCCCATGCGGTCGGCGGTCGAGGCGCGGATCCAAACCCTGGGGCTTCGTGGCCGGGTCGTGATGACCGGCGACGTCATCGACGCGCGGCCGCTCTACGGGGCGTTCGACATCCTCGCCTCCGCCTCCGACGCCGAGGGGATGCCGAATGTCGTGCTGGAAGCCGCCGCGGCCGGCGTCGGCGTCGTGGCCACGGCGGCCGGCGGCACGGTCGAGATCGTCACCGACGGCGAGACCGGCCTCCTCGTGCCGATCGACGATCAGGCCGCACTGGACGCGGGACTCCAGCGGCTCGCCATCGATCCGGATCTGCGCCGACGATTCGGTCTTGCAGCCCGGGACCACGTCGCGACGGCGTTCGGGGTCGACCGCTTCGTGGGCGAGACCGCAGACCTGTACGAGGAGCTCGCCCACCGGCGAGGTGTCGCAGGCAGATAGAGCGGTGCACCGCCGCACCACCCGATGGGACCAGTGCTCCCCGGGCGGGTTGCGACGGGCGATCCCGCGGGACTATGGTGCGCCCAACGTGGGGGGTGCCGGGGAAGGCGCATCGCGCCCGCAGCACCGCCGTCGACCGCCAGCAAAGGAGGCATGCCGGCCGTCCGTCGTTCGCCACCACTTCCGCCTGATCACGACCCGAGGAGGAATCGGTCTTGAGGAGACTACTGGTCGTCGCCACGACCCTGGCGCTGCTGTTCTCGTTCACGGCCGGCTCGGCGCTGGGCGCCAAGCCGAAGGCCCCACCCGCGACACCCGACGCGATGCCCGTCGACGATCTTCCCCATCCGCTCGGTGCCGAGCAGTCGGAGCTCCGCGCGGCAGGGCTGAACGGGTACCTGAACGGGCACCTCTCCAAGCACGGGCGCAACGGCGTCGTGCAGCCCCGCCGCGGCAAGTTCGTCGAGCTCGAACGCGAGGGCGAGGACACCATCTGGACGGTCCTCGGTGAGTTCGGTACCGCGGTCAACCCGACCTATGGCGGCGACCCTGGGCCGGTCCACAACGAGATCCCGGCGCCGGACCGGCGCGTCGACAACAGCAGCATCTGGACGTCGGATTTCGACACCGACTACTACACGGACATGCTCTTCTCGACGAAGAAGCACGCGGTGTCGATGCGCAATTACTACCTCGAGCAGTCCTCCGGCCGATATACCGTCAACGGGACGGTGGAGGATTGGGTCTCGCTGCCGTACAACGAGGCGAACTACGGCGCCAACTACTGCGGTGACATCGTCTGTGCCCGCACGTGGCTGTTCGTCCGGGATTCGGTCAACGCCTGGTACGACGCGCGGGTCGCCGACGGATGGTCCGCCCAGGACTTCGCCGACTACCTGGCCCAGTTCGACGTCTGGGACCGCTACGACTGGGACGGCGACGGCGAATTCAACGAGTCGGACGGCTATATCGACCACTTCCAGGCCGTCCACGCCGGTGCCGGCGAGGAGACCGGCGGCGGCGCCCAGGGTACCGACGCCATCTGGAGCCATCGCTGGTACGCCTTCTTCAACAACATCGGCTATGAGGGGCCGTCCCCCGACTACCTGCTCGGCGGCGTGCAGATCGGCGGTACCAACTTCTGGATCGGCGACTACACCGTCGAGCCGGAGGACGGCGGCGTCGGCGTCTTCGCCCACGAGTTCGGCCACGATCTCGGCCTGCCCGACCTGTACGACACGAGCGGCAACACGGGCGGAGCCGAGAACTCGACCGGGTTCTGGTCGCTCTATTCGAGCGGCTCGTATGGTTCCACCGGCAAGGCCCGGGACGGCATCGGCTCGAAGCCGGTCCACATGAGCGCCTACGAGAAGCTCCTCCTCGACTGGTCGAATGTCGAGGTCATCCCGTATGGGCAGAAGAAGACCCGGGTGGACATGGGCCCGGCAGAGTACAACACGACCAAGGCCCAGCACCTCCTCATCCCCCTCCCGGACAAGGAGGTCTCGACGGAGGTCGGGACGCCCTATTCCGGCACATATCAGTACTTCTCCGGGTCGGGCAACGACTTGGACAACACGATGACCCGGAGCGTGACCCTTCCCGCCGGGACGCCGTCGCTGTCGGCCAAGATCAAGTACGACATCGAGACGGACTGGGACTACGCGTACCTCACGGTCAACGGCGTCGGGGTCGTCACGAATCTGTCGACCTCCACGAACCCCAACGGCCAGAACTTCGGCTTCGGCATCACCGACACCAGCGGTGGGGCGTGGGTCGACCTGACGGCCGACCTCAGCGCGTTCGCCGGCCAGACCGTCGAAATCGGCTTCTGGTATTGGTCGGACGTCGCGGTCGCGGGGGCAGGCGTCCTGCTCGACGACATCGCCGTCAGCGGGCAGCCGCTCGATGACGCGGAAACCGATGCCGGCTGGACGTACGCCGGCTTCTCGCGGGTGACCGACACGATCACCCTGTCGTACCCGAACTACTACCTGGCAGAGAACCGCGTCTACTGGGGCTACGACCGGGGCCTGAAGACCGGCCCGTACAACTTCGGGTTCCTCAACAGCGCCTCACTCCAGAATTGGGTGGAGCACTTCCCGTACCAGGACGGCTTGCTCGTCTGGTACCTCGACTTCTCGTTCCCCGACAACAACGTCGGTGACAACTGCCTGAGCGGGCGCTGCGGTGGGCTGTTCCTGCCCGTCGATGCCCACCCGGAGCTCCTGATCCGCCCCGACGGGCAGGTCTGGCGACCCCGGATCCAGTCGTACGATGCGACCTTCGGGCTGCAGCGGACCGATCGCATCCGGCTCCACCAGGACAGCGTCGGGAAGACCTACGGTGGTCTCCGCGCCAACCCGCTCTTCGACGACACGAAGAGCTACTGGGTCCCGCCGAACCCCGCGATCGGGAACTTCGGCTGGGCGAGCGTGCCGGTGCCCAACACCGGGACATCGATCCGGGTCCTCGCCCAGAAGGGCGTCTGGATGACGGTCGAGGTCAAGTTCAAGCCCTAGCCCCGCGACGACCCGATCGCGGAGACGAACCCAGGAGGCCCACCGTTCGACCGGTGGGCCTCCTGCCTGTACCCTGAGCCCATGTTCCGCGAAATGCGACGCGCCCCCGCGCTGGGAGCCACGGCCGTGCTGGCGATCATCGTGCTGGTCGCGGCGTGTGATTTCCTGCCGCCGCCATCCACCGCGAGCCCGGCACCCGGCGAGACCTCTCCCGCTTCGGCCGCGCCGAGCGTCGACCCGTCAGGCGCGACGGCGACCCCGACGAACCCGCTCGCCGGACCGTCGGACCGGCCGTCAAAGCCCTCGCCCACCCTGGAGATCCCGCCAGCGCCCTGACCGCGCCGGGGTCGGCCTCTACTGTGGGAGCCGGTGGACTTCGAGCAGGTTGGGGCCGCTGCCTGGCTCAGCGGTCGAAGCGACGAGGACGACCGCGGAACCGCGCGGCAGCACCTCCGACTCACCGACCAGCCAGGCCATCAGCCCGAGCCGGGCGGCCGTGTCCTGGGGCGGCACGCAGGTCCGGGCATGGATCCCGTGGACGGCGGCCAGCCGGGCAACGACGCCGGGATCCGGTGAGTAGGCGAGGATCGGGACACCTGGTCGCAGGGCCGACAGCATTCGGGCGGTGCGACCCGAGCGCGTGTAGCACGCGATCCCGGCGACCCGCAGGTCCGCACCCGCCAGCGCCACGGCGGCGAACGCGAGCGCCCCGGCATCGTCCGCGACCGGGGCGGCCACCACGACCGGCAAGTGGGCCGCACCGCGCTCTTCGCACAGACGGATGATCCGGATCGCCGCCTCCGCCGCCAGGACGGGATGGGCGCCGATCGCCGTCTCCCCGGACAGCATGATGGCGTCGGCCCCGTCGAAGACCGCGTTCGCCACGTCGCTCGCCTCGGCCCGGGTGGGCCGGGGCGCGGTGATCATGGACTCCAGCATCTGTGTCGCCACGATCGTCGGCACGCCCTGGTCCAGTGCGCGCCGGACCAGCTGCTTCTGGATGATCGGCACTTCCTCGTACGGCAGTTCCACCCCCATGTCGCCGCGGGCGATCATCACCGCATCGACCACCGCGAGGATCTCGTCGAATGCGTCGATCGCCCCGCGCGTCTCGATCTTGGCGATGACCGCCGGTCCGTCCCCACCGAGGAGCGCCCGCAGCTCCCGGATGTCGCCCGCGCTGCGGACGAACGACTGCGCCAGGTAGTCCGCCCCGAGGGCCAGGGCGCGCGGGACGTCACGCCGGTCGCGGGCTGTCAGCGCGGGAGTGGAGATGCGTTCGGACGGGATGCTGACCCCCTGTCGCGATCGGATCGTGCCGCCGCGCACGACCTCCGTCTCCACGTCGACGCCGGCGACCCCGGAGACGCGCAGTTCCGCCGCGCCGTCCGCGAGCAGGATCCGGTCGCCGGGTCTGACGTCCGCGGCAAGGCGGCGGTACGACACCCCCGCCCACAGGTTCGAGCCCTGGCCGCGGGCGACCGGTCGGAGCATGAATCGCGCGCCGGGTTCGAGGTTGACCCGTCCGCCGGCCAGCTCGCCCAGCCGGATCTTGGGTCCGGCCAGGTCCACCATCAGGGCTACGGGGCGGTCGGCCACCGCGGCCGCCGCCCGGGTCGCGGCGGCGCCCGCCGCGCGGCTGGACTGCGTCCCGTGCGAGAAGTTCAGCCGCACCACGTCCATCCCGGCGGCGACCAGCTCCGGGACCCGCCGGATGGAGGCCGGTCCGATCGTGCACACGAGCTTCGTTCGACGCAACGGCATGCGTCAGGGCCGCCGCCGCCCGGGCCGCTGTCCCGTCCGCCGCCTGATGTTCGGGGTCACGGTCCGATCCCAGGTCGGTCGATCCAGCCAGCGGGCCTGCCAGCCGCCTTCGTCCTCGTGCTCGTCGCGGATCCCGGGCAGCCAATCCGAGGCGGTCCCATCCCCGTCGCCATGGTCGTCCGGCGAGCCACCCGGCGCCTCTCCCGCGGGCAGGATGGTGACGTTCGTCACCTCCATCACCGGCCCGACCGCCGCGGCCGATTCCGCCGCGCGTCGCCCACGCGCCCGGTCTGCGGCCCCTGTCAGCCCGCCCGCGCCCGCTGGTCCGGTCGCCCCGGCGGCAGCGCGTTCCGCGGCGCGGGCGATGGTTACCGAGGCATCCTGCTCCAGGACCCGAAGGCGGACCTGCTGGATCTCGTCGCGCAGCGCCGCGGCTCGTTCGAACTCGAGCTCCCGGGCAGCGGCGCGCATCTCCGTCTCCATGCGGCCGACCAGCGCCTCCACCTTCTTGCGATCTGCATCGCTGAACTCGCCCGGGCGATCCGAGGCATAGACGGCGGTCGATTCCGCGACGGCGCGCAACCGCTGGTTGAGGTCGTGGATGCCCTTGACGATGGTCGTTGGCTCGATCCCTCTCGCGACGTTGTAGGCCGTCTGGACCGCCCGCCGGCGGTCGGTCTCGTCGATCGCGACCTGCATCGATTCGGTGACGCGGTCCGCGTACATGATCACTTCGCCGCCCGTATTCCGAGCCGCTCGGCCGATCATCTGGATGAGTGACCAGGCCGACCGGAGGAAGCCCTCCTTGTCGGCGTCGAGGATCGCGACCAGGGTGACCTCCGGAAGGTCGATGCCCTCCCGCAGGAGGTTGATCCCCACGAGGACGTCGAAGACCCCGAGTCGAAGGTCGCGCAGGATGGCGACCCGCTCCAGGGTATCGACCTCGCTGTGCAGGTACTGGACCTTGACACCGAGCTCCCGGAGATAGTCAGTCAGGTCCTCCGCCATCTTCTTGGTCAGGGTCGTGACGAGGGCGCGCTCCCCACGCTCGACACGGCCGCGGATCTCCTCGAGCAGGTCGTCGATCTGGCTCTCCGTCGGGCGGACGGTGATCGGCGGGTCCACGATCCCGGTGGGCCGGATCAACTGCTGGACGATGTGGCCCTCGCTGCGCTCCAGCTCGTACGGTCCCGGCGTGGCACTCATGTAGACGACCTGGTTCACGGTCGCCTCGAACTCCTCGAACGTCAGCGGCCGGTTGTCGAGTGCGGACGGCAGCCGGAAACCGAAGTCGACGAGGATCTCCTTGCGTGTCCGGTCGTTCTTGTACATGCCGACGACCTGCGGGATCGTCATGTGCGATTCGTCGACGACGAGGAGCCAGTCCGGCGGGAAGTAGTCGAGCAGTGTCCACGGGCGCGAACCAGCGTCGCGGCGGGCCAGGTGGCGCGAGTAGTTCTCCACGCCGGTGCAGTAGCCGAGCTCCCGCAGCATCTCCAGGTCGAAGGTGGTCCGTTGGCGCAGGCGGGCCCCTTCGAGGGCTCGGCCCTCAGCCTCGAGCTCGCCGACCCGGACCTCCATCTCCGCCTCGATATCGACGATCGCCTCCTTCAGCTTGTCGGCGGGCGTGACGAAGTGGGTCGCCGGGTAGACGTTGGCCTCGCGACGCTCCGCCAGGAGTTCGCCGGTCAACGGGTCGATCTCCGTGATGCGCTCCACTTCGTCACCGAAGAACTCGATCCGGACGACCGTCTCCTCCGACGCCGGCTGGAGCTCCAGCGTGTCGCCGCGGACGCGGAACCGGGCGCGACCCAGGGCCTGGTCGTTGCGCTGGTACTGGAGGTCGACCAAGTGGCGCAGCACGGCGTCGCGGCGGTATCTGCCACCCGTTCGCAGCTTCAGCACCGTCGCGCCGTAGTCGACCGGGGCCCCCAGGCCGTAGATGCACGACACGCTGGCCACGATGATCACGTCCCGCCGCTCGAACAACGCGTGCGTCGCCGCGTGGCGGAGGCGATCGATCTCGTCGTTTCGCGACGAGTCCTTCTCGATGTAGGTGTCACTCCGCGGCAGGTACGCCTCGGGCTGGTAGTAGTCGAAGTAGCTGACGAAGTACTCGACCGCGTTGTTCGGGAAGAACTCGCGGAACTCGGCATAGAGCTGGGCGGCCAGCGTCTTGTTGTGGGCGAGGACGAGCGTCGGCTTGTCCTGGGTCGCGATGACCGAGGCCAGGGTGAAGGTCTTGCCCGTCCCGGTGGCTCCCAGCAGCGTCTGATGATGCAGTCCGCGGGTCAGTCCGTCGGTCAGCTGCTCGATGGCGGCGGGCTGGTCACCCGTCGGCTGGAACGGGGCGACAAGGTCGAATCCGGGCACCCACCGAGTCTACCGGTTCCACGACCCGACTGCACGAACAGATGTTCCAAATCGTCCTCCGCGGACGACCTCGTGGCGTGACCGGCGGGTGGTGCCTACCGGGACCACCGGGCCATTCCTCGCCGCCGGTCATGGCGCGACACTCAGGGCCGGGCACGGGCGGCAGCCGTCGCCGACCGTTCCCGACAGCAAGCCGACGGAGGCCGACGCGTGGATCCGGAGTTCCCCGATGAGCGACGTCGCGGCCGCACGGTCATCGTGCTCGGCGTCATCCTGGCCATGGTCGCGGGCGCGGCGGCGTTCTACCTGATCAACCAGGCCCAGCAACAGGCCGGGCAGGCCACCGCCCAGCGGATCCCCGCGGTCGTCGCCGTGCAGGTCATCCCGGCCCGCGAGGTCATCGACGCGGCGGACATCGAGGTGCGGCTGGTCCCCATCGACCCGAGCAACGCGAGCGGCGTCATCGCCGACCCGGCGGCGGTGATCGGGCGCATCCCAGCCGTGTCCATCCTCCAGGGCCAGCTGATCACGACGAACATGCTCGCCTCGACCGACGAGGGTGGCCGGTTCTCCATCCTTGGACCGGACGAGACCGTGGGGCCCGATTCCGAGGCCTGGCGCGCCGTGTCCCTCACGGTCTCCGACGACCTCGCGGTCGGCGGACTCCTGAAGGTCGGGCAGTCGGTCGACGTGTTCGTGACCGTCGTGATCAACGTTCCGGCCGACATCGCGGCCGGCGGTCGCTACTACCCCGACCGGTCGACCAAGATCACCTACCAGGACATGGTCATCCTCGCCCGCGATGACGCGTTCTACGTCGTCCGGGCGACCCTCCAGGTCGCGGAGGAGATCGCCCATCTCCAGGCCACGGGTAACGCGACGTTCAGCTTCGCGCTGCGGCCGGACGAGGACACCCGGCTGGCCGACGCGTCGTCGCTCGGGGAGACGACGAACCGGATCATCGAGAAGTACGGCTTGCCGATCCCGGAGGCCTATCCCGTCGGGTCCGGTCCGCTCCAGACTCCTGCACCGACGGCGGTACCCATCCCGACGCCGGGGCCCACGAGTTCGCCCGGGACGTCGCCGTCCATCCCGCCCGCTCCGTAGCGGGTCGTCGACCCCCGGGAACACTCCGTCGCCACCCCGCGGCGCGTGGCCGCACCACCGGGCCGGACGACCTGATGGTGCGCGCCGGTACGAACGACCCACCTTCCCCGGCTTCTGCCGCGGCCGGATCCCGACTAGAGTCGAGATCGAGGCTCGCGCCCGGAGTCGCGCGTGTCGCCCACACGAGTCCGGTGCCGATCTCATGCCCGTCTCCCGCCGCTCCAGAGGCCCCGCCTGCGGACAGACCATCGTCGAGCTCGCGCTGATCCTGCCGATCATGCTGCTGCTCCTGGCGACAGCCAGTGACCTTGGCCGCCTGTTCCATTCGCGGATCGTCGTGGCCAATGCGGCGCGCGCCGGAGCCCTGGAAGCGGCCCGCCATCCGACCTCGTACCAGGCCGACGCCGCCTGTGACGCCCTCACGAACCGGATCATGTGCGCCATCTCCACGGAGTCGAACGGCTCGCTCATGGCGATCACCCCTGCGGACGTCGGGGTCGTGTGCGATCCCACCCCGTGCGCCGAGGCTCTGGGCAACGTCGTGCGAGTGTCGGTGCGGGGCGACTTCGTGTTGCTCACGCCGTTCCTCGGGACATTCTTCGGCGGACAGACGATCCCGCTGGCCTCGACGGTGACCGCACAGATCGCGGTCCAGCCCGTGATCACGCCCGCCTCGAGTCCGACCCCATCCCCCACCCCGACGCCGGTCCCGACTGCGTCCCCCTCCTCCACCCCGACGCCGAACCCGAGCGGGACCCCGGCGCCGACACCCACTCCGTCCCCGACGCCGTCGCCCACGCCCGTGTGCTTCGCGCCGGCCGCCGACTTCTCGTTCAGTCCGTCCACCGGCAAGAAGAAGAAGACGACCTTCGCCTTCACCGACCTGTCCACCACGGGGCCACTCTGCCCGTTGACATGGTCCTGGAACTTCGGCGACGGAGCCGGCTCGTCGTCCACATCCACGCTCCAGAACCCGACCCACCAGTACCAGGCCCAGGGCACGTTCACGATCACCCTCGTGATCTCGAACCCCGGCGGCTCGGACAGCCGCTCCCGGACCGTGACGGTCACGCCGTGAGGCAGCGCAGTCAGCAGGCGAGCGACGGGCAGGCCCTCGTGGAGTTCGCGCTCGGGATCCTCGTCTTCCTGATGCTGTTCGTCGGGCTCATCGACCTGGGCCGGGGAGTGTTCATGTTCAACGGCGTGTCCCATGCGGCGCGCGAGATCGCGCGGGAGACCAGCGTTCATCCCGGGAGCGGCGCGATCGGCACCAGCGCCGAATCGCAGGCGATGTCGGCGACCCAGCGCCAGCTGGTGCCCAACCTCCAGGCTCCCGTCTACTCGTGCTACGACATCGCCGGCACGGTCCAGGCGTCCGCATGCAGCGCGGGCGACTGGGTCCGGGTGACGTCGACCGCGGTCTTCCAACCGTCGCTGCCGATCCTGACGTTGCTCGGGCCGCTGACCTTGACCTCCTCCAGCAGCGCAGAGATCCAGTGACGCCTCATACCGGGCGCGCACCACGCCAGGGCCAGATCCTGGTGGTCTTCGCGCTCTCGCTGCTCGTGATGCTGTCGATCGCCGGCGTGTCGGTCGACGCGGGTGGGACGTTCGCCCAGCGACGAGACCAGCAGACCGCCGCCGACCTTGCGGCCCTCGCCGCCGCGAACGACTACCTGATCAACGGCAGCGAGTCGCAGGCGATCGACCGCGCCCGGGCGGTCGTCGAAGCCAACGGCTTCGAGCACGGCGCCGGCGACGTCGACGTGGCCGTCGCCATCGACACGTCCAACGGCGTCGTGGCGAGCGTGGTGATCGGAGCACAGCACGGCAACACATTCCTGGCCGTGATCGGGATGCCTTCGTGGGCTGTCTCCACCAGCGCCGCGGCGATCGCCGGCTTCCCGGACACCGCCGGGGGCGCTGGACCGTTCATCTTCTCGATCGGGGCCTTCGAAGACGACGGCACGCCCAAGTACCAGACGGATACCGACTTCGGCGAAGGGAACGGGGACGTCCCGACCGGCCAGCTCGATATCGCCTGGACCAACTACGGGACCGGTAACGTCAACACCAGTGGCGTGCGCGACATCATCGATGGGTCCACCACGATCAACAAGACGCTGACCTACGGCGAGTACATCGGGCAGCACAACAACGGGAACCACACGGCGCTGTTCAACGCTGTCGACACATACCTGAGCGGGAAGGAGATGCCCGTGGCGGTGGTCGACACGGCCGGCAACTTCATGGGCTGGGCGATGTTCCACGTCACGAGCGCAAGCGGCGGGTCCAGCAAGCACATCCGCGGCTACTTCCTCAGCTCGTTCACCAGCGCCCGGCTGCGGGTCACGAGTTGCGCGGCCAACGACTGTCCGCGCTACCTTGGGTCCTACGTCCTCAAGATCTGGGACTGAGCGAACCTTCGCCCCCGGCCCCGGGATCGGCGTCCATCGCCTCCCGGAGCGCCGTCTCCACGCTGCGGCGGGTCGCCTCGAGTGATCCATTCGTGTCGAGCACCCGCGTCGCCGCGGGCCGCAGGCGGGTCACGAGATCACCCTGGGCCGCGACCCGGGCCATGGCATCGGCCTCGTCACTCCCGCGCTGCACCAGCCGGGCCAGCTGGAGGTCCGGGCGACAGGCCACGAGCCAGACCTCGTCGCAAAGCTCGGCCAGGCCGCCCTCCACGAGCTTGATCGCCTCGACCACCACGGCCCGGGCGCCCGTCCGCGCAGCGGTGGCGACGGCCGCCTGGATCCGCAGCCGAACCGCCGGATGCACGATCGCCTCCAGATCCCGGAGCGCGACCGGATCCGTGAACACGATCCGGCCCAGCGCGGCACGGTCCAGCGACCCGTCGGCGGCGCGGAGCGACCCTCCGAATCGCCCGTAGACCGCCGCGACCTCCGCGGTTCCTGGGGCGAGGACATCGCGAGCGACCCGGTCGGCGTCGATGACGACGATCTTCTCGTGCTCGCCGAGCCACCGGGCGATCGTCGACTTGCCGCAACCGATCGGGCCGGTCAGGCCGATCATCCGCGGCTGCCCCGCGTCGTGCGTCACGGTGCGCGCTCCTCGATCTCCAGCCACGCATCCTCCGCCGCCGCGAGCGCGGCGTCGACGTCGGCGAGCTCGCTCGTGACCCGGCGGAGCTCGACGAAGTTGGCCGCCACGCCCGGATCTCCCAGGGCCAGCTCCAGGTGGTTCTTGCGGAGACCCAGTCGTGTCAGCTCGGCGTCGGCGCTCGCCTTCTGACGTCGGTAGGCGTCCTTGGACAGCCTCGCTGCCCGACTCCTGGACCGGGACGGAGCCCGACCGGCTGCCGCACCAGGTACGACCTGCGCGGCCGCGGGTCGGCCGTCCGCGGCTCGGTCCGGGCGCCCGGGCGATCGCGGCGGCCGGTCGCCCGGCGTGCCGCTGCGCGTCTCGCCGCCTCGAGGCCGCATCCGACGTGCCCGCTCCTCCACGGCGGCAGCCACCGACCAGCCGCCAGCCACGGCCTGACGCCAAGCGCGATAGCCACCGTCGAACTCGACGGCCTGCCCGTCGTCGACGACCCATAGCCGGTCGCACACGGTCTCCAGCAGTCGACGATCGTGGGAGACCACCAGCAGCGTCGCCGGCGTCTCGCGCATGAAGCGCTCGATCGCCTCGCGAGCCGGGATATCGAGGTGGTTGGTCGGTTCGTCGAGGAGCAGCAGGTTCGATGGCTGGATGCCCAGCAAGGCCAGCTCGAGCCGCGAGCGCTCGCCGCCGGACAGGGAGCGGACCTCCTTGAACGCGTCCTCGCCCCGGAACAGGAAGCGCGCCAGGTAGCTGCGGGCCTCGTTCGGCGTCACCGGGATCGTGTCGAGCAGAGCGTCGAGCACGGTGGTGCCCGGGAGGGCGGCGAGGCGTAGCTGGGCGAGGTAGCCGAGGCTTGCGTTGTGCCCGAAGGTGAGCACCCCGTCGAGCGCCGGCAGCTCCCCGGCGATGGTCCGCAGGAGCGTCGTCTTGCCCGCTCCGTTGGGGCCCACGATGCCGATCCGGTCACCGCGACGGGCGGCCAGGAATGGGACGCGCGCCACCACCCGGGTCGAGGTCGCCGGCGCGCCATCGGCCTCCACGGCGCCTCGTCCCGGGAGATAGCCGACCTCCAGGTCCTCGGCCCGGACGACGATCTCGCCGGATCTCGACGGCCCCTCTCCGGCGAGGGCGGTATGCGGCAGCGTCAGGCCCCGGCCCGACCTGGGCGCCTCCCGCCGCTCCGACTGGAGCCGCTCCAGGCGGGATTCGTGCTCGTGCATCTTGCTGAACTTGCGGTGGCTCCGGTAGCGCTGGATCAGCTCGCGCTCGCGCTCGATCGCGTCGGCCTGCGTGTCGGCATCCTTGGCCGCCCGGGCGTCGCGCTCCTCGCGCTGGCGGTGATAGGCGCTGTAGTCGCCGCGGAAGGCGGTGAGGCGACGATCGCGCAGTTCCCAGACCCGCGTGACCGTCGCGTCGAGGAAGGCGCGGTCGTGCGACGCCACGAGCAGCGAACCGGCTCGGCGGCGGAGATGCTCCTCCAGCCATTCCAGCGCATCCAGGTCCAGGTGGTTGGTCGGTTCGTCGAGGAGCAGCAGGTCCGGATCGGCGATCACCAGCCGGGCGAGCGCGGCGCGCGTCTGTTCCCCGCCCGACACGGCTGACGGCGGCTTGGTCCACTCGTCGCGCGCGAAGCCGAGCCCGCTCAGGGCCGAATCGACCCGCTGATCGAGGGTGTACCCACCCAGGACGTCGAAGCGATGCTGCAGGTCGGCGTAGGCCGGCTTCGTCACGCGGCCGTCCCGCTCCATGGCCGCGAGTTCGGCAGCCATCGCCTCCAGGTGGGCCGCACCCGTCCGGACGGCGGTCCGCAGATCCGGAGCGGCCATGAAGGCCGCGTCGAAGTGGGCCTCCTGCGCGAGCAGGCCCACCGACAGCCCGCGCTTGCGCTGGACGGTCCCGCGGTCCGGCTCATCGCGACCGGCCGCGAGCCGGAGGAGCGTCGTCTTGCCGGCCCCATTCGGACCGACGAGTCCGACCCGGTCCCCCAGCGCGACGGCCGCCACGATCGAATCGAGGATGACGAACGTCCCCACCTCGCGGGTCACCCCGGCCAGTCGAAGGATGCTCATCGACCGCCACCGATCGTCGCGCGCGCGGCGGCGCGACGGGTCGCCGCGGCCCGCCGGGTGCGCTCACTTCGGTCGACGGCGATCGACTGCCCGGCCATCGTGCGAAGGATCGCCCGGGCACTCGGCCGGTCGCCAGCCGGCAGCCGCTGGCACCACGAGCAGAGGTGGGTGGATCGCGCGCCGACGACGATCCGCTTGACCGGGCGGCCACACCGCCGGCAGGGCTGGCCGGTCCGCTGGTAGACGTCGAGCCGCTCCTGCATCGAACCGTCGCCGTCGGGCGCGGTGTAGTCGTCGATGGACGACCCGCGGCGATCGATGGCCTCGGACAGCACCTGGCGGATCGCGTCGTACAGGCGCCGCTCATCGGCGGGACGCAGGGTGCCGGCGGTGCGCAGCGGATGGAGCCGGGAGCGCCAGAGTGCCTCGTCGGCGTAGATGTTGCCGACCCCGGCGAGGAACGCCTGGTCCAGCAGGAGCGGCTTGAGGCGGCCCGACCGGCGGCGCAGGCGCCGCCGGAACTCACGGACGGTGAACGACTCGCCAAGCGGCTCCGGACCCAGCGGGGCGAACAGCGCGGCGCCGCCGGCCTCGGTGACCAGGTCCCCGGTGAACGGATCCCGGCCGTACAGGCCGACCTTGCCGAACTTGCGGATGTCCCGGAACCGCAGTTCGCGACCGTCGGCCAGCCCGATCGCAAGCCGCACGTACGCGTCCTCCGGTGCGTCGTTCGGGACCACGAACAGCTGCCCGGTCATCTTGAGATGGATGGTCAGGGCGACGTCACCCGACAGCTCGACGACGACGAGTTTCGCCCGTCGACCGACGGCCTCCACCCGGCGACCGGCGATCGCCGCGGCGAAGGCCTCCGGCGGGTGGGTTCGAAGGGTGCCGGCCCAGGTGCACCGCGCGCCGGCGAGCGTCGCGCCGACCAGCCGCGGGCGCAGGTCGCGCGCGACCGTCTCGACTTCGGGGAGTTCCGGCATGGCGGTCCGACTACCCGGCGGTCGGCGCGAGCGGCGCCTCGAGCCCGGGAGCCTCGGCCGCCTCGGCCGCAACCGCGTCCTCGCGCGTGAGCGGCGTCATCGATTCCCAGTCGTCGCCGACCTTGACGTCCACGGTCAGCGGCACGTCCAGCGGCAGGGCGGACTCCATCGTCTCGCGCAGGATCGGGACGAGCCGGTCCATCTCGTCGCGCGGGACCTCGAGGAGCAGCTCGTCGTGGACCTGGAGCAGCATCCGAGCCCGGAACCCGTCCGCCGCGAGGCGCTCCTCCAGCCGGATCATCGCGATCTTGACGATGTCCGCCGCGGTCCCCTGGATCGGCATGTTGATGGCCATCCGCTCGCCGGCCGCGCGCAGCGTGGGGTTGCGCGCCGCAAGCTCCGGGATCTGGCGCTTGCGCCCGAGCAGGGTCGTGACGTAGCCCTGGGTCGCGGGCCTGCTCCTTGATCGCGAGCATGTAGTAGCTGATCCCGGAGTACGTGGCGAAGTACGTGTTGATGAACTCCTGGGCCTCGGCGCGGGGGATGTTCGCTCGCGAGCTCAGGCCGAAGTCCGAGAGGCCGTAGGCGATCCCGAAGTTGACCATCTTGGCCATGGACCGCTCCCCGATCGTCACGTCCTCCGGTTCCTTGTGGAGCACGCGCGCGGCCGTCTCACGGTGCAGGTCCGCCTTCCGGGCGAAGGCATCCTTGAGGTGTTCGTCGCCCGACACGTGGGCGAGGATCCGCAGCTCGATCTGGCTGTAGTCGGCGGCGACGAGCGTGAGATCCGGGTCGCCGGCCACGAAGGCCCTGCGGATCCGGCGTCCGAGCGGGGTCCGGATCGGGATGTTCTGGAGGTTCGGGTCGGACGACGACAGGCGCCCGGTCGCGGCGACCGCCTGGTGGAACGTCGTATGCAGGCGGCCGTCCGTCGCGATCAGGGTCGGCAGGGCCTCGACATAGGTCGAGCGCAGCTTCGTGTAGATCCGCCACTCCAGCAGCTTGTCGACCATCGGATGGGCGGCCCGCAGGTCCTCCAGGACCGAGGCGTCGGTCGAATAGCCGGTCTTGGTCCGCTTCCCCTTCGGGAGGTTCAGCTCGAAGAACAGGATCTGCTCCAGCTGCTTCGGGCTGCCCAGGTTGAATTCGTGCCCGACATCGATGTAGATCTCCTGCTCGAGTCGGTGGATCTCCGCACTGAATTCGATGTCGAGCAGGCGCAGGGCTTCGCGGTCCAGCGCCACGCCGGTCGCCTCCATCCGCGCCAGCACGGTGATGAGTGGCCGCTCGATCTCGGCATACAGCCGATCGAGTCCCGCTTCGGCCAGCTGCCGCTCCAGCGGCTCGCGGACGGCCAGCGCGGACAGGGCTTCCAGGGCGACGCGGGTCGGGTAGGTCAGTTCCGCGACCGGCGGCAGGATGAGATCGAGTTGCTCGGCGACGACATCCGCGATGGTCTGGCTGCGCAGGGAGGCGTTGAGGATGTAGGCCGCCACCTGGGTGTCGAACGCGACCTCGGGCGACGACGCCGCGGGATCGTCCGCGAACCGGGCCACCAGGATCGGCTTCACCTCGTGCCCGACGAGCGACGTACCGACGCGTTCCACCAGCTGCCGAAGCGCGGTGGCGTCCTCCGCGCCTTCGGTCGCGACGACCCGACCGTCCGCCCCGGCGATGGCGAAGGCGAGGGGCGTCCCGCGCCGCGGGCGCGGGTCGTCGGCCAGGAGGGCGACCCCGACCGCGGCCTGCGCGCCGAGCCACGGTTCGAGCGCGGCGACCCGGTCGCCACGGGCCAGCTCGATCCGGCCCGGATCCTCGATCGCGGCGGCGAGGGCAGCCGGCAGGTCGCCGGGCTCGGCAACCGCGGTCGATGCGGTCGTCGGGCCCGCGCGCGGCGCCCTCGTCGCGCGGCAGCGCGCCGGCGACCGCGTCGAAGTCGAGCGAGAGCTGGAGGCTACCCGGATCGGCGGTCGGTCGCGGCGGGCGGCCAGGTCCCCAGCCCGACGGGCGCGACTGGCCGGCGACCCGCGCCGCCGGGACGGAGCCGTCCGCGGCCACGCCCCGGAGCGCTTCCACGGTCTGCGCGGCGCTCTCGCCCGATATCGGTGGCAGTCGCTCGATCAGCGAGCGGAACTCGAACTCGCGGAACAGGCGGATGACCGTCTCGCGGTCGTAGTCGCCGATGCGGGCGGCATCGAGGTCGAGCGAGACCGGCAGGTCGCGCACGATCGTCGAGAGATCGCGGCCCATGAAGACCGAGTCGCGGTGCTCCACGAGCTTGTCGCGAAGCTTGTCCGGCTTGACCTCGGCGACCCGCTCGTAGAGCGCGTCCAGGGTTTCGAACTCGCGGATCAGCTTCGCCGCGGTCTTCTCCCCCACCCCGGGCACGCCCGGGATGTTGTCGGTCGGGTCGCCCTTGAGCGCCTTGTAGTCGATCATCTGGCCCGCCACCAGGTCGAATCGGTCGGCGATCTTCTCCGGGTCGTACAGGATCGTGTTCTCGACCCCGGATCGGGTCGTCATGAGGCGGGTCCGGTCGGTGACCAGCTGGAGCATGTCCAGGTCACCTGTGACGATCGTGGTGTCCAGGCCGAGTCTCTCGGTCTCGACCGTGATCGTGCCGATGACGTCATCCGCCTCATAGCCCGGCAGCTCGTACACGGGGATGCGCAGTGCCGCCACCACGTCCCGGACCTTCGGGAACTGGTCACGCAGGTCGTCCGGCATCCGCTGGCGGGTCGCCTTGTACTGCGCGTACTGCTCGTGTCGGAAGGTCGGCCCCGGGAGATCGAACGCCACCGCGACGTAGTCCGGCTGGAGGTCCTGGATCCCCCGCAGGACGATGGAGCAGAAGCCGAAGACCGCGTTGACGAGCTCGCCCTTGGACGTCGTCAGGGGCGGGAGCGCGAAGTATCCGCGGTAGATGAGCCCGTTGCCGTCGAGCAGCATCAGGCGTTCCATCGGCAGGCCTCGGGTCACGACGCCGCGGTCGACCGCGACGAGCGGACACGACCGGGGCGGCAGGAAGAGAGTGTACCCGGGGCTTCGACCGCTGCGGTCGAGGAAGGTCAGCCGCCGCCGAGGCGTCGGCCGGTCCAGCGAAGGCCGAACAGGCCGAGGCCCAGGATCAGCAGGGCCCCTCCGACGACGAACAGGACGGACGGGCCTGAGGGGTCGCCCCGGAGCGCCAGGGCGGCAGCGTCACGGGTGGTCGCGTCGGCCTTCGCGTCCGACCCCGGGCTCGCCCCGGACTCAGCACCGGAGAACACGGCGCCGTCGTCGGTCGCTGCGGCTGACGACGCGACATCCGGGGCTCCCATCGCGGGCACCACCGACGGGAGCGCGGAGGCGGCTTCGCCCACGCTCTGCGGCGCTGCCCCGGCCGTGGCGGCACCGCCGGACAGGACGGCCGGGAGGGTGGCGACCAGGAGCCCGGCCAGGCCGAGGGTGGTGAACCCGAGGGCCAGGGGTCGGGTGATGCCGTCGCGCGCGGAGCCGATGAGCGCGAGCCAGCGGCGCAGGCCGCCGGCCCGCAGCCGGGCGGCGTCGGCCGGCGTCAGCGTGTAGGCCAGGGGTCGGGTCGCGACGGCGGCGGTCGGGAGGGCGGCGGCCAGCTGGACCAGGTCGGCGTGGAGGGTCCGGCAGTCGGGGCACTCGGCCAGCGCCGGCGGGAGTCGACCGGCCCGGTCGGCGGCTTCGGCCACCAGCAGGGGGTCGTGCATGGCGTGGTCGGGGTGGGCGGCAAGCGGGCGGGCTCCGGTCATGTCGTCGGTCAGACGGCCCCACCGCGCGCACGGTTCCCCGCCACACGGCGCAGCGCGAACAGGCCGACGCCGGCCGCGAGCATCGAACCGGCCACGGGCACCAGTGGATCGACCTCGCCGGCGACCGTCTCGGCTCCTGGCTGCGGAGCCGCATCCGAGCCCGGAACGAGTCCCAGGTCCGTCAGGCCAGCCGATGGGTCGGCCGGGGCCCCGGGGACGGCTTCCGGCACCACCTGGGTCACGTCCCGCTCGCGCGCTGCCCCGGCCGTGGCGGCACCGCCGGACAGGACGGCCGGGAGGGTGGCGACCAGGAGCCCGGCCAGGCCGAGGGTGGTGAACCCGAGGGCCAGGGGTCGGGTGATGCCGTCGCGCGCGGAGCCGATGAGCGCGAGCCAGCGGCGCAGGCCGCCGGCCCGCAGCCGGGCGGCGTCGGCCGGCGTCAGCGTGTAGGCCAGGGGTCGGGTCGCGACGGCGGCGGTCGGGAGGGCGGCGGCCAGCTGGACCAGGTCGGCGTGGAGGGTCCGGCAGTCGGGGCACTCGGCCAGCGCCGGCGGGAGTCGACCGGCCCGGTCGGCGGCTTCGGCCACCAGCAGGGGGTCGTGCATGGCGTGGTCGGGGTGGGCGGCAAGCGGAGTGACGCCGTCAGCCACGGAACAGCTCCATCCGGTCTTCCATCAACGCCCGCAGGGCGAGCCTGCCGCGATGGATCCGGGACTTGACCGTGCCGAGCGAGACGCCAGTCATCGAGGCGATCTCGCCGTAGTCGTAGCCCTCGACATCGAACAGGACGATCGCGGTCCGCTGGTCGTCCGTGATCCGGGCCAGGGCGCCGGCGATCGCGCGGCTTCGTTCTGCGTGGACCGCGATGCGCTCCGGGTCCACGTCCGGGCCGGTGGGCGGCTGCCAGTTCTCGTCGTCCAGCTCGGGATACGGCTGGACCGGCCGGCGCTTGCGGGCCCGCTGGATATCCATCGCCGCGTTGACGCAGATGCGGTTCAGCCACGACTTGACGCTGCCGCCGCGGAACGCGTGCAGGTTGCGGAAGGCCGAGAAGAACGCTTCCTGCACGGCATCCGACGCCTGGTCGCGATCGGGCACCATGCGGACCACGAGGGCGAACAGTTGATCCTGGTACAGCACGACGAGGTCGTTGAACGCATCGAGGTCGCCACTGCGGGCACGCTCGATGAGGATGAGGTCGCGGCGCTGGACGGGGTCGTCGGTGACCGTCGTCGAGCGAAGGTCCTCCACGGTCGGGGGAGCCCTCCGAACGGCGATGTGGGGAGACGTGAGGCGCGGCGAGTCTAGCATCGTCGCCCCGGCAGACGCGTCCCGGTGGCCGCGAGTTCCGGGAGCCGGCGCCGGTCGCGGTACGATGTCCGCCCATCCACGGGCCGAAGTGGCGGAATGGCAGACGCGGCGGTCTCAAACACCGCTGAGGGCAACCTCGTCCGGGTTCGAATCCCGGCTTCGGCACCACCAACTGGCAGACCGCCGACCTGAGAGGTCTCATGTTCCGTCGCATCTTCGGTTCCGGACACACCCAGGCGGCCGATGTCGCCCAGGCCTCGCTCGACACCGCGGCGACCGCCGCCGGCGATACCGCCACGGTCCGGCGGATCGTCGCCCGGCTCGAGGCCCTGCCGCCCGATCAGGCTCGGCTCGTGGCGTCCGCGGCCTACACCCTCGCCCGCGCCGCGCACGCCGACATGGAGATCACGCCGGAAGAGAGCGCCGTCATCGAGCGCGAGCTCCAGGCGCACGACAGCATCGACGAAGCGACCGCGGTGCTCGTCGCGGAGATGGCCAAGCTCCAGGCGAAGACGGTCGGCGGGACGGAGGACTACGTCGTCACGAGGGAGTTCGCCGCGCTGGCCACTCTGGAGCAGAAGATCGACGTGGTTCGAGCCTGCTTCGTCATCAGCGCGGCGAGTGGCTCGATCTCGGCCGAGGAATCGGCGGAGGTCAACGAGATCGCCAAGGAACTCGCCCTGGACCCGGGCGTGGTGTCCGGGATCCGCGCCGAGTTCATCGACCGCATCACCGCGGTCCAGGAGGTCCGGCGGCTCGCCGGACGGAGCTGACCCGGGGCGGTCGGTCGCGTCTCAGCTGGCGGCCAGTCGGAGGTCCACGACGCCCTCGCCGAGTCGACGCCTGACCTCGGCGACCAGCTCGCTGTCATAGGCCACCCCGCGGCGGAGCTCCATCGGCAGGGAGTCGCCGCCTCCTCCGGGCGTCGGGACGTGGATGACCACCCGCGTGGCGCCCGGCCGGTCGCGCATCAGCGCCTTGAACGCCTCCATCGCGCCGACCAGTCGGTCTGGCGCCGCCGATCCCTCGAAGCGAACGTGCAGGACGGTGTCCGGCCCGGCCGCGACCGGCGCATCGGCCGTCGCCCCGGCCACGATCCGCGCGCGCGCCTCATCCGGGACGGCCGGTTCATCCGGAGTCTCGTCATCGGCGACCGAACCGGGTGCCGGCGCGTACGTCGCGACCGGATCCGCGGGACGGATCGGCGGGAGCGTCCCCAGCTCCGGAGGTGCAGCGCCACCCGATGCGATCGTCGCGCCGACCGGGGCGGCGACCTGCGCCCCGTTGCCCTCATCCCGACCCGGGCCCACCGCCACGGGCTGACGCCGCTGGCCGGTCCCGTTGCGGCCGCCGGACCGGTCCGAGGCCGCGACCTCTCGGGCGAAGATCTCCGGCCCGCGCAGGACCGCATCCTCCCAGTCGGCCACGAGATCGGCGAGGAGCGACACCTCCTCCCCCTTGTGGTCGACGCGCCCGGCGACCAGCAGGATCGCTCCGTCGCGCCAGGTCGCCCGGGTGGTGTCGTAGAGCCTCGGGAAGACGACCACCTCGATGGATCCCTGGAGGTCCTCGATCGTCGCGATGGCCATCGATTCCTGCCGCTTCGTGATGACGGTCCGCAGGCCGGTGACGATGCCGCCGACGACGACGCGCTGGCCGTCCAGCGATTCGTCCTTGAGGTCCCCCGAGTAGGCGTTGACGAAGCGCCCGACCTGTTCGGCGACCTCGCCCATCGGGTGCTCCGACAGATAGAGGCCGAGCAGCTCCTTCTCCCAGCGCAGGCGCTCCCGCATGGGCACCTCCGTGGCGCTCGGGAGCGGCCGCTCGAAGACCTCAGCGTCGGCCGCGGCGAGGTCGAACAGGGACGTCTGTCCGGTGATCCGGTCGCGCTGCGTCGCCTGGGCCGCAAGGACGGCGTCATCGAGACCCAGCAGCAGCTGGGCCGGATGACCGAACGCGTTGAGCGCTCCGACCTTGATCAACGCCTCCAGGACCTTCCGATTTGCGAGCCGAAGGTCGATCCGCGTGCAGAAGTCGGTCAGCGACCGGAAGTCTCCGCCTTCGGCGCGGGCCGAGATGATCGACTCGATCGCGCCCTGGCCGACGTTCTTGACGGCGAGCAGCCCGAACCGGATCGCATCGCCTTCCACGGTGAACTCGAGCTGGCTCCGGTGAACGTCCGGTGGCAGGACCTCGATCCCCATCCGGCGGCATTCGGCGACCGCCGCGGCCACCTTCTCCTCGTTCGCCCGGAACGCGGTGAGCACGGCGGCCATGTAGTCGACCGTGTGGTTCGCCTTGAGGTAGGCGGTCTGGTAGGCGATCAGGCCGTAGCACGTCGCATGCGCCTTGTTGAAGCCGTAGCGCTCGAACGGCTCGAACGCCTTGAACACGGCGTCGATGACCTTGGGCTCGACGCCGCGCTCGCCGGCCTGGCGCACGAAGCGCTCCTTCTGGGCCCGCAGGACGCTCGACTTCTTCTTGCGGATGGCATAGCCGAGCGTGTCGGCCTCGGGCCCGCTGAACCCGCCCAGGGCGATGGCCGCGGCCATGATGTCTTCCTGGTAGACGAAGATGCCGTACGTCTTGTCCAGGTACGGCTCCAGGAGGGGGTGCAGGTAGGTGACCGGCTCCTGGCCATGCTTGCGCCGGATGTAGGCGGGGATGTTGTCCATCGGGCCGGGCCGGTAGAGCGCCACCATCGCGGCGAGGTCGTAGACGCTCGTGGGCCGCAGTTCCCGGATGTAGCGCCGCATGCCGGCGGACTCCAGCTGGAACACGCCGGTGGTCTCGCCGCTGGCCAGCAGTTCGAAGGTCGTCGCGTCGTCCAGCGGGATCGTGTCGAGGTCGATCTCCACGCCGCGGTTCTCCTTCACGAGGTCGACCGCGTGGCGCAGGATCGTCAGGTTGGACAGGCCCAGGAAGTCGAACTTCAGCAGGCCCAGCGCCTCGATGGCGTGCATCTCGTACTGGGTCATCAGCGAATCGGAGTTCGTGGCCTTCTGGAGCGGCATGAGTTCGGTCAGCGGCTCCCGGCTGATCACGACCCCGGCCGCATGCGTGCTGGCGTTGCGCGCGACACCCTCGAGGTGCCGGGCGAAGTCGATGATCCGCTTGACCGCAGGATCGGCATCCACCTGTTCGCGCAGTGCCGGAGCGATGTCGAGCGCCTCGTCGAGCTTGATCCCGAGCTGGTTCGGGACGGCCTTGGCGATACGGTCCACCTCGCCGTAGGAGTGGCCCAGGACGCGTCCCACGTCGCGGATCGCCGCGCGGGCCAGCATCGTGCCGAAGGTGATGATCTGGGCGACGTGGTCCTGTCCGTACTTGCGCCCGACGTAGGCGATCACCTCGTCACGCCGGCCGTCCTCGAAGTCGACGTCGATGTCCGGCATGGTCACCCGGTCCGGGTTGAGGAACCGCTCGAACGGCAGCTGGTAGAGGATCGGGTCGACCGGGGTGATGCCCAGCGTGTAGGTGACGATCGAGCCGGGCGCCGAGCCCCGGCAAGTCGTCTGGATCCCCTGCTCGCGGGCGAAGGCGATGAAGTCCGCAACGATCAGGAAGTACCCGGCGTAGCCCATGCTGAGGATGACGCCGAGCTCGTAGTCCAGTCGCGTCTGGAGCTCCGGCGTCACCGTCCCGTAGCGCCGCTCCAGGCCGCGCTGGCACTCCTTGCGCAGCCACGATTCGACGGTCTCTCCGTCCGGGACCGGGAAGTGCGGGATCCGCAGCTGGCCCAGTGGCAGGACCAGGTCGGTCATCTCCGCGATCCGGCGCGAATTCCGGATCGCGTCGAGTTGATCGGGGAACAGGGCGGCCATCTGGGCCGCCGACTTGACGTAGAACTCGTTTCCTTCGAACTTCAGGCGGCCCGGTGTGTCGATGTTGTTGCCCGTCCCCACGCAGAGCAGGACGTCGTGGGCCTCCGACTGCTCCTGGCGGACGTAGTGGAGGTCGTTGGTCACGACGAGGGGCAGGCCGACCTCGGGTGCCAGGCGCAGGAGCTGGCCGTTGAGGCGGGTCTGTTCGGCAAGTCCGTGGCCCTGCATCTCCAGGAAGAACCCGTCCTTGCCGAAGATCTCGCCGTACCGGCCGGCCACGCTGCGGGCAAGCTCCCGGTCGTCGACCTCAAGGGCCTTGGCGACCTCGCCGCCGAGACATGCCGAGGTCCCGATCAGCCCTTCGCTGTGGCGGGCCAGGTGGTCGAGATCGATCCGGGGCTTGTAGTAGTACCCATCGATGTGGGCGTCGGTCACGAGGCGGCACAGGTTCTGGTACCCGGTGTAGTCCTTCGCGAGCAGGATGAGGTGGAAGGGCTGGCTGTCGGCCTTGCCCTCCTTGGAGGTCATCGACCTCGGCGCGACGTAGGTCTCGACGCCGATGATCGGCTTGATGCCCTTCGCCCTCGCCGCCTGGTAGAAGGCGACCGCGCCGTACAGCGCGCCGTGGTCTGTGATGGCCATCGAGTCCATGCCCTGCCGGGCGGCCGCATCCACGAGCTCCGTGATCCGGCCGAGGCCGTCGAGGAGGCTGAATTCGGAGTGGACGTGCAGGTGCGTGAAGTCGTTCGGAGCCAGGGTCACGAGCCCAATGGTAGCCGCGGCGCTCGACCATCGGGCCGGGACGGCGGTCGGCGTCCGCTATCGTGTCGCCGTGGACGAAGCGGACTTCGAGGACCTGATCGCGGCGGCGCTCGACGGACTACCGGATGCCGTACGCGCCCGGCTCGGCAGCGTCGCCATCGTCGTGGAGGACGAACCGACCGCGGACCAGCTCGCGGCGACCGGCGCCCGCGGGCTGTATGGCCTGTACCAGGGCGTGCCGCGGACCGCCTATGGCGCGGACGGAGCCGCCGTCCCGAGCAAGATCACCCTGTTCCGAGGGCCGCTGTCCAGATCGGCGCGCACGCCGTCGGCACTGGCGCAGCTCGTCGCCGAGACCGTCCGCCACGAGGTCGCCCATCACCTCGGGATCGGCGACGCGCGCCTGCGCGAACTCCGCGGCGATCGCTGACGTACATTTCCGCGATGGCTGACCGACCGGTCCGTGGGCCCCGCGGCGAACTCGTGTACCTGCGTCCGCTTGAACCCGACGACGCGGACGTGGTGCATGGCTGGTACGCGGACGACCGATTCCGGATCGGCATGGGCGAGTCGCCAACGAGCCTCGCCCGCCGTCGGCGACGATACGAAGAGGTCGCCGCCCGCCCGGAGTCCGACGTGCTTCGGTTCGTGGTCTGCGCCCTGGCGGACGACCGGCCGGTGGGACGCGCCGACCTGTTCATGATCGACCACGCCAACGGCTCGTGCGGTTTCGGCATCGGGATCGGCGCCGCGACCGACCGAGGCAGGGGCTACGGGACCGACGCCGTCGGCGCCCTCGTCGACTTCGCCTTCGGGGAGCTCCGGATGGAGCGGGTCTGGCTCGACACGGAGGCCAGCAACGCGCGTGCTCTGGCCGTCTACCGCAAGGCGGGCTTCACCGACGAGGGTCCGTTGCGGCATGCCTGGTTCGTGGACGGCGGCCACATGGACGGCCGGCGGATGTCCATGCTTCGCGAAGAGTGGCTCGCCCTCGGGCGCCGGCGCAGCTGGGACCTGACGTCGGAGGCGTCAGGGCTCGAGTAGGCCGCGCACCACCGGCGCGATCCGGTCCACCCAGCGGGCGTACTGGGCGCCGCTCGGGTGAAGGCCGTCGGAGGCGACGAGGGACCGGTCCGTAGCGGCCCCGGCCGCGATGTCCGCGATATCGACGAACGCGATACCCCGGTCGGCGGCGATCCGGGTCATCGTCGCGTTCCGGGCCGCGATCGCCGCCCGCTGCTGCGCCGGATCGCCGTAGTCGGCACCGGCCGGCGTGACCGTGTAGTCCGGGATCGCGACGACGACGATCCGGTCCGCGGGGAGCCGCCCCAGGAGTACGTCGAGGATGGACCGGGCGTTCTCCGCGTAGGTGCGCTCGGGGAAGCCCTGCACGACGTCGTTGACGCCGATGAGGAGCGTCGCGAACCCCGGGTCGAGGTCGTCCAGGGCGGGGAGTGCGTCGCGGATCAGGTCGGTGGTGGTGTAGCCGTCGACGCCGAGATTGGCGACCAGATGGAGGCGCGCCGATCCCGATCCAGATGTGGCCAGCCGCGCAACGAGCTGGTCCGGGAACCGCTCGGCGGCGGTGACGGAGGTCCCGATCGTGTACGAGTCGCCGAGCGCGAGGTAGCGCAATCCCTCGGCGGCGTCCGGCGCGCCGCGCAGTGACGTCGCCCAGCCCGCGACGCCGAGCGCGACGAGCGACCCTGCCAGCGGGCCCACGCGGCGCCTCAGACCTGCACCCGAAGCGCCTGGAGGCCGCGCAGGACGTACGTCGGCTTCCAGGTCGGCGCCTCCACCAGGGCGATGTCCGGGCGTCGGCGGAGCATCGTCGCGAACGCGAGGCGGAGCTCCATCCGGGCCAGCGGGGCCCCGAGGCAGTAGTGGATCCCCGCCCCGAACGAGACGTGCGGGTTCGGGTCGCGCGCCAGGTCGAGCCGGTCGGGGTCGGCGAAGACGGACGGGTCGCGGTTGGCCGAGGCGAACTGGAGCGCCACCTCCGAACCGCGCGGGAGGCGAACGCCGGCCACGTCGATGTCCTCGAGCACCCAGCGCTCGAACAGGGCCAGCGGAGTATCGAACCGGAGGAGCTCGTCGATGGCGGTGGTCGCGAGGTCCGGTTCGGCCCGCAGGCGATCCAACTGGTCCGGGTTCCGGAACAGGCTCCACCACCCGTTGGCGGCGCCGTTGACCGACGCCTCGTGGCCGGCGTTGAGGAGCAGGACGCACGTGCCCACCAGTTCGTCGGGCGTGAGTCGATCGCCGTCGTCCGTCACGGCGGCCAGCGCGCTGACCAGGTCGTCCCTGGGGCGTACCCGGCGCTCGGCGGCGAGCGCGTGCAGGTACTCGGAGAACTCGCGGCTCGCCGCCACGGCCCGGCGTGCCGAGGCGTCCGGCGGATCGAGCTCGTACATCAGGCAGATGTCGCGCGACCACGGGCGGAGGCGATGCCGGTCGGCCTCCGGGATGCCGAGGAGCTCGGCGATGACGGTGACCGGCAGCGGTTCGATGAACTCGGTGATGAGGTCGACCTCGCCGGCCCCGGACAGGTCGTCGATGAGGCCGTCGACGATGGCCTGCACCCGGTCGCGCAGCCCCTCCACGGTCCGTGGCGTGAACGCGCGCTGCACGAGCCGTCGCAGGCGGGTGTGGTCGGGCGGCTCGCGATCCAGCATGCCGTTGCCGTTCAGCGTCGTGAACGGCTCGTGCCAGTCGGGCGGCTCGGGTCGGCCCATCTCCGCGTGGCTGGCCACGTGCAGGTAGGTGCGCCCCAGCCGGCGGTCGCGCAGCAGCCGATCGACGTCTGCGTGGCGCGTCACGATCCACTGGTCGGTCCGCTCGTCGTGGAGCACGGGATGGCGGTCCCGCAGCTCCCGGAGGGACGGGTACGGGTCGGCCACGAACGCCGGGTCCCACGGATCGAACCCGAGGTCGCGAGGCGAGATCGAGGTGCCGCTCGCCGAGCTCACGGCGCCGATGCTACGGGAGACGCCCGAACGCGTCGACGAGCAGCTCCTCGAACCGTCGCCGGTCGACGACGATCCCGACGTCGGCGTTCGGGGAGACCCCGTCCCGGCGCAGCCGATACGGCAGACCGTCGCAGACCGTCCGGCCCCGGGCCGGCCCGTCCGTCGTATCGACGACGACGCGATACGGGGCGACGGCGACGAGGTCGGGGATGGCCAGGTGGGCGACGGCGACGGCATCGTGGATGGCCGTGGTGGTCGCGCCTGACCACTCGAGGTTGCGGTCCAGGGCGTACTCGGTCAGCTCCGCGGCGATCCGCGCCGACGTCCCGCCCATGGCGCGCAGGCGGGCCGTAGCCGCCCGGTCCAGGAGCGCCTGGTGAGTGACGTCGAGGCCGATCATGGTGATCGGGATGCCGGACCGGAAGACGATGTCGGCCGCCTCCGGATCGGCGTAGATGTTGAACTCGGCGGAGACGGTCGTGTTCCCCTCCCCGATCGACCCACCCATGATCGACAAGTGCGCGATGCGCGGGATCAGCTCCGGATGCTCACGGATCAGCAGGGCGATGTTCGTGAGCGGGCCGACAGGGGCGATGGCGACCGGCTCGTCCCGCCCCGCGATGAGTCCGGCCATCAGCGCGACGGCACCGTCGGGGTGCTTCGCGGCCGTCGACGGCTCCAGGCGCGTGTCCCCGATGCCGTGCTCGCCGTGGACCTCGGTCGCGCGGACGACGTTCCCGACGAGCGGCCCGGCGGCTCCCTCCGCGACCGGGATATCCGGCCGCCCGAACGCGTTGAGCAGCCTGAGCGCGTTCTCCGTGCAGTGCGCCACGTCGGCGTTGCCCCCGACCGTGGTCACGGCCAGGATCTGGAGTTCTGGACTGGCCACGGCCAGGCCGATGGCCAGCGCGTCGTCCAGGCCCGGGTCGCTGTCGATGATCAACGGCAGTGGCCGTTCCGCCGTGCCGCAAGGGGCCGTGCGCGGGGTCGCGCCCACCCGGTGCGCGGTCGGGATGGAGTGGATCGGTCCCCACCCCTCCTGCCAGCCGGCGCTCACGCGGTAGTCAGTCCTGGTCGTAGCGCTGGCCGGCCGCGGCCGGTCCGCGGACGCGCCCGACGACGCCGGCCACCACGATGATCGTCACGATGTACGGGACGCTGTTGAGCAGCTGCGGCGGGACGTCCACGCCCAGGATGGACAGCAGGGCCTGCGTCGCGTCGGAGAAGCCGAACACGAGGGCGGCCCCGAATGCGTAGACGGGATTCCACGCCCCGAAGATCACCGCGGCCAGGGCGATGAACCCACGGCCGGCGCTCATCTGCATCTGGAAGCTGCCGGCGCTCGCCAAGCTCAGGTAGGACCCCGCGATCCCGGCGCACACGCCGGCGAGGATCATCGCCCGGTAGCGGATGGCCAGCACGTCGATGCCGACCGTGCCGGCGGCAGAGGGCTTCTCGCCCGAGGCCCGCATCCGGAGGCCCCATCGCGTCCGGAAGAGCATGTACCAGAAGAAGGCCATCAGCCCGACCGTGAAATACAGGTACGGCGTGCCGGAGAACAGCATCGGGCCGAAGACCGGGATGTCGGACAGCAGCGGGATCTTGATCGCCTCCACCGTGGCGGGCGTATTGAGCTGGGTATTCCGCGACAGCACGCGCAAAAAGAGGAAGTTCGTGATGCCCAGGGCACCGATGTTGACGACGACGCCGGAGATGATCTGGTCGACGTTGTGCTTGATCCCGAGCCAGGCGAGCAGGTAGCCGACGCCGGCCCCGGCGATCGCAGCCGCGACGATACCAAGCAGGGGGACCTGCGTCACGCTGGCCACGATGGCCGCCGTGCAGGCGCCGATGAGGAACTTGCCCTCGATGGCGATGTTGAACATGCCGGACCGCTCGGCCAGGATGCCGGCGAACGCGCCCAGGGTGATCGGGGTCGCGAGCTCCAGGCTGCCCGCGAAGATCCCGGTCAGATTGGCCGCCTTGCCCTCCAGGAGCGTGCCCAGGGTCGCCGTGATGATCAGCGGGAGGACGACGAGCAACCAGCGACGCCACTGGAACGAGGTGCCGCGGATGAGCTGGAGGATCCCGCTCGCCCCGGCAGCGAGGCCGGTGAGGATCCACAGGACGCCGGCCTGCGTCTCGATGACGAACGGCGTGCCGCCCTGCTTGTCGATCCAGAAGGAAAAGGTGGCCGCGACCGCCATCGTGGAGATCGCGGCCTGGAGCGCCAGGAGTCCGACCGCGGCGAAGATGACGCCCCGGATGCGAGCCGCCCGGAGGGCCTTGCGCTCCGCGACACCGCGCTGGGCGGCGGCGGGCGTGATGACCGGCGCCGCAGCCGTCATGCCGGGGTTCCTTCCGGCGCAGGTTCGTCCTTCTTGCCGAACCGGTCCAGGAAGTAGATCGACCGGATCAGCCGCGGCGCCGCCACGAACATGATCACGAGGGCCTGGATGAAGAACAACAGGTCCAGCGGGATCCCGGTCTTCACCTGCATCAACCCACCACCGGTGCGTAACGCGCCGAACAGCAGCGCCGCCGCGACCACCCCCGCCGGTCGGTTGCCCGCAAGCAGGGCGAGGGCGATGGCGTTGAATCCGAACCCGGAGCTCAGGTCGTTGGACATCTGGCCGACCGTGCCGAGCACTTCCATCGTGCCCCCGAGGCCCGCCAGGCCACCGGAGATGGCCATCGCCAGCATGATCGAGCCGCCGGCGCTCATGCCCGCGTAGCGGGCGGCCGTGAGGTTGAAGCCGGCCGCACGCAACTCGAAGCCCTTGGTCGTCTTGAACAGGAACCACGAGACCAGCACGGCGACCAGCAGGGCCACGATGAAGCCCCAGTGGAGCCGGATCGCGGGCAGGTCCAGGATGCGCGGCACCTGGACGAACGGCGTCATGACCTTGGAGATGGGCTGCGAACTGCCCTCCTGGCGCAGGAAGTCCGATCGGAGCCCGAACAGGACGACCTGGGCCGCCACGTAGTTGAGCATGATCGTCGTGATCACCTCGTGGGCGCCGGTACGAGCCTTGAGGAAGCCCGGGATGAAGCCCCACAGGGCCCCGGAAGCGATGCCCATGGCGATGGCGACGGGCAGGATCACGATGGCCGGCTGCTCGCGCAGGACGATCGCGGCGACAGTCGCCCCGAACGCACCGAGGATGAACTGACCCTCGACGCCGATGTTGAACACGCTGGTCCGGAACGCGACGGCGACCGCCAGGCCGGTGAAGATCAATGGGGCGGAGGCGACCAACGTCTCGGTGAACGGCCGGACCGCCGTCGCGATCGTCTTGGGATCGCCGCCGCTGGTGATGGCGGCCACGATCTTGGCGGGATCGCCGAACGCGCCCGCCAGCATCGCACCGTAGGCCTCCACCACGGTCCCGAAGGCACCGCCGAGGGCGCCGAGCGGATCCGTCCCGAGCTTGGTGAGGTTGTCGAAGTCCGTGATGACGATGAACAGCGATCCGACGATGAAGGCGGACAGGACCGCAAGCATCGGGACGAAGGCCGGCTGGAGGACACGAAGGCGGCTCATTCGATGTGGCCCCCCATCAGCATCCCGACGTTCTCGAAGGTCGACTCCTCACCTTCCACGATCCCGACGATCTCGCCGGCGAACATCACCGCCACGCGGTCACCCACGGCGAGGACCTCTTCCAGTTCCGTGCTGACGATGAGGATCGCGGCTCCGGCATCGCGCTGTTCGACGATCCGCTTGTGGATGTACTCGATCGACCCGACGTCCAGGCCTCGCGTCGGCTGGGCCGCGATCACCAGGTGGACCGGAAACGAGAACTCGCGGGCGACGATCACCTTCTGCTGGTTGCCCCCGGACAGGGAGCCCGCCAGCGTGTCGATCGATGGGGTCCGGATGTCGAAATCCTCGACGCCGTTGGTGGCACGCTCCTTGATCGCGTTCGCATCGAAGACCATGTTCTTGCTGTACGGCTCGCGGTGATACGAATCGAGGATGTAGTTCTCGGCGACCGTCATCTGGCTGATGAGTCCATCGCGGTTGCGGTCTTCCGGGATATGTGCGACGCCCAGATCGGAGACCTGTCTCGGCGACGACCGGACGATGTCCTTGTCGCCGATCGTCATCCGGCCGGAGTCGATGGTCCGCAGGCCGACGATGGCCTCCACCAGCTCGGTCTGGCCGTTGCCCTGGACACCGGCCACGGCGACGATCTCGCCGGCCCGGACATCGAGCGACACGCCCTTCACGGCCATGTGCCCACGGTCGTCGCGGATGACCAGGTCCTTGAGGCTGAGGACGACGTCCCCCGGGCTGGCTGGACCCTTCTCCACCTTGAGCTCGACATCACGCCCGACCATGAGGTTGGCCAGCTGTTCACGGCTCGTGTCCGCCGGCACGACCGTACCGGCGACCTTTCCGCGGCGCAGGACGGTGATCCGGTCCGCGACCTCCAGCACCTCGTTGAGCTTGTGGGTGATGAAGATGACCGTGGTGCCGCCCTCGGCCAGGCCCCGGATGATGCCGAACAGCTCCTCCGTCTCGAACGGCGTCAGGACGGCCGATGGCTCATCGAGCACGAGCACGTCGCTCTTGCGGTAGAGCGCCTTGAGGATCTCTACCCGCTGGCGCACGCCGACCGGGAGATCCTCGATCCGCGCGTCCGGGTTGACGTGGAGGTTGTATTGCTGCGACAGCTCCACGACGCGCTTCCGGGCAGCAGAACGGTCGAAGGTCCCGAGCACACCGGTGACCGTCTCCGCTCCCAGCGCCACCGCCTCGACGACATCGAAGACGGGGACGAGCTGGAAATGCTGGTGGACCATGCCGATCCCTGCGTCGATGGCATCCGCCGGGTCGTTGAACGTGCGGATCTTGTCCTCGATCAGGACCTGGCCGCCGTCCGGTCGGTACAGCCCGGACAGGATGTTCATGAGGGTGGTCTTGCCGGCCCCGTTCTCGCCGAGCAACCCCAGGACCTCACCGCGATCGGCGGAGATCGAGATGCGGTCGTTGGCGAGCACCCCCGGGAACCGCTTGGTGATGTCCTTGAGTTCGAGACGCATGGGCGCTTGGCCTCGGATGCTGAGCCGCCCGCCCTCGGGGACCGAGGGCGGGCGGCCGTCGTTGGACGGTCGTGCTGACCGAAGACTACTTCAGGTAGTCGCCCACTTTCACCGTACCGGCCGCGATCTCGGCCGCCAGGGCCTCGACCTCAGCCTTGAGCTCGGCGCTGATGACGCTGTCGAAATCGTGGTACGCGGACAGTCGGACGCCCTTGTTGGCAAGGGTGCCGATGTAGTTCTCACCACCGGTGTCGCCACCGGCGTTCTTGTTGAAGGTATCGAGGACTGCGACATCGATGACCTTCTCGGCCGAGGTCAGGATCGCGCCGGCGTACTCCGCCAGCGAGACCGCCTGGTCCGTGTCGACACCGATGCCCCACTTGCCGGCGGCAAGCATGGCCTTGAGGGTCCCGTTGCCGGTGGCTCCAGCGACCGGATGGACGATGTCCACGCCCTGGTCGAGGAACGTCTTGGCGAGCTGCTCACCCTTGGAGGGGTCGCCCCAGGGATTGTCGCCGCCGACGAAGGTGCCGGTCTGCGTTGCCGCGTCCCAGCCGAGGAGCACGACGCTCGTGGCCTTGCGCTCGTTGTAGATCTTGATGCCGGCGTACATGCCGTCCATGAACCGGGTCACGCCCGGGAACTGCTGGCCGCCGTAGGTGCCGATCTTGCCGGACTCGCTGAAGCCAGCCGCCAGGTACCCGGCGAGCGTCGCGGCCTCATCGATCTGGAAGTCCAGGCCGGTGAAGTTGGGCGGGAACGGCATGTCGTCCGCCGTGCCGGGCTTGAAGTCGGCGCCGGCCTCGTTCCAGGTCGCGTCGACCTGCGAGAATGCGACGTCCGGGTTCGCGAGCGTGGCGTCGATCGTCGCCTGGGCCTGGTTGAAGCCGACCGTGACGATGGACTGGCAGCCCTGGTCGATCAGGCGCTGGATGTTGGCCGCGTAGTCGGTGGCGCCCTGCGCCTCACTGAAGAAGGTGGTGTAGCCGGCGGCGGCGGCATCTTCGAGGCCCTTCTTGGCCAGGTCGTTGAAGCCCTTGTCGCCGAGGCCGCCGGTATCGAACGCGACGCACGCGATGTAGTCGACCGCGGCCTGTGACGGCGCGTCGGTCGGGGCCGTCGTCGGGGCCGTCGTCGGGGCCGTCGTCGGGGCCGTTGATGGGGCCGTCGTCGCTCCACCCGAGGAGCACGCGGCGAAGAAGAGAGCTGACGTCGCGCCGAGCGCGAGCAGCCTGCGAGAGATCTGCAAGGTGACTTCCTCCTCTGAACCCCGGGCTTCCCTCCCAGAGAGCCGGGCACGCCGTAGAGTACGCCAACCGAACGTGGTTCCGTCAACAACCTGTGCACACCGGAACTCGCGGAGCCTGCGAAGGATGGTGGGAGGACGCGATGATGCGATACCCGGGGGCGGATCGCGAGGCGGTCGCGGCGCTGCTGGATCTGCACGAGGGCCGGCTCGAGATCCCGCTGCTCGACGACGAGGGCGTACGCCGACTGCTGTCGTCGTCGCCCCGGATCGCCGTCGTCGGAGCGTCCGACAACCCGATCCGTCCCTCCAACGGCGTCCTGCGTGACCTGCTCGCGGCTGGATACGACGTCGTGCCGGTCAACCCGAACGCGAGATCCGTCGCGGGCCTCCCCTGCCATCCGACCGTCGTCGCGGCGGTCGCGGCCAGCGGACCGGTCGACATCGTCGATGTCTTCCGGCGGGCCGATCGGTGTGCAGAGGTGGCCAGCGACGCCGTGGCAGCGGGCGCCAGCTGCCTGTGGCTCCAGCTCGGGATCGCGGATCGCGAGGCCGGGCGGATCGCTCACGATGCCGGGCTGGCGGTCGTGATGGATCGATGCACGATCATCGAGCACCGTCGGTTGCGGTCGCGGTGACCCGCCGTTCGCGGGACGTCTCGCCCGGGGCCGCGTCTCCCTTCGCGACGGACGCGGTCGTGTCGGGAAGGATCGCCGCGCTCACCGACCGGCTGGCGGGTTCGGTCGCCGCCCGGGTGACGCGCGACGGCCGGATGCCGGTCGAAGACGTCGACGCGCTCATCGCCGCGCACGCGTTGCGCGGTCCCGACGAGGTCATGCTCCTGGCCCTGCCGGGAGCCGCCGCCCGCGCTGACCCGCCGATCTCCGGGTACCGGGTCGGTGCCGTGGGTCGCGAGGAGCCCGGCGGCGACCTGATCATCGGCGCGAACCTGGAGTTCCCGGGTGCCGACCTCGGCATGACGATCCACGCGGAGGGGATGGTCGCCATCCGGGCGTTCGCTCGAGGGACCGCGATCTCCGTCCTCGCCATCGCCCAGGCCCGCCCATGCGCCCACTGCCGCCAGACCCTGACCGAGTTCGACTGGGCGTCCGACCTGCGCCTGATCGATCCGGCGGCTCACAGCGTGTCGCTCGCCGCGCTGTACCCATGGCCATTCACGCCCGCGGACCTGTCCGAGGCAGGTTCGCGACCCGGCGCGGTGGCGTGGCCGGAACTCGCGATCGACGATCCATCCCTCCCGGCGGACGTCGCGGCGCGCCTGGTGCGGACGGGTCGTCGGGCACATACCCCGTACAGCCGGTGCCCCGCCGCCGTCGTCCTGCGGTTGACCGATGGACGACTTGTCGCGGGCGCCACCCTGGAGAGCGTCGCCTACAACCCGACCATCTCCCCGATCCAGGTCGCGATGGCCATGCTGCGGTCCGGCGGCGACGGCTATCCTTCCATCGAGTCCGCCTATCTCGCGGCCCGCGTCGGCGGTCCCGTGGACGACGTCCAGCGGACCCGAGCCTTGCTCCATGCCGTCGCCCCGGACGTCCCGCTCATCACGGTGGCCTGGACCTGACCCGATCTTCGCCAGCTCCTGCACGGAGGCCCCACATGGCCACCCAGATCCACCTTCACGCCGAACCGGGGGCGTATGCGCCGGTCGTCCTGCTGCCCGGCGACCCGAACCGCGCGACCCGCATGGCGGCTCGCCTGGACGGGGGCCTGGAGGCGACCCGTCTGGTGAACGCCAATCGCGGCCTGCTGGGGTACACGGGCACGCTGGATGGCGCTCCTGTCTCCATCCAGACCACGATGATGGGCACGCCGACCACCTCCATCGTCGTCGAGGAACTGATCAACCTGGGCGTCACGACGTTCATCCGGGTCGGCACGACCGGCGGCTATCGCGGCATGGGCCTCGGCGATGTCGTGGTCGCCCTCGCCGCGGTCGCGGCTGGAGGCATCGGACCCATCCTGGGCGGCGGCGAGGCCACCGCACCGACGGCCGACTTCGACGTCGTCCAGGCCCTGGTCCGGGCGAGCCGCGAGGCCGGCCTGACGACGCACGTCGGGCCAGTCGTCACCTCGGACGTGTTCTACGACCCGCATCCGGACAGTGCCGGTCGCTGGGGCGCACGCGGGTACCTCGCCGCAGAGATGGAGTCCGCCGCGGTCTTCCTGCTCGCCATGCGCGAGCGGGCCAAGGGCCGCCCGGTCCGTGCCGGTACGATCCTGACGGTCTCCGACGTCATCCTGGATCCCGGCCTCGTCGCCGAGGGTGCCCCGGCCCAGCACGGTTGGGAGCGGCTACCGGAGGACGAGCTCCAGCGACGCATCGACCTGACCATCGGCGCCGCGCTTGCCGCGGCGGTGGAGCTCGGGCGGCCCTGAAGCCCGAGGCGTTCGTCGATCAGGCGACGTGCCCGAGCCCGCGCTCGAAGTCGGCCAGCAGGTCGTCGATGTCCTCGCAGCCGATCGACAGCCGGATGATCCCACCGTCCTTTGGTCGCGGGTAGACGAGCGTGTGGATGTCGCCCAGGCTGACCCCGATGTCGCACAGCGCCAGGTGGTCCGTGAATGCAGCCATCCCATCGAGACCGCCGCGCGGCTTGAACGTCACCATCGCGCCGGCGCCATCGGGGAGCAATCTCGCCGCGACCGCGTGGTCCGGGTGGGACGCGAGGCCCGGGTAGCGGACCCACTCGACCTTGTCGGATGCCTCCAGGAAGCTCGCGACGCGGGCCGCATTCGCCGTCGCCGCCCGCGTCCGGAGTGGCAGCGTCCGAACACCCCTGAGCACGAGGAAGCTGGCGAACGGACTCGCCGCCTGGCCGAGCGTGTCGGTCTGCTGGCGGATGGGATCGATCAGGGCCTTTGCTCCCGACACGACCCCCGACACGGCGTCGCCATGGCCGGACAGGAACTTCGTGGCCGCATGGAGCACGAGATCCGCGCCATGCTCCAGGGGCCGCAGGAGCGCCGGGCCGAGGAACGTGTTGTCCGCGATGACCAGCAGGCGGTGCCGCCTGCCGACCGCGGCGATCGCGTCGAGGTCCGGGATCCGTAACCGCGGGTTGGTCGAGGTCTCCACGAAGATCGCCCGGGTCGAAGGCGTGATGGCCGCCTCCACGGCTCCCGGATCCGTGGTGTCCACGCGGGTGACCCCGATGCCTCGCCTGGGGAAGTCGTCGTCGACGAGGACGCTCGTGATCGCGAACAGCTCGTCTCCGACGACGACGTGGTCGCCGGCTCCGAGGTGGGCGTACAGGGTCGCCGAGACGGCTGCCATCCCGGACGCACTGACGACCGCGTCCTCGGCACCCTCGAGCGAAGCGACCTTCTCCTCCAGCGCGCGGTTGGTGGGGTTGCCCGTCCGCGAGTAGAAGTACGCCCCCGGCTCCCAGGCCAGGGCCCGATCGACCGCGTCCTCCTTCTCCGCCGCCGTGTCGAAGGTGAACGTGGCAGTCGCGTAGATCGGGGGCTTGTGGGCATGGGTCGTCGGGTCGGGCCGCTCGCCCGCGTGGATGGCTCGCGTCGCGAAGCCCTGTCCGTCCGTCCGTGGCCGCATGCGTGATCGTCCTCGTGGTCGAGCGTCATCCGCTCCCCGAAGTCTATGGGGCACGTCGGCGTGGTGTCGGCTGCCGGAGATCCCGGCGGATCGCACGAGGCTCCCTCCCGCGCCGTACCCTGTCGAGCATGGACCACGCCGACTGGTGGGAGCATCTGGACCCGGACCTCACCGCCCCGCTCACTGAGCTCTGGATCCCGGTCGGCGCCCCCGGGTTCAGCGGAGCGGCCAAGGCCCGCTGGCGGGAGGTCCTCGACGAGCGGTTCGGGGCGGACGGCTGGCGGATCGGGCACGTGGTCCGCGGCGCGATCGTGCCGCAGGCGACCGCGATCGCCGAGTACCAGACGGCATACCGCGTCTATCTGCGTGACCGCCCGGCCCTCGTCCGCTTCCTGACGACCGTCTGCGGCAACGTCTACGACGACAACGTGACGAACGTCCATGACGACGACTACGAGCAGCCCCACACCACCATGAACCACTACCAGGACATCTCCGTCCGGCGGGTCATCGGCGAGCTCGTCGATGACCCCGACTGGCCGGAGGTGACCGACACGCCGTCCGGGGACGCGGACCTCGTCGATCTCGGGACCGGGCTCACCCACCGGGTCCCACGGGCTCGTGGGTTCCGCGGCGACCACCTGCTCCAGATCCGCGAGCCGACGTCGCCCGGCTATGTGCTCAACCCGGCGGTCGTCCCGGTCCATGATCCGGCACTCATCACGACCTTCCCGACGCGCGCGGACTGGTACCACCGCGAGGGCTGCGCCCACCTGTCGGTCGAGGCGTTCTGGCAGGGCAGCAAGATCGTCGAGGTCCGCCTGGACCGCTTCCTCGCGGCCGGCGACGCCCGGGCCGACGCCCTCGCCGGGCTGTGACGGACCCGATCGACCGGTCCATCCTGCTGGGAGCGCTCAGCCTCGACATCCACCTCCCCGACGGGCCCGTCCTGCCCGGTGGGGGGGTCTTCAACATGGCCTGGCATCTGCGCCGGCAGGAGGTCCCATTCCGGCTCGTGACCAGGATCGGTGACGATCGGCCGCAGCTCTTCCTCGACTTCCTCGGCCGACACGGCATCGCCTACCTTCCCCGATCGATCGTCGGCGCCGGATCGTCGGCGTCGATCGATGTCGCCGTGCGACCCGACCGCCAGCCGTTCATGGACCACTTCGTCGAGGGCGTGTGGGCCGACTTCCGGCTCACGCCCGCGGAGCGGCGGCTCGTCACCGGCGCGGAGCGCCTCCACACCGTGCTCGTCGAAGGGGCGATCGCCGAGATGGATCGACTCGCCGATACCGGCGCGCTCCGTGATCTGGAAGTGTCCGCCGACTTCCTCGGCTTCCGCCACTACACCCTGGACCGCTTCGCCGACACGATGCGGTACGTCGACCTCGCCTTCGTCGGCTGGCCGGGCGAGCCCCAGGATCCGCTCGTGGACGGCCTTCGGGCCGTCGCCCGCGACCGGGGCAAGCGGCTGGTCGTCACGTTCGGGGCCCGCTCCATCCTGCTCGTCGACGGCCGGACCGGGAGCGCGGACGCGGTCGTGCCGGTGACCCCGGTCGAGGTGCGAGGCACGACCGTCGGCTGCGGCGACGCCTTCATCGCCTGGTTCCTCGCCGAGTACTGGCGCTCCGGCGACATGGTCAGGAGCGCCGAGGCCGGCCGGATCGGCGGCGCGCTGGCGACGGCCTGGGCACGGCCCCTGCCGGACGACGCCTACTGACGGAGCGACGCCGGAGTCGGCAAGGCCCGGCTGACCGCCCTTCAGGCGACGGGACCCCCGTCTATCGGATCAGGAACCCGAGGAAGATGAGCACGAATCCGATGACCGCGATCAGGCCGGCCATCCGGGCCTGGCGGCGCAGCAACTCCATGGCGACCGAGGCTCCGGTCCGCTCGTCGTCTCCACGCAGACCGCCGCGCCAGGCCTCGTATCGGGCGACGTTGCGATCCTGCGCCCTGAGGTCCTGGTAGCGCGCCCATGGCCCACGCGCCCGGGTGTAGCCGAGCACGACCAGCACGACCCCGGCGACCCACAACAGCAGATTCACGGGTCCCACGATCGACTCCCCTACTCCGCGCGCTCGAGCTGCTCGCGAACGGCGGCCTGCACCAGAGCGGCCTTCGCCTGGCCATGAGTCGCCTTCATCACCTGACCCACGAGGTATCCAACGGCCTGCTGCTTTCCGGACCGGTAGTCGGCAACGGCTGCCGGGTTCGCCGCGATGGCAGCCTCGACGGCCGTGGCCACACTTCCACGGTCGCTGATCTGGCGGAACCCGCGCGATCCGATGATCGCGGCCGCAGCCTGCCCGCCGGCGGCGTGGGCCTCCAGGACTTCCTTGGCGTTCGCCCGGGAGATCGTTCCGTCATCGACGGCCCGGATGATCGCGGCGAGCTCGACCGGGGCAACGGTCACCGGGTCACCGGCGTCGGCGCCCTTGCGAAGGCGGAGGTACTCCCCGGTGACCCAGTTCGCAACGGACTTGGCGGCGAGGTCCGGATCGACAGCCAGGGTGGCCTCGAACAACGCTGCCGCATCAGGGTCGGCAGTCAGGACGCCGGCGTCGTACTCGCTCAGGCCCATCGCCTCCCGGAATCGGGCGCGGCGGGCGGCCGGCAATTCCGGTTGGGCCGCACGCAGTGAATCCAGCCAGGCCGGGTCGATGTGCAGCGGCGGCAGGTCCGGTTCCGGGAAGTAGCGGTAGTCGTCGGACGTCTCCTTGGAACGCATGTGGTATGTCTCCGACCGATCGTCCGACCAGCCGCGGGTCTCCAGGCGGAGGGTCTCCCCGGCGTCCAGCGCGGCCGCCAGCCGCCCGATCTCGTAGTCGATGGCGCGTTCGACCGAGCGGAACGAATTCATGTTCTTGACCTCGACCCGCGTGCCGAACGATTCCGTGCCGAACGGCCGCAGCGACACGTTCGCCTCGACCCGCATCTGGCCGCGCTCCATGTCGGCGTCCGACGCGCCGATGGAGCGGAGCAGAGCCTGGAGCTCTTCGGCGTAGCGGCGCGCCTGTTCCGCCGTGCGGATGTCCGGCTCGGTGACGATCTCCATGAGTGGGGCGCCGGATCGGTTGAAATCGACCAGGCTGACCTTGCGGCCATCGGGGCCCGTCGCGTGGACCAGCTTGGCGGTGTCCTCCTCGAGGTGCGCCCGGGTGATCGGCACGGTGAACGGACCAGTCGACGTCGCGACGGTCAGACGGCCGCCCGATGCCAGGGGCAGGTCGTACTGGCTGATCTGGTAGCCCTTGGGCAGGTCCGGGTAGAAGTAGTTCTTGCGGTCCCAGCGCGTCGCGGGCGGGCTGGTCGCCTCGATCGCGAGGCCGGTGGCCAGCACGTGCTCCACCGCGCGACGGTTGATGACCGGCAGCGCCCCCGGAAGGCCCAGGCAGACCGGGCAGACGTGGGTGTTGGGAGCGGCCCCGTCATAGGCCGTGGAGCAGCTGCAGAACATCTTCGAGGCGGTCCGCAACTGGCAGTGGACCTCGACCCCGATGACGGCTTCGTATCGGGTCGCGACAGCATCGATGGTGGGGGCGGCAGGCATGGACGGAGTGTCGCACAGGCCTCTCGTCGAGCGCAGGAACCTCGACATCCGACGACTCAGCCGGTGGCCAGTGCAACCGCCTCGGTGATCGACAGGGCCCGGCCCGCTGTCCACGCCGCGTCCAGCGTGGCGCCATCGGCGACGACCCGCAGCCGCTGCACCCACTCGAGGTACTCCGGCCGCTCCCCGACCGCCATGGGGCTCGCCGCGTCCTCGCGCATCGACTCGGCGGCGCCCAGCAGTCGTGCCGCCCGCTCCGACTCCCCGTTGCCGATGGCCAGGAACGCGACGTTCTCGAGCTGGTTGGCGACTGCCCCGCGGTTGCCCAGGCGGACCCAGCCGCTGATCGTCACGGCGTACAGCGAACGGGCCTCATCCGGTGCGCCCGCGCGGCGCAGGGCGTGGGCAAGGTCACTCCGGCAGGCCAGCACGAGGCGTTCGTCGCCGAGTTCGGAGAACCGTTCGATCGCGACGTCGAACGAGCGCCGCGCCTCGTCGGCTCTGGACTGGGCACCGAACAGCCGCCCACGGGCCATCGCCGCCACCGCGATGGCGTACGGATTCCCGGTCCGGCGGGCGGCTTCGGTCGCCGATACCAGGACCTCCTCGGCGCCGGCCGGGTCGACCGGCGCGAGGCCGCCGGCCATCCCGCCGGCATAGACGGCCACCGTCCACCAGTCCCCATCCTCGGTCGCCAGCTGCAGCGCCTCGTCGAACCAGGCCCGCATCGAACCGCGTTGACCCGAGAAGACGCTGGCGACGGAGTGCCCAACGAGCGCGGTCAGCAGGGCTGGGCGGTCGCCAGTGGACCGAGCCAGACCGACCGCAAGA
The DNA here is from genome assembly GCA_963704935.1 of uncultured Chloroflexia bacterium. Classification (GTDB taxonomy): domain Bacteria; phylum Chloroflexota; class Limnocylindria; order Limnocylindrales; family CSP1-4; genus SPCO01. The sequence goes on from CAVPIF010000001.1 coordinate 242,620, forward strand.
CTGGACCACTCGATCGCGGTCGTCGCCCGACCACTGAAGGCCCAAACCTGCGCCGCTGCCCCGAGGAGGCGGCTGGCCATGACCCGCTGCTCCTCGGTCGGCGGCGGCGGTCCGGCGACCATCGCCTGAGCCAGACCGGTCGTCGTGACGACGCGGTCGTCGGCGTCGGCCGAAGGCACCCGCGTGCGCCAGTAGGCGAGCAGGGCGATGCACAGCCGGATCGCCTCGTCCGGGTCCGACTCGATCGCCCACTCGAGCGCGGTCGCAAGATTGTCGTTCTCGACGTCGAGCCGATCCAGCCAGTCGACCATGGCGGGTCCACGAAGCAGCGGAGCGGCGGTCTCGGCGAAGGCCGCGAAGAAGGCGAGATGCCGATCGGCGACCGATGCGGCCTCCCCGCTGTCGACGAGGCGCTCCCGGGAGTACTGGCGGATGGTCTCGAGCATCCCGTAGCGAGTGACGCCGCCCCGCACGACGTTGACGAGCGATCGATCGACCAAGCGCGTAAGACCATCCAACGTGGCGGCCGCGGGATCCGGGTCGCCCTCCCCGGCGATCGCCGCGGCCGACTCGACCGTCCAGCCGCCGGTGAACACGGACAGCCGTCGCAGGAGTCCTCGATCGTCCTCCGTCAGCAGGTCCCAGCTCCAGTCGATCAGGGCATGGAGAGTCTGCTGCCGCGGCACGGACGACCGGCGCCCGCCGGCAAGCAGACGGAAACGATCACCCAGGCCACGGGCGATCTCCTCGGGCGACATCGCCGAGACACGCGCGGCCGCCAGCTCGATGGCAAGCGGGATGCCATCCAGGCGCCGGCAGATCTCGGCAACCGATCCGATGCTGGCCGAGGTCAACTCGAACGACGGAAGGACCGCCTCGGCGCGTTCGGTGAAAAGTCGGACCGCCTCGGTCGCGGCCTGGTCGTCGAGCTCATCGGACGATGGAACGACGCCTGACTGTCCGGTCCGGTCCGGCGACGGACACACGAGCGACGGCACCTGGAGGATGACCTCGCCGGAGATCGACAGCGCCTCGCGGCTCGTCGTCACGATCCGGAGCGCCGGCGCGCCGGAAAGCAGATGACCGACGAGTTCCGCCACGCCGTCGATCAGGTGCTCGGCGTTGTCGATCAGGAGGAGCAGGTCCTTGGCCGCCACGAAATCCGCTACGGTGTCGAGCGCGGGCCGGCCCGGGAGCTCTGGGGCGCCGAGGGCGCGGGCGATCTCGGCGCCGATCTGGGCGGCGTCGGTCAGCGGGGCGAGCTCCGCCAGCCAGACGCCATCGGGAAAGCGCCCGACGAGTCCGGCCGCCGTCTCGAGCATCAGCCGTGTCTTGCCGGTGCCACCCGTCCCGATCAACGTAACCAGACGGGCCCGCTCCAGCGAATGGGTCAACTCGGCGAGCTTCGCCTCCCGGCCGACGAACGACGTGACCTGGGTCGGCAGGTTGGTCATGCGGGTGGTGAGCGACCGAAGAGGAGGGAAGCTCTGTGGTAGGTCGGGGACCGCGACCTGGAAGATCTGCTCGGGTCGATCCAGGTCGCGCAGGCGGTGCGAGCCACGATCGATGAACTCGACCTCGACCCCGACGCCGTCGCGGGCGAGCATCGCAGTGACCGCCGAGGTCAGGATCTGGCCACCGTGGCCGATGGCCAGGATCCGCGACCCCCGATTGAGAGATGGCCCGAAGTAGTCCCCGTCTCGCATCTCGGCGGCACCGGTATGGATCCCCATCCGCACGCGGAGTGGCAGGGATTCCGCCCGACCCGTCGCAACCATGGACTTCTGGACTGCGATCGCCGCTTCGACGGCCGCGACAGGATCGGCGAACACAGCCAGGACGCCGTCCCCCAGCGTCTTGACCACCGCGCCGCCCCCTCCCTCGATCGCGGAGCGCAACAGCCCATCATGGATCGCCAGGGCCGCCCCCATGGCGATCGGGTGCTCCTCCCAGAGCCGGGTGCTCCCCTCGATGTCGGTCAGCATGAACGTCGACAGCCGCGGCTCACCCGGACCTGCCGGGTCGCCCGTGGTCGCGATCGTGCTCACCGCCTCGTTCATCGCGGCAGAGTCTCGCACAGACCCCCGCGACTGGTGGTCCTGGACGGTCGAGGCCGACTCAGGTCGTCTCGACCCGGTCCAGCCAGTCCTCGATGAGGGTGGCCGCAGTCTCGTGGCGCTCCTGGAGCAGGGCATGCCCGGCCACATCGAGGACGGCCACCGTCGCCCGCGGGAACCGGTCGATCAGCCGAAGGCCGTCGGCGTAGCCGACGATCGAGTCCTGGCGACCAGCAGGGATCAGCGACGGGCCCTCGAACGAAACAGCACGGGCATGCCGACTCCGACCTCGACGACTTCGATCGGACGTCCCGCGATCTCGCGGATCATGCCCGGACGCGCTCCACCAGCCGGCCGATCCGTCGCAACGCTTCCTCGAGCTGCTCGTACGACGTGGCGTAGCACATCCGGACGTGCCCGACGCCCGACGGTCCGAACGCGCTCCCCGGGACGACGGCGACCCGCTCCTCCTTGAGCAGCCGCTCTGCGAACGCCTCGTCGTCCAGGCCGGTCGAGGTGATCCGCGGGAAGGCGTAGAACGCGCCGCGCGGCTCGAACGTCTCGAGCCCCAGCGCGTTGAGGCCGTCGACCAGCAGGCGCCGCCGACGGTCGTACTCCGCGACCATCCGCACGACGTCCGGTTCCCCCTCAAGGACCGCGGCCAGCGCGGCGTCCTGGGCCGTCGTCGGCGCGGACATGATCCCGTACTGGTGGACCTTGACCATCCCCTCCAGGATCGGCGCCGGCGCGGCCACGTAACCCACCCGCCAGCCGGTCATGGCATAGGCCTTCGAGAAGCCACCCATCAGGATGGTTCGTTCACGCATTCCCGGCAGGGCGCTGAACGCCCGGTGGCGATAGTCGCCATAGCCGAGACGATCGTAGATCTCGTCGCTGTAGACGAGCAGGTCGTGCCGTTCCGCGATCGCGGCGAGCGCGTCCTGGACCTCGTCGGGCAGGACGGCCCCGGTCGGATTGGACGGGTATCCCAGGAAGAGCGCCTTGGTTCGTGGCGTGATCGCCGCCTCGACGGCGGCCGGGTCCAGCGCGAAGTCGTCCTCGAACCGGGTGGCGACGAGGACCGGCATCCCGCCGGCGAAGACGATGGCGGGGACGTAGGCCACGTATGACGGTTCGTGGAGGATCACCTCGTCCCCCGGGTCGCAGGTGGCCCGCAGGGCGAGGTCCAGCGCCTCCGAGGCCCCGACCGTGATGAGGACCTCGCTGGTCGGGTCGTAGCGCACGCCGTGGCGCCGCTCCAGCTGGTCGGCGATGGCCCGCCGCAGCTCGAGCGTCCCGTAGTTGGAGGTGTAGTGGGTGCGGCCCTCCCGAAGCGACTCGACGCCGGCCTCGACGATCACCCGGGGCGTGTCGAAATCCGGTTCACCGACGCCCAGGCTGATGACATCGTCCATCGTCGCCAGGATGTCGAAGAACCTGCGGATCCCGGACGGCGGGACCGCCCGCACCCGTTGGGCGAGGGCGCGCTCCCCGAGGGGCGGCCGGGGGACGCGCGCCCACGCATCGTCGGAGGCGGCTGCCGGCTCCCTGCTGCCCATCGGCAGTCAGCCTACGGCATCGGCGTGAGGGCCGGGGGGTTCAACCGGCGGCGCCGACCGCTTCGGGCACGCGCTGCTGCTCGACAGCCGCGGCCTCGTCGGCCGGCGAACTGCCGGCTTCTGTCGGCGTGGCGGCCGCGAGTCGCTCCGCCCGGGTCCGGATGCCCTCCATCTGGCGCTGCATCATCACGAACACGCCGAATCCGACGAACGGCATCACCACGTTCGCGCCGGGGCTCGCCTTGCCGTACCAGACGCGGAAGCGCTCGATCAGGCGCGTGCGGCTGCCGCCATCGACCGGTTCCAGCACGAAGGCCCAGCTGGCGGCGAAGTCCTGCGGGGTGGACCCGAGGATGGCCCCGGACGCCTGGACGCCGACCGTTCCCTGGTCCGCTCCGCCCACAGCGGCGGCCTCGGCCTGTGCCTTCACCAGCGCGGTGTCCGACCGCAGGACCAATGCCCGGCCGGGGTCAAGCAGCGAGACTTCGAAGCCACCGCCCGGGTGGGTCGGGATGGTGTCGCCGACCGCGATCGACTGCCAGGCGTCGACCACGTCGTCGGCGCTCCGGCCGCGCTGATCGAGCTGGTCATACGAGTACCAGCCCGCCCGTCCATAGCCCATCTGCACCAGCCACGGCCAGACCGCCGAGGGCGGTGCCTCGATGCTGATCCCCCGCGTTTCCATGGCGATCGGCTCCGCGACGATCTCGTCGCCGGCCAGTGACGCCGTTCGTTCGACCGGGTCCACGCCCCAGGTCTGCTGCCACCGCCGGGCTCGGCTGATGCCGATCCCCGCGGCGACGCCGATAGCCGTGCCGATCACGACCCCGCGCATCCGCATGTGACACCTCCGCCCGTGACGCTACCCGCCGGCGACGCGGACGGCTAGGGCCGGTCGGACCGATGTCGACGGGCCATCACGACGGGAGGATCGGAGCGGTGGTTGCCGGATCGTCGAGGCGGGACAGGTCCGTGGGCTCGAGCCGGCGCCAGTCGGCGGAGGCGGTGATCGCCTCGTAGCCCCGTGCCAGCTCGAGGAGGGCCGCCTCGGACCAGGGAGCGCCGATGAGCTGGAGGCCGACCGGGAGACCCTCCGACAACCCCGCCGGGATCGAGATCCCGGGCAGGCCGGCCATGTTCACGGGAAGCGTGCACGCGTCGGACAGGTACATCGACACCGGGTCGACGAGTCTGGCCCCCAGCGGGAAGGCGACGGTCGGTGACGTCGGCGCCACGAGGGCGTCGAAGCCGCGAGCCCAGAGGGCGTCGAAATCTCCCTTGATCAGCGTCCTGACCTTCTGTGCCTTCAGGTAGTAGGCGTCGTAGTAGCCGGCGGACAGGGCGTAGGTCCCGAGCATGATCCGTCGCTTCACCTCCGCACCGAACCCGAGACCACGGGTCGCGAGATAGTCAGCGAGGACGTCCTTGCCCTCGCCACGTCGCGGCCCGTAGCGGATCCCGTCGTACCTGGCGAGGTTCGCGGAGGCCTCGGCCGGCGCGATGATGTAGTAGGTCGCAAGGCCGTATTCCGTGTGGGGCAGGCTGACCTCTTCGACGCGGGCACCGGCGGCCTCCAGGGCGGCGACCGCTTCCCGGATCCGGGCCTCCACGCCGGGTTCCATCCCGGGCACGAAGTACTCCCGCGGCAGCCCCAGGCGCTTGCCCCGGAGCGTCGCGGCCGCTTCGTCGTCGCCCGCGGCGAGACGGAGCAGCTGGTCCGGCACCGGCGTCGGCGACGACGTCGAATCGCGCTCGTCGCGACCCGCCACGGCATGCAGCAGTGCGGCTGCGTCGCGGGCGTCGCGGGCGAACGGGCCGATCTGGTCGAGTGACGAGGCGAACGCGACGATCCCATACCGGCTGACCCGGCCATACGTCGGCTTCATGCCGACGATCCCGGTCAGTGCGGCGGGCTGGCGGATCGATCCGCCCGTGTCGGTCCCGATCCCGAGGGGGGCGTGGAACGCCGCCACTGCCGCAGCGCTGCCGCCGCTGCTCCCGCCCGGCACCCGCGTGAGATCCCACGGATTGGCGGTCGGTCCGTAGGCAGAGTGCTCGGTCGAGGATCCCATCGCGAACTCGTCCATGTTCGTCTTGCCCAGGATCACCGCCCCGACGTCGCGCAGTCGCTCCGTGATGTGGGCGTCGTACGGGGCGCGATACCCCTCCAGGATGCGCGAGCCGGCCGTGCACTGACCACCGCGCACGGAAACCAGGTCCTTGAGGGCCACGGGCACCCCGAGCAGCGGATGCAGGCTCGCGACGGCGGCGGCGCCGTCGCCCCTCGCCGCGGCGTACCGGGCATCGGCCGCGTCGGCCTCCTCGAGGGCTCGCTCCCGATCGATCGACAGCCAGGCGTGGAGCGCGTGATCCTGGCGCTCGGCAAGGTCCAGGTGGGCCTGCGTGAGTTCGCGCGAGGTCGCGTCGCCCGAACGAAGGCGGTCCGCCATCTCGTGCGCGGTGAGACGGGGGATGGGGCTGCTCATCGACGTCGCAGCCGGGTCGTCAGTCGCGTTCCCCGAGGATCGGCGGGACGACGATGAAGTCGCCCTCCCGCGCGGCCGCGTTGGCCAGCACGTCCTCGGGATCCAGGGAAGGTCGCGCGACATCGTCGCGGAGGATGTTCTCGAGTTCGATCGTCTGCGCCGTCGGGGCGATGTGATCCGTCGGGACGGCGACCAGGATGGCGTACTGATCCAGGATGTGGTTGAGCTGGCCCTCCAGTCGACCGAGCTCGGCGTCCGTGAGGCCCAGCCGGGCGAGATGCGCGACGTGCTCGACATCGGCGCGCGAGAGGATGGCCATACGACCGATGATAGCCGGGACATGCCGTCCCCGCGCCTGCGCCCCATGACCCCGGCCGACATCGCGCCGACCAGTGCGGCCGTCCTGGCCGACGACTGGGGCGATCGTCGGACGTGGCTCGAATTCGCGGTCGCGAGCTCGCATTGCCGCGTCTTCGTCGCCGATGATCCGGACGGCGGGGTGGCCGGGACCGGCGTGGTCACCCTGAACGGACCGGTGGCGTGGCTCGGGACCATCTGGGTCCACCCGGCGCACCGCGGCCGCGGCCTGGGCCGCGCGATCACCGACGCGACGATCGGCGCCGCCGACGCGGCCGGTTGCCGGACGCTGCTCCTGACCGCCACGGCGGCCGGGCGGCAGCTGTACGAGCGGATGGGGTTCGAGGTCCAGACGTGGTACGTGACGGTGGAAGCCCCGGGCCTGTCCGCCCAGGATCCACGTCCGGCCAAGGGTGACGGCCCGTCCCGGATGGTCCGACCCTGGCGGCCGTCTGACCTGGAGGCGATGGCGGCGATGGACGCGGTGGTGACCGGCGAGGACCGGCGGCACCTGCTGGAGGCGTTCGCGTCCCCGGAGAGTGCTCGGGTGGTCGTCAGCGCCGACGACGTCCCGCGCGGCTTCGTGGTCCGGGCGACGTGGGGCGGCGGCGCGACGATCGCCCCGGACGCCGACGACGCCGCGGCCGTCCTGGATGCACGGCGTCGAGCGGCCGGGCCGGCGGGACGCGTGCGGGCCGGAGTGGTGGCCGAGCACGTGGACGGACTCGCCCGACTGGAGGCGGCCGGCTGGACGGAGGCGTGGCGCGCTCCCCGGATGATCCGCGGGGCGCCGATGGACTGGCAGCCGTCCGGCATCTGGGGCCAGTTCAACCACGCGGTCGGGTGACCCAACGGTCCACCCGGACCGGGACCGTTGGGTGGATGACCATGGCGACCTCCGACGGCGATGCTCCGGGATGTCCCGTCATCGTTCGTGCACCGGAGGCCTTCCGCGATGATCCCCAGCCAGTCGACCGACCGATGATCGCGACCGCATGCCTGCAGTGCGGGACACCGGCGGTCCGGGCCGAGGCGACGTTCTGCCGCCGATGCGGCCTTCCGTACGGCGATGCGCCCCGTGCCGACGCCGAACTGCCGCAGTGCCCGGTCTGCTACCTCACCGTCGACGACGACGGTCGGACGTCGAGCCTCGCGCTGCCGGGGCTGCGGGTCGACCTCCGCCACCACATGACCGAGCACGACCGTCATCCGGTCGGCGACGACGAGTGGCTCGAGACGCTGCGGGAGGGCGACAAGCTCCGCTGGGGTCGCTGGACCGCGCCATTCGAGACCGTCCGGCGCTACCTGGTCACGGGCCAGATCGACGCGGGTCGCAATCGTCGGCTGGCCCACGATCTGATCGTCACCGCCATGACCCAGCTCCGTCGCTGGGGCCCCGACGGCGAGATCCTGGGCGACCAGCCGGAATGGCAGGCCGCGCGGACCGCCGTGACCGAGCTGATGGAGCGTTACGCGGTGGGCCGCCGCTAGGCGACGGGCTGGACCGCCCGTGCGGCGTCAGGGCGCCTCTCCCGCGAGCAACCGACGGAAACCCTCCACGTCCAGGACGGCCACGCCCAGCTCCTGGGCCTTCGCGAGCTTGGAGCCCGCGCTCTCGCCCGCAACGAGGTAGTCGGTCTTCCTCGACACGGAACCCGCGGGCTTGCCGCCAGCGGCGCGGATCGCCTCCTCTGCCTCCTGGCGGCTGAACCCCTCGAGCGTCCCCGTGACGACGACGCTCCTGCCGACCAGGGGCCCCACGTCCCCGGTCGCGCCGAGCGGCGGCACGCTGGGTCGCTCGGGGACGACACCCACCTCGACGAGCTCGGTGAGCGCCGACGCGGTCGCCGGATCGGCGAAATAGCGGGCGATCGCCGCCGCCACGAGAGGACCGATCCCCTCCACCTCCGTCAGCGTGTCTGGCGCCTCCGTCGCGACCCGCCGCAGCTCGACATCGACCGCCGCGAACCAGGGGTCGGGGATGGCGTCGGCCGCGGCAGGCGGATACGCCTCGGGACGGACGCGCGTCGCCAGCCAACGCGCGAGGTCGATGGCGGTCGACTCCCCGACCTGCGGGATGCCGAGGCCGTTGAGGACGCGTGCCAGCGGACGCCCCGTGCGTGCTCGCTCGATGCGGCCGTGGAGGTTCTCCGCGCTCTTGCGAGCGAACCGCTCGAGCGACTCGAGCTGCTCGACGGTCAGCCGGAAGAAATCGGCGCGGGAGTGGACGAGGCCGCGCTCCAGCAACTGTGACAGGACGGCCCAGCCGGCGCCCTCGATATCCATCCCGCCCCGCCCGACGAAATGGCCGTACTCCTGGGCCAGGCGGGCAGGGCAGACCGGGTTCGGGCAGTAGATCCGGACGGCGCCCTCGTCCTGGACGACCGCGGTGCCGCAGACCGGACAGGTGGTCGGCATGACGAACGGGCGCTCGGAGCCGTCCCGACGCTCGACGAGCGGCCGGACGACTTCCGGGATGACGTCACCTGCCTTCTGGAGCACGACCCGGTCGCCGATGAGAAGACCCTTGCGGGCGATCTCGTCGAGGTTGTGGAGGGTGGCCCGGGCGACGGTCGAACCGGCGACCTTGACGGGCGCCAGGTGGGCCACCGGCGTGAGCGTTCCCGTCCGGCCGACGTACGGGACGATGTCCTCCAGGGTCGTCTCGACCTGCTCCGGCGGGTACTTGTAGGCGATCGCCCAGCGCGGCGCACGGCTGACCATGCCGAGGCGCTCTTGCTGGTCGAAACGGTCGACCTTCACGACGACCCCGTCGGTCTCGTAGGCGAGGGCATGGCGAGCATCCCGCCAGCGCTCCGTGAAGGCGACCACTCCCTCGATATCGAGGCCGGCCTCGCGATCAGGGTTCACCGGCAGGCCGAGGGCGACGAGCCGGTCGAGCGCCGCGGACTGGGCGGTCAGTGCCGAGTCACCGTCCTCGATGAGCTGATAGGTCCAGGTCGAGAGGAGCCGGGCCGCGGTCACCGCCGGATCCTTCTGGCGCAGGGATCCTGCCCCGGAGTTGCGCGGGTTCGCGTAGAGCGGCAGGCCGGCCTCTTCGCGCTCCGCGTTGATCCGCGCGAACTCGGCCTTCGGCATGAACACCTCGCCGCGGACGTCGGCGGTCACAGGGTCGGGGAGGGTGGACGGGATGGCCGTGATCGTCCGCAGGTTCGCGGTCACGTCCTCGCCGGTCGTGCCGTCGCCACGCGTGGCGCCCTGGACGAAGCGGCCACGCTCGTAGCGCAGGGTGATGGCCAGCCCGTCGATCTTGAGCTCGGCGACGTAGCGGAGTCCGGGTGCGTCCTCGGGCGCCGCCGGCATACCCAACCCTTTGCGGACGCGAGCGTCGAAGGCGCGCAGCTCGTCATGGCTGAAGGCGTTCCCCAGCGACAGCATCGGGTGCCGGTGGCGCACTTCGTCGAAGGTGCCTCCGGCCGGGGCTCCACCGACCCGCTGGGTCGGCGAATCCGGGGTGATCAGGGCCGGGTGGGCGGTCTCGAGCGCCACCAGTTCGCGGAACAGGGCGTCGTATTCCGCGTCGGTCAGCTCTGGAGCGTCCTCCTCGTGGTAGAGCTGGTTGGCGCGATCGATCATGGCGGCAAGCTCGGCGTGGCGAGCGGCGGCCGTCGCGCCGTCGAGGGTGGCTGCCGCTTCGACGAGCACCGGGTCGACCGGGGGCAGGGCAACGGTCACGACGTCGGTCGCCCGTCGCGACCGGACGTCACATGGGCCGACCGGACGTCACCCGGCGTCGGAGCTCCCAGCAGCGCCAGGGCGATCTCGAACTCCTCGCGGAGGATCGCCAGCGCCCGTTCGACACCGGCCTGACCGCCAGCCGCCAGCGCCCAGAGCGCGGGCCGACCGATCATGACCCCGCGCGCGCCGAGGGCCAGGGCGATCGCGATGTCGAGCCCTCGACGAACACCGCCATCGACCCAGATCTCGAGCCGCCCACCCGCGGCGTCGACGACCTCCTCGAGCACGTCGATCGGCGCGGCGACCCGGTCGAGCTGCCGGGCCCCGTGGTTGCTGACGACGATGGCATCGGCCCCGTGCTCGACGGCCAGTCGGGCGTCCTCGCCGGTCATGATCCCCTTGAGCACGAGGGGCAACGGCGACCACGAGCGGATCTCGGCGAGATCCGCCCAGGTCAGGCTGTGGCCGACCGTCTCGAGGCGCCCCAGCCGGTCGATGTCCGGGCGGTGGGTCGGGCGGATGTCGTCCCCGAAGTTCCCCAGCGGAGGCAGGTCGAACCCCGAGCGCCGGTCGCGTTCGCGATAGCCGAGTCGCGGCAGGTCAACGGTCAGGATGATCGCCGTGTACCCGGAGGCGGCAGCGCGTTCGACGAGCGAACGGCTGCGACCCGGATCGGCCTGGGTGTAGAGCTGGAACCAGTTCATTCCATCCGGCGCTGCGGCGGCGACTTCCTCGATCGACCGTGAGGACATCGTCGACAGCGTGAACGGGACTCCGGCTTCGGCGGCGGCGCGAGCCGTGGCGAGCTCCGCATCCGGGTGCGCGAGGCCGTGGGCCGCCATCGGGGCGATCGCGACGGGCATCGAGACGGCCCGGCCGAGGAAGGTGGAGGACGCGTCGATCGCGCCAACGTCGATGAGGACGCGCGGTCGCAGCCGCCGGCGCTTCCAGGCGTCCAGGTTATCGGCCAGCGTGATCTCGTCCCAGGCACCACCGGCGACGTAATCGAACGCCGCCGGCTCCATCACCGCGCGCGCCAGCGACTCGAATCCGGCCAGGTCGACCAGACGGGCGAGATCCGGTTCGTGCACGTCGTCCGACCGCTACCCGATGATGTCGAGGTTGGCCAGGCTGGCCAGCATCGTCTTGCGGCCGACGGCCGGATCCTTGAAGGCAACGGTGATCTCCTCGTCGCTGCGGGTCAGCTTGGAGGTCACCACGATCCCGTCTCCCCAGCGACCATGGCGGATCCGATCGCCGTCGCGGAACTGACGCTCACCGGGAATCACGGGGCGTGGCGCCCGGGTGGAGGCCGGCGCTGCGGTGCCAGGCCCGAGCGAGCCCGACGCCGCGCCAGATTCGAACGCCTCCCGGCGGGCGGCGAGGTCACGCGACGGGCGGAAGGCCTCGCCGGGCCCCGGGGCGCCGGGTCGGCCGCTCCCCTGCCGATACGCCGGGGAACCGCGATCGGCGCCGCGTACCGGCGTCCCGAACCGGGTCGTGCGTCGCGCGCCGAAGACGAGGTCGAGGTCCAGTTCGCCCTCCGGCTCGTCGATGCCACCCAGGCGCGGGCCGACCATCAACTCCGCCGGGATCTCGAGCAGGAACCGCGACGGGACAGCGGCCTGCCCCATCCCCCACGTCGCCCGACGCCAGGCGTGGGAAAGGAAAAGTCGCCGCTTGGCCCGTGTGATGCCGACGTACGCCAGCCGACGCTCCTCCTCCAGCTGCCGCTCGTCATCGAGGGCGCGGCTGTGCGGGAACAGCCCCTCCTCGAGGCCCGCGATGAACACGACCGGGAACTCCAGGCCCTTGGCGGCGTGGAGCGTGATCAGCGTGACGGCGTCCGCATCGCCCGCGTAGGAATCCTGGTCCGCGACGAGCGCGGTCTCCTCCAGCAGTCGGTCCAGGGCGTCCGCCGGCTCGAGGTCGTCGTAGCGGGTCGTGACCGACCGGAGTTCGAGCAGGTTCGCCCAGCGCTCTTCGCCGTCCTCCGAACCATCGGCCAGCATCGCCCGGTAGCCGGATGCCTCCAGCGCCTCGTCCAGCAGCTCCGGGAGCGGCAGGACCTCGACCCGAGTGCGCAACCGTCGGACGAGCGTCGCGAAGTCGGCCAGCGAGCCCCGGGTGCGTGGGGCGATCCCCGCGAGTTCGCCGCGGGCCGCGCGTTCGATGGCGGTCCACATGGTCGACGGCTCGCCGGTCGCGGGGTCGGTGGTCGCGGCGGCCGCACGCAGGACCTCGACCGTCTTGTCGCCGATGGCCCGTGCGGGGACGTTGATGATGCGCTCGAAGCTGACGCTGTCGGTGTCGCTGCGCAGGATCCGCAGGTAGGCGAGCGCGTCCTTGACCTCGCGTCGGCTGTAGAACCGCGTCCCGCCGACGAGCTGGTAGCGGATCCCGTAGCGAAGGAACGACTCCTCGATGGCCCGCGACTGGGCGTTCATCCGATACATCACGGCGATGTCCCTGGCCCGGAATCGCGTGTCGGACTCGTCATCGTCAGCCCGCCGGGTCAACGCGGTGCCGCGACCACCGACCAGGGTCTCCACCTGGCGGGCGATCCACTCCGCCTCCTCCTCCTCGTTGTAGGCCTCGAAGCGCTGGATCTTCATCCCGCCCGCCAGCTCCGTCCAGAGCTTCTTGTCCTTGCGGGCCTCGTTGCGCGACACGACCGCGTGAGCCGCGTCCAGGATCAGCTGGGTCGACCGGTAGTTGCGCTCCAGCTTGACCACGGCCGTCTTCGGCCAGTCGCGCTCGAAGTCGAGGATGTTGCGAAGGTCTGCGCCACGCCAGCTGTAGATCGACTGGTCGTCATCGCCGACGACGCACAGGTTGTGGTGTCGCTCCGCCAGCGCGCGGACCCACAGGTATTGCGCCCGGTTGGTGTCCTGGTACTCGTCGACGTGGAGGTAGCGCCATCGTTCCTGATACCTGGCGAGGACGGCCGGGGCCTCCTGGAACAGCCGGACGGCTTCGAGCAGCAGGTCGTCGAAGTCGAGGGCGCCCGCGCGCTCGCAGTCGCTCCTGGTAGCGGGCCGCGAGACGAGCGATGGTGCGCTCGCGGTGGTTCGCCGCGTTCTCCGACAGGAACGCCGGGTCCAGCATCTCGTTCTTGGCGCGGCAGATCGCCCCGAGGACGGCGCTCGGCCGGAACTCGCCGGTCAGCGGCAGGTCCTGTTCGCGCAGGACCTGCTTCATCAGCGCCTGCTGGTCGTCCGTGTCGTAGATCACGAAACGGCGGCTGATCCCGATGGCCTCGCCCTCCTGGCGGAGCACGCGGGCGCACAGGGCGTGGAAGGTGCCGGCCTGCACGTCGCGGCCGCCCTCCCCGACCAGGCTGATGATCCGTTCCCGGAGCTCCGCAGCGGCGCGGTTCGTGAAGGTGACCGCCAGGATCCGCCAGGGAGCCACCCCCTTGACCCCCACGAGGTAAGCGATGCGGTGGGCGAGGACGCGCGTCTTGCCCGAACCGGCGCCGGCGAGGATCAGGAGCGGGCCCTCGGTCGTCGTGACGGCGCGGGCCTGTTCGGGGTTCAGGGCCCGGACGATCTCGGCTTCGCGGGCCGCGCGACGAGCGGCGATGACGACGGGGTCCGGCGGAGGCGGCGGCGCGGCCGTCGGGTCGACGCCGAGGTCAGACCCGGCCGCCGTGTCGCGGAGCCACTCCGGTTCGTCCGGGACGTGGTCGGAAGCTTCGCTGACGGTCGTTCCGTGGGTCGCAGCGAGGTCGTCGAGGGGCGGTTCGCCGCGGCGGCGACGGGACGTGGGACTCACCGACCCATTCTAGGTCCAGGCGCTCTCTCCGACCTCCGTCGGTTCGGCGTGGGTCGCCCAGGCCGCAGCCAACAGGGGTCAAGTCTTCCCGGCCGGGCTTCCACGGCCGGGCCTCCCACGCCGGGCCTCCCACGCCGGCCACCGCAGGCGGCGGGCGCCTCAGGCGATCCGTCAGCGGTGCTCAGCCCCCGTCGGTGACCTGGTCGGCCGGCGGCGGTGAGATGGAGACCGACTCGTCCCACTTGGAGAACGTGACCTCGAGGACGAGGTCACGTTGGACCCCGGCCCCGGCGGGCTCGCCGGCGGCCGTCGCGGTCAGGCCGGCCAGCCGAGTGGTCGACTTCTCGACGCGGACCGTCAGCATGAGACCGACGCCGCCGAGGTCGGGGATCGGGAAGGGCAGGTCTGCCGGGATCGGGAGGCCACTACCGGTGCCGCCCGTCCCGGTCGCCTCGCCGACGAGCGCCGCCACGTCATCCGCGGTGAGTTCGAGCGACACCCCGTAGCAGCGAGTGCTGCCGCAGTCGACGTCGGCGCCCTTGACCGGTTCGAGTTCCGGCCGTGCCAGGAAGTCGGTCAACGCGGCGATCGTGGAGGTCGGTGCGCCCGTGGCTGGAGGATCGCCCGGCAGGGCATCGCCCAGCGCGAACTCGAGGTAGCGCGCGCCGGTGAGCGACGTCTTCGCCCAGGCCGTGCCGTCGACGACGAGGAGCTCGCCGCGCAGACCGAGCAGGCCCGGGATCGCGAAGGTGGCCCGGGCATCGCCCCCGGCCAGGTCCAAGTCGACGCTCGCGGTCGTGTCGGTCAGCTCGATCGGGGCGCCGACACCGGTTCCGGTCACGTCGAAGCTGAGCGACCCGTCCGCGGTGAGGCCGATGTGGACCGCCGTGGCCGTGGCCGCGGTCGTGGCGGCGGCCTGGAGGATCTCCGTCGGGTCGGTCAATTCCGGGACCGCCGGGTCGCCACCGCATGCGCCGACCAGGACGGCCACGGCGATCACCAGGGCTGTCGCCCGAAGGATCGGCGCCCGGCGAATGACCGTACGGCGGCCGGGATCGACGGCAGCGATGTGGGAGTCATGCATGAGGCCAGCGTCCACCGAGCCCAGGATCCTGTCAAACGAGCAGCCACACACTCGTGAAGGGCCCGCGGCGGCAACGCGAGGCGGCGCGGCGGCAACGCGAGGCGGCGCGGCGGCAACGCGAGGCGGCGCGGCGGCAACGCGAGGCGGCGCGGCGGCAACGCGAGGCGGCGCGGCGGCAACGCGAGGCGGCGCGGGTGTCCCGCCGGCCGGGCCGCCGCGGTCGCGTGGCTGTTATCGCCTGGTCGTGACGGTCGGACACCGACTAACCGTCGTGGCCCGGGACATTGGACGGGGCCGGCGCGGCGCCCGAGCCAGATCCGCCGGGAGAGCGGCCCGACCAGGACCACCAGCCGTGCGTGGTCGGCCCCTTCTCGCACGCGTCCTGCCCGACCGTCCCACCCTTCAGTGTTCCGATTCCGCCCAACGTTCCGTGGGATCACGGTTTGTCGGATTCGGGCCCGATGGACCCTCGACCGACCCCGGGATCCTGGGCCGCCGGCCGGCCGGGAATCGTCGACGCCCGGGCCTCACGGCCCGCGCCACGGCCGCACGGCCGGCCGGCGGGCCCCGGCCGGCCGGGAATCGTCGACGCCCGGGCCTCACGGCCCGGGCGTCGACTTGACTGCGTGGACCGGGGGCTAGAAGTCCATCCCTCCGCCGTGGTCGTGGCCGCCACCGGCGCCGGCCATCTCCTTCTTCTCGGGGAGGTCGGTGACCAGCGTTTCCGTGGTCAGGACCATCGCGGCGATCGAGGCGGCGTTCTGGAGGGCAGAGCGGGTCACCTTGGCGGCGTCCACGATGCCCTTCTTGAACAGGTCGCCGTAATCACCGTTGAGGGCGTCGTAGCCGTAGCCGGGCTTGAGGCCCTTGACCTTCTCGACGACGACCTCGCCGGGCGCACCGGCGTTTTCGGCGATCTGGCGGGCCGGGGCCTCCAGCGCCTTACGCACGATGTCGACGCCGACCTGGGCGTCACCCTCGAGCTTGATCTTGTCGAGGCACGGGATGGCCTGCAGCAGGGTCGTCCCACCGCCGGCGACGAGGCCCTCTTCGACGGCCGCACGGGTCGTCGAGAGCGCATCCTCGATGCGGTGCTTCTTCTCCTTCAGCTCGACCTCGGTGGCCGCTCCGACCTTGATCACGGCGACCCCACCCGACAGCTTGGCGAGGCGCTCCTGGAGCTTCTCGCGGTCGTAGTCGGAGGTCGTCTCCTCGATCTGGGCCTTGATCTGGCCCATCCGGGCCTTGATCTGGTCCGCGGCGCCGTCGCCGTCCACGATCGTGGTGTCGTCCTTGGTGCAGACGACACGCCGAGCGGAACCGAAGTCCTCCGGCGTGACGGAGTCCAGCTTGCGCCCGATCTCCTCGCTGATGACCGTGCCGCCCGTCAGGACGGCGATGTCACGCAGCATCTCCTTGCGGCGGTCGCCGAAGCCCGGGGCCTTGACGGCCAGGACCGAGACGGTGCCACGGAGCTTGTTGACGACCAGGGTCGCGAGCGCCTCACCGTCGACGTCCTCGGCGATGATCAGCGTGGGCTTGCCCTGGGCGACGGCCTTCTCGAGCGCCGGGAGCATGTCCTGGACGCTGGAGATCTTCTTGTCCGTGATCAGGATGAGCGGATTCTCGAGGACCGCCTCCATCCGATCGGGGTTGGTCACGAAGTAGGCCGAGACGTAGCCCCGGTCGAACTGCATGCCCTCGGTGTATTCCTTCTCGAGGCCCAGGCTCTGGCCTTCTTCGACGGTGATGACGCCGTCCTTGCCGACCTTGTCCATCACCTCGGCGATGATCTCGCCGACTTCCGGATCCGCCGCGCTGATGGCGGCGACGGCCGCGATCTGCTCGCGGTTATCGACCGGGCGCGACTGCTTCTTGATCTCGGCGACGACGGCCTCGACGGCCGCTTCGATGCCGCGCTTGACGACCATCGGGTTTGCCCCAGCGGTCACGACGCGGAGGCCCTCGGCCACGAGCGCCTGGCCCAGCACGACCGCGGTGGTCGTCCCGTCGCCGGCGACGTCGTCCGTCTTGGTCGCGACTTCCTTGAGCAGCTGGGCGCCCATGTTCTCGAACGGGTTCTCGAGCTCGATGTCACGAGCGATGGTCACGCCGTCGTTGGTGATGGTCGGCGAGCCGAACTTCTTGTCCAGCACGACGTTGCGGCCCTTGGGTCCGATCGTCACCCTGACCGCGTCGGCCAGGTGATCGATACCGCGCTTGAGTGAGCGACGAGCGGCCTCGTCGAAGATGATCTGCTTAGCCAATTCGCTGATCCTCCAGGGATGACGGTTCGGGTTCGGGTGACTGGGGACGACGGGCGGTCGTCAGCCCTCGACGACGGCCAGGATGTCCTTCTGGCTGACGATGAGGAGTTCCTCGCCGTCGACCTTGAACTCGGTCCCGGCGTACTTGGCGTAGAGGACCTTGTCCCCCACCTTGACGTCCATCGCTTCGCGCTTGCCGTCCTCCAGGATCTTGCCCGGACCGGCGGCGACGACCTTGCCCTCCTGGGGCTTCTCCTTGGCCGTATCCGGGAGGACGATGCCGCTCTTGGTCATCTCCTCACGGGGGGTCGGTTCGATGACGACGCGGTCGCCGAGTGGGCGGAGCTTCTTGACGCTCGTAGTCGCAGTGGCTTTGGCCAACGTGCAGTTCCTCCTGTGGCGGCCATGGCCGGCCGCCGGGCTGTTGGGGCCTGTGGATCGGGGCTGGCTGGCCAGACGGCTCGGGCCGACGACCCATCTCCGGTTCGTGAGCACCTTCGCCGGACCGCTGCCCGATCGACGCGCCGGCTGTCCCGGCGCTCGTCATCGCGAGGTCTGGCGGTGCATTAGCACTCTCCATGTCAGAGTGCTAAGTGGAGGTTAGCGAACAGGCCGCGCCTCTGTCAACCTCGCCGGGCCGCAGATCTCCGGTCCGGTGATCGCGCCGATGCCGACGCCGATGCCGACGCCGATGCCGACGCCTATGGCGCCGGGTGATCGATCACTGCGGTGACGCTCGTGGCATCCGACGTCAGCGTGACGCACCCGTTGCCGTCATACCCGAGGTACCAGGCCACGACGCCCTCGGACATGTCGTAATTGACCACGGTCCTGAGGGCCGGCAGAAACTGCGGGCGGAAGTCCATCGGTCCGTCATACGTCGGCTCGCCGACGTCATTGACGATCGACATGCCGGTGAACCGGATGATGGCGACGTGCTCACCGGTCACGTCGATGGGCAGGCCGCTTGCAGCGTGCGTGTACGGCGCGATCGCGGCCTCGAGGGATCCTTTCGAGCTGCCCTGCGGGGGGACCGGGAGCGACGGGTTTCCGAACCTGAACGTCACGAGATCGGCGGTAGCCGATGTCGAGACGACGACGTCGGTCACGCGATCGGACGGGAGGAGCCCCGTCTGGGGCGCGATCTGGCACGCCTCGAGGGTGGGAGAGGGCGTTGGCGTTGGCGTTGGCGTGGGCGTCGGGCCGGCGTCGGACGCTGGCGCGGCGCTCGGCACGATCGGTGCCGACGCGACGGCGGTCGGGCTGGATGGCGGCAGGGTGGTCGTCGGCGCGATGCAGCTCGTCGCGGCGAGCGGGCCCGCGAGGGCGACGATGAGCAGAAGGCGCGCGTGGGAGCGCGGTCCGTGGATCATGGTGACCTCAGACGGCTCGGGAACACCCGGTCGTAATTCGCGACCAGTGTGGCACCGAGCTCATCGGCCGGCGAGGCCTTCCGCTCGGCCAGCCAGTCGGCGGTGATCCGGACCCACTCGGGAGCGTTCCGGGAGCGTGGCGCGCCGGGCGGCGACAGGAACGGCGAGTCGGTCTCGACGAGCACGCGATCCGGCGGAGCCAGTGCCGCCGCGTCGGCCGACGGCTCCTCCCCGCGGCGGAAGACCAGACCGCTGAAACTCAGCGTGCCGCCCAGGTCGATCATCGCTTGTGCGTAGTCGACGGGTCCGGAGAACGAGTGGACGACGAAGCGGGGGGCGTCGCCGGCCATCGCCTGGATCTCACGAAGGAGGGCGTCCTGCGCGTCTCGACGACCGGCGGCCGATCGACAGTGGAGGATCGCCGGCCTGCCGGTCTCAGCGGCCAGCGCGAGATTCCGTCGCAGGTTCATCAGCTGATCCGGGATCGGACTGAACGCCCGGTCGTAGTCAAGCCCGGTCTCACCGATGGCGACGACGTCGTCGCGCGCGGCCCAGGCGCGGATCTGCGCCCAGCCAGGGTCGTCCACCTTGGCGGCGTCATGAGGGTGCACGCCGACCGCGGCATCGAGCCACGGGATCCGATCGACGAGGGCAAGAGCGCGCTCACTGGAGGAAACGTTCCAGCCCGGCACCAGGATCCGCTCGACGCCCGCGCTGCGTGCCGCGTCGGCCGCAGCCTCCGCATCGTCCGCGAAGCGGTCCGCGTTGAGGTGGCAGTGGGCGTCGACGAGTCGCATGCCGGCCATGGTAGGGCGATGCAGGTGGAGAGGCCGCCGCGGACGACGGACGAGCGGCTACAGGGCCGGAGGCGAGACCGCCTGCGCGGTTCGGAAGCTCGCAGACGCCCCCGATCGCTCGGAGCGAACGATCTCGAGCCCAAGCCGTCAGTCGCGCAGCGAAGCCGCGGGATCGCGCCAGACCGATCGCTCGGAGCGAACGATCTCGAGCCCAGGCCGTCAGTCGCGCAGCGAAGCCGCGGGATCGCACCAGACCGATCGCTCGGAGCGAACGATCTCGAGCCCAGGCCGTCAGTCGCGCAGCGAAGCCGCGGGATCGCACCAGACCGATCGCTCGGAGCGAACGATCTCGAGCCCAGGCCGTCAGTCGCGCAGCGAAGCCGCGGGATCGCGCCAGACCGATCGCTCGGAGCGAACGCGACGCGTCCGACCCGATGGATCCTTGGCTCAGGCCGGACCACGGCCTGGATTCGATCGCGCGGAGCGAACTCCGACGTCCGACGGCCGGCGGCGATGCCCGACCCCCCGATGCTTGACGACCGGCGCCGCGGAACCGGCGGACGGCGCCACCACGCCCCTATTCCGCGCCGGCGACGGCCTCGGCGTCGAGCCGCGGGAAGAGCGGTTCCGGGTCGGTCACCCGACCCACGTCGGCGGTTCTCGCCCCCCAGGCGAGCTCCTCGAGGATCGGCGGTCCACCGTTGCCGTCGGCGGCGTATGCGAAGTCGAACCCGAGCTGGGCGACGACCCGCGGCGCGATCGCCGGCATGAACGGGGCGACCGCCAACCCCACCAGCCGGCAGGCCTCGACGAGATCGCCCAGGACCCCCCGCAGGCGCTCCCCTGCCTCGTCGTCACCGCCCTTCCACGCCTTGGCGAGGACCCACGGCTGTTCCGCGTCGACGACCTTGTTCGCACCACCGACGAACTCCCACAGCTCGGCAAGGGCGTCGTGGAGGAGGCAACCCTCCAGCCGCTCCCCGTAGGCGCGCAACGTGTCGGCCCAAACCTCGCCGAGGGGTGACCCGGCCGCGTCCCTGGGCGACGGCCGCTCGCCACCGAGATAGCGGTTGACCATCGAGACGGTCCGGTTGAGCAGATTCCCGAAGTCGTTGGCCAGGTCCGCGTTGTAGCGCCGGACGAACGAATCCCACGACACCTCCGCGTCCCGGTCGAACGGGACTTCGCGCAGGACGACGTAGCGCGCGCCATCCTGTCCGAAGGCGGCAACGAAGTCGTTCGGATCCAGGAAGTTGCCGCGGCTCTTGCTCATCCGTTCGCCGCCGGCCGCCAGCAGCCAGCCGTGGACCCACACGCGGCGTGGGGCCTCCAGACCGGCGCTCCACAGCATCGCCGGCCAGAAGATCGTGTGGAAGCGGGCGATGTCCTTGCCGATCACGTGCAGGTCCGCCGGCCACCACCGGGCGAACGCCGCTGGATCGTCCGGGAACCCGGCGCCCGTGATGTAGTTGATGAGGGCGTCGTACCAGACGTAGATGACACCGGCCTCTGGATCCCACGGTGCCGTCCTCGCGGAGGGCGCCCTGTCCGTTCTCGGCGATCGGGAACGGGATGCCCCAGCCACCGGGCGTCCGCTCGCGCGAGATCGAGAAGTCCTCCAGGCCGCCGCGGATGAATCCCAGCATCTCGTTGCGCCGGTAGTCGGGCTGGACGAAGTCCGGATGGTCGGCGAAATGACGCTCCAGGCGCTCCTGGTACGCCGACAGGCGAAAGAACCAGTTCTTCTCGGTCAGCCACTGGAGGGGCACGTCCGGGTGGTTCGGACAGATCGTCCCGCGCGCGGTCTCCTGGACGTCCGTCGCGTTGCGAAACCCCTCGTTGGGGCAGTACCAGCCCTCGTATTTCCCGAGGTAGATGTCTCCGTTCGCATGCGCCCGGCGGACCATCTCCTGGGCAGAGCGGACATGGTCGGGGTCCGTCGTCCGGATGAAGCGGTCCGGCGCGATGGCGAGCGCCTCCTCGGCGACCTGGAAGTACCCGACCTTCTCGTCCACGAACGCCCGAGCCGTCCGCCCCTCGTCCAGCGCGCTCTGGGCGATGTTGATCGAGTGCTCGTCCGTCCCGGTCAGGAACCTCGTGTCGTCGCCCTTCATCCGGTGCCAGCGCGCGATGACGTCCGCGCCGATCACCTCGTACAGCGTGTGGAGGCCCGGTTTGTTGTTGGCGTAGGCGATCGCCGTGGTCAGGTAGTAGCGGGGGCGGTCAACCATGGGAGGGCGATGGTAGCAGCGAGGCTGGATCCCCTTGCGTCGCGCCTGCCGTCCTCCCGGTGGGCGACCGGCCGAGGTGGCTGGCCCGAGTGACGCGCTCGGCATCGGTGGGACGCTGGCCTCCGTCGGGGCGAGCCCGTTCGTCGTCACGTTCGCCGCGGTCGTCAGTGGCGGAAGTGGCGGGTCCCGGTCATGAGCATCGTGCCGCCCACCGCGTCGACGGCCGCCACCGCCGCTGCATCGCGCAGCGACCCGCCCGGCTGGGCGAACGCCCGCACCCCGGCCGCCAGGCAGGCCTCGACGGCGTCGGCGAACGGGAAGAAGGCGTCGCTGGCGCAGGCGGCGCCCACGGTCGCGTCCTCGCCGAGCATCGTGTGGGCCTTGGCGACGGCCTGGCGCGCGGCGTCGACTCGTGAGGTCTGCCCGCTGCCGATGCCGATGAGCCGCCCATCCCGCACCAGGACGATCGCGTTGGACGTGACGCCGCGAACGAGCCGCCAGGCGAGCTCCAGGTCCAGCAGTTCGTCTGCTGTCGGGGCGCGGCGGGACGCACATGCCCAGGAGGCGGCCGCGTCCGTCGCGATGTCGGGGGCCGTCACGAGGATCGCGCCTCCGGCCGTTCGCAGCGACCCGGTCGGTGAGGCGGCGATCTGCGGGATCGGGTCGTCCTCGCCGAGCGCCCCGTCCACGAGGACCCGGAGGTTCGGCTTGGTGGCCAGGATCGCCAGCGCTTCCTCGCTGTACGCGGGCGCGATGACGATCTCGAGGAAGATCGAGGTCACGGCCTCCGCCACGTCCCGATCCACCTCGCGAGTCAGCGCCACCACGCCACCGAACGCACTGACCGGGTCGGCCTCCAGCGCCGCCGACCACGCGTCGATCAGCGAGCCGCGCTCCGCGGCCCCACACGGGTTGGTGTGCTTGACGATGACCACGCCGGGCCCCCGCAGCGCGCGCCCAAGCTGGGCGGCGGCCGCGGCGTCGAGCACGTTGTTGTAGGACAGCGACTTGCCCTGGAGGGGCGCCCCATCCGTGCCGAACAGCCCATCCGCGAGCGTCGAGCCCGGCCGCCGGTAGCGGGCCGCCGGCTGATGAGGGTTCTCGCCGTAGCGGAGGGTCTCGACCTTCTCGAGGACCAGCGCCAGGGTCGCCGGGTACGGGTCGTCGGGCGGATCGAGCAGGCCGGCGGCCACGAGGCGGCCGGGGAGTGCCGCGGCGATCCGGGCGTCGTAGGCCGCCGTGTGGGCGAAGGCTTCCAGGGCGAGCTCCCGGCGGAAGCGATCGTCCAGGCCGGCCGCACGATCCAGCGCTGCCAGCACGTCCCCATAGCGCGCCGGCGAGGTGACGATCGCGACGTTGGCGTGGTTCTTGGCGGCCGCCCGGACCATGGCCGGGCCGCCGATGTCGATCTCCTCGATGAGCTCGTCGACGGTGATCCCCGGCCGCTCCAGGGCCGCCGCGAACGGGTAGAGATTGACCACGACGAGTTCGAACGGCGTGATGGCCGCACCCAGCAGCTGGCGCCGGTGGTCGCCCAGCCGGAGATCCGCGAGCAGGCCGACGTGGATGCGCGGGTGGAGCGTCTTGACCCGGCCGCCCAGCATCTCGCGCGTCCCGGTCACCGCCGCGACGTCGGTGACCGGCAGACCGGCCTCCCTGAGGGCCTCGGCCGTGCCGCCGGTGGAGACGAGCTCGAACCCCCGGTCAACGAGGCCGCGCCCCAGCTCGGCGAGTCCCGTCTTGTCGGAGACCGACAGGAGCGCCCGGCGCGGCACCGGGACTCGGGCGTCGGCGCGCGACAGGTCGATGGCTGCCGTCCGGCCGTCCGCGTCGACGGAGATCGCGTCGGCGAGGAGCAGGGCCACGACCCGCGGCAGCAGGCGGTGCTCCACGGCCCGGATCCGGTCGTGCACGACCGCGGCATCGTCGCCCGGGCGGATCGGGACCGCGTCCTGGGCCACGATCGGGCCGCCGTCCAGGGTCTCGTCGACCAGGTGGATCGTGCAGCCCGTCATGGTCACGCCGTGGGCCAGCGCGTCACGAACGGCGTGGGCACCGGGGAACGCGGGCAGCAGGCTGGGGTGCGTGTTGACGATCCGCCCAGGGTGGGCGGCCAGGACGGTCGGGCCCACCATGCGCAGGTACCCGGCGAGCACGACGACATCGGGCGACGAACCTGCCAGCGCTTCCGCGAGGACCGCATCGTTGCCACCGGGCACCAGCGCTGTGTCGATCCCCTGCTCCGCGGCCCAGTCCACGGCCGGACACGGCCGGTCCGCGAAGACCAGCACGATCTCCCCGCCGAGCTCGCCGCGCGCGCGCCGCGGCGTGGAGCGCCCGCAGGTTCGATCCCGCGCCCGACACGCCGACCGCGATCCGCCCGGCGGCGCGCCCGCTCACGTCCCCGACTCCAGCGCTCCCTCGAGGTAGCGCAACCCGTCGACGGTCGAGGCGTCCACGATCTCGCCGACGACCGCCGCGACGATGCCGTGCCCGGCCAGGACGTCGATGGCCTGTGGCGCGGCGGCTGCCCGCACCACCGCAACCATCCCGAGCCCGCCGTTGAACGTGGCTCGCAGCTCTGCGTCGTCCAGCCCTCCGAGCGCCCCGAACAGTCGCATCACCGACGGCATCCGCCAGCGGGTCGGGTCCAGCCGAGCGGCCGCGCCATCCGGCAGCGCGCGCGGCACGTTGCCCGGCAGCCCGCCACCGGTGACGTGCGCCAGGGCGTGGACGTCGTGGCCGGCGGCCAGCAGCGAGCCGCGCAGCGCCAGGACCGCTCGGGCGTAGATGCGCGTCGGGGTCAGCAGGACCTCGCCCAGCGTCGCCATCGATTCGTGCGGGGCGGCCGCCAGGAGCTCGTCGGTGGCCGCGTCCCCGACCGTCCGGCGCAGCCGCGCCTGGTAGGGCTCGCCGAGGTCGAGGTCCCATTCGGCGACGAGCGCCCGGACGAGCGAATAGCCGTTGGCGTGGAGGCCGCTGGCGGCCATCCCGACGATGAGGTCGCCCGGCCGGACCGCCGACCCGTCGATGACCCGCGAACGCTCCACGACGCCGATGCAGCATCCGGCGAGGTCGAACGCGTCGGCCTCCATCAGTCCCGGATGCTCCGCCGTCTCGCCGCCCACCAGGGCGGCCCCGGCCTGCCGGCAACCGGCGGCGACGCTCCCGACCAGCTCGGCGACCCCGACAGGATCGAGCCGCCCGACGGCGAGGTAGTCGAGGAACGCGAGGGGTTCGGCGCCGCTGCATACGACGTCGTCGGCGCACATCGCGACCAGGTCGATCCCGATCGTGTCGAACCGCCGGACGGCCGCGGCGATGGCCGTCTTCGTCCCGACGCCGTCGGTCGAGGCGACCATCAGGGGCTCGCGGTACCCGACCGGGAGGGCGAACGCGCCGCCGAAACCACCGAGGCCGCCCACCACCTCCGGACGGCGCGTGGAGTCGACATGGGCGCGCATCAGTTCCACGGCGCGCTCGCCGGCGTCGACGTCGACGCCGGAGCGGCGGTAGGCGGCCCGGCCGTCGGTCATCGCCGACTCACCCGGCCACCACCGGCTCCTCGAGCATGAACTTCCGGCTGGCCGCGTCGTACGGGACCGGCTCGGGGTACTTCCCGTCGAAGCAGGCGAAACAGAACCGGTCGTACGGCAGGTCGAGCGCGGCCAGGACACCACGGATCGACAGATAGCCGAGCGAATCCGCGCCGATGAAGTCGCGGATCTCCGATTCGCCGTGGGTCGCGGCGATCAGCTCCGTCTCGATCGAGGTGTCGATGCCGTAGAAGCACGGATGGTAGATCGGCGGGGCACTGATCCGGACGTGGACCTCCGCCGCGCCGGCCTTGCGCAGCAACTCGACGATCCGTTTCGTGGTCGTGCCGCGGACGATGGAGTCGTCCACCACGATGAGTCGCTTGCCGGCGACGACCTCGCGCAGGGGGTTCAGCTTGATCGTCACGCCGCGGTGGCGCAGCCCCTGCGACGGCTGGATGAACGTCCGTCCGGCATAGCGATTCCGGTACATCCCCTCGCGGTACGGCTGGCCGCTTGCCTCGGCATAGCCGGCCGCGGCCGGAGCGCCGGTGTCGGGTACCGGCATGACCAGATCCGCGTCGACCGGATGCTCCAGGGCGAGCTGCTCGCCCATCCGCCGGCGCACCTCGTACAGGTTGCGCCCTTCCATGTACGAATCGGGCCGGGCGAAGTAGATGAGCTCGAAGACGCACAGCTTCGGGTCCGCCTCGGCGTATCGGATCGAGCGCGGCGGCTGCCCGAGTTCCAGGACGACGATCTCCCCGGGCTCGACGTCGCGGACGAACTCGGCACCGACGATGTCCAGGCTGGCCGTCTCCGACGAGAGGCACCAGCCGCCTTCCTCCGGGTCACTCCACAGGCCGGCCGGCATTCCCTCCGGGAGTGACGTGGGTGCCCCGGTGGCCGGCAGCCGACCCAGGACCAGCGGGCGGAATCCGTGCGGGTCGCGCACGCCGATGACCCGCTGCTGGTCCAGGATCACGAGGCTGAACGCGCCGCGGACCCGGGGCAGGACCTGGAGCAGCGCCTCGACCGTATCCGTCGCGGGTTCGTCCGCCAGCAGGGCGGTCAGGAGCTCCGTGTCGGTGGAGGCGGGTAGCCGGGCACGGCCGCCCGCGAGCTGGGTGAGGAGTTCCCGCGTGTTGACCAGGTTGCCGTTGTGCCCGATCGCGATAGCTCGCCGCGGGCCCTGGCGATAGGTCGGCTGCGCGTTCTCCCAGATCGTCGATCCAGTCGTGGAGTACCGACAGTGGGCGATCGCGAGATCGCCCCGCAGGCTCGGGAGCCGCCGTTCGTCCAGGACGGTCGAGATCATCCCGAGGTCCTTGTAGAGCATCAGTTGCTCGCCGTCGCTGACCGCCACCCCGGCCGACTCCTGGCCGCGATGCTGCAGGGCGAACAGCCCAAGCGTCGCGATGGCCGCGGCCTCCGACGGAGCGCCACCTGGGACGATCACGCCGAACACGCCGCACATCAGGCGCGCTCCTCCCACCCGAGCGCCCGCGGCAGGCCATGCTCCCAGGCGTGGCGCAGGGCGGCCACGGGAACCTCCAGGGCATCGGCCACGCGGCTCCCGCGCTCCTCGGCGGCTCCGGTCGCCCCGGCGCCCGCCAACTCGATCGTCAGGCGGTCACCGCCGACCACCCCCAGCTCCTGGACCGGCAGGCCGTGCTGGCGGGCCAGCAGCGCGAGGGCCGGACCGTAGCGCGGGGCCGTCGTCACCACGATCCGCGACGGGCTCTCGCCGAACAGCTCCACGGCTGGCGAGTTCGCGACCGGGAGTCGCACGGCCGCCCCGAGCCCTCCCCAGATCGCTGCCTCCGCGAGCGCGACCGCGAGGCCGCCCCCGGCGACGTCCTGGGCGCTGGTCACGAGGCCGCGTCCGATAGCCTCCCGGATGAAGGTCTGGAGCGCCGCCTCGCGAGCGAGGTCCAGGGTCGGCGGACCGTCCTCGGTCGCGACGCCGGCCATGGCGGCATAGGCGGACCCGGCGAGCCCGCCCGTCGACTCGCCGACCAGCACGATCGCGTCACGCTCGTTGACGAATGCCGGCCCGACCAGCGTGGCGATGTCGTCCAGGAGGCCGACGACCCCGATCTCCGGGGTCGGGGCGATGGCGCCCGACGGCGCCTCGTTATAGAGGGAGACGTTGCCGCCGGTGACCGGCAGCCCCAGCGCGCGGCAGGCGTCGCCCAGGCCGCGTACCCCCTCCTGGAGCTGCCAGAAGGCCTCGGGACGGGTCGGATCGCCGTAGTTGAGGCAGTTCGTCACGCCGAGCGGACGGGCCCCGGTGATCGCCACGTTCCGGGTGGCCTCCGCGACGCTGAGCGCCGCTCCCAGGTACGGATCCAGGGCGCTCACCGCCTGATTCCCGTCGGTGCTGGCCACGAGGGCCCGGGACGTGCCCTTGACGCGCAGGACGGCGGCCCCGCGGCCCGGCCCGACGACCGTGTCCGCCCCGACCGTGGCGTCGTACTGCTCGAACACCACTCGTCGAGAGGCCAGGTTGGCGGAGCCGAGCAGAGCCAGGAGGACCGCGCCGGGATCCATCCCGCGCTCCGGTAGCCGGTCGACCGCACCGACCGGCGCTCCCGGCGCCGGAGCCGCGCGACGATGCTGGGGCGGTGTCGCGAGCCGATCGTGCACGATGGCGTCGCTGGTCAACGCGCTGGCGGGCACCCGCGCGATCTCCAGCCCGCCGCTGGCGATGGCGATGTCGCCGTCGGCGGTGACCCGACCGATGATCGCCACCGGCAGGCCCCACCGCACGCAGACCTCCCGGACGGCGTCCCAGTGCTCGGGTCGGACGGCGGCGCACATCCGCTCCTGGCTCTCGGAGATCATGACCTCGAACGGCTCCATGTCCGGCTCGCGGCGCGGGATGGCGTCGAGGTCGACGAGGATGCCGGTCCCCGCCCGGTCGGCGGTCTCGGAGGTGGCGCAGGTGATTCCCCCGGCGCCGAGGTCCTGGAGACCCTCGACCAGGCCGCGCTCGATGAGTTCCAGGCTCGCCTCGATGAGCAGCTTCTCGGCGAACGGGTCGCCGACCTGGACCGACGGCCGCTTGGACGGATCGTCGTGGGTGAAGGTCGCCGAGGCCAGCACGGACGCGCCACCGATCCCGTCACGCCCGGTCGTGGACCCGAACAGGACGACGAGGTTGCCCGGCCCGGGGGCGGCGGCGAGCGTCAACAGCCGCTCCTCCATCAGCCCGATGGCCATCACATTGACGAGCGGGTTGCCCTCGTAGGACGGATCGAAGACGAGCTCGCCACCGACCGTCGGCACGCCGACGCAGTTGCCGTAGCCACCGACGCCGCGCACGACCCCGTCGACCAGGTGCCGCGTCCGCGCTTCGGACGGATCGCCGAAGCGCAGGGCATCCAGGACGGCGATGGGGCGGGCGCCCATCGTGAAGATGTCGCGGAGGATGCCCCCGACGCCGGTCGCGGCGCCCTGGTAGGGCTCCACGGCGCTCGGGTGGTTGTGCGATTCGATCTTGAACGCGACCGCCAGGCCGTCCCCGATCGAGATCACCCCGGCGTTCTCGCCCGGGCCGGCGACCACGCCCTCGCCCGCGGTCGGGAGCGTCCTGAGCAGCGGCTTGCTGCTCTTGTACGAGCAGTGCTCGCTCCACATCACGCTGAACATGGCCAGCTCGAGGTCGTTGGGATCGCGGCCGCCGAGCCGGTCCCGGATTGCGTCGAGCTCCTCGTCGGTCACGCCGAGGCGCCGATGGAGCGGCTCGATGGGACGCTGGGCCAACGTCATCGAGCGCCCGCGCCGACCGTGACGGGTCGGCGGCCGGCCGCCCGCGAGGCGCTGTCGACGAGCGACCGCATGATCCCGGCGCCGGCATCCGAGCCCAGGATCGCCTCCGCGGCGCGTTCCGGGTGGGGCATCAGCCCGGCCACGTTGCCGGCGGCGTTGACGACGCCCGCGATCGCGCGCAACGAGCCGTTGGGGTTCGACTGCCGGTCGTCATCGGTCGCGCGGCGTCCGGCCTCGTCGGCGTACCGGAACAGGACGCCGCGGTCGCGTTCCAGCACGTCGAGGGACGCGTCGTCGGCGAAGAAGCAGCCTTCGCCGTGGGCGATCGGCATCCGCAGCGGCGCCCCGACCGCGGCGAGCGCGTGGGTGAACGGCGTATCCAGCCGCTCGGCGGTGATCGTCACGTCGCGACCCAGGAATCGGAGGCCCCGGTTGCGCAGCAGCGCGCCCGGCACGAGGTTCGCCTCGGCAAGGACCTGGAAGCCGTTGCAGATGCCCAGCACGAGTCCGCCGTCCGCGGCGAAGGCGGCGACGGCGCGCATGACCGGACTGAACCGCGCGATCACGCCGGCCCGAAGATAGTCCCCGTAGGCGAAGCCGCCTGGCAGCACGACCGCCGCCACCCCGGCGAGGGTCGCCTGCTCGTGCCAAAGTTCCACGGCCTCCGCGCCGGCTCCCCGAAGGGCGTGCAGCGTGTCCCGGTCGCAGTTGCTACCCGGGAACACGACCACGCCGATGCGGACCGGCATCAGGCCGGCTCCCCCACGGTCGACGACGCACCCGCAAGCGCCTCGATCGCGTACGCCTCGATGAGCGGATTTGCCAGGAGCTCGGCCGCGAGCCGCTCGACGACGGCCCGTGCGGCCGCCGCGCCCTCCGCTTCGACGGTCAACTCCACCCGTCGTCCGACGCGGACGCCGCTGACGCCCTCGATGCCAAGATGGCCGAGACTCCCCTCCACGGCCCGGCCCTGCGGATCGAGGATCCCGGGCTTGGGGGTGACGTTGACGGCGAATCGATGCGTGCTCATGGGGCGATGACGTCCTCCGCAAGATATCGCTCGAAGCTGGCCCCGGTGATCCGCTCGTAGGCCTCGATGTATCGCCCGCGCGTCCCGGCCACGATGTGGTCCGGCAGGGCCGGTCCCGGTGCGGTCTTGTCCCACGGCAGCCGCTCCAGCCAGTCCCGGACGAACTGCTTGTCGAAGCTGGCCGGCGCCCGCCCGGGCTCGTGGGCGGCCGCGTCCCATAGCCGCGATGAATCCGGCGTGAGCGCTTCGTCCACCAGCACGAGGTCGTTCGTCCCCGGCCGAAGGCCGAACTCGAACTTCGTATCGGCGAGCAGGATCCCGACCCGCTCGGTCCGCGCCGCGGCGTGCTCGTACAGCCGGATCGCGGCATCGCGCACGCGCTCGGCAAGCGCGCGACCGACCGATCTCGTCATCGTTTCGAAGTCGATGTTCTGATCGTGCTCACCGAGCTCGGCCTTCGTGGCTGGTGTGAAGACCGGCTTCGGGAGCCGGTCGCCTTCGCGCAGGCCGGCGGGCAGGGCGATCCCGCAGACGGTCTGCTGCCTCCGGTATTCGGCCCAGCCGGAGCCCGCCAGGAAGCCGCGAACGACCGCTTCGATCGGGATGACGTCCGCCCGCTCCACGATCATCGACCGCCCGCGCAACGTCGGGTCATCGACCTCCGTGGCGACCAGGTGGTTCGGGACGATCTCGGCCGTTTCGGCGAACCAGAAGCGCGACAGGCCGGTCAGCACGCGGCCCTTGTCGGGGATGGCGGTCGGGAGGATGACATCGAACGCGCTGATCCGGTCGCTTGCCACGAGCAGGAGGCGATCATCGGGCAACTCATACAGGTCGCGGACCTTGCCGGACCGGAGGAACGACTCAGCCTTCAGCACGAGGCACCTGGCGAGACGGGTCGGCCGAACGGTCCAGCCGGTCCAGGCGGGCGATGACCTCCGGCACGTGTCGCAGGAACGCCGCCTCGTCGAAGCACCCGTCGAGGTCGGAGAGCGACAGCTTGTGGGCCACCGCGGGTTCGACCGACAGCAGGTCGCGCAGGGGCACCCGTTCGTCAGCCGCCCGCAGCGCCGCACGCTGGACGATGGCGTAGGCCTCCTCGCGGCCGATCCCGGCCTTCTCGACGAGGGCGACCAGGACCCGGCTGCTGGCATGAAGGCCCATGCCGCCCGCGATGTTCTCGCGCATCCGATCCGAGCGGACGATCAGGCCCTCCATGAGTCCGGTCATCTTCACGAGCATGTAGTCGAGCAGGATCGTCGCGTCCGGCAGGATGACTCGTTCCGCGGACGAGTGGCTGATGTCGCGCTCATGCCAGAGCGGCTGGTCCTCGAGTGCCGTGTGCGCATAGCCGCGCAGCAGTCGCGACATGCCGGCGATCCGCTCCGACAGGATCGGATTGCGCTTGTGGGGCATCGCGCTGGAGCCCTTCTGGCCGGTCCGGAACGGCTCCTGGAGCTCGCCGATCTCGGTGTGCTGGAGGTTGCGGATCTCGGTCGCGATGCGTTCCAGGGTGCCGCCAAGGATGGCGATGGCCGTGAGCAGCGCCGCGTGCCGGTCGCGCTGCACGATCTGCGTGCTGACGGTGTCGGCGTGGAGGCCGAGGTCCGCCAACACCTCTGTCTCGATATCCGGCCCCAGGTGGCTGTAGGTCCCGACCGGCCCCGAGATCTTGCCCGTCCCGATCTCGTCCACCGCCGTGGCCAGCCGCGTGCGCCCGCGGTCGACCTCGAACGCCCAGCCGGCGAACTTGAG
This sequence comes from uncultured Chloroflexia bacterium, assembly GCA_963704935.1. Lineage (GTDB taxonomy): Bacteria > Chloroflexota > Limnocylindria > Limnocylindrales > CSP1-4 > SPCO01. The sequence goes on from CAVPIF010000001.1 coordinate 274,402, forward strand.
CCCCATCGAGGTCGGCTCGGCGTGGACCGAATGGGTCCGGCCCATCATCGTCGTGGCGGCATCCGCCCGGGCCCGGACGACCAGCGCGGCGATCAGCCGGTCGGCGTCGACCAGCAACCGCGCACCCGCCGCCCGCAGCTGGAGGGCGAGGCCGGTGTCGACCACGTCGCTGCTGGTCAGTCCCAGGTGCAGATACCGGCCCTCCGGCCCGACCGATTCGGCGACCTGCGACACGAACGCGATGACGTCGTGGTCGGTCGTCTTCTCGATCTCCAGGATCCGCTCGACGTCCACGCGCGCGCGCGCCTCCAGGGCCGCCACTGCCGCGGCCGGGACTCGACCGCGAGCCGCCTGGGCCCGGCTGACCGCCAACTCCACGCGGAGCATCGCCTCGAACCGGGCCTGCTCCGTCCAGATGGCGCCCATCTCGGCGAGGGTGTAGCGGCGGATCATCGGGCAGGACCCGCGGAGGCGGTCAGCGCGACGCGTCCGGCGCGGTCGGCGGCAGCCGGAACATCGCCCGCGATGTCGTGTCGGCGCTGGAGGCCGTCGAAGGCGATCCGGTCCGCGCCGGTCTCGGCGATCGCCCGCGCCGCGGCCAGGTCGACGCCGCGCCCGACGACGGCGAGGACCCGTCCGCCAGCGGTCCGATAGGCGCCGTCCGGCCCGCGTTCCGTCGCGGCGTGGAAGACGAGCGGCGCGTCGCGCGCCGTGTCGGCAGGTTCCGGCTCGCCAAGGCCTCGGATCCGGTCGCCACGTCGCGGCGCACCCGGGTAGCCGGCCGCGGCGAGGACGATCGCCACGCTCGCTGCGGGTAGGGCCGGCAGGCGATCGCCGTCCAGGCCGAGCGGCCGCCGCGCATCGGCGAGGTGGCCGCGAGCGGCGGCCAGCAGGAGCGGGCCCAGCGGCACGGCCAGGCGCGGGAGGATCGCCTGCGTCTCCGGGTCACCGAAGCGGGCGTTGCATTCGAGCAGGACCGGTCCGTCCGCCGTCAGCATCAGCCCGGCGTACAGCGCGCCGCGGAATGGGGTGCCCCGACGGGCCAGCTCGGCGAGGATCGGTCGGTGGAAGCGCGTCAGCAACTCGTCGGCATCGGCATCGGGCAGGTCCGGCAGGGGCGAGTACGCACCCATGCCCCCGGTGTTCGGGCCGGCGTCGGCGTCGGCCAGTCGCTTGTGGTCGCGGGCCATCGGCAGGGCCAGCGCGTCCCGGCCGTCGCACAGCGCGATGCAGCTGGCCTCGCGACCGACCAGGCGTTCCTCGATCAGGACCGTGCCGGCCAGCGCGGCCGCCCGGATCGCGGCGATCGCCTCGGAGAGGTCCTCGGCGACGGTCACGCCCTTGCCGGCGGCCAGGCCATCCGCCTTCACGACGATGCCCTGCCCGGCGGCATCCAGGGCGCGGGCATAGCCGATCGCCGCCGCGACCTCGAGCGGCGGGAATGCCTGCGCGGCGGCCATCGGGACGCCGGCGGTCGCGGCGATCTCGTGGCAGAACGCCTTGCTGCTCTCGATGCGCGCTGCCGCCCGACTGGCCCCGAACACGGCGATGCCGGCGGCGTCGAGGGCGTCCGCGACACCGGCGGCGAGGGGTGCCTCGGGACCGATGACCACGAGCTCCGCGGACGTCGCCCGGGCCGCCGCCACGACCGCGTCCCCGTCCAGCGGGTCTGTGCCGGCCAGCCTTCGGACCCGGGGCAGTCCGGTCATCGCGTCGCTGCCCGGGGCGACGATCACCTCGTTGACGCCGGGTTCGGCGCTCAGCTTCCAGGCCAGGGCGTGCTCGCGACCGCCGCCCCCCACGATGAGGATGCGGGTCGGTGTCACGAGGCGCCCGCCACTCACGCCAGGATCCCGGGCCGCTTGCGCATCGGGCGCCAGGCGCGCTCGATGGTCTGCGTCCGCTCCGGCCCGACGGACACGAGGACGATCGGGACGCCGGCGTGCTCCTCGATCGCGGTGACGTAGCGGCGGGCGTTCTCCGGCAGGTCGGCCAGGGACCGGACGTCGTGGATCGGCTCGGCCCAACCGGGGAGATCCGCGAAGACCGGCGTGGCCCGTGCAAGGGCTGCCCCGCTGGACGGCCAGGTCTCGACGCGCTCACCGTCGATCTCGTAGGCGACACAGATCCGAAGTGGGTCCACGCCGGACAGGATGTCGAGCTTGTTGAGCATGATCGAGCTCACGCTGTTGACGGCCACGGCATAGCGCAACGGGACCGCGTCGAACCAGCCCACCCGGCGGGGCCGGCCGGTGACCGTGCCGAACTCATGCCCTCGCTCGGCGATGCCCGCGCCGATCTCGTCGGTCAGCTCGGTCGGGTACGGCCCGGACCCGACCCGGGTGGAGTACGCCTTCATGACACCGATGACCTCGTCCACCTGGAGCGGGCCGATCCCACCGCCGGTACAGGCGCCTCCGGCCACCGGGTTGGAGGACGTGACGTACGGGTAGCTGCCATGGTCCAGGTCCAGCAGCGTGCCCTGCGCCCCCTCCAGCAGGACGTGCTCACCGCGGGCCAGGGCGGCCTGGACCAGCCAGGTCGTGTCGTCCAGGTGCACACGCAGACGCTCACCCCAGCCGGCGGCCTCCTCGACGAGGGCGTCGACCGTGAACGTCTCGGCGTCCATCGATCCGAGCAGCAGGTTCTTGTCCGGCAGGACTCGCTCGAGGCGCTCACGGATGATGGCGCGGTCCAGCAGGTCCTCCATCCGGAGGCCGAGTCGCCAGGCCCGATCCCCATACGTCGGACCGATCCCTCGACCCGTCGTGCCCACCGCTGCGCCACCCAGGCGTCGTTCGTTCGCCCGGTCCAGGGCCACGTGGTACGGCATGATGACGTGCGCGCTGCGGCTCACCCGGACGCGTTCGACGTCGATCCCGCGCTCCGTCAGCATGTCCAGCTCGGCGATCAGGGTCACGGGGTTCACGACGACGCCGTTGCCGATGACCGACGTGATGTGCGGGTAGAGCACGCCCGACGGCGTCAACCGGAGCTTGAACACCTCGTCGCCACGCACGACCGTGTGGCCGGCGTTGTCGCCGCCCTGGTAGCGCACGACCATGGCCGTCTGCTCGGCCAGGAAATCGGTGGTCTTGCCCTTGCCCTCGTCGCCCCACTGGAGACCGACGATGACCGTGGCCGGCATTCAGGTCACCATCCCGGTCACGCCGCGGTCGACGATCGCCGGGCAAATGAAAAGGCCCCTGGGCCTCAAGCCCGGGACCCGGATAGACCTCTCCCGCGTCGCGCCGCCGATGCCTCGGCGGATCGCCGGCTGCTGGTCGCCCGGTCGCCTCACGGGACGGCCGGTGCGCCCTTCTCGCGCGATCGCTGGCCTCCTGGTACATGGACCGTCTCGAACTGGTCGGGACCCGCGGAGTATAGCAGTCGGGTCGCGGCCATGACCCATGCTCGCGGCCCCCGTGGGGTACATCCGGAGAGGCGACGGCGGTACCACCGGCGGGTCCTCCGCCAGAGTGCCCGACGATAGCCTGTGGAGGTGATGCGCCTCTTCGCGGTGGCTGCACCGGCGCTCCCGCTCGCCGTCGCCGCCGTCCTCCTCGCCGCCCCGGAGGTCCTGCCGCCCTGGATCGATGATGGGGTTCGCGCCGTCGCGACCCCCATCGCCGTCGCCGTGGCCGGTGTGGCGCTCACCGCGGTCCTCGTGGCCGCCTACTTCCGGTTCCGTCTGAACGCGCTCGTCCGCGCCGCGGAGCAGATCGCGGCCGGCGACTACACGACATCCGTGGCCGTCCGCGGGCTGGGCCTGGACGGCCGGCTGTCGCGGGCCGTCAACGAAATCGCCGGAGCCCTCGCCGACACCCACGACCGCGCGACGATCGACCGGCTGACCGGCGTGGCCAATCGCCAGACCCTGCTGGCCGAGCTGTTTGCGGAGATCGAGCGCGCGACCCGCTACGAGCGGCCGCTGGCGGTCGGTTTCGTCGACATCGACCACTTCAAGGCGGTCAACGACACGTACGGGCACGCGGTCGGCGACATCGTCCTGCGCGGGGTCGCCCAGACGATCGCCACGAACCTGCGCACGAGCGACCTGATCGGCCGCTACGGTGGCGAGGAGTTCATGCTCCTGCTCACCGAGACGGACGTGGAGGAGGCGTCCGTCCTGGCCGAGAAGCTGCGCCTCCTCGTGCAACGAGAGAAGTTCACCTTCGAGGGTGGGCAGGAGATCGCGGTCACGATCTCGATCGGCATCGCCGGCGGCAAGGGCAAGCAGCTGCGCATGGAAGCGCTCGTCCGCGATGCCGACGCGGCGATGTACTCGGCCAAGTCGCTGGGTCGCAACCAGACGTACATCTTCGAGGAGCCCGACGAGGACGCCAGGGTGCCCCGCGCCCCGATCTCCTCGGCGGGTCGCGCGAGGGCGGTCGAGATCGGCCAGCAGGCTCGCGACGCCGCGACCGAGGCGCTGGCGTCGGTGCTCGCCCCGCTCCCCCACTACCGTGGCAAGCCGTCGCCGATGATCGCGACGGTCGTCATGGCGATCGCGCGCCAGCTGGAGCTCCCGGACGCCGAGGTCGATCGACTCCGCGTCGCCGCCCTGCTGCACGACGTCGGCAAGGTCGCGGTGCCCCAGGAGATCCTGGAGAAGCCGTCGACCCTGACGTCGGCGGAATGGCGGACCGTCGTCCAGCACCCGCGCATCGGCCAGGTCATCCTGGAGCAGGCCGCCACCCTCAAGGACGCCGTGCCGATCATCCTCCACCACCACGAGCGGTACGCCGGCCACGGCTACCCGTACGGGCTGCGCGGGAACGAGATCCCGCTGGGTGCACGCATCGTGGCCATCGCGGACGCGTACGACGCGATGGTCCACGACCGGCCGTACAAGCGAGCGATGTCCCACGATCAGGCGATCGTCGAGCTGCAGCGCCATTCGGGGACCCAGTTCGACCCCGAGCTCGTCGAGATGTTCTGCGACCTGTACGGGAGCCAGGCGCCGGAACCCGACGCCACGGTCGCCTCGTTCAACGCCGTCTCGACGGCCCACCAGGGCGCGCCGCGCGGCCCGATCGTGCTGCCCGACCCGTCGTCCGGTCGAGGCGGCCGACGGCGGAAGCGGACCGATCTCCGGTCGGCCGACGCCGTCGACGACGAGGCCGTGGCCGAGCGCCCGAACCTGGCCGACATCGGCTCGCGATCCGACGCCGACGACGACGCCTCCGGCGGAACGTCCGTCAGCGTCGCGCACGATGGCCGCCGACGGCGCGCTCGGCCTGGCGGACGCGGCCGTCACCGCGCCGAAGCCGGCCGCGCCGCGCTCCGGACGGCGCCGCTCGTCCGTCAGCTGACCGACCGGTCCTCGACCCGGGTGCTGGTAAGCGCCCGTGCAGTCGGCGCAACGTCCCGGTGCAGCGTCCGCTGCTAGCTTCCGTGTCACCCGCCGTTGACGCAGGGTCGGGACCGGCGCAGCCGACCGACCGGGAAGGAGATCGGACCGTGAACAAGGTCCTCCTCACGGGTCGCCTCACGCGCGATCCGGAGATGCGCAGCCTGGCCAGCGGCAAGAACGTCACGACGTTCACCGTCGCCAGCAACGAGTTCATCGGCGGTGGCCGGGAGAAGGCCGAGTACCACCCCGTGGTCACCTGGGACCGCCTGGCCGAGATCGCCGGCACATACCTCGGCAAGGGTCAGCAGGTAGCCATCGAGGGCCGCCTCCAGACCCGATCCTGGGACGACGATCGGGGCCAGCGCCACTGGAAGACGGAGGTCGTGGCCTCCCACGTCGAGATGCTGTCCGGTCGCCGCAAGAAGGACTACGAGGCCCAGCAGGCCGCCGAGTCCCTGGTGGCCCAGGCAGAGACGTACGGCGAGGCGCCCCCGACCGAGCCGATCCCGGCGAACCCCGGATCCGACGCGGCCGCGACCGTCGACGACCCTGATGACGAGACGGACGACGCCTCCGGGGTCGCCGCCTGAGTCACGAGCGGCAGATCGACATCGGCGGCGGCGCGTTCCCCCTCCCGCGCCGCCGCCGCCATCCGCTCAGTCGGAGTACCGGCCTGCGACGCGGCCGCGCGGTCGCGGTCCGGATCCGACCGCTTGGTCCCGGGCCGGCAGAAAGGGTCGGAGGTGGGCGATCGCGGGGGCACCGTTCACGCTCGGGCGACGGCCAGGACGGCTGCCGCGATGATGCCGATGAACACCACCGCCGCGAGCAGGAAGACCCACACCGTCAGCATCGGGGCCAGGACCAGCGACGGCGCCTGATCGACGCTCCACAGCGTGAACCCGAGCACGACCCCGATCGCGCCGGCGACGAGACCGGCGATCGCGATCATCGCGTCGACCCACCCGATGCCGACGCGGCGATACGAGGTCTTCGGTCCGGACGATCCGAATCCTCTCGATTCCAGGCTGATGGCGAGCTGCTGCATCCGCTCGAACGCCCCCGCGAAGACCGGCACGAACGAGGGCACGATGGACCCGAAACCGCTGGCCCGCATCCCGCGCGACTTCTGGGCGGAGAGCACGACCCCCACTTCGCGCTGCAGCACGGGGACGAGCTGGAGGGTCATCGAGACCATGAAGTTCAGGACGTACGGGACGCGGAGCCTGGCGAATGCCGCGAACAGGTCGGACGAGTGCGTCGTCATCAGGACCGCCAGGGCGACGACCTCCATCGCCAGCACGCGGGAGACCAGCGACAGGCTGTGCGACATGCCCTCCTGGTAGAGCGTCACCGGTCCAAGCTGGGCCGCTGGCGTGCAGGCATTCGAGCAGGTCGCCGGGGCGATGGTCTGGATGACGATCATCGACGCCACGATCGGGGCAAAGACGAGCAGGATGCGCAGGAGGGGCCCGGCGATCCCCGCCGACACGGCCATCCCGAGGCCGACCAGCGCGACGGCGAGGAGTGGGACCGGATGATACGAGGAGAACGCGAACAGGATCACGGCCAAGACCCAGGCGAGCTTCGAGACCGGGTCGAGCCGATGCAGCCAGGACGTGCCACGGACGAGGGTCACGGTGACGCCCGGCATCAGTGACGCCCTCGCATGGCCCGGCCGTCGCGCACTTCGCCCACGAGTTCTGCGACCGACAGCGCGACGGGTCGATCCTGCCGGCCCGGCAACCGCGCGGACAGCCGGCTGATCTGGGGCGGCGTCAGCTGGGACCGCTCCATGACCGACCGATCGGAGAAGACCTGGCGGGGCGTGCCGTCGGCAACCAGGCGCCCAGCCGCCATGACCAGGGCCCGCTCGGCGACATTGGCGATCAGCGGCATGTCGTGGGATACGCAGATGACCGTATCGCCCCGCTCGCCGAGCTTCAGGATCAGCCGGTCGATGACCTTCGTCGTGCGATGGTCCTGGCCGGTCGTCGGCTCGTCCAGGACGAAGACCCGGGGTCGCATCGTGAAGATCGACGCGATCGCGACGAGCTTGCGGAGCGGGAAGCTGATGCGGTACGGATGGACCTTCAGGATCGCCTCGAGGCCGAAGAACTCGACGGCCTCCGCCACCCGTTCCGCGACGTCGCCGGGCGAGCACCCGATGTTGCGCGGGCCGAAGGCGAGTTCCTCGGCGACGGTCGGCGTGAAGAGCTGGTGATTCGGGTTCTGGAACACGTAGCCGACCTGGGCGGCCAGCGCTCGGACAGGATGCGCCGCCGTATCCCGGCCAGCGACGACCACGCTCCCGGAGGTCGGCCTGAGGAGGCCGTTGAGGAGCTTGCTGAACGTCGTCTTGCCGGACCCGTTCGGGCCCATGACACCGACGATCGCGCCGGGCCGGACATCCACGGTCAGGCCGTCCAGGGCCACGACCCGACCGTGCGGATAGACGTACCGGGCGTCTCGCAGGCTGATGATGGTACCGGTCTCGGTCACGCACGCGCCTCCAGCCACGGGATCGTCTCGTCGATCGTGACCGGCAGTGCATCGGATGCGCCGGACAGTGCGCGCGCGAACTCGGTGACCTGCGGGCTGCGGAGACCGAGCGACTCCAGGAGCTCGACCTGGCCCAGCACCTCCTGCGGCGAGCCCTGGAGGACGATCCGACCCTCATGGAGCACGACTACCCGGTCGGCGTACTCGGCCAGGACCTCCACCTCGTGCTCGGCGACGATCACGGTCATACCCCGCTCCTGGTTGAGGCGTCGGGCGATCTCGAAGACCTGCGCCTTGCCGAGCGGGTCGAGGTTGGAGGTCGGCTCGTCCATGAACACGATCGACGGCCGCATCGCCAGGACGGAGGCGATGGCCAGTCGCTGCTGCTCACCGCCCGAGAGGCCCATCGGGGCGCGCTCCTCGATGCCTTCGAGTCCGACCAGGCGCAGGGCTGTGGCGATGCGCTCGGGCATCTCCGCCGGCGGCACGCCGAGATTCTCGAGTCCGAGGGCGACCTCCTCCGCGGCGGTGATCTGGCTCATCTGGGATTCCGGATCGTCGAAGACGATGCCCACGGTCCGGGCCATCTCGCGCACCGGCATGGCCGCCGGATCGACGCCCGCCACCCGAACGGTCCCGGTCAACTCGCCAGGCAGCATGTGCGGGACGATCCCGTTGAGGCACAGGCCCAGCGTCGACTTGCCGGCGCCATTGAGACCGATCAGGGCGACGTATTCACCGCGGCGGATCTCGAGGTCGATCCCGCGCAGCGCCCGTCGCTCCGCCCGCGCATGGCGGAACCCGAGGTCCGCGATGGCGATGATCGAGTCGTCGGCCACGCGCGAGCCGGTCAGTCCTTGACGAAGAAGGTCATCACGCCGGCGATGATCACGAAGATGCCGATCAGGACGCTCATGCCATAGAGCACGAACGCCGCACTGCCGCCGTCGGCGACGGACGGGAGCTGATCGACCACCGTGGGCATCACCACCGACAGGACGCCGAGCGCGATGATGCCGGCGCCCAGGCCCTCCCGGGGCCCCACCGTCCTCGCGCCTTCGGGCGGATCCTTGGGACTCACGGCACGCTCCCTTCTCGCATCGCAGTCGACTTCAGGCCGGCGGGGTGATGAGGATGAACACGAGCACGAGCGCCACGCCGACGACGACGCCGGCCGCGGCCAGCAGGACGCCACGCATCCCCGTCGCGGCCGGCAGCTGGAGCCCGTCCGTGAGGCTCGGCGGCAGGGCCGCGATGATGGATACGGCCACGAACCCCGCGATGATCTTGTCGGCGAGCGTGACGATGACGTTCGAGGCGAAGACGGACGTGATGAGATCGTTGCCGGCCTGTGCGAACCCCGCCGTGATCGCATCCGACGAATGGCCGGTCGCTCCGCCGAAGACGAAGACGACGATCGGTGCCGCGACCGAAGATACGGCGAGCGCGACGACGACGTTGAGCAGGAAGAACTTCGGCAGGCTGGATCCCATGCCCCACGAACGGACGCCGTAGCCCCACACCAGGGCGCCCGCGACGTTCGCCAGCGCGAAGGGGATCCCGATCGGACCGGTGATGAAGGAGCCGGCGATGTTGGTGATGACCCCGACGAGGGCACCCCACCACGGACCCAGGACGATGGCGGCGACCGCGGTCCCGATCATGTCCAGGAAGGTCGGCAGCCGGAGCGCCTCGTTGATCGTGCTGCCCACGATGTTCAGCGCCGCGGCGACCGGCACGAGCGTGACCACGTAGGTCAGCGCGATCCGCGAACCAGGGGATCGCATGCGGACGATGCTACTCATCGGTAGCGTACACCGTACAGGCGCCGGCGCGGGATGCCGATCGCGCTGGCGACCCGACGGGCCGCCTCGCCACGGGCGACCCCGGAGGCAGCGAGCCGCTCCACCTCGGCGAGGGCATCCGCCAGCGCTTCAGCGGCATCGGCCGCGCCAGCCGCCGTCTCGACTTCGTCAGCCATCCCGACCACCAGGACGACCTCGCCACGGGCCGGGATCGCCCCTTCCTCGGCGGCGGCGGCGAGATCGCCGAGCGGACCGCGAACGATCTGCTCATGGACCTTCGTGAGCTCGCGACAGACCGCCCCGGCGCGCCCCGCGCCGCAGGCCGCGGCAAGGTCGCGAAGCGTGGCCGCGACCCGACCGGGCGCCTCGAACAGGACCGTACCGCGCGAATCAGCCGCGATGGCCGCCAGCCGCTCCCGTCGCGTTCGCCCGCTGCGCGGCAGGAACCCCTCGAAGGCCCAGCGCGGTCCCGTCACCCCGGAACCCGCCACGGCAGCCAGCACCGCCGATGGCCCGGGGATCGGGACGACCCGGCCGCCCTCGCCCGCCCAGGCCACCACGAGTTCACCGCCCGGGTCGCTGACCGTCGGTGTCCCGGCGTCCGTGACGAGGGCCAGGTCGGCGCCGGCCCGCAGGTGCTCCAGCAGACCGGCGAGCCGTTGCGGTCCGCTGCGGGCGTGGTAGCTCGTGGTTCGCACGGTCACGCCGTGGCGATCGAGCAGGCGCCGGGTCAGGCGCGTGTCCTCCGCGGCGACGAGCGGGACAGCCGCCAGGACCTTCAGCGCCCGCAACGTGACGTCGCCGAGGTTGCCGATCGGGGTGGCCACCACGTACAGCGTGCCGCCCGCGCCTGGAGCCGTGCCTGCGTCGGGCCGGCTCACTCCCGCGCCGACCCCGGTCGTCGCCGCGGATACAGGTAGTCGACGCCGGCCGTCCGCGGTCCGAGCTTGGCGATCGGGGGTACCTGCCGCTTGAACTCCGCGCCCGCCACCATCCGGTCCACCCGCTCGACGAGTTCGCGGGCGAATCCCAACGCCACCACCTCATCCATCGAGCGGCGCTTGTCGATCCGCCAGAACAGCAGCCGATCGAGCTCCGGGTAGCTGAACCCGGCCTCCTGCTCGTCCGTCTGGCCGGGCCACAGGTCCGCCGACGGGGCCTTGCGGATGATCGCGTCCGGGACACCGATCGCGGCGGAGAGCTGGCGGACCTGGCTCTTGTAGAGGTCGCCGATCGGGTTGAACGCGCAGGCGCTGTCGCCGAAGACCGTCGTATAGCCGATCAGCGACTCCGTCTTGTTGCCGGTGCCGACCACGAGGCCGCCGAACGTGACCGACCGGTCGTACAGGACGGCCATCCGGATGCGCGCCATGAAGTTGCCGCGCCGCAGTGGGGCGGCCTCCGGTTCGGCGGCGAAGTGCGGATCCACCATCGGCGAGATGTCGACGACCTCCGCTGCGCAGCCCAGGCGACGGACGACCTCCTCCCCGTCGGCCCGTGACGCCGGCGACGAGGTCCGGTACGGCATCAGGACGCAGAGCAGCCGCTCCGCTCCGATCGCCTCCGCCACGAGGTAGGCGACGAGTCCGGAGTCGATCCCTCCGGACAGACCCAGGACCGCCCGCTCGAAGCCGGCCTGCCGCAACTGCCCGCGGATGAACTCCCCGATGACCCGCCGCGCGACGTCCGTGTCGATCGCGAGCTCCGAGGGCAGGTCGAAGCCGGACACGTCGCTCATCCTGCGCGCGGTTCGGCACGAGCGAGATCGGATCCGGACCCGGCGAGCAGGTCGTCCATCCCGTCATCGGGCAGTCCGGCTCGCTCCCGGACGATGCGCTGGAGCTCGCGGATGTGGAGCTCGGGTCGCTCGTCCCGCAGGAGTGGCAGGCCGACTCGTTCTCGACGGATGTCCGCCGGTGCGATGTCGACGTGGAACAAGCCCTCGTCGTACAGCGGCGCGCTGAACACGGTCGCTCCCGTCGGCGCGATGACCTCCGAGCCGCCCCAGAACGAGATCGACTCGTCGACGCCGACACGGTTGCAGAAGATCACGAACGAGGTCGTCAGCTGGGCGTAGCTCCGCATGAGGGTCCGCCATGACGTCGCGGTCCCCAGTCCGACCTCGTTCGTGGCGGCCAGGTCGCGACCCGGCGACGACGACACGTTGATGAGGATCTGCGCGCCATCGAGGGCAAGCAGTTGCGGCACGTTCAGGTGCCAGAAGTCCTCACAGATGGCGAGGCCGATCCCGACCCCGAGTCGCGACGGCACGGCTCGCAGCAGGTCACCCTGGGCGAAGAAGCGTCGCTCGTCGAACAATCCGTAGGTGGGCAGGAAGAGCTTGCGATGGACGTGGCGCAGTTCGCCGTCCTCCAGCAGGGCAGCCGAGATGAACAGTCGATGGTCCGTCGATTCCTCGACGAACGACACGACGGCCGAGAGCCCGTCGGTCGCCCGCGCCAGCTCGCCCAGGCGCGGGTCGTCGAGCCGAAGCGAGACCTCGGCGGCCAGGTCCTGGAGCTGGTAGCCGGTCAGGCCGAGCTCGGGGAAGACCACGAGATCGGCACCACCAGCGCGGGCCTGCTCCAGCAGCTCGTGGTGGCGGGCCAGGTTCGCCTCGAGCTGGCCGAGCGCCGGCGCGACCTGGGCCAGCGCCACGCGGATCGAGTCCATGCCGCGAGCATACGCGACCGGACCCAAGCGCGAATCGAGGGGTGACGCGCACACCCCGCCGGTGCTAGTGTTCCGCCACCTCGCCTGCGCCGGCCCGGCGCAGCGCGATCGCGCCCCGCCCCGAGATCCCGGACAGGGAGGCAGCATCGGTCCGGCAACGGGGCCTAGAGGAGGAGTTCTGAGCATGACCCGATCCAGTCGGTGGTCGCCCCGACTCGCGGCCCTGGCCACGAGTGCGGTGATCATCTTCGCGGCCTGTAGCGGTTCGACCGCGACGACCGCCCCATCGACCGCACCGACGACGGCGCCCACCACCGCGCCTGAGAGCATGGCGCCGTTCGAGGCGATGGCCTACCCGGCCACGGGCGAGGCCCCTTGCGGACAGGCCGCGGCACCGGACGCCGAGCATTCCGCCTACACCGGCCAGTTCAAGAAGATCAGTGCGACGGACGAGATGACCGTCGTGTTCGAGCTCTGCAACCCGGACGTCGCGTTCCTGTCCAAGATCGCGTTCACCTCGTTCGCGATCAACGACACGGGCTGGCTCGAGGCGAACATCGACCCGAGCGGCGACACGAATCAGGCGATCGTCTCCGCGGTCAACGGCACCGGCCCGTACAAGCTGGAGGCCTGGAACCGCGGGTCCGACCTGACGATGGCCCGCAACGACGCCTACTGGGGCGCCGCGGCCAAGGCAGAGAAGCTCATCTTCCGGTGGAGCAAGGAAGGCGCCCAGCGTCTCGTCGAGCTCCAGTCCGGGACGGTCGACGGCATCGACAACATCGGCGCCACGGACTTCCCGGTGGTCGAGGGCAATGCTGACCTCGCCCTGAAGCCGCGCGAAGGCCTCAACACGCTCTACTACGGCTTCAACAACACGTATGCCCCGTTCGACAATGAGAAGGTCCGCCAGGCCATCGCCATGGGCATCGACCGGCAGCGGATCGTCGACAACTATTCGCCTCCGGGCTCGATCGTGGCGTCCCACTTCACCCCGTGCTCCATCCCCGGCGGATGCGAGGGCGCCGAGTGGTACGGGTTCGACCTCGCGGCGGCCAAGCAGATGCTGGCCGATGCCGGGTTCCCGAACGGCTTCGAGACCAAGATCCAGTACCGCGACGTGTCGCGCAGTTATGCGAATGACCAGAATGTCCTCGCCCAGGACCTGCAGGCCCAGCTGAAGAACCTGGGCATCACGGCGACCATCGAGGTCCAGGAGTCGGGGACGTTCCTCGACAACGGCGATGCCGGCAAGCTGGACGGGATCCATATCCTCGGCTGGGGCGCCGACTATCCGGACGCCACCAACTTCCTCGACTATCACTTCGGTGCCGGGGCCTCGGCCCAGTTCGGCAACAAGTGGGACGACATCACCGGAGCGCTGTCGCAGGGTGCGATCGGGACGGACGACGCCTCACGGGCGCCGTTCTACGGTCAGGCCAACGACGCGATCAAGGCGAACATCCCGATGATCCCGATCGCGCACCAGGGCTCGGCGACGGCCTACCGCGCCGACGTCCAGGGAGCGCACAGCTCGCCGCTCGGCAACGAGCACTTCGCGTCGATGACGCCCGGCGACCGCAGCCAGTTCGTCTGGATGCAGAACGCCGAGCCGATCGGCCTGTATTGCGCCGACGAGTCGGATGGCGAGTCGCTGCGCGCGTGCGAGCAGATGATGGAACCGCTGTACGGCTACGAGATCGCCGGCACGGCTGCCGTCCCTGCGCTCGCCGAGAAGTGCGAGCCGAACGCCGAACTCACCGTCTGGACCTGCGCCCTTCGTGCAGGCGTCACGTTCCACGACGGCGCGTCGCTCGACGCGAACGACGTGGTCCTGACCTACGCCTCGCAGTGGGACGCGGAGCACCCGCTCCACAAGGGCCGCGACGGCTCGTTCTCCTACTTCCCCGGCCTGTTCGGTGGGTTCCTGAACCCGCCGCCTCCGGCGCCGGAGGGGTAATCCCCCGCTTCTGAACGCGAAGGGCGTCGCTCCGGCGACGCCCTTCGCGAATCCCCGACGCGGTCGCGCCGACCGCACATCCACCGGTACGAAGGCGATCAGTCCGGATGACCCGATTCATCGTCCGCCGTCTGCTCTACGCGATCCCGGTGCTGGTCGGCATCGTCGTGCTGGTCTTCATCCTGGCCAGGGTGATTCCCGGTGACCCGTGCACGGCCACCTACGGCGAGAAGGCCACCCCGGAGCTTTGCGCCCAGTTCGCGATCCGCTATGGACTCGACAAGCCGCTCTGGGAGCAATTCCTCATCTACTTCGGGGCGCTGCTCCAGGGCGACCTGGGCAGCTCACTCCGGTTCGGCCGGCCGGTCACCGACATCCTGCTGGAGCGACTCCCGGTCACCGTGGAGCTGACGGTCGTGGCCCTCATCTTCGCGACCGTGGTCGGCGTGACCCTGGGCCTGCTGTCGGCGACCCGGCGGAACTCGCCGGTCGACGTCGCGACGATGGTGGTCGCCAACCTGGGCGTCTCGACCCCGGTCTTCGTCCTGGGCCTGCTGCTCGCCTTCGTGTTCGCGGTCCTGCTGAAAGACACGCCGGTCACCCTCCCGCCGTCCGGCCGGCTGACCCCCGGGGTCAGTGTGGTCTCGCTGGCGGAGAGCTGGGGCTTCCAGGGCGTCGATGGCCTGCCGCGGAGCGTCCTCGACTTCTTCTCCAACATGTACGTCTTCAACACGCTCGTCACCGGACAGTGGGCGGCGCTCGGCGACACCTTGCGCCATCTGATCCTGCCCGCCGTCGCGGTCGGCACGATCCCGCTGGCGATCATCGCGAGGATGACGCGCTCCAGCCTCCTGGAGGTGCTCGGGCTCGATTACGTCCGCACGGCCCGGGCCAAGGGCCTGCGGGAGCGGGCGGTCGTGATCCGCCACGCGATGCGCAACGCGATGCTGCCCGTCGTGACCGTGATCGGCTTGTCGCTCGGGGCGTTCCTGTCCGGCGCGATCCTGACCGAGACGATCTTCAACCTGAGCGGCATGGGCAAGACCCTGTTCGAGGCGATCGAGGGCCGCGACTACATCGTCATCCAGGGGGTGACCATCGTGGTCGCCCTGGCGTACCTCACGGTCAACCTCCTCGTCGACGTGTCGTACGCGTTCCTGGACCCGAGGATCAGGCTGTCGTGAGCACCGCCCTGACGCCCCAGGCGCCCCCGCCGGAAGTCGGGGCAGACACGCTGGTCACCCAGAAGCCGTCCTCGCTCCGTCGCGATACGGCCGTGAACGTCCTGCGTCAGCGGTCGGCGGTGGTCGGGCTATCCATCCTGAGCGTGCTCGTCTTCATCGCCGTCTTCGCGCCGTTCATCGCCCCGTTCGACCCGATCACGTCGATGCTCGACCTCGGGCTGCCCGGGACCCGCGGGACCCCACCGTGCGTCCACCTGCTGGGCTGTGCCGCGGACCAGCCCCAGCACCTGATGGGCCTCGATTCGAACATCCGGGACGAGTTCAGCCGGGTCATCTACGGGTCGCGCGTGTCGCTCCAGATCGGGTTCGTGACCGTTTCGTTCGCGATCATCGTCGGCACCCTGATCGGCGCCATCGCCGGGTACGCCGGGGGCCGGACGGACAACATCCTCATGCGCCTGATGGACGTCGTCCTGTCGTTCCCGAGCCTGATCCTGGCCATCGCGATCGTGACCGTCCTCGGGACCGGGCTGACCAACGCGATGCTCGCCATCGGCATCGTGTCCATCCCGATCTACGCCCGGGTCATGCGCGCGTCCGTCCTGTCCGTGCGCGAGACCGACTTCGTGACCGCCTCCCGGGCGCTGGGCGAGTCATCGTCCGGCATCCTGTCGCGACGGATCCTGCCCAACGCCCTGACCCCGCTCATCGTCCAGGGGACGCTCGGCATCGGTGGGGCCATCCTGGAGGTGGCGGCCCTCTCGTTCGTCGGTCTCGGCGCCCAGCCCCCGGCGGCCGAATGGGGATTCATGATCGCCAGCGACCGCAACCTGTTCTTCTCCGCGCCGCATCTCATCTTCTTCCCGGGCGTCGCCATCACCATGAGCGTCCTGGCGTTCAACCTGATCGGCGACGGCCTGCGCGACGCCCTCGACCCGAGGCTCAATCGATGACGGATACCCGCCCGCTGGACACGGACACGTCCGTCATCGAGGAGCTGGTCCCCACCGCGAGGCGCCGACCGCTCCGTGGGCGGGGCGACCGCCCGCTCCTGGAGGTCAAGGGGCTGCACACGTCGTTCGCCACGCGCGACGGGCTCGTTCGCGCGGTGGACGGCATCGACTTCCACGTCGATCGGGGCGAGATCATGGGCCTCGTCGGCGAGTCCGGCTGTGGCAAGAGCGTGACCAGCCTGTCCATCCTCCGCCTCATCGCGAAGCCCGGCCGGATCGCCAAGGGCGAGATCCTGTTCGACGGTCAGGACCTGCTCAAGCTCAAGGACGACGAGATGCGCAAGATCCGGGGAGACCGGATCAGCATGATCTTCCAGCAGCCGACGTCGTCGCTGAACCCGGTCTGGGACGTCGGGAGCCAGATCGAGGAAGTCCTCCGGATCCATCGCGGGATGAAGGGCAAGGTCGCCCGCAGTCGGGCCCTGGAGCTCCTCAAGACGGTCGGCATCCCGGATCCCGAGCGCCGTCTGCGCAACTTCCCCCACGAGATGTCCGGCGGGATGGCCCAGCGCGTGATGATCGCGATGGCCCTCGCGTGCGAGCCGGAGCTGCTCATCGCGGACGAGCCCACGACGGCCCTCGACGTCACGATCCAGGCGCAGATCCTCGACCTGATGCGCAACCTGCGCGACGAGACCGGAACGGCCATCGTCCTGATCACCCACGACCTCGGGGTCGTCGCCGAGATGTGCGATCGGGTGGCCGTCATGTACGCCGGCGAGATCGTCGAACAGACCGACACGGTCTCGCTCTTCCGCACGCCGCTGCACCCGTACACCCGCGGGTTGATCGGTTCGATCCCCGTGGTCGGATCGGTCAAGGACGAGCTCGCCGTCATCCCGGGCAACGTCCCGAACCTCATCGACCTGCCCAAGGGCTGTCGGTTTGCGCCGCGTTGCCTGACGCGGATCCAGGAGGACGTCGCGATGGCGACCGAGGTCCATCCCGCCCTGCGGCCGGTCAGCCAGACGCACGACGTGCGCTGCTGGCTCTACCACGACGCCGCGGGCGGCCTCATGCCGCGGGCCAGGGAGGAAGCGTGAGCGCGACGGACACCCAGGAGGCGGCGCCGCTCGTCGAGGTTCGCGACCTCGTCAAGCACTTCCCGGTACACGGCGGGATCCTGCAACGGACGGTCGGGCAGGTCCAGGCCGTGGACGGCGTCAGCTTCGACATCCGCCGTGGGGAGACGCTCGGGCTCGTCGGCGAGTCCGGCTGCGGCAAGACGACGGTCGGGCGCCTGCTCCTACGCCTGATCGAGCCGACCGCCGGGACGATCCGCTTCGACGGCGTCGACCTGACCGGCCTGCAGGGGGCGGCGCTCAAGCCCTACCGGCGGCGCATGCAGATCATCTTCCAGGACCCCTACTCCAGCCTGGATCCCCGGACGCCGATCGGCGACAGCATCGGCGAAGGGCTGCGCATCCACGGCCTCGGGTCGGCGGCCGAGCGCCAGGCCAAGGTCGCGCGGATGATGGACATGGTCGGACTGCAGTCCTACCACGCCCGGCGCTACCCGCACGAGTTCTCCGGGGGACAGCGTCAGCGGATCGGGATCGCGCGGGCGCTCGTCCTGGAGCCGGACCTCGTGGTCTGCGACGAGCCGGTGTCGGCGCTCGACGTGTCGATCCAGGCCCAGGTCCTCAACCTCCTCAAGTCCCTCCAGCGCGAACTCGGCCTGACGTACGTGTTCGTGGCCCACAACATGGGCGTGGTGGAGCACATCAGCGACCGCGTCGCGGTGATGTACCTGGGACGGATCGGCGAGCTGGCCGACCGCGTGGACCTGTTCAGGCAGCAGCAGCATCCGTACACCGTCGCCCTGATGTCGGCGATCCCGGTCCCCGATCCGGAGGCCCGCCGCCAGCGCGTGATCCTGACCGGCGACGTGCCAAGCCCGGTGAACCCGCCGGGCGGCTGTCGGTTCCACCCGCGCTGCCCGCTGCGCGCCGAGATGGGCGACCCGCAGATCTGCGCAGCGGAGGTCCCGCCACTCATCGACCTGGGCGGCGACCACTGGTGCGCCTGCCACTTCCGCGAGCCCGCCGGCTGACCTCGGATCCACGCGCTCGCCGACATCGGCGACCGCAAGGTCATCGGCTCGTCGTCAGCAGCTCCAGGCGCCCGTACCAGGTCGGCGTGTCCAGCCGCAGGCCGGCGGGCGCCGCCGTGCCGACCGTCGACCGGACCGCCTCGCGAACCAGCCCGGACCACGCGTAGATGACGGGCAGGTCTTCGGATATCCGGGCGGCATACGTCGCGTACAGCTCGGCCCGTCGCGCGAGGTCCGTCTCGGTCCGGGCGGCTTCGATCAGGCCGTCCACCTCCGGATCCTGGTAACAGGCGAAGTTGTACGTGTCGGGCCGCTCCGCGCTGGAGCACGTCGACGAGTGGTACAGCCGGAACGGGTCCGGGTCCACGCCCGTGTCCAGACCGCCGAAGTACAGGTCGAACGGACGCCCACCGTCGGGTGCCGCGGCATTCACGTGTGGATAGACGGCCAGCATCGTCAGGATCGCATCGAACGGGACCTCCCGGACCAGGATCTCCATCCCGCATGACCGGGCCTGGTCGCTCACCCTGGCCAGCCAGCTGCTGCGCGCCGGGAACCCTTCACGGACCGCCACGAGCGTCGACAGCCGGCGCCCGGCCTGCTCGTAGACGCCGTCGGTCCCCCTGGTCCAGCCGGAAGCCTCGATGAGGTCCGCCGCCCGGTCCCGGTCCGGTGAGTAGGTCGCCAGGCCGGACTCCGGGTAGGCCCACGACATCCGTGGGATCTCGCTGTGGATGGCCACCCCGTCGCCACCGGTGGCTGCCCGGGCGGTCGCCTCCCGGTCGATGCAATAGGCCAGTGCCTGCCGGAGGTTCCGGTCCAGGAACAGCCCCTCCGCCTCCGGATGCAGGTTGAAGTAGAGCGCGAAGAACCCGTACTCCGGGTACTCGACGAACCGGAGGGTCGAGTCGTCGCGAACGTCGTCGTACTCGGCCGGGCTCAGCGCGGGGTGCCAGTCGATCCTCCCGTCCCTGAGGCCGCGCACGACCTCGGCACCCGACGCTGCGGGTTGGAAGAGGACCCGCTCGAGCCGTGGCGCACCCGCGAAGTACGACCCGTTCGCGACCAGCTCGAACCCGCCCTCCGGCGTCCGCCCCACGAGCCGAAACGGACCGGTCGTGACCGGTCCGTTTGCGGTGGCGAGATAGGGGTACGCGGCCGCCTGCGCGTCGATCGGACGGCTCGTGAAGGTCGCATCGATCGCCCGGACCCGGGCGATCACGTCATCGACGTACGCGATCTCGTCGAGCGTCCCGCCACTGGCATGGTCCGCCGGATCCGGCAGCGGAACGGCGGCCCGGGCGAGGAGCTCCTCTCCGGCCGCGCGCAGTCGGACGAGATCGACGCCGGGGCGCCCATCGGGTCCGACGGGCCCGGTCGGCGCGGCCTGCTCCGCAGCGACCGAATTCGAGGTATGGCGCGGTGTCGGTCACGGCCACGGCGCGGGCACCGGCCAGGAACTTCGCGTAGGCGGCCTCGATCGCCGCTGCCGATTCGATCCCGATGCCGAGGTGCTGGGCGGCGAAGCCGGCGAGCGGCTCGCGCAGCACGAACGCCACGGTCCGGTCGCTCACCGCCACGACGTTGTCGAGCACCGTTGCCAGGCAGTCGCCGGGCCCAAAACGGCAGCGCGGGCTGCGGGCAAGCTCATAGGTCGCGATGACGTCGTCGACGGTCACTGGGGATCCGTCCTGGAACGTCACACCGGACCGCATCGGGACGGTCCAGGTCAGGCCGTCGGCCGACACGCTCGGCGGATCACTCGCCAGGATGGGGACCGGCCGCAGTCGTTCGTCGAGCCCGTACAGGCCGTCGTGCACGAACCCGGCGATCCGGACGGCATCGGCGCCGACGGCCGCATTGGAAAAGCCCCCGGCCAGGTCGCCGCCGATGGAGATGGTCAGGGACGGTCCGGCGGTCGGCGCGACGGACGCGGCCCCCGATGCGCTCGGTGTCGGCGGGGAGGGCGAGGCGGACGGGCCGGTCGGGACGGGGTCCCCACAGGCGACCACCAGCAGGAGCGCGGCGGCAGACAGCCCACCGATCCGGTTCCGGTCCAGTGGGCCCCGGCCGGGACCGCGCGTGACTGCCCGCATGAGGCCCCGCGGCGCTAGGCCGACCCCGTCGCGGGTGACTCGCCGGCGACCGAGGGCACTGCCGACGTGGTGGTGCGGAGCGACTCCAGCGCCTTCTCCGGCGTGCCGTGTCGGACGGGACGATCGCTGATGTGCGCCACGCCCACGTCGGTCTTGCGCGCCTCGCCGGCGTAGTGGCACGCGGCGCGGTGTTCACCGTCGATGGCCGTCAGGGGCGGGTCCACGGTCCGGCAGTTCTCGGGCTGACCCAGGCGCTCGTACAACCAGCACCGAGTGTGGAAGCGGCAACCGGGCGGCGGATTCACCGGGCTCGGCACGTCGCCCTGCAGGATCACCCGCTTGCGCTTGCGCTCGGCCGTCGGATCCGGCACCGGAACGGCCGACAGCAGGGCCCGCGTGTAGGGATGCCCGGGGGCCGTGTACAGCTTCTCCGGCGGGCCGATCTCGACGATCTTGCCCAGGTACATCACGGCGACGCGGTCACTGATGTGCTTGACGACCGACAGGTCGTGGGCGACGAACAGGTAGGTCAGCCCAAGGCGTTCCCGCAGGTCGGTCAGCAGGTTCAGCACCTGCGCCTGGATCGACACGTCCAGGGCGGAGATCGGCTCGTCGCAGACGATGAACTCCGGCTCCACGGCCAGCGCCCGGGCGACGCCGATGCGCTGACGCTGACCCCCGGAGAACTCGTGCGGGTAGCGGGCGACGTAGGCGGGATCGAGTCCGACCAGCGTGAGCAGTTCCGCAACGCGCTCGCGCTTCGCCTTGCCCTCCGCCAGGTGGTGGGTCTCCAGGGGCTCACTCACGGTGGAACCGACGGTCATCCGCGGGTCAAGTGACCCGTAGGGATCCTGGAAGATGATCTGCATCCGGCGGCGCGTCTTGCGCAGGTCATTCGACTTGAGGCTGCCGAGATCGACACCATCGAACCGGACCGTGCCGGACGTGGGTTCGCGAAGCCGGATCATCGCCCGCCCGATCGTGCTCTTGCCACAGCCGGACTCGCCGACCAACCCCAGGGTCTCGCCGCGGCGGACTTCGAACGTCACACCGTCGACGGCCTTGACGGTCCCACGCACGCTCTTGAAGATGCCCGCTCGGATCGGGAAGTGAACCTTGAGGTCGTCGACCTCCACGAGGTTCTGCTTGTCGTGGCGGTAGCCCACGCCCGGAAGTCCGGCGGTCGATGTCAAGAGATCCACCCTTCGGGTTCAGTCGCCCAGCAACGCGCCTGGTGGGCGCCGGACCCGCGGGGCGTCAACTCCGGTTCGTGTTCGCCACATCGGTCGCGCACGTACGCGCAACGAGGGCTGAAGCGGCAGGCGTCGGCCGGCTGGATGAGCAAGGGCGGCAGGCCCTCGATGGTTCGGAGCCGTTCGCCCCGGACGTCATCGATCCGCGGCAGCGAATTGAGCAGGCCCCAGGAATATGGCATCAGCGGTTCGGCGAACAGCTCGTCCACGGTTCCCGTCTCGACGATCCGCCCGGCGTACATGACATTGACCCGGTCGCACATGCCGGCGGCGATGCCCAGGTCGTGGGTGATCAGCAGCACGGCCGTGTGGAATTCCTGCGACAGGGTCTGGATCAGTTCCAGGATCTGCGCCTGGATCGTCACGTCCAGCGCCGTCGTCGGCTCATCGGCGAGGATCAGCTTGGGATCGCACGCCAGGGCGATGGCGATCATCACGCGCTGGCGCATCCCGCCGGAGAACTGGAACGGGTAGTCGTTGAGGCGGTCGCGCGCCCGCGGGATACCGACCTTGCCGAGCAGTTCGACGACGCGGTCCTGGGCGGCCTTGGGCGACAGATCCATGTGCTCGCGGACGGTCTCCGAGATCTGGTAGCCGATGGTGAGCGTCGGATTCAGGCTGGTGAGCGGGTCCTGGAAGATGAAGCCGATCTCCTTGCCGCGCAGCTTGCGCATCTCCGATTCGCCCAGCTTGAGGAGGTCGATCCCGTCGAACAGGATCTCGCCGGACACGATCCGCCCCGGCGGGTCGGGCACGAGGCGGGCGATCGAGAGCGCGGTCACGCTCTTGCCGCATCCGGATTCCCCGACGAGGCCCAATGTCTCGCCATAGCCGACATCGAAGTTCACGTCGTCCACCGCCTGGACGACGCCGTCGGGCGTGAAGAAGTGGGTCGACAGTCCGCGGACCTGGAGGAGCGCCTCACCCTTGCGCTGTGTGTCGCGCTCGCCGGCGCGTTCCTCCTGCACCCGGCGAGCGTCCTCGGGGGGCAACTCGATCAGCGTCGGAGTGCCGTCCGCCGACAGCGGACCCTGCGGCGTCGTCACCTACTGCTTGCCCTTGAGCTTGGGGTCGAGCGCATCGCGCAGACCGTCTCCGAGGAACGTGAAGCCGATCAGGGCGATCGCGATGGCGATGGCCGGGAAGGTCACGAGGTGGGCCTCCGACCGGATGAACCGCTGTCCTTCCGCGACGAGACTCCCCCAGGATGCCCGCGGTGGCTGGACGCCGATGCCGATATAGGCGAGGGTCGCCTCGGCCAGGATCGCACTCGGGATGCCGAGCGTGATGGCCACGATGATCGGACCCATCCCGTTGGGCAGCAGATGCCGGATCACGATCCGCCGGTCCGATACGCCGATCGCGCGGGCCGCCTCGACGAACTCCATCTCCTTCAGCGACAGCAGCTGCCCTCGGACCAGCCTGGCGACCGTCACCCACGAGGTCAGGCCGATGGCCACGAAGACCATGAGCAGGCCGTCGAGCGCCTTGCCGAACGCCGTCTCGCGGAAGGCGACCGACAGCAGGATGATGAACAGCAGATCCGGGAAGGCGTAGATCACGTCGGTGAAGCGCATCAGGATGTTGTCCAGTCGTCCGCCGAACCACCCCGCCACGGCACCGACCGGGACGCCGATGACGATGATCACGAGCTGGACGACGAACGCCACGGTGACGCTGATCCGCGCTCCGTCGAGCAGGCGGCTCAACAGGTCGCGTCCAAGCTGGTCTGTGCCGAGCAGGTGCCCCGGGCTCCCCGGCGACAGGGGCGTGTTTCCATTGGCCTGGATCGCCGGGATGTCCTGGACCTGGTACGGCCAGGGCGCCAGGATCGGCCCGAAGACGCCGAAGAACAGCAGCAGGGCGACCATCACCAGCCCGACGAGGGCCAGCCGGTTCTTGCGGAGGCGCCCGAATGCGTCGCTCCACAGGCCGGCGCTGCGCCGCGGGGCGACGATCCCGCGTTCTATCGGGCTGCTGACGGTAGCCATCGCTGCTCGATCTCCTAGCTGTACCGGATCCGGGGGTCGATGTAGGCGTACAGGACGTCGACGACGACGTTGAGGGAGGCGACCGCGAAGGCGTACAGCATGGTCATCGCCATGAGCAGGCTGTAGTCACGGGTGGAGATCGATGCGAGGTAGAACTGGCCCACCCCTGGCACGCTGAAGATCCGCTCGATGATGAACGAGCCGGTCACCAGGAAGGCGAGCGTGGGTCCGAGGATCGTCACGACGGGGATCAGGGCGTTGCGGACCATGTGCCGGCTGACCACGGATCGTCGTGCCAGCCCCTTGCTGTGGGCGGTGCGGATGTAGTCCTTGCGCGTCACCTCCAGCATGGACGCCCGTGTGTAGCGGGCGATGACCGCGATCGGGAAGCCGGCCAGGGCGACGGTCGGGAGGACCCAAGTCTCCGGACCCTTCCAGCCGCTCGTCGGGAACCACCCGAGTTGGACGCTGAAGACGACCACGAGGAGGATGGCCAGGACGAAACTGGGCGTGGAGATGCCGATGATCGAGATCCCGGTGGACAGGTAGTCGGGCCACCGGTTGTGGCCCAACGCGGCGAAGATCCCGAGCGGGATGCCGACGATCACGGCCAGCAGGAAGGCCTGGATCCCGAGTTGGACCGTCGTGGGCAAGCCGTCGGCCACGATGTCGTTGACGCGCCGATCCTGGAAGCGGTACGACGGACCCAGGTCACCCTGGATGAAGTTGCCGGCCCACTCGATGTACTGGATGTAGAGCGGCTGGTCCAGCCCGTACTCGGCATTCAGTCTCGCCTGGACCGCGGCCGGGAGCCGCTTCTCGCGGTCCCACGGTCCACCCGGGACGGAATGCATCAGGACGAAGGTGATCACCGAGACGGTGAACAGGACCGGGATGATCCAGAGGATGCGCCGGGCGAGATAGGAGATCACGACGTCTCACTTCTTCGAGCTGGCGACCGATGAGGAACCGATGGGTACGCGGTGGGCCGGCCACGAGGCCGGCCCACCGCTGATCGTCCGAAGGGCGATCAGTGCTCCAGGATCTGGATCGTCTCGTAGAAGTGCTCGCCCGGCACCTGCGAGTCCATCGGGGTGATGGTCAGGCCGGCGATGTAGGGCTTGACGAGGGTCGGGGTGACCCCGAACCGCAGGGGCAGGGTCGCGGCGTCATCCATCATGATCCGCTGGGCCTGCTTGTAGAGGTCAGCCTGCTTCTCCTGGTCCGATTCCGCCGCGGCCTGGACGATCAGGGCGTCGAAAGCGGCGTTGCAGTACTGGTTGTCGTTGTTGCCGCCGCCGCAGGTGAACAGGCCAGCAAGCTGGTTGTTCGCATGCGGGTAGTCGGCGCCCCAGCCGTCGCGGGCGAGGTCGTACTGACCGTCGGTCCGCTGGGTCAGGAAGACGCTGAAATCGCTACCGATCTGCTCGGTCTCGAGACCGAACGCCTGCCGCCAGGCTTCTGCCAGGAAGGCGACGCGCGGCTCATGGCCGGAGCCCGAGTTGAACCCGAACTTGAGCGGCGGGATCTCGGCGGCGCTCGCGTAGCCGAGCTCCCCGAGAGCCGTGGTCATGTGCTGCTGGGCCGACGCGAGGTCGAACGGATACGGGTTGATGGTCTCGTCGGAACCGGGGATGCCCGGCATGACGAAGCTGTTGGCGATGACGCCGAGTCCGGCAAACGTGGCGTCCGTGAACGCCTGCTTGTCGACGGCCTGCGTCAGCGCGATGCGGAAGTTCTTGTTGGCGGTGGGGCACGCCTTCGGATCGGCGCAGCGATCGCTCGGGCCGGTGCCGGTGGAGTTGAACCCGTTGTTGAAGGTGTAGTACGTGATCGCGAGCTGCACCAGTTCCTGGTACTCGAGGCTGAGGACCGGGTCCGACTTGACGCGAGCCACGTCCTCGCTCGGGACGAAGTTCATGTCGATCTCACCGGTCTCGTAGGCGGCCTGCGCCTGTGCCGGCTCCGGCGACATGGACATGTGGATCTCGGTCAGGGTGGGCTTGACGTCACCGTACCAGTTCGGGTTCGGCTTGAGGATGATCTCGCTGTTGTGGTTCCACGTGTCGAGCACGAACGGACCGGAGCTGACGTAGTTCGCCGCCTCGGTCGCGCCCTCGGACGTGATCCACTTCTCCTGCATCGGCACGCCGACCCACAGGGTCATCGCCGACAGGAAGTAGGTCGCCGGGGTGTCCAGCGTGACGACGAAGGTCTTGTCGTCCGGAGCCGCGACACCCAGCGTGGCCAGGGCCGCGTCGATCTCCGCGTCCGACGGGAGCGGGTCCGCGCCGGCCATGCCGAGCAGGTCCGCGCCACCGGCCACTTCGGCCATGACGTAGGAGTACGGGGCCGCGGTGCGCGGGTCGACGAGTCGTCGCCAGCTGTACACGAGGTCACCCGCGACGATCTGCTCGCCGTTGCTGTACTTCGCGTCGCGGAGCGTGAAGGTCAGGGTCTTCGCATCGTCCGAGACCGTCCAGGACTCGGCCAGGGCCGGAACGACCTTGAGGTCCTTGTCGATGTAGACGAGCGGGCGATGCAGGGCACGAAGCACCGTCAGGGAGTTCGAGTCCTGTGCCTTGTTGGGATCGAGCGTCGGCGGCTCGCCCGAGATGTCGACACGGAGGATCTGCTCCGCGGCGAGGCCGCCTGCCGGCGGCGTGG
The DNA here is from genome assembly GCA_963704935.1 of uncultured Chloroflexia bacterium. Classification (GTDB taxonomy): domain Bacteria; phylum Chloroflexota; class Limnocylindria; order Limnocylindrales; family CSP1-4; genus SPCO01. The sequence continues at coordinate 300,955 of CAVPIF010000001.1, forward strand.
AAGGTGCGCTGGTCGTGCCCGGCTCGCTCGACGCCGGCGGGGCGGAACTGGTGGTGGCGCCGCCACACGCAGCCGCCACGATGGCAGCCGTGGCGAGCAGACCAAGGAGTCGCTTGTGCATCAATTGTCCTCCGAACGGGTGGTTACCCGAAGTCTCCCATTTGCCCCGGCCCAGGCTCGTGCCCTTGGATGCCGATCCTGCCTGCCCGCTCGACCGCGTCGAGCCTCCCAACTCGACGGTCTCAGGGCAAGCGGTGACGGCAGCACGAGGCGGGTCGGTGCGCTGCCGGTACTATCCACAGGCCCCATCGGGCTGTCAACCTCACGACCTAACGAACGTTCGCTTGGTATCCCGCCGGATCGGGTCGTCAGTCCGGGCAGGGCGTCTCGATGCCGGCCAACGGCCGCCAACGCAGGTTCGGCTGGCGGGCTGCCGTCGCCTCGTCCAGGCGCCTGACCGGTGTCGTGTGCGGGGCGGAGCGGACCATCTCCGGGTCCGTGGCGGCCTCCGCGGCGATCGCGATGAGCGTGTCGGCGAAGGCGTCGATGGTCTCGACCGATTCGGTCTCTGTCGGCTCGATCAGCATCCCTTCCTCGACGATCAGCGGGAAGTAGATGGTCGGCGGGTGGAAACCGAAGTCGATGAGACGCTTGGCGATGTCGAGGGTTCGCACCCCGGTGGCGTGCTTGATCGACGCTGCCGAGGCCACGAACTCGTGCTTGCATGGACGGTCGTAAGGGAGGTCGTAGGTCCCGGCCAGTCGGTGCTTGAGGTAGTTGGCGGCGAGGACGGCGTCATCGGTCACCTCGCGCAGCCCGGCGGCCCCGTGGGCCCGGATGTAGGCGTAGGCGCGGACCAGGACGCCGGTGTTGCCGACGAAGCTGCGCATCCGCCCGATCGACGACGGGCGGTCGTCCGGCCGCTCCAGGCGGAACGAGCCGTCATCGGCGCGCAGGACCCGCGGCATCGGCAGGTACGGCAGCAGGGTCTCCCCCACCCCGACCGGTCCCGCCCCGGGTCCACCCCCGCCGTGCGGCGTGCTGAAGGTCTTGTGGACGTTGAAGTGCATGACATCGAAGCCGGCCTCGCCGGGTTTGAACCGGCCGAGGATCGCGTTGAGGTTGGCTCCATCCATGTAGGCCAGCGCTCCGGCAGCGTGGACCGCGTCCAGGAGCTCACCGACGCGCGACTCGAACAGGCCGACCGTGGATGGATTGGTGATCATCACCGCCGCCGTCCGCGGACCGAGGGCGGCTCGGAACGCATCGAGATCCACGCCGCCATCGGCGGCGGAAGGGATCGTGATCGTGCTGTAACCGGCCATCGACGCCGTGGCGGGGTTCGTCCCGTGGCTCGAATCCGGGACGAGGACCTCCGTGCGCTCGATGTCGCCGCGCTCGCGGTGATACGCCCGGATCATCAGGATCCCGGTCAGTTCGCCCTGGGCCCCGGCCGCCGGCTGGAGCGTGACCGCGGCCATCCCGGAGATCTCCGCGAGGGCCACCTCCAGCTCCCACAGCAACTGGAGCGTGCCCTGCGCGACCTCGTCGGGTGACATCGGATGCAGTTCCGCGAACCCGCGCAGACGGGCGGCCCACTCGTTCAGCTTCGGATTGAACTTCATCGTGCACGATCCGAGCGGGTAGAAGCCCGTGTCGACCGCGTGGTTCAGCTGGGAGAGGTTGACGTAGTGGCGGACGACGTCCGGCTCGTTCATCTCCGGGATCGCCGGCGGCGAGGTGCGACGGGCGTCGGCCGGGAGGCGCTCGAGGGCGTCCGCCGGCGGGTGCGGGATCTTGCCACCGCCACGGCCCGGGCGGCTCCGCTCGAAGATCGTGGGCTGGAGGCGCGGCCCCGTGACGCTCATCGAGCGGCCCCGATCGCCGCGAGTGCCCCGACGGGCCCGGCGACCTCGGCGATGACGTCGGACACGGCCGTCGTGAAGCGGGCGATCTCGTCCGACGTGGTGACCTCCGTGGCGCACAGCAGGAGGGCATCGGCCAGGCTCGGGTCGGCGGGCTCGGCGTCGGCGAGCGCGAGTCCGGCAAGGAAGCCGCGTTCGAGCAATCGACGGTGGACGGCCAGGGCGTTGGGAACGGCGACCGCGAACTCGTTGAGGTACGGGCCCTCATGGAGTCGCGGGACGCCGACCGCGGCCAGGGCGTCCACCAGCTCGGCGGCCCGCGCAGCACCCATCGCAGCCACGTCGCGCAGCCCGTGCGGGCCGACGGTGGCCAGGTAGATCGACGCGGCAAGCGCGAGCAGCGCCTGGTTCGTGCAGATGTTGCTCGCCGCCTTGTCCCGGCGGATGTCCTGCTCTCGAGCCCGCAACGTCATGACGAAGGCGCGCTGGCCGTCCAGGTCCGTCGTCATGCCGACCAGTCGGCCGGGGATCTGCCGGACGAGCGCATCGGTGGCGGCGAGGATGCCGAGGTACGGCCCGCCGTATTGCGGGGCGATCCCCAGCGGCTGACCCTCGCCGGAGGCGATATCCGCTCCGTACGCGCCCGGGGGCGCCAGCACCGCGAGTGAGACGGGTTCGATCACGGCGACGAATAGCGCGCCGGCCGCGTGGGCAAGCTCCCCGATCCGCCGCATCGGCTCGAGGAGGCCCAGGAAGTCCGGGTTCGCGGCGATCACACCGGCGACCGGCCGCTGCGGGTCCGCGAGCATGGCCTCCAGCGCGACGAGGTCGGTCGTACCGGCTGCCTCCCCGTCGGCGACGAGCGGGATCTCGTCCAGTTCGAGCCCGCCTTCGAAGTAGGTCGCCACGGTCGCGCGGTACTGCGGGTGGACCCCGCGGCTGATGAGGACCCGCTCGCGACGGGTGGCCCGGCAGGTCATCAGGGCCGCCTCGGCGGTGGCTGCGGCCCCGTCGTAATGCGAGGCTGAGACCACGTCGAGATCGACGAGTTCGGCAAGCAGCGATTCGTACTCGTAGATCGACTGCAGCGTGCCCTGGCTCACCTCGGGCTGGTACGGCGTGTAGGCGGTGTACCACTCGCTCCGCAGCAGGAGCTGATCGACGGCCGGCGGGCTCCAGTGACGGTAGACGCCGGCCCCGAGGAAGGAGACCAGGTCCGTGCGGTTGCGGGCCGCCAGGCCGCGCAACCGGGCGGCAAGCTCCAGCTCCGGCTCAGGCGGAGGCAGGTCCAGCGCCGAGGCGCGCAGCGCCTCCGGGATGTCGGCGAAGAGCTCGTCGACGGAGGCGATGCCGAGCGCCGCGAGCATGTGCTCGCGATCGGCCGAGGTGTGCGGACCGTAGGGCATGGGGGGGTCGGTCAGCCGGCCGCGACGAGGGCTTCGTACCCCTCGGCGTCGAGGAGATCCGCGAGCTCGGCCGTGTCGGCGACCTTGAGTCGTACCATCCAGCCTGCCCCGTATGGGTCGCTGTTCACGAGTTCCGGCCCGGACGCCAGGGCGTCGTTGGTGGCGACCACCTCGCCCGCCACCGGGGCGAACAGGTCGCTGACCGCCTTGACCGATTCGACCACCCCGAACGGCCGAGCTGCCTCCAGGGACCGTCCGGTGTCGGGCAGCTCCACGAACACGATGTCACCGAGCTGGTCCGCGGCGTACTGCGTGATCCCCACGGTCACCTCGTCACCATCGACGCGGACCCATTCGTGATCGTTGGTGTAACGAAGGTCGGTCGGTACGCTCACGTCAGCTGCTCCTCCGATAGAACGGCAAGGGGACCACGCGGGCGGGGACCCGCGCATCGCGGACCTCCACTTCCACGAGGGTCCCGGGTTCGGCATCGCTCGGGGCGACGTAGGCCATGGCGATCGGGACGCCGAGGGTCGGCGACTGCGTCCCGCTGGTCACGACGCCGGTCCGGCGCTCGCCCACGTGGACAGGGTAGCCGTGGCGCGCGATCCCGCGCCCCTCCACCAGCAGGCCGACGAGCCGGCGCCGGGGTCCGTCCGCGTCGAGCTTCTCGAGGGCGGCCCGGCCGATGAACTGACCCGTCTTCCCCAGCTTGACGACCCGGCCGAGACCGGCCTCGAAGGGTGTGGTCGTGCGGTCCAGCTCATTGCCGTAGAGCGGCATGCCGGCTTCGAGCCGGAGCGTGTCGCGTGCGCCCAGGCCGACGGGGACCCCGCCGGCCTGCCGGACACCGTCGAGGAGGGCATCCCACAGCTGCCCGCAGTGATGGTTCGCGACGAAGACCTCGAATCCGTCCTCACCGGTGTAGCCGGTCCTTGCCACGAGCGCCGGGATCCCCGCCACGTCCCCTTCCGCGATGCCGTAGTAGCGCAGTCCATCGAGGTCCAGATCGGTCAACGGCGTCAGGACGTCGACCGATCGGGGGCCCTGGAGCGCGACGAGGCCGGTCGCCAGTGACTGGTCGTCGATGACGGCTCGGGTCCCGGCAATGCGCTCGGCGAGGGCATCGGACACGACGTCGGCGTTGCCCGCGTTGGCGACCACCATGAACCGGTCATCGGCCAGGCGATAGACGATCAGGTCGTCGAGGATCCCCCCATCCGGGGCGCAGATCATCGAGTAGTGGGCCCGTCCGACGGCGAGGGCCGGCGGGTCCGACACGAGGGCGGCTGCGAGGGCCTCGCCGGCCGTCGGGCCGTCCACCATGAATTCGCCCATGTGCGACAGGTCGAACAGGCCGACCCGCTCACGGACGGCGCGATGCTCGTCGAGGATCGACGTGTACTGGACCGGCATCAGCCACCCGGCGAAGTCGATCATCCGGGCGCCGAGGGCGACGTGGCGGTCGGCCAGCGGGGTGGCGTGGGCGGTCGGCGTCACGGCATCAGGGGTCACGCGTGCGACTCCGCGCCCGGCGCCGGGAGATGCCCACCATTCGCGCCCTCGCGCGAGCCACGCGCCAGCAGGGCGGTGGCAGCGCGGGCGACGAGCGCTCGTTCCGTGGCGAACGTCAGCACCGTGGCTGCCTCGTCGAAGGCGATCCAGCGCACCTGGTCGAACTCATGGTCGTGGCGGGCGAGGTCACCGCCGATCGGCTCCATGAGGAAGTAGTGCACGGTCTTGTTGATCCTCGTCCCCGACTGGACGAAGCTGTACTCGATCGCGTCCAGCGGACCGGTGATGCGCACCTGCAACCCGGTCTCCTCGGCGACCTCGCGGACTGCCGTCTCCTCGATGCTCTCGCCGCGGATCGGCGTGCCCTTGGGCAGCGTCCAGGTGTACCCGTCACGCTCGCGTCGCCGACTTCCCACGACGAGGTGCGGACGTCCGCCCTGGGTACGTACGACGATGCCGCCCGCGGAGGTGGCGGTGGCGGCCCTCAGGCGTGCCACGGCGCCGTGGCGGCGCGCGGTCGCTGTCCGGAGCCGGGGCGCCCCGACCGGGCCCAGTGCATCTGGACGCGCGGGCGCGGGCGGCCACCACGGGCCGACGGCCGGGCCGGGCGCGGGCCGTGCCAGCCGGCGAGCAACCGGACGAGGGGACTCACCGGGACACCGCGGAGTTCGGTCGTCCGCGGGCGGGCCGCCGAGAACGACGATGGGGCACCCAGCCCGAGTCGACGCTCGCGCGCGCGGCTGCTCGGACGGACGAATCTGGCCGCCGGCCGAGCCGCGTACTTGGCCGCGATGCTGTGTGCCATGGGCCGCAATGGTACCGCGTCAGCGGTCCCATGCAAGCGCCGCATCGACGGTCGCGACCATCGCCTCGGCCGTCTCCGGTGCCAGCGCGCCCCGGGCACGCGCCAAGGCGATCTCGCGTCGAGCCGCGGCGGCGTACAACTCGAGCGCATCCGGCGCCTCGGCCACCAGCGTCCGGAGGTGGGTGGCAAGGGTTCCGACGTCGCCTCGGGTCATCGGCCCGGTCAGTGCTGCGCGGATCCCGAGGGCCCGGGCATTGCTCAGAGTCCCTTCGATGAGCGGGCCGTAGATCGCCAGCGACCCGGCTTCGTCGAGGCCGGCCACCCGGCCCAGCTCGGCGATCGCGTCGAGCAGCGCGACGAAGCCGCCGGCCGCAAGGACGGCCGCCGCATGGTAGGCGGGCTTCGAACCCGGCGCCAGGCGAACCGGCCTCGCGCCGATCACCTCGGCCATGTCGGCGAGCAGGGCGGCGAGCTGGTCGTCGCCCTCGATGGCGACCGTGGCGCCGTGCAGCGCAGCGACCGCCCGTTCCATGTCGGCGAAGGCGACGAGCGGATGGAAGCTCCCGACCTGGGTCCCGGCGGCCATCGCCGGGACGAGGACCTCCGCGCCCAGCACGCCGCTCGTATGGACCATCGCCTGCCCGCCGTACATCCGGACGCCGGCCACGGTCGGGCCGACGGCATCGTCCGGCACAGCGAGGATGATCAGCTCGACCTCCTCGATCAGAGCCTGGGGTTCGGCGAAGGCGCGGGCGCCCTCCACCTGGGCCGCGAACCGGGCCCGTCTCGCCGGGTCTCGGCTGGCGATGGCCTGGACCGGCCAGCCGGCTCGCGTCAGGGCGACCCCGAGGGCGGTCCCGACCGAGCCACCCCCGACGATGCCGGTCGACGGGCGCTCACCCGGCCCCGCATGGAGATGCGGGTGCGTGTGCCCATGCGGGTCCGCGGCGTCGTCGCCGCGGTGCTGACCGGGCGGCAGTGGATCGAGGTCGATCCCGGCTGCCTCGATCGCGGCCTCCGTCTCGGCCCGGTCGCGCCCCGGGTCGTCGCCGGGCAGGGCTCCCCAGGCCTTCACGCGCGCTCCAGGCGGGTGGGCGCAGGGGCGGGACGGGCGCGGTACGCTTCCACGCATCGAGTGTAGCGACCCAGCGAGGACCGACACCTTGTCACGGCACGACCCCTTCGACGCCCGCGCGTCCCTTGGCCCGGGCCTCCCGGATCTCTACCGCCTGGACGCCCTCGGCGGACGGACCGGCTCCACCCGCCTCCCGGTCACGGTCCGCATCCTCCTGGAGAACGTATTGCGGCATGCCGGCAGCGGCGCCGTCGGCGGATCCGATGTCGAGACCCTCGCAGGCTGGCGACCCGGCGTCGCCACGGGGGCCGAGGTCCCATTCATGCCGTCGCGCGTCGTCCTCCAGGATTTCACCGGCGTCCCGGCCGTCGTCGACCTCGCGGTGATGCGCGATGCGATGGCGGAGCTGGGCGGCGATCCGGGACGTGTGAACCCGCTCGTCCCGGCGGACCTCGTCATCGACCACAGCGTCCAGGTGGACCGGTTCGGTACGCCGGCCGCCTTCGCCTTCAACGTCGAGCGGGAATACGAGCGCAACGGCGAGCGCTACCAGCTCCTGCGCTGGGCGCAGACCGCGTTCCGCGGCCTGCGCGTCGTCCCACCCGGGACGGGCATCGTCCACCAGGTCAACCTGGAGTTCCTGGCGACGGTCGTGGAGGACCGCGACGGCGTCGCCTTTCCCGACACGCTCGTCGGGACCGATTCGCACACGACGATGGTCAACGGCCTCGGCGTGCTGGGCTACGGCGTCGGCGGCATCGAGGCGGAGGCCGTCCTGCTTGGTCAGCCCCTCTACCAGCCGATGCCACACGTCGTCGGGGTGCGGCTGACCGGCGAACTGCCGCAGGGCTCCACGGCCACGGACCTGGTCCTGGTGGTGACCGAGATGCTGCGCGCCCACGGCGTGGTCGGCTCGTTCGTGGAGTTCGCCGGTGACGGCCTGTCGGGCCTGTCACTCGCCGACCGCGCGACGATCAGCAACATGAGCCCGGAGTTCGGGGCGACCGCGACGCTGTTCCCGATCGACGACGAGACGCTCACCTACCTGCGCCTGACCGGCCGCCCTGACGAGCGCATCGCGCTCGTCGAGCGCTACGCCAAGGAACAGGGGCTCTGGCGCCTGCCGGGCAGCAGCCCCGAGTTCGACGAGTCGCTGACCCTGGACCTCTCGTCGGTGGAGCCGTCCGTGGCCGGACCACGACGTCCGCAGGATCGGGTCGTCCTGCCCGGACTCCCGGCGAACTTCCGGAACGCATTCCCGAACGTGGCTCCCGGGCCGGAGACCGGCGACGCGCTGCGCCGCCTGACCGACGAGGGCGGCACGACCGGCGCCACTGACGATGGCGTCGTCGCCCTCGTCGTCGACGGCGAGGCGGCGGTCATCCGCCATGGCGCGGTGGCGATCGCGGCGATCACGTCCTGCACCAACACCTCGAACCCGACCGTGATGGTCGGCGCGGGGCTGTTGGCGCGCAACGCCGTGGCCCGCGGCCTGCGCGTCGGGCCGACCGTCAAGACGTCGCTTGCGCCCGGGTCCAAGGCGGTCACCGGATACCTGGAGGCGGCCGGCCTGATGGCGCCGCTGGAGACCCTGGGCTTCGCCCTGGCCGGCTACGGCTGCACGACGTGCATCGGCAACTCCGGTCCGCTCGACGTGCCGATCGCCGAGGCCGTCGAGTCGCACGACCTGGTCGTGGCGGCAGTCCTGTCCGGCAATCGCAACTTCGAAGGACGGATCCATCCGCTCGTGCGCGCGAGCTACCTCGCCTCGCCGCCGCTCGTCGTCGCCTTCGCCCTGGCCGGACGGGTCGATATCGACCTGACCTCCGAGCCGCTGGGCGTCGACCCGTCTGGTGCGCCCGTCTTCCTGGCCGAGATCTGGCCGTCGCCCGACGAGGTTCGCGCGGTGATCGGAACGGCCATCGACCCGGACCTGTTCCGCAGGACCTACGCGGTGGTGTTCGAGGGCGACGAGCGCTGGCAGGCGCTGCCGATCCCGACGGGCGACCGGTACGCCTGGGCGGACGGTTCCACGTACGTGGCCAAACCGCCGTTCTTCGAGGGCCTGACATTCGAGTCGGCGCCGATCGGGGACATCATCGGCGCGCGGGCCCTGGCCGTCCTGGGCGACTCCGTCACGACGGATCACATCTCCCCCGCCGGGTCGATCGCCCCCACCTCACCGGCCGGCCAGTGGCTCCAGGCGCAGGGCGTCTCGCCGCTCGATTTCAATTCCTATGGCGCGAGGCGTGGGCATCACGAGGTGATGATGCGCGGCACCTTCGCCAACATCCGGCTGCGGAACCGGCTCGTCGAGGGCAGGGAGGGCCCCTTCACGATCCACCTGCCGTCGGGTGACGAGGCGTTCATCTACGACGCGGCGATGCGCTACGCGGCCGAGGGCACGCCGCTGCTCCTCCTGGCCGGGCGCGAGTACGGGTCCGGGTCGTCGCGCGACTGGGCCGCCAAGGGCACAGCCCTCCTCGGGGTGAAGGCCGTCCTGGCCGAGTCGTTCGAGCGGATCCATCGCTCCAACCTGGTCGGGATGGGCGTCCTGCCGCTCCAGTTCAAGGCGGGCGATTCAGCCGCAACGCTCGGGGTGACCGGTCGCGAGACGTTCTCCATCCTGGGCCTTGCCGACGGCCTGACGGCCCGCCAGTCGGTCACGGTGGTCGCGAAGCGTGACGCGGCCGCCGGCGGCGACGGCTCCGAGGTCCGGTTCGAAGCGATCGCGCGGCTCGACGGCCCGATCGACGTCGACTACTACCGGCAGGGCGGGATCCTCCCGGCAGTCCTGCGCCGGCTCGCGCGCGAGGCGTAGGCCGCCGGCCGGTCATCGGCCACCGCCGCCGGTCAGGTCATCCCATGCCCCAACGGGCGATCGACGCTCCGGTTGCCGCCCGACTCGCGCCGCGACTCGACGCTCCTCCGCCACACGGTGCGCGGCGTGACCGAACCGGCCATCGACCACGGCGGCCCATGACCTCGGTGGCTCGTTCGGTCATGGGGTGCACCAAACGCCGGCAGCACGTCCGCCGCTGGCCACGGGCGTCACACGAAGAAGCCCCCGGGGGAGAGCCGAGGGCTTCTTCGCGGAGGAGATCGGCCGGGTTCGCCACCGGCCGTTGGGACTGGGACGCCGCGGGGCCACCCGGCGTGACGCCAGCCCTTGGAGGAAGGGCCGCAGGCGCGCCAGTCAGCGCCAGGGTCGCCAGTCAGCGCCAGGTCGCCAGTCAGCGCCAGGGTCGCCAGTCAGCGCCAGGTCGCCAGTCAGCGCCAGAGTCGGCCGTACGGGTGCTCACCGACGAGCGATCGGCCGGCCGCGAACCGCTCCAGGCCGTAGGCGGAGATGTCGACCGTCGTCGCCCGGCCATCGAGGATCAGCTCGGTCAGGCAGATCCCGATCGCCGGCGCCGTCTTGAAGCCGGTGCCGGAGAACCCGCACGCGACGAAGAAGCCATCCGGCCCCGCGCGACCCAGGATCGCGTGCTGGTCCGGCGTGATGCCGTCCTGCCCACCGTACCCGCTGCGCAGCGTCCCGTCCGCCATCCACGGGATGCGCGCACAGACCCGCTCGATCATCTCCTCGACGGCGCCGTCGCGCAGGTGCAGCAGCGGGCGGTCCGGCGAGCCGCCGACCTCGTTCCCGCCTTCCAGGCCGACCAGCATCGCGTCCCGACCCTCCGGACGGAAGTAGATCTGGTTCGTCTCGTCGATGACGATCGGGAAGTCCGCGGCGCGGGCGTCCGGCAGCCCGAAATACGCCGTGTCGTGGCGCCAGCTCTCGACCGGCACGTGCACTCCGGCCGACCGCGCGACCTCCGCCGCCCAGGCCCCGGCCACGTCGACGACGATCGGTGCATCGAACCGGCCCCGGTCCGTGTCGACGCCCACCACGACGTCGCGTTCCACGATCACGGAGATCGCGCGGCACCCCTGGATGAGGCGGGCGCCCAGCCGCCGCGCCGCCGCGAGGAACCCCGCCGCCGTGCCGGCCGGGTCGGCATACCCGGACTGCGGCTCGTACGCGGCGACGCCGATGTCGTCGGTGACCATGGCCGGCACGAGCTTCTCGACGTCCGTCGCACCGACCACCGCGGTATCGATCCCGATCTCCTGCTGCATGGCCACGTTGGCCCGAAGGGCGGCCTCGAGGTCCGCCGGGACGAGCTGGAGGAACCCCGTTCGCACGAAGCCGCAGTCGCCGTCGCCGACGAGTTCGGTCCAGCGCTGGAAATACGGGAACGAGCGCCAGGCGAGCTCCGCGTCGGTCCGCAGGTCGTAGTGCATCCGTACGAGTCCGGACGATCGGCCGGTGGCCCCCGCGGCGACCGTGGCGCGCTCGACGACGATGACGCGGATCCCACGCCGGGCCAGATGGAACGCGAGGCTGGCGCCCTGGACGCCCGCCCCGACGACGATGGCGTCAGCCGTCTCGGTCATGGGTACATCATGCGCGCCGGGCGGGTGGTCGCGCTCGGGCGGCGGGAGGTCGGTGGTGGGCGATACTGGGCTCGAACCAGTGACCTCACGGATGTGAACCGTGCGCTCTGACCAACTGAGCTAATCGCCCGGGGGGTCCCATGGGGACCGAGCCGTCGCGGCGACGGCCGGCCGATGATACCCGAAGGCCGTCGCGCCTTCCGTCGTCAGACGCGCAGGCCCGGCCAGCGGGCGACCACCTCGGCCGCGTCGATGCCGTCTACCACGACGAGTTTCTGCCGGCTCTGGGCGCCGGCGACGATCCGCACGTCGCGACGGGCGATGCCGAGTTCGTCGGCGATCAGCCGGACCAGGGCGTTATTGGCGGCCCCTTCCACGGCCGGGGCGCCGACGCGGGCGCGCAGGACGCCCTCCACGACCCCGTCGACGCTATCTCCGGACGCGCGCGGCGTCAGGCGAACGGCGAAACGGGCGCCGTCATGACGCGCGGGTTCAGAAGGCACGCCACAGGAAGCCGAGGATGATCAGCACGACGAAGCCGGACCAGTCGACCATCCCGGTCTGCGGCAGCATCCGTCGGACCGGACCCAGGATCGGTTCCGTCGCCTGGATCAGGAGCTGCGAGATCCGATTGCGACCCTGCGGGTCCACCCAGGACATCACGATCCGCCCGAACACGAGCCCCCAGAGGGCCATGAACAGGAACTGCAGGAAGTTCGCGATGAAGGCTCCGCCCACGGCCCGAGTCTAGCAGCCAGGGCCTCGACCGCCCGTCGGCGCGCCATCGTGGCGGTGGGCCGCCTCGTGCTGTCGTTCGCCGAACAGCGCCCGGCCCACACGGACGATGGTCGCTCCCTCCTCCACGGCGACCTCGAAGTCGTCGGTCATGCCCATCGACAGCGCCGGGCCGAGGGCACTCTCGCGTTGCAGCCGTGCCGACAGCTCGCGCAGGGCCCGGAACGTGGGCCGCGCAGCTTCCGGCTCAGGGACGAGGCGACCGATGGTCATGAGGCCGCGCACCTCGAGCGCGTCCAGCGCAGATATCGCCGCAAGGGCCTCCGGCAGCGCCGCGGTCGTGAACCCGGCCTTGGCTGGATCACCGTCGACATTCACCTGGAGGAGGACCGGATATCGGTCGGCGGGACCGGAACGGCGAACCTCGCGAGCCACCCGATCGAGGCGCTCCGCCAAGTCGACGGAATCGACCGACTCGACGGTGTCGAAGACCTCGAGGGCGCGACGGACCTTGTTCGACTGGAGCGGGCCGACGAGGTGCCACGTCGCGCCGGGGACTTCGGGCGCCTTCGCCGCCCCCTCCTGGACACGGTTCTCGCCCAGGAGCGTCAGGCCCGCGGCGACCGCGTCGCGGAGCCGGACCGCATCGACGGTCTTGGAGACGGCCACGAGGGACACGCCGACGGGATCGCGTTCCACCCGAGCGCAGGCTGCCTCGATCCGGGCGAGCACCGCCGCCCGTGCGGCGCGCAGCGCATCCACGCTCGCGACGTGCGCGTTCATGCGTCGGTCGCCGGCTGATGGCCGGCCGGGGTCACTTGTTGCGGCGGAGGAAGCTCGGGATCTCGAGGTCGTCCGCGTCATAGGTCACGGGACGCCTTGCCGCCGCGTCCCCGACCGTGCGCTCGACGCGCGGCGCCGCGACCACCGCGGCCGCCACATCCTCGTGGAGCGGCGACGTGAACGGGCTCTGGGCGACCTGCTCGCGCTGGCGCTGGAGCTCGTCCAGGAAGTCGCGTTCGTGCGAGGCTCGACCGGAGACGGACGTGTCCATCACGCCGGTGGCCTCACGGCCCGCGCTGAACCGCTTCTTGCCGCCGTCGAAACCCGTGGCGATGACGGTGATCATGACTTCGTCGCCGAGCCGTTCGTTGAGGCTCGCCCCGAAGATGATGTTGGCCTCCGGGTCCGCCGCCGCCCGGATCTCCTCGGCCGCCTCCGTCACCTCGTGAAGGCTCAGGCTGGACGAACCCATGATGTTGAAGAGGATCCCCTGGGCACCGGCGATGTCCACCTCCAGCAGCGGGCTGGCGATCGCCAGGCGCGCCGCGTCGATGGCCCGGTTCTCGCCCGACGCGCGACCGATACCCATCAGCGCGGATCCGGCGTCCTTCATGATCGCGCGCACGTCGGCGAAGTCGAGGTTGATCAGACCGGGCATCGTGATGATGTCGCTGATGCCCTGGACGCCCTGGCGCAGGACGTCGTCGACGACCCGGAACGCGTCGAGGATGCTCGTGTTCTTCTGGACGACGTCCTTGAGGCGGTCGTTGGGGATCGTGATCAGCGTGTCGACCTGGGCCTTGAGCTCCTCGGCGGCCTTCTCGGCGACGAGCTTGCGCTTGTTGCCCTCGAACGAGAAGGGCTTGGTGACGACGCCGATCGTGAGCGCCCCCGAGTCCTTGGCGATCTGGGCGACGACCGGGGCCGCACCCGAACCGGTCCCGCCGCCGAGGCCGGCCGTGATGAAGACCATGTCCGAGTCGGCCAGGGCCGTGGCGACCTTCTCCGAGTCCTCTTCGGCGGACCGCTGGCCGATGGAGGCGTCGCCACCCGCCCCGAGGCCGCGGGTCACCTTGTCGCCGATCCGGATCTTGTGCGGCGCGTCCGACTGCAGCAGCGCCTGCGCGTCCGTGTTGCAGGCGATGAACTCCACGCCCATCATCTCCGCCCGGATCATCCGGTTGACGGCGTTGCTTCCACCACCGCCGACACCGATCACGCGGATCAACGCGAAGTTCTCGGAATCGGAACGCAACGGCATCGGGGTTCTCCTCCGGTGACCCAACGGGGTCATGGCGTGGTGGTCGGCGGTCGCGCTGGGTCTGGATCGCACTGTGTCGGACCCGGTGGGTCTTCGTCCGGACCGGGTCGGCCTGGGTTCACGGGAGTATAGCGCCGGGGCGCCGCGAGTGGACATCGGAAGTCATCGCGGCGGTCGTTCCCGGGCTGCGTCGGCGGTGCGCCGACGCACCGCCTTGGTGAGCCGGGCTACCCGGGGAGGAAGCTCAGCCGGACCGTCCGGGCGGCATTGTCCGCGTTGGGATCCAGCAGACAGACGGACTGCCAGGTCCCCAGGGCCAGCCGCCCGCCGGCGACCGGGATCGTCATCGATGGCGGCGTCAGCAGCGGCAGGACGTGGTCCGCTCCGTGCCCGGACGACCCGTGCCGATGGCGGTACAGACGATCCTCTCGAGGCAGGAGGCGGTCGAGCGCATCCAGGAGGTCGTCGTCCGAGCCGGCGCCGATCTCCAGCACGACGAGGCCGGCCGTGGCGTGCGGCACGAAGACCGACAAGAGCCCGTCGGCCGCGCCGATATCGGTGAGGAAGGCGGCGCAGGCGGCCGTCAGGTCGGCGATGCCCCTGGCCGACCCAGTCCGGACGGTAAGCTCGCGGCTCTCTACGGGAAGATGCTCCGCAGCGCATCACGGATCCGTCCGAGGCCCCCGCCGGCCGGGGCGGACTCATAGCGCAGCGGTTCGCCGCCGGCCAGCGAGATGGCGCCCCACTGGAGCAGGCCGACCGACGTGGCGTAGCCAGGCGACATGATCGTGTCGACCAGGCCACCGATGTTCGACGGCCCGGCGACCCGGACCGGCATCTCCAGCACCTCTCGGCCCAACTCGGCGATCCCGGACAACTGCGCCGCACCGCCCGTGAGGACCACGCCGGCCGGCAGCATCCCGACTCCGGCGGCCCGGATCTCGTTGCGCAGCAATTCGAAGGTCTCACGCATGCGCGCCTCGATGATCTGGCAGACCTCCAGGCGGAGGACCGTCCGCCCGGCATCCTCGCCGAGGACACTGACGCTGATCTCCTCGTCCTCGGCCACGGAGCGCATGTCGCATGAGCCGTGGCGGATCTTGAGTTCCTCCGCCACCGCGATGGAGGTCTTGATCCCGATCGCCACGTCGTTGGTCACGTTGTTGCCCCCGACCGGCAGGACGCGCGTGTGGAACGGCGAGCCATCCTGGAAGAGGGCGAGGTCGATCGTGCCGGCCCCGATGTCCGCCACGGCCACGCCGAGATCCTTCTCCGTCTCGTTGAGGACCGCCTCCGCCGACGCGAGGGAGTTGACCACCAGCTCGTCGATCTTGACGCCGGCCGCGGCGACGCACTTGGTCAGGTTCTGGACCGCTGTCGCAGAGGCGGACACGATGTGCGTCTCCACCTCCAGCCGCAGGGCGCTCATCCCGAGCGGGTCCTTGACGCCCTCCTGACCGTCGACCGAGAAGCCGCGCCGCTCGACGTGGAGCACCTCGCGATTGGACGGGATCGGCACGGCGCGGGCGACCTCGATCGCCCGGTTGACGTCCTCGCGGCTCACCTCGCGATGGTGCCCGGTCACGGCCACCTGGCCGGGCGAGTTGAGGCTCTCCACGTGCTGGCCGCCGACGCCCACGAACGCGCGGTCGATCTTCCAGCCGGACAGCCGCTCCGCCTTCTCCACGGCGTCGGCGATGGACCGGACCGTCTGGTCGATGTTGATGACGACGCCCTTCTTGAGGCCGGACGCCGGGACGGTCCCGTGGCCCATGATCGTCAGGCGCCCATCACGGCTCACCTCGCCGATGAGGGCGCAGACTTTGCTGGTGCCGACGTCGATCCCGACGAGGACCGCTTCTCGTTCCACCGTGTCGTCCGTCTCCGTTCGTTCTTGGTCTACAGGAAGTGGCGCCGGATGAGGGCCACGTTATCGAAGATTCGCAGTCCGAAGGTGATGAGTGCGACGAGGTACAGGTCCAGTCCCAGCCGGTCGCCGATGAACGTCAACAGGACCGCGATGATCGCGTTGACCAGGAACCCGCTGATGAAGATCCGATTGTCGTAGACACCGTCGAGCTCCGCCCGGACGGCCCCCAGGACCGAGTCGAGTGCCGCCAGGATGGCCACCGCGGAATACCGGCTGAGCTCGAAGCCGACGTTGATGTTGAGGACGAGACCCGCCAGGACGCCCACGAGGAGCCCGAGCAGGGGAAGCAGCACGTGGTTGGTCGCCCTCGTTCCGGTGGTTTGGGCAAGGCTACCCGACCTCGCGGCAGAGCGGCAACCCGAGGCGGGCAGGTCATGGGGTCGGACTGGGCGACGGCGTCGCCGACGGCTTCGGTGTCGGCCGCGGCGTGGGTTTCGGGATGAAGGTGCCGTCGGTCTCGGAGGCCAGCACGACGCGGTCGATGAGGTGTTCGCGACCCAGGAGCAGGCTGCGCAGCAAGCGGACCTGGCCGGGCACCAGCTCCGGCGTCCGCAGGCTCGGGGTGTAGAACCCGAAGATGGCGGTCCAGCCGAAGGGCTGGGCGCGCACGACGAAACCACTCGGGTCCGTGACCTGGACGGTCAGCCGGTCCGCCTCGCTGCCGACGTCGACCGGCACGAGCGACGCCAGGCGGGTCGCCGCATCGAGGTCGATCGGATCCAGCTGTCGACCGATCGACAGCCCCGCGGCCGTCGCCCGACGATCCTCGACCACGGGGAGGCCGGTGGCTCCGGCCGGCGGGTCGTCCTCGAGCCGGGCGAACAGGGTTCCGTCGGCATCGACGAGGTATCGCCGCTCGCCGACCCGCCAGACGAGGATCGCCTGACGTTCCTCGAGGCGGACCACCAGCCCATCGGGGAGTCGGACCGACACGGCGGCGGCGCGCACGGTCGGCAGGCGGGCGATCGCGCTGGCCAGCGGGCCGGTGTCCAGGGCGAACAGGTTCTCGCCGTGGACGGCGTCCAGGACGGCCTCGACCTCCGCCACCTTCGTGAACGTCCCGCCCTCCACGCGGAGATCCCCGTAGGCGAAGGCCGGGGAGTTGACCACGCCGTAGACCGCGGCCGCGGCGAGGAGCATGGCCAGCATCGCGCCGGCACGGACGGGCGAGAGGCCGGCCGAGGCGCGCCGGACGGGCCGGACGCGTCGCGGTGGGGATGAGACGCCGCGCCGCGAGCCCGGGTCGGCCACCGCCGGCCGCCGGGGGGTCGGTCGCTGGCTCACGGGATCACCGGGGCAGGTCGTCCGTCGTCAGGCGCACCGACGGTCGGGCGGCGTGACGCTCCTCGGCCAGCTCGATGATCCGGCGGCACACCGCGGCAAAGGTGTATCCCCCCTCCGACGGCAGCGTCGGGAACAGGCTGATCGGGGTGAAGCCCGGGATCGTGTTCACCTCCGACACGACGACCTGGTCAGCGGTCACCAGGAAGTCGATCCGGGCGAATCCCTCCGCGCCGATCGCCCGGTAGACGTCGCGCGACAGCTTGTGCAGGAGCGCGCGCTGCACGGCGCCCACCTCGGCGCGCGTGGACACCTCCGACAGGCCCGGGGTGTACTTCGCGGCGTAGTCGTAGAACTCGTGGCCACTGACGATCTCGCCTGGACCGAAGACCTCGAGCCGTGCCGGATCGTTGCCGATCACCGAGACCTCGAGGTCGCGGGCGCCCGCCAGGTAGAGCTCGACCAGGGCGACATCGTCGTAGTGGAACGCCAGGTCGAGAGCCGCGTCGAGCTGCGACAGGTCGTGCACGAGGGTCATCCCGACGCTGCTGCCCAGACCGGACGGCTTGACCATCAGGCGCGGATCGCCGGCCCCCGCGGCAAAGGCCGTCAGTTCCGCGCGGACGCCGGCCTGGTCCGCGGCCCAGCGCGAGGCCCGGATCTCGCGCCAGTCGACCACCGGCAGGCCCAGCCCGCGGCACATCCGCTTGAACAGGGCCTTGTCCATGCCCAGCGCGGAGGCAGCGATCCCGGCCCCGGTGTAGCGCAGGCCCGCGGCCTCGAGGACCGCCTGGATCGTGCCGTCCTCGCCGAACGGACCGTGCAGGGCGATGAACACGACCGGCGACGGATCGCGACCGGTCAGCTCGGCGATCGCGGGCCCGATCCCGACCGGGCCGCTGGCCCCGAGCGCCGCCGGGGCGTCGTACGCCTCCGCCGGCCGGCCCTCGCGCCGGTGGTCCGCCGGGAGGAACCACCAGCCACGGTCGAGATCGATGAGCACGACCTCCACCGCTGCCCCGTCGTCGCGCAGCGCGTCGGCGATGGCGTGGCCGGAGACGACCGACACGTCGTGTTCCGCCGACGGGCCACCGAGGAGGACGACGATGGGGCGCTCGCGCACTTCGGTGGTCATCGGTCCTGCGTCACCTTCGTCTCGTCCGTCGCGTCGTCGTCGAACGGCCACGGCCAGTCCTCCCAGTCGCCCGGGAATTCGATCTCGTACGCCAGTTCCACGCCGTGACGCTCCGCGATGACGGCCCGGACATGGTCGCCCAGGTGTCGGACGTCCGCGGCGGTGCCCTTACGGTCGTTGACGATGAAGTTGGCGTGCCTGGCCGACACGGCCGCGCCGCCGATCCGGAGCCCCTTCAGGCCGGCGGCATCGATGAGCCGCCCGGCCGAGTCGTCGGGCGGGTTGCGGAAGACGCTGCCGGCCGACGGCAGTCCGAGCGGCTGGTGCGCCTGCCGCCAGCGCCGGATGTCGTCGAGGCGGGCCTTGATCGTGTCGGCATCGGCCGGAGTCAGGAGGAAGGTGGCCTCCACGACCAGGTCCGGCGCGCCGTCGACCGGCGGATGCTTGAGGCGAGTGTCGCGGTAGGCGAAGGCGAGGTCCGCTGCCGGCACCACGGCCTCCGTACCGTCGCCGCCGAGGATCCGGGCGGATTCGAGGATGGCGGCCACGTCCGCGCTCGTGGGCCCCGGCGTTCGCCCAGATCGCCCCACCGATCGTCCCCGGGATGGCGAGGCCGAACTCAAGACCGGAGAGACCCGCCCGCTGGGTCTCCGTCGCGGCTCGGGCCATCGGGACACCGGCCTCCGCGATGTACCGATCGCCGTCGACGCGCGAACCTTCCGCCCGGACCTGGATCACCAGGCCGCGCACCCCGCGGTCGCTGATGACGACGTCGCTCCCCCGTCCGAGGACGAGGTACGGCAGCTCGCGCGCGCGCGCGAACCGGACGATCGCCCGCAGCTCGAAGGCGTTGCGCACCGTGGCGAACAGGTCGGCCGGCCCACCGACCCGCATCGTCGTGAACCGCCCGAGCGGGTCATCGCGCGATGTCTTGATCCCCGAGTCCGGCGCTGGATCTCCGATCCCGACGACGAGCGCATCGAAGGCCGGCGGCTGGGGCGCGTTCACGCCGGCAGCCCGCGTGAACGCCGATCGATGGCGAGGCGGTCCGGCCACGGCATCCGGCCCGCCGCTGCGAGCACGAGGTCGGCCACGGCGTCGGCGGCGGCCGGCCGACCGAGCTCGCGCGCTGCGGCGGACATCGGCGACGTGGCGGGCGGGATCATCGAGGATCGTGGCCGCGTCCAGCAGCGCGTCGGCGTCGAACGCGTCGTCCTCGACCAGACGGGCCGCACCCGCCTCGACCAGCTGCCGGGCGTTGGCCCGCTGGTGGCCGGCGGCGTGCGGGTACGGGACGACCACCATCGGCAGCCCGAGCGCGGTGACCTCGGCGAGCGTCGAGGAACCTGCGCGGCCGACCACCAGGTCGGCCGCGGCCAGCGCGGTCAGCATGTCGTCGCGCAGGAACGGGTATGGGCTGGTAGCGGGCGCGCAGCCCGTCCGGCAGCGCCTCCCGTCCGGCCAGCGCCGGCGGCGTACCCGTCGTCACCGGTCACGTGGACGACCGCCACCCGCTCGACCAGTCGCGGGAGCGCCTCGGCGACCGCCGCGTTGAAGCGGCGGACGGCCTGGGATCCACCGAAGACGAGCAGGACGCGCAGCGCCGGCCGGGATGCCGAGCCTGGTCCGGGCCGCCTCGCGGTCCACGCCACGGGTGTCGCGGATCGGCGTCCCGGTGATGTAGCACGGCCGGCCCGCCGCGCTGGACCCCAGCGCCTCGCAGGTGGCCTCGAACGACACGGCGAGGGCATCGGCCAGGCGGGCGGTCGCGCGCACGGCGCGACCGGGGATGACGTTGCCGTCCCAGAGCACGACCGGGATCCGGAGCGGGGCCGCGGCGATCAGGACCGGGATCGCCGACGTAGCCGCCGGTGGTGAAGATCGCGGCCGGACGCTCGACCGCCAGGATGGCGCGGCCTGTGGGACGGACAGCGCCGAGGCGAATGGGGTCCAGCACGGCGTGGACGTCGGCCTCGACCGACCGCAGCGAGCGCAGCGACGAGGCGACGGAGCGGGATCCCGGCCGCCGGGACGATCGCCGCCCTCCAGCCCGCGGTGGCCCCCGAGCCAGCGAAGGTCAGGCGCTGTCCGGTCGAGCGCGCAGCGACCGGGCGACGGCCAGTGCCGGGTAGATGTGTCCGCCCGTTCCCCCGCCCGCGATGAGCAGTCGCATCGTCGTTCCAGGTCCCCTTCTCGATGGTCTCGCGGGAGATCGACAGCAGGATCCCGACCGCGGCGAAGCTGATGATGAGCGACGAGCCACCGGCGCTCAGGAACGGAAGCGTGATCCCGGTGATCGGCACGAGCGTGACGACGACCGCGATGTTGATGAAGGCCTGGATGCACAGCCAGCCGGTGATCCCGGCCGCGAGCAGGGCCCCGAACGTGTCCGGTGCGGCGAGCGCGACCCGGGCGCCAGAGTACGCCAGACCGGCGAACAGGGCGATGACGATGACCGCCCCGACCAGCCCGAACTCCTGGCCGACCTCGGCGAAGATGAAGTCGTTGAACGCGTTCGGCACCGTCACCTGGCTCTGGCCCAGGCCGCGCCCCGCGATCCCGCCCGCACCCAGCGCGAGCAGGCCCTGGACGGTGTGGAAGCCGTCACCCATCCTGTCCGACCACGGATCGAGCCAGGTCCGGATGCGATCCATCTGATAGCCCCGAAGGCCGAGGAAGACCCCCGCCAGGAACGTCCCCGAAGCGAGCAGCCCGAGGTGGAACAGGTTGGCGCCCGCGACGAAGAACATCGTGAGCCCGGTCAGGGCGATGACCGTCGTCGTGCCGAGGTCCGGTTCGCGGAACACAAGGAAGCAGACCGGGGCGAGGATGATCAGGAACGGCACCGTCCCGCCCCAGAACCCGTGGATCCTGGTTCCGCGCTTGGCGAGCCAGTGGGCGAGGTAGACGACCAGGGCCAGCTTGGCGACCTCTGCCGGGTGGACCGCCGGCAGCGGGCCGATCTGGAGCCAGCGCGCGGATCCGCCGACGGAGATCGGCTGGATGGGGCCCATCTGCGGCAGGAGGACGACGATCAGCAGCACGAGCGCGACGACGAAGAACGGGACGGACAGCGAGGCGGAGGTAGCGGTAGTCGAGCCGCGTCATCGCGACCATCGCGAGCGACGCCGAGCAATGCCCACTGGATCTGCGGGCCGACGGTCGCGAACGTGTCGTCCTCGGACAGGTAGCCGCGCATCGCCGAGGACGAGTAGACCATCAGGATGCCGATCGCCGCCAGCGCGACGACCACGACGAGGATCATGTAGTCGGGCTGATGCCGTTCGCGCTGGAGGACCTGGGCCGGGTTCCTGGCCGGAGACCGATTGGCGGTCCTCCGAACGTCGACGTCCCGGCCGGACTCCGCGGGCTCGTCGCGCTCGCGAGTCCCGCCGAAGCGACGGATCGGTGGCGCCAGGTTCATCGTTCCCTCCCCCGCCGGGCGGCAGCCAGTGCGGCGACCGCGGCCTTGAACGCCCGACCCCGGGCGGCGTAGTCGACGAACATGTCGAAGCTCGCCGCGGCCGGGCTGAGCAGGACCGTCGCCGGGCCGGCTCCCGGACCGGCGATGGCCAGCGCCTGGCGTGCGAGCGCGTCGGCGCGGTGGACGGCCTCGTCGAGGGTCGCCGCCGTCTCCACGTGCGACAGCCCGGCGTCGGTGAACCGCCGTCCAAGGTCCGGACCGCTCTCGCCGATGACGACCGCGGCCGCCGCCCTCTCCGCCACGACGGGCGGCAGCGCGGACAGGTCGATGCCCTTGTCGCGACCGCCGGCGATCAGCACGATCGGCCCCTCGAATGCCCGGAGGGCGGCGATGACCGCGTCCGGCTGGGTTCCCTGCGAATCGTTGACGAACCGGATGCCGTCGATCAGCGCGACCGTCTCGAGGCGATGCTCGACACCCGTGAAGGCGGCGGCCGCCTCGCGGATCGCGTCCGGGGCAACGCCGAACAGCAGGCCGACCGCGACCGCCGCCAGCGCGTTCGAGACGTTGTGGGCCCCGGGGATGGCCAGCTCGCCGACCGGCATGATCCGGCCGCCCGGCCCGGTCGCCGCTGTCCCACCCCCGGCGATCGGCAGTCGCCGGACACCGGTCGCCACGATCCAGCCGTCGACGACGCCGAGGCCACCGGGCATCGGCCGGTCGCGGCGGTACAGCATCGTCGGAGCCGTGCCCAGGCCGGCGTAGGCGGCCACGACCGGATCCTCGGCGTTGAGGACGAGGGCGCCATCGGGGTCGACCAGCTCGGCGAGTCGCCGCTTGACCTTCCGGTAGGCCCCGAGGGACCCGTGCCGGTCCAGATGATCGGACGTGACGTTGGTGTAGACCGCGACCATCGTGCCGCACGACAGGGTCGGGAGTTGCAGCTCGGACAGCTCGTACGACGACACGGTGGTTCGTGGTCAGCTCCGGCAGCCGTTCGACGATCGGCGTCCCGATGTTCCCGCCCAGGACGGCCGGATGGGAGGGATCGGCGGCGAGGACGGCCGCCGTCAGTGCCGAGGTCGTCGTCTTGCCCTTCGTGCCGGTGACGCCGACGACCGGAGCCTCGCACAGGCGCAGGAACAGGTCCGGTTCGGCGACCAGTGCCGGTGCCGTCGGGTCGCCGCCGGCCCGCGCGGCGACCAGTTCGGACAGGGCCGCGCGGAGGCGTGGCTCCGTGGTCGGGTAGTCGGGGTTGATCGATGGCGAGGTCGTGACCAGCGCGGCGCCGGCCCAGGTGGCGGCGGCATCCACATCCGGCCCCAGGGCCAGCCGGACCGGACGACCGTCGAGCGCGGCGATCGCGGATGCGAGGTCCGTCCCCGGGCGACCGTCGTAGATGGTGACCCGCGCTCCGGCGTCGACGAGGAAGCGCGCCAGCGCGATGCCGCTCCGGGCGAAGCCCAGCACGGTGACCGGGCGGTCGCGCAGGACGCCGGCCCGGACGCCGTCCATCGACAGGAGATCCGGGTCGATCGTGGTGGTCGTCGGCATGGTCACGCCGGTCACCGCAACCGGTCCAGGGACGCCAGGAAGAGGGTCACGCCCAGGAGCGCGGCGAGGACGCCGACGATCCAGAACCGGACCGTGATCTTCTCCTCGTCCCAGCCACCCAGCTCGAAATGATGGTGGAGCGGACTCATCCGGAACAGGCGCCGACCGCCGGTCAACCGGAAGAACCCGACCTGGAGCAGCACCGACGAGGTCTCGACCACGAAGATGATCCCGATCAGCGGGAGGACGAGGATCTGACCCGTGATCAGCGCCGTGACCGCGAGGGTCGCCCCGAGCGACAACGCCCCGGAGTCGCCGATGAAGATCTGGGCCGGATGGACGTTGAACCACAGGAACCCGAGGAGCGCCCCGATGATCAGGGCGCACAGGAGTGCGAGGTTGGCCTGGGTCGGAACATTCAGCAGGGCGATCAGCATGTAGGCAACGAAGGCGATGGCGACGGTCCCGCCGGACAGACCGTCCAGCCCGTCGGTGAGGTTGACCCCGTTGGCCGCTGCGACGATCGCGAACGCGGCGAACAGGATGTACAGCTCGGGGGCGATCTGGACGGCCCCGACGAACGGCACGGCGATCGCCGTGATGGCGTAGGTCTGCTGGATCTGATAGGCCGCCACGAACGCGACCACGGTCAGCCAGATCAGCTTCTGCCGCGCCCGGATGCCCTCCCCCGTCCGGGCGTTCAGGTAGTCGTCGAACGCGCCCAAGGCACCGACCCCCGCCAGCGCCGCCAGCGGGGCGAAGGTCGCCGCGTCCGGCTGGCGCAGGAAGAAGAAGATCCCGAGGACGACCGCGACGATGAGCAGACCGCCCATCGTCGGCGTGCCTTCCTTGACGTGGTGGCTCTCCGGGCCCTCGTCGCGGATCCGCTTGCCGAAGCCCAGGGTGTGCAGCAGCCGGATGTACGAGGGCATCAGGATCACGACCAGGGCGAACGCCATCAGCAGGCCCTGGATCAGCTCCACGGTCGGGATCACGAGGCGGCCTCCTCGAGCTCGCGCCGGAGAGCGTCGACCAGTCGGTCCAGGCCGATCCCCCTCGAGGCCTTGACGAGCACGGTATCGCCTTCGCGCAAGCGAGGGCGCAGGACTTCCAGGGCATCCTCGTCGTCGGCCACGTGGTGGATCCGGGCCGGGTCGAGTCCGGCCGTGGTCGCGCCCTCCACGATGCCCCGTGCGTCGTGCCCCACGACGACGAGGAGCTCCGCCACATCGGCTGCCGCCTCGCCCACGGCCTGATGGCCGGCCTCGTGCCCCTCGCCGAGTTCCAGCATCTCCCCGAGGACCGCCACGTGCCGGCCGGGCAGGCCCGCGAGGAGTTCGAGCGCGGCGAGGGTGGAGCCGGGTGACGCGTTGTAGGTGTCGTCCACGACGGTCACCCCGCGCAGACGTACGATCTGGGCCCGGTGCGGCGCGCTCCAGCCGCCGCGCAGGCCGGCGACGATCCGGTCCAGCGCCACGCCGGCGGCGACTCCGACCGCAGCGGCCGCCAGGGCGTTGTGCACGGACAAGCGGCCGAGGCGCCGGGATCGTGGCCGCCCGGCGGCCGATCGGCGTGACCAGCTGGAACCGCATCCCGTCCAGCCCGGCCGAGACGACCGCCTCGGCGCGAACGTCGGCCTCGGTCGAGAAACCGTAGCGGATGGCCCGCGCCGTGGTCAGGCGGTCCATCCGGTCCACGATCGGGTCGTCGGCGTTGAGGACCGCGGCCCCGCTCGCCGGGAGGGCCTCGATGAGTTCGCCCTTGGCGCGCGCCACGGCCTCCAGCGACCCGATCCTCGCGAGGTGCACCGGCTGGACCGCGGTCACCACGCCGATGGACGGACGGCCGATGGCGGCCAGGTCGGCGATCTCGCCGCCGACGTACATCCCCATCTCGAGGACCGCGGCCTCGTGCTCGGGACCGAGGCGCAGCACCGTGAGCGGCAGGCCGATCTCGTTGTTCTGGTTGCCCTCGCTCTTGAGCGTGCGCATCGTCGTGGCCAGGACGGCGGCGACGGCCTCCTTGGTCGAGGTCTTGGCGATGCTGCCGGTGATGCCCACGACGAGCGGAGTGAACCGGCTGCGCCAGCCGGCGGCGACCGACCCGAGGGCCGCGATGGCATCCGCGACCCGGACGATCGTCACGTCGCCGAGCGACGTCGAGTCGGCGGGCGACCTGGTCACGAGGAGGGCCGTCGCCCCACGCCGCACGGCATCGGCCAGGTGTGCGTGGCCGTCGGTCCGCTCGCCCGGGAGGGCGGCGAACAGGTTGCCGGGCTGCACGGCGCGCGAGTCGACCGCGGCACCTCGGATGGGCCGGTCGGAGCGGGCCAGCAGCCGCCCGCCGGTCAGGCTGGTGACCTCGTCGGCGGTGAGCGGACGCGCCGGGCCGGGCCACGGCCCCGCAGACGTCGGGTCGGCGTCGGTCATCGGTGGCGGTGTCGCACGGCCGCCGCTCACCGGGCCAGCGAGTCCGGCGCGACCGTCGATGGTCGGCCGGTCAGGAGGTCCGGCGTCGTGATCGCGCTCCGGGCGATCCGCTGGAACAGCGAGAACGACATCACCGGCATCTCCAGTTGGCCGACGCGAGCGATGGTGGGGCGGCCCTCCTCGATCCGGACGGCGACGACCAGATCCGGGGTGCCCTGCTCGCGGGCGATGTATCCGACGAACGAGTAGTTGAAAAGGTTGTGCTTCCACGCTCCCCGCCCGCCATTCGCCCGGGTATCCCAGATCTGCGCCGTACCGGTCTTGCCGCCGACGTGGAAGCCCGGCACCTGGGTCCGGTCGCGGTAATACGAGACCTCCTCGATGACGTGGTCCATCAGCCGGACCAGGTCCGGCGTGACCGCCGGATCGACCGCCTGCCCGCGCGACGCAGTCGACAGCTCCGTTTCGCCGACCGCCTTGACCACGTGCGGCTGGATGAGCGAGCCACCGTTGAGCAGGGCGGCAAAGGCCGTCGCCAGCTGGATCGGCGTGACGGCCACGCCCTGGCCGAACGCGGCGTTCGCCAGGTCGATCTCGCGCCACGGCTCCTGGCGGGGGTCACGCGCGATACCGGCCACCTCGCCGGCGAGGTCGATGCCCGTCGGGGCACCGTACCCGAGCTTCGTCCAGGTGTCGTAGAGGGTCGCACTCGCCTCGTCGACGTCGTCACCGAGCGACAGGGCGACCTTGGCGGCGATCACGTTGCGGGAATAGGCGATGCCGTCCTCGAAGGTGATCCAGCCCATGCCCTTGCGGTCGGCGTTGTCGACCTTGGTCCGACCGCCGTCCAGTCGGAGCGTGCCGACGTCCTTGAGCTTGGTCGATCGCGAGACGACACCCGCCTCGAACGCACTCGCCGCCGTCATCAGCTTGAGGACCGAACCGGGCTCGTAGACGTTGGACACGACCGGGTCGATGAACCGCTGCGGTGCTTCGGTGGCGACCGTGCGGTAGTCGTTGGCGTCGTACGACGGATAGGTCGCCTCGGCGTATACCTCGCCGGTATACGGGTCCAGGACGACGGCGGAGACGCTGCGCGCGTTGTCCGCGATCCAGGCGGCGAGGAGTTCCTGTTCCACGGCAAGCTGCAGGCCGGCGTCGATGGTCAGCCGAAGGTCCTCGCCGATGACGCCGGCCTCCTTGACCTGGGCCGTATCCGCCATGGTCCGGCCCTGGAGGTCGCGCGTGGCGAGGAGTATGCGCGGCGATCCAGCCAGGTCGTCCTGGTAGAACTGCTCGACGCCATACTGGCCGACGCTGTCGCGGTTGACGAAGCCGAGCAGATGCGCGGCCAGGGTCGAATCCGGTCCACCGCCAGCTTGCGGGTAGACCCGCTCCGGCTCCGGTTCCAGGGAAACGGCGAAGATGCGCTTCGCGAGGACGGCCTGGCGGATCCGGTCGGACATGGCGGGCTCGATGCCGCGCGCCAGCACCACATACGACTTGTCGGACACGAGGCGCGCATGGAGCGCCGCGGTGCCGGCCTCGTCGAGCTCCAGGAGGGCGACCAGCGCCGACTCCGTTGCCTGCCGTCGCTCCTTCGTCAGCTGGTTCGGCGCGGCGACCAGCCGGTCGCGCTCCACGCTCGTGGCCAGCAGGACCGTACCGCTCCGGTCGTAGATATCGCCGCGACGGCTGGGGATCTCGATGGTGGCCGTCGTCTGGGCGTCGGCGAGGCCGGCGAGCTCGGCACCCCGGGCGACCTGCCAGTAGGCCGTTCGCGCCACGAGCGCCATCGACCCGAGTGCGAACAGGGCCAGCAGGACGAGCAGGCGCCGGCGGGAATCGGTTCGGCCCAGCATCGGTCGAGCGGCCTCGCGCTCAGCGCGCCGGCAGGATGAGCGCGTCGACCAGCTGGCCCAGGCCAGCATCGATGCCGAGCTTGCGGATGGCCGGTTCACGCCCCAGCCGACTCAGGTCGGAGTCGAGCTCCTGGACTCGGGCATCAAGCCGGTCGCGCTCCAGCTGCAAGCGGCCGATGTCGTAGGTCGTGGCCGACACCCGGATCTCCTGGGCGAGCGAGAAGAAGGCCAGCATGAACGCCACGACGATCCCGCCCAGCACGATCGCCAGCCGGTTCGTTCCACGATGGGCGCGGACCGCGGTGCGAGCGCGTCGGCGTGGGAGGGCCGGCGATTCGGGACCAGCCGGGACAAGCTGCGTCCGCGGGGAGCGCGGTAGGGCGATCGTGCGTGGTCGCGCGCCCTGGTAGACAGCCATCGCTCAATCCCCGGCCGCGAAGCGGAAGCGCGGGGCGCGAGGATCGAGGAAGGTGAGCGGGTCCGAAGGGCCAGCGGCGCCCCACTCGTCAAGGTCGAAGCCGCTCGCGTCGTGATGGGTGGCGCGATCCACCCGCTCCCGGACCTCATGCTGTCGTCGGCCGTACGACTTGCGGCGACTGGACTGGTGACGCTTGCTCATGCGGCTCCTCCTTCCGGTCCTGACCTGGTCGGCGCTCTCCTGTTGGGACTCATGCGGCGAGGCGTTCGGCGGCCCGCAGGCGGGCGCTCCGAGCGCGTGGGTTGACCTCGATCTCCGCGGGCGAGGGCGTCAGCGATGGGCGGGTCACGAGGCGCAGTCGGGGGTTGCGGCCGCACACGCAGACCGGCAACCGGGGCGGACAGACGCAGCCGCGCCGCTCGTCGGCGAGGAACCGCTTGACGATCCGATCCTCCAGCGAGTGGTAGCTGAGGACGACCAGCCGGCCGCCGGGTCGAAGCAGCTCGAGGGCCGCGGCCAGGCCGGCATGGAGCGCATCCAGCTCCTCGTTCACGGCGATCCGCAACGCCTGGAACACGCGGGTCGCCGGGTGCGTCCGGCGAGGCAGACGAGGGTTCGGCGGGGCGGCGGACTCGACGATCTCGGCGAGTCGCTCGGCGGTCGCGACCGGGGCCGTCCGCCTGGCGTCCACGATCGCGCGCGCGATCCGGCCGGCCTTCGGCTCTTCGCCGTACCGTCGGAACAGGGCCGCCAGCTCGCCGGCATCCATGGTCGACAACAGCTCCGCAGCCGGGACCCCCCGACTGGTGTCGAACCGCATGTCCAGCGGGCCGCCGGCTCGAAACCCGAACCCGCGATCGGTGTCGGCGAGCTGGAAGCCGGATAGTCCGAGGTCGAACAGGGCTCCGTCGACTCGCTCGAATCCGGCGGCCGGGGCCACCAGCGCGAGTTCCCGGAAGTTCGCCCGGCGAAGCACCAGGCGGTCCCCGAATCGGGGGCGGAGGCGACCGTCCACTCTGGCGATGGCCGCCCCATCGGCGTCGAGACCGAGGAGGCGGCCATCAGGGTCGGTCGCCTCCAGGATCCGCTCGGTGTGCCCACCGCCGCCGACCGTGGCATCGATCTGGAGGCTCCCCGGCGCAGGCGCGAGCATCATCAAGACCTCCGTCGCCAGCACCGGGATGTGCCCTGCCTCCATCTTTCCTCCACCATCGTCAGTCGGATCCCGAGCGGACCCTGGAAGCGCATCTGGTCGCGAGCTAGATCCCCAGACCCTGGAAGGCCTGTGCCAGCTCTTGCGGGTCGTCGAGTTCGCGGCCGTAGGTCGCCCACGTGGCCGGCACCCAGATCTCCGCGTGGTCGCGAGACCCGACCACCACGGCTTCGTTGCCCAGGCCGATGGACTCGCGCAGAAAGGCCGGCAGCAGGACCCGGCCCTGCCGGTCGAGTTCGACCTCGGCGGCACCGGCGAACACGAATCGCTGGAACCGTCGCGAGGCCTGATCCGTGATGGGCAGGGCCGCGACCTTCGTCGCGAGCTCGTCCCATCCGGCCTGGGTATGGATCGCCAGGCAGGCGTCAAGCCAGCGGGAGACGACAGCCCCGGCGCCCAACTGGACGCGGAACTTCGCGGGGACGGCGATCCGTCCCTTGTCGTCCACCGTGTGCCGGTACTCGCCGGTGAACACCCGAGGGGGCTCCTTGGACTGCCTGGGCCTGGTCCGGGTCGATGGCGGGCGGGGGTCGTGTGGTTCCCCACTTCCCACCACTTTGGACCACTTCGATGCATTGTAGGGCGCGAATCGCAGACGTCAATGCCGATTTCGCGCACGAGCCGATACGCGGTGAGCGGGGTGGCGGGATGACGGCACGCCGCGCCGCGAGCGCGCAGCGCCGATGAGAGCGGCCATGGGAACCTGAACGCGGGCGGCCAGAGAGCTGAACGCTGGCGGCCACCGAAACTGCCCACTGGCGGCCACGAGAACTGCACAGGCCGACTCGAACGGCGCCAGATCGGCAGGTGAGGGAGGCTCCCTCCCGGTCGGTTCACTGAGGTTGCTGAGACCCAGGATCCAGGAGGGAGAGGTGAAGTCTGCCGGAGAGGCCGTGGAGATCCTCGAAGCGTTCGACCTGACGGGCAGCCTGCGCGACGCCGCCGAGCTCGCCGGGTGCTCGCCGAACACCGTTGCCCGGTACGTCCGGCTGCGGGCGCGCGGTCGGCCGCTCGACGAGCCGACCCGGCGGAGCCAGCTCATCGACCCGCACCTCGGCAAGGTCGAGGAGTGGGTCGAACGGAGCCACGGCAAGGTTCGCGCCGACGTCGTCCACGACAAGCTCCGGGCGCTCGGATTCGAGGGCTCCGAGCGGACGACGAGACGCGCCGTCGCCCGAGCCAAGCGGGCGTACGCCGCCGGCCATCGACGGGTGTACCGGCCATGGATCGCAGAGCCCGGTATGTGGTTCCAGTTCGACTGGGGCAAGGGTCCCCGGATCGGCGGACGCGAGACGCTCCTGTGGTGCGCCTGGCTCGCCTGGTCACGGTTCCGGGTCGTCATCCCAACCTGGGACCGGACCCTGCCGACGGTCGTCGCCTGCCTTGACGAGACGCTCCGCCGGTTCGGCGGTTCACCGACGTACGCCCTGACCGACAACGAGCGGACGGTGACGATCGACCGCGTCGCCGGCATCGGCGTTCGCCACCCCGAGCTGGTCGCCGCCGGCCGCCATTACGGGCTCCGGATCATCGCCTGTGAGCCGGCCGATCCCGAGTCCAAGGGCGGCTCGGAAAGCACGGTCAAGATCGCCAAGGCCGACCTCGTCCCGACCGAGGCCAACCTCCTCGAGGCGTACGGCTCGTTCAGCGAGCTGCGCGCGACGTGCGACGCGTTCACCCGGCCCGGTTCGACTCGATCTTTCCCAAGGGCCTGGCCACAGCGGCCGTCGATCGGCTGCTCCACCATGCCCACGTCATCGTCACCGAGGGTCAGTCGCATCGGTTGACGGAGGCGGTCGAGGGCCGCGGCGTGACCCCATTGGAGGCCTCGACAAACCCCGACATCGCGGAAAGCCGTGACGAGTCTCGCGGCAACGTAAAGGGAAGCCTATCCAACAGCGATTCGAAGAAGGGGGCTGGCGCATCTGACCGAACCACCTCAACGTGAATCGGCGGGGCAAGACGCCCCGCCGATTCAGGACCGACCCGCCCTATTCGGCGCCGACCTCGACCTCGCGGCTCGGGATCGTCGCCGGGTCGACGCCAAGTGGCACGAAGCCCTTCCCGGGGATCATGTGGCCGACAAGCGTCTCGAGATCCTCGCCGTAGACCGGAATGTCCGGAAGGCGGGGCAGCTCCTTGCTGACGCTCGGCAAGTTGGTGTGCAATAGATACGCCTTGGGGACGTAGCCGGCGATCGAGACTCCGTCCCGACCGTACGCCGACACGAAGTCGGGCACGAGGCGAGCGTCGAGCTCACCGTTCGGGAGGAAGGCCGCATCTGGGATACGGCCCTTGTTCGCCGACTCTGCCGAAGCGGCGGCGATCATCGCGATCGACAATAGAAACCCGCCGACCAGCGCGAGGATCGGTAAGCCGACGAGAGCGGAACGGCGACGCGTCAGTGAATTCATCTCCGCTCCTCCTAGAACGCGTGGACCGGCGATTGCGGCCCGACGTGGGTGTGGTAACTCTCACCGTCGTACGGGAAGATCAGCGAGATGGTGTAGAAGTTCTGGCTGCCACTCGGGTTCGTGCAGGTCGTATCCCAGAGCTGCCAATTGGTTGCCGCTGAGCTGTTTACGTACGAGTCAGACTGACCGCAGAACGCGCCACTTCGATAGCCTTCCACCATGACGCCGAGCCATCCGGCTGGCATCGTGTTGCCGGAACCAGCGCAGTCGTGGGCCCCGCCGCCGTTCGTATATGCGAGGATCTGACCGTAGTTTCGGTACTCGTGGACGATCCCGGAGCGAGCGCAATAGTCGGTCACCGGCTCGGCCCCGATGGGGTCATACCAAGCCTCGAACGTCACTCCCGAGTACCTGGAGTCCGCAGAGACCAACCCCGGCTGGGCCATCAACACCCAGATGCCCAGGATGGCGCCGACAAGCCGTCGTAGACGTTGCGACCTCATGCAAGGTCCTCCTCAGCGCGTCGAGGCGCGAGCGCCTCGACATCCGCCTGGAAACACGAGAGGCCAGCCTTGGCCTGGCTGGCCTCCAAGAAGATCAGGTCCCATAGGCAGCCCCGGGTTGGTGCGCGCCCGAATGCATCGTACTAGGTGGGCGTTAGTCCGGCGTCGTCGTGCGGCTTCCGCCTCCGAGGAACTCTGATGAGCGCGGAGCGCGGCTGCAGGCTCGGGTGTAGGTTTCCGGAGGTGAAACCTGTGACGTCGACTCTTCGGCTGCTCGTTCTGTCAGTGGCGGCACTGATCGTCGTGGCCTGCACGCCGACCGGCAGCAAGGGGACGATGCCGCCGGCGGGGCCCGACGGCAACATCGACCGCGACTCCGCCCCCGATTTCATCGCTGTCGCCGTCGGTAACCGCGATGAGGTCGGCTATGTCCCGAAGCAGTTCCTGCTTCCCGAGCCGACGACCTCGACCGAGCTTCCGCACGGTGACCCCTGGCCCGTGTACGCGGAGGACCTCCGGACACTCATCGGCCACATGATTCCAGGCAAGGGCTTCGTGCCAGTTGGCGTCGACCCGGCGACGATCCCGGACCGCCCGGTCCAGATGGGTCCTTCATTCGGACCTGTGGCCGGGGCGCACGTGTTGACGCTGTACATACGGAACGCCTCGAGCGCGACCGCCTGGGTGGCCTCGGTCATGGACGGCACCGTCAGGGAATCCAGCAGCTTCTCGGGCGGTATCGGTGCCAAGTGCCTGACTTCCGCGCCGGACGGGCGGCTCCTCCTGATGGATCGGCCCCCCGACGAGCCTGGCGGACAGACGAGACTTGAGATCAGCGTGCCGAGCGGCGCTGACAATCCCGTGACACTGTGGATCGACGTCGACGCCCAGGGGGAGGTCACGGACGGTCAGGGCGTTCCTGATTGGTGGCCCGGCGCGCCGCAGGCCTGCTGAGGCGGATGCCCGGATCGACGCCATGCCCTGCGTCTGACCGCTCGATCGCGCAGGCGATGGCCGAGCTCACTTCGGGAGCATCGTCACGATCGTCACGATCCGTATGCCGCTGGGCATCATCTGTCCGTTCAGTTCTCGTGACCGCCTGCGCTCAGCTCTGATGACCGCCGGCACTCAGTTCTGGTGGCCGCCAGCGTTCAGATCTCGCTGTCCCTTGACACGCCGATGCCCTCCTGGGCGTCCTGCCAGCGGCGGCCGCGGTCAGCGTCGGATCACCGGTCCTGGACCCGAGATGTCCCTGCAAGCCGGGGCCACGGCCGGCCGTCGGGCGTTACCGCGTGGGTGGCGGCAGCCGAAGCTCCTGATTGGCGCGCAGGCCCTGCGACCGCAGCCACGGATTCCGGTCGTAGACAGAATCCAGGGGCACGCCGAAGTAGTTGGCGATGCTCACCAGGTTGTCTCCGGCGCGGACGGTGTAGATCCAGCAGTCCGGGGCATCAGGACACGCCACGAGCAGGGCGTACCGGTCGGAACTCGGGCTCGGAGCGACGGTCGGGCTCGGGGCGACTGTCGCCGTCGCGCTCGGTGATGGGCTCGGGGACGGCGGAGCGGTCGAGGTCGGCGTGGACGTCGGGGCCGGTGTCGATGCCGGAGTCGGTGCGGTCGAGGGCGTCGCGGGCAGCGATGGGGCGGTCGAGCCTGCCGCGAGGTCCGTCGCGGAGGCGGTCGGCGACGCTGACGCGGCGGGACGCAACTCGAGGCCACCGCGCGACACGACGAAGCCGACGGACAGCGCGAACGCCCCGATGAGCAGGAGTGACGAGACGCTGAGGGCCGGCGGCATGCCGCGCCAGGCGGACCCACCGCGAACTGCCGGCGGCGTGTTCGCCGTCGCGACCGCGGCACCGCGAAGGTACCTCGGGCAATTCACGTGGCCGCGCGTCAGACAGACGATCTCCTGCTGGCGAAGCGACTGCGGCACGGTCTCACGGAGCGCGGCGCAACGGTTGACCGGATCCGGGGATTCGACCGGAGCCGACACCTGATCGTCCGCCCCGACCGACCGCAGGAACGGGCAGACGGCCGGGTCCGGCGACCGGTCTTCGATCATCGGCAGCCAGGCGAGGCCGGACCCGGCCGCCGCGCTCGGTCGCGACGGCGGCATCTCCGCGACCGGCGGGGCCTGTTCGATCGGCTCGGCGGGTGGCGTCGCGGCCCTGGAGCGCCGGCGTTCCTTCGCGACCTTGGGCGCCTTGAACGTCGGGTCGACATCCGTCCGTCGACGCCGTGGGCGTGGGGCTGGCGTGGTTCCGGAGTCCTCGGCCACGAGCCCTCCTCCTGCTGGTGGGTGGAACGGCGCGGAGTCTAGTACCTTTCGCGCGTTGCCGCGACCCGGGACCCGGTGCTAGGCTCCGACGCCTGAGTCGACCGAGTCCATCGAGTCGACGCATCGCATCGAGGCCCAGACCCCGCGATGGCCCTGCCGCTCCCCGTCATCCCGCCCGCGCCGGACGCCTACCACCTGGCGCCGCACCGCATCAAGCGCTGCACGTTCCGCCGCCTGATCGACGTCGAAGCGGGGTCGGAGCGGGTGTACGACGTGGAGTGCCTGTTCCCGGACCGCAAGGTCCCGATCCCGTTGGGTGACTTGGATTCCGCGACGCCCATCTGCAATTCGTGCACGGCGCCGCACATCTTCCGCGCCGACGAGGACTGACCTCGATCTAGCGCTCGCGACCGCGGGTGCGAGTCACCAGGTGACGCAGGGACCAGAGGAACACGATGGCCCCGAGGCCCACGACGAGGCCAACCGGCCCACCACGTCCCTCCACGGGTTCCGACACGATCGGGGCAGCGGTCGCCGTGTCCGGCACCTGGCCGACGACGAGGCGTGGTCCCGTCGAGTAATGGATCCCGCCACCGGGTCCAGAACCGTTGTCGCACCACCACCACAGCTGGTACTTCCCGTCTGGCAGGTCGGGGACGGTGATCGTCGCGTCACCGGGCGCCGCGACACCAGCATCTCCGGGGGCCACGCTCTCGAACGCGTGCCAATCCTCGACAGGGGGGAAGTCCGGTGGGCCCAGGCCGGGCGTGGTGTCGGGTTCGCCCTCCGCCGGACGATCCGTCGTGGCCAGCCAGAATGAACCGAGCTCCAGCCGTAGCGGCCCGTCGTTGTCCGCTTCGCGGCACTCGAGCGCGATCAGCCGGACCGTGTCGCCCGGTTCTGCGGCGGTCGGCTCGAGATCGACGGGCAGATTCGCGCAACACGTATCCGCCAGCACAGGTGGTGCGAGGAGCAGGACTGCCGCAC
This sequence comes from uncultured Chloroflexia bacterium, assembly GCA_963704935.1. Lineage (GTDB taxonomy): Bacteria > Chloroflexota > Limnocylindria > Limnocylindrales > CSP1-4 > SPCO01. Next base: position 336,274 of record CAVPIF010000001.1, read on the forward strand.
TCGCGATGAACACGGCCCGCAGGGTCGCTCTTGCCGTCATGTCGCACCTCTCGCTTGGCGGTGAGACGCGCGCCCCAGGCATGCCGTTACAGCGTGAAACTTCCCGAGGGTCGGAATCGTCAGCGAGGCGGCCTGTAAGCCGAGTTCTGTCCCATCGCCGCGCCGAAGCGCGTCGACGGGGATGGCCATCCATCTGGGGCCGCCGGTCACCCGACGGCTCATGCGGCCGACCCGAGGGCTGGGCAGCGCACCTCTCCCCCGGTCCGGTCACCCGGCCCGGGTTGCGCCCTCCTATTTGGCCTTGCTCCGGGTGGAGTTTGCCGCGTTTCACTCCGTCACTCGACCCGAAGGTCGGGCGACGGCATCGTCACTGTGGCACTGGTCCTCGTCTTGCGACGGACGGGCGTTACCCGCCACCCTGCGCTGCGGAGCTCGGACTTTCCTCACGGCAGCCGCGGGTCACCCCACGGTCGTCGCGCAGCCATCCGACCGCCTCGCTGACTCCACCATCGTACCCGAGCCGCCCGCGCGCGCGGATCCAGCGGCCCTCGACGCCGGGTTCGGGTCGAGGTCAACCGCGACCCCGCTCTCGGTGGTCACCTGATGACCCAACCGGCCGTCGGGCGGGCGCCGATGGCGGGATCGGTCACGGGGCGGCCGGAACCGCGGATTGACCGGAGGAGCCGGGCCGGATGCGCCCGACCACGGTGGTTCGTTCGCTGGTTGGTTCACCCGGTGCACGGCCGAGCAGCGGCCGGCCCTGTGCGCCGAGGAGTAGCCGCCTGACCAGCGGCCGGCCTGCGACGACCTGTTCGCTTCACTCGCCCGGTCGTCTGACCACGGAGGCCGGTCCACCCGCGTGGGCCCGGTCGATGGCTTCGTTGGCCAGCGCGTCGGCGACGGTGTTCTGCTCCCGCGGGACATGGGCGGCCGTCCAGCGCCGGAAGCCCGTCAGCGTCCCGCGCGAGGCGGACCAGAGCGGGATCAGCTTCGCGTCCTTGACCCGCCACCGGCCGGACAACTGCTCGACGATGAGCTTGGAATCGAGCAGCAGGTGGACCTCCGTGGCACCGAGCTCGCGGGCCAGCTCCAGGGCCCGCACGACCCCGGTGTATTCGGCCACGTTGTTGGTCTGGACGCCGAGGTAATCGGAGATGGAGGCGTCCGGCACGGCCCGCGGATCGCGGGCATCGGCCCGCGCCACGTCGTAGAGGGCTGCTCCAGCGGATGCCGGGCCGGGGTTGCCCCGAGCCGCTCCATCCGTGCGGATGACGAAGCCGCGCACGGGCCCCGCTCCCGCGACCGGACCTGGCACCGACGCGGGGTCGCCAGCCGGGTCGCCGAACAGCGTGCCGTTCAGGACCGTCGCCCCACGATGGCCGAGCTCACCTCCAGGATCGCCTGGGTGATCTGGATCCCACGCGGGCAGGCGTCCGTGCAGTTGAAGATCGTGCGGCAGCGCCACACGCCGTCGGCGTCGGCCAGGATCTCCAGCCGCTCGTCCCCGGCCTCATCGCGCGAATCGAAGATGAACCGGTGGGCATTGACGATGGCCGCCGGCCCGACATACGACGGCTGGGCCCAGAACGACGGGCATGACGTCGTACAGGCGGCGCACAGGATGCATTTCGTCGTGTCGTCATAGGCGGCCCGCTCCTCCGGCGACTGGAGCCGTTCGCGCTCCGGGACCGGCGCGTCGTTGACGAGGTACGGCTGGACGCTCTTGAACTTGTCGAAGAAGTCGTCCATGTCGACGACGAGATCCTTGATCACCGGGAGGCCGGGCAGCGGGGCCACGGTGATCTTCCGCTTGCCGAGCTGCTCCACCCGGAGCTTGCAGGCCAGTCGGTTTCGGCCGTTGATGAGCATCGCGTCCGAACCGCATACGCCGTGCGCGCAGGAGCGACGGAACGTCAGGCTGCCATCCAGCTCGTACTTCACCCGGTGGAGGAGGTCCAGGACCCGGTCCGACTTCGGGTCGGACTCGACGAGGTATGCCTCCCAGTGTGGCCGCTCGTCACGCTCCGGGTCGAATTCGGAGGATGCGCAGGTCGACCTGCATCAATACGTCCTGGGTTTGGGCTGGAAGGCCGTGATCGTGACGGGCTTGTACGTCAGCCGCGGACCGCTCGCCGACCTGGTCGCCAGGGTGTGCGACAGGAAGGTGACATCGTCGCGATCGGGGAAGTCCTCCCTCGCGTGCGCCCCCCGACTCTCCTTGCGCGCCAGGGCGGAGACGACCGTCGTCTCGGCGCAGTCCAGGAGGTACCCGACCTCGCGCGCTTCCAGCAGGTCCGTGTTGAAGACACTCCCCTTGTCGTCGATGCCGACCTTGGCGTACCTGGCCCGGAGCCCGCGGACGCGCGACAGGGCCTCCGTGAGGAGCGTCTCGTCGCGATAGACGCCGACGTTGTCCATCATCACGTCGGCCAGCTGGGTGCGGATCCTCGAGGCGGATTCGCGACCCGACGACCCACGCAGACCCTCGATCTCGGCACGGACCGGCTCGGCCGCGTCGGCGGGCACGTCAGGCATCCCGACACCGCGGATGTCGGCCGCCATCTGGCGCCCGGCCCGGCGTCCGAAGACGAGCAGGTCCACCAGCGAATTCGTACCCAGGCGGTTGGCGCCGTGGACCGAGACACAGGCGGTCTCGCCGGCCGCATAGAGGCCGGGCACCACCGTGCCGGCGGCGTCGCGCGTCACCCGGGTCAGGATGTCGGTCGGGATGCCGCCCATCGCGTAGTGGGCGGTCGGCTGGATGGGGACAGGCTCGGTGATCGGCTCGACACCCTGGTACACCCGGGCGAAGTCGGTGATGTCGGGAAGCCTTTCCTCGATCACCTTGCGGCCCAGGTGCCGGACGTCGAGGTAGACGTAGTCCTTGCCGTCGATCCCTCGGCCGGCCCGGATCTCCTGGTGGATCGCCCGGCTGACCATGTCGCGTGGGGCGAGCTCCATGAGCGTGGGGGCGTAGCGCTCCATGAACCGGTAGCCGTCGTTGTCGATCAGGTAGCCGCCCTCGCCGCGGGCCGCCTCCGACAGCAGGATCCCGAGTCCCACGATCCCGGTCGGGTGGAACTGGTAGAACTCCATGTCCTGCATCGGGATGCCGTGGCGATAGGTGAGGGCCACGCCGTCGCCGGTCAGCGACCAGGCGTTGGAGGTGACCCGGAACATCCGCCCGAACCCGCCGGTAGCCATCAGCACGGCCTTGGCCTTGATCGTGTGGAGCGACCCGTCGGCGATCCGGTAGGCGACGACCCCGGCGGCCCGGCCGCCATCGCCCAGGTCGCCACCCTCCGACAACAGGTCCACGACGTGGAACTCGTCGTAGAACTTCACGCCGTGCTTGACGGCCTGCTGGTACAGGGTCTGGAGGATCATGTGGCCCGTCCGATCGGCGGCGAAGCATGCGCGACGGACCGGACCCTCCCCATAGTCACGGGTGTGGCCGCCGAACCGGCGCTGGTCGATCTTGCCGTCCGGCGTCCGGTTGAACGGCAGGCCCATGTGTTCGAGTTCGATCACCGTTTCGATCGCCTCGCGGGCCAGGACCTCCGCGGCATCCTGGTCGACCAGGTAGTCGCCACCCTTGATGGTGTCGAACATGTGCCACTCCCAGTGGTCCTCCTCGATGTTGCCGAGGGCGGCACACACGCCACCCTGGGCAGCGCCCGTGTGGGAGCGGGTCGGGTAGAGCTTGGTCAGGACGGCCGCATCCACGCCGGCCTTGGCGAGCTCGACGGCGGCCCACAGGCCGGCGCCCCCGGCCCCGACGATGAGGGCGTCATGATCGACCGTCATCAGGCGCCCGGGACGACGTTCGGAAGGGTCACGACGACCACGGTCCCGATGACGAACAGGAAGGCCGCCAGGCCATACAGCAGGAGGCGCAGGACGGCCGCAAGTCGCCCGTGGGTCAGGTCGCCGATGACGATCCGCACGCCCATGAAGGCGTGGAACAGGACCAACGTCAGCATCGACCAGTCATAGACCCGCCAGAACGTGCTGCTCCAGCGCACCTCGGCGATCCAGCCGGCGTGCTGCTCCGCCGGGTCGTAGAGGACGTGGAGGATCAGGTAGTGGCTGAGGACGAGCACGAACAACGCCAGGCCGGACAGGCGCATCAGGTACCAGACGACGAGCTCGAATCGATCCCCCCGCGGCCTGGCACGGCCGGACCGCGTGTAGATCCCGCTCACGACGACGACCAGCCCATCGACCGGGCGAACTGCCCGAAGATCACGTAGGTCACCGGCAACCCGATCAGGACGAACAGGCCCCAGCAGGCATACCACAGCTGCCGGTGGTAGCGGGTCATCCGTGGCCAGAAGTCCATGATGATGATCCGCAGGCCGTTCAACGCGTGGTAGAGCACGGCGGCCCCGAGCAGCCACTCCAGGATGATCCCGCCCGGGGTCGCGTAGATGAAGAGCAGCGTGTCGTAGACGTCCGGCGCCGCACCGACGAGGAAGATGTCGACGACGTGAAGGACGACGAACAGCCAGATGGCGATGCCGGAGATGCGGTGGAATGCCCAGGCGAGCATCCCTTCCCCTCCCCGATATCGAATCAGCATGGAATCTCCGGTGTCGTCGCTTGGACCGGCCGGCGCAGGCGTCAGGCCGGCGCGGGCGCGACGGCGGAGGCCGCGGCCAGTCGGTCGATGATGGCGTCCGCGAACTGCGATGTGCCGGCCGGTCCGCCGAGGTCGTAGGTCGTGGCCGTCCCCTCCGCGATGACGTCCCGCACGGCGGTCTCCACGCGCTCGGCCGCGTCCGGATGTCCGAGGTGGCGGAGCATCAGCGCGCCGGACAGGATCATCGCGGTCGGGTTGGCCTTGTCCAGGCCGGCGTACTTGGGCGCGGAGCCGTGGACCGGCTCGAAGACGGCGGCGTCCGGCCCGATGTTCGCGCCCGGCGCCACGCCGAGGCCACCGACCAGGCCCGCGGCCAGGTCGCTCACGATATCGCCATACAGGTTCGGCAGGACCAGGACGTCGTACAGGTCCGGCTTCTGGACGAGCTGCATGCACATGTTGTCGACGATCCGGTCCTCGAACTCGATCCGGCCCGCGTAGTCCGCCGCCACGGTCCGGCAGCTCTCCAGGAACAGCCCGTCGGACAGCTTCATGATGTTCGCCTTGTGGACGGCCGTGACCTTGTGCCGGCCGTTCGCGACGGCGTACTCGAACGCGAACCGGGCGATCCGCTCCGATGCCTCGCGGGTGATGATCTTGATGCTCTCGGCGGCGTCGCGCCCGACGCGGTGCTCGATCCCCGCGTACAGGTCCTCCGTGTTCTCCCGGACGATGATCAGATCGACGTCGTCGTAGCGCGTCTGGAGGCCCTTGATCGAGCGCGCGGGGCGGAGGTTCGCGTACAGCCCCAGCGCCTGGCGGAGGCTTACGTTCACGCTGCGGAAGCCCTCGCCGATGGGCGTCGTGACCGGGCCCTTGAGGGCGACCTTGTTGCGCGTGATCGATTCGAGGACGTGCTCCGGCAGCGGCGTGCCGTACTGGGCCATGACGGCCTCGCCGGCGTCCACGACCTCCCACTCGAACGGGACGCCGGACGCGTCCAGGACGCGGCGCGAGGCTTCCGCCAGCTCCGGGCCGATGCCGTCGCCGGGGATCAGGGTGACACGGTGGGCCATGCGCTCGATTGTAGCCGCGTCGCACCCGTCAGCGCCGGACGGCGCCCGATGACCGATACTATCGAGACTCCCGACCCAACTCCAGACCCGCGGAGCCTGCCCCGTCGTGTTGCCCGCATGAAGCTCCAGGAAGCCGACGCCAAATCCCTGCTCGTGGCCCAGGGCCTGCCCGTCCCGGGCTGGACCGTCGCCCACAGCGCAGCGGAGGCACGAGCGGCCGCCGAGATGCAGTTCGCAGCCGGAGCTGGGGCCGTGGTCGTCAAGGCACAGGTGCTCGTCGGCGGTCGTGGCAAGGCCGGTGGCGTCAAGCTCGCCGGCTCTGTCGACGAGGCGGAGGCGCTGGCAGCCGCCATCCTCGGCATGGATATCAAGGGCTTCACCGTGCGCAAGGTGCTCGTCGCGGCGGCCGCCGACATCGTCAAGGAGTTCTACCTGTCCGCCGTCGTCGATCGCGCCGAGCGGCGGATCATGCTCATGGGCTCGGCCGAGGGCGGCGTCGAGATCGAGACGGTCGCGGTCGAGCAGCCGGAGGCGATCATCCGACGGCACGCCGACCCGAACCTCGGCCTGCTGGACTTCCAGGCCCGCGACCTGGCGTTCGCGATGGGCCTCGGACGGCATCTCAAGGAGGCCGTCCGGATCGCCAGGGGCCTTGTCGTCACGATGCGGGCGTACGACGCGGACCTCGTCGAGATCAATCCGCTGGCCATCGTCCGCGAGCGGGACGGCGAAGCCGGCATGGTGGAGCGACTGGTCTGCCTCGACGCGAAGATCACCCTGGACGACTCGGCGCTGGCGCGCCACCCAGGCCTCGAGGAGCTCCGCGATCCGGACGAGGAAGCTCCGGAGGACAAGGAGGCCCGTGAGGCGGGCCTGACCTTCATCAAGCTCGACGGCACGATCGGCTGCATGGTCAACGGGGCTGGTCTTGCGATGACCACCATGGACCTGGTCAAACGAGCCGGCGGTGAACCGGCCAACTTCCTGGACATCGGCGGCGGAGCGCGCTCGGACAAGGTCGCCGACGCCATGCGCCTGATCCTGGCCGACCCGAAGGTCAACGCCATCCTGGTCAACATCTTCGGCGGCATCACCCGCGGCGACGAGGTCGCTCGCGGCCTGATCGATGCCCGGGCCCAGCAGGCCCGTGATGTGCCGATGGTGGTCAGGATCGTCGGGACGAACGCGGAAGAGGCCGGGCGACTGCTCGAGGATGCCCGGTTCGAAACGGCCGAGACCCTCGATGAAGCGGCGGCCAAGGCGGTCGCCGCGTCGCACGCGGCCGGGGCGTCCGCATGAGCATCCTCGTCGGGCGTGACACCCGCCTGGTCGTCCAGGGGATCACCGGCCGGGAGGGGGCGTTCCACGCTGGCGCGTCGCAGGCCTACGGCACCAACGTCGTGGCCGGCGTGACCCCGGGCAAGGGCGGTCAGACCGCCCTGGACGGCTCCGTCCCGGTGTTCGATACGGTCACCGAGGCCATCCGCGAGACCGGCGCGAACACCTCGCTGATCTTCGTGCCGGCGGCCGGCGCCCCGGATGCCGTGATGGAGGCCGCAGCCGCCGGGATCGCCACCATCTTCTGCATCACGGAGGGCATCCCGGCCCTGGACATGATCCCGGCCGTGGAGATGGTCCGATCCCAGGGTGCTCGCCTCATCGGGCCCAACTGCCCGGGCGCCACGTCGCCGGGCCGGGCCAAGGTCGGGATCATCCCGGGTTCCATCCACCGCGAGGGTCGCGTCGGCGTCGTGAGCCGCTCCGGCACGCTCACCTACGAAGCGGTGCAGGCCATGACCGACGCGGGACTCGGCCAGTCGACCTGCGTCGGGATCGGCGGCGATCCGATCATCGGCACGACGTTCCTCGACGTCCTGCGGCTCTTCGCGGCCGACGACGAGACCGACGCGATCGTGCTCATCGGCGAGATCGGTGGCGCGGCCGAGGAGACGGCCGCCGCCTGGGCGGAGGAGCACCTGCGCGACATCCCCAAGGTCGCCTTCATCGCCGGTCGGACCGCACCGGAGGGCAAACGGATGGGGCACGCTGGCGCGATCATCTCCGGTGGCGCGGGGACCGCGGCTTCCAAGGTGGACGCGCTCGAGGCGGCGGGCTTCCGCGTGGCGGGATCGCCCACGGAACTGCCCGCCCTCCTGCGCGAGGCCGGCTACCGGGGCTGACGATGACGGCCCGGATGGAGCTGGTCGCAGGGGACGCCCGTGACGTACTCGTCGTCATCAGCGCGGACGAAGTCGACGCCTTCGACGATCGAACGCGCTTCTCCGCCCACCTGTCGCTCGGCGGCGGGATGGACCCGACCTGGCTGGACCTGCTGGCCGAGGCGATCCGGACCGTCACCGATCTCGACACGCCGGACTTCCTGGATGCCCGGATCGAGCTCGGCGCCAGTGAGCCGGAGACCACGATCACCGTGGAGCGAGTGGATCCGCACTGGATCGACGCTGTCGCCCGCGTGCCGGAGACCGCCCTTGACGGCGTGGCGGGCCGCTGGATCGATCGGCTGGAGGAGGAGTTCGGACCCATCTCCGGCGAGGAGAAGCCGTGGATCCGCGAGCTCGCGGGCCAGGTCGTCGGGTTCTGCCGGGCAGCCGACCGCGCCCCGGATGTCGTCTTCCTGTGGTCCCTGGGGTGACGGACCGGGACGAACCCTCGACGTCCAGGGCTGCGGCCGATCACGCCGTGTCCTTCGCGGTGAACCGGGAGCTCTGGGAAGCCTGGACGGCGGTCCACGCCGAGGGCGACTTCTACGATCTGGCCGGCTTCCGAACCGGCGGGATCCGCCTGCGCGACCACGAGATCGAGGCGGTCGGTGACGTCAGCGGACGGACGCTGCTCCACCTCCAGTGCCATTTCGGCATCGACACGCTGTCGTGGGCCCGGCTCGGCGCCCGGGTGACCGGCGCCGACTTCTCACCGGCGGCCATCCGGCTGGCCCGGGAACTGGCGGCAGACCTCGGTTTCCCGGATGCCCGCTTCGTCGAGTCGAACCTGTACGACCTCCCGGACCACCTCGACGGGACGTTCGACGTCGTCTACACCTCGCGCGGGGTCCTCGGCTGGCTGCCCGACATCGGCGGCTGGGCGGCCGTGGTCGCCCGGTTCCTTGCGCCCGGCGGGACGTTCTACATCACCGAGATCCATCCGGTCGCGCAGGCGTTCGAGAACGAGGGCGTCGGCGCAGGCGAGCTCCGCCTCGCCTACCCGTACTGGGAACACCGCGACCCGCTCGTCTTCGACGTGACGGGGTCGTACGCCGACCCCTCTGCCGATGTCGGCAAGCAGGAGGAGCATGGCTGGGACCACGGCCTCGGCGAGATCGTCACCGCCCTGGTCCAGGCCGGCCTGCGGATCGAGATGCTCGAGGAGCACCCATACCTCGACTGGTCGGCGGACTTCCTTGTCGAGGCGTCCCCTGGCAGTGGCCGCTTCGTCCTGCCGCCCGCGACGACCGGCGAGCTGCCGCTGATGTTCTCGCTGCGGGCGACGAAGCCGATCGGCTGACCCGCGTACACTCCGTGGATCGAGCACCCCGCGAGCGGGCCCGTCGGGTCCGTCCGGTCGCGCGATCGGAAGGATGGCAGATGACCAAGCACGCCCGCCACGAACGAGAACAGCGAGCCAGGGAGACGGCACGCATCAAGGAGATCGAGGCCGCCTGGGTGGGCAGCCTGCCGTCCGCCCAGGCGCAGGCGTTCGTCGCGGCCGTCACCGCCGCGCGGGCGCGTGGCCCGGTGGAGCCGCCCGAGCCGATGGCTCCCGGCACCGCCCCCCGACCGCCTCGTCCCGGCCGTGAACCGCGGCCGTCCAAGGAAGAGCGCAAGAAGACCCGCCCGTTCAAGGACTGAGTCGCGCGGGATCAGTCGATCCCCAGCGCCTCCCATGACGGCCCGCCCGGGGCCTCGATCAGTTCGACCAGCACGCCGTGGCACGACCGCGGGTGGATGAAGGCGACCGGGCCCTCAGCCCCCCGACGGGGTGCCGAATCGATGAGTTCGAGCCCGTCGAGCTCCAGGCGGATCAGCGTCTCGGTCAAGTTGGCGACCTCGAAGCAGACGTGGTGGAACCCCTCACCCCTGCTCTCCAGGAAGCGGGCGACCCCGGTCGTGTCGTCGGTCGGTTCGACCAGCTCCACCTTGGATTCGCCGACGCCGAGGAAGGCGATCCGGACCCGGTCGCGCTCGATGTCGAGGACCGTCTCCAGGTCGAGGCCGAGCATGTCGCGCCAGAAGCCGAGCGCCGTGTCGATGGACCGGACGATGAGGGCCACGTGGTGGACTTTGCCGAGCCTTCGGATATGCGCGGGAACGGTCGTCATCGGGGGTACCTCTGCTGTCGTTCGCGGCCCACTGACCACGAGGAGCGCTCCGTCGCCGGCCTGGGCCCGGGCCTCAGCCGCGCGGCCCACGATGGACCGGAACGTGGCCGACTCCTCCGATCCCAGGCGCCCGGGAAAGTGCCAGGCGATGATGATCGGCCCGGCATGGTCAGGCTCGGGGTGGGCCAGCAGCTCCTCCAGCGCGTCCCAGTTCCGGCCGGTCCACGGTGGCAGGCCCAGGGCGTCGATGAGCTTGTGCAGGACCTGAGCCTTGGTCGTTGGTCCGTGCAGCGCGGCGAAGCGAGCCCCGTACTCGTTGGCCGTAGCGGCCAACACGGCCCCGTCGAGCTCCTCGACGAGGTCGAGCAGGCCACCGCCGCCCTCCGGGGCGAGCAGCGCGTGCAGCGCGGGGATCAGCGGGCGATCCATGCGAACGAATTGTAATGGTCGGCCGACCAGAACATCTCGCCATCCGCGCCGGCCACGATCCGGCGAGCGCCACGGTCGGCTGACCCTGGCGTGGGCACCGTGTATTCGCGGTAATAGCCACGCTCACGCAGCGGCAGGAGCCGCTCGCGGTTCTCGAAGACGGCGCCGTCCTGGCGGTACGGGAACGGACCTCCGGCCGCGACCAGGGCGACCGTGGCGGCGGCCTCCGGCGGCAGGTCCTCCAGGCCGACGATCGACAGGCCGCTCGCCGGGTCGACGGCGCCCGGCGTCGCGACCGACTGGAGCGTGCCGTCTGGAGCGATGGGGCGGCTCGGGGCTGGAGTGTCGGTCGCCGTCAGACCGACGCATGCCGCCAGCGCGAGCGCGGCCAGCCCGACGAGGGCGATCCTCGCGACCGCTCGGGTGGAGGACGGCGATCCACGATGGCCCACGGGATGCCTCCTAGACCGTGATGAGCTCGCGGTGCTCGCCCCAGGTCATGCGCAGGCGATCGCTGATCTCCCCCACCGTCGCGTAGGCGCGCACGGCCGCGAGGATCGACGGCATGAGGTTGCCGTCTGCCCGGGCCACCCGCTCCAGCTCGTCCATGGCAGCCGTCCAGGCGGCCCCGGAGCGTTCGGCGCGGATCTGCCGGACCCGCTCGACCTGGCGGCGCTCGCCGTCGGGGTCGATCCTCTGGGTCCGCGGGGTGCTGACCTCGTCGTCGCGGAACCGGTTGACGCCGACGACGACCTGGTCGCCGGAGTCGATCGCCCGCTGGACCCGATAGGCCGCCTCCTGGATCTCGCGCTGCTGGAACCCATGCTCGATGGCGGCCAGCGTCCCGCCGAGCTCCTCGATCTGGTCGAGGTAGGTCCAGGCCGCCGCCTCCAGCTCGTTCGACAGGCTCTCCACGTAGTACGAGCCGGCCAGCGGGTCGGGCGTCTCGGTGATGCCGGCTTCGTACGCGAGGATCTGCTGGGTGCGCAGGGCCAGTCGGGCGGCCTCCTCCGTGGGGAGCGCGAGCGCCTCGTCGCGCGAGTTGGTGTGGAGGCTCTGGGCGCCGCCCAGCACGGCGGACAGCGCCTGGATCGTCGTCCGCACGACGTTGTTGTCGATCGACTGGGCGGTCAGGCTGGAGCCTGCGGTCTGGACGTGGAATCGGCATAGCATGGACCTTGGGTTCGTGGCGCCGAAGCGCTCCTTCATGATCACGGCCCACATCCGCCGGGCGACCCGGAACTTGGCGACCTCCTCGAACAACTCGCTCCAGGCGGCGAAGAAGAACGACAGTCGACCGGCGAAGTCGTCGACGTCCAGCCCGCGAGCGACGGCCGCCTCCACGTAGGCGATGGCGTCGGCGAGGGTGAAGGCGAGTTCCTGGGCGGCCGTCGCGCCGGCCTCGCGCATGTGGTAGCCGCTGATCGAGATGGTGTTCCAGCGGGGGAGCTCGGCGGCACAGAACTCGAAGACGTCGGTCACGAGGCGCATCGAGGGCCGCGGCGGGAAGATGTACGTCCCGCGGGCGATGTACTCCTTGAGGATGTCGTTCTGGGTCGTCCCGGAGATCTGTGCCCGCTCCACCCCCTGGGCTTCCGCGGCGGCGACGTAGATGGCCAGCAGGATCGGCGCCGTCGCGTTGATGGTCATCGAGGTGGAGACCTCGCCAAGGGGCAGTCCGTCCACCAGCACGGCCATGTCGGCCAGGCTGGAGATCGGGACCCCGACCCGGCCGACCTCGCCCTCGGCGGCCGGGGCGTCCGAGTCGTAGCCCATCTGGGTCGGCAGGTCGAAGGCCACGCTGAGGCCGGTCTGGCCCTGCTCCAGCAGGTAGCGGAACCGCCGGTTCGTCTCCTCCGCCGTCGCGAAGCCCGCGTACTGGCGCATCGTCCACAGGCGACTGCGATACATCGTCGGCTGGACGCCCCGCGTGAACGGGAACTCGCCAGGGCGACCCAGATCGCGGGATTCATCGAGGCCGGCCGTGTCCGCGGACGTGTACAGGTCCCGGATCACGATCCCGGACGAGGTCGTGAACGGCTCGCGCCGCTCGGCCGCGGCCTTGACCGCCCGGGCGCGGACGGTCTCGCGCCAGTGGTCGCGACCCGGGTCGCTCCCCTCCCCGACGGACCGGACCGGCCGGATCATTCGAGGACCAGCAACAGGTCGCCGATCTCGACCGTCTCGCCGGGCCCCACCGCGACCCGCGTGACGACGCCATCACGCGGGGCGCGCAGCTCGTTCTGCATCTTCATCGCCTCCACCACGAGCATCTGCTGGCTCGCCACGACGGCATCGCCGGGCACCACGGACACACTGACGATCCGTCCCGGGATGATGGCATGGACCTCCAGCGGACCCCCACCGGTCGCGTCCTCGCGGCCGCGGCGCGCTCGATCCTGGAGGGCGGCCCGACGTTCCGAGCCGAGTTCCAGCTCGATCCGCCAGCCGTCCACGACCACCTCCCGACGGACCACGCCGCGCCCATCGTGGACCGGCTCCACCGGCTCCAGCAGCAGGCGAGTGATGGCGGGCGCTTCCGTCCCAGCGGCTCGGGCCGGCGCCCGGTGCAGGGCGGCTCGGCCACCCCCGAGGTCGACGATCGATGCGAGCGTCGGAGCACCATCGACGAGGACCACGCCAGGGACGGGTGCGGCCCCACCAGGCCCTGGCTCCACGACCATCGCCGGCAGGTCCGGCTGGGCGATCGCCGCGGCGACGCGGACGGCTCGCGGGTCCACATCGGGCACGGTCGAGGAGGTGGTCGCCGCCTCCGACGCAGCACCACGCTGGCGCCTGGTCGCGCTCATCGGGGCCACCGGTCCGCGCCCAGCTCCCGGGCGGAGCGGCGCCAGGCGCCGTCCCCGGTGCCGGTGGCCTGGCCCGGGGCCGCGTCCGTCCGGGTGGCCGCGAAGGACGATACGAGGGCGCCGCTCCCGTCGCCCGGAGGCGTCATGCCGGACAGGTGCGCCAGGCCGGCCGCGAGCTGGGCGGTCCGCGCGGCGGTCCGGAACTCCGCCGGACCGTCCCAGTGCTCCCCGACCCACCCGGTCGAGAGGTCTCCCGCGAGGAATCCGGCGTGGCGGGCCACGTGACGATGGAACGGCAGCGTCGTTTGGAGGCCGCTCACTTCCGTCTCATCGAGGGCTCGCCGCAGGCGCGCGATCGCGGCCGGCCGGTCCGCGGCGTGGACCATGACCTTGGCGATGAGGTTGTCGTATTCGGCCGGGACCCGCTCCCCGGGTTCCAGTGCGGTGTCGACGCGGACTCCTGGCCCGGAGGGCATCACCCAGCGTCGGACGCGGCCTGGTGTCGGGGCGAAGTCCCGCGCCGGATCCTCCGCCGACAACCGCACCTCGATCGCGTGGCCGGCCGGATCGGCCGCGTGAAGCGCCGCCTGGAGCGCCATCTCGGACAATGGTGCCCCGGCGGCCAGCCAGAACTGCTCCCGGACGATGTCCAGGCCGGACACGAGCTCCGTCACGCCGTGCTCGACCTGGAGTCGCGTGTTGACCTCCAGGAAGTAGAACGACCCGTCCGGCGAGCGCAGGAACTCCGCCGTGGCCGCGTTCTGCAGCCCTGCCGCGGTCGCGACCCGGACCGCCATCTCGTGGAGGCCCCGCCTGTCGTCCACCGTCAGACCGGGGGCCGGCGCCTCTTCGACCAGCTTCTGGTGTCGCCGTTGGAGCGAGCAGTCGCGCTCCCCGATCGCGACCACCTGACCGGTCGCATCGCCGAGTAGCTGGACCTCGATGTGACGGGCCGGCCTGATCTCGCGCTCCAGGTAGACGGAGCCGTCGCCGAAGGCGGCCGCCGCCTCGGACGATCCGGCGGCCAGCGCGGCGGGCAGGTCCTCCGGTCGCTCCACGCGGCGCATCCCGCGGCCACCGCCCCCGGCCGCGGCCTTGACGAGCAGCGGGAATCCGATCGCGACGGCGTCGGCCAGGATCGCCTCGACCCGGTCCGGGCGGTCCACCGGCGCCGGGTCCAGCGTCCCCGGGACGGCCTCCACGCCGACATCACGCGCGGTCCGTCGTGCGTGGAGCTTGTCGCCGAGCGCGTCGATCGCGGCCGAGGGCGGTCCGACGAATACGACCCCGTCATCTTCGACCGCGCGGGCGAACGCCGCCCGCTCGGCCAGGAACCCGTAGCCCGGATGGACCGCCTCAGCTCCGGTCGCCCGGACCGCGTCCATCACGGCGTCGATGCGGAGGTAGCTCTCGGCCGGCGAGGACGGACCAAGGCGGACGGCGTGGTCGGCCAGCCGGACGTGGGCCGCCTGTGCATCCGCGTCCGAGTACACCGCGACCGCCTCCATCCCCATCTCGTGGCAGGCCCTGATGATCCGGACGGCGATCTCGCCGCGGTTGGCGATGAGGACGCGGCGGAACGGCGGCAGGCGTCGAGACGGCTCGTCTTTGCGCAAAGACGCCAGCGGATCAGAGCGGGATGTTGCCATGCTTCTTCCTTGGGTTGGTATCGCGCTTGTCCTGGAGAACCTCCAGTGCCCGGATGAGTCGCGGCCGAGTCTCGGATGGCCGAATGACCTCGTCGACGTAGCCGCGGGCCGCCGCGATGTACGGGTTTGCGAATTCCTCCTCGTACCGCGCCACGAGACGCTTGCGCTCCTCCACTGGATCGTCCGCCTCGGCGATCGCGTCCTTGAAGATGATGCTGACGGCACCGTCGGCCCCCATCACCGCGATCTCGGCCGTGGGCCACGCAAAGTTCATGTCGCCACGGATGTGCTTGCTGCTCATGACGTCGTAGGCGCCGCCATACGCCTTGCGCGTGATGACCGTGACCTTCGGGACCGTCGCCTCGCAGTAGGCGAACAGCAGCTTGGCCCCGTGCTTGATGATCCCGCCGTGCTCCTGGCTCACGCCCGGCAGGAATCCCGGGACGTCGACGAACGTGATGATCGGAACGTTGAAGCAGTCACAGGTCCGGACGAACCTGGCGGCCTTGATCGATGCGTCGATGTCGAGCGCACCGGCCAGGACCGACGGCTGCTGCGCGACGATGCCGACGCTGCGGCCGCCGAGGCGGGCGAAACCGATGAGGATGTTCGCCGCCCAGCCCGGCTGGATCTCGAGGAACGACCCGTCGTCGACCACGCGGCGCAGGACGTCGTGCATGTCGTAGGGGCGGGACGGATCATCCGGCACGACGCCGTCGAGCTCCGCGTCCATCCGGTCCGCCGGATCACCGGCCGCCGCAAGGGGCGGATCCGCGAGATTGTTCTGCGGCAGGTGCGCGAGGATCCGCCGAACGCCGTCCAGTGCATCCGATTCGTCCTTCGCGGCGATATGTGCCACGCCACTCCGGGTCGTGTGGGTGATCGCCCCGCCGAGGAACTCGGAGTCGACCTCCTCGTGGGTCACCGCCTTCACGACGTTCGGTCCGGTGACGAACATGTAGCTCGTCCCCTCCACCATGATCGTGAAGTCGGTCATCGCCGGCGAGTAGACCGCTCCCCCGGCGCACGGGCCCATGATCACGGAGATCTGCGGCACGACACCGGACGCCATCACGTTGCGCAGGAAGATGTCGGCGTACCCGCCCAGCGATGCGACGCCCTCCTGGATCCGCGCGCCGCCCGAATCGTTGAGACCGATGATCGGCGCCCCGACCTTCATCGCCAGGTCCATCACCTTGCAGATCTTCTCGGCGTACGCCTCAGACAGCGATCCACCGAAGACCGTGAAGTCCTGGCTGAAGACGAAGACGAGCCGACCGTCGATGGTTCCGTGACCCGTGACGACGCCGTCGCCGAGGACGTGCTGCTCCGCCAGGCCGAACTCGGTGGATCGATGCGTGACGAAGGCATCGAGCTCGACGAACGATCCCGGGTCCAGGAGCAGGTCGAGTCGCTCGCGGGCCGTCAACTTGCCCCAGCTGTGCTGACGTTCGACGCGGACCTGGCCGCCTCCCAGCATGGATTCTTCACGCATCCGCTCGAGCCGAGCGAGGCGTTCCTCATTCGTGGGCAACCGTACGTTCCTCCGCTGCCGCGTCTTTGCGCAAGGACAGTCCCATCATAGTCGGGCGCGACCGCGCACCAAGGGCTCGCTGGCACGGTGAGACCCTGCCGATCGGTGTTCCCCACGGTGGCGTCGGGATGGGCATGGATATCCACAGAAACGGTGAACAAGTCCGCAGTCCTGTGGATAACCGGGGTGTCCGCGATGACGGCGGACGGAGTAGCATGACCGGCACTTGCCCTCGTCACGCGCTTGACGAGTCCAGGCCGACCGATGTTGTTCGAGGTGATGCCCCGGTGACCAACGTGATCGCGATCGCCAATCAGAAGGGCGGCGTCGGCAAGACGACGACGGCGATCAACCTGGCGGGTGCCCTGGCTGAAGAGGGCTTCCGCGTCCTGTGCGTCGATATGGACCCGCAGGCAAACCTCACCGCGGGCCTCGGCATCAACCTGAACACGGTCGATCGGTCGATGGCCGACGTCCTGGCCGACGGGCGCCTGTCCCTGCAGGACGTGATCGTGCAAACGGAGACCGACGGGATCCATGTGGCGCCCGCGCATATCGACCTCGCGTCGACGGAGGGCGAGCTGTTCACCGCCCTCGGCCGCGAGCAGATCCTCCGCGAGGCGTTGGAGAACCAGATCGACGATTACGGCTACGTGATCATCGACTGCCCGCCGAACCTCGGCCTGCTGACCGTCAACGGCCTCGTCGCGGCGACGGGCGTCATCATCCCGGTCCAGACCCAGTACTACGCCTTGAAGGGACTCACCAACCTCGTCAAGGTGATCAATGCGATCCGCTTGAAGCTCAACCGCGACCTGCACATCCTGGGCCTGCTCCCGACGTTCTACGACGGCCGCACGAACCTCGCGCGCGACATGCTCGACGAACTGCGGGTCGTCGGCGATCACCACGTGTTCAACAGCATCGTGCGCAATACCGTGAAGCTCGGCGAAGCGCCGCTCGTCGGCCGACCGATCACGTCGTATGCCGGCAACACGGAGGCAGCGCGCACGTACCGCGAGCTCGCCCGAGAGGTGGTTGAACTTGGCACGCACTGACTTCCGCGCCGCCGCCGCGCGACGCCTGTCCGAGGAGCGCGAGCTCTCCCCCGCGATCGTCAGCCTGCTGTCGTCGGACAGCCCGACACGCAGCGTCGGCGTGCGGATCGTCCCGGTCGACCACATCGAGTCCAATCCGCAGCAGCCCCGCCTGGCGTTCAACCAGGAAACGCTCGACGAACTCACGGCGTCGATCCGCGAGCACGGAGTCCTCCAGCCGATCCTCGTGCGACCGATCGGACCGAACTCCTACCAGCTCGTGGCCGGCGAACGACGTTGGCGCGCCTCACGACAGGCAGGCCTGCACTCGATCCCCGCGCTCATCGAGGACATCGACGACGATACGGCGCTGGAGATCTCCATCATCGAGAACCTCCAGCGTGAGGACATCTCGCCACTCGATGAAGCGGCGATGTATGACCGGATGGTGCGGGACCACGGGTACAGCATCCGCAAACTCGCGGACAAGCTCGGCAAGGACAAGGGCTATCTCGAGAACCGTCTCCGGCTCGCCGATGCCCCGCCGGAGGTGCGCGA
Organism: uncultured Chloroflexia bacterium; assembly: GCA_963704935.1. Taxonomy (GTDB): domain Bacteria; phylum Chloroflexota; class Limnocylindria; order Limnocylindrales; family CSP1-4; genus SPCO01. The sequence continues at coordinate 354,285 of CAVPIF010000001.1, forward strand.
GCTGGTGTCCTTGCGCAAAGACACGCTGTCGCACGCCTACGAGCTGATGAAGGTCGAGGACCCGAAGAAGCGCCGGCGGCTTGCCGACCAGGTCGCCCGAGGAGAGTTGACGCTCGTCAAGCTCCGCGACAAGATCGAGGGTCGGAGGGCACGCCCGGCGCGCCTCGTGGACGCCACCACGGAAGACTCGCCCGCCCGTCCGGGGGACGTGGATGGCCCCCGCTCCGCGCCCGACGGTGCCGACGACGGAACCTGGGCTCCGGCGGCCGCCACCGCCCCGCTGACCGATGATTCGCTGATCGACGCCAAGCATGCCCTGGCCGAAGCGCTCGAAGGCCTGGTCGGAGTCCTGCGCAGTCCGGACGCCGTGCGGTCCATCCCGGACGTGGACCGGGTGAACCTGGCCAAGTACCTGACGATCGCGAAGCTCCGGCTGGAGAACGCCATCGCCATCGTGCGGACCGGCGACCCCGGAGACTGACCCCCCCCCTGGCTCGGCGCGACGCCTCGTCGACGGGCCGTCAGGCGATGGCGGCCAACCACGCGATCGCCGCACCGGCGGCCGCGACGGCCTGGATCTCCCACGACCGCTCTCGTGCGCCCGGATCCGCGTGGCGGCCGGCGACGGCCGCAGCCAGGACGACGGCGAGGCCGATTCCCACGACCGCCGACTCCCCAGGTGTGCCGCCAGTCGCGGCGAGGGATCCCAGGGCGAGAAGGCCGGCGCCGACCCACAGGGTCAGGCCGACGCGCCAGGAGAGCTCGAGCCCGAGCACGGTGGCGACCGTGGTCGTTCCGGCAGCGGTGTCGCGCTCCAGGTCGACCCGGGCGTTGGTCACCGCGATCGCCGCGCCGGCGACGCCCGCCATCGGCAACATCACCGCGAACCAGCCCGGCAGGTCCTGGCCGACGCCGGACCAGCCGTAGAGCGGCAGCAGCGGGATCCCGATCGCGAACGGGAACCATGACCAGGCCGTCCCCTTGGCCAGCAGGTCATAGCCGTACCCGATCGCCAGGACCACGATCGCGAGGCCCACCCCGGCGGCCCCCCCGGGACCGCCAGCCCGATCCCGCTGACCGCGGCGCCGACGGCCACCAGCCGCGCGACCGTCGGACTCACCAGCCCGGCCGGGATCGGCTTGCCGGGCTTGCGACCGGCATCGGTGGGGGCATCCACGATGTCATTGAGGGCCCCGATCGACACCTGCAGCGCCGTCATCGACAGGGCCAGGCGGCCAGCCGTCCACGGATCCCCTCCGGCCACGGCGACGGTGCCGCCGACGACCAGCCCGTCGAGGATCGACGGGAACGGGTGGGCGAGGCGGATCAACCCACTCAGGCGGTCCGCGACCCGATCAGACGTAGACGAGTTCTCCGAAGTTGGCCACGAGGTAGGCGATGAGGCGCTCGCGGCCGTCCGGGGTGACCGACCGGATCCCGGGAACCAGCGCGTGGAGCGCGATGGCCGGGACCAGCAGCCGGCCGCCGGCATCGCGCCCGACGACGGCCGGAGGTCCATCGCCGGAAGCGAACGCCCGTTCGATATCGTCGCCGGCCAGGCCCGCGGCCGTGGCGAGGTCGTCGATCACCCGGGTCACGCCGCGTCGCTTGGCGACGTCGCGCATCAGCTCCGAGGCCCAGATGTCGATCTGCTCGTTGCTCTGCTGCTCGAGGCGTGCCTGGTACTCCGCCGGATCGGCCGACAGACCGGTGCCTGACACGGTCCCTCCTGGGTTCGATGCTGGTCCGTCCGAGTATGCCAGACCAGGCCGGTCAGTCGCCGGAGGCCGCGAGGGCTTCCTCGCGCGATCCTTCCGGCCATTCGTTGAACAGCTCGGTGAACCAGCGGCCGACCGGACCCGGCCGGGCGATCGGCGGCGCATCCGCGACGAGTCCGAGGAGGGCCGCCCGAAGCGTCGCCGTCCGCTCGGCGACCGCGGCCCGATCCGGACGGCCACCCCCCGTGATCGGCTCGCCGACCTGGATACGCACCCTGCGCCCGAAGGCGATCCAGCTCGTGCCGCTGATGGCGACCGGGACGAGCGGGATCCTGGACCGCAGCGCGAAGTAGGCCGGCCCGTCGTTGAGCGGCTGCAGCGAGGCTTCGTTCGGGCCGATCCGGCCCTCCCCCGCGATGGCCACGACTCCGCCGGCGTCGACCACGGCTGCGACACGCCGCGTCGCGTCGAGCAGATCGTTCTTGCCGGGCCGATATGGGATGGCGGCGCCGGTCCAGATCATCAGCCGGTTCCGTCCGCCGACCCGCATGTCCTCCTCCTTCGGGCCGAAGAAGTAGAGCCGCGGCCGGAACGGGAGCACGGCCAGGAGGACGAACGGGTCGACCCACGACAGATGATTGAAGCAGTAGATCGCCGGCCCGTCCGACAGTCGATCTCGGCCCTCGAACCGGATCCTGATCAAGGCACGCACCAGCACGAAGACCACGATCCGCGACAGCCAGTAGCGACCAGCGCGCCTCATCGAGGGCGGGCCCGACCGTCCGCCGGCACGATCGCAGCAGGATCGAGATCGGCCAGTCGGTCCAGGACGACGTCCGCGAGCTCGCGGGTGCCGGGGGCCGGCGGCACCGACCCGTTCGGCACCAGGACGACGGTCATGCCAGCCGCCTTCGCGGCCCGAACACCGTTCAGTGAGTCCTCGACCACGAGGCAGTCGCCCGGGTCCGCCTCCAGGCGGCGCGCAGCCTCCAGGTACACGTCCGGAGCCGGCTTGCCGAGAGCGACCTCATCCGACGACACGACGATCCCGAACACGTCGGACAGGTCGATCGCGTCAAGCGCGGCGGCGATCACCGCGTGATGCGCCGAGGACGCAACGGCCACGGGGTGCGATCGCGCGATCCGTCTGGCGGCCGCTGCGGCACCCGCGATCAGCGGCGCCCCCTCCTGGCGGTAGCGGTCCACCACGGCGTCCACGATCGCATGCTCGATCCGGTCCGTCGGCAGGTCGAGCCTCAACCGATCGCGCATGATCTGCGACCAGGCCCGCGAGTTGGCGCCCATCACGGCGGCGCGATCGTCTGCCTCCCACGTCCGCTCGTGGTCGTGCGCGAACGCCTGGCGGACCTCGTCCCACCAGATCTCGGAATCGACGAGCACGCCGTCCAGGTCGAAGATGACCGGGCCCTCCAGGTCAGTCCCTCGTCGACGGCGGCAGGCGCAGCGGCTCGCTGCCGGCGCGACGGGCAGCGGGTTTGGCGGCTGCGCGAGCGCGCTTCGCCGCGCCCGTCGATACGGCGACGATCGTGCGCCCGTCGATCGCGGCGATGAGTTCCAGGGCGAAGGTCGCGATGGCGTCCGCTTCCGCGTCCGAACCCTTCAGGACCTGGCCCTCCACCTGGAAGCTGATCAGTCGGTGTCCGCTGGTCACCTCCATCGCCAGTTCCCCGATCTGGACACGGTTCCAGCGGACGAGCTTGCCGGACGCTCTGGGCCCCTCCTGCGGGACGTTCACCCGGACATGGAGCTGGAGCAGTCCGGCGACCGTCGGGATGAAGATCACGTAGCGCATCGCCGGATCGTCGCCCCAGGCGATCCAGCATGACGGGTCCCGCTCGGCCCCCAGCCCGACCGCGAGGGGCTCGACGACATCCACGACCTTGGACGTCAGGGAGTCGCGGTGCGGGGTCCGGCTTCGCCAGTCGCTCAGGCGCATCGTCGTCGTCCTCGATCGGGCACGCGCGCGAGGGCCGCGCGACGCTCCAGCGAGGCTAGCACAGGCGCGTCACGATGCCGCGTTGGCCGTGGCACCCGCCGCGCCCGTACGATGGTGGCATGGACGTGTCCTTCATCCCGCAGATCGCCGGGCTCGCGGCCGTCGGCATCGGCGCCGGTCTGTGGCTGCTGGCCCGCGGCATGACCGGCTACCGGACGGCGACCCGGATCGGGGACACCGGGACGTCCACGATCGCCTCGCTGGCGGCCGGTGAGGCCCGCATCAGCGGCGTGATCCACCCGGCCGAGCTCACGCTCGTCTCGCCGCTCCAGAGCGCGCCTTGCGTCTACTACCGTTCATCCATCCACGGGGAGGACGATCTCTCCGACGCCACCGCCGACCTGCTCGAGGAGCGCGCGGTCGGGTTCCGGGTGGCGGACGACAGCGGCGACATCCGGGTGTTCCCGCGCGGCGCCCGCTGGGATGCCCCGGTCCGGTTCGAGGACGCGAGTGGGACGTTCGGCGACGAGCCGACGGGCCTCTCGATGCGCACCGGCAGCGCCGTGGCGGTCGCCGAACTGGATCGCGAGGCAGCCATCGCGGCCCTCCTGTCGGTCCGACCGGCGATCGCGACGGACAGCCACCCGCTGCTCTCGCGCAACGTGGGGCGAGGCCGGCGGCGCTATCGCGAGGCACGACTGGCACCCGGCGACATCGTGACGATCGTGGGGCGCGCGATGCCGTTCTCCGACCTGTCGGACCCGGCCGAAGCCGACATCGCCCTCGGGACCGAGCTCCCGGACGACGATCCGGAGGTCGCGGCGAGCATCGCCCGGGCGCGTGCCGCCGGGACGCTCCAGGCGGACCCGGAAGATGCCTGGGGGAATGCCGCCATCCCGGGATTCGGGATCGGCCGTCCGACGCGGGAGCCGGACCTGGATCCTGCGGCACAGCGGCCGGCGCTGGGTTCGGCGGAGGAAGCCGCCCGCACCGAGCGGACGTTCACGATCGCTCCCGGCGCGCTCGTGTTCGCAGCCGCGCCGGACGTCCGGCTGCTGATCGCTCACGGCGCACCCGGCGCGGCCGTCGAGCGACACCAGGATCGCTTCCTGATCGGGCTGCTTGGGGCGGTGCTCGCGATCGGGTCGGCCGTGACGTTCGCCTGGATGCTTGGCGGGGGCTTCGGACGATGAATCCGGAAGCACTCGCGGCAACCTTCGCCGTCGGCCTGCTCATCGCCATCGTGGGCTTCATCGCGGTCGCCTCCTACAACGCGGTCATGGCCCTTCGGCAGCGGATCGACAAGGCCTGGTCGAACGTCGACGTCGCCCTCAAGCAGCGCCACGACCAGTTGCCGGCGCTGGTGTCCGCGGTTCGTGGGTTGATGGCGTTCGAACAGGACGTCCTCACCGAGGTCACCCGGGCCCGCGCCCGCTACTCCCCCACCGAGCCGATCCCGGCCAAGGCCGCCCACGCCGAGGCGACCACGACCGCGGTGCGGTCGCTGCTCGCCGTGGTCGAGGCGTACCCGGATCTGTCGTCGCACGGGAACGTGCTCGACCTCCAGGACGAGATCGAACGCCTGGAGTCGATGATCGCGGACCGCCGCGAGCTCTACAACGACCAGGTCTACCGCTACAACACGCGGATCAGCACACTGCCGACCCTGCCGCTGACGTGGGTCTTCGGCTGGCAGCCGCGCGAGTTCTTCGCCCCGGATCCGGCGGCGGCGGACCGGCCGACGGTCGACCTGTCGGGTGATCCGTGACCCAGGTGATGCCCGAGCGCCGGCTCTGGCTGGTTCGCCACGGGGAGACCGAGTGGGCTCGACTCGGTCGTCACACCGGACGGACCGACATCCCCCTGACCGACCTCGGCCGCTCCCATGCCCGGGCCCTGGGTCGCCGGCTCGCCGGGCGGCCGTTCAGCCTCGTGCTCACCAGCCCGCTGTCTCGCTCCGTTCTCACGGCCGAGCTTGCCGGTTTCCCGGACGCGGAGCGCGACGACGACCTGATGGAGTGGGACTACGGTGCCCTGGAGGGTCGGACCAGCGCCGACATCAGGGAGGAGTTCGACGACTGGACGATCTGGACCGGGCCGTGGCCGGAGGCGGAATCCGTGGCGCAGGTCGGCGACCGCGCGGACCGCGTCCTGGCCCGCTGCCTCGACGACCGGGTGACCGGCGACTGCCTGCTCTTCGCGCACGGACACCTGCTGCGGATCCTGGCCGCGCGCTGGCTGCGTCTGCCGGCGACCTCCGGGTCGCTGTTCTCGCTCGGCACGGCGACGATCGGCGTCCTCGGCTGGGACCGGCTGAACCCCGTCGTCGAAACCTGGAACGAGGCCTGCCACCTTGCGTGACGGACGGATCGCTGGCCCGCGGATGACCGATGGTGACCGACCGCGCCTGCACCTGACGCCGCCATCCGGCTGGATCAACGATCCGAACGGACTGGCTTTCCGCGACGATGGATTCCACGCCTTCTTCCAGTACGAGCCGGACCGGCCGCGCTGGGGTCGGATGCACTGGGGCCATGCCGTCAGCCGGGACCTCGTGACCTGGGAGCAGCTGCCGGTCGCCCTGGCACCCGGCGAGGACGGCCCGGACCAGCTCGGCTGCTGGTCCGGCTGCCTGGTCGACGACCCGGACCGCGCCACGATCTTCTACACCGGCGTCGTCCGGGACCACGGCATGCGGCGAGCGTCGATCTGTTCGGCCACGAGTACGGACGGCCTGCGTACCTGGGTCAAGGACCCGGGTGGGCCGGTGATCCCTCGCCCGCCCTCCGGGATCCGGCCGGATCGCTTCCGTGACCCGTTCGTCTGGCGCGACGGCGATGGCTGGGCGATGCTCGTCGGGGCCGGCACGAAGCGGGCCCGCGGGGCGGTCCTGCTCTATCGGTCGGACGACCTGCGGACGTGGCGGTACGTCGGCCCGTTCCTGACCACCGATGCGGTCGTTTCTGCTGACCCGGCCCTCCACGTCGCCGATATCGACAGCCCGTGCTGGGAGTGCCCGCAGCTCGTCCGCCTCGGCACCCGCGACATCCTCATCGTGTCGGTGGTCGACCGCGCCCCGAAGGTGCGGCCGGCGCACGTCGTCGCGTTCAGCGGGCAGATGGTCGGCGACCGCTTCGTCGTCGAGCACGTGGAGCGTCTCGGTCTGGGCCCCGACTTCTACGCCCCGGCCACGGTCACCGCCCCGGACGGGCGCCACCTGTTGTTCGGCTGGATCCCGGAGGATCCGCCCCCGCGCCGGTCATCACGCACCTGGGCCGGCAGCTTCACGCTGCCGCGGGTCATCGATGTCGACGACGACGGGCGACCGCGCCTGACCCTTGCGGCAGAGGTGGAGCGTTTCAGTCGCCGGTCGACGCGCCTGCCCGACGCGGTCGTCCGCGACGTCGAGCCTTGGAGCCGGTCCGTCGACGACGGTTGCTTCGAGCTGCGGGTCACGGTCGTCCCGGAGGCGGCGACGTCGATCCGGATCGACGTCTCTGGCGTCGCGGGCTCCATGGCCGAGATCCGGTTCGAGCCGCGCGAGCGGGAGTTCTCGGTCGCCAGGACCGGGCTGGTCATGGTCGCCGGGAGGGACCCGCACGGCACCACCACCCTGCCGCTGACGGGAGATGGCGCGATCCGGCTGCGGGTGATCCTCGACGGGTCTGTGATGGAGCTCGTCGCCGACGAGCGGGTGACCGCCACCGTCCGGCTGCCCGAGGCGCGGCTGGGCCCCCGGACGATCTCGTGCACGACCATCGGCGGGCCTTGCCGCCTGACCGACCTCGAGATCTCGATGCTCGCGCCGCCCTGATTCAGCGCGAGGAGTAGGTGGCGTCGAGGATCCTGGCCATCAGCGTCGCGAACGCCGCCGGTTGGTCGAAATGGGCACGATGGCCACCGCCGTCGAGCACGATCCGCTCCTTGGCGGGAGCCTGCAACGCCTCGAACCACGCGTTCGCGGGTTCCGCCCGTCCGCGCGCCTCGTGCGCACCGAGGACCATCGTGACCGGGACGTCGAGCGTCGTCGCCGTGCGTCGGAAGTCGATCTCCTGGAGCTGCGGGTACAGGACCGCGAACGAGTCGAGGAAGCCGCGGAACGCGTTCAGCCGGTCCAGGAACGAGTATTCCGGCACGAACAGGATGGCCGGCATCTCGTTGTCAAGGTCGAGCTCCGGGTAGGGGTTCCATTCGTGTTCGTGGCCGATGACCTGCTCATAGCCGCGGATGTCCGCGTACGGCGGCGGGCCGAGGGCGGTCAATGTCGCCGTCAGCTCCGCGTCGCCGGTCCGCTCCGCCCAAGCGAGTGTGTCGTCGTAGAACAGGATGTCGGTTTCGCGCTGGCTGACCATCTGGCCGACGCCGATGTAGGCGTGGTAACGGTCCGGCCGCTGTTGCGCAGCCAGCACCGCCAGGGTCGAGCCCCAGGACTGGCCGACCAGGTAGACCCGGTCCTCGTCGAAGCGGGCGCGGAGGTAGTCGGTGAGCTCCAGCGTATCGGCCACCATCTGGTCCAGCGTCAGCGTCTCCGCCGGGTCCAGGGCGTCGTAGGACTTGCCGGCGCCCCGCTGCTCCCACGTGACGACGACGAAGTCCTGCTCCAGGGCCACGTCGTGCCGCATCGCGCCGATGTCGGTGCCGCCGGGTCCGCCATTCAGGTACAGCAGCACCGGAGCGTCCGCGTTCCGGCCACGGATCATCAGGGCTTGTTCGTGGCCACCGAGCGTGACGGTGGTGAGCTGCGCGATGCTACCGGCGAGCGGAGCGCCGTCCACGCCCACGATCGGGGCCGTCGTCGCCGGGCCGGCGACGAGGACGGCCAGGCCCACGAGCCCGACCGCCGGGATCGCCGTCACGAACCTGGCCGGCCATCCGACCCGCCCGGCCCGGGGATGCCCCAGCCATGCCGCGAGGCCGACGCCGACCACGGCCCCGACCGCCATCGGCACGAGTACGAGCAACCCGTGGAGGCCGCGGCCGAGGACGAACGCGATGATGCCGTACATCGAATCCAGGTGGATCGCATCCACGGTCGGGCCGGCCGTGCCCCGCCGGGCGATCTCGAAGGCCAGGGCGAAGCCGATCGGGGCTGCAAGGACGCTCCAGCGGCTTCCCGTCAGGACGCCGACCAGCCCACCGACGACGACGGCCAGCATCATCGAGCCGAGCGCTTCGGCGGCCGTGATGGGACCGCGCGGCGTGAGCCAGCTTCCGACCAGCGCGGCGAGGACGATGAGGCCGGTGGCCACGGCGAGCCCGATGCGCCAGTCGCTCCACATCGCACGAGCGCGCACGATTCCCCGTTCGGCGGCCAATTCGGCAAGGACGGGTGCGGTGGACATGGTCGGTCTCCTCGGATCCGGGGTACAGCCGCGGCGGCCGTCGGAACGACCGCGCATGCGGCCCGTCGTGGTCAGCGGCCGCAGTCACGACCGTGGACGAACCACGGCCGATCTCCAAGTGCCGCGCGGCCCGTCATCCCGGGCCGGACGGCGTATGTCGTGCGGTCGCCGGTTCCGGCCATCGGTACCGTCCTGCGAGGTGACCACGGGGCGATTCCGCGCACGTCAAGGCGGCGGGACGATGGGCTACCCGAACGGAGCGAGCCCCCGTGCCCGAACCCCGACGGCCGCTCGACGCGGCCGCGCCGCCACGAACCGCCCGCCGCGCGAGCTTGAGTGAGGTCGCCGCGCTCCGGGTCCAGGCAGCGATCCTGGCGGAGATCCGGGACGCCATCGTCGTGACCGACCTCGACGGGCACATCACGTACTGGAACGACGGCGCCACGGCGCTGTTCGGGTATACCGCGCAGGAGATGCTCGGCCGGACGCCGAGCGAGATCTACCCGCCGGACGAGCCGGATCTGCCGTCCCGGATCGGCAGCGAATTCGTGGGCGACTGGCGGGGCATCCGCAAGGACGGCTCGAGTGTCTGGGTCCGCCTGCACGCTCGACCACTCCTGGACTCGCTCGGCATGCCGATCGGCGGGATCGGCGTCGCGACGGACCTCACGGAGCGCAAGCGCGATGAGCTGGAGCGTCAACGCCTGGCGACGGCGGTCGAGCAGTCGGCCGAATCGATCGTCATCACGGATGCGGATGCCAGCATCGTGTACGTCAATCCTGCGTTCGAACGAGCGACCGGATACGCCAGCGAGGAGGTCCTGGGCGCGAATCCACGGATCCTCAAGAGCGGCGTCCAGTCCCCGACCTTCTATCACGCGATGTGGGCGGCGATCTCCAACGGGCTGCCATGGGTCGCCGACATGACCAATCGGCGCAAGGACGGCACCCTGTTCCAGGAGGAAGCCGTCTTCACGCCGATGACGGACGAGGACGGCAGCATCACCGGATACGTGGCGGTCAAGCGCGACGTCACGCGCCAACGCCAGACCGAGGCCGAGGGGACCGCCGCGATCCGTGAGCGGGCGCTGATCGCCGACACGCTCCGCCAGCTTCCCGCAGGCATGCCGGCGGAGGCGACCGGGCAGGCGGTCTGCCAACAGGTCGTCAACCTGACCGGGCTCGCCCACGCGCACCTCTTCCTGTTCGGGAGGGACGGGTACGCTACGCCCATCGGGCTCGCGACGTACGACGGCACGGTCGGCAGCGGTCGGCGCCTGCCGCTGTTCCGGAGCCAGCAGCTCCGGGAGCGCTCGGCAGTCGGTCCCTGGATCGAGGACTGGGTAGAGCGTCCAGGCCACCCGCACAACAAGATGCTTCGCGCCCTTGGCATCAGGGCGGCCGCGTACGTACCTGTCCCCGCCGGCGGCGGTATCGCGGGACTCCTCATCGGGGGATCCAGCGACGTCGGGGCAACGGGCATCCTCTCCAACGCCCTGCCGGCCCTGCTCGACGTCGCCGAGATCGCGGGCATGCTGTTGGACCCGGCCATCGCCCTGAACGGCGAGACGGACCGTTCACGGCAGCGCGTCAGCGAGATGATCGAAGCCCGAGCGTTCTCCACGGTGTTCCAGCCGATCCTCGACCTGGGGTCTCGGCGGGTCGTCGGCTACGAGGCCCTGACCCGGTTCGACGACCGGACGCCACCGGACCGATTCTTCGCCGAGGCCCGCCGCCTCGACATGGAACGGGAACTCGAGATCGCCACGATGCGCGCCGCGCTGGCCGCGTCCGAGGCCCTGCCGCCGGGCGGCTTCCTGAGCCTCAACGCCTCTCCCGACCTGATCGCAGAGCCCACGGAGCTGGCGGAGCTGCTGGCCGTTCGGGACCGGCCGATCGTCCTCGAGGTCACCGAGCACGCACCGATCGACGACTACTCGGCCCTCCGTCAGGCACTCCTCGCCATCGGGCCGGATATCCGCCTCGCGGTGGACGACGCGGGCGCCGGCGTGGCGAATTTCGATCACCTGGTAGGGCTCCGACCGCAATTCATCAAGATCGATTCCCGGCTTGTCCGCGGCGTCAATACGGACCCCGCGCGGCAGGCGCTGACCGTCGCCCTGCTCCACTTCGCGTCCTCGACGGACAGCCGGATCATCGCCGAAGGGATCGAAACGGAGCCGGAGCTGACGGTCCTGCGCCACCTGGGGGTCGAGCTCGGCCAGGGGTTCCTGCTCGCCCGCCCGGCCCCGGCCACCGAGCTGGCGACGAAGCGGCCGTCCGATCCGTCGGTCCACCTGCGGGCGATCTCTGGCGGCTAGGCTCCCGAGCCGATCACGACCTGGGTGGTTGCGTCTACTGCACGTCCTCGCGATCGGCGGCGATCGAGCCGTTGTCGCTGAACGCGAACCCGCGGATGTGCTTGAACGTGGCATCACCGGGCGCCTCCGAACGGTTCCCCGTGACGCTGATGTTGCTCGCGGGCGCGTCAGTGGAGAACCCCTCCACCCGGATGCTGGCGCGGTCCATCGTGTTGCCGACGATCGCCACGTCGCGAACTTGGACGTCCGCGTAGCCCGGAGTGATGACGATGGCGAAGCCCGGCCCGGCGGCACCGTCGGCCGCGTCGAAGGTGCGCCAGTCCGAATCCTCGATGCGCAGGTTCGCCGCGATGTCGCTGGAACGGTTCGGCTCCACGTCGAAGCCATGGAGCGTGGTATTCGAGGTGTGCACGCCGGACACGACCAGCCCGTCCACGGAGATGACCGAGATCGCATTGCGCCCGTTCACGTCGAGGACGAGGTCCTGGAGGACGACGTTCCGGCTCGGCGTGTCGGGCGTCTCCGACCAGCTGCGGATGTACACCGCATCGCCCCAGGTGTTGGTCGCCCGGCCGTTGCGGATCGTGACGTCGACAACCGATTCGAGCGCGAAGGCGTGGTTGTCCTGGCGATCGCCGTCGTCGAAGACGCGATTCTGGATGTCGTCGAGCGTGGCCGCCCCCACGATGTTCACCCCATCGAACACGATGCCGCTGCCCTCGACGAGGCGGACGTGCTCCCTCTCCCCGGCATCCGTGCTGGAACGGAACCAGGTCGTGCCGCGGCCCAGGATCGTCCCGCTCCAGTCGCGCAGCGTGATGGTCTGGTCCACCCGGTAGGTCGCGCCCGCCGGGAAACAGACGGTCTCGCCGCGATGCGCGATCAGGAAGGCCTCGATGGCGGCCGCCTGGTCGAGCTCGGTCGAGGGCGGGTCGGGGAAGGTCGGGCACGACTCCGTGGGCGAGGCGGTGGGAGCCGCGGGAGTCGGGCTGCTGGTGGCGGCCGGGCTAGGCGTGGGGACGACTCCGGTCGGGCCGCCGCCGGGTCCACTGAACAGGTCTGCCAGGCGGTCGGTCGGCTGGAGGATGGAGCCGACCAGCACGGCCAGCACGAGCACGGCCGTGTTCCGGGCGATGACGATCCGCTCTCGAGACACGCTCGCTCCTTGGACGCTGTCGGACCTGGGGGGTGGCTCCGGCGGTAGGACTCGAACCTACGACCAAGCGGTTAACAGCCGCCCGCTCTACCACTGAGCTACGCCGGAACGTGATCCGGAGGCCGTTTCGACGACCGGATGGCCCGCCGCTGGGGCGCGCGCGGCGGAAGGATAGCACGAGGTCGACGAAGGCCGTCCCGGACCGGGCTTGGCGAGAAGGCAGACGCTGGCATACTCGCGGGGTGTCCTCCACCCGCCCGCTGATGCCGGTCGAAGACCCTCGCGGCGATGATCGACGACCCGGGCCTGCGGATCGTCGATTGCCGCTGGTACCTCGGGCAACCGGGCGCCGGGCGCACGGCCTATGACGCTGGGCATCTGCCGGGCGCGATCCACGTGGATGCCGATGCGGACCTCGTGGCGCGTGACGGTCCGGGTCGCCATCCGCTTCCGGATCCGGCTGCCTTCGCGGCCCGTCTGGGGGCGCTCGGGATCGGGAACGAGCACCTCGTGGTCGCCTACGACGACGTGGGCGGCTGGGTCGCGGCCCGGCTGTGGTGGATGCTCGACGACCTGGGACACGGCCGGGTGGCCGTGCTCGATGGCGGGCTCGCAGCGTGGACCTCGTCAGGCCGTCCACTGACGACGGCGGTGCCGTCGTGGCCGGTGGCGCGACTCGTCCTGGCGGATCGCTGGGTGCGAACCATCGACCGCGAAGCGCTGCGTGAACGACTCGGGGCGATCCGCCTCCTGGACGCACGCGGGGCTCCTCGCTATCGCGGCGAGACGGAGCCGATCGACGCGGTCGCGGGTCACATCCCGACGGCCGTGCACGCCCCGACGGACGGCAACCTGGCTCCGGATGGCCGGTTCCTGTCGGCGGCCGGACTGGCGGACCGGTTTGCCGCACTCGGGGCAGACGGTCGCAGCGGCGAAGTCGTCACGTCCTGCGGCAGCGGGATCGCCGCCTGCCACAACGCGCTGGCGATGCGTGCCGCGGGGTTGCCGGACCCGATCCTGTACCCCGGCTCGTACAGCGACTGGACCCAGCACGGCCTCCCGGTCGCCACCGGTGACGAACCCGGCGATCCGATCTAGGGCTTCCCGGCCAGGACGTCGTCAGGCGCACGCCGCTCGATAGCGCTCGGCGTCGGAGACCTGGGCCTCGGCCGCCTCGAGAGCCTCCACGGCTTCCTGCCAGGCGCGGTGCACGTCATCGACCGTCCGGACCGGGCCGTCGAACCGGTACGACCGTGACGTCGGCGTGGGCGCGCCCTCCATCGTCCGGTGATCCGGCGTGGGCACCCAGGCCCCGCCGTCGCAGATCCATCGACGCTGACACTGAAGGCGTCGGAGGAGGAGCGGGATGACGATCCGGCCATCGAGTCGCGTCGGCGTCGTCGGCAAGCCGGTGAGGAGTCGATTCCGCTCGCGGCCGTCGACCCTGGTGAAATCGGCGAGCGGAGCGCCCCGCGGCTGGCCGAATCCATCCAGCCATGCCTCCAGCTCCGGCGCTACCGGTTCGGCGACGATCCGGACCCTGCCCAGGGGGTCCGGCACGAGGAACTCGCCCGGCTGACCGTCGTTGCGCCATTCCTCGTCGCCGTCCCTGCAACCAGATGCCGGTGCGCCCGGCGGCTTCCTTCCCGGACCGAACAGCAGCCACGCGGCGATGGCCAGGACGACCAAGACGACCAGCCCCAGCGCGATCAGCACCAGCCACTCGACGTCGCCGGTCCCGGAGGTCGGCGTCCCATCGCCGCTCGCGGCGGGGGTCGCGGTCGGTGTGGCGTCGGAGGCCGTCGGGGTCGGCGGGGGGGCCCGCGTCGGCGCTGTGGTCGGCGCTGTGGTCGGCGTCGCCGTTGTCGTTGCCGACGACGCCGGTGCATCGGAGAACGCGACCAGCGGCCCGGGCTCGAACGAAAGCATCGCGCCCGACTGATCGGGGAACGTGCGGAGGCTGTCGAACCCCGATGTCGAGTCGTCGCCCGCGAACGCGTACAGGTCGAAGTCACTGATCTGGTCCCACTCCGCGTCCATCGGCACCAGCCAGAAGATGCCGGTGGCCGTGAGCATGGCTCGGGCGTGCGTCCGGTAGACATCGAACCTGCCGTTGGAGTAGATCAACAGCGACAGCGCGACCTGATCGCCCTGGAGCCGGATCAGCCAGATGTGCGAGACGGCTCCGGCGAATGGGTCGCTCGGTCGCTCCGCGACGGCCGGCGGTGGCGGGAAGTCAGGGTCACGTCCCAGGATCGCCCACTCGTATCGCAGTCCGGGATCGCGCTCGCGCGGGTCGCCAGCCAGGCCCTGGAACAGCAGCAGCGCTCCCTGGCCGAACGCCGTCGGCTCGCTCCCGAACTCGCTGCACAGGTTCGCGCCGGGGTTCGCGCACGTGAACGGGTTCTCGAGCAACTCGCCTGTCAGCGAGCCGAGCAGAAGGTGATCCTCGAGCACGATGTCGTTCTGCGGCAACGCGATGACCGGTGGCTGGCCCGACGAGGTCGACTGATCGTTCGCCGGATCCGTCAGCGGGACCCGAACGCCGTCGATGACGACCACCTTGCCGCGCGCGGCAGCCGCGGTCCGCAGGAAGTCGAGCAGCGGGTCCGTCGTCCCCGCCTGCGCCTGCGACGGACGGGCGACCAGCATCGAGGTCGCGACAAGGACGGCGATGACGGCAGCCGCCATCGGCAGGCCGGCGATCGCGCGGCTTGGGCGGTCGACGCGGCGCACGGGAAGCCTCCGGAGGGGAACGATCCAACCAAAGGATACGGGGCGCCATGGGGGTAAGGCCGGGTGCAGCCGTGAGGTTCATCCTGCCGGCATGGGCAGCCGCGAACGGGTCATGGACATCGGCGCCGCGCGGTCGCGGGCGATCCTTGACCGTCTGCCGCTGGAGGCACGGACCGCCCGGCTGAACGCGGGCCTCAGCCAGGAGGACGTGGCGCTGGCACTCGGGATCTCCGGCGGCCAGCTGAGCCGGATCGAGCGCGGGCAGTCGGCAGGCCTGTCGATCGACATCGCAGTCCGGCTGTTCACGGTCCTGGGCCAGGACCTGTCCGTTCGCGCCTATCCGGATGGCGATCCGATCCGCGATGCCTCGCATGCCGCGCTGCTGGAGCGGTTGCACACCGTATGCCACGCCTCCATGCGCTGGACGACGGAGGTGCCACTCCCGATCCCCGGCGACCTGCGGGCATGGGACGCGACCGTCGTCTGTCCGGCGGTCCGGGTGGGCGTGGAAGCGGAGACTCGCCTGCGGGAGCTCCAGGCGCTGGAGCGTCGACTGTCGCTCAAGCAGCGCGACGGGGCGATGGACCGACTGGTCCTGCTCGTGCTCGATACCCGCGGCAACCGCGACGTCATCCGGCTGCACCGCGACCAACTGGCCAACCGTTTCCCGGTCCCCGGTCGACGGGCGCTGGAACTGCTCGCGGCCGCGGTCGATCCGGGAGGCGACTCGCTGATCCTCCTCTAGTGGTTGCGATGCCGGCGCGGTCCGTGCCGGCGCGCGGTCCATGCCGGCGCGGTCCGTGCCGGCGCGCGGTGCCGTGCCGGCGCGCGGTCCATGCCGGCGCACGGTGCCGTTCCGGCGCGCGGCTGCCGGCGCACGGTGCCGTTCCGGCGCGCGGCTGCCGGCGCCATGTGCCCGCACGGCGGTCCGTGCCGGCGGCCAGTTTGTACCAGGTGCAAGCACCAGCGGGCCGGCAGCCGCGATCGGGGGCGCGGATGCGCTCGACGCGGCATCGAATGCCGGATTCCGCGCACAGGAGGCCCCGGCTGCTTTCCCCGGGCCCAGTCGGACGAAGTCGTGCCAGCGGATCGCCGCAAAGACGGCATCAGGCGCCGGGTCCGCGGCCGATTCCCCGAGTCAGGCGCCAGTGCTTGTATCAGGTACAAGGCGATGTCGCAGAAAGGGCATCAGATGCCGCTTCCGGCGCACGTTTGGGTCGCGGCGGCGCGGCGGCGCTGCGGCGGCAGCGCAGCGGCGCGTCTGGCGCACGTTGGGGCGCTGCGGCGCAGCGGCGTGTCCGGCGGTCCCGAGCGCGGCGGAGGCTCGGGCGCCCGCGCCGTCGCGCCACGGCGCGCCGACTCCTACTCCAGGTAGTCCTTGAGCTTTCTCGAGCGGGACGGGTGGCGCAGCTTGCGGAGCGCCTTGGCCTCGATCTGGCGGATGCGCTCGCGGGTGACGTTGAACTCCTTGCCGACCTCCTCGAGGGTCCGGGCGCGCCCGTCCTCCAGGCCGAACCGCAGTTGCAGGACCCGGCGCTCTCGCCCGGTGAGCGAGTCCAGCACCGCCTCCACCTGCTCCTTGAGCAGCTGGTGCGAGGCCGCCTCGGCCGGGGCCAGCGCGCCGCGATCCTCGATGAAGTCGCCGAGGTGGGAATCCTCCTCCTCACCGATCGGCGTCTCCAGGGAGACCGGCTCCTGCGAGACCTTGATGATCTCGCGGACCTTCTCCGGCGTGACCTGGACCTCCTGGCCCTTGGACATCGCCTCGGCGATCTCCTCCACCGTCGGCTCGCGGCCCAGCTCCTGGAGCAGCCCACGCGAGACGCGGATGAGCCGGTTGATGGTCTCCACCATGTGGACGGGGATGCGGATCGTCCGCGCCTGGTCGGCGATGGCGCGGGTGATGGCCTGGCGGATCCACCACGTGGCGTAGGTGGAGAACTTGAAGCCCTTCTCGTAGTCGAACTTCTCCACCGCCCGGATCAGCCCGATGTTGCCCTCCTGGATCAGGTCGAGGAACGACATCCCGCGGCCGATGTACTTCTTCGCGATCGACACGACCAGGCGCAGGTTGGCCGAGGTCAGCTGCTCCCGCGCGTCGCGCCCGATCTCGACGATCACGCCCTTCCGGTCACGCAGCTTGGTGTTGAGCGGGACCTCCGGGTCAAAACCCATCCGCTTGAGCAGATCGGCGTCGTTGCCGCCCTCGATCCAGCGCTGGAGGGCCGGGAAGGCGACCTCATCCCGCGTCCAGTCGAAGATCGCCCGCAGCCCGACGTTGTCGCGCGAGTCGAGGTCGCCGTTGTGGACGGCGAAGAACGCCCAGTCGAGCAGCTTGATGAAGTCGTCGGCACTGAGCGTGTCGTTGTACGTGTGGACCAGCTTCTTGGCTTCCTTCAGGAGCTCCTTCGTGCCCTCGGACTGCGCATCCCGTCCGGCCTTGATGAGGTGGAAATCGGCAGACGTCACGCGCAGGTCCTTGGCACCCTTGGCCGAGACGGCGGCCCGGACGAGGCCGTGTGCCTCGTCGCCGTAGGGCAGTCGGTGCTGCGGCTTCTGGGTCCGGGTCTTGCGCTCCGTGTCGTGGAGCGTCCATTCGTGGAGCGAGACGATGCCCTTCCACGGCTCCTCGACCAACTGCTCGCCAAGCTCGATCGCCTTGGCCAGGACGACCTCCTCCTCGGCGGTCAGCAGGGCGACCTTGCCGATCTCCTTGAGGTACATCCGGACCGGGTCATCGATGCCGATCATGTCGGCGCTGATGGCCTCGAGGTCCTCAGCCGACGGCTCCTCGACCTCCTTCGGGTCGATCTTGGCCGGGGCGTCCGCCGGCAGCATCTTCGAGCCTGGGTCGATCGAGCCGTCCTCGATCACGACCTCGACGGTCTCCTCGTCGTCGGCACCGCCCTTGGCCTTCGCCGCAGCCGACTCCGGATCGAGCTCGAGATCGTCGTCGTCATCGTCGTCGGCCACGGCGGCGCGGCCACGCGTCGGACGCAGGCCGGCCATCTTGGCCTCCTCGAGATCGGCCTTGGCGCGGCGAGGCCGCGACAGGACGGCGTCCACGAGCTGCTTGTCGAGCGGATTTGCGGCCATCGGTTCCTCCTGGTGGGTAGCGGGTCGGGTCTGGTGGGTGGCGGGTGGTGGGTGGCGGGTCAGGTCCTGTCGTCAGGCGGGCCCGGCCGCGATGGGTCGGGCCAGCATCCGGGTCTCGTCGAGGCGCCGGTCCAGCGACCGGCGAGCGTCGTTGATCTGGCGGCGCTCCAGGAGCAGTCGGTCGATCGATTCGGTGTCGTTGGCGCGCTCCGCCTCCGCGGTCGCTGCCTCGTTGTAGTCGCTCCGCTCGCGCAGCCCGTCGTCCTCGAGCTCGAGGAGCAGTCGGGTCACCTCGTAGGTGAGCTGGCGCGGCGTCAGGGTCCGTGGTTCAGGGCCGGGCTTCGCGTACAGCGCCCGGGCCAGGGAGGCCGTCTCGTCGTCGAGGCCGACGAGCAACGCCGCCCCGTCGAACGGCGGGTGGACACCGTGGTCGTCCGGGGCGCGCTGGAGGACGATCGCCCGGTACAGCTCGCGCGCCAGCGTGCTCGGCAGCTGGTCCGGACCCAGTTCGTCGACCACGCGGAGCTGCTGGTCCGGGACGAGCAGCAGCAGGCGCAGCAGTTCGGCCTCCACCGGAGTCACCGCACGCAGGATGTCGCCGATCGGCAACGCGTCCGGGGACGCGAGGACGGCGTGCGCGGTGATCCGGGTCGCCGCCTCTCCTCCGTGGTCGCGCCCCGGCCCGACAGCCGCGGCGATGCGCCGGTCCAGCACCTGGCGCAGGACGCGCTCCTCCACGCCGGACACACGCCGGACCTCCTGGAGCGCCTCGTCGCGGCGGAGCGGGTCGGCGATGTCCTTGATGGCCGGCATGACGGCCTCGACGAAGCCGATCCGGCCCGTGCTCGTCTTGAGGTCGAAGCGGTCGGCGTGGTGGCCGATCAGGTACTCGACGAGGGGCTTGGCCTGGGCGACCGCGGTCTTCCAGTCGTCCGGCTCCTCGCGCACGACCTCGTCGGGGTCCTTGCCGGCCGGCAACCGGACGACCCGGACGTCCTCCAGCTTCACGCCCGACTCGTCGCCCTGGAGCTGGCCGATGAGCCCGGCCAAAGCGGTCACGCCGAGCGTGCCGGCCTTCTGGCCTGCCGGGTCGACGTCGTAGGCGAGCGCGATCCGGCTGGCGTAGCGGGTGAGCAGCGCGACCTGTCCGGGCGTCAGCGCCGTGCCGAGGCTCGCGACGACGTTGTCGAACCCGGCCTGGTGCGCCATCAACGCGTCCGTGTAGCCCTCCACGATCACGGCCTGGCCGCCCTTGCGGATCGGGGTCTTCGCCTTGTCGATGAGGTACAACGTCCGGCTCTTGTCGAACAGCGGCGTCGACGGGGAGTTGAGGTACTTGGGCCCCTCACCCTCCAGCAGCCGCCCGCCCAGTCCGACCGCGTGGCCGTTCTGGTCGCGGATCGGGAAGATGACCCGGGCCCGGAACCGGTCGATCGCGCCGCGGCCGCGCTGGCTGGGGCTGGCCAGGCCGACCTCGATCAGCTCCTCGTCACGGATGTCGCGCTTGGCGTTGAGTTGCCGGACCATCTGGTCCCAGCCGGTCGGGGCCCAGCCAAGCTGGAACGTCTCGATCGTCGCGTCCGTGAAGCCGCGGCCCCGGAGGTAGGCGAGGGCCTTCTCGCCGGCCTTCGAGCCGGTCAGGACCGCGTGGTAGAAGGCGATCGCGGTGTCCAGCACCTGGCGAAGTCGAGCGCGACGCGCGTCCTCGCGCTTCGTCCGCTCATCGATCTCCACGCCGGCCTTGGCCGCCAGCGTGCGCAGCGCTTCCGGGAAGGTCTGCCCATCGCGCTGCATGACGAAACTGAAGATGTCGCCCCCCAGGCCGCAGCCGAAGCAGTGCCAGCTCTCACGGGCCGGGGTGACCACGAACGACGGCGTCTTCTCGCCGTGGAACGGGCACAGGCCCTTGAAGGTGGTCCCCGCCTTCTTGAGGGCGACGGTCTCGCCGACCACGTCGACGACCGACAACTTGCTCTTGACCTCGGCAGTCGCGCCGACCGACAAACTCGCGCTCCCTGCCCCGCTTCGGGGCCCGTACCGCCACATCCCTGGGGCCGCCCGCACGGTCCCGAACATGGCTGTGGGCCTGTCAAGTCTTGACAAGCCCGATATCGGTGGAATTCTACGCCCGAGACGGCCCGTTTGTCAAGGGTCTTGTCAATACTTGGTGGGGGTATACCCACCCGACCCGAGCGGTAGGACTCCCGGTTGTTCGACCTTGAGTGGCGCTACTGCACGTGGTTCTGGATGGGAACGCGCTGTGCCTCGACGGGGACGGGGACGTCGAGACCGCGGTGCAGGAAGGCCGCCATCTGGCCTCGGGTCACGGCCGCCAGGGGACAGAACTCCGTGGCGGTGCAGCCCTTGGTGATGCCGGCCGCCGCCATGCGGTTGATGTCGTCCTCGAAGGTCGACGCCTCGTCATCGGTGAACGGATCGGTAGCGGTCGCGGGCAGGTGGAGGGCGCGGACCAGGAAGGCCGCCATCTGGCCTCGGGTCACGGCCGCCAGGGGACAGAACTCCGTGGCGGTGCAGCCCTTCGTGATGCCGGCCGCCGCCATGCGGTTGATGTCGTCCTCGAAGGTCGACGCCTCGTCATCGGTGAACGGATCGGTAGCGGTCGCGGGCAGGTGGAGGGCGCGGACCAGGAACGCCGCCATCTGGCCTCGGGTCACATCGTCATCAGGGCAGAACAGCGTCGCGGTGCAACCCTTCGTGATGCCCGAGTCGTACAACCAGATGATGTCGTCCTCGAATGTGTGACCAGCGATGTCGCTGAACGGCGATGTCCAGCCTGCGGGTACCACGCGCAGCGTCACGGTGTCGCTGCAGCCGCCCTTGTCGCCGGGGTCGTAGGTCGTGATCTGCTGCTCTACCGGCGACGAGCCGATCAGCATCGTCCAGAACGCACCCTTGACGAAGGTCCCGTCGGCTTGGCTGTTGACATGGAACGTGTTCGTGACCGATCCGCTTCGCGAGAACTCGATCGTCAGCGTCGTCGTCGGCGGGAAGCCGAAGCCGTGAACGTAGTACCACTGCATGCTGTTGACCTGCAGCAGGTCATCCTTCAGGGGTCCGCCGCTGATGGCCAGCTTCATGTCGCAGTCGCCGGACGCTTGACCGGCGACGATGCGAGGCCCGGCGGCGCCCATCGGGTCGACGATGGTCGCATGGACGGCAGTACTCGCCGCGGCCAGGGTCAGGAGTGCACCGGAAAGGACGGCAACCAAGCGACGCATGGGACTTCTCCTCACGTACCCGAGCGATGCATGCAGGGTGTCGCACCCAGTGCGCCTGTACCCTCCGTCCTGGACCGCGTGGACGCAAGGGCCATCAGGCTCATTCGATCCTCGAACGGGTAGCGGTCGCGCAACCGGCGGTGGGTTCCTCGGTCACCTGGGTCCGTCCGCGATCGAGCGAGCGGGCGTAAGGTGGACCGCAGGCGGGCAGGTCCAAACCACCGCCGCACCCTGGAGGCACGCATGGAAGAGCAGCAGGTCCGCGAACACGCCGACGCCCTGGGCGCGGCCCTCGTCGCCGGCGACGTCGAGCGGGCGACCAAGGACTTCAGCCAGGAGCTGCGCCGCAACCTCGGCGAGGTGATCGCGCTCCTGCCGCTGCCCGCGATCGAGGCGACGATCGAGTCGATCGATCGCGGCAGCTCCGGGTTCACGGTCGTCCATCGACTGGTCGGTGAGTCGGAGGTCGTGATGATCCAGACCCGCTGGAAGGACCGCGACGGGGCTCCCACGGTCATCGAGACGAGTCACCTGAGCAGTGCTGCCGTGGCCGCCCAGGAAGCCGAGGCGACGGACGCGACCGAAACCCCCGCGGACGAGACGTAGCGCGCCAGGTTCAGTCCGGCACGCTCGCTGGCCAGACGAGCCGCCACGCGACCACCCCCGCCCCGACCTGCCAGACGGACGGGATCCCGACGTAGAGCCGCTCCAGCAGCCCCAGCCACGGAGTCAGCGGGCCGTCCAGCGTGGCCGGCACGAGCGCAGCGGATGCGACCACCAGGACGGCCGCCAGCAGCGTCGGCCGGGCACTCCCCCGCCAGCGGGGGTCCCGCCGCATGATGAGCCCGAGCGCGACGAGGGTCACCGGCATCGAGATCGCGTAGAGGTAGAAGTCGAGCAGGTGGAGGGCGCCGATGGTCGTCGTCGGGACGCCCTCCGGGTCCGTCGGCAGGATCGCGAAGGCGAGCGCGATGGCTGCCTGGACGAGCAGGAGGATGCGGACCAGCCGGCGGTCTCGCTCGCTCACGCCGAGGACATGGGACAGGCCGATCGCCCAGGCCACGCCGAGCAGCCCACTGAGCGCGAAGGCCACCGTCTGGAGCCACCCCAGCGGCGCGTTCGCCAGCGCACTGATCGACTGCGCGACCGGATCGTAGCCGGGCCACGACACGATGACGACGAAGCTCAGCGACCAGGCCAGCGATGGCGCGACGATGCCAGCCGCCACCCCGGCGACGGCCATCGTCCGGACGGGACGATCATCGACCATGGGTGCCATTGTGCGTCGCCGGACACGTCGAGAGCCGGTCGACCAGCGGCCGGCCGGCTCTCGAGGCGGCGGATCGTCCCCAGCTTCTCCGCCGCGGTCGCGGTCGCGGGCTACGCGGCCATGTGGTGCCCGGTATAGGACCCACCCGTCGCCATCCGGGTCACGACCTCGACGATCACGCCGAGGACCGCCCCGCCGAGCAGTGCCGGGGCGAGCGCCAAGCCGTCCCACACCGGTCCGGCCGCCTGCCAGGCGACGATGAACTCACTGGCGACGAGCGCGCCGATGCCGAAGGCGATCGCATCGACGACCCACTCCAGGCCCGTTCGCGCCTCGCCGATGAACTGGGCGACGACGCCGAACACCAGCGAAGCCAGCACGATGACCAAGGCTCCCCCGATCCCAAGACTGAGGACAAGCTCGAACACGGCTCCACTCCTTTCCCGATGCGAGGTCCTTCGCACCTGCCGCTACCTCAGCACGTCGGAAGCACATGCGTAAGGGCCGCCTGGCTCCATTCCCAGGTTCAACCGGACTCATCGATACCCCGGGGGTCGCCGCGGCGGCACGCGGTGCGTTGGTGCACCGCGTTGCGTCATGCGGTGCCGGGGCGCAACCGACGATGGGCCCACTCAGCGTCGGGACCATCCCGCGGTTGCGCGATCCCGGGAGGGCCCGCAAGGTGAGGGCGATCACACCTCGATCCGTCTGACCCCCACAGCGGAGACCTTCGTATTGCGCCTGCCAGTCGCCGCACTCTGCCTCGCCCTTGTTGCCGGCCTTGGCCTCGTCGCACCTGCGCCCGTCGCCGCGGCGTCCGAGGCGAAGGTCGTCGTGATCGTCGGGCCCACGGAGGGTTCCACGAACAAGTACCGCGATTCCGCGGACGAGGCGTACGCGGAGGCGATCAAATACACGTCGGACGTGACCAAGGTCTACAGCCCCAACGCGACGTGGTCCAAGGTCAAGGCCGCGGTCAAGGGCGCCAACATCGTGGTCTACCTGGGCCACGGGAATGGCTGGCCCAGCCCGTACACCTATGACCCGCAGTACACGACCAAGAACGGCTTCGGGCTCAACTCGTCGGCCGGCAACGGCGACAGCAACAACAAGTACTACGGCGAGCCGTATGTCTCCACCCTGGATCTCGCCCCGAATGCGGTGATCATCCTCAATCACCTCTGCTACGCGTCCGGGAACTCCGAGACCACCGCGGACCCGGGCCAGACGGTGGCGCGCAAGCGCGTCGACAACTACGGGGCCGGCTTCCTCGCCGCGGGCGCCGGCGCGGTGATCGCCGACGGCCACTCGGGCGCAGCCGCCTACATCCGCGGCCTGTTCACCTCCAACGACCCGGTGCTCCAGGTCTGGCGCGACGCCCCCAACTACCACGGCAACGAGTCGGCGTTCGCCTCCACCCGGACCCCGGGGGCGACGGCCTACACGGACACGGACACGCCGACCTCAGGGTACTACCGGTCACTCGTGGTACAGCCCGGCCTGACCACGGCGATGGTCCTCGGCACCCCGCCCGAGCCGTACCCGGGCACACCGTTCACGGACATCGCGAGCTCCAGCTTCGCAGCCGACATCGCCTGGCTGTACGACGCGGGCATCACGTCCGGCTGCTCGGCCTCGCTCTACTGCCCGGCGGGCTCCGTGACGCGCGAGCAGATGGCGTCCTTCCTGGCCCGGGCGCTCGACCTGCCGACGACCTCGACCGACCACTTCGGCGACGACGACAGCTCCAGCCACGAGGCCGACATCGATCGCGTGGCAGCGGCCGCGATCACGACCGGCTGCGGGCCCGACGCGTTCTGCCCGTCCGGCGTCATCACCCGGGCCCAGATGGCATCCTTCCTGGCGCGCGCGCTTGACCTGCCGGCCGCCACCACCGACTACTTCGGCGACGACGACAGCTCCAGCCACGAGGACGACATCAACCGCCTCGCGATGGCCGGATTGACCAGCGGTTGCTCCGCGACCGACTATTGCCCGAGCGAGGCGGTCACGCGCGGGCAGATGGCGGCCTTCCTCCACCGCGCGTTCGACGACTGAGCGTCACAGCGGCCCGCTGATCCCGCCGTCCTTGCGGATCCGCCAGAAATGGACCGCAAGGAACGTCGCTGCGACGAGTGGCAAGACCATGATGTGGGCCACATAGAACCGCAATAGCGTGTTCTGGCCGACCTCCGGTCCGCCGAGCAGGATGCGGTTCACGGGCGTGTTCACCACCGGGAAGTACGAGCCGAAGTTCGTGCCGATGGTGATGGCCCAGTAGGCGATCTGGTCCCAGGGCAGCAGGTAGCCCGTGAAGCTCAGCATGATGGTCAGGAAGAGGAGCACGACGCCGACCACCCAGTTGAACTCGCGCGGCGGCTTGTAGGCCCCGTGGTAGAACACCCGCATCATGTGCAGGAACACGAAGAAGACCATCAGGTGGGCGCCCCACCGGTGGATGTTGCGGGTCAGCAGCCCGAACGTGACCTGGCTCTGGATCTCGAGGATGTTGTCGTACGCCATGGTGGCCGCGGGCACGTAGAAGACCATCAGGTACACGCCGGTCACGGTCAGGACCAGGAACAGGAAGAAGGACAGCCCGCCCAGGCAGAACGTGTAGGCGAACTTGACCGCGTGCTGGCGGACCCGCACCGGGTGGATGTGCAGGAACACGTTGTTCATGACCGCGTACGCCCGCGAGCGCTCGTCGCGCGGGTACGGCTGGCGGAAGATCGATCGCCAGACGGGGCTTCGGCGGATGGCCTGATCCACCCGCGCGAGGAAACTCACCGGGCTCCTCCTGCCGTGCCCTCACGCGCCTCGTACGCGCGGACCGCGACCACGACCGCGGCGAGGAACCAGCAGCCCCACAGCCATGGAGCGGCAGGCAGGCCGATCACGAGGGCAACGGCCACGATCGCCGCGCCGCGGCGCGGCCACGGGATCGCCGCAAGGATGCCGAGCAACACCATGGCGCACCCGATGATGAAGCCGGCAGCACCCCACCCGGGCCACACCTCGGTCGTGAGCTGTCCCGAAAGCGTCGGCAGCAGCACGAGCAGGAGGGCGCCCGCCGAGACGATCACGACCAAGGCGAAGCCGGCCAGTGACCAGCGCGAGAGCGGCACCCACGGCGCGCCCTGCTTCGGTGACCCGGTCCGGGCGAGCCTCGCGGCCGCCGGGGCGTCGGCCAGCCGCCAGGCGAGATCGTCCGGGATGCCGAGCGCCCAGCGCACGAGTCGGCGGGCCCGCAGGCCGGCGAGCTCGCCGCGACGAACGGCGTCATGGGTCTCGTCCGCCAGGTCCCCGGCGATCTCGTTCCGCCGGCGGTCGCGCAGGGTGGCGGGCAGCCCGAGCGTGTAGATGGCGACCCAGCCGCGGATCACGGCGGAGCCGTCTCCCCGTCGCCCGTGGAGGCGCGAGGTCGACATCTAGCGCACCGGGGCTCCCGCCGGCTGCGGTCGGGCGGCGACGGTGGCTGCCTGCGCGGCGCGCGCATCGGCCAGGGCCCGCTCCCCGACCGCCGTGATCCGGTAGAACCGGCGGCGCGGGCGAGCCGCCTCCGCCGCGTAGTCGGGATCCTCCCAGCGGCTCTCCAGGCACCCCGCGCGCTCCAGGCGGTCGAGCGCCTTGTAGAGCGTGCCGTAGGCCGTCAGGCGGCGAGCGTCCGCTCGATCCCCGATGTCCTTCGCGAGCAGGAAGCCGTGCGCCTCGTGAACGCCACGAGCCCGGAGCGCTACCGACGCCTCCAGGATCTGCGCCTCCAGCGGAACGAGCGATCCGGGCTTCCGTCGCATGACGCAGACTATAGGAAGGTATCTTCGCAGACGTCAACCCCAAGCCGACCGGCGCCGCGAATCATCTTCCCTGCCGCTCCGGATTCCGATATCCTCGCGCTGATGCCCAAGCTCCACCCGAACCCGCCCCGCCTGGTCACCGTCGGACTCGCGGTCGCCCTGCTCGCGATCGGGGTGGTCCTGGCGCTCCCGATCCCGGGCCTGGTGGACCTCATCCAGCCGGTGGCGCCGATGATCGAACCGTACGGCCTCGCCCTGGACCGTGATTTCGGCTACCTGAGCCTGTTCGCGGGGAACGCCCTGCTGATCGCAGGCTCTCTGCTGCCGGGGATCTGACGGTGAACCGGACGAACTTCGCGCCGACCGCACGGACGATCATCGTGGCGCTCGTGTTGACCCTGATCGGACTGCTCGGGACGTACGGCGCGTTCCTGCCGACCACCGTCGGCGTCCTCGCCCACGTGGCGGCCGGCGCCGTCCTGCTGATCGGGATGGTCTTCCGGCGGATCTGACCCGGGCCAGTCCCGTTCGACTCAGATCGGACGGGCGGCCAGTTCGGTCGACGTCTCCGCGTCGATCGACGCGTACAGCTCCTCCTCCTGCGCCATGTGCAGGCGAAGGATGGCGTCCAGCCCGTACAGCGCCCGCTGGAGATCGGTCCGATCGTCCGGTGTCGGGCCGTCGGTCCCGATCTCATCGACGATCCGACCGAACAGGCGGACCAGGTGGAAGATCTCCGTGTGCGTGCGGTGGAGCGCTGCCGTCGCGTCGTCGGTCCCCATCGACCTGGCCAGGATCGGGTAGACGACACGGTCCTCGTCGGCCTCGTGCGGCTCGAGCGTCTCGACGAGGAATCGCTGAACCTCGAGGAGCGCGGTCCTGGCATCCTCCGGGCCCATCGCGTCGAGCTGGTCGGCCACCACGCGCAGGCGGGCGATGCCGGGCGCCAGGGACCGATGCTCGGCGATGAGCCGGGCCCCCGTATCCGCCCAGCCGGGGACGCGGAGCGGCCGCTCCACACCGCCGCGCAGGGCCCGCAGCGCATTGAGGATGACGGCCACGTCGATCGCCTCCTGGAGCAGCGCGCCCGCCACGACCGGGAGGAACCCGAGCGCCGCGGCGACCATGGCCGCGAGCGACATCGCCATCCCGGCGACGACGCTCTGGAGCGCGATGGAGCGCGAGTGTCGGGCGATATGCACGGCTTCCGACAGGCGGTCCAGGCGGTCCACGGTGATGACGATGTCGGCCGCCTCCGAGGACGCCGTGGCCCCGCGAGCGCCCATCGCCACGCCCACGTCCGCGACCGCCAGGGCTGGGGCGTCGTTGATCCCGTCGCCGACCATGACCAGCGGCCCGCCGGACATCTCGCGCTCTGAGCGGACCGCGTCGACCTTGTCGGCCGGGGTCCGGTCGGCCAGCACGCCGTCCAGCCCGATGGCCGCCCCGACGAGCTCAGCCACCGAGTGATGGTCGCCGGTGACCATCACGATCCGGGTGAAGCCCGCACGGCGGAGGCCACGCACGGCCCGCGGCGTCTCCGGCCGGACCGGGTCGTCCAGCACCAGCGCGCCGGCGATCTTGCCGTCGACCTTGACGAACACGTTCGTGGCGCCCTCCAGGGCCGCCCGGCGGCGCAGGTCCCGGGCCCACGTCGGCAGCCCGCCCTCCCCCGCCACGAAGCCCGCCGACCCGACCGCCACAGCCCGTCCGTCGACGACCCCGGCCACACCACCACCAGGGGTTTCGACGACGTCGCTCGGGACCGGCAGGGCGAGTTCGCGCCGCCGCGCCGCGTGGACGATGGCCGCCGCCAGGACGTGGGGTGACGCCTGCTCCAGGGCCGCCGCGAGACGGAGCAGTTCGTCCGAGTCACCCCCCGCCGACTCGACCGACGCGAGGTGCGGCCGGCCGGCGGTCAGCGTCCCGGTCTTGTCGAACAGCAGCACCCGCGACCGGGCGAGCGTCTCCAGCGGGCCGCCGCCCTTGACGATGATCCCGCGGCGCGCGGAGCGCGAGATGCCGGCGACGATCGCGATCGGCGCGGCGAGGAGCAGCGGGCAGGGCGTGGCGACGACCAGGACGGCCAGGGCCCGCACCGGATCGCCGGAGATGAGCCAGGCCAGACCGGCGACTCCGAGAGCAAGCGGCACGAAGACCAGGGCGTACCGGTCGGCCAGCCGCACGAACGGCGCCTTCGCCCGCCCTGCCTCCTCTACCAGGCGGACGATGCCGGCATATGTGCTCGCATCGGCCGTGGCGATGGCCTGCAGGTCGAACGGCCCACCCGCGTTCACCACACCGGACGACACCGTGTCCCCGTCGTCGCGATCCACCAGCCGGCTCTCGCCTGTCAGCGCCGATTCGTCGAGGATGGCCGGGCTTCCGCGGACCACGCCGTCCACCGGCACGACCTCGCCGGGCCGCACGAGCAGGCGGTCGTCTGGCCGAACGGCCGCGATCGGGACGACCTCCAGGCCGGTGGGACAGTAGCGGCGAACGTCCTGGGGGGCACGGCCCAGGAGCGCGGTGAGTTCGCGGTGGGCCCGGCCCTCGGCATAGTCCTCCAGTGCCTCGCCGGTCGCCAGCATCACCGCGATGACGGCGGCCGCGAACGTCTCGCCGAGGGCGAGCGCACCACCGATGGCGAGGACGGCGATGACATCGACCCCTGCCTCGCGGGCCAGCAGGTCGCGCACGATGGACCACGCCAGGCGGACCCCGATGACCGCGGTCGGGATGGCCCAGATCCAGGTCGCCAGGTCATCGCGGCCGGCCCACGTGGCGACCAGGCCCCCGACCAGCCCGACCACGGTCAGCGCGAGCAGCGCGAACGGCCTGGCCCGGGTCGCGAGGCCGCTCACCGCGGACGCTCGCGTCGTACCGGGAGCTGCTGGCCGCGGATCTTCGCGCCGCGCAGGGCGTGCGCCACGCCTTCGACGACGGCCTCCTGCACGTCGACCAGGGCGAAGTCGTCGAAGATCTGGATGGCACCCACCACCGACCCGGGCACGCCGGCCTCGTTGGCGATCGCGCCGACGATGTCGCCGGGACGCAGGTTGGCCCGGCGTCCGCCGCCGATCCAGAGCTGTGCCCATCCGCCGTCCGGCACCGACGGGTGCGGCGCTCCCGCCGGGCGCGGCCCGCGCGGGACCGGACCTCGAACGATCGGCCGTCCGCGCGGTCCCGGACCGGGCCCGGCGCCCTTGTGTGGCCCCGGTCGAGGTTCGTTCAGGAACGCCGCCGGGAGGTCGACCTCGTCCTCCGCCCGGAGCCCAGCGCCCTCGATCAGGGAGACGGCCGCCAGGGCGATGTCGACGAGGTCGAATTCCTCGGTCAACGGCTCCACCACGCCGCGCAGCCGATCGTGGCCGCCGGCCAGGAGCGCCTCCCGGAGGTTGCCGCGGGTGAGCTCGACCCGTCGTTCGCGAAGGTCGGCGACCGTGGGCAGGCGCTCGACCTGGAGCTTGGTGCGCGTCGCCGCCTCGATGTTGCGAAGCAGTCGATGCTCGCGCGGCTCCACCAGGGTGATCGCCACGCCCTCCCGACCCGCCCGGCCGGTCCGCCCGATGCGATGGACGTACTGGTCCGGATCCGATGGGACGTCGTAGTTGACCACGTGGCTGACATGGTCGATGTCCAGGCCACGGGCCGCCACGTCCGTTGCCACGAGCACGTCCAGCGAGCCGTCGCGGAAGCGGCCCATCATCCGGTCACGCGCTTCCTGGGCGAGGCCGCCGTGCAGGGCGCCTGCATCGTGGCCCCGGCCGCTGAGGGCCTCGGCCAGGTCATCGACCTCGCCGCGGGTCCGGGCGAAGACGAGAGCGGACGTCGGGTCCTCCACGTCCAGGATCCGGCACAGGGCGGCGAGCTTGTCCGGCCGGCGGACGACGTACGCCGTCTGGCGGACCTTCGGCACGCCGTCCCGCGTACCTCGCTCGGCGTGGACGCGGACCCGCGCGGGATCGCGCAGGTGGCGCTTGGCGATCTTCGTGATCGTCGGCGAGATGGTCGCGGAGAAGAGCGCGGTCTGGCGCGTCGCCGGGGTCGCGCCGAGGATCCTCTCGAGGTCCTCGGCGAAGCCCATGTCCAGCATCTCGTCGGCCTCGTCGAGGACGACCACGCGGATCCCGTCGAGCTCGAGCGTGCGCCGGTCGAGGTGGTCGACGGCCCGTCCCGGCGTCGCGACGACGATATCCACCCCACGCCGCAGGCCGCGCAACTGCTGGTGGATCGGCTGCCCGCCGTAGACCGGCACGACGCGCACACCGAGTGCCTTGCCGTACGTGTGCAGGGCCTCCGCGACCTGCATCGCCAGCTCGCGCGTCGGGACGACGATCAGGGCGGACGGCCGGCTTGGCCCCGCGGCGGCCGGGTCCAGGCGGGCCAGGATCGGGAGCGCGAACGCCGCGGTCTTGCCCGTCCCGGTCGGCGCCTCCGCGAGGATGTCCCGTCCCGCCAGCAGGAGCGGGATGGCCTCGCGCTGGATCGGCGTGGGCTCCTCGTAACCGAGGTCGCCCAGCGTGCCGAGGAGGGGCTCGCCGACTCCGAGCGCCGAGAAGCCGCCCGGGTCAGCCGTGGATGAACCGGCCTCCGGGCCGGCATCGGGATCCGGTGTACGAGTGG
This sequence comes from uncultured Chloroflexia bacterium, assembly GCA_963704935.1. Classification (GTDB taxonomy): domain Bacteria; phylum Chloroflexota; class Limnocylindria; order Limnocylindrales; family CSP1-4; genus SPCO01. Next base: position 385,543 of record CAVPIF010000001.1, read on the forward strand.
GCATCCGACCCATTGTGACGGGTCAGCTCTCCATCGCCATCGTCGACGTCTCTACCACGCTGTCCGGACCAAGCACGACGACCTCGCCGGTGTGCCGCTCGCCGTCGCCGTCGACCACCACATAGCTGTGGTGGATCTCCGTCACCCCGGTCGCGAGCGTGCTGCCGACCGCGCAGTAGCGCGTCGCCGAGAGCTCGATCGCGCGATGGACGGCTTCGATCGCTACCACCGGACCCTCGAGGTCGTGAACGACGTCGATCCGGGTGAACACCGCCGGGTTCTCATCGCGCTGGATCCCCTTGGCTCGAACCTCGTAGCGGGCCACTTCCTGGCGCTTCTTGCGCAGGATGGAGATGACGTCCATCGCCGTGCAACCGGCGAGTGCGAGCGGGATGAGCTCGGACGGTCGAGGGCCGGCGTTGCCCGCGTCGCCGTCCAGGATCACGAGGTGACCGCTCCCGGTGTGACCGTCGAAACGGAGATGGTCCCCGTGCAGGGTGACGGATGCGGTCTTCGTGCTCATGCGGGTACCTCCAGGGTCGCGATGACGCGAGCGAGCCGGTCCCGCGCTTCGGACGCGACCGGAAGGATGGCGGGGTGGTCCACGATGCCGAGCGCGGCCATCGGGTCCATGGCTTCGACGATGACCTCGTCGCCATCCTGGCGGAGGACGACGTTGCAGGGCAGCAGCGCCCCGACCGACGGGTCGGCCTCGAGGGCCCGATGGGCCAGCTGCGGATTGCAGGCACCCAGGATCACGTAGGGTGCTCGATCGACCCCGAGGCGGGCCTTGAGCGTCGCTCGGACGTCGATCTCCGTGAGGACACCGAAGCCCTCGGTCTTGAGGGCGGCCTCGACGCGGGGCCGCAGCTGTTCGACGGTGCCCGGCAAGCGGGTACCGAACGAGAAGGCGGTCAACTGGTTCACGGGGTCACCTCGGGGCGTTGGGGATCGGATGGATGGTCAGTTCGGACAGGACCGATGACAGGGACCGGGAGGTCGACCCAGAAGCGGGCTCCACCGCCCGGCGCGTTCTCGACCCCGACCCGGCCGCCATGGGCGAGGGCGAGGGCACGGACGACCGCCAGCCCGAGCCCCGACGTGCCGGTCGCGCGGTCGCGCGCCTGATCGGCCTGGTAGAAGCGGTCGAACAGATGCGGCAGGTCATCGGGCGGCACCCCCGGTCCGGTGTCACGCACGGCGACGCGGGCGGTGGCCGGGTCCGGCCGGGTCAGCTCGAGCGCGATGCTGCCTCCGGGGGGCGTGTGGCGGAGGGCGTTGTCGAGGAGGGCGGCCAGGATCTGCCGCATCCGGTCGCGGTCGACAGACGCGATCGCGGACTCGGTCGGCGGCACGTCGAGCACGTCGATGCCGATCGTCGCGGCCCGGACGGCCACGTCGCCGACGGCCGCGCGGACCAACTCGCCGAGATCGACCGGCTCGAGATGCAGCGGCAGCGCCGACGTCTCCGCCAGGCTGACCGTCCGGAGATCGTCGACGATCCGGCCGAGGAGGTGGGACTGGTCGCGGATGGTTCGCAGGTGCCGCTCGTCGGGGGCGTACACGCCGTCGATCAGCGCGGACGTCGTCGCATCGATGACGGACAGTGGGGTCTTGAGTTCGTGGGCGGCATCGGCGAAGAACCGTCGACGGGCTGATTCGGCGCGGGCCAGCTCGTCCGCCATCGCATCGAAGGAGCGGCCCAGCGAGCCCAGCTCGTCGGAGCGATCGGCCAGTCCGGACCGGCGGTCCAGGTCGCCGTGGGCCACGTCTGCCGCGGCCGACGCGAGCCGCTCCAGCGGGCGGACCGTGCGGCTTGCGAACGCGACGCCGACGGCGGAGGCGCCCACGGCGGCGACCAGGGCGAGGACCACGATCGTGATCGAGGTGTCGTCCTGGATCTGCTGGACGTGCATGCCGGCCATCGGACCGAATCCGTTGCCGCCGCCGGCTCCCTGGCCGGCCCCACCCGCCCCCTGGCCGGCGCCGCCACCGGCCGGGTCCGCCCCGGTCGCCGCCTCCATGCGGGCGAACCCGCGACCCACGATCGTGGGGGCCGCGAGCGCCACGATCCCGGCGGTCAGGAGCGCGACGGCCGCGAAGGCGATGGCCAGTCGGGCGCGCAGGCTCATACCCGGGCCGCCCGGTAGCCGACGCCGCGCACGGTCTCGATGTAGGCCGCGCCTCCGGGCCGCTGCCCGAGCTTGCGCCGGAGGTTCTTGACGTGGCTGTCGATCGTCCGGTCAAAGGCGTCGAACGCCTCGCCGAACAGCTGCTCGCCGAGCTGCTCCCGCGTCAGCACGACGCCCGGATGCGCGGAGAGTGCCGTCAGGAGATCGAATTCGACCCTTGTGAGCCCCAGGCTCACGTCATCGCGCCGGGCCTCGCGAGCCGCCGGGTCGATGTCGACATCGGCGAACCGCAGCGGAGCGACGTCGGGCGCGCCGGCGGCCTCCGGGACCGCGGTCCGGCGGAGGACCGCTCCGACACGGGCCACGAGCTCACGCGGCTCGAAAGGCTTGGTGAGGTAGTCGTCGGCCCCGATCTCGAGGCCTGCGACGCGGTCGATGACGTCGTCCCGGGCGGTCAGCAGGATGACCGCGGCGGGCGAGCCCTCGGCGCGCAGGTCGCGCAGGATGTCGAAGCCGGATCGTCCGGGCAGCATGATGTCGAGGACGATCAGGTCCGGATCGACCTCGCGCGCCAGGGCGATGGCCGCCGTACCGTCGGCGGCGGTCACGACGGCGTGCCCGTCTCGTGTCAGATAGGCCTCGACGACCTCACGGATGTGGGGTTCGTCGTCGACCACGAGGATGTTCGCCATCGTCCAAGCATCGGGCGACGGTCGGACCCGTCGATAGGTCCGACCGTCACGTTCGACCGTTACCGCTGGCCTGCCCGCGTGGGACCCGTCCCATCGCAGTCTCCGCTCCCGGTACCGCTCCCGGCCCGGTGCATGGCACCGGCTCCGTTGCCGTTGCCGGGTCCGTTGCCGTTGCCGGCTCCGTTGCCGTTGCCGGCTCCGTTCCCGGCACCCACCGCGGCACCCTGCATCCCGCCGATCGTGGTCCGCTGGACCATGTCGCGAGCCTGGGTCTCCAGCTGGAGCTGAAGCGCGGCCGCCTCGTCGGGAGTGATCGCACCGTTCGTCGTGCGGACCTGGATCCGCTCCATCCAGCGCGCCTGCACCGAGTCGATGAGGACCTGCGGGTCCACGCCCTGGCGTTCGGCGATCTGGGCGAGTGACTGGCCGTCATGGCGGAGGGCCATGATCTCCTCGTGGCTCAGCCCGAGGACGGCCGGGACGGCGTCCCGGGCCCTGACCTCTGGCGAGGGTGATGGGGTCGGTTCAGCGGCCACGGTCGTGGCCACCAGCGCGAGGACCACCAGCCCCGCGCCCAACATCGAGATGACGATCTTTCGCATTTCGCGCCTCCGAGCGCTCGTTCGGGGCCCGTCCGGCGTTCCGGTCCGGGATCGCCGTCCACCGGCGACAGGTCGAGCATCGGTCCTGTCCGTGGACGCTTGATGGAGCGTCCGTGGAGGCTGCGTGTGGGTCGTCAGCCGTGGATGTCGCGCCGCTCGAAGATGACGACGGTCCCGGCGAACCCGGCGACGGCGATCGCCACCAGCACGAGTACGTGACCCGGGTCCAGCCCGTTCGTCAGCGGGTCGTTCCCGATGTAGTGATAGATCGGTGAGAGGACCCGCCACGGCTCGAGCCAGTCGACCAGCGCGCTCATCGCATTGACCACGTAGGCGACCACCGCCAGGCCCAGGGCCACGGCCAGGCTGAGGGTCCGGCGCCCACTGGCCGCCCCGAGGACCATCGCGATCGCGCCGAAGGCGACCCCCAGCAGGCCACCGCTCGTGAGCCCGGCTGCCAGCAGCCCCGCGTCCAGGTCGATATCGACGGCGACCGCCGTGGCTACCAGGGCGACCCACATGACGACCACGATGACGACCATCCCGGCGACCAGCGCGAGCGCCTTCTCCACGACCACCCGCCAGCGCGTGACCGGGTTCGCCAGCAGGATGTCGAACGTGCCGCGCTCCTCCTCCCCGGCGATCGCCGCTGCCCCCACGGCGGCACCGTAGCCCGCGGCCACGAACGGCAGGACGAAGCTGAACAGCTCGACGTTGAGATACCCCGTCGCGGTGCTCAGGTCCAGGCCGGTCGCCATGAACAGCGCCCGGAATTCCGCCGGCATCGCGTCGATGATGTCCTGCATCTGGCCCATGGACCCGAGCGACGGGTACAGGGCGAGGTAGAACGCCGCCAGGAGGCCGGTGAACACGGCCCAGGCCATGAGGCCACGGCCCTGGTCGTGCAGGGTCTTGCCGAAGACACCGGGCAGGATGACGTCAGGCCGCATGTCCGGCCTCCGCGGCGCGGCCATCGGCATCCGCGTACATCGCCAGGACGATCTCCTCCAGGCTCGGTTCGTTGCTGAGGATGTCGTGGATCTCGAACCGGTTCGCCGCCTTCATCAGGGGATCGATCGCACCGCTCGTGGCGCAGCGGAGGACGGCGCCGTCCACGACGAGGTCTCGGACGCCCGCGAGATCGGCGAACGCGGCGGCCGGGACGGTTTCCCCGAATCGGATCTCCAGCCGGCGGACGGCTCGCGCCTTGAGCGCGTCGACCCGCTCCACTGCGATCAGGCGTCCCTCCCGGATGATCGCCACGCGATCGCACGTTCGCTCCACCTCCGACATCACGTGCGACGACAGGAAGACCGTCCGGCCGGCTCCGCGCGCCTCAGCGACCAGCGCCTGGAAGACCTGCTGGGTGAGCGGGTCAAGGCCGTTCGTCGGCTCGTCGAGGATCAGCAGCTCCGGGTCGTGGACGAACGCCTGGAGGAGCGCGACCTTCTGGCGGTTCCCGTGCGACAGGTCCCGGATGTTGCGGTCCAGGTCGCACTCGAGGCGGTCCGCCAGGATGCGGACGCGGGCCGGATCCAGGCCACCGCGCAACCGCCCGAAGAAGGACAGCAGCTCCCGACCGCTCAGGCTGTCGTAGATCCGCTGCTCGCCCGGGACGTACCCGAGGCGGCGCCGGATGGCGATCGTTTCGCGGTGGCTGTCCAGCCCGAACAGCTCGGCACGTCCGCTGGTCGGCCGGATGAGGTCGAGCAGGGTCCGGATCGTGGTCGACTTCCCGGCCCCGTTCGGGCCCAGGTATCCGAACACCTCGCCCGGCGGGATCTCCAGGTCCACCTCGACGATGCCGCGGGCAGTGCCGTAGGACTTCGTGAGGCGCGTGGTCCGGATGACGGGTTCGGGCATGCGAATCGACCTCCCTGCCGCCCCAGCCTACCGCCTCACGTCCGAAGGCGGCCAGTGCCGTATGCCCCGGGCCGGCCCGTCCGCCAACCGGCCCGTCGCGTGACGACCTTCGGCACTCCCGGCGATCCGTCCGGCCGCCTACCGTCAGGCTGGAGGTGCTCGATGGCCATGGCCACCGCGCCGGTCCGGCGACCGGCTCACATCGAGGGATCCCCACCGGCGGACCCCTCGCCCCAGCACCACCCCGAACCCCCGCCCCTCGATATCGCCACCGACCGCTGCAAGGGCTGCGGCCTGTGCATCGACGCGTGTCCACACCATGTCCTGGCACTCGATCCGGTCGTCGTCAACCCGCTCGGCTATCACCCGGTCCGCCTGACCGACGCCGCCGACTGCACCAGCTGCGCCCTGTGCGCGCGGATCTGCCCGGACGCGGTGTTCACCGTCTATGCCCCAGCGAAAGCCGGCCGACCATGACCGCCGATACCCTCGGTCCGGTCCTGATGAAGGGCAACGAGGCGATGGCGGAGGCCGCCATCCAGGCCGGCTGCGACGCCTACTTCGGCTACCCGATCACGCCCCAGGCCGAGCTCCTCGAGTGGATGGCCCGGCGGATGCCGGAGGTGGGCCGGGCCTTCGTCCAGGCCGAGAGCGAGATCGGCGCGATCAACATGGCCCTGGGCGCCGCCGCGACCGGCGCCCGCGTGCTGGTCACCACATCGGGGCCTGGATTCAGCCTGATGGCCGAGGGCATGAGCTACCTCGCCGGGTCGGAATTGCCGGTCGTGGTCATCGACGTCATGCGCGGCGGTCCGGGTCTCGGCAGCATCGGCCCGTCGCAGGCCGACTACAGCCAGGCGACCCGCGGCCACGGACACGGCGACTATCGGGTCCCCGTGCTCGCGCCGTCGTCGATCGCCGAGGCGGTCACCCTCGTGGCCGATGCGTTCGAACTGGCCGAGCGGTACCGCACGCCCACGATCCTGCTTGCCGACGGTCTCCTCGGCCAGGCGATGGAACCGGTCGTGCCGAGCTTCCGCCACCCGGCACGAACCACGGCCGACTGGGCGCTGACCGGCGCCGATGGCCGCGCGCCGCGCTGGGTCCACTCCCTGCACCTCGCGCCGGAGGATCTCGAAGCCCACAACCTGCGACTCCAGGCGAAATACGCCGCGATCACCGAACGCGAGACCCGCTGGGCCGGTGAGGCCCTCGATGATGCCGACATCGTCATCGTCGCCTACGGCACGGCGGCCCGGGTCGCGATGACGGCGATGGAGCGGGCGCGCGAGGCCGGGTTACGGATCGGGCTGTTCCGGCCGATCACGCTCTGGCCGTTCCCGGCCCGGGCCCTGGCCGCGGTCACCACGCGGGCTCGGGCTGTCCTCGTCGTGGAGCTTTCCGCCGGGCAGCTGGCCGAGGACGTCCACCTCGCGCTGGAGGGTGCCGTCCCGGTGCTCATCCACGGCCGGATGGGCGGCGTCGTCCCGACGCCTGGCGAGGTGGTCCACGCCGCACGACGAGCCTGGGCGATCACGACGCCAGCCCGTGGCCGCAGTGCGCCGGCCCGTGGCCCGAGTGCGCCGTCGCCCGGCCCGGAGTGGGCGGACGCGGAACCTGATCCGCTCAGCCTGATCGAAGTCGGTGCGTGGCGGGCAACGGCAGGGCACCCGCTCCTCGACCCGCTCGACGAGGAAGACCCGCTCGTCCTGCTCATGCACCATGCGCCGGAGGCGACGCGATGACGGACACGATGGCCGCCCCGACGCGGCGCACGATCTACCGGCGGCCCGCATCCCTGACCGACACGAGCTCGCACTACTGCCCGGGCTGCGGGCACGGGATCATCCACCGGCTTGTCGCGGAGCTGCTCGATGAGCTGGGCCTCGCCGCGCGGACGATCGGCGTGGCGTCGGTGGGTTGCAGCGTCTTCGCCCCCGACTACTTCCGGGTCGACTTCATCGAATCGCCGCACGGCCGCGCGCCGGCCGTGGCCACCGGCGTCCGTCGCGTTCGGCCCGAGGCGTTCGTGTTCACCTACCAGGGCGACGGCGACCTCGCCGCCATCGGTACGGCGGAGATCGTCCATGCCGCGGCACGCGGGGAGCGCATCACGGCGATCTTCGTCAACAACGGGACGTACGGGATGACCGGCGGCCAGCTCGCCCCGACCACCCTCCTCGGCCAGCGGACGACCTCCACCCCGACCGGGCGCGATCCGGTCCTCGCCGGCTACCCGATCCCGATCACGGAGATGCTGGCCCTGCTCCCCGGGGTGGCCTACGCGGCCCGCGGGTCCATCGCGGACCCGTCGCTGGTCGGCAAGGCCAAGGCGATGTTGCGGGCGGCATTCCAGGCACAGATCGACGGGGCCGGGTTCTCCATCGTCGAGATCCTGTCCACCTGTCCGGTCGGTTGGGGCCTGACCCCGGTCGAGGCGATGGAGCATGTCCGGACCGAGGTCGTGGAGACCTACCCGCTCGGGGTGCTGGTCGACCGCCGGGCAGCCATCGCCGCAGCGGCCCCCGATCGACTCGCCGATCCGGGCACGGAGGGCGGGTCATGAGCGGCCATGCCACGATCATCGCCGGCTTCGGCGGCCAGGGGCTGCTGTTCGCGGGCAAGATCCTCGCCCAGGCCGCGATGACCGAAGGGCAGCAGGTGTCGTGGATGCCGTCCTACGGACCGGAGATGCGCGGCGGGACGGCATCGTGCACGGTCATCGTCGCCGACCGGCCGATCGGTTCCCCGGTCGTGGACCTGGCCGACAGCGTCATCGCGCTCAATCCGCCGTCCATGGCCCGCTTCGAGCCGATCCTGCGGCCGGGCGGGGTGCTCGTGGTGAACACCTCGCTCGTGGAAGCCGAACCGTCCCGCACCGACCTCGAGGTCATCGCGATCCCGTGCACGGCCCTGGCCCGGACCGCCGGCCATGACCGGCTGGCCAGCGTCGTCGCTCTGGGCGGCCTGCTCGCGCGTCGCCCGCTGGCCTCGCGTGACGCGATCCGCGCCGCGCTGGAGACGCTGACCGACAGGCACCACCCGGAGCTCCTGGAGGCGGACCTGGCCGCGTTCGATGCGGGCCTCGAGGCCGCCGCCCCGCTGGCTGCAGGCTAGCGGCCGGGGAGTTCACCGGCGCGGAACGCGGCGATCAGCTCGCGGTATCCGGGCAGGCCGCGCTCGTAGCCGATCGCCCAGAACCCCGCGCCGGCGAGTCCGCGCGCGTCGGCGAGGGCGAGCTTGGGCGCCAGGCTGCGCGGCGAGTCGTAATAGACCGCGTTCCAGCCGGGCTCGGCAGACGGCACCGGCGGTTCGGGGGTCGCCGGCGTCGGCTCCGTCGGCTCCGCGGCCGTCTCGGACGGCACGGCGTAGAACTCCACGCTCTCGATCGGTTCGTAGGTCGGCGCGAACGACGGATCGGCGAACACCCCAAGGTTCTGGCGCGGCACCCAGACATCGCCGCGGCCGGTGGCCGGCGACCCGAAGCCCGGACCGATGACCGGCCACGTGACGCCGTACAGCGGCAGGCCCAGGAGCAGCCGCTCGGTCGGCACGCCCAGTGCGCCGTACAGGTCCAGCGACCAGACCAGGTCCTTCTCGCCGCCGTCGACCCGGTCGATCGGGGCGGAGGCCCCGGGATCCGATGCCGCGATCCGGTAGTCGTAGCCCATCAGGAAGACCCGATCGACGCCGGCCGCCGCCGCTGCCGCAGCCATCGCCGCGCCGCGCTCGTTGGCCTGGGTGGCGACCGAGACCTGGGCCGCCGGCACTCGCTCGCGCAACGCCGCCCGAAGTCGACCGACGAACGCCCCGTAGTCGGGCACGTGCTCCGCGGGCAGCAATTCGACGTCCACGTTGACGCCGTCGACCCCGATCTCGACCACCAGGTCGACGAGTTCCCTGATCCAGAGGGCCTGCGCGTCGGGCTCTGTGTAGAAGCGCGCGTTCTTGTCCGTCCCGAAGCTCGAGTAGACAAGCTCGACCCGGGCGCCGCGGTCGTGCGCCTCGCGGATCATCCGCTCCCCGACTCCACCGGTGATCCGCCGGTAGCCGTTCTGGTTGGTGGCGAGGGCACCGCTGCGACTGTGCGTGACGGAGAAGAGGGCAACGGTCGTCAGCTCGGTGGCGGCCAGGTGGTCGGCGATGCCGTCGTCCATCTCCCAGTACGGCACGAAGCCGTAGACCTCGTGCTTCGGCAGCGGCAGCGGGGTGGCGGGCCCGAGGGATGCGGCGGACGCCGGCGACGCGGCCGGATCCCTGGTCGGATCGGCTGGCGACACCTCGATCTCGGCCGGACCACACGCCCCGACGGCCAGGGACAGGACGAGGAGCGCCGCGACGCCCGCGGGGAGGCGGGTCGTCACGACCAGGGCGGCAACGGCGCCAGGAATCCGAGGATCAGGTCGGCGACGGCCCCTGGCGCCTCCATGGCGATCATGTGGGCGACGTCCGGCACGACGACGGCCCTCGCATCGGGCGCCTCGGCCGCCAGCAGCTGTGCCGCCTGGGCCACTTCCTGCAGGTCCAGGGCTCCGGCCAGGGCGAGAACCGGACAGCGCAGCTCGGTCAGTCGCTCGGCGGCAGGCGGGGCAAGCTGGATCGGCCGACCTTCGACCCGCTCGGGCCGATAGTTCGGCAGGTCCATGGCGCGAACCGCTTCCCGGATCGGGGCTGGGACCCGCGACGGTGGCTGGCCCGGACCGTCCACCCACAGACGGACATCGATGTCGGCGATGGCGTCCGGATCTGGCGGATCGGCCGCCTCGAGGGCATCCATCTCCTCCACCAGTGCGGCCTCGACCGGGGTCAGGTCGCCATCGAACCCGGCCAGGCCGGCGCCGACCCCCACGATCGCGACGACTCGGTCGGGGTATTCCAGCGCGGTGTCGAACGCCGTCATCCCGCCACGCGAATTGCCGACGAACACCGCGCGGCCGATCCCCGAGGCGTCCAGCACGGCGATGGCGTCCGCGCGATGCGAGAACGCGACGTCCTCGGTCGTGGACCGGCCATACGCGCGGGCGTCGTAGCGGATGACCCGATACCCGCCGGCGATGAGCAGCGGGACGAGGGCGTCCCAGGAGCGCAGGTCGGCGATCCCGGCGTGGAGCAGGAGGACGGGCGGGTCGGCCGGGTCGCCTTCGTCGACGACGTGAAGACGCCCGCCCGAAACGGCGACGATCCGGTCGGTCATCCGGCAACGGTACCGGCAGGCGCCGAAACCGTCTTTCCGGGGGGTCGCGTCAGGCCGAGGCTACCCGACGCTGGCGGTCGAGCGGGCCTCGGCGATGATCGCGGCCGCGTCGTCGATCGGGACCGCGAACCCGATCCCCTGGGCGCTCGCCGCGACGGCGACGTTCACGCCGATCACGTTGGCTTGGGCGTCGAGCAGCGGTCCGCCGCTGTTGCCGGCGTTGATCGCCGCGTCGGTCTGGAGCAGGCCGGCCATCGTGGTCGTCTGGCGACTGTTCACCGACCCGACCTCGATCGTCCGCCCGGTCGCCGACAGGATCCCGCTCGTGACGGTCTCGGTGAACGTGCCGAGCGGGCTGCCGATGGCCACGACCTCCTGGCCGACCTGGAGGGTGGCCGATTCACCGATCCCGATGGTCGGCAGACCCGTCGCGGCCACCCGGACGACGGCAAGGTCGTGTTCGGTGTCGGTCGCGACGATGGTCCCTGGCAGCTCGGTCCCGTCCTGGAAGGCGACCGTGATCGTGCCGTTGCCGGTGATCACGTGGTTGTTGGTGAGGATCAGCCCGCTCGCATCGAAGACGAAGCCGGACCCGACCCCGGTCGATGGCAGCGACAGCGGTCCGAACCGGCCCGTCCCGGCGGATTCGACGGTGATCGTCACGACCGCCGGGCTCGCCAGCTCGGCGACGCCGACCGCGGTCCCGGCTGGTGCCGGCGCGGGGCTGGAGGACGTCTGGCTCGTCGCGCCCGCGGAGGTCACGGTCGCGGCGGCGCCGGAAGCAGTCGGGCTGCCTGCGGTGCCATCGGCGATCAGTCCGGTGCCCAGCAGGACGCCGACGGTCGTGACCGATGCGAGCGTGGCGGACAGGAGCGAGGCGGCGAGGACGCCGGCGAGCGATCGGTCGCGGTGCGGACGGGAGGAGGACGTCGTGATCGCGGAAGTGATCGGCTCGCCGGCGGGGTCCATGGACCATATTTCCGCTCCGGCGCCTGAGACTGTCATGAGATTCGCCCGCCGCCGTTCCGGGTCTTGATTCCGCCCAGCCACGCGCGGATACTGCGGGCGCCCAGAACCGAGTGACCGGAACGACACGGAGGGATGCCCCCATGGACGTGAGCGCGCCTGATTCCGCGTGGGCCCGGCAGGCCCGCAACCTGTTCCTCGTGGCGATGGCCATCTTCGTGGTCAACATCGTGATCGGCATCCTCAACGGCGCCGACGCTGTGGAGTTCGACCACAACCAGATCCTGACCCACGTTCACGCGGGCACGGTCGGTTGGATGACGCTGACCATCGTCGCGTCGGCGTTCCTGCTCTTCCGGGCAGCGGATCCGCGCCTGGCGATGACGCTGGCGGTACTCGTGCCCGTCTACGTCCTGGCGTTCTACACGGGCTCCTTCCCGTTCCGGGCACTCGCCGGAACGGCGCTCCTCGTGGCGATCGGCTGGCTCCTCGTCTGGATCTGGCGCCAGTACCTCGCCGGTGACCGGTCGCTCCCCCGCCTGTCCGTCGTCCTGGGCCTGACCACGTTCGGCTACGGCGCCGTGATCGGCACGCTGCTCCAGCTCCAGGGCGCCCTCGGGATCACGATCCTGAGCGGCGATTCGGTCGGTGCGCATGCCGGCGCGATGACGTTCGGCTACCTCGTGCTCGTCGCGATGGGCCTGATCGAGTGGCGGATCCTGCACACGCCGGACCTGCCCCGCGGCGGCCTCGCCCAGGTGCTCCTGCTGTTCATCGGCGGGCTGGTCATCTCCCTTGGCCTGCTGGTCGGAGCGGCGCAGGCCGCCGGCGGCATCTACCTCCTGACCCAGCTGGTGGCGGTCATCCTGTTCGTGTCGCGGGTCTGGCCGACGTCGCTGCGCGTCACGTGGTTGGCGTCGGATCCGATCCGGCACGTCGGCGCGGCGTCGATCTGGGTGGTCGGTGCCCTCATCCTGTTCATGTATCTCGTGTTCAAGTTCATCACGGCCGCGGACCCGTCCGCGCCCGATGCCTTCCCGATCAACGTGCTGGTCGCGAGCGACCATGCCGTCTACCTCGGGGTCATCACCAACATCGTCGTGGCGCTGCTCAGCGCGATGGTCCTGGCCGGGCGACGCCTCATGAACCAGGTCATCTTCTGGGGCATCAACCTTGGTCTGGTCGTGTTCGTCGCCGGACTCATCGTGGACACCGCCGATCTCAAGCGGATCGGGGCACCGGTCATGGGCGTCACGCTGCTCGTCGCCCTCGGGCTGCTCGCGTGGCGGGCCTGGTCGTCCGAGTTGGACACCTCCGGCCTGGAGGACTGACGGTTCATGATCGGCGGTCGCGTGGCCCGGTGATCCGCCGCCACGCGACCGCGTCGGCCTTCCTCGAGACGGCCGGACCGTTCCTCGCCGAGCGCGAGGCCGAGCACAACCTGTTCTTCGGCATCGGCGCGAACCTCATCGCGGACGAGGTTCGGGGCGGGACCTCGGACCCGGCTCCCTACCTCGCGACGTTGCATCGAGATGGGCACGCCGGCGGCGGGGTCGGCGGTGGCGAGGTCGTGGGTGCCGCCCTGATGACGCCGCCCCACCAGCTGCTCGTCTCGTGCCTGGCGAGGGATCTCGCCCCGGCGACGGAGCGCGCAGCAGCTGCGATCGAGCGCACTGCCGAGCTCATGGTCGAGCTCGCGGGTGACCTCGCGTCCTTCGAGTGCCCAGTTCCCGCCGTCCTCGGCCCGTTCGACGTGGCGCGGGCGTTCGCCGACGCCTGGTGTTTGCCGCGCGACCTCGTCCCTCGGTCGACCATGACCGAACGGATCTACCGGCTCGAACGTGTCCGCGCGCCGACGGGGGTGCCAGGCGCCCTGCGGATCGCGGGCGTCCAGGACCGTGGGCTGCTGCACGACTGGGTCGTGGCGTTCCATCGCGAGGCCTTCGGGCGTCCGGAGGACGAGGCGGCCCGCGCGTCGGTCGATCGCGGGCTGGACCTCGGCCAGCGGACGTTCTACCTGTGGGAGGTGGACGGGCGCCCGGTGTCGCTCGCCGCGACGGCCGGCCCGACACCGCGCGGGTTCCGGATCGGGCCGGTGTATACGCCGCCCGGGCTTCGGGGGCACGGGTTTGCAAGTGCCGTGACCGCGGCCGCCACCCAGACGGAGCTGGATCAGGGCCGCGAGCTCGCGTTCCTGTTCACGGACATCGCCAATCCGACCTCGAACCGGATCTACCAGGCCATCGGGTACGAACCCGTCATCGATGTCGTGCAGCTCACGTTCACGGCGCCGGGGGCGGGTGCGGACGCGGGGGCGACCCCTTCCGGTTGATGCCACTCGACCGCATCACGCGCGCGCGGGGGCGGGTGCGGACGCGGGGGCGACCCCTTCCGGTTGATGCCACTCGACCGCATCACGCGCGCGCGGGGGCGGGTGCGGACGGCGGGGCCAGCGCGGGCGAGGCCGGGCGGGCGCGGGGCGGGGCCGGGCGGGCGGGCGGGGCCGGGCGGGCGGGCGGGGCCGAGCGGGCGCGGGCGGGCGCCCGCCGACGCAGTCGGGCGCGGACCCGTGCCGTTGGCCGGCGCTCGGCCAGGGATATGCGGTCGAGTGGCATCAGGGGTGGGAGGTCACCTCCGACAGAGCCACAGCCCCACAGCCCCACAGCCCCACAGGCTCAGCGAAGACGCCGGACGATCTCCAGGATCTCGTCGCCGTAGGACTCCACCTTGGCCGGGCCGATGCCCTTGACCCGGCGCAGGGCGGCGGCGCTGGGCGGCTTCACGTCCGCGATGGCGGCCAGGGTCTGGTCGTGGAAGACGATGTACGGCGGGACGCCGTCCTCGCGCGCCCGGATCGTGCGCCAGTCGCGCAGGGCGGTGAACAGCGGATCGTCGTCGGCGATGCCGTACGGGTTGGCGGCCGCGGCTCGGCTGGCGGAGCGACGGGCACCCTGTTCCGCCTCGAATCGATCGGGGAGCTGCACGACGCGACGCTCCCCGCGGGGACGCAGGTCGGCGAGGAATCGACTCGGCTGGCGTCGGGTCGTCCGGCCCTTGGTCTCGCGTTCGGCCGCCCACGAGATCGCCAGGTGGGCGCGCGCCCGGGTGATGCCGACATACAGCAGTCGACCCTCCTCGGCGAGCAGTTCGTCGTCGTCGAACGCCTGGCGGATGGGCAGCAGACCCTCCTCCACGGCGGGGAGTGCCACCGCGTCCCATTCGAGACCCTTGGCCCGATGGTAGGTCAGCAGGTTGACGCCGTCGGCCGAGCCCGCGCGCTCCGCCGCGCGTCGACGGTCCAGGTCCGCGAGATATGCCCCAGCCGAGACTCCGGCATCCGACCGGATCCGCGTCGTGAGGATGTCCAGCAGCGTGTCCAGGGCGGCGGTCCGTTCGCGCGCCTCGTCGCCCGCGTGCCCGGCGACCGCATCGTCGTCGTACCCGAGCTTGGCGGCCCAGAGCGCCCGGATCTCGCCCACCAGGCCGGTACCGGTCGACGACAGGTCCGCCCGTCGAACGAGGTCGATCGCACCGCGGACGTCCGCCCGGTCGAAGAAGCGGATCCCGCGGACCTGGTACGGGATGCCGGCCCGGGTCAGCTCGGCTTCGATCGGGGCGAGTTGGGCGTTCATCCGGACCAGCACCGCGATCTCCGCGGGGGGCGTCCCCTCCGCGGTGCGCTGGCGGATCCAGCGGGCGAGGGCGGCGAGTTCCGCCGCCTCCGTCCCGTGCCGGGCGACGGTCGGTTCCGGCCCCGACGGCCGGGTCGCGACCAGCTGCTTGGTCCGACCGGTGGACGTCAGCAGGTTGTTGGCGAGGGCCAGGATCTCCGGCGTCGAGCGGTAGTTCTCCTCCAGGCGGACGATGTGCGCATCCGGGTAGCGCGACGCGAAGCCGGTCAGGAACTGGCTGGTCGCCCCGGTGAAGGTGTAGATCGTCTGGTCCTCGTCACCGACGACGCACAGGTCGCGACGCTCGCCGAGCCAGAGCTCCAGCAGGCGCTGCTGGAGCGGGTTCGTGTCCTGGTACTCGTCCACGCTGAACCAGGACTTGCGGGCGTGGACGGTCGCCGCGGCGTCCGCGTCGGTCTCGAGCAGGTCGACCGTCTCGACCAGCAGGTCGTCGAAGTCGATCCGTCCGGCGCGCAGGCGCGCCCGCTCGTAGCCCGCGAAGACGCGGGTAAAGAGGTCGACCGGGATCGGCGGTTCACGCCCGGCGGTCGTCAGCGTGCCGGCGACGGCAGCTTCGTACGTGGTCGGCGTCAGGCGACGACCCTTGGCCCATTCGATCTCGTCGGCGACGTCCTTGGCCGGCGTGAACCGGTAGTGGCCGGGCAGGGCGCGAACGAGCGGCACCAGCAGCGGCAGCTTCGAATCGAGCAGCTCGGGGAGCGGTTCCCCGCCGTGGTGGACCGGCCAGTAGTGGCGGAGCTGGCTGAGGGCATGGGCGTGGAAGGTCCGGGCGGTCACTCCGGGGATTCCGAGCTCCGCCAGCCGGGCGACCATCTCACCGGCGGCCTTGTCCGTGAACGTGACGACGAGGCCCTGGTCCGCGGTCGTGACGCCCGTGGCGATCGCGTAGGCCGTGCGACGGCTGATGACCCGGGTCTTGCCGGTCCCCGCGCCGGCCAGGATGCCGACCAGGCCGGAAGTGGCGAGGACGGCCTCACGCTGAGCGTCGTTGAGGTCGTCGAGGAGGCGCGCGGGGTCGGGAGCGGACACCCGACAAGTATGGACGCCGCGGCCCATCCCGGGCACGGCCCGGGCTCACCCCGGGCTCAACCTGGGATCACCGCCGGCTCACCCCGGGCTCATCCCGTGGTTACCCCGAAGCGGAGGGTGCTAGATGCGCGCCCCGAGGCGGCGCCCGAGCTCCGTCTCGCGGACGGGCCCGAACTGCCCGGCGTGCTGGAAGTGCCCGTGCGCGGACTTCGGGAGTCGCAGGGCGGAGGCGACGATGGGCGAGATCCGGACGCGGCCGACGACGCGTCCCTTCCGGGATGACTGGTGGTGGATCGTGGGCGCGCCGACGGTCATGGCGTGTGCTCCTTGGCCTGGGAGTAACTGGTTTGCAGTATCTTAGCGGTTACTCTGCTACGTTACACCCACACCAGTAACCTGTCAACCGGTACATGACGGTTAGGACCGCCTCGGGCGCGGCGCGGAAGCCTCCTACGCGCGATGCCACTCGACCGCATATATGCGGCCGATACGCATCAACCGCGACACCCATCCGCCGCGCCACGCATCAACCGCGACACCCATCCGCCGCGCCACCCGACCGCGGCCCGCGGCTACGTCGCCAGCCGCTCCCCTGCCTCGATCCTGATCGGGAGTCGGTTCTCCGCCGGCGTCAACGGGCAGGAGAATCGCGCGTCGTACACGCACGACGGGTGGTAGGCGAGGTTGAAGTCGAGCGCGTACGTGCCGTCCTCCTCGGGCTCCAGGTCGAGATACCGGCCCGCCCCGTAGGTCTCCGAGCCGCTCGTCCCGTCCAGGAACGGCACGAACAACGATTCGCCGTCACCGCCATCGAACGTGTAAGCCGTCAGGGCGAGCATGGCGCCGTCGACCTCGAAGCCCAGGATCCCCGCCCGATGGGCCGGCCGGAGCTGGCCGTCGGACGTCGGGATCTGGAAGTCGGACGGCTCGTCGCCGACGTAGGGCCCAAGCGCGCGGCCGTCGAACCGGAGTGCCTCGTCCACCGGGTAGTACGGCAGGCCGGCGAACGCGGCGCGCTCTGCCTCCGGGATCGGGCTCCGAGCGCTGGTCCGGAAGAACTCGTCCTTGTCCTCGCGGAAGCCCTCGACCGCGTCCCGGTACTCGACCGGCTCGTGCTCGTGGTGCTCGTGGTGCTCGTGGTGCTCGTGCTCGTGCTCGTGCTCTTCCTGGTCGTGGGTCATCCGGTGCTCCTTCTCCCTCGAAGCCTACCCGGATGATGCGGTCGAGTGGCATCACCTGCAGGGGTTCGTCCCCGGCCCGATGGCCGAGGGCCCGTCGGCTTCGCCACGATGAAGGCCACGACGAAGGCCGCCACCAGGCCGGCCATGACGATCGGCTGATGGACCCAGGCGATGACCCGGCCGGCGGCGGGCACGGCGAACCAGGCTCGGCCCACGATGTCGGCAGCGCGAGGCGTCCACGGATCCACGCTGTCGTTGTTGTCGCCCTGGGCCAGGAAGCCGCTCACAGCCTCCCCGTCGATGAGCCGGTGAACGACGACCTGCCCGGCGCCGATGTCCCCGTCCGGGACTCGATACGCCACGACATCCCCGACCCCGTAGCCGCCATCGGCCCGGACGATGACGAGGTCACCCGTCTCGTACATCGGGAGCATCGAGCTGCCGCGGATGACGACCCACGTCGTCGACCCGCCGAGGGATACCGGCCGGAGCGCCACGAACCATGCCGCGACGATCGCGACCGTGAGCACCGTCCCGACGAGCGACGGAAGCCGGCCCCTCACGGGACGACCACGTACGTCACGACCAACTGGGGCGCACGGGCCAGATTACCCGCCTGCTTGGTCGCGAACGTCACGGCCCGGGCGATCCCGGAAGCTTCGATGTCGTCGCGGATCATCCAGCCATGGTTCGTGGCGGTGCCGTCGACGAACGACGCCACGTCGGAGGTCACCTCGGCGCCGACGAGATACGTCGTATTCGTCCGATTCTCACAGCCCACGGGCGTTCCCACGTCGAACGAATCCGAGCGGGTCCCGCTCGCCGGGTTGTTCAGCGTCGTGCCGAAGGGCTGGTTGCTCCAGGTCAGTCCCGTCTCCGTCCAGGACGACGTCACGCGAAACAGGTCGAGCGTGCGACACGCGGCCGGGATCGCGGTCAGGAACAGCCGGACCATGGCCAGACGGATCGTCGCCGTGGGCGGGATCGCCGGCGTGCAGGCCGTCAGGTCGAACCGGAGGTACGCCCGCCGGTTGGCCGATCCGCTGGAGGTGACCGTGAGGGTCGTCGGCGTCCCGTAGTTCGTGGTCGCGGTCGCCTGGCGAACCTCCGAGTCGGCCACGACGGCCGTCGTCGTCGGCGTCGCGGTCAGCGTGCAGGTGCGGTACGGCGTCAGCGCGGCGCTCGTGACGTTGAGGCCCGCGGCCGAGCCGCTGGCGATGGTCGGCGCAAGCACCACCACGGCCAGGAACAGGAGTCCGAGCAGCCCCGAGACGGACGGCCGGCCCGGGCTCCACCCGATCACGGTCCCTCCAGGACCAGGTCCGTCTCGACCGCGGCCGTGAGCGCTGGACCGCCCGTGATCGGGATCGTCACGGATCCACCGATCAACGGCACGACCAGCGAGCCACTGCCGGCCGTGGCCCCGCCCCGGACCGTGACCTTGAGGGTCGCGCCGCCACAGCTGCTTGGCACTGAGGTCACGGTCACGCTGGTGACCGTGCTCGCGGTGAGTACCGGCAGCACCGTGAGCGGGTCGGTCGTGCAGCGGGGCGTGTCGGTGCTCGCCGATCCCAGGGTCGTCGTCGTCAGGGCGAGTGAGGCGGCCGCTCCCACGACCGTCCCGAGGACGGCCAGGACGAGCGGTGCCGCCACCAGGCGCCCCCGCAGTCCGGTCATCACAGCCTCTTCGCCGTGGACGTTCCGTGCGGCGCCGGCCGCTGGGCGGCCGGCGCCGACGGTGTCCGGATCGGAGCCTTACCCGCTCAGGACGACGGAGATCCCGGTCACCGACACCGCGCTGACGACCGGCGAGAAAGTCGCCGCGAAGCTCGTCCCGGTGGCGGGCGTGGTCCCGGTCGCCTCACCCAGCGACGCGCCGGCGGCGCCGGCGAGGGTGATGCGATAGGCCTTCGAGTAGCAGGTCGACGCGAGACCGGTGACCGTGACGGTCCCGACCGTGTAGCCAGGCACGGACGCCGAGTAGGCGGACGTATAGGTCGCCGTCAGTGCCCCCGCCTGGCAACCGGCCACCACGGCCGTCCCCGACCCGAGGCTGTCCGTCGTGAGGTTCAGGCTGGCCGCGAGGCCGTAGACGCCGCCGAATGTGAAGAGGCCGGCAAGGGCCGCGATGATCGCGCGCTTCATGGTGTCGGGTACTCCGATTGCGTGAGGGATGGCATGTACCAACTGCGGACTCGATGAAACGCCATCTGGTACTCCGCGTACCATCCGTCGTTGGGGATGGCGGGGTCGGCCGTTGGTCTGTGACGCGAGTCACAGCGGTCGCCGCGAGACGGTCCGCGCGACCGAATGGAGAGGGCAGACGGACGGTCCCGACGACACCGGCGGCGACGACATCCCATTCCTGCACGACCTGGACCCGGGACTTCGGTCAGCGCTGCTCGGCGGCTCCACGACCTGGCGGGCTCGCGCCGGTTCCGCCATCTTCCCGGCGGCCGTGGCCTGGACCCGCGCCGGCCTGATCCTGGACGGCATCGCCCGGGCGTCCGTCGCGTCACGCGACGGACGCCAGCTCACCGTTCGCTACGCCCGCGCCGGCGGCTGGATCGGCAACCTCTATCCGATCGCTGGTGACCGCGCCCCGCTGGCGATCCACGCCGTGACCGATTGCCGGGTGCTCGAGTTCGACGTCGCGTCCTTCGAGCGGATCGTCGCGCTGGACCCCCGGGCCGCCAGGCTCGTCATCGGCGTCCTGACCCACCGGCTGGAGGACCTCTACGCGACCCTCGCCGCGAACACCTTCGGGACCATGCCGGAGCGTGTCGCCGGCCATCTGCTGGACCTCGCCCAACCCGGCTCGACACCGGGGAGCCTCGTCGTGACCCTGACCCAGCAGCAGCTCGCGGATGGCGTGGGAACCGTCCGGGAGGTCGTCGCCAGGGTGCTCCGCGAGTTCCGCGAAGCGGGCGTGATCACCACCTCGCCGCGCAGCATCCAGATCCTCGACGCGGCCCGGCTCGCGTCCCTGGTCGGGCGCTGGCGGATCGTCAACCACGCCTGACGATCGGGACTGCCGCTACCCTTTCCCCATGCCTGCCGAATTCATCTACAGCACGTACAGGCTCGCCCGCCACTACCCGCCGGACCGGACCGTCCTCGAGGACATCTCCATCTCGTTCTACCCGGGCGCCAAGATCGGCGTCATCGGGTCGAACGGCGCCGGCAAGTCCAGCCTGCTGCGGATCATGGCCGGCCTCGATGACGGGTTCAGCGGCGAGGCCCGCCTCACCCCCGGCTTCACCGTCGGCTTCCTGAGCCAGGAACCGCAGCTCGATCCGGCCAAGGACGTCAAGGGCAACGTGCTCGACGGCGTCCACGAGGTCCAGACCCTCATCGACCAGTACAACGCCGTCATGGCCAAATGGTCCGACCCCGACGCCGATTACGAGGCGATCGGCGCGGAGCAGTCGAGCCTGGAAGACAGGATCAACGCGGCGGACGCCTGGAACCTGGAACGGAACGTCGACATCGCGATGGACGCGCTGCGCTGTCCGCCGGACGACGCGGACGTCACGACACTGTCCGGTGGCGAGAAGCGCCGCGTCGCGCTCGCGCGGCTGCTGCTGCGGCACCCGGACCTGCTCCTCCTCGACGAGCCGACCAACCACCTCGACGCCGAGTCCGTGGAGTGGCTGGAACGCTTCCTCGGCGAGTACGCCGGCACCGTCGTCGCCATCACCCACGACCGCTACTTCCTCGACAACGTCGCCCAGTGGATCCTGGAGCTGGATCGTGGTCGCGGCATCCCGTTCCAGGGCAACTACTCGAGCTGGCTGGAGCAGAAGCTGGCGCGGATGGCCGGCGAGTCGAAAGCGGTCGATGCGCGCCAGCGCACCCTCGCGCGCGAGCTCGAGTGGGTGCGGATGGGTGCCAGGGCCCGCCAGGCCAAGGGCAAGGCCCGGCTGTCCGCCTACGAGCGCCTGCTGGCCGAGGCCAACGACTCGAAGAGCGCCGCGCGCGAGCTCGAGATCGCCATCCCGCCGGGGCCGCGCCTGGGCGACCAGGTCATCGAGGTCGCGGGCCTGCGCAAGGGGTACGGCGACAAGCTGCTCATCGAGGACCTGGCGTTCTCGCTGCCGCGGGCGGGCATCGTCGGGATCATCGGGCCCAACGGGGCCGGCAAGACGACGCTGTTCCGGATGCTCGTCGGGCAGGAGGCACCGGACGCGGGGTCGGTCACCGTGGGCGACACCGTGCAGATGAGCTACGTCGATCAGAGTCGGGACGACCTCGCGGCCGACAAGACGGTCTTCCAGGAGATCACCCAGGGCGCGGAGTTCATCAGGACCGGGGCGCGCGAGGTGCCGGCGCGGGCGTACGTGTCGTCGTTCAACTTCCGCGGCACGGACCAGCAGAAGATCGTCGGCGCACTGTCCGGCGGCGAGCGCAATCGCGTCCACCTGGCCAAGCTGCTCCAGTCCGGCGGCAACGTCCTGCTGCTGGACGAGCCGACCAACGACCTGGACGTGGACACCCTGCGGGCGCTGGAGGCCGGGCTCGAGTCATTCCCCGGTTGTGCCGTGGTGATCTCGCACGACCGCTGGTTCCTGGACCGGATCGCGACGCACATCCTCGCCTTCGAGGGCGATTCGCAGGTGCGGTTCTTCGAGGGCAACGTGACCGACTACGAGGCGTTCCGCCACCGCGAGCTGGGTACGGCGGCCGATCAGCCGCACCGGATCCGGTACAAGCGGCTGGCGGCTTCGTGAGCGCACGGGGGTGAACCCCTGCGGTTGATGCCACTCGACCGCATATCGCTGGAGGGCTGGCGACCCGGGCGTAGACTCCCCGGATGCGGTCCGGACGGATCGCGGGGGGGAGACTCGAGGAGGCCAACGTGGCGGACCACCCGAACGCAGCCAAGGCGCGCGCGATCATCGAGGCGTTCAACGCCGGCGACATGCAGGCGATGGCCGACGGCATGACCGACGACGTCATCTGGCACGAGATCGGCAACCCGGAACCGGTCCGCGGCAAGGCCGCGCTCGCGGCGCGGATGACCGGCGCCGCCTCCGACTACGAGATCAGCGCCACCCTGCACGACGTCGTGGCCAACGACGACCACACGGTCGCCCTCCTCTCCGCGACCGCCACCCGGAACGGCAAGACATTCGACTACAACGTGGCCGAGATCTACCACGTCCGCGACGGGAAGATCACCGAGCGCTGGGCCTTCTCCGACGACACGGCCAGGATCGCCGAGTTCTTCGCGTAGCGTCACGTGGTGGCCGCGGCGCCGCCTCAGGGTTCGCGGATGGCGATCCCGTAGCGGGCCTGGTCGCGATCGAACGTCGCGAGCGGCAGGGCATCGGCCGCCTTCGATGCCGCCACGATCATGGCGTCCGGGATCGGGCGTCCCGGCATGGAACGGGCACGGACCAGCATCTCGACCAGGAGGTCCGTCCGGAGCCCCAGGACGCGCACATTCTCGCGCTGGACGAGGCCGATGAGGCTGTCCACGATGTCGGCCCCGTCCACGGCGTACTGCGAACGCAGCACGTGCGCGCACTCCGCGAGCGCGACGATCGAGATCGCCGATCTCCTGCGCGTCGTCGTCGATCAGGGCAGCCGCCCGGCGGGCCTGCTCGATCGGGGTGCCCACGAGGTAGCGGATGACGACGGAGGTATCGACCCCGATCACGCCGGCCGATCCGGGTCCGGTGTCTCCCAGGCCGCCGTCCGGAGGGCGTCCCACGACTCATCCGACGGCGTTCGACCGACCTTGTCGCGCAACGAGCCGGCCAGTGAGCGGCGGTGTCGTCCCGGGATCACCTCGATGACGATCCGGCCGTCCTCGACGCGCTGGACGGCCTCGTCCCCGGCGTGGATCGCCAGCTCCTCACGGATCGACTTCTCGATCGTGATCTGGCCGCGTTCTCCTACTCGACTGCTCATGATAGGGATGATGGTAGCTATCCCTATCATGTCCGTCAATCCGTATCGAAAGCGGACTCCCCGGCGCCGGGTTCGAGGCCGGATGTGGCGGCGTCGACGTCCGGCGCCACCTCGGCCGCTCCGGCCACTTCGGCCGTCGCGGCGGCCACCGCCAGGCGAGGGCGGCGCCGCAGCCGCCGTCGCAGCAGCCAGGCCACAAGGACCAGGGCGAGCAGGATCCCGACGACGATGGCCGTGCGGATCATGCCGTTCGTGGGGGCCTCGTCGAGGACGGCATGGACCGCCTGGGCCTGTGCGGTCGCGCCGGCGAGGTCCATCGCGGCCACGGCGGCGATCGCCGACGCCGTCATGACTGGCACGTCCGTGCCCAGGAGCCCGATCCGTTCAAGCGGTCCCGGTTCGATCGCCGCGGCGGCGATCGCGTCGGCCACGGCCGAGGCGGCAACGAGTTGGTCCGCCGCCTGGTCATGCACCGCGCTGAGTGCCGGCTCCTCCGTCGCTCCCTCGTAGGCCTCCCGGATCGGGCCAGTATCGGCCGCGACCGACGGCAGCAGCGTTTCCACCTGCGAGGACAGCTCGATCGTCTCGTTCGCGGTCGCGATCGCCGCCTGTGCGTCGTCGAAGGCCCAGTACGCCATGGGCCGGAGCACGGCGACGGGCACGCTCCAGCCGCTCGTCGAGTCGCGCAGGTCCCGAAGCGCAGCGCGGGCCGCCGAACGGGGGGCGAGGTCCTTCTCCGTCGCGATGCCGTACTGCACCAACAGATCGGCGACCGCCTCGGCGTCCGCGGGATCGCCGGGGGCGAGCCCTCGCTCGTCGAGCGCGTCCAGCCAGTCGCGCCACCCGACCGCGGCCCCGGCCACGCGGTCCGAGACGCCCCGGTAGGCACTCTCGGGGGTCGCAAGGACCTCGATGACATCGCGCATCCGGTCCACCCCGATCTCGTCCGCCGCCTCGGTGACCAGGTAGCAGGCGGCGTCGTACTGATAGTCGATGACCGACAACTGGGCCTCAGTCGCCCGAGGTTCGGCGTATCGCCAGTACGAGATGGACGGATTCCCGTCCCCGGGATACGCGCCGGGCGCGGAGCATCGCGAACTGACCGTGCCCGATGCCTCCTCGATCCAGCCGGCATAGCCTTCGGCGAGCCACCGGGCGGAGAACAGCGAGTCGTTGAACCAGGCATGGGATAGCTCGTGCGCGACCGTTCCCGTCTGGGAGAAGTCCTCGGAGACGCGGGCCAGCTGCTCGTCCGGGTCATACGTCCCGATGTACGCGTAGCCGAGCGCAGCATCGGATGTCTCGCGGACGACGATCTCCCCGGAGCCGGGCAGCGGTCGACCGATCAAGGCCTCCAGCGCGGGAATCGCCGTGGCGGCCTCTCCACGAACCGCCGACATCCATTCCGTATCGCCCGGCCAGCCGAGGATGGAGACGACCCGACCGTTTCCGGTCGCAACCTTTTCCAGGACGAAGCCGGAGGCGTTCGTGCCGGAGATGCCCACGTAGAACTTGGCCGGATCGTCGACGGCGCCCGTGGACAGGATGCGATCGTCCCCGGAGACCTTCTCGGTGATGTTGCCGCCGGTCGTGTCGACATCGAAAGCCCTGGGGACCTTGATCACCACCTTGGCGGTGTCGGCGAACTGGGAGAACGCCCAGAAGTTGACGTAGGCCTGGTTGACGCGGTCTTCCGTCGCCGACCTGGGAGCCCCACCGGGGATCGTGTACGTCGCCGTGATCGTCCGCGTCTTGCCCTTGTAGATGCGCGGGAAGGTCACCTTGTAGGAGCGAAACGAGTCCGTGCCCTTGTCTTTCGTCAGCTTCACGGAACCCGCGTCGGACGTGACCTTGAGGTCCTTGGCCGCGGCCTCCACCCAGACCCATGCCTCGTTCACGTAGTAGCGCGTCGTCGACGAGCAGGTGCGCGAGACGATCGTCCACCCCGTTTCGTAGCTCCAGTACTCGTACGGGCAGTCGTAGCTCTTCGTCGTGCTGGCGATCTTGTTCGTGACCTTAAGGACGACGGTGACCTGGATGTGTCCCTTCTCCGGCACGACCCGGTAGGTCGTGGTCGCGCTCGTGGGGATGTCGTCCGCGGCGGCGACCGGCGACGGAGCGCCGACGATCAGCAGCGCGACCGCGACCAGGCCCGCGAGGATGGAGCGATGCATAGGTTCCCCCCTGTGCCGGCGCTGCGCACCGGCCGCGTGGGGCCGATGCGAAGCGGAGCCTAGCGCGTCGTCGGGCCCCGGTCCACGCCGTCCTGCAACGCGGCGGTGCGCTCGAACACCTGCGTCAGCGCTCGAATGCCTGCGTCAACGCTTGATCCCGCGATACGTGCTCTCCGATCGACGGGCGACCCGGAGGACGACGACCAGCCGCGATGCGTCGTCGACGATGTAGACGATCCGCAGATCGGACACTCGAAGTCGCCAGAATTCGGTGCCGGTCAGCTCGACCGCGCCGGGCGGGCGCGGGTCGATCGCCAGCGCCAGGATGGGTCCGCGAAGCCGGGCGGCGTCGCCGGGCGGCAGTCGACGCAGCTGGCGCTGGGCCGCGGGCGCGAGCTCGACGCGGTAGCGCGTCTCGCTCAATCCTCGCCCGTGCCGTAGGTCGCCCGCGTCTCGGCGGCGAGGGCCCCGAAGAACGCCTCGGCCGACGCTCCCCCATCGCGCCGGTACTCCTCCAGGGCCGCCTCGGCGGAGGCGCGATCCTCGGCCGCCTCGTTGGCCTCCAGCCAGGCCTCCAGCGCCGCATCGACGATCTCGCGCACGCTCCGGTCCGACCGCGCGGCCTCCACCTTGACGGCTCGATACAGCTCGTCGCTCAGATCGATGGTGACCTTCATGCGCGGGAGCGTACCAGCATGCTGGGTTCCCAGCAAGCCAGCGTTCTGGCGCTTGCCGCGGAACGATCACTCCTACCTGGCGCCGTCGCCGATCGAGGGGATGTCGAGTCCCAGGTGGTGGGCCAGCGCGGATCGGACCGCCCGTCGCAGCGCGGGGTTCGTGACGGTCCCGATCGGTGTCGAGCGGAACCGTCGCTGCGAGATCGTCCGGATCTGACTCGTGACGATCACGCCGTCGCGGGTCTGGCCCGCCTCGCCCCGCGGGATCGCGACGTCACCCGGGTAGCGGGCGGCGGACCGAGCGGCGGTGATCGGGCAGACGGTCGCCAGGCCTGACCGATGGAACGGCTCGTACGACACGACGAGCGCCCGTCGCTCGCCAGACTGCTCGTGCCCCTGCGTCGGGTCGAGGTCGACGATGACGACCGACCATCGGAGGGGCCCCGTCACCGCGGCCAGGTCTCGGCATCGAGTGGGCCATAGTCGCGCTCGACTTCATCGACCTCCGTCTGGTATGCCGGATCGGCGGCGGCATCCGCCCAGGCGTCTCGTTCGCGGGCCTCGCGCAGTCGTCGATCGAGTTCATCGACGGCGAGCTCGATCACCGCGTCCTGCGACGGTGCGACCTCGTATCGCTCGGCCAGCTCGCGCACCCGACGCACCGTCCCGGGCTCGAGGTTGTACGTCCGCTTCATCCGTGCCATGGCCGGATCATGCCGGGTCCACATCCGGGTGTCAAACCACACCCATGCTCACGGGCCGGCAAAAGCGGCCGAGCGCTACCTCGGTTCGCCGAACAGCTGACCCTGCTCGTAGGGATGATGACGACATCGTCATCGGGCGCGACGGACCCGGCTGAAGCGAAGATCAAGCGGGACGATCCGGGTCCGGCGTATCTCGCGCCGCCTGTCGGAGGACGTCCCACGACTCGTCCGGCGGCGTGCGGCCGCCCTTGTCCCGGAGCGCGCCCGCCAACGACCGATGGTGTCGACCGTGGAGCCGATCGAGCACGACGACCTCGCGACCCGGCGCGACCAAGACGAGCCGCGCCGGCCACGATGCGTCGTTCGTCACCAGGATGTCGAAGCCACCGACGAGGTAGCTCGCCACGATCAGCGCGTCGGGTGCCGCGAAGCTGGCGAGTGCGCGGATCCGTGCCGCCTCCATGGACGTGGGGTAGTCCACGGGGAGCAGCCGCAGGCCGTCGAAGTGCGCGAGGAACCCCTGCACCACTCCCACCGCCGACGGGCCTGCGCGGAACGGGCGAACGAGCAGCTCCATGACGGTGACGGTCGAGAGCACGCCGGGATTGCGCCCGGTCGCCAGGCACCCATCGAACAGGTCGGTGGCGAGCGGACTGATCGCCTCGGTCCCGGTCAGGTACGCGAGGGCGACCGATGTATCGATCAGGACAGACGCGCCCGCCGGGATGGCACCGTCGATGGACGAATCCCGGGTCACCCGAGGTCGGGCCAGCTCAGGCGTTCTTCCTCGAGCGCCTCGGTGGCGTCTCCATAGACGTCGGCAAGCGCGCCGGCATAGCTCGATCGGAGGCGGCGCAGCCGAACGACGTCCGGCTCGGCCGGGTCCACCTCGACGGTGAACCGGTCCCCTTCCGCGAGACCCACGGCCTGGACCAGGGGGTCCGGCAGCGTCAATTGGTTGCGCGCACGAAGTCGCGCCTCGAGCACCATGTGCGACAGCATGGGCGCGTTCCGAACACCTGTCAACCGATGCGAATCACGTCTCGACCGTTCCGATTGCACACCGATCGTGATCGTCGGTCGCTCAGGTGGCGCCGAACGCGTCGCGGCGATGGCCCAGGTGCCACAGCTCGCAGAAACGGCAGCGGTACGGCTTGAGCGAGCCGTCCCTGTGGCGCCCGTGGCGGGCGATGGTGGATGCCTCGCGTCGGCTGACGAAGGCCGACTTCGAGGTGCACCCGCGTTCGACGCGCGGGAGCCGACGGTCGATGAGGTCTCGGTACGCCACCTGCATCGGGTGGACCCTCCCCTGCCCGGTCGATCGGGCCCCGGTCGGCTCGATCGCTCCGCAGGACGAGGGTGGCTCAGGGGCGTGACAGCTCTGGTGTCACGGGCGTCGCACTATGCCCCGTAGCGGGTCAGCCGCCCGCCGCGACGACCTGCTTGCGGATACCTTCGGTGAGCGCCTCGTCGTCGCCTCGTCGGACCGTGATCGCGGCCTTGTGGTCGGTCAGCTGGGCGAGGGTCTGCATGACGGACGCGACGCCCGGCCGGGCATCCCCGCCCATGGCATCATGCTCGGCGATCAGCTGGGCGATCCGCTGGTGCGACAGCCCGATGACCTTGCCCGCGTCGCGCATCGAGAGCCCCTTTGTCCGGGTGAGCTCGACCGCCAGGGCGCGCCTGAGGTCGTTGCCCAGGGCTTCGATCAGGCGAAGGTGATCGAGCGCGTCCTTGGCGTCGTCCGTCGGCCCGTCGACGCTGACCCGCAGTCGAACGTCGAAGCTGTCGGGATCGACCTGGTCCCACGTCGCTACGAGGTCGCGGACCATCGCCTCAGCCTGATCGAGCCGGACGGACTGGGTGAACAGTTCGGGACGGCGCATCACGCGGAGGAACCAGAATCGGCCGTCTCGTTCGGCGAAGACAGTGAAGACTGGTCGGGCCCCCTTAGCCGCCTTGATCGTGCTCCATTTCGTCGTCATCGCCACCACCTCTCGCCCAGTGCCGGTTCGAGTTCCTTGCAGAGCTCGAAGACCATCTTCGGACCGATCTCGCGATGCCGCGGGATGGCCACGAGCACGGACCCGCACCGGAAGAGGGAGTGGGCTGCGCCCTCGCGCACCAGCACCAGCTCGAGCCCACGGCCAGTGGCCGCCATGCGGATCTCCCGGATCAGATCAACTCGCTTCATGCACGGTAGTCTAGTGGCCTGGACACGTCAAGTCCAGCGACATAGACAAGATTCCTTAAGCGTGGTGAATGCGTTTCGGCTATCGGCGTGACCGCTGCCGGCGATCGTGCGCCGGGCCTCGCGGTCCGCGGTGCGCTCCGTGTCGTCCGCTCGGTAGTCACGGGCCTCGCCGCGGGCCGCCGCGCGTTCGTTCGCGCGCACGCCGGCATACGCGCCGCGGACCTTGCGGAGCGGCTGGAGGTTGCCCTGGAGGGCGAGTCGGTCGACGGCGGCCTCGAAGTCCCCGTACCGCGCCTCGAACACGCGTCGTTCCTCGGCGACGAAGTCATCGAAGTGATCGGGCGTGACGAGCTCGTCCTTGCATCGATTGATGAACCCGACGATGGAGCCGAGCCACCACTCGGTCCCGTGGTAGACGAGGCCAAGGCCCGGTCGAAGGTCGCGCAGGAGCAGGACCTGGGCGACGCCGTCGAGTACGTCCGGCCGCGGCGGCAGGCCGGCATCGGCGGCATGCTCGGTCAGGATCCGCTGGCAGAAGCTGTGGAAGTTGCTGATGGTGATCCGCGCCGCGGTCGCCAGGCCGACGGTCGCCTCCAGCCGCGAGCGCAACTCCGCGGCAGCCTTGACGTTGTAGGTCAGCACGAGGAGGTGCTCGGGGAGCAGCGGGTCGCTCGCTGCGGCGCCGGCAGCGTTGGCGCCGGCCCCGGCGCTCCCCTCCCCGCGCGTCGCCAGCAAGTGCCGCACGCGCTCCACAATCACGCGCGTCTTGCCCGTCCCCGCCCCCGCGATGACCACTGCCGGCCCATCGCCCCACTCGACGATCTGCCGCTGCTCCTCGGTCAGGGCAAGCGCGGGAGCGGTTGGTGCGGACATCACGTAAGTGCCCGGTAAGCGCTCATGGCCATCCTTGGCCCCTCGCCGATCCTCGCGGCGAGGTGTCCGTGCCAGTCGTCCATCGGTTCGGTCCATACGGCCGCGCTGTGAGGCGATGGGATGAGTTCTTCGACGAAGGCGCCTGACCGCGTGCCGACGGCGATCGCCGTCGCCGTCGATGCAGAGCGGATCCACGTCACGTTGGCCGACGGTCGAGAGTTGTCGGTGTCGGACGAGTGGTTCGACTGGCTTGCGTCAGCCACCGACGCCCAGCGCGATGATTTCGAGATCATCGAGGGCGGCGAAGGGATCTGGTGGGACCAGCTCGAAGACGGGATCTCCGTTCCGGGTCTATTCGGGGTTCCGCACAGCTGACGCGTCATCGCACGGCCTCGCGGGCGGGCGAGTCCCACTCGCGGACGTATCGCTCCTGGTCACCATTCTCGATCGCACATCTACGAGCGGCGCGCGTCTCGGTGATCGCGGTGTCGCCGTCAAGACCGATATCGCGGAGGAGGCAGCCGACCACCGTCCCGGTTCGGCCGCAGCCACCCCGACAGGCCACCGCCACACGCTCGCCGCGTACGAGGCGAGCGTGGAGATCGGCGATGAACGCTGCGAAGTCTCCCCGGTGTACCGGCACGGAGCCGTCCCCGATCGGGAATCGCACGAGCTCGAATTCGAGCCGCTTCCAACGCCGCTCCAAGGCTCTCAACCTTGAGCATCGGCAACTCGTGGTCCTCGATGAGCCACACGAAGGTGTCGATGCGAACCTCGTCACGCAACGTGGCGACGTCGTCGGCGAGGTCGCGCCGGTGCTTCCCGGTCATGCCCCAGTCGTGCTTGCCCGGCGTGAACGTCATCCCGAGCCAACCGCCCGGGTACGCCGCGACGTGGTCCACCCGGATGGGTTCGCTCATCGCCCCGGCACCCCGAGCGTGGTGAGCCGCTCGATGAGCGGGTCCGCGACGTCGTGGCCACGCATGCCCTCGAGCCACGCCGGCGGGATGCCATCGATGCCCCAGTAGATCCCCGCCAGCCCGCCCGCGATCGCGGCCGTCGTGTCCGTGTCGTTGCCGTACGCGATCGCGCGCTGGATCGTCGCCTCGTACGAGTCCGCGCCCTCGAACGCCTCCCACGCGCTCCAGAAGCTGTCCCACACCCGACCCCGACCCTGGCGTTCCGGCCAGGCCATGAGATGGTCGAGCGCGTCCAGGGCGGCGGCAAACCCGTCGCCGGAAGACCATCGCACGTCATTCGTGGGGTGCATGACGCGAGCACGAGGTTCCCTGTCCTCGTGCGCGGCCAGCGACCCCGCCCCGATCGCTTCATGCGCCCGGAGCATGACGTGCGATGCCTCAAGGGCTCGACCCCGGTCGCGCTCGCCAGCGAGCAGTCGCGCGGCCACCAGCACGTAGAGCGCGCACGCGACCTCGGCGCGCGGGTGGCCGTGGGTGACGCGCGAGGCGCGCCGAGCCTGGTCGATCAGGGTGGTGTCGGCGTCGCCCGCGGCGTCGCCTCGCCCGGCGGCCACGAGTGCGATCGGCAGGATGCGCATCAGCGAGCCATTCCCGCAGGCTCGCTCGTCGGTGCGGCCGGCGTCGGCCGCGGGCTTGCCCCCGGCGATCGACTCGAGCGCGGACCGGGTCGCCCCGCCGATGTCGAACGGGCGACGGCCAGGGTCGGGGGTGTAGGCGCCGTGACGCCACCAGGCCACGGAACGGCGACCCTGGTCCTCCACGTCGAACCCGCCCGGCGCCAGGAGCGAGTCGAGCAACGCGAGCATCAGCGCCCCGTCGTCGCTCCACGTTCCCGGCGGCTGGCCGTGCGTGCCCGTCGCTCCGAACCGGATCGGCCCGCCCCGCGCGATCTCCGCGGCCGACCGGAACTCGTACGGCACGCCGACCGCGTCCCCGACGAGGTGTCCCCACACGCCGCCGACGAGCCGCATCGCCAGCTTCCCGGCTTCGCGGCCGCTCATCGCAGCGTCCCCAGCACGTCCGGTGGGGCGATGATCACCAGGTGGTGCCGCGCCCATGAAGGCGCGTGACCACGAGGCGTTCGGCGCGGTCGCCGGGTGTCTGGTGACGCGAGACGCGTTCGACCATCCTCTCCCCCGCTCTTCTGGGCCCATGGTACGGGACCCGCGATCAGCCGATCTGCCCATCGAGGTCACCGTCCGCGTAGTCGAGCGCGAAGAAGTTGCGCTCGCGTTCGCACTCGCCGCAGATCGGCCGGCCACCGTCGCCGGTGGGATCCTCGTCTGGATCGCCGTGCAGGGCGCGGCCGCATGTCGCGCATCGCGGCCGCGACGCCTCGTCGTCGGCCGAGCCCATCGGCGAATCCGTGCCCATCGGCGAATCCTTCTCGCCTCGCGGAAGTCCCGGTCGACCTCCGACGTTCGTGACCATCATCGCCGCCCGGTGGTGACACCTTGCCTGTCACGGGTGGTGCCCCGATGCACCGGTTTGTGCGTGGCCGCCGGGCGGAGGGGTGTCGGTTGATGCCACTCGACCGCATCAGCCACCGGCGGTCGGGTGAGTCGTGGTGAAGGCGCGCCTGCTACAACGTCGACATGCCTTGGGCGGAAGACGGCCGATGGGTGCGCGACCCGACGGTCCAGCGCGGGATGGAGGTCCTGGGCGCCGCCGTGCGCCGGCAGCGCGAGCGACGCGGCATGACCCAGCGGGACCTCCAGCGGCGGAACGGCGTCCACCAGACGACGATCTCGCGGTTCGAGAACGGTCGCCGATGCGGCCTTCGACTGTCCCGGTTCGCGCTCGTCGTCTACGCGCTCGGCGGGCTCGACTTCGGCAGCCCCGTGGCCGCCGCGCTCCTGGAACCCGACGGCCTCTCGCCGAACCCGATCGTGGCGCGGCGGCAGCTCGACGCCCTGGAACTTGCCGTTGCCGGCATCCGCGAGCGCGTCAGGGCGCTCGAAGCGTCTTGGTGGTCCAGCCGCTCGTGAGCGGCCGTCGCTCGGCCCACGCAACCCCCGGTCCGCCCGGCCTGCCCGGCCCCCGTGTCCCGATATGCGGTCGAGTGGCATCAAGCGCAGGGGTTCCTCCCGGCGGAGCCGCTCCGGGCGGCACAACTCCCGGCCCCGGCCCCGGCCCCGGCCCTCCTAGGACTCGATCCAGTCGAGCGATCGCTGGAGGCCCTTGTGCCAGCGCGCGATGCCGGCCTCGCGCTCGGCCGCGCCCAGCCGCGGCTCCCAGCGGTGCGCGGCGCGATCCATCGCCCGCAGTTCGTCGAGCGAGGACCAGAACCCGACCGCCAGTCCGGCCGCATAGGCGGCGCCCAGCGCGGAGGTCTCGGCGATCGGGGGCGCCACGACGGGACGACCCAGGATGTCCGCCTGGATCTGCATCAGCAGCCCGTTCGAGATCATGCCGCCGTCCACCCGGAGCTCGGGCGGGAGGTCAGCCCCGAGGTCGGCGGCCATCGCCTCCCCGAGGTCGTACACCTGGTACGCGGTCGCCTCCAGGGCGGCCCGGGCGATGTGGGCCTTTGTGGCGAACCGCGTCAGGCCGGCGATGACACCGCGGGCATCGGGACGCCAGTGGGGCGCGAACAACCCGGAGAACGCGGGGACGAACACGACGTCGCCGGAATCCGGCACGGAACGGGCGAGCGCCTCGACCTCGGCCGTGTCGTCGATGATCCCGAGACCGTCGCGCAGCCACTGGATGAGCGACCCGGCGACCGCCACGGACCCCTCCAGGGCATACGTGGCGGGGACTTCCGGCCCGCCGAGCCGTGCCGCGACCGTGGTGATGAGCCCGTGGGTCGAGTGCACGGGGGTCGTTCCGGTGTGCATGAGCATGAACGCGCCGGTGCCGTACGTGCACTTTGCCTGGCCGGCCTCGAAGCAGGCCTGCCCGAAGAGTGCCGCCTGCTGGTCGCCGAGGATCCCGGCGATCGGCACGCCCTCGAGGTCGAAGCCCCCGGTGCCGTACACCTCGGACGAGCCGCGGATCTCGGGGAGCATCGCTCGGGGGATGCCGAGTTCGTCGAGGATGCCCAGGTCCCAGTCCAGCGTCGAGAGGTCCATGAGCATCGTCCGGGACGCGTTGGTCACGTCGGTCACGTGGACGCCGTGATCGGCGCCGCCGGTCAGGTGCCAGGCGAGGAACGTGTCGATCGTGCCGAACCGCAGGTCACCGCGCTCCGCGGCAGTTCGCCGTTCCGTGTCGAGCTGCCCCAGGATCCACCGCAGCTTCAGGGCGCTCGAGTAGGTCGAGATCGGCAGCCCGGTCCGCGCCCGGAATCGATCGGTGCCCGCGTCGTCGTCGCCCGCCAGGCGCGCGACCGCGTCCGCGGTCCGGGTGTCCTGCCAGACGATCGCGTTGTGGACCGGCCGACCCGTGTGTCGATCCCAGACCACGGTCGTCTCGCGCTGGTTGCTGATCCCGACGGCCGCCAGGGCCGTGGCGCCCACCCCGGCCTCCCGCATCGCGACCCGGATCGTGGTCCGGACGCGCTCGAGGATCTCGTCCGGGTCGTGCTCGACCCAGCCAGGTCGGGGCGTGATCTGGGCGTGCTCCAGCTGGTGGCTGGCCACGATCCGCCCGCCGCGATCGAACAGGATGCAGCGGCTGCTCGTCGTCCCCTGGTCGATCGCGGCCACGAGCGATCGTGGTCCATGCTCCGTCATCACTCCGAACCGTCTCCACATCCAGTCCATGATCCGGCCCGACGATGCGGGTCAGGACGTCGACCCATGGTAGGTCGCCGCCGAACACAGGAGAACCGCTCATGCGCCGCTTCTTCATCGCCTTCCTCGTCATCGCCGCCCTGGCGATCGGGGGCGGATTCATCGCCAACACCGCCTACCAGGCCGGCCTGTCCGCCAACGTGACCGTGCTCGGGGCCGGAGTCGACGCCGCCGACGGCACCGTCGTGGCACCGGTGGTCGTCCCCGGATACGGATACGGCTATGGCTGGGGCGGCTGGGGTCCCGGGTTCGGACATGGGTTCAGCATCTTCGGCCTCCTCGGGACGCTGTTCGTGCTGTTCCTGCTGATCGGGCTCATCCGGGCGTTCGGGTTCCGCGGACGGGGCGGCTGGGGTGGCCCCGGCGGCTGGGGTGGCCAAGGCGGCCCCGGCGCCAGCCACCCGTGGGAGACCCGCGCTCGCGAGCGCCACGACGAGTGGCACCGGACCGCCCACGACGCCACCGGCGACAGCCCCGACCCGGCCACGCCGACCAGCGGCAGCCCGGCCTGACCCGGCTGATGCGGCCGAGTGGCATCAGCCGCACCCCCTCCTCCCCGCGGGGATGGACTCCAAGCCCGGCCGGACCGACGTCCGGCCGGGCTACGATGCCGCCACGACCATGAAGACCTCGCCATGACCCCCAGGACGATCCTCGTCGTCGACGACGAGCCCCGGATCGCGGCCCTCGCCCGCGACTACCTGGAACATGCCGGGTTCGCGGTGCAGACGGCCGCCGACGGCCCGTCGGCGCTGGCCCTCGCCCAGGCTCGAAGCGGCGGCCCCGACCTCGTGGTCCTGGACCTGGGCCTCCCCGGCCTGGACGGCCTCGACGTCGCGAAGCGCCTCCGGGCCGATCCCGCCACCGCGGACCTCCCGATCGTGATGCTGACCGCGCGGGACGACGAACTCGACAAGCTGCTGGGCCTGGAGCTCGGGGCCGACGACTACCTGACCAAGCCGTTCTCGCCGCGCGAGCTCGTGGCGCGTGTCCGGGCCGTGCTGCGTCGCTCGGACCGACCGACGCAGGCGCCGGGCGACCTGATCCGCGCCGACGACCTCGTGCTCGACGTGCCGCGGATGCGGACCGAGCTGGCCGGGCGCGCCGTGGACCTGACGCCCACCGAGTTCACGCTGCTCGCGACGCTCGCCGCCCGCCCGGGCCGGATCTTCACCCGGTCGCAGCTGCTCGACGCCCTGCACGGCGTCGCGTTCGAGTCGTATGAGCGCGCCATCGACTCGCACGTCAAGAATCTCCGGCGCAAGATCGAGCCGGATCCGCGCCGACCGCGTTACGTCCTGACCGTGTACGGGGTCGGCTACCGCTTCGCGGACGACCGATGAGTGGCGCCGACGGCGGCGATCGCGATCGATGGGCTCGACGGCGCGCCCACTGGGAAGCGCGGCGGGCGTCCGGGGAGTGGCGCGGTGGGCCGCCGTGGCGCGGCGGGCCGCACCGCGGATTCGGGTGTCTGTTCGGGATCGTCTTCCTGCTCGTCGCGGCCCTCATGGTCGCGGCCGCGGTCGTCATCTTCTCGCGTCTCGGGCTCGTGGTCGGGGTCGTCGCCTTCCTCGTCGCGGTCGGGGCGCTCATCGGGCTCGCGCGCGCGCTGCGGCGGACGGGTCGGACGCTCGACACGCTCGTCGAGGCGGCGAAACAGGTCGAAGCGGGCGACTACTCGGTCCGCGTCGCGACGCCGGAACGTGGCCTGCGGTCGGTGCGCGACCTGACTCGCGGGTTCGACACGATGGTGCAGCGGCTCGACGTCGATGAGCGCCAGCGTCGCCTGCTCCTCGCCGACGTGAGCCACGAGCTCCGGACCCCGCTGGCGGTCATCGCCGGGAACCTCGAGGCGATGCTGGATGGGGTGCACCCAGCCGACGAGGCGCACCTGTCGGCCATCCTCGAGGAGACGCGGACGATGGAGCGGCTCATCGAGGACCTGCGGACGATGGTGCTGTCCGAGGCAGGGTCGCTGCCGCTCCACCGCGAGTCGGTGGACGCGGACGTCCTGGCCGAGGAGGTCGTCCGGTCGTTCGCGGGCGCGGCGGCCACGGCCGGGGTGACCGTGCGGGCTGAAGGCCCGGGCGAGTTGCCGATCCTGGACGTGGACCCGGTCAGACTCCGGGAAGTACTGGCCAATCTCGTGGCGAATGCGGTCCGCCACACGCCGGCCGGCGGGTCCGTGACGGTCAGCGCGGTCGTCGCAGATCCGTGGCTCGAACTCCGGGTCGCGGATACGGGCCCGGGGATCGACCCGGCCGTCCTGCCGCACGTGTTCGACCGCTTCGTGAAGACGGCCGGTTCCGGCGGGTCCGGGCTGGGACTGGCCATCTCCCGGTCGCTGCTGGAGGCCCACGGCGGCACCCTGGACGTGGAGGCCACGGGGAGTGGCGGGACCACGTTCCGTGCCCGACTGCCGCTCCGGGAATCCGACGACTCGTGACCCAGGCCGGTGCTCCTATCGGGGGCGCGGCTCACCGACCTCGCTTCGACCTCTCCGCCACTTCGTCCACCACGGCAGCAGGAACAGGAACAGGCCGGTCAGGGCCATGACCACCAGCATCACCTGCTGCGCCTGCTGGATCGGGAGGCCGAAGGAGGATTCCCGAGTCAGGAGCACCACCACGATCAGGACAGCGAACGGCAGCGCCAACCAACGGTGGGTCTTGCGCAGGTACTTGCGGAGGAACTTGCCGTATCCATATCTCGTTCAGTCTCCAGTCTCGGAGCGAGGGCGTTCGCCTGGGTGCGGATGCCGGAACAGCCGCGGACGGCGAAGGCCGCCGGACCCCTAGCGGGGCGGTCCGACGGCCTTCGCTGTGCGCTGAGCTCAGGCGAGAACCGCGACGTGCTCGTCGAGCGTCGTCGGCTTCGCGTCGGCCAGGACGGATCGGGCCCGAGTGACCTCGGCCTCGGTGCCCTGGGCGATGACCACGAACTGGTCGGCCTGGATGGCCGCCTCGTAGCGGATCACGGCGTCCTTCGGGATGCCGAGGCCGGAGAGCGCCCCGCCGAGGGCGCTGAGGCCGCCGACGATCGGCCGCGCCGCGGAGCGCCCCGACGATCCCGGCTACGAGCGGTCCGGCGACGGCGATCTGACCGATGCCCGGGATCATGAAGAACGCGGCTCCAAAGAGCCAGCCCCAGATCCCGCCCCAGAAGGCGCCGCGCTTGCCCCACAGCTTCATCCGATCGCCGGTCGTGTAGTAACCGAGGACCTTCTCCTCCTTCTCGTAGCCCCGGCCGACGATCGACAGCGTGTGCATGTCGACGCCGGCCTTGTCGAGCTGCCTGACGGCGGACTCGGCTGCCTCGTGGGTCTCGAAGACGGCCACCACCGAGCTGTTGGCGTTGTCGGGGGAGGTTGCCTGGTTGATCATCGTCGTGCTCCTGACTGGTTCGATCGACCGACCGGCATCACGCCGGACGACGGATCCCTCACAGCATCGAGTCACCGTCGGACCGTCCGAGAGGAACTGGTTCCACCCCGCGATCGATCGTCCGCGTCCGGCTCCGTGTGTCACGATGGGCCGCACCGTGACATCTCGCGAATCGCCCCTCACTCGCGGCACGACCCAGGACTTGCAGGGAGAGGCCGCGGCATTCGAGTCGATGCTGGCGACCGTGCTTCCGGAGGCGGCAGAGCGCTCGCTCGCCGCGCTCGCGCGCCAGGCGACGATCCGGCCGTTCCGGAGACATGAGCGAGTGCTTTCCCAGAGCCGTGACCCGCTGCTGACACTGATCGTGGACGGCCACCTCGGCGCCGTGCGATCCGACGCCGACGGCCGCCAACAGATGATCACGATCGCCGGTCCAGGAGAGCTCGTCGGCGTCCTTTCCTTGCGGCCGGACGCACCTGCGGTCGATCTCGTCGGGCTGAACCGCGGGACTGCTGCGCTCTGGTCGGGCGATCTGGTCATGAGCCTCGCCCGGCTGGACGCCGGTCTCGCGGTCGGGCTTCTCGACCATGCCCTGCGCAGCGCCGCCCGCCTGCTGAACCGCCTGGAGCACGTGACCTTCGACAGCGTCTCGCGGCGGCTCGCGATGATCCTGTGGATGCGCCGCGAACTGCTGTTCGATGCCCGCCGGCCACTCCTCTCGCGACCACAGCTCGCCGACCTCGCCGGCACGTCGCGGGAGATGGCGGGACGGGTGATCCGTGACTTCGAGCAGCGAGGCCTGGTCGGCCGGATCGGCGTGACCGGTCTCGTCCTCCTCGACCCGGTCGGTCTCCGCGCGGCGGCGGGAATCGACGCAAGCGACGGGCACGATCCAGGGCTCCAGCCGTAGTCAGCCGTCCAAGCGGTTTCGCGCGATCGAGTGGCAGACGTGGAACCAGTTCCACGTCTGCCCCGGGCACGGCGTGCGACGGTGGCCGCCGACGCTGATGTGCAGCGTCTCATCGGAGTGACGAGTCCCATGCTACGCAGGCTGCTCCAGTTCCACAGCGACCACTGTCCCGTCCTCGCCGTCAAGCGACGGGTCTGCGCGCGGCGGCGGGGCAGCTGAGGTGGACGACACCCCGACGAGTACGGACGGCCCCCGGCCAGCTGGCCGGGGGCCTCGACTCGGCTACGAATACAAGGTAGGGATCGTCTTCCTGCTCGGGCTGTTCATGGAACTGCTCGACATGACGGTCGTCAACGTCGCGATCCCGACCCTCCAGCGGGACTTCGACGCCCCACTGGCCGGGATCGAGTGGGTGATCACCGGGTACCTGCTCGGACTGGCAGTGTTCATCCCGGTCGCCGGCTTCCTCGCCGACCGGTTCGGCAGCAAGCGCGTGTTCATGCTCGCGCTCGCCGTCTTCAGCGTCGCCTCACTCGGGGCAGGCCTTGCCTGGAGCCTGGATTCGCTCATCGCATTCCGGCTCCTCCAGGGAGTCGGTGGCGGGATGCTCACGCCGGTCGGGACCGCGATGGTCTTCCGGGCGTTCCCCCGTGATCGGCGGGCGATCGCCTCTGCCTTCGTCGCCGTGCCCGCTGCGCTCGCTCCGGCGCTCGGGCCGGTCCTGGGCGCCTACCTGGTCGAGTACCAGACCTGGCACTGGATCTTCCTGCTCAACGTGCCGATCGGCATCCTCGGCTTGTTCCTCGGCTGGCGCTGGTTGCGCGAGGACCGGGTCCACCCCCACCACCAATTCGACGGCCGCGGGTTCGTGCTCAGCTCGACGGGTTTCACGCTCCTGCTTTACGGGCTATCCCAGGCTGCGACGCACGACTGGTCGAGTCCGGAGGTCGCGGGCCCCGTGATCGCCGGCGCGCTCGCGCTCGTGGCGCTCGCGTTCGTGGAACTCCGGGCCGCCGAGCCCATGCTCGACGTTCGCCTACTGGGGATCCGCTCGTTCCTCAGCGCCGACTCGGTCATCGCGGTCGCCATGGCGGCCATGATGGGAGGCCTCTTCCTGATCCCGTTGTTCCTCCAGGGACCAGGCGGGGAGAGCGTCCTGGAATCGGGCCTCGTGACGTTCGCACAGGCATTCGGGATCCTGGCCGGGATGCCCCTGGCCGCGAAGCTCCACGCGCGCGTCGGATCGCGCCCGCTCGTGCTCGGCGGACTCGCGCTCGTGCTGCTGTCATCGTGGCTGTTCACGGGGATCACCCCGGACCTCGACTTGATGACCGTCCGCATCTGGATGGCCCTGCGCGGCCTCGGGATGGCCCTGGTCTTCGTCGCCGGCCAGCTGGCGCTGTTCAGCGACGTACCGCACGATCGCACGGCCCGGGCCTCGTCGCTCTTCAACGTCAGCCGGCAGGTCGCCGCATCGATCGGCGTCGCGCTCGTGGCGACCGTCCTCGCCAGCCAGCTGACGTCCGGTCTGGCTGCCGCGGCCGACTCCGCGAACGGTCCCGCGGGCCAGCTCGCGGCCCAGGTGAGCGCGTTCCAGGCCGCGTTCTGGGTCCCGGTGATCCTGGCCGGGGTCGGCCTCGTGGCCGCCCTCTTCCTGCCGCGCCAGCGAAAGGCCGGCACGACCTCGATCGTCGAGATCCTCGCGGCGGGCGAAGATGCTGAGGAGGACGCGGCATGAAGTCCGTCGTGACAGGCTGCGCGCCCGTCCTAGCCCGACCCAGGAGAAGGAGGATCAGCTGATGGATACTTCGATCTACGTCCCGGACTGGCGCGGACTCATCCGCCATACGACAACCGGCCCCGAGCCGACCAT
The DNA here is from genome assembly GCA_963704935.1 of uncultured Chloroflexia bacterium. Classification (GTDB taxonomy): domain Bacteria; phylum Chloroflexota; class Limnocylindria; order Limnocylindrales; family CSP1-4; genus SPCO01. The sequence continues at coordinate 426,315 of CAVPIF010000001.1, forward strand.
CCTGCACAACGGCCCGGGATTCCGGGCCCTGTTGGCCGGGATCGAGGCCGGTGGTCGGATCCCGACGCACCCCGAAGGACTTGGTCTCTACCACGTCCTGGAGGGCACCGGCACGATGACCGTCGACGGGACGCCCTATGCGTTGTCCGCCGGGGTGACCGTGATCGCCCCCGACGGTTCGACTCGCGGTATCGAGGCTGACACTCGACTGTCCTTCATCGCCGTCCGGGTCGAGCCGCAGCCCGAGCCGACGCCATGAGCACCAACAACGCCTGAAGGAGCCACCATGGAGATCACCAAGGACACCAGGGTCTCGGACATCCTGCGTGAGTACGGGGATATCGCCGACGTGATGGAGGTGTTCGGCATCAAACGCGTCGCCCGCTACTCGTTCCGCTCATTCATCACGAAGGCGATCACGGTCGAACGTGCGGCGAAGATCCACCGCGTTCCGCTCGACGAATTCATCGCGACGCTGCACGCAGCGGTCGGCGCGCAGGAGATGCCCTCCGGGGAGGCGGCCGGACCCGGGACCTAGCCTCCGACGCGAGTCCCCGACCGGCTGTGGAGCGGTGACAGGTTCGCCGGCGGCGGCGCGGTGGATCCGGGTGATCGCGTGATCCGGACGTCGTCGACCTGGGCCTCCACCAGGCTGGCCGTCCCGAGGTCGGCGGCCGCGACCACGATCCGCACGCGCTCGCCGGCCCAGCGGTCCATGGAGACGGCGGCACTCCCCCAGGCGGGCGCGTCGGATTCCGACCCGCCGAGTTCCTCGAACACGGTCGTCCGTGAGCCGTCCTCACGCTCGACATCGACGCGGAAGTAGTCGTCGGTGGTGGCGTTCGTGCCGTGGGCGAACGAGTATCGGAACGTCAGGTCGCCGATGTCCCCGGCGGGCAGGTCGACCAGTGGCGACGAGTAGGTCGTGATCCCGCCATCGAGGTCGTACGACGACGCGCTCGACCCCGCCGACGCCCCCGTCACGAGCCCCTTCGAGCCCGAGGTCGTCGTACCCAGCTGCTTGGACGTCGACGACGGGTCGGAGCGCTGCCACGTCCCGGCCGTGGCCGTGTCCGTCCCGAAGCGGTCCACCTTCCAGCCGGTCGCGACCTCGAAGTCGTCAAACAGGGGCCCGCAGTGCGTGGCGGCCTTGCCGATCACGTCGTAGCGGCACCCGGCTCGCTCGATGAGGTACAGGATCGCCGCCCTGTTCCGCTCGGTCTCGCGCTCGATGATCTCGTCGGGCGGGTAGAAACGCGCGAGGCTGCTGACGTCGGCGTGGCTCGGATAGAGCTCGAACGTGTACATGAAGATGCGGTGACGGCCGTACGCCCAGTCGATCTCGTCGCCGTCGGTGATGTACAGGCTGCTCGACTGCTTGGCGGTGTAGCCGTTCGTCTTCGCCATGGCCTTGCCGATCCCGACGAGGGCGGCGTGGTCGTCCGTCGTCATGTCCGAAGGGACGTCGGTCTTCGTGTAGCCGTACGGCCAGAGGATCTCCTCGCCGGCCGTATGGAAGGTGATCGCGGTCTTGATCTGCTGGCGTCCGGCCACCACGCGGCCGTTCACGAAGTCGCGGATCGCCCGGGCCTCCGGCGCAGAGAACGCCTTCGGGCCGCGATACGTGTCCGACGACGTGCTGCCGGACGACCCGCCACAGCAGCCCCATCGATAGTCGTAGTTACGGTTGAGGTCCGTCCCGACGTACTTCGATCCGCTGTTGGGCTGGCGGCTCTTGCGCCAGGCCTTGTATGGGTTGCCCGTCAGGTCGTACTCGCCGCCGTCCGGGTTGACCATGAACACGAGGTAGATCTCGCGCTCGTTGACGATCCTCGTGATCCGCCCGTCCGAGCCATAGCCGTCGGTCAGCCAGCGCAGGACGGCAAGTGTCTGCTCGACGGTCAGGTGCTCGCGGGCGTGGTGGAGGGCATCGAACATGACCTCCGGCTCGTCTTCGTCCGTCGCGACGTTGTCGGAGATCTTGGCTGCCCAGATCTCGCGGCCCTGGTAGCTCTGGCCGATCGAGAACTTGCGCACGATCGACGGATGATCCGCGACGGCCTGGTCCAGCTCGCCGACCATCTCCGCGTAGCTGTGGTAACCCGCGTCCTTGGCCGGGAAGTCGGCGGCGGCGACCGGGGCGGCCGCAACGAATACGAGCAGCAGCGAGAGAACGGCCACGGCCGCCGACGTGCGGATGTGCATGGCGCACAGTCTGGCGTCGGCGTCCGGATCGCGCCATGCCGAGATGGTGCTACGCCGCACCGGGACCTGGAGCCTCATAAGGGGGTCCGTGCCGGGTGACGGGTGCCGGGTGACGGGTGCCGGGTGACGGGTGCCGGGACGGCCAGCTTCGTCGCCACAGGTGCCGGGCGTCCCTGCGAAACCCCATCGCACGTCATTCACCGGGCGCATGACGGCCGCACGCCCCTCGACGATAACGGTCGGTCCGGGCGTCCGGCGCGCTTGCGTCATGCATGGGGTGCATGACGTGCGAAGGCGCGCGGCCGGGGGGCGAACGGGGGGCGCGGCCGGGGGGCGGGCGGCGGGCGCGGCCGAGGGGGCGCGGCCGGGGGCGAGGCCGAGGGGAACCATTGGCGATCGAGGGCGTCTGAGGCCGCAACCGGCCGGGTGTCGTCCAGGCCCCGGCGCACGCTCGGAGGATCGACATGCGCTCGATCGACCCCACCGGCAGGCGGACCCGCCGCAGCCACCGCGTCAACCGCACCCTGGCCCTCGGCGCCGGTCTCCTCCTTGCCGCGTTCGGGGCGGCGCCGGCACTGGCCTGCGGCGGCCTCATCGGCCCGAACGGGGCCGTCAACCTGCTCCGCACCACGACGCTGGCCGGCTACCACGACGGCGAGGAGCACTACGTGACGGCCTTCGAGTTCGCCGGCGGTGGCGGGTCGTTCGGCAGTCTCACGCCGCTCCCCGGGATCCCGACGAGCGTCGAGAAGGGTGGCGACTGGACCCTCCAGCGGCTCCGCCTGGAGACGGACCCGGTCGTTCGGGACTCCTTCCTGTTCGCCGCAGGCGCAGCTGCGGCGGAGAGCGCCGAGGTCCTCATGGAGGTCACCATCGATGCCCTCGACCTGACGGTCCTGCGCGGCGGCGCCGCCGAGGTCGGCCGATGGGCGACGGACCACGGCTTTCGCCTCCCGCCCGACGCGCCCGAGGTCCTCGAGTTCTACGCCAGCCGCAGCCCGATCTTCCTGGCCGCGGCATTCGATGCCGACGCCGCCGCTGAGCGCGGCCAGCAGGTCGGTGACGGGACGCCGGTCCACATCACGATCCCGACCGACGATCCGTGGGTCCCGCTTCGGATCCTGGCGCTGGGCAAGACCGGTGCGGAGCGCGTCGAAGCCGATGTCTATCTCCTCACCGACGACGCACCGGCCCTGCTGCCGACTCCCGACGGCTTCAACGGCCTGACGCTCGACCACAGCGCACGGGCGTCGGATGCCCTGCTCGCCGACCTGCGGTCCGACCGTGGGATGGAATGGATCCCGGCCGATGCGTGGCTGTCGAAGATCGCCATCGACGCCTCGGCACCGCAGCTCGGGTTCGATCTCGCGATCGACGCATCCGGTGCCGGCACCCCGTCCCGGGTCGATGCCGGATTCGACTTGCCGGGCGCCGTCGACCCGACGGTCATCGCCACGATCCGCTCGCTGGCCGGCCTGACGTTCGTGCTGGTGGGGGTCGGCGGGATCCTCCTGCTGATCCGCCACCGGCCGGTCGACCGCGGCGGGTTCCGGCCGGCATGACGGTGGCGCAGTCGGGGCGGCTCGCCCTGACCGGCGGCCTGGCCCTCTCGCTCGGGCTGGCCGGGATCGCCGCCGCGTGGGTCGGGACGGCCGGAGCGGGTGAGCGGTCCGCCGAGATCACGATGCGCTACTCGGCCTTCGGGCCGGCCGTGGTGACCGCCACGGCCGGCCGGCCGCTCACGGTCGTGCTCCATAACGACGATCCGATCGATCACGAGTGGCTGGTCGGCGACGAGACCTTCCACGAGGGGCACCGGACCGGGACGGAGTCGCACCATGGAGCGACTCCGTTCGAGGTCTCCGTGCCGGCCGGCACGACCGTGACCACCACCGTCACGTTCCGGCTCCCCGGGGAGTATCGGTTCATCTGCCACCTCCCGGGCCACGAGGCGTACGGGATGGTCGGGGTGCTGCGGGTCGCGCCGGCAGGCGGCTGAGCCGCGAGAGCCCGGGGCGCGTACCATCGGGAGACAGATGCGACCTCTCCCCGCCCCGTTCGATGCGATGGCCACCGGCGGACCGGCTCGCATCGCCGTCACCGGCCCAGCGCTCCTGGGCAGTCGGCTCCTCACGAAGGACCTTGCGTTCCCCGATGACGAGCGCGACGCGTTCCGGCTGCACGGCCTGCTTCCGGCCCGCGTCCTCGATATCGAGGAGCAGGTCGCGCTCGAAGTCGAGCACCTCCGCGTCAAGCACGACGACCTGGAGCGGTACATCGGCCTGGCCGCCCTCCAGGACCGGAACGCGACCCTGTTCTACCGCGTGCTGACCGAGCACATCGAGGAGTTCCTGCCGATCGTCTACACCCCGACGGTAGGGCGGGCGTGCCAGGAGTTCAGCCACATCCTGCGCCGGACGCGCGGGACGTGGATCACGCCGGGCGACCTCCATCGCGTCCCCGAGATCCTCCGCCAGGGCCCATACGAGGACGTCCGCCTGATCGTCGTCACCGACAACGAGCGGATCCTTGGCCTGGGCGACCAGGGTGCGGGCGGGATGGCCATCCCGATCGGCAAGCTGGCGCTGTACACGGCGGCCTGCGGCATCCACCCGGCGCTGACCCTGCCGGTCTCGCTCGACGTGGGGACGGACAACGAGGACCTGCTGGCCGACCCGCTCTACCTCGGCTATCGGGCGCCCCGCCTGCGCGGCGCCGCGTACGACGCGCTGGTCGAGGCGTTCATCGCGGGCGTGGAGGAGGTCTGGCCGGGGGCGCTCGTCCAGTTCGAGGACTTCAAGCAGCACAACGCGCTCCGCCTGCTGGACCGCTACCAGCATCGACTCCCGTCGTTCAACGACGATATCGAGGGGACCGCGGCCGTCGTCGTGGCCGGCGTCCTGGCGGGCCTGCGCGCCACCGGCCGGACGCTGGCCGACGCCCGGATCGTGCTCGTCGGCGCCGGGGCGGCCGGGATCGGGATCGGGCGCCTGCTTCGGCTCGCGATGCGTGATGCCGGTCTGCCCGACGCCCACGTCCGCGAGGCGATCGCGCTCGTCGACTCGCACGGCCTCGTCCACGCCGGCCGCGCCGGACCTCGACGCGACGAAGGCGGACCTGGCCGCGCCGCCGTGGACGGTCCCACCCCGGACCTGCTGCAGACCGTCATCGACCGCCGCCCGACGATCCTCGTCGGCACGACCGGCATGCCCGGAACGTTCAGCCGGGCCGTCATCGAGGCGATGGACGAGCGCGTGGGCCCGGCCGACCGGCCGCTGGTCATGCCGCTCTCCAACCCGACCAGCCAGGCGGAGGCGACACCGGCCGACATCCTCGCCTGGACCGACGGCCGTGCCCTCGTCGCGACCGGCTCCCCGTTCGACGCGGTCACGCTGCACGGGATCCGCCGCGAGATCGGCCAGGCGAACAACGTGTTCATCTTCCCGGGCGTCGGGCTCGGGGCGATCGTGGCCGAGGCCCGGACCGTCACGGACCGGATGTTCCTGCTCGCAGCCCGGGAACTCGCCGCGAGCGTCTCCGATGAACGTCTCGCCACCGGTGCGATCTACCCGCCGGTGACGATGTTGCGGGCCGTGTCGCGCCGGATCGCCGTCGCGGTCGCGATGGAGGCCGGCGGCCTGTCGGACGTCGCCGCGGCCGTCGACGCCGCGATGTGGTGGCCGGCCTACGTCCCGTACGTCCGGGCGAGCGACGTCGAGCGACGCCGCTCCGCGGAGGTCTGAGCGTGGTCCGGGCCGCGGTCCTCGAGGCGACCGGCGAGACCGCCGTCATCCGCGAACTGGCGCTCGCCGACCCGCGCGAGGGGGAGCTGCGCGTCCGGATGCTCGCGTCCGGCGTCTGCCATTCAGACCTCCACGTTCGCGACGGGGAGTGGGAGCGTCCCACGCCGATCGTGCTCGGCCACGAGGGAGCCGGCGTCGTCGAGGCACTCGGTCCAGGCGTGACCACGCACCGTGTCGGCCAGCTCGTTGCGCTGTCGTGGCTGATCCCGTGCGGGACCTGTCGGTCATGCCGCCGCGGTCACGTGTGGGCGTGCCCGGACTCCCCGTCCTATCGCCATCGACTGCTGGACGGCGCGCCGGCGTTCCGTGCCGCCGACGGGTCGCCGCTCCAGTCCTACTGCGCCATCGCCACGATGGCGGAGGCGTCCGTCGTCCCGGCGGCGGCCGCCATCCCGATGCCGGACGGCACGGATCCCGCCGCGGCGGCGCTGATCGGCTGTTGCGTCACGACCGGGGTCGGCGCCGTGCTCAAGACCGCGGAGGTGCCGGCGGGCGCGTCCGTGGCGGTCATCGGTCTCGGTGGGGTCGGGCTGTCGTGCGTGATGGGCGCGGTCGTCGCGGGCGCGTCGCGGATCGTCGCCGTCGATCGGGTCCCCTCGAAACTCGACGCCGCCCTCGCGATGGGCGCGACCGACGGGATCCTCGCGACCGACGACGAGTCGGCCACGATCGCGGCACTCCACGACCTGACCGACGGCGGTCCGGACTTCATCTTCGAGGCGATCGGCCGGGTCGCGACCGCCGAGCTGGCGATCGCGGCGCTGCCGGTGGGTGGCACGGCCGTCCTGGTCGGCATGACCGCGCTCGGCGAGCGGGCCGCCTTCGACGTCTTCCCCTTCGTCGACGGTTCGCGCCGGATCCTGGGCTCCAACTACGGGTTCGCCGACCCCGCCGTCGACTTCGCGCGCTACGCGGCGTGGTCCGTGGATGGTCGGCTGCCGGTGGGCCGCCTGATCGACCGTCGGATCGGTCTCGATGACGTGGAGGATGCCTTCGACGCGATGCGTCGCGGGGAGTACACCCGGCAGGTCATCACCTTCGACTGACGCGGCCCCGTTTCGCCTCGCAGGCGAGCGGGGACGGGCGTGTCATGTACAGGATACTTGACATGATGTCAGGCAGGCTTTACTGTTGGGCTTCTGAGCCATGGGTCGACCGACGCGCGTCACGAACGACATCCGGCGGCTGCGCTTCGCCCGTGACGAGATGACCCAGGCCGAGCTCGCCGACCTCGTCGGCGTGACCCGCCAGACGATCATCGCCATCGAGCAGGGTCGCTACTCCCCGTCGCTCGAGATGGCCTTCCAGATCGCGGGCGCGCTCGGCGTGACCCTCGACGACGCCTTCCAGTACCCGGCCTCCGAGGCCACCCCGACCGAGACTCGACAGGAGGGATCCCGATGACCAGCACGACCGAGCCCGCCCGCGAGCCGGGCGGTCGATTGCCACCGAGGTTCGTCGTCCGGGCCGCGTGGGCGATCCATCGGGCCATCTTCCGGGTCCTCGGCCGCCGGCGGGCGCTCCGCCCTGCGACCGAGACGAGCTGGGGGATGCTGCGGCTGCGGACGGTCGGCCGGCGGAGCGGCCGCGAGCGCGCTGCGATCCTGGGCTACTTCGAGGACGGCCCGAACCTGGTGACCATGGCGATGAACGGCTGGGGCGCGCCGGAGCCTGCCTGGTGGCTGAACCTCCAGGCCCGGCCCGAGGCGATCGTCGAGCTGCACGACCGGACCCTCTCCATGCGCGGCCGCGCCGCGACCGCCGAGGAGCGTCCCCGGCTGTGGGGGATCTGGGGACGATACGACGGCGAGGCCCAGCTCGAGGCCTGGGCATCGCGCCGGCCGGCTGAGACGGCGGTCGTCATCCTGGAGCCCGCGGAGCTCGCGTCCGGAGGCGGCCGGGACCCAGCCTAGTTCCGGTCGCGCTCGGTCACGACTCCGAGGCGGGCGCCCCCACGGCGGCATCGGCGACCCGAGCGGCGGCGGCCAGCCGGCGGGCCCGCAGCCCACCGACGACCTGGGTGGATGCCCCGAGTCGGAACTCGGAGAGCTCGCCCGGAGCCGCGCCGTTACCCGAGTGGGCCGCGACGCCGTTCCCATTGGAGGACGGCTCGGCCGCTCGCGCACCCGGTCCGACGGCGACCATCCGGCGCGGCGGCTCCGCGACGGCCCGCGGCAGCGGCATCGCGAGCGGGGCCATCACCGGGACCCCAGGCAGCGGCTCGGTGTCGTACTCGTCGTCGTCGTACTCGTCATCGTCCCAGTCGTCCTCGACGTCGGCCGCCAGCGTCACGATGCCGTCGCCGTCGAAGATCTGGAGATCACCGACGATGTCGGCACGCCTGAGCCCGCAGCGGTAGCACCGGGAGATGCGAGCCTCATTCGCGGAGCGGCAGCGCTCACACGCCCACAGGAGGGCGCCGCTGCCGGTCGGGAACCGCTTGGTGCGGGGTTGCACCACGAATCGGTACAGCAGCCAGATGGTCGTCGGACCAGCCAGCAACGCGATGGCAAGCAGCGCAGCCGGGATCAAGCCGATACTCCGTAGCAGGGACTGTGTCGCGTCGATCGGGTCCATTTCACGCGTGGATCTGATGGATGAGTGCCTCGGGGCGGCCGATCGGCTACCCCGACAGACAGCTTACACGGCCTGTCACGCGTCCGGCCGGATTCAGCGGTCGCGCTCGGCCGTGTTGGCGAGGGTGGCCTGGGCCGCCGCGAGGCGTGCCACCGGCACCCGGAACGGCGAGCAGGACACGTAGTCGAGACCGACCTGCTCGCACTTGGCGATCGAGTCGGGATCCCCGCCGTGCTCGCCACAGATCCCGAGTTCCAGCCCGGGTTTCGTTGCCCGACCCTTCTCCGCGGCGGTCTTCATCAGGTCCGCGACCGCGTCGTCCAGGGTCTGGAACGGGTTGACCGGCAGGATCCCGTCCTCGACGTACTTGAGCAGGAACCCGCCCTCTGCGTCGTCTCGGCTGTAGCCGAACGTCATCTGGGTGAGGTCGTTCGTGCCGAAGCTGAAGAAGTCGGCCTCGCGGGCGATCTCATCGGCCGTCAGGGCCCCGCGCGGGACCTCGATCATCGTGCCGAACTTGTAGTCGACCTTCACGGCGGCCTTCGACTCGATGGCCTTCGCCTCCGACTCCAGCAGCGCGCGCGTCGCGGCCAGCTCGTTCACGTGCCCGACGAGCGGGATCATGATCTTGGCGATCGGGTTGCCGCCCGACTTCTTGACGGCGATCTGGGCATTGAGGATCGCGCGGGTCTGGGTCTTCACGAAGTCCGGGATCATCAGGCCCAGCCGGCAGCCGCGCAGCCCGAGCATCGGGTTCTGCTCGCGCATCGAGTTCGCCGCCGCGAGCAGGATGCGCGCCTCCGTGAAGTCCGGGTCGTCCTGTGGCGTCCCCTTGACCTCGTGGGTGACGACCGTTTCGATCAGCTCGTCGCGATTCGGCAGGAATTCGTGGAGCGGTGGGTCGATCAGGCGGATGACGACCGGCAGGCCGTCCATCGCCTTGAAGATGCCCTCGAAGTCGCCCTGCTGGAGGACCTCCAGCTTGGCCATCGCCTCGTCGAACCGGACGACGATCGCCGACTCATCGGCGTCGAGCGTTCCACCGCTCGCGGCCTTCGCCTTGGCCCGCGTCGCCTGGGTGGCGACCAGGATCGCGCCGCGGACGATCTCGAGCCGGTCGCCCTCGCGGAACATGTGCTCGGTCCGGCACAGGCCGATCCCCTCGGCGCCATAACTCCGGGCCTGGGCGGCCTCCTCCGGCTTGTCCGCGTTCGTCCAGACGCCCATCCGGCGGACCTCGTCCGCCCACGACAGGATCGTCTTGAGGTCCGTCTGGTCCTCGTAGCGGGCCTCGACGGTGGGCAGCTCGCCCTGGAGCACGTCACCGGACGAGCCGTCCAGCGAGATCCAGTCGCCCTCGTGGATCTCCAGGCCGGTGACCGTGCTGCGGGCGTGGTGTGCGTCAGCGTCGACGTGCAGTTCCTCGGAACCCGCGACACAGGGCTTTCCGATCTGGCGAGCGACGATCGCCGCGTGCGAGGTGGCACCGCCCTTGGCGGTCAGGATGCCCTCGGCGACGGCCATGCCCGGGAAGTCGTCCGGTGAGGTCTCCTCGCGAACGAGGATGACGCGCTCGCCGCGCCCGGCCCACTCGACCGCGTCGCGGTAGTGGAAGACCGCCCGGCCGACCGCCGCGCCCGGGGACGCATTCAGGCCGCTGGCGATGACCGCTGCGCCCCTGCGGGCCGTGTCGTCGAACTGCGGGCGCAGGAGCTGATCCACCTGCGAGGGCTCGATGCGGTGGATCGCCTCCTCCTTCGTGATGAGGCCCTCCTCCACCATCTGGACGGCGATCGTCACGGCGGCGGCGGCGGTCCGCTTGGCCGACCGCGTCTGGAGCATCCAGAGCCGGCCGCGCTCGATGGTGAACTCCAGGTCCTGGACGTCGCGGTAGTGACGCTCCAGCTGGTCCCCGATGCGCAGGAACTCGTCGTACGCCTCCGGCAGGTCGTCCTTGAGCTGGCTGATGTCCTTCGGCGTCCGGATGCCGGCCACGACGTCCTCGCCCTGGGCGTTGGTCAGGTACTCGCCGTACAGCTCCTTGGTGCCGTCGAACGTGTTCCGGGTGAACGCGACGCCCGTGCCGGAGTCGTCGCCCATGTTGCCGTAGACCATGGTCACGACATTGACCGCGGTGCCGAGGTCGTGGGCGATCTTGTTGTACTTGCGGTACTCGAACGCGCGCTCCCCGAACCAGCTCGCGAAGACCGCCTTGATGGCGAGGTCCAGCTGCACGTACGGATCGGTCGGGAAGTCGCGGCCCGCCTCCGCGCGGACGACCGCCTTGAACGTGTCGACCAGCGCCCGCAGGTCGTCCGCGGGCAGGTCGGAATCCGCCTTGACCCCACGGGCGGTCTTCGCCGCCTGGAGCGGCTCATCGAACTTGCGGCCGTCCACGCCGAGGACGATCCGTCCGAACATCGCCACGAAGCGCCGGTACGCGTCCCAGCCGAACCGCTCGTTGCCGGTCAGGGCGATGAGTCCGGCCAGGGTGTCCTCGTTGAGCCCGAGATTGAGGACGGTGTCCATCATCCCGGGCATGCTGAACTTGGCGCCGGACCGGACGCTGACGAGGAGCGGGTTGGCCGGATCGCCGAAGCCCTTGCCGGCCCGCGCCTCCATCTCCGTCACGGCCTCGAGGACGTCGTCCCAGAGGCCGTCCGGGAGCTTCTTGCCGGCATCGAAGTAGTCGTTGCAGGCCTCGGTCGTGATCGTGAACCCGGGCGGGGTCGGCAGGCCAGCCCTGGTCATCTCCGCGAGCCCGGCGCCCTTGCCGCCGAGCAGGTCGCGCATCGAAGTGTCGCCCTCGGCGGTCCCGTCGCCCCAGGCGTAGATGTAGCGTTTCGCCGCGCGGTGGGGGCGGTCTGCGGGGGCGGTCTGGGTCATGGGGTCGAGGTCCTCCGGGAGCGGACGGGCCGCCCTTGGGCGCCGCGGTCCGTACAGGTTCGGTGTGGTACCCCTCGATTGTACCGTCGCAGCCTCGTGGGCCTGCGTTGCGACTGTGGGTCAGCGGGTCGCGACGCTCCCGTCGACGTTCCCGTCCACGGTCGTCGCCCAGGCCGCGATCTCGGCTCGCCGCGACGCCCCGAGCTTGGCCAGGATGTGCTCGACATGGCTGCTCGCGGTCTTCGGCGCGATCCCGAGCGCATCGGCGATCCCGGCGTTGGTGTTGCCCTCGGCGACGAGCCGGGCGACCTCGTACTCCCGGGCGGTCAGCGGTCGCCACGGTTCGTCGGCGACGACCCGACCACGGGCCTGGCGAACGAGTTCGTCGGCTCGCGCCAGCAGCGCAGGGCTGGCCAGCCGCCCGGCCGTCTCGCGGACCTCGGAGGCCAGCGCCACGGCGGCGGCGAAGCGGTTGGAGCGGATGAGACAGGCAGCGAGGTCGAGTCGCGCCCACTGCCCCTCCCACAGTCGCCCGTGGCGATCCCAGCCGACGATCGCCGTCTCGAGCGAGGTCCGGGCGGTCCCGGTCGAACCCGCGGCCAGCGCGACCAACCCGGCTCCGTGATCCAGGGCCGCCCGGCCGAACGCGGGCGTGGTCGCGAGGTGGGCCGCACAGCGCGCCAGCCAGCGGTCGGCGTCGGCCGGCCGTCCGGCGGCCTGGTAGGCCCGCACGCCGGTCACGACGAACATCACGAGCAGCGATCGCTCACCGACCGCCGCGACTTGCTCGAGGGCCGATTCGCAGATCTCGATCGCCGTGGCCGGATCGCCGTCGAGCAACGCGGTCTCGGCCAGACCCCAGGCCGGCGGGAGGCGCCATTCCAGCATCTCGCTCTCGTCGCCGAACCGACGGGACTCCTCGAGCATCGTCCGCGCCCGGTCGTAGTCGCCGCGACCGAGCGCGACGTAGCCGACCGCCCAGCGAGCCATGGCCGGAGCCCGCCGGCAGCCGCGGTCCGCGATCGCCTGCTCACCGGCCGGGACCGCGGCATCCCAGCGGCCGGCCGCCCAGTCGATCTCGGCGGCGATCGCGGCCATGATGTGGGCGCAATGGGACTGCTGGATCGAGTCGGCGTAGACGAGCCCCTGTGCCAGGCTCTCCTCGGCCCAGCGATAGGCCATCACCCGGGCGGCGAACACTGCGGCGTCGCGGTAGGCGGTGACCCCGGCTTCCTCGCGGCGCGTGTCCGTGGCGTCGGATGCGACGCGCAGCATCCTCGCCAGCCCGGACTCCGGGCTCCCGGACAGGATCTCGAGCATCGCCATCCGACCGGCGATATCCAGGCCGAGGTCTTCACCCTCCGACCCGTGGATCGCCGCGGACAGTGCCGTACCGGTCGCCCGAGCCGCTTCGAGGTCGGCGGCGTCGATCTCGATCACCAGGCGGCTGAGACCCGACTCGCGCAGGGCGGCGTCGCGCTCCGGACTCGGCGGCAGACCGGCCAGCTCGGCCTCGGTCCGCACGACCAGGGCCCGGCGTGCGCTCACCGACCGGCCCATCCGACGCCAGATCGAGTGGGCACCGTCGATCGCGGACGCGGCAAGTACCGGTCGGTCGGCGGCCTCGTACGCGGCGCGTGCCGCCCAGATCATCGCTTCCGCGAGCTCGTTCTCCTCGACGGCCGCCGCCTCGATCGAGTAGCGATGGAGCAGTGTCGCCCGTTCCAGGTCCGGGGCCTCGTCGGGCAGGTTGCGAACCGCTCGTCGATACAGCTCGAAGGCCTCCCGGTGGGCGGACAGCCGAGCGGCTTCCTCGGCCCCCGCCCGCGCCGCCCGGAACGCCTCGTCGCGAAGGCCGGCGCGCTCGTAGTGGAGGGAGGCGTGGACCTCCGAGGCGCCGACCAGGGACGCCCCGTGCTCTCCCGCCCGCGCATGGTATCGACGCCGATCGGGCTCGGGTGTATGGCGATACAGCGCGTCCCGGAGGAGCTGATGACGGAAGTCGAAATATCCGGCATCCACCGTGTCGAAGTCGTACAGGAACCCGTGCTCGACCAACTCCCGGAGCGCCGCCTCGAGTTCCGTCAGCGGCCGGTCCATGACACCGGCCAGGACAGCAGGGACGAAGCAGCGGCCGATGACGGCCCCGGCATGCGCCACGGCCTGCGCCTCGGCAGAGCGGCGAGCCAATCGAGCCAGGACCGCGTCTTCGATGGTGTCCGGGACCCCCGCACCCCGGATCGCGCCGACGTCGATGGGTCCATGCAACCGAGCGGCGGCGACGAGTTCCTCGACGTGCAGCGGTAGTCCGTCGGAGCGGGCATGGACCGCCTCGGCGACGTCCCGCGGGGCCGGCAGGCCGGTCGCCATGAGGAGCGTCGTCATCATCGCGGTCTCGTCGACCGACAGGCGCTCGAGGCGTGCCTCGTCAGCCTGCCGTTGGGTCAGCAGTCGGGCACGCCAGTCACGCAGCGGTGTCCCTGGGGCAGTCTCGTCGCGCCGATAGGCCGCGATCACCAGGACGGGCAGGTCGCTTGCGATCCGCGCCAACTCCGCGATGGTCTCGAGGCTGAGGTCGTCGGCCCATTGGAGATCCTCGAACACCAGCAACGTCGGCCGATCGATCCGCACGCGGATCCTATCCACCAGGTCAACGACCAGCGAGCGGGTGTAGGTATCGCCGTCGGCGACGGCCCGGTCACAGCGTGCCAGCAGGTCGGTCCCGAGGTCGACCAGATCGGGCGTCGAACGCATCGTCCGGAACAGGTCGCGCAACACGGCCATCGGCACGTCGCTGTCCTGGGGCGCGAGATCGCCCTGGACCCGCTGGAAGCCGCGTGCGGTCGCCCGCCGGGCGATGGCACCGATCAGCCGCGTCTTGCCGATCCCCGCCTCGCCGGCCACGAGCAGCGTCCGGCCGTGTCCGGCAGACGCCTGCTGGAGAGCCTCGTCGGCCAGGTCGAGCAGGTGGTCACGACCGATCAGGATCGGGCACTGGATGGACTCGAGCGTCGACATCGTGACCGCAGTGTAGGGCGCGCTGGCTAGCCGTCATCGGTCAAACGACCGATGACGGCGCCTTCTTTCGAGCCGAAGGTTGGCCCGACAGCCGCCGCGATCGCGGCACCGGATCGAAGGAGGTTCGCCGATGGCGACGTTCATGGATGTCCACAACGGGTTCTTCGGGGTGACGGCCCAGCAGCTTGCCGAAGCCCACCAGCGCGACCTCGACATCGAGAACGAGGAGGGCGTGCACTACGAACGCGCCTGGCTGGACCCGGAGTCCGGCAAGGTCTTCTGCCTGGCCACCGGGCCCTCCCGCGAGGCGGTCATGCGCGTCCACGAGCGCGCCGGCCATCCCACCCCGGAGGTCTATGCAGTCCCGATCGAGGTGTCCTGACATGACTGGTGCAAACGACCGTCGTTCACGACCGAAGCTGCTGCGGGTGATCATCCCGCTGCTGGCCGTCGTGGCTCTCCTTGGCGCCGTGCCCACTGCGTCGGCCCACCATCGTGGGACGTCCTGGTGGGACGTCTGGAAGGCGAACGTCAAGTTCTTCCGGCTCGACGTCGCCCGCGACGCCGGGTACGGCGAGTTCTACATCTGCACGGACCACGAGACACCGGGCGTTGGCGCCATGGGCCAGCACTTCGCCAACGGTCCGCTCGTGGAGGACCCGGCCGTGGACCCGCTCCATCCCGAGGTCCTGATCTATGAGCCGCTGCCCAACGGCCGGTTGCGCCTGGTCGGTGTCGAATACGTCGTCATCCAGGACGCCTGGCACGACAAGTACGGACCGGGGACTCCGCGGGTCCTTGGCCGCGAGATGGAGACGGTGGCGGCTGGCAACCGCTATGGCCTGCCAGCCTTCTACGAGCTCCATGTCTGGCTCTACAAGTACAACCCATCCGGGTTCTTCGCAGACTGGAATCCGCGAGTGAGCTGCCACGGGAACGGCGATCCCGCCTGACCCCCGCGGTTGCCGACGGGTCGTCGTCCACGGGGACGGCGACCCGTCATTCGCGTCCGTGATCCGTCGGGAGCGACCGTCGGTCCGGGAGCCGTTACCATCCTGTGGCAACCTCCAGCACAGGGCAACGATTCCGATGACCGACCTCTCCTCCAACCCCCTGCCGCCCGATGAGCGGGTCATCGAACCCGAGGACGAGCGCTACAACGCGCGGCTCATCCGGCGGGAGGACCAGAGCCACGATCTCGCGCGGATCTGGGTCAGGTTCGACGGCGACCCCACCCCGTTCGATCCGGGGCAGTACATGACCATCGGCGTCTTCGCCGACGGGAAGCTGTGGCAGCGGCCGTACTCGGTCGCGTCGGCGCCCGGCCAGGCCGGGTCAGACGGCTACGAGCTGTACGTGCGGCTCGTCCCGATCATCCGCTTCACGACCCTGCTCTGGCGCCTGCCCGTCGGGCACGGGATACGGATGATCGGGCCGAAGGGCAAGTTCCTGCTGGAGCCGGACGACCACCGGACCCACCTGTTCATCTCCACCGGCACGGGTCTCGCCCCGTTCATCTCGATGATCCGCCACACGATGGCGAACGGCGATCCCCGCAAGACCGTGGTGCTGCACGGCGCGTCGTATGCGGAGGAGCTCGGGTATCGCGACGAACTCGAGGGCTGGGAGCGCGACGGGACCTACCCGCTGACGTACGTGCCCACGGTGAGCCGCCCCGCCGATCCGCGGAATGCGGGCTGGACGGGCCGCACGGGGCGGGTGGAGCACGTCGTGAAGTCCGTCTGCCAGGACCTGCGCCTTCGGCCGGACCGGACCGTCGTCTACATCTGCGGCAACCCCGAGATGATCGTCAACACGGAAACCATCCTGATGGACGCCGACTTCCCGGAGTTCCACGTCAAGAAGGAGCTTTACTGGCCCAAGAGCAAGGCGGCGACTCCCGACGCAGGTTGACGTGCCGCCGCGCGCCGTTGCACGCTGGCAGGTGACTTCCGGCCCGGCCGAAACGGGCCCCTTGGCGGGTTGGGCACGCTCCGCCGGTGGCCTACGATCGGGAAGGCGGTCGATGATGGCCGTTCTAAGCGTGTGGGCCGTGCATGTATCCGATCGTCGCGACAGAACAGCTTTCGCCGAACGTCACCCGTCTGGTGGTGCAGGCCCAGCGCATCGCCGAGATCCGGCGGCCGGGCCAGTTCGTCATCGTTCGCCTGGGCCCGGGCGCCGAGCGCATCCCGCTGACGATCGCGGACACGGATCCAGCTGCCGGAACGATCACGCTGATCATCCAGTCGGTCGGCAAGAGCACGTCGGACCTGGTCGCGCTCCAGCCGGGTGAGGCGATCACGGACGTCGCGGGCCCCCTCGGCAGCCCCACCGAGCTCATCGAGTCGGGGCACGCCGTCTGCGTTGGCGGCGGTGTCGGGACGGCGGTGATCCTGCCGATCGCCCAGGAACTGGCACGACGCCGCGTGCAGGTCACGAGCATCATCGGTGGTCGGTCGCGGGAGTGGGTCATCCTCGAGCCGGAGCTCGCGGCGTGCAGCAAGGTGGTCGCCTGCACGGACGACGGGAGCTACGGGCGTCCCGGCTTCGTGACCCAGGCCCTCGAGGACGTCCTGCAGGCCGGCGCCGATGCGGTGTACGCCGTCGGCCCGGTGCCGATGATGAAGGCGGTCAGCGAACTGACCCGTGGCTACGGCGTGCCGACCACGGTGTCGCTCAACGCGATCATGGTCGACGGGACCGGGATGTGCGGCGGCTGCCGGGTCACGATCGGTGGCGAGACCCGCTACGCGTGCGTCGACGGCCCGGAGTTCGACGGCCACCAGGTCGACTTCCGTGAGCTGGCCGACCGACTCACGACCTATCGGACGTTCGAACGGGAGGCGACCGAACGACGCGAGGCCTGCAAGATCCCGGCACTCGCCGTCGGGGCGGACCGGGTCGCGACGGAGAAGCCGCGATGAGCGACGGCCCGCCGGAGGAGCCCAAGCCGACGCCTCCGACCCCTCAGGAGATCGTCCGGCGGATCCTCGAGGGCGAGCACGTGGACCTGGACCCGCGCCAGCGGATGAGCATCGATCGCGTCGCGATGCCGGAGGAGGACGCCGACCGACGGTCGCACTCCTTCGAGGAGGTCAATCTCGGCCTCACGGAGCACCTGGCCGTGCTGGAGGCGGAGCGCTGCCTCCAGTGCAGGAACCCCAAGTGCATCGACGGCTGCCCGGTCCGGGTGAACATCCCACGCTTCATCGACCACCTGCGGCGCGGCGACATGGCCGCGGCGGCGGACTCGCTGCTCGACGACAACGCCCTGCCGTGCGTGACCGGCCGGGTCTGTCCGCAGGAGACGCAGTGCGAGGGCCTGTGCCTGCGGAGCAAGAAGGGCGCGCCCGTCGCCATCGGCGCCCTGGAACGCTACGTCGCCGACTGGGCCCAGGAGCATCCTGAAGCGCTCGCCCATCCGGTGCCGACGCCGGTCGGACGCACGGTCGCGGTGGTCGGCTCCGGTCCGGCCGGTCTGACCGCCGCGGGAGAACTCGCCAAGCGCGGCTACACGGTGACCATCTTCGAGGCCTTCCACGCCGCGGGCGGGGTGCTCATCTACGGCATCCCCCAGTTCCGCCTCCCCAACGACATCGTCGAGAAGGAGGTGGACCGGCTCCGCGCCGCGGGTGTGACGATCGAGACCAACGCGATCATCGGCAAGACGTTCACGCTCGGCGAGCTGCGCGAGCGGTTCGATGCCGTCTTCCTGGCAGTCGGCGCGGGGCTGCCGGTCTTCATGGATGTCCCGGGCGAGAACCTGAAGGGCGTCTACTCGGCGAACGAGTACCTCACCCGGGTCAACCTGATGGGCGCCTGGGGCAGCGACAGCGACACGCCCGTCCTGCACGGCCAGCGCGTGGTCGTGGTGGGTGGCGGCAACGTGGCGATGGATGCGGTCCGGACCGCCCGTCGGCTGGGTGCCGCCGATGCGGTCATCGTCTACCGCCGCGGCCACGACGAGCTGCCGGCGCGCGCGGAGGAGGTCCACCACGCCGAGCAGGAGGGCATCCGCTTCGAGTTCCAGGTGGCGCCGATCGAAGTGGTCGGCGACGACGAGCGCTGGGTGACGGGGCTTCGCTGCCAGCGGATGGCGCTCGGGGAGCCCGATGCGTCCGGCCGACGACGACCCGAGCCGATCCCCGGGTCGGAGTTCGTCATCGACTGCGACATGGTCGTCGTCGCGATCGGCACCCGGTCCAACCCCCTGTTGCGGGCCACGGCACCGGACCTCGCCGTCAACGAATGGGGCTACATCGTCACGGACGCCAGCGGCATGACCAGCCTTCCCGGCGTATTCGCCGGCGGCGACATCGTGCGCGGCTCGGCCACGGTCATCCTGGCCATGGGCGACGGCAAGCGCGCGGCCGACACGATCGACCAGTACCTGACCTCGGGCGCCGCCGGCGCGACCACCGCCTGAGGGCGTCGCCGGTCCGCGGCTCGACTCGACCGCTCCCGACCGACCGGGCGCGCGGGGATGCCTTCGCGGGGATGCCTTCGCGCGGATGCCTTCGCACGGATGCCTTCGCACCGATGCCTTCGCACCGATGCCTTCGCACGTCATTCGCCCGGCGAATGACGCCCGCACGACCACCCGCCGCACGGCGGGCCCATCACGACCTGCCGCGCACCCTTCATCCGTGTGGTGCATGACGTGCGATGTCGTTGCGGACGATGGCGTGCGCGCGAAGGCCTGCGTGTCAAGGCGTGACGAGCGCTGGTGTCAGCCGGCGCGAGCGGCGTCGAGACGATCCAGGATGAGCCGGGTCACGCCCTCGACCGGGATCCGCTCCTGGGTCATCGAGTCGCGATCCCGGACGGTCACCGCGCCATCGTCCAGGGACTCCACGTCCACGGTCACGCACCACGGTGTCCCGATCTCGTCCTGCCGGCGGTAGAGCTTGCCGATCGCCGCGGTGTCGTCGTAGACGGCCATGGTGTGACGCTGGAGATCGGCCTTGATGCGGTGGCAGAGCTCCACGATCTCGGGACGCTTCTTGAGGAGCGGCAGGACGGCGACCTTGTACGGCGCGAGGTCGGGGTGGAGGGCGAGGGAGACGCGCTTCTCGCCGCGGACTTCCTCCTCGCGGTAGGCGTCGATGAGGAACGTGAAGGCGGCCCGGTCCGCTCCCGCGGCCGTCTCCACGATCCACGGGACGACGTGCTCGTTGGTGACCTGGTCGAAGTACTCGAGGGTCTCACCCGACGCTTCGCTGTGGCGCGACAGGTCGAAGTCCCCGCGATTGTGGACGCCCTCCAGCTCCTTCCAGCCGAATGGGAAGCGATACTCGACGTCGATCGCCTTCTTCGCGTAATGGGCCAGCTCGTCCGGTGCGTGCTCGCGCAAGCGAAGCCGTGACGGGGTCACGCCATAGCGCCCGTACCACTCGAGGCGCCTCGGCAGCCATTCCTCGAACGCGGCAGCGGCCTCGGCCTCCGGGCGGACGAAGTACTGCATCTCCATCTGCTCGAACTCGCGCATCCGGAAGACGAAGTTGCCCGGGCTGATCTCGTTGCGGAACGACTTGCCGATCTGGGCGATCCCGAACGGGAGTTTCTTGCGCGAGCTCTGCTGGACGTTCTTGAAGTTGACGTAGCTCCCCTGCGCGGTCTCGGGTCGCAGGTAGACGACGGAGGCATCCTCCTCCACCGGTCCCATGAAGGTCTTGAACATCAGGTTGAACCGTCGCGGGGCGGACAGGGGCCCGCCGTCGTTCGGGCAGCGCAAGCCCAGCCGTTCCACGATCCCCTCGTCGCGCAGATCCGTGGCGGACAGGTCCTCGGCGCCCGGCAATTCGTCCAGGCGGTACCGTCGCCGACACGTCGCGCACTCGACCAGCGGGTCGCTGAACGACCCCACGTGACCGGACGTCACCCAGACCTGCGGGTGCATGAGGATCCCGGCGTCCAGGCCCACGATGTCGTCACGCTCCTGGACCATCGACCGCCACCAGGCGCGCTTGACGTTGTTCTTGAGCTCGACGCCCAGGGGCCCGTAGTCCCACACGGCGTTGATGCCGCCGTAGATCTCACTCGACGGGAAGATGAATCCGCGGCGCTTGCTCAGCGAGACGATCGTGTCGAGCTGCTCGACGGCAGGCGCGACGTCGCTCGGATCGACGGGGGACGGGTCGGTCACGGGATGGGTCTCCGCTGATACGCGACCGTGGCATGGCCGCGCGGGACGCTGATGCTACCAGCCGGGCGATCGTGCCGCGGGCGTCCGTCCGGATCCGCCCCGACGTCACGGCTGCCCCGGCCGCCCCTACTCGAGTCGCCAGCGCGTGGGCGTGACCCGGATCGGGATCGCGTACTCACCCGAGAACCATTCGGGGGTCCAGTCGTAGCCGGCGATCATCGTGCCGTACTTCTCGAGATAGGCGACGTCCTCGATGGCGGCCGGTGCCGTCAGGTCGATCCGGGCGACCCCCTCCATGGTCACCACGTCTCCACCGCCCGGATCCGTGTGGAGGTTGAACGAGACCAGCGGGCGATCCGCCACGTTGCCGTTGCGGCGTGCGCGCTTGTGGGAGTAGATGAGGCACTCGCCGTCCCTCCAGAGGAACCAGATCGGCGTGCTCTGGGGCTGGCCGGCCGGATCGATCGTCGTCAACCAGCCGATCCTGTCCGCGGCGAGGCGGCCCAGGGCGCGGGCTCCGTCCGGGGTCGATGGATCCAGGGTCGTGGGCATGGCCTCTCCGTTCAGGGTGTCGCGGGTGCGACGGGCGCCGTGGTCGGTGGTTGACGGACCTCGTCGAGGAAGGCCAGCGAGCGCGCCTCCCGTTCGAGGGCCAGGCGGACGAAGTCGCGCAGGGCGGTCTCGACCGCCTGCTCGGTCGAGACCGCGAGTCGCAGGGCGGCGAGCGCCTCGACATCGAGTCGCTGGTACGCCTTGATGAGCTTGAGCGCCTCGAGGCTGAGTCCCGTGCGATCGTGGGGCGGCCCCGGACAGCGTTCGCACACGACGCCCCCGAGCGGCGGCACCCAGCGGAACCGCTCGTCCGACTCCAGCATCCGGTCGCACTCGACGCAGCGATCCACCTCGGGACGCTGGCCCAGCTCGTCGAGCAGGTGCATCTCGTACCAGCGGGCCACCCGGCCCGGCGCCATGCCGGCGTCCAGCAACTCGTAGGCGCGCCGCAGGAGCGCGTACAGCGGCTCGGCGGCGTGGCGCTCCTCCAGGCTGCGATCGGCGAGCTCGGCGAGATACCAGGCCGTGGCGGTGCTCTCGAGATCGTCCCGTAGCCGCAGCCAGGCGTGCCCGACGCTGACCTGCGTCACGACATCGAACGTCCGGCCCCGGGCCAGGGCCACGGTCAGCTCGGCGAACGGCTCGAGGCTGCCGCCGATGCGCGAGGTCGGGCGGCGGACGCCCTTGGCGATCGCCTTGAGCTTGCCGCTGCCCGGCGTGATGAGGGTGAGCACGCGATCCGCCTCGCCGAGGTCGAACCGGGAGAGCACGATCGCGTCAGTGGTGTAGCGGCGGGGCGCGGGCATCGTGCCAGCGACGGTAGCACCAAGCTCCGCGGACCGGGCGGCGGCGGTGCCGCAGTCGCGTCCACGCTCGCGGCCGGTCGCGACTTGCAGCGGATACAAGCACGATCGGCCGGCGCGGCCGGCGCGGGGCTCGACCTGCGGCGCACCCGGCATCTGGTGCGGGATCGGCTGCACGACGACGGTCGTGTGCTCGCCGGGCCCCTCGAGCTTGCATCGAACACGGCACCTGGCGCCGGGTCTGGTGCACTGGCCCGCGGCGCACGCGGCGGCCATGGCCGCCAACAGGCTACCGCCAGAGAACATGTTTCGTGTACACTCGGAACGCCATGACGACCTTGCCCGGACCTGCCGCCCTGGCCGACCTCGACCTCGCGCAGCTCCTGGCCGACACGGAGGGCGAGATCGTCCGCCTCGTGGTCGATCGCGATCCGTCCACGCACGGCCTCTACGAGATGGTCCGCTACCACCTCGCGCTTGACGGCTCGGGAGCGTCCGGCGGCAAGCGGATGCGCCCATTGCTCGGGCTCCTGGCGTACGCCTCGATCACCGGCGACCACCGGGCGGCGCTGCCGGGCGCCGCAGCCGTGGAACTCGGGCACAACTTCAGCCTGGTCCACGACGATATCGAGGATGGGGACGTCGAGCGCCGACACCGGCCGACCCTCTGGCGCCTCCACGGCGTGCCCCAGGCCATCAACACCGGCGACACGCTGTTCAGCCTGTCGCGGATCGCCCTGCACCGGCTGACCGATCTCGGCTTCTCGGACTCGAAGGTCCTGCGCCTGATGCGCCTCTACGACGAGACCTGCCTCGCGCTGTGCGAGGGCCAGTACATCGACATCGCCACCAGTGAGTCCAACGACCTCATGAGCGTCGAGGCCTACTTCGACATGATCGGCCGCAAGACGGCGGCGCTCATCGCCGCGTCGATCGAGGCGGGAGCCCTGCTGGCGACCGACGATGACCAGGTCATCGCCCGGTATCGCGGGTTCGGCTGGGCCCTGGGCCTGGCCTTCCAGCTCAACGATGACCTGCTCGGTATCTGGGGTTCGGAGCAGACCACCGGCAAGGAGCCGTCCGACGTCGCCCACCGCAAGAAGACGCTTCCAGTGATCTATGCGGCGCAGCACGCGGAGCCGGCCGACCGCTCCCGCCTGCTCGATCTCTACGCGCGACGCGAACCGACGCTTGCCGAGATCGGCGAGATCGTCGAGATCCTGGAACGCGTCGGCGCACGCGATTACACCCGCGACCAGGCCCACCGCTACCGCGACGAGGCGCTCGCGGAGCTTGACGCGGCGGGGGTCGTGGCGCCGGCGGTCCGGGTACGCCTCGAGGAGATCATCGTCGGGGTCATCTCCGCCTGACCGGCGGTCTCAGCGGTCCGCCTCATCCTCCGCGAGCGTGGCATCGCGGGCACGCACGACCAGCACCTTGCCCACCCGACGGCCGTCCGTGCTCTCCACGGTGAGGGTCAGGCCGTCGATCTGCACGCGGTCGCCGGGCTTGGGGACGCCACCGATGCGGTGGTAGACGAGCCCGCCGACGGTGTCGTACTCGTCCTCATCCTCCAGCGAGAGCCTGAGGTCGAACAGCTCACCCAGCTCGTCGATGTGCGATCGACCGTCCACCCGCGCCTCGTCCTCGGATAGGCGCACGATGAGCGGTTCCTCCTCGTCGTACTCATCCTGGATCTCGCCGACGATCTCCTCGAGCAGGTCTTCGATCGTCACGAGCCCGGCCGTCCCGCCGTACTCGTCGAGGGCCACCGCGAGGTGGACCTTCCGCCGCTGGAGCTCATGCAGCAGGTCGTCCACGGTCATCGATTCCGGGACGAAGACCGGCGTTCGCAGCAGTGAACGCAGCGGCGGCCGGCGCGGGGCGCCGGTCTTGAGGAACGGCAGGAGGTCCTTGGCGTAGAGGATGCCGACGATCTCGTCGATCGTCTCGTCGTAGACGGGGATCCGTGAGTGGCCTTCCTCGATGACCGTGTCGATCGCTTCCTCGAACGTCGCCGAGGCCGCGAGCGCGACCATCGAGGTCCGCGGAACCATGACCTCGTGCACGCGCTGCTTGCCGAGCTCGATGACCGCGTGGATCATCTGCTCCTCCTCGGCCTCCAGGATCCCCTGTTCGCCGCCCTGCTCGATGATCAGGCGCAGCTCCTCCGAGCTGATCCGTTCCTCCGCAGCCACGTCCGCTCCGAACAGCCGGCTGATCCGCTTGGTGGTCCACGTGAGGAAGCCGACGAGGGGGGCGAAGATGGTGCCGAGCACGTCGAGGAACCGGCTGGTCGCGATCGCGACCCGCTCGGCGTGGGCGAGCCCGATCTGCTTGGGCACCAGCTCCCCGAAGATGATCGTGAAGACCGTCAGCAGGCTGGTGACGACGATCAGCGCGACGCCACCCGCGACATCCCGGAGTGGCCCGAACGCCTCCAGCGATGTTTCCAGCTCGCCGACCAGGCTGACCGCCGCGAAGGCGGAGGCCAGGAAGCCCAGGAAGTTGATCCCGATCTGGATGACGGCCAGGAATCGCCCCGGATTCTGCTTGAGCCTGAGCACGCGGCGGGCACCGCTGCTCCCCTCGTCGATCAGTTGCTGGAGCCGGCTGCGCCGGATGGTGACGAGGGCGATCTCCGTGGCGGCGAATACGCCGTTGAAGAGCACCAGCACGACGATGATCCCGAGCTCGAGGAAGGACCCGTTCACGCCGGTCGATCGTCCGCGGCGGGTTCCGCCGATACCGCGGGTCCCATCGGCGTGGGCGCGGCCGATGGCGTGGGCCCGGCCGATGGCGGCGCGGCCGATGGCGCCGCCGCGTCGCGTGGCTCGCGGATCCGGGCCGGAACCCCGACCGCCAGCTTGCCCGGCGGCACATCGCGGGTGACGACCGCGCCGGCCCCGGTCCTGGCGTTGTCTCCGATGGTGCGCGGCGCCACGATCATCGTGTCGACGCCGATGAAGGCACCGTCCCCGATGGTCGTTCGGTGCTTCTTCTTGCCGTCGTAGTTCGCCGTGATCGTGCCGGCGCCGATGTTGGTTCGCTCGCCGATCTCCGCGTCGCCGAGGTAGCTCATGTGGTGCTGCTTGGCCCGGGCTCCGAGACGGGCGTTCTTGAGCTCGGCGAAGTTGCCGACCTCGGCCGCGCGCCCGACGACGCTGCCCGGCCGCAGGTGGCTGAACGGTCCGACCGTCGCCTCGTCCTCGATCGTCGAGGACTCGATCACGGACGCCCAGACCCGGGCGCGCTCCCCGACGACGCTGTCGATGAGCTGGCTGCCCGCGCCGATGACGCTGCCGGTACCGACCGAGCAGCGGCCGCGCAGGATCACGTTGGGCTCGAGCGTGACGTCGGGCGCCAGGGTCACGTCCCAGTCGAGGTAGACCGTCGACGGGTCTCGCATCGTGACCCCGTCGCGCATGTGCTGCTCGTTCCGCCGTACTCGCAGGTTCCATTCCGCGGCGGCCAGCTGTGAGCGATCGTTGATCCCGTCGAATCGGCCGTCGTCCTCGAACGTGACGGCGCTGACCAGCCGACCGTCCTCCCGGGCGAGCCGGACGAGCTCGGTGAGGTACAGCTCGCCGGTCGCGCCCGACGGCTTGAGCGAGTCGATCCGGCGGCGCAGCCAGGCGGCGTCGAACGCGTACAGCCCGACGTTGACCTCGTTGCCCGCCAGCTCGTCCTCCGTGGCATCGTTCGCCTCGACGATCCGCTCCACCGTGCCGAAGTCGCTCCGGATCACCCGGCCCAGGCGCTCCGGGTCGGCGGCGTAGATGGTCGCCAGCGAGATGGCCGCGTCGTCCTCGCGCCGGGCGTGCAGCACGGCCTCAAGGTCCGCGGCGGTGATGAGCGGCACGTCCCCGGACAGCACGACGACTTCCGCCGCGTCGGCCGCGACGGCGCCCAGGCCGGCGCGCACGGCATCGCCCGTTCCGCGCGGGGTCTCCTGGACGGCGAAATCGGCCCGCTCGCTGAACGCAGCACGGATCGCGTCGACCGTCGGCGAGATGACGACGATCGGACGCCCGCCGTCACCGACGGCCGCGTCCGTCCAGGCGTCGAGCACGAAGGCGAGCATCGGTCGGCCACACAGCGGGTGCAGGACCTTGGGGAGCGCCGACTTCATCCGCGTGCCGAGGCCGGCGGCCAGCACGACGGCGGTCGTGCGACCGGCTTCGCGGCCGGGGTCCACGGGTTCGGGCGTCGGACTTGGGGGGTTCATGCGCGGCGTCGGGTGCGCGCGGGGCGGTCGTCGCCCTCGCGGTCTGCGGAGCCCGACGGGCGGAAGGGTCGTGTCATCGGTCGGTCGCCGGATGGTATGGGGGACCGGGAGTGACCGTCAAGCGTGGGCCTCCCACCCACCGGGCCCGGGCCTGCTCCGTTCGGCCGCTACGGCCCGGACCCCAACGCCAGGGCTTGGAGTTCGCGGAACCCGACTGCCGCGATGCTCATCGTCGGCTCCAGCTTTCGGCAGTCCACCCGGACATTCGGCGTATCCCCGATCCACACCGGGTAGTTGAGGCTCAGGTCCTGGATCGCGGAGTAGGGAGAATACTGTCCCGCCCTGCGGGAATGGATGATCACGTCATCGTCACGCACCAGATCACACTGCACCAGCCCGCCGGACGTCACGACCTCAGCGGTGAAGAAGACGAAGAACGTGTAGTGGCTCGTGCTGACGGGGAGGGCGAGTGTCGCGACCGTCGTCGGTGATGTGGTCAGGTCGATCTGACTTCCGAGGCGAACCGCCTTGATGCCACGGGTGTAGGACGACCCGTCGGCACCGTCAAGCAGGTCGGCGTCGGCGGCCTTGGCACCGGTCCCGAGGTAATCGCCGTCGTGATCGTGGGTCGCCTGGGCATAGGCGGATCCGTCGAGGCCGTCGAGACGTTCGGCGTCGGCGGCCTTGGCACCGGTCCCGAGGTAATCGCCGTCGTGATCGTGGGTCGCCTGGGCATAGGCGGATCCGTCGAGGCCGTCGAGGCGGTCGGCATCGACCACGGGTGTCTTCCCGGGTCCCAGGGCGCCGAGCCGGTTGAGGAAGGCAGCCATCTGTTCGCGCGTGACGAAGTCCTTCGGGCAGTACTTGCCCGGTCCGCAGCCAGCGGTGACGCCGGCCGCCGCGATCGCATCGATGTCGGCATGGAAACCGCTGGTCGTCGGGACGTCGCTGAACTGGTGTGATGCGATCACGACGAGGGGGAACGCGACGATCGAGATCGCGAGCATCGGCCCCAGGAGGACCAGGGCGCGACGGGAGCGACGCATCGGGGACATGCTGCTACCTCTCGATCAGGACAACCATCGATCGACATGCTACCTACGGGTCATGGGCGCGGACGTCAGGTTCCGCGCGGCGGATCCTCCGGCGACCCGTCAAGCGTGGGCCTCACCCGCGCCGCGCGATCGCCTCGATCTCGACCAACCCACCCTTGGGCAGTGCGCCGACCGCGAACGTGGAGCGGGCGGGCGGTGGATCCGGCATGTACGTGGCGTAGATGCCGTTGACCGCCACGAAATCCTCGATCCGGGCGAGGAAGATCGTCGTCTTGACCACGTCGTCGAAGGTCAGGCCGGCCGCGTCGAGGACCGCGGTGAGGTTGCGGAGCGCCCGCTCGACCTGGGCTTCCACCCCGCCGGGGACCAGCTCGCCGGTCGCCGGATCGAGACCCAGCTGCCCGGAACAGAAGACGAATTCGCCGGACACGATGGCCTGGCTGTACGGTCCGATGGCGGCGGGTGCGCCACTGGTGGAGACGGCGTGTCGGGTCATGGCTCGGGCTCCTCGTGTCCGGTCCGGATCGTGGTCGCGATGATCGCCGGCGGGCCGGCCCCGATGACCGGGATCGTGCCCGCGGCAAGGGCCGCCCGCACGACGTCGGCGGCGGCCGCGGCATCGGTGAGGGAAGGATAGAGGGTCCACAGGGTGGGGCCGGACCCGGACAATCCGATCGGCCGGCCGAGCGTACGGGACAGTGCGCGCCGGACCGCCACCAGGCGCGGCTCCACGAGCGACGCGGCGGGGAGCAGGTCGTTGGCCGCGGCCAGGACGCCAGCCCGGGCCACGAGGTCGGCGGCCGACAGGCCCACGGCCAGCTCGTGGGCGAGATGCTCCGAGGTCATCCGCACGGACCCATCGCCCGCGACCCGCGTCCCGTCGAACACGGCGAAGACGTCCGGCGTGCGGATCGGAACGTCCGGGGTGACGAGCAGGATGCCGGGCCGACCCCGGATCCCGGGCAGGGGCGTGACCCGCTCGCCGCGGCCCTCGATGAGGGCCGGACCCCCGGCCAGGAAGAACGGGACGTCGGATCCGATGGCCGCGGCCGCCATCGCCCGACGATCCGGTTCCAGGGTCGCGCCCCAGACCTCCAGCGCGCCGTCGAACGCCGCTGCGCCGTCCGACGAACCGCCGGCCAGGCCGGCAGCGACCGGGATGTGCTTCTCCAGGCGTGCGGCGAGCGGTGGCGTCGGCGGACGACCCGGACCCTCGCCGACAGCCGCGCGGGCGGCGGCGATCCCGCGCAGGACGAGATTGTCGGCGAGCGGTCCGGTGTCCGGGCCGATGACATGGAGCGTGTCCGCGCGACTGCCCGGGCCCCCGGCCGGGGCGAGGCTGAGGCGGTCGGCGAGGTCCAGCGGCAGGAACACCGAATGCAGCTCGTGGAACCCGTCCGCCCGTCGCCCGATCACGGCCAGGGTCAGGTTGACCTTGGCCGGGGCGAGGCGGATCACCGGCGCAAGGCCGCCGCCGCTCATGTCGTCCCATCCTGGTCGCGCCGGCCGCGACGGTCCGTGCCGATCGGGCCGAGTGTCTCGCGCAGGACGAGCCACTCCCCCACCCCGAGCGTCTGCGGTCGCCGGTCCGGGTCGATCCCGGCGGCCGCGAGGGCTGCGGCCACCTGCGTCGCGTCGACCGGGAGCTGCCTGGCAAGGACGTTGTGGATCATCTTGCGCCGCTCGCGAAAGGCCGCCTGGACCAGCCGCCACAGGCCGTCCTCCGCCTCCGCGTCCAGCCGGTCGTCGGCAGCGAACGGTTCGACCACGATGACGGCCGATTCGACCGCCGGCTCCGGCTCGAAGGCGTCCGGTGGCACGCGGAAGGCGATCCGGACGCGGGCGTGGTACTGCACGAAGACGGACAGGTAGCTCATCTTCCCGGGCGGCGCTGCGATCCGCTCCGCCACCTCGCGCTGGACCATCAGGACGAGCCGGGTCGGGCGCGGGACGTCGCCGAGCAGGGCGTGCAGGATCGGCGAGGTGATGTGGTAGGGCAGGTTGGCCACGATCTCGTAGGGCGGGGGCACGAGGTGGAGCAGATCCTGGTCCAGGGCGTCCCCTTCGACGAGGGTCAGCTGGCCGGTCGTCATGGCCGGTTCGAAGCGGTCCCGCAGGAAGGCCGCGAGGCCGCGGTCCAGCTCCACCGCCGTCACCTGTGCTCCGGCGTCGAGCAGGGCCGACGTCAGCAGCCCCAGGCCGGGCCCGATCTCCAGCACCCGGTCGCCGCGACCGGGTGCCGCCTCGGCCAGGATCGCGTCGAGGACGTCCGGGTCGGCCAGGAAGTTCTGCGAGAGCGCGTGACGCGCGCGCAGGCCCGCGGCGCGGAGCGTCGCCCGGACGTCGGCCGGATCGATGCGCGACCGGCCCCCCGGTGCGCCCGTCACCGTGCAGCCAGCGGCAGCGAGGGCCGCGCATCCAGGTCCAGCCCGGCGCGTTCCCCGGCGAGGTAGCGCCGCGCTCCGGCCGCCCCGATCATGGCCCCGTTGTCCGTACACAGGCCCGGACGCGGCACGGTGAGCGGGATCCCGAGGGCCTCGGCCTCGCCGCGCAGTCGGTCACGCAGCGCCGCGTTCGCGGCGACCCCGCCGCCGAGGATGATCGAGCGCGCCCCGACCTCCCGTGCCGCACGCGCCGTCTTGACGGCGAGGACGTCGACGACCGCGTCCTGGAACCCCCAGGCCAGCTCGGCGACCATCGCATCGGACAGGCGGGCGCCGCGATCGTCGGCGGCCAGGCCCTCTGCCGCTCGGGCATCGGCGACGACCTTGCGGGCCGCGGTCTTGAGCCCCGAGAAGCTCAAGTCGTAGGAATCCCCCATCCAGGCTCGCGGGAACCGGACATCCCGTCGCACGGCGCCCTGCGCGGCGAGCTGGATCGCGGGACCACCCGGGTAGCCGAGGCCCAACAGTCGACCGACCTTGTCGAACGCCTCGCCGGCCGCGTCGTCGACGGTGGTCCCGAGCAGCCGATAGGTGAGGTGGTCCCGCATCTCGACGAGGAACGAGTGGCCGCCGCTGACGACGAGGGCCACCAGCGGGAAGACGGGCTCCGGGCGGGCGGCCTCGGTCTCGCCGGGATCCAGCAGCCAGGCGGCGTAGACGTGCCCTTCGAGGTGGTTGACCGCGATCAACGGCGTGTCGTGGACCCACGCCAGCGCCTTCGCGAAGTTGATCCCGACGAGGAGCGAGCCGGCCAGGCCCGGGCCGTACGTGACGGCGATGCCGTCGAGGTCACTCCAGGCGACGCCGGTGCCCGCCAGGGCCTCGTCCAGGACCGGGACGACCCAGCGCAGGTGGGCGCGGGCGGCGACCTCCGGGACGATCCCGCCGGACGGTGCGTGGAGGGCGACCTGCGAGGCGACCACGTTGGACACGATCCGGCGGCCACTCTCCACGATCGCGATGCCGGTCTCGTCGCAGGACGACTCGATCGACAGCAGGAGCGGGCCGCTCACGGCTCCGGCTCATCGGGGTAGGCCGGCGCCCCCACCGCGTCGAGCGCCGCCCGCAGGCGAGCGACCCGTTCGCGCATCCGGGACTCCCCGAGCGGCTCGGTCGTCATGATCAGCGCGTCCTCGTTGTCGTCGCTGTAGTAGCGCGGACGGAGCCCGACCGGGCGGAACCCGTACTTCTCGTATAGCCGGCGGGCCGGCAGGTTGGACAACCGGACCTCCAGCGTCGCCTCGTGCGCACCCCGGTCGATGGCCAGGTCCAGGAACGCCAGCAGCAGGCATTCGCCGATGTGCTGCCGCCGCCACGCCGGGTGGACGGCGAACGTCGTGATGTGCGCCTCATCGACCATCAGCCACATCCCACCGTAGGCGACGAGCCGGTCGCCCACCCGGGCGACGAGGTAGTGCGCCAGGCGGTTCGTTGCGAGCTCGCTCTGGTAGGCGTGGTCCGGCCAGGGCGAGGTGAAGCTCGCCTTCTCGATCTGGTGGATGGCCGGGAGGTCGTCGAGCCGCATCGGCTCCACGACGACCCTCACCGGGGGTCGCGCGACCATGCGACCGTTCCCCCGGGATCTCGAGCGCCGCGCGGCAGGGTCACGTATTCGGGCACGAGGGTCGCCAGCTCGTCGCCCGCGACATCGCGCAGGCGCACCGCTCCGGCCCGCACGAGCGCCGCACCCAGGCCGGACCGGGCAGCTTCCCCGCGCGCCAGCGCCTCGGCCGACGCGCGTCCGGGCAGGTCCAGGGCGACGAGCACGTCGCCTGCGCCCTCCTCGAGCTCGCTTCCGCCCGGCACCAGCCTCGGCGCTTCACCCCGGCGCACGACGATCCGATCGGATGGCCCGGCCGGCAGCAGCAGCACGGCCCGCTCGTCACCGGCTGCGGCGAGCAGCGCCTCCGCCGTCGAGACACCGACCAGCGGGATGCCCAGCCCGTGCGCGAGCCCCTTGGCGGTGGCGATCCCGACCCGCAGGCCGGTGAACGCTCCCGGACCGGTGCCGACGACGATCCCGACCAGCCGGGAGCGGGGCAGGTCCTGCTCTCCGAGGAATCGCTCGATCGTCGGCAACAGGGTCTCGCCGTGGCGGTACCCGGCCTCCCACGTGGACAGCCCGTCGGGCTCACCGTCCGATGAGCCGCTGGCGATGACGACGCTGGTCGTCGCCGTGTCGATCGCCAGGATCGCGGAGCGTCCGCCGTCGTGGCTCATCCGACCGCATCGAGATAGCGCCGATAGGCCGCCCCGCCGGCCAGCAGGGTGATCGTCCGTGGATCGTCGCCCGACCCGTCGATCCGGACGTCCAGGCGGGCATCGGGCAGCGCGGCCGCGAGCCGGTCCGGCCACTCGACGAGGGTCACGCCGGCCGACTGGCGGTCGTCGACCAGGCCGCCGGCGAGGGCGTCCGCGGCGTCGGCCAGCCGGTACAGGTCGATGTGGAAGAGCGGCAACCGGCCCTGGTACTCGGCCATCAGCACGAACGACGGGGAGACGATCGTGTCGGTCACGCCGAGCGCGGCCCCGAACGCCTTGGCCAGGTGGGTCTTGCCGGCACCCAGGTCGCCCCACAGGCAGACCATGTCGCCAGCCTCGGCCACGGTCGCCAGGCGCGCCGCGAGGCGGTCCGTGGCGCCCGGATCCGGGCAGACGACGGTGCGTGACGGGTGCGTGACGGCGGTCATCCTGCGAGGGTAGCCGACCGTCAGCCGAACCGCTCCAGGTCGCCGAGCGGGACGGCGATCAGCGCATCGTCGGCAAGGCGGACCGCGCCGGCCTCGAGCATCACGCCGCCGGGGAACCGCCGCGGACCGAGGAGGCCGGACCACCGGCCCTCGCGGCCGGCGTGCTCGCCCCCGCGGATCCGGACGTGGTCGGGTGGCGGCACCGGCAGGGGGACGTCCGTCGGCTCGAAGACCAGCATCGGGGGGTCCGTGACGATGGCCACCTCGCGCCCGATCAGGCGGTCCAGGATCGCCTGGATGGGTCCTGACGGCTGGCGGCGGAGCGAACCGTCGAGAACCAGGACGGCGAACGGCGGCAATCGGTGGAGCGCGGCTCGCTGGCGGCCCTCGGAGGCGGCGAAGTCGCGCCGCTCCTTGCTCGCGAGACCGCCCACGATCACGCCGCGCACGCCCATCGCCCGTGCCCGGGTCAGCGTCTCGGCATCGATCCGCGACCCGACGACGAGGATCGTCCCGGCGAAGCCGACATCAAGCCCTCCGGAGCGGAGCTCGCCGTCGCGGCCGGTCGCCGTCTGGAGCCGGCCCCGCGTCGGGCCGCCGAGCGCCACGATCCCGCGCAACGCACGGCTCCCGGTCCGGACCAGGATCGACGACCCGGGCCGGACGTCACGGACGATCCCGGCGACCGGGCTCTCCACCGTCTCGGCCACGTCGCCGGAGGCTGCGCGCCAGCGCCCCTTCCATTCGAACAGCAGCTCGGTCTCGGCGAATCGGTCACCTGGTGCGTGCGCGCCCGATCCGGCCGCGGCGACCTCGACGATCCGCGGGTCACGGATCCGCTCGGCGATCGGGGTGCCGGCGCCGATCGACTGCCCGGCCGATACGAGGACCGCATCGCCGGGGCTCAGGGCGAATCGGACGTCGACCGGCTCGTGGACGAGGCGGCGCAGGGCGACCACACCCAGGTCGTCCGGCAGCGGCGGGCCTCCGGTCGGGACCGGTCGTTCCCTCATTCGGCCGATTCCGGCCAGAGCGCCGCCTGCCAGGCACGAAGCAGGTCGCGCCGTCGGTCGGCGCGCTCCGGCAGACGCAGCGGGACGTCGCGCAGGTCGACCACCAGCCCGCTCAGCCCGCCACTGGCATCCAGCGCGAAGTGCCGGCCGCGTGACGGCAGACGGACCGTGTCCCGGAAGCGGAACTCGGTCGCGGCTGTAGCCCCGGCTGGCAGGTCGACCAGCTCGATCCCGCCGGGGAGGAGGTCGACCTCCGTCGTCTCGTCCCCGGCCCGCAGGACCATCGAGCCCGCCGAGCGTCCCGATCGGAGTCCAGCCGGCGTCACGACGGTCCCGAGCGGGGCCAGCATGTCGTCGGTGAGATCGGCCATGACCGATCCCCGCTCGGCGGCGTCCGCGATCGTCCCCAGCGGTCCGAGCAGACGGGCGTGGTCCAGGGCGAACTGGCTCGCACCCGGTCGCCGGATGACGTCGCTGACAGCCAGCGCCACGGCCGTCGCCGGGATGGACGTCCAGACACCGCCAGCGGTGATCAGCAGGTCCGGAGGCGGGGCGGCGGCGCGGTCCGGGGTCGCCGCGGCCAGGCGGACCATGGCGGCCCGGGCGGCGGCCATCCGCAGGGCGGCGCCGTCGCCGGCGGCATCGGCCCACGGCGCGATGCGGAGTTCACGCAGGCGGTCCCGCATCCGGTGGCGATCCGTGGCCACGGTCGACCAGGCGAGGACACCGTCGACCACCTCGTCGTCCGGATCCTCCAGGGCGACGGCCGCGTCGGCCACGACGGCGATCCGGGCCGACCCCTCATGCCCGCCGGCCGACGGGTCCGCCCACGATCGGACGCTGGCGTCGTGTCCGAGGGCGACGATCTCGATCCGGCGGTCCAGCAGGTCGGCCAGCGTCTGTGTCGCGGCAGCGAGCGCGCGCCGGGGATCGTCCGCCGGCAGGGCCAGCTCCAGCAGGAGGTCCGCCAGCGGGCTGTCGGCCATCTCCGACGGCACGTCCGGGGCGGCCGGGCCAAGGACGACCTCGCCCGGCCGGTCACCGACATCTCCGAACGACGCGAGGCCCTCGGACATCGCCCCCGCCAGGATCACCGGCAACTCCGGGCGCCGGGCGGCGACCGCGGCGACGAGCGCGGCCAGTTCCCGGATGGAGCCGCGCTCCTCCGCCCGAGGCGGGTCGGCGGCCCCGGCCAGGATCGCGTCGACGTCGGGGGCGAGCAGGCGCTGGGACATCTCGAGCGGGTCGGCCGTCTCCATGCTGGCCGCGCTCGGCCGCCAGCCGCTGCGGGCGGCGGCCGCCGTCAGGCTCGCCAGGGTGCGTTCGGAGCCGGCCACGACCGCCAGGCGCCGTGGTCGCGCGCTGCGAGCCTCGATCCTGGGCAGCTCGAGCAGGCGACGTCCGTCATGGGCCAGGGCGAGCCCATCGGCCAGCACCGGATCGGCGGCACGGAGCCGACGACCGAGGACGGCGATCGTGGCGTCCAGGTCGGCGGCGACGGGGACAGCCATCGAGCCGACAAGGCGCCACGTGCCATGGATCTGCCCGATGAGAGCGATCGACATGGTCGCCGCACCGTGGTCGATGGCGAGGAAGGCGCGCGGCTCGGTGGTCACCGCGGCAATGCTAGCGGGAGTGACGCCGGACGTCCCTGCTCAGGCGTCCCAGGCGATCTCGTCGTCGATCTCCTCCAGCCGGGCGATCAGGAGTTCGATCCCGGTCTCGTCGGCCAGGATCTCGGTGACGGAGGCGAGGTCACCCCCGAATACCCCGCGCAGGACCGGGTCGAAGAAGAGCATGGCGTTGGAGCCGAGCGCGCGATACGGGCGGCTCGCCTCGAGGAAGTGGACGGCCGACGAGGTCAGCCCGCGCAGCTGGATCTCCCGCGCCACTTGCTCGACGAGCTCGTCCCGTTGCTCCTCGTTCGCCTCGAACTGGAAGCTCATGGCTGCCCCGCGATACCGGCCGGGGAGGTCGCCGCCGCCATCGCCGTGACCTGGAGTGCGGCCGCGAATGCCTCATAGGGCGCCGCCCCGCGCAGCGCGAACGACACGACCTCGATGCCCGGCGAACGCGTCAACTCGTCGCGGACCGTCTCGACGGTGATCCGCGCGGCCTCGGCCAGCGGGAATCCACCCACCCCCGTCCCCAGGGCCGGGAAGGCGACGCTCGTGGCGCCGATCTCGCGGGCCCGCGCCATCGCGCTCCGGGTCGCCGCCTCGATGACCGGCGCGCTGGTGCGGCGATCGTGGTCCAGCGACACGGCGTGGATGACCGCCTTTGCAGCCAGCTTCCCGGCCGTCGTCACGATCGCGCCGCCCAGCGGGACGGGCGCCTGGCGGACGGCCGCGAACTCGATCGCGTCGCCGCCGGCGCGCTTGAGTGCGCCGCCTACGCCGGTCGCCATCCACAACGACAGGTTCGCGGGGTTGACGATGGCGTCGACCTCCAGGTCGCAGATATCGCCGTTCCAGAGCTCGATGCGGGACATCTCATCCTCACCGCTCGGCCAGGGTCCACGGGGCGACCGATGCGGAGGCCGCATGGTACACCCGGGGCGACCGGGACGACCATCCAGGTCACCGGTTCGACGCGGTTCGTGGTGCGCCCTCGCGCCAGATCCCGCGCCCTCGGCCAGCCGATCGGCGGGCTCAGCCGCTCCCGGTCCGTCCGGTCGGATCGCGCGGTCCGGTCCCGCGCACGCCGAAGCCCAGGCGCTTGCCGGACGCGCGCCGCTCCGCCATCGCCACGAGCCGCTTGCGCGCCACGGCGAGGCCGTCGGGCAGATCGGAGGCGAGCACTCCCGCGTCACCGAGTCGTTCACGGGCGATCTCGCCGGCAGCCCCGTGGAGGTAGACCCCGACCCTGGCGGCGTCGAACGGCGAGAGGCCCTGGGCCAGCAGCGCGCCGATGGCCCCGGCCAGGACGTCGCCCGTACCGCCGGTCGCGAGCGCCGGGTTCTCGAACGGCGCCGCCGACACTCGGTCATCCGGGGCGGCGATGACCGTGCGCGCTCCCTTGAGGACGACGACCTGACCCCAGCTGGCGGCGGCATGACGAGCCGCCTCGACCCGCGCCGCATCGTCATCCACCAGGTCGCCGTCCGCCTCAGGATCACGGCCGCTTCCCGCTCGAAGTCGACCGAATTCGCCAGCGTGCGGGGTGAGCACGGCGGGTCGTCGCTCGCCGACCCACCAGCCGTCCAACGTGGCGATGGACCGCAGCGCTTCGGCGTCGAGGACGATCGGCGCGGCATCGTCCCCGGGGGCCGCGAGCAATTGGCGCACGAGTTCCGCCGTGGCGAGCCCCGGTCGAAGTCCCGGTCCCACGACGATGGCGTCGTGTTCGTGGTCCAGGATCCTGGCGATGGCCGGCTCCGGATCGATCTCCTCCACGTCGTCTTCCGGGAAGGCTCATCGTCGTGGCCTCTACGACCTTGGCAGCGAACAGCGGCTGGAGCGACTCGGGCACGGCCAGGGTGACGAGTCCGACCCCGGCCCGGCCGGCGGCGCGGCAGACCAGGAGCGCGGCGCCCGCGTAATCGAGCGAGCCGGCGATGACGAGCAGGCGACCGAACGAGCCCTTGTGGCCGCGGGCCGGGCGATCCGGCAGGAGCGCCGCCACGAGCCGGTCGTCCAGGCGGGTCGCCGCCTCCGGCCAGGGCCGTTCCTCAGCACGTCGCGCGCGCGGCCCGACCGGGTCGTCGAGCGGCGCCGCCGGCTCGTCGCGCCGACCGAACCCGACCGCTCGCGACTCAGGCATGGTCGCCCCCGTCCTCGTCGGTCGACGCCGCGACGACGGACGTCTGGCGCAGGCGCTCGAGTCGGGCCAGGATCCGGCGCTCGCGGTCGTCGAGCCGCTCCTCGATGTCCAGCGGAAAGACATACCGGCCGCCGGCCGTGCGGATCCCGAACGCGATCGCCACCGCGTAGTCGGACTCGTGGCTGATGGACAGCGCGATCCGGCCCATGCCCAGCTGCTCGGCCCGCTCAGCGGCACGGCCGTGGAGGCGGACGGCCGGCTGGCCCGTCGGCAGGCGCTCCACCTCGATGTCCTTCCAGCCGATGCCGCGGACACCGAGCCCCAGGACCTTGGAGACGGCCTCCTTGGCGGCCCACCGGCCGGCCATCGTCTCCGGGCGGTCACGGACGTAGCGACGCTCCGCCGGGGTGAGGACCCGGTGGGAGAAGCGGGATCCGAAACGGGCGAGGGTCGCCGAGATCCGCTCGACCTTGATGATGTCGATGCCGAGTTCGGTCGTGCCGGGTGGGACGAGCCCGGCCGGCGCGGAAACGTCGGCGGGGCCGGCGCTCCGGTCCATCCGCTACTCGACCGTGACCGACTTGGCGAGGTTGCGCGGCTGGTCCACGTCCGTTCCCCGGGCGGCCGCCACGTGGTAGGCCAGCAACTGGAGCGGGATGATCGCCAGGACGCCACTCAGCAGCTCGTGGGTCTCCGGGACCCAGCACACGTCGTCCGCGTAGCGCTCGATGGCCCGGTCGCCCTCGGTCGCCACGGCGATCACCCGGGCATCGCGGGCGCGCCCCTCCATGACGTTGCTCATCAGCTTGTCGTAGACCGACGAACGGGTCGCGACGGCGACGAGCGGGCACTCCGCATCCAGCAGCGAGATGGGCCCGTGCTTGAGCTCGCCGGCGGCGTATCCCTCGGCATGGACGTAGCTCACTTCCTTGAGCTTGAGGGCCCCCTCCAGGGCCACCGGGTACCCGGCTCCGCGCCCGACGTACATGAACCCGCGCGAGTTGACGTACTTCCGGGCGAGCTCCGGCGACGTGGCATCGGCGGTCTCGATCGCCCGCGCCGCCGCCGCCGGGAGGGCGCGCAGAGCGGCCCCGAGCTCCCGTTCGGCGACCTCGCCCAGGACGCCGCGGATCTTGGCGATGGCCGCGGCGAGGACGATCATCGTGGTCATCTGGGTCACGAACGTCTTGGATGCCGCGACCGCGACCTCCGGGCCCGCCTGGAGGAACATCACCGCGTCCGCCTCGCGGGTGATCGCCGAACCGACGGTGTTGGTCACGGCGATGATCGGACAGCCGCGCTCGCGGGCGAGCCGGGTCGGCGCGATGGTGTCGGCCGTCTCGCCCGACTGGGTCACGGCGATGACGAGCGCCCGCTCGTCCAGCGGGGGCGGCGCGTAGCGGAACTCGGAACCGACGGTCACCCGGGCCGGCATCACGCCCCATGCCTGCAGCGCGGCGGCCCCGGCCATCGCCGCGTAGGCGGCGGAACCGCAGGCCACGATCTCGACCCGCGTCGCGGCCCGGATCGCCGCCTCGAGACCGACCAGCTCGCCACCCAGGATCGCGTCGTCCTTGCCGACCCGGCCCGCGATCGACTGGGCGAGCGCCTCCGGCTGCTCGTGGATCTCCTTGAGCATGAACGTCTCGTAGCCGCCCTTCTCGGCGGCCTCCGACGTCCAGTCGATGACCGTCACGGACCGGGGCCGCTCCACGCCGTCCACGCCGGTGATCGCCACGCTGGACGGGCGCAGGTCCGCCACATCCCCCTCCTCGAGGAAGATGACCCGGTCCGTGTGGGCGAGGATGGCGGCCACGTCACTGGCGAGGAAGGTCTCGCCATCGGCCAGCCCGACGATCAGCGGGACATCCTGCCGCGCGCCGACGAGCCGGTCCGGTTCGCCGCGGTGCATGACGGCGATGGCGTACGCCCCATCGACCTGGCCCAGGGCGTGACGAACGGCGGAGCCGAGATCGCCGTCGTAGGCTTCCTCGACGAGGTGGGCGAGCGCCTCCGTGTCCGTCTCCGAGGTGAGGAGGTGGCCGCGCGCCTCAAGACCGTCGCGCAGGTCCCGGAAGTTCTCGATGATCCCGTTGTGGATGACCGTGATCTCGCCGGTACAGTCCTGGTGCGGGTGGGCGTTGAGGTCGTTGGGCCGACCGTGGGTCGCCCAGCGCGTGTGGGCCAGGCCGATGCTGGCCCGCGGCGTGCGGTCGAGGATGGCCGCCTGGAGATTGGCGAGCTTGCCAGCGCGCTTCTCGACGAACATGGCTCCGGCATCGTCGACCAGGGCGATCCCGGCCGAATCGTACCCGCGGTATTCGAGTCGACGGAGGCCCTCGATGAGGATGGGGCCCGCGTCCCGGGGTCCCGTGTATCCGACGATGCCGCACATGCCGTCCGTCCTTTCGTTCGTGCCCGACGGGCGACCGACGGGTCGTGACTCCTACGGTGGGCAGCGGCCGCTAGTGTAGACGCTCCCCCGCGAGGGCCGCGAGCGCGTCGGCCAGCTCCAGCACGAGTGCCTCATCCTCGCCCTCCACCATCACCCGAAGGGCGGGCTCGGTCCCCGATGGCCGGACGAGGATCCGGCCACGATCGCCCA
Organism: uncultured Chloroflexia bacterium; assembly: GCA_963704935.1. Taxonomy (GTDB): domain Bacteria; phylum Chloroflexota; class Limnocylindria; order Limnocylindrales; family CSP1-4; genus SPCO01. The sequence continues at coordinate 466,104 of CAVPIF010000001.1, forward strand.
GCCGGGCGGTGGCATCGGCGAGGGCCGCACCCAGGACCGGATCGCCTTCCCACTGGTCCTTGTGACGCGCCCGGACGGCGCGCTGCTGCTGGGGGAGGAGTGGGATCCCGGCGGCCATCTCTGCGAGCGACGCGCCGCGACCGCACATGACGCGCAGGACCTCCAGGGCCGTCACGATCCCGTCGCCCGAGGTCGTGTGCTCCAGGATGATGACGTGGCCGGACTTCTCGCCGCCCAGGGTCGCGCCGCTGAGCTGCATCCCTTCGAGGATGTACTTGTCGCCGACGGGCGTCCGCACGACCTCCCCTCCGGCCTGCTCGACGGCCGCCTGGAGCCCGCCGTTCGAGAGCACGGACACGACGAGGCCCCCGGGCAGGGCGCCCCGGGCCAGCCGCTCCAGCGCCAGGATGCCGAGGATCCGGTCGCCATCCACGATCGTCCCGGTCGCGTCCACCGCGATCAGTCGGTCGGCGTCCCCGTCCAGGGCGAAGCCCACGTCCGCACCGGCGTCCACGACCGCCCGGGCCAGGGATGCCGGGTCCGTGGCACCGCAGCGGACGTTGATGTTCACCCCGTCCGGCTCGACATGGATCGCCTCGACCCGCGCTCCCGTCGCCCGCAGGATCTCCAGCCCGAGGGCGCCTCCGGAACCGTTCGCGCCATCGAGGACCACCGTCAGGCCGGCGCCGTCGATCGAGCGGGCCATCGCCACCCGGTGGTCACGGTAGGCCGCCACCGCCGCCTCGGCATCGACCCGCCGGCCGATGGCCCCGTTGCCCACGGCCCCCAGCTCGCCTTCCCGCCAGATGAGCTGCTCGAGTTCCTGCTCGATCGCGTCGTCGAGCTTGAGGCCCTCCGCGTCGAGGACCTTGAGCCCATTGTCGTCCGCGGGGTTGTGGGACGCTGAGACCATGATCCCGGCGGCGAACGGACCGGTCCTCGCGAGGTAGGCCAGGGCCGGCGTCGGGACGACGCCGACGACATGCGTGTCGACCCCCAGGCTCGTCGCCCCGGCTGTGAGGGCAGCCACGAACATGTCGCCGGACCGGCGCGTGTCCTGGCCCACGACGATGGCGCGCCCATCGCCCGCCAGGTGATGCGCCGTGGCTCGTCCGAGCGCGAAGGCCAGGCTGGGCTTGAGATCGACGTTCGCGACGCCGCGGATCCCGTCGGTACCGAACAGGCGAGACATGCGGTCAGCCTCCTGGGCTGGGGCTGACCACCGGAGACGCGGCGGCCGGCGAGGGGGAAGCCGATGGTGACGGACTGGGCGCAGCGCTGATCGTGACGACCACCGTCTGGGGACTGGCGCTGACAAGCGTGACACCGGCGGGCAGGTCGGCCCCGACCGCGACGGCCCGGTCGCCGATCTCCAGGCCGCGCACGTCGAGCGTGGCGACCAGCGTGTCACCGACGAGTCGGTCCAGGTCGGCGACCGACCCACCCACGGTGATCAGCACGCGATCCAGCGCGATCGCATACCGGAGGCCGGGGTCCACCCCGACCAGGCGCAGTCCGACGTCGAAACTCCGCGTCGCGGTCACGGGACGCACCGTGATCGTCACGATGACCGTGTCACGGTCCAGCGGCACCACGCCGATCGGCATGGACAACTCCACCTCCACCGTCCGCTCTGACGAGAGCCCGGCCACGGATACCGGCGCGGTATCGATCCGGTCCAGCGCGACCAGCTCGTCGGCGTCGCCCTCCACCGTCACGACGGCCGGCAGGACGACGACGGTGGCGACCTCGAACCCAGCCGCCGGCGTGCCCGTGATGACCGGGCTGACCGGGACGGTTCGCGATTGGCGGTTCGTGAAGACCGGGACCTGCACGCGCGCGGTCGTCGGGCGGACGTTGACCGGGTTGACGGCGTCACCGATCTGGTCGATCGGCACGAGTCGGACATCCTCGTCGACGTCGATGCCGGACGGCTGGATCGCGACATCCGCCCGCGCGGCGACGACGCGTCCGACGACCGACGACGGTCCGGAGATCTCGACCTCTGCGGGATCGATCGTGATCTCACCCAGTTCGATCCCGCTCGGCACGATCCCCCGTTCGACGACGACCGGCACCATCCGCGTCTGCAGCGAATCGAGCTCGACGGTCATGACGTCAGGGTCGCTGCCAAGGACCGTGATCCGCTCGTCCAGCGAGGTCACGACGATCGGCACGAGTCTCGGACCGGTGCCGGCTTCCACGCCGGACAGGTCGACGGTCGCGGTGAACGTCGCGGCGATCGGACGGACACCCGACGGGGCGAAATAGCGCACGGTGGTGACCGGCTCCACGGCCGTCAAGAGGAACGTGTCATCCGGCTGGCCGACGACGGCGACCGGCCAGACGTCCCGGAGGTCGGTCGTGCTCTGGGACAGGACCAGTCCGCCGTAGAGCAGCGTGGCAAGCCCGATCGCGGCGATCTTGAGAGGCCAGTTGTGGATGACGACCCGGAGGAGTCGCGTCACCGCGGAGCCCGTGCGGCCGGGGTGGCGGCGCTCTCAGACGCCGGCGCGCGCCATCCGAAGGCTCCCCGGCGGCGGCCGTGGTTCGGATCGAGCAGGTTCCGGATGGCTCGTGCCAGCTGGCCCTCGTTCAGGTTGCGGACGATCCGCGAACGCTCCACCAGGCTGACCTGCCCGTTCTCCTCCGAGACGACGACCACGACGGCATCCGTCTGCTCCGCGATGCCGAGCGCGGCCCGGTGGCGAGTCCCGAACCGCTCGACGTGGATGGTGGTCTCGGCCAGCGGCAGCAGGGCCCCTGCGGCCAGGATCGACTCGCCGCGGATGATCACGGCGCCGTCGTGGAGGGCCGTTCGTGGCGCAAAGATCGTGCGGATGAGGTCCGCCGAGACGTCGCCGTGGATCATGACGCCGGTCTCGGCGACCTCCTCCAGGCCCGTATCGCGCTCGAGCACGATGAGCGCGCCGTGGCCCTCCGCCGACAGGTCAGCGCAGGCTCGAGCCACCTCGTCGGCGACGCGGTCCACCGCTCGGCTGTCAGCCGGCGAGAAGAGCCACGCGAACGACCCGACCCGACCGATACGGTCCAGGGCCCGGCGGATCTCCGGCTGGAAGATGACCACCAGGGCGAACAGGCCGACGACGGCGCCTCCCTGGAGGATGCGGGTCAGCAGTTCGAGCTCGAACGCCACGGCCAGGACGTACACGACGATGAGGACGCTGACGCCGATCACGAGCCGGACCGCACGGGTCCCGCGGATCAGGCTGAACAGCCAGTAGATCAGGAGCGCGGTGATGCCGATGTCGACCAGCGTGGTCAAGCGGACCTGGTCCAGCATGGATCCAACGAGCTGCGACATCGTCCGGCGAGTGTAGCATCGCGCTCACCGATGCCCCGGTCTGTGGGGCATGGCCGTCGGTCAGGCGCACGCCTGCGCGAGCTGCGGGTCATCCGCCATCCTGGAGGCGGCCAGGCGACAGGCCCGTTCCCGGGTCGCGGGATCGTCGACCAGATCGGACAGTCGGATGAGCCGCGCGAGCTTGTCCGCCGCGACCGTCCGCCAGCCACGATCGAGGTACAGCTCGGCGAGCGCCAGGTGCAGGTCGGGGTCGGCGGGGCCGCCGCCGAGGGCCAGGTAGCAGGCATCGATGGCGGCGGACAGCGCCCCGTTCGCCCGGTGGCCGGCGGCGGCTGCCAGGGCGAGGTCGCGCGCGCCCTCGACGTCCCCCGCTTCGATGGCAGCCTCGACGCGGGTCGTCGCCTCCCCGGCCACATAGGCGCAGATCCGGGCGAGCCTTGGGTCGCCACGCAGCCGGGTGGCCGCGACCCGGCAGATCCGCACCCGGGTCGCCGGATCGTCGGTCAACTCGGACAACCGATCCAGCAGCACCAGCTTGTCGGAGGCGAGGGAGGACCAGCCCAGGTCAAGGTACAGGTCGGCCAGCTGGAGGTGCAGGTCCGGGTCGGCGGGATCGGCCGCGAGGCCCACGTAGCAGGCGTCGATGGCGGCGATCGGCGCCTGGTGCGTCCGGTGACCGGTGGCCGCCTCCAGCGCGCGCTCGCGCACGGCGTCCCGGTCCATGGCAGCGACCGCGGCTTCCACGCGGGACGTCGCCTCGGTGGCGACGAACGAGCTGACGCTGACCGCCGGGCGGACCGCTTCGGGAGGGCGCGTCCCGGCGCGTGTCGGGATCCGTTCCAGCCGGGTGGCCTCGAGGGCGTCGGCCAGCCGATCGTCCCGCCCAGGGTCCGCTTCCGATGGCCCGTCGGCGACCCCCCCGGCGAGGGCGCGAGCCGCCTGGTCGAGGGCCGCCGCGGCGAGCGGGTCATCCGATCCGTTGCCGAGCCGCTGGACCAGCGCGCGGAGCATCGCCCGCCGCTCGCGCGCTTCGGCGAGCTCGAGCGCCCGGCTGGCGGCTTGCGTCGCCCCGGCGAGTCGCCCGGCTCTGTCCAGGACGCGGGCCAGGCTGTCCAGCGTCTCGGCGGCCCGGGATCGCTCCCCGGTCGCCGCCAGGAGATCCGCGCGGCCCTGGAGCGCAGACTCGTCGCCGGGTGCCCGGTCGAGGGCGCCATCGAAGGCCGCCAGGGCATCCAGCGGGCGCTCGAGCCTGACGAGCGCGCGCGCCATACCGACCAGTGGCATGGCCCTGTCAGGGGCCAGCTCCGACGCCTCGCCATAGGCGTCGAGGGCCAGGTCGTGGCGACCGCGCAGGGCGGCAACGTGTCCGCGGCGCAGGGCGTCCTCGTATCGTTCGTAGAGTCCGTGGCTCATCGGTGCCTCGGTTCGGGTCCCCGCGAGGAGCGTGCCACTCGAGCACCCGGCCCGCCATCCGGCGGTCCTCCCATCGCGGCCCGTCGATGGTCAGGCCCCGACGTCGGCCAGCAGCTCCGTCAGCAGGGCCTTCTGCACGTGCAGCCGGTTCTCCGACTGCTCGAAGATCAGGCTGCGATCCCCGTCCATCACGGCCGAGGTGATCTCCTCGTCGCGATGTGCGGGCAGGCAGTGCATCGCCATGACGCCAGGCCCGGCCGCGTCGAGGAGTGCATCGTCAACGCGGTAGCGGGCGAAGGCCGCCCGGCGGGTCTCCGTCTCCGCCTCCTGGCCCATGGAGGTCCAGGCGTCGGTATAGACGATGGCCGCACCGCGCACGAGCTCGACCGGGTCCGCCCCCATGACGAGCCGCCCGCCCGATCCTGCGGCCAGGGTCCTGGCCAGGTCGACGATCGACCGGTCCGGGGCGTAGTCCGGCGGGTGGGCCAGACGGATCTCCATGCCGAGTGCCGCCCCCAGGAGCGCGAGGGAGTGATACACGTTGTTGCCGTCCCCCACGAACGTCACGACCACGCCTTCCAGCGTCCCGAGGTGTTCGCGGATCGTGAACACGTCGGCCAGGGCCTGACACGGGTGTTCACGGAGGGTCAGCCCGTTGATCACCGGGATCGACGCCTGGGCTGCCAGCTCCAGCACCACGTCATGTGGCCCGGTCCGGGCGACGATCGCATCCACGAAGCGCTCCAGGTTGTGCGCCACGTCCTTGACGGCCTCGCGAGCGCCCATGACCGCGTCCTCGGGAAGGTAGATCGCCGCCCCGCCGAGTTGGACCATGCCCGCCTCGAAGGTCACGCGCGTGCGCAGGCTCGGCTTCTGGAAGAGCATCGCGAGGGTGCGCCCGACCAGCGTCGGCGCCGCATGCCGCCGAGTGGCCCGGAATTCCGTCTTGAGGCGCTCCGCCGTCGCGAAGAGCCGCAGCAGCTCCGGCCGCGTCAGGTCCGCAACGCTCAGGAAGTCACGCCCGCGGAGCGATCCGGACGCAGGCAACGGTCGGGGCCGCGGGCGACTAGCGCTTGGTGTACTGCGGGGCCTTGCGAGCGCGCTTGAGGCCGTACTTCTTGCGCTCCTTCATCCGCGGATCGCGGGTCAGGAGGCCGGCCTGGCGGAGCGGCAACCGATTGGTGTCCGGATCCACCTCGAGCAGGGCCCGGGCGATCCCGTGGCGGATGGCGCCGGCCTGACCGGTCACGCCGCCACCTTCGACCTTGATCATCACGTTGAAGCGACCTTCCGTGCCGGTCACCCGGAAGGGCATGCGGACTTCGGCCTCGTTGACCGCGTTGCCGAAATGCTCGTCAAGGCTGCGGCCGTTGACGACGATCTCGCCCTCGCCGGGCAGGAGCCGAACGCGGGCGATGGCCGTCTTTCGACGACCGGTCCCGGAGAAGAAGGCGGGGGTGGTCATGTCGACTCCTCGTCAGGCGAGCGGCTCAGGCCGCTGGGCCTGATGCGGATGATCCGACTTGGCGTAGACCTTCAGCTTGCGCAGCTGCTGGGTACCGAGCCGGGTGTGCGGCAGCATCCCCTTGACGGCGCGGCGGATGACTTCCTCCGGCCGGCGAGCGAGGAGGTGGCCCAGGGTCTCCTCCTTGAAGCCCTGCGGGTAGCCGCTGTGGCGGGCATAGATCTTGCTCTCGAGCTTGTCGCGGGTCACCGAGATGCGCGCGGCGTTGAGGACGATCACGTGATCGCCCGAGTCCAGGTTCGGCTGGAAGGTCGGCTTGTGCTTCCCCTCGAGGACGCGCGCGATGCGCGAGGCGAGGCGGCCGAGCGTCTCGTCCGTCGCATCGACGACGTACCAGCGTCGTTCGATCTCGCTCTCCCGGACCGTGTAGGTCTTCGCGTTCATCGTTCCTCGTGTTCTCCGTTCGATCCGCCCCCGCTGCCCGGCCCGATGCCGACGCGGCGGAGGCACAGTCCCTTCGCCGGTGCCGAGGCTCCGGCGAGGGCCGGTCCGCTGCCGGCGAGTGCCGAGCGGACCGCTTCCTCATCCATGTTCCCGAGACCCACCTCCAGGAGGCAGGCCACCATCCGGCGGACCATCCCGCGAATGAAGGCGTCGGCCCGGACGTCGATCGTCACGGTCCGACCCTCCCGGCGGACCCGGACCGTCATCACGGTCCGGACCGGCGAGCGGTCCGTCGCCCCGAAGGAGCTGAAGTCGTGCCGGCCGATGAAGACCGACCCGGCCCGCGCCATCGCGGCGGTGTCGAGCGGGATCCGCACCCCGAGCGCCGTGCGCTCGCGAAGCGGACTGCGCGGCCCGTTCCAGACGGTGTAGCGGTACTCCCGATACCGCGCCGCATAGCGAGGGTGGAACCCGGGCGACGCCAGACGCACGTCCCGGATCGTGACGTCGGCCGGGAGTAGCGCATCGAGCGCCCGTCCCAGTTCCGACACCGGCAGGTGTCCGTCGTAGGAGAAGGCGATCACCTGCCCCGTCGCGTGCACCCCGGCATCCGTGCGTCCGGCCCCATCGACCCGACCGACCGCCCCGTTGCCGAGGCGCGCGAGCGCGTCTTCCAGGACCCCCTGGACCGTCCGCCTCCCTGGATTGACCTGGAAGCCGGCGAAGTCCGTGCCGTCGTATTCGACCTGCGCTCGATACCGCACAGGCACGCCCTCTCGAGCGTCGTTGGCGCCGCTAGACCAGCTCGATCTGGACGATCTCTGCTGCGTCACCGCGGCGCTGGCCGATCTTCACGATCCGGGTGAACCCGGACGTCCGATCGGCGTACTTCGGCGCGATCTCGTCGAACAGCTTGTCGACGACGAGCGGCTCGTTCGGGAATTGCGCGACGACCGCGCGGCGTGCCGCGAGATCCCCGCGCTTGGCCAGCGTGATCATCTTCTCGACCCGCCCGGAGATCTCCTTGGCCTTCGCCTCGGTAGTCTTCACGCGCTCGTAGCGGATGATCGACACGGTCAGGTTCTTGTACAGGCTGAGACGCGGCCCCTGCTTGCGGCTGAGCTTGCGTCCACCGATCCGGTGTGCCATCGGTCAGTCCTCGGCCTCGTCCTCGAACGGCTCGTCGCCCTCGAGTCCATCCAGTCCGTCCAGTCCGTCCGCCTCGGTATCGGTGTCGGGGACGATGAAGCCCCGCATGCGCAGGCGCTCCTTCATCTCGTCCAGGGACTTCTTGCCGAAGTTCCGCATCCGCAGGAGGTCGTCGTCCTTGAGCTGGAGCAGCTGCCCCACCTTGACGATGTTGTTGCGCTTGAGCGAGTTGTAGGCCCGCATCGGGAGGTCGAGCTCCTCGATCGGCATGTCGAGCATGTTCGGCGGCAGCGCCGCGACACCGGTGACGGGCGCGACCGGCGCCGGCGCCATGCCCACGGTCACGAACGGGCGGAACTGGTTGACGAGGATCTCGGCGGAGCGGCTGAGCGCCTCCTCCGGGCCGATCGTCCCGTCGGTCTCGATCTCGATGGTCAGCTTGTCGAAGTTGGTCATCTGACCGACTCGCATGCTCTCCACCCAGTAGTTGACCTTGCGGACCGGGGTGAAGATCGCGTCGACCGCGATCACGCCGATCGGCAGTGCCTCCGCGCGTTCCGCGCCGAGATAGCCGACGCCGCGCTCCACCGTCAGGTCCATCTCGATCGTCACGTCGTCCGTATCGAGCGTCATCAGGACGAGGTCCGGGTTGATGATCTCGATGTCGGCGGACTCTGCAACGTCGGCCGCGGTCACGGCGCCGGCGCCCGACTTGATGAGCCGGAGCTGGACCGGATGCGACGCGAAGCTCTTGAGACGGAGCTTCTTGACGTTCAGGACGATCTGGGTGACGTCTTCCTTGACCCCCGGGATGGTCGAGAACTCCTGGTACACGTCACGGATCTGGATGCTCGTGACGGCGGCGCCTTCGAGCGAGGACAGGAGCACGCGTCGAAGCGCGTTGCCGAGGGTGACGCCGTAGCCGGCCTGCAGTGGGCCTGCCTCGTACTTGGCGTACGTGCCGGCTTCCTCGACAGGCTCGATCTGCGGGTTCTCGAGTTCGATCATGGGTTTGCGGTTACCTCGAGTAGTACTCGACCACGAGCTGCTCGTTCAGGTCGAGCGGCATCTGGTCGCGGCTGGGTGGCGTGACGATGGACCCGCTCAGGGTCGTGGGGTCGATGGACAGCCACTCTGGCGCCTGGTGGTTGCGGAGCGTCTCCTTGGCCACCTTGAACGGCTCGCGGCTGCGGCGGATCTCCCTGACCTCCACCTTCTCGCCAGGCTTGAGCTGGCGGGAGGGGATGTCCGAAGGGACGCCGTTGACGGCGAAGTGCCCGTGGGTGACGAGCTGGCGGGCCGCCGCGCGGGACGGGGCGAAGCCCATCCGGAAGACGACGTTGTCCATGCGCAGCTCCAGCGATCGCAGGAGGTTCTCGCCGGTGACCCCCGGGCGATTCTCGGCGGCGATGAAGTAGTTGCGGAACTGCTTCTCCAGCACGCCGTAGCTCTTGCGGACCTTCTGCTTCTCGCGAAGCTGCATCCCGTAGTCACCGACCTTGCGACGGCGAACGCCGTGCTGGCCGGGCGGCGAGGGCCGGCGCTCGAACGCGCATTTCTTCGTGTAGCAGCGCGAGCCCTTCAGGAAGAGCTTGGCGCCTTCCCGCCGGCAGATGCGGCAGACGGATTCGGTGTAGCGGGCCATGGGTCCTCGGATTCCTAGACGCGTCGGCGCTTGGGCGGGCGGCAACCGTTGTGCGGGATGGGCGTGACGTCAGTGATGGCGCTGACCTCGAGGCCGGCGGCCTGGAGCGACCGGATCGCCTGCTCGCGCCCGGCGCCCGGTCCCTTCACGTAGACCTCGACCTGGCGCATGCCGTGCTCCATGGCGCGCTTGGCCGCGCCATCGGCGGACAGGGCTGCCGCGTACGGCGTGCTCTTGCGGGAGCCCTTGAACCCGGCCGTGCCGGCGGAACCCCAGCTGATGACCGCGCCGTTGAGGTCGGTGATCGTGATGATCGTGTTGTTGAACGTCGCCTGGATATGGACGTGCCCCTGCGGGACGTTCTTCTTCTCCCGTCGACGCGTCTTGACCGGTCGCTTGCGTTCCGCCATGCCTGGTCAGTCCCTCGTCACTTCTTGCGCCGCACGCCGACCGTCTTCTTCGGTCCGCGCCGCTGGCGAGCGTTCGTCTTGGTCCGCTGACCACGCACCGGCAGGTTTCGACGGTGGCGGAGGCCGCGATACGAACCGATCTCGATCAGGCGCTTGATGTTCAGCGCCGTCTCGCGACGGAGATCGCCCTCGACCTTGTAGCGCCGATCGATGAGTTCGCGCAGGCGGTTGACCTGCTCCTCGGTGAGGTCGCGGACGCGGGTGTCCGGGTTGATGTTCGTCTGGGCGAGGATCTTCTGGCTGGTGGGCAGCCCGAGCCCGAAGACGTAGGTAAGGGCGATCTCCACGCGCTTCTCACGCGGGATGTCGACACCGGCGATACGTGCCATCGGTTACCCCTGCCGCTGCTTGTGCTTGGGATTGCTGCAGATGACCATCACGGTGCCGTGGCGGCGGATGACCTTGCAGTTGTCGCAGCGCGCCTTGACGGAAGCTCTGACCTTCAACGGATCCTCGATGTGCTCGGTGGGTGGGCTGTTCGGTTACTTCAGTCGGTACGTGATGCGGCCGCGTGTCAGGTCGTACGGCGACAACTCGACGCGGACGCGGTCACCGGGCAGGATGCGGATGAAGTTCATCCGGAGCTTGCCGCTGATGTGGGCGAGCACCCGGTGGCCATTCTCCAGTTCGACGGCGAACATCGTGTTCGGGAGCGGCTCGATCACCGTCCCCTCGACTTCGATCGCGTCTTTCTTGGCCACAGGCTACGTGCTTCCCTCTCTCACGCGCAGTGTCGGCCCGGGCGGACCGACACACGAACGCGTAGCGTACCAAAATCCGCCGAACGCGGCAACCATCGGATGGGCGCCGACATCAGACGGCGGTCAGGATCTCGGGACCGTTCTCGGTCACCGCGATGGAGTGCTCGAAGTGGGCGGCCAGCGAACCGTCCACGGTCGACACCGTCCAGTCGTCGTCGAGGACGCGGGCCTGGTAGCCGCCCAGCGTGAACATCGGCTCGATGGCGAGACAGAGACCGGGTTCCAGCTTGCGGCCCTTGCGGCCGGAGCGGTAGTTCGGGACCTGCGGCTCCTCGTGCATCTCGGTCCCGATGCCGTGCCCCACGAACTGGCGGATGACGCCAAAGCCGTGGGGCAGCGCCACGTCCTCCACCGCCGCCGAGATGTCCTCGATGTGGTTGCCGGGTACGGCGGCCGCGATGCCGGCCATCATCGCCGCCCGGGTCGAGTCGATCAGCACGGCGACCTGTGGCGGGGCCTCGCCGACGTAGAACGTCCGGGCGGCGTCGCCATGCCATCCCTCGACGATGGCGCCGGCGTCGATCGACACCAGCTGTCCCTCGCGGATCGTCCGCTCACCGGGGATGCCGTGGACGATCTCGTCATCGAGGCTGATGCAGATGCTCCCGGGAAACGGCCGGCGGGGATTGATCCCCGGGTAGCCCTTGAACGACGGCGTGGCCCCGGCCGCCCGGATGTGGGCCTCCGCGAGACGGTCCAGATGCCCGGTGGAGACCCCGGGGCGCAGCTCCTGCTCCATCAGGGCGAGGACCTCGGCGACGACCCGGCCGGCGCGACGCATGCGCTCGATCTCCGCCCTGGACTTGCGGGTGACCACGTTCAGGATCCGTTCGCCGCGTCGTCGGCGAGCGCGGCGATGATCGCGCCGGCCACCTCGTCGATGGACGCCAGGCCATCGACCTGGCGCAGGACACCGGTCGCCTGGTAGTGGGCCGCGACCTCGCGCAGGCTCGACAGCTGGAGCGCGAGGCGGGCGCGGATCGTCTCGGCCCGATCGTCGTCACGCTGGATGAGCTTGGATCCGTCAAGGTCGCACCGACCCTTGACCCGCGGCGGGTTGGTGGTCTCGTTGTAGGGGTGGCCGGACTCCCGGCACACCCACCGACCGGACAGTCGACGGACCAGCTCGTCGGAGGGGACATCGATGCTGACCGCGCGGTCCACCGCGGCTCCGCGCTCGGCCAGCGCGGTATCGAGCGACTCCGCCTGGGCGCGGTTGCGCGGGAAGCCGTCGAGGATGACGCCGGGAGCCGCGTCACGCTGTTCCAGGCGACCCAACAACATCCGGATCGTGATGTCGTCCGGGACGAGCTGGCCTCGCTCCATGTAGCGGCGCGCCTCCAGCCCGATCGGCGAGCCGTCGCGGACCGCGGCGCGGAAGAGGTCGCCGGTCGCCACGTGCGGGATGCCGAGCCGTTCCTCCAGCAGGTCGGCCTGGGTGCCCTTGCCGGCCCCAGGCGCGCCGAGCAGGACGACGACGGTCATCGGAGTCCCGGGGTATCCACCGCGATCAACGGATGAAGCCCTCGTAGTTGCGCATCATCAGCTGCGCCTCGATCTGCTTCATCGTCTCGACCACGACGGAGACCACGATGAGCAGGCTGGTGCCACCCAGGCCGATCGCTCCGAGATCACGGAAGATGAGTCCGATGAGGGACGGTGACACCGCCACGATGGCGAGGAACATGGCCCCGGCGAAGGTGATGCGACTGACCACGCGGGCGAGGTAGTCCTGGGTGGGCCGACCCGGCCTGATCCCCGGGATGAACCCTCCGTTCTTGCGCAGCTGCTCGGCCGTCTCGTCCGGCTTGAACGTGAAGGCCGTGTAGAAGTAGGTGAACCCGACGGTCAGGAGGAAGTACAGGACGACGTACACGATCGATTGCGGGCTGAAGAACGTGACGATCCCGTTGGCGATGTCCTTCACGATGCCGATCTCCGAGGCCGTGAAGTAGGACGCGAGCTGGACCGGGAACAGCAGGATGCTGACGGCGAAGATGATCGGGATGACGCCCGCCTGGTTGACCCGCAGCGGCAGGAACGTCTGGCCGCCCTGGTACATCCGCCGTCCGCGCACGCGGCTCGCGTACTGGATGGGGATCCGCCGCTGGCCCTCCTGGATGTAGATGATCACCGCCACGGCGGCGACGGCCACGGCCAGGAACGCGACGAGCGCCGCGGGGTTCGGATTGGCCAGGAAGGCCCCGATGGCGCTCGGCGCCTGGCTGACGATGCCGGCGAAGATGACGAAGCTGATGCCGTTGCCGATCCCGCGCTCCGTGATCAGCTCGCCGATCCACATCAGCGCGACCGACCCGGCGGTGAGCGTGGCGATCTGGGTGAGCGTCTCGAAGCTGGCCAGGTCGAACGTGCCGGTCAGCACGTTGTTGGCGTTGAGCAGGGCCAGGAATCCGTACGACTGGAGCATGGCCATCGGTACGGCCAGGTAGCGCGTGTACTGGGTGATCTTGTTGCGGCCGTACTCGCCTTCACGGCTGAGCGCCTGGAGCGAGGGCACCACGCCCTGCATCAACTGCATGATGATCGACGAGTTGATGTAGGGGTTCAGGCCCAGCGCCACCACCGAGAAGCTGGACAGTCCGCCGCCCGAGAAGAGGTTGAGCAGCCCGAACAGCGGGTTGCCCTCGAGGAAAGCGTCGAGCTGCGTCCGATCCACTCCCGGCACCGGCACGACGGCCAGGAAGCGGAAGACGACGAGCAGACCCAGGACGACCAGGATCCGGCGCCGGATGTCCGGCGCGCGCAGGGCGTTCAGCAGCGATTCGAACACGGGGTCAGGCGTCTGGGGCGGGAACGGGCTCGGCGTCGTCGGCCGCCGCATCGTCGACGGCCGGCTCGAGCTCCGGGTCGATGGCCGGCTCGAGCTCCGCGACCGACTCGGTCGCGGCGACGGGTTCGGGGTCGACGGCCGGTCCAGCGGCGGGAGTGGGCTCGGCGTCGATGCCGAGCGCCCGGCGCGGTGCGCTCGGGACCTCCAGCACGTTCACCGAACCGCCGGCCGCCTCGATCTTCTGGCGCGCAGATGCCGTGAACCCATCGGCCACGACGAACAGCGCGGACGAGAGGTCGCCGTTGCCGAGGATCTTGAGGGGCTTGTTCAGACTGCGAACCAGGCCGACGGCGCGCAGGAGGTCCTGGTTGACCGTGATCTGGGCCGCGGCCTTGGCCTTGCCCTTGGCGGTGGGGGGCGCCTCGGCCACCAGCGTGCCACGTTCCACCGCGGCCTGGATCGCGCCGACGTTGACGACCTCGTAGTCGATCTTGAATCGGTTCTTGAAGCCGCGCAGCTTCGGGATGCGGACGTGGAGCGGCGTCTGGCCACCCTCGAACCACGGCGGGATGGACCCGCCGGCGCGGGCCTTCTGGCCCTTCGTGCCACGGCCCGCGGTCTTGCCCTTGCCGGCGGCGATCCCGCGTCCGACACGGGTCTTGCGCGTGCGCGACCCTTCGGGCGGGCGCAAGTCGTGGAGTCTCATGCCTTCTCCTGTGCCTCGCCGTCGGTGATCTCCTCGACCGTGACGAGGAAGCGGACCTGGCGGACCATGCCGCGGGTCGCCGGGTTGTCGGTGACGACGCTCGTGCTGCCGATGCCGTGCAGGCCCAGCGCCTTGACCGTGGCCCGGTTTCGGGCGATGTGGCTGATCGTGCTCTTGACCTGGGTGACCTTCAGCTTAGCGGCCATCGCTGGACCCCGTCGCAGCCGGCTGGCCGGAGATCCGGCTGGTCAGCTTGACGCCGCGTCGGGCGCCGAGCTCCTCGGCCGAGTGCAGTCCACGCAGCGCCTCGATCGTGGCGCGACTGACGTTCACCGGGTTCGTGGAGCCGTAGATCTTGGACAGGATGTCGCGCACGCCGGCAGCCTCCAGGACCGCCCGGACCGAACCGCCGGCGATGACCCCGGTTCCCTGGCTGGCGGGCTTGAGCATCACCCTGCTGGCGCCGAACTCGACATTCACCTCGTGGGGGATGGTCGTGCCCACCATCGGGATCCGGATCAGGTTCTTCTTCGCGTCCTCGACGCCCTTGCGGATCGACTCCGGCACTTCGCCGGCCTTGCCGAGGCCTACGCCGACGTGACCGGCGCCGTCACCGACGACGATGACCGCGCTGAAGCTGAAGCGTCGGCCGCCCTTGACGACCTTGGCCACACGGTTGATCTGGACGACGCGCTCCTCGAGCGCGAGCTTGTTGGGGTCGATGCGTGCCACTGGGGCTCCTTCCGATCAGAAATCGAGGCCGGCGTCACGGGCGGCATCGGCGAGCGACTTGATCCGCCCGTGGTACCGGAACCCGGCTCGATCGAAGACCACGCGCTCCACGCCGGCGGCCTTGGCTCGCTCGGCGACGAGACGGCCGACGAGGGCCGCCTCATCCGACTTGGTCGCCGTCCCCCCGCGAAGCTCCTTCTCGAGCGTCGAGGCGGCGGCGAGCGTCCGACCGGACGCGTCGTCGATGATCTGCGCGTAGATGTGGTTGAGGCTGCGGAACACCGCCAGGCGCGGTCGCACGTCCGAGCCCGCCAGGTGAAGGCGGATCCGTTCGTGGCGCTTGCGTCGGGCGGCGCCGCGGCTGGCGATCTGCGTCATCGTGTCCGTTCCTTGTCCGTCATCACTTCTTGCCGCCGATCTTGCCGGCCTTGCCCGCCTTGCGGCGAACCTTCTCGCCTGCGTAGCGGACGCCCTTGCCCTTGTACGGTTCGGGCTTGCGGGTCGACCGGACCTTGGCGGCGATCTCGCCGACCAGTTCCTTGTCGATCCCGACCACGGCGAGGCGCGTCGGATTCTCGAGCTCGAAGCTGATCCCGGCGGGCGGGTCGATCTCGACCGGATGGCTATACCCGAGGTTGAGCGTCAGCTTCTGTCCGTTGAGTGCGGCGCGATAGCCCACGCCGGTGATCTCGAGGCCCTTGCGATAGCCGTCGGTCACGCCGACGACCATGTTGTTGACGAGGGTCCGGGTGAGACCGTGGAGCTGCTTGTGGGTCTTCTGCTCCGTCGGGCGGGTCACCAGAAGGGTGCCCTCCTCGCGCGTGACGGTGATGTCCGGGTGCAGCGTCCGGCTGAGTGTGCCCCTGGGGCCCTTGACCGTGACATTGCGCCCCTCGATCGTCACGTCGACGCTCGAGGGGACGGCGATGGGAAGGCGTCCGATCCGTGACATCTGTCCGCCTACCAGACGTACGCGAGGACTTCGCCGCCCAGCTGCGCCTGACGCGCCTGCTGGCCGGTCATGATCCCCTGGCTGGTGCTGACGATGACGATCCCGAGGCCACCAAGCACCCGCGGGATGTCCGTCTTGCGCGCATAGACGCGCAGGCCGGGCTTGCTGATCCGCTTGAGGCCGGAAACGACCGGGACCTTGCCGTCGACGTACTTGAGGGTCAGGCGCAGGATCGCGGTCGGTCCCTCCTGCTCCTCGGCGACGTCGGCGATGAAGCCCTCGGTCTTGAGGATGCGGGCGATCTCGCGCTTGGTCCGCGACGCCGGGACGAGCACCTCTGTGTGACGTGCCCGCGAGGCGTTCCGGACGCGCGTGAGCATGTCCGCGATCGGGTCGGAGATGTTCATCGTCGTCCTACCAGCTCGACTTCGTGACGCCCGGCAGCTCGCCCAGGAGCGCACGCTCCCGGAAGCAGATGCGGCAGAGCGCGAACCGTCGCATGAAGGCGCGCGGGCGGCCGCACACGAAGCAGCGGTGGTAGCCCTGTACCTTGTGCTTGGGGGTCCGCTTCGCCTTGGCGATCATCGACTTCTTGGCCATGTTTCTCCCTCCCCGCGCCTACGAGGCGAAGGGCATGCCGAGGAGTTCCAGGAGCTTCCTGGATTCCTCGTCGGTCTTCGCCGTCGTCACGATGCTGATCTCCAGCCCGCGGAGACGGTCCACCTTGTCGTAGTCGATCTCGGGAAACGCGAGTTGCTCGCGCAGCCCGAGCGTGAAGTTGCCCCGCCCGTCGAACGACCGGCCTGGCACGCCGCGGAAGTCGCGGATGCGCGGCAGGGCGAGCGTCGTCAGGCGGTCCAGGAAGTCCCACATCCGGTCGCCTCGCAGGGTGACCTTGGCACCGATCGAGTTGCCGGTGCGGACCTTGAACTGGGCGATCGATCGCTTGGCCTTGGTCACGATCGGCTTCTGGCCGGTGACCATGGTCAGGTCGCCGACCGCCGCATCGAGGGCCTTGGCGTTGGTCAGGGCCTCGCCGAGTCCGATGTTGACGACGATCTTCGAAACGCGCGGCACCTGATTGGGGTTGCCGTACTCGAACTGCTTCTGGAGCGCCGGCACGATCTCGGCGGCGTAGCGCTCGTGGAGTCGGGTGGTCATGCCTTGACCTCCAGCTGCTCACCGCAGTGGCGGCAGACCCGGACACGCCGGCCGTTCTCCAGCGTCGCGTGGGCGACGCGCGTCGGCTTGTCGCAGCTCGTGCAAACGACCATCACCTTGCCGATCGGCATCGGCTGGGCGATCTCCAGGATCCCGCCCTGCTGCACCTTTGGCATGCGGTCCGTGCTGCTCGAGGACTGGCGTGGCTTGGTGTGTCGCTTGGCGATGTTGACGCCCTCCACCACGACCCTCACGCCTGCCGCGGCAGAGCCCCGGCGGAACATGCTCCGGCCACCGCGGGGTGGCGCATGCTGCCGCACGACGCGCTCGACGGTGCCGCGCTTGCCGGCATCCTTGCCGGCAAGGACCACGACCGTGTCGCCCTTGCGGATCTCGGGCACCTTGGGCGACTTCGCCACGGAGGTCCGGACGGCCATCACAGCACCTCCGGCGCGAGCGACACGATCTTCATGTAGTTGCGATCGCGCAGTTCGCGCGCTACCGGGCCGAAGATCCGGGTGCCGCGCGGATTGCCCTGGTTGTTGATGAGGACGGCGGCGTTCTCGTCGAAGCGGATGTAGCTCCCGTCGGGTCGGCCGTATTCCTTGGCCGTCCGCACGATGACCGCGCGCACCACGTCGCCCTTCTTGACGGCGGCGTTCGGGATCGCCTGCTTGACGCTGGCGACGATCACGTCACCCACGCCCGCCGTGGTCTTGAGCGAGCGCCCCATCACCCGGATGCACTGGATGCTCCGGGCGCCGGTGTTGTCCGCCACCTTGAGGCGGGTCTCGGACTGGATCACGAGGCAACCCCCTCGCCGGCGCTGGCCTCTCCGGCCGCGGCGTCATCCGACTGGCCATCGGTGACCGGCCCCTCCGACGTCCCATCGGCGTCGTCGGCCGAACCGGTCGCGCGGGCGCGACCCGGGTGGGCGGCGGCGTGGATCGCCTCGGTCGTGGCGGCTTCCTCGGCCACGACCGCCTCGCCCGGCAGCCCGTGCTCGCCGGCTCGCTGCACGACGCTCAGGAGGCGCCAGCGCTTGGTCGCCGACAGCGGGCGCGATTCCTCGATGAGCACGGTGTCGCCGATCCTGGCGTCATTCGACTCGTCGTGCGCCTTGAACTTCGTGGTCAAGCGGATGACCCGCTTGTAGAGCCGGTGGCGTGCCAGTCGCTCGACGGACACGACGATCGTCTTGTCCATCTTGTCGCTGACGACGCGACCGACCTTCGTCTTTCGCTGTCCCTGCACCTTCGTGTTCGCTCCTGTCATCGCGTGATATCCCTTCAGGCCGGCGTTGCCGAGCTTGCGCTCGCGCTGGACGGTCAGGATCCGCGCGATCGTTCGCCGCGTCTGCGGGATCGTGCTGTAGTCCTTCAACTGCCGGGTGGAGAGCGCGAACCGCGCACCCCAGAGATCCTGCTTGGCGTCACGCAGGGCCTCATCGAGCTCCGCGTCGGACAGCGTGCGGACCTTATCGATGTCCATCGGTCACGCCTCCTTCGCGCCTTCGCGGACGACCACGCGAGTCGTCACCGGAAGCTTGTGGCTGGCGAGGCGCATCGCCTCCATCGCCGATTCGTGATCCACGCCGGCCATCTCGAACAGGATCCGGCCCGGCTTGACGACCGCGACCCAGTGGTCCGGGGCGCCCTTGCCGGATCCCATCCGGGTCTCGGCCGGCTTCTTGGTCGCCGGCTTGTCCGGGAAGATCCGGATCCAGATCTTGCCGCCGCGCTTGACTGATCGCGTCATCGCCCGTCGGGCGGCCTCGATCTGGCGACTGGTGATCCAGGCGGGCTCCTGGGTCGCGAGGCCGTACTCGCCGAAGGAGACGGTGTGGCCGCCCTTCGCGATGCCGGACATCCGACCGCGCATGACCTTGCGATGCTTGACTCGACGAGGCATCAGCATGGCGTCAGCTCCCCGTCCCGGTGGGGGCCGGGGTTCCGCCGGCGAGTTCCGGCCGACGGATCGGCTCCTGGGCGACATCGCCCCGGTAGATCCAGACCTTCACCCCGATGCGACCGTACGTCGTATGCGCGTGGATCTGGCCGTAGCTGATGTCCGCACGCAGGGTGCCGAGCGGGATGCGCCCTTCCTTGTCCCATTCTCGCCGGCCCATCTCGGAGCCGCCGAGACGGCCCGCGACGGCGATCTTCACGCCCTTGGCTCCGGCCTTCATCGACCGCTGGATGGCCTGCTTCATGGCCTTCTTGAAGGCGATCCGGCGCGACAGCTGTCCGGCGATGTTCATCGCGACCAGGTGGGCGTCGAGCTCCGGCTGGCGGATCTCCTTGATCTCCAGCTTGACCTTGCGGTCGGAGAGGGCGCCGATCTGCTGGCGCAGGATCTCGACATTGGCCCCGCCCTTGCCGATGACGATGCCGGGCTTGGCGGTGTGGATGGTGACGGTCACGTGGTTGATG
The DNA here is from genome assembly GCA_963704935.1 of uncultured Chloroflexia bacterium. Taxonomy (GTDB): domain Bacteria; phylum Chloroflexota; class Limnocylindria; order Limnocylindrales; family CSP1-4; genus SPCO01. Next base: position 485,550 of record CAVPIF010000001.1, read on the forward strand.
CCGCGCTCGATCTCCACGCCGCTGACACTGGCATTCGCCAGGCGCTTGTCGATCAGGGCGCGGACCGTGATGTCCTCCTTGAGGGAGGTCGTGTATTCCTTGTCCGCGTACCACTTGGCGGTCCAGGTGCGAGAGACACCCAGGCGGAAGCCATACGGGTGGACCTTGTGTCCCATGTCAGGCCTCCTGGTCCGCGACGACGATGGTGATGTGGGTCATGGGCTTGTGGATCGGGAACGCCCGACCCTGGGCCCGCGGGCGGAAGCGCTTGATCGTCGGCCCCTCATCGGCGATGGCATCGGCGACGACCAGATCCTCCGCGGACAGGTTGTGGTTGTTCTCGGCGTTCGCCGTCGCGCTCTTGAGCACGCGCGCGACGTCTGCCGCGGCCCGCTGCGGCATGAACCGGAGCAGGGCGGCGGCCTCCTCGACGGGCTTGCCCTTGATCGCCCGGGTCACCAGGCGGGTCTTGCGGGTCGAGCCCCGAAGGTACTTGGCGGTGGCGGAAACACGCACGTCGTCCGCTCCTACTTCAGCGCCGTCGATCGGTCGGTGTGCTTGCCGTGCCCGCGATAGTTGCGGGTGGGGCTGAACTCACCGAGGCGATGGCCGACCATGTTCTCGGTCACGTAGACCGGAACGTGCTTCTTGCCGTTGTAGACGGCGATGGTGTGACCGATGAAGGTCGGGAAGATGACGGACGCGCGCGACCAGGTCTTCACGACCCGTTTCTCGCTGCGCTTGTTCATCTCCTCGATCCGGCCGACGAGTCGGGCCTCCGCGAAGGGACCCTTCTTGATGGAACGGGACATCTGCTCCTACCTCCCCGGCTACTTGCGATGCCGCGAGCGGACGATGAGGCGTCCGGTCGTCTTGGACCGCCGGGTGCGGTAGCCCATCGCGGGCTTGCCCCAGGGGGTCTTGGGCGGCATCCCCGTCGGGGACTTGCCTTCGCCACCGCCGTGCGGATGGTCACGCGGGTTCATGACGACGCCCCGTACCTCAGGGCGCTGGCCGAGGTGTCGGGCCCGGCCGGCCTTGCCGAGATTCTGGTTCTCGTGGTCGAGGTTGCTCACCTGGCCGACGGTCGCCATGCATCGCACCGGGATGCGGCGCATCTCGCCCGAGGGCATGCGGACCGTCGCGAACGCGCCTTCCTTGGCGAGCAACTGTGCGGAGGTCCCCGCGGAGCGGACGATCTGTCCGCCCTTGCCGGGCGTCAGCTCGATGTTGTGGATGGTGGTGCCGAGCGGGATGTTGGCCAGCGGCAGGGCGTTGCCGACGCGGGCCTCGGCGTCCGACCCGGCGACGACCACGTCGCCGACCTTGAGGCCGTGGGGCACCAGGATGTAGCGCTTCTCGCCGTCCCGGTAGTGCAGCAGCCCGATCCGGGCCGATCGGTTCGGGTCGTACTCGATCGTGGCGAGGCGGGCGGGCACGCCGACCTTGTCGCGCTTGAAGTCGATGCGGCGGTAGTGCTGCTTCTCGCCGCCGCCACGATGGCGCACCGTGAGGCGGCCCTGGTTGTTCCGTCCGGAACCGCGGATCTGCGGCTCGAGGAGCGGCTTGTGCGGCTCCTTCGTGGTGATCTCCTCGAAGGTCGAGCGAGTCATCTGGCGAAGGCCGGGCGAGGTGGGCTTGTAGCTGCGAAGCGGCATCGGTCAGACCCCCTCGAAGAATTCGATCTTCTGGCCGGGGGCCAGGGTGACGATGGCCTTGCGCCAGGGCGTCGTGTGGCCGACGATCCGGCCGCGCTTCGTGCCGCGTCGCTTTTCCTTGGCCTTGGTGGTCAGGACGTTGACGGACACCACGGTCACGCCGTCCTTCTTGTACAGCTCCTCCACCGCCGCCTTGATCTGGATCTTGTTGGCGTCGTCGTGGACGGCGAAGGTGTACTTGCCGCGCGCGGACTCGGTGATCGACTTCTCGCTGATCACCGGGCGCAGGATGATCTCGGGTGCGGTGAGGACGCTCACGCGTACACCTCCTGCATGCGTGCCAGCGCGGGCTGTTCGATCAGCACGAGGTCCGCCTTGAGCAGGTCGACGACGTTGAGCGAATCGGCCAGGATGATCTCGACCGCCGGCAGGTTGCGCGCGGACAGCTCCAGGATCTGGTCGCGCCCGGGCGACACGACGAGGACGCGGCCGGAGGCGTCGAGCGCGCGAAGCACGCTGGCGAGCTCCTGGGTCTTGATCGCATCGAGCCCGAACGTGTCGATGACCTTCAGCTGCGCGTCACTGAACTTCGCGGTCAGGGCCCCGCGCAGGGCGAGGCGCTTCATCTTGCGCGGCAGGCGCTGCTCGTACGACCGCGGGTGCGGTCCGAACACGGCGCCACCGCCACGGTAGTGCGGGGCGCGGATGGTTCCCTGGCGGGCGCGGCCGGTGCCCTTCTGACGGTACGGCTTGCGGCCTCCGCCGCGAACCTCACCGCGGGTCTTGGTGTCCGCCGTTCCGGTTCGGCGACCGGCCAGCTGGGCGATCACGACCTGGTGGAGCACGGCGGCGTTGACCGGGGCGGCGAACAGCTCATCGCTGAGCTCCACGCTGCCGACGGCCTTGCCGGTCCGGTCGTAGACGGGGGTGGACGGCATCGTCAGGCCTTCTTCACGAGGATCAGCGACCCACGCGCGCCGGGGAGGCTCCCCGCGACGAGCAACAGGTTGCGATCGGGATCGGTGCGCACGACGCGCACCTTCTTGATGGTCACGCGCTCGTCGCCCATGTGGCCGGCCATCTTCATGCCGCGATACACGCGGCCCGGCGTCGTGCCGGGCCCGATGGACCCGGGCTCGCGGTGATGGTCCGAGCCATGGGACTTGGGTCCACGGTGGAAGTTGTGGCGCTTGATGTGGCCGGCGAAGCCCTTGCCCTTGGAGACACCCGTGACATCGACATCGTCGCCGGGCGTGAACAGGTCCCCGATCGACAGGATCTGACCCAGGCTGTAGTCGTCCACGCTGTCGACCCGGAACTCCCGGATGGTGGCGACCTTGGGCAGGTCCTTCAGCTGGCCGGCCTCGGGCTTCGTCAGCTTCTTCGCGACCTCCGTGCCGAGCTGGACGGCCGTGTAGCCGTCGCGATCGGACGTGCGCAGCCGCGTCACCGTATTCGGTTCGATGGCCAGGACGCTGACGGCCACCATCGTGCCGTCGTCCTGGAAGACCTGGGTCATGCCGACCTTGCGGCCGATCAATCCGATGCTCATGCCGTCATCACATCTTGATCTCGATGTCGACGCCCGCTGCCAGCGAGAGTCGCATCAGGGCGTCGACCGTCTTCGAGCTCGGATCCAGGATGTCGACGAGCCGCTTGTGCGTGCGGATCTCGAACTGCTCCCGGGAGTCCTTGTCGATGAACGGGGAACGCAGGACCGTGAACTTCTCGATCCGGGTCGGCAGCGGGACCGGGCCGACGACGTCCGCACCAGTGCGCTGGGCGGTTTCGACGATCTGGGCCGCCGACTGGTCGAGCAGTCGGTGATCGTAGGCCTTGAGGCGGATCCGGATCCGCTGCTTCGCCATCTCGTCCCTACTCGACGATGCTGACGATGGCGCCGGCGCCGACGGTCCGGCCACCCTCGCGGATGGCGAAGCGCTGGCCGATCTCGAGGGCGATCGGGGTGATCAGCTCGACGCTCATCTCGACGTTGTCGCCGGGCATGATCATCTCCGCCCCGTCGGGCAGGCCGATCGCCCCGGTCACGTCGGTGGTGCGCAGGTAGAACTGCGGCCGGTAGCCGTTGTAGAACGGGGTATGGCGGCCACCCTCCTCCTTGGTCAGGACGTAGACCTGGGCGGTGAACTTGGTGTGCGGCTTGACCGAGCCCGTCTTGGCCAGGACCTGGCCGCGCTCGATCTCCTCGCGCTCGATGCCGCGGATGAGGCAGCCGACGTTGTCGCCGGCGCGGCCCTCGTCGAGCAGCTTCTTGAACATCTCGACGCCGGTGACCACGATCTTGCGGGTGGCCTTGACCCCGATCAGCTCGACCTCGTCGCCGACCTTGACGATGCCGCGCTCGATGCGCCCGGTGGCGACCGTCCCGCGGCCCTTGATCCCGAACACGTCCTCGACCGGCATGAGGAACGGCTTGTCCACCGCGCGCTCGGGGGTCGGGATGTAGGAATCGACCGCGTCCATCAGCTCCTGGATCGGGCCGTAGGCGGGATCGGCGGGGTTGTCCGGGGCCTCGAGGGCCTTGAGCGCGGAGCCGCGGATGACCGGGATGTCGTCACCCGGGAAGTTGTACTTGGAGAGCAGCTCGCGGACCTCGAGCTCGACCAGGTCGAGCAGCTCCGCGTCGTCGACCATGTCGACCTTGTTGAGGAACACGACGATGAACGGGACCTCGACCTGGCGGGCCAGCAGGATGTGCTCGCGGGTCTGGGGCATCGGGCCGTCCGTCGCGGCGACGACGAGGATGGCCCCGTCCATCTGGGCCGCGCCGGTGATCATGTTCTTGATGTAGTCGGCGTGACCCGGGCAGTCGACGTGGGCGTAGTGGCGCGCCTCGGTCTCGTACTCGACGTGGGCGATCGCGATGGTGATCCCACGCTCGCGCTCTTCGGGCGCGTTGTCGATCGAGTCGAAGGCGCGGTACTCGGCCGAACCCTTCAGGGCGAGGTACTTGGAGATCGCCGCGGTCAGGCTCGTCTTGCCGTGGTCGATGTGGCCGATCGTGCCGATATTGACGTGCGGCTTGGTGCGCTCGAACTTCTTCTTGGCCATGGTGGTCGTCTGCTCCCTGCCTAGACCTTGGACTTCTGGACGAGTTCCGAGGCCAGGCTCGCTGGCACCTCGGCGTAATGACTGAATTCCATCGAGGACGTTGCCCGTCCCTGCGACATGGAGCGCAGGTCCGTCACGTATCCGAACATCTGGGCGAGCGGGACGAACGCCCGCACGACCTGGGTCGAGCCGCGCGCCTCCATCCCCTCGAGGTGGCCACGGCGGCTGTTGAGGTCGCCGATGACGTCGCCCATGAATTCGTCGGGCATCGTCACCTCGACCCGCATGACCGGCTCCAGGATCACCGGATCGGCCTTGCCGAAGGCGTCCTTGACCGCCATGGAGCCGGCGATCTTGAACGCCATCTCGGACGAGTCGACGTCGTGGTACGAGCCGTCGAACAGGATCGCCTTGACGTCGACCACCGGGAAGCCGGCGAAGATGCCGGTCTCCAGGGTCTCGCGGATGCCGGCGTCGACGGACTTGATGTACTCACGCGGGATCGTGCCGCCGACGATCTTGTCGACGAACTCGTAGCCCAGCCCCTTCTCCTGGGGCTCCAGCTTGATGACGGCATGGCCGTACTGGCCCTTGCCGCCGGTCTGCCGGACGAACCGGCCGTTGCCCTCCGCGGCGCGGCGGATCGTCTCGCGGTAGGAGACCTGCGGCTTGCCGATGTTGGCGGCAACGTGGAACTCGCGGACCATCCGGTCCACGAGGACGTCGAGGTGCAGCTCACCCATCCCGGCGATGAGGGTCTCGGACGACTCGGGGTCCGTGTGGACCCGGAATGTCGGGTCCTCCTCGGCGAGTCGCTGCAGGGCGAGCGCGAGCTTGTCCTGGTCGGCCTTGGTCTTCGGCTCGATCTTGACCTCGATGACCGGCTCCGGGAACGTCATCGACTCGAGGATCACCGGGTGGTCGGGGTCGGCCAGCGTGTCGCCCGTGAAGGTCTCCTTGAGCCCGACCGCGGCGGCGATGTCGCCGGCGTAGACCTGGTCGATCTCCTCGCGGTGATTGGCGTGCATCTGGAGGATGCGGCCGATGCGCTCCTTCTTGCCCTTGGTCGGGTTGAGGATGTAGGAACCGGCCTTGAGCGTCCCCGAGTAGACCCGGAAGAACGCGAGCTTCCCGACGAACGGATCGGCGGCGATCTTGAACGCGAGCGCGCTGAATGGCTCCGAGTCATCCGGCGTCCGGATGACCTCCACCCCGGTCTTGGCGTCCAGGCCGATCATCGGCGGGACGTCGAGCGGCGACGGCAGGTAGTCGACGACTGCGTCGAGCATCTTCTGGACGCCCTTGTTGCGGAGCGCCGAGCCGGTAAGGACCGGGATGATCCGGGTCGTCAGGGTCCCGAGGCGCAGGCCTCGCTTGATCTCGGCGACGGTCAGCTCCTCGCCCTCGAGGTACTTGTGGGTGAGTTCGTCGTCCATCTCGGCGACGGCCTCGATGAGGGTGTGGCGGTGCTTGTCCGCCTCCTCCCGGAGCTCGGCCGGGATGTCCACCACGTCGATCTGATTGCCGAGGTCGTCGCGGTAGTAGATGGCCTGCATCTCCACCAGGTCGATGACGCCCATGAACTGGTCCTCGCGACCGATCGGGATCTGCACGGGGACCGCGTTCGCGCCCAGGCGTTCCTTGATCGACTCGACCCCGCGCCAGAAATCGGCGCCGGTCCGGTCCAGCTTGTTGATGAAGCAGAAGCGCGGGACGCCGTAGCGATCGGCCTGGCGCCAGACCGTCTCGGACTGGGGCTCGACGCCCGCCACGCCGTCGAAGACGACCACCGCACCATCGAGGACGCGCAGGCTGCGCTCGACCTCCACCGTGAAGTCCACGTGCCCGGGCGTATCGATGATGTTGATGCGATGATCGCCCCAGAACGCCGTCGTCGCAGCCGCGGTGATGGTGATCCCCCGCTCCTGCTCCTGCGGCATCCAGTCCATCGTCGCGGCGCCCTCATGGACCTCGCCGATCTTGTAGATCTTCTTCGTGTAGAAGAGGATCCGCTCGGTCACGGTCGTCTTGCCCGCGTCGATGTGCGCGATGATCCCGATGTTCCGCGTCTTGGCGAGCGGAACCTGTCGTGCCACGGTTTCCCTACGCTCCCGGATCTACCACTTGAAATGGCTGAAGGCGCGGTTCGCCTCCGCCATCTTGTGCGTGTCTTCTCGTCGCTTGACCGCCGCGCCGAGGCCATTCATGGCGTCGACGAACTCAGCGGCGAGCTTCTCGCTCATGCTCTTGCCGTTGCGCTTGCGGGCCGACTGGACCAGCCAGCGGACGCCGAGCGACATGCGGCGATCGCCCCGGATCTCGACCGGGACCTGGTAGGTGGCGCCGCCGACGCGGCGGGGCTTCACTTCGATGATCGGCGTGGCATTGCGCATCGCCGCTTCCAGGATCTCGAGACCGGGTCGGCCGGCCTGCGCCTCTGCCCGGGCGAGGGCCTGGCGGAGGATCCGCTCGGCGAGGTTCTGCTTGCCGCCCTTCATGAGCTTGGCCGAAAACCGCGCGGTCATGCGGTTGGCCGGGACGGTCTCGTACTTCGACTTGCGCGGGATGCTCGTCCGGCGCGGCATTACTTGGCCGCCTTCTTGGCGCCGTACTTGCTGCGTCCCTGCTTGCGGTCGCGCACGCCGGCCGCGTCCAGCGTGCCGCGGATGATGTGGTACTTGACCGAAGGCAGGTCCTTGACCCGGCCGCCGCGAACCAGCACGACCGAGTGCTCCTGGAGGTTGTGGCCGATGCCCGGGATATAGGCGGTCACTTCCATCTGGTTCGACAGGCGCACGCGCGCGATCTTGCGGAGCGCCGAGTTCGGCTTCTTGGGCGTCATCGTCCGGACCTGCAGGCAGACCCCGCGCTTCTGCGGGGCTCCCGGGATCGACACCTGGCGGCGTCGCAGGCTGTTCCAGTTCTTGCGCATGGCGGGCGCCTTGATCTTCCGGACCTTGCGCTGGCGGCCATGTCGCACGAGCTGGCTGATCGTCGGCACGAAGACGCTACTCCTTTGGTTCCTGACAGATGCGGTGGCGGTCGTCACCGACCGCGGGCCGGTCCGGCGTCGCCGATCGTTCGCCCCGCAGGACGGACCGGCCGGGACCGGTGATGAAGATTGGTCGAGATGGCTCTTCGGGCGCACGCGCCGAAGGCGGACCCCTCCCGAGGCCACGAAGGGGGAGTGTATCGGAGCCCGTCCGAGCGTGTCAAACGCCCGGACGGGGCTCCGGCTGCGCCCGGGTCGGGCGCCGTGGACTAGACGGTGGCTTCGTCCTCCACCGGCTCGGAAGCGGCGTCCGATGCGGCCCCGTCTCCACCGTCCGCCGTGAGGAACGGGTTCGCCGGGTCGACATCGTCGTCGGTGTCGCCACCGCCGGCGATCGTCGCTGCGAGGGCGAGCCCTGCCGCTTCGTCGTCCGATCCTCCCGACTCGCCGTCCTCGAGGAACGGGTTGTACTCGGCATCGCCGAGGCCCTCCATCGCCTCGCCGGCCAGCGCCTCCAGGGCGGCCTGCCGTTCGCGCGCCTTGCGGGCCGCGACGTTGGCTGGTGCCCCGGACCCGGCCGGGATGAGCTTGCCGATGATGACGTTCTCCTTGAGGCCGATCAGGTGGTCCTTGGCGCCGTTGATGGCGGCCTCGGTCAGCACCCGGGTCGTCTCCTGGAAGGACGCCGCGGCAAGGAACGACGAGGTGTTGAGCGACGCCTTGGTCACCCCGAGCAGCACGGTCTGGGCGGTGGCCGGCTCGCCGCCTTCGGCCAGGACGCGATTGTTGGCGCCCTCGAACTCGAGGCGGTCCACGAGCTCGGTCGGCAGCAGATCGACGTCGCCCGGCTGATCGATGCGGACCTTGCGGAGCATCTGCCGGACGATGATCTCGATGTGCTTGTCGCTGATCGTGACGCCCTGACTCTTGTAGACCCGCTGGACCTCCTTGACCAGGTAGCGCTGGACAGCGTCCTTGCCCCGGGTGTCGAGGTACTCCTGCGGGTTGATCGGCCCGTCGGTGATCGGGTCGCCCGCCCGGATCTCCTGGCCGTTCTCGACCAGGACCTTGGCGTTGTGCGGGATCAGGTACTCCCGTTCCACGACGTCCTCGGCGCGGACCACCAGGCCGAGGTCGCTCTTGACGAGGAACCCGTCGACGGGGGCCGCCACATCGACGCTCGCGCCATCGGCCTCGGATCGGGCGATGACCTGACCGAGCGTGACGGTGTCGCCGGGTGCGGCCAGTGCCTCGGCACCGTCCGGCAAGGCCAGGACCGTGTCGTACACCTCCGTGGAGACGACCTTGACCTTGGTCAGGCCGTCGCCGCGGATGATCTCGACGATGCCGTCGATGTGGCTGATCTCCGCCTTGCCCTTCGGGATCCTGGCTTCGAACAGCTCCTCGACGCGCGGCAGGCCGGCAGTGATGTCCATCCCGCCGGCCACGCCGCCCGTATGGAACGTCCGCATCGTGAGCTGCGTGCCGGGCTCGCCGATGGACTGGGCGGCGATGATGCCGACCGCCTCGCCACTTCCGACCATCTCGCCGGTGGCGAGATTGCGGCCATAGCAGGCGCGGCAGACCCCGTTGCGGGCCTCGCAGGTGAGCGGCGAGCGAACGAGCACCTCGTCGATGCCTGCCTCGTCGATCCGGTCGGCCAGCTCCTCCGAGATCATCTCGTTGCGTTCGACGAGGATCGGCGGCTCCTCGCCCTTCTTGACCTTGGCCTGCGGGTCGGGCAGGGACGCCGCGGCCAGCCGACCGACGAGCCGGCGCTGGAAGGCACCCTTCTCGTCGCTCGACTCGGAGCGGATGATCCAGCTCCCCTCCTCCGTGCCGCAGTCATCCTCGCGGGTGATGACGTCCTGCGCCACGTCCACCAGACGCCGGGTCAGGTATCCGGAGTCGGCCGTCCGCAGCGCGGTGTCGGCCAGGCCCTTGCGGGCACCGTGGGTGGAGATGAAGTATTCGAGGACGGTCATCCCCTCGCGGAAGTTGCTCCGCACGGGGACGTCGATGATCCGTCCGGATGGGTCGGCCATCAGGCCACGCATCGCGCCCAGCTGGCCGATGTTGCCCTTGTTCCCTCGGGCCCCCGAAGCGGTCATCATCGTGACCGGGCCGGTCGGGTCAAGCGACCGCATCATCTCGTCCGACATCTTGGCCGTGGCCTCCTGCCAGACGCCGACGACCTGCTCGTACCGCTCGTCGTCGGTGATGAGGCCGCGCTGGAACTGGCGGTCGATCTCGGCGACCGACTCGTCGGCGGCGTCGAGGCGAGCGGCCTTGTCGTTCGGGATCTCGATGTCGAACAGGCCGATCGTCATCCCGCCTCGGGTGGCGAACTCGAACCCGACGCTCTTGATGCCGTCGACGAGGTGGGCGGTCTCCTCCGCTCCGAGGTCCCGGTAGCAGCGGTCGACCAGCTCCTTGAGGTCGCTCCGCTTCATCACGCCGTCGTTGAACCGGAGTCGGTCCGGCAGGATCTGGTTGAAGATCACCCTGCCGATCGTGGTCCGGCTGCGCGTCGGGATGAGCGCGCCCGTCTCGGCGTCCCAGCTCCGGACCTCGATGTCGATCACCTCGTGGAGGTCGGCGCCCGTCTTCTCGCGAAGCTGGTAGGCGAGGATCGCCTCGTCTTCCGTCGCGAACCTTCGGATCGCCTTCTTCGACCTGGAGGGCGTGGTCGCGTCCATCGTCAGGTAGTAGCAGCCCAGGACCATGTCCTGGGTCGGCGCCACGACCGGGCTTCCGTCGGCCGGAGAGAGCAGGTTGGCGGTCGACAGCATCATCGTCCGCGCCTCTTCCTGGGCGGCCGTCGAGAGCGGTACGTGGACCGCCATCTGGTCACCGTCGAAGTCAGCGTTGAACGCGGTGCAGACGAGCGGGTGGATCTGGATGGCCGAGCCCTCGACGAGGACCGGCATGAACGCCTGGATCCCGAGCCGGTGCAGCGTGGGGGCACGGTTGAGCAGGACCGGATGGTCCTTGATCACGTCCTCGAGGACGTCCCAGACCTCCGGTCGGACGCGCTCCACGATCCGCTTGGCGCTCTTGATGTTGTGGGCGAAGCCCTTCTCCACGAGCTGGCGCATCACGAATGGCTTGAACAGCTCCAGCGCCATCTTCTTGGGCAGGCCGCACTGGTGGAGCTTGAGCTCAGGCCCGACCACGATGACCGACCGACCGGAGTAGTCGACGCGCTTGCCGAGCAGGTTCTGGCGGAACCGTCCCTGCTTGCCCTTGAGCATGTCCGACAGGCTCTTGAGGCGGTGATTGCCGGTGCCGGCGATCGCCCGGCCGCGACGGCCATTGTCGATCAGTGCGTCGCACGCCTCCTGGAGCATCCGCTTCTCGTTGCGGATGATGATCTCCGGGGCGCCCAGCTCCAGGAGTCGCTTGAGCCGGTTGTTCCGGTTGATCACGCGACGGTACAGGTCGTTGAGATCGGAGGTGGCGAAGCGGCCACCGTCGAGCTGCACCATGGGGCGCAGGTCCGGCGGGATGACCGGCAGCACGGACAGGATCATCCAGTCAGGGCGCGTGCCCGATCGGCGGAACGCCTCGATGAGGCGCAGCCGCTTGATGGCCTTCTTGCGCCGCTGGCCGGAGCTCGTGCGGACCTCGACGTGGAGCGTGCGGGCCAGCTCCTCCAGCTCCATCCGGCTGATGATCTCGCGCACGGCCTCGGCGCCCATGCCGGCACCGAAGACGCGCCCGCTCTTGGCGCCAGAGCCATAGCGCTCGTCCAGGTTCCGGAACTCGAGTTCGCCGAGCGTCTGCATCGGCTTGAGGCCCTCGAGCTCGTCGCGAAGCTTGCGCAGCTCGTCCTTGAGGCCCGCGGCCTGCTCGGCGAGACCCTCGCGCTCGTGCTGGACCGCCTCCTGCATGCCGGCCGTCAGATCGAGGACCTGCTGCTCCACGGCGCGGACCTCGTCGGCCTCGCGCTGCTTGAACTCGGTATTGACCTGGTCGCTGAATCCGGAGACGACCTTGCGCAGTCGCGCGGTGGCTTCCTTGCCGCCCTTGTCGCCGGCCGCGACGATGACCTCGCCGGTCGGGAACGAAGGCGATCGTGTCGGTTGCCACGGTCCCCTTGATCTCCGCGAGCTGGGCCTCGGTCGCCTGTGCCGCGGCGGCGATCTCCTCCGTCCGGGTGGCGCGCTGCGTCTCGAGGTCTTCCCGGACGCGCGCCAGATCGGCACGCAGGGCGTCGGACTGGCGATTGACCTCGCCCCGCAGGCGATCCTCCAGCTCGGCCAGCTGCTCGCCGCCCTTGCCGCCGCGACCTTCTGCCTCTTCCTGGATCGCAGCCAGGGCGCGCTTGCGCGCGTCCTCGTCCACGTGGGTGACGATGTACAGCGCGAAGTAGAGGATCCGCTCAAGGTTGCGCGGGCTGATATCGAGCAGGATGCCAAGGCGACTCGGCGTGCCCTTGAAGTACCAGATGTGGCTGACCGGGCTGGCCAGCTGGATGTGGCCCATCCGCTCTCGGCGAACCTTGGAGCGTGTGACCTCCACGCCGCACTTGTCGCAGATGATGCCCTTGTAGCGGATGCGCTTGTACTTGCCGCAGTAGCACTCCCAGTCCTTGGTCGGACCGAAGATCCGCTCGTCGAAGAGGCCGTCCTTCTCCGGCTTGAGCGTGCGGTAGTTGATCGTCTCCGGCTTGGTCACCTCACCCTTGGACCACTCGCGGATCTGGTCGGGGCTGGCGAGCGAGATGCGGATCGCGCTGAAGTTATTGACCTCGAGCATGGTTCTCCTCCGCGTCGCCGCCTGGCTCGGCGACGCGATGCGGACCGTGGGCGAGCGGGGTCGAGCCGGCCGGGACTCGGCCCCGCGGGGACGGTGGGTGACTGGGGATGGGGATGAGGTTCAGTCCTCGAACCCGGCGAGGTTGATCCCGCCGAGATCGGGGAGGAGGTACCCGGATGCGTCGTCCTCGGCCAGCGGGATCTCCTCCTCGTTCTGGTCCAGGATCTCCGCATTGAGCCCGAGGCTGCGCAACTCCTTGATGAGGACCTTGAACGACTCGGGGACCCGCGGCGGCTGGATCTCCTCGCCCTTGACGATCGCTTCGTAGGTCTGGACCCGCCCGAGGACGTCGTCCGACTTGACCGTGAGCAGCTCCTGGAGGATGTTCGCGGCGCCGTAGGCCTCCAGTGCCCAGACCTCCATCTCGCCGAATCGCTGGCCACCGAACTGCGCCTTGCCGCCCAGTGGCTGCTGGGTGATCAGGCTGTACGGACCGGTCGACCGGGCGTGGATCTTGTCCTCGACGAGGTGGTGCAGCTTGAGCATGTAGATGTAGCCGACGGTGATGTGCCGGTCGAACGCCTCGCCGGTGCGCCCGTCGCGAAGCTCGATCTTGCCGGACTCCGGCAGGCCGGCGTCGCGCAGCTCCTGCTGGATCTGCCCCTCCGTCGCGCCATCGAACACCGCGGTCGCGGCCTTGAGGCCCTTCTTGTGCAGGGCCCAGCCGAGGTGCGTCTCGAGGATCTGGCCGATGTTCATCCGGCTCGGGACGCCGAGCGGGTTGAGGAGGATGTCCACCGGGGTGCCATCGGGCAGGTAGGGCATGTCCTCGGCGGGCAGGATCTTGGCGATCACGCCCTTGTTGCCGTGCCGGCCGGCCATCTTGTCGCCGACCGAGATCTTGCGCTTCTGGGCGACGGATACGCGGACGAGCCGGTTGACGCCAGGCTGGAGGTCATCGTTGAGCTCGCGGCGGAACTCGCGGACCTCGACGACCTTGCCGCGCTCGCCGTGGGGCAGGCGCAGCGAGCTGTCCTTCACCTCGCGAGCCTTCTCGCCGAAGATCGCCCGCAGCAGTCGCTCCTCGGCGGTCAGCTCGGTCTCGCCCTTCGGGGTGATCTTGCCCACGAGGATATCGCCGGGGCGGACCTCGGCGCCGATGTAGACGATGCCCTCCTCGTCGAGGTCCTTGAGGGACTCCTCGCCGACGTTGGGGATGTCGCGAGTGATCTCCTCGGGTCCCAGCTTCGTGTCGCGCGACTCGATCTCGTGCTTCTCGATGTGGATGCTGGTGAACAGGTCGTCGCGGACGAGGCGGTCGCTGATGACGATGGCGTCCTCGTAGTTGCCGCCCTCCCAACTCATGAACGCGACGAGGATGTTGCGGCCGAGGGCCAGCTCGCCGAGCTGGGTGGAGCTCGAGTCCGCGATGGGCTGGCCGTCCGCGACCCTGGAACCGACGTCCACGATGGGGCGCTGGTTGATGCAGGTCCCCTGGTTGGAGCGGACGAACTTCTGGAGCTTGTACTCATCGAGCTCGCCGGCATCGGTCTCGACGGCGATCCGCTCGGCGGTCACGCTCGTCACGACGCCGCCACGGCGGGCGACCAGGACCTGGCCGGAATCGCGGGCGGCGCGCTCCTCCATGCCGGTGCCCACGATCGGCGACTCCGGCTCGAGGAGCGGGACCGCCTGGCGTTGCATGTTCGAGCCCATCAGCGCGCGATTGGCATCGTCATGCTCGAGGAACGGGATGAGCGCGGTCGCGACGGAGACCACCTGCTTGGGTGACACGTCCATGTATTCGATCTGATTGGGCCGGGCCTCCGGGAACGTGTCGCGGTAGCGCGACGGGACCCGCTCGGCCGTGAAGTGGCCCTCGTCGTCGAGCGGCGCGTTGGCCTGGGCGACGACGTGCTCCTCCTCTTCGTCCGCGGGCAGGTACTCGATGTCGTCGGTCACGATCGGGCGGATCGGGAACGCGTGGAGCTTCTGCTTCTTGAGTTCCGTGATGGCCGCCGCCGTGAAGGTCGCGCCGGCCTTGAGGACCACGTCGCCACTCTTGGTGGCGAGATCGGTGCCGGCCTGGTACCCGGAGATGTCGGCGTCGTTGTAGGCGACGGTCCGCTTCACCTTGCGGTACGGCGTCTCGATGAAGCCGTAGCTGTTGATCCGCCCGTACGTCGCGAGTGACCCGATCAGGCCGATGTTCGGGCCTTCCGGCGTTTCGATCGGGCAGATCCGGCCGTAGTGGCTGTGGTGGACGTCACGGACGTCGAACCCGGCGCGCTCGCGCGACAGGCCGCCCGGTCCCAGTGCCGACAGGCGGCGCTTGGAGGTCAGCTCGGCCAGCGGGTTCGTCTGGTCCATGAACTGGCTGAGCTGGCTTCCGCCGAAGAACTCCTTCATCGCCGCCACGACCGGGCGGATGTTGATGAGGGCGTTCGGGGTCGCCTTGTCGATCTCCTGGATCGTCATCCGCTCCCGGACGACGCGCTCCATCCGCAGGAGCCCGATCCGGAACGCGTTCTGGATCAGTTCTCCGTTGGCGCGGATCCGGCGGTTGCCGAGGTGGTCGATGTCGTCCTTGGGGTGCAGGCCGCGGTTGCACTCGACGAGGTGGCCGACGATCGCCGCGATGTCCTCTCGGGTGATCGTCCGCTGCTCACGCTGGAGGTCGAGGCCCATCCGGGAAGCGACGCCGTCGAGCTTCTTGTCGAACTTGTACCGACCGACACGACCCAGGTCATAGCGGCGGAAGTTGAAGAACAGGCTCTCGACCAGCTGGCGGGCGTTCTCGCCCGTGGGCGGATCGCCCGGGCGCAGCTTCTTGTAGACCTCGATGAGGGCCTCGGCCTGGGTGTGGGTGAGGTCCTTGTCCAGGGTGCTCGCGATGAACGGGTGCTCGGGATCGATGTCGATCGCGCTGAACAGCGCCGCGATCTCGTCGTTCTGCTCGTAGCCGACCGCGCGTAGCAGGGTCGTGGCCGCGATCTTGCGCTTGCGGTCCACCTTGACCCAGAGCTGGTCCTTGTTGTTGGTCTCGAACTCGAGCCACGCCCCGCGATTCGGGATGACCTTGGCGCTGAACAGCATGCGGCCGGACGCGAGGTCCTCCGTCTCGCTGTAGTAGACGCCAGGTGAACGGACCAGCTGACTGACGACGACCCGCTCGGCGCCGTTGATCACGAAGGTGCCCTGGTCCGTCATCCAGGGGTAGTCGCCCATGTACACGCGCTGGCGCTGGATCTCCCCAGTCTCCTTGATCAGCAACTCGACGTTGACATAGAGGGGCTTGCTGAACGTCAGGTCCTTGGTCCGGCACTCCTCCTCGGAGTACTTCGGAGCCCCGAACTCGTAGTCCAGGAACTGCAGCTCCATGACCTTGCCGGTGAAGTCCTTGATCGGGCTGATCTCGTCGAACAGCTCGCGCAACCCCTTCTCCATGAACCAGGCGAACGAATCGAGCTGGAGTTCGATGAGATTCGGGATCTCGAACTTCTCGAAGCTCACGCCATCGATCTTCCGGTCGATGCGGGCGTACGAGATGCGACCCGACGGGGTCACGGCGCGAGTCGACGACTCAGCAGACAGCATGAAACACCACTCCTTGACGGAGGAATTGAGGAGAAGGGGAGGCCGCGCTCACAGAAGGAGTAGGATATCGCGATTTCACGTCTTGTCAAACACCCCCGAACGTGCTAGGCGTGATTCGATCCCCGGTCGACCCGGCCGACCGGCGCAGCCGGGCGACGCATGAAGGCGCCACCCGGCTGCAGCCGTTCTACTTGATCTCGACCTTGGCGCCCTGCTCCTCGAGGGCTGCCTTGATCTTCTCGGCCTCGTCCTTCGTCACGCCTTCCTTGACGGGCTTCGGCGAGGCGTCGACCAGATCCTTGGCCTCCTTGAGGCCGAGTCCGGTCAGCTCGCGCACCACCTTGATCACCGGGATCTTGTTCGGCCCGACCTCGGTGAGGACGGGGCTGAACTCGGTCTGCTCCTCGGCGACCGCCGGGCCGGCGCCGGCCTCGGCACCAGCGGCCGGGGCGGCGGCCGCGGCCGCCGGGGCGGCAGCGGTGACACCGTAGCGGTCCTCGAAGCGCTTGATGAACTCGGAGAGTTCGAGGACGGTCATCTTGTCGATCGCCTCGAGCAGGTCGTCCTGGGTCATGACAGCCATGGTTGACTCCTTGTCGGTTGGGTGGGTTGAGCTGGTGTGGACGGGTTCGTCACGCGTCCGGCGCACCGGCGCGCTTCTGCTCGGCGACCTGCGACAGGGCGTAGCCCAGGTTGCGCAGGGGTGCGGCGAGCAGGCCGGCCAGGGTCGCCACCGGCGCCTGCATCCCACCGGCCAGCTTGGCCAGCAGGACTTCGCGCGACGGCAGGGCGGCGAGGCGGGTGACGTCGTCCGCGCTGATGGCCCGATCGCCCAGCACGCCGCCGGTGATCCGCACGATCTTGCCGTACGGGCGCGTCGCGTCCAGGACAGCCTTCGCCGTCCCGGCCCCGTCGATCCCGAAAGCGATGGCGGTCGGCCCGGTGAGGAGCGGGTTGAGCGCCTCGCCGACCGAATCCTCGGCCGCGATGCGCATCAATCGGTTCTTGATGACGCGGTAGGTCACGTCCTGCTTGCGCAGGGCACGCCGGATCTCGGCGATCTCCTTCACGCTGAGGCCGCGGTACTCGGACACGATCATCGTCCGGGCATTCGCGAGTTCCTCGCGAAGCTCGGCGACCGTCTCGCGCTTGGCCTCGGTCGGCATGGAGCCTCCTTCCTGGCGGGACCGGCGGGCGCTGGACTCGCCGATCCTCGTCGTTCGGCACGCGACCGGCGTGCGGCGGCGGGTGGTCCGGACTGGTGGTCCGGTTCCCCTGCGACGGATCCCATGGCAACCTCCCGATCTCGGGAGGCCGACCCCGGCTCGCAGGGATGCACCCACCGCTGGGCGGTGGAGGCACCGACTGCCTCGGCGTGCTCGTCGTCGTCCCCGGCTCCCCCCTCGTGGGGGCGGTATCCGGTCCGGCCCGACGGATCAAGCCCTGGACGTCGTGACCCCTTGTGAGGGCCGCGGCGCCGAAAGGGCGCAGGCTGTCTGCGGCGGTCCGTCTGTCGTCCTTCGGGTACGACCCTCTGGACGTATCGATCAGATGACGCGCGTCTCCGCCGTCATCACGTGTGGTGCGCCGGCGGCCCGCCGGCAGGGGTCAGGCGGCCGCGGCCGCCAGGACGGCCGGCACGTCGACCCGGATGCCCGGGCCCATGGTGCTGGCGATGGTCAGGGTTCGCAGGTACTGGCCCTTCACGCCCGATGGCTTCGCGCGGTTGACCGCGTCGACGAGGGCCGCGAGGTTGTCGACGATGGCCGACGCCTCGAAGCTGCTCTTGCCGACCGGCACATGGATGATCGCCGCCTTGTCGACCTTGAACTCCACGCGACCGCCCTTGACCTCGCGGACCGCACGGTCAAGGTCGAACGTGATCGTGCCGGCCTTGGGGTTCGGCATCAGGCCGCGCCGCCCCAGGATCTTGCCGAGCTTGCCGACCATGCCCATCGAGTCCGGAGTCGCCAGGGCGACGTCGAATTCGAGCCAGCCGGCCTCGATCCTCTTGACCAGGTCCTCGCCGCCGACTTCATCGGCGCCTGCACGCAGGGCTTCCTGGGCCTTGTCGCCCTGGGCGAACACCGCCACGCGGACGACTTTGCCGGTGCCATGCGGCAGGACGACCGTACCGCGGACCATCTGGTCCGCGTGACGCGGGTCGACGCCGAGTCGCAGATGGGCCTCCACGGACGCGTCGAAGTTGACGGTCGTGGTCTGCCGGACGAGCTCGGCCGCCTCGAGCGGGCCGTACAGTTGCTCGCGATCCACGAGGGCGGCGGCCGCCAGATACTTCTTGCCATGGGTCATGGTGCGGGTCCTCCTGTCGGTCGGCGCTCCCGACCTCCCCCGTGACGGTCCGTCTGTCGCGACCCGGGGTGGAGTCGCGCGGACCTCTGGTTCGGTGTGCTGGCGCCGCTCCCTAGCCGACGACCTCGATGCCCATCGAGCGGGCCGTGCCCTCGATCTGCCTGGCGGCCGCGTCGGGGTCATTGGCGTTGAGGTCGGCCATCTTGATGGCGGCGATCTCGCGGATCTGGTCCTTCGTCACGCGGCCGACGGTCTCGCGTGCGGCGGTCGACGCCCCCTTCTCGACGCCCGCGGCCTTGCGCAGCAGGTCGGCAGCCGGCGGGGTCTTGAGGATGAAGGTGAATGAACGGTCCTCGAAGACGGTGATCTGGGCCGGGATGATCTGGCCGGCCTTGTCCGCGGTCTTCTCGTTGTACGACTTCGTGAACTCGACGATATTGATGCCGTGCGGACCCAGCGCGGTGCCGACGGGCGGGGCGGGAGTCGCCTTGCCGGCCGGCAGCTGGAGGGTCAGGACGATGCGGATCTTCTTGGCCACGGGGGTTGTTCCGGTTCCTTTCTACAGCTTCTCGACCTGCAGGAAGTCGAGCTCGACCGGGGTCTCGCGGCCGAAGATGCTCACCAGGACCTTGACCTTGTTGCGCTCCGGATTGACCTCCTCGACCGTGCCGATGAACTCGGCGAACGGCCCGTCGGTGACCCGGACGCTCTGGCCCTTGATGAACGCGACACGGTACTTGGGTGTCTCGACACCCATGTGCCGCAGGATCTGCTTGACCTCGGTCTCGTCCAGCGGGATCGGCTCGCTGCGAACGCCCGGGATGTTGGCGCCGCCGACGAACGAGGTCACGCCCGGCGTGTTGCGGACGACGAACCAGCTGTCCGGGTCCAGGATCATCTCCACCAGGACGTAGCCCGGGTAGACCTTCTTCTGGACGGTGTGGCGCTGGCCCTGGCGGATCTCGATCTCATCCTCCATCGGGACGAGGACCTGGAAGATCTTGTCCTCCATGCCCATCGACTCGATGCGATGTTCCAGATTGGCCTTGACCTTGTTCTCGTAGCCCGAGTACGTGTGGATGACGTACCAGCGCTTCTCTGGCGCCTTCGTCTCGGTTTCGGTCAGGTCGGTCATCATCGGTCCCTAGCTCGTCCGTGCCACGAGGCCGAGCAGGCCCTGGAAGATGGTATCGAGCACGGTGATGTACAGCCCGATCACGAAGCTGATCGTGAAGACCAGCACGGTCAGGGTGCGGACCTGGTCGCGAGTCGGCCAGCTGACCTTCTTCAGCTCAGACCAGACCTCATCGAAGTATCGGCGGAGGCGCTTCACGTCGTCGTTCTTCTTCTCTTGCTACGGCTGCATGACTGTGTCCGAACCCTCCGACGGCTGAGGCGACGCTCCGGCGAGCCATCAGGCGGAGGATTGGCAGGGGCGATAGGACTCGAACCTACAACCGCTGGTTTTGGAGACCAGTGCTCTGCCAATTGAGCTACACCCCTGCGGGGCGGCCGCCGCT
This sequence comes from uncultured Chloroflexia bacterium, assembly GCA_963704935.1. Lineage (GTDB taxonomy): Bacteria > Chloroflexota > Limnocylindria > Limnocylindrales > CSP1-4 > SPCO01. The sequence goes on from CAVPIF010000001.1 coordinate 505,463, forward strand.
TACTTCGCTTCTCGGTGAAGTGTATGTCGGCGGCAGCGCGGGCAGTATTTCTGCAGTTCCATCCGGTTCGGATCGTTCCTCTTGTTCTTCCGCGTCGTGTACGTTCGCTCCTTGCACTCGGTGCAGGCGAGCTGGAACGTGGGACGTGCTTCGACCTTCGCCATCTCGTCCCTACTCGACGATGCTGACGATGGCGCCGGCGCCGACGGTCCGGCCACCCTCGCGGATGGCGAAGCGCTGGCCGATCTCGAGGGCGATCGGGGTGATCAGCTCGACGCTCATCTCGACGTTGTCGCCGGGCATGATCATCTCCGCCCCGTCGGGCAGGCCGATCGCCCCGGTCACGTCGGTGGTGCGCAGGTAGAACTGCGGCCGGTAGCCGTTGTAGAACGGGGTATGGCGGCCACCCTCCTCCTTGGTCAGGACGTAGACCTGGGCGGTGAACTTGGTGTGCGGCTTGACCGAGCCCGTCTTGGCCAGGACCTGGCCGCGCTCGATCTCCTCGCGCTCGATGCCGCGGATGAGGCAGCCGACGTTGTCGCCGGCGCGGCCCTCGTCGAGCAGCTTCTTGAACATCTCGACGCCGGTGACCACGATCTTGCGGGTGGCCTTGACCCCGATCAGCTCGACCTCGTCGCCGACCTTGACGATGCCGCGCTCGATGCGCCCGGTGGCGACCGTCCCGCGGCCCTTGATCCCGAACACGTCCTCGACCGGCATGAGGAACGGCTTGTCCACCGCGCGCTCGGGGGTCGGGATGTAGGAATCGACCGCGTCCATCAGCTCCTGGATCGGGCCGTAGGCGGGATCGGCGGGGTTGTCCGGGGCCTCGAGGGCCTTGAGCGCGGAGCCGCGGATGACCGGGATGTCGTCACCCGGGAAGTTGTACTTGGAGAGCAGCTCGCGGACCTCGAGCTCGACCAGGTCGAGCAGCTCCGCGTCGTCGACCATGTCGACCTTGTTGAGGAACACGACGATGAACGGGACCTCGACCTGGCGGGCCAGCAGGATGTGCTCGCGGGTCTGGGGCATCGGGCCGTCCGTCGCGGCGACGACGAGGATGGCCCCGTCCATCTGGGCCGCGCCGGTGATCATGTTCTTGATGTAGTCGGCGTGACCCGGGCAGTCGACGTGGGCGTAGTGGCGCGCCTCGGTCTCGTACTCGACGTGGGCGATCGCGATGGTGATCCCACGCTCGCGCTCTTCGGGCGCGTTGTCGATCGAGTCGAAGGCGCGGTACTCGGCCGAACCCTTCAGGGCGAGGTACTTGGAGATCGCCGCGGTCAGGCTCGTCTTGCCGTGGTCGATGTGGCCGATCGTGCCGATATTGACGTGCGGCTTGGTGCGCTCGAACTTCTTCTTGGCCACGAGACCAGTTCACTCCTTGACGAGGCGCGGCTACGCCGCTGGGATGGATGACCGGGCGATGGAGCCCACAATCGGACTTGAACCGATGACCTCTTCCTTACCAAGGAAGTGCTCTGCCAGCTGAGCTATGTGGGCCCGGATCCGATCTGGGATATTCCTGATGAAGTGGTGGGCAGGGAGGGAATCGAACCCCCACAGTCGAAGACGGCTGATCTACAGTCAGCGGAGCTCACCACCTGCTCAACCTACCCACTGCGGCAAGGGGGCCGGATCGAGACTGCGGCCTCGTGGTGGATCCGGCCACCGTTGGACGTGCGCTGGAGCCGACGACGGGACTCGAACCCGGAACCTGCGGTTTACAAAACCGCTGCTCTACCAATTGAGCTACGTCGGCGCGACGGGCAGGGCCGTACCGCAGAGGACCCCATTCGGCGCCGGGAGATGATAGGGCCGGTCGGCCGGATGGGTCAAGCGCACCTGGTCCGTCGACCGCGCGCGGTCGAGCCCGGTCAGGACGGGAGGAGGTCCTCCCCGTCCGGCTCCGAACCGGGGGCCAGACCGGCCTCGGTCGACGGCTTCGCGCGCCGGCCGGGTCGCTTCGGCGTCTTGATGACCGGATCGTCGATCCCGGGTTCGGTCGCCGGATCGGGCCGGTCCGGCGGTACGTCGGCCAGGGCATCCGAACCCGCCGCGTCACGCTGGGCGACCGCCTCGAAGAGCAGGATGGAACCCGCGACCGCCGCGTTCAACGAGCCGACAGCCCCCCGCATCGGGATCCGCATGAACAGGTCGCATCGGCGGCGGACCGCCGGCCCGAGGCCCTGGCCCTCGCTCCCGACGACGATCGCCAGGGGCCCGCGGAGGTCGCTCTGGCGGGCCGTGAGTGGCGCGTCACCATCTGCTCCGGCGACCCGCACGCCCCGGGCGTGCAGGTCCGCCAGGGCGGTCGGCAGGTCGTCGACCGGGCACAGCAAGAGGTGTTCGATGGCGCCGGCTGACGCCTTGACGGCCGACGCACTGAGCGGCGCCTGCCGATGGGTCGGGTACAGCACGCCGTGGACGCCTGCCGCCTCCGCGCTGCGCAGCAGCGAGCCGACATTGTGCGGGTCCTCCAGCGAGTCCAGGACGAGGATGAACGGCGGCTCCCCGCGTTCCACGGCGCGAGCGAGGACATCGTCGAGGCCGGCGTACCGCCGCGGCTCGACGACGAGCGCGATGCCCTGGTGCCCATCGAACCCCGCCAGAGCCGTCAGCGACCCACCCTCCACCTCGACGATCGGGATCCGGAGGTTCGTGGCGTGGAGGACGAGTCGTTCGAGGGCGGCCCGGCGCTGCGGCACCACGAGCAGCCGGATGGCCGGCCGCCGGGCGACGAACGCTTCCTCGACCGGGCGGCGTCCGGCGACGAGTTCCTCCAGGGGTCCCAGCGCCTCCGGCGGCGGGAGCGGCATCGACCTCGGCGGGCCGCCCCGGTCGTCGAAGGCCGGTCGTCCGAAGTGCCCGGGACGAGAGGCGCCATGGGAAGGTCGCGGCGGCGGCCCGTCGCCGGGGCCGTACGGGCGCCGATCGGCCGGGTAGCGTGGCCCGGGCCCCGGTCGTGGAGCGAACGGCCGGCGCGGGACGTCGGATGGGCCTGGTCTCGGCCGCGGACCACCCTCGGGCCCGGACCATCTCGTGTCGGCCCGGTCGACCGGCCTGCGGCCGGGTCCGGCACTGCCCTGCTGCCAGGCGTCTCGGCGACGCGCGCCTGGTGGGCCGCCGGGTGGTGGATCCGGCTGTGGCCAGGCGTCATGCGCACGGCCGCCGGGCGGTCCGCCTCGTGGTCCACCTTCGGGATACCGGCCCGTTCCCCTCGCATCGCGCGGGCCGGACCCGCCACGCGGGCCGGACCCGCCACGCGGGCCGGCTCCCTGGCCGCGAGGCTTGCCGGGGCGTCCGTCACGAGGCTTGCGCGGCCTGCCCGGGCCCCCAGCGCCGGGCGGTCGGTCAGCCACGACTCAGTTCCGCGGCGCGGCGCCAGCGCTGGCCGTCACGGGTGTCCTCGACGGCGATGCCACGGTCCGCCAGGGCGTCGCGCAACCGGTCCGCTGCGGCCCAGTCCCTGGCGGCCCGCGCCGCGGCCCGCTCGTCGACGAGCGATTGCAGCTCCGCTGGGAGCGCCGCGTCCCCGTCGAGATCGGGCAGCACCGCCAGTACCCCGTCAAGATCGCGGAGAGCTTCGAGGGCGCTCCCGGCGTCGGCGGTCGAGATCGAACGAGCTTCCATGCGTCGATTCAACTCGCGAACCAGGTCGAAGACGACGGCCAGCGCCGCCGACACGTTGAGGTCGTCGTCCATCGCCGCACCGAACGCCGAGCGGCCGGTCTCGAGGATGCCCGGCAGGGTCGGATCGTGTGGGCGATCCTCGCGGTACGCGGTCAGCGCCGCGACGACGGTGTCGAGCCGGTCCACCGCCGACCGGGCGGCCGCCAGGGAGGCATCCGTGAAGCTCAGGCTCGCCCGGTAGTTGACCGAGATGAGGGCATATCGGACGGCCCGGGCTGGGACGCCGGCGTCGATCAGCTCGCTGACGAGGGCGATGTTGCCGACCGACCGGGCCATCTTGATGCCACCGGACTGCAGATGCGCGCAGTGCAGCCATGTTCCGACGAACGGCTGGCCGGTCGCCGCCTCGCTCTGGGCGATCTCGTCCTCGTGATGCGGGAAGATGAGATCGACCCCGCCCGTGTGGATGTCGAACGAGGGTCCCAGGTGGGCGATACTCATCGCCGAGCACTCGATGTGCCAGCCCGGCCGCCCGCTGCCGATCGCCGTATCCCAGGAAGGATCGCCGGGCTTGGGGCCCTTCCACAACGCAAAGTCCCGGACGTCGTCCTTTCCGTACTCGTCGGCTTCCACCCGTTCTCCGACGCGCAGCTGCTCGGGATCGAGCTTGGCCAGCCGGCCGTATGCCGGCCATGACGAGATCCGGAAGAAGATCGAGCCGTCGTCCGTCCGATACGCATGCCCACGTTCGAGGAGCGTCGTGACCAGGTCGACCATCTGGTCGATGTGGTCGGTCGCTCGCGGCAGGACGTCGGGACGGGTCATGCGCAGCGCGTCGGCGTCCACCAGGAACCGCTCGACATATCGGTCGGCCAGCTCTTCGTAGGCGGTCGCGCTCGCGGCGGCACGCTTGATGATCTTGTCGTCGATGTCGGTCACGTTCATGACCCAGCGGACCTCGTGGCCGCGCCAGCGCAGGTGGCGGACCAGCAGGTCGGCGAACAGGAACGAGCGGAAATTGCCGATGTGCGCCGGGCCATAGACCGTCGGTCCACACGAGTAGATCCCGACCTGGCCCGCATGGAGCGGAACGAACGGGCGGGTCTCGCCGGTCAGGGTGTCGTGGAGTCGCACGGTCACGGTCGACGCTCGATGGTGACCAACGCCAACGCGGAGATCGCGCGCCCGGCGCCTTCCGGCCCTGCCAGGTTGCCGGTCGACGCCTTCACGCTGACCTGCTCCACGGCCACGCCGAGGATGCGCCCGATCTCGGAGCGCATCCCGTCCAGGAGGCTGGCGAGCCGGGGACGGGCGGCAACGATGGTGGCGTCCACGGCGACCGGACGCCAGCCGGAGCGGGCGAGCAGGTCGACGACCCCGGCGAGCAGGTCGACGCTGGCGACACCCTCCGGGGTCGACGCGTCTGCCGGGAAGTGGCGACCCAGGTCGCCCATGGCCGCCGCCCCGAGCAGGGCATCCGCGATGGCGTGCAGCGCGACGTCGCCGTCGGAGTGACCGGCCAGCTTCGGCGCACCCTCGATCGCGACTCCACCGAGTCGCAACGGCGAGCCCGGTCCGAACGGATGGAGGTCGTGGCCCATCCCGGATCGTGTCCCGCGGGTGCCCGGTGACAACAGGTCGGCGGCGCGAGCAAGGTCGGCGGGCATGGTCACCTTGAGATTGGAAGGATCGCCGGGAACGACGTGAACGGCGATTCTACAAGCCTCCAGCAGGGCGGCTTCGTCGGTCCACGTCCGGTCGGCCGCGGCGGGGTCCACCGTCGCCGACCGCCAGATGGACCGGCGGATCCCCTGCGGCGTCTGGGCGACGACCAGGGCGGATCGATCCATCGTGCCGCTGACCAGCGGACCGTCGATCCGCTTGACGGTCTCCACCACGGGCAGCACCGGGATCGCCGCACCGTGCCGATGCGCCGCGTTCGCGACCGCGACCACCAGATCCGGTCGGAGGACGGGGCGAGCCCCGTCGTGGACCAGCACGATCCGGTCGCCGGGCGGATCGGGCACGAGCGACTCCAGGGCCCGGAAGCCGGCCGCGACCGAATCCTGGCGCCGGGCGCCGCCGGTGACGACCGCCACGGTCTTGGCGGGCAGCCAGTCCGCAGCGGCCAGTCCGTCGCGCCGGTCTGCGCCAGCCACCACCACGATCGAGTCGACGATGTCGGTGGCCGCGAGCGCCTCCAGGGCGTGCGCCAGGAGCGGCCGCCCGGCGATCGACCAGGCGAGCTTGTCGACGCCACCCATCCGCGTCGAAGACCCGGCGGCGACGACGATGGCGTCGGCACGCAGCGGCGTGTCGGACACGCCGATCAGTCCAGTCGCGGCTGGGCGAAGATCATCCGTCCGGCGACGGTCTGGAGGACCCGCGTCACCAGGACATCGAGGTCCTTGTCGATGTGCCGCGCACCGCCCTCCACGACGATCATGGTGCCGTCGTCGAGGAAGCCGACACCCTGGCCGGCCTCCTTGCCCTCCTGGATCACGCGCACGCGCAGCTCCTCACCCGGGAGGACCGCCGGTTTCACGGCGTTGGCCAGCGAGTTGATGTTCATGACGCGGACGTCCTGGAGCTCGGCCACCCGGTTGAGGTTGAAGTCGTTGGTCAGGATGACCTTGCTGCGCACGCGGGCGAGCGCCACGAGCTTCGCATCCACCTCCGGAACGTCGGGCACATCGTCCTCGACGATCTCGACGGGGGTCCCCGGCTCCTTCTGCATGCGCGCGAGGATCTCCAACCCGCGGCGGCCGCGGTTCCGTCGCAGCGTGTCCGAACTGTCGGCGATGTGCTGCAGCTCGTCCAGGACGAACCGGGGGATGACGAGCGTGCCGAAGATGAAGCCCAATTCGACGATCTCCGCGATCCGGCCGTCGATGATGGCGCTGGTGTCGACCACGATGTGAGGGTCGCCGCTGCGCTGACCGTCACCGCCGGCGGTCGTACGCTCACGCCGCACGAGTCCGACCGCCTCGGCCGCGATCACGAGGTCGCGCCGCTTGGCGACCGTCAGCCCCAGCATCCCCAGGCCCAGGAAGACCGACACACCGAGCGGCCCCCATTCGCCGATCGGGCCCTCGATCTGGCCGAGCGGGAGCCCCAGCAGCAGGCCCATCAACAGGCCGATGAGCAGGCCCGCGATGGCCGTCACGAACTCGGCCGTCGACAGCTCCTCGACGCGGGAGATCAGCCACCCGGCCGGGACGACGGTCAGATACGGGAGCAGGCCGAAGCCGACGACGACCCAGGCGACGACCCACGCGGCGAGGAGCGCGCCGGCGTAGCCGGTCTCCTGGAACAGGCCGCCATCGACCCCGGCCAGGACGAGCCCCACGAGACCGCCCAGCGCGGCCCCAAGCACACGGATATAGCGGATCACGACACCCCTCGACGGACAGTCTCGGCGTCCCCGGGCCGCGTGCGGTCCGGGCGGGTCGTCAGCCTAGCATCGCCGGGAGCGCATCGCCATGCGTGCCCGACGGGGCGACCAGGGCCGCGTGCATGGCTTCGCGCAGGGTCGCGACCTCGACGATGTCGAGGCCCGGGACCGCCACGGGGCCCACCCCGGCCCGCGATCGGGGCACGATCGCGCTCGTGAAGCCCAGCCTGGCGGCCTCGCGCAGCCGCCGCTCCAGGCCGACGACCGGCCGCAATTCGCCCAGGAGCCCGACTTCACCGATCACGACGGTGCCCGGATGCACCGGACGATCACGGAGCGAGGAAGCGAGGGCGATCGCGACGGGAAGGTCCAGACCCGGCTCCGTCACCGACAGTCCGCCGGCGAGATTCGCATAGACGTCGTGTGAGGCGAGGCCGACCCCGGCCCGCCGGCCGAGCACGGCGACGAGGAGGCCCAGCCGGTTGGGATCGATGCCACTCGCCTTCCGGGCGGGCGTCCCGTAGCCGCTCGCTGCAACGAGCGCCTGGACTTCGACCAGCAGTGGACGACTGCCCTCCAGGGTCGGGGCGACGACGCTCCCGGGTGCGGGTTCGGCGTGCTCGGCCAGGAAGGCGCGAGCCGGGTCGCTGACCTCGCGGAGGCCCGTGCCGGCCATCTCGAAGACCCCCACCTCCTCCGTCGAGCCGAACCGGTTCTTGGCGGCCCGGACGAGGCGCAGTGCCGCATACCGCTCACCCTCCAGGGCGATCACCGCGTCGACCAGGTGTTCCAGCGTCTTGGGGCCAGCGAGCGATCCGTCCTTGGTCACGTGGCCGACCAGGACGACCGCGATCCCCTCCCCCTTCGCGAACTCCATCAGGCGGACGGCCGATTCGCGGACCTGGCCGACGCTCCCGGCCGCGCCATCGAGCTCGTCGACGGTGGCCGTCTGGATGGAGTCGACGACGACCAGTGACGGGCGCGCGGACCGCGCCGCTTCCACGATCCGACCGATGTCATGCTCGGCGAGTACGGCGATCGACCGGCCTGGGCTGCCGTCGAGCAGGTCGAGGCGCCCGGCCCGCAGCCGGACCTGGGCGGCCGATTCCTCGCCGGTCGCATACAGGACGGGGGCACCGACGCCGGCCGCCGCCTGGAGGAGCAGGGTGGACTTGCCGATACCGGGTTCGCCGCCGACGAGGACCAGCGACCCCGGGACGAGCCCGCCGCCAAGCACGCGGTCCAACTCGCCGATGCCGGTAGGCAGACGCGGGACGTCGCGCTCGCCGATCTCGCCCAGGCGCACTGGCTGGGAATGCTCGCCGCCATCGCGGGCCGTGCGACTCGCGCTGGGCCTGTCGCGAACGACCGTTTCCACGAGGCTGTTCCACCCGCCACACGCGCGACACTGGCCCTCCCAGCGCAGGAACGCCTCACCGCAGGTCTGGCAGACGAAGCGGCTCGTGGCCTTCGCCACGGTCAGCCCGGGGCGTCGATCGAGGTCAAACGGCCTCGACGGGCTCGCGCGTCTCGGCGGCGTGGATATCCAGGCCCGCCTCCGGGTCCTTGTCGACGACGATCGTCGTGCCGGGCTCGTAGCGGCGCAGCAACAGGTGCTCGGCCAGGACGTCCTCGATCATGTTCTGGATCACGCGTCGCAGGGGACGTGCCCCGTAGGCCACGTCGTAGCCGAGCTTGATGATGTGCTCCTTCGCCGCCTCCGTGACCTCCAGCGCCATCTCCTGGGCGCGCAGCTGGTCGCGCACCCGGGCCAGCATGAGGTCCACGATCAGGGCGATCTCCTCGACCGTCAGCGAGCGGAAGACGACGGTCGCGTCGATCCGGTTGAGGAACTCCGGGCGGAAGTTGTTCTTCAGTTCCGCCGCGACCTTCTCCTTCATCAGCTCGTACGAGCTCTCGGCGCGCGCCTCGTCCGTCGCACCCTGCACTCTGAACCCCAGGCTGGAGTTCGTCTGGAGCTGCTTGGCGCCAAGGTTGGAGGTCATGATGATGATGCAGTTGCGGAAGTCGACCCGGCGGCCCTTGGCATCGCTGAGGTGCCCGTCCTCGAGGATCTGCAGGAGGATGTTGAACACTTCCGGGTGTGCCTTCTCCACCTCGTCGAGCAGCACGACGCAGTAGTTCTTGCGACGGACCGCCTCGGTCAGTTGGCCGCCCTCGTCGAACCCGACGTAGCCGGGAGGCGCGCCGACGAGCCGGCTGACGTTGTGTCGCTCCATGAACTCGCTCATGTCGATCTTGATCAGCGCGTCCTCGCTGCCGAACATGAATTCGGCGAGCGCCTTGGCAAGCTCCGTCTTCCCGACGCCCGTCGGGCCGAGGAAGATGAACGAGCCGATCGGACGCTTGGGATCCTTCAGGCCGGCCCGGGCGCGCCGGACGGCCCTGGCGATGGTCCCGATCGCCTCCTCCTGGCCGATGACCCGGCCGTGGAGAGCGTCCTCCATGTGCAGCAGTCGCTCGGATTCCTGCTCGGAGATCCGCGTGACCGGGATCCCGGTCCACATCGCGACGACCTGGGCGATGTCCTCGTCCCCGACGGTGGGCTGCTCGCCGGAGACCTGGGCCTGCCACTCCGCGCGCAGCTCGTCGGCCTTCTCCTTGGCGGTCGCCTCCGCCTCGCGCAAGGTGGCCGCCGCTTCGTATTCCTGGTTGTTGATCGCCGCGTCCTTCTCCTTGGTGATGCGATCCAGATCCTTCTGCGCCTCGCGCAGCGCGGGCGGCGCCGAGGCGTGCCGCAGCCGGACCCGGGAGGCTGCCTCGTCGATGAGGTCGATCGCCTTGTCGGGAAGATGGCGGTCCGTGATGTAGCGGATGGACAGGTCGACGGCGGCCTTGACCGCCTCGTCCGTGATGGTGACCTTGTGATGTTGCTCGTAGCGCTCGCGGATCCCGAGCAGGATCTCGACCGACTGCTCCATGGTCGGTTCCTCGACCATGACCGGCTGGAACCGGCGCTCCAGGGCAGCGTCGCGTTCGATGTACTTGCGGTACTCGTCGAGCGTCGTCGCACCGATGCACTGGAGCTCGCCGCGGGACAGCGGCGGCTTCAGGATGTTGGCCGCGTCGATGGCGCCCTCGGCCGCGCCGGCACCCACGAGCGTGTGCAGCTCGTCGATGAACAGGACCGCGTCGTTCGTGTTGCGGAGCTCCTCGATGATCTTCTTGAGCCGCTCCTCGAACTCGCCGCGGTATTTCGTGCCGGCGACGAGCGAGCCGATGTCCAGGGTAAGGACGCGCTTGTTGAGCAGGGTCTCGGGCACATCACCCGCGACGATCCGGTGGGCGAGCCCCTCCGCGATGGCGGTCTTGCCGACGCCTGGCTCACCGATCAGGGCCGGATTGTTCTTGGTCCGCCGGCTGAGGATCTGGATGACCCGCTCGATCTCCTTCTCACGCCCGATGACGGGATCCAGCTTGCCGGCCCTCGCCGCCTCGGTCAGGTTGATGCCAAGCTGGTCGACCGTGGGCGTCTTGCTGGCGCGCTTGGTCTCGGGCGTCGGACCCGCGGATGAACTCTGGGACAGGACGCGGATGACCTCGTGGCGGACCTTGTCCAGGTTGACACCGAGGGATTCGAGCACGCCGGCGGCGATCCCCTCACCTTCCCGGACGAGACCGAGGAGCAGGTGCTCCGTGCCGATGTAGTTGTGGCCCAGGCGCCGTGCCTCGTCGATGGCCAGCTCGATGACGCGCTTCGCGCGCGGCGTGAGACCGACCTCGCCGACCACCGGTCGATCTCCCCGCCCGATGATGAACTCGACGGCCGTGCGCACCTTCGGAAGCTCGACGTTCATGTTCTCGAGGACGCGCGCGGCCACGCCTTCGCCCTCGCGGACGAGGCCCAGGAGCAGGTGCTCCGTGCCGATGTAGTTGTGGTTGAACCGCTGCGCCTCGTCCTGAGCCAGCGTCAGGACCTTGCGCGCGCGATCCGTGAATTTGTCGAAACGGTCCATCGAGTCGAGCGCCTGTTCCGGGTGCGAGCGTCACGAGGGTGGCGCCTCGGGCCATGCTAGCACGACGTTCCGACCTGGCGGCGAGCAGCGAATCGGGAGCGCCGGCGGGTGATTTCGTGCCCGCGCGCGACCCGGATGCCGTTGCGCCGCGACGGACCCTGGTCAGTCGCGGCCGGGAGTCAGGCCGATTCGGGCTTCTCGTCCTCGCCCTCGGGCGTAGCTGCCGCGCTCGACGCCTCTGGTTCGAGGTCGACTGCCGGCTCGGCCGGGGCCTCGGGCTCGGCGCTGGCCGGCTCGACGGCTTCGGCCACGTCGGCCGGGGCCTCCGCGGTGGCGTCTGCTACCTCCGGCTCGGCCGGGGCCTCGACTTCGGCGCCGGCCGGTTCGACGGCTTCGGCGATCTCGGCCGGGGCCTCAGTCACTTCCGGCTCGGCCGGGGCCTCAGCCTCGGCCGAGGCCTCCGCGGTGGCGTCGACTGCTACCTCCGGCTCGGCCGGGGCCTCAGCCTCGGCCGGGACCTCCGCGGTCGCGTCGACTGCTACCTCCGGCTCGGCCGGGGCCTCGACTTCGGCGCTGGCCGGTTCGACGGCTTCGACCACGTCCGCAGGCGGCTCGGCGGGTGCCTCCGCGATAGCGGCCGAAGCGTCGACCGCCTCCGTCGGCGCCGCGGGGACATCGACCGTCTCCGCCTCGGCGAGCTGCTGGCGGACCTGGGCGAACGCCGAGGCCAGCGTGTTGTCGATCCCGCCTTCCGGCTCCTGGACCGCATCACTCATCGAGTAGCTGCGTTCCTGCCGCGGCCGGCGCTCCGGGCGAGGACCGGACGGCGCGGGCTGTCCGGGTTCCGGGGCCGGACGGGCCGGGGGCTCTTCGGCCTGCTTGAGGCTGAGGCCGAGGCGATGGCGCTCGGAATCCAGCGAGATGATCTTGAGCTTGAGCTGCTGGCCCTCGTGGACGACGTCCCCCGGGTGGGCCACGCGCTGGTGGGAAAGCTCGCTGATATGGATGAGGCCCTCAAGGCCGTCGCGCACGCGCACGAACGCCCCGAAGTTCACGAGCTTCGTCACACTGCCGTCGATGACGTCTCCGACGTTGAAGTCAGCCACCGTGGAGTGCCAGGGGTCCGGCTGGAGGCGTCGGATCGACAGGCTGATCCGGCCGCGCTCGTGGTTGATGTCGATGACCTCGGCCTCGACCTCCTCACCGACCTTGTAGCCGGATTCGGGGTTGTTGACCTTGTTCCACGAGAGCTCGCTCTTGTGGACCAGGCCGTCGATGCCTCCGAGGTCGATGAACACGCCGAATGGCGCGATGCTGCGGACCGTGCCGGTCACCTTCTGGCTCACCTGGAGGCTGCTGAACAGCTCGTCGCGCTTCTCGCGACGCTCCTCATACAGCGCGACCTTCTCGGACAGGATCAGGCGATTGGCCTTGCGGTTGACCTCGAGGATCTTCAGCCGAAGCTTGCGGCCGACGAACGGCTGGAGCTTCTCGGCGATCTCCTGTGCCGCGTCGCGCGGCTGGTCGTTCTGCGGACGCCTCGGGAAGTCGACGATCTGGCTGATCGGCACGAAGCCGCGGATGCCGCAGTCGACGATGAGGCCACCCTTGTTGTGGTCGATCACCGGCGCCTCGATGATGACGCCGGCCTCGAACTGCTCCTGCATGGCGCGCCACTTGCGCTCGAGCCCGGCACGGCGGAGCGACAGGACGGCGTGTCCCTCCGGCGATTCCGGCTGGAGCACGTAGACGAGGACCGTATCGCCGATGGCCAGTGGGGCCTGGCCCTCTCCGTGGCGCCCGAACAGCTCGCGATTGCTGACCACGCCTTCCGACTTCGCGCCGATGTCGACGAGGATCTCGTCCTTGTCGATCCGCACGACGGTGCCTTCGACGACGTCTCCGTGCTTGAAGCTCTTGATGTCGGAGTCCTGCTCCGCGAGCAGCTCCTCCATCGTCGTCGGCTCGGGGCCCAGCACGCGCGGTGGCGACGGGGCCTCCTCCTCCTCGTCCGACGCGGCGGGAGCGTCGTCGGAGTCGGCGGCATCCAGGGCGGTGTCCTGGTCCTCGGGAGTCACGTCGACAGGGGAAGCGGCCTCGACCGGGGTTGCGGTGATGGCCTCGGTCGGCGGGGTCACTTCGGCGAGCGGGGCTGTCGCATCCGCGCCGACGGATCCGTCGGCGACCGGTTCGGCGGCGGGCTCGTCGACAGCGACCGGATCCCCTGTCGGGGCGGCCTCGTCGTGGGTGGCCTCGACCGGTTCGGCGACCACCGGTTCGGCGGCGGGCGCCTCGGCGGCAGGCGCCTCGGGAGCGACCTCCTGGTCGGAGGCCGGTTCGGCGGTCGGCTCGCTCGTGCCGGGGGCGGGCTCGTCGGCGACGGCGATCGCCCCGGCGGGATCCTCTGGCGCCTGGTCGGTCACCGCGGCGGTGGCCTCGGTGTCAGGCGACGTCCCGCCCGGCTGCTCTTCGGTCAACTGTCTGGTCACTCCTATGATGGATTTGCTCCCGAGAATCACGAACGGCCCGAGCGATGCTCAGACCGGGGGAGGGACGGTGGGGTTGGGTCCGTGGTGATCGAACTCCGCGGTCCGCTCCTTCGCGTTCGCTGTGGCCTGATTCCGCTCTTCAGATGTCCATGCCTCGTGGGGCCGGGAGAGTCTAGCACACGCGTTCACGCGGCTACAATCGCCGCGCCGTGCCCGAACTCCCTGATCTGTCGGTCGTTGCCGAGGCCCTGGATGCCGCCCTCCGGGGTCGCTCCATCCGGGTCGCGGAGGCACCCGGCCCGCTGGCGGTCCGCGGCACGCCGGCCGAGCTTGGCGCCCTCGTCGGCCAGCACGTGCGGACCGTGAGCCGCCGTGGCAAGTTCCTGTTGATCGACCTTGATCGGGACGCGGTGGTCGTCAATCCGATGCTCACCGGACGGTTCCAGCTCGCCCGCGGCGCTGACGTCAGGCGTCCCGGTCGGACCGCGGTGGTCCTCGGCCTTGGGCCGCGCAATCGTCCGGTCCGCCCGCGTCCGCCGTTCGCCGCGTGGACCCGGGGCGCGGACTGGATGCCGCCGGACGACGCCGAGCCAGAAGTCCGCTACCGGGACCCGACCCAGATGGGCAAGGTCTATCTGTTGCCCGCCGGCCAGGACCGTTCCGTGCCGGGTCTCGGGGCCGATGAGATCGGGCCGGACGCGGACGATCCGGAACTTACGGTCGACGCGTGGCGCGACCGGATCCGGCGCCATCCCGGCGAGCTGAAGAACCTGCTCCGCAATCAGGCGTTCGTTGCGGGCATCGGCAATGCCTACAGCGACGAGATCCTGCACGCCGCCGGGCTGTTGCCGTTCCGGAAGCGGTCGACCCTGGCCGGCGAGGAGATCGACGCCTTGTACGACGCGATGCGCTCGACCCTCCAGGCAGCGGTGGCGACGCTCCGCCGACGGGTCCCGCCGACGTTCGAGACCCAGGTGCGCGACTTCCTGGCCGTCCACATGAAGGGTGGCCAAGCCTGCCCCCGCTGCGGATCCCGCATCACGGAATTGAAGGCCGGCGGCTTCGTGACGTCGTTCTGTCGCAGCTGCCAGCGCTGAGTCTCAGGGCAGCTGCAGGACCTGTCCGACCTTGAGTCGGGTCGGGTCTTCGAGCTGGTTGAGCTTGGCAAGGATCTGCCACGTCGTCCCGAACTGGTTGGCGATGCCGATCAACGTGTCGCCGCTCTTGACCTTGTAGGTTCTCGCGACCGCGGATGGGGCGGCCGTCGCCGTGGCAGCCGGCGTGGAGCTGGGCGTCGCCGTCGGTGTGGGCCCGGGGGTCGGCGTCGACGAAGGTGGTGGGGTCGCGGTGGGTGTCGCCGTCGGGGCCACGGTCCTGGTCGGTGTCTCGGTCGGGGCCGCGGACACTCCCGCGGAGGCGCTGGGGGACGCCGTCGCACCACCGCCCGCCAGCGATCCGGCCCCACCGTCGCCGAGGGTCGGCCGCGCGATCAGGATCGCCAGGAACGCGACGCCGAGCAGCGTGATGAGCGCGGCCTGCCCGAGACGCGTCGCTTGGAGCGCGACTGGGACCAGGCGTGGACGCCCGCGGTCCAGGATCAGCGGCGCGGTACGGACGACGATCCGGGAGCCGGGTCGGCACTTCGCCCTCCTCGCCGGCGAGTCGACCCCATCCGCGTCGAGGTCGTCCGGCCCGCCCCCGGTCGCCGCGAGGAACGTGGCGCAGCCGGAATGGCGGTCGGTCAGGCAGAGCCGGCGCTGCTTGTCCAGCGCCAGCAAGGCGGGTGGGTCGACGGCCATGCAGCGGTGGTCGCTGATCGGGCTCGACGCGCGCCACCCGCCATCGGCCGCTCGGAGATACGGGCAGACCGTCGCGTTGGTCGGGAGGACGACGGGCGTAGCGGCGGCCGGCGGATCTGTTGGTCGCATGGGGAGCGCAAGGATACCCCGGGTCGGCACGTGCCCAACTCGGGATGATCCGCGACGCAACGCAAAAATCCCGGCGACGACCTATTTTCCCGAAAGGCTGCCCTCTCAGTATCTTCGGCGCTGGAGAGCTTGACTTCCGTGTTCGGGATGGGAACGGGTATGGCCTCTCCGCTAGAGTCACCGGGATTCGTTGCGTCTGGACGTGTCGGCAGCGGCTGCGCTCGGATCTTTCGACCCGGCGGGCGCCGGAAGAGATCTTCGATCTCGGAATGGGTCGTCAAGGATCAGATCACGATCCCAGCCACTGGCCCCTGGTCAGTAGCTGAAGAGGTCAAGCCCTCGACCGTTAGTACCGCTCAGCTTCATCCGTCACCGGACTTCCACATGCGGCCTATCAAACAGGTGGTCTCCCTGCGGTCTTACCCGGTTGACCCGGTGGGGAACCTCATCTCGAGGCGAGCTTCGCACTTAGATGCTTTCAGCGCTTATCCCGACCGAACATAGCTACCCAGCGATGCCCCTGGCGGGACAACTGGCACACCAGCGGTTCGTTCACTCCGGTCCTCTCGTACTAGGAGCAACTCCTCTCAAGTTCCCTACGCCCACGGCGGATAGAGACCGAACTGTCTCACGACGTTCTGAACCCAGCTCGCGTGCCGCTTTAATTGGCGAACAGCCAAACCCTTGGGACGTACTTCCGCCCCAGGATGCGACGAGCCGACATCGAGGTGCCAAACGGTGCCGTCGATGTGAACTCTTGGGCACCATCAGCCTGTTATCCCCGGGGTAGCTTTTATCCGTTGAGTGATACCCCTTCCACTCGGAGGTACCAGATCACTAAGCCCGACTTTCGTCTCTGCTCGACTTGTAGGTCTCGCAGTCAAGCTCCCTTATGCCTTTGCACTCTTCGGCTGGTTTCCATTCAGCCTGAGGGAACCTTTGGGCGCCTCCGTTACACTTTAGGAGGCGACCGCCCCAGTCAAACTGCCCGCCTGACACTGTCCCGCGCCCGGATCACGGGTCGCGGTTAGAACCGGAAATCAACAAGGGTGGTATTTCAACGTCGGCTCCACCGAGGCTAGCGCCCCAGTTTCACAGCCTCCCACCTATCCTACACAAACTAATTCCCAATCCAATATCAGGGTGCAGTAAAGCTCCACGGGGTCTTTTTGCCCTGCCGCGGGTAACCTGCATCTTCACAGGTACTTCAATTTCGCCGGGTCCCTCGTTGAGACAGCGCCCAGATCGTTACGCCATTCGTGCGGGTCGGAACTTACCCGACAAGGAATTTCGCTACCTTAGGACCGTTATAGTTACGGCCGCCGTTTACCGGGGCTTCGATTCAAAGCTTGCACCTCTCCTCTTAACCTTCCGGCACTGGGCAGGCGTCAGCCCCTATACGTCAGCTTTCGCTTTCGCAGAGACCTGTGTTTTTGCTAAACAGTCGCCTGGGCCTTTTCACTGCGGCTTCGATCGACCACTGCAAGCAGCAGCCGCGAAGCGCCCCTTCTCCCGAAGTTACGGGGCCATGTTGCCGAGTTCCTTAACGAGGGTTCTCCCGATCGCCTTGGTATGCTCTACCCGCCTACCTGTGTCGGATTGCGGTACGGACACTAT
>CAVPIF010000001.1:527500-1680659 GCA_963704935.1 uncultured Chloroflexia bacterium
ACTCGGAGGTGCGCTCCAGGGCGAGGACGTCGAGCGGTTCCTCGACGATGCACAGGCGACGCTGGTCACGGACCGGATCTCGGCAGATGGCGCAGAGCGCCTGGTCGCTGATGTTGAAGCAGCGCTCGCAGAACACGACCTGATCGCGGACCGCGACAAGGGCCGCCGCCAGGGTGCGAGCCTCGGCATCCGGCGCCCGCAGCAGGTGGTAGGTCAGCCGCTGGGCCGTCTTGGGACCGACGCCCGGCAGTCGCGCGAAGGACTCGATGAGTCGGGCGACGGGCTCGATCAGGAGGGTAGCCACGAGGCCGTCACATCCCCGGGATGCGCAGGCCGCCGGTCACGGCGGCCATCTTCTGCTCGGCCAGTTCGCGCGAGGCCCGCAATGCGTCGTTGACCGCAGCGACGACGAGGTCCTGCAGCATCTCCACGTCGGCCGGGTCGACGGCCCCGGGATCGATCGTGACGCTGACGACCTCCTGCTTTCCGGTCACGGTGGCGCGCACCACGCCGCCACCCGCAGAACCGTCGACCGTGGCGGCATCGAGTTCGCCCTGCACTCGCAGCATCTCCTGCTGCATCTGCTGCGCCATCCGTTGCAGGTTGGCCATCCCCATCGACTGTCCTCCTCGTGTGGCTTGACGTCAGTTTGACCGATGGCGGTCGAGCCCGGGGCAAGTGAGCGGCTTGGTCAGCTGACCTCGCCGACATCGGTCAGGTCGTCTCCGAAGATCCGTCGCGCTTCCGCCATCAGGTACCCGTCGTCGGCGACCGGCGTCGCGGCGACCTCGATGTTCGCGACGACGCATCGGATGCCGACCTCACGGCCGATCACCTCCGCGACACCGGCCTCGATGTCCGCCTTCTTGCGCTCGGCGACGTCGCGCAGGAACGCCTGTTCCTCCGGGAATCCGAGGCTCACGACCGCCCCATCCAGGGCGACCGGCCGGCAGGTCAGGATGAGCTGCTTGATGGCCGGCTTCTGGCTGAGCCGCGAGACGATGTCCGGCCAGGCGGCAACGACGCGCTCCAGGGTCAACGCCTCGGTCGACGCCGGCGGCGCGTCGCCGGGCGGGACCACAGTGGGGACGGGGGCACCGGTGGCCGGCACCGGTCTTGCGGCCGGGGCAGTCGGTGGCATCGCCGGGGAAGGTTCCGGGTTCGCGGCGGTGGCAGTCGGTGGCGTCGCGGCGGCCGGTTCCGGGTTCGCGGGCGTTGCGGCGGCAGGGGTCTCCGCATCCTGCGGCCTCTCGTTCGACGGTGCTGCGGGTGCCGGCGTCGTCGACGATGCCAGCGCAGGAGCGTCGACGGTGGGAGCGCCGTCGGCGGCCTCCGGGCGAACGACCGGCAGCGACGGACCGGCGAACAGCGCGAGCTCCAGCTGGAGCCGCAGACCTCCGATGCCGGCACGGTCCGGGTCGATCGCGATCAGGCGGCGCGCCACGCTCGCGAGCGCATCGCCGTCGCGTCGGTCACCGGCGGCGGCTTCGGCCACGAGCCGGGCGCGGACCGCGTCGACCACCTGGTCCAGCAGCGCGCGGGGATCGCGGCCGCGTTCCTCCAGCCGGTCGAGGATCCCGATGCCGGCGGCCACATCGCCCGACAGCAGGGCGAGCACGAAGCCGTCGACGGCGGCCGCGTCGGCCAGACCGAGCAGTTCCCGGACATCCGCCTCGGACACCTCCGCCCGAACGGTGGATAGCAGCTGGTCGAGGATGGACTCGGCGTCGCGCATCCCGCCGGCCGCGAGCCGGGCGATCAGCTGGACCGCCGCGGGTTCCACGGCCCGACCGTCCGCGGCCAGGATCCGGGCGAGTTTCCCTTCGATCTCCGGGATCGTCAGGCGACGGACGTCGTAGCGCTGGAGGCGGGACAGGATCGCGGGAGGGAATCCGGACGGTTCCGTGGAGGCGAACATGAAGATGACGAAGTCGGGCGGCTCCTCGAGCGACTTCAGAAGTGCGTTCCAGGCGTCCTTCGTGATCTGGTGCGCCTCGTCCAGGATGTAGACCTTGCGGCGCAGGTGACCCGGCGGATAGGCGAGCCGGTCACGCAGGTCTCGCACCTCGTTGATGCCGCGGTTCGAGGCCGCATCGATCTCCAGGACGTCGAGGGTGGTCCCCTCCCGGATCGCCACGCATGCCTCGCAGGCGTCGCACGGATCGCCGTCCTGCAGGTTCGTGCAGTTGACCGCCTTGGCCAGGATCCGCGCGAGCGAGGTCTTGCCGGTCCCGCGAGGTCCGACGAACAGGATCGCGTGCGAGACACGCTCCGTCCGTACCGCGTTCCGGAGCGTTTCGACCACGGCCTCCTGGCCGACGATCTGGCTGAAGGTCTGGGCGCGCCAGCGTCGGTACAGGGCCTGGTGCGGCACGGTCGAGGTCACGACCTCCTCCGGACGAGGGCGAGCGGGTCTGGAATGCCGTGCACCCTCCTTCGACCGACACATCCCCGGGCCCACCTTGACGAGCGGCTCGGACCAGGCCGTTCCGCGGCACCCGACGATGGTCGCTTAGTGCTGCTTCCTTCCGGACCTGACACGGTTCGCGGTTCGTCGCTGCGCGGGACCCGGTCCTCAACGTCGCACCGTCGGGCGGCGTCCGAGAACGGAGACCTCGAGAGGGGATTCGGCCCTGCTGGAGCGGATTGCAGGCTACAGGGCACCGCTAGTTCCCCGCCTAGCACGGCCCGCGAAGGATAGCAGGGCCCGTCGCATCGGCGAGCTACCGCAGCCAGGCGGTCGCGTCGTGGGCGAACCGGACCTCGACGGGGTCGAGCGCGCGAAGGCGGGCGATCGAGCGGTCGTACGCCAGGGGGTCCGGCGCCCGGGATCGGCCCTCGCGTGCGTTCGCATCGCCGCTCCACTCACCCGAGGTGTAGACCGCCTGACCCGCGAGGATGACCAGGCCGTCGTCCGTGTCGACGGCCAGCGACTGGTGGCCAAGTGTGTGCCCCGGTGTGGCCAGGATCGTGATCCCGGGCGCCAACACGTGGTCGCCGTCGATCCGGCGGTAGTCCGCGCCGGGCGTGTCGATCCACTCGAGGATGGTGTGGTCCGTCGTGTGTGCGATCGACCATTCGGCGGCCTGGACATGGATCGGGACGCCCGGGAACCGTCCGTTCTGGCCGGCGTGGTCGACGTGCAGGTGGCAGTTCACGACGGCGTCGATCTCGGACATCGCGATGCCGGCATCAGCCAGAGCGTCGGAGACGGGCCTGGCCTGGACGCGGTAGTAGGTGTCGAGTTCGTCATTGCCGAAGCCGAACCCTGTGTCGAACAGGAGGACGCCGCCCGGGTGCCGGACGACGTACGCCACCACGACGCCGAATTCGCCGGCGTGCGGCTCATCTGCCGCGAACCGGAACGTGCCCAGTGGGACGGGAACGATTCCCGTGCCGGCGGCGGGCCTGCTCATCCGAGGTGGCGGAGAGGGCGGGATTCGAACCCGCGATGGGTTGCCCCAAACCGCATTTCCAGTGCGGCGCCATAGTCCACTAGGCGACCTCTCCCCGAATACGTTCGGACCGGCCGGGCACGCGTGCCGACCGGTCCGTGCGATCGAGGCTGTGGCGGAGAGGGCGGGATTCGAACCCGCGGTGCTTTCGCACACCGCTTTTCGAGAGCGGCACCATCAACCACTCGGACACCTCTCCGCGGGAGAGGATACCAAACCGGCGCGGGACCCCCGATCGTCAGCCGGCGGGGACGGCGTCGAACAGCGAGGCCGCCTCGTCGCGGCGGATCCCGCTGACGACCTTGAGGCGGCGCGGCAGGGCGTCGTGCTGGGCGACCTGGATGACGGTGCCGCAGGCGCCGTCGACGTCGTTCGGCACGGCGAAGACCAGCGCCTCGACATCGCTCTCCAGCAGGGCGCCGACGCACATCGCGCACGGCTCCTGCGTCGTGAAGATCGTCGCGTCCGCGAGCCGCGTTCGGCCGAGCCGGCGGGCGGCCTCGCGGAGTGCCAGCACCACCGCGTGCGCGGTCGGATCGTTCGCTTCCTCGACCCGGTCGTGGGCCCTCGCCACCATCGCCTCATCGACCACGGCGACAGCCGCGATCGGCCGCTCGCCCCGCGCCACGGCCAGCTGCGCCTCGGCCAGCGCCTCGCCCATGAACAGCTCGTAGTTCATGGCTCGATGCTAGCAGACGGCTCGGTCCGCCCGTCCCGGGAAGGTTTCCACGCCACCGGATCGCAACGCTTCCGTTCCGGGGCCAGGTGTACGATTCCGGCACCATGAACAGCTCGAAGCGCATCGCCATCCTCACCGGCGGGGGCGACGTCCCCGGCCTCAACGCCGTCATCAAGAGCGTGGTCTATCGGGCCACCGAAGCCGGCTATGACGTCCTGGGCCTGCGCCGCGGGTGGGAGGGCCTTACCCATGTCCAGCCGGATCTCCCCGACGGCGGCGGCACCGGCTACCTGCGACCCCTGGACCGGGCGAACACGCGGACGATCGACCGCACCGGCGGCACCATGCTCCATACGTCGCGGACGAACCCGCGCAAGATGAAGGCCGCGGGTCTTCCGCCGTGGTTGCCCGAGGCCGATCGCCCGAGATACGAGGTCGGCGATGGGGTGTACGACCTCACCCCGGTCGTCCTGGACCACCTGTCCGACCTGGGCATCGACATCCTCGTGACCATCGGGGGCGACGACACGCTCTCCTACTCCCAGATCCTGGCGGACGCCGGCATCGCCTTGATGGCGATCCCCAAGACCATGGACAACGACGTCCAGGGAACGGAGTACTGCATCGGCTTCTCCACGGCGATCACGCGCGCGAAGGAAGCCATCAACCGGCAGCGCACCACCCTCGGATCGCACGAGCGGATCGGCGTCTTCCGGATCTTCGGGCGGGACGCCGGCTTCTCCGCCCTGTACACGGCCTACGTCACCTCCGGCCGCTGCGTGATCCCCGAGGAGCCGTACGACCTGGACGCCCTGGCCGGGCTGCTGGCCGCTGACCACGCTGCCAACCCCAGCCACTACGCGTTCGTCATCACCGCCGAGGGCGCGATCTGGAAGGGTGCCCAGATGGCGGATATCGGAGACGCGGACGCGTTCGGGCACCGGCACAAGGCGAACGTCGGCGAAGCCCTTGCCGCTGAGCTGCGGCGGCGGACCGGGATCGAGACTCTCGCCTCCGAGTTGACCTACGACCTGCGTTCGGGTGAGCCCGACTCGATCGACTCGATGGTGGCCACGACGTTCGCCAACGTGGCCATGGACCTGGTCGAATCGGGCGTCACCGGCCGGATGGTTGCGATCCAGGACGGGAAGTACGCGCATACCGCCCTGCCCGACCCCGCGCTCGGCCCGCGGAAGGTGGACGTCCCGGTCATGTACAACACGGTGCGGTTCCGACCGCGCTACGACGGCAAACTCGGGGACCCGATGCTGCTGGTGGGCCTGGACTGAGTCGGCGGCGCGACCAGCGGACCGACGCTCGGCGACGGTCCCGGACTAGTCCTCCAGGCCGGACAGGCCTCGGATCGCACGCGCCAGGGCGGACACGTCGTCGTCGCCGTGGCCCCGGGCGATCAGCCCCGATTCGAGTTGTGCCGCGAGCGCGGTCACGGGCAGGGCGGCGCCGAGCTGGGCGGCGAGTTCGAGGGCGATGCCGAGGTCCTTGCGATGGAGGGCCACCTTGAACCCGAGCGGGTAGTCGTTGTCCAGCATCCGGGCGCTCCGGTTGGCCAGGACCCAGCTCTGGGCCGCGCCGCCGCCGAGCGCCTCGACCACCTGCTCGACGTCGAGCCCGGCCTTGATGGCGAGCACGATCCCCTCGGCCACCCCGAGGTAGGCGCCGGCGAGGATGACCTGGTTCACGGCCTTGACCGCTTGGCCGGCGCCGATCGGCCCGACGTGGGTCACCGTCCGCCCCATGGCCTCGAGGACCGGCCGCGCCCGGTCGACGTCGGCCGCGTCGCCGCCGACGAAGATGGTCAGCGTGGCGTTGCGAGCTCCCTCACTGCCGCCGGACACGGGGGCGTCGATCATCGCCAGGTCGTGGGTCCGGAGCCGGGCGGCGAAGTCCCAGGCACCCGACGGGGCGATCGTCGAGCAGTCGACGACGAGGGTCCCGGGGCGCGCCCCGTCCGCCACCCCGTCCGGAGCGAACAGCACGGTCTCGACGTCCGGCGTGTCCGACACGCAGACCACCACGATCTCCGCCGTGGCGGCGGCCGCGGCCGGCGTATCGGCCATCGTCACGCCCAAGCGCTCGAGTTCGGCCGCGCGGCCCGGCGTGCGGTTCCAGGCGATGAGCGGGAAGCCGGCCCTGGCCAGGTTCGCGGCCATGGCCGCGCCCATCGTGCCGAGGCCGAGGAAGGCGATCGGCGTGTGGCGGCCGGGAGCGGTCGGATCGGTCGATTCGGGCGCCGCTGCGGCGTCGGTCGTGTCGGTCGTGTCGGTCAAGGGCCCACCGTGAATGGCGCGGATCCGAGGGACGTGTACCCGTCGTCGAGGAGGTAGTGGGCATCGTACCCCCCGGCGGGCAGCGGCCACTCCCCTTCCCCGTTCTCGTCGATGACGACCGATCCCGCGATCGACTGACCGGTGTACACGTAGGACAGATAGTCGTCGACGAACGGGTCGCCGCCGCGCGGGTAGATCCCGATCCAGTCCCAGCGCGCGCCCGGGGCGTCGCGCCACGACACGACGATCGGGGCACCGACCTGGTAGTTCGACGTCCCGACGGTGAGCGTCATCGGAGCACCGGGCGCGGCGACCCAGACCGGTGTGCGCGAGACGACCTGGCCCCCGGCGATGAGGCTCACCTGGAGGTCGCCCGGCGGGGACCCATCGAGAGTCGGGATCTCGAGCGTCCCATCCGGCGCCGGCAGGCCCGTCTCGAAGATCGGCGGCGATCCGTCGGTCGCCGAGAGGGCGAGCGAATCGGCCGGCCCGTGGTAGCGGACGTTGATCGGGTCGCCGGCGGTCACCAGCCGGTCGTCGACCGCGACGTACGGGGCGGCGATCCCGGGCGTGACGGTGAAGGTCGCGGTCACGGCCCGGTGGTCCGTCCCCCACGGATCGATCGCGATGTCGACCTGCGGACCGCCCACCTCACCGACGATCCCGACCGCCGTGGTCGTCGCCTCGCCGGACACGTAGATGATGTCGATCCGGTCCTGCGGGTCGGCATGGTCGGGGTAGTCGTCGACGAGCGGGCGGCCCGCCCACCAGGTCAGGCCGGGATGGGTCACCGGGTCGGGATGGATCTCGCGATACGCGTCGCGGAAGCCCGCGGCTTCGACCGCCCGGCTGACCGGCCAGTCCAGCGGATACAGGATGTGGGGGCGGATCCCGACGGTCGCCGCAGTCCAGTCGAGGTGCGACGGCGCGTTGAAGTCGCCGGTCAGGAAGGTCGGGATGCCCGCGTCAACGAGGGCGGGGAGGACGTCCAGGCGTTCCTGGATCGCCGGCAGGCGGGTGGTCGTCTCGAGCGTGATGACCTCGTCCGCGGTCTTGCCGTCGCGCACGTCGTACGGCCCGTAGGGATCGGACGGCAGGTGGACGTTGGAAACGGCGACGACCGCGCCAGCGGCGAGTTCGATGAAGACATAGCGACCGTCGGCGCCGGGTGGATCGACGATCGGGTACTTCGAGATGATCTGGTTGCGGACGTTCGCGTAGGGATAGCCCGCCTCGTCGGCCAGCTGCTGCGTGTTGCCTTCGGCCTCCTCGAGCGCGATGACGTCGGCGTCCGCGGCGATCGCGGCCTCGACGATCTTCGCGAAGTCGACCTGGATCCCGCCGTATTCGATGTTGAAGTCCATCAGCGTGAACTCGGCGGTCGCCGGAGTGGGCGTCGGGGTCGGCGGTGGCGCGGCGGTCGGTCCGGGCGTGGCCGGAAGCGTCGCAGGTGAGGACGGGGACGGGCTGGCGGTCGGACTGCAAGCACCGGCCACCAGCGCCGCGACGAGGATCAGGGTCCATGCACGCATCGTCGTCGCCACCTCTTGGGGTCGAATCTCGGTCGGGGTCGGGGTCGCGTCTGGTCGGGCGCCTGGTCTGGTCCGGTCGGGGGTCCCGGGTCCCGGGGGTGGGCATGGTGCCGGACCGCCGCGTGATCCCGGCCGGCCTGTCCCGCCGCACGGTACGGCGTCGCGGGCTATCGTGACCGTGGACACCGGCGGCGATGCAGGTGGCTCGGTGGCCGGGCAGATCGGAGGCGACGGATGGCCGATACCGGACGCGACGCGGCGCAGGCATACATCGATGCGCTGGCGGAACCGAGGCGCTCGCAGATCCAGCACCTGCACGACGTCATCGTGGCCGCGATCCCGACGGCAGACCTCCGCGTCTGGGACTATGCCGGCGGCCTGATCGGGTACGGCACGTATCGCTACTCCACGAGCAAGGGGCCGGCCGGCGACTGGTTCGCTATCGGTCTGGCCAGCCGGAAGGCGTACATCTCGCTGTACTCGATGGGGACGCGGGGCAGGGGCTATCTGGTGGAGGCCATGGGCGACCGCTTCCCCGGCACCAGACACGGCAAGAGCTGCCTGAACATCACCCGCCCCGAGTCGGTCGACGACGACGCGGTCACCGAACTGGCGGTCGAGACGTGGGAGCAGTTCCGAGGCCTGGCGCACGACCGCTGAACGGCGGGGCGAACTCGGTGGAGGTGATCCGGCGAGTGGCGCGCCCGGCGGGACTCGAACCCACGACCTTTAGGTCCGCAACCTAACGCTCTATCCGCTGAGCTACGGGCGCCTGTGTCCGCCGATCGGCCTGGAGGGGTCTGGCGGAGAGGGAGGGATTCGAACCCTCGATGCAGGTTACCCCACATGGCGGTTTAGCAAACCGCTGCACTAGACCTCTATGCGACCTCTCCGTCGCCACGGCGGCCGACATCCTATCACGGGTCCCGGCCTCGGCCGGGGGGTTCGCGGTGGCGGGGGCGGGGGCGGGCGGACGGCCGGGCGGCCGGGCGGCCGGGGTCGCGCGCCGACTCGCGGTCGCACACCGCCACGCGGCTCTCGTGACGAAGCTCGCCGGTCGATCGACCGATGGGCGGTCGATCCGACGGTCGTCGTGTACCGATGTCGTCGCTCCGACGTCGAACGAGCCGCTGGGCGGTGGCGGTGGCGGTCGGGAGAGGGGGCGAGGAGTCTCCTTCGTCAGTTGGGTCGCGTAGCGGTGGTCCGCAGTCGCTGGCGGCGGTGCGGTCGCGGCCGGCCGGGCGGTGGCGCCGCGGTCGCGGGAACTCGGCCGGAGGGGGTTCGCGAGCGGCGGGTCGCCGCCGCGCACGTTGACACCGCCCGGGTGCTCGGCCACACTCCGCTCAGCATGAGCCGCTTCTTCTACTTTCTGAGCCCGGCATGAAGGTTCTCGGTCACTAGACCGGGGGCACGGGTCGTGCCGGGCGAACGAGGCAGAGGCAAGACCTCTGCCTTTTTGTTTGGCCGACCGACCGACGAGGAGACAACACCGCGATGTTCGTCGTGATGACCGTCGGCGCGACCGAAGCCGAGGTCCTGGGAGTCAAGAGCCAGATCCTCGGCGAGGGTATGACGCCGTACGACCACGCCGGCCCGGAGCGGATCGTCATCGCGGTGGTCGGCGACGTGGGGCCACGGAAAGCGGAACTGGCCGGACGCCTCGGCGCCCTTCCCGGCGTGGAGCGGGTCACGCCGATCTCGCGGCCGTTCAAGCTCGTCTCGCGCGAGTTCCGCCCGGAGGACACGGTGATCCGCGTCCTCGACGCGTCGATCGGGGACGGCTCGTTGACGATGATGGCGGGCCCCTGCTCCGTGGAGAGCCGCGATCAGCTGTTCGAGACCGCGGACGCGGTCAAGGCAGCGGGTGCCACGATCCTTCGTGGCGGAGCATTCAAGCCGCGGACCAGCCCGTACGCGTTCCAGGGCCTCGGCGTCGAGGCGCTCCGCTACCTCGCGGAGGCGCGCGACCGGACCGGACTGCCGGTCATCACCGAGGTGATGGAGCCGTCGCAGGTCGACATCGTGGCCGAGTACGCGGACATCCTCCAGATCGGCACCCGGAACATGCAGAACTACTCCCTGCTGCGCGATGTCGGGCGGGTCGCCCGGCCGGTCATGCTCAAGCGCGGTTATGGCGCGACCGTCGAGGAATGGCTGATGGCCGCCGAGTACATCGTCAGTTCCGGCAACCCGAACGTGATCCTGTGCGAGCGGGGCATCCGGACGTTCGAGACGTACACCCGCAACACCATGGACCTGTCCGCCGTGCCGCTGCTGCACCACCTGACCCACCTGCCGGTGGTGATCGACCCGTCGCACGCGACCGGCAAGCGCTGGTTGGTGAAGCCGCTGGCGATCGGCGGGGTCGCCGTCGGAGCCGACGGCGTCATGGTCGAGGTCCACCCGACCCCGGACCACGCCTTGTCCGATGCCGAACAGCAGCTGGACCTGGACCAGTTCCGGGACCTTATGGCGACGCTGGTCCCCGTTCACGAGCACCTGCGCGGGCTGCACGGCGGTCCGCTGGTGACCGGATCGGCGCTCGGCCTTGGCGGATCTGGAGGCCTGGCGAAGCATTGAGCGCGAACGACGTCGTCAGGGTCGAGCCGGCCAGCCGTCTGCGCGGCGAACTGCGCCTGCCCGGCGACAAATCGATCAGCCACCGGGCGCTCATCCTCGCGACGCTCGCCGCCGGTGAGAGCCGGATCGCCGGCGCGGGCGACGGCGCCGACGTCCGCTCGAGCGCCACGATCATGGCCGCCCTGGGCGCCACGGTGGACCGCGTCAGCGTGGCGTCCGGCCGTGTCGACTATCGGGTCGACTCGCCGGGCGCTGACGGCCTGCATGGGCCATCCGCCGACCTGGACTGCGGCAATTCCGGCACCAGCCTGCGGCTCATCGCCGGGATGCTCGCCGGATTGCCGATGACCGGCGTCCTGACCGGCGACGATTCATTGCGTCGCCGACCGGTCGCTCGTATCATCGAGCCACTGCGCCGCATGGGAGCGGTGCTTCATGCTCGTGACGACGATTCCCACCCTCCACTCACCGTGGTCGGCCATACCCCGCTCCGGGCGGTGGACTACGCGACACCGGTGCCGTCGGCACAGGTCAAGTCGGCCGTCCTCCTGGCTGGGCTGAGAGCCGTGGGCAGGACCACGGTACGAGAGCGCGTCGCCACCCGCGACCACACGGAGCGGATGCTGCGGGCCCGCGGCGTGGCGGTCGTGCGTGAGGACGACGAGGACGGCCGGGTGGCCTGGACGGTGCAAGGAGGCGTGGCGGTGCGGGCGATCGAAGAACGCGTTCCGGGCGACGTGTCCGCCGCCGCCTTCTGGCTGGTCGCCGGAGCCATCCATCCTGACGCGGAACTCGTCCTTCGCGCCGTGGGCGTCAATCCGACCCGCCGGGCGGTGATCGACATCCTGCGGGCCATGGGCGCCGAGATCGCCGAGCGACCGCCGGGTGGTGGCGACCGGCCGCCGGACGACGGCGTCGGGCGGGCGGACGACGGCGTCGGCGAGCCACTGGCTGACCTCGTCGTGCGCAGCTCCGAGCTGCGCGCGATCGATCTCGCGCCCGCCGACGTGGCGGCGGCGATCGACGAGATCCCGATCCTCTGCCTCGCCGCCACCCAGGCCAGTGGGACGACCACGATCCGCGGTGCCGGTGAACTACGCCACAAGGAATCCGACCGGATCGCCGGGACGGCCGCGGGACTGCGCGCGATGGGCGCGCAGGTCGAGGTGGATGGCGACCAGATCCGGATCACGGGCAGGACCACCATCCGGGGCGCCGAGACGGACAGCCTCGACGACCACCGACTCGCGATGACCTTCGCCATCGCCGGACTCGTAGCCAGCGGGCCGGTCGCGGTGGGGCGGCCGGGCTCGGCCGCCGTCTCCTACCCGACGTTCTTCGACGACCTGCAAGGGGTGCGAGCATGACCAAGCGCGTGGTCCTTATCGGCCACCCGGTAGCCCATTCGCTGTCGGGGGCGATGCAGCAGGCCGCCTTCGACGAGCTCGGTATCGACGCCCGCTATGAGCTCTGGGATCGGGCGCCCATCGCGCTGGCGGACGCCATCGCCGAGCTCCGCACCGATGGATTCCTGGGAGCCAACGTCACGATCCCGCACAAGGAGCGGGTGGTGCCGCTGGTGGACCGCCTCACGGAGGAGGCCCAGGCGACCGGCGCGGTCAACACGATCACGCGCGAAGGCAAGCGACTGGTCGGGCACAACACGGACGTGCCCGGATTCAAGGTCGCCCTGGACCATCTCGTCGGCAAGCAGAAGATGCCGCGCCAGGCCGTCGTGCTGGGCGCCGGAGGCGGGGCCCGGGCCGTCGTCTACGGCCTCATCACCGAGGGCTTCCAGCGGATCGTCATCTTCAACCGCCACCTCCATCGCGCCGAGGGGCTGGTCAGGCACTTCGGCCGAAGTGCCGCGCACATGGAGCTCCGGGCGATGCCCTGGCACGAGTCGATCATCGAATCGGAACTCGGCAGGACCAAGGTGCTGGTGAACGCCACCTCCATCGGCCTGACCAGCGATGTCAGCCCGATCCCGGCCGAGGTGCTCGGCGATGGATTGCTCGTCCTCGACCTGATCTACGCCCGGACCCGCCTGCTGCGCGAAGCTGCGGCGGCAGGAGCGACCACCGCCGATGGCGAGCTGATGCTCCTCCACCAGGGCGCGGCCGCGTTCACGCTGTGGACCGGGTTGCCTGCACCGCTCGGGCTCATGCAGACGAAGCTGGCCGAGGCGCGCTCTGGCGGGCTCAGGTCGGCCGAGGGCGAACCCGTCGGTGAGCCCGCCGGCGATGCCGCCAGCGAGCCGGCGGCGGCCGCGGCCGAGTGACTGCGTTCCGGTTCCTGACCGCCGGGGAGTCGCACGGGCCTGCCCTCGGCGCGACGGTCGAGGGCGTCCCCGCCGGCCTGCCGCTCAGCGAGGACCTCATCGCCGCGGACCTCGGACGCCGCCAGAAGGGGTACGGACGGGGTGCCCGCCAGGCGATCGAGCAGGACCGGGCCGAGATCCTGGGTGGGGTTCGCCACGGCCTGACCCTGGGCTCGCCGATCCTGCTCCTCGTTCGCAACCGGGATTGGGAGAACTGGACCCGGGTGATGCAGGTGGGTCCGCTGACGGTCGAGGAGGCCGCGGAGCTGGCGGCCGCCGCCGACGACGGGAACAAGCGCGCGACCCCGGTCACGCGAGTACGACCGGGACACGCCGATCTGGCAGGCGCCCTGAAGTACGGCTTCAACGACGTTCGCAACGTGCTGGAGCGCGCGTCCGCGCGCGAGACCGCGGCCCGGGTGGCGGCCGGGGCGGTCGCTCGGGCCTTCCTCGGCGAGATCGGCATCGACGTCTGGTCGTTCACCGCCGAGGTCGGCGGTGTGGCGCTGGACCCGGCCAGGGCGACCCGATCGCGCGAGGAGGCCGAGGCCTCGCCGCTGCGCTGTCCGGATCCCGAGGCCGAGGCAGCGATGGTCGCCCGGATCGACGAGGCGCGGTCCGCCGGCGACACGGTCGGGGGCGTATTCGAGGTCGTGGCCCACGGGCTCCCGATCGGCCTCGGGTCGTACGTCCACTGGGATCGTCGCCTGGACGCTGCGCTCGCGGCCGCGGTCATGAGCATCAACATCGTCAAGGGCGTCGAATTCGGGCTTGGCTTCGAGCAGACCCGACGCTTCGGGTCTGCCGTCCATGACGTGATCGACGGACGTGGGCCCAGCGGGCGTTGGGTCCACCGGACGAACAATGCCGGCGGGCTCACGGGCGGCGTCACCAATGGCGAGCCGCTCGTGGTCCGCGGTGCGGTCAAGCCGATCTCCACGCTGGCGCGGCCGCTGCCGTCCGCCGACCTGATCACCGGGGACGCGGTCGAGAAGGCGCACTATGAGCGGAGTGACATCAGCGTCGTGCCGGCGGCCGGGGTGGTCGGGGAGGCGATGGTGATGCTGACCCTGGCCGCCTTCGTCGTCGAGAAGTTCGGGGGCGACACCATGGATGACGTGCGGTCCAACCTGGACGCCTACCGGGCGCGGATCGCGGGACCACTCGCGAACCCGGTCGCCGGCGGAGCGGGGCGCCCGGACGCCGACGTCCACGGCCTGTCCGGCACGGACGAGGCCGGTTCCGGCGGGGACGACTAGTTCCCATGGATATCGTCCTGGTCGGACTGCCGGGAAGCGGCAAGAGCGTCGTCGGGAAGCGCCTCGCGCAGCGCCGTGGCGCCACGTTCATCGACCTCGACGAGCGGATCGAGCAGGCCGACGGCCGGTCCATCCCGTCCATCTTCGCTGAAGACGGCGAGGCCGCGTTCCGGGCACTCGAACGCCAGGCCGTGGCAGGACTCGGGCCGGCTGACCCGGGCGAGGCCGTGCGGCTGGTCATCGCCACGGGCGGCGGCGCGGTCATCGACCCGCGCAACCGCTGGGCCCTCTACCGCGGCCGGATGTCGGTCTGGCTGGACGGCCGACCCGAAGTGATCGCCCAGCGCCTCCGCCGGTCGGTGCACGTCCGGCCGCTCGTGACCGGCGGCGACCCGATCACGACGATCCGCGATCTCGCCGCCCGTCGGGAGCCGTACTACGCCGCAGCACGCATCCGGTTGACCGGGGTGGCCGAGGTCGGCGGCGTGGTCGAAGCGCTCGAGGCGCAGCTCGCCGAGCGACCATCGCTGGAGGCGACGACGCTGGTCCGCATGGCGACGCCGATCGGCCGGCTGTTGATCGGTGACGGCATCGGGGCGAGTGGCGTGGACGAGGCGCTGCGCAGGCTGGAGGCCCGGCGGGCGATCCTCGTGTCCGAGCCGGGGGCCTGGACCGCCGTGGGCGCCGCGCTGTCCGACGCCCTGGCGGAACGCGGTTGGGATCCCATTCCGCGAATGCTCCCCCAGGGTGAGGCGGCCAAGCGGCTCGGGGTCATCGAGTCGGCGGCGAGCGACCTTGCCGACCTGCGGTTGGGGCGGGACGAGCCGATCGTGGCGATCGGCGGCGGGGCACTCGGCGACGCCGCGGGATTCCTGGCCGCCACCTACCTCCGCGGGATCCCGATCATCCACGTGCCCACCACCCTCGTGGCACAGATCGACTCGTCGATCGGGGGGAAGACCGCCGTCGACCTGGCCCAGGGCAAGAACCTGGTCGGTGCCTTCCACCAGCCGGCGGCCATCGTCATCGACGTCGGCGCGCTTCGTTCCCTTCCGACCCGGCAGCTGCGCGCGGCCCTCGGCGAGGCGGTCAAGATGGCCGCGCTCGGCGACGAGCGCCTGTTCGAGATCCTGGAGCACGACGGCGCGGCCATCGCGTCGGGGGATGCGTCCGCCTTCGAGCGCGGGCTGCTGGCCGAGGTCGTCGAACGGAGCGCCCGGGCCAAGATCGACGTCGTCACCGCGGATGAGCGCGAGCGTGGGTCGTCCGGTGGCCGGATCAACCTGAACCTCGGCCACTCGCTGGGCCACGCAGTCGAGGCCGCCGGGGGCTTCCGCGACCTGGAGCACGGCGAGGCGGTCGCCTACGGCCTGCGGGCCGCCTGCCGGATCGGCCTCGCCGCCGGCGTCACGCCTCCGGAACGGGCGGAGCGGATCAATCGGCTGCTGGACCGCCTCGGCCTCGCCAGCGAGCCGCTGCCGTACACGCTGGAAACCGTCCTGGGGCACCTGGCCACGGACAAGAAGCACCACGGCGGTCGTCTTCGCTGGGTCCTCCCGACGGCGACGGGCGTGGAGGTCCGAGCCGACATCGAGGAGGCGATCGTCAGGGATGCGGCGAGCTCACTGCTCGCGGCGGGTCGGGCGGCATGATCCGGGTCCTCGTCCTGGAGGGGCCCAACCTGAACCTCGTCGGCACGCGGGAGCCGGAGATCTACGGGTACGAATCGCTGGACGAGATCCACGCCGGGGTCGCGGCGCGCGCCGGCGAACTCGGGCTCGCCGTCGACTTCTTCCAGTCCAATCACGAGGGTGCCTTGATCGACCGACTCCACGCCCGGGATTTCGACGTCGCGATCGTCAATGCCGGCGGGCTGACCCACACGAGCGTCGCCCTGCGCGACGCGCTCCTCGCGGTCCAGCGACCGTTCGTCGAGGTCCACCTGTCCGACCCGGACCGGCGCGAGCCTTTCCGCCAGGTCAACTACCTCCAGGACATCGCGGTCGAATCGATCGTGGGCCAGGGCGCCCGCGGCTACCATCTCGCGCTCGAGACGCTGGCCCGTGAGTACGGTGGCGCCCGTGGCTGACGAGCGTTCCGGGCGACGACCGGCCGAGACTGCCGAACTGCGTCGGCTGCGGCGCCGGATCGACGCGCTGGATCGTCGGATCGTCGTCCTGCTCAACGAACGAGCGGCGCTGGCCCGCGAAGTGGGCGTGGCCAAGACCGCCGCCGGTCGCCTCGCCATCCGCGATGCGGAGCGGGAGCGGGAGATCCTCCTGCGGGTGACGATGGCCAACGAGGGTCCCCTTCCCCAGGCGGACCTCCTGGCGCTGTACCGCCGGCTGTTCACCGCGACGCGAGCCCTGGAGGCGCGCGACCGGGAGCAGGGCGACGGCAACGGCTGAGCTGGCCGGATTCCCGCGCGGGGCGTTGACCCGGTTCGCCCCGGCGCCGACCGGCTACCTCCATCTGGGCCACGTGGCCAACGCCATCTGGACCTGGGGCGTGGCGCGTGCGACCGGCGGTCGCGTCCTGCTGCGGATCGAGGATCACGACCGCCAGCGCTCGCGCCCCGAGTACGACGAGGCGCTCCTGGAGGATCTGGCCTGGCTCGGGTTCGTCCCCGACCTTGGGCCCGTGCGTCAGTCCGTCCCCGAGGCCAGGGCGGCCTACGCCTCGGCGCTCGATCGACTCCGGGACGACGGGCTGGCCTACGGCTGTGACTGCGCGCGGTCCACGTTCGCGGCCTGGACCCGGGCCCATGGTCGACCGTGGGCCGGCGACGGTTGCCCGGGCGCGTGTCGCACTCGCGGCCTGGCGGGACCGACCGTGCGAGTCGCCCTGGGGGGCGGGAGCGTCAGCTGGATCGACGTCCTGGTCGGGCCGTCCTCGGGCGAGGTGGCACCGACGGGGGACCTGCTCCTCCGCGACCGATCCGGCAACTGGACGTACGGGTTCTGCGTGGTCGTGGACGATCTCCGCCAGGAGATCGAGCTCGTCATCCGCGGGCGCGACCTGCTGCACGCGACCCCTGCCCAGGTCCGCCTCGGCGATCGCCTCGGCCGACCGGCACCGCCCGTCTTCGCCCATCACGAGCTGATCCTGCGACCCGATGGGGCGAAGCTCTCGAAGTCGGACGGCGACGACGGAGT
Organism: uncultured Chloroflexia bacterium; assembly: GCA_963704935.1. Lineage (GTDB taxonomy): Bacteria > Chloroflexota > Limnocylindria > Limnocylindrales > CSP1-4 > SPCO01. The sequence continues at coordinate 544,769 of CAVPIF010000001.1, forward strand.
CCGCGAGTTGCGGGCGGCCGGGCTGTCGGCAGACCAGGTCCTCGAGCTGGCGGCGACCCGCGTCGGGTGGTCGACAGCGGCCTGATCCTCAGCCGGGGTCGGACCGGTCTTCCATCTCCCAGGCGTGGTCCAGGGCATGCCACGCGATCCGGCGGGCGGCGTACCGGGCGGGCCAGTGCCGTTCCGCGAGCGGCGATCCATCCGACGGTCGCCGGATTGCGCAGCTCCGCCGGGGACCCTGCGTCGACGGCATCGAAGGTCCGCCATGCGGCCGCGACGATCGCCGCCAGGCGCTCCGCCTCGCCGGCCGTCGAGGGCCGTCGGTCGAGGTCGATGATGACCGAGGGGACGCCGAACTCGGTCCCGCCGCCGCCGTCGACCGTCAGGCGCACCGCGAGGTCGAGCTCGCCGCCGGGCGGGACGGGCTGGCCGGCGGCTGCCACGACCCGCCGGTATCGCGGCAGCGCGTCGAAGAGCGCGGCGATCGCGTCGGCGTCCGTCCTGCCGGCCCGGCACCAGCCCGGCCAGTCGAGCGCCCAGGCGAACGCTCGCCTCGGGGTGATCTCAAGGCCGATCTCGACCTGCCGACGGTCCATCACTCCGTCTGCTCCGTGGTGCCGGCGCTGTCGATGCGCACGCCGATCAGCCCGATCATCCGGTGGCGGCCCGCAGGACGCCGACCAGTCGACCCAGGGCGTCGAGATCGCGGCCGTCCGGCCCGAGCGCATCGACGAGCGCCGAGGCGACGATCACCCCGTCGGCGCCGGCCTTCGCGATGGCCCGGACGTGTTTCGGCTTGCTGACCCCGAAGCCGACGGCGACGGGCACCGGGGAGGCCGCGGTCACCTCGCGAACGAGTCGGCCCACGGTCGCCGGCAGGGCAGAACGGGCGCCCGTCACCCCGACCAGCGAGACGCAGTAGAGGAAGCCGCCGCTGCGGGCCGCGATGGCCGCCCGACGCGTCGGGGGTGTCGTGGGAGCGACCAGGTACACGACGGCGAGGCCCGCGGCGCCGGCCACGGTCTCGAACGGTCCACCCTCGTCCGGGGTCAGGTCCGCCACGATCACTCCGGCCGCGCCGGCACCGGCCAGCCGTTGCGCGACGGCGGCGCCATCCCCGCCGCCAAGGACCTGGTTGGCATAGCCCATCGGCACCAGCGGCAGCTCCGGCCTGGCCGCACCGATCCGCTCGATCAGGCGCAGCGATCCCTCCAGCGTGGCACCGGCCCGCAGCGCGATCCCCGAGGCCCGCTGCAGCGTCGCTCCATCGGCGAGAGGGTCGGAGTACGGCAACCCCACCTCCAACAGGTCAGCCCCGGCGTCCGCGGCGGCGAGCGCGATCCTGAAGCTCGTCTCGGCGTCGGGATAACCTGCGACGACGTACGGGATCAGTGCCGCCCGACCCTCGGATCGGGCGCGGGCGAAGGCCGAAGCGATCCGCCGGGCCCCGGCCGTGCCGTTGGTCCCGGCGATGGGCGGATGGTGCACGGACGCTGCCGGCTGGATCATCGGGCGCTTTCCCACGGCTCGACGTCGTCGAAGCGGGCCAGCGCAGCCAGGTCCTTGTCGCCCCGACCGGAGAACCCGAGCAGCACGACGGCCCCGTCCGGGTAGCCGCCGGGCAACCCGTCGACGCCGGCGAGTAGCTTGGGAAGGGCCGCGATCGCGTGGGCCGTCTCGAGCGCGGGCAGGATCCCCTCCGTGCGGGTCGTGGCCTTCATCGCGGCGACGGCCTCCCGGTCCGTCGCCGCGGCGACCTCCAACCGGCCGCCCTCGGCGAGCGCCGCGAGCTGCGGCCCGATGCCCGGGTAGTCCAGCCCGGCCGACGCGCTGTGCGCCTCGACGACCTGGCCATCGCGGTCCTGGAGCATCAGCGAGCGCGAGCCGTGGAGGATCCCGGGCGTCCCGCCGAGGATCGCGGCGGCATGCCGACCGGTGGTCAGACCGTCGCCGGCCGCCTCGGCCACCGCGAGGCGGACCGCGGGCTCGCCGATGAACCGGGCCAACAGGCCGATGGCGTTCGAACCGCCGCCGACACAGGCCAGGGCGAGATCGGGGAGCCGGCCCTCGATCGCCTTCAGCTGCGCCGCGGCCTCGTCGCCGATCCGGCGCTGAAGGTCCCGCACGATGGTGGGATACGGGTGCGGTCCCATCGCCGATCCCAGGACGTAGTGGGTCGTCTCGACGTTCGTGACCCAGTCGCGCATCGCCTCGTTGACGGCGTCCTTGAGCGTGGCCGTCCCGGACGTCACGCTGCGGACCTCCGCGCCGAGCGCCCGCATGCGCAGCACGTTCGGCCCCTGCCGCTCGATGTCCTCGGCACCCATGTAGACGACGCACGGCAGGTCCAGCAGCGCGCACGCCGTGGCGGTCGCGACCCCGTGCTGGCCGGCACCGGTCTCGGCGATGACCCGGGACTTGCCGAGACGGCGGGTGAGCAGCGCCTGGCCGAGGGCGTTGTTGATCTTGTGCGCCCCGGTGTGGGCGAGGTCCTCGCGCTTGAGATACAGCCGGATCGTCGGGACCGTCAAGACGGCTCCACGGCTGGGCGTCGCGGCAGCCACGGCGGCTGACCGGGCAGCCTCAGAGCGGACCGCGGCGGCCAGTCGGTCCGCGCGGTAGAGGGCCGTCGGGCGGCCGGCGAACCGCTCCAGCAGCACGCGCAGGTCTGCCCAGAAGACCGGATCGTGGCGAAGCTCGTCGTACGCCGTCTCGAGCTGGACGAGGGCCGCGACCAGTGTCTCCGGCACGTACCGGCCGCCGAAATCGCGCTCCATCCCCCAGCGCCCGTCGGCATCCGCTTCCAGCAACCCGGGGTGCACCGGTGTCGGCCCGAACGCGATGTTCGGGCGATCGTCGCGGGCCGCCTTCGCCCGCTTGACGAACAACGCCACCCGGAGCGGGTCCTTGTGCGGGCGGCGCCCGGCCTCGCGGGGCGCCTCGACCCCCGACGCCACGTCGACGCCGACGGCCGCGATCCCGCGCAGGGCCGAGGCGACGTTGGCCGGCGTCAGCCCGCCGGCCAGGGTGATCGGCACGTCCCAGGCGATCGCGGCGGCCGCGCCCGCGTCGGCACGCACGCCGGTGCCGCCGGGATGGGCTCCCCCGGCCGTATCGAGGAGGATCCGCTCCACGCCGGCCGCCAGCAGGTCGCGAGCCGCGGCCACGACCGATCCCGCCTGGTCCATGGATCGCGGTCGCAGGCACATGGAGCGCCTTCCAGGCCGGACGCGCGAGGTCCGCCAGCCCGGCGTGCGTCTCCGAGCCGTTGGCCTGGATGGCGTCCGGGTCGATCGCTGCCGTCAGCTCGGCCAGGAGCGACGCGTCGGCGTCGGCGGTGATCGCCACGATGCGCGGCCGAGTACCGATCGGGGAAGCGGCGCGCACGACGCGCGCCAGTTCGGCCGCCTCGTCGACCGCCAGCGCCCGTGGCGTCCCGGCCACGAGGTTGAGGCCGATCGCGTCCGCTCCGGCGCGCACGGCCGCCAGGGCGCCCACCGCGTCGGTCACCCCGCAGATCTTGACGAACGGGCGGCGATCCGCGTTGGCGGGATCGTGCGGCGGTCGTCCGGCCGCCACGAACGATCGGGCGGCCGCGGCCGGATCGCCGGAGCGCATCAGCGCCTCGCCGACCAGCGCGCCATCGAAGCCGAGTGCCCGCCAGCGCGCGAGCGTGGACGGCTCGCGGACGCCCGACTCCGCGATGACGAGCCGGTCGTCGGGCACGATGGCCCGCAAGCGTTCGGCGCGTCCCGTGTCGACGACGAGCGTCCGCAGGTCGCGGTTGTTCAGCCCGATCAGCCGAGCATCGGTCGCCAGCGCAGCCCGGAGTTCGCGGGCGTCGTGGGCTTCGACGAGCGGCTCCAGGCCCAGAGCCAGGGCTCGCCCCACGAGCCGGGCCAGGCGCCGTGCCGGGTGCAGCACGGCCAGGAGCAGGACGAGGTCGGCACCGGCCGCCCGCAAGGTCGCAAGCTGACGCTCATCGACCACGAACTCCTTGGCCAGGATCGGGATCGCGACGGCCGCCCGGATGCGGGCGAGGTCGTCGATCGAGCCGCCGAACCAGTGCGGCTCGCACAGGACGGAGATCGCCGCAGCCCCTCCGGCCTCGTAGGCCCGGGCGCGCGCGACGATGTCCACCCCCGGCCCGGCGATCCGGCCAGCCGACGGCGATGCGCGCTTGATCTCGGCGATGAGATGCAGGCCCGGGGCGGCCAGCCGCTCGGCGATCGGCCGGACAGGCGGGGCCACGGCGAGATCGACGTCGATCACGGGTTCCCGGTCGAGGTCGGCTCGTCGTCGCGCGGCGATCTCCTCGACGACGCTGGCCCGGGCGGAGTCCGCGCTCACGAGACCGGTCCTCCGCTGGCGGCTGCGGCCGTCCGCCGCTCGTTGCGCAGGCATTCCAGCAGCTGGGCGGTCAGGCCGGCGTCGATGGTCAGCGCGGCCCGCTCGAGCCCGTCCTCGAGCGTATCCACCACCCCGGCGGCAACGAACGCGGCCGACGCGTTGAGCAGCGACGACGTCCCGACGCGCACCGGGTTCGCCACGCAGCACGGCCTCCACCGACCGGGCGTTCTCCGCAGCGTCGCCACCGGCCAGCCGGGAGGTGGCGGTCGCACGCAGGCCCAGGGCCACCGCGTCGACCAGGCGCTGCTCCACGCCGTCCTCGGTCACGTCGTAGAGGACGCCGGTGCCGTCGAGCGGCAGTTCGTCCACGCCCGCCCCGTGGACGACGAGGGTTCGCTCCGTGCCGAGCCGGTGGACCACCTCGGCGAATCGGCCGGCGGAGCGCGTATCGGCCACGCCGAGCAGCTGGCGGCGGGTCCCGGCAGGATTGGTCAGGGGCCCCAGCAGGTTGAACGCGGTGCGCACGCCGATCTCGCGCCGGGTCGGCGCCGCGTGGCGCATCGCCGGGTGGAAGTTCGGGGCGAACAGGAACGCGAAACCGATGTCGCGCAGGGCGGACGCGGCCGACGCGGAGTCGTGGTCGATGCGGATGCCCAGCGCGTCGAGCACGTCGGCAGACCCGGCCCGGGAGGTGATCGCCCGGTTGCCGTGCTTCGCGACCGGTACGCCCGCTGCCGCCACCACGAGGGCCGCCGCGGTCGAGATGTTGAAGGTCCCGCTGCCATCGCCGCCCGTCCCGACGACGTCGATGGTCCCGGGCGGCGCCTCGACGGGAACGACCCGTTCACGCATGGCCGTGGCGAAGCCCGCCAGCTCGTCGACGGTCTCGCCGCGCATGCGCAGGCCCATCAGCAGGGCGGCGAGCTGGGCGGCTGTCGCCTCCCCGTCCATCACCGCGCCCATCGCGCGACGCGCCTCGTCGAGCGAGAGCGTGCCCCCTTCGACGATCGTGGCCAGTGCGCCGCGGACCTGGTCGCTCATCGATCGGCCTCCGCTCGCCAGGCCGGCCGTCGCGAAGGAGCCGCTGGCGGCGTCCAGACGCGACGCCTCCCCCTCGCCGGCCAGGCGGAGGAAGTTGGCCAGCAGGTGCGGGCCCTGGGGAGTCAGCACGCTCTCGGGGTGGAACTGGACACCCTCGAGCGGGAGCGCGACGTGGCGGATGCCCATGACGACCCGGTCCGCCTCGCTCATGGCGGTCACCCGCAGCTCGTCGGGCAGCGTCGCCGGATCCACCGCGAGCGAGTGATATCGGGCAGCCATGAAGGCCGGGGGCATGCCCTCCAGCAGCCCCGTACCGTCGTGCGTGACCTCCGAGGCCTGCCCGTGGATCAATGTCGGAGCCCGGACGATGGCGGCGCCGAACGCCACGGCGATGGATTGCATGCCGAGGCATACCCCCAGCAGCGGGATCCTGCGATCGGCGGCCACCTCGACCGTGGCGACGCTGATGCCCGCGTCGTCAGGGTCGCCCGGACCGGGCGAGATGACGATCCCGCGCAGGTCCGCCCCCGGCTCGTCCGCCAGAGCCTCCACGCCGGCACGGTCGATGGCGTCGTTGCGGACGACCCGGACGTCCGCGCCAGCGGCCTGGAGCGCCTGCACGAGGTTGAAGGTGAAGCTGTCGTAGTTGTCGATCACCAGGATCATGCGGGCTCCCCGGTCCCGGCCGCCTCCGGAGCACCGAGACCGTCCGGCCCGTCAGCCGGGTTGGCCGGCCCGTCAGCCGGCGTGGTCGCCGGTGAAGCCTCGGGGATCCCGGCCGCGAGCTCGATCGCCCGTCGCAGGGCTGCCGCCTTGTGCTCGGTCTCCTCGAACTCCCGCTCCGGGACGGAACCCGCGACGATGCCGGCGCCGGTGTGGACATGCGCCTGGCCGCCCTTGAGGACGGCACTCCGGATGGTGATCGCGGTGTCCAGGTTGCCGTCGTACCCGAGGTAGCCGACCGCCCCGCCGTACAGGCCGCGACGCTCGCCCTCCGCCGCGGCGATCAACTGCATCGCCCGGATCTTCGGAGCGCCGGACAGGGTCCCGGCCGGGAAGACGGAGCGGAGAGCGTCCAGCGCGTCCAGCTCCGGCCGCAGCCGACCCTCGACGTGGGACACGAGGTGCAGGACGTGGCTGTAGCGCTCGACCTCCATGTACTTGCTCACGGTGACCGTCCCGGCACGGCTGACGCGGCCGATGTCGTTGCGACCCAGGTCGACCAGCATCACGTGCTCGGCACGCTCCTTGGGATCGCGCTGGAGCTGCTCGGCCAGGATCGCGTCCTCGCGGGGATCGACTCCCCGTGGACGGGTGCCCGCGATCGGATGCGTCGTCAGGCGATCGCCCTCGACCTGGAGCAGGAGTTCCGGTGAGGCGCCGACCACTTCGAACGCAGGCGTTCGGACGAAGAACAGGTACGGACTGGGGTTGACTCGCCGAAGCGCGCGGTAGAGCCCGATGCCGTCGAGCGTGGTTCCGGTCGCGATGTCGGTCGGCAACTCGAAGGATTGGCGGCGTGCCAGCACCACCTGGATCGCTTCGCCGCCGGCGATCGCGTCCTTGGCCACCTCCACAGCACGCACGTACGCCTCGCGGCCCAGGCTCGTATCGACCGGGCCGGGCAACGACGGAGCGATCGCAGCCCGGCTGCGCGATGTGGACGCGCGAAGCTCGGTGGCACTCGGTCGTTGGGTCCGTTCCAGCGCTTCGAAGATCGCCGCCTCGGCGATCCGGTAGCGACCCTCCAGGTCGGCGGTTTCCGTGTGGAGCGAGGCGATGGCACTGAGCGTGTGGGTCAGGTGGTCGAACACCAGCACCAGGTCCGTCTCGATGAACGCTGCCGTCGGGACGGCGACCGGGTCGCGATCGGGCAACGGCACCCTGGGCTCGAAGCTGCTGACCGCATCGTAGGCGAGCGCACCGACGGCACCCCCGGTGAAGCGCGGCATGCCGTCGGTCGGCTGGACCTGACGGCGCGGCGCGAAGGCCCGGATCGCCGCAAGGGGATCTGGCGCTTCGGCGGTCTCGACGGGGAGATCCGGCGCGTAGACCGGGACGGTGACCGGACGGGTCTGGATGCGGGCGATGCCGTCACGGACCTCGAGGAGCCGGCGCGGCCCGACACCGAGGAACGAGTAGCGACCCAGGCGCTCCCCGCCCTCGACGCTCTCGAGGAGGTATGCCGGGCCGCCGTCATCGAGCCGGAGGAAGGCGCCGATCGGCGTCTCGAGGTCGGCCGGGCGGGTGGCGCGCAGCAGGATCGTGTCGGCGTTGGCGGCCAGACGCTTCGTCTGCGCCAGGCTGATCGGATCGACTGTGGTCATCGCGGCAGGCCCCTGAGAATCGAGAACGACCGTTTCGTCCCGGGACGAAAGGTCGTGCCTTCCGCGGTGCCACCCTCGTTCGGCGTGTGCCGCACTCGTCGTGACCGACGGCCCGGGTCGTCCCCGGCGATCGGCGCTGCCCGGTATCGCTGGCGCTCTGCGCCGGAGCCTACTGGCGTCGTGGCGCGGGACTGGCCCGCTCCCCGATCGCGTTCGGTCCGGAGGCTCCCGGGTCCATTCACCGCCGTCGTCACCCCGGTTTGCACCAGCCACCGGGTCTCTCTGCCGACGCTCGACGGGTACTCATCCCGTTCACAGCCCGTATTCGTGTCAGTGGCGGGGATGGTGGCAGGGTCGATGTCGGGCGTCAAGCCGACGGGGTCGTGACCGGCCCGACCATGGGCGCCGGACCGGCGAGATCGCGCGGCGACCACCGGGCGAACGGGGTCCCCCGTTGCGCGACGACCCACCGCTGCGCGACGCAACTGGCGCTGCGCCACGGTCCACCGTTGCGCGACGACCCACCGCTGCGCGACGGTCCACCGCTGCGCGACGCAACTGGCGGTTGACGCTCGCGGGCCGCGGCTTGCTCCTTCGACGGCGCCGGTGGGCGGGTGCCATGACACCGGAATCTCGACTCGTCCGTCACGTCCGTCGCTGGCCGGCGCGACGACGACGGTGCTTCGTCAGTAGCGTCGCGCAGCGGTCGGCCGACAGTGGGGCCATCAAGCCGAGGCCGTCCGGTTCAGCCCGCGGGCGCCGTCCTCCGACGCCGTCGCAGGCCGAAGCCGCCGATCGACCGGCGCACGAGTGGCAGCCATGCGAGGGCGCCGACCGCCTGCGCCCCGATGGCAAGGAGCAGCAGCAGGCCCGGCACGGTCAGCAACGCGCCGGGGACGAGCCACTCGAACGCCTTGCCGAACAATCCGAGGGCATCCGATGCCAGGCCGACGATCGGGAATTCCTCGGCCGGGACGCCAGATCCGTCGTCACCGCCGATAGCCCAGGTATCGATGCTCCCGGTGCCGCCGCTCCCGGGAGGTGCCGACGTCGGCGACGGGCTTGGAGTCGGTGTCGGTGTCGGAGTCGGTGTCGGAGTCGGTGTCGGTGTCGGTGTCGGAGTCGGTGTCGCAGTCGGTGTCGGTGTCGGAGTCGTGTCCGGCGTCGGAGCAGGACTGGCGTCGGGCGTCGGCGTCGGGACGGGTGTCGCGGGCGGTGGCGGCGGTGTCGTGTCCGGGGTCGGACTCGGCGTCGGCGTCGGAGTCGGACTGGCGTCAGGCGTCGGCGTCGGCGTCGGGGCGGGCGTGGCGGGCGGCGCGGGCGGCGCCACCGTGATGGTCACGAGCACCGGCACCGACGACGCCAGGCCATCCGAGGCGATGTAGGTGAACGTATCGATCCCGAAGAAGCCGGTGTCGGGCGAGTAGGTGAACGCACCGTTCGACGACAGGCCGAGGGTGCCGTTGGCCGGCGGCGTTCCGGCGACGGCGGTCAGCGTGTCGCCGTCGGCGTCGACGTCGTTGGCGAGGACGCCAGCCCCCGCCCCGACGGTCTTCGTGACGCCGCTGCTGGTCGCATAGGCGTCCGGAACCCCGATCGGGGTCACATTCGTGATGGTGATCACGACCACGGCCGGGGCGGAGGTGGCCTGACCGTCGGAGGCCCGGTAGGTGAAGGTGTCCGTGCCGACGAAGCCCGGGTCGGGGGTATACGTCCAGCTGCCGTCGGAAGCCAGGCTCAGCGTGCCGTCAGCGACATCGGTCGCAAGCACCGCGGTCAAGGTATCGCCGTCGGCGTCGGCGTCGTTATCGAGGACGCCTCCACCGACAGAGCCGTCGTGGACGACCGTCGCGGCGTCGTCGGTGGCGGTCGGTGCCGCGTTTCCGACCGTGATCGTCACGGTCGCCGGGGACGAGAACGCCGTCCCGTCCCAGACCCGGTAGGTGAACGTGGCGGTGCCGGTGAACAGGACGCCCGGCAGGTACGTGAACGAGCCGTTCGGGGCGAACGCCAGGAGGGTGCCGCTGGACGGGCCCGTCACCACGGCCGCGGTGAGGGCATCCCCATTCGCGTCGCCGTCGTTGTCCAGCAAGCCCGGCGCAACGACGACGAGCGGCAGGCCCATGTGGACGCTGTACGCATCCGGCGCCGCGGCCGGGACGGTGTTCGAGATCGTCAGGGTCACGGTCGCCGGCGCCGAGGTCGCGATGCCGTCGGTCGCGTCGTACGTGAACGTCACGGAGCCGGTCACTCCCGCCGCCGGGGTGTAGGTGAACCCGCCGTCGGAGTCGAGCGCCAGGCTTCCGGTGGCTGGTCCGACGAGCACCGCGGCCGCGACTGACTGGCCCGGATCGGGCTCCGTGTCGTTGGCGAGGACGCCGCCGGCGGCATCGACCGTGAACGGGACGTTCTTGGCGACCGCGTAGGCGTCATCACTGACGGACGGCATCGTGTTCGTGACGTCGATCGTGACCGTCGCGGGCGCGCTCGGGTCACTGCCGTCCGTGGCGCGATAGGTGAAGCTGTCCGTCCCCGCGAACCCCGCGTTCGGCGTGTAGGTGAACCCGCCGTCGTCCGCGAGCGCGAGGGCGCCGGACGCCACGTCGGTCTCGAGGACGGCCGTGATGGGATCGCCCTCCGGGTCCGTGTCGTTGTCGAGCACGCCGGCCGCACCCACTGTGAGCTCGTTCCCGGCCACAACGGAGTGGCCGTCGTCGACCGCGGTCGGGGCGGCGTTCGCTCCGGACAGGATGGACATCGGAAGGACCTGGGTGAGCTGGACCTTGGTGCAGTCCGGCTTCTCGTAGTCGGTGGCGCTCCAGTCGGCCGTCCCGACGGTCAAACCGGATACCGTGATCGTGGCCTGGAGCACGTCGAAGTCGTCGTCGCCCTTCAGCCGCTGGCTGTCTCCGTCCGCGTAGAACGTCACGACCGTCGGTCCGGTTCCGGACGTGGCCGCAAACCAGAGGAAGCCCCGCGACACCGAGTCGATCGTCGCCCCAGTGACGTCATAGGCCGCCGGGATCGTCACCTCCACACACGCGATCGAGTCGCCGCCCCCGTTGTTGTCGGACGTGTTCTGGACCGTGACGCCGACGTTCGTGGAGACGTGCTGGGTCAGCGACGAGGTGCTCGTCCCGATGGACCACGCGTGCTGGGCGAGGACAGCGCCAGGCCACGACGCGGCGAGGAAACAGGCGATGGTGATCGCGACCGACGAACGTCGGCGCGGCGTTCGGCGGACGCCGAGGCGGCCGCGCTCGACCGCTGTCACGATCAGGCGACCCGGCGGTACGGCGTCCACAGGCGGACACCGTCATCCGCCCCGGGGAGCGGGGCGTCGGCTGCGGTCTCGATCCCGGTCGTGAAGGTCGTGACGATCCGCTCGTCCAACTGCGTGCCGGCGGCGTCCTCCAGGCGGACCAGCGCCTCGCGCAGGTCGAGGGCCTTCCGGTACGGCCGCGTGGTCGTCATCGCGGAGAAGGCGTCGCACACGGCGAGGATGCGGGCCACGAGCGGGATCCCCTCCCCCTCCAGCCCGTGCAGGTAGCCCTTGCCGTCCCAGCGCTCGTGGTGATGTCGGACCCCCGCCCGGATGGTCTCGACGTCGGGCAGGTCACGGACGATCATGTCGCCGAGGGCGACGTGCTGCTTGACGACCCGGTACTCGTCGTCGGTGAGCGGGCCGGGCTTGCGAAGGATGTGGTCGGGGATGCCGATCTTGCCGACATCGTGGAGGAGGCCGGCGACGCGGAGCGTGTGGAGGAGATCCTCGCCGAGCCCCAGGCGCTGACCGATGAACACGGCGTAGCGCGCCACGTCTTCCGAATGGCGCTTCGTGTAGTGGTCCTTGGTGTCGACCGCAAGGATCAGGCCCTGGAACACGTCGAAAGTCCGGGTCTCCGCGGCATCCTCCGCAGTCGCACCCGCGTAGCACACGGCGTCGCCGCCCCCGCTCTTGGCCTCCTGGACGGTGATCGACGCCATCGTGAGCAGGTCGGTGACGGAGCCAGCGTGCTCCGGGTACGTACAGACGCCGGCGCTCACGGTCAGCGGAAGGCGCTCCGAGGCCTCGAACTGGAGGGCGGCATCGGCGAGCTGGGCGCGCAGGTCCTCCAGGAGCGGCCCGAGCACGACGACCTGGCCGGCCGGAACGATCAGGAGGAACTCGTCGGGACCGTAGCGGCCGCACACGATCTCCGGCGTGATCGCGTCTCCCAAAGCTCGAGCCAGGGTCAGCAGGGCGCGATCTCCGGCCGCATGACCGTAGGTCTCGTTGAGCAGACGGAAGCCGTCGATATCGACGAGCGCGATGCCGACGGCCGCGTCGTCCTGGCGCGCCTGCTCGAGCGTCACGGCGAGCGCGTCCACGAGGGAACCGTGGTTCAGGAGGCCGGTCAGCGGGTCGCGACGAGTGGCCTCCACGAGGGCCTCTGCCTGCCGGGTGATCCGGCCCTGAGCCGACCGAAAGACGAGGGAGAGGACGAAGGCGGCCACGAGGGCGGCGCTGAGCGTGGAGATGGCGATATCGCGGCGGACGTCGTCGAGTTTGCGCAGGATCGGTACCGCATCGCGCCAGACGCCGATGACCGCGTGGACGCGTCCATCGGCGGAGAGCGGGAAGTACTCGCGCAACACGTCCGTCGTCAGGAGGGCGGGACCGGCAGCCTCGCTCAGCGCGACGGTGTCGATGCCGGCGGCCGCTTGGCGGTCGACGACGGCCGCCGTGAAATCCTCGGACGGGGTCGTCGGCTGGCCGATGAGCCCGGGCTCCGATGCGAACGCGATCCGACCATCGGGCAGGCGGATCTCGACGCGGAGGATCGCCGCTCGATCCAGCAGCAGCGCAAGATCGCGCTCCAGCGCGGTGCGCCGGGCGTCGGTCGTGGCGTCCAGGTCCAGGTCGTCCGGCGTCAGGTTGGAATTGACCAGGCTCCGGATCAGGGCGGCGTCATTGACCACCGTGGACTTGAGGGTGGTCTCCGAGAAGTTCGCCGACAGCATGAACGTCTGCACCGTCGCGGTGACCCCGACGATGACGAGGAAGATCGCGTAGACGAGCAGGATGAGGACGGGGCGCGGGGCGCGCGCCCGGGTACCGAACAAGTGGGGCGACCTCTGCGAACGACTCCTTGGCCGTTCGATGATGCGGTCGGCCAGGGGTCCGTTCCACGCACCGATAGTCCTGCCCCGGACCGTACGAGACTCACCCCGAATGGACTACGGTCGTCACGTGGCGGAGAGGGTGGGATTCGAACCCACGAAGTCTTTCGACTCTGCGCTTTTCAAGAGCGCCGCCTTCAACCGCTCGGCCACCTCTCCGAACGACAGGATAGCCCGAGTCTGGATGGGCAGGCCGTGGGCGACCCAGGCGTCAGGGCGCCTTGATCACCACCGTGCTGGCGATGAGGTCGTGCCAGCCACGCTTGCGCTTGTCGACGAAGATCCAGATGTAGCCGATGTAGAACACGGCGCCGGAGACCCAGTAGCCGATCAGCCGAAGGATGGCCGATCCCCAGGAGACCGGGCCACCGTCGCTGTCGCGCACCACCTTGATCCCGGTCATCTTCATCCCGGGAGTCTGGCCGCTGCGCTGCCAGTAGTACGGGAAATAGACCAGCGGGACGATCACGATCCCGAGGATCGGCAGGACGGAGAGGATCGGCGCGACGACGACCGCCACGATCGTCACGATGAACAGTGCGACGATGACGACCATGTTCACGATGACGTCCACGATGTAGGCGACCAGGCGCGAACCCGGGTCGGCGAAGTCCACGCCGGGAGCCGGGCCCGGTTCAGTCTCGGGGGCCTGCCACTGCGGTGCGGTCATTGCGATCCTCCCTGTCCGGCCCGCCGCCGACTGCGACTCAGCCGGGCAGGGAGATGGTAGCGCGCCCGAGGTACGGTCGGAGCACTTCCGGGACGACCACGGACCCGTCCGGCTGCTGGTACGTCTCCAGGATCGCTGCCACGACCCGCGCCAGGGCGAGGCCGGATCCGTTGAGCGTGTGGACGAGCTCCGGTTTCGCCCCGGCCTCCGGCCGATAGCGGATGGCCATCCGGCGGGCCTGGTAGTCGCGGAAATTGGAGCAGGAACTGACCTCCAGCCAGCGCTCCACGCCCGGCGACCAGACCTCCAGGTCGTACTTGCGTGCCTGCACGAAGCCCATCTCCCGGGTGCTCATGAGCAGCACGCGGTAGGCCAACCCGAGACGCTGGAGCAGGATCTCCGCCCGTTCGGTCATCCACTCGAGCGCGGCCGGGCTGTCCTCCGGCTTCTCGAACAGCACCATCTCGACCTTGTCGAACTGGTGGACGCGCAAGATCCCACGGGTGTCCTTGCCGGCCGCGCCGGCCTCGCGCCGGAAACACGGCGTGTAGGCGGCATACCGGATCGGGAGCTCGGCCGCCTCCAGGATCTCGTCGCGATGGAGGTTCGTGACGGGGACCTCCGCCGTGGGCACCAGGTACAGCTCGTCGCGGGTGACGACGTACATCTGGTCTTCCTTGTCCGGGATCTGGCCGGTCCCGGTCGCGCTCGCCGTGTTGACGACGGCCGGCGGCCAGACCTCCGTGAACCCGTTCTCGCGGGTATGGATGTCGAGGAACCATGAGATCAGGCCGCGCTGGAGGGCGGACCCGGCGCCCTTGTAGACCGGGAAGCCCGAGCCGGCGATCTTCGCGCCGCGGGCGTTGTCCAGGATGTCCAGCGCCTCGCCCAGCTCCCAATGGGGTCGCCGTGCCCAGCCGTCGACGGCATGGGGCAGGATCTCGCCCCAGGTCCGGACGGTGACGTTGGCCTCTTCACCACCGACGGGCACATCCGGATCGGCCGGGTTCGGGATGCGCAGGAGCTGCTCGTCGAGGTCCGCCTCGATCCCGGCAAGCTCCGCGTCCAGCGCGCCGATCCGCTTCCCCGCCGCGACGGAGGCCGCCTTGAGGTCCGCCACCTCCGGCCCATCCGGAGAGGCCCCGCCCCCGATGGCCTCACCGATCCGTTTCGAGGCGGCGTTGCGTTCAGCCCTGAGGTGTTCGCTCTCGCCCAGGAGCGTCCGGCGGCGGGCGTCCAGCTCCAGCGCCTGATCGACGAGCGCCGGGTCCTCCCCCTTGTCGATGGCGCCTTTCCGGATGACGTCAGGCTCCTCACGCAGCCGCTGCAGACCGACGCTCATGACGGCCCTCCCGCCGAGGCACCGTCGGCGCCGCCGGCCGCCAGGCGGAGTCGATCGACCACGAAGTCCGGAGCCAGGCTGGCGAGCAGCCAGCCTGCGCGTGGCCCGTTCGGTCGACCGAGGAACGCGCGGTAGATGGCATCGAACGCCCGACCGGGCGGCAGGCCGGCCTCGCTCGCCACGGCGAAGATCGCGTTCTGCCACGATTCTCCCGCGACCTCCGGAGCGTCTTCACCCACCGCGGTCGCCAGCGCTGCGAGGTAGGTGCGCTGCGCCGCGTCCAGCTCCGTCGCGGCGCCCGGCAGCGTGTCGTGGACCCGGATCACCGCCCGGTCCGGGGCGTACACGGCCAGCCAGCCTCGTGCCGCCGCCTCACGTTCGGTCAGGATCGCGGTCTCGCGCGGGGTCAGGGCACTCCCCTTCTCCGCGGCCGCACGTTCCGCGATGTCCACGCCCGGGATCTGGACGAGCATCGCGAGATGGCTGAATGCGGGCCGGAACGCGGCCGCCTCGGCGACTGCGTCGGCCGCCGGGTCCAGCAGCGAGTAGCGGAAGGTGGCATCGAACCCGGGCGGCAGCTCGCCCTTGACCTCGCGCCCGGCCGTCGCGGCGGCGAACGTGTCGAACGCGTCGAACAGGCGCGGGATCTGGTCCGTGCCGTCGGGGTCGAAGTCGATCGCGTGGTTGGGTCGCGGTCGAAGGAACAGGAAGCGGAGCTGCTCCGGCGGCACGACCTCCGCGATCGTGTGCGCGGCCGCCCCGCGGCCTTTGGAGGTCGACATCTTCTTGCCGCCGATGTTGAGGAACTCGTACGGGACGTTGATCGGCGGCTCGCGCTCGAACACCTCCCTGGCGATCGCGTCCGACCGGTCGCGCGAGCCACCGGCCGTCGAGAGGTCCTTGCCGCACGGTTCGATGGTCACGCCGAAGTGCGACCACTGGGCCGCCCACTCCAGGTTCCAGGGCAGCTTCGCGTTCCCGCCGAACGGGCTGATCGCGCCGCTCGCGCCGCAGCCACGCGCCCAGGTCACGAGATCGGCGCGGCATTCGAAATGGACCTGCTCGCCGTCCCACGCCGTGACGATCGTCGTCCCGACCTTGCCGCAGGTCGGGCAGATGACGCCGATCGGGTGCCACGTCTCCGGGTGCTGGACGTTGGCGACCCGCCGGTAGATGTCGCGGACCAGTGCCGCCCGGTCCAGCGCGGTCCGGATGAACGCGTCCATCGCCCCGGTCGGGTAGATGTCGCTCATCCAGTAGTAGCGGTCCGGCACGATCCCGAGGCCCGCGAAGGTGTCGATGAAGATCCCGGCGAAGTGGCGAGCGTACGATGCGTGGCAGTCGCCGGCCGGGTCCGGCACGTGCGCGAGGGGACGGCCCATCTCGCGGTCGATCGCGTCCCGCGTCAGGAGCGCCTGGGCGTCCATCGGGTCGAGGTCGTCGACCCCGTACAGGAGCGTGGTCTCCACGCCGTTGGCGCGCAGCGCCCGGGTGATGGCGTCGAGGATCACCGGGCCGCGCAGCGACCCGACGTGGACGGTCCCGGACGGCGTCTTGGAGTCGTTGACGACCTGGGGGCCGCTATCGCGGACCCGGGTCGCGAGCTCGTCCGCCCAATCCACGATCTGCCCGGGGATCAGCTGATGCTGACGATCTTGTAGGTGAAGTCGCCGGCCGGGACCCGGACGAGGATCTTCTCGCCCTTCTTCTTGCCGAGCAGGGCGCGACCGACCGGGCTCTCGTTGGAGATCCGGCCCTCCGCGGGCCTTGCCTCCGTCGAACCGACGATCGTGAAGGACTCCTTCCCGTCGGGGCTCTCGACCGCGACCGTGGAACCGATCTGGACGTGGTCCGTCGAGTGGTTCTCGTCGATGATCGTCGCGTTCTTGATCAACGCCTCCAGGGTCTGGATCCGACCCTCGACGAAGGCCTGCTCGTTCTTGGCGTCCTCGTATTCGGCGTTCTCCGAAAGGTCGCCGTGCTCCTTCGCGTCGTGGATCCGGTTGGCGACCTCGGGCCGCTTGACCGAGGTCATCTCGTCGAGCTCCGCACGGAGCTTCTCGAGACCATCCTGGGAGATGTATGTCGGCTTGTTGTTCATGCCGTGGCCCCCGCGGTGCAGGTGGTCGGGATTGGTTGACCGGCTGATCGGTCATGCAGATAAGGAAAGAACTCCAGGCCATTCGCGGGTCAGTGCCGCGCGCCTGAAGTTCCGACCGGGTGCGAATGGTAAGGGTGTCGGCAGAGGGTGTCAAAGCGTGCGAGGCGCGCTCTCCGCCCGTCTGGTCCGGTTCAGCCGCGCTGGGCCAGGTGGAGCAGCCGGCGCTTCACCCGCTGGAGCGAACCGCGGTCCGGGACCGCCACGAAGACCGTGTCGTCGCCGGCGATGGAACCCGCCACCTCCGGCCAGCGGGCGCGGTCCAGGGCGGCCGCGATCGCGTGCGCCGACCCCGGCAGCGTGCGCAGGACGATGAGCAACCCTGCCTCGTGGATCTCCAGGGGCAGGTCGGCCAGGAGCTTGCGCAGCCGGTCCTCGCCCGAGGTCTCCGCCTCGATCAGGCGTGGTGACAGCGCGTAGACGGCGATCCCGTCCCGCGGCACCTTCACCAGCCCCAGCTCCGCCACGTCGCGCGAGATGGTCGCCTGTGTCGTCCGGAAGCCCCGTTCGCGCAACGCGGCGGCCAGTTCCTGCTGGGTCCGCAGCGGGCGCTGTGCGACGAGGTCGCGGATCGCTCGCTGGCGGAGCTGCTTCATGACCTCCATCCGTCCGGCCTCAGCGCATCAGCAACACGGCGATGACGACCGCCGCGACGCCCACTCGGTACCAGACGAAGACGTCGAGCGACCGCGTGCGCAGGTAGCGCAGCATGAAGTGGATCGCCAGCAATCCGGACCCGAGCGAGGCCACCAGGCCGACCATCAGCGGCAGCGCGTCGACGGCCACACCCGCCTCGCCCGACACGACCTTGCTCGCCTCGAAGACGATCGCCCCCAGCGTGATCGGGGTCGCCATCAGGAACGCGAAGCGGGCGGCGGCCGGTCGGTCGAGGCCCGCGAGGCGGGCCGCCGAGATCGAGATCCCGGAGCGGCTGATGCCGGGGATGAGGGCCAGGGCCTGGGCGAGACCGATGGCGATCGCGATCGGGAAGGTCACGCCGTCGATCTCGCGGGTCCGCCGCCCGAGGTGATCGGCGGTCCACAGGATGGCCGCGCCGATGACCAGGGTGATCGCGACCAGCGCAGGCTCCCGCACGCCCGTCTCGATGATGTCGTTGAACAGGTACCCGACGATCGCCGCCGGGATCGTGGAAGCCACCAGGAGCCAGGCGAGCCGCCGGTCCGGATCCGACCGGAACGAGCGGTCGCGGATGGTCGCGAGCCCGGCCGGGACCAGGCGCACCCAGTCGCGCCGGAAATAGCCGAGCAGGGCCACCAGGGTGCCCATGTGGAGCATCACGCTGAAGGCCAGCGAGTTGATGAAGGCGTCGTCCCAGCCGAACAGGTAGGGGACGAGGATCAGGTGGCCGGATGACGAGACCGGCAGGAACTCGGTGAGTCCCTGCACGATCCCCATGATCAGGGCCTGGAGGACGGTGTCCAAGGCGTGGCGCCCTCCGTGGTGCGGTGACCAGGCCGGCGGGATGCCGGCCCGGGCGGTTCGGTCAGCGGATGAACAGCGGAGCGAGGACCAGGGTGATCGTGGCGAGCAGCTTCACGAGGACATGGAGCGACGGGCCGGCGGTGTCCTTGAAGGGATCGCCGACGGTGTCGCCGACGACGGCCGCTGCGTGGGCGTCCGAGCCCTTGCCGAGGGCGTTGCCGTGCTCGTCCTTGAGATGGCCCGCCTCGATGTACTTCTTGGCGTTGTCCCAGGCGCCGCCACCGTTGTTCAGGACGGTAGCCAGCAGGACGCCGGCGATCGTGCCGACCATCAGCATGCCGGCGACCGCCTCGTACCCGAGCAGGACCCCGACGATGATCGGCGTCGCGACGGCGACGAGACCGGGCGCCACCATCTCGCGGAGCGCGGCCTTGGTGGTGATGTCGACGACCCGGGCGTAGTCCGGTCGCTGGGTGTAGTCCATGATCCCCGGCATCTCGCGGAACTGGCGCCGGACCTCCACGATGATCGACTGCGCGGTCTTGCCGACCGCGCGGATCGCGAGGCTGGAGAAGAAGTAGACGAGCATCGCCGCGATCAGGGCTGCGATGAACACGTTGACGTTGGCGAGGTTGACCGATTCCAGGAGCTTCGCGCCGGGGATACCGGCCTCGATGCGGCGCGCCTGGATGACGTTGACCTTGTCGATGTAGGCGGAGAACAGGAGGAACGCCGCGAGCGACGCCGACGCGATGGCGTAGCCCTTGGTGAGCGCCTTGGTCGTGTTGCCGACAGCGTCCAGGCGATCGGTGATCTCACGGGCGCCGGCCTCCGCGCGGCTGAACTCGGCGATGCCGCCGGCGTTGTCCGTGATCGGCCCGAACGTGTCCATGGCCAGGATGTAGGCCGTGGTCATCAGCATGCCCATCGTCGCGACCGCCGTCCCGAAGATGCCGCCGACGTTGCGGCCGCCCTCGCCGACGAGCCCGGCCTGGTCGCCCAGCCAGAAGCTGGCGAAGAGGGCGATGCTGATCGTGATCGCCGTGACCAGGGTCGTCTCGTAGCCCACGGCCGTGCCACTGATGATGTTGGTCGCCGGCCCGGTCCGGGACGCCTCCGCGATCTCGCGGACGGGTCGGTAGGAACCGGCCGTGTAGAACTGCGTGATGTACACGAACGCGACGCTGGTCGCCAGTCCGACGACCCCGGCCAGGAAGAAGTAGACCCAGGTCGGCAGACCGAACGCCACGCCGGTGCCGCCGTCGGTATCCATCATCACGGCGGTCGTGATCGCCAGCCCCACCACGGACAGCAGGGTCGTGACCCAGTACCCGCGGTTGAGCATGTTCATCGGATCCTCCGTCTCGCGGCCGCGGACGAAGAAGATCGCGACGATCGTCGCGAGGAGGCCGAAGGCTCGGACGACGAGCGGGAAGAAGATCCAGGCCTCCGGGTTCGGCCAGCCAGCGGCCGACGCGATCGCGAAGACCGCGACGCCGAGGATCATCGCGCCGATGTTCTCCGCGGCCGTCGACTCGAACAGGTCCGCGCCACGACCGGCGCAGTCGCCGACGTTGTCGCCGACGAGAT
This sequence comes from uncultured Chloroflexia bacterium, assembly GCA_963704935.1. Taxonomy (GTDB): domain Bacteria; phylum Chloroflexota; class Limnocylindria; order Limnocylindrales; family CSP1-4; genus SPCO01. The sequence goes on from CAVPIF010000001.1 coordinate 564,853, forward strand.
CCGCGATGACGCCCGCGTTGCGAGGGTCGTCCTCCGGGATGCCCTTCTCCACCTTCCCGACGAGGTCGGAGCCGACATCGGCGGCCTTCGTGTAGATCCCGCCGCCCAGCTGGGCGAACAGCGCCACGAATGACGCTCCGAATCCGAATCCGACGATCAGGAACGGCGCGTCGCGAACGGTGACGTCCGAGACGACCACGCTGTACAGGGAGAAGATCCCCCACACGCCGAGCAGTGACAGGGCGACCACCAGGAAGCCCGACACCGCACCGCCGCGCATCGCGACCTGGACCGCTTCGACGAGGCTCCGACGAGCCGCGGCCGCAGTCCGGACATTGGCTTTCACGCTGATGTACATGCCGATGATGCCCGAAGCCATCGAGCAGATGGCCCCGACCAGGAAGGCGACCGCGGTCATGATCCCGATCGGCAGTCCGGCCAGCTGCGGGACGTCGGCGACCTCCTCCGTCTCCACGAGGGTGATGACGACGCCGATCACGACCGCCCCGACGACGGCCAGGATGGCGATCGTCGTGTACTGACGGCGGATGAAGGCGACCGCGCCCTCGAAGATCGTGCCCGCGACGGCCTGCATCTCAGGCGTGCCCTGGTCGCGCGACAGGACGTCTCGGGCGAGGTACAGGGCGAAGAGCACGGCGATGATGCCCGCCGGCAGGATGATCAGCTGGAGCGTACTCGCATCCATCAGGTCGTTCGGGTCCTCCACGATGGGCCGTGTCCGGCGTCCGTCCCGTGGCGCGTGAGCGTGCGCCGTCGCGGGCGGGTGTCCGGGGATCTGCCTTGGGCCCCGCCGGCTTCCACCCGCCGATCGGAACGTCCCAGGCCGACGGGGAGTGTATCGCGCGGTTCTTCGGCGGGTCAAACTCCGCCACCCGGGCTGGCCGGCGGATCCGGACGGGTCGTCGGCGGCGCCCGTCGGCGGCCCCTATACTGCCGACCTTGTGAGCCAACGACCCGCGCTCGGGTGTCTCTTCGAGATCGTCGAGACGCTCGTCCTTACGCTCATCATCTTCCTCGTGATCCAGAACTTCGTCGCGCAGCCGTACAAGGTGCAGCAGCAGTCGATGGAGCGGACCCTGGAGCCCGAGGAGTACGTCCTCGTGGACAAGCTGACGCCGCGCTTCGATACGTACAAGCGCGGTGACATCGTCGTCTTCACACCACCGGCCGAATGGGGTGACGACGGCACGCCGTTCATCAAGCGCGTCGTCGGCGAGGGAGGCGACCGGGTGGACATCCGGGATGACGGATTCGTGTACATCAACGGTGACCAGCTGGACGAGCCGTACCTCTACAGCGACGAACCGGGCGGTCCGGCCCAGCCGACCAAGGCCCCACTCGACGAGGCGTCGTGGACGGTCCCGGCCGGCGAGCTCTTCCTGATGGGCGATCATCGCTCGAATTCCGCGGATTCGCGCACGTTCGGGCCCGTCGAGGTCGAGCAGATCATCGGGCGCGCCTGGCTGCGCTACTGGCCGTTGGACACGTTCGGGGTCCTGGCGACCCCGACCTACCCGGACCTCGCGACCAGCGTGCCGTGAGTCCCGCCGTCTCGTGAACCCCGTCCTGGTCGGGGTCGCCCTGGCGATCATCGGCGGGGCCATCGTCGCGGTGTCGGCCCGCGACGGGCGGGTCGCGGTGCTCGGCATCGCCGTCGTCCTGTTGCTGAGCGGCGTGCTGGCCGAGCCGCTGCCGACACCCGCGGCCGTCGCCGCCCGGGCGTTCGGCGCGGTCCTCGCCGCCTACCTCCTGTGGATCTCCGCCCGGGATCGGTCCGCGTCGGCCATGCCGCCCGCGGCGACGGAGGGATCGCGGATCGGCTGGCCGGCTGAGACGCTCCTGGCCGCCGCCGCCGCCGTCGCCGGCCTGATGGCCCACGGCCTTGGTGCGCCCGCCGCCGGTCCGGCCGTGGCCAGCGCGGCAGGCTTCGCGGTCGCGGCGCTGACCGTCGCCCCGGTCCTGACCGGCCGGGACGTCTTCAGGGTGGGGATCGGGTCGCTCCTGCTGCTCGACGCTGGCCTGCTCGTGCGCTCCGGCCTGGGCGGGACCCCGGGCCCCCTGGAGCAGCTGCTCACCACAGGCCTGCTCGTGGGCCTGGCAGCGGCGATCGCGGCGATGGGCCTCGCCGCCCGGCGTGACGGGGTCGGTGGATTCTCGTTCGCGGCGGATGACCGGCCGGTGCGGACATCCCGACCGCCCGAGGCGCATCCGGCACGGCCGAACGAGCGCGAGCGCCTGGGCAAGGGCGGCGTGGGAGGGTGAGCCTCATCCCCTTTCTCGTGGTGACCATGGGCGGGACGGTGGCCGCCCTGCTGGTCCGCTCATTCGCGCGGATGTCTGCGGCCGTCGGGATCACGGTGCTGGCCGCCGCGCTGATCGCCGCGCTGGCGATCCGTCCTGACGACGCGCTCCTGATCGGGGGATCGGGGATCGCGACCACCGGGTACCTGCGCCTGTTCCTCGTGCTCGCCTCGGCGGTCGGGCTCCTGCTCGCGATCGTGGGTGCCGTCGGCGGCCTGCGGCGCGACGTCCCCGCGGTCACATCGGCGATCCTCGGGACGTCCGCCCTCGCGCTGGCCCTGCCGGATGCCCGGATGGCCGTGCTCGCGGCCGCGGCTGGCGGGGCGTTCGGTGCCCTGCTCGCGATCGTCTCGGTGCGGTCGCGAGCCGGCGCCACCGTCGGGACCCGGACGCTCAGGGCCACCGTCATCGCGGCCACGCTGACGGTCGCGGCGACCGCCTGGATCGGTCGCGACCTGACCGAACTGGCCGCCCAGCCGATCGTCTTCGGGCTGGCCTACCTGGCTGTGGCAAGCGCGGTCGCCCTGCGCTTCGGGGCGATCCCGTTCCATGCCTGGGCGGCGCGACTCGCCGACACGGTCCCGGAGACGACGCTCCCACTCGTGACCGTGCTGGGCCCGGCGACGCTGGCGGTCGTCGCCCTTGCCTGGGCGGACGCGTCCATCGCCCCGCTGCTCGTGGATCTCGGACCGATCCGCGAGATCGTCCTGGTGATCGCGATCGCGTCCATCCTGCTGGCGCCCGTCGCGGCATGGATCCAGGACGACATCGAGCACATCGTGGGGTATTCGATCGTCGGCGACGCCGGTATCGTCCTGCTCGCGGTCGCCGCGCTGGACCCGGAGGCCTGGGCTCCGGCCCGGACATGGATCCTCGTCTTCCTCGTCGCCAGGAGCGCCTTCGCGGCGTGGGCCGCGAGCACGCGCGCCAGGCTCGGGACGGGCCGGGTGGATGACCTGCGCGGCTGGGTGAACCGCTCACCGGCGCTGGGGGTCGGGTTCGTGCTGGTCGTCATCGCAAGCATCGGGGTCCCCGGTCTGGCCGCGTTCGAAGCCCGCGCGTCGCTCGTGTCGCTCGTCCTGTCGGGGCCACTGGCCGTGATCGTCCTCATCGGGACGTTGGCACCGCTCGTCTACTACGCCCGGCTGTTCCGGGTCGGCCTGTCGCGGCCGGACGGCCCGGCGGTGACACGGACGTGGCTCCCGCTCCTGGGACCGCTCGATCTGACCGATCTGCGCGGCTGGCTGGCCAGGTCATGGGCCGCCAACCGGGGGACCGGCGCCACGGCGGGCACCCTCCTCCTGGCGATCATGGCGGTCGCCGTGTCGATCGGCGCGTTCGGGGGCCCGGCGGCCGCCGCCGGACTGCCTCCGAGCCTGGATGCGGCCATCGAGTCGTTCGGCCCGGAGGGGCCGATCGGACCGTGACGGACCGCCGCCACGGCTACTCGGACGGAGCGAGCACCCAGCGGTCGACGTCGCGCTCGTAATCGAGCAGCTCGGCGGCATCGAACCACAGTGCGAGCTCGGTCGCGGCGGCCTCCGGGCCGTCGGACGCGTGGACGATGTTCTGTGCCGTCTCCAGCGCGAAGTCGCCGCGGATCGTGCCGGGCGCAGCCTCATGGGGACGCGTCGCGCCGTTGATCGCCCGGACCACCGCGATCGCGTTGGGCCCCTCCAGGGCGAGGGCCACGAGCGGCGCCGACGTGATGAACTCGACCAGGCCGGAGAAGAACGGCTTCGTTCGGTGCGCGTCGTAGTGGCGCTCGGCCAGCTCGGGCTCGACCCGGACGAGCTTGAGCCCGACGACCTTGAGGCCGCGCTCCTCGTACCGGCCCAGGATGCGGCCGGTGAGCTGGCGCTGGACGCCATCGGGCTTGATGAGCACGAGGGTGCGTTCGGTCACGCAGGATCTCCTTCTGCTGGGTGGTCGATCGAAGGGGTCGGGGGGTCGGGGGGTCGAGCGACGTCGGCATAGGCGCGCCGCGCGTCTCGCTCGCGCCCGACGAGCCGATACGCATCCCCGCGAACGAATGCCAGTTCACGCTCGGTCCGACCGTCGACGGCGTCCAGGACGGCGGACGCGAGGTCGGGCTCGGTCCGAAGCGTGAGCGCCAGGTGGACGGCAGCCGCAGCGACGTCACCGTCCTCCAGGGCCTGCCGCCCGACCCGAAGCGTATCGTCGCCGTCCGGCAGGTCGGCGTCGTCGACGCGGCCGGGGTCGTCGGCGAGGCCGGGGGGGTTCGCGCCTTCGTCGGCGGGTCGGCTGTCGTCGCTCCAGAGAGCGAGGCTCGCCGGCTCCGACGGCCGCGCGGTCGAGACAGCCCCGCTCCTCAGGTCGGCCACCTCCGCCGCGTCGGTCCCGCGCGGTTCGGCGGCGATCGGTACGGATCGCCCGGACAGGGGCCGTCCAGCCCCGGCAAGCGGGTCGAACAGGGTCGGGGCCGGGAGGATCGGCGCCGTCGCGTCGGGCGGCCAGACGTGCCCGCGCGGCATACCGGCAAAGGCGTCGTCGATGGTGACGTCGGCCATCGCCATCGCCCGCGTCGCGTACCGTCGCGCGTCGGTAGGTCGCCCCCGGTGCGACGCTGCCTCGGCAGCCACGACCAGGGCGATGAGCGGTCCGTCTTCCACCTCGCCGAGGGCCGCCGTTGCGGCCTCACCGGCGCCGTCGATATCACCCATCCGCCAGCGCGCCTCCGCGAGGTCCGCGAGACCGGCGGTGTCGAGGGCGTCGCGGTCGGCCAGCGTCTCGAGCTCGGCGCGGGCCAGGGCGAGCGACCCCAGCCGCAGGTGCACGTGCGCCAGCACGAGATCGACGGGGCGCCCGGGTTCGTCGCTCATCCCGGCAGTCGGAGGTGCCGGTCGAGGCCGCGCAGGTAGCGCGCGGGCGCGACCGCGGACATGCGCAGGCCTTCGTCGGTGAACAGCCCGACCGCGACCCGCTGGATGTCGGCGGCGTGGACGTCGGCGATCGCCTGGAGCGCTTCGTCAAGGGTCAGGACCCGGTCGTGGAGCGCTTCCTGGCCACCGATCCACGAGGCGACATGGCGGGTCTCGTCCATCCGCAGCTCAAGGCCGCCGGACAGGTAGCGTCGGGCCTTGTCGAGCTCCTCCTCCGGGACCGGCTCCGATCGGAGTCGGTCGAGCTCCGCGAGCACCGCCGCCAGCGCCTCCCGCAGGCCCGCGGGATCCACGCCCGCAGAGATCTCCAGCGCGCCGGCATCCGAGTAGTCCACGAGGCCGGAGCCGATGTCGTAGGCGAGTCCGCGCTCTTCGCGGACGCTCAGGAACAGCCGGCTGCTCATCCCGTCGCCGAGGACGGCATTGAGGACCGCCAGTACCCAGCTGTCGGGGTGGTCGCGACGCAGCGCCGGCAGGCCCACGACGAGCTGGGCCTGGGCCGTGGCGCGCTTGCCGAAGCGGACGCGTTCGCCGGCCGGCAGCGGAGGCGCCGGGTCGAACCCGGGGATCACCCCGTTCCCGGCCCCGAACGCCCGCCCGGCGAGTTCGACGGCCTCTCCGTGCGCGATGTCGCCGGCCAGCGCGATGACCGTGTTGGCCGGCCGGTACATCGTCCCCCAGAAGTCGCGGATGGTCGCTTCCGGCAAGGCCCGGATGCCGACCTCGTCGCCGCAGATCTCGCGTCCCAGCGGCCCGTCGCCGAACAACGCGGCCTGGAACAGGGTCTGGGCGTACTCGGCGGGATCATCCTGGTACGAGCGGATCTCCTCGATGATGACCGAACGCTCCCCCTCGATCTCGCCTGCGTCCAGGATCGGCCGGACGATCAGCTCGCCGAGGACGTCCATCGCACGTGCGGCTTCTCGGTTCGGCACCCGAACCCAGTAGACGGTCGACTCGCGGTCCGTGGCCGCGTTGAACGATCCGCCGACTCCTTCGATCGCTTCGCTGATGGCGCGGGTCGATGGGTAGGCCCGCGTGCCCTTGAACGTGATGTGCTCCATGAAATGGGCGGACCCGGCCTCCGCCGGCGATTCCAGGCGCGACCCGGCCAGGACGTATGCGGCGATGGAGACCGAACGCGCCCCGGGCAATCGGGAGCTGATGACACGCGGCCCCTCGGGCAGCGCCGTCCGTTCGAACATCGCGACGGATGGTACAGGAAGGGAGCCGTGTCGCCGGCCCGGCAGCACGACGCCCCGGCCGGATGGCCGGGGCGTCGTCGCCATCACCAGGGTCCGCCGCGGGGCGCGACGCACCCGGCGCGATCAGATGATCGCGCCGATCCAGTTCTGCATGAAGTAGACGAGGAACGCGATGGCCACCACCCAGAGGAGCGGCGGGATCGCGCCGAACTTGCCCTTGACCACCTTCAGTGCGACGTACGAGACGAACGCCGCCCCGATCCCGACGGTGATGCTGAACGTCAACGGCATCAGGACGATCCCGAGCAGGGCCGGGAAACCGTCCTCGACGTCGCTGAAGTCGATGTCCTTGACCATGCCGACCATCAGGAAGCCGATGAACACCAGGACCGGTCCGGTCGCGACGTACGGGACCACTCCCGCCAGCGGCGAGAGCAGGATCGCGATGAGGAACAGGACGCCGGTCACGACCGAGGTGAATCCGGTCCGACCACCCTCGGCCACGCCCGCCGCGCTTTCGATGTAGCTCGTGTTCGAGCTGATGCCGGCGGCGCCGCCGATGGCCGCGCCGACGGAGTCGACGAGCAGGATCCGGCCGATGTCCTTCGGCTGGCCCTGGTCATCGACCAGGCCGGCCTGTTCGCTGATCGCGGTCGCCGTGCCCATCGTGTCGAAGAAGTCGGTGAGCATGAAGCTGAAGATCGTGAGGACCGCGGCCAGCGTGCCGAGCTGCGTGAACACGTTGGTGAGATCGAACGCACCGATGGTGGAGAAATCCGGGGTCGCCGTGAACGTCGAGGGCAACGTCTGTACGCCGACGGCGATGGCCACGACGGTCGTCACCAGGATGCTGATGAGCAGGGCGGCCGGGACCTTGCGCGCCCACAGCGCGACCGTGATCACCAGGCCGAACCAGAACACGAAGTGCGCCGGTTCGGTCGGGAAGACGAACGTGACCGGAACGGGGTTCTCCGCGGACGATCCGCCGGTCTTGATGATGATCCCGGCATCGATGAAACCGATGAACAGGATGAACAGGCCGATCCCGACGCCGATCGCTCGCTTCAGCGCGAGTGGCACGGCGTGCATGATCGATTCGCGCAGGCCGACGAGCACCAGGACCGTGACGACGATGCCCTCGAGGACGATGACGCCCATCGCACCGGCGGGGGTGAGGCCCTGGGTCAGCACCAGGCCGAAGGCCACCGCGCCGTTGATCCCGAGGCCGGCAGCCATGGCCAGCGGCGTGTTGGCGACGAGGCCCATGGCGATCGTCAGGATGCCGGCGACCAGGGCGGTGGCGGCCGCGGCTGCGGGGACGGGGATCCCGGCCGCGGCCAGGATGCTCGGGTTGACCACGATGATGTAGGCCATGACGAGGAATGTCGTCACGCCCGCCTTCGTCTCCGTCGCGAGGTTCGTCCCGCGCTCGGCGAACTTGAAGTAGCTGGCGATTCCGTCCACCGGGTCCCTATCCTCCTTGCCCTACAGGCGGTGCGCCGAGCCCGGTTGGGCAGGCTCGGATCGCGCCACGAACGCTCCGCGGCGGCGACCTTCGCCGCTGCGCCCCCCGGCTCCCGTTCGCCGACGCGGTCTGCGCCGGCCTCCGGACCGCGCTACTCGTCCTCGCGGGCTTCGAGGCCGAGGAGCTCCATCTGGACGTAGTCGGATGTGTCGAATTGGAGCTGACGTGGAGCGAACGGCGACGGGTCGGCGTCGCCGGGCCCGATCGGCGCGAACTCGATGATGACGCGCTCGTCACCCTGGACCAGCACGTAGACGAGGAGCTGATCGGGCCGAGTCTCGAATTCGAGGTGCTCGAACGAGTCGATGTTCAGGGTGATCGCGAGGGGCGTGAAGTAGGTCGAGGTGTCGGGCGCGTCGGTCACGATCCGCTCCACCCAGCCGGTGCCGTGGGCGATCACGTCGCGGCCGCGGACGTATCGATAGGTCACGGTCTGCTTGAGCAGCGGCCGGAGGAGGTGGAGCATATCCGCACGGCTGGACACGAGGCCCTGGTTCACGAAGAACTTGGCGGCCGGCGGGGTCGGCACTGACAGTCTCCTCGGTGGCCCGACGGTGCGGCGCCGGGTCGCGACACGAGCCGTGGGCGGACGTTCGCGATGGTAGCGCACCGGATGCCTCGCGGCGACATGGAAATCGTCGCGGGGCCGCGCGGTGACGTCCCGTTCGGTGCGGCGCCGTGACGGTGGGGATCGGCCGCGTATCATCGCTGCCATGCTGCTCGCGATCGACATCGGGAATACCAACATCTCCGTGGGCCTTGTGCGCGGCGGCCTGATCCTGGCGACGCGTCGCGCGGCCACGAATGCCCGGGCCACGGCCGACGAACTGGAGTGGCTGCTGGATGGCTTCCTCCGATTGGACGATGCGTCGTTCGCGGACGTCGACGCCGTGGCCCTCGCGTCCGTCGTCCCGGCCTTGACCGCAGCGGTGGAGACCGTCGCGGCGCGGCGCGACCGAACGCTGGTCGTGGCGACGGCCGGCACGACACCGATCGCCATCCGGGTCGACCGTCCCAGTGAGGTCGGTGCCGACCGGCTCGTCAACGCCCTGGCTGCCGCTCGCCTCTACGGCACGCCGGCCGTCGTCGTCGACTTCGGGACGGCAACCACCTTCGACTGCGTCGGACCGGACGGCGCGTATGTCGGCGGAGCCATCGCCCCCGGACTGGAGCTCGGGTTGGAGGCGCTCGCCGCGCGGACCGCCAAGCTGCCACGGATCGAGCTGCGAGCCCCGGACCATGCGATCGGGCGGGACACCATCAGCGCGATGCAGTCCGGGACCGTCTTCGGGTACCAGTCCCTCACCGCCGGCCTGCTCGCCCGGATCCGGCGAGAACTGGCGGACCTCGCCGGCATCGACCCGTCAGGGGTCAGGGCGATCCTGACCGGTGGCCTGTCCGCCGCGCCGTGGGCCTCCGCGCTGGACGGGATCGACGCGATCGACCCGGACCTCACGCTTCGCGGGCTGGCCATCCTGTACGCCGAGGTCGCCGGCGGGGAGCGGCTGGAGCTCGGTCTGCCGTGAGCGATCGACCCGGCGGCCGGTTGTCCGGGCGGCTCATCGGGCTTGGGGTCACCGGGTCGATCGCCGCCTACAAGGCGGTCGAGCTGCTGCGATCGCTGCACGCGGAGGGCGCCGACGTCGTCGTGATGCTCACGCCGGCCGCCGCCCGGTTCGTCGGTCCGCTGTCGTTCGCGGCGCTGTCCCGCCATCCCGTGGAAACAGATGTCCTGGACCTCCTGCCGGACGGGCGGATCGGGCACATCGTCATCGCGGATTCGGCCGACGCCATCGTCGTGGCCCCGGCGACGGCGCACTGGCTCGGGACGATGGCCCATGGCATCGTCGGCGACACCGTGGCTGCCGCATGCCTGGCCACTTCTGCACCGGTCGTCATCGCCCCCGCGATGGACGGGGACATGTGGTCACATCCGGCGACCCAGGATAACGTCGTGCGCCTGCGCGATCGGTTCGGCTACGTCGTCGTGGCGCCGGAGACTGGTCCGTTGGCCTCCGGGCAGGCCGGTGTCGGGCGCCTCGCCGAGTCGGCGACGATCGTGGACGCGGTCGTGGCGGCCGTTGCGGATCGCCCGATCCGCGCCGCCGATGCCGCCGACAGGCCGCCACTGGCCGCTGCCCCCGCCCGCGACGCGGACCTGGAGGGGCGGCACGTGGTGGTGAGCGCAGGCGGCACCCGGGAGGCGATCGATCCGGTCCGGTTCATCGGCAACCGCTCCACCGGCAGGATGGGGGTGGCCGTCGCGGACGCCGCCCTGGCCCGCGGCGCTCGCGTGACCCTGGTCGCGGCGAATCTGGAAGTCGCGCCGCCGGCAGGCGCCGCCGTGATCCGGGTCGAGTCGACGGCCGAGCTGGACGCCGCCCTCCATGAACTCGCGCGAACCCCCGGCCGCGGCGCCGGATTCGATGTCCTGGTCATGGCCGCGGCGGTCGCCGATCTCCGGCCCGCCGCGGTACTGGACCACAAGCTGGAGCGGGGCGCCGGCCTCGTCCTTGATCTCGAGGCGACACCGGACGTGCTCGCCGGGATCGCAGCGGAGCTTCACGCCGCCGCCGGGACGGGTCGCACGCCCGTCCTCGTCGGGTTTGCCGCGGAGACAGGACCCGGCCGGGATGCCGGCGGATCGCGGGCGGACGATGGCTGGCTGGAGCGGGCTGCCGAGAAGCTCCGGCGCAAGGGCGTGGACCTGCTGGTCGCCAACGACATCGCCGCCGTCGGCTCCGGATTCGGGACCGACACGAACCAGGTCTCCATCCTGGCGGCCGATGGTTCGCGCGACGACTTGCCGCTGCTGACCAAGCGTGAGGTCGCCGACCGGATCCTGGACCGGGTGGCGATCGTGCTGGACGGCCGCGACGCGGGCGGGCAGACTTCCCCCTGATGAGTGCCACCAACGACTCGCCGCGCCGCCTGACCGTCGCCGACATCGCCCGACGTCATGCCGATGGGCATCGATTGCCGATGCTCACCGCCTACGACTACCCGACGGCCCGGATCCTGGACGACGCCGGGATCCCGCTCATCCTCGTCGGCGACTCGCTGGGGCAGGTGCTCCTGGGCTATGAGTCGACCGTCCGCGTGACGATGACGGAGATGCTCCATCACACGAGGGCCGTGGTCCGCGGCACGAGGCAGGCGCTGGTCATCGGCGACATGCCGTTCCTGACCTATGCATCCGTGAACGAAGCGCTGGAGAACGCGGGTCGCTTCCTGCAGGACGGCGGCGTGCAGGCCGTCAAGGTGGAAGGCGGGGTCCGCTCTGCCCGGATCATCGAGGCCCTGGTCAGGTCCGGCATCCCGGTCCAGGGCCACATCGGCTGGACGCCCCAGGCGCAGCACGGACTCGGCGGCAAGGTCAAGGTCGTGGGCAAGGACCGCGGGCAGGCGCGGGCCCTGCTCGCCGATGCGTTCGCCGTCCAGGAGGCGGGAGCGTTCTCCATCGTCCTGGAACTCGTCCCGGCGCAGCTGGCAGCGGCCATCACGGAGCGGCTTCGGATCCCGACGATCGGGATCGGGGCGGGCCCCGGATGCAGCGGCCAGGTCCAGGTGGTCACGGACCTGCTGGGTCTGGGCGACTTCCGGCCGCGCCATGCCCGACCGTACGCTGACCTCAGGACCGTGATCGGCGAGGCGGCCCGGGCCTACGCGGCGGACGTGGTCGCAGGGACCTTTCCAGGCGAAGCCGAAACGGTCCGCATGGACGACGCCGTACTCGACGAGGTCCTGGGGCGGGGCGAGCGCGACCTGGCGAACGTCGACCGCGAGGGCGCCGCCGACGGCGGCCTGCCGGTCGGCGGCATCCCGCTCGACCGCGACCTCTGAGCCGGACACCGGTCCGTCCCGGGCAGCGTTCGGATCGATGACCAAGGTCGTGCGCTCGCGGGCCGCGCTGCGCAACGCGCTGGCCGACGTGCGACGTCCGGTCGGGCTCGTCCCGACCATGGGCTGGCTCCACGATGGGCACTCGGCGTTGATGGCGCGGGCCCGAGCGGAGAGCGAGACCGTCGTCGTGTCCATCTTCGTGAACCCCCGCCAGTTCGGCGAGACCACTGATTTCACGCGCTACCCTCGCGACGAGCCGCGAGACCTGGCGATCTGCGACGCCGCCGGCGTGGACATCGTCTTCGCGCCGTCGGTCGAGGAGATCTACCCCCCGGGCTTCGACACGCTCGTGTCGGTCGGGGCGATCGCGCGACCGCTGGAGGGAGCGGCGCGACCCGGTCACTTCGACGGCGTGGCGACCGTGGTGTCCATCCTGTTCGCGCTGGTCGGCGCCGAGCGCGCGTACTTCGGCATGAAGGACGCCCAGCAGGTCCGCGTGATCCGTCGCATGGCCCTGGACCTTGCCTCCCCGACCGAGGTGGTCCCCTGCCCGACCGTCCGCGAGGCGGACGGCCTCGCGATGTCGTCGCGGAACGCTCGACTGTCGCCGGCAGCCCGCGCCGCCGCGCCGGTGATCCACCGGGCGCTGGAGGCAGCCCGCGCGAGCTGGGACAGCGGCGAGCGATCCGCTGCCGCCCTGCGAGCCACGATGCGCGAGGTACTCGGCCGGGAGCCGGCGGCGAAGGTCGAGTACGTGTCCGTCGCGGACGACGCCACGCTCGACGAGCTCGACGTCGTCGACCGCCCGGCGCTCCTGTCGCTCGCGGTCAGCCTCGATGGGGTCCGGCTCATCGACAACGAACGGCTGCCCTGAGGCCGGGCGGGCGCCGGAGCCCGGCGCGCCGGGTCGGGGCTCTCGCCGGGGCATCGCCGCGCTTCAGTCGATGCGCGCCTCCGTGGCGACCTCGAGGATCCGGTCGATGAACAGGTGCTCCCAGACAAGCGCCTTGATCTCTTGGATCTTGCCGACGTCTTCGGCATGCGTCTTGACGAGGAGGTCGTGGACCTCCGAGGCGACCTGGTACGTGTCCTCCTGGACCAGCGTCGCGAACAGGTCCGCATAGCGGATCGCGTCCAGGACCGTCCGGCGCGGTCGGTACCCGCCGGTGAGGACCAGCCCGATCGCGTCGCCACCCGCCTCCGCGCCCACACGTCGGGCATGGACGATGGCCGCGATGAGGTCCTCGCGATCCCCCGGAACGATGACCAGCGACCGCGGCCCGATCCGCTGGAGCATGTGCTCCGGCTCCATCGCGCCGATGCTGACGCCACCGATCACAAGATCAAGGTCAGGGCCCGGATGGATGGCCTCGCCGTGCACGCCCTCCAGGACCATCGCGAGGGTCGGGTTGGACAGGATGGGCCGGTACGGCAGCACGCCAAGCAGTCGGATCCCGTGACGCTGGAGTCCGCGCTCCAGGGTCCGCGCGAGGTCCGGCTTGGCGAGCAGGTCCACCTTGTTGACGATCGCTCCCGCGACGGTGACGCCGGCCCGCTCGAACAGCGCCTTGTTCAGGACGATCTCGTCGATCGGCCGTCCCACGCCGCCTTCCGAGACGATCACAGCCGGGGCTCCCAGCATCGCCGCAACGTCCGCGTTCGACAGGTTGATGACCGCTCCGACGCCGGCATGGCCGGTTCCCTCGATCAGGAGCATCTCGCGATCGCCCGCGAACGACGCATGCGCGGCCCGGATCCGTGCCGGCAGATCGTCGACGACCTTGCCGTCGATGTGCGCCTGCGTGAAGCCGCGCGGGATGTGGACCGGACTCATGCGCGCCAACGGCTCGGACAGGTCGAACACGGACTTCATCAGGACAGCGTCCTCGTCCGCGGGAACGCCTTCCTGGATGACCGTCCGTTGCCCGACCGGCTTGCAGAACCCGGTCGACAGGCCACGTCGGCCGAAGCCGTCCAGCACGCCGAGGCTGACGGTCGTCTTGCCGCGGTTCTGGCCGGTGGCCGCGAGATACACGTGCCGCATCAGGACAGCCGTCGCGGCATGCTCGAGAGGTCGCGGGCGCTGCGACGCCTCGGGACGCCGTGGAGGCGATCGTTCGCCGCGAGCGAGCGATCCAGCGACGAAGTCGCCAGAACGGCGTCGATCGATGGTCCACCGACCGCGGTCGGTCGCGGTCGTTCGCGCCGCGCGAACGCGACATCACGTTGCGGGCGACCCTCGCCCGCATCGGCCGGCGAACGGTGCGCCAGGCTCGTGATACGTTCGCTGGTAGCGAGCACGGCAGCCGGGAGAGCGAGGGCCGACCGGGCGGAACGTGCGGGCGTCACCACGCGGTCGTCACAGCGCGGTCGTCACAGCGCGGTCGTCACAGCGCGAGGCGGCACGTCTTGCGAGCCGTCGCCGGTCAGCCGTGGGCGCCGGTCTTGCGCTCGACGAGCGAGAGCGCGTCGCGCAGTCGCGCCACCGTCTCGGCATCCGTCACGTCTGGCTCCAGGTATGGGCCGAGGCGCTCCAGGATGTCCGTGACCAGGCCCATGAACACGCTGGCGTCCGCGACGAAGAACTGGGGTTCGTTGTTGTAGCGAACCAGCGTCAGCCGACCCTGGAGGACCCGCCGGTCCTCGACATGGGCGACCTGCGTCGCGAAGTTATGGCCCTGGATCCCGTCCGGGTTGTTCAGGAAATTCAGGGCGTTGTCGATGGCCAGACCGAATCGCGCTCGCCACGCCACGAGTCGCTCGTGGACCTCGGACGGGATGCGAACCTCGGCGACCTCGTCGAAGACCTCCGGCGCCACGGTGAGCAGCCCGACCAGCGTCGTGCCGGCGCGCGGACCCAGCATCACCTGGAGGCTTCGCTCCAGCGTGAACACCTCTGAGTCGAAGCGCGGGCTCGTGATCACATCGGTCAGGAGGTCCTCGACGTTGTCGAGGATGCCGGGCTCCGCCACCGCATTCGACAGGTGGAGGATCTCCTCCTTGAACAGGAACTTCTCTTCGTGGTCGAGCATCGCCGAATGCTAGCACCCGTTCGAGGCCGGTCTCGCGGTATCGCGGGCCCTGGCCGGGTGGGATTGCTGCGCGATGCCGGATCCCGGTGACCTGCCGCGCATGCGTCACCGCATCCCGGGGACCTGCCGCGCATGCGTCACCGCATCCCGGGGACCTGCCGCGCATGCGTCACCGCATGACCGAACCGGCCATCGAGCTGCCGGACCGAGCGGTTCCCACGCGGGTTCGATCACCGGGTGACCCGCCGGGCGAACCGGCAGCCCGGCCGACCCGCTCGTTCGCTCGTTGCGTCATCCGGTGGCCGACGGCCCGTGACCGGTGGCCGGTGGCCCGTGACCGGTGCCGTCGGGGTGATCGCTCGGCCACCGCCGTCCGGTGC
This sequence comes from uncultured Chloroflexia bacterium, assembly GCA_963704935.1. Classification (GTDB taxonomy): domain Bacteria; phylum Chloroflexota; class Limnocylindria; order Limnocylindrales; family CSP1-4; genus SPCO01. The sequence continues at coordinate 580,063 of CAVPIF010000001.1, forward strand.
CACCTGCGCGCCCGGCAAACGCCCGAAGACCCCGGCTGGAGCCGGGGTCTTCGGGTCGGTGCAGCCGATGAGATGTGCTCAGTCAGGATCTACGGGTAGAGGCCGCGCAGCTCCATCGCGTCGGCGACACGCTTGACGGCCAGCAGGTACGCGGCACTGCGCATGTCCACCTGCTCGCGCTCGGCCATCGCCAGGGTCTCGCCGAAGGCCCTGACCATGATCGTCCTGAGCTTGTCGTTGACGACCGCTTCGGTCCAGTGGTCCCGGTTGAGGTCCTGGACCCACTCGAAGTAGCTGACGGTGACGCCACCAGCGTTGCACAGGATGTCCGGGACCATGAACTTGCCGGCCGCGTGGAGGATCTCGTCCGCTTCCGGGGTCGTGGGCCCGTTGGCGGCTTCCGCGATCACGCTGGCCTTGATGTTGCCGGCGTTTCGTGCCGTGATCTGGTTCTCCAGCGCGGCCGGGATCAGGATGTCGCAGTCGACCTCCAGGAGCTCGGCGTTGGTCACGTCGCGCGAACCCGGGAAGCCCTGGACGGTCCCGTGTTCCTGCTTCCAGGCGACGACCCTGCTGACGTCGAGGCCGGTCGGGGCGTGGATGCCGCCGGTCGAGTCGGACACGGCGACGACGGTGGCCCCTTCCTCGGCGATCAGCCGCGCGGCGATGGACCCGGCGTTGCCGAACCCCTGGATGGCGACGGTCGCCTTGCGCAGTTCCATGCCGAGGTGGCGAGCCGCCTCGACGACGCAGAAGACCGTGCCGCGCGCCGTGGCCTCGTTGCGGCCCTCGGAGCCGCCAAGGCTGATCGGCTTGCCCGTCACGACGCCCGGGACGGTGTAGCCGGCATGCATCGAGTAGGTGTCCATCATCCACGCCATGATCTGGGCGTTCGTGTTCACGTCCGGTGCCGGGATGTCCTTCTCCGGACCGACCAGGACCTCGATCTCCGTGAAGAAGCGGCGGGTCAGGCCCTCGAGCTCCTTCTGGCTCAGCTGCTTGGGGTCGACGATGACGCCGCCCTTGCCGCCGCCGTAGGGGATCCCCACCACGGCGCATTTCCAGGTCATCCACATGGCGAGGGCCTTGACCTCGTCGAGCGAGACATCCTGGTGGTAGCGGATCCCGCCCTTGGCCGGCCCGCGGCCCAGGTTGTGCTGGACGCGGTAGCCGGTGAACACGGACACAGAACCGTCGTCCATATGGACCGGGAAATGGACCGTGAACTCTCGCCGTGGTTCGCGCAGGACCAGGCGCATCCCGGGGTCCAGGTTGAGGCGATCCGCTGCGAGGTCGAACTGACGTTGGGCCACTTCCCAGGCACTGATCTGGGCGGCGGCGTGCTCGGTGGTCATGGAAGGATGATCCTCCGCGTCGGACGACCCTTCTGGGTCGCCACATCGGTCTGGGTCGTCTCCCGGACGACCCCACGGGGCGCATCGAGTCCGAGCTGACGGGTCCGCCGGGACATCGATGCGCATCTCATCTGCGGTCCGAGTATAGCCCGGCGGCCGGTTTCGTCACCCGCTCGATGGTACCGGCCGGCAAGGTTGTCGCAACCTTGCCGCAACGCGTCGGTGTCGTCCGCCGCGGTCCCTAGCTGGGTCGGTACAGCGTCACGACGCCGATGCAGCCCGGACCCACGTGGGGACCCACGGACGCACCGATCAGCTCGGTGGTCACGAGGCTTGGGTCGAGGTCCGGCTGGCGCGCCAGCAGGCCCGTCCGAAAGGCCTCCACGTCTGCCGCCATGGAGTGCAGGACCGAAACGGCCTCCACCGGCCGGCCGAAGGCGATCTCCGTCAGCCGCTCCCGGACCTTGCTTCGGGTCCGGACCCGGTCAACGGTCTCGACGACGCCGTCTTCCACCTTGATGATCGGCTTGACCGACAGGAGGGTCCCGATCGCGGCCTGGGCCGTGCTGATCCGGCCACCCTTGCGAAGGTACTCCAGCGTCTCCAGGGACAGGTGGATCACGATGTCATCGGCACGAGCGTGGATGACGTCGGCGATCTCCTCGGCGGAGCGACCCTCCGCGGCCATCTCCACCGCGATCCGGCAGAGCAGGCCTTCGCCCATCGACACGCTCCGTGAATCGACGACGTGGATCTCGCGGTCGGGCAGCATGTCCCGCGCGATCTGGGCGCTCTTGATCGTCCCGGACAGCGTGCTTGCGACGTGGATCGACACGATCGCGCCGGCACCGGCGGCGAACGCCGCCTCGTATGCGGCCTTGAATTCACCCGGCGACGACGCCGCAGTCGTCGGGAACGGCGCGGACGGCGCTGTCATCCGCGCCCAGAAGTCGGGCGTGGACAGTTCCGTACCCGCCCTGAAGGTCTCAGGTCCGAACGACACGAGCAGCGGCACGACATGGACCTGCGAGGCGGCGGCCTCCCCAGCATCCAGGTCCGACGCGGAATCGGTGAAGATCGCGACGCGACGCACGTTCATTGCCTCCTGACGGCCCGCCCGGCGGGCGCGATGTTGCGGGCATGATACGAGCCGGGTCCAGTGGAGTTGTGGCGCTCCGGTCGGGGCCCGGTGCGGAGCGGGTCGGCGGTACCGGCTGGCACACGGAGCCGCTACCCTTCGCCCGGATGGATCGATCGCTGTGGGCTGTGCTGGCCGGGACCTTCACGCTCCGCTTCAGCACGGGGCTCACCGGCGCGATGCTCGGGGCATACCTGGCCGTCCTGCCGTCCTACGGCGGCGAACGCGTGAGCCCTCTCGTGGTCGGGCTGTTCAGCGCGACGTTCTACGTTGCGGAGCTGGTGCTCTCGCCCTACTTCGGCGTCCTGTCTGACCGGCGCGGTCATCACAAGGTGATGCTCTACGGCCCGGTGTTCGGGGCCATCGCCGTCGTGCTGACGGCGTTCACCGCCGACCTCGGGCTGCAGGGCCCGCTCGGTGTGCTGGTGGCCCCGCTGGTTGGCAGCCTCGTCGTCCTGGGCATCACCCGCTGGCTGGAAGGCGCCTCCACAGCGGCCAGCATCCCCTCGATCCTGGGCTTCATCGCGATCGTGACGGCCGGCGACGCCGCCCTCCGCGGCAAGGCCTCGGCCCGGTTCGAAGGCGCCACCCTGCTGGGGCTCGGAGCGGGCTTCGCCGTCGCCCCGCTCCTGTTCTCGCTCGTCGGACCGGTCGGATTCCTGGTCAACGCCGTGCTCTACGGCGTCTCGTTCGCCATCTACTGGACCGTCAGGGATCCGGCCGGGGAAGCGGCGCGCATCCGTGCCCCGCACGTCGGCTTGTCGCGCTACCTGGCGTTGCTCCGCAGCGCGCATGTCTGGCTCCTCGCGCCGACGTGGATCGCCGTGAACGCCTCGATCGGCCTGTGGTTCAGCCAGTCCATCTTCCAGTTCGCCCAGGCGAACCCGGCCTTCCCCGACCAGTCCCTGATGCGCGGCTTCACGGCGGTCCAGATCTCCACGGCAGCCGTGGTCATCGGGCTCGTCTTCGGGGCGGGCCTCATCTACTGGGGCAACCGCTTCCGCCAGATGCGGCGGACCACGATCATCCTGTACGGGATCCTGGGCGGCGGCGCACTGGTGATCGCCGGCATCGTCATCAACCACGGGGCGGACTGGCCGCCCGTGGCGACGATCGCCGCCGTCGGCGTGGCGGCCTTCGGGCTGTTCGTGCTGGCCGGGGCGACCCCCGCGGCTCTCGGCCTGCTGGCCGACATCTCCGAGCGGTTCCCGAACGACCGCGGGGCGATCATGGGCCTCTATTCGGTCTTCCTGGCCATCGGCCAGATCATCGGCGCGGTCATCGGCGGATTCGCCGCGGACGCTCGCGGGATCGACGGCATGCTCGTCGCGACGGCGATCCTGCTGGGCGTCGCGCTGCTGCCACTCGCCCAGCTGCGTCGCGATGAAGCCGGGGTCGACGCCGGTGCTGACGGCCGGTCGAGCGCATGACCCTGCTCGCGAGGGGCGGCCGTGGCGGCGTCGTGGCGCCGCATCACCTCGCCAGTGCCGCTGGAACGCAGGTGCTCCGCGACGGTGGATCGGCAGTGGACGCCGCGATCGCGACGAATGCGGTCCTTGGCGTGGTGATGCCCCAAGGTGGCGGGATCGGCGGCGACGCCTTCTGGCTCATCTGGGACGCGGACAGCGGCGAGCAGGTCGCCCTCAATGGATCCGGCCGGGCACCGGCCGCCGCCGACGCAGCGTCCCTGCGCGCCCGCGGCCTGGCGTCGCCGCCGCGGCGAGGACCCGAGTCGATCACCGTGCCCGGAGCGGTGCGTTCGTGGGCGGATGCCCACCGGCGCTACGGGCGCTTGTCGCGGGCGGCCGTTCTCGCGCCGGCGATCGAGCTTGGGCGGCGCGGCTTCCCGGCCTGGGACGAGTTCATCGAGGCGGTCGAGTCGACCGGCGCCGTGCTCCGCGACATCCTCCCGTCCGATGCCGGGTTCCATCGACTCTATCGTCCGCACGGACGACCCTGGCGCCGCGGCGAGTGCGTCCGGCTGCCGTCGCTCGCGGCGACCCTCGAGATCCTCGTCCGGGACGGCTTCGATGCGTTCTACGACGGCGACCTCGCCGACGTCCAGGCGACGGGACTGGCTGCCGTCGGGGCTTCGATCGTCGCGCGCGATCTCCGCGAGCACGCGTCGACCTGGGGGTCGCCGATCGCCATCGACTATCGAGGCGTCCGGGTCACGACCCATCCGCCCAACAGCTCCGGCGTCGTGGCCCTCGAACTCCTCGGCATCCTCGCGAATCTGCCCGCGCCCCCGTCCACCGCGTTCGGGTCGCACGGCGTCACCGATCCGGGCTGGATCCATGCCGGCCTGGAGGCCGCCAAGCTGGCCATGGCCGACCGTGACCGAACGCTGACCGACCCGGCCTTCAGGGACGTCCCCGTTGACGGGTTGCTGGACCCGGCGCGACTGGCCAGCCTGGCGGCGCTGATCGACCCCGCTCGCGCCGCTGCGCCCCCACCGGCGGCCAACCCACCCGGCGGGGGGACCGTCTTCCTGGGCACCGTGGACGCCGACGGGAACGCCGTCAGCCTGATCGAATCGAACTACCTCGGGTTCGGGTCGGGCGTGGTGGACCCGACGACCGGGATCCACTATCAGAACCGGGGCTCGTACTTCAGCCTGGATCCCGACCATCCCAACGTCCTGGAACCACGCAAGCGAACGCTCCACACGCTGCTCCCCGGGATGCTGATGCGGGACGCCGGCGACGGTCGCGGCCCCCGACCCTGGATCGTGGTCGGGCAGCATGGGTGGGGACGCCCAGCCGCAGATCCACGCCCAGTTCGTCAGCGCGGTCGTCGACGGTGGACTGGACGTCGCCACCGCGGTCGACGCTCCGCGCTGGTACGTCGAGCCGGCCGACCACTTCGCCCCGCCGACCGACGTGCACCTCGAGCCGCGGCATCGCCCAGGCATCGCCGAGGCCCTCGGACGGCTGGGGCATGCCCTCGTGCCGACGCTGCCGTTCGACTCGACGCTGGGCCACCAGCACGCGATCGAGCTCGTCGACGGCGGCCCTGCGGCGGATGGGGGGTCCGTGGCGGCAGCGACGGACCCGCGGAGCGCCGGGCTGCCGGCTGTCTGGTAGGCCGGCTGGGACGACGTCCTGTGCGATACTCCGGCCGCCGGTGGCAGGCTGCGCTCACACGAGGCCGCCACCGGTCCCGTCGGTGCCCGATCACCAGCGAGCGGAGGAGCCCGTGTCCTCGAACGTCAGCCAGAGCTATCCGTACTCCAGTGAGCCCGAGATCGATCGCGCAGCGACCGTCGCCCGCCTGGTGACCGAGCGGGACGGGCTGGCCGGGACGCTCGCCGCGGAGTCGACGCCGCTCGACGCGAACGAGCGCTGGTGGGTCTGGAAATGCCCGACCCGGAGTTGTCCGGGGCTGCTGCATGCAGCGGGCTACGCGTTCGAGAAGCACGCGGTCTACGTCGTGTGCGACGGCACCTGCGCGAAGACCTTCCTGCGCTGAGCGAGCTCGACCGGCTCGACGACCGGGCGCTCGCCGCGAGCCGGCGGCGCCTTGTCACGGAGGCGCTCGGAATCAGCGTCTCGGTCATCGGATTCGGCTTCGTCTACGGCCTGTCGGCGCGGGAAGCCGGGTTCTCCCCGATCGAGGCGATGGCGATGAGCACGCTGGCCTTCGCGGGCGCGGCCCAGTTCGCCGCGGTGGGCTACGTGACCAGCGGTCTCGCCTGGCCGGTCATCGTGCTGTTGACCGGGCTGCTCAATGCCCGACATCTGCTCTACTCGGCGGCGCTGCGGCCGTGGTTGCGGGCGGTTCCCGTCGCACGACGGGCGACCATGGCGCACCTCCTGACGGACGAGGCGTTCGCGCTGACCATCGGGCACTTCCGACGCCTGGGCCGCACCGACGAGCGGGGCTTCTGGGTCGCCGCCATCGGCTCCACGTTCATCCCGTGGAACGCGGCGACGCTCGCTGGCGTGCTGCTGGGGGGCGAGATCCCCGACCCGGCGCGATTCGGGATCGACATCATCTTCCCGGCCGCGATGGTCGGCCTGGCGGTCGGCCTCGTGACGGGGCGGCGGGAGCTCGTCGCGGCGATCGTCGGCGCGGGGGTCGGCGTCGTCGTCGCCCTCGCGACCGGCCCTGCGGTCGGCATCGTTGCGGGTGGGCTGGCAGGCCCGGCGGTCGGCCTGCTCGTGCCGTCACGGATCGCGCAGGAGACGGCCCCGCTCGGGACGCTGGGATCAGCGGAACACTACGGATTCCCGGGCGTCCGCCCGGGACCCGTGGCCACCACGGACGATGGCACCACCGGCGGGACGGACGACGCACGCAGCCCGGACGATCGCGACGGCCGCGCATGAGCACCGAGCTCGTCCTGCTCGCGGCGCTGATGTGGGTCGCGACCTATCCGTTCCGCGCTCTCGGCCTGCTCGCGCCGGGCATGGAACGGCTGCCGCGAGTGGCCGTCGATTACCTGCAGCTCGTCGGGCCGGCGGTCCTCGCCGCGCTGGCGGCCGTCAACGTGATGGTCGCCACGGACGAGACGGGGGCCGCGGGATTCCACATCGGCGTGGAATGGGCCGCCATCGCGGCCTGCCTCGCCGTCGTCGCCTGGCGTCGGAACCTGCTGCTGGGCCTGGTCGTCGCGGTCGTCATCGTCGTCCTGGCCCGCGGGCTCGGCCTGGCCGATCTCCCCGGCTAGCGCGAAACTCGGTCAGGCGCGACGCTCGGTCAGGCCCTGCGGGGGTCAGCTCCGGCGCGCCTCGGCCTCGATCTCGACCAGGAGGCTGGGGTGCATCAGGCCGGCGACGGTGACCATGGTCGCCGCGGGACGGATCTCCCCGAACAACGCCCCGTGGACGGCCAGCAGCGCGTCCGCGTCGCGCGGGTCGGTGATGAACATCCGCGTGCGCACGATGTCGGCCAGCGTGAATCCTGCCTGATCGAGCGCTCGCTCGATGATCGCGAACACCGCCCGAGCCTGGGCGGCGACATCTCCCGGGTGGAGTGACGTCCCGTCGGAGCCGGCGTCCGTCGTGCCCGCGACCCAGCAGCCGTCGCCGACCGCGATGGCCCGGCTGTATCCGGCGGCGGCTTCCCACGGGCCTCCGGACGAGACGCGGCGTCTTGCGCTCAACGTTCCGCGAACGTGCCGGCGAAGCGCGGATCATCCGAGCGCCAGGCCAGGATGTCCGGGTCGCGGGCGATGGCCAGGAGGAGTCCGGCCAACATGGTCGTGCGGGGCACGATGGAATCGACCTCGAGATACTCGGCCGGCGCGTGATCATTCCCGCCGATCGGCCCGAGCCCGTCGAGCGACGGCACGCCCATCCCTGACGTCGTGTTCGCATCGGACGCTCCGCCGGTCGACGCGTCGAGGACCTCGAACCCGAGCCGCCGCGCGACCGACTGTGCGTGTTCCACGAGCCGGCCGCTCCGCTCCAGCTTCTCCATCGGTTGCCAGGAGACGGCGATGTGGGCGTCCACGGTCACGTCCGGCACCTCCGTCGCGGCGGCGATCTCGCGGACCGCCGCCTCGGCCGCCACCAAGCCGTCCGCCGTCACGGAGCGCACGTCCACCTCCAGGTCGCAGCGCTCCGCCACGACGTTGGGGCGCGTGCCGCCATGGATGGCCCCGACGTTGACCGTGACTCCCGGCCACCGGCCGTTGAGGGCATGCAGCTCGCGGATGAGGCGCGCCGCCTCCAGGATCGCGCTGCGACCCTTCTCCGGTTCCACCCCGGCGTGGGCAGCCCGACCATGGACGGTGATGCGGGTGTCGAGGATCCCCTTGCGGGCGCTGACGATGTCGCCGTTGGCCCGGGCGGCTTCCAGGACGAGGCACGCGTCCACGTCGGCGGCCTGCTCGAGGATGTGGGCGCGCGAGCTGGGCGACCCGATCTCCTCGTCCGGATTGGCGATGAACACGACCTTCTCGAACGGCAGGCCGTCGAACTCGGTGACCAGCGCCTTGAGCGCGTACAGCCCGGCCAGCAGTCCGGACTTCATGTCCGTGACCCCCGGGCCGGTGGCGACGTCCCCATCGATCCGGAACGGGCGCTCGGCCGCCGTCCCGGGGTCGAACACCGTGTCCATATGCCCGATGAGCAGGACGCGCGGACCGTGCCGTGTCCCAAGGAAGGTCGCGACGATCGTGTTGCCGAAGCGCTCCTGCGGGTCTGGTCGGATGTCGATGTCAGCGCCGAGTTCCGACAGGAAGGTGGCGACCCAGCGCGCCACCTCGTTGACGCCGTCCGGTGTGTACGACCCGCAGTCGATGTTGACCAACCGCTCGAGGTCGGCGAGGTAGTCCGTCAGGTCGGCGGCGATGGACGAGCGGAGCGCGTCGAGCTCCCGGTCGGCGGACGTCTCTGTGGTCATCGTGGCGGCCAGTCTACGCGCCGTCCGGGTTGCTATCCTGCCCGGACCGTGCGTGTGGTCGAGATCCGCCTGCTCGAAGGCCCCAACGTCTACCGGCTGGAGCCGGTGGTCAAACTGGAGCTCGCCCTGGGCCGGCGGCGGACGTGGTTCGGGCAACGCGACCCCGGACGGCACGCCCTGGTCCGACTGGGGGCGTCCGTCCCGCCGCGCGAGTGGCCGGACGCGATCGCGGCGATCGCGGCCTGGGTGCGGCGCCTGCGCGTCGACCACGGTGAAGGCCGAGCCGGACTGGCGGTCCACCGCTCCTCCGACCCGGGGCACTGGATCGTGACCTTCCCATGGTCCGGGGAGGAACGGGCCCGGACGATCGCCGAGGCGGCCCTGGCGCTCGCGGACCGCGACGTCTCGCCGTCGCGGACGGCCCGCCTGACCGGCGCGCAGGAGCGGCAGGTGGCGCGCTGGGCGGAACGGATCGGTACGGCGCGGCCATCGCCGCCGACCTGGGTTCGGGACGAGGATCGCCGGATCCCGATCGTGTCGATCTCCGGGACCAACGGGAAGTCGACCGTCACGCGGCTGATCACCCACATCCTGGTCCTCGCCGGGCGACACGTCGGCACCACGACGTCGGACGGGGTGCTCGTCGACGAACGGATGATCGAACCGGGCGACTGGACCGGCCCGGGCGGCGCGCATCAGATCCTGGCCCGCTCCGATGTCCAGGTCGCGGTCCTGGAGACGGCCCGCGGCGGGATCATCCTGCGCGGGATGGGGTACCAGTCGAACGACGCCTCCGTCCTCACCAACGTTTCGTCGGATCACCTCGACCTGCAGGGGATCCACACGCTGCCGGAGCTGGCGGAGGTGAAGGCCACCGTCTGTCGGATCACGAAGCCGGACGGCTGGGTCGTACTGAACGCGGACGACCCGCTGGTCGCGGCGGTCGGACGGCGCGTGCGGGCCCGGGTGGCGTACTTCTCGCTCGACGGCGACCACGGATCGCCGCTGGTCCGGCGGCACGTGGATGGTGGCGGCCGTGCCTGGGTCATCCGGGATGGCTGGGTCACGGAGCTGGACGGTCGAGACGCCACCCGCATCGTGGAGGTGCGACGGATCCCGATCACCATCGGTGGACTCGCGCGGCACAACGTGGCCAACGTCCTGGCGGCGGCGGGCGGTGCCCGCGGACTCGGGGCGACGATCGACGACGTCCGCCACGGCGTCCTCCACTTCAGCCCGTCCACGGAGCGCTCGCCCGGACGCCTGAACCTGTTCCGTCTTGGTTCGCGCCTTGTGATCGTGGACTTCGCGCACAACGAGGCGGGGATCGCGGCGGTCCTCGATGTGGCCGAGGGCATCGCCGCCGGCGCGGCTGGACGCGCGGCGCCGATCACCGCGATCGTGGGCACCGCCGGGGACCGACCGGACGACACCCTGCGTGGGATCGGCCGGATCGCCGCCCAACGCGCCCAGCGCGTCGCGATCAAGGAGACACGCCACTACCTGCGCGGCCGGACGGAAGCGGCGGTCATCGGCGAGTTGCTGGCCGGGGTGAAGGCCGGAGGCAAGGCCGTCGGCGACGTGCCCGTCTACGAGTCCGAGACGGTGGCGCTTCGCGCCGAGTTGGTGGGTCAAGGGCCCGACGCGGCGCGAGTCATCGTGCTGATGTGCCACGAGGATCGCGACGGCGTGTTCCACCTGCTGGCCGACCTCGGCGCTCGTCCGGTGGACGTGGCCACCGAGCTGACCACCCTGGTGCCGCGCCTCCAGGAGCGACCCCGGCGTCATTGACCTGCCCGGACCTGCAGAACCGGCTTGTGGCCGGGTTCGAACGCGGTCATCATGCGACCCGGACCGGTCGGGTGCTCCGAGCGGCCGTGGTCGGAGGGAGTTGCCCCGTGGAGATGCTCGTCGGTCTCGTACTGATCGTGATCTCGATCGCGTTGATCGCCCTGGTCGTGAGGACCGTCCAGGCGAACATGCCCTCCTGACGCAGGCGCCCCTCCGCCGCTTCAGGCCGGCCGCGGCCACTACGCGCGGACGTCGAGCGCCCGCGCGAACCGGAGGTGCGGCGGTCCCGGCGCGAGTGGGCGGTGTTCCCGGCGCGGGTGGCGGCGGTCCCGGCGCGGGGCGGGGCGGCGGTCCCGGCGCGGGTGGCGAGCGGCGGTCCGGGCGAGCGCGAGGCGGCGGTCCGGGCGAGCGCGAGGCGGCGGTCCCGGCGCGGGTGGCGAGCGGGTGGCGAGCGGCGGTCCGGGCGAGCGCGAGGCGGCGGTCCCGGCCGGCGCGAACCGGAGGTGCGGCGGTCCCGGCGGGCGCGAACCGGAGGTGCGGCGGTCCCGGCGGGCGCTGAGCGGCGGTCCCGGCGGGCGCTGAGCGGCGGGCACCGAGCGGCGGTCCCGGCGCGGGTGGGCGGGTCTACTGGCCTCGCTCGCTCCCAGCGAACGATTCCGCGCTGAGGCGACCCGTGCCGACGGCTGCCCGCCCTTCGCGACGGTCTACCGGGCATCGTGGTGGCGATTCGTTCGCGGGCAGCGATCACCGGACAGCCGCGGCCATCAGGGGCCCTCAGATGGTAGGCCTGGCGCCCCCGGGGTCGCGGCTTCGAGCCGAGATCGTTCGCGCGGAGCGAACGCGGTGCCCAGCGGCGAGCGCGGGCGGGACGCCGACGGCCTGGCGCCCCCGAGGTCGCGGCTTCGAACCGAGATCGTTCGCGCAGAGCGAACGCGGTGCCCAGCGGCGAGCGCGGGCGGGACGCCGACGGCCGCGCCGCGCGTCGTGGGCCCTGTCCCGAAGGCCGGACGGAGGTGAGTCAGCCCTCCGGCGCCTCGAGTTCGCCCGGATCGGCGAAGGCGGTCCCGCCCTTGGACGTACCGGCCGCGGCCATCGCCGCCCGGTACACGCCGATCGCGTCGTCGACGCAGCAGACGACGAGGTCGCCCGGGACCGCGCGGCGCAGGGCGGTCCGCACGGCGGTCATCTCCTCGAGCACCTTGTCCGCCCGGCCAACCCGGGCGGTCCCGGCCACCCGCGCCGCCTTGACGCCCTCGATGACGTTCGACGCCGTCTCGCCTGGCGCCCGCCCGCGGAGGTTCTTGTCCTCGCGGACGATCACCTCGTCGAACGCCGTTGCGGCGATCGAACCGTAGTCGCGCTGGTCTTCGTCGCGGCGGTCGCCCGGGATGCCGAGCACCCCGATCGCGCGTCCGGAGCGGGTGGGCTTCGACGACGAACCGACCTTGCCGGCCTTGGTCGGCGATTCGATCATCATCCGGTCGACGAAATCCGCCAGTTTGCGCATCCCGTCGACGTTGTGGCAGTAGTCGATCACGACGCGCACCCCACCGACGTCGAGCAGGTTCAGCCGGCCTGGTGCCTGGAAGAACGAGGTGGAGAAGGTCCGCAGGCCCTGCCGGATGTCGTGCAGGTGCGCGCCGGCCGCCCAGGCCGCCGCCGCCGCCGCAAGGGCATTGGCGACGTTCATCCGCGCTCGCCCGCCGAACGTCGCCGGGATCAGGTGCGTGTACAGGACCGGCATGACCCGCGATCCCAGCCGGAGCACGATCAGCTCGCCGTCCGGCCGCGGCTCCAGGGCGAAGGCCGCATTGCCTCGGGACGTGTGGCCGTCGACCCGGTCGAACCCGTCCTGCCCCTTGTCCGTGGCCATGCTGAACAGCACGACCCGGCCCGCACAGTGGCGACCCATGCGGTAGACGTGGCTGTCGTCCGCGTTGAGGACCGCTGTGCCAGACCGCGGAACCGCGTCCACGACCACGCCCTTCACGTTCGCCAGCTGGCCGAGCGAGTCGATCCCGCCGAGGCCCAGGTGGTCGCCCGTGACGTTCGTCACCACCGCCACGTCGTTGCGGTCGTAGCCAAGGCCCTCGCGCAGGATCCCGCCACGCGCCACCTCGAAGACGGCCGTGTCCACGGTCGGGTTCTGGAGCACCATCTGGGCCGACTTCGGCCCGGACATGTCGCCCTTCTTGATCAGTCGCCCATCGACGACGATGCCGTCCGTCGAGGTCATCCCGACGCGGCGGCCCATCAGCTTGAGGATGTGGGCGACCATCCGGACGGTGGTCGTCTTGCCGTTCGTGCCGGTCACGGCGATGATCGGGATGCGCGCCGACGAGCCCGCCGGGAACAGCGAATCGATCACCGGCCGCGCCACGTACTGGGGCTCGCCCTCCGTCGGGTGGGTGTGCATCCGGAAGCCGGGCGCCGCGTTCACCTCGACGATCGCACCGCCGGTCTCGCGGACCGGGGTGGCGATGTCCGGGCAGATGAAGTCGATCCCGGCGACGTCCAGGCCCACGATGCGGGCCGCGGTCTCGGCGATCTCCACGTTGTCGGGGTGGGCCTCGATCGTCCGGTCGATGGAGGTCCCGCCGGTCGACATGTTGCCGGTCAGGGCGAGCTTGACCCACGTCCCCGCCGGCGGCACGTCGTCGAGCCCGTAGCCCTGGGCGCGGACCAGGTCCTCCGCCGCGGCATCGACCTTGATCCGGGTGAGCACCTTCTCGTGACCGATCCCGCGGCGCGGGTCGCTGTTGGCGATGTCGACGAGTTCGCGGACGGAGCGCTCGCCGTCACCGGTCACGCTGGCCGGGACGCGCTCGGCGATGGCCGCCATCCGGCCGCCGATGACTAGGCAGCGGTAATCGTTGCCCGCGACGTAGGTCTCGACCACGACATCGCCGCTCCGGCTCTGGGCGATCGCACCGTGGAAGGCGGCCCTGACGGCCTCGTCGCTGCGCAGGTCCAGGTGGACGCCGCGTCCGTGATTCCCGTCCAGCGGCTTGAGCACGACCGGATAGCCAAGGCGCCGGGCGACGGCCGACGCGTCCTCCTCCGTCTCGACCACGTCGGCGCGCGGCACCGGGAGTCCGGCCGAATCCAGAAGTCGGTTGGTCAGGCTCTTGTCCGACGCGATGTCGACCCCGATCGCCGACGTCTTCGACGTCATCGTCGCCCGGATCCGCTGCTGGTGGACGCCATGCCCGAACTGGACCAGCGAGTGCCGGTCCAGGCGGATGACCGGGATGTCACGACTGGCCGCCTCGTCGATGAGCGCCTGGGTGGACGGCCCGAAGGCCTGGCGCTCCGCGACCCGGATCAGTCGCTCCAGCTCCGGCGCGAAGTCGAAGAAGACCTCGGGGTCGTCCGGGGCGACCAGGTGATTGACCAGTGCGACGGCCATCCGGCCGGCCTCCAGGCCGACGGCCTCCTCGCGGTACTCGTAGATGCAGTCGTAGCGGCCGGGTGGGCCGGCGGAGCGGGTCTTGCCGTGCCGGACCTCCGTGCCGGCAAGGTTCTGGAATTCGAGCGCGATGTGCTCGGCGATGTGACCGGTCCAGGTCCCATCCCGCAGGCGGGTCAGGAAACCACCTCGGCGTCCGAGCGAGCAGGCGTGGTCCTCCAGGGTCGGCAGCAGGGCGACGAGGGCGTCCGTGAAGCCGGGGAGCTTGTTCGACGGGAACGCCTCCAGCACGCCGAGGTCGACCAGCAAGCGGATGACCGGCTCCCGCGCCCAGTAGTTGGGGCCGCGCAGGACGCGGGTCTCCAGGATCCGGAGCGTCGGCGCCGGGACGGGAACCGCGGCCGTGCGCCGGCGGCGGGCCGGGGTCGTCGTCGGTACGGCCGTCTCGGTCACGCTGTCCTCCCTGCGCTCTGACGAGATGGCCGCCAGTGTACGGCCGGCGGGTCTAGCTGGAGGCCGCTTCGCCCGCGGAGATCGCGTGCAGATTCGGGGCCACGATCCGCTCGCGCCGGCGGAGGTCGAACCGATACCCGGCCGGCAACGAATGGAGAACGACCCCGGAGATCATCAACGGACGATGCCCGTGGACCTCCCACGCGTCCGTCTCCGACCGGGCGCCATCGACCACCGTGATGCTCCCCCGCCCGATCACTTCCATGATGTGATCCGGACCCACCACGCCGGCAGTGTCCTCGTCCACGCCCAGGCCGAGCAGGCTTGGATTCTGGGCGATCAGGCTGAGCAGGCGACCCAGGCGATTCCGCTGCTGGAAGTGCTGGTCGACGATCACGCCCGGCAGCACGCCGAGACCGGCCGCGATCTGCGCCATGCGGTGCTTCGGGGTGGCCCCGGACGCCCCGAACGCGATCATGTGGCTGGACATCGCGCTCGCCCCGGCGCTCGTCCCGGCCACGACCGCGCCGTGACGGAACCGCTCGAGGACGGCGTCGGCCAGCCGCGTCCCCCCGATCGTGGAGGAGAGGCGGAGCTGGTTGCCTCCGGTGAGGAAGATCCCGGTGGCGTCATGGACGACCCGGGCCGCGAGGTCGTCGTTGGCCTGGGCGCGCGTCACGGCGTGGATCGTCTTGACGCGATCGATGCCCAGTTCTCCGAGCACCTGCTTGTACCGCTCGCCGGCCTCGAGGCCGAGCGACGACGCCGTCGAGATCACCGCGACGGTGGCGTCGCGGCCACCGGCCAGGGTTGCGAATCGGCTGAGGATGACGCGGTCGCGGACCTTGTCCTCGGCGCCGCCGATGATGATGACGGATCCTTCGGTCACGAGTGGTCGGGCTCCCGGAACCTGGACAGTGGCGAGATCCACCCCATGACGCGGGTCGGCGGGGCGGTGCCGCGACAGGATACCCGCCCGCCGAGGGCGACGGCTGGCGAGGTCCGCCATGCGAGAATGCCGGCGCGATGGCCGACGTCCAGCCCCCGTCCGAACTCCGCCCCGTCCGTGGCTCCGCGCAAGGCCGGGGGCGGACGGTCGGGGACCTGACCGAATTGCTGGACGCACCGACTCGACGGCGTGCCGGCGTGTTCCGGCGCGCCCTGCGTCGCGAGGCGTCGCGACTCCGCGAACGCCGTCGCGCCCTGGCCATCCTGCTCGTTGTCGTGACCTTCTCGCTCATGGCCGCCGGGATCCTCGCTCGTGGCGAAGCGGCCGGCGCGGACGCCCGGGCGTACTGGGCCGGTGTCCGCCTGTGGCTCAACGGCGGCGACCCATACCACCCGACCGGCCCGTTCCTTCCGTACGTCTACGCCCCGTGGATGCTGCCGCTGTTCGCCCCGTGGGCGCTGCTGCCCTGGGACGTGGCCTGGTTCGCCTGGCGAGGCGGCACCATCCTGCGTCCTGCTCCGGACGTTCCACTGGGCGTACCGACGAAAGCCGCTCACGACGGCGATCCTGGTGGCGCTGCTGGGCTTCCCGGTCGGCGCCAACCTCGACACCGGCAACATCAACCTGCAGCTGACGCTGATGCTCTGGGCGGCCCAGTTCGCCGGCCCGCGGACGGCCGGGATCCTGTGGGCCCTCGCCACCTGGATGAAGTGGATCCCGGTGATCCACTGGCCCATCCTCTCGGCAGCGGGACGCCGCTGGGGCCTGGTCTTCCTCGCGCTCTCGATCGCCCTCAGCCTGGCCCTGCTACCGCTCACGATCGTCCAGTTCCAGGCGCTGCTCGGGTTCGGCGGGCGCCCGATCCGGCTGGACTACCTGGTCTTCGGGTGGGCGTTCGTGCCGTGGCTTTACCGGCGGGCGGATCCCGCGGACGTCATCCGGCCCGCCACGTGGCGCGCCTGGATCCGCGAGCTCCCGGTCAACCTCAAGCGGCTGGCGACGGGCTGACGGCCGCCTCCGGCACGACGGCCGGTGGGATCGCGTCGTCGTCGCGGCGGCGCTCGTCCACTGGCCACAGCAGGGCGGCCCCGACCGCAAACAGCGCGACCGCCATCCATTGCGCGGCTCGCGGACCATCCCCTCCGCCGATGAGGTCCATCAACGTCCCGCCGACCGCGATCGCGAGCACTCCGGACGATGCCGTCGCGACGTTCGACAGGCCCATGTAGCGGCCCGATGCGGCCTTCGGGATGATGTCGGTCATGAGCGCCCAATCGACCGCGAGGAAGATGCCCGCCGACAGCCCGTAGACGATGGCCCCGACGAGGGCGACCGGGAAGGACGGGGCGGCGGCCACGACCGTGACCCCGATGGCGCCGATCGCACACGACAGGTAGATGACCCGCTTGCGACCGATCCGGTCGGACAGCCGGGCAGCCGGGATCACGGTGATCACCGTCCCGAGCGCCACCAGCCCGACCATCACGACGAACGAACTGCCGGTCTGCTCCTGGTCCATGCCCAGTGAGCGGGCGAGGTAGAAGACGGCCAGCTGGGTCAGGACCCCGCCGGCCATCAGGACCGCGAGGCGCGATCCAACGAGGAACAGGAAGCTGCGCTCGCGCAGGACGTCCGTGGCCCAGGCCTCCCGCGCGATCGAGGCCCAGCTGCGTCCACCGCGCGGCCTTGGGGCCCGACCCTCGCGGACCCGGATGACGACGCTCAGCATCGTCACGAACTCCAGGATGCCCAGGGCGATGAGGCCCAGCGCGAACTGGTCCACAGCTACGGCGATGCCCGCGATCACGAAGCCCGCGACGTTGCCCAGGATCTGCATCACCCCGACGAGGGCGCTGGCGAGGCCGACCTGCGGGGCTGGAACGAGATCGGGAACGTAGCCCTGGAACGGACCCTGGGCGAAGTTGGAGCTGAACTGGAGCAGCGCGACGAAGGCCGCGATGGCCAGCAGGTCCTGACTGAGGGCGATACCCGTGAGGAACACGAGGTCCAGCACCGTACCGATGAAGATGTACGGCTTGCGTCGCCCCCAGCGCGAGATGGTGTAGTCGGAGATGGTCCCGATCGTCGGCTGGACGATCATGGCGATGACCGCCCCGCCGACCGTCAGGAGGAACAGCGTTCGACCCACGACGTCTGGCTCGACCAGGGCATCGAACTCGAGCCGGCCGGTCAGGATCGCATTCAGCCCGGCGAAGATCGACGACAGGCCCAGCCAGTAGATCGACAGGCGGACGAGTTCACGGACGGGCAGGTGCGCGGTCGGACGTCCGGAGCTGGAGTCGACGGATCCTTCGGTCATCTCGGGTATCCCCTTGGCGACCATGCTTGGGCGCGCTGGAGCCTAGGACGCTTGGATCGGCTCACCGTTACGGTCCAGCGCGACGGTCGTGTGCAGGTGGATGAGGCGACGCTCGGTCGCCCTCGGGGCGACGAATCGGAAGAGCGATCGGTCCAGGGAATAGATACCGGTCGACACGACGCCGATCCTGCCCAGCCGGAAGCTGAAGACCGGGTTCTCTCCGTTCCCCGCGTAGTGGTGAGGCGTGCCGTCGGCGCCGAGGACGGCAAGGTTGGCCTGGCCGCCGAACCGGTCGTGCAATGCGCCCAGGAGGTGCTCGGCAGGCTCGTCGTCGCGCCAGGCGTCCTCCAGCCAGCGAGCGCCGACCTCCGAATCCGCCCGGCCGTGGATCCGGCCCTCGCTACGGTACTTCGCGCGTAGCTCGCGGTAGTCGCCCAGGTCCCCGTTGTGGCTGAAGCTGTAGCGACCGGCCGGATCATCGAACGGCTGGGTATCCGCCATCGTGAGCGTCGAGAGCCGGGTCGGCCGGCGCAGGTGGATCAGTGCGGACGTGGTCTCCACGCGACCGACGCGTTCGCGGCCGTCGTGGTCGTCACGGAAGGACGGGGTGTCGCGGTGGCTGTGCAGACGGCCGTCCACCCCCAGCCAGGCCGCTCCCCACCCGAACCCGGCGATGCCGAAGCGCTCCAGCCGCTCGGCGAACGGCCAGAGGTCAGCCAGCGGGAACGGCTCCGCGGCGCGGGCGATGAAGTGCTCGCACATGGACCGCGATGATACGCGTCGCTCAGGGTGCCAGTCGGTGCTCCATCTCCGAGTCGTACTCCGGGAAGTAGCGGTTCACCACGGTCAGATCGAAGGACCGGAGGATCGATGCCTCCGGTTCACGCTCCAGCAGGAACGCGAACGTCTCATACACCAGCCGCTCGACAGCGGCCTGATCGCGCGCGGTCGCCAGCCGTTCGGCGTCGACCGAAGCCACGGTCACCTCGTGATCGCCGCGGGTCCGACCGTCGTCGACCGACACCCGGCAGCGCCAACCGTCGTCCGCCGCGCCGCAGTGCACCCGTATCGTCGTCATCGGCGTGTCACCCTCGGGCATCCCGCGACCCGCCCGTCCGCGGTCGCGAGCCCCGCAGCGTCAGGCCGCGATAGCCGGCGACGAACCCGGCATCGATCAGTCGCGCTCGGGCGGCGGACTCCGCGACCGGGAGCCCGTCCACCTTCCGGATCACGAGATCGCGGAAGCGTCCGCCCTCGACCAGGGCGGCGAGGCCATCGACCGCGGCGGCGGCCGCGACGTCGTCATCGAAGGCGGGGAGCGTCTGGAGGGTGGAGCCGCCCCGCTCCAGGTAGAGCGCCGCGGCGCCGTCCACGAGCACGACGTACGCGCCCGCGGCTCGCTGGAATGGCCGCCGATCCGAATCGCCGCGGCGCGGCCAGGGCAACGCGGCGCCGTACGGGTTCGCCGGGTCGGCAGCGGCCAGCAGGTGGACGCTGCGGCCGCCCGCCGGGTCCCGCGCGGCTCGCAGGCGATCCAATGCCCCGGCCAGTGCGAACTGCGCGGCGCCCAGACCGTCCACGAAGTAGCCGCGCCGGATCCGTCCGGCCTCCTCCAGCGCTCGAAGGACCGGGTAGATCGCCCCGAATCCCCCATCGACCCCTTCGGACACGACGGCCTCGCGGGTCAGGATCCCGTGGCGCTCCAGGAGGGCGAGCGCGAGGGCATGTGCGCGCTCGGTGAGGCGAGCCGCGGTCACGGCGCGGTCGTCGGGCGGCTGGACCAGCGACCAGCGGCCAGCGGCCTCCGGCGGTCCCAGCGCGGTGAGCCGGCCGGCACGGGGCCGACGTGCGCCATTGCCGCGGCCAGCCGCGGGCCGCTTCCAGCGCAGGGCCCGCAGCGGGGCAAAGGTGTCGTTGGTCACCTCTCCGGCCCAGACGAGATCCCACAATGCGTCCAGCATCTCGCGATCCCCGCCACCACCCGCCGCGGCGTGGATCTCGCGATAGAAGCTGGCTCCACGCCGCGCCAGGTGCTCGCGGATCCGGTCGTGCCGTTCGCCGGGGGGTCGCGCCGCGTCATCGGTCGGGCCCGGCGGTCGCAGGACCTCGCGGCCCGGTCGGAACAGGGCGATCCGACCATCGTCCCGACCCAGGCTCCCGCGCCCGATCCAGCCGACCTCGCCCAGCGCCCCGAGTTCGTCCAGCATCCGCGGTTGATAGCCGGGGATCCGCGCGGGCAGGATGTCCCGCTCCAGCACCGATGCCGGGATGGAGACGCCTGCCAGGCGGTCCACGACCTCGGCGAGCCGCTCCATGGCCGCGGTCCCACGGAACGGGGCAGGGTCTGCGCCCGGACCGGCCACCGGGGCCACCTCGTGCCAGGCCGGCAGGAACCGTGCCAGCGCGACCGGGTCGACCGGCTCGACCTCGCGGCGGAGCCGCGCGAGCGATCGCCGACGCAGCGAGCGGAGCACATCCGGGTCGCACCATTCGCGTTCCGCGCCGCTCGGCCGGAACTCGCCGCGCAGGATGGTCCCGGCGGCAAGCAGTCGTTCCAGCGCGTCCTCGACGATCCCCGCCGGCAACCCCCAGCGACGGGCGGGTTCCGGCGTCAGGAACGGGCCGTGCGTCCGCGCCCAGCGGGCAAGCAGCCCTTCGAGCGCCCCGATGACCGGCCCGAGGAAGGCCTCCGGAACCCCGACCGGCGGGGTGATCCCGACCGCGTCGCGATAGCGTGCGACGTCCTCCGTCGCGATCCAGCGGTCCTCGCCGGCGATCCGGGTCCGGACGACACGGCGTGTTGCCGCCAGCTCGGCGAGCCAGGACTCCGCGATGGTGGGACCTCCCGCCGTCCGCGCGGCCACCTCGGACGCGGACAGGTCGCCCAGGCGCCGGAGCAGGTCGTGCACCTGGTCCGCAGTCCTGGCCTGACGTTCCTCGACCAGCGACTGGAGCGAGAGTTCCAGGTCCGCCAGGGCGTCCGGGTCCAGCAGCTCGCGCAGTTCCTCCTGTCCCAGCAGCTCGCGGAGAAGGTCACGGTCCAGGGTCAGGGCGCCGGCCCGCCGCTCGGCCAGCGGCGTATCGCCGTCGTACATGTAGGCGGCGACGTAGTCGAACATGAGGCTGCTGGCGAACGGGCTGGCCCGCGGCGTCTCCACGCCATGGACCGCGATCTCGCGGCTCGCCACGCCGGCCAGGATCTCGCGCAGCGCATCGAGGTCGAACACGTCGGACAGGCACTCGCGGTACGTCTCCACGAGGATCGGGAAGCTCCCATACCGGCTGGCGACGGCGAGGAGGCCCGCCGCCCGCTGGCGCTGTTGCCAGAGCGGGGTGCGGGTGCCGGGTCGGCGGCGCGGCAGGAGCAGCGCTCGTGCCGCGTTCTCGCGGAATCGGCTGGCGAACAGCGCGGACGACGCGAGGTGCGCCACCACGAGGTCCTCCACCTCGTCCGCATCCGGGAAGAGCAGCGCCTCCATGCCGTCCAGGCTCACATCGCCCTCCGGCAGCCGGATGGCGATGCCGTCGTCCGACCAGATCGTGGCGACCTCCATCCCGAGGCGCTCCTGGAAGCGGGCTTCGAGCGCCATCGACCAGGGCGCGTGCACGCGACCACCGAACGGCGTCAACAGGGTCAGGCGCCAGTCGCCGAGCTCATCGCGGAACCGCTGGACCACCACGCGCCGATCGGTGGGGAGGGCGCCCGCGACCTCTCGCTCATCCTCGAGGTAGTCGAGCAGGTTGCGCGCCGCGCGCTCATCCAGGTCGTGGTGCGCACGCAGCCGGGCCGTTGCGTCGGCACGGCCCCTGGCGCCGCGGACGAGGTCCGCCTCCAGCTCGCCCGTGAACGCCCCCAGGGCGCGGCCGAGCTCGATGGGTCGCCCCACGGCGTCGCCCTTCCAGAACGGGAGCTTGCCGGGGACACCGGGGGCCGGACTGACGGTCACCCGGTCGTGGCCGATCTCCTCGACTCGCCAGGAGCTGGCGCCCAGGACGACGACATCGCCGTGCATCCCGGCGCGAAGCTCGTAGACCATCTCCTCGTCCAGCTCGCCGACACGACGGCCCGGCGTGCCGGCCTCACCGACCATGAACACGCCGAACAGCCCGCGGTCGGGGATCGTTCCGCCGCTCGTCACGGCGACGACCCGGGCGTCCCGCCGGCCCTCGACGGTGTCGCTGACGCGGTCCCAGACCACCCGAGGTTTGAGCTCCGCGAACTCGTCCGATGGGTAGGCGCCGGCGAGCATGCCCAGCACGCCGTCGAGGACGTCCCGGGTCAGGGTCTCGTAGGAGGCCGCGCGGGTGACGGTCGCCAGCAGCTCGTCGCCCGTCCAGCGGTCCATGACGGCCATCGCCACGAGCTGCTGGGCGAGGACGTCGAGCGGGTTCCGCGGGATGCGTGTCGCCTCGACGGCGCCCTCGTGCATCCGGCGCGTGACGACGGCGCATTCGAGCAGGTCGCCGCGGTACTTCGGGAAGATGACGCCCTTGCTCGGGGCGCCGACCTGGTGTCCCGCCCGGCCGACTCGCTGGAGGCCGCGCGCGACGCTGGTGGGGCTCTCCACCTGGATGACGAGATCGACCGCCCCCATGTCGATGCCCAGCTCCAGGGAGCTCGTCGCCACGAGCGCCGGGACCCGGCCCGCCTTGAGTTCTTCCTCGATCAGGATCCGCTGTTCACGGGCGATGCTGCCGTGATGGGCCCGGACGAGGTCCTCGCCGGCCAGCTCGTTGAGTCGATGTGCGAGTCGCTCGCTGAGGCGTCGACTGTTGGTGAAGACGATCGTGCTCCGGTGGCTTCGGACGAGTTCGAGGATGGCCGGGTGGATGGCCGGCCAGATGCTGGTCCGAAGATCCGGCGACGTCGCGGGACCGCCAGGCTGGCTCCCGGGCGGAAGGAGCTCGCCGATCGAGGCCATGTCGTCGACCGGGACGACGACTTCGAGGTCGAGCGGCTTGCGCGACCCGGCATCGACGATGGCGACCTCGCGGTCCGGCCCGACACCGGCCAGGAACCGGCCGATCGCGTCGAGCGGACGCTGCGTGGCGGAGAGACCGATGCGCTGCGCCGGCGGTCGCATCGTCGCCGGCCGGCCTGAGGCGCTCCAACCGCTCCAGGCTGAGGGCCAGGTGGGCGCCCCGCTTCGTTCCCGCGATGGCGTGCACCTCGTCGACGATGACGTGCTCGACGCCGCGGAGGATCTCGCGCGCCTGGCTGGTGAGGAGCAGGTAGAGGCTCTCCGGCGTCGTGATCAGGATGTCCGGCGGGCGACGGACCAGCGCTCGGCGGTCCTCCGTCGGCGTGTCGCCGGTACGGCTGCCGACGGTGATGGTCGGGGCGGCCTCGCCCCGCCGTTGGGCGGCCAGGCCGATCCCGGTCAGCGGCGCCCGGAGGTTGCGCTCGACGTCGTAGGTGAGGGCCTTGAGCGGAGAGATGTACAGGACGCGGACGTGGCCCGGGTCGGCGCGGGTCGGCGCGGCGCTCGGGTCGCGAGCGAGCCGGTCCAGGCACCACAGGAACGCGGCCAGGGTCTTGCCACTCCCCGTCGGGGCGTGGATGAGCGTGTGTCGTCCCGCGCTGATGGCCGCCCAGCCTTCGGCCTGCGCCTGGGTCGGGGCTTCGAAGCTGGCGCTGAACCAGTCGCGGACCGCCGGGGAGAAGCGTTCGAGCGCGTCGCTCGTGGACGTGGTCACAGGATTCCGGAGTATAGGTCGTGCCGACGAATTCGACCACCCGTTCGAAATGGTCCGGTGCGCAGCACTCGAGGCAGCCGGCCTCGCGCGGTCCGGTCTTGCCGGGCGCCGCGGGCCGTGGCCTCGGCCCGTCCGCGGACCGTTCGCCGGGCGCCCCGCGCCCCGGCCCGCCGTTCGCCCCGGCCCGCCGTTCGCCGCGGGCCGTGCCCGTTGCCCTGCCGTTCGCCGCGGCCCACCGTTCGCTGGGAGCGAACGATCTGGGACCGAGGCCGCCTCGGATGGCCCCGTTGGCGCGGCCACACCCCGGGACCGCTCGCTTCGCGCGGCACCTGTTCGCGGAGAGCGAACGTTTCGGCTCCGCGTCGACGTTCGGCGGGCATGAGGAGCCTTGCCGACACCACCCGCTCCAGAATCGATCGCGGGGAGCGAGCGGTCGACCCCGCTGCTGGACCGCCGAGCGCCATCCGGGGCGCTGGACCGGTGGCCCCGCAGCCCGGCCAGGTAAGTGGTGGCGAAGCCCTGCCTGCTCCAATGCGCCTGATGGGATCCTCGAACATGCCCACAAGCCGGAAGAGCCTGCGCACGGCAAACGGGCGACGCAGTCACAGCCTTGCTTCCGGCGTCGTGGGCGAGATCGATCGGCTGCGGTTGGACTGCGGCCTGACGGTCCGAGGGCTCGCCGAGCGTGCCGGCGTCAGCAACGGGTACCTCAGCCAGGTCATCGGCCGGTCCCGTGAGCCCAGCATCGCGGTCCTCACGGCGCTCGCGACGGCGCTTGGGGGCGATCTCTCCCTCAGGGTCTACCCGAGCACGGGACCGCGACTTCGTGACGGCGTCCAGGCGCGGATCGTGGAGGAGCTCCTGCGGATCGCCGCGACGTCGTGGCGGGCGTCGGTGGAGGTGCCGGTCCATCGTCCTTCCCGTGGCTACGTGGACGCCGTGTTCGATGACGCGAGGCGAGCGGTCGCCGTCGCCACCGAGGTCCAGTCGCGCATCGACCGGCTGGAACAGCAGATCCGGTGGGCCCGGGACAAGGCGGCGTCTCTTCCCTCGTCTGACCTCTGGCGCTTCCTCGACGGCGATCGCTCGACCAGCCGGCTGCTGGTGATCCGTTCGACCGCCGCGAACCGGGAGATCGCCGGGCGCTTCGAGTCCACGCTCGCATCGGCCTATCCGGCGCGGTGCATCGATGTCCACGCGGCCCTGACGACCGCTTCCGCGCCGTGGCCGGGCGCCGGGATCCTGTGGGCCAACGTCCGTGGGGACGTCGTCCGCATCCTCGATCGACCGCCGCGCGGCGTGGCGCTGGGTCGGTGACGCCCGGCAGTCGAGCCCGCGGGTCGCACGAGTGGCGTGGCGGGCGAACCTGCAGTCTTGGTGCGCAATGGCCCCCGATCCACCGTCCATCCGGCCCGTCACCGAGCCGACGACATGTGCCTCAATAGGCTCGATCAAGGGCCGGGGCCCGCCGGATCGGACACTCGAGACGACCGCCGCCGGCTAGCCCACGTCACCTGCAGCCCACACTCGATCACCCCCGGGTTTCCCCCAGTCCCGGGGGTGATCGATTCCCGCGACGATCGGGTCGGTTCTCAGTCGCCCACGAGGACGTGGGCCGCTACGTCCGCCGCAGATCGCTCCCGTCGGTCAGGTGATGTCGCCGGCCCGGAACTCAAGGTCCAGCACCCGCTCGGCGATGATCGCGTCCAGGGTGGCGAGCTCCGACCGCGCTCGAACGGAACGGTGGCGCAGCCACCCGCCTCGATCGGCGCGGCGAGCCGGCTGTCGACCAGGTCGCGCGCAGGCAGGTCGCGCGCAGGCAGGTCGCGCGCAGGCAGGGCCGTGCTCACGGGCCGTGCTCACGGGCCGCCCTCGCTCGATCCGCCCGCGTTCCCGTGGCCATGACCGCGACCGTGGCTGTGACCGCGACCGTTGCCGCGCGCCGGCCCCGATGACGGCCGCTCCAGGGCGAGCAGCAGGGTGTCGATCGACTGCAGGTCGGCATCCGGGGGCACGACCGCGAAGCCGACCCGCTCCAGCAACCGGCGAGCGACAGAAGCCCGCACCGCGCGGTCGGAGGGCGCGACGACATCGCGTTCCGCCAGGCTGATCTCGACAGCCGCCGCCGACCCATCCGGGCGCCCGCGCTCCACGGCGAGCAGCCGACCCGCGAGGCCGCCCCGGCGCCAGTCCGGCGCCACCCCGAGCGCGATCAGGTCGCCGCCGGGCCGGTCGACGACGACGAGCCCCACCACCGTCGAGTCCTGGACCGCGGCGGTCACGAGTGCCCCGTCGCCCAGCGCGGCCGCGACGATCGCATGCGCGATGGCGGGGTCCGCGGGCGCCAGCACCCGCGAGGCCAGCGTGAGACCGGACCAGGTCGCCCGGTCCATCGCGTCCAGGACCGTCGCGTGGCCGGACCGCGGTCGCGGCGCGATCGGCATCGGGTCGGCGCCCATGGCACTCCCCGGGGCCCACCAGCCGCGGTCGACCGCCTCCCGGAGCATGCGCGGCACCACGGCGCGCCGGACGAGCGTCGCCATCGCGATGGTCCGTGCGTCGGTGGCCGCCCGGGCGATGTCGGGCGTCCGGATCGCTCCCGGGAGGTCCTCGAACGTCTCCGGCAATGGTGCCTGGCCGTAGCGTGCCGCCTCGCTCGACCACCGCTCGCGCCAGGCGACAGGGATCGCGGCCGGGACTTCGCGATGAGCGCCAGCCAGCCAGGTCAGGGCCCAGGCCCTCGGCACGACCCGATAGGCGTCGTACCCGCCGCCACCGGTCGCCAGCCAGCGGCCGCCGGCGTGGCGATGCGCCAGCGCATCAACGAGCCGGGCGGCCTCGCCCATCGCGGTCGTCGTGACCTCCAGGTGCGCGAGCGGATCCCAGGCATGCGAATCCGCCCCGTGCTGCGACACGATGACGTCCGGCCCGAACGCGGCGGTCAGCTCCGGGAGGACGAGGCGGATCGCCGCGAGCCAGACGGACGCGCCCGTTCCTGCGGGGAGTGGCAGGTTGACGGCCGTGCCCATCGACTCCCCGTGCCCCAGCTCACCGGCCTCACCGCTGCCCGGGAACAGTGAGCGACCGGACTCGTGGATGCTGAACGTGACGACCCCTGGGTCCGACCCATGGATCGCCTGGACGCCATCGCCGTGGTGGACGTCGAGGTCGATGTAGAGCACGCGGAGACCGTCGCGTCGGGCGCGCGCGATCGCGAGGGCCGGGTCGTCGTAGATGCAGAAGCCCGACGCATGGTCCGCCATCGCGTGGTGGAGGCCACCGCCCGGATGCTGGGCGTGTTCCGTGTCGCCGCGCAGGATCGATTCCATCGCCAGGAGGGATCCACCGGCGACCGCAGCGGCCGCCTCGTGCATGTCGGGGAACGGCGGATTGTCGCCGTGGTCGCCGATGCCGGCCTCCGAGAAGCCGAACGGATCCGCCGAGAACCGCTTGACGACATCGAGGTAATGCCGATCGTGGACCAGTCGCAGGTCCGCGTCCGACGCTGGCTCCGGGGCCAGGCCCGGTTCCGCGCCGACCGCCCGCAGCAGGTCGATCCCAGGCCCGAACCGCCGCGGTGTCAGGGGGTGCGCCGGCCCGAAGTCGTACGTGATGGAGCGCGGTCCGTACACCAGGAGCATGGCCGCCACGATACCCCGGCGCGTGTACCATCCGTGCCATGCCGGTCGACCTGCTCGTCGTCCTCGTCGTCATCCTCGTCGTCGTCGTGATGTGGCGCGGGCCCAAGACGCTGCCCAAATGGGGCGAGGCGCTGGGCCGCGGAGTCCGCGACGCACGAGCGGAAGCGGGCAAGGTCCAGGCGGAGATCCAGGCGCGGGCGAGCGGTGAACCCGATTCCGAGACGAGCACGGGCTCCAGCACCCCGGCCGCCGGCACGGATCCGGACCGGCCGGCCTGACCGGCCGCCCCGGACGACGGACGCGAGCACATGGCGTCGCGACGGTTCGACGGCGCGATCACCACGCCCGATGAAGCTCGCGAACCCACGGACCAGACGGTCCTGCCGGAGCCTGCGCGACCGCGCCGACCCGTTCTCATCGAGATCGCCGCGGCGATCCTCATCATCGGCGCCCTGATGTCGTTCGTCGGGACCGTCGGCTACCAGGTGGGTGGCGGCGATGTGGGGCCGATCGGCGTCCTCGTCCTGGGCCTGAACCTGCTCACCGTCGTGGTCGGCTTCCTGATCCGCGGTGGCCGAGCGTGGGTCCTGGCCATCAACGTGGTCGCCATCGCGCTGTTCCTGGAGTTGACCGCGCTGCCATCCGGGCTGGCCTTCATCCTGGCGACGCTGGATTCGATCGTGCTGTTCGCGCTGTTCCGCCATCGCGGCTGGTTCGATTGGCGCCCGCCGGAGCCGATGAGGCCGGCCGGATGACCTCCGAGGAACTCGCCGCCCTCACCCATCGGCCAACGTCCGGCCCGTTCCTGGCGACCATCGACGTCGATGGCGTCGCCACGACGACCCTGGCCGACCTGCCGCCGCTGCGCGACGGGCTCCTGTTCGTCGGCCTGAACCCGTCACCGGTCAGCGTAGCGGCGGGTCACTACCACCAGGGCAACCTGGGCCGGACGTTCTGGCGCCGACTGATGCTGGCCGGGGTCATCCCGGCCGGGACGCCGGTGGAGACCGCGGATGAGGCGCTGGTGGCCGCCGGTCACGGCATCACCGACCTGCACAAGGTCCCGACCGCCCGCGATGAGGCCACGGACACCGTTCTGACCGCCGGCGTCGGGCCGTTGTGGCAGAAGATCGCGCTGTGGCGCCCGGCCGCGGTCGTGTTCGTCTACAAGCGTGCCGCCAGCATCGCCGCAGGCCGGCCGCTGGAGCCCGCCTGGGGCCACCTCCCCGGCGTGGCGATGGGCGGACGGCCGTGCTTCCTGATGCCCGGCCCCTACGCCCCCACGGAGCAGGTGGACGAAGGCATCAACTTCCTGCGGAACCTGGCCTCGTCGCTCCCGGTGGATCGACCGTAGGGGCGAGGGCGGGCACACCGGCGACGATCGCTGCGAGCAGACCCCTTGGCCTCGGGCCAGGGCGTCTCGTCGACGACCTCGCGCGTCGAGTCGCTCACGGCACCAGCGTCGGACGTCCGGCGCCAGGCGTCAAGGTGGGATGGCCGGGCAGCCAGCGAGCCTCGGGAGCGGCAGAACGGAGTCGCGTCACGGAGCGGGCCCAGGCCGCTTCGTCGGTCGGGCCCGGGATCGATCGAGCCCCGCGCACGCCATCCAGGTCGCCGACCAGGGCCGCCATCGCCGTGCCGGCGGCGTCCTCCACCACGAACGCCAGGTGGTCCGGCCGCGGCCCGGGTGTGGCGACGGTGCGGAGCGCCATCGCGCCCGCATCGATCACGGCCCCGTCCTCGACCTCGCTGACGCGGTAGGGCAGGTCACGCCCGCCACCTGGACCGACGAAGACCGGGACGTCCAACTGTTCGCGGATCGCCTCGGCGCCGGCCGCGTGGTCGGGATCCGCGTGCGTGAGGGCCACGGCGACCAAGGTGGCGCCGCGTCCGGCCACGACCTCCAGCGCCCGGTGCAGCGCCGGGCCGGTCGGGTCGCCCGGGTCCACCAGCACGACCGACGACGTGCCGACCAGATACGCGTTGACCGGCTGGCCGGCGACGCCGCCACCGGCCGGCATCTCCACCCGGACGATGCCGTCGACGATGTCCTCGACCACGACCGAGCCGAGCAGCCCGGGCGGCAGCCGCGCCTGGATCTGCTCGAACGACCCTGCGTGCTCCAGCTGCTGGAGGGTCGACGATGTCGGCAGCCACATCCCGAGGGTGCCCGCCGCCATCTCGTCGAGGGCGGCTCGCGGTGAGTGCCATGCGTGGGCCACGACCTCGTCACCGAGCAAGCTGACCTCGGCGCCGTCGGGCGCGGGCGCGGCGAAGAACCGGGCATCGAACCGGCGCGGCAGGCCCGGTGGGGTGACCCAGCGCGACAGCGGCACGAGGCGATCCGTGCGCAGTCGGAGGTCCAGCGCCTCGACCATCGGGGCGAACGCACCGGGGACGTGCAGCAACTCGGCGCGGGCCACCTCCAGCGCACGTCGATCCGGCCCGGCGCCACTCCCTTCGTGGTCGGCGAGGAGGACTCCGGTCTCCTCGAACGTCTCGCGGATCGCGGCGATGAACACGGCCAGGGCGTCCGTGGGCGGCAGGTCGCCACCCAGGGCCGCTGCCGCGGCCTCCGCCCCCAGCACGGAGCGGGCCGTCAGGCTTGGGTCCGCATCCGCGGCGTCGACCCGTCCGCCCGGGAAGACGTGCATGTCCGGCGCGAAGACCATCGACGCGGGCCGATGCGTCAGCAGGACCTCCAAGCCGGTCGGTCCCGGCCGGAGCAGCACGATCGTGGCGGCCGATCGCGGCTCCACGACGACGTCGCTCGACATCACGATCGGCGAGGAGCGCGGAACTCGATGTGGCCGCAGGCCGCGATTCGCAGGTCGTCCGGTTCGCTCATCCCGATCTCCTCGCAAGCTGGGCGCGCAACTCCTCCGCGGACGTGACCGGCCGCTGGCACACGAACCGTCGGCAGACATAGGCGGTGGGGCGACCTCCGACCGCCATCCGGTCGGCGAGCAACGGGACTGCCGATGCCGCGACCCCGTCCGACGCGGCCGCCGCCAGGACCGTGAATGGCAGCCAGGTGGACCACGCGGCACCGAGCAGTTCTGCGCGGGCCCGGTCTGCCGGATCGCCCACCACGGCGACCTCGGTGACCTCTGCGGCCGCGAATGTCGCGGCGACCAGCCACTGGGCGAAGCCGGTCGGATACCGCGGCAGGAGCGACGCGACCGTGCCGATCGCCCGGTCTGCCGCGTCGCGGTACCTCGCCTCGCCGGTCCAGGCCGCCAGCCGGAGCAGGACCGTCGTGGCCATCGCCCCGCCGGACGGGACGGCGTTGTCCTGGACATCCTTGGGGCGGGTGATCAGGCGCTCGTGATCGTCGGCGGTGTCGAAGAAGCCGCCCGCCGGGTCCGTGAACCGCGCGAGGATGCGATCGGCGAGGCCGCGCGCGGTGACGAACCAGCGTTCGTCGAAGGTCGTTTCATAGAGGGCAAGCAGCCCGTCCGCCAGGTCGGCGTGGTCCTCCAGCACGCCCTGCCCCACCGCGCGGCCGTCCTTCCACGACCGCCCCAGCGAACCGTCGGCGCGCAGCAACCCGGCCGCCACGGCCTCCGCGGCGCGGACCGCGGCGTCGGTGTAGCGCGACTCCCCCAGCAGCCGGCCGGCCTCCGCCAGGGCCGCGATCGCCAGGCCATTCCAGGCCGCCAGCGCCTTGTCGTCGCGGGCAGGCTGCGGCCTGGTGGCACGCCGCTCCAGGAGCCGCGCACGCGACTCGGCCAGGCGGCCCTCCAGACCGGCGTCGTCCCTGGGCGGCGGCGTGTTCGTGGCCGGCCAGGTCCGCGACAGGATCGTGACCCCCTCCCAGTTGCCGTCCTCGGTCACGTCGTAGGCCGCCGTGAAGGCGGGCGCCTCGTCACCCAGCACGTCGCGGACCTCCGCGGCCCGCCAGGTGAAGGTCAGCCCCTCGATCCCCTCGGTGTCGGCGTCCTGGCTCGACGCGAAGGCGCCGTCATCGGTGGCCAGCTCGCGCAGGAGGTAGTCGAGCGCCTCCTCGGCGACCTCGCGGTAGCGCGCCGCACTGGCGTCACCGAACGTCGCCCACGCATGGAGGTAGACCCGCGCCAGCTGGGCGTTGTCGTAGAGCATCTGCTCGAAGTGCGGGACCAGCCAGCGGTCGTCCGTCGCGTAGCGGTGGAAGCCGCCGCCCAGCTGATCGCGGATGCCGCCGTCGGCCATCTTGTCCAGGGTGAACCGGACCATGGCGGTCGGCGCCGGGTCGCCGGCGACGATCCGGCGGAGCAGGTACTCGAGCGTCATCGGCGGCGGGAACTTGGGAGCACCGCCCCACGAGCCGTTCACGGCGTCGAACCGCTCCGCGAGGGCGCTGTCGACGGCTGCGAAGAACCCGCCGTCCAGCGGCGGCGCGTCACCGGGCGCGGGGCTCCGGGCCTGCTCGACGAGCGTGCCGACGAGCCGCTGCCCGGCAGCCACCACCTCGCCGCGCTGCGTCGTCCAGGCCTGCCAGACGCCGTCGAGGACCTGGCTGAAGGACGGCATCCCGTGGCGCGGTCGATCCGGGAAGTACGTGCCGCCGTAGAACGGCGCGCCGTCCGGTGTGAGGAAGACGGACATCGGCCAGCCGCCGCCGCCGGTCATCGCCTGGACCGCGCCCATGTAGATCGAATCGAGGTCGGGCCGTTCTTCCCGGTCCACCTTGATCGCGACGAACCGGTCGTTGAGGAGCCGGGCGGTCGCCTCGTCCTCGAACGATTCACGCTCCATGACGTGGCACCAGTGGCAGGCCGCATAGCCGATCGACAGGAAGATCGGGCGGTCGAGCAGCTTTGCCCGGGCGAGAGCGTCCGGCCCCCACGGGAACCAGTCGACCGGATTGTTCGCGTGCTGGAGCAGGTACGGGCTGGTCTCGCCGGCGAGTCGGTTCGGCATGTCCGGATGGTACGCGTCCGGGCGATGAGTCCCGGGTAAGGGCCGGGCGCTAGGGTCGCGGACCACCCTTCCTCGGAACGCCGATCCGCCGCCCCGGGAGCCCCAGCCATGACACGCTCGTTCCGCAAACGCTCGTTCCGCAAACGCTCGTTCGTCGCCGCCGCTGTCTGCCTGCTGGGGTGGGGCCTCGGGGCGCCGGCCCTCGGCGTCGTGCCGGTCGCGTCGGCTGCGACCTCCGCCCCCGCAGTCCCGAAGGTGGTGTTCATCGTGGGGCCGTCCGGGGCGGCCACGGACCGCTACCGGGCAGAGTCGCGGGCGGCCGCCAAACTCGCCCGTCGGTACACGCCGGACGTGACGGAGCTCTACTCCCCGGACGCGACCTGGCCGGCCGTCCGCCGCGCGCTCGCGGGGGCGAGCCTCGTGGTCTACATGGGCCACGGCAATGGCTGGCCGAGCCGCTATCGGGACCACCTCTACCGGCCGACGCAGAACGGGTTCGGACTGAACCCGCAGGCCGGAGGCGGCGACCAGGCCCACCAGTACTTCGGGGAGGCCAGGATCGCCGCGGACATCCGGCTCGCGGACGACGCCGTCGTCCTGCTCCATCACCTCTGCTATGCGTCCGGTCTCAGCGAGCCGGGCCTGCCGGAGGGATCAGCGGAGGACGCCCGCCGTCGGGTGGACAACTTCGCGGCCGGCTTCATCGCGGCAGGTGCCGCAGCCGTCGCGGCGGAGGCGTACGCCGGGCCGCAGCACATGATCCGATCCATCCTGGGGACGGGCCGCGCCATCGAGCCGGCGTGGCGGGCCGCTCCATCGGGGAACGGCCGGGTCGTCGCGTTCGAGAGCGTCCGCAGCCCGGGCCACGTCGCCCTGATGGACACGGAACGGACGGGAGCGGGGTTCACGCGCAGCCTCGTCGTTCGGGCGGGACTCGCCGCCACAGACGTCCTGCGTGGTGCCCGGGGGTCGGCCGGCGGCGGGACGCCAGATCGGAGCCCGGCGCCCAGTCTGGCCGCGGCAGGGCTGACCGCCATGATGCCGGTCCTGTCCGCGACGGCAGCAGGGTCCACGGTCCAGATGACCGTGCCGTACACGGTGGAGCGCCGTCGGGCGCTCCCGAAGACGCTCCTCGTCGCCGTGCGCTGGGACCCGCTCGATCCGGCGCCCCGGGACCCGACCCTGACGGCGACCGAAGCCGGCGCCGCTACCGTCATCAGCGCGGCGGTGGCGGCCACACGGACGGCGGCGCCGGACATCGGGATCGTGGCCGCCGAGCGCCTCGGTGACGTGGTGGCACCGGTTCCCCTCTCGCGCAGCGCGGACGCCTTCGCGGTCGAGATCGCGACGCCGCCGGCGCGCGGACGCTACCGGCTCACGGTCACCCTCCACGACGCGGACGGCGTCGCCTACGACGCCGCGAGCCAGGCGCTCCTGCCGACCCTCATCGTCCGGGTGACCGGAGATCTCGATGCGCTGATCAGCGGTCCAGCCCTCGTGGACCTCGCCCCGGGCGAAGGAGCCAGAGTCCCGCTCTGGATCGCCAACACCGGAACCGTCACCTGGGGCCACGCGGCCTTCACGGATCCCATCTCGCCGGATGGCACGGTGTCGGACGTCGCGGCCCGTGTCACCGGCCAATGGCTCGCGCTGGGCGCGGCCGACGATCCGGCGCGGCGCGACGCGGCAACTGCGGCGGCCGCGGCGAGCGTGACGCCCGCGGCATTGCCACCAGGGTTCGCCCCCGGAGCCGGTGTCGCCACGGACCTCCAGCTGTTCGCCCCGACCCTTCCGGGTGCCTATCTGCTGCTCCTGGACGTCGTCACTCCGGAGCATGGCTCGCTGGTCGCCAACGGCGTTGAACCGACGATCGTCCGGGTGGATGTGGCGGTGGCCGCGCCCTGATCGACCGTCAGCGGGCATTGGGCAGACGCTTGCCATTGACATCGGGCGGAGCCGCCGTATCCTCCACAGCAAGTCATCAGACGACTGATGACTCCTGCATCGAGGCGCTGACCGGCGGATGTACGCGATCGGCTGCGACGTTGGCTCGCAGAGCCTCAAGGGGATCCTTCTCGATCCGGGCGGACGGGCGGTTGCCCAGGCCGCCGCGGTCTACGACGTGCACTACCCGCACCCGGCGTGGGCGCAGCAGGATCCGGCCGACTGGCGCCGCGCGCTGGCGGACGTCGTCGGCGCGCTGCTCCGCGACGCCGGTGTGGCTCCCGGGGCCATCGGCACGCTGGGCCTCGCCTCCCAGGTCGATGGCCTCGTCGCGGTCGACGAGGACGCCGAACCGCTGCACCCCGCGATCATCTGGCTCGACCGGCGCGGCGCAGAGCAGACCCGACGGCTGCGCGACGCGATCTCCGACGACGAGGTCCGGCGAATCACCGGGCTCAACACCGATGCCTCGCATGTCGCCCCGAAGATCCTCTGGCTCCGGGAGCGACACCCGGACGTCTACGAGCGCGCTGCCGGACTCCTCCTCCCCGGCAGCGCGCTCGTCGCCTGGCTGACCGGCGAGCGGGTCGTCGACCACGCCAACGCCTCGTCCACGCTGCTGTACGACGTCAGTGCGCGCGACTGGTCGCCGCGCATGCTCGAGATCACCGGGATCGACCCGATCTCGCTCGGCTCGATCCGTGCCGCCGGGGACGTGGTCGGGCCGCTCCGACCGCCCGCCGCAGCGGCCCTTGGGCTGACCCCGGCCACCCGCGTCGTCGTCGGGACGGGCGACGAGCACGGTGCCACGCTCGGGGCCGGGGGGATCCGACCAGGGGTCGTCGTCGACATCACCGGCACGGCGGAACCGGTCTGCGTGGCCGCGCGCACTCCGGTCATCGACGACACCGGCCTGCTGGAAACCCACGGGCACGCCGATCCACGGGTCTGGCTCGTCGAGAACCCGGGCTTCGTGTCCGGCGGGAGCGTGAGCTGGTTCCTGGCGGCCATCGGCGGCGGATCCGCCGCCGCCCTGGACGCGGAGGTCGCGGCGCGAACCATGCCCGGGGCGGACGGGGTGACCTTCCTGCCGACACTGTCGGGTTCGACCGCCCCGCGCTGGAACGATCGCGCCCGCGGCGTGTACGCCGGCCTGTCGCTCAACCACGACCGCGCCCACCTGTTCCGGGCGCTGCTCGAGGGCTGTACGTTCGCGCTTCGCGACATCGTCGACCGACTCGCGGCGCTGGGCCTGGCCGGCGATGAGATCCGGGTCGTCGGCGGCGGGGCGCGAAGCCCGCTCTGGCTCCAGATGAAGGCCGACGTGACCGACCGGCCGGTCCGCGTCCTGGCCACGGACGAGGCCACCGCCCTTGGCGCCGCGATGCTGGCCGGGGTCGGTGGCGGCACGTTCGCCGATCTCGATGAGGCCGTGCAGCGGCTGACCGTCCTGGAGCCCGTGGTCTACCAGCCGGACGGCTCCACGCGGACGGCCTACGACGACGGCTACGGTCGATATCGACGCCTGTTCGACGCCGTCGAACCAGGCTTCGACGCGCTCGGCGGCGCGCAGTGACGGACCGGCGAGTGCTCCCCGACCCGACCGACCTCGACGGCCTTCGCCACCGGCTGGCCGACGAGATCGCCGGGCAGCGCGGCCGCGATCGAAAGCCGATCGGCATGCGACGGATCCGGATCGCCTCGGACGCCCTCGCACATCTCCCTGACGATGTCGCGGAGATCCGCGGCGACGGCCCGGTCGTCGTGCTGGTGGACGAGACGCCGATGCGCCGCGCCGGCGGCGACCTCAAGCGCGCGGTCGTGGCCGCGCTCTCCGACCGGTTCCCGACCCGGCTGGCGGTCATCCGGGCGCACGCCGACGAACTCCACGCCGACGCCGATGCGCTCGCCCAGGCCGATGTCGCGATCGATGCTGCCGGCTGCGTCGTGTCCGTGGGTTCCGGGACCATCACCGATGTCGCCAAGGACGCCACGATGCGCGCCGGCGGCATCCCGCTCGTCGTCGTGCAGACCGCCGTCTCCGTCAACGCCTTCTCCGACGACATGGCGGTGCTGCTCCGCGACGGCGTCAAACGGACCGTGCCGTCGCGCTGGCCGGACATCCTGATCGTGGACCTGGAGGTCCTGGCGGACACCCCGGCCGCGATGGACCGCGCCGGGTTCGGCGAGCTGTGCTCGATGTTCACCGCCCCGGCGGACTGGTACCTGGCCTGCGCCGCGGGGATGGACGACGGCTACGACACCGGGATCGTCGACCTGTTCCGCGACGGCGCGGACGACCTGCTGGACGGAGCGGCACGGGTCCGCGCCAAGGATCCGGGACTGCTCGCCGAGCTGGCCGGAAGGATGACCCTGACCGGGATCGCGATGGGCGTCGCCGGACGAACGGCGCCGCTGTCCGGGACAGAACACCTCGTCAGCCACCTGCTGGACATGGCTGCCGGCGTCGCCGGGCGCCCGCTCGCGTTCCACGGCGCACAGGTCGGCGTGGCCAGCGTGCTGGCGGCCACGATCTGGCACGACACGCTGGATCGCCTGGATCCAGGGCGGCTGACGCGCGACGACGCGTTCCCGGACCGGTCCGTGGTCGAGTCGCGGGTTCGCGCCGCCTTCGACCCGGTCGATCCGAGCGGTCGGATGGCCGACGAGTGCTGGCGGGATGTCGCCGCCAAGCTCGCTCGCTGGCACCAGCAGCGCGACACGGTCGGCGCGATGGCCGCGGACTGGGATCGCCATCGGGCAGCCCTCCGCGAACTCGTCGCCCGGCCGGACGTGCTGTCGGCTGCGCTCATCGCGGCCGGCGCCGCGGCGACCGTGGACGCCCTGGACCCACCCGCGCCACGGGAGACGATGCGCTGGGCGACCCGCGCACTCCCGCTCATGCGCGACCGGTTCACGGTGGCCGACCTGCGCTTCTTCGCCGGCGACTGGGACGATGACGCGATCGATGCGCTGCTGGCGCGCTCCGGCATCCTGGGGACCGGCGCATGACCCGCCCCACGCGCTGGTACGGCGGCTACGTGTTCGACCTGGACGGGACGCTGTACCTCGGCGATCGGTTGCTGCCGGGTGCCGCCACGACGGTCGCGGCCATCCGGGCGGTGGGCGCCCGGGTCGCGTTCCTGACCAACAAGCCGCTCGAGACACCCGCGGCCTACGCCGAGAAGCTGAGCGGCCTCGGCATTCCCGCGACGGCCGCGGAGGTCGTCTCCTCCACGGACGCCCTGCTCCGCTATCTCACCCGCGAAGCGCCGGGCGCCCGGATCCTCTCCGTGAGCGAGCCGCTCGTCGCCGGGTTGCTGCGCGATGCCGGGTTCGCGACCCTCGACCTCGCCCACGACGACCCGACCACCGCCGATGTCGTCGTCGTGTCGTGGGACCGGACGTTCGACTACGCCAAGCTGGTCGCCGCATTCCGCGCCGTACGCGCCGGGGCGCGCATCGTGGCCACGAATCCGGATCCCTTCTGCCCCACGCCGGACGGCGACCTGCCCGATTGCGCGGCCATGCTCGCCGCCATCGAGGCCTCCACCGGGGCACGGGCGGAAGCGATCGTCGGCAAGCCATCGCCGCACATGGCCGGGGCGCTGCTGGATCGGCTCGCGCTGCCCGCCGGCGACACCATGCTCATCGGCGACCGGCTGCTGACCGACGTGCGGATGGCCCGGGAGGCCGGGATGGCCTCCGCCCTGGTCCTGACCGGGGCGACCACGCCGGCCGCGCTCGCCGATTCGCCCATCCAGCCCGACTTCGTCCTGGCCGGCGTGGCCGACGTCCTCCCGGCCGACCCCGACGCACCCGTCCGACACCCCTGAGGAGGCCCGCGTGTTCGAGTTCATCTTCATGCTGACGCGCAACGACCAGACGGTCCCGGACGCGCTGGACGTCTACGGCGACGTCCGCGACTCCGCGCTGCGGTACGTGGGCTTCAAGGACATCGGGCTCCCGACGGCCCGCCTGCGGGAGCTCGCGTCGGCGATGCGGGCCGACGGTCGCGAGGTCTTCCTGGAGGTCGTGTCGGAGCGCGCCGAGGACGAGGTCCGCTCCGTGGAGGCCGCCCTGGAGATCGGCGTCGACTGGCTGCTCGGCGGGACCCATCCGGACGAGGCGCTGGCGATCCTGGATCGCGTCGGTCCACCCGGTACCGCCGGCCGGCCGCGGTACTGCCCGTTCCCGGGTCGCGTTGTCGATCACCCGAGCGTGCTGCAGGGCACGATGGACGAGATCGCCGCCAGCGCCCGCGACCTGACGGCGCGCGACGGTGTCCACGGCCTGGACCTGCTCGCCTACCGCTGGTCCGGGGACGTCCCCGCGCTCGTCCGGGCCGTGGTCGCGGCCTCCAGCGGCCCGGTCATCGCCGCCGGCAGCGTCGACTCGGCCGCCCGGATCACCGCGCTGGCCGAAGCCGGCGCCTGGGCCTACACCATCGGTGGAGCCATCTTCGATGGACAGCTTCCTGCGGGCCCGTCGGTCCGCGAGCAGGTCGACTGCGCGCTCGAGCTCACCCGGGCCGCGTCCGGAGGGGAGGTGGTGGTCGACGGCGCCTAGACATCCCCGCGGATCGGACGAACCGATGGACAGCAGGGTCGGGCGCTCGCCCGGCCACAGAGGAGGAACGATGACGAACGGACGTGACCCGGCTCGAGGGCCTGACGCCGCCGAGATCACTCGCCTGGCGATCGAGCGTCGCATCTCGCGGCGGATGTTTCTCGCCGGCACCGGCGCGGGCCTGGGCGCGGTCGCCCTGGCGGCCTGCGCACCGACCCCCGCGGCGACGACCGCCCCGTCCGC
This sequence comes from uncultured Chloroflexia bacterium, assembly GCA_963704935.1. Classification (GTDB taxonomy): domain Bacteria; phylum Chloroflexota; class Limnocylindria; order Limnocylindrales; family CSP1-4; genus SPCO01. Next base: position 618,825 of record CAVPIF010000001.1, read on the forward strand.
CGGCGGCAACCTCGGCGACACGCTCAACCTCGCCACCTGGCCCAACTACCACAGCCAGGAGGTCCTCGACGCCTTCACCGCCCTGACCGGCGTCGCCATCAACGTGGGCGTGTACGGATCCACGGAGGAGATGGAGGCGAAGATCCGGGCCGGCAACTCGGGCATCGACGTCGTCGTCCCGTCCAACTACGCCATCGAAGGCTGGGTGGCGGACAACCTGATCGAGCCCCTTGACTACGGCAAGATGCCGGACTTCAACAAGGCCGACTGGAACGCCCGGTTCATGGACCAGGCGTTCGACAAGGGCAACAAGGTCTCCATTCCCAAGAACTGGGGCACGACCGGCATCGCCTACCGCAGCTCGAAGGTGACCGAGGACGTCACCACCTGGAAGCAGTTCTTCGACCTGGCCGGCACGACGTACGCCGGACGATCGATGATCGTGGACCACCAGATCAGCTCGTTCGGGTCCGCCGCCGTGGCGATGGGGTACTCCCTCAACACGATCGACCCGACCGAGATGGCCGCGGTCGAGGCCATGCTGATCGCGCTCAAGCCCAACCTGTTCGCGATCTCCTCCGACGTGCAGCCACCGCTGCGCGCGCTGGACACGTGGATGACGATCGCCTGGACCGGCGACGGCGTGCAGGTGGGTCGCGACAACGAGGACGCTCGCTACGTCGTCGCCGCAGACGGCGGCGAGCTCTGGATCGATAGCTACACGGTCGCCGCGGACGCCCCGCACAAGGACGCCGCGTACGCCTTCATCAACTACATCACCCAGCCGGACCAGGCCGCGGCGGAGACGGAGTTCTGCCTCTTCCCGCACGCCAACGACAAGGCGACCGCCCTGTTGATCGCCGAAGTCAAGGACAATCCCGTCATCTATCCGAGCAGCGACTCGCTGGTGAAGCTGGAGTACGCCGTGAACGCCACGTACAACAGCGCCGAGCGCGCCGAGGCCTGGGCCCGGATCAAGGCATCCGCCTGACCCGACCGATGGCGACAGCGACCCGGACGGATCAGCGAGGCCACGCCAGGCGGCGTGGCCTCGCTGCCTGGCTCGTCGTGCCGGCGACCGTCTGGTATGTCGCGTTCCTCATCGCCCCGCTGGTCGTGCTGGTCGTCATGTCCGTCGGCGAACGCTCCCCGAACGGGGGCTATCTCCCGGCGCTGACGCTGGAGCAGTACGGCAATCTGACGTCGCGGATCACGCCGCTGACCAACACCGTGGGCCTGGCCGCGCTCAACACGGTCATCTGCCTGCTCGTCGCGTTCCCGGTGGCCTACACCCTGGCCCTCAAGGTGCGCGGCAGCTGGAAGCTCGTGCTGGTGGCGCTCGTCATCATCCCGTTCTGGACCAGCTTCCTGATCCGGACGTACGCGTGGATGACGCTCCTCGGCGCCAACGGCGTCCCCCGGGTCCTCGGCTGGATCGGGTTCGGCGACATCCAGTTGCTGAACACCCCGTTCGCCGTGTCGCTCGGCATCGTCTACAACTACCTGCCCCTGATGGTCCTGCCGATCTACGTGAGCCTGGAGCGACTGGACCGCTCGTTCCTGGAGGCCTCCCGCGATCTCGGCGCCGGGCCGGTGGCCACGATCCGCCAGATCGTCCTGCCGTTGGCGGCACCCGGCATCTTGTCCGGCATCGTCCTGGTGTTCATCCCGATCATGGGCGAATACCTGATCCCGATCCTGCTGGGCGGCGGCAAGACCTACTTCCTGGGCAACGCCCTGGCCGACCTCTTCCTCCAGAGCCGGAACTGGCCGTTCGGGGCTGCCCTGGCGTCGCTCTTCGTGGCCGGCATGATCGTGCTCGTGGCGGGCTACCTCGCCCTCTCGCGCCGACTCGTCCGCGCGGGTCGTGAATCGAGCCTGATATGAGCGCATCGGTGGAGCCCCGCGTGGAGCTGGACCTCCAGGCCGGCCGTCGGGCCGCCCGGATGGAGCGGATCGGGGATCGCGCCACCCGCGCCTACACGGTCCTCGTCTTCGCATTCCTGTTCCTGCCGATCCTCATCGTGGTCATCTACAGCTTCAATGCCGGACGACACGTGACGGATCTGAAGGGCTTCTCCACCCAGTGGTACGCCTCCGCCTGGTCGGACCGGTTCCTGATGAACGCCCTGCGGAACAGCCTCACGATCGCCGGGATCACGGCCGTCCTGGCCACGGTCATGGGCACGGCGTCCGCCCTGGCGATGGACCGGCTGGGCAGGAGGTCGCGCTGGCTCATCGAGCTGCTCACCTACGTCGCGATCATCGTCCCGGGCATCGTCATCGGGATCGCCACGCTGATCTTCCTCGTGACCGCGTTCGACTGGTTGAACCCGTGGCTGTCCTTCTTCACGGGGGGCGGCGTGTCCGACCTGGGCCTGGGTGCCGGCAGCGTCATCGCGGCACACACGCTGTTCACCATGGCGATCGTCAACGTGCTGGTGCGGACCCGGATGCGCGGGATGGACCGCAGCCTCGTGGAGGCGTCGGAGGACCTGTTCGCCACCCCGTGGCGAACGTTCGTGCAGGTCACCCTCCCGCAGCTGCTGCCGGCCATCGTGTCCGGGGCGCTGCTGGCCTTCACGTTCAGCTTCGATGACTTCATCATCGCGTTCTTCACGAGCGGCCAGGACCAGACGGTGCCGATCTACCTGTTCGCGTCGATCCGGCGCGGCGTCAGCCCGGAGGTCAATGCCATCGCGACGGTCCTGCTGGCGGTCACGATCCTCGCCATGCTCCTTGCGGGACTGGCCTTCCGTCGCGGTTCGCGTCGCCCCACCACGGCGGCGCCGTCGTGACCGCACATGCGGGGCAGGGCGCGCGACCGCTGCTGGCCGATGTCGTCCGCGACGGTCTTCGCCGGGCCGTCATCACCGGAGCGTACGAACCCGGATCCAAGCTGCCCAACGAGGACGCCCTTGCCGGGCAGTTCGCCGTGAGCCGGGCGACCATCCGTGAGGCCGTGCGCGGCCTCGTGGAGGAGGGCTATCTCAGTCGGCGCCACGGGTCCGGGACCTACGTCACGGCCCGACCACTCCTGCGCAACTCGCTCGACCGGAACTTCTCGTACACCTCGTACCTGGAATCGACCGGCGTGCGCGCGGGTCGGCGGATCATCGGCGTCCGGACGATCCCGGCATCGATCGCGGTCGCCGAGCACCTCCTCGTGGATCCGGGACACCGGGTCGTGGAGCTGCGCCGGGTCAGGACCGCCGACGACCAGCCGGCCGTCTACTCCGTGGACCACGTGCCGGCCGAGATCATCGACGCGGAGCGCGATCGCGCGGCGATGGAAGGCTCCATGTACGCACTGCTGGCCGCCCGCGGCCACCCGGTCCTCCACGGCGAAGCGGTCGTGGCACCGGCCAGCGCGGATCCGGACCTGGCCGCGGTCCTGGAGGTCGCGCCGGGCACCCTCCTCCAGCATCTCCAGCAGGTGGACGTGGACGCGGACGGACGGCGGGTGATGCTGTCCCTGGAATGGCACGTGCCCAGCGTCATCGAGTTGCGCGTGTACCGACGCGGCCCCGGGACCGCGGAGGGCGACGGCCGCTCCTGACGGTGGGCGGGCGCGGCGGCCGCGGGCATGGCGACGACGCGGGCGTACGATGCTCCCCGGAATGACCACCTCGAACGCCGTGGCCGGCTTCCTCCCGAGCACGCACGGACTGCATTTCGCCAACCGCTGGGAGCCCGGACCCACCGTCCGTCTCGGGTTCATCGACCCGCGGATCGTCGGCGTCGGCGACGCGTCGGCCGGCCTGTGCGGCGGGATGGTCTGGTTCGTGCGCGAGCGGTTCGAGGCCAGGATGCCGATCCCGACCGACGCCGCGGCGCCGGCCAACGGCTCGCCGCTCTTCCAGGCGATCGTGCGCCGCCAGGTCCGCTCCCTGGGCTGGCTGCGCGTGCCGCTGCGCTTCTGGCGGGCAGCTGCCTCATCGCCAGACGCGCTGGTCCGTCGAACCCTGGAGCGCGAGTGGCCGACGATCCGCGCGGCGATCGATGCCGGCCGACTACCGACCGTCGGCCTGATCCGCCACCACGGCTGGAGCCCGTTCGAGCTGAGCCGCGACCACCAGGTCCTGGCCTACGGCTACTCTGTGGCCGACGGCCCGGGCGGCGCGGTCACGCTCCGCCTCTACGACCCTAACTGGCCCGACCGCGACGACGTGACGGTCACGCTAGCCGACCGCCGGGATGGGCCAGTCCACCGGGGAGCGGCTGCTGGGCATGATCGCGCTCCGGTAGGGCGATGACTGCTGAGCGGCTCGGGCTACCGAACCTGGCTCCGATAGTCGAGTTGACGAACGCGATCGCGCGCCTCGTCCGCCCGCAGGATCCTGGCGAACAGTCGATCGATCCGGCGTGCTCGGCCGGGGTCTGAGTCTGTCGGACGGACGCGCTCGTAGTGCCGCTCGATCACGACCGAGCAGCCGGACTCCCGGCCGCACAAGTGCCCCGGCTCGCTGATCAGGTAGTGGCATACGAGCGCGACTTTCACGCGCTCAAGATCGAACGGCTCCGCAAGCCGCTCGTTCACCCCCGCGAATGTGTCGAAGAGTTCGACAACCGACTCACGCGAAGCTCGGTACGCTCCAAGTTGTACGTCACGTCGACGATCATAGTCCGGCGGACGGCAGGCGCGACGAGGCCCTGACCCCTAGCACTTCATGAGACGAGCGACTCCGGCCCCTTGAAGACGTTCTGCTGGTGATACCGGATCTGCTCCGAATTGGGCCAGCTGTTGCGGTTGACTGGCAGGAGCAGCTGACTCCCTGTCTCCAGTCGAATGACGGTGCCACGCTCGTCGTTTTGGATCTGCTCACGTTCAAGTCGAGGGGAACGCACCAACTCGAGCTGCGAACCGGCCCATCTGGCAGAAACGAGCCCTTCGTCGAACAGGCGATGGACCGTCGGAGTCAGCGCGATGCCGTTGGTGACTGAGTCCGACCCGCTTGCCCCGACGGGCCGAATGTGGGCGGCATCAGGAGCCGAGTCGCCCTACCTTCCGGCAGGCTGCCGATGGTCAGGCCCGTCACGGCGCACCGAAAATCGTACGCATCCATCACATTGCGGCGGAATCGGGCATCGCGGGAAACCGCCTCCACGACGCGCACGGACCGTTCGGCCACGAGATCATCAGCGACCGCCGTCGGTTCGGCGTACTCGGCAATCCCCAGTTGACCTGCGTGACCCAACTCCAAGATCAGCTGACCCTCATCGTCGCGGAGAAATCGAACGGAGGCCCCCGACGACAAGACATTCCGGTTGGCCGGGTCCAAGTCACGGAGCCATCGTTCGATCGGTTGTCCCAAGTAGTCTCGTGGAACCGGGTTCGGAAATTCTTGCACCCGATCGATGTAGCGCACTTCCCAGAGTGGCTTACCCTTGTCGGTCAGTCGTGGGCTACGCTCTGGAGCGCCTCGTAAGGCGGCCCACCCTACGTACGACATCCGACCTCGCCCACCTGACCGCGGCTCATAGATGATCGCGATCATCGGTTCGCCTGCCTCAAGTGGCGCGAAGAAGCGGCGATAGCGCGCCGGATACTCGTACGACGTCGCCGTATCGGCATACGGACTGTCAGGCTTCGACGTCAGCAGAACGAAACGCACGATGGCTACTCAGGCTCAAAGAACCCCTGGTCGACCCGCACGAGGCGGTACGTCGCCTCAGTGACAACACCAACTTCATTGTCGATGAGCAGACCGGCAAGCTCGGTCCCGTCGATTAGGATGATTCGCTTCCAATTGACTTCACATAGTCACGCGCGTCGGCGCTGAAACTTGACGTCGTAATCAGCACTCCCTTGGTCGCCTTGTGGAGGTCGAGGCTTCCAGAGAATTGCTGCACGACTGGCCGACCGACGGTGCCTTCCCAGCGCTTTGCCTGGATATAGACGGCATCAAGGCCAAGTCGGTCCTCTTTGATGACCCCGTCGATCCCACCGTCGCCCGATTTGCCGACCGCCTGACCAGCGTCACGTCGGCTTCCGCCATACCCCATCGTGATGAGCAGTTCCACCACGAGCCGCTCGAAGAAGTCTGGTGGTGCGCCTTGATCCGGTCGAGGAGTTCGATGGAGACTGCGCTTCTGACGGACTGGACGGCCGTATCGATGGCTTCTGCGGGCGTCACATCATCAAGCGATCGCACGGCAGGTTCCTGTTGCCTGCCGCGAGCCTTGAAGTCTTGGTACTCGGGAAAGGCTGTCAGGTGAGACATCGTGATCGGTCCATCGATCGTGAGCAGATCACGGCCTCGATCCGTGATCCGGTACCGGCCCCGGCCTACGCGCGTGACCGCGCCCGCCTTGTTTAGGTGGGTCGCGGCCCATGCGACTCGATTCGTAAACTTGGCCTGGAAGCCGCTCGGAAGCATCTCGGCCCGTTCGTCGGATGACAGATCGAATCCGGTCTCCCAGCTCCTGGATAACGTCCTGGAGGACGTGATCCTTTCCGTCGGCGGCCAGCTCGAGCCACGGGCGCATGATCGACTGGAAGTCGGGGACAGGCCACGGCAGCTCCTTCAAGTTGCCATGATCCGCGATCCGGTCGTCCAAGATCAATCGATCGCGCGGGCTACATCACTTCCCCGTCCACGTAGCGTTCCGTGAGGACGTAGTACGAGAGGGCGCTGAGTTGGAGCCAGTCGACGCGGGGTGGGCGACCGAACATCAGCCACCGGTTCAGGCCCATGCCGCAGTTCTCGAACATCACCCGCGGGCGCTGCTCGGGGTTTAGCGTCGTGAACTCGATGGCGCTCATGGGCGCAGGATGATCAGATCCGGCGAGATCGTCGATCCCCCCGGATCACCTATCCGTAGCGAACAAACTCAGCGTGCTCCCGACCGAACGTCCATCGGCACACACACCAGCCCTCGGCCCAGATCCTGCCGCATCCCTCGGTATCGGCGCCGTGCATCCGAACCATGTGCGGGCACTCGCAGCAAATATCGATCGGGTGCACGTCATTGGGTGACCCGCAGCGATCGCAGTACGACTGATCCAGGGCGACCTCGAAGTCGAGGACGCGGCGGGTCAGCGGCCGAGGCACGGGAAGCTCACAGCGCCAGGCGTTCAGGAGCATGTGGGCATGGTCTCGATCCCGAGCCGGATCGTCGATCCCCTGAAATCGAGCCATACGGAGGCACGTGGTTGGATGGCACGGAAGCGCCCGATGTTTCGATGCGCGATCGCGATCGCGCGGTCCTGGTCCAGGACCACCTTGCCAGCGACCGCTCGGTGCCACCAGAGCGACCGGAGTTCCTCGCGCCGGAGCGGACGCGGCAGGAGCACTCGACGCGTCTGAGCGACGCGGATTCGCGACAGACCTACGTGAACCGATGCCCAGCGTGCGAATGCTGTCGTCTGGGCGCTGCACGACGCTCAACTGTGCCGGAATCGCGTCGGAGGAACGCGGAAGGCCGGGAGGGGTGCACGGCTGTGAGCCAGGTGCGTCACCAGGACGCGGGCCTCGCCGGGACCGCCCCGCAGCCTCAGAACATCGTGTTGCAGAACGGCGCCCGCGACGTCGTGAACAGCACGTCTGCGGCAAGCAGTGCCCCGGGACGGCCCTCCCGCACCAGACCCGCCCGCGCGAGGTCGGCGAAGCGGTAGGCGCCCAGATAGACGGACGCCAGCGCGGCCACGTCGAGCGTGAGGTCGGGCTCGGCGGAAGTCGGCGCCACGTCCGCCGATCCGTCGGCGCGGACCATGAGCTGCCACCGGCCCGCATTGGAGTCGATCAAGGCGTCCGTGACCTCCAGGGCGAGGCTCCCCTCCCCCACGTACGTGCGCCCGGCGAGGGCTCCCGCGACATCCAGGATCCGCAGCCACAGGCCGTCGAACACGGTCAGGCCCAGCCGGCGGGGCTCCTGGACCCACAGCGCGAGCGGGTGCGGCACCGGGCCGCGCCAGTGTTTGACCGTCCCGACGAGGTCGATGCCGCAGATCCACTGCCACAGACGCTGCTCCGCCTCCGGGTCCAGCCCGACCAGGTCCATCACCCGCAGGCCGTACTTGGGGCCGCGCTCGTCCCACTCCTGGTTCATCCGGTAGAGCACGTACCCGCGGTCCTCGCCATCGACCTCCAGCACCGCTCGGAAGGCGGGCCCGCCACCGCGCCGCGTCCACTCCTCGTCGGCCAGGACAAGACCGCGCCAGCGCGCGTCGGGCCGGTCCAGCGAACCCGGTACCTGCCGGCGCATCGCCTCGTAGATCGGCGGGAATCTGCCGGCCGCCTCCTCGATCCCGATCATCTCGATACGGACGCCGTCACGCGGCGGGATGGGCGACTGGAAGGCGATCCTGGATCGATCGACTTCGAAGGTCGACTGGAGCGACCCGCTCCCGAACCCGAACCGCTGGTAGATGGCCGCTTCCGACGCCCACAGCACGGCCACGGGCTCCCCGCGCCGGCGGGCGTCGTCCAGCAGCCAGGTCATCATCTTGCGCATGACGCCGCGGCGGGTGTGGTCCGGCCGGACGCCGATCGCGGTGATGCCGCTCGCGGCGACCTCGCCGCCGGGCACGGTCAACCGCAAGGAGAACGCCCCGGCCGCGCCGATCCGCTCCTCTCCGGCGAACGCGCTGACGAACCGCTCGGGCTCCAGCAGCGGGCGCTCCGCTTCGAACTCGCCCTCGGAGAAGTCGGAGCCGAACGCCACGACGAGCGGCTGCATGAGCGCCCGGAGCTCGTCGGCGGCCGGGCTGCGCAGGGTGATGTCGTCGGTCATGGGCGCATGGTGCCACCCGCGGCGTCACACCGGGGGCAGCACCTGTGCATCGGTCTGGGCAGCGGCGAACAGGTCGCCGACTCGCTCGACCCGCTCCACGATGTCGCGGATCGTCCAGCGGTCCGGCCGAAGGTCGGGATCGTCCAGCTCGTCCCACGCGATCGGGGCGCTGACCGGCGCCCCGGGCGCGGGCCGGACGCTGTACGGCGCGACGAGCGTCTTGATGCTGGCGTTCTGGGTGTAGTCGAGGCGGGCGCGGCCCTTGCGCGCCTCCTTGGCCCACTCCCAGGAGACGAGGTCCGGGACGGTGGCGCCGACCGCCCGGCTGACCTTCTCCACCCAGGCGCTCGTGTCGCCGAAGTCGTAGCGCCCATGCTCGACCGGGATCCAGACCTGGATGCCGCGCTTGCCGGTGGTCTTGGGATAGCCGCGGACGCCGAGATGCTCCAGCGCCGCCCGATACAGCCGCGCGAGGACGAGCGTCTCGTCCCAGGTGGTGCGCTCCCCGGGATCGATGTCGATGTAGGCGAAGGTCGGCTGCCACGGCTCCGGCAGCTTGCCGGTCCAGGCGTGGATCTCGAAGCTCGCCTGGTTCCCGAGCCAGCACAGCGCGGCCACGCCGTCGGCGAGCAGGTGGTCGTTGGCGTTGCGGTCGGTCCGGCCATCGACGCCGGTCTCGTGCCAGCGGGTCAGCCAGCGGGGCGAGGTGTCCGGCAGGTTCTTCTGCCAGAAGCCGGGGGCGCCGGCGCCGTTCGGGAAGCGCTGGAGGTTGAGCGGGCGATCGGCGAGGTGGGGCAGGATCGCGGGCGCGATCCGGGCGAAGTAGCGGATCAGCTCGCGCTTGGTGATGGGGTCCTTCCCGGGTCCCGCGGCGCGCGGCTCGAACAGCGGCTTGTCGAGGTTCGTGAGCTTGAGATCGTGGCCGCCGACGTCCCAGGTGCCTTCCTTGCCGAGGGCTTCGAGGGCGGCGAGTTCGGGGTCGGTGGCGCCCGGAAGGGTCGGGGGCGGTGTGGCGGCGGCCTTGCTCGCGGTCTTCCTCGTGGTCTTGGGCACCGGTGGTTCCTCAGCTTCCGCGGCACGGACCGCGGTGGTCGTGGTGACCGGTGTCTCACGTGCGACGGCGTACGGGTCACGGCCTGGCTCGACGCCCTTGAACGCGGTCTGGCGGACCTGGCCGTCCCGGGTCCAGCCCCCGATCTCGGCGCGGATCACCAGTTCCGGGCCGGACCCACGAGATGCCGTTGAGGTCGCCGCCCCAACGGCCCTTGTAGTCCTTCGGCGGCGGCGGGTCGAACGGCGGGTCGTCCTGGGCCAGCGGCGTGAGGCGCTTGAGGAGATCGGCACGGACGGCGCCGGTGAACCCGACTGCCCACCTTGCCGGCGAATTGGAGTTTGCCGTCTTCGTAGACGCCGACCGCGAGCGCACCGAGATCGCGGGCATTGCCACTCCCCGGGGTCCAGCCACCGACCACGAGCTCCTGCTCCGGCCGGATCTTGAGCTTGAGCCAGGCGCTCGTGCGGCGACCAGGTTCGTACCGTGACCGCCGGAGCTTGGCCACGATTCCCTCGACGCCGAGCTTGGTCGCTGCCTCGTAGAAGGCGAGCCCCTCCCCCTCGATGTGGGTCGCGTACCGGACTCGTGGATGCTCCTTGAGCACGGAACGGAGGAGCCGCTTGCGATCCTCGAGAGGCACGTCGAGGAGGCTCCGTCCGTCGAGATAGAGCAGGTCGAACGCCTGGTACACGAGGCCGGTCGCGGCCTTGTCGCCGAGCTTCGCCTGGAGGAGGCTGAAGTCCGGTCGACCATCGGCGTCGAGCGCGACGACTTCGCCATCGACGACAGCCTGCTCGGCCTCGATCCATCGACCGGGCGGGCTCAGCAGACGCGGGAAATAGGTCTCCGCGTCGTTGAGATTGCGCGTCCAGATCCGGACCTTCCCGCCATCGACCACGGCCTGGACGCGGTAGCCGTCCCACTTGATCTCGAACAGCCAGTCCGGGTCGCTGAACGGCTTGGACGCGAGGGTCGCCAGCATCGGCTCGATCCTCGTCGGGAGTGGCGCGGCCCTGGCGCCGGCCAGGTCGATGCCCGCGACAGCGGCCGGTGCCTGGCTGATCCAGATCGCGTCGCGATTGGCCTTGACCTCGTCGTTGGTCCGCCCGGTCTTGACGCTCCGGGGATGGTCCTCGGCATCCCAGCCGGCCACGGCGTGGTCGTCGCGTTTGTGGATGAGCAGCCACTGCTCGCCCTCGTCGTCCTCGAACGCGGTCCGCGGCGCGCTGCCGGGCCGGCGACTGGTCCGAACGATCGTGAACCGACCATGAAGCTTCTCCCCGTGGAGGCGGAACTTCAGCTCGCCGTTCTCGACGGCCGCCCGCGGCTCCAGGGTCGGGGCCTCCGGTTCCCAGGTTCCCCAGTCCCAGACGATCACGTCCCCAGCACCGTACTGCTTGGCCGGGATGACGCCCTCGAAGTCGAAGTACTCGACCGGGTGGTCCTCGACGTGGACGGCCATCCGCCGCGTGGCGGGGTCCAGGGTGGGGCCCTTGGGCACGGCCCAGCTGACGAGGACGCCATCGATCTCCAGGCGGAAGTCGTAGTGGAGCCGGGTCGCCCGGTGGCGCTGCACGACGAAACGCCCGGTCTGGCCCGTGGCGGCCGTGGCCGGGACCGGAGCCGGCTCCGGCGTCTTCGCGAAGTCACGCTTGCGGCGATAGTCGTCGAGCGGCATCAGGCGCTCAGTGTGCCAGCCGGCAACGTGTGCGGTCGCAGCGCCCTGATTGGCGCAAGTGGACGATGTCACGTACCGCGGTGCACGCCGACCATCCGGGCATGGCCAGTCGATCGCGCCTTCGAACCGTCGTTCTCGCCGGGATCTTCATGATCACCGGATGTGGCAGTCAGGCGCCGTCGGCGAGTCCCGGCGTCGACGCCAACGCCAGCGCCGGCGCGACCAGCCCGGCGCCAGCGGGCAGCGGGGCCGCACCGTCTTCGGCCTCCGGATCGGCCGGTCCCGCGCCGTCGCTCCCGCCGCCGGGCCAGGTCCTCGAACCCGCGGCGGCCGCCGCAGCCGTGCTGGGTGCGGCCGACGACGCCGCGCGGATCGCGGCGACCCTTGCCATCCTCGACGGCGTCAACTTCGGCGTCTACACGTCGAACGGCGACCCGATCGTCGTTGGTGCCGAGCGATCCGAAAGCGATGCCTGGGCCTATGACTTCGAGGTGGTCGGACTGGCGGCGTCAGTCCGCGACGGCGACCAGATCGAGCTCGAGTCGATCGCCACCGACGTCGCCGAACTGGCCGCAGCCGGCGGGGGTCCCTCGGTCACCGCAGCGGCAATCACGCAGGCCGTGCACAAGGCGGCGGCATCGGTCGCGGCCGACCCAGGCCAGCCGAATGCCTACGCGTTGGCCGTCGCCCTCGAACTTGGTCGACAGGGTGCCAGGGGCGTAGACCTGGCGGCACCGTCGTCTGACGAACCGGTCGTGCTCGATGGCCTCGCCGCGTTCCTCGTGACCCTGGATCTCGTTCTCCCATCGATCGCGGGGCAACCGCCGAGCGGACTGCTGCATGACGGCCGCGTGGCCTCGATCGGCGGCGTCGCGCAGGCCGTGGCGCCCTGTCCCCAGAGCATCGCGGGCGGCGGCGCGTGGATCGCCGGGATGTCGGCCGGAAGGAGCGGTGGACTCGGTGGGGTCGCGAACGCGTCATTCGATCGATACCTGCAGGGGCGCCTGGTCGGCGGGACGGTCGCCATGAAACTGGAGGGACAGCAGGATTGGCACCACGGCCATGGCGATGCGAACGGCCGGACCGACGCCACGGACAAGCTGTACGAATTGACGCTGTCCGTTCGCGTGCCCGGGCCTCCCGGCCCGATCAACTGCGGCGCACTCAGCGGCTCTATCCTGCCGCCGCTCGGCGCGATCGTTGGGGCGGACGTCCGCTGGCAGCACCGCGATCTGGAGCAGCACGGGACCATCGACAGCGACCCGAGGACCTCCGAACGCGGGAATGCCTTCCTGGTCGTGTCGCCACGGACCGAACCCCACCCCTCGGAGATCGGTCCCGAGCAGCGCCGAACCATCCCGATCGAGGCGGAGGTGAACGTCCTTCAGGCGCTCGGCGGGGACCTGTACCTGCGGCTCGCGGGCGTGCCGGCGCTCCAGCGGAAGACCGTGCACACGCAGGTGTCGTGGCATCGATCGTATGTCGTGGAACTGGACCTCGAGTCCAAGCTCACCGCCACGCGAGGCAACACCTACCAAGGCGTGCTTGGGAAGACGACCGCGACCAGCACCTTCCGTGTGACCGACTACTACGCTGCGACCCAGGCGCCCCCGGTCGATGTGATGGCTCCCCTGAGCATCTACAGCGTGACGACGACAGCGACGTCGGCTTCGACCAAGGGCGACTGCAATACCGAGTGGATCGCGGAGAAGGGAGGCGCCAGTCGGAACATCGACTGGATGGTCACCGGCCTGATCGTGTATCCCGAGACCGATATCACGCTGCGCATGGATGCAGGCCCGAATCCCAACGAGTTCCCGGATATCTACGACGGGGTGCTCTGTCCGTCGACCGGCAGGATCCGGCTCGGGCCGAGTAGGGGCAACGTGTGGGAGACCCTGATCTTCCTGGCGTATCAGCGAGGCATCCTGCTCCGTGGGACCGGACCGAATGCCTGGACGATCCTCGCGACGTCGGATACGTGGGCCCGCGGCGGCGAGATCGCCAAGTGGAAGTCCAACGAGACGTGCATGGGGTACTGCGAGGGCACGCTCGAGGTCACGATCCGCGTCCGTCCGTTACCCGGGCCGTAGGTCACCGGCAGATACGTCCGGGGCAAGCGACGCCGGTCACACTTCGCGGCGATGGATGCCATCCGCTTCGGCAGAGACGTGCGCCTCCTTCGGCGACGCAAGGGTTGGACGCAGGCCCGGCTCGCGCTCGAGGCGCGCGCTCCGAGGCGCGCGTTCCGCGCTGGGTGGTCGTTCCGCGTGGTGGTCGTCGCGATCGAGAATGGCCGCGGGGATCGCGTCGTCCCAGGTCGGCTTCTCGCGGTCGTCGCCCCTCCTTCTCCCGGCGGCCGACTAACCGTCGCGAGGTGGAACGTTAGGCCTGGTCGGGGAAGGCCGGGGCGCCTCTGACGGGCCATCCGGGCGGCGCGCACTCGGGTGCTGAGCGTAGCGAGCACGTCGGGGATCTGCGGGGCAGGGCCCCACGCCCGCTCCGGGTGCGGCAGAAGCGCCTAGCGTCCCGTGAGACGACGGTTAGTCGGTGTCGCAAGGCTGGCGGTTTCGCGATGTAGTCGGTGTCGCGAGGCTCATGGTGTCCCGCGGCGCGGCGCGGCTCGGCCTCGCGTGGCGCGGCGCCGCGCGGCTCGGCCTCGCGTGGCGCGACGCGGCTCGGCGCGCGACCTGCCGCGACCCGGCCCGCGGCGCGCGAGGGGACGTTACGCGGACTTGCGCTTCCGGGCCGTCTTGGTCGGCGCCTCGCCCGCGTGCTCGTCGGCGCGCGCCTCGTCCGCCGCCGAGGCCTTGGCGCGAGTCCGGGAGGCGCCCGGCTTCGCGGCCCCGGCGGCCGGCTTCGCGGCCGCGGCCGCGGCTTCGGACTTCGCCGCGGTCGCGGCCTTGGCCTTGGCCTTCGCATCGCGCGCCTCGCGCGCGTCCGCGACGGACACCGGCTCCTCGGAGCCGGCGACTCGGGCCGCCTTGGCCGCACTGACCGATGCTTCCAGGGCTGCCATCAGGTCGATGAGCTTGCCCGTCTCCTCGGGCGCCTCGACCTCCACGGTCTCCTTGCCGTCGACCTTGGCGTCGATGATCGACTGGAGCGCCTCGCGATACCCGTCCTTGTACTGCGACGGGTCGAACTCGCCGGTCATCGCCCCGACGAGCTGCTTCGCCATCGCGAGCTCCGCCGGCTTGAACTCGAACTCCTCGTCGGGCAGGTCCAGCTCGGCGGTCGAGCGGATCTCGTCCGGCCAGTGCAGGGTCGTCATGAGCATCGTGTCGCCGAACGGGTCCAGCGCGGCGAGCGCCTCACGATCCTTGATCACGACCTTGCAGATGGCCGTCAGCCCCTCATCCTCCAGCACCGACTTCAGGAGGTAGAACGCCTTGCGGCCGATCTTGTCCGGCTCCACGTAGTAGGCCGACTTGACGAAGCGGACCGCGGCGTCATCGCGTTCCGCCCTGGTGAACTGCTCGATCTCGATCGACCGCACGGTCTTGAGCGGCACGCGCTCGAGGTCCTCGTCCGTGATGACCACGTACTCGCCAGGCGCGTACTCGAACCCCTTGACCGTGTCGCCCCGGGAGATCGGCTCGTCCTCCACCGGGCACCAGACCTTCATCTGGATCCTGGAGAGATCCTCCTTGTGGAGCATGTTGAAGCTGATGCCCTTGGACTCGGTCGCGAGGTAGAGCTTGATCGGGATGGTCACCAGCCCGAACTGGATGGCCCCCTTCCACATCGCTCGTGCCACGGTCGCAGACCTCTGGATTCGTGCCGCACGCCCGGGATCACCCGGCCCGGAGCGTCGGGACGGACACCATAGCGCACGAACGCAAGGACTCCCCGCGGCCGGGGCGGGTCACTTCGTGATGATGAACCCGTCGAGGGAGACGGTCGGGCGGCGGGACGTGCCGCTCACCCGGACCACGACGCGCCTCGTGGCGACGGTCGACCAGCGCTTGGCCCAGACCACGCGGCGGGCTTCCGCGGTCTTGCTGTAGGTGTCCACGGTCGCGACCTTGACGCCATCCACGTACACGGTCACCTTGCCGCGGATCGAGCTGCGGGGCATCACCAGGGCGATGCCGCGGCCGGTGAACGTGGTCCGGACCGATGCGCCGGCCCGGGTCGAGGTCGTGCGCACCTGGTTCGTCGCGCTCGCTACGGCTGCCCGCTTCCACGTTCCGGAGTAGGTCAGCGACGAGGAGCGGTCGCCGACCGTCCGGAAGGCATAGTCGATCGACTCCGCCCACGGGCTCCAGTTGCCGACCGAATCCCGCGCACGGATCCGGAATCGATGCGTGACGGTCAGGTCGAGCCCACCGAGCAGCACGCTGCGGGTGGTGCCGGCCACGGAGGTCGTGCCGCTCCACGGGCCGCCGTTCGAACGTCGCTCCACCTCGTAGCCGGCGATGGCGCTCGACGGATCGGTCGCGGCCGGCCACGAGACCAGGACACCGACACTGCTCGGCGTGCCGGCGCTGTCGATGCCGACTCGCTGCCCCTTGGCGGGGACCGCGGTCGGCGGGAAGGCAGTCGGAACGTCGTTGGTCACGACGACCGGGATGGACAGGGTGCGGGTCCGGCCCACGCCGACGCCGGTGACCTCGACGTCGTAGGTATCGGCCGGCACTCCCGCGGGCACGGACAGCGTGAGCGTTGCGTTCCTCGCGTCCCAGCCGAGCAGGCTGGACGTGGACAGCCCCGCGGACCACCCCGCCGGCAGCGAGGTCACGGACAACCGGACGCGCTCGAAGTAGGTGGAGCTGCGCGAGATCGTCAACGGGACGGTGAGCGTGCCGCCGGCCTCCTGGGCGGGCGCCGTCGGGGCGGCGTCGACGAAGACGAAGTTGCCGAGCTTGCCGACGCGGCTGACGTCGAGCAGCTTCTCGTGCTTGGAGTCCGGGTCGGACGCCAGGTTCCAGTCGAGGTTGCCGAGGAACTGGAGCGCTTCCTTGACCTGCGCTGGGGTGGCGGTCGGCCGGCTCGCCTTGTACAGGGCGACGGCCCCGGTGACGGCCGGCGCGGCCATGCTCGTACCCGATGAGTAGGCGTAGGTGTTGCCGGGCTTGGTCGACCAGATGCACTTGCCGGGCGCGATGAGGTCGACGTCGGCGCCGTAGTTGCTGAAGTTCGCGAAGGTGTCGTCCTTGTCGTACGTGCCCCACGAGTAGCAGCGTGGTCCGCCCAGCCCGCCGGCCTTGCCATCCGTGTCGGCGAGGGCACTGACCGTGATGACTTCGTTGTAGGCGGCCGGTACGCGCTTGCTCGCGCTGCCGCTGTCGTTGGCGGCGGCCGCCACGACGGTGACGCCGCCGGCGACCACGCGACAGATCGCCGCATGCAGGATGTCGCTGTTGACTGAACCGCAGGCCTGGTCGTCCGCGCCCGACTTGGCGACGCTCATGTTGACCGCCTCGAACAGCGGCCGTGCCGAGTCCGTTCGGGTCGCGCTGGGCGATGATCCAGTCCAGGCCGCAGACGTACCACGACAGCAGGCCGTACCCGTCGTCGTTGAGGATCTTGACGGCCCACAGCCGGGCACCCGGGGCGACGCCGACGACGCCGAAATCGTTGTCGAGCGCGGCGACCGTGCCGGCGACATGGGTCCCGTGACCCTGCTTGTCGCGCCACAGCGTTCGATCGCTGGTCGAGCAGTTGTAGCCGCCCGCCACGTTCAGGTCGGGGTGTTTGGCGATGCCCGTGTCCACGATCGCGACGTCGGCATCGACCCGCTGGTCGACACCGTCGAGGGCGGCCGTCGCGGACGACTTGGCCCCGACGCGCGAGACGCCGGTCGGGATGGTCTGGGCGGTCAGCTCGATGAGCTCATCGGGAACGACGGCGACGACATTCGGATCGGCAAGGAGCGCCGCTCGCTGGTCCTGATCCAGGCTGGCACTGAATCCACGGATCGCGCGCTGGAAGCTGCGGATCGCGCGGGTGCCTTCGCGCTGCCGGTGGCGGGTGGCGACCGCGGCCGTGTCGGCGCCGGCCCGCAGGACCACGATGTACCGACCGGCCGGATCGGGTCGACCCGTGGCATCGGCGGCGGGATCGGCGGGGTTGAGGGTCGCGGCGGGGTTCGCGGCGGGGTTCGCGGCGGGATCCGCGGGCGGCGCAGGCGTTTCCGCGGCCGGATCGAGCGTCGCCCGCTGATCGGGCGTCGACGCAGGGTCTGGAGTCGTCGCGGGGCCCGGTGTCGCCGCGGGATCCGGGGTCGGCGTCGAGCCGAGGGGTGTCGGTCGGGTCCTGGGGCTCGAAGTCGCTGGCGCCGACGGGCTCGGTGATGCCGACGGGCTCGGTGGCGCCGGCTCCGCGGCGGTGGCCGGAACGATCGATGGGATCGCGATCAGGAGCGCAAGGGACAGGCTGGCGAGCGTGCGGCGCATGGCACTCCGGTTCGATGGGGCTCGGAGGAGTCCGAGAAACACCTCGACGTGCGCCGGACCCGATGACCATCATCCGGCCGATGGCAACCCGCCACCACCCACCCGGTGGTCCCAGTCCGCCGTAGCCGACCGGTCCCAACCCCATCAGACCCGAATGGCCCAGGCGCCGTGCGTCCCGCGGGTCGCCGTCGCCGCCGACAAACAACCCGCGACACCGACAGACCGTGCTGCCACGGAACGTTAGGCGAGCACGGACCCGTCTTTGCGCGGCCGGGTCGGGCCGAACCGGAGATCGATTCGGCGATCCGTGCTCACGCCGGCGCGGGATGAGACCCGGTGGCGCCCTGCGAGCCGGCGGCGGCACGTCGGGCGACGTCCGGGCCGCGCCTAACGTTCCGTGGGACGACGGTTGGTCGGAGTCAGTGATCCGGCCTTCACGGGGCGTGCCGGCTTCGCGGGGCGTGCCGGCTTCGCGGGGCGTGCCGGCTCCACGGCCGGTGTCGGCTCCACGGGGCGTGCCGGCTCCGCGACCGCTCAGCCGACGACGGCCCGGATCTCCGATTCAGCCTCCGTCACGCGGGCCAGGATGCTGGAACGCATCGTGTCCAGCCCCGACCAGACCGCCTTCGTCGCGTTCGAGATGGAGGTCAGCTGCGACTTGAGCTGACGCACCACTTCGAGCTGCTCGCGGATCGCCGCCAGCGCGGAACCGATGGCCGCGGCGTCCACCTCGACCTCGCGCTCGGCCAGCGAGGCCAGGGCCAGGAGGCGCGCCAGTCGGATGGCCGCCTCGAGCGTCGCCGGCCTCCGGCGCCTCCGGGTCGATGACGCAGTAGACGTCCTGCCCGACCATCGTGAACGGGGCGATCCCGGTCGGCGCGTGGGCCGGCGTGAACACACCGACCGACACGGCGGCCCCGCGGTTCTCCCGGGCTTCGCGCAACTCGTCGCGCATGGCGCGCATCGACATCGGCCGGTCCTTTGCCTCCACCACGACCCGCAGGTCGTGCCCGCGCGCGGCCCGCGCGTCGACGGTCAGCACGAAGTCGCCCTTCTTGGACTTGAGGACGCTGCCCGCCTCCAGGCCCGTGTGATCGAGCAGGTCCCCCGCCCCGCGAGCGATGTCGCCGAGCATCGCGCCGAGCAGCTCCTCGAAATCGGCGCCCTTGGCCGCTGACCGTGCCCGCTCGGCGCCGCGCGCGGCAGCGGCCGCCTCGATCGCGACCAGCCGCTCCTCCAGGCCCTTGAAGCCCGCGGCGATCTCCTGGCGGAACTGGTGCATCGGGGAGTTGAGGCGGGTCGGGTCCAGCAGGTGGGCGAGCTTGGACGCGTCACCGTCGAAGTAGCGTTCCAGCATGCTGCCGATCCGGCC
This sequence comes from uncultured Chloroflexia bacterium, assembly GCA_963704935.1. Lineage (GTDB taxonomy): Bacteria > Chloroflexota > Limnocylindria > Limnocylindrales > CSP1-4 > SPCO01. Next base: position 638,066 of record CAVPIF010000001.1, read on the forward strand.
GATCGCACTGTCCCGCTTCGATTCGTCGAAGAGCTCGTCCACCATGGACCGCAGCGCGCCGCGGTCGCCGAGGAACTTCTCCAGCGTGCGGGGCAGGCGTCCGTCTCCGTCGGCGAAGTTCGCGCGCAGGGTCTGTTCCAGCGCCATGGCGGCCCGCTCGTTGACCTGCTCCGCCTGGCGCACCATCCGCTCGAACTCCGTCCGGACGGCATCCACGTTGACGGTGACTCCGGCGTCCTGGAGCGCGATGAGCCCGATCCGCAGCGCGCGCTCCACGAGCGGGCCCCGCTCGCCCGCCGGGCGCTCCCCCAGGAACGCGGCGAGGGTCGGGTCCGACAACGTCAGGCGGTCGATGAGGATGCGGTCGCCTTCCAGACGGACCGCTGGATGGAGCGGGATGACGGCGGCGTCGAGGGCTTCCATGACCTCGACGGTAGGACCCACCCGTGACATCTAGGCTGTCACGGTCTTCGCCGACGGGGCCGTAGGATACGGAGGCGATGCGCGACGCCGACCGATCCACGCACGACCGACCCCGGGACCGACGTGCCGTCGCCTGGACGATCCTCCTGGTCGCCACCCTGGCAGCAGCCGCGCTCACCCCGATCGCTTCCGCGGCGGAGCCCCCGGTCCCCGGCGACCCGCCGGCCCCGGCCGATGGCGAGATCCTGATCCGGTACGCCCCGGGGACGACGGCCGGCGAGCGTGGCGAGATCGCGCGTGGCCAGCGATTGACCCGCGTGCGCACGAGCGCCGACGGCCGGACCGATGTCGTCGTGGCTCGCGGCCGCTCGACCAGCACGATCCGGCGGGAGCTCGCCGCGGATCCGCGCGTCGTGGCCATCGCCGAGAACCAGCAGCGGCAGCTGGCCGACGACGTCTCGGCCGAACCGTCATTCGCCCAGCAATGGGCACTCGACAACACCGGCCAGACGCTCTCCGGCACGACCAGCGAGTCGGGGGTCGCCAACGTCGACATCGACGGCCTCCAGGCGCTCGCCGAGGGTCTCGGGAGCCCCGACGTCGTGGTCGCCATCGTCGATGACGGGGTCGACCTCAGCCACCCGGACCTGATCGATCGCGCGTGGATCAACCCCGGTGAGTCCGGAGCCAAGGCGACCAACGGGATCGACGATGACGGGAACGGCTACGTCGACGACGTCAACGGCTGGGACTTCTGCAACGACGACAACACGGTCCACGATGCCGGCGCGGACGGTCACGGCACGCACGTCGCGGGTACGGTCGCCGCGTCGCTCAACGGGCAGGGCACCGTCGGTGTCGCGCCTGGCGTCTCGATCATGGCCCTCAAGTTCATCGACGACGGCTGGTCGTGCGGTCGGGACGACATGGCCGTCGAGGCGATCGACTACGCCGCGTCGTTCGGGGTCCGGATCATCAATGCATCCTGGGGCGGACCGCAGCCCAGCAGCGTGCTCGACGCCGCCATCGGCGATTCGCACGCGCTGGTGGTCGCCGCGGCGGGAAACAACGGGGTCGACCTCGACCGCCCGGCGGGACCGCGCTTCTACCCGGCGTCCTCGACGCTGGCGAACATCATCGCCGTCTCGGCCGTCGACCAGTCCGGGCGCCTCGCCTGGTTCTCCAACTCCGGCAGCCGGACCGTCGACCTGGCGGCACCGGGGACGAACATCTTGAGCACCTATCCCGCGGATCTCGATTGCCCCAGCCCGTGTTACGCGTGGTCGGCCGGGACCTCCATGGCCGCGCCACATGTCAGCGGCGTCGCGGCCCTCGTCGGGAGCCTCCACCCATCGTTGCTGGCGGCGCCGACCTCGATGCGCAGCCACCTGATGGCCACCGGGCGGAGGCTGGACGGAGTCGTCGGCAAGACGGTGACGGGCAGGATGGTCAACGCCTGGCTGGCGATCGACGCCACTGCCCCGGTCGTCCGCGCTCCGAACCGCTTCGGATTCGGGATCGGGTCGATCATCGGATCGCACAGCGTGAAGACCTACATCCGCTGGCCGAGCGCCACGGACACGATGACCGGGATCTCTGGTTACGACGTACGCCGCCTGGGCCCGGAGGGCTGGACCGATGTGGCCCGCGGGGTCGTCACGCCGATGGTGACCACGTCACTCAGCTACGACAGCGCCTACACGTTCCGCCTGCGGGCGACCGACGGGGCCGGCAACGTCGGCGGACCGGCCGACAGCCCGCCCGTGACCCTGACCCTGCACCCCGACTCGACGTCCCTCGCGACGTACGGTCCGGGCTGGATGACAGGCCCGAATCCCGGCGCCACCGGCGGCTCCCTGCACAGCTCGTACAAGGGCGGCTCTTGGATGTCGTTCGCGCTGACCGGCAGGTCCGTCGCGCTGGTCTCGCCCCGCGGCCCCACGCGGGGAGCCGTCAAGGTCTACGTCGACGGCAAGTACGCGATCACCGTCAGCCTGACCCGGTCCACCAACCAGGCGACGGTCGTGGTGTTCGCGCGGTCATGGCCGGTCAGCGGGACGCACACGGTCAAGCTGGTCGTCGTGGGGACCGCCGGTCATTCGCGGGTGGACGTCGACGGGTTCGTCGTCATCCACTGATCAGCTGCCGCGGTAGGTCGTCATCGAGTACGGGGCCAGCAGCAGCGGGACGTGGTAGCTCCGGCCGACGTCCGTGATGCGCAAGTCCACGGCGATCCTGGTGAAGAACGAACCGTCCTCGTGGGCGGTATCGAACTCCAGTCGATAGTCGCCGGCCTGGAGCGGTCGCTCGAGCAGGTCGCGGACCCGACCGTCGGCGTCGGTGATCGCCTGGGTCATCCGGACCGGCGCCGACCCGACGTCCAGCCGATAGAGCGCAACCCGAACACCGGTCGCGGGCACCCCACGTTCCGTATCCAGGACGTGGGTGCTGATCGTGTGGCTCGCGGGTCCGGGGCTGTCCGTCACTGGGCTCCTGCGCGCTATCCTTCGCCGATGGGAATGCTGCGGATCGAGGTCGGCGACCTCCACTTTACCGCCAGCTGGGAGGCCGCCGCTCCCCGGACGGTCGAGGCCATCCGGCGGATGCTGCCGATCGAGGCGAAGCTGATCCACTGCCGGTGGACGGGCGAGTCCACGTGGATCCCGTTCGGCGATCTTCGGCCGGGACTCGACTACGAGAACCACACGTCGCACCCGGCACCCGGCGCGCTCGCCATCTACCCGGGCGGGATCAGCGAGTGCGAGATCTTCTTCCCGTACGGGGGGTGCACCACGGCATCCAAGGTGGGGCAGCTGGCGGCCAACCACTTCGCGTCCGTGATCAGGACGGGGCCGGATGACGACTGGCAGGACCGACTCCGTGAGGTGGGCCGCCGAACGCTCTGGGAGGGCGCGCAGCCGATCCGGATCTTCGAGCTGGACGACTGACGCGCGACGGATGGCGCTCGGCGCGTTGGCGGTCGTGGCAGAGGGTCGTGAGGTGATGCCACTCGACCGCATCATCGCGGCGATGTGCGGGCGCGGGCGCGGGCGCGGGACCGGGAGCGGACCGGCGCACTCAGCGGACTCGGCGGCCCGCGCCCCGCGATCGGCGGCTGGCGACCGGCCGGCTGCGGGGCCCACCACATGGCGCACCGCGGGGCCCACCGCTGGCGGCCGGTCCACCGCTGGCGCCCGGTCCACCGCTGGCGCCCGGTCCACCGCTGGCGCCCGGTCCACCGCTGGCGCCCGGTCCACCGCATGGCGCTCGCTCCGAGCGAACAATTCCAGGCCGAAGACCAGGCATCGCGTCTCGACCGCGCGCTCAGCTCGGGATCGTTCGCTCCCAGCGAGCGTTCGTGATCCGTGGGCCGCCCGGGCGGGACCAGGCCCGCGCGAGCAGCTTCGAGGAGGCCCTGGTCCCGGAATCGATCGCTCCCAGCGACCGTCCACGGACGGACGACCGTGAGCGGTCCGCGATGACCGACCTCGTCGTCAGGGGCGGGACGGTCGTGACGGCGGCCGGGTCGCGCGTCGCGGACGTCGGCGTCGACGGCGGCGTCATCACCGCGATCCAGCCCGACCTCTCCGGCCCGGCCGCCGCAGCGGACCGCGTCATCGAGGCCACCGGGATGCTGATCCTCCCGGGGGCCGTCGACGTTCACACGCACACGCGCGTGGCGACCGATGCCCGGCCGGACCGGTTCTTCCAGGATTCCGTCGCGGCCGCCCACGGTGGCACGACGACGTTCCTCGCGTTCAACAACCCGGGGACTGGGTCGTCGCCGGCGGCTGAGCGGTCCCTGCTGACCGGGCTGGCCGAGTGGCTCGCTGCCACCCAGGCCGACAGTGCCATCGATATCGGCCTGTCGCTGGCGATCTCCGGCCGGGCCGACGACCCACTGGCCGAGCTTGCCGCCACCATCGACGCAGGCGTGGCGACGTCCAAGGCGTTCATGGTGTTCGACTTCCGCGTGGCCGACCAGAAGCTCTTCGATGCCATGCGGGTCATGGGCGAGCGCGGCGGGATGCTGCAGGTCCATTGCGAGGATCCGGTGTTGCTGGACGCCGGGATCGCGCGGGCGCTTCAGCGTGGTGACGTATCACCCCGCTACCACGCTACAACGCGACCTCCGTACGTGGAGGCCGTCGCGACCGCGCGCGGCATCGCGTTCGCGCGGATGACTGGTTCGCCCATGCACGTGGTGCATCTCTCCTCGGCGGAAGCGCTCGAGGAAGTCCGGCGCGGCAAGGCTGCCGGCATCCGGGTGACGGCGGAGACCTGCCCGCACTACCTGCTGCTGACCGAGCGGGAGTACGACGAGCCGGACCCGGCCCGCTGCGCCTGCTTCATCGTGGCTCCGCCGCTTCGGTCGGCGTCGGACTGCGACGCCCTGTGGACCGGGCTGGCTGACGGGACGCTGGACCTCGTGACCACGGACCACGTCCCCGACCGGCTCGGCGTGGAGAAGGCGGAGGCGGCGTCGGGCATCGCATTCGACCGGATCAGCAATGGGGCGCCGGGCATCGAGACGCTGCTCACCCTCGTCTACAGCGAGGGCGTGGCGCGCGGCAGGATCACCCTTGAGCGGATGGTCGACCTCCTTTCGACGACCCCGGCAGCGCGGTTCGGCCTCGCGCGGAAGGGCGCCATCGAGGTCGGGCGCGACGCGGACCTGGTCGTGTTCGACCCGACGACCTCGCGGACCCTGCGGGCCGCCGACCTGCACCACTCGAGCGACTACACCCCGTACGAGGGCCTGGCCGTGACCGGCGCGGTCCGCGACGTCCTCGTGCGCGGCGCCGAGGTCATCCGGGACGGTCAATTCGTCGGCCGTCGCGGCGCCGGACGTTACGTGGAGCGCGGACCGGTGAGCGGCTGACGACGCGTGTGATGCCCTACTCCAGGACGGCGTACGCCCGCTGTGTCAGGAACTCGGCGAAGTGGTCGTCGAGGACCAGCCGGTCCAGCAGCTCGACGGCCTCGGCCAGGCGACCCTCCTCCGGGCCACCGAGCCTGGCCAGCTCCTCGTCGCGGATGGCGGCGTAGCGCTCCGGCCACAGGACGCCCTGCGACCGCCATAACCAGAGCTGGGACCGGGCGATCTCCGCCGTGGCGACGTCCTCCATCAGGTTGTCGATGGCCGCTGCGCCGGTGCCGCGCAGCCAGGAATCCAGATACGCAAGGGCGACCCGGACGTTGGCCCGCAGCCCGGCCTCCGTCACGGCACCGTCGACCACCCGGAAATCGACCAGGTCCGCGGCGCTGACCGTGGCCTTTTCGCGGCGCCGCTGCTTCTGGTGCGGAGCGTCGCCCAGGACCCCGTCGAAGACCTCGGTCGCCAGCGGGACGAGGTCCGGATGGGCGACCCACGTCCCGTCGAATCCGTCGCGGCTCTCGCGCTCCTTGTCGTCGCGCACCCTGGCGAGGGCCCGCTCCGTCACTTCGGAGTCGCGCCGGTTGGGGATGAACGCGGCCATCCCGCCGATGGCGTGCGCGCCGCGACGATGACAGGTCGCGACAAGCAGCTCCGTGTACGCGCGCATGAACGGCACGGTCATCGTCAACGCGGACCGGTCCGGGGAGCGCAGGTCCGGCGAGGTTCGGAATCGCTTGATCACGCTGAACAGGTAGTCCCAGCGACCGGCATTGAGGCCGGCCGCGTGCTCGCGAAGCTCGTACAGGATCTCGTCCATCTCGAACGCCGCGGTGATCGTCTCGATCAGGACGGTCGCCCGGATGCTCCCGCGCGGGATGCCCAGACGCTCCTGGGCGTGCAGGAAGACGTCGTTCCAGAGCCGTGCTTCATGGTGTGATTCGAGCTTGGGGAGGTAGAGGTAGGGGCCGGATCCGCGGACCACGCGCTCGGCGGCGTTGTGGAACAGGTAGAGCCCGGCGTCGAACAGTGCCGCCGAGATCGGCACGCCGTCCACGAGCACGTGCGATTCGACGAGGTGCCAGCCGCGCGGCCGGACCACCAGCTGCGCCGGCCGCGCTCCGACCCGGTAGGCCTTCCCCTCCGGGGAATCGAACGCGAGCGTGCCGCGGACCGCGTCGCGCAGCGCCGCCTGGCCGGTGATGAGATTCGCCCAGGTCGGGGATAGCGAGTCCTCGAAGTCCGCCATGAACACGCGCGCCCCGGAGTTGAGCGCATTGATGATCATCTTGGGCTCGGCCGGGCCGGTGATCTCCACGCGCCGGTCGAGGAAGTCGTCGGGGGTCGGAGCAACCAGCCAGTCGGCGGCACGGACGTCGCGGGTCGCGGCCAGGAAGTCGAGCGGATGGCCCGCTTCGAGCTCCGCCTGGCGGTCGTCACGCCGTCGCAGAAGGTCCAGTCGAACCCCACTGAAGCGCCGCTGGAGGTCTGCCACGAAGGCGAGCGCGTCGTCGGTCAGGATCTCGTCGCGCCGGGCGACCGGAGGTCCGCCGACGACGATGCCATCGAGCTCGGCCACGTCAGGCCTGCCCGCGCCGGACGGTCGCCTCGATCAGGCCGTGCGGCTCCGTCGTGGCGATGTATACGAGCCGGTCGTTGGTCATCCCGAACGGCGACAGGTCCGCGGTCCAGTGATGGAGATTCGGCAGGACCATGCGCACCTGGTCGAGCTCGTCGTGCCGCTCCAGCATCGCCTTGGCGATGATCCAGATGGAGGTCTGCACGCTGGGGCTGTGGTGGTCGGCAAAGACTTCCAGGAGGGTGCTGCGTACGGCCATCCAGGTGGCATCGTGATCGATGTCCGGAGACCCATAGCGCCAGATGGCCGTCACTTTGGTGGCCATCACCCGGTCCTCGGTCTCCGCGAGCGTGGTGAATCGGTCGCGCGGGAACCCGCTGAAGGCGGAGCGGGTCGTCTTCATGACGACGAGATCCTCGATGCCCGCTTCGACGGTCACCTCGCCGCGGGTCGCACTCACGGTCGCGACGCGGGTGCCCTCACCGCTCCGCACGAACGCGTCCGGAGCAGGCTCGCCCGCGACGTCGATCGGATGCCACGCGTGCTCACGGACGTTGACCGTGGCCCGGTCCACCTGCGCGAACTCCAGGAAGTGCCGCGCGAGATCGGTCGCGTACGCCTCCACGGCCCCGTCCAGATGATCGGCCGCGAACGCATAGGCGGTGTTCTTCATCGTGTCGGTTGCCACGACCATGGAGTTGTCGCCGTCCGTATGCGCGGCGGCGAAGTCGCCTTCCAGGGCGATCGCGACCGTCAGGTCGCGCAGTCGATGGGGCGTCGTGTCCCGTCCGACCCGGACGATCCGGATGGCGGCCTTGCCGTACCGGTCAGCGGTCAGTTCGATCATGGGCGTTCTCCGGCGGGGGGCGGCGGCTCGGGGTTGTCCCCGGACAGCTTCGCATGCCGGTCCATGGCGATGTCGACGACCGCGTCAAGGGCGCGCCGGATCTCGTCGCGGCGCTCCGCCAGCAGCGCCGCCGCCAGACCGGGCAGCAGGGCCGCGCGGGGCCGCCCGGCGACGAAGACGCAGTAGCGGAACCCGAATCGCGCCTCGTAGGCGTCGTTCAGCCGCTCGAGCTCGGTCGCGAGGTCGGGGTCCGGATCGCGCGCGGGATCGCGCGTCGGATCGCGCGCTGGGTCGTCGTCCCTCGCGGCGGCCGCATCCCGATCGTAGCCCTGTTCGACATAGCTCAGGGCGGACACCGCCGCGCGGGGCGCCCCGAGACGCGGATGCGCGTCGATCAACTCCACCTGCTCCGCCTCCGGCATCTCGTGGGCGATCTGCCGTGCGGTGCGGAACAGGTCGCCGTCGTCGCTGAACGGCGCGGCAGCCTCCAGGCGGTCCAGGAACCGCGGCGCGCCCTCGAACAGCGCGGCCAGGTGCGCCCGGGCCGGGTTCACCAGCCAGCGGCCTCGCGGATCGTGCGGTGGAGGATCCGGGCGGCGACGACCCGCCGGTACTCGGCGGTGGATCGGACGTCGTCGATCGGGGACAGCTCGGCCGCCAGGATCTCCGCTGCCCGATCCGTGACCTCCGGTGTCGGCGCCGACCCCTCCAGGACGGCCTCCGTCCGCGGCAGGCGGACCGGGATGGCCGCCACGGACCCGAACGCCACGCGGACATCGCGCCAGACCGCGCCGCCGGCGCCGGCGCGACGGTTCGAGCCCTCGCGCCAGGCCAGGGCCATCACGACCTTGCTGATCGACTGCGCCCGCCGGGTCCCGACCTTGCGGAACCGGATCGCCCGGCCCGGTCGGATCGGGATGAGCACGCGCACGACGAGCTCGTCGGGTGCCAGCGCCGTGCGTCGGTAGGCCGTCCAGAACGCCTCGGCCGACACGACACGCTCGCCGCGGATCGATCCGAGCACGAACGTGGCATCCGCCGCCAGCAGGAGCGGCAGCAGGTCGCCGGCCGGTGAGGCGTTCGCGATGTTCCCGCCGATCGTGCCGCGGTTCTGGATCTGCACCGCACCGATGGTCGATGCCGCTTCGACGAAGGCCGGCACGTGCTCCACGCACAACGGGGAACGCCGGATCTCGGTGAAGGTCGTCAGCGCCCCGAGGGCCAGCATGTCGCTGGCGTCGCCGGGCACGACGGCGATCCCGCGCAGATCCGTGATGGCCCACAGGTCGACGACCAGGGCCGGCGGCTCGCCGAGTTCGCCGGTGAGCGCGACCAGCAGGTCGGTGCCGCCGGCGAGCGGCCGGACCGGCCCGTCGGCCGACCCCGCGGCGAGCGCGGCGTACGCGCCCGGGAGGTCGCGGGGGCTGACGACGGGGGGTTCGATCGGCATCGGTCAGTCGCCGGGCCGGCGTCGGCGACGGCGCAGGAACAGGAGGATCAGGGAGGCGATCACGCCGAAGCCGACCGCCGCCTGCGCCGGGGTCACGGCAACGCGCAGGGCGAGCGGATCGAGCCGGCTCGGCTCCGGGTCGGCGACGTCGGTGGTGTCGGCGACATCTGTGGTGTCGGTGGTGTCGGGGCGACTCATCGGGCGGCCCCGGCCACCACGGCGATGGCCTCGACGATCTTGGTGTAGCCGGTGCACCGACAGAGGTTCCCGGCGATCGACTCGCGGATGGCATCGTGGTCCGGGCCGCCGCCGGCGTCGAGGTACGCGCGCGCGGCCATCAGCATCCCGGGCGTACAGATCCCGCACTGCGCTCCGCCGGTCATCAGGAACGCGACCTGGAGTGGGTCCAGGGCCGGCGGCTCCCCGGCCTCGGCGGCCGGTGCGGCGAGCCCTTCCACGGTCCGGATGTCGCTGCCGCCGACCTGGCAGATCGGCACCAGGCACGAATCCACGGGCGAACCGTCGACCAGGACGGTGCACGCGCCGCATTCGCCTTCCCCGCAGCCTTCCTTCGTCCCGGTCAGGGCAAGGTCCTCGCGGAGGACGTCCAGCAGGCGGCGCATGCCGGGCACGTCGACCTCCGCCGGAGTCCCGTTGACGGTCAACCGGTAGGTCGTCATCGCGCGGTGCCCCCGCCACCCGGGACCGACTCGGCCGGGCGCGGTCCGGCGATCGCGGCACGACCGGTCAGGGCGGCGAGGATCCGCTCCGGGCTCGCCGGCAGGTCCGTGATCCAGGCACCCGTGGCATCGGCGATGGCCGCCACGACCGCGGGCGCGCCGACGTCCATCGGCAGCTCACCGACGCCCTTGGCGCCGTGCGGCGCGCCATCGAAGGGCGCCTCCACGAGGATGGCGCTGATCCGCGGGGCGTCGAGCGCGGTCGGGATGATGTACGTCGCCAGTCGATCGTTCAGGTACCGCCCGTCGACCAGCTTGATCTCCTCGATGGTCGCGTAGCCGACCGCCTGGAGCGTCCCGCCTTCGACCTGGCCCTCGGCGAGCACCGGGTGGATGACCCGGCCGATGTCGTCGGCAGCCACCACGTCACGGACGTGGACCTCGCCGGTGTCCAGGTCGACGTCGACGTAGGCGACGCAGGCCGCCCAGCCGAACGCCGGATAGGCGTCACCCGTGTAGGTCGCGTCGTCGAACGGCGCCCCGCCGGGATACGGTTCGAATCGCTGGTCGATCCGGAGGGCTCCGTGGTCGCGGGCGTAGGCCGCGCGCGTCGTCGCGAAGGGGCCGCCGGTCGCCGTCTCCACCGTCTCGCGCAACCGGCGGGCCGCCTTGATGACCAACCCGCCAACGACCATGGCGGTTCGTGAGGCGACCGTCGGGCCCGAGTCCGGCACGTACGCGGTGTCCTGCGGAGCCACGTCCACCTCGGACGCGGGGAGGCCCAGTGCGTCGCCCGCCAGCTGCGGGAGGATCGTCCGGGTCCCCTGGCCCATCTCCGTGGCGGCGGTCAGCACGACGACGCGACCATCCGCGGTCAGTTCGACCGAGGCGACGCTGGCGAGCTTGACCTCGCCCGACCCGGTGAACCCGGCTCCGTGCCAGCCCAGGGCCAGGCCGATCCCGCTCGCGATCCGGGTCGGGTCGGTACGGAAGGCCCCCGCCGGGACGGCCCCGGACCCGGCGCGCAGGCGGCGCGCCTCGGCGGTCCGGGCGCGGATCCGGCGGAATTCGGCCGCCTCCGCGGCACGTTCGAGCACCTCCTCTGCGGCGACGCTGTCGCGCAGGACCTGGCCGGTCGGGGTCGTGTCGCCCGCCACGTACACGTTCCGGCGGCGGATGTCGAGCGGCGAGATCCCCAGCCGCTGGGCGATCCGGTTGAGGTGCGTCTCCGCCGCGAACTCGACCTGTGGGGCCCCGAAGCCACGGAACGCCCCATTGGGCGGCGTGTTCGTCCGGGTCGCCCGGGCGCGGATCCGCACGGCCGGGCAGCGATACGGGCCGCCGCTGTGGAGTGCCCCGCGCGAGAGGACGACAGGTGTCAGCGTGCAATAGGCCCCGCCGTCCATGACGACCTCGATGTCCTGCGCGATGAGGATGCCCTCGCGCGTCACACCGGTCCGATGCCGGACGATGGCCGGGTGCCGCTTGGTCGTGGCGGCGATGTCCTCGTGACGGTCGTAGATCATCCGCACGGGCTTCTGGGCCTTGCGCGCGAGGAGCGCGGCGTGCAGGCCGATGACCGATGGGAACTCCTCCTTGCCGCCGAACCCGCCGCCCGTCTCGGCCTGGACGACCCGGGCCGACGCGGCATCGAGCCCCAGGCCCCGGGTCAACGCTCCGTGCAGGTAGTAGGGGCACTGGAGCGAGCCAGTGACCGTGACTCCGCCGCCGTCCGTGGGCTCCGCGATCATCGCGTTGTTCTCGATGTAGAGCTGCTCCTGGTGACCGACCCGGTACTCGCCCTCCACGATCAGGTCGGCCGCCGCAAAGGCGGCATCGATATCGCCAGTGTCGATGGCGTAGCTCGCGAAGGTGTGATCGGACGCCTCCGGGTCGAACACGGGCGGCAGCGCCGTCGTCCTCGCCCGGACACGGTGGCGCGCCTCGCGAAGGGTGGCCCGGTCGGCGGCGGCGATGAGCGCCAGCGGCTCGGCATGATGGCGGATCTCGCCACCGACCGGGACGAGGATCGGCTGGTCGCTCTTGATCGAGCTCACGACGTTATCGCCCGGGATGTCGTCGGCCGTCACCACCACCACCCGCGACCAGTCGAACCCTGGATCCAGTTCGAGGGAATCGAACGACGCGTGTGCATCGCTCGACCGGATGGTGGCCCCGTACCACGCCCCCGGCACGACGATGTCGTCGGTGTACAGGGCGACACCGGTCAGCTTGGCCGGTCCCTCACGCCGGAGTGGCACCGACGGCCGGGCTCGGCCCGGCAACAGGGTCCCGGGCGGGACGACGAGCGCGCCGGGGTCATCGGTCCGGGTCGTCATGCGGGCGATGGGCTCCTCCTTGGCGCGTGACGATACCACCACGCGACCGGACCTCACCGGACCTCAGCGGACCTCCCGGACCTCCCGGGACCTGACCCGACCGACCCTCGGCGGTGCGCTGCGGCAACAGTACGTGGTGGCCGCGGGACCTTCGGCCGGTCCCCACACTCGTGAGCGGCCGGTATATTCGCGGTCCTTGGCCCTACGTCACCTGGAGTCACGCCGGATCATGGACCTGTCGCAGGACCTCCTGCTGCCGATCCTGCTCGCCGCCATCATCGTCAATGCCGCGATCATCGCGATCCTGCTGGTGTCGGGCCGCGTCGGGCGCCACAAGCGTGTCGCGACCGCCGCGGATCACGGCGCATCATTCGAGGGTTCCCTGATGTCGACTTCGTTCTCCGATCGTTCCGCCTCCCCCGCCTGGCCGACCCCTTCGACGACCTCGTTGGCCAACGGCCACGCGGACGATGCCGAATCCGGCGAGGACGACATCGAGTCGGCGTCGACCGCGTCCGCGGCCGCGACGAGCGGTGCCGAGGCCGCCGCGATGGACGGTGCCGAGGCCGCCGCAGGCGATCCCGTCGACGACGGATTCGACCCGCTGACCGGCCTGCCGGACGCCTCCACGTTCAGCCACCTGGTGGCCGACGAGGACGCGCGGGTCGCCCGCTACCATCACGCAGCCACGATCGTCATCTTCGAGCTGGAGGGCCTGGACCGGCTCGTCGAGCGGCTCGGCGCCGATGCCGGCGACCGCGTGATCCCGGCCGTGGCGGACACGATCCGACGCCTGGGCCGCTCCGCCGACCACATGGCCCGGATCGCGCCGGGACGCTTCGCCACCCTGCTCCCGGAGACGGACGAGATCGCGGCGATCAACTACGTCGAGCGCGTCCGGCGCGCCTGCGACCTCTGGCTCGAGTCGGGGGCGATCGCGCTCCGACTGGCGATCGGGTGGGCGGGCACGACCGGAGACCCGACCCTCACCGAGGTTCAGCGCGTCGCGACGGATCGGATGTACACGGAGATGCGCCGCCTGTCCCGCCGGGGCGACGCGGCCGACGACCTGAACCAGACGGCGCCGTAGCCGTCGGCCGGCCCGGCCGTGTCGCCGGGCCGTTCCCGTCGCGAGTCAGTCGATCCCGAGGCGGATCCCCCGCCCGGGCGTCGCTCCCGTGTGGATGCCGCCGTCCACGACGAGTACCCCGTTCACGATGACGTGGTCGATGCCGATCGGGAATCGGCGCGGCTCCTCGTAGGTCGCCGTCGCGGCGACCGTCGCGGGATCGAACACGACGATGTCGGCGAACGCCCCGTCGCGCAGGATCCCGCGCTCGCGCAGGCCCATGCGCGCCGCGGCCGCGCCGGTCATCTTGCGAACGGCTTCCTCCAGGCTGAGCAGTCGCTCGTCCCGCACGAACTGCCCGAGGATCCGCGGGAAGCTGCCGTACGTTCGGGGTGCCGGCTTGGCGCCGACGAACGTGGAGTCCGTCCCGACCATCCCGACCCGGTGGACCAGGAACGGGTGGAGGCCCTCCGTCGAGGGTCCGCTCGTCACCTGGCTGATTCCGAGATCCTCCGCGAGCAGCAGGTCGCAGATCACGTTCACCGCGTCCAGGCCGGTCTCCTCCATCACCTCGGCGACGGTCCGGGATTCCCAGCGCAGGAGGTCCGCCGACCGGAAGCCGCCGAGCCGGACGTCGGCCCAGCCCGCAGCGCTCGCGTAGGCGGCGCCCCGCGCGGTGAGCTCGCCACGCAGTCGGTGGCGCGTGGATCGGTCGGCGATCCGCGCCTTGAGGGGCGCCGGACCTCCCTCGTGGACCCAAGTCGGAAGCTGGATGAGCAGCCGCGTACTCGCCCATTCCGACGGGTACATGTCGAAGGTCACGTCCAGGCCGTCGGCACGCGCATCGTCCACGAGTGCGAGCATCGGCTCGGGTCCATCCGGGTACGACCGGCGATGGTAGAAGTGGGTGATGTGCGCCGGCGCGTCGCCGCGGCGGCCGATCTCGATCGCTTCACGGAACGGGTCGAGGTAGCGATCGCCCAGGGTGTAGCGAACATGCGTGTGGTAGATGCCGCCGGCCCGCGCGGCCACCCGCGCCAACGACGCGAGCTCCTCGGTCGAGGCGTAGCTGCCGGGTGGGTAGTCCAGCCCGGACGACAGGCCGAGGGCCCCATCGGTCATCGCGTCTCGGAGTCGACCGGCCATGTCGCTGACGACACCGGCATCGATCGGCACGTCGCTCCAGCCCGGTCCGGCGATGCGCAGCTGCGAGTTCCCGACCAGGGTGCCGACGTTCACGCCGACGCCGCGGTCGAATCGAGCCAGGAGATCTGCGACCGAGCGCCAGTCGTAGTCGATCTCCGGGCGACCGTCCAACCCGCTGTCGAGTTCGACGAAGGCGAGCAGATCCTCGCGACGGTCGAACGGCGCGAAGCCGTTGCCGTCGACACCGACGATCTCCGTGGTCACGCCCTGGCGGACCTTCGGCTCGTGGCGTGGCTCGGCGAGGATCTGCAGCCCACCGTGGCTGTGCAGGTCGATGAACCCAGGCGCCACGACCCGCCCGGTGGCATCGATCGTCCGGCCGGCATGGCGCGGGTGGTCGGCATCCGCCGACAGAAGCCGGAGGCGCTCCCCTTCGACGACCAGGGTCCCTGGCCGCCCTGGCGCCCCGGTCCCGTCCACGATCCGGCCACCGGTGATGAGCAGGTCCACGCTGTCGGGCATGACGCGGACCATACCGCCTGGGCCTCGTGCATGGCCTGCCCTGGGCGCGGTCTGGGCCGGCCGGGGCTGAGGCCGACGCCGGCCGGGCGCGGTCTGGGCCGGCCGGCCGGGCGGTCTGGGCCGGCGGGGCGGTCTGGGCCGGCCGGGGCGGTCTGGGCCGACGCCGGCCGGGCGCGGTCTGGGCCGGGCCTCGTGCATGGCATGACCCAACGAGCGAACGAGCCGACCGACACGCGCCCGTTCGAGCCGCTTCGACCCCCTCGATGGCTCGGTCGGCCACCCGAAGACCGGAATCGCGAGCGAGGGCTTGCGATGGTTCGCGCGGCGGCTCGTTGGGTCACCCGATGACCGCCATCGATCTGGGCGGCTGCGCCATCGACCTGGGCGAGTGCGCCATCGACCTGGACGGGGCAACTACAGCCCGGCACCGCAGGAGCACGGGGCAAGACGCACCGCCAGTGAGCCGCCGATAAGCGCGTCCGGGCACACTCCATCGATGTCGCCTCGCGAACGACCGACCGACCGGGCCGCCCGGCTGGCTCGGGCCGACCTGATCCGGATCGCCGAGGAATTGCGGAGCGCGCGCGTGATGGCTGGACTGTCGGTCGCCGAGGTCGCGTGCCATGTGCGCCTTTCACCGTCCACGGTCGGGCGCATCGAGCGGGCCGTGGCGCCCGCGGCGAGCGTCGAGCAACTGGCGCGGATCGGCGCCGCGGTCGGGCTCGATATCCGGGTCCGCACGTTCGCCGGGCCCGACCCGCTGCGTGACGCTGGCCAGATCGGGCTCCTGGATCGACTCCGAGATCGACTCCACCCGGACCTGACCTTCCGAACGGAGGTCCCGCTCGGCATCTCGCTCGACCAGCGCGCCTGGGACGGCATGATCGGGCGCCTCCGCGCCGAACCTCCGTTGTCGTCGGACCTTCCCGTCGAGGCGGAGACACGCCTTGCCGACGCGCAGGCGCAATGCCGACGGATCGCGCTGAAGATGCGCGACGGCGAGTCGACCCACGTGCTTGTGCTCGTGGCCGACACGCACCGAAACCGGGCGGCCGTCGAAGCCGGGGGGCGCCTGATCCGGGAGTGGTTCCCGATCTCCCCGAGGCGCGCCCTAGCCGCGCTGGCCAGGGGCGAGCACCCGGGAGGTTCCGCGCTCGTGTTCCTGTGATCCTGCGGCGAGGGATGTAGCCCATGCCACAGCGGCGGGGGCCTGCATGGCGGCGGGGCCTCGCAGCGGCGGGGGCCCTGCATGGCGGCGGGGGCCCTGCATGGCGCGGTCATGGGGTGACCCAACGGGCGATCGAGGGCTTGGCTACGCGACGATCGGGCGGCTCAGGCGCCGCTCGGGCCACCCGACGACCGATACAGCCATCGAGGAAGCCGCGCGGGACGCCGGTTGGTCCGTTGGGTCATGGGGTGACCGGCGTCCCGGCGGGCGGGCCAAGACCGGCGTCCCGGATGACCGGGATCCCGGCGTCCCGGCCGGCGTCCCGGCGGGCGGGCCAAGACCGGCGGGCGGGCCAAGACCGGCATCCCGGCGTCCGGCGGGCGGGCCAAGACCGGCGGGCGGGCCAGGACGACCCGACCGACACGCGGGGCAGGCCCAGGCCGGGCCGCTGGGAGCAGTGCCGAACCCGGGCCGAACGAAGCAAGCCGGAACCGGAAGCGTCAGCCGCGCGCGCCCGGCCCCTCGAGACGTCGGCCGCGGACCCAGGCAGCGCGGACCATGTCGGGATGGGCCCGGAAGATGAGCCGGCTGGCGAGGTCCTCCGGGTCGTCATCGACGGCCTGGCCCACGAGCGGCGCGACGAACGACGGATCGATGGCGATGAGGTCGGCCTCCTTGCCCACCTCCAGTGAACCGATGGAGGCCTCCAAGCCGAGCGCCCTCGCCCCGTCCAGCGTCCCGAGCCGGATCCAGTCGAACGGACCGAGGACCGGCCCGTCATCCAGGCCCGCGACCTTGCGCACGTGCTGGGCATAGAAACCGACGCGCATGACCCCGAAGATCGACAGGTCCGGGCCACCTGCCACATCCGACCCCAGCCCGATGCCGAGCCCGGCCTCGAGGTATCGGCCGAGCGGCATCACGCCAGACGCGAGGAACAGGTTGGAGACCGGGCAATGGGCGACCCGGCTCCCGCTGTCCACGAGTCGCCCAAGCTCCCGGTCGGACAGGTGAACCGCGTGGGCCAGGACGGTCCGGGGACCCAGACCGCCGGCCCGGTCGTACACGTCGACGTAGTCCTTCGCCTCGGGGAACAGGCGGGCCACCTCGGCGATCTCACCCCGGTCCTCCGAGACGTGCGTCTGCCAGTAGGCGCCGGTGGAGGCGGCCAGCGACGCCAATTCGCGCAGGAGGTCGGCCGTGCAGGACACCGCGAACCGCGGCGTCACCGCGTAGCGAAGCCGGCCGTCGTCGGCGCCATGCCAGCGGTCGATCAGCCGGGCGCTCTCGGCAAGCGTTCGGTCCAGGATGGTCGTCGGGTCGATGGTCTCGTCATAGGTACCCCGATCCATCATCACCTTGCCGACGATCGCCCGGATCCCGTGGGCCTCCGCGGTCTGGAATGCGACGTCCAGGCTCGCCTCGTAGACCGCACCGTAGGCGAGGGCGGTGGTCGTCCCGGCCGCGGCGAAGGCCCGCCAGGCCGCCGGAGCCACGCTCGCGGCGGTGGCCGCGTCGAACCCGCGCTCCAACGGGAAGACGTACCGGTCCAGCCAGGGGAGCAGACCCATGCCGGCGCCCAACCCGGCATTGGGGAGCTGCGGCAGGTGCACGTGGAGATCCACCATCCCGGGCATCAGGACCCAGGGCCGCGCGTCCGTGGCCGACGCCGCCTCCTCGGGACGCGCAGACGCCGGTCCCGCGTACGCGATGCGGCCCGCGGCGTCGGTCAGAACGAGGCCGTCCGGTTCGTGGAGGGTCCCGCCGGCAGTGAGCGGCGAGAGGATCCGAGCCCGGATCGCGAACGGCGGCTGGATCGGCAGGTCCACCCGCCAAGGCTAGCAGGGCCCCAACCACGCAGGAACGGGCTCGACCCTGAGCGCCTCAGTCCTCCGGAAACCGGAACCGGGTCATGTCGTCCGGAAAGACGGACCAGGCGAATGCCTTGCGGGGGCACAGCTCCCACAGTCCCCCCTGCGCCCAGTTCGCCGGGTCGGCGACGTATCCCTCGGCCGCCCGGTACTTCGCGAATCCGGCGAGGATCCGGTCCTCCAGGGCGCGTGCCGGAGCGACATGCTCGCGCCCCGACCCCTCCACGACGACGACCGCCGACCCGAACTCGACCTTGACGGCCATCTGCGGGTTCGCCCGGAGGTTGCGCTGCCACTTCGTGGGGCCGCCTTCGACGAACCAGCGGTCATCGACCCAGGAGCCCCAGATCGGGATCAGGTGCGGTGCTGCGTCCGATCCGGCCGTCGCGAGCCAGTACACGATGGCCCGTTCCAGGCGGTCGCGCGCCCATGACCATTCCAGGATCCCGTCGAGGGTCTCCGGAACGCCGTACCCCGGGATGTATGGACGGTCGGCCCGCGGGTTGGCCATCCAGTCATGGTACGGCCCGCGAGCGGCAGCCGAACGCAGGAGACGGCAGACGAGGAACGACCCGGATCGGGCGAGATCCGGGTCGTCGTTGCGGTAGTGCGGCGGGAAGGTGGGTCAGCGCTTCTTGCCGCGAACCTCGACCAGGTGGGCCGTCCATTCGGAACCCGCCCGGTCGACCGACGCCGAGCTGCCATGCCAGCCGCAGGTGCAAGTGATCGTCTGGGCCTGGTGCTTGTATTCGTCGATCACGTGCTTGAACGGCTCGTTGGACACGGCAGGTTTGATCGGCGGGCGACTATTCAATGGGGATCTCCTGCACGGCTGGGGCACGCTGGGTGCGAGGGGGCCCCATATCTTACCCGATTTGCGGCGCCTCCGCTCGGTGAGCCGAGCAGCTGACAGTCACGCACGAGCGTCCCGGACGACTCAGTCCGGACCCAGGTGGTAGCCGAAGCGGCGTGCGATGCGACTCAGCTCTCGGGTCACAGCAGGGACCGGCAGTCCACGCTCCTCGGCCGACTCGCGCCGCGCCGCGGCCTCGCGGATCAGGCGCGCCCCGATGTAGCGGGCCGGCTCCGGCGGGAACGCCCGGGGCGCTCGACCGCTCGCCAGCGGCAACGCCAGGGCCGGATCCTCGCGCCGCTCCAGCGCACGAGCGGCCAGGATCCTGCCGCCGACCAGCGACGGCCCGACGCCATTGCCGCTGTATCCGTGGCCGTAGTGGATCGGCCGATCAGTGACCGCGCCGAACCATGGGAGGTGGTCGGCGCTGATGTCGATCGGCCCGCCCCAGGCGTCCTCGATCCTGGCGTCACGGAGCGACGGGAACAGCCGGCGCAGGCCGGCGGCGGCGCGCGCGGCTGACCGCGCGTCGTCCGTGAAGGCCTGGCCGATCCGGCCACCCATCCCGGCCCGGCCGCCCCCGCCACCCAGTGCGACCCGGCCATCCGGCGTCGTGCGGGCGTAGTGCAGCGTGAACCGCGCGTCGCTGACCCCCTCGCCCCCGGTCCAGCCGATGTCGGCGAGGCGGTCCGGGACCGGCTCGGTCAGGACGATGTACGACGACCACGTGACGAGCCGCCGGCCGAACCACGGCCACGCGGCCGCCCAGGCGTTCAGGGCGACGATCGCGGACCCGGCCAGGACTTCGCCGGTCCCGACCGGCGACGATGTGCGGATGCGGACCGGGCGGTATGTGCCGGACGCCCCGATCCGTCGCGCCGGGGCCTGGCGCGCCCCGGCGCCGATCGTGCCCAGCCGGCCGGCTCGCTGGCCGTCGATCTCGTCGACCCGCGTTCCCTCGTGGATGGTCACGCCGCGGTCCAGGAGCACCCGCCGCAGGCCGCGGGCGAGCGTGGCCGGCTGGATCGTGGCGGCACCCGGCATGAACACTCCGCCCCGGAACACGGGAGACGCCACTCTTGCCGCAACTTCCGCGGGCGTCAGCGGGATGTAGCGGTCGCCGGCCCCGAGCCGGCGACATGCCTCGACCGCCGCCGACCAGCCATCGTCCTGGGCAGGCGCGGCGGATGCCTGGAGGGCCCCGGCCCTGGTGTACCAGGCGTCGACGTCATGGACCGCACACCACGCCCCGATCTCGTCGACGGCGACCTCCATCGCCCGAGCGGTGGCGACCGCACCGGCCTCCCCGTAGCGCTCGATCAGGGTGGGCAGCTCGTCCCACCAGTTCGTCACGAACCCGCCATTCCGTCCGGACGGACCGCCGCCGCAGATGTCCGCCTCCAGGAGCACGATCCTGGCCCCGGGTTCCAGCTCCGTGGCCCGGAAGGCCGCCCACAGGCCGGTGTACCCACCGCCCACGACGACCAGATCGGCCGTCGTCGTCCCACGCAGCGGCGGGGTGGCCGTGGCCAAGTGGGGCGCGACGGCCGCCTCCGCGGCGAGTGCCTCGCGCAGCCACCACGACCGCCGCGAACGGGAGGGCCAAACGCCGTCGCGCACTGCCGTCACCCTCCCGCCGGCAGGAGGGTCGTGTCCAGCATGGACTCCGGCGTGACGGTGTCCGGGGTCAGGCCGAGCGAGAACAGGAACTTGCTCGAGGCCAGCCAGTCGGCCGGCTCGATGGCGCCCAGGCCGCGTTCCGCCTGGATCGTGCCGGTCCAGACATCGATGGTCGCCGCCAGGATGGCGGCCTGCGTCTCGCGCGCCGTGCCCAGCTCGGGGACGGCCGTGATGGCGGCCTCCAGCCCGAGGTCCGGGTCCGCGGCGATCTCCTCCATCGCCCGCAGGGTCGCCGCTACGAACGCCGCCAGCGCATCGTGCTTCGCGGCGAGGGTCGCCTCCCCGACGATCAGGCCGTTGCCGGGCAGGGGCACGATCCCGTCGATCCGGAGCACGGTCGCCGCCTCCCCGGTCAGCTCGAGCTGGACGGGTTCGTTGTTGGCGAAGCCGGTCGCGGCGTCGACCGCCCCGGCGATCACCGCCGAGCCCTGGCCGAAGTCCGGGTACTCCACGACCTCGAGGTCGTCCGGGGTCAGTCCGGCCGAACCGAGCAGGGCCTGGAGCATGATCCACGACGACCCGTAACGGCCGGGGATGCCGAGTCGCTTGCCGGCCAGGTCGGCCGGGGTGGCGATCCCGGACGACGTCTTGGCGAACACGATCGACGGGAACTGGCCGTAGATGGTCGCGACGTAGCGGATCGGGATGCCCTGGCTGACCGCTGGGATGACGCTCGTCCCGTCGGCGAGGCCGATGTCGATGGACCCCTGCCCGACCAGCGTGATGAGGTCGGGGTCGATCTTGTTCTGGAACTCGACCTCGAGTCCGGCCGCGGCGTAGTACCCCGCCTGGTCCGCCAGGTAGAACGGCGCGAACTGCACGCTCGGGATGAAGCCGAGGCCGACGGTCAGGGCGACGGGCGACGGCGTGGCGGTCGGAACGGGAGTCGGCTCGGTCGTCGATCCGGCGCTGGCGGTCGACGTCGAGCTGGGGAGGGCGCCCGATGGACCGGCGCCGGTCCCGCCGTCGCAGGCGGCGAGGACCAGGGACACGGCGAGCAACGCTGTGGCGGCGACGCGGGAACGGAACAGCACGGGGACCTCCACGGTTGGACGACGCTGGCTACCGGGCGCCGACGACGCGGCGCTCGACCAGGACGACGAGCAGGTACAGGACGATGCCGACGATGGCGATGGTCAGGAGCGTGGCGAACATCAGCGGGATGTCGAAGAGGGAGCCCCGGGCCAGGTTGATGAGCACACCGAGGCCGCGCTCCGCGCCCGCCCACTCCCCCACGATCGCGCCGACGACGGCCAGGGTCACCCCGACCCGGATGCCGCCCAGGATCGACGGCAATGCGGCGGGGACCTCCAGGGTGGTGAGGATCTGGCGGCGGGTGGCCCGCAATGACCGGCCGAGCTCCAGGAGCCGGGTGTCGACGGCGCGGATCCCGACCATCGTGGCGATGGCGACCGGGAAGAACACGATCAGGGCGCAGATGATGACCTTGCCGAGCAGCCCGGGCCCGAACCACAGGGCGATGAGCGGCGCGAGGGCGAGGATCGGCGTCGCCTGGGCGGCGACGAGATACGGCGACAGGAGCCGCTCGACATGCGCGCTTCGCGCGAGCGCGTACCCGACGACGAGGGCCAGCCCGGCCCCGACCGTGAAGCCGAGGACCACTTCGACGAGCGTGGTGAGCAGGTGCGGCGCGATGGTGCCGTCGGCCAGGGCCGTGACCAGTCGCCCGACGACCGCCCCCGGCGCCGGGAGGATGAACGGTGGGAAGCCGCTGACCAGCACGACCGCCTGCCAGAGGAGCAGGAAGACGGCGAGGGCGCCGATCACCGGCAGGGCGGTCGACCGCCTCATGACGTCGTCGCCAGCGATCGACTCCCGTCGGCGGGCGCGTCGGCGGGCGCTTCGGCGGTCGCCGCGGGTTCGTCGGCGTCGGCGTCGAGGTCACCTTCCCCGAGGTGTCGTCGAACCTCGAGGGCCGTCGCGGACACGACTGCCGCGTCCATGTCCGCGATGGATCGTGGCCGCGCCAGCGGGACCGGGATGTCCGCGACGATGCGACCCGGCCGCGGCGACATGACGACGATGCGGTCGGACACCATGATGGCCTCCGCGATGCTGTGGGTGACCAGCAGGATCGTGGTGGCAGCTCGTTCCCACAGCCGGAGGAGTTCCAGGTCGAATCGCTCGCGACTGAGCGCGTCGAGGGCGCTGAAGGGCTCGTCGAGGAGCAACACCTCGGGCTCCAGGGCCAGCGCTCGGGCCAGCGCCACACGCTGGCGGGTGCCGCCGGACAGCTCGCTCGGTCGATTGCCGACCACGGAAGGGTCCAGGGCGACGAGTTCGGTCAGCTGTGCGAGCCTGGCCTGTCGGCGCTCGGGAGACCAGCCGGCCAGCTCCAGTGGGTAGGTGATGTTGCCCGCCGCCGACCGCCACGGCAGGAGTCGCGGCTCCTGGAAGACGAGGCCCATGCGCTGGTCGGGGCCACGGATCGCTGACCGGTCCAGGGTCACCGTCCCGGCCTGCGGGCTGAGGAGTCCGGCCGCCACCCGCAGCAGGGTGGACTTGCCACAGCCGTTCGGGCCGATGAGCGCGACGATCCCGCCGCCCGGAACGGTGAGATCCAGGTCCGCGAGGACCGGCAGCGTGCCGCCGCCGCGGACCGGGAAGGCCAGGTTCACGCCCCGGACGGAGAGGGTCCCGCGGCCGGTCACGTCCCGCGGCCGGTCACGTCGCGGCCGGTCACGGCGCCGGCTCGGCGAGCGTTCGCATGACGGGCGCGATCGCCGGGTAGAGCGCCGTGTAGGCCGCGTACGACCGCTCGTACACGGCCGCGACCTCCGGCCGGGGCTCCAGCGCGTGGTGGATGCGGGTCATCGCGCCGATCGCTGCCCGCAGGTCCGGCTGCGCCCCGATCCCCACCGCGCCGAGGATGGCTGAGCCAAGGACGGCCGTCTCAAGCACTGCCGGGACGAGGACCCGGAAACCGGTCACGTCCGCCTTGACCTGGTTCCACGTGTCGCTGCGGGCCGGGCCCCCGCAGGCTCGCAGCGCCGTGACGGTCACGCCCGCCTCCAGCATCGGCGTCGCGACATGCCGGAGGGCGAAAGCGCTCGCCTCCATGATCGCCCGCGTGATGTGGCCCCGGCCGTGGGCTAGGGTGAGCCCGGCGAGGACGCCGCTCGCCGTCGGGTCCCAGATCGGCGATCGCTCGCCGGCAAGGTACGGCAGGAAGATCAACCCGTCGGCCCCGGGCGGCGTGGCGGCAGCCTCCTCGATCAGGCGCTCCGTCGTCATGGCACCGTCGATGACGTCGTCGCGGAACCAGTCCAGGGCGCGACCGGTGGCGGCCATCGCCGCACCCACGCTGAAGCGGCCGTCCAATGGCGCCGGCGTCACGTACGCACCCGGGACCTCCACGGGCTCGTGCCAGTAGACACCCAGGCCACCCGCGGAACCGCCCGGGTCGAACGCGTCGCCGGGCTCCAGCAGGCCCGCCCCGAGGTAGCTCGCAAAGGCGTCGTTCGTGCCACCGGCGACGGGGACGCCGGGTCGCAGTCCCAACGCGTCCGCGGCGGCGACCGTCAGTCGACCGACGATGGCGCCCATCACGGCCGGGGGCGGGCGTCGATCCACGCGCAGCCCAGTGGCGGCGGCCCGTGACGCATCCGGGATGGCCTGGTGCGCCACCAGCGGCGCTACCGCTTCCCCGGTCAGCCGGATCGCCAACCACTCCCAGGTCGTGAGGTACCAGCGCGTCGCCGCGGCCGCGGCCGGTTCGTGGCGTTCCATCCAGAGCGCGGCAGGAAGCGGTCCGAGCTCCCAACCGTGCAGGCCGGTGGCCGCTTCGAGCTCCGCCGCTTCCCGGGCAGATCGCGTGTCGAGGAATGTGATCGCGGGTCGGGTCGCCTCGCCCCGGTCGTCGACGGCGGCGAGCGTCGGGCCGTGGCCGTCGACCCCGATCGCCACGATGTCAACCCCGTCGGCGACCTCCGTCCGGTGCAGGGCCCGGACCGTGCCGACCACTGCGGACCACCACGAGCCGGGATCCTGCTCCGCCCAGCCCGGTCCGTGCCCCATCTCCAGGCCGTAGCCCGCCCGGCTGATGGCCAGGAGCCGGCCGTCGAGACCGACCAGGCCGGCCTTGACCTCCGTCGTCCCGAGGTCGATGCCGAGGATCGCGTCGGTCATGCCGGTCGCTCAGCGGTCATGCCGGTCCGCCCGCGGAACTCGCGCGCCGGGCAGCCCCGGTGGACGGCGCCAGCGTCTCCGCGTCGAGGGCCACCACGGCCTCGGCGGTCGCCACGTCGGTGACGAGCGTCCGGACGATCCCGGCGCGAAGCGCTCCCAGGATCGGCCGCACCTTGCTCTCGCCGGAGGCGATGCCGATCGAGGTCGGGACCCGGCCGAGCATCCGGGCGTCGAAGGCAAGGACCCGCTCGCGGAGTTCCGGGCACGCGAACACGCCATCGAGGTCGAACGGCGCGATGAGCGCCTCGCCCACGGCGTTCGCGCCATCCAGCCGGTCCATGATCTCCTGGCCGACCGAGGCGACCCCCCACGACCGACCGCCGATGCCGAACAGCGCCACGTCGAGGTGGTCCCACAGGTCGCGAACGGCCTGCACGCCCGCGTGGGCTTCCAGCGCCCGTTTCGTGGTGGCGTCATCCAGCAGGCCCGGCGCCATCAGGCCATGCGGCAGCGCGCCGAAGGCATCCGCGACGCGCCGGAACGGGTCGCGCTCCGGACCGGGCGACCAGTACCCACCGGCGAGCGGCACGACCGTCGCGGCGACCGGGGTCGTCCCGTCTTCGAGGGCATCCGCGACGGCGCTTACCGAGGCACCGTCGCCGATCCCGACGATCTCCCCGTCGCGGACCGCACTGCGCAGGACCTGCGCCCCCAGCCGACCGACCATCCTGCGACTCAGGTCCTCGGGACCGTTGACCGTGGGGGCAAGGTGCACGGCGTCCAGGCCGTAGCTGCGGCGCAGGGCATCCGCCGCTGGCAATTCGGCCGACGTGCGGTCCACGATCCGGATCTCGACGATGCCTTCGGCGCGGGCGCGCTTGAGCAATCGACTGACCTGCGGCCGGGTCACGCCGAGGCGCTCGGCGATCGCGCTCTGCGTCTCGCCGAGCTCGTAGTACAGCCGACTTGCTTGCACGAGCTGCTCGAAGTCGCTCACCGGAGGTCGTCGACCGTCGGCCGGAGTCGGATCGTCGCGCTCGCCGCGCACAGATGTTCTGAACAGATGTGCATCCACACGTCCGCATCATCCGGTCGATGCAGCCCGCCTGTCAAGCGACCGTGTGGCCGCGATCTCCGGGTGATGCCGTCGCTAGAGGACCCGCCCCGGATTCAGCAGTCCCTGCGGATCCAGCGCGGCCTTGATCGCCCGCATGACCCGAACGGCGTCGGCGCCGCGCTGGGGCTCCAGCCACTCGGTCCGGGCGGACCCGATGCCGTGCTCGCCGGTCACCGTCCCGCCGAGGTCGATGGCTGCCCGGTAGAGATCGTCCTGGACGGCTTTGGTGATCGCCGCGCCACGTGGATCGCCGCGCTCCAGGATCAGGTCGGGGTGGAGGTTGCCGTCGCCTGCGTGCCCGAACGTCCCGATCCGAACCTCGTGCCTGGCCGCGATCCGCTCGACGGCCCGGAGCATGTCCGGAACCCGCGACCGTGGCACGCTGACGTCCTCCATCTTGACGTCGCCGAGGCGCTCCAGCGCCCAGTGCGCGGCGCGGCGCGCTTCACGCAGCATGTCGGCCTCGGCAGGGCTCTGGGAACGAACCGTGGCGGTCGCTCCGGCCGTCACGCAGGCGTGCTCGGCCCGCACGAGCTCGTCGGCGGCGGCGACCCCCGGCAGGTCGGACTCGACCATGAGCATCGCCGCCGCATCGCGATCCAGGCCCAGGGAGTGCATGTCGTCGACGGCGCGGATGACGACCTGGTCCATCAGCTCCAGCGTCACCGGGCTGACGCCGGCGGTCGCGATCGCCGCGACGCCGTCGCCGGCCGATTCGAGGCTCGGGAAGAAGGCCAGGAGCGTGGCGCGCGGCGGCGGCATCGGGCGGAGGCGAAGGGTCGCCTCGGTGACGATGGCCAGCGTCCCCTGCGATCCCACGATGAGCTGGGCGAGCGCATAGCCCGCGACGTCCTTGATGTTCCGTCCGCCGGTCCGCAGGACCGTCCCGTCGGCAAGGACGACCTCCAGGCTCAGCACGGACTCGCGCGTCTGGCCGTACTTCACGCAGCACAGGCCTCCGGCGTTCGTGCCCAGGTTGCCGCCGATGGAGCACGTCTCGAAGCTGGCCGGATCCGGCGGGTAGAACAGGCCGTGCTCGGCGACCTTCGCCTTGAGGACCGCGTTGAGCACGCCGGGCTGGGTGATCACGCAGAGGTTGTCGCGGTCGACCTCGAGGATCCGGTCCATCGCCGTGAAGGCGATCGTCAGCGCCCCCTCGATGCCGGTCGCGCCGCCGCTGAGACCGGTGCCCGCCCCCCTCGGCACGATCGGGACGTCGTGCGCGCCGCAGATCCGGACGAGCTCGGCGACCTGCGCGGTCGCGGTCGGGAGCGCCACGGCGCCCGGCAGGCCGGACGGGAGATAGGCGGTCTCGTCCCGCTGGTACGACGCGCGGTCGACCGGGTCGGTCAGGAGGCGGAGGTCGGGGAGTCTGGCGCGGACCTCGTCGATGAACGCGTCGGTGACGATGCCGCTGGCCATGCGCGGAAGTCTACGGGCCGCGTCGTACGATGGTCGCATGACCCGTCCGTCGCACGGCCGTCCCATCATCCCGGTGCTCATCGTGACGCTGCTCGTCGCGTCGATCGCCGGGCCGTCCACGGTCCTCGCGCGGAGGACCGATCCGGCGACCAGCCTGATCACGCCGACCGGGATCGTGCCCGGCACGGTCGACCGGGCCAGCGTCCACCTGCGCGCGGTCTACACCTCGACGCTCCGCCTGTCGTACGACGCTCGCGCGTTCGAGGTCGACTCCGTCGCGACCATCACCAACGCCTCGGGCGCCCCGGTCGATCGCGTCGAGCTGAACACGGCCGTGGCACGCCTCGGGAAGATGAAGCTCACCTCCGTCGTGGTCGACGGCCGCGGCGTGACGGCCGCGGTGAGGGACCAGACGATCGTCGTGCCGCTCGGCGGCGTGCTGCCGGTCGGGGCGACCACCTCCGTCCGGGTTCGCTACACGGCCACGCTGCGGACCTCGCTGTCCGGATCGTCGTGGCTGTTCACGAAGGCGAACGGCGTCGTCAACGCCTACCGGTGGCTGCCGTGGGTCAGTCGGGAGACGCCCTTCGAGCGCCCGAATCACGGCGATCCGTTCGTGACGCCGACCAGCAGCCTGGTGCGCCTGACCGTGATCACGGACCGCAAGCTCGTCATCGCGACGACCGGCGACCGGGTGTTCAAGAGCGCCGACGGCCTGACCCAGCGGTTCGAGGCTCGCGACGTGCGCGACGTCACGATCACCGCGGCACCCGACTTCCACACCCGCGAAACGACGGTGGGCGACACGATCATCCGCTACTACTATCGGTCCTCGACGAACGCGGCCACCATCCTCGACGCGGCCGCGGACGCGTTCCGGGCGATCCAGGCCAAGCTCGGTGACTACCCCTACCCCACCTTCAAGGTGGTCCAGTCCGCCGGCGGCTACGGGATGGAATCGCCGCGGCTGATCTGGATCCCGCACGGCGTATCCTCCACGAACGTGCGCTATCTCGTCGCCCATGAGACCGCCCACCAGTGGTTCTACGGCCTGGTCGGGAACGACCAGTCGCGCCAGCCATTCGCTGATGAGGGCGCCGCCGACTTCATCGCCCGCTACGTCACCGGCACGAAGCGCTCCAGCCGCTGTTCCACAGGCCGTCTTGACCGGACGATCTACGACTACTCGTCCGACTGCTACTACGAGCGGATCTACATCCAGGGCGGCAACCTGCTGGACGCGGCCCGGCGCGAGATGGGCTCGACGGCGTTCTGGGCCGCGCTGCGAGGGTACGTCGCGGCGAACCGCCACCGACTGGTGTCCAACCACACGCTCCTCAGCACCCTGGACGCCGCGACGTCGAAGAACCTCGCCAAGCTCCTGTTCGCGGCACGGTTCCCGTCGGACTACTGACCGACCGGGCGAGCGATGCGGCCGCCGGCGGGCGATGCGCGGCGGGTGATGCGGCCGCGCGACTTGCATCCGATGCAAGCACCCGCGGCAGACCGCCTCGTGGCGCCGCTCCAGGTGTCGCCCGCGCGGCATCTGATGCCGCATTCCCGGCCGCGGTCCACGCCGATCGTCGCTACCGTGCATCCGATGCCGCTCTTGCGACGCGCATCTCGGCTCGGACCCGCGATGCTTGTATCCGGTACAAGGAGTTGCGGAGGATCGGGCATCTGATGCCGGGTACGCCGCACGACGCGTCGTGAGCCTTCAGCGCTGGGCGACACGCCGGCCCGGCGACGCGGGCGCGACCCGTCGGTCGGCGGCACGGGCCTGGGGCATCTCCCGGAAGACCCGCGGCAGCAGCGGCCGCCAGGCGCGCCAGCCCGCGACGAGCCAGCTGGCCACGGCGCGCTCGCGAGGGCCCCACGCCAGCCCGAATCCCTCGCGGATGGCCGGCGGGAGCAGCCCGACCGCCGGCCACAGCGTCCAGTCGTAGAGGATCGTCGGGATCCCGAGCCGTGCCAGCACCCCGGGGAGTGGCGGATGCAGGATCACCGATGCGAGCTCGCGCGCGATCGTCCCCGGTCGGACCGGCCCGTCCGGGCCCACCTGATCGAACAGGTACCGCTCGAACCCGTCCAGGTCCGCAGGGAGGAGGGCCGCGGGGATGCCGAAGGCGCGCCCGATCGGCAGGGTCTCCGCGTAGTACCGGGCGGCTCGCACCCGGTCCAGCGGTTCCAGCCAGGCGTCGTAGGCGACCATCGTCGAGTCGATGAGCGTCGCGTGCACCCACAGCGACAGCTCCGGGTCGCGAGCCGAATAGTCCTGCCCGACGATGCCGCGGTGAAGCTCGTTGAGCCGGCGGATCTCGGCGCGCGCCACCTGCGTGGAGCCGTAGACGATCCGCAGGTAGCTTCGCAGCGTTCCGTCGAGGCGCCGCCATGGATCGGCCCGGAAGTCCGAATGGTCCGCCACGCCGGCGGCGACGAGCGGATGCGCGATCTGGAGCAGCAGCGCCCGCGGGCCGGCCCCGAGCAGGAGCGTCGCCTCGCGGTCGAGGCGCCAGGCCTCAGAGCGCGGTCCGAACAGCCCGGCGTCCGGCTCGGGCGGGCGCGCCGTGCCTAGCGGTCCTCGGCGCGCCGGCCGATCGTCCACCAGGCGACCGGGAACAGCGCGCCGGCGATCGCCAGCTTGGCCGCGTCCCACAGCAGGAACGGCGTCAGGCCGGCGGCCACGGCGTCCGACCAGGCCATCCCGGTCCACAGCTTGAGCCACGGGACGCCGACGGCGTAGATCAGGACGCTCCCGGACAGCATCGTGGCGAGTCCCGCGCCCAGTCGCCGGTCCCACCCGAGCTCGGCCATCCGCCCCACCAGCGCAGCCGCGGCGACGAAGCCGATGAGGTAGCCACCGGTCACCCCGAACAGCGCCTCCGTGCCCGCGCGCCCTTCCGAGTAGACCGGCACGCCGAACGCCCCGATGGCGAGATAGAGGAGCAGTGCGGCGACGCCGCGCCGGAAGCCCAGCGCTCCACCGACCACCAGGACGCCGAGCGTCTGGCCGGTGAACGGCACCGGCGTCATCGGGATGTAGACCTGGGCGCTGAGCGCGACGACGACGGCGCCGAGCGCGATGAGGACGATGTGGCGAACCCGGGTCGGGGTGCGCTCCGCGAGGGCGACCGGCACGAGGAAGTCGCCGATGGTCAGGCCGCGTTCGGCGGCCGTGCTGCGATCGAGTCGCGGCAGGGCGATGGTCATCGAGGCTCCATGGGGTTGAACGGCCGGTTTGGGCACCGGACGGCGCGAGTCTAGCATCCCGTCGCGGCCCGGCCGGCCGCGCCCGTCCTACTCGTGCCCGACGGCCCGCACGATCGACACCCGGCTCGCGAGTTGGGCCGGGTAGGCCGCCGCGATCATCGCCAGCCCGATCCCAAGGCCGAACGCCACGGCGACCGCCAGCCACGGAACCGCGATCCCGGCGTCCAGTCGACCGCCGGCCAGGACGATCATGAGCCCACCGATGAGCAGTCCGGCCGCGACGCCACTGATCGAGCCGATCGCCCCGGTCACGCCGGCCTCCACCACGACCGATCGCCAGACCTGACGACGGGTCATCCCGGCGGCCCGCAGGATGCCGATCTCCCGGACTCGCTCCAGGACGTTCATCGTGAGCGTGTTGACGATGCCCAGTGCCGCCACGATGACGGCGATCAGCGCGAGCGCGTCGAACAGGCCGAAGACACGATCCAGGGCGGCACCGATCGCTCCCTGGATCCGGTCGAGCGGGACGGGTTCCAGCGCGAGTGCGCGGGCCTCGCCGGCGAGCGCGGCACGGTCGTCCAGGGAGGCCGAGGGCAGGAACCGGACGGCGTAGGCATCGGCGCCCGAGACGCCCAGTCGCCCGGCGTCCGACCAGCCCACGACGAGCGTCTCGCCGCTGCCGCCCGGCAGGGTCCGCTCGGCGATGCCGGCGACGCGCAGGGCCAGCAGCGACCCGTCAGCGGCCGTCGCGCGGATCGTGTCGCCGACGGCCATGGAGTCACGTTCGGCGATCCCGGCCGGGACGATGACCGCACCGCCGGCGTCGATCGCGGCCAGCGCCGTGACACGGTCACCGGACACGACTCGGAATCGACCGTCCGCCGCGAGATCGGCGCCGACCATCGCCGCGCCGTCCACTCGAACCCCGTCGATGGCCAGGTCGAACGTCGCGATCGGGCTCATCGAGGCGACACCCGCCAGGGTGCCCAGTGCCTCGTCCAGCCCCTCGTCGGCGGGCCGCGGGAAGATCGAAGTCAGCAGGACGTCGCCGGGCACCACGTCGGCGATCCACAGGCCGGCCACGGTCCGGGCGTGCTGGCCGACGCCGCCCAGGGCGACGACCATCGCCAGTCCGATCGTCAGCGCACCGACCGTCAGGGCGGCCCGGCTGCGGTCGCGCAACACCGACGCTCGGGCGAGCCGTTCCTCGAGCCGGGCCAGCAACGCGAAGGGGGTCCCGGCCACTCGGGCGAGACCTGGCAGCACCAGCGGCACGGCCAGCGCGACCGCCAGGAGCGTGCCGTAGACAGCCGCCGCCCGCACGAGCGCGGCCTCGCCCGAGGACCGCGGCCAGATGAGCAGGCCGACGACGCCGACGATCGCGAAGACCGCGACGAGCCAGCGGAGCCGGGCGCGGCGGGCGGTCGGGGGGTCAAGGCGGGCCTTGAGCGCCTCGACCGGCGAGATGCCGCCGGCTCGGCGGGCGGGCTCCAGCGCAGCCGCGAGGGTCACGGTGAGGCCGATGACGACGGCCGCGATCGTCGACTCGATCGTCACGAGCGGGCCGGGCAACGGCACTTCGCCGACCGTCCGGACCCAGGCCGCCATCGCGCTCGCGAGCACGGTGCCCAGCACGGCCCCGACCATCACGCCGACAACGCCGATGACCAGCGCCTGGACGAGGATGAACGACGTCAGCTGGCTGCGGGTCACGCCGGCCGCGCGCAGCAACCCGAGCTCGCGGATCCGCTCGATCACCGTCATCGACATGGTGTTGAAGATGAGGAACGCCCCGGCGAACAGCGCGACCGCCCCGATCAGCGCCGTCATCGCCGCGAAGTCGCCGGTGGAGGCGCGCATCCCGTCCGCGAGGTCGCGCGGCGAGGAGACGACATACGGCTCGACGAGCAGTGACGCCTGCAGGGCGGTCGTCACGTTCGCCGCGGAGGCGTCTTCGGACAGGCCGATGTCGACCCGCGTGACCCCCTCGTCATCGAAGGCGACCCGCGCCACCGCGAGCGGGACGACCACGGCGCGACCGGATGGACCGGCCCACGGACCGTCGCCGGCGAGGATCCCGATGACCCGGACGTGGGTCGGGGCGACGGGCCCCTGCAGCGTCAGCGACGCGCCCACGCTGAGGCCGTCCTCGCGCGCCAGCGTCGCACTGACCAGGGCGCTGCGCTCGTCCGGCCTGGCGAGGGACGCGCCGGCGAACAGGGTGAGGTCATGCAAGCGGGGCTCGGCGTCGAGGTCGATCGCCGACGACCGTGACCGGGGACGGCAGCTCGTCGCCCGGCGCGAACCGGTCCAAGCCGAGATAGGTGCGGCGCTCCAGCACGGGAGCCGCGATCGCGACGCCCGAGGTCTCGGCGATCGTCCGGACGGTCGCCTCGGAGAGGCCGGCCTCGCCCAACGCGGCGACCCGCAGGTCGGCCTCGCCGGTCAGGGTCGCCACCGTGCGGTCGACCGATGCCTCGATCCCGGCGTTCGTCGCCAGACCGGCGAACAGCACGGCGACGCCCAGTGCCACGCCGGACATCGTGAGCGAGGTCCGAAGCGGTCGGGCCCGAAGACTGCGCCAGGCGAGCGCGTTCAGACCGCGCATGCCGGAAACCGCTACAGCCCGAGCTGGGCGAGGCGCGAGATGAGAAGGGTCGCGTCGTGGTCGGCGCGACGACCGAGCTCGATCGTGTCCCGGATCCGCCCGTCGCCGATGACCAGCACGCGGTCGGCGTAGGCCGCCGCCTTCGCATCGTGGGTGACGAGGACGATCGTCTGGCCGCGCTCATGGCATGACCGCCAGAGTGCGTCGAGGATCTCGTTCCCGGTCGTGTAGTCGAGGTTGCCGGTCGGCTCATCCGCGAACAGCAGGGCCGGCCGCGTGACGAGGCCGCGAGCCACGGCCACGCGCTGCTGCTCGCCGTACGACAGCTGATCCGGCCTGTGGTGCTCCTTGCCGGTCAGGTCCACCAGCTCGATGACATCGCGCAGCCGGTCGGCGATCTCCCCTCGGGCCGGATCGAGTCCGGCGATCGTGAACGGCAGCGCGATGTTCTCGGTGACATCCAGCAGCGGGATGAGGTTGAACGACTGGAAGACGAACCCGGTCCGGTCGCGACGCAGGCGCGTGGCGTGGTCGTCGGACAACCGGCTGATGACCTCACCTGCCAGCTCGACCTCGCCCGACGTGGGCTGGTCCAGGCCGCCGAGCAGCTGGAGGAGCGTACTCTTGCCGCTGCCGGACGGGCCCATCAGCGCGACGAACTCACCGGCCGCGACGGCCAGGGAGACGCCACGCAAGGCGTCGACCGTCGTTGCGCCCAGCGGGTACGACTTGGTCAGGTCGCGGGCCCGCAGGATCGGCGCGGCGAGTGGCGCGGGCGCAGTGGGTTCGGGCGCGTCCAGCAGCGCGGTCATGGTGCCTCGTATCGGATGCGATGCGACGAGTACGGAGCGATGTCGCGTGTCCACACCGTACGAGGGCGTCCAGCCGCGGTCGACGGGTCGATGGTCCGGGTGGGTCCAGTACCGAACGGTGCGGTCGGCGCCGCGGCTCAGGCCCCCAGGAACAGGCCGGCGACGCCCCCCACGATCGTCTCGATCAGACCCCTGGAGACCGGCGCGGTCACGACCCGCAACCCGGTCGACGTGGCGCCTGCCGGCGCGTTCGCTGCTGGTTCGCCTGCTACTGGCTCGTCTTGGGCCCGGTCCGGGTCGGCGCTGCCCGTCGGACCTTCCGCCTCCGTCCCGCGATTGACCGGGGTGGGGCTTGGCGTCGGGGTCGGCGTCGGGGTCGGCGTCGGGGTCGGCGTCGGGATGGAGCGGGCGGTGGGCTTGGCGGAGGGTTCGGCGCTCGGCCGGGCCGTCGGCTTCGGGCTCGGCTTCGGGCTCGGCTGGCGGGGCTGGCGGTCGGCTTGGCGGTCGGCTTGGCGGTCGGCTTGGCCGTCGGTTTCGGCGTCGCAGTCGAGCCGCACTTGTCGGCGAAGAGGACGGTCCACATCTTCTTGCCGTCCGAAGCCTTGTAGGCGCCGATCCCGATCACGTCCCAGCTCTTGCCGAGGATGTTCGCGCGGTGCCCCGAGGAGTCCATGAACATGCCGTGGATCGCCGCGGTGGCCTCGTCGTCCGGGTAGGTGTTCCAGCCGATGTTCTCGCCGGCGACCTTGTAGCAGAACCCCTTCTCATCGAGCTTCTTGAAGACCTTGCCGTAGCCCGGGATGTCGTGGCTGAAGTAGTCGCGCTCGACCATGTCCTTGCTCCGCCAGCGGGCGACCGACGTGAGGGTCGCGTCCACCTTCAGTGCCTTGAGCCCGGCCGCCGCGCGACTCTGGTTCGTCAGCGCGATCAGGTCCTTCTCCGACGCGGAGCTGTACGACCCACCGTCCCACGCGGCGACGACCGGCGGTCGCGCCAGCCCGATCACGGAGGTGCTCGCGAAGAGGAGTGCCACGATCGACGCGGTGCGCCGGCCGGGCGGGGTAGATGTCGTGCGGGGCATGTCCGGACGTCGTCTCGATACGGCCGATCCGCCGGGTGGCGGAGAGGGCTTCGGTGTGGTCCTCACCGTAGGCGGCGGGTACGGACGGGTCTGCGGTGCGAAGGTCCCGCGCCTCGCCATCCCAGGTACCGGCGGGTCCGGTGCGGTCCGGGTCGGGATGGTCGGCTGCGGTGGGCTCGATCCTCGCTTGTCGTGTCGACAGCACGCACCACCCGCGTGCGGACCGCTGGCGTGCGACGATGTCCCGGTGACGACGATGGATCGGGTCGTGCTCATCACCGGCGCCACGGGACCGGCGGGCCGGGCGGCTGCGGCGGCCTTCGCCGCGGACGGGGCTCGGCTCGGCCTGGCGGGGAGGGACGGCGGACGGCTGGACGCCCTGGCCCGGGAACTGGGACTGGTCGATGGCGCCTGGGTCAGGGCGGTCGGCGACCTGGCCGACGAGTCCGCGTCGCGGGCCGCCGTCCAGGCCGTCGCGGACCGGTTCGGTCGGGTGGATGTCCTCCTCCACCTGGTCGGCGGCTGGTCTGGAGGCACGGCGCTCGCGGACCTGGCCACGGACGATCTCGCCCTGATGCTGGACCGGCACGTCTGGTCGACGTTCCACATCGCTCGCGCGGTGGTGCCGGGGATGGTGGAGCGTGGCTGGGGCCGGATCGTCGCCGTGACGTCGACGACGGTCGATCCACCGGGCCCCCGGATCGCTGCCTACGCGTCGGCGAAAGCAGCCCAGGAGACGATGCTGCGCGTGTTGGCCCGCGAGGTCGCGGGTTCCGGGGTCACGGTCAACCTCATCGCGGTCAAGGCCATCGATGCCGACCGGACTCGCGAGACCGCTCCGACCGCGAAGAACGCGGGCTGGACCACCCCGGAGGAGATCGTCGAAACGATGGGGTACCTGTGCTCGGGCGGGGCCGCCGCGGTCAACGGGGCCAGGATCCCGCTCGACGGCCGGAGGTAGGCAGCCGGCGGCCGAGGCCGCTGTCGGGCACCGTCGAGGCCGCCGCACGGGCGCTGCACCGGACCCATCCGGTCCCCACCTCACCACCCCGCACCGTACCTCGTGCGGTTCCAGAAGGCACCAGAAACGGCGCCCGGCCCGTTGTCATCGCCCGCGTTGACCCGTACGTTCGGGCTACTGCGAGGTAGGTGAAATGGACCATACGAACGGCAGCGCGGAACTTGAGACGCACGACATGGGCCCGGACGCTTCGGTAGCCACGCTCGTGCCGCCGGATCGGAACGGCGCGACCGGGTCCGTCGCGGATGCGGACGCCGCGGCTCCGGTGACGAACCCGAGCCAGGACGGCGTGACGGCAACGTCCACGTTCCTCGAAGAACTCGCCCGCGCGATGCAGGCGGCCGCGGACCGCGAGCGCGCACGCCTCACCGAGGTGATCACCGGGGACGCGGCCGCGACCATCGAACAGGCCCGCACGAGGGCTTCGACCGAGAGCGACGAGCTGCGCCGGCTGGCCGAGGAGGACATCGACGCCATCGGAGCCTGGCTGAAGACCCGGACGGAGCAGCTCCGGCGGGAGGCGACACGTCGCACCGACGAGCGGCGGACCCGGCTCGGGCAGCACCTGGGGCAGTACGGCTCGATCATCGAGGCCGAGATCGCGGGTGTCGAAGCCGCGGTCAACGACTACCAGGGGACGCTCGACACGTTCTTCGCCGAGCTGCATGGATCGGCGGACCCATCGGAGATCGCCGGCAAGGCCGGCCTGTTCCCGACGCCTCCCGATCTCGACGCGGCGCGGGCCGAGGCACGCGCCACGGCGGTCGCGCAATTCGCCGAAGACGTCGGCGCGGCGTCCGACGAGTCCGGCGATGCCGGCGATGCCGACGATGCCGGGTCCGGGCCGCCGGACGTCCTCCACGCGGTCGAAGTCGCGCCGGAGGGCTCGAGCGAGGCCGGCGCCGACAGCGCGCCGGATCAGCCGGGTGCCGCGGTCCGCCTGCTGCGCTCGATCCTGGAACGGACCGCGATCCTCTAGCCGACCGAGCCCGTCACGCTCGCGACGAGCGCCTGCGCCTCTTCCAGCAGTCGGGCGAGGTGCTCCTCGCCCCGGAAGCTCTCCGCGTAGACCTTGGCCACGTCCTCCGTCCCGGAAGGGCGGGCCGCGAACCAGCCCTGCGCGGTCGCGACCTTGAGTCCGCCGATGGCCGCGCCGTTCCCCGCAGCCTCCGTGAGGATGGCCGTGATCGGGTCGCCCGCCAGGTTCGTCGCGGTCACGTCGGCCGCGGCGAGACGGCCCAGCGCGGCCTTCTGGGCGGGCGTCGCCGGCGCGTCGACCCGCTTGTAGGCAGGCGCCCCGAACCGCTCGGTCAGCGCCGCGTAGGCCTGGCCCGGGTCCCGACCGGTCTGGGCCGTCAGCTCGCAGGCCAGCAGGTCCGCGATGATGCCGTCCTTGTCCGTGGTCCAGACCGTCCCGTCGCGGCGCAGGAACGAGGCCCCGGCGCTCTCCTCGCCGCCAAACCCGATGGAACCGTCGATCAGGCCGTCGACGAACCACTTGAACCCGACGGGCACTTCGACGAGCCGCCGACCCAGGTCGGCGACGACGCGATCGATCATCGACGACGAGACGAGCGTCTTCCCGACGCCGACCTCTGGACCCCATTCCCGGGCCCCGCCGAACAGGTACGCGATCATCACGGACAGGACGTGATTCGGGTTGAGCAGGCCGGCGCCCGGGGTCACCACGCCGTGACGGTCAGCGTCCGCGTCGTTGCCCAGAGCGATGTCGAACCGGTCACGCAGCGCGACCAACCGGGCCATGGCGTACGGCGACGACGGGTCCATCCGGATCCTGCCGTCCCAGTCGCAGGTCATGAACCCGAACCGCGGGTCGACGGCGTCGTTGGTGACCGTCAGGTCCAGGCCGTGGCGGCTCGCGATCTCACCCCAGTACCCGACCGAGGCGCCACCCATCGGGTCGACCCCGATGCGCAGGCCGGACGCCGCGATCGCGGCCATGTCGATGACGCTCGGCAGGTCGTCGACGTAGGTGCCCAGGAAGTCGTAGGGCCGCGCGGCGGATGCCGCCTCCGCGGGCGGCGTCCGGCGGATGCCGGCGATACCGTCGCTCCCGGTTGCCTCCAGGATCCGATTGGCCTCGTCCTGGATCCAGCGCGTGACGTCCGTGTCTGCCGGACCGCCGTTGGGCGGGTTGTACTTGAAGCCGCCATCGTCGGGCGGGTTGTGCGAGGGCGTGACGACGATGCCATCCGCAAGGTGCCGCCAGGCGTCCTGTTCGCGGTTCGCCCGCAGGATCGCGTGCGACAGCGCGGGCGTGGGCACGTAGCCATCCCGGCTGTCGATCCGGACATCGACGCCGTTGGCGGCGAGGACCTCGAGCGCCGTCCACGTCGCCGGCTCGGACAGGGCGTGGGTATCGCGCGCCAGGAACAGCGGCCCGGAATAGCCGCGCTGGACGCGGTAGCGGCAGATCGCCTCGGTGATCGCGAGGATGTGCGCCTCGTTGAACGCGCCACGGAACGAGGAACCGCGGTGGCCGGACGTCCCGAACGCGACCCGCTGGGTGGGGTCGGCCGGATCCGGGTTGATGTCGAAATAGGCGGCGCGCAGCGCGTCGAGGTCCACGAGGGTCGCCGGGTCCGCCGGCTGGCCGGCCCGCTCGCTGATCAGGGTCATCGCGCTACCTCGTCGGGTCGTGGATGCTGCTGCACCACGGTACCGCGCTGGCCGGGACCCGCGCAGGACGGACGAGACGGCCCGATCCGGGCCGGCGCCTGTGGCCCGAGCTGGGCCATCGCCCGGGGCCTGCCTCCAACCGAACGCGCGCGCAGTGATCCTGTATCCGGTGCCGCCCTCGCCGCCGACCCTTGCATCCGATACAAGCACTGAGGCAGCCGGGCAGCGCTACGTCGCCGGGGCGGCATCCGAGGCCGGATCCGATGCACGTCCAGGCCCTCGCCGGGCCGGCGGGCCAACCCGATGTGGCTCGCTGCAGCCGATGCGGCATCCGAGGCCGGGTCGTCGGCACGGCAGGGCGCCCGTCGACTCTCGTGGCACGCCGTGCTTGCACCGGATGCAAGTCGGTCCGGCCGCCGTCACGCCAGGCGGAGGAGTCCGACGAGCCCGCTGCGTCTTGCCCGACCGTGGTCGCTCGGCCTCGCCCTCGCCCTCGACCTCGCCGTTCGCCGTGCCTCGGATATACTCCGCTGGCTTCGTCCATCGCGCTCGCAGCGCACCGCCACGGACGACCGCGCCGCGGTGGCCTTAGCTCAACCGGCAGAGCACTGGATTGTGGCTCCAGAGGTTACGGGTTCGAGCCCCGTAGGCCACCCCAACTCCCGACGAACGGACCGCGCGGTGGCGCGCGACCGCGATCATCCTCGCACGGACGGCGCTCGAATCGTGCCTCGCCGCCCCGAAGGTCACCCGGACGCCCTACCCTACGGAGCCATGGAGTCCCGGCGCCCGTTGACCGATGATGTGACGCGAGCCATTGCAGCCGCGTCGCAGCGAGGTCCCCGTGCATAGACGTCCCGCGCTCTTCCTGGCCGTGGTGGTCGCCGTCGGCTTCGGGACCGCCGGCCCCTGGGGCGCGACCCCGGTCGCCGCTGCCGCCCCGGTCGAGGGCCCGGTCTTCAACGACCCCACCGGCAGCGAAGATCAGCAGATGGCGATCATGGACACGATCATGCGCCAGATCGACGGCACGAAGAAGGGCGCGATCATCCGGATGGCGTTCTACTCGTTCACGATCCACAAGTTCGCCGACAAGCTGATCGCCGCCCACAAACGGGGTGTCGCGGTCCGGCTGATCATGGACGACCACGAGATCTACCCGGCCTGGGAGCGGATGGTCGAGGAGCTCGGCACCAACCCGGGCGCGAGCAGCTTCGCCGTGCTCTGCCACGGGGCCTGCCTGACCGAGAACGAGCCGTCCTACATGCACACCAAGGTCTACATGTTCTCGGCCACCGGCGGCAAGCCGTACGTCGTCAGCGTCAGCTCGGCCAACCCGACGTACTTCCAGGCGCGTCGCGGCTGGAACAACGGCTACACGATGGTCGGTGACAGCATCCTCTACGCGGCGTTCCAGAAGAACTTCGAGATGCTGACGGCCGGCGCCCGCAACCGGAACCAGCCGACGACCTCCCCGGAGGCGTACTTCACCGCGACCAGCGGCAAACACAAGGTGTACTTCTTCCCGAAGGGCGGCACTGGCGCCCTCAACGACCCGATGTACCAGATCCTCAAGAACATCCGCTGCACGGGAACGGCACCCGGCTACGGGACCTCCGGACGGACGGTGATCAAGGTCGCGATGTACCAGTGGAGCGTCCTGCGCGTCCGACTGGCGGACATCCTCTGGTCACTCGACAATCAGGGGTGTTCGGTCGGGATCATGTTCGACCCCACCCGG
Source organism: uncultured Chloroflexia bacterium (assembly GCA_963704935.1). Taxonomy (GTDB): domain Bacteria; phylum Chloroflexota; class Limnocylindria; order Limnocylindrales; family CSP1-4; genus SPCO01. The sequence continues at coordinate 678,373 of CAVPIF010000001.1, forward strand.
GTGGACCCCGCGGTGCTGCGATCGCTGACCAAGCCCGGCGGCAAGTTCGGTGGGCCGTCGATCGCGCCGGCCGCGACGGACGAGAACCACGACGGCGTCGTCGACCAGATGATCCACGACAAGTACGTCCTGATCGATGGCGTCTACGCCGGCGATACGAGCTCCAAGGTCGTGTTCACCGGGTCGGCCAACTGGACCAACAACTCCCTCCACTACAACGACGAATTCATGATCCGGGTCATGAGCGAATCGACCCACGCCGCCTTCCTCAAGCACTACGCCAAGGTGCGTGACTTCGCCAAGGCCTCCATCGGGACGGCCACGCCGCTCGTGTCGGCCACGGGTCGCAAGCGGGTCACGTCGATCATGGCCAGGAACCAGCTGCTGAACGAGTGGCTGCCGGCCGGCGGCGGCTGACAATCGTCAGGGCCTCACAGGTCCGTCGCCGGCCAGGCGCTGAGGGACGGGTCAGCTCGGCATCGGCGCCGGGGTTGCGGCGTGGATGGTCGAAGCGCCGGCTTGGCCTGACCGGAAGACCCGCCAGGCCAGCAGGATCACGGCCCCGTACCCGAACAACGACGCGACAGCCGAGATCGGTGGCAGCACGGCCCCGACCTGCAGGACGGCCAGGCCGATGACCGAGGCAAGATAGGGGCGCTCGCGGACGACGTCCGGCTGCAGCCGGTGGAGGATCCAGTCACCGATCCAGATCCCGGCGACGAGGTAGCCGAGGTACGCGGTGAACGGCCAGACGAACACCAGGATGGCCACGCCGAGCGGTGCGCCGACGACGGTCACGAACAGGCCGAGCACGAGCAGCAACGGGGCGAACAGGCCGGCCAGGCCAACCACCAGGACAGGACCCGGCTCGCGACTGATCAGCAGTCCTGCCTCGCGTACCTGGCGGGCGGCGATGCCGGCAAGGAACAGGCCGGCCACGATCGTCACCAGGGCGATCCCAAGGAAGAGGAGGAGCAGGGCCGGGCCGAGAACGGCGCCGACCCCGACCATCTGCAGGGCAAGGTCGCGGACTTCGCCCCCGAGGGTCGCGCCGGTGGCCGTCGTGACCGTGGCGTCCAGGCCGAAGACGTCGCCGAACACGGTCGTTCCGTCACCGACGGAGACCGAGCTGCCAACGGCCACGACGGTCTCGACCGTGGCGCCACGAAGGTCGGCCGCGCCGTCGACGGAGATCACCGTGTTGACCTCGCCAAGGATGGTGGCGGTGCCACCGATCACGAGCACCGCGTCGACATGCTCACCGGCGGGCACGGTCATGTCTCCCCCGACGGCGATCAGGACTCGGCCTGTCTGCGGCAACTCGTCGGCGGCGAAAGCCACCGGGACGAGGATGATGAGGGTGATGAGCATCGATCCGACGATGCCAAGCAGGCGCTTCATGGGTGCGAACCTCCACACGGATCCCGGGACGGATCAGGGCCTGATCCGGCGTCCCGTGGGTCGACCACGCAGGCGGTCGCCCGTCCTATCGTCCGATTCCGTATGTGCGCTGCATAGCGCCGAAGGTCGTCGTCTCCGCGGGCCGGTCGGCCCTGCGGAGTCGCCCGGCGAACATGTGCCGACTGGCACTGGTGAGGGCTGCCAGACCCTTGGCATCCTGCTCGACGGGTCCTCACGGCTGCCCCCCCAGCCGCGGGGACCCGAATGTGGCCGAGCCCGCGGCAGCATCAAGCTGATGTCGAGAGGAGACCACCCGTGTGCGGCGATCCGGGGCGACGATTGATCCTGTTCGTGGTCAAGTCCGTCCACACCGTGGCCTTCGCCGTCATCGCCGCCTCGATCCTGGTGGTCTTCTTCGACGGGCTGCGGCGGGGGCCCACGCGGAGCACGGCGGTCGCTTCCGCGATCGCCCTGGCCGAGTGCGGCGTCTACGCGGCCAACGGGTTCGTGTGCCCGCTCACCCCGATGGCCGAGCGGCTCGGCGCGACGCGCGGGTCGGTCTCCGACATCTTCCTGCCGGACTGGCTGGCCCGGAACCTGACCTGGATCGCGACCCCGATCCTCGTCGCGGGGCTTGCCCTCAATGCCGCGGAACTGCGCCGACGCTGCCGCTGAGCCCGGACCTCGCGCGTGGCCTGTGGTCCCGCGTCAGGCCGCGGTCGCCCGAAGCATCCAGAGGGTCTTCTCATGGACCTGCACTCGCCGCGTGGCGAGGTCGACGGTCGCGATGTCGCCGGCTGCCTCCGCGACCTGTGCGACGTCCTGCGCGGTCCGCACGACCGTCTCGTGGCCGCGGATCAGGCGTCGGACCATTTCCGTCGCCTCCGGGGCCCCCTCCTCGTCTTCGACCACGGTGAGCCGGGCCATCTCCCGATAGGAGCCGGGGGCCGGCACGCCGACGGTCCTGATCCGTTCCGCGATCTCGTCGACCGCGAGTGCCATCTCCGTGTACTGCGTCTCGAACATCAGGTGCAGGGCCGGGAACTGCGGGCCGATCACGTTCCAGTGATAGCCGTGCGTCTTGAGGTAGAGCGTGTAGGTGTCCGCCAGCAACCGAGACAGGGAGTCGGCGACGATCGGCGCGGGAATCGGCGCGGCGACGGTGGTCGGGGTGGTCATGGTTTGGGGCCTCCTCGTCGATGGATGACCGGTTCGTCATACGCTTGCGTGCCGGGACCTGCGGGGCGCGACAGCTGCGTCGCCCGGCGCCGGTCAGGTCCGAGTATCGACCCCACGCGTACGGCGGCGACCAGTGCCGGACGGGCCTTGTCCGTGGGCCGATGGTCGCGAGGCGCCTGGTTCACGCTGTCTCGCGTCAGGGCTACGAGCCCGCGCGCAGATCCAACGCTCGACCCCAGTGCAGGCCGCGGACCGCGACGAGCACGGCCAGGGCCGCCACCACGAGGATCGCGGCGGCGGCCACCGAGGCGTCCAGATCGCCGCCTCCGAACTCGGCGTAGACGACCAGCGGCAGCGTCTGCGTCCGCCCGCCCAGGCTGCCGGCGAACAGGATGGTCGCGCCGAACTCCCCGAGGGCGCGTGCCCAGCTCATGACGATTCCCGCGGTCAGCGCACCGGCGGCAAGCGGGATCGTCACGAATCGGGCGATGGCCCCCTCCCCTGCCCCGTCGACTCGTGCGGCATCCTCGAGATCGCGGTCCACGGCCGCGAACCCGGCGCGCGCCGAGCGAACGTAGAACGGGGCCGCGACGAAGGTCTGCGCCAGCACGACCGCGACCGTGGTGAACGCGATCTGGATCCCGAAGGCGTCCAGCGCGCCGCCGAGCAGCCCCTGGCGCCCAAGGACCAGCAGGAGGGCCAGGCCCGCGACGGACGGCGGGAGCACGATCGGCAGGTCGATGGCCGTCTCGACCAGCGCGGCGCCGCGGAATCGACGTCGCGCAAGGAGAAACGCAAGGGGCGTACCGAACGCCAGCGTGAGCACGACCGTGACGCTCGTCGTGGCGATGCTCAGGGCGAGCGCATCACGCACCGCCGGCATGCCCAGGGTGCCGACCAGCGCCCCGCCCCCGAGCGCCCGCGCCAGCAGCGCCGCGACGGGCAGGCCGAGGAACAGCGCGAATCCGCCGGCCAGGATCACGACGGCGGCCCGCTGGGTCATGGGGTCGGGATCCGGGGTGGGCCGGTGAAGCCGAAACCGGCGAGGACGTCCTGCCCGCCGGTCCCGCGCAGCCACTCGAGGAACCGCGCGGCCGCCGCGGACCCGTCGCCGTCACGCACGACCACCCCGGCATAGGCGGCGGTGACGTTCGCGTTCGTGGGGAGGCCGATGGTCCGAACTGACGCGGAGTGCGCGGCGTCCGTCCGGTAGACCAGCCCCGCGTCCCCTTCCCCGAGTTCGACCTTGGTCAGGACGGCCGTCACGTTGTCCTCATGCGAGACGACGTTGGCGGCGTAGCCGTCGGCGAACCTCGCCGGGTAGCCGGGCAGCGTCGCGAGGTTCGCGATGAGCAGGTCCGCGTAGACGGTGATCGGCACCTGGGGCCCTGCCGCCACGACCTTCACGCCGGACCTCGCCAGGTCGGCCGGCGACGTGATCGCGCCGGGGTTCGCCGGCGGGACGACGAGCGCCAGCGAATTGCCGGCGAAGGTGACGGCCTGACCCGTCGCCAGACCCTCGTCGACGAGCCGCTGCGGATGCTCGGTGTCGGCGGCCAGGAACAGGTCCGCTGGCGCACCCTGCTCGATCTGGGTCCGAAGGGTCGCCGTCGAATCCGTGGACAGGGTGATGGCCAGCCCGGGTTCCACGGCGCGGTAGGCCCCGATCGCGGCCTCCATCGCACTCCGGAGCGAGGCTGCCGCGAAGATCGTCATCGCCGGCTCCCCGAGCGCCGACGACGGCCGGGCCGGCGGCGACCCGGTCACCGACCCCACGCAGGCTGCGACGAACGCGACCGCCAGGGCCGCCGCGAGCCCGAGGCCTGCCGTCCGCCCGGGCCGGCCGGGCGGTTCGTGCCGCGTCACGATCAGCCCTGGTCCCGCCCGGCCGGGACCTCGACGATGACGTTCGTCGCCTTGATCACGCCGATCGCCTCGTCGCCGACCTGGAGCCCCATCTCGTCGATGGCCTCGGCCGTCATCAGGCTGACGATCCGATGCGGGCCGGCCAGGATCTCGACGACCCCCACGACGTTGTCTCGTTCGATCCGCGTGACGATGCCCGGGAAGCGGTTGCGTGCCGACCCCCCGACGGTCGGCCGCTCGCGTCGGGCTGTCGCGCGGCGGTCGGCGAGCAGGCGGGTCACTTCATCGATGGGCACCAGGCGCTGGCCGCCGGTCGACCGACGGGTCGCGAGCCGGCCATCCGCCTCCCAGCGCCGCAGCGTATCGGGGGTCACGCCGAGCATCTCGGCCGCCTGCCCGAGTCGAAGGTCGGTCGCCATACCTATGAACATACCACGTCAGATGCATGAATCACTAGGTATCCCGGACTTCGACGCCGGGCTGCCGCGCTGTGTCGGATGGTCGCCGGTTGCGCTCGGGCACTGCTCGCCCGTACGATGCCCCTACCCCGAGCCGCTGACGTACGGGGCCCGTCCACGTTCCGCCTCGGTGGGACATCGCTTCGGCGACTGGGATGCATGGGCCCGCGATCGACTGCCGGGAGTGGAGGTAGTTCGCGCCATGGCGACCGTGACGTTCGACCACGTCAACAAGGACTACGGCGATTTCCACGCCGTCAAGGACCTGAACCTCGAGATCGGCGATGGGGAGTTCATGGTGCTGGTCGGGCCTTCGGGCTGCGGCAAGACCACGAGCCTGCGGATGATCGCCGGCCTGGAGGAGATCACCAGCGGCGAGCTGCGGATCGGCGATCGGGTGGTCAACGACGTGCCGCCCAAGGATCGCGACATCGCGATGGTGTTCCAGAGCTATGCGCTCTACCCGCACATGTCGGTCCGCGAGAACCTCGCCTTCGGCCTGAAGCTGCGCAAGGTGCCCAAGGCGGAGATCGAACGCCGGGTCAACGAGGCCGCCGAGACGATCCAGCTTCAGAAGCTGCTGGACCGCAAGCCGAAGGAACTGTCCGGTGGGCAGCGCCAGCGCGTCGCCCTGGGTCGCGCGATCGTCCGCGAGCCGGCGGTCTTCCTCATGGACGAGCCGCTCTCCAACCTCGATGCCAAGCTTCGCGTCCAGACCAGGGCGGAGATCGCCCGGCTCCACCAGCGCCTCGAAACCACGATGGTCTACGTGACCCACGACCAGATCGAAGCGATGACGATGGGGACCCGGATCGCCGTGATGAGCGAGGGCCTGCTGATGCAGGTCGGCACGCCGCAGTCGCTCTACGACACGCCGCTCAACCGGTTCGTGGCCGGTTTCATCGGCAGCCCGTCGATGAACTTCGCCGACGTCACGGTGGAAGGTTCCGGTGACTCGGCTCGCCTGATCGGCGCTGCGGACTGGTCCATCCCGATCCCGAGGCGCCTCCGCGAAACGGCCGGCATCGCCGGCCGCAAGCTCGTCGCCGGATTCCGGCCGGAGCACCTCGATATCGGCGAGGCCGGATCCGATGCCGATGCCGGCAGCTTCCAGGCCCGGGCGGACGTCGTCGAGTACCTCGGCAACGAGGAACTGCTGCACGTCAACGCCGTGGGCCAGGACGTCGTGGCGATCGTCAATTCCGCCCACCGGGTCCGGCCCGGCGACATCGTCAACCTCCTCCTGCCACTCGAGAAGCTGCACCTCTTCGACGCCGAGACAGGGGCCGCGATGACGCCGTCGACGACGACGACGGCCGCCGCCGCCGCCGTGTCCTGAGCGGGGATCCCGTCTCCGACGCCGACCCTTCGTCAGGCGACCGACTGGCCCTGGAGCGTGACTCCGGGGCGGTCGGTGGGCTGCGACTCGCCGACCTGACCGAGCGCGTCGTGGACACGCGGGTGGTGCACCGCGGGCGCTACCTGACCGTGCGGGTCGATACCGTGGAGCTCGCCGACGGGCGGCGATCGACCCGGGACATCGCCGGCCACCCGGGCGCCGTCGCGATCGTTGCCATCGACGAGCAGGAACGTGTCGCGCTCGTGCGGCAGTGGCGGCTGACGGTCGACGCGCCGATGCTGGAGATCCCCGCCGGGGGCCTGGACGTCCACGAAGATGGATCGAAGGAGGACCCGGATCTCGCCGCCCGACGCGAGCTGGAGGAGGAGACCGGCCTGCGTGCCGGGTCGTGGCGGAAACTTGCTGCGTTCTTCACGGCTCCTGGATTCACCGACGAGTACATGCACCTGTACTTCGCGACGGACCTGGCGCCTGCTCATCCGGACGGTCGCCTCGGTCCGGACGAGGATGAACGTCTGATCCTTGAGTGGCTGCCCTGGCGGGAGGCGGTCGCGGCGGCGGAGTCCGGCGCGATCCGCGATGCCAAGTCGATCGTCGGGCTCTTCTGGCTGGCACGCCTGCTGGACGGGCGCGGAGACGCGCCGGCAGCGGCTGGCTGACCATCGAGTCAAATCCGGTTCGGACGCGGCCGATCAGCCGCCGGGCGGCACCGCCGCGGCGAAGCGTTCAGCGAGGCGGGCGCCGCCCCCCGCGGGCGTGCCGGCGCGCTCAGGCGCTCGTCAGCGGATCCGGTGGGCCGGCGTCCGGGGCGCGCCGCGATCCGGAAGGGAGCCGGGCCATGGCATCGCGGTAGAGCGAGGATCGGGGATCGAGCGCGACCGCGATCCGCAGGTGCGTTCCGGCCTCATCCAGCCGGCCGAGCTTCTTGAGGCTCTGGCCGATCGCGTAGTGGGCGTAATGGGCGGACGGGTCGATCTCCAGGAGTCCTTCGAACGCCACCCTGGCCTCCCCGTGCTGGCCGGAGTTGAAGAGGGCCCGGCCCAGGGCTTCCATGATCGAGGCCATGCCGGGCTCGAGGCGATTCGCCCGCTCGAGGACCACGGCCGCCTGGGCATGGTGGTGTGCGGCAAGCAGGGCATGGCCGCGTTGCAGCAGCTCGTAGGCGCTCTCGCGATCGTCATCGGCGGGCAGGTCCAGGGGTCGCTGACTCTCCATCCGCCGATGGTGGCACACGGCGTTCAGCGGCGCCTTCGCGGCCCGGTCCGGTGGCCCGGTCCCGTGGCCGGGTCCCGTGGCCGGGTCCCTGGCTTGCCGCGCACGCGTCCCTGGCTTGCCGCGAGGCCCGCTCCCTGGCTTGCCGCGGCACGTTCCCTGGCTTACCGCGCACGGCTCGTCCCTGGCTTGCCGCGCACGGTCACCCGGTGACGCAACGAGCGATCGAGCGGGTCGGATCGAGTCCTCGTTGGCCCGAGGGATCACGCGGTGCACGGGACGGCCATCAACGGGCGATCGAGCGGTGCTCGTTGGCTCGTTGGGTCATGGCGTGCACGGCCGGCGAGGCCGGGCGGCGGGCAGGGCCGGCGAGGCCGGGTCTGGCGTGCACGGCCGGCGAGGGCCGGCCGGCGAGGCCTACCTCTCCCGATACGGGGCGAGGTCGACGAGCTTGAGACGGGGCGACTCGGTGACGCCCGGGATCCGACCGCGCTTCGCGATCGGCCGGCCGTCGATCTCCTTGATGTCACCGGTGAAGTCGATCGGCCTGGCACCGCTGATGTGCGAGCCGACCGCGTACGAGTGGACCGGGGCGCCGGCTTCCTTGAAGTAGCGGATCCGGTCCGGTGTCAGGCCACCGGACACGGTGATCCGGACATGCTGGAAACCCTCGTTGTCCAGCCGCGCGCGGACCTCGTGGACGAGGTCGGCGGTCACCCGGCCACGCTCCGCCGGCGTGTCCAGTCGGATGCCGTACAGCCGGTCGCCGAGGGCCTTGGCGACGCGGAGCGCCTCCTCCGCCTCGTCGCGGAAGGTATCGACCAGCACGATCCGCGGCACCTCCGGCCCGAGGTCGCGATCGAACGCGAGGGCGGCCTCCACCGTGTCGCCGAAGATCAGCACGAGCGAGTGGGGCATCGTGCCGGTCGGGTTGAGGCCGGCCAGCCGGGCTCCGGCCGGGGTCGACGCACCGACGCACCCCCCGACGATCGCCGCGTAGTCCAGGACGTCCGTGATGTCCGGGTGGACGTGGCGGGCGCCGAAGCTGATGACCGGCTCCGGGGCGGCGACCTCCACGCACTCGCGGGCCGCCGTCGCCCAGCCGGTCGACTGGGCGAGCATCCCGAGCATCGCCGTCTCGTACAGCCCGAACCGCCGATACCGTGCTCGGATCCGAAGGACGATCTCCTTCGGCCGCACGAGGTCACCGTCATCGAGCGCCTCGATGGACGTCTCCGCGGGATCGGCCGCGCCCAGCACGTGGCCCAGGAGGTTCTTGGCCTCGTCGATGCCGCACAGCACGGCCTCCTGGCGGGTGAAGACCTCCATGGTGACCAGCGGGTCCATCCCCTCCTGCTCGAGGATGCTGTCGGCTCGCGCGAAGTACACGTCGGCCGAGTCGCCGGACAGGATCTCGTGCGAGGGTCGCGTGCGCTGGTGGCCCATCGGTCGGTCGGGACTCCGGTACCTCGGGACGTGGACGGGTCGGCCCGGCTCGCGAGTGTACCGTAGGGCCGCGGGCTCCCACACCGAGGCGGAACGGGCCCGACCTAGGCGAGCCGCTGCTGCCGGCGATGCTTCCGGTAGCGCCGGAGGAACGAGAACGCCAGCACCACGGCCAGCATCGCCGCGAGGGCGAGCAGCCCGAGGCTGAAGGCACGACCCCGCCCCACGGTCTCGGCTCCGGCCCAGGTGTCGGCCGCCGACGACGCCGCTGCGGCCGATGCCTGCAGGTCGCCGCGCGCGAGGGCGGACCGGGCGGCGACGAGATCGGCCTCCGGCGTCTCTCCCCAGAGGCCCAGCTGCTGGACTGGGTCCGACGTCGCCGGTCGAAGGGCGACCGCCTCCGCGTACAGCTCGATGACCGCGAGTTCCGCCTCGGCCTCCGACACCGCGTCGGCGAATCCGTCATCGTCCTCGAAGGCGAGGCGCAGGCTCGCCGGAACGATCAGGCCCGTGTCGTCGGCGGCCGCCTCGATCTCGGCCCGTGCCTCGAGGGACGCGGCCGCCTGGTCCAGCAGCTCGGTGGCGTCGACGAAGCGCCAGGCGCGGAGGGCGTCGCGGATCGCCCGCGGCAGTCGCCAATCCGCCGCCTGGGCCCCCACTTCGGCGTGGCGTTCCCGGGCGGCCGCCCGGATGTCGAGCAGGTGCTCGTCGCTGGGTCGGGTGACCCAGGTCCGCCACAGGTCGTCATAGGTCGCCCCGGTCCGAGCCTCGAGCAAGTCGAGCAGTCCGCGCCAGTCCGGCGGCGCGGCGATGCGTTCCAGCGGACCGGTCGCCGGCTGGTATGCCCCGATCCCGGCGGCGGCGTCCTCCCAGACCGCCCGCAACCCGTCGGCGCCCGCGCGCGCCGCGATGGCTCGCGCCAGCGCCAGCGAGGCCGCGTAGGCGTAGTCCTCCTGGGTCGACCCGGCCGACCCGACCGGTCCCCAGGCGTTGAGGGGGATCCGCGAAGCCTCGAGTTCCTCGGTCAGGATGTCCTCGCTGATCGTCACGTCGAGGTCGGCGGCGACTTCCGCGGCGTAGTAGGAGGCGAAGGCCTCGTTCGACCATCGATCGGCCAGCAGGGCGCCGTTGAACCAGCTGTGGGCCGCCTCGTGCAGGACGACGAAATCGTCCGCGTAGTACGCGATCTCGACCCGCCCCAGGCGTGGATCGAACAGCCCCGCGTACCCCGCGGTGGAGCGGCTGACTGCCTCCTGGACGGTGAGAGGCTCGCCATGCGGCCAGACCAGTCCGATCCGATCGCCGAGCGCGGGAAGCGCGCCGGCGAGCACGCCACCGACCCGCTCCGCCCATGCTTCGTCGTCCGGCCAGGACCGGAGCAGCAGCGTCGCCGGGGCGTCGAGGACCGTGGCCGTGATCGTGCGCTCCACGTAAGCACCCGGACGGTCGCCGACGAGGTACGCGAAGAAGTCGAGTGGTTCGGCGAGCGAGCCCGTGTCGAATGTCGTCCCGCCGTCGGCGTCGACCGTGGGTGCCGGGATGCTGCCCGCCTCGACCTCGACGTCGTACCCGGCCGGGAAGGCGACCGTGACCGAACTCCCGGGGGTCGAATCGGTGGCGAAGGCCCACACCGGGAACGAGACGAGTGAGTCACCGATCCGGAGATCGCGGGTCGGGCTTCCGCCCGGGTCCCGGAGATCGAAGGTCAGCCGGAACTTGGCCGTCTTGCCGCTGTACAAGCGTGGATAGGCGATGCGCAGCCGGGTGTACGCCTTGGCCTTCTTGTGGACCTTGACGGTGGGACCGCCCGATCCCTCGCTCGTCACCTTGAAACCGGACGATCCGGGCATCACGTCGAGGAAGGCCTCGTCGAAGTAGAAGCGGGTGGTCTTCGTGTCCTTGAGGTGGTTGACCAGGGTCAGGTCCACCGTCACCCGGACGCGGCGCTCCTCCGGCTGGACGTCATAGGCCGCCACGCTCGTGATCGTGAGGTCCGGCGCCGCTGCGTGGACGGCGGCGGGCGCGACCGGACCGGCGGGGACGACCAGCAGGCCGAGTGCGATTCCAGCGGCCAGGATGGCGGGGACGAACGGTCGAGCGGTCAAGCCGGCGACTCCGGGTCCGACGGGTCCGACGGGTCCGCGGCGAACAGCTCGGGCAGTGCCTCCTCGAAGCGCGCGATGAGCCGGTCATTCCGGCCGACCCTGCCGGTCGAGTCCGGCATCCGGCCGCCGATCCAGATCCAGTCCTTCGACTCGTCGAGCAACCGGTCGGCGATGCCGATGATCCGTGCCAGCGCCATCCCCAGGCCGTCGGCACCGGCCGCCGCGGCCGCGCTGGCCGGCTGCTCCACGGTGAGCATCGGGCGCTCGTCATCACCGACACCGAACTTCGCGAACGGGAACTCGTCGTTCCAGCGCAGCAGTCGCCGATACGACTTCCGGAACAGGTCGTTGATCGGCGGGGCGAAATGCGCCCAGCAGATGAGCGCGAGGGACGGGTCCAGGATGACCGTCACGCGCAGGTCGAAGCGGCGGCGGCCGTCGAGGACGAGATCCCAGCTGGTGATCCCATCGCGCTCCGCCCGCTCGACGGGCTCGAGGCCCAATCCGGCGAGCCAGCGCTCGACGTCGGCCGGGCCCACGACGGGCGCGCCGGGGTCGGCGGAAGGCATGGCCCGCGGAGTCTAGCCGAGAACCGCCGGGCGGGCCGGGACGTGCGCCTCAGCGCCCGGGACGCCCGGCTGCGTCAGCCGCGGTTGCCCTTCGCGCCGGGCCCGCCGGCGACGATCGCGGCTGGGGCTTGCGTGCCCGCGGCGTGGTCGTGGGCGCGGCGGGCTCCGGGCCGGACTTCCACGGATTCGCCACTGGCGATGACCTTCCGGACGAAGTCGGACGTCCGCACGTCGGCGGCCACCTTCACGTTCCGGCCGATCCTGGCGCCGCGCGGGATCACGGCCCGCTTGCCGACGACGGTGATGCCGGTGTTGAGCCGGCCCGGTTCCTGCTTGTTGGGCCGGTCGTCGAACGGCCCGACCCCGACGATCGCGCCGGGGCCGACCACGACCTCCTTGTCCAGGATGGCGCGGTCGATCACGGCGCTGGAGCGGATGACCGAGTCGAACATGACGATCGAGTCGCGGACCACCGCCCCGACGTCGACGCGCACGCCCGGCGACAGGACGGAATTGACGACCGTCCCGTTGATGACACAGCCGTGGCTGATCAGTGAGCGATGCACCTGGGCCGTTGGCCCCACCTTGGCCGGCGCGCGTTCCTCGGACCGGGTGTGGATGACCCAGTCCTTGTCATACAGGTCGAGCTCGGGAACGTCTTCCAGGAGCGCCATGTTGGCCTCCCAGAACGACTGGATCGTCCCGACGTCCTGCCAGTACCCGCCGTAGCGATAGCCGAAGACTCGGGCCTCGGCCGCCAGCATCGCCGGGATCACGTGCGAACCGAAGTCGACCCGGTCCTCCGTCAGGAACCGGCGCAGGGCCTTCTTGGAGAACACATAGACGCCCATCGACGCGAGGTCGCTCTTCGGCTGCTTCGGCTTCTCCTGCCAGTCGACGACGCGGTCCGAATCGTCGAGGGCGAGGATGCCCATCCGCGAGGCCTCGGACAGCGGCACGCTGCGCACCGCGATCGTCACGTCCGCGCGCCGGCGGCGATGGGCGGCGAGGAACGGCTGGTAGTCCATCTTGTAGATGTGGTCGCCGGCGAGCAGGACGATGGCGTCCGATGCCGAATGCTCGATCACGTTCATGTTTCGGAGCACGGCGTCGGCCGTTCCGCGATACCACTCGGCGACGCGGCCCCGCGAGATGTACGGCTGAAGGAGCTTCACGCCGCCGTGATTGCGGTCAAGGTCCCAGGGACGCCCGAGGCCGATGTGATCGTTCAGCGAGCGGGGGTTGTACTGGGTCAGGACGACCACGTCGTTGATCTCCGAGTTCACGCAGTTGGACAGCGTGAAGTCGATGATCCGGTACTTGCCGCCGAACGGGACGGCGGGCTTGGCCCGCTCCTGCGACAGGATCGAGAGCCGCTCGCCCTCACCGCCCGCGAGGATCACCGCCAGCGTGTGTTTCACGTTCGCCTGGCCTCCCCACGTGGATGGTTTGGGTGCCTCGATGCTAGCACGGGTCAGCGCCGCGGCGGGCAGGCCGGCCGGCTCGAGCCTGGGTCGAGCTACAGGAACAGGCGCGGATTGGCGAAGCTCCCGTCCTTCTCCACCATCCAGTGGAGGTGTGCCCCCGTGGACCGACCGGTGTTCCCCTCGTAGCCGATGATCTCGCCCTTCTTGACGGTCTCGCCGACCGACACCGGGCGCTTCGGCTGCATGTGCGCGTACCAGGTTCGCAGCGACGCCGAGTGGGCGATGACGACGATCCAGGCCGGATCGGAACCGTCCGCCCAGTTCCAGCCGACGTACACGACCGTGCCGGCACCGGCGGCGCGGACCGGCGTCCCGTAGGGGGCCACCAGGTCGATCCCGTTATGGAAGTGGGTGCAGCCGTTGCCGGGGGCGTACCAGGAGAACGAGCTGCAACCGTACTCGCCGCTCACGTTGAAGTCGTCCATCGGCCAGCGGAAGGTGCCGTTGAACTGCGACGGGATCTTGCCCTTGCTGACCTGCTCCTCGATCAGCTTGTCGATCTTGCGGGCCAGGGCGGCCTGCTTGGCGGCGGCCTCCTTGATGATCCGCGCCGCGTCCGCCTTGTTCCGGGATAAGGCCGCGAAGCTCGCCTTCTGCTGGGCCAGGGCCTTGGAAACGGCCTTCTCCAGCTTCTTGAGTGCCGCCCGCGTGTCCTCCAGTTCCGCCAGGCTGCGATCGAGCGTCACCTTCTGGGCCGCGGTCTCCTGGCGCAGGACGTTCGTCCGGTCGCGCGTCGCGCTGACCGTCTCGCGAAGGACGGCGAGCTCTTCCTTGTCCCTGCTGATCTGCTCGGCCAGCGCCTTGTCCTGCTCGGCGACGTCGATGTAGAAGCTCATCTCGGCGAGCATGTCGGTGAAGGTCCCGCTGGACAGCAGCGTCTCCAGGGGCGACGTCCGGTCCGTGTCGTAGGCGTTGCGGACCCGCTCAGCCAGCAACGCCCGGCGCTCGCCGAGCTCCTGGCGCTTGTCCGCCTCGCGCGCCGTGAGGGCCCGCAGCTGGGCATCCATGTCGACGACCTTCGAGACCAGCACGTCGTACGCGTCCTGGACCTCCACGATCCTGGCCTCCATGGAGGTGATGTCCTTGCGGACGGCGTCGAGATCGGCACCGATCGCGCTCAAGCGTCGCTTCGTCTGGCGGATCTCGGTGGACAGGGCGGACTGCAGCGAGTTGAGCTCGGCGACCTTCGCCTTCTGTTCGGCGACCTCCTTCTTGAGCTCGGCCTGCTTGGCCTTCGCATCCGCCAGCTCGTCGCCACGGACGACGATCGCCGCACCGGGCGCGCCGAACAGGCCCACGAGGAGCGGGATCACCAGCAGCAGCGCCGGCAGTCGCCGCGCGCGCGTCGACCCGTGGGGACGCACGGTGGACCAGCCGTGTACGATCGGAGCATCCGATCGGTCGGTCCGGCGGCGGATCACCTTGGCGATGTCATCGTGCGAGCAATCTCCGTGGGTCGGCGCCGATGCTCGGGCACGGCACAGGTCGACGGTCAGCCCGCCGGTGGATCGCCGTCCCTCGACGGGCACTGCCGCTGGACGACACCAATGACTTTCCGGCTCCCGGCATGATACGCCCGCCCGTCCAGCAGGGCCGTGACCCCGAGTCTAGCGACGTCGCCCATCCGCGCCGGATGGGCCGATGGTCCTTCCGCATGGCGGACCTCCGGCGCCGGCCTTACGCCCGGACGAGCACCGCCCACAGCGCGCCGAAGATCAGGAACGGCCCGAAGGGCACGTACGAGCGCCGCCCGATCCGTCGCGTCGCGAGCAGGACAGCCAGGATCACGCCGGCGGTCAGCAGTCCCACCAGCACACCGCCGAGCGCACGCTCGCCACCGACCATCAGGCCCATCCCGGCCAGGAACTTGACGTCGCCCATCCCGAACGCGCCGGCACCGAACGGGATGGACGGCAGGTACAGCACCGCCGGGATGATCAGCGCGGCGCCGACCGCCAGCACCCAGCCGTCACCGACCAGCGGGTTCTGGCCGCTGATCGCGTAGACCAGCGCGAGCGGGATCACCGGCAGGGTCAGCTCGTCCGGGAGGAGTCGCTGGTCGAGGTCCGTGGCGAGCCCGGCGATGAGGGTCACGAACCAGGCACCGAACGCGACTGCCGCGAGCGGGTCGTCCCCGAATCGCAGCGGCAACGCTCCCAGGGCCAGCGCACCGGCCACGACGCAGACGATCGTCCGCCAGTCGGCGCGGCGACCGGCCGGGTGCTCCGGGTCGTGCTCCGGCCAGCGCGTCGCGAACCGGTCCGCGGCCGCGCCCAGCGCGCCCCCGGCGGCCCCTCCGGCGACCGCAAGAACGAGGATCAGGGGCTCCAATCGAAACGCTCCGCTCGCGGATCCGGGTTCAGCCCGGCCGCGCCCCGGCGAGGGCCAGCTCCACCAGCGTGGCGTGCGACGAGCCGGTCGCCCCGCGCGGCGCGAACGGCATCGCCTTGCGGTAGTAGGCCGTGCCGGCGATGTCGAGGTGGACCCAGGGTACGGTCGCGAACTCGCGCAGGAACAGGCCGCTCTTCACGAGCGAGCCCTCCGCGGAGCCGGAGTTCTGGAAGTCCGCGTACCAGGAGTCCATGTCGGCGACGTAGTCGTCCACCAGCGGCAGCTGCCAGTAGCGCTCGCCCGCCCGGACGCCGGCGGCAGCGACCTCGTCGTAGAAGTCCTGCGGCGTCCCGAAGGCGCCCGTCACCAGGTGCCCGAGGGCACGTGAGACCGCACCGGTCAGGGTGGCCACGTCCACCAGGTGCGTGGCGCCCTGGCGCTCCGCCCAGGTCATCGCGTCGCCCAGGATCAACCGACCCTCCGCGTCCGTGTTGGTGATGTCGATCGTCTTGCCGTTGAGCGCCGTCACGATGTCGCCGGGACGGGTGGAATACGGTCCGGGCATGTTCTCCACGGCCGGCGCCACGGCCAGGAGCGGGGTGCCGGGGGCCAGCCGGGCGACCGTCTCGATCGCCGCGATGACCGTACACGCCCCGGTCTTGTCCATCTTCATCTCTTCCATCCGGTCGGATGGCTTGATGCTGATGCCGCCGGAATCGAAGCAGACGCCCTTGCCGATGATGGCGAGGTGGCGATCCAGGGCGTCGCGCTCCCCCGCCTCGCCGGATCGCATGACGATCATCTGCGGCGGGTTCGCGCTGCCCTGCCCGACCGCCATGAACATGCCCATCCCGAGCTCCGTCGCTCGGTCCGGTCCGATGACATCGATCGACAGCCCGCGGCGCTCGGCGATGGCGCGAGCCTCGTCGGCGAGGACCGCCGGGGAGACGTCGTTGGCGGCGCGGTTCGCGAGGTTCCGGGCGGTGTTGGCGCCTTCGCCGACGATGACCCCCTGCTCGGCGGCGGTCCGGACGGCCGCGGCATCGCCACCGGGGAGCACGAGGATGAGCTCATCGAGGGCCGGTGGCGAGGAGATGTCGCCCCAGTCGCCGCGCAGGACGGATCCCTCCGCGCCCCAGCTCGGTTCCACGGCATCGCGGTAGATCGACTTGGGGTCGTACGAGCCTTCGACGACGCCACGGGCCACGAGCCGGCCGACGAGCGAAGCGTCGCCGGCGAGGCCGGCCGCCTCGACGAGCGGGGTCAGCCAGACCGCCATCGACCGGACCGTCCGACCACCGAGCCGCCGCTCCGCGGAAGCAGCGACGCGGACGACCGTCTCGCGATCGACCGTCGCGGGATCACCGATGCCGACCACGAGGAGCCGACCGGCCGGCAGTTCCCCGGCGTTGGCCAGGGAGGTCCGGAATCGCTTGCCGGACAGCTCCTTGAACGCGGCCAGGGCGCGCAACTCGCCACCGGCGCGCCGGTCGAGCTCATCAAGCGGCCCCTCGAACGCGACCTCAGCGGCGACGGGGATGACCAGGACGTCCACCTTGACGTCCCAGGGCTGTTCGGTGACGACACGGACTTGCACGGTGGATGCATTCCTCCTGGAAAGCGGCAGTCGCGCACCCGGATAGGGCCAGCGCGACGGCCGGTGGCATGGCGTTGGCCGGAGTGTAGCGCCCGCCCGTGCGACGGATGGGTCTCAGCCGGCGTCGGCCAGCGCGTCGGCGAGCTGTCCGCGGGCCTCCTCGATCGCGATCACGGCGCTGTTCATCCCGCCCAGGCCGATCTCGGCCATGATCAGGACCATGCCGCGGCCATCGGGCGGGAGCCGGTCCTTGGCCGCGCGCTCGGCGGCGATCGCCTCGCGGACCTCGTCGGTCACCCGACCGCCGACGTCCCGCAGGGCGAGGTAGAGGCCGCGCAGCGCCGCGTCGTAGTTGGCGTTGAGATCCAGCCATCGGTCCAGCGTGGACACGTCCACCGTGGCGGCCAGCTGGTCCCGCAGGGCACGCGCGGCGGCGATCGCCTGGTCCGCCTCGTCCAGCGTGACGACGGCGTCGTCGTACTCCGCAGCACGACCCAGCGCGGCGGCCGCGACGACGGCGTCGTCGTGGTCGGCGAGGCGCGCGGACAGCCGGCTGGCGGCCAGCGATCCGGTCGTGAGTCGTGCCCAGGCCGCATCGAGGTCGCTCGTGACGCCCAGCGCGTCACGCAGGCGCGCCTGCCGGTCACGGGCCGCAGCCGATACCTGGTAGGCCGCCTCTGGCGTCCCGAGCAGCGGGACGGCGTCGAGCGCCGCGCGGACCGCAGTCGTGCGTCGCCGGATGACGTCAACCAGGTCGTCGCCGGCGCTGATGGCGGCCTGCACGGTGACGAGGTCGCTCCCGTTGAGGGCGGCAAGGGCCCCGCGCGCCTCGGTCCCCAGGGCTGCGACGTCCGTGGCCAGCTGCTGGAGGTCGTCCTCGACGGCATCGAGCGCCGGCGTGACGAGAGAATCGCCACGGCGGGTCAGCTCCGGGCGCGCGCCACCCGCCGGCGGCGGGTCCATCGCGGTCACGAGGCCGGCAGCACCCAGGGAGATCACGATGATCGCGCCGACCCAGCCGAGCGCGGCGAGCCGGCGGCGGAGCGCGACCGTCAACTCGGGACGACCTGGTCGCGTCGCTTGCGACGGAGGTAGCCCAGCTGGCCTTCCATCGGACGAGGATCGAACCCGAACCGCGACGGGATCAGGTCCAGTTCGCCGACGTTGTCCAGGGCCAGCTGGCGCAGCTGGTCCGTCGCCACGGGGAAGGGCAGGCGCAGCAGTTCCGCGGCACCGGCCACCAGGCGGATGAGCGGCATCGGCATCGGCACGATCAGGCGCCGCTTCCCGAGCGCCCCGATCACCTCGCGGGTGATCTCGCGATACGTCCAGATGCGGGGACCGCCGAGGCCGAACACCCCGCCGATCGTGGCCGGGTCGGCGAGTGCCGCGACGACGACCCTGGCCACGTCACCCGCGTGGATCGGCTGGAACCGGCTGTCGCCGCGACCCGGGACGGGCACGACGCCGGGTGACAGCCGTACGAGGTCGGCGATGATGTTGAAGAAACCGTCTCCCTCGCCGAACTGGAGGGACGGCTTGAGGATCGTCCAGTCGAGCGTGGAGGCCGCGACGAGTGCCTCGGCCTTCGCCTTGGAGCTGGCGAAGTGCAGCTCCGGGTCGTCGGCGATGCCCATGCCGCCCATGTGGACGAGGCGCCGGACGCCGGCCTCGGTCATCGCCTCGACGATCGCGCGGGTGCCCTCCGTATTCACGAGGCGCAACTCCGCCCCGGCGCGATGGTCCCGCGGGATGGCCACGAGATGGAGGACGCCGTCGGCGCCGTGGAGCGCAGCCGGCAGGGTCGCCGGCCGGGTGACATCGCCGCCGCGCACCTCGACGCGATCGCGCAGGGCCGCATCGACTCGGCCAAGGACGGTTTCCCCGGCATCTGGCGTCCGCGCGAGCGCGATGACGTGATGGCCCGCCCGCAGCAGGGCCGGGACGGCGTGACTGCCCACGAACCCGCTGGCGCCGGTGACGAGGATGGTCGACATGTACGGGATCCCTGGCTGCTCGGGCACGCGTCGGGGACACCACGCAACAACCGCGTGACCCGACGTCGGCGGAATCGTAGCATCGGTCCATGACGATCTCCTCCGCCGCCTCCGACCCCCTCCTCTCCGATCCCGACCGACTCGCCCGCCGCCGCCTGCTCGGGGCGATGCCCAAGGCCGAGCTCCACCTCCACCTGGACGGTTCGCTCCGGATCGACACCGCCCTGCACCTCGCGCGATCGCGCGGGGTCGACGCGCCGCGTGACTGGACCGGCATGTCCCGCGCGCTGATCGCCCCGATGCCGTGCGCCTCGCAGGCGGACCTCCTCAAGGCATTCGACCTCCCGATCGCGCTGATGCAGGACGCCGAGGCGCTGCACCGGATCACGGCCGAGCTGGTCGAGACGAAGGCGGCGGAGAACGTCCGGTACGTCGAGATCCGCTGGGGCCCTCGCCTGCACCTGCTGGGCGGCCTGCCGCTCGCCGAGGGGATCGCGGCCGTGTGCGCGGGCGCGCGCGAAGCGGCGGCGCGAACGGGCACGGTGGTGCGCCTCATCTGCACGGCGCTGCGTTCGCACGACCCCGAGGGAAACGTCGAACTCGCGGAGACCGCAGCCCGATTCCTCGACCAGGGGCTGGCGGGCTGGGACCTTGCCGGGCCGGAGGCCGCCTACCCGGACCCGCTGGACCACGCCCGGGCGTTCGAAGCGGCGCGGGCGAACGGCCTGCGGATGACGATCCACGCCGGGGAGTGGGGTGGCGCGGCGCAGGTCCGCCGCTCGCTGGTCGTGGGCCCGGAACGCGTCGCCCACGGCCCCACCGCGGTGGACGACCCGGCGCTGTGCGCTCGAACTGACCGCCCGGGGGATCGGCCTGGACCTGTGCCCCACCTCGAACTGGCAGGCCGGCCTGATGCCCACCCTCGCCGACCATCCGATCGCCCGACTCCATCGGGCCGGCGTGCCGGTGACGCTGAGCACGGACGACACGACCGTGTCCGACCTGTCGCTGAGCGAGGAGTACGTCAACGCGGTCGAACGCATCGGCCTGACCCTGCCGGAACTCTGGGCGATCGACCGCCGGGCCCTCGACGTGGCCTTCGCCGACGAGGCGACGCTCGCCCCGTTGCGGGACGAGTTCGATACGTGGGCGGCCGGGATCCCCGAGTTCGAGAGCTGAGGAGGCGCGGCGCCAACGAGACGGCGCCTACGAGGCGGCGCCAACGAGACGGCGCCTACGAGGCGGCGCCTACGAGGCGGCGGGCTCCGGCTGCGCCGCAGCGACGTAGCCCAGGCCCTCGTTCCCGGTCGAGGCGAGCGTCAGGCGCTGGCCGTCCACCGTGACCCGGACCCCGTCGCCCAGGACGGTGACGACGTGCCCGTCCTGTGCGGTCAGCTCGGGCGGGCACGCGGTCCCGTCCACCGAGAAGTCGATGAACAGGATCTCCGCGTTGGCCAGCGTGTACCGACCGGTGAACGTTCGGCAACCGGTCGAGCCCGTCAGGGAGCCGTCAGATGCCAGTCGCAGGTGCGCCGGGTCGCCGGCGACGGACGATACGGCGTCACCCGTGATCAGTGAATCCAGGATCCAGTCTGTGTCGGTGATGGCTGCCGTCGGAGGCGGGGCCAGGCGTTCGTAGACGAGCTCTACCCCGTCCCCGACGAGCGCGAGTCGATCGCCATCGCGGGTCGCCGCACGGACCCTGGCCAGCGCCGCAAGGTAGGCCGCCTCGAGCGACATGACCGGCTCCTCGCAGGCCATCTCGGTCATGAACATCGGGCCGAACTGGATCTGTCCGTCCGCGACGATGATCTCGCCGCCGTACTGGTTGCACGCCGCGCGGCCCGAGACCTGGCTGCCCGCCACGGTCAGCGTGACGTCGGCGCCGGGGACGAGGACGAGTGCCGCGTTGCCATCAGATCCGGAGACGAGTCGCCAGCTGCCGGTCGCATCGACGGGACCGGCCGGCGCCGTGCTCGGGGATGTCGCCGGGCCGCTGCACGCAGCCGCGAGCAGGGCGAGCCCCAGCAGGAGCGAGACGACCAGGGAGCGTTCGATCGTGCGCATCGGTCCCGAGACGACGGAACGGCTCCGGCGGTTTCCTGCCGTCGTCGGCGTCAGGACAACCGGTCCAGCTCGGCGGCCAGCTCCTCGGCGTTCGAAGCGAGCGCCGTCGGCCGCTCCCCGGGCGGAAGCGCGGCCACCTGCTCCCGCGTGGTCACGCCGGTCAGCATGATGATGCAGCGCGCCCCGACCGCCTGAGCCGCTGCCAGGTCCGTGGCGATCCCGTCGCCGATCATGATCGCTTCGCCGGCGGTCCGGCCAACGGCCTCCGCGGCGAGTTCCAGGAGGTGCGACGCCGGCTTGCCGATGGACAGCGGCGTCACGCCGGTCGCGGTCTCCACCGCGGCGGCGATCGAGCCGGCTCCCGGGAGCAGCCCGCGCTCGGTCGGGTAGATCGG
Source organism: uncultured Chloroflexia bacterium (assembly GCA_963704935.1). GTDB lineage: Bacteria > Chloroflexota > Limnocylindria > Limnocylindrales > CSP1-4 > SPCO01. The sequence continues at coordinate 699,843 of CAVPIF010000001.1, forward strand.
ATCGCGGTTCGTGGCGATGAAGCGAGCCCCGGCGCGGATGCAGTCGGCCGCGGCGGCCAGGCGCAGGTAGGTCAGATTGGGGTCGAGCCCCGTTACGACCGCGTCGGGCTCACCGGATGCGATCCAGCCGTCGATCCCCTCCTGGGCCATGCGCGTCGCGGCGTACCCCGCGGTGACCACGTCCAGCCCGACATCGCGCAATTCGCGCTCCAGGCCGCCCGCCCCCAGGACCAGCACGCGGCGGATCGCGGGTTCGTGATGGGCGATATGGAGGGCGGTCGCCCGGGCAGACGACACGACCGTCTCCGTCGTGATCGGTGCGCCCATGCCGGCGAGGCGGGTCACGTAGTCCGCCCGATAGTGCATCGAGTTGTTCGTCACGTAGACGACGTCGTCACCGCGCCGGGCGCGATCGGCCAGCACGGCGGCCACGCCCGGGATGGGGTCCGTTCCGAGATAGACGACGCCGTCGAGGTCGACCAGCAGCAGCAGGCTCACGCGGCCGATCGTAGCGGCGGACCGGCCGACGCGTACGATGTCGTCGTGACGACGCTCCCGCGCGACCCGTTGAACGGCACGGACCGGCTGCTCGTCGACGGCACGAACCTGCTCCACATCATGTCCCGGAAACCGGGTGCGGCCCCGCAGGCCGCGCTGATCGGTCGACTGCGGGGCATCATCCCGGCCGGCATCGGCATCGAGCTCGTGTTCGACGGCCTCCCCGATCGCGGCATGCGCGGCGAGCGAGTCGCCGCCGGGCTGATCGTCCGGCATGCCGGACGGAGATCCGCGGACGAGCTGCTCCTCTCCCTGGTCGACGAGGCCCGGGCGCTGGTCGGCCCGGCCGGCGCCGCGGGGCTGCTCGTCATCAGTGACGATCGCGCGCTGCGGACCGCCCTCCGCGAGCGAGGCGCCCGAACGGCCGGATCCGCCTGGCTGCTGGGACGGCTGGAGCGACCGAAGCTGTCGGCGCCGTCGGTCGGGAATCGTCGGCCTCCGACCCGGGCCGGTGGCGGGGACGGTGGCGTCCGCGGGGACGGAGGGGACGGTGGTCTCCGCGGGGACGGTGGGGTCCGCGGGGACGGCGACCCCGACGACCGCCCGGGATGGAGGCCCGGTCGAGGCGCGACGACCAAGCGGGGAAATCCGCGTCGTGGGCGACCGCCGTCGGGTAGGTCGGGTAGGATGCCCGCGTGAACATCGTCGACGCCGTGAACGACGTCTGGAACACGATCCTTGACATCACGTCGCTGTTCGTCCTCCCCGACTGGGGGGCGCTCATCGGCCTGCTGCCGCTGTTCTTCTTCCTGGGGGTGGTCGCGCCACTCGTGACCTTCACCCTGCTCGGCATCCTGGTCTACCAGGTTCGCCGGCCGCGGACGAGGATCGCGATCGTGGAGGGTCCGCAGCGCGCCCAGATCGGCGCTGACGGCCAGCCGGTCTTCACGCCCGGGCTCCCTCACTGCCGACGGGACGCGCTCGTGTTCGCGTCCGGGACGACTCGCTGTGACAGCTGTCGCGACGACCTCGCCGTCATCTGCCCGATGTGTGGGCTGGGTCGCACGGCGCTGATCGACGCGTGCTCGGGCTGCGGGCTCGTCCTGAAGGTCAAGCCACAGGCCGTCATCGCCCACGCGTCGTCCGGGCCACGGCCCGGCGGTGCGGCCGTCGCCTGACGGCAGGCGAAACCGGTTCCACATCCGACGCGTCCCGTGAGGCGATGACCGTGGCCGAACTCTCCGCGAACCTCTTCTCGATCGGAGCCATCCTCACCGCGCTTGGATTCGCGGCGCACGTGGGCCATGCCGTGATGCTGGCGAACGGCAGACGGGCACTCCCCGCCGTGTCCGTGGCGGCCGTGGGCGGACGACAGGCCGCGTGGGCGGGCGTGGTGACCGGGTCGTTCGTGACCGCGCAGTCGCGCGCCGCATCCGGCGGTCCGGCGCTCGGCGCCTCCCCGAGTCCACTGACTCGCGCCGCCAGCTGGCTGACCTGGGCAGCGGTCGCTGCGCTGGGCGCCGCGCTGCTGCTCCGTGGGATCGTCGTTGGCCGCGGACCGTGGGGCAACATGTTCGAGTTCACGGTCGCGTTCTCGTTCTCCATCCTGGCCGGGTACGCCGTCCTGGCGCGGCGCTACGCCGTCCGCTCCATCGGCTTCATCCCGGCCGGCGTCACGCTCGCGCTGCTGCTCTACGCCTCCTCGCTGCCGAGCGAGATCCAGCCGCTCGTCCCGGCTCTCCAGAACGCGCCGCTGCTGACCATCCATGTGGGGATGGCTGTGCTGTCGTACGGGATCTTCGCGACCTCGTTCGCGGCCGGCGTCGCGTACCTCATCCAGGGCCCGTCGGATCGCGTCAGCTGGCTCCCGTCGCACAAGGTGCTCGACGAGCTTGCCTACCGGGCAGTCATCATCGGGTTCCCGATCTTCGCCACGATGATCATCCTGGGGTCCTGGTGGGCGTCCATCGCCTGGTCGCGCTACTGGGGCTGGGACCCCAAGGAGACCGCCGCCCTCGTCACGTGGCTGACCTATGCCGTCTACCTGCACGCGCGTACCCAGCGATCGTGGGCCGGTCGACCGGCGGCACTCCTCCTGGTGGTCGGCTTCGGGATGGTCCTCGTCACGTACTCAGGCTCGCTGTGGTTCAGCGGGCTGCACGCGTACTCCGGGCTGTAACGGCCAGGCGGTCGGGGTTCGCGGCGGGGATCGCGGAGGGGATCGCGGCGGGGATCGCGGCCGGCGTTCGCTGCCACTGGTCCGCGGCGGGGCGGCCGGCGTTCGCGGCGGGGCGTTCACGGCGGGGCGGCCGGCGTTCGCGGCGGGGCGTTCACGGCGGGGCGTTCGCGGCCGGGGCGGCCGGGAGTTCGCTGCCAGGCGCCCGCGACACCGACTCCGCCCGCGACGCCGACTCCGCCCGCGACTCCCGCCCGCGGCTCCGTCCGCGACTCCGACTCCGACTCCGACTCCGACTCCGACTCCGCCCGCGACTCCGACTCCGCCCGCGACGCCGACTAACCGTGCCGCTGCGGAACGTTGGGCGGCCCGCGGCGACGGGGAACGCGCCGAGGACGCCGTGAGGGGCCAGCGCGGAGCGCTTCCCGCACGAACCCACGACCGACGCTCCGTGGCTGGTGCCGGAACCGGGTTCGAGCGCGTCTATTGACCACCGGCACGACGGTTAGTCGGTTTCGCGGGGGGCAGTCCTCGCCGGGTGGGCACAGGCAGCCTCGACCGGGGAGCGCGTGGCGGGGCGAGCGGTACGGCGCGGCCGGCACGAAGTGATGCGGCACGGCACGGCCGGTACGGGTCAGGGCGCGGCCGGCGCGGCCGGCGCGGCACGGCGCGGCCGGCACGAGGTGATGCGGCACGGCACGGCGCGGCCGGCACGAGGTGATGCGGCACGGCACGGCACGGCGCGGCCGGCGCGGCACGGTACGGCGCGGCCGGCACGAGGTGATGCGGCACGGCACGCCGCGGCGCGGGGCGAGCGGCACGGCCGGCACATTGCCGCATTCGGCCCGACTCACGCACGACACAGGCCGTAAGATGCGACAAACGTAGTCGACGCTTGGACGATGGTTGACCGTTCGTCGACCGATCCACCCGGGATCACGTTGCAGGCGCCGTCCATGGAGGAGGACCTGCCATGAGGCATCGCAGGAGCGACCTCGTGCGATTGGTGGCGGCGCTCGCCGTCGTCACCGTCGTCGCGGCCGCCTGTTCGACCGGCGGAGGCACCGCCGACGATCTGCTGGCGAAGGTCAAGGCGGCCGGCAAGATCGTCATGTCCACGGATCCCGAGTATCCGCCCCAGTCCGCGCTGACGGCAGCGGGTGGCTATGAGGGCTTCGACATCGATGTCGGGACGGAGATCGCCAAGCGCCTCGGCGTCGACATCGCGTTCGAGACCCCGAGCTGGGAGGCCATCACGGCCGGCTCGTGGAGCGGGCGCTGGGACTTCAGCGTCGGCTCGATGACGATCACGAGCGACCGCGAGAAGGTCATCTCGTTCTCCAAGCCGTACTACTACACGCCGGCCCAGATCGCCGTCCTGCCCGACTCGGGGATCACCTCGCTTGATGGGTTGGCCGGCAAGGTCATCTGCGTCGGTGGCGGGACGACGTACCTGCAGTGGCTCGAAGGGACGCTGGACTTCGGCACGGAGAGCCCGCAGACCAAGCCGCCGGAGGGTTCGACCGCAACGACCCTCAATACGGACCGGAACTGCGCGGAATCGTGGCAGGCCGGCCGACGCGACTTCGACGGCTGGCTCAGCTCCTCGACGACGGTCCAGGGCGCGATCGACGAAGGCATCGATGTCGTGAAGCTCGGTGACCCCGTCTTCAACGAGCCGCTCGCCGTCGCGTTCGACAAGTCCGGAGCGGACCCTGCCTCGATGGTGACCGAAGTGAACAAGATCCTCGACGCCATGCGTTCGGACGGCACTCTCAAGAACCTGTCCGACAAGTGGTTCGGCGAAGACCTGACCACCAAGGTCGGCGGCTGACACAGCACTGACCCGACGGGGCGCCAGCGACTGGCGCCCCGTCGGCGTTTCGGCGAGAGGAGGGCGCATGGCAGGCGTCGGTCACCACGGCCAGATGCAGGCTCCGGTCGACGAGCTCCGGATCCAGACGAGCGCGGCGGTGATCGAGGCCGTCGCGCGCAGCCGTCGGCGTGCACAGCGCAGGTTCCGCGTCACGTTCTTCGCGACGTGGCTCGTCCTGCTCGGGCTGATCGTCGGCGGCCTCATCGCCGCCAACAAGATCGATGTCGAGTTCCTCGCCAAGTGGCAGGAGTTCATCCTCGCCGGCATCCCGGTGACGATCCTGGTGTCGGCCTCGTCGATCGCCGTCGCCATCGTCTTCGCGGTCCTGGGCGCACTCGGTCGGCTGTCGCCACGGCCGGTGATCTACGCCCTGGCGAGTTTCTACGTGTCGCTCGTGCGCGGCACCCCGCTCATCGTCCAGATCCTGTTCATCTATCTCGCTTTGCCCCAGATCTGGGACGGGTTCGCCGGCGTCCCGACGCTGGTCCTGGGCACCTTCGCCCTCGCGTTCAACTACGGCGCCTACATGACCGAGGTCTTCCGCGCCGGCATCCAGGCCATCCCGCGCGGTCAGCTGGAAGCGGCCGCCGCGCTCGGCATGACGAACGGGATGACGATGCGCCGGATCGTGCTGCCGCAGGCGGTCCGGATCGTGACGCCGGCCATCGGCAACGAGTTCATCGCGATGATCAAGGACTCCGCGCTCGTCTCGCTGCTCGGCGTCCAGGAATTGCTCTGGCGCGCCCAGCGGGTCGGAACGCAGAACTTCCGGGCGCTGGAGGCACTCCTGGTAGCGGCCCTCGTCTACTGGGTCCTGACGATCGTCTTCTCGCTCCTCCAGGATCGACTGGAGAAGCGGATGGCGGAAAGCGACCGGCGAATCTGATGCGCCGGCTCCTGTCGATCCCTCCGCGGCCCGGATGTTTCCTCGGCCGCGCCCAGGCGGAGGTCGCCCGATGACATCCGATGCGCGCCGACACGATCCCTTTGCCGCGCCCGGAGCGCTGACCCCCGCCGGTGCTGAGCCGATCGTCCGACTCGAAGGACTGGAGAAGTACTTCGGCCCCAACCACGTCCTTCGCGGCTGCGACCTGGAGGTCTATCCGCGCGAGACCATCTGCCTGATCGGCCGGTCCGGATCCGGCAAGAGCACGCTGCTGCGCTGCACGAACTTCCTCGAGGAACCGACCGTCGGGGCGATCGAGGTCGATGGCCTGCGCGTCGAGGCGGATCCCCTGCATCCGTGGGACAAGGAGCACCAGGAGCGGATCCGCCAGATCCGGCTTCGGGCACAGATGGTCTTCCAGGAGTTCAACCTCTTCCCACACATGACCGTCCTCCAGAACCTCATCGAGGGACCGGTTCGCGTGAAGGGCGTCGCGGAGTCCGAAGCCATCGCCACGGCCGAGAAATACCTCGCCAAGGTGGGGCTTGAGGACAAACGCGACGAGCACCCGGCGCGCCTGTCCGGTGGCCAGAAGCAGCGGGTCGCCATCGCGCGGGCCCTGACCATGGAGCCCAAGGTGCTCCTGTTCGACGAGCCGACCTCGGCGCTTGACCCGACCCTTGTCGGCGAGGTGCTCAAGGTCATGTCGGAGCTGGCCCACGAGGGCGCCACGATGATCGTCGTCACGCACGAGATGGCCTTCGCGCGCGAGGCGGCCGACCGCGTCTACTTCATCGAGGAGGGCGTCTTCGTGGAAGCCGGGCCGCCGGACGAGGTCATCGAGCGGCCGCGCGACCCGCGCACGCAACAGTTCTTGAGCCGACTGCTCGAAAAGGTCTGACCGGTCGACGCGCGCGACGGGGGCGGCGCGCGGCGGCGGCGCGCGACGGGGGCGGCGCGCGGCGGCGACGGCGCGGGGCGCGGGCACGCGGCGCGGGGCGGGCACGCGGCGCGGGGCACGGCGGCGGCGGGGCCGACTAACCGTGCCACGGCGGCACGTTAGGCGGCCCGTCTCCCGCGCAGCGGGCTCCTGCCGCGGGACGGGGCCGCCGACGAGCGACTCCCCCGCACGCGATGGCGACCACGCACACCCGGTCGGGCCAGGAATCGAGATCCCAGCGCGCCCATTGACCCGTGGGACGACGGTTAGTCGGTCTCGCGACCGGCCCCGCGTGACTCAGAAGCCGCTGCGGGCTGAGTCGGGCCGCGCGACTCAGGAGCAGGCACGCTCCGGCGACGCGGCGCACGCTGGCGACCGGCCGCGGTCGCGGCTCCCGTTGAAGGCGGCAAGACCGGCCACATCGACAGGCCGGCCAGCTCGCCGACCGGGTTCCGGAGCCACGCGCGCATCTCCCTGCCGGTCGCCGGGTACGCGGGTCGCAGCATCGATCGATGTGCTGCGACCCGACGCTCATTCGTCCGCGACGCCCCGACGATGATCCACGCCGACACGGAGAGCGGCCGCCAGCCTCGCTTCTCGGCGATCTCGCGCGCCAGTCGACGCTTGCGGTCGAACGTGCTCAGCATCTCGCCGGCGTCGACGATGTCCGTCTTGAGCTCGATCAGGAGCAGCGCGCGCCGGCCGGGGTGCCAGAGCACGAGGTCGATCGAGCCACGCTCGCTGTAGATCGCGAACGACATCTCCGGAACCTGGGCCCACTCGGGGAAGTCGCGCTGCAGCGCCCGGGCCACCGACTCGTGGAGCATGGAGTGTCGGGCGCTGAGCATCCGGTCGAGGTCGCCGCCGCGCCACCGAAGCATGAGATCCGGGCGGATCTCCAGCGCAAGACATATCGACTTCAGGGTTCGCCACGGCAGCGGGTCCAGGTCGCCGTGTTCCGCACGTGACAAGGCCGTGCGCGAGATGCCGATCCGCCGCGCCAGGGCTTCCTGTGTGTACCCCTTGCGTATTCGGATCGTTCGAAACGTCGTGCCGACGCGGACGTCGTCCATGCGTCCGATCCTGCCACGCGGGACTTGCCTGGGACTTGCGCCGTCGCGCACCGGGCTGGCGCGATGGGGGCGGCGGCCGGGGGCAGCGGCCGGGCGGCCGCGGGCGGCGCACAGCGGGCGGGGGCGGGGTCAGCGCGCGGCGGGGTCAGCGCGAGGCGACGGCGTCAGCGACCCGCGCGGCGTCGCCGCGAGTGACTCCGACTAACCGTCGCGCCACGGAACGTTGGGCGGGCCGGATGGACGTTGAAGGATGATTGCCGCCTTCGTTCGTGCGTGGGGCGGTCGCTTCGGTGGCTAGTCACCGGCGATTCCGCCACCTCCGGCCGATGCCACGGCGCCTAGCGTTCCACCGGGCGACGGTTAGTCGGTCCCGCTGGCGGTCCGGCGGGAGGCGTTCCAGGAGCCTGGCGCCGCCCTCCCGGGCGCCAACGTCCCGGGCGCCAACGTCCCGGGCGCCGAGCCGACCGCCGTCCCGGGCGCCGTTGCTGCGATCCGAGGGCGGTCCGGCGGTCCGAGCATGCCGTCTCAGACAGAACACCCGTTCTGTGGACAGGTCGAGGATAACCCGAGCGCGGCACGTGGACAAGGCCCGTGGTGGGCGTGGATAACCGGGTCGCGAGCGTGGATGAACGGGACCTGAGCGTGGACATGGGCAGAACCGGCAGAACACTACATGTTGTGGTAGGCATCGGTGGGCAATCGCAACATGTGGTGGTTTGGTCTTGACGGCCCTCCTCCGGCGGCGTATCGTTCGAAGGGTCGCCCACCCGTATGAGACGCCCAAGAAGCCTCGCCATCGGCCGTGTCCGCCGATCCCGAGGTCGCCCCCAGGACGGACGTTGGCCAAGAGGACGATGTAGTTGCGGCAGCTACCGCAAGGTGGCGCCGTGCGGTGAGATCCGGCAGCGGCCGGATGCGTGATGTGATCCGGCTCGGGGCCGGGCGAGCAGCGGATGAGAGCCGGTCAAGGTGACCCGAGCAGGGCGCCGCCCGGGGATGAGGAGAGGACAGATGGCTCGAGGCAACGGCAACACGGTCGGGGTCATGGCGCACGGGGCGACCAAGCGGGCCGAAAAGGCCGAGAAGGCCGCCGCGAACCAGGCCGAAAAGGCCCCCGCCGCCGCCACGGCCACCGCCGCCGCCGCCACCTCCGCCCGCACCACGAAGCACACCGGCCGCCACGCCGGCCCGTGGGGCGCGAGCTTCGATGGCACGCAAGCCGACGGCAAGACCCGCGCGCCCGGCCTGACGTTCGAGCGCCGCTGGACCACGCCCGGGATCCATCCCTACGACGAGATCACCTGGGAGTACCGGACCGCCGGCATCAGCTCCGAGACCGGCAAGAGCGTCTTCGAGCAGAAGGACGTCGAGGTCCCCGACTTCTGGAGCCAGCTCGCCACCAACGTCGTGGTCAGCAAGTACTTCCGCGGCCACCTCGGTACGCCGGAGCGCGAGACCAGCGTTCGCCAGCTCATCGACCGCGTCGTCAACACCATCACGGCCTGGGCGGAGACCCAGCACTACTTCGCGACGGACGCGGACCTCCAGGCGTTCAAGGCGGAGCTGACCCACCTGATCGTCCACCAGAAGATGGCGTTCAACTCGCCGGTCTGGTTCAACGTCGGCATCGAGCCGCAGCCGCAGTGCAGCGCCTGCTTCATCAACTCCGTCCAGGACACGATGAGCAGCATCATGGACCTGGCCAAGACGGAGGCCATGCTGTTCAAGTTCGGCTCCGGCGCCGGCAGCAACCTGTCCACCATCCGCTCCTCCCGCGAGAAGATGACCGGCGGCGGCACCGCCTCCGGCCCCGTCTCATTCATGAAGGGCTACGACGCGTTCGCCGGCGTCGTGAAGTCGGGCGGCAAGACCCGGCGCGCGGCCAAGATGGTGATCCTGGACGCCGGTCATCCGGACGTCATCGACTTCATCGATTCCAAGCTCAACGAGGAGAAGAAGGCCTGGGCGCTCATCGAGGCCGGGTACGACCCGAGCTTCACCGGTGAGGCCTACGGAAGCGTCGCCTTCCAGAACGCCAACCACAGCGTCCGCGTCACCGATACGTTCATGGAGGCGGTGGAGAAGGACCAGGAGTGGACGACCCACGCGGTGGTCGGTGGCGCCCCGATGGACACCTACAAGGCGCGCGACATCTTCCGCAAGATGGCGGAGGCGGCCCACGTCTGCGGCGACCCCGGCATCCAGTACGACACGACCATCAACGACTGGCACACCTCGGCCAACACGGATCGGATCCACGCGAGCAACCCGTGCTCCGAGTACATGTTCCTCAACGACACGGCGTGCAACCTGGCCAGCCTGAACCTCATGAAGTTCGTCGACGCGGACGGCGAGTTCGACCCGGAGGCGTATCGGTTCGCCGCCAAGGTGACGCTGACCGCCCAGGAGATCCTGGTCGACAACGCCAGCTACCCGACGCCCAGGATCGAGGAGAACTCGCACAAGTTCCGGCCGCTCGGTCTCGGCTACGCGAACCTGGGTGCGCTGCTGATGAGCCGCGGTCTCGCCTACGACTCCGATGAGGGCCGCAACTTCGCCGCCGCGCTGACCGCGATCATGCACGGCGAGGCGTACAAGCAGTCGGCCATCATCGCCCGCGACCACGGCGGCCCGTTCCAGGAGTACAAGGTCAACGAGCAGCCGTTCCTGCGGGTCATCGGCAAGCACCGCGACGCCGCATACCGCCTCACCACGAAGGGCGTGCCCGCGGATCTGCTCCAGCACGCGAAGGCCGTCTACGACGAGGCCCTGGCACTCGGCAAGAAGCACGGCTATCGCAATGCGCAGGTCACCGTGCTCGCGCCCACCGGCACCATCGCGTTCATGATGGATTGCGACACGACCGGCGTGGAGCCGGACATCGCGCTCATCAAGTACAAGAAGCTGGTCGGCGAGGGCTTCCTCAAGATCGTCAACCAGACCGTGCCGGCCGCGCTCAAGCACTTGAACTACACGGCAGACCAGGTCAGCGACATCCTCGACTACCTGACGGAGCGCGAGACGATCGAGGGCGCCCCGCACATCAAGCCGGAGCACCTGTCGGTGTTCGACTGCGCCTTCAAGCCCGCCAACGGCACGCGGTCCATCCACTACATGGGCCACGTCCGGATGATGGGCGCCATCCAGCCGTTCATCTCCGGCGCGATCTCCAAGACGGTGAACATGCCGGAAGCCGCCACGGCGGAGGAGATCGAGCAGGTCTACCTCGAGGGCTGGAAGCTGGGCCTCAAGGCGATCGCCGTCTACCGCGACAACAGCAAGCGAGTCGCAGCCACTGAGCACGTCCAAGAGGAAGGACGGCGACGTCGTCGACACCGCCGTCGTGACCGAGCTCAAGAAGCAGCTCGCCAAGGCCCAGGTGGAGGCGGGCCTGCCGCATCGACGCCGCCTGCCGTCGGAGCGCGCCGCGGTCACGCACAAGTTCGAGATCTCCGGCCACGAGGGCTACATCACGGTCGGCCTCTATCCGGATGGCCAGCCGGGCGAGATCTTCATGAAGATGGCCAAGGAGGGGTCCACGGTCTCGGGGTTGATGGACACCCTGGCGACGACGGTCTCGGTGGCGCTCCAGTACGGCGTGCCGCTCAAGGACCTCGTCAACAAGTTCGCGCACGTCCGGTTCGAGCCGAGCGGCTTCACCGGCAACCAGGAGATCCCGATCGCGAAGAGCATCGTGGACTACATCTTCCGGTGGCTGGGGTCGCGGTTCCTGTCGACGGACGACAAGGCGATCCTGGGACTCATCGATCGATCCGCGATCGTCAGTGAGCCGGCGGTCGGCAGCCTCTCAGCCGGGGCCGGTTCCACCGCCAGCCTCTCGGCTGGTCCGGCCATCGCTGGCTCCGGCGCGACGCCTGATGCCAGCTCCGCCGGCCAGCCTACGGCAGGCGAGGTCGCTCCCCCGCCGACGAATACCGACGCCCCCAAGGCAAGCGCGGTGACGGCGGAGGCGGCTCCGGCCAAGGAGGAGCTGGCGGTCATCGCCACCAACGACGCGGCGCATGGCACGACGGCCAACGGCCACGGCAAGGCCAACGGGAACGGTGGCGGCGGTGGCAGCACGTCGGCCATCACGCTCAACCTGGGCGCCACGAAGGTGAGCTTCCAGACCCAGGCCGACGCCCCCAGCTGCGCGGACTGCGGATCGATCATGGTCCGCAACGGGTCCTGCTACAAGTGCCTCAACTGCGGCAGTACGTCCGGCTGCAGCTGAGGGCAAAGTCCTATGGGGGGAACAGACGCGGACTTCACAACCTCTGTCGAGCCGGTCCCGGCGGGGGTTGTTGCGCCTCTGTCCGCAGCACGCGCCCTCTACTCGACTGAACGGACGGCGGCCGAGTACGACATCCTCGTCGCGACTGCCGTTGAGTGCTTTGGAGTCAGGAGACGTCCTTGTTTGCGAAGGGGGTCAGCCAGGCCGAGCCGCTGTCTGGGCGGGCCAAATCAAACGGTGCTGCTATCAGAAGTCACTCCATCGACTGAGGCCCATTGACGGCAAGGTCGATCCACGGTTCATCCTGTACAGGTTGTGGCTGGGAGCCCTCAGCGGCGAGTTCACCGAGGACCACGCCGCGACGACCATTGCCCACCTCCCCGCGGTTCGGCGGGCGGGATTGAAGGTCCGACTCCCGACTCTGCATGAGCAGCAGAGAATCGCCGCGGGCATTCAAGAACAGCTGACTTCTATCGACCGGATGGACGCGTCCGTTCGCGCCCAGCGAGTGGCGATCGAAGCGTTGCCGGCCGCGCTACGGCGGCGCGCATTCGCGGACTTGGTCGCCTGAGTCGGTGGCGGCGGCGTCACCCGCCAGGCTCCAGTCGATCTTCGGCTGACCGCGCGTATCCAAGCCGTGATTGGCCTTCGAGAACGGCTTCGGGGTGATGAAGCCGGGTCGGCGGGCGGCCGGATGCATCGACGTGATCACCACGTGCGGCGTGGTGATCCGTAGTCGCCGCTCAACCTGACCAGCCTGGCGTCCCCACAGAAGGAATGCGATCGGCCGTTCCTGCGAGGCGACCACTTGAAGGACGGCGTCCGTGAATGGCCGCCAGAGGCGCCGATGACTGTTCGCGACGCCTTGTCGAACCGTCAGGGCCGTGTTCAGGAGAAGTACGCCGCAGTCGGCCCAACGCTCCAACGACCCACTCGCTGGAGGCGGTAGGCCCAGGTCAAACTCGCGCGCCTTGAAGATGTTCTGGAGTGACGTTGGATGCTTGCAATCCCTCGGGGATGGAGAACGCCAGGCCGGTGGCGAGTCCCTCAGTGAAATACGGGTCCTGACCGAGGATCACGGCGCGAACGGTGCGGAGCGGCGTGCGCCGTAGTGCTTCGAAGACCGCTGCCTCCGGCGGGTAGACGGTCGTGTCGGTTCGGGCGCGCTCATGCGCGACGAAGTCAGTCAGGTCATTGAAGGACGGATGCTCGATCGCGTCGGCGAGTGACCGGCGCCAATCGTCGGGGATGCCCCCGGTCATTGACGCAGGGCACCGATCGGGATCTGGAGCACCCCATCCTTGCGGACCAGCCCATAGCCGGTCCCGGTGATGACCGCGAGGGCGATGGGCGGATCTGCGGCCACCTTGGCCTTCAGCTTCAGCAGGTTTGCGGCCGCGCCATCGACGACGGCGGTGCTGGCGCCCAGCTTGACCTCGAATGCCGCCCACCCTCCATCAGGCAGCTCGATGATCGCGTCGGCCTCGAGGCCGTTCTCGTCGTGATAGTGGAAGACTTCGCCCCCGACCGCCGACGCGTACACGCGCAGGTCACGGACGACCATGGACTCGAACAGGAAGCCGAACCAGTTGAGGTCGGCAAGCAGCTTGCCAGGGGTTGCTCTGACAGCGGCGATGGCGAGAGCCGGATCGGCAAGGTGACGGACGGGCGCCTGTCGAAGGCGAGTGTTCGAGCGGAGGCTCGGGTGCCAGGCTGCAACGTCATCGGTGATGTGCAGTCGGGCGAGGACGTCCAGATAGACACGAGCAGTGTCGACGTGCATCGACCCATCGGTTCCGTTGGCATCGGTGACGAGGGTCTGCAGCTTTGCCGGAGTCGCGGTATTTCGGGCGATCGACTGGATGAAGCGCATGACCGACCTGGGATCGCGCTTGACGCCGTCGAGGCGACGAACGTCGACGTTGCAGATCTCCCCGAGGTATCCCCGCATCGCGCGTTGCGCCTGCTTGCTGTTGAGACCGAGATAGGCCGGCCATCCACCGATCGCGAGCCGCTCAGCAAGGTCCGGGACAGTCAGGCCTGGTTCGGGGCAGGCCACTGACCTGCCCGCCAGGACATCGGCGAGGGAGACGAGGTCAGTCGAGTTCCCGGTCTCGGAAAGGGTCATCGGCCGCATCCGCAAATGGGTAAATCGTCCTGCTCCGGCATGACGGATCACATCGTCTCGCGGGACGGCCGAGCCAGTGAGGATGAACTGTCCAGGTTGGCCGCGGTCGTCAACGGCGCGCCGGACGTGGTTCCAGATATCGGGTTCGGCCTGCCACTCGTCGATCAGGCGGGGAGTCGGTCCGTCCAGGACCAGCGACGGAGCGATCGCGATCGCTTCACGCGCCGCCTGGTCCACATCGAGTCGGACCTCGCTCTTGGCAAGTTGGCGCGCGGTCTCGGTTTTGCCGCAGGCTTTCGGACCCTCGATGACCACGGCGCCGACGCTTGAGAGCGAGTCCGCGAGTTCGCCGTCGATCACCCTGGCTCGATAGACCACTCGTTGACTCCTGCGCGCTCGGCTCCTGCTATTGACGGCGATCATTGTCCACAGCAGATGTGGGCCCGTCAATGCCAGGTGGGTATTTTGCGGCCTGCCCAGGTGGGTATTTTGCGGGTTGTTCAGGTGGGTATTCTGCGGGTTGTTCGACGGCGTCGGACTGGCGTACTCTCCTCTCGTGACCGCACTTCCCCGGCGACTCGCGACACCGTCTTCGGTGAACGCCGCGATCAAGCAGATCGCCGACGTCATGCGGCGGGCGAACTACGCGGGCGCGCTCCAGTACGTCCCGGAGCTGTCGTGGATCCTGTTCCTGCGCATCCTCGATGAGCGCGAGGAGCTGGAGGCCCAGGAGGCCGAAGCGCTCGGCGTCGCGTTTGACCCCTCGCTGGAGGCCCCGTATCGATGGCGCGACTGGGCGGCGCCCACCGGTCCGAAGCGGGTGGCGCTGAGCGAAGGCGCGATGGGGGCGTTCCTGCCGTTCGTGAACACCGAGCTCCTCCCGTACCTGCGCGACCTGGAGGGCCGGGTCAATGCGTCCGCGCGCCAGCAGGTCATCAGCGAAGTCGTATCGGCCGTCGACAAGATCGGCGTCGACACCGAGCGGAACCTGCTCGACATCCTCGACCGGGTCGACGAGATCCGTCTCGAGGCCGTGGATCAGACGCATCTCTTCACGCCGCGCGAGGTCATCCGCGCGATCGTGCGGGCGATCGACCCGAGGGTCGGCGAGACGGTCTACGACCCGGGCTGTGGGACCGGTGGCTTCCTGGCGCATGCGTTCGAGTGGATGCGTGTGGCGCTCGGCGCGGGCGCGACGGCCGAGCAGCTCCGCATCCTTCGGGAGGACACGTTCTTCGGACGGGAGAAGGCGGATCTCGTCTACCCGATCGCCCTCGCGAACCTCGTCTTGCACGGGATCGATCGCCCGCACATCTGGCACGGCAACACGTTGACCGGCCAGGAGACCTATGGCGGTCTGTTCACGGGCGCGCCGGCGACGTTCGATGTCGTCCTGATGAACCCGCCGTTCGGTGGCAAGGAGGGCAAGGAGGCGCAGACCAACTTCGCCTACAAGACCGGCGCCACGCAGGTGCTGTTCCTCCAGCACGTCATCGATGCGCTGAAGCCGGTCGGCCGCTGCGGGATGGTCATCGACGAAGGGGTGCTGTTCCGGAACAACGAGACCGCGTTCGTCCAGACCAAGCGGAAGCTGCTCAACGACTGCGACCTGTGGTGCATCGTCTCGCTCCCGCCGGGCGTCTTCTCGTCAGCGGGTGCCGGCGTGAAGACGAACCTGCTGTTCTTCACCAAGGGTGGCCCGACCGAGCAGGTCTGGTACTACGACCTCTCGGACGTCAAGGTCACCAAGAAGCAGCCGCTGACGGTGGATCGGTTCGAGGCGTTCTTCTCGCTGCTTCCGACTCGCGCTGACTCGGACCATTCGTGGACCCTGTCGCGCGAGGAGATCGAAGCCCGCAACTTCGACCTCAAGGCCGTCAACCCGAAGGCGAAGTCTACGGAGGACACGCGCACCCCGGAAGAGTTGCTCGACATCATCGAAGCCAAGGGCCACGAGGTGGACGAGGCCATTGCGACTCTTCGCCAGTTGCTCGCAACGGACGCATCCCAGTGACCGCTCGCTCGAGTTGGTTCGGGCTGTCCGAACAGGAGGTGTCGCACAAGCTCGGGCGCAGGCTCGAGATCAAGTTCGAAGCCGGCTCGATTGTTGGCTTTGGGGGACGTTCCGACGGCACGCTCGTGATCGACGGTGAGATCACGGTCATGCTCGAGGTCGAGCACTCGCAGACGCACCCAGAGGGAAACGTGCTCAAGTACTGGCCGTGGCTCGAGCGAAATCGACGAAGGGTGATACTCGTTCATGCCATCGCTCCAGATGCGCGAAAGCGGTCGGGCCCTCGAACCGACCTGACGCGATGGCTAGGGGACAGGATGCAGCGGTCATTGAAAGATCGATTTCGATACTGCCGCATCGAGCTCGGGTCGGAGCTCGAGGACGGCCAATTCGAGTCCGCCAGACACGCGATCAGTGCGTTCCGCGTCGCGGCGAGAGACCACGACGGACAGTCTTTCGACTTGCCTGCCGTGCGGAGCCCACCATGACCACCGCGATCAGTCGAGTTCGCCGAGCTGACCCACATCCCGATCGCCGCCGGGATGCCGCGGCCGCTGGTCCGCGAGGCGCACTACGCGCCGGAGGTCCACGGCGAGTCGGGGCTGGACGGGCCGACGCTCCCCTCGCCCACCGTGTCGGTGCTGGACCAGCACGCCGTCGACTTCATCCTGGATCGGTCGTACGACGTGCCGGACCTGAACCTGGTCCCGGTCGGGCCGCTGACCAACATCGCGTCGGCGCTCATCAAGGACCCGACCCTCCCGTCGCGCATCGCGCAGATCAGCCTGATGGGCGGCTCGCTGACGTTCGGCAACGTGACGCCGGCCGCCGAGTTCAACATCTGGTGCGACCCGCACGCCGCGCACGTCGTCTTCACGAGCGGCATCCCGATCAGGATGATCGGCCTCAACGTGACCCGCCAGGTGCTGGCGACCCGCGACCGACGCGACCGGATCCGCTCCATGGGGCGATCGACCACGACCCACGTCGCCGACATGCTCGACTTCTACGCTCACGGCGAGGGCCAGTACTCCGGCCTGGACGGCGGCGCGATGCACGACCCGCTCGCGGTCGCCGCGCTGGCCGACCCGGACATCCTCACCTTCGAGCCGATGCACGTCGCGATCGAGCGGACCGGCACCCACACCGCCGGGATGACCCTGTGCGACGGCCGTCGCCTGGACCCCGCGACCTTCCGACTGCCGACGGGCCTGGCACCGGTGGTCCAGGGCGAGGGCATGAACGAGGCCGGGCCCGTGCCGAACGCCGAGGTCGCCGTGGCGGTCGATGCCAAGCGGTTCTGGTCGCTCTTCCTAGACGTGCTGGCGACCTACCCGTAGCTGGCGAGTCGTCGCGTCATCACCCCGACACGCGCCGCGTGGATGGTTGGGCCTCCGACCCTTGGAGGCACCTTGCTGGACCCTCGACGGCGCCGTCGCTGGCAGATCGATCGAACCCGACCCATCGCCGCGCTGGCGATCGTCGGCCTGCTCGTGGCGAGCTGCGGCGGTGCGACCAGCCCCGGATCGAGCTCGGCGCCATCCGCCAGCCCGGCATCGTCCGTCGCGTCCGCGCCGGCCAACCAGACGACCGCCATCCTGGAGCGACTCGACGCCATCGACCTGGCCGTGACCCAGTGGCGGGCGGCAACGGACCTCAGGGCGGTGCATGCGGCCGCCGAGGCCGCCCGGAACCTCGTCGTCGGCCCGGCCGGGCCGGGCTACGGCGACGCCGACGGCGACGGATCCATCGGCGGCGCATCGACGATCGGCCTGCTCCCGAGCGAGAATGGCGAACCCGGCCTGGCGGGCTCAGCGGACGGCACGTGCGTGGTCGCGGACGTCCTCGGAGGCAGCTGGGCGGATCCGACCGGCCGCTGGGCGACGCTCCAGGCCGCGATCGATGCCTGGGCGCCGTCGAACAACACCTTCCCCTCACTCCCCAGCCACCCGCAGCGGCTGGTGGGCTGGGCGACCCTTTCGCTCGCCAGCAACGACCTGTCGACCGCGATCGAGTACGGCGGGCACGCGGCCCTGCACGCAGATATCGCCCGCCAGGCGGTCGAGGATTGCGGCTCGTGAGGGATCAACTGAGCGTGCTCGCGACCTATCCCTAGGTCCGCGACTCGAGGACCGCGGCGGCCCGACTCGATCGTCACGGGATTGGGCCCGTCCTCGTAGTAGCCGAGGATCGCGTAGCGCTCCCTGCCGCGAATCTTGACACCGAAAGACAAACGGAGCATCATCATGCGGTACTGAATATTCATTCACACCAGCTGGATGAGGCGCCACCATGCGGGTCTACGGAGCGGGTCTGTGGTTGTTCGGGCAGTTCGTGGATCGGTACGCGGCGGACGCCTACGGACCGCCGGTGACGTCGGTCGAGGCGATCGAGCGCGCGGCGCGGGTCCCGGGCCTGAAGTGGCTGGACATCAACTACCCGTTCAACGATCCCGCTGAGACGGTCGCCGACATCGCGGCCGCCCTCGAACGCACCGGCCTCAAGGCCATCTCCATCACCCCGCACATCTACACCCGGCAGTTCCAGGCCGGCGCATTCAGCAACCCGGATGCGTCCATCCGGGCGGCCGCCGTGGAGCGCTGCAAGCGCGGCACGGAGGTGGCGCACCAGCTCGGCGCGACGTACACGAAGTTCTGGCCTGGTCAGGACGGCTACGACTATCCGTTCCAGGCCGACCACGGCCAGCTTTGGGACCTGGAGTTGGACGGCGTCCGCCAGGTCGTCGAGTCCGACCGCGACATGCAGTACGCGATCGAGTACAAGCTCAAGGAACCGCGCAACCACATGATCTTCAGCACCGCCGCGCGGACCCTGCTGGGAATCGACGACATCGGCGCGCCGAACCTGGGCATCGTCCTCGACATGGGGCACTCACTGTTCGCGAAGGAGACGCCGGCCGACGTCCTCCAGCTGATCCATCGGCGCGGGCGCCTGGTCAGCGTGGAGGTCAACGACAACCTTCGCGAGTGGGACGACGACATGGTCGTTGGCTCCGTCCATCCGGTCGAGACGCTGGAGTTCCTGTGGGCGCTCCGCAAGATCGGCTGGGACCGCCCCGTGCTCCTGGACCAGTTCCCCTTCCGCGAGGACCCGGTCGAGGCGGCCGCCCTCAGCATCCGGACGCTCGAATCCATGGAGCGCTTCCTGGATGGGCTCGACGCGAGCACGCTCGAAGCGGCACAAGAGCGCCAGGACGCGCTCGCCGCCCAGGACCTCGTCCTGCGTGCCCTCTTCGAACGCCCTGCCACCACCCGGTGATGGCACTTCCGGTGAACGTCGACGTCGACCGGCTGCGAGAACGCGCGCGGACGATCCGCGCGCGGGATCTGCGGATGGTCTACGAGGCCAGGCTCGGTCACATCGGTGGCGAGTTCTCCGCGATCGACATCCTCGTGAGCCTGTACTTCGGCGTGCTGCGCATCGATCCGGAGAATCCCGACGCCCCGGAGCGTGACCGGTTCGTGTTGAGCAAGGGGCACGCGGCCGCCGCGCTGTACGCGACCCTCGCCACGGCCGGCTTCTTCGATCCCGCCGAGCTGTCGACCTTCATGGCCCCGCTGTCGCGCCTGAACGGACACCCGGACCGCAGGAAGGTCCCTGGCGTCGAGACGAACACCGGCCCCCTCGGTCACGGCCTCCCGGTCGCCGTAGGCATGGCCCTCGCCGCCCGGATGGACGCTTCGGACCGTCGGGTCTTCGTCCTCACCGGGGACGGCGAGTTGCAGGAGGGCAGCATGTGGGAGGCCGCGATGGCGGCCGGGCACTTCGGGCTGGACAACCTGACGGTGATCGTCGACCGGAATGGCCTGCAACAGGGTGACCACACGGAGACGACGATCAGGCTGGAGCCCCTCGCCGACAAGTGGCGGGCGTTCGGGTGGTCGGTCCGGGACGTCGATGGCCACGACCATGGCGCGCTGGTGCATGCGCTCGGGGACGGCCCGATGGAGGCCGGACGACCCACCTGCGTCATCGCGCACACGCACAAGGGCCATGGGATCTCGTTCGCCGAGGATCGGGTCGAGTGGCATCACCGGGTCCCGACAGAGTCGGAGTTCCAGACCGCGATCACGGAACTGGAGGCGGTCGGATGACGGCCGTCCTGCCGACCGGCGAGCTTTTTGACTGTCGCGATGCGTTCGCCCAGGCGCTGCTCAACGTCGCCCGGAGCGATGCGCGCGTCGTCGCCGTGGTCAACGACTCGGTCGGGTCCAGCAAGCTCGGGGAGCTGCGCCGCGAGTTCCCGGACCGCTTCATCAATGTCGGCATCGCCGAGCAGAACCTCATCGCGGTGGGGGCGGGCCTCGCGAATGGCGGCAAGGTCCCGTTCGTCTGTGGGGCGTCGCCCTTCCTCACGGCCCGCGGCCTGGAGCAGATCAAGGTCGACCTCGCGTATTCGAACGCGAATGTGAAGCTCCTGGGCGTGAGCAGCGGCATGGCCTACGGTCAGCTGGGCCCCACGCACCACTCCATCGAGGACATCGCCTGGACGCGGGCCATCGCCGACCTGGCCGTGATCGTCCCGGCGGATCCGCTCGAGACCGCGCAGGCGGTACAGGCGGCCTACGAGTTCAGCGGACCCGTCTTCGTGCGGACCAGCCGGATGCCGGTACCGGCCGTGCATCGGCCGGACTATCAGTTCCGGATCGGCCACGCCGCGATGCTTCGCGACGGTCGCGACCTCACGATCATCGCCATCGGCGTCATGGTGCATCGGGCGCTGGGGGCCGCGGACCGGCTGGCCGCCGACGGGATCCACGCACGCGTCCTCAACATGGCCACGATCACGCCGCTGGACCGTGAGGCCATCGTGGCGGCCGCTCGCGAGACCGGCGGGATCGTCACGGTCGAGGAGCACACGGTTCGTGGCGGACTCGGTGGGGCCGTCGCCGAAGTCGTCGTCGAACAACACCCGGTGCCGATGCGTCTCATGGGCGTCCCAGGCGTCTTCGCCCCGACCGGGACCGCGGAGTTCCTCCTCGACTACTTCGGACTCAGCGTCGACGGGATCGTCTCGGCGTCCGTCGAGCTGCTCAAGGGTCGGCGCGTGACATGACCGCAGAACTGATCCTGTCGATCGACCAGGGCACGACCAATTCGAAGGCGATGCTCGTGGACCGCAAGGGCACCGTCGTGGCCGAGGCGTCTGTCCGCGTTCCCGTCCGCTTCCCGGCCCCGGGCTGGGTCGAGAGCGATGGGGTCGAGCTCTGGACCTCGGTCCAGGCCGCGGTCCGGGCATGCCTGACCGACTCGAGCCCCAGCGCGATCGTCGCCATCGGGATCGCCAACCAGCGCGAATCGGTCCTGGTCTGGGACCGCCACTCCGGTGAGCCGCTGGGACCCTGCATCAGCTGGCAATGCCGGCGATCCGCCGCGGCGTGCGACGCGCTGCGCGCGGCGGGTCATGAGGACCTCATCCGCCAACGAACCGGACTTTCCATTGACCCGCTGTTCTCCGCGTCCAAGGCCCGATGGCTCCTCGATCGGGTCGAGGACGCGGGGGCGCGGGCACAGCGCGGGGACCTGTGCGTCGGGACGGTGGACAGCTGGCTCGCCTGGAACCTGTCCGCTGGCGATGTCTTCGCGACGGATCTGACGAATGCGTCGCGGACCCAGCTCCTCGACATCGACCGTCGTCGTTGGGATGACGAACTCGCCGAGCACTTCGGGATTCCGCTGAGCGCGCTCCCCGCGGTCCGCGGCTCCAGCGCCCTCGTCGGCAGGACGCGTGGTGTCGCCCTCATCCCGGACGGCGTCCCGATCGCGGCGCTGGTCGGCGACTCCCACGCCGCCCTGTTCGGACACGGCGCCCCATTCCCGGGCGCGATCAAGGCGACGTACGGGACGGGCACCTCGGTCATGACCCCGCTGGCCGCATCCATCCGAACGCGAGATCTGTCGACGACGATCGCCTGGGCCGTGGAGGATCGCGCGGCGCCAGCGAAGATCGATGTCGTCTATGCCCTGGAGGGCAACATCACCTCCACGGGCGCCGGGCTCGAGTGGATGGCCTCGACCCTGGGCCTGCCGGCCGGCGTGTCGGATCTGCAGCGGCTCGCATCGTCCGTCGACGATGCGGCCGGCGTCCAGCTCGTCCCGGCGTTCGCCGGCCTGGGAGCACCGCATTGGGACGCTGACGCGCGGGGTCTCATCAGCGGCCTGACCCGCGGTACCACGCCCGCCCACCTCGCCCGGGCGGCCTTCGATGCGGTGGCCTACCAGGTCCGCGATGTGATCGAAGTCCTGCGGCAGGTTGCCCCCACCACGCCGACCGAGCTGATCGCCGACGGCGGGGCGGTCCAGAGCTCCCTGCTGATGCAGACTCAGGCCGACGTGCTGGGGCTCCCGGTCCTCCGTGCCCGGTCCGCCGGGGCCGCCGGCCTGGGAGCCGCGTACCTGGCCGGCCTCGCGATCGGCTGGTGGGCGTCCATCGACGCGATCCGCGCGCTGCCCCGGGCGTTCGACCGGTTCGAGCCGGACCCGCTGTCCCGCGCCGCCGTCGAGCGCGGCTATCGTGGCTGGCAGGACGCGCTGGCGAGGACCGTCGCGCGGCCGGCCCCCGTGTCGCTCGGAGTGGGGGCCTAGGCGATGGCACGGATCGACGAGCTCCGGCTGATCACCCGCGTGGCCCGGCTGTACTACGAGGGCGGTCTCAAGCAGCCGGAGATCGCTGCCCGGCTGCGCCTGTCGCAACCGAAGGTTTCGCGACTGCTCAAGCAGGCCCTCGACGAGGGCATCGTCCGCATCACCGTGCGCGTGCCGACCGGAACACATCCCGACCTCGAGGAGCGGCTACAGTCGCGGTTCTCGCTGGAGGATGCGGTCGTCGTCGATGTCACCTCCGACGACGACGATCAGATCGCGCGCGACCTTGGGATGGCGGCCGCGTTCTACCTCGAATCGACCGTCCGATCCGGGGACGTCATCGGGATCTCGTCCTGGAGTGCGACCTTGCTCGCGATGGTGGACGCCTTCCACCCGGTCACGGCCGTGCGCGACACGAAGGTGGTCCAGATCCTCGGGGGCGTGGGCGACCCGTCCGCCGCGGGCCACGCCACGCACCTGATCCGCCGGCTCGGCCAGCTCCTCCACGGCCAGGGCGAATTCCTGCCCGCGCCAGGGGTCGTGGGCTCGGCCGAGGCAAGAGCCGTCCTCCTCCAGGATCCGTTCGTCCAGGGGGCGATGACCCTGTTCGAGCAGGTGTCCGTGGCCCTGGTGGGCATCGGGACGGTCCAGCCGTCCCGCCTGTTGGCGCGCAGCGGCAACATCTTCTCCCCGGAGGAGCTCGCGAGCGTCCGAGCGCTCGGTGGCGTCGGTGACATCTGCCTGCGCTTCATCGCGGCCGACGGCACGCCGATCCAAACCCCGCTTGACGATCGCGTCATCGGCATCGACCTCCAACAGCTCCAGCGGGTGCCGCGTTCGGTCGGCGTCGCCGGCGGCCGGCGCAAGGTCGCCGCGATCCGGGCGGCCCTGCTGGGGGGCTGGCTCAACTGTCTGATCACGGATCGACACTCGGCGGAACGGCTCCTTCAGGACGACGGGCCTGGAACGTCCGGCGAGCCGGACCGCGGGGAGGCGGGGGCATGACCCGGAAGATCGCACTCGTCGTGGCGGTCGTGCTCGCTGGCTACCTGGTCTGGCCGTACGCCTTCACCGCCGTCCCGATCGACCAAGCCGGGTCCTTCGACGAGATCTTCGACCCGGTCACGTACGTCGACGGGATCTGGGACGACATCGAATCGACGACCCAGACCGATGCCGTGAACTTGGGCGAGCTGCTCGGTGCGATGGCCCCGGATGCCAAGGGCCTCATCGACAAGGGCGATCTCGGGGCGGTGACGGCGACGTATGGCCTGATCACGCCCGGCGAGGCGCATGTCTATCTGGTCATGGCCACGGGCACCGCCACCACGGTCGACACCGGGTCCAGCGTCGGCACGATGGCGCTCGCCGTCGATGGCTACGAGGGACCGATCCAGGCCGAGGTCTATGTCGGCCCGCGGATCCCCAGCGACGAATCGTCCGTCCGCGACGCGGTCGGCTTCCTCACTTTCGGCGACTTCAAGGACCAGACCGAATACGGCAAGGTCGCCTCGGAGATCAACAACCGGGTCTCGGCCCTGCTTGCGGCCGTCGACGTCGCATCGCTCGAAGGCAAGCCGGTCACGGTCTACGGGGCGATGACCATCCGCACATTCAACCTCGTGCAGATCGATGTCCGCACCGTCCACATCGTCCCGATCGCGGTGGAGGTGCGATGACGCTCTCGCCCGTGGCTGGGCCGCTCGTGGTCCCCGACGGGGCCGAGGTCATCCTGCGCGCGGAGCACGTGACGAAGGTCTTCCCGGGCACCACGGCGTTGGACGACGTGACCCTGGACCTGCATCGGGCGAAGGTCAACGTCCTCATCGGCGAGAACGGGGCCGGGAAGTCCACGCTGATGAAGATCCTGGCCGGCGTCGAGGCGCCGACCAGCGGACGCGTGCTCCTGGACGGGAAGGAACTGCACCTGTCGTCGCCGGCCGACGCCGCGCGAGCGGGGATCGGGATCATCTACCAGGAACTGAACCTCTGCCAGAATCTGAGCGTCGCGGACAACATCTTCCTGTCGCGCGAGCTGACGACTCGCGGTGTCATCGACCGCGCACGCCAGCGCGAGCAGGCTCGCGAGGTCGTCGGGCGCCTCGAGCAACAGATCGATCCGGACACGATCGTCGGCGACCTGCGCGTCGGTCAACAGCAGGTGGTCGAGATCGCGCGGGCCCTCACCGAGGACGTCCGCATCCTGATCATGGACGAGCCGACGTCGGCACTCAGCGCCGCCGAAGTCGACGTCCTGTTCCGTGTGATCCGCGAGCTCAAGGCTCGCGGAGTGACGATCATCTACATCTCGCACAAGCTCGATGAGCTGCTGCGCATCGGCGATCGCGTCACCGTCCTGCGTGACGGGCGCCTAGTCGCGCATGCGGATGCCTCCACGATCGACGTGCCGTGGATCGTCGAGCAGATGGTCGGTCGCAAGGCATCCAGCCTGTTCACCCGGAGTGAGCACGCGATCGGCAAGACGCTGCTGCGGGTCCGTGATGCGACCCTGCCGCGCGTCGGCGGCGGGCTCCTCCTGGACCATGTCTCGTTCGACCTCCATGCCGGCGAGATCCTGGGCGTCTACGGCATCATGGGGGCCGGCCGCACCGAACTGCTGGAATGCCTGGCGGGACTGCGGCCCGAGGGCACGGGCGAGGTGTGGCTGGACGACGGCCGCATCGACGGCAGGTCCATCGCCGACCGCATCGGCGCCGGGGTGGTCCTCGTCCCGGAGGACCGCCAGGGCTACGGCCTCATATCGACCCTGTCCGTGGCGCACAACATGGTGCTCGCGAGCCTGAAGCGATATCTGCGCCGGATCTACCTGGCGCCGGATCGCGAGCGGCAGGCGGTCGATCGGTTCGTCGGCGAACTCGCCATCCGCGTGGCCGATCCGCGCCAGTCCATCACGTCTCTCAGCGGCGGCAACCAGCAGAAGGTCGTCGTCGCCAAGGGGCTGATGACCGCGCCTCGCGTCCTCCTGCTCGACGAACCGACACGTGGGATCGATGTCGGGGCGAAGTCGGAGATCTTCCAGATCATGAGCCAGCTGGCGACCGACGGCTACGGGATCCTGTTCGTGTCCTCCGAGTTGAAGGAGATCATGGCGATGTCCGATCGCGTGCTGGTGCTTTCGAAGGGAGTGGTGACCGCCCGGATGGAGCGCCACCAGCTGTCCGAGAGCTCGCTGGTCGAGGCCTCGGCCGTTGCGGACGCGACGCGCGCCGGCGCGGCCTGGAACGGCGCCCCGACGCCGGCGGCGACAGTCCGATGACCGCGCGCGTGCAGGTCGCCCGACCGCGCAGCCTGGACCGGACCGAGGTCGCTCAGCTCCTGCTGCGCGGCACGGCCCTCATCGCCCTCGCGGTGATGCTCGTGGTATTCGGCGCGCTCTCGCCGACGTTCCTCCAGGTCACGAACCTCGAGATCATGGCCAAGCAGACGGCGATCAACGCCATCCTGGCCATCGGCATGACTTTCGTCATCCTGACCGGCGGCATCGACCTGTCTGTCGGGTCCGTGGTCGGCCTCACCGCGATGATCGCGGGCCTGCTGATCAATCAGGGGCTGGAGCTGGGCCCGCTCGGGGTGATCGTCTATCCCCACACGTGGATGGTGCTGGTCATCGCGCTGACCTGCGGGGCCGCCGTGGGCGCCCTCAACGGCCTGATCATCACCCGGTTCAACGTCGCTCCGTTCATCGCGACGCTGGGGATGCTGTACGTGGCCAGGGGAGCCGCGGGTCTCCTCAACAACGGCAATACCTTCCCGAACCTCGTCGGACGCCCGGAGCTCGGCAATACCGGCTTCCCGGTCCTTGGGGCTGGCGACTTCCTGGAAGTCAGCTACGCCGTCTGGATCATGGCGGTCTTCGCCATCGTGGCGTGGTTCGTGACGACGCGGACCCCATTCGGCAGGGCCGTCTACGCGGTCGGCGGCAATGAGCGGTCGGCCAACCTTTCCGGGATCCGCGTGAACCGGACCAAGCTCGTGGTCTACATGATCAGCGGGTTCTGCGCGGCGACCGTCGGCCTGATCATCTCGTCGCAGCTGGTCGCCGCGCATCCGGCGACCGGTGAATTCTTCGAACTCAACGCGATCGCTGCCGTCGTCCTGGGCGGGACCTCCCTGTCCGGCGGGCGGGGCACGATCATCGGCACCCTGATCGGTGCCTTCGTCATCGGCGTCCTGACCGTCGGGCTCAACCAGCTCGGCGTGTCGTCCTTCTGGCAGCTGATCGTCAAGGGCGCGGTCATCGTCCTCGCCCTGATCCTCGATCAGCTCCAGGTTCGCGTCCAGCGACGCATCGCCCTCAACCAGCAGGCCCGCACGGATGCGGCGCCTTCGCCAGCCGCCTGACCCCCGGGTCGGCGCCCATCTTGACGAAAGGAGCGTGGCTCACGAAGAGACCGACCGGGCAAGCGAACGACGTCCCAAGACTCGTACATGGAGGAGGTCACATGAGCAATCGGAAAACGATCGGGCTGCGGGGGCTGATGGTGCTCCCGGCCCTCGCGCTGGTCGCCTGTTCTGGCGGCACGGCGTCGCCTTCGGCCGTGGCGTCCGTGGCGCCGACGACCGCCCCCACGGTGGCCCCGACCGAGGCACCGACGACCGCCCCCGAAACGGGTGGGCTGATCTGCGTCATCGTGCCGCCAGTCGAGAATCCGTTCTTCGGCGCGATGCAGACCATCGCCGCCGACAAGGCCGAAGAGCTCGGCTACACGACCCTGCGCCTCGTCCACGAGGACGACGCCAACAAGCAGCTGGAGCTGTTCGAGAACTGCATCGCGCAGAAGGCCAAGGCGATCATCCTCGACAACGCCGGGGCCGATGCCTCGGTCGCCGCGGTCCAGAAGGCCAAGGATGCCGGCATCGGGAGCTTCCTGGTTGATCGTGAGATCACCCAGGAGGGCGCTGCCGTTGCCCAGATCGTCTCGAACAACTTCCAGGGAGCGACCATCCTCGCCGAGTACTTCGTCGGGCTGATGGGCGAGGAAGGTACCTACATCGAGCTGACCGGCAAGGACACCGATACCAACGCGCATGTCCGATCCGACGGCTACCACGACGTGATCGACAAGATCACGGGCATGAAGATGGTCGCCCAGCAGACCGCGAATTGGAGCCAGGACGAGGGATTCAGCGTCATGGAGAGCCTTCTCCAGGCCAACCCCGACGTCAAGGGCGTCATCGCGGGCAACGACACGATGGCACTCGGCGCGCAGGCAGCGCTCATCGCCGCTGGCAAGACCGGCGTCATCGTCGTCGGGTTCGACGGCAGTGACGACGCCATCCAGTCCATCAAGAATGGTGAGCTGAAGGCCACTTCGCTCCAGCCTGTCGCCGAGATGGCGATCCAGGCAGCGATCCAGGCCGACCAGTGGATCAAGACCGGCTCCACCGGGAAGCCCGAGAAGCAGTCCATCGACATGGTGCTCCTGACGCCCGAGAACGCCTGTCAGTACGCGCAGTTCGCGCCCATCGCGGGGGCAGGCCCCTGCTAGTGATCGACTTGATCCACCCGATCCAGTCGCGGAGAAGGTGGCTGAACGCGATCGCTCACGCGACCACGCTGCCACCTTCTCCCAGCCCATCGGGACGCGCGAGAGAGCTTGATACGGCACCACTCGAGCGACCCTGAAGACCAGGCACATCGTTGCACAACCGAAGGGCGGACCGACATCGGTCCGCTCTTCGGGATCTCAAGGTCGCCGCCCCCTCAGCGCGGGAACGTGATCGTCACGATGTTGCTGCGGGTGAGCTCGACGCCGTCCGCGTCTCGGGCGCTTGGGCCGTGTCTCTCCGGTGCCGCGTTTCCACTAGCAGCTCATGCCGAGTGTCGGCGACTTGCTAGGACGGACGGCCGTTCGCCGTCAGGATGTAGCCTTGGGCCCGGGCCGGGCGAGCGTGGGTACGGGGAGAGCACCATGGCTGACACACGTGGAAACCCCTGGGAGCACGATCCGGGGCCGTCGGACGCCAGCGGCTGGGCGAAACTCTTCGCCGAGACCCCGAACTATCGCGGGCTCGGGAGCGCCGTGGTCGGTCGCGAGGCGTTCCGCTGGCATCACGGGCCGATGTTCTTTCGCGGCCGTCTCGACGGCTCAGCCAGGGTCGTCATCGTCGGTCAGGAAGGCGCCCAGGACGAGTCGCTATCGCGCCGGTCGTTCACCGGAGGCACGGGTGCGCGGATGCAGCACCTGCTGCGCTTCCTCGGTCTCGACCGCTCCTACCTGTTCCTGAACTCGTTCGTCTACCCGATCTTCGGGCAGTACACGAGCGACCTCCGACCACTCGCTCAGGATCCTCGATCGCCGATCGTCAGCCATCGCAACCGGATCCTGGACAAGGCGGTCGTGGACGGCGACGCTCGGCTGGTGATCGCCGTCGGCCTCGCCGCCAAGGAATCCGTCGCGACGTGGATCAGGGCACATGGCGGCACCGCCCAGCCGGATCAGCTGCACAATGCGACGTTGGGTTCGATCCCGAACCGCGTCCGGGTGGTCGGGGTCGTCCATCCGGGCAGCGCGGTCGGTGGATCGACGGCCACGATCAAGGCCGACTTCACGCGTGCGATCGGCCGGATCAGTGACTGGATCGACGACGACGCGTCGTGGCTGCCGACCGACCCCGGCATGACTCGAAACCTCTCGGCGACGTTCCCGTATTCGTCGGCGCCGATCCCGTACCGTGACTTCCCGTTTGGGGTCAGTCCTCGCCTGGGCCGAGGCGGCACGTCGAGCAACAGGAGCGACAACCAGCGAGCGATCCGGCTCTTCTCTGCAGCCGGCAAGTACAACGCGCGCGGCGCTCACCTGACCGATCCGTCGACCGCCGGCGGTAGCAACCAGGGCTACGAAGATGAGCCCGGAGATCTGCCGTACGAACCGCCGCGGGCAACCCCGAAGGGGTTCGATGCGGGCCCGCCGGTGGGCCTGGCACGGCTTCTGCTGGGTGGCGAGCCCGCCTTTGCCTGGCCCGATTTCGCGGGGCTCGGGGTCACGGCCGATCCATCGTTCGGCGTGGGACCGATCTACCGCGGACGATTCACCCAGATCAGCCTCGTCGTCCTTGCCGACCAGACCTCGGAGGACGACACCTTCACGGGACGGGCGCTGTCCGGTGAGTCGGGCCAGCGTTTCCAGGGTTTCCTGCGTTCGGCCGGGCTCACAAAGCGCTACCTGATCCTCCGCACCATCCCGGTCGACACGCTGGACCTGAGTGCGAGCAAGCGCCTGGCCCTCGTTGACGAGCCCGAGGTCAGGGCCCTCCATCGAGAGCTGCTGGCCCGGGTCCGCGTGGCGAACGCCGGAGCGTCCATCCTGCTCGCGATGGGCCCTGGCGCGCGACGGCTGGCGCCGCAGGTCGTCCCGCCCGGGACGACCGTGATCGACCTCGCCGGCCACGGTGAGACCGGGTGGAAGACTTCATGGAAAGCGGCCCTGACCAACCTGACGGGTCGCACCTATGCCAAGGATCTGTCGAGCCCGACGTTCAGCCTGCCGTCCGCGCGCAGCCAGCTGCCCCGGATCGACCTTCCCTACGGGACGCCGCGCTGGCTCGGTACGTCCGGCGACCGAGGCGTCCGTCCGACGGACGTCGACCTCGGGCGTCCGTCGCCCGACTATCTCAAGCTGTTCCTGCCGTCCTGGGTGGCCGCGCTCGCTCCGGCACCGCTGAGCGCCGCGGAACAGACAGCGGCCGACCAGCTGGACTGATTCCGGGCTGAGGCGATTCGCGAGCGGAGCCAGGCCAGGAGGGCCGCGATGTGACGATCAACCCATCGACCGACGCCTACGTCCTCGAGGGCCGGGTCGTGACCATGGGATCTCGGGGCGTGATCGACGATGGCCGGATCTTCCTCCAGGGACGGGTCATCAAGGCGGTCGGGTCCAGGACCGACCCCATCCCGCCGGGTTTCGGCGGGATGCCCCACGTGGCGACCGGCGGGACCATCTACCCCGGCCTCATCGAGCTCCACAACCACCTGAGCTACAACGCGATGCCGCTGTGGGAGGTGCCGACCCAGTACAGCAACAATGGCCAGTGGCGCGGCGGTGAGGATTACAGCCGCCGGATCACCAAGCCCTCGCAGGTGCTCGGCCAGTCACCCGGGGTGCTCCAGGCCCTCGTTCGCTACGTGGAATGCCGGGCGATGCTCGGCGGCGTCACCAGCACGCAAGGCATCACCCTCGCCAACGCGTCCAGCCTCACCCGCCATTTCAAGGGTCTGGTCCGCAACGTCGAAGCGCCGGCGGACCCGGAGCTGCCGCGGGCCAACACGAACATCGCCAATCCCGAGGTCGGCGGCGCGGCCGCCTACCTGGCCAAGCTCAAGAAGCAGAAGGGCGCCTACCTCCAGCACCTCTCCGAGGGCACGGATCCGACGGCGCGTGGCTGGTTCCTCCGCCTGAAGTCGGCGAACGGCGACCTCGCCGTCAACCGGGCCCTGTGCGGGATCCATTCGGCCGCCCTCGAGCGCGAGGATTTCGATGCCCTCGTCGGCAAGGGCGCCTCGATGATCTGGTCGCCGCTCAGCAACTACCTGCTCTACGGTCAGACCGCCAGGCTGGAGGCCGCCAGGGACTCGGGGATCCTCATGGGGCTCGGCTCCGACTGGGCGCCGAGCGGGACGAAGAACCTCCTCGGCGAGCTGAAGGTCGCCTGGCTCGCCAGCCAGGCCAACCCCGACGCGCACGGCGACCCGGTATTCAGCCCCGAGCAGATCGTCCGGATGGCGACGATCAACCCGGCCACGATCCTCCGCTGGGACCAGCGGCTGGGTTCGATCGAGCCCGAGAAGTGGGCCGACCTGCTGGTGGTCCGGGGATCGACCAAGGACGCCTACCTCCAGCTCATCGAGGCGCGCGAGACGTCGATCACGATGGTCATGATCGATGGTGTCCCGCGCGTCGGACAGCGGAGCCTCATGAACCGGTTCGGGCCGGCGACCGAGGAGATCGAGGTCGGCGGCGCCAAGCGCCTCCTCAACCTCGACGACCCGAACTCCGACCCGCTCGTGGGCGCCGAGACGCTGACCCACGCGACGGCGACCCTGGCCGATGGGATGGCCCGACTGCCGGAGCTTGCCGCCGCCGTCGACAACGCGATGGCCAACGGGGTGTTCGGTGGCGCCGCCGACGCCGCCGGCACGCAGTGGCGGATCGTCCCCGATTTCGAGTCGGACGACCTGGCGAACGGCTTCGCGTTCGCGGCCGAGCCGTACAGCTTCTGGGTCACGAAGATGACCCTGGACCCGATTACCGTCGCGGACGATCCGAATCACCTGCGCACCCTCGTCGCCGCGCGGAACCTGCCGACCTTCGTCAAGACGGGCCTGCCGCCGCTGTATGGCCAGGATGTCCCCCTCCCGCAAGGTGCCGCATTCCTGGCGGTCCCGCGGCTCGACGTGGCGCCCGAGCTGCCCCAGACGACCGAAGAGCTGTCGGGATTCCTCCGGACGTCGAGCGGGCTCACGCTCCGCGATCGCCGGACCATCGTCGACCAGGCGATGACGCTCCTCCAGGAGAACTACGTCCACCTGCCGCTCAAGCGCGCGATGCACGCGGTCGACCCGATCCAGCGCCTTCGCCTGCTGGCCCGTCGCCTGGATGAGCAGACCGACCTCGCGATGGATCCCGAGGTGGCGTTCCACGCGGAGGTGGGCGACATCTTCAACTCCCTGCGCGACCTGCACACCGGCTACCGCCGTCCTGCTCCCTACAGCTCACGGGTGGCCTGGCTGCCGTTGCTCGTCGAGGAGTACCGCGAGGGCGACCCGCCGTCGAGCCGCTACATCGTCACCAAGGTCGTCGCCAGCGCGGGTCCGGCGGACTTCGTCGCGGGCGTCGAGATCACCCACTGGAACGGCATGGCGATCGACCAGGCGATCGCTCGCAACGGCGAACGCCAGGCCGGCAGCAACCAGGATGCCCGGCATGCTCGCGGCCTCAACGCGCTCACGATCCGGCCCCTCGCCGGGAGCCTTCCACCCGACGAGGAGTGGGTCACGCTGACGTACGTCCCGACGGCCCCGCTCGGGACCGCCGGCGCCGCCCGCCCGACGCCCCGCGAGTACACCCAGCCCTGGCTCGTCTTCCAGCCGGGCGAGGCCGGTCGGTTCAGTCCGGCGGATCTCGTCGTGGAGGCAACGGCGGTCGGCCTCGATGACCGCACCGACGACATCCAGCACGTGCGGAAGGTCCTCTTCGCGCCCAGGGTCGCGGACGCGGAGGCAGCCGCGAAGGGCCAGGTCGTGCCGATGGAGCTCGCCCGGTCACTGGCCGGCGACGACGTCCTGGCCTCGCGGTTGCCGGGCGTCCTCAAGGCCCGCATCGTCCAGCCGACCGGGGCGCGACCCG
Organism: uncultured Chloroflexia bacterium; assembly: GCA_963704935.1. Taxonomy (GTDB): domain Bacteria; phylum Chloroflexota; class Limnocylindria; order Limnocylindrales; family CSP1-4; genus SPCO01. Next base: position 732,641 of record CAVPIF010000001.1, read on the forward strand.
CCGACCCCGCGTACGGCTACATCCGGATCTACACCTTCAGTGTCGCCGAGGCCGGGACCTTCATCGACGAATTCATGCGGCTCGTCGAGGCCCTTCCCGTGGATGGCCTGATCCTGGATGTCCGCGGCAACGGCGGTGGCCTCATCTTCGCGGCCGAGGAGCTGCTCCAGGTCCTCTCGCCCAGGACGATCGAGCCCGAGCGCGCGCAGTTCATCACGACGCCGCTCAATCTGGCGATCTGCCGCAACCACCGGGTCTCGACGGGACTGGCCGGGCTGGCGCTGGAGCCGTGGATCGAATCGATGCGCGCCGCGGTCGAGACCGGGGCGACCTTCTCGCAGGGCTTCCCGATCACGCCGCCGGACCGCTGCAACGCCATCGGGCAGCGCTATTTCGGCCCGGCGGTGCTCATCACCGACCCGCTCTGCTACAGCGCGACCGACATGTTCGCAGCCGGGTTCCAGGACCACCAGATCGGTCCGGTGATCGGTGCCGGCGGGAGGACCGGCGCGGGTGGCGCCAATGTCTGGACGCACGGCCTGCTCAGCCAACTCGTGGCGCCGGACAATGTCGCCGACCCCGGGCCGTCACCCTACAAGCGGCTCCCCAGAGGTTCTGACATGCGGGTCGCCGTTCGGCGGATGGTCAGGGTGGGCATCAACCAGGGCGACATCCTGGAGGACATCGGCGTCGAGCCCGACGTGCCGTACGCGATGACCCGTCGCGACGTCCTCGAGGGCAACCAGGACCTGATCGACACGGCGATCGCCGAGCTCAGGAAGAAGAAGCCGCATCCGACGAGCGTCGCGACCGAGCCACGCCGGGGGCGCTCGCCCCTGGTGGTCGTGCGGGCGACCAACGTCACCCGGATCGAGGCCCGGCTCGACATCCCTACCCTCGACGGGGCCGAAACGCGCTGGTTCGCGTCGAGCGCCGTTCAGGACGGCCGCGTAGAACTCGATCCCGACGAGATCCTCGACCCCGGCAGCCGCGGTTCGATCGGCCTCCTCGTCAACGGCTATGACGGTGACGACCTCGTGTCGCGCTGGCGGGGGACACTCGAGCTGGGCTGATCGAGCGCACATTCACGCGCGCGGCTCCAGGACGACGATCGCCGTTTGCCCTGATCGGAGCGCCGCGCTGGCATCCGTATAGGCGGCCGTCCCCAGCTCGACGAACCTGGCCCAGAGCTGCGCCCGCTCCTCCCCCGTCGCCGCACGCGCAGTGACGGCGCGGCGCGACCCACCGGGCAGGACCACGGTCGCGGCCGGGTTTGCCTGGAGATTGAGCCACCATGCGGGTTCCGGGTCGGCCCAGCCGTTCATCGCCGGGGTGATGATGTTGGCCCCGTCCTCGAGGTAGCCGATGATCGCCAAGCGCGTCCGACCGGAACGGCGGCCGACGGTCGTGAGTCGGAGCATCCCCCACCGCCCGGGGGCCGGCGTGCGCAGGCCGAACCGGCCGCCGGTGATCCGATACGCAGCCCGATGAATCGCCCAGATCGTGCGAACCAGCCAGCGCGGAACGACGAGCGGAGCTTGGGTGGTGGCTTCGGCAGACATCGGGATCGCCCTCCGAGATGTGTACGACGTAAACTACAACGTAAACATACCCGTACACCGTACACTCGTCAAGTGGCCGAGGCATCCCCCGCAACCGAGCGCCGCGCGCCCCTGAGCAAGGAGCGTGTCCTGCAGGCTGCCGTCGACCTTGCCGACCGCGGCGGCATCGAGGCGCTCAGCATGCGAGGCCTCGGCCAGGAGCTCGGCGTCGAGGCGATGGCGCTCTACCGACACGTGCGGAACAAGGACGACCTGCTCGATGGCGTCGTCGAGGTCGTGATCGGCGAGATCGAGGTCCTCCGACCGAGCGGTGCGTGGAAGTCGGCCATCCGGCAACAGGTGATGACGGCCCGCCAGGTGATGATGCGCCACCCGTGGGCACCCCCCGTGATCATCGACCGGCCGGCCGTCGGTCCGGGCATCCTGCGCTACCTCGACTCGGTGATGGCGATCCTGCGCAGCGGCGGCTTCTCGCTCGATCTCGCCCACCACACGATCCACGTCATGGGCAGCCGCATCTTCGGGTTCACCCAGGATCCCTTCAACGACTCGGCGGACGTCCGCCCAGAACCCGAGGTCGCGGCGGCGATGGCCCGGGCGATGGCGGTCGACTACCCACACCTCGCGGAGCTTGCCGCCGCGGCCAGCCACGACGGCGCCCTCGGCGGCTGCGATGACGACATCGAGTTCGCGTTCAGCCTCGACCTCCTCCTCGACGGCCTCGAGCGGCAACACGCCGCCGGCTGACGAAGATCACGTACCGCAGCGGTCCTTCACCGACCCCTATCTGCGAGCTGATTCGCGCGGGAACGCGATCGTCACGATGTTGCTGCGGGTGAGCTCGACGCCGTCCGCGTCCAGGGCCACGACCCGGAGTCGAAGCTCCAGCACGTCCTTCGGGACCCGGAAGAGCAACGGTTCCGTTGGTGGATGGGTAAAGGTGCCGATGATCGGCGAGCCCGGATGGGTCGGATCGGCGGCAGCGCCATCCTTCGAGCCCGAGGCGACGAGGACGTAGCGCCGGGCGCCCGGCGTCCCGGTCCACATCGCCCCGACGTCCGACGGGCCCACCAGTCGGGCGGTCAGCTTGAGCGGCTTGATATCCGTTGGAGGCGGTGGCGTCTTCGGCTTGATCGTCGCGCTCGGCCGATCGAGTGAGCCCGTGCGCGTAGCGGTCGGCGCCGGCGTGGCATCCGGGCGCGGGGTCGCCGGCCGGCCCGTCGGAGTCGGTTTCGTCGGCGACGGCGGCGTGGGCGAGCGCGTCGGCGTCGCCGTCGATGCCGGCGGCGGGGTCGGAGAAGCCGGTCGAGTCGAGGGCGTCGCCGGGCGCGCCGTACCGGCCGATCCGGTCGCCGTCGCCACGTTGGGACGGCCCGAGCGATCGATCCGGAGATCCGGGCCGTCCACGGTGGCGACATCGCCCGCGGCCAGCGTCACTGCGCCGATCCGCGCCGATCCCCCCAGGCCGATCGTCACGATGGCATCGTCGGGCAGGAGCAGGCCGTCCGGGTCCACCAGCGTCGTCCCATCGGCGAGCGCCACTTCGACGTTGACCGCGTGGGTCAGCTCGTACCCGCCGGACGACCGATCGCCGAGCCCGCCGACCCCGACGACGACGCCGAGCAGGACGACGACGGCCACCAGGCTCGTCGCCACGCCGAACGACGGGCGCCCGCGGTGGGGCCGGGGGGAGGGCGACTCCTCGGGCGACGGCGTTCGCGCGACCGCCCGCAGCCGGTCCTCCAGGCCGACGGTGAAGCCGGGCCGTGGGGCGGGCACGGAACGACGCCCGGCCTCTTCGAGCTGGCGGAGGATGTCCCGCTTCACCGATCGACCTCCGACTCCATCACGCGACGGAGGGCCCGCGTGGCCCGGAACAGGAGGACCGCCATCGTCGGCCGCGAGATGCCCATCGCCGCGGCGGCCTCCTCCGACGTCAGGCCGGACAGGTAGCGCAGAGACAGCGCTTCCTGGTATCGGGGATTCAGGCGATCCATGGCCGCCAGGAGCTCCATGGTCGCGTCCCGGCTGCCGACCTCCTCGGCCGGGTCGGGTGGTGCATCGGGGAGGAGCGCCTGCGCCGCGACACGCGCACGGTCGGAGCCGGCGCGCGCTCGCCGCCGATGGTGATCGGCCAGCTCGTTGGCGGTGATCCGGAAGAGCCACGGTCCGAATCCGCTGGATCGCCACTCGAACGAACCGAGATGCCGCAGCGCCCGCTCGAATGTGGCCGAGGTGATGTCTTCGGCCACATCCGGCGTCCCGCATCGCCGATAGGCGAAGGCATAGACCCGAGCGACGTATCGACGGTACAGCTCGGCGAACGCCTCGGGCTCGCTGCGCGCCGACTCGACGAGCCGCCGCTCGTCAAGCTCCGCATGACGGTCACGCTCCACCTGCCCCAGTCTGACGGCTTCACCAGCGGCGATACCGGTCACCCACGGCTGTCGACCGCGCCTCTCCCCTCGACAGGCGCGGTCGAGCCGGACGGTCGCGGCTTGGTGTCCGCCCGCGGCTTGGTGTCGGCCCGCGGCGGGATTCGGACGACCACGGGGCCACCCTGGCCGACCCGCTCGCCCGCCTTGTCCACGACGATCACCGCGTAGCGGATCTTCTGACCGGGCTCGATCTTCGTGTCGAAGAAGCCGCGGCGACCGTCCAGACCAGTCCGGTAGATCTTCTCGCGAGGGCCACCATCGACCGAGCGCCACAGGACGTATCCCGCCGCATCCGGATGCCCGGCCTCGGACCACTTGCAGGCGATCCCCCGGTGGTCACCGTCGGATGCCAGCGCACAAGCCAGGCGGAGCGTGTCCTGCCGCGGTGGGATGCGAACGGATACCGGGCCACCCACGGCGATCTTCGAGCCGTCGTGGGCGAGGGCGATCACGGCGTACGTGTAGCGGTGCCCGCCGAAGACCTTGTGATCCACGTAGCGGAGCCGCTCACCCGCGGGGATGGTGGCGATCAGCTGGCGCGGCCCACCGCCAGGCGCATCCACCGCGCGCCACAACTGGTAGGCGCGGACCTTGTCGCCGCCGACTACCGACCATCGGCAGGCCACCGCCGGTGCCGCGTCAGGAGCGGCGTCGAGCGGATTCTTGACCAGTGCGGGATCCGGACGGACGAGCGCGCACGCCAGGCGGATCCGCGGCTCGACGGTCTCGACCGGCCGCGGCTTCGTCGTCGGCGCGGCCGTCGGCGCGGCGGCGGTCGATGCCGCCGGATGGGCCGCTGGGACCTTCGCGGCGGAGGAACTCGCCGGACTCGCCGGATCCGCTACGGTCGCCGGATCCGCGGCGGTCGCCCTCGTCGCCCTCGTCGCCGTTCCAGGGCCTGTCGCGATCACCGCCGCGGTGGGCAGGGTCGTCGGCACCTGCGCCGCAGTGGTCGCGGAGCCGGTCGATCGATCCGCGGAATCGCCCGCGAGTCCGAAGGCGATCGATGGCATCACCAGCGCCGCCACGATACCGGCCGAGACGAGTGACGGGAGCAAGGTTCGTCGCATGTCGGTCCTTCCTTGCGGGAGATGAAGGGGTCCTCTGCCTGTGACAACGACGAACTCCCGCGGGGATTACACCAACCGTCCCGGCGCGCTAGGCTGGGCCGCCAGCCATGGCACATGCAGCGAGAGGACGAACATGGACTTCAACAGCATCCTCATCGGATCCGAGGATCCAGACCGTCTCGTCGAGTACTACAGCCGGGTCCTGGGCGAGCCGGGCTTCTCCGACGGCGGATACACCGGCTGGAAGGTCGGAAGCGGGTACGTGACGGTCGGCCCGCACTCGGAGGTCTCGGGCAAGAACCCGCAGCCGGGTCGGATCATCTGGAACATCGAGACGGCGGACGTCGCCGGCGCATTCGAGCGGATGAAGGCGGCCGGTGCGATCGTCATCGCCGAGCCGTACAGCTTCGAGGGCCAGCCAGACTCATCGATCGCGACCTTCGCCGACCCCGACGACAACTACTTCCAGCTCATGAGCCCGATGGAGATGTAGCCCGATCAATCGCGAGCCAGCGCGGCGACCTCGGCGGCGGTCCCGCGGGCGACGCGGGCGGCCGTCGCGAGGATGGCCACGGGGCCGCTTGCGCCCGCCACGTCCGGCAGGCCGTAGACGGCCGCCTCCGCGCGCCCCCAGGCGGCGAGGACCAGGCGAACCAGGCGATCGACCTCCGTCGATCGATGGTCGAGCATGTCCAGGGTCTTCTCGACCTGGATCGTGTGCTCGCGGACATGCGACGACCAGCGGCCCAGGCGGAAGCCGATATCGACGGCGAAGCCACCCCATCGGGCGCCGACGGCCAGGCGATCAGGCGGGAGGCCGGTCAGCCGCTCCGCGGCCTGGTCGAGGACGGCCCATAAGCGGTCCAGGACCTCGGATGGCGCGCCCTCGGCCTCGTCCTCCTCTGTCGGGCCGAGGTCCCAGATCTCGTCGGGGATCCCCGTCGGCCGGGTCAGGTCGTCGGCGGCGTAGTCCTGCGCCAGCCACCAGGCGGTGCCGATGCCGTAGCCGCGTTGGCCGCCGATGACGTGGCCCATCGTCCGGCGCACGGTCCACTCGTCGCCGCCCGGGTCGGCGTCCCACGTCTCGGCCGGGAGCGGGAACAGCAGGCCGTGGAGGTCCCAGGTCGCCGCGGTCGCCGGGGCGACCCGCTCGGCGCTCCGACCGCGGGCGACGCCAGCGCCACGCAGCGCGCCCGCGGCGTCGATCTCCGCGAGCTCGAACGTCTCGGCGATCCGGTAGAAGCCGTAACGGACCTCCTCCCCTTCCTCGCTCTCGCCGGTCCACGCCCACCGCCGGGCGAGGGCCGTGTCCCGGATGGTCGTCAGGTCGTGTGCCGCGGCCAGCACGTCGCGACGAGCGGCGAGTAGCGCGGCCGGGATCGGGCGAGCGAGGCGGTCATCGGTGTTCCGGACGAGGATGTCGGCGGAGGCAGGATCAGTCATGTCGGAAGCGTACTGGCCGCGAACGAAGGCCGGCGGTCATGGTGCGCCGAGACGACGGCCATATTCCGGTGGGCCTGTTCCCGCGCGGGCCGCCTCGACTATCCTGCGCGCAGTCGGCGACGTCGCCGTCGAGCCTTGGGGGGATGGTGAGCCTCGCAGGACCGTCGGTCACTCACTCCGCATTCGGACGAGAGATTCCGGGCGCCGGTTGGTCGCTCGCCCGGATGGCAGCACTGACCGTCGCGAGTTTCGGCGCGGTGGCTCTCGCCATGATCGCGACCTTCGCGCTGGCTCCGGCGACCATCGCTGCGGACCCGGTCGCCCAGGCCCCGACGCTCTACGTCGAGGACGCACCGTTCACGAGGAACCGCGTCGTTCACTTGGTGATCTCACAGTACGGCGGCCCGGGAGGGCTGGTCGTCGAACGGCGGGCGTCCAACGACGGCGCGACCACTGCCGGCGTCCTGACCAATGGCGTCTCGGTCGAGGGCATCGTCGACTGGGAACTTGCGACCGGGCCGGATGGCCCCCGATCGATCTTCGCGCAGGTCAGGTTCCAGGACGGATCCTGGTCGCCGATCGGCAGCCTGTCCTTGTACCTCGACCTGAGTCGGCAGAGTTCGCTGTACATGGACCTGGACGGTTCGGTCGTACTCCAAGGCACGGAGATCGCGGATCGACACACTCGGACCGTCACCCCGGGTGACCTGATCCAGGGTCGCACCGGTCTGGCGCCCGACGACATCCGCTGGTTCGTGGTCCGCGACGATCAGCTCAGCGTGACCCTGTTCGTGGCCTCCGGCGTCTTTGCTCCGGGAACGTACGCATCGGAGGCTCCGGTCGGTGGCGCCCCATGCGCGACGGCCTGCGCGACGATCAGCAACAGCGTGTCGCTGGGGGCCTGCACGGGCAACGGACCGTTCACGATCCACGACATCGCCTTCACCGCCGACGGCGACCTGGAGCTGGTGGACGCGGATTTCCGGATCGCATGCAGTTCCGGCGTCGTCAGCGGTTCCATCCGCTACGGGTCCGAGCGGGACACGATCGCGCTGGACCAGACGAGCGACGTGCTGCACTACGGGACCCGCACGATCGGCGCGCGACCTGCGTCGCGATCCGTTTCCTTCTCGAACTTCGGCTCGGTGGCCACGACCCTGGGCACCGCCACGTTGACCGGCGACGGGGCACCCGACTACGAGGTGGCGTACGACGCCTGCGCCGGCGTCACCCTGCAGGTCGGCGAGTCCTGCGCGGTGTCGATGGTCTTCCGCGCCCAGGAGCGGGAGCAACGATTCGCGGCACTGTCCGTCCCGGACGAGACTGCCCGGGGGAGCCGACAGGTCCGGCTGTCCGGGTACGGCCAGGAAGTCGTGACGATCGCGCTTCATGCCGCGGTCGTCCCGGCCTTCGGCCCGGGTCCGGCGACGATCGTGGTCACCACGTCCCCGGCTGATGCGAACATGGCCGCGGTCCTCGTCGACGGGGTACCGGTGAGCGGCGGGACATCGGTCCTCGTCCCACCGGATTCGCGGGAGGACAGCCGCACGGTGACCCTCCAGCCCGGCCGACACCGGATCGAAGCGATCTACCCCACCGGGGGCTGGTTCGTCGCGCCCCCGCCGCAGGCGATCACGGTCGACGTCGGGATCGCGACCGCCCTCGACCTGGACACGGTCACGGACGACGGCGTCGCAGCCGGGGAATCGGCCACCCTTCGGGCCACGCTGGCGGCCGTGGTCCCCGTGCAGGGGACCCTCCGGATCCGTGACGGTGCGACGGGCGCCGTGCTGGCGGCCCGGTCCGTGTCGGGCGCCACGACCTCGACCACCGCGACGGTGACGAAACCGATCGGGACGCACCATTTCACGGCGGAATTCACGCCGGCGGCCAGCCCCATCCAGGCGGCTGCCGCGGCCCTGGACATGGCCGTCGTGTCCGGCACGCGGCCGCGCACGACCATGTCCACCGAACCGTTGCTGACCGACTACTCACCGGTCTTCTCGGAGTTCTCGTCGCCGGATGGCGGCGTGACGTTCCAGTGCCGGCTGGCGCTGAGTGACTGGTACCCGTGCACGAGCCCGGGCATGTACAGCGCGCAACCGGACAGCGTGCACACGCTCCAGGTCAGGGCCATCCGCCCGAACGGCCTGGCGGACCGCAGCCCCGCGGAACGGGTCTGGACCTACGACACATCACTGCCGGTGGTCACCGCTCCCACCACGGTCTTCGTGGCGGGGTCGACGGTGGACGACGGTAAGGCCAAGGCCCGGATCGCTTGGACCGGCACGGACACGGCCAGCGGCATCGCCCGGTTCGAGCTCCAGAGCCAGGTCGATGGCGGCAGCTGGTCCACGGTGTCGACGACCCTGACCGTCTCACACCTGGACCAACCCCTGGCCGCGGGACACAGATACGCGTACCGGGTTCGCGCCGTGGATCGCATCGGACGCGTGTCGGGATGGGCGACGGGGACAGGCTCCTGGATCGCCGTCTACCAGGATTCGAGCTCCCGTCTGACCTATGCGGGAACCTGGTCGTCGGTGAGTGGCTCGCCGTTCTGGGCCGGCACCACCAGGAAGTCGACGAAGCCCGGGGCGACTGCCAGCATCACGGTCACCGTCAAGAGCCTCGGCTGGGTCGCCCGGCGGGGGCCAGATCGCGGCAAGGCCGAGGTCTACCAGGACGGTGTCCTGATCGCGACCGTGGACCTGTATGCCCCCGAACTCCAGGACCGGCGGATCGTCTGGGTCCGCAACTGGCCCGCCGCCAAGGGGCACACCATCAGGATCCACGTCATCGGCACGAGTGGCCGGCCGCGGGTGGACCTGGACGCGATCGTCACGGCGAACTGAGGACCGCTACTCGGGCCGATCGGCCTCCGGCGCGGCGTCCGTCAGCGGGTCGGTTTCGGATGCCGTCCGGCGTGGCCGGACCGCCAGGATCAGGAGCAGCCCGCAGCCGATCGCTACGAGCGGTGCCACCCACCCCAGCCAGAGGGTGCCCCGGCTGGCATCACCGGTCAGGAGCGTCAGGCCGGCGAGCATGAACAACAGCCCGAAGGCGAGCGAGTTGGGATCGACTTCGTGTCGTTGCATGTCAGCCTCCACCCGGGGCGCTCTCGACGAGCACCTCGCCGATCCCCGCCTCGATGGTCAACGTCAGTCGCGGGCCAGACCCTGCCAGCCGTTCTACGCGGTCGGCGAGGCCCGTGCCGATCTGGCGATTCCCCAGGATCGACAGCCGACCACCGTTGACCCGGGCATCCAGGACGAGCCGTGCATCGTCCGGGATCACCACGATGAGCCGCCCGACGCCGACGCTGGCCCGGAGTGCGATCGGGCCTCCGCCGGCAGGCAGCCGGGTGAGGTCCAGGCGCAGATCGCCGCCCGCCAGTCGGTAGTCGGGCCGGAGTTCGCCGACGGCGGTCGGCTGGAAGGCCTGGTCCGCGATCCCGCCGTCCAGCGGCACGGTCACGAAGGCGGCCGCGGCCGCCACGGGCAGGATCAGCAGGCCGGGCAGGATCAGCAGCCGCGCGCGACCCCACCAGGTGCCGATGACGAGTCCGATCCCGACGACGAGCAGCCCCACGCCAAGGTACTGCGCGATCGCGACGTTCACCCCGGGCGCGTTCCCCGCGACCGCGAGCCCACCGACAGCGACGAGCGATGCCGCGACGATGTACCAGCCCAGCGGCGACCGAGGCTGTCGACGCCGGATCGCACCGGGAGTGGCGACCGCACGGGCAGGCCAAGGCATCTGTCCGGGGACGGACGTGCCGGCGGCCGTCAGGTCGGCCGCCGGCCCCGGGTCGATCCTCGGACCGGACCGGCTCGACGCGCCTCGCCGACGGAACAGGAGAACGCCGATCACGATGACCGCCGCGATCAACGCGAAGGCCCGCACGTCCGCAGGCTCGACGCCGTTGAACCAGCCGAAGCCATTCGGGACGCAGTGTACGGACCCATCGCCGTCGAGCTCCACGTAGCAGGTCTGCGATTGCCCGAAGAACCAGGCGATGACCAGGACGGCGGCGGCCATGACGGCGATCGTCGCGCCCCGGGGTCCCAGGCGAGTGAGCGCCGGAGTGACCCAGGCTTCGCCGATGGAATTGTCGCGTCCCTCCGCCGGGATCAGCAACCAGGCGAGCACGTACAGGACGAGTCCAGCACCTCCGAAGACCATCAAGCCCGCGAACGCCACGCGAAGCAGCAGCGGATCGATGCCGAGATAGTCGGCGAGGCCGCCCGCGACGCCGCCGATCACGCGCTGGTTCGTCCGTCGCCGAAGATGGCGCTCGCCGATCGTGGCCCGGTCCGGCGATGGTGGCGCGCCGTTCTGTTCAGTGGTCATGGCGGTCATGTTCGGGCGCTGGACGGCGCCGCGCCATCCGGGATGTCCCCCGGTCCGACCCTGACCGGGAGGCCGTGGCGGCCGGGGTCTTTCCCCATCGCTCGGGGACGGTCGGTGTGGGACCATCGCGGCGATGGCCACGATCAAGTCACGCCTACCCAGCGCCGCGAGCCCGACGCCTCGCCTGAGGCTTCAGCGCAGCCGCACCGACCGCATCGTCGGCGGCGTCGCCGCCGGGGTGGCGCGCCACCTTGGCATCGATACCCACGTCGTTCGGCTCGCGTTCATCCTGCTGGCCATTGCGGCCGGCTTCGGCGTGATCGTCTACCTGCTGCTGTGGCTGCTCGCGCCGCTGGAGTCGATCGATTCCGCCGCCGTCGTCGACAGCGCGGGCGGGCTCGGGCAACCGGGGGCGCACCCGCCGCTGGCGCGACCACCCGTCCAGCAGATGCTGGGGCTGGGCCTGATCGTCGCCGGTGTGGCGATGCTCTTCCTGCTGACCGGATACTGGTTCGGTTGGGAGCTGGGCTGGCCGGCGTTGCTGGCGGCGATCGGGTTCGCCGTCTTGTGGGCGCGCAGCACGGAAGACGGTCTGGGCCGCTGGGACCCGTCCAGTCTCCGCAGCCCTCTCCAGGCGATGGTCAGCGGCCGCGCCTCCATGCCGCGCGTGCTGTTCGGGGGCGCGCTGATCATCGGGGGGATGGCGGTCTTCCTTGCTGCGACGACCTCCCTCTCCGCGGCGGCCAATGTCGTCCTCGCGGTCATCGTGACCGTCGGCGGCCTGGCGCTCCTTGCGGGGCCCTGGGTGTGGGGTCTGGCCGAGGAGCTCATGGAGGAGCGGAACAGCCGCATCCGGTCCGAGGCCCGGGCGGAGATGGCCGCGCACCTCCACGACTCCGTCCTCCAGACGCTCGCGCTCATCCAGCGCGCGCAGGAACCAAAGGAGATGGCGAGCCTCGCCCGTACGCAGGAGCGCGAGCTGCGCACATGGCTCTACGGTCGGGCGCCGAGCCTGCGCGGCGTGACCTTGCGCGACGGGATCGATGCGATGGCTGGCCGGGTGGAGCGCGACCACCAGGTCCGGGTGGAGGCCATCGTGGTCGGAGATCTGGACGCCGACGACGAGGCAGTGCGGGCGCTCCTTGCAGCGTGCACGGAGGCGACGCTCAACGCGGCGCGGCACTCCGGAGTGGACGAAGTGTCGGTCTTCGTCGAAGTGGAGGACGCACAGATCAGCGCCTTCGTGCGCGACGAAGGGACGGGCTTCGACCCGGGTTCCATCCCTGATGACCACCGAGGCATCGCCGACTCCATCGTCCGTCGGATGGCACGCTTCGGCGGCACCGCGGAGATCCGCAGCGAACCCGGCCGCGGCGCCGAGATCGTCCTCCGGTTGCCGTGGCCAAGACGATGACCATTCGCGTCTTCATCGTCGACGATCACGAACTCTTCCGGTCCGGGGTCCGGGCCGAACTCAGCGCCGGCCTGGAGATCGTGGGGGAGGCCGGCACCGTGGACGAGGCGATCAGCGCCATCCTCGCCAGCGATCCGGAGGTGGTCGTCGTCGACGTCCACATGCCGGGCGGAGGCGGGCGCCGGGTGATCGAGGCCGTCCACGCCCAACGGCCTGACGTCCGCTTCCTGGCCCTGTCCGTCTCGGACGCCGCAGAGGACGTCATCGATGTCATCCGGGCCGGCGCTCGGGGATACGTGACGAAGTCGATCTCGCCCGCGGAGCTTGACCTCGCGGTGCGCCGGGTCAGTGACGGCGATGCCGTCTTCTCACCTCGACTCGCGGGGTTCGTGCTCGACGCGTTCGGGCAGACGGCGCCGGAACCAGTCGATCCGGAGCTCGACCTGCTGTCGGCACGCGAGCGTGAAGTCCTTCGGTTCATCGCCCGTGGGTACGCCTACAAGGAAGTCGCACACGAGCTCGGCATCTCGCCCAAGACGGTGGAAACCCACGTCTCCGCGGTGCTCCGAAAACTGCAGCTTTCGAGCCGCTACGAACTCTCGCGCTGGGCCGCCGATCGACGCCTGGTCTGAATCGTGGCGTGATCTCGCAAGCTCGCGTGGACGCCCGCGCGCGCTACCCTGCGGGGATGACCGAACGCGCCGACGGCGGGATCCGGGCCGCCGCTCCACAGGCCGTCACCTTCGTCGAGCTCTTCTTCGACCTCGTCTTCGTCTTCGCCGTGACGCAGCTGACGGTCCTCACCGCCCACGACCTCACGGCCGACGGCCTCCTGCGCTCCATCCTGCTGGGCTGGCTGATCTGGTGGGCGTGGACGCAGTTCACGTGGACGCTGAACCCGGCGGATACCACCCACCCGGTCGTCCGCGTCGTCACCCTGGCGGCGACCGGCGTTGCGCTCGTCATGGCCGCCTCCGTCTCGCGCGCCTTCGCGGACGACGCGCTGTGGTTCGCGGCTCCGTACGTCCTGGTCCGCGTGCTCGGGCTTGGGCTCCAGGTCGGAGTCGATCTCGCACGAGTCGGCGCCAGCCACGCCGGGGTCGTGACCTGGGCAGGGCTCTCGTCGGTCGGCCTGGTGCTCGTGCTCGTCGGTGCGATCGTGGACCCGTCGCTTCGACCGTGGATCTGGCTACTGGCGATCCTGGCGGACCTCGTTGCCGCGGCGATCGCCGGTCGGCGGGCGATCTGGGACCTCAACCCCGCGCACCTGTCGGAGCGCCACGGTCTCTTCGTGATCATCGCCATCGGCGAATCGCTGATCGTGGCGGGCACGGCGGTGGCCGGTGACGAGCGGACCGCGGCCCTCGCCGCGGCGGCCGTCGCCACCATCCTCGTCGCCTGTCTGTTGTGGTGGACGTACTTCGGCTGGTTGAAGGAAGCCCTGGAACACCGGTACGCCGCGGCCCCACCGGAACGCAACGGCCCGCTCGCACGCGATGCGTTCAGCCTCGCCCACTTCCCGCTGATCGGGGGCATCGTCGGGTTCGCCGTCGCGATCGAGGAGATCGCGGCGCATCCGGCCGAGCCGGCGCCGGCGGCCGTCATCGCATCGCTCGGGATCGGCGTGGCGCTGTTCGTCGGGTGTTCGGCGCTGGCGCTTCGCCTGCTCGGCGGACGGGTCCTCGGAGCCCGGCTCACCATCCTCGCCGCGATGCTCGTCGGCCTCGTCCTCGTCGCGCCGATGGAACCGGTGTGGCCGCTGGCGGTCGTGGCGACCGCCCTGCTGGCCATCGTCGTGGCGGAGGGCGCAGGTTCCGGCGGCGAGGCTGTGGGCACCCACGAGGTGGCCGGCTGAGGGCAGCCAGTCGACCAGCCCTCGACGCACCTGACGCCGCCGAGACGGCCCGCTGCTAGTATCCGCCGGCGAGCGCGTGACTTCGCTGAGGGAGCCCGTCGATGGCCGGTATCACCGTGCAGGACCTGGAACCTGACGTCCAGGCGATCGTCGATCAGGAAGCGTGGGACGGGGCCTGCCTGGCGGACCAACCGGTCTGCGTGCCGGACGGTCGCGTCACGTCGCAGCTGACATCCGATGCGCCAGCGACCCGCGAGCAGACGCGGCCATGGCGCATCGCGAATGCCGGCGCCGGCGATCTCATCATGTCGCCCGGGGGGCCGTCCGGCCTCATCGGCGGTCTGCTATCGAAGCTCGATCCGCCGCAGCACTACAGCCACATGGCGATGATGGTGGCGGACCAGGTCGAGCTTCGCCACGCGACCGCAAGCGAAGGCCGGATCGAGCAGTTCTACGACGGGTCGATCCTGGGGATCCAGCATGCCCCGACGAACGGGATCGAGGAGGACGCACTCCGACATCAGTGGCCCGGGACGGTCACCCAGTCGATCGAACAGGCATACCTGTCGTGGCGGGATCACCCGATCGAGCGAGAGGCCGACGGGACGGCCAAGGAGGATCAGAACGGCGTGTCCATCCCTGCGCCCGGTTTCGGGTTCAAGGATGCGGCGACCGGATCCTCCTACATCATCGATGCGGTCAGCTTCAGTCCCGTCCCGATGACGGTAGGCGGCGTGGACAGGATGATCTGGCCGCTGGTGGTGACGTCCTGCCGTGACCTCACCACGACGACCGTCCTCAACGCTCGACGGCGGATCGCCGACGCGGCCCGCGACGTGCGCGGTCACTACCGGCTGTACGCCTACTCGCGGGGAGATATCGCCTCCGACAGCGGGTTCGACGGCCCTCCGAGCTACGAGACCGAGGTGCGCGACCCGTCATGCCAGGGAGCCGTCGGGACCATCGCGGTGGATCGATCGCAGGCGATGGTCTGCTCGACGTTCCCGTGGGCGGCGGTCCAGCGTGCCAACGCGCTCGGGGCAGATTCCAACCCCGCGCTCCCGCGGATCATCCTGGATGGTCGACCGGCCCATCCGCATCGGGTGGACGTCACCACGGAGGTCTGCGACCCGACGGCCTTCCTCCGGCGGCAACCCAACATCGACAGCATGGACGCGCAGACGCCCGATGGGATGTATTTCTACGGAGAGGCCGAACGCCAGCGCGCGGCCACGTGGCTGCATGACGACTACATGGTCCCAAAGGTCCTGGCGACGATCGACGAGAGCATGCCCGACGTCTGGGGAGACCTTGGCGTCGTCGGCGGCCTCGGGGTCACCGCCCTGATCGCCCTCCTGACCGCCCTCCCGTTGACGACCGTGGGAATCATGCTCGGGCTCGCGCCCACGATCCTTGCCGAGCTGATCGTCCTCACGTCAGACATGCCCGACGACGTCGCCAATCAGCTCTGCAATGCGTTCGCCAGCGACGACTGCAGCCAGGCGGCGACCGACAGCGAAGCCTGGAAGGAGCCCGGATACGGGCGCACGGTGAGCCCGGACAACATCATCAACTCGTGGGCCCCGCCCACCAGCGAGAACGGCGAGCTCATCCATGGTCTGTACGGCTGGAACGACCGGATCAGGATGCGTCCGCCCGAATTCGTACAGAATCCGCCACCCCGGAGCACGTGGCAGATCTCGCAGGGGTTCGGGGCAGTCGAGGGTCGCGTGTTCTTCCGCGACGAGTCCGGTACGGAGGTCGGGGTGGCCGGCGCGCACGTCCGCATCGGCTGCAGCCACTTCGCGTCGAGGACCAACGGCACGGTGTTCCAGCCCGATCTGCCGTCCGGCCGATACTGGTGCGCCGCGCGCTACACGAATCCGGACAACGGCCTGGTGATGGATTCGGTCGGGGAAGCCGTCGACATCCCCGACGGGGGAGGGATCGGACTGAGCATCGAGCTCCTCCCGCCTCCGGATACCCGGCGGGAAGTCCTCGTCCACGGGCACATGGACCTCGTGAATCGCTACGCGATCGGCGCGGACTGGTGGGGCCATCCCAAGTTCGCGATGGGACCGACGTACCTGGGTCTCGACTACTGGCCACCGACGCCGGAATTCAAGGCGCAGCGCGACGCGTCGCTCAAACGGACGATCGGGGCGGGCAGACAGGTCGACGACTGGGGGCAGGCTGAGATCCAGTGCGACCTTGAGATCCAGCTCGATCGGTCCGTCAAGGTGGACTGGCGGGCGCGCCTGAAGGAAGACGATGACGATCCCTGGCAGGAATCCGGGACGGTCATCGTGCCACCGCGCCAGCTGCCGACGGATCCCCCGGAACGGGTGACCGTCGACCTCGTCCGGTCCGAGATGGCGTGGCCGGTGCGCGCCCACATCGAATTCGAGATCGATAACGATCAGGCGCCATAGGGCTGCCGATCCGGCGATAGTCTTGTGTCGCAAGCGATCGCGATCGAGCGACAGTGAGGCGACCGCATGAAGATCGGGGCGATCGTCCCCCAGGGCTGGACCGGCGAGTTCGATGGGTGGGATCCGCTCGACGCGTGGCGGCGCACGACGGAGGTGGCGATCCAGGCCGAGCGGCTCGGGTTCGAGTCGATCTGGCTGTTCGACCACTTCACGACCACGCCGGAGCCGACCGACGAGATCACGTTCGAGTCGTTCACCGCGCTCGCGGCATTGGCGGCGCTGACGACCCGCGTCCGCCTGGGGCACGTCGTGATCTGCACCGCGTTCCGGAACCCGGCTTTGACCTCCAAGATGATCTCCACGATGGATTCGATCTCCGGCGGCCGGATGGAGCTCGGGATCGGGGCCGGCTGGAAGCGCGACGAGTGGCTGGGTTACGGCTATGGCTTCCCGGAGACGAGGGAGCGGCTCGCCCGGCTGGCCGACGACCTGGGCGTCATCAGCGCGATGCTGGCCGGCGATCGGCATGACCACGCCACGTTCGAGGGTGAGCACGCCCACGTTCGCAACGCCCGCAACGTTCCCAAGCCGATCCAGCGTCCGCGCGTCCCGATCATGGTCGGTGGCAACGGGCCGAACGTGACCTGGCGACTCGCGGCGAAGTACGCCGACGAGCTCAACCTGGACGGCCTCTCCGTCGCCGAGACCGCCGAAGCCCTGCCGGTCATCCAGGCGCGCTGCGAGGAGATCGGTCGGGATCCGGCGTCGCTGCCCGTCTCGATCCACCTGTGGTGGGGGGATATCGACACCCCGGGCACCGCCCGGGTCGACTACCTCGCCGGCCTGCGGGACCTCGGCATCGGTCGGGTCATGGGGCTGGTCCGCGCGTCGGCCGACACGGACGAGGCGCTGGAGTCCCTGCTCGAGGACGCCCGGGCTGCCGGCATCGAGGTCGCGTAGTCGGTCGAGCTCCCGGTCGGCGCGAGGTCCGGCGCGAGTCAGCGACGGCGCGGGTGGCGCCTCGACAGCCCGAGCGCGACAGCGCCCGTGGCGACGACGCCGGCCAGGATCAGGACGATCCAGGTGGCGGCGACGTCGGTCGCCCTGGTGGCCGCCGATGACGCCGGAGGTGACGGAACCGGGGTATCGCGGGCGGTCGCCGGCGGGCGGACGAGTGCTTCGGACCCTGGCGACGTCGGCGCGATCGGCGTCGCGATCGGCGTGGGCTTCGGTGTCGACGTCGCGGTCGGCTTCGGTGTCGACGTCGCGGTCGGCTTCGGTGTCGGGGTCGGCTTCGACGTGGCCCTCGACGGCGCGGCGTCTCCCGCCACCGGCTGGATCGACACGTATCGGCCCTCCCAGGCCATCTTCACGCCACCGTAGTGCCACGGCGTGAAGAAGCCCTTGAACTGCTTCACGGTCAGCTTCGTGGCGGGTTTCATGTCGTAGCCGTATTCCCGGCTCTGGAGGCCCCACAACGGCCCCACCACGCGCACGCTCGTGACCGTGAAATCGTCGGTCGTGGCCGGATCGGCCGTGGCGGAGAATCCGGTGAGGACCCAAGCGTGGCTGCCGTGCGCCACCGTGATCCCGACCGGCAGGCTCGTCCGGCGCAGATTGATGACCGACGCGCGGAGCGCCGCGTCGAAGCTCCTGCTCGCGGTCAATTCGTACCGGCCGTCCACGTAGTGCCGCAGCCCGGCTGCCCAGCCTGCCGGGTCGACGCCGTCCTTCTCCGGGATGTCGTATCGATTGTGATCCCGCATGTAGTCGAAGTAGCGCCGCTGGTTCGCCTTCGAGTGGTCCGACTTCCGGTCGACGATGTTGCGCATGATCTGGACGTCGGCGGCCGTGCACCACAGCCACGACTTCTGCGTCGTGAAGGCGCCGGATCGGTAGAGGTCGACGCTGCCGGTCCAGCGTGGCAGGCCCGCCGCCCCGGCCTCGGGCACGGCGATCACGCCGCCGACCAGGGCGGCGGCGAGAACGGCGGCGAACGCCAGTCGGACGATCGACAAGCGCTGGACCAGGCCCGGCATGGCGCTATCGTCGCCCGGCCGGGCGAATCGCGCCACGCTCAGGGCGGCCGCGCCGCCAACCCGATCCTCATGCCGAGGGCCTCGGCGACCACCGTGGCCCGCTCGATATCGATTCGCGCTCCCCCGATGTCGGCATTGAGCGGGTCGAGGGCGGACAGGTCGCTCCCCCGGAGGTCGAGGTCCGTGGTCGATGTGCCCGACAGTGCGCGATGTCAAGGGTCCCGCTACCTTTGCGAGCATGCGATTTCGAACGACGATCCGACTGGAAGGCAAGACGGCCACGGGCATTCGCGTCCCCGCGGAGATCGTCGAAGTTCTCGGCCAGGGCCGGAAGCGCCCGCCGGTCACGGTGACGATCAATGGGTACACGTATCGCAGCACGGTCGCCGCCTTCGGCGACGTGTTCATGCTTCCGCTCGCGGCCGAACATCGCGACGCTGCCGGCGTCGCGGCCGGTGGCGAGATCGATGTCGACGTCGAGCTCGACACGGCCCCGAGGGAGGTCGAGGTGCCGGCGGACTTCGCGGCCGCGCTGGAGGCGGAGCCCGCGGCGGAAGCCGTGTTCGCCGCCCTCTCGAACAGCAACAAGAAGTTCCACACCCTGTCCATCGAGGGTGCCAAGTCGGACGAGACGCGCCGGCGCCGGATCGAGAAGTCGATCGCCACGCTGCGCGAGGGTCGCGCACGCTGAGCGCACTCGAGCGCGACGGCGGCGCGACGACCGGGTGCTAGGCTCCCGGGAGATCGCCGGCTGGTTTGGCGAGACGGCGTTGCACGAGAGGGTCGCCGCAGGGTGAAGGTCCCCGCGCATCAACGTTCGGTATCGATGCCCTCGGCGGGCGGGCTGACGTCCCTCGTCGGAGCCATCGCCAGGGCCGTTCGCCCCGAGACGACGGACGAAACCACTCATGTCGGGGTCGTGTGCGTCCACGGCATCGGCTTCCAGCATCCCGGCCAGACGCTGCTGGAGTGGACCGGGCCCATCGCGACGGCGTTGGTCGGGTGGCGCAGCCGTCTGGCAGCCGAGGACCTGTTGCCGCCTGACCGCGATTGGCCACGCGACCTGGTCGAGACCTCCGATGTCGACCTCACCGGGGAACGCCCGTCGTACGTCACGTTCCGGATCCCGGGCCTCGCGGACATCGAGGGTGCCGCCACCCAGCGATGGACCTTCACGGAGGCGTATTGGGCGGCGAAGCTGGAACCACCCTCCCTGCGCATGCTCATCGACTGGACCGGCCGAGAGGGGATCGTCGGCAGGGTCGTGCAGGGCGTCCTGGGCCGGAACGCTCCGGGCTTCCTGCGACGGCCGGTGGAGGTCGCCGGGGTGCTGTGGCTCGGCGTGTTCGTCTCCGCGCTGACCTCGCTCGTGCTGCTCGCGTACACGATCCTCCGGTCCATCCTCGCGATCATCCCGATCCAGGCTGCCCGCGATCTCGTCACCTACGGCCAGGGCGAGCGGTTCCTGGTGGGCTGGTGGGGCGACGCCCGTTCCCTCGTCCGTGACCCCGTGCAATCGGCCACGGTCCGGTTGTCGCTCGACGCTGCCATCACCGACCTCCGCGAGCGGCACGCGTGCACGAAGATCGTCGTCATCGCCCATTCCGGCGGCACGATCGTGTCGTACATGACCCTGAGCGATCCGGCGCTGCCGGCAAGCGCGGACACGCTCATCACCCACGGCCAGGCGATCGAGCTGGGCAGGCGCCTCGAGTCGCTCGAGGATCCTGGAGATGCATCCGCGTCGCAGCAGCAGCTCCAGCCATCGGTCACACGGATCAGGCGGGTCGCGGACCGCGATGACCTGCGGGTCGGCCGTTGGCGCGACTTCCACGGGACCCACGATCCGGCCCCGATCGCCGAACCGAGTGACCTCATGCTGCCGACGCGGCGCGACGGCGACGAGACGATCGAGGTCACGAACCTGCGCAGCATCCGGGGCGACCACGGGGCGTACTGGAGCAACGACGAGTCGTTCGTCCTGCCGGTCATGACGGAGATCGAGCGAGCGGGGAGCGGCGGTTCGCCGTCGCGGTTCACCCGCGGCGGACCGATCGAGCCCGATGACGCGGGGGTCGCCAGACGGGAGAACCGCGTCGCGATGCGGTCGCTGTGGGGCCGGCTGGCGCTGGTCGGCCCGCTGGCGGCGATCCTGTTCGCGGCAGGGGTCGCCGGCGGATCGATCGAGGCCGCGACCGTGCTGGACACGCCGGGCAGGATGCTGGCCGAGAACTACGAGCGGCTCCCGTTGCACGAGGTCGGAACGGCCGTCCACGAATGGGTGGCGGGGACCGCGGCCACGGCGGCGCACGCGGCGACGGAGCCGGCGTTGCCGCCCGGCTGGCAAGATGCCGCGATCGCGACCACGCGCGCGACCTTCTTCCTGCTGTTCACGATCGCCGCGCTGTGGGCGTGCATCCCGGTCGGCGGATGGTCGCGACTACCGCGCGGGGCCGTCGTCGCGGACATCCTCACGTCCGCGGTCGTCCCGCTGGCCGCCTTGGCCGCGGTGTTCGGCCTGGGTCCGGTCCAGGGCATCTCGTTCGCGCCCGAGTTCTGGATCGTCGCCGGGGCGACCGTCGTCGTGCTGCTGGTCTCCGCCGTGGTGTACTGGCTCTACATCAACGGGCAGTTGCTGTGGGTCCCCGGCACCGCCTTGAGCGCCGCCGTCATCTGCCTGATCCTCGCGGCGACGGCCGCCGCCGTCATCGCGTTCATCGTGCAGCCGGAGACGCGCCGCTGGGTCGTCGACACCATCGTCGCCGTGATCGCCGTCCGGCTCGTCGTCAGCCTCGGGATGTGGCGGTGGGACGCGTGGGATGCCGCGGAGCGACAGTGGTTCCGAGGTCCGCGCGATGCAGCTACCTCGCGATTCGCGGTGTACGGGATCGCGTCGCTGCTTGGACTGCTCGTCGTCGCCATCGTGGCGCTCCTGGGTGGCCTGGTCGCGCCCCTGGCGGGGGCCGGCGTCCCACTGGTCGAGCACTTGCCCTCGGCGACGCTGGTCGGCGGTGGCGCACTGGTCCTGTACCTGGTCGTGCGGGACGTGTCGATCGCCGAATCCGTCCGGGGATGAGTCGCCGGCGATCGCCGGTCGTGGTCCCGCGCGGCTACGAATCGCTCCCGTTCGAGCACGAGACGTCGGTCGGGGTCCTGGCCCGCCGCGTCCTCCGTCGCCCGGGCCCCGGACCGGCCGTCATCCTCATCCATGAGGCGCCGGGCCTCTCGGCCACCACCTTCGGGATCGCCGACCGCCTCGCGGAGCGTGGGTTCACGGTCGTGCTGCCGGAACTGCTGGATGCGCCGGGCTCGATGATCTCGACCGGCATCCGCCTGTGCATCGCGCGGGAGCTTGGCGCGCTCACCCGGGGCCAGCCCGGCGCCATCGTCGATTGGCTTCGTGGATTGTGCGAGCGTGAGTCCGCGGCCTCCGGATTCCCGAGCGTCGGTGTCATCGGGATGTGCTTCTCGGGTGGCTTCGCCCTGGCGACGGCGGTCGATTCGCGCGTCCGGGCGGTCGTCAGCAGCCAGCCGGCGCTGCCGTTCGGGTTGTCCGATCTGGGCCTGTCACCGCGCGACCTCGGGCTGGTCCGCGACAACGTCCGGAACGGCACCTGCATCCGGGCGCTGCGCTACCGGTTGGACTGGAAGTCACCGGGGCCGCGACTCCGGCGTCTGCGCCGCGAGATCCCGACTGCCGACGTGGTCGTCCTGCCGACCTGGGATCCCCGCCGCCACTCCGTGCTCGCGGCAGGCTTGTCCGCCGCATCCGGAACACCGCTCGCCGCCGCGCTCACGGGCACGGTCGCCTTCCTGGAGGCGGCGCTCGAATGGTCTCCGCCCTCGGCGCCGTCGGCCTGAGACACCCGGCGAGGGGCACACGGCACGGGTACCGTTCGCCGCCCCCGCCCAGGTCTGCTTGATCCGCCCCAACCGCCTCGCGGTCAAGGAGCGGCGGGATCGTCGGTCCTGGAGAAGCCGTCGCGTCGGCGGCTCTCTACCATGAGGGTGGTCGACACAAGACGCACACGGGAGGTGACCGGCGATGGGCGACCCGCAGAAGACGGCCAAGGGCACCAGCAGCAAGGTGTCCGCGGGATTCTCGGACGAGGAACGAGCCGCGATGAAGGAGCGCGTGCGAGAGCAGAAGGCGGAAGCGCGCGCGAACAGGGGCCGGGCGGACGGGGAGCGCGACGTGCTCGCGAAGATCGCCGAGATGCCGGAAGCGGAGCGCGCCATGGCCACGCGCCTCCATGCCATCGTCGAAGCCAACGCGCCGGGCCTTTCGCCCAAGACCTGGTACGGGATGCCCGCGTATGCCAGGGACGGCAAGGTCGTCTGCTTCTTCCAGAGCGCCCAGAAGTTCAACTCGAGGTATGCGACGCTCGGCTTCAGCGATGAGGCGCAGCTCGACGACGGCGCCATGTGGCCAACCTCCTTCGCCTTGACGGAGTTGACCGCCGCCGACGAGGCGACGATCGTCGCTCTCGTGAAGCGAGCGGTGAGCTGAGGACCGATCTCGCGCCAGGCCTGCCGTCGGCCAGGTCGTGGCGGCACCGACAAGCGGGGACGCGCCCGACGATCGACGGATTCGCGCCGGCCGCGCTCAGCGAGGGGTTGTTGACAATCCGGAAAGCCGTGTATCATGCGCGAGCGTCATGGGACCGCCCGTGACCACAGGAATGTGACTCGACGCAAATCACTCGGACTCCTCTCACGACTGACGCGAGAACCCGACGGGCCGCGCCGGTCATCGAGAAGGAGTCTTTTCTCTTGTATAACGACAAGAACCTCACCTGCGCGGACTGTTCGCAGACATTCGTCTTCACCTCGTCCGAGCAGGATTTCTACGCGCAGCGCGGCTTCACCGAGCCGCGACGCTGCCCGTCCTGTCGCGCCAGCCGCAAGGCTGCCCGCGGCTCCGAGGGTGGCGGCTATTCGAGCGGCGGGTACTCCAGCGGCGCCGGCAGCTACGGCGGCGGCGGCGGTGGTGGCTACGAGCGCGGACCTCGCGAGATGTTCGAGGCCACGTGCTCATCCTGCGGCAAGGAAGCCCAGGTCCCGTTCCGTCCCACCAGCGGCAAGCCCGTCTACTGCAGCGACTGCTTCCGCAGCCAGCGCGCCTGACCCGGCGGTCCGAACCCGGCCCTCGCGGGCCGGCGCCGGATCCCGCCAGCAACGAACGACCCGGACCGTCAGTCGGCCCGGGTCGCTTCATGTTCGAGGGGGTGCCCGCGACTACATCGCCGCGAACGTCTCCACGACCTGGATCGTCGACCCACCGGCGAGGACCGGGCATCCCTTCGCGATTGCCACGGCGGCGTCGAGCGAGTCGGCCTTGACGATGGAGTAGCCGCTCGGCCCGTTCGGGTCATCGCTGACCGAGCCGTCCGCCGCGATCCTGCGGGTCTGTGAGGCCGGATTACCGCCGTCCACGAGCGCGTCGCCCAACGCCGCGAACCAGTCGGTCCAGGCCTGCATCACCTTGGCGCCCTCCTCGGGCGACCCCGGCATGGAGCCACCGTGGTACACGAGCACGTAGTTGGCCATCGTTCGAACTCCTTCGCGTGGCGATCGCTGCGGTGGTCTGCCGCCGTCTACTGGAACGACGAATCGCCATGAGCGGAATCGACATCGGTTGTGGCAACTTCGACCAGAACGACCGGCCCATCGGGCCATTGTGGCGGTCCCGGTCGTGACCGATGGCCCTGCCGCCGGCACACCGGCGGCCAGCATCATCGACGGCAGGCCCGCCCCGACGGCCGGGTGGGGCCGAGCTGGATCGGAGGTGCGCGATGCTCGCGAACGTGGGCGACCGGATCATCGTGGAGTCGGAGAAGATGGACGTGCCGCCTCGCGAGGGCGAGGTCCTGGAGGTCGTCGAGCACGAGCCACGCACGGAATTCCGGGTCCGCTGGGAGGACGGGCACGAGAGCGAGATCCGGCCGGCCGCTGGCAGCTACCGGATCGTCCCGGCCACGCCGGTCACGAAGACCTGATCAGTCGGTCGGTCGAGCCGGCGCCGTCCGCGCCTCGAAGCCGAGCCGGCGCGCCTCGCGGACCGTCAACGGTGCCGTTCGACGCCAGCTGAACGCGGTCGCGATCGCGTCCCACACGCTCGGCCGCTCCCAGTACGCGCTATGCGACGCCGGAAAGTCCTTCCCGGAGTGGACCCGAAGGTCGACGACCGACGCGAGGCCGTCGCGCCGGCGGAACAGCGGTTCAGCCACGAATGACAGGAGATCGCGACTGTCGTAGATGTTCAGCCACGGAACAGGCAGTCGCGGCGGATCGACCTCGTCGTATGGCATCCCGGGCAGCGCGTCGAAGGTGTAGAGCAGCGGGGCCTGCGACCCAACGGTGACGCAGGCTTCCACTGGCGCGTCGCGCCACTCCGCCAGGAGGTCCACCAGGACGATCCCACCCAGGCTGACGGCAACCGGCAGGACGGGGCCGTTCCCGGCCGCCCGGGCCGCGTCGGCAGCGCGCTGCAGGTCGTGGCGCAGCACCGCGTGGATCGATGCCCTGTGGCGGTGATAGCCGATGACATCGGCCAGCAGTTGTGCGCCGAACGTGTCCATCAGCGCCTCGCGCCGATACTCGAAGTAGGACGTGGCCATCTTCAGGACGGCGTCCTTGCGGATCCCGGCGCCAAGGCTGGGGATGGCGACGGCCGGCGGACGTCCGCCACGGAACAGTGCTCGGCGCCAGTTCCCCAGGCGCAGCTCGGAACGACGTCGCCATTCGGGCGCGACGACGGTCACGTCCCAGCCGCGCTTCGTCACCTGGTCCTGGATCCGGGCGACGGTCTGCGCCAGGCCGGCGGACGTCTCGTTGGCCCCGTGCACGAAGAACAGCGTCCCGCCTGGGGCGGCGATGGGCGGAGCGGCCACGGCTACTCGAGCACCCGGTACACCACGGTCAAGCGGGCCTTCTGGACATCGAAGCGTGCGAAGGTCAGGCCGTACTGCACGTAGACCAGGCCGTACAGGTCTCCGGCGGAGTCCCGGGCGACGGTCGTGCTGGTCGTGGCCCAGTCGTCGTAGCCGGGGCCGACGGCCTTGAGCGACCGGTAGCTCCCGAGGTCGAGGGAATGCCCCTGGGTCGGGTCGTGGACGCCGATGATCCCCTGCTGCCCGTTCGGGGACTTACCCCAGGCGGTGAACTTCATCGACGTGTACGAGATCGCGCTCGGGGGGTGGTACCGGTAGTTCACCGCCGCCCATCCGATGACCGAATCGAGCAGCACGCCGCGAGCGTACGTCGAGCCCGTCCGACTGACCGTCCCGCCGGCACCGAGGAAATCCTCACCGTCCACGGTCTTCGACCAGGTCTTGTCGACCAGGCGCTGTTTCGACAGGTCGACGTAGCGCGTATCGGCCAGCATGTTCCCGACTCCGTCCCGGAAGGACTGGACGATCCTGAAGCGACCCGCGGACTGGAGCGTGCCGCCGTCGCTCCGCCCGTCCCAGGTCCACGTGTAGGCGGACGACCGCGTGCCGAGGTCGACCTTCCGGATCCGGGTCCCGCCGGGCGTGTAGATGGCGATCGACGCGGTCAGCGACTCGATCGGGGTGGCCTGGATACCGACGGTGTCGCGATACCCGTCCGCGACCGGATAGAACTTCGGGAGCGTCGTCCCGAGTCCGCTCACCCGGACTGCCGTATCGGCGACGACCTGCTGGGTGAGCGTGCGCATCGAGCCGCTGACCAGGCTGTCCGGGGCGGGCTCATAGACGGCCTCGATGGCGTGCGGCCCCGTCGTCGTCGGCAAGGTCGTGACCTGCGCCGAGTGGACGGCGCTGGTCACCGCGACCGATCGCAGGGTGGTCCCGGTCGTCCGATCGATGATTGACAGCGTACCGCCCGCCAGCCACAGGGGGGGCCACCAATCGGGCGGATCGAGCGCCACCGTCGCCGTGTAGGTCACCGGTTCCCCGACGACACCCGGAGCTCGCGTACTGGTCAAGGTCGTGACGGTCCGTGCCAGGACGGTCACGACGAAGGTCGGTGTCGAGCTCGCGAGATGATCCGGGTCGCCTGGGTAGTCGAGCCAGAACGTGTGCGGCCCCGGCAGCAAGCCACTCCCCACCTTGGGCCAAGTGAAGGTCCGCGTCGCGGCTCCAAAGGCCGGGCCGGCGACCTTGGCGATCGGGCCCTCGTCGAGGACAGCGTGGACGGATCCGCCAGCGGTCCCGGGCGCCAGCCGATACCACATCGTGGGTTGGTCGGGCCAGATGACGACCGACGCGGACGCCCCGCCCGACAGGCTCGTGACGGCCGTGCCGTGCGCCTGGACCGGGATGTCGAGGGATGGCGCGAGACCGTCGACGGTCGTCAGCCGGAGGACGGCGTCGCGCGTCCCCGGGCGGCGCGGGGTGTGGGTGACGTCGATCCAGCACGTCGCGCCCACCGCGATCGTCGCCCCGGAGCAGGTGTCGGCTGAGATGCGGATGCCGGTGTCCCGACTGCGGATGAGCGCGGCGGCCGCGAAGGTGACCGGGTCCGTGCCGTTGCTCTCGATGGTCAGACGCTCGGGCGGGCCGGTCTCGCCGGGCGCCGCGTCTGGCAGGGTGAGGGCCTCTGAGCTGACTTGGAACGAGCGGACTGGGTAGGTGGCGTTGTGGCGGATGGCCACGTTCATCGTCAAGCCGTCGCACGACCCGACGAGGTCGGCGGCGAGGCGGAGGGTCTCGTGGTCCGGCCCGTACTCGACCTCGTGGACGACGTACCTGCCGTCGAACCCCCCGTTGCAGAACGGCCTGAACTCCGCCCCTGGTTCGTCCGGCGTGTACTCCGCCTGGACGTCGGCGATCGTCCCGGTCGCGGGGCCCGTCCCGCCGGCCTCCCACAGATCCAGGTGGCCGTCCACGTTCGGCGTGGTGCGGAAGACCGTGACGAATGCCCACCACGGTGCGCCCGGTGCCCGCGTTCGCGAGGAAAACGTCGCGGTGTCCGACCCGATGTGCTGGGTCAGCCCGAAGACCCGCTGCCCGACCATCCACAGTTCGGACGCCAGCGGGGCCGCCAGGGCGGCCGGGGCAATCGGCATGCCTGCCACGACCAGCCCCGCGGCGAGCGCCAGGGCCGCCCAGCGGGGCCGTGACCGTCGCGTCACCGCGCGTCCGTACCGTCGACCGGGCACCGCAGATCCTCCCTCGGATCCGGTCGACCGTCGGTGTGGCGCGGCGAAACCGGACCGTCTTCGCGAGCGTAGGCGTCCGGCCGACCCGGCGCAAGCGATCAGGTGCAGCGCGTCACCGCCGTCGTGCCCGGCGGATCAGCAAGCCGTGCGGAAAGGTCGGTCCGGGCGGCTTCCTGATCGTGCCCGCGAACAGCGGGTCGTCCGTCGCGTGGCGGCGGGCCAGCTCCAGGCGCAGGCTCTCCTCGCCGCGACGCATCGCCCAGTGGTGATTCGCTGAGAAGACGGGCTTCAAGAGCGTCGAGAACCGCTTGAGCAGCCCCTTCTCGGCGGTCACCGTCCAGTCGTAGCTGACCTCGGTCAGCGGCCCACGGGCGTCCCCCGCGGCACGGATCGGCGTGAGGGTCCAGATCCCGGTCCCGACGAAGTCGCCGCGCGCTTCGAGACGGAACGCGTGGGGTGGGTCCGATCGGGTCACCTCGAACCGCCAGCGCAGGGTGTACGGCAGGAATCCCTTGGTCCACAGGTCCACGACCTTGCCGAGTCCGCGGTCGTCCCCGGGCTCCACCTCGCGAACGCGCAGGTAGACCGACGGCCACCAGCGCGCGAGGTCCGGTGCGTCGGCCAGGATCTCGGCGATCTCCTCGCGCGTCCCCGACACCGGCCAGGTCGTGACGAAGTGGTAGCTGTTGTCTGGCATGGAGTCAGTATCGGGAAACCGGAGGCCGACCGCCAGACGTAATCGTGGTTGTCACCCCGACACGACCCTGGAGGACCCGACCTTGCCGACAACGTCTCGCGCAGTCCTGTCGCTTGCCCTGCCGCTCGCGCTCGTCCTGGCGGCATGTTCCACCGCCGGCGCGTCCACGGCTCCGTCCGCCGCGGCCTTGACCGCCCCCGCGCCCACGGAGGAGCCGTACAAGGCCCCGACGACGCCAGCTCCGGCCTCGCCGACCGAGGCGCCGGCGGCCAGCGTGCTTCTCGCCGAAGGCGTCCTGGGCCCGATCCTCGTCGACGCGAACGGTCGATCGCTGTACGCCTTCACGGTGGACAGCGAAGGCGTGTCGGCCTGCTATGAGGCGTGCGCCCAGAACTGGCCTCCGCTCCTGGCGGACGCGGGCGCCCTGAGCGCTGGGAGCGGCCTGGATGCGTCGATGCTGACCACCGTCGACCGCACGGACGGCACGAAGCAGGTCAAGTACGGAGACTGGCCGCTGTACTTCTTTGCCGGCGACGCGGCGGCCGGCGACACCAATGGCCAGGGCGTGAACGACGTGTGGTACGTCGTCGGCCCGGACGGGTCCCTCGTCGGGCGGTAGCGCGGAGCGGTCAGGCCCGGCGAGCCTTGGCGCGGTCCTTGAGGATCTGGCCGGCGGCGAGCTTGCCGGGCGCGCCCATCACGCACCCGCCCGGATGCGTGCCGGAGCCACACTGGTAGTAGCCGTCGATCGGCGTACGGTACTGCGACCATCCGGGAGCGGGCCGGAAGAAGAACATCTGGGGGGCGAAGAACTCGCCGGCGAAGATGTTGCCCTCGGACAGGCCCACGGTCCGCTCGATGTGCAGCGGCGTGACCACCTCGCGCTGGAGGACGAGGTCACCGAACCCCGGGAAGAACGACTCCAACGTCCGCTGGACGGTGTCGCCCAGGTTCTCCTTCTCGGCGTCCCAGTCGCTCTCTCGCAGGTGGTACGGCGTGTAGTGGATGAAACAACTCATGACGTGCTTGCCGGGCGGCGCCATGTCCGGGTCGATGGTCGACTGGATCGCCCCGTCGATATAGGGGCGTGAGCTGTACCAGCCGTACTTGCCCTCATCGAACGCGCGCTCGAGATAGTCGATCGACGGCCCGATGTTGGTGAAGCCCCGGAAGATGTCGCCGCGGCCGGGCAGCGACGGGTACTGCGGCAGACCGTCCAGGGCGAAGTTCACCTTCGACGATGTCCCCTGGAAGCGGAAGCGCTGGATGCTCTCGACGAGGTCATCCGGCAACTCGCGCGGGTTGACCATCTCGAGGAACGTCCGCCGCGGGTCCAGGGCGCTCACGACGGTATCGGCGTAGTACTCCGTGCCGTCGGTCAGGGCGACACCGGTCGCCCGACCGCCCTTGGTGATCACCGAATCGACCGGCGACTCGAGGCGGATCTCCGCGCCCAGCGCCGTGGCCGCACGGGCGAGGACCTGGGTGAACCCGCCGTTGCCCTTCTTGTGGAACGACCAGGCACCGAATTCGCCGTCGTGCTCCCCCATCGAGTGATAGAGCAGCACCAGGCCGGAGCCCTGCGATCGCGGCCCGACCTTGGTCCCGATGATGCTGGAACTCGCCAGGTAGCCCTTGACGATCTCCGACTCGAAGTAGTCGTCGAGGAAGTCGGCCGCGCTGCCGGTCAGCAGGCGGACGGCGTTGTGCAGCACCCGCTTGTCCATGCGACGGAACAGCTGACCGAGCTCGGCCAGGGCGAGGAGTTCCTCCGGGTCATCGCTGAAGAGATCCGGCGGGACCATGTCGAAGAGCGGCTTCAGCGCCTGGCAGACCATGTTCATGTCATGGCTGTACTGCACGTAGGCGTCCGCGTCGCGCTTACTGTGGCGCGCGATCTCCTTGAGGTTCTGGCCATGGTCCTGGGTCAGCCACAGGTAGTCGCCGTTCTCCATCGGCGCGAACGTCGACGACATCAGGAGCGGCATGAACCCGTGCTTGGTCAGCTCCAGGTCGTGGACGATCTGCGGCCGCAGCAGGGACAGGGCGTACGAGAACGTCGTGAACCAGAACCCGGGGCGCAATTCCTCCGTGATCGCGGCACCGCCCACCAGATGGCGACGCTCCAGGATCAGCGTCCGCAGGCCGGACTTCGCCAGGTACGCCCCGTTGACGAGGCCGTTGTGGCCGCCACCGATGACGATCGCGTCGTAGGTCCGGTCGCCCTTCGAGGTCGACCGGGTCGACTTCGTGCTGGACTTGTCGGCCGCCTTCGCAGTCGACTTCGTGATCGCCTTGCTGGTCCTGGTCGGCGTCTTCGTCGTCATGTCAGGCCGTCTTCCGTTCCGGGTTGTAGAGCGGGAGCCGGGCGACGTGCGCGGCGACCTGCTCATAGTGGTGGTCGACCGTGAATTCGAGCTTCACCCGGGTGCCGAACTTCGCGTAGTCGGGCCGGACCCGGGCGATGGCGATGTGCTTCTGGAGCATCGGGGAATACATGAAGCTCGTCGCGTAGCCCACCTGCTCCCGATAGTCATCGTCGTACACGATCCAGTCCTCGACGACCGGGGTGTGGTCCTTGGGCGGGATCAGGCCGGCCGCATCGTAGACACGGTCGTAGTCCTCCCAGTCGACGACGAGCCCGCGCATGGCCCAGCGGGAAGTCTTGTCCGTCATCTCCCGTTCCAACGCCCGACGGCCGATGAACGGCCGGTCGTCCGCGCCGAGGTCGCGGAACATCCAGGTCCAGCCGAGCTCGACCGGCGTCGAGCGATGGGCGTCGTTCCAGGCGAATCGGCTGGAGTCGAAGTCGGCCTCCAGGAGGAGCAGGCCGGCCTCGATCCGGAGCATGTTCAGCGCGTCCAGCCCGAATGGCTGGACGCCGTAGCCCTGCACGCTGTCCCACAGGGTGTCCCACACGTGGAGGGCGTCCGGGGTCTCGACCCAGACCTCGTAGCCGAGATCGCCCGAGTAGCCGGTCCGACTCACGGTCACGGCGGCACCACCGACCTCCCCCGTCGCGACCCCGAAGTACGGGATCCGCTCCATCTGCGGCACGAGGCGCTTCAAGAGGTCGCGGCTGCGCGGGCCCTGGAGGGCGAGCGTGCCGATGTCGTGGCTGACCTCCTCGATCCGGACGTCGAGGCGACCGATCCGGTCCGCGAACCAGGCGAAGTTGGGTTCGGCGCTGGTGAGGAGGTACTCCTGCGCGCCCGTCCGCAGGATCACCCCGTCCTCGACGACGAAGCCGCGATCATCCAGCCAGCAGGTGTACTGCGCGGCGCCGGGGGCGCAGGCCCGGATGTCGCGGGCAAGCATGCCGGCCAGGAGGGTCTCCGCGTCGCGTCCCGTGATCCGGTACTTGTAGAGCGGGCTGGAGTCGAAGATCCCGGCTGCGTTGCGGACCGCGAAATACTCCGCCTTGTCCGACAGCTGGTAGCGGTCCGCGGCCAGGTGGTTGGACCAGTGGCTCCACAGATGCGTCTGGTTGAGCGCGCTCGTCCGCTCATGGAATGGGGTGGTCCGGATCATCCGACGGGGGCCCTCTCGCGTCACGGTTGGGTCCGGGCACCTTACCCGACTATTGGACGCTCGCGCAATATCGTCCTACGCTGCGGACATGAGCCGGATGACGCCGCATGACCGACGCGAAGCGATCGTGACGGCGGCCCTGGAGGTGGCGGTCGTCAAGGGCCTCGCCTCGACCACGGTCCGCGACGTGTCCAACGCGATGGGCACGTCGTCCGGGCTGATCCACCACTACTTCGCCTCGATGGACGAGGTCCTGGCAGCCGCCTTCGAGCGGGTCGCGACCGAAGACCTCACCACGAGCGCCGGGCTGATGGCGGAGGCACCGACACCGGTCGAGGCACTGCGGGTCTTCTTCCACACGTATACGCCGGCGGACAAGGACTGGGCGTTCCAGTTGTGGCTGGATGCCTGGGCGGAAGCGGCCCGACGACCGGCGCTGCAGGCGACATCGCGGCGCTTGAATCTCGCCTGGCAGGCCCTGCTGGAGGGGGCGATCGTCGACGGGGTGGCCGCGGGGGCATGCGAGTGCTTGGACCCGCGGGGCGCCGCCTGGCGGATCCTGTCGCTGCTCGACGGGCTTGCCCTGCAGGTGGTCGCCCACGGCACGACCATCGCGCGAGAGGACGTGCTGGCCTGGGCCACGACGGCCGCTGCGGCCGAACTCGGGCTGCCGGCGGATTCCCTCTCCGACTGACCGGGCGGGCCCGGTCGGAGCTGACCCGCGGTCCCTGCCTAGGCCCGGACTTCCTGGCGCATGAACGCGACGTAGGCCAGTGCGAAGCAAGCGACGGTCAGCGCCACGAGCGCGACGACCTGCGGCCAGATCAGGATGAAGCTCTGGTCCAGCGACAGCAGCGACGGGATCCGCTGCTGGGCCTGCTCGTACCCGCCGATCGTGGCCGGCGTGGAGACCGACGTCACCTGCGGATTCAGCAGCGACAACGACGCCTCGCGATAGAGCGTGTCCGGGAGGAACCGCCGGAGGGTCTCCTGGACGGAGATGTCTCGCAGCTGCTCCTCCGCCGTCCCGGTCCTGGGCGCGAGGATCCCGCCCAGGAGCGACACGATGAGCCCGCCGAAGAAGGTGAACAGGAGCCACGCCCCGAAGCCGATCAACGCCGACGTGGCCGCCCGCCGCACCACGACCGACAGCAGCATCCCGAAGGCGAGCCAGAACGAGACGTATACGAACGTCAGGAGGACCCACAGGGCGATGCGCAACACCTCCGACGCGGCCGGCACGATGCCGAGCCGGATGATCCCGAACGCGGAGATCACGCCTACCACGGACACGAGCACGATCCCGATCACCGCGAGGCCGGCCACGAACTTCCCGTTGACGACGTCGTCGCGGTGGATCGGCTGCGACAGCAGTCGGGGGAGCGTGCCGTCGGCTCGCTCGCCGTTGATCGCATCGAAGGCGAAGGCCAGGCCAAGCAGCGGCGCGACGTAGGCAAGGAACCCCGAGACGGACGGCAGGGTGAACTGGTTGCCCACATCCGGGGCCAGCCAGAACAGGGCGATGAAGATGGCCTGCGAATCGGTGACGGACGAGGCGACGTCCCTGATAGCGCCGGCGGCGAAGTACAACGGGATGGCCGCCGCGAGACCAAGGACGATCACGAGGACCACGAATCGGGCGGACAGCAGGTGATCGCCGAATTCCTTGGCGCCGATGACCATCCACCCGGCTCGGGGAACGGACCGCTCGCGAGGGGCCGGAACCATCGTGGCGCTCACGCGACACCCCCGGCGGCGTCCGGGTCGTGGCCGACGACGGCGGCCCTCGCATGCGCGTCGCCGGGGCGGGCGACGGCCTTTCGATAGACGTCCTCCAGTGACGGGACGATCGGCCGGATCGACGCCAGTGGCAGTCCGGCGGCGGCGACCGCGCCCAGGATCGCGGTCCGGGTGCCGGCAGGATCCGCACCGGTCGCGATCACCACGCTCCACGGGTCGCCCGCGTGCGCCCCGGCGGCCACGCTCGCGACCCCATCGACGGCGGCGAGCACCGTGCGTGCCCGCTCAGTGTCACCGACGGCGTCCATCTCCAGCCCGATTTCCAGGTGGGCCGCCCCGTCGCCGAACCGTCCGGCCAGCTCGCTCATGCTCCCCTGCCCGATCAGCCGACCCGCGGCGAAGATCCCGATCCTGTCGCACACGGACTGGACCTGATTGAGCAGGTGGCTCGACAGCAGGATCGCCATCCCGCGCTCTCGCACCAGTCGCCGCAGCAGCTCCAGGATCTCGACCACGCCGAGCGGGTCGATGGCCGTCGTCGGCTCGTCGAGGATCAGCACGTCGGGGTCCTTCACCAGGGCGTCCGCGATGCCGAGCCGCTGGAGCATGCCGCGCGAATAGGTCTCGACGGCGTCGTCTGCCCGGGCCGTCAGACCGACCTGGTCGAGGACCTCATCGATGGTCGCGTCCGCCAGCGTTCGGTCGATCCGGTTGAGTCGAGCTGTGTAGCGCAAGTTCTGCCGGCCGGTCATATCTCCGTAGAAACCGACGCTGTCCGGCAGGTACCCGACGCGACGCTTCACCTCCAGCGGACCGCGAGCCGGGTCGAGGCCGACGACACGCGCAGCACCTGAGGTGGGCTCCGTCAGGCCGAGGAGCATGAGGATGGTGGTCGTCTTGCCGGCCCCGTTCTGGCCGAGCAGACCGAAGATCTCGCCGGCGTGGACCTCCAGGTCGAGGTGATCGACCGCGACGAGGTCGTCATAGTGCTTGGTCAGGCCGCGGGTCCGGATCCGGACCGTTTCCGACGGAGCGTCGATCAGCGAGGCAGCCACCCTGGAGGGTGCCGCGGCCGGGCGCTTGCCCGGCCGTCGCTTGGGCGCGATCCGATCGCGCGGACCGGCGGTCATCGCCGCCCGTAGGTGCGGAAGACGTAGAGCAGTCCGGCCAGGATCAGCGCGATGATGCCGATCCCGACGAGCGCCCAGATCGGGGACGTCTCGACGGTGAACCTGATCGCTGCCGCAGCGTCGGCGCCCTCCGTGGCCGATGTCCGGAACGACACCACGTAATCGCCGGCGACCGCCTCGGACGACGGGGTGATGGTGGCCGTGATGGTGCCGAAGTCGCCCGGCGCGATCGTGGCGACGGTCTCCGGGTCGAACGTGACCTCCCAGCCGGACGGTGGGGTCCCGGTCAACTTGACGTCCGTGAGCGGGGCGGTCCCGGTGTTCGTGACGTCGAACGTCATCGTGGTCGGGCCGCCGGCGGACCCGCTGGCCGACAGCAGGTCGTCCGGCGTGGACAGGTCGGCGGAATAGGAGCCCGTGATCTCGATCCCGAGATCGGCGCTGGCGGTCCGGTCACCGGCCGTCGCCACGACGGAGATCGGGTACTGGCCCGCGTCCGCGTCCGCCCCGGCGGTCACCGCGACCGTCACTCCTTGCGTGGATCCGGACGTCACGACCGTGGAGGCCGCCTGGGTCTCGCCCGTCAGGGAGGCCTTCACGGTCCAGCCCGTCGGGCCGATCGCGGCGACCGACAGGGTGAGGTCCTGGGCGGTGTCGTTCCTGAATTGGAGGTCGAACGAGAAGCTGGCGTCGCTCGGTCCGGTCAGGACCGGTGACGTCGTCGTCAGGGCGATGTCACCCGCGGCCTCGGCATCCACGCGCACGCTCACCGGCAGCGTGTCCGACGCGCCACCGCCCGTGGCGGCGATGCGGATCGACGACGTCCCTCCCGATGCATCCACCGGGACGTCGATGTCCAGCCGGACGGTACCCGGCTTGTCGGGTCCGGCGGTCACCGCGTCGACGACGTTGCCGCCGCCGCGCAGGCTCGCCGTCCAGCCCTGGGGCACGCCGTTGACCGACAGGTCGACGATGGCGTCGCGTGAGGAAGAGACCGTCAGGTCGAAGCTGACCTTGGACCCGGGGGCGACCGCGACCGCCGGGAACGGCGTCGTGACTTCCAGGCCGTTGTCGGCCGCAACGGTCGGCACCGTCAACGCCAGGATCGAGAACGCGATCGCGAGCGCGGCCGTGGCTCGAACGTGCCGCGCAACCCTCCTCGGCAAGGTGGTCCTCCTTGTGTGGTGGACACGGCCGCAGGACGACCGTGTGGCAATGAGTCGGATCCGATGCGGAATCTGCCAAACCCGGCGGACGTCGGCAACTCCGCGTTGGTAGCGACGCGATTCAGATTTCTGAATGGAGACGGGGACGCGCCTGACCCGAACTCCGCCGTCGGGCGGTCGGCTCCCCGTGCAGGGTACCCTGCCGCAGCGTCGGCGTACGGTCGACTCGGGAGGGGCGTCGCTGGCCGGGCACGGCGCGACGCGTATCCTTGCGCCGTGAGCCTGTATACGCTCGCCGAGCCCGGCAGTCCGGGCGACCCCGGCGACCTCATCGCACCGGTACTCGTCGGGGCGTTCGACGGCTGGGTCGACGCCGGCAGCGCCGCGACGGTGGCCCTGACCCAGCTCGCCACGGACAGCCCGGTCGTGGCGACGTTCGATGCCGACGCGCTGTTCGACTACCGCGCGCGCCGACCGACGCTCCAGATCATCGATGGTCGATTGACCGAACTCACGTGGCCGGCACTGGCCATCCGGCGGGTCACGGTCGGGGAGCGGGATGTGCTCGTGCTGGCCGGCCCGGAACCCGATGACCGGTGGCAGGCCTTCAGCGCTGCCGTCGTCGAACTGGCCCACCGCCTGGGCGTCGGCGAGTGGATCAGCCTCGGGTCGATCCCCGCCGCGGTCCCCCACACCCGAGCGGTCCCGATCATGGGCACGACCTCGGAGCCGGGCCGTCTCCGGGGCGACGTCCGGCCCGGCCCGCCCGGGCTGCTGAAGGTGCCCGCGGCCGCGATCTCCGTGCTGGAGATGGCGATGGCCGAGGGCGGTATCCCCGCCGTCGGCTACTTCGCCCAGGTGCCGCACTACGTCGGCGGGCCGTTCCCGGGGGCATCGGTGGAGCTGCTCAGTGCGCTGGGGCGCCACCTCGGCGTGATCCTGCCGTCAGGCGACCTGGTGGAAGAGGCACGCCAGCTGCGCACGCGCCTCGACACGGCGACCGCGCTGGAGGAGTCGACGCGGACCTATGTCGAGCGGCTGGAGGCCATGGTCGACGACGAACGCGTCCCGTCCGGCGACGACCTGATGTCCGAGATCGAGAAGTTCCTGCGCGACGGCGGGACGGAGGGTCGGACCCAGCACTGAAGTCGCGATGTCACCCGGCCGAAGTGAGCCTGGGGATGGGGGAGGCGGCGGCGGCGGCGAGCTTCGCCTCGAACCGCGCGGCGGCGACATCGAGCTTGGCGAGGTGGGTCGCGAGGCGCTGTCGGGCCTCCTCCGCCGCGCCGTCCAGGCCCTCGAGCTCGAAGATCCGCCAGTGCCGCAGGATCGGCAGCAGGACCTCGTCTCGATGGACGCGCAGGTCGTAGATACCCGCCCTGGCGATCTGGGCGGCCTTGCGGACGAAGTTCGGGATCCCGGCTCCGGGCATCTGGAACGCGAGAACCTCAGCGACGATGGCCCGGACCGCCGCCGACGGCTGCACCTTGAGCGCGGCGCCGAGGATGTCGCGGTAGAAGATCATGTGGAGGTTCTCGTCGGCGGCGATCCGGACCATGATCCGATCGGCGACCGGGTCGTCGGAGTAGCGGCCCGTATTCCGGTGCGAGATCCTGCGTGGCGAGCTCCTGGAATGCCACGTAGGCCAGGCCGCGAAGCGTCGACGGGGAGTCATGCTCGTAGCCCTTGAGCAGCTGGGACATCCGGCCGCGCTCGAGCAGGACGGGATCGATGTTGCGGGTGACGGTCAGGTAGTCGCGCAGGACGATCGCGTGGCGGCCCTCTTCGGCGGTCCAGCGCCCGACCCAGTTGATCCAGGCACCGTCGCCCTTTCCGAACATGCCGTAGATGAGCCGGTGGTACGAGGGCAGGTTGTCCTCGGTCAGCAGTCCGATCTCGAACGCGGTCTGGGCCACTCCGGTCAGGCGCGGCTGATCGGGCGTCCAGGGCTCCTTGTCGAAATCCCGGCCCAGGCGATACGGGATGAAGTCGTGCGGGAACCACTCCCGGGCGACGCTGGCGTGGCGGTCGTACAGCCGCGCTGCCTCCGGCTCCAGTTCGCGGAGGAGCGCCTGGTCCTGCCGGAGGGCAGCTTCCGCTGACAGCTGATCGTCGGGGTCGAGGCGGCGTTCGGTTCCGGGCATCGGTCTCCTGCTGATGGTCGGTTCGAGCGTACCCGCGCCCGGGCACACCCGGGCGTGGGACGCGTGCGACCCTGCATGCGATCCACGTCGAGTCGGTCGGGTAGGCTCTCGTCATGCCGCCGGTCGTCACCGCCACGCGCTACGTCACGCCGCTGCGTGAGGGCGGGTCCCTGCCCGGCCTCGTGGACGTCCCTCGTCCTGTGACGCCACTGGCCGCTGGGCAAGGCCGCAGGCCTGCGGGTCCGGACGATCCGATCAGCCGACGAGGCGAGCCACTGCGAGTCTGAGGGCGTCGCTCAGGGTGCCGCCACCGACAGGGCTCGCGGCCGCGGCCCGGACCATGGCTTCGGCACCAGCCGACCCGGGCACGATCTCCAGGCAGGCTCTCCTGATCCGCTCGGCCAGCGCCGTGGCCTCCGGCTCGTCCGTCTCGGGCAAGAGGACGTGGAAGCGCGTCGGCCCGACGCGAGCGACCCGGTCGGTCTCCCGTGCCTGGGCGCGGATGGCCGACCCGACCCGGGCCATGTGACGGTCCTCCCCGCCATTCAGCCGCGCGACGACGTCCAGGACGACGACGCTGGCCGGCCGGCCGTAGCGCGCGACCCGAGCGTCCTCGTGGCGCATGGCACGTTCCCAGTCCGTCCGGGTGTCGAGCGGAACGATGGACCGGACGCGGCGGGTCGCCTCCGGTCGGGGATGTCGACGACGGGTACGCCGCGCACGGGCCGGCCCATCGAGGAAGGCCTCGATCCGCTCGGTCGTTCGCTCGTTGACCTGCTCCTCGTGATGGTCCGGCGGGAGCGCGAATCTGGCGCGCCGGCCGTTGCCCCTGGGGGCGCGTCGGGGCGGCGTCGGTTGGATGGCATCTTCGGGCACGGGCCATCAGTCTAGCCCGAGCAGCCCGATCAGGCTGTCTGCGTCACGACCAGGCGCCGCAGCCCATCGGGCGTCGCAGCGGGTCAGGCCGCCGTGTCGTCGATGTGCACCTCGACCAGCGGGCTGTGGCTGGCCATCGCCTCCACGTCCTGTTGCTGCCAGGCATGCGCGACGATCCACTCGAAGACTACGCGCCGTTCCGCCTCGTCGGTGACCTCCTGCGCCGTGGCCGGCAGGTTTGCCACGACACCACCCTTGAGGTGGATGGTCAGGCCCGGGTTCGCCCGGAGGTTATGCAGCCACGCGCGGGTCGCCGTTCGCGGCATCCCGCTGATGTAGATCCGGCCGTCGATGCTGTGGAAGACGATCTCGATCCGGCGCGCTTCGCCGGATCGACGACCGGTCGTGGTGATGTCGATGACCTGGCTCTGAGCCAGTGCTTGACGGACCTGATCATCCACCATGGTTTCCCTCGGGTCGCGGCCGAGCGCTCGGCCATCGTTGCGTAGGCAACTACCATAGCGGGTTTCCGGGCGGTCGGCTGGCGGCCAGGCCGGCGGGGTCAGTTCCCGGCGGCTCGGAGCTCGGCCTTGTGCGCCCGCTTTGCAGCCTGGTAGTCCGCCAGCGCCTCCGGAGAATCCACGTCGCCGAGGGTCGGATGTGTCGGCATCACGCCATCGAGACCGGGGAGCACGACGTGGAACTGCTTGCCCAGGATGGCGATCAGCGAACGCGCCTTCATGTCGCCGATGCCCGGCAGGCCGAGCAGGCGACGCTGGAGGTCCTGCCCGTCGGTCGCGTCCGACCACACCCGACCGGCATCATTCCCGTAGTCCGTTGCGATCGCGGCGCAGAGGGCCTGCACCTTGCCTGCCATCGCGCCCGGAAAGCGGTGCAGTGCGGGCCGCTCGCGGAACACCACGTCGAGCTCGGCGGGGTCCATCGCGGCGATCCGGGCCGCATCGAGATGGCCGATCCGGCGTTGGAGCTCCGCCGGTCCGCTGAACGCCTTCTGGACCGTGACCTGCTGGTCCAGGGCGAACCCGATGAGCAGGGCAAGGGGTTCGGCGGCAAGGAGGCGATCGGCCTCGTCGTCCCCGGTGAACGGGAGTCGTTCGATGCTGGCAGTCATGCGCGCATCCTACGCGCGATCGGCCCGGCGGATGGTCGCCTGCTACCCTCCGCCGGTGGCCGACCCGATCGTCATCTCCGCGGCGCACCTGCTCGACGTGGCGACCGGCCGCTGGTTGGACGATCGCCGCCTGCTCGTTCGCCCCGACGGCCGGATCGAGGCGATCCTCGCGCCGGGCGAAGCGACCCCGGCGGAGGCCCGGACCCTGGAGCTGCCGGACGGCTGGACGATCCCGGGCCTGATCGACTGCCACAGCCATCTCATCGGCGATCCGGAAGATGCGGCGATCCCGGCGATCACGTCGTCGGCCGCGCACGACGCGCTGACCGGCGTCCGTCACGCCAGGGCGACCCTCGCCGCCGGGTTCACCAGCGTGCGCGACGTCGGGACCTTCCGCGCCTTCGTGGATGTCGACCTCCGCGACGCGATCGACGCGGGCTGGACGCCCGGTCCCAGGATGCAGTGCGCCGGGGCCTACATCACGGCACCGGGCGGCGGCGGCGACATCACCGGCGTGTCGGACGGAACGGCGATCGATCCCGAGCTGCGTCGCGGCGTCGTCCGGTCCGTGGCCGATGTCCGTGACCGCGTCGCCACCCTCATCGACGGTGGAGCGACGGTCATCAAGCTGATCGTGACCGGGGCGGTCCTGACGCGAGGCACGACACCCGGAGCGATCGAGCTGGACGGGTCGCTGGTGGAGGCAGCCGTCGTCGAGGCGTCTCGCCGCGGCGTCTTCGTCGCCGCCCATGCGCACGGGGCGGAGGGCATCAAGCTCGCGGTGCGGGCCGGCGTCCGATCGATCGAGCACGGATCGCTGATCGACGACGAGGGGATCGACCTGATGGTCCGGCACGGGACGTGGCTCGTCGCGGATGTGTACGACGGCGACTGGATCGCGGAGGAGGGGGCCCGGGCCGGGTGGCCGGCGGAGACGATGGCCAAGAACCGGGACACGACGCAGGCCCAGCGCGACGGCTTCCGCCGGGCGGTCGCGGCTGGGGTCCGGATCGCCTTCGGGACGGACAGTGGCGTCTACCCACACGGGATGAACGCGATCCAGTTCGGCTACCAGGTCCGACTGGGCCAGACCCCCCTGGCGGCGATCAGGTCGGCGACCGTGGAGGCCGCCGCCCTGATGGGCTGGAGCGACCGGGTGGGGGTGCTGGAGCCGGGTCGCCTGGCGGATCTCGTCGTGGTCCCGGCCGATCCACTCACGGACATCGACACCCTGATGGCGCCGGTCGCCGTGGTCAAGGGCGGCATCCCGGCGATCTGAACCGGCTCGGACGGGCCCGACTGATCAGCCGGTGAGCGAGTGTGTCCCGAGCCCGCGGTCCACCGCGTGCCGCTCCATCGCGAGGAGGGAGCCGAGGGCGATCAGGCGGTGCCCCACGGCTTGTCGGGCGCGCCTGAGCATGGATCGCTGCGTGACGGCGTCGAGCTGGCGGCCGCCGCGATCGGGCAGGTCCGGGTCGTCCATGAGATGGGCGACGGCGGGGAACAGGGAGAACATCGAACGGACCTCCATCTACTCGATGACGATTCGAACGCCGTCGCCGGACGGCTCGTCGACATCCAGGATCGGGCCGGTGATCCCTGCCTCGATGGCCTCCTGGATCCTCTGCGACATGGCTTCGGACAGGCCGGGGATCCGGCCCAGGGCCGCCCGGCCCAGGGCGAGCGGTACGCGGAGATTGACGACCTGGCGACCACCTTCGGTCACTTCCAGGCGGATCGCCCTGCCGGGACCGCCAGTGGGCGATGTGGCGGGCGCGGCGGGCGTGTGGGAGTCGTTCGCATCGGTCGTGGGCCAGGCCGCCAGGGCATCCAGGAGCGGGCCGGCCTCCGTGGCCGTCAGCCGACCATCCTGGACGAGGCGGAGCACGGACTCGAGCGCGTCGTCAGGCATGGTCGGCCTCCACCGCGCCGTCGGGGACGTGGCCCGGTCCGTCCTGGTCGAGGAGGTCAAGCCGTCCGCGCGCTTCGCTCACGTCGATCTCACCGCGCTCCAGCGCCCGCAGGATCCCGAGCCGAGCCAGGTCCGCGGTGTCGTCCGGAGCAGCCTCCCGGTCCTGCAGGCTCGCCGCAACGAGACGGACGTCGCCGGAGGTCGAGCGGACGTCGATCGTGGGTCCCTTCCCGCCGATGATGATCGAGCGACCGCCGGGCACCTCCTCGGTCCGGGCCGGGATCTCCGAGCGGACGTCGCCGGTGATGGTCCGCGCCTCGACGCGGACGTCACCCAGTGGAGCGAGCACGGTGTCGCCACTGACGGC
Organism: uncultured Chloroflexia bacterium; assembly: GCA_963704935.1. Taxonomy (GTDB): domain Bacteria; phylum Chloroflexota; class Limnocylindria; order Limnocylindrales; family CSP1-4; genus SPCO01. The sequence continues at coordinate 775,087 of CAVPIF010000001.1, forward strand.
GTGCAGGACGTAGGGACCGTCCCCGTCGAACCGCCCGGCGATGTGCATGTCGCCCGACGTGCTCGAGACGTGCAGCCGCGCGATCGAGGCGGCACGGACGGCGACGTCGCCGGATACCGAGCGCAGCTGGATCTCGATCGGGCCGTCGGCGCTGATGTCCATGTCGCCGGACATCGCTTCGGCGGTCACGTGGCCGCGCACGTCGCGCAGGCGCAGGTCGCCGGATGCCGTGTGGAACCGGAAGTCCCCGGTCAGTCCATCCGCCTCGACATCGCCGCTGCGGCCGTCGACCACGACGCTGGCGCCGCGTGGGACCTCGAGGTCGACGTCGGGGGCTGCGCCGCCGCGATGGCCCCCGGAGCGCCCATGCCCGTCGCGTCCGTTGCCGATGGTGACGCGCCCGTCGCCGGGCTCCACGGCGAGCCGGTCCAGCTCTTGTCCGTCCCGGGATCGGATCCGAACCTCGTCGCCGTCCACGCCACGGATCCGCACGTCGCCGTCATGCACGCGCACGACGATGAGGCCCTCGGTACCGATCGCGTGGCGAAGGGTCGGGTGCTCGTGGATCGTCATCGCGCGGGCCTCCCCAGCGCCCGGATGGCCGAAGCCGCGGCGTCGGCGCTGATCTCGTGACGGGCCAGTCGCTCCAGGATGGAGTCGCGGGTCGGCGTCGGGACGGCCTCGGTCGGAGCATCCGCGTCGTCCGTCTCTCCGTCCGTCCGCGGTCCGAACCCCAGGGCCCGGACGAGCGCCTCCACGCGGCCGCGGATCGTCGGGTAGCTGATGCCGAGTTCCCGCTCCATCTCCCGGAGGTTCCCGCGGGATCGGAGGAAGCTCTCGAGGAGGGCCAGCTGGTCGCGGTTCAGCCGGCCGAACCGACCGACGCTGAAGTCGCCTTCCAATGTCGTTCCGCAGCTGCGGCAATGCAGGCGGGTGACGGCCAGCTCACTGGCGCAGACGGGACAGGTTGAGATCACATCGTGTGTCATGTCATCAGTTATAGCAAACAGTGTTTCCTTTTGTCAATACCACCTATCACTTTGTTCCTTCACCACGGCCGCGGCGTCAACCGAGACGTGCGATCGGAGCTACCGACGCGACCGCCAGGTGAACGAGATCGCCGGGCGCCAGCTCCACCTGGAGGCCGCGACGGCCGGCACTGACGAGGATCGACTGGTGGTCCGCCACCGATGCGTCGACGACGACCTGGATCGGGCGACGTGGCGCCAGGGGACTGATCCCGCCGACCACGGAGCCGCTGGCCCGTTCCGCGGCGACCGGATCGGCAAGCGTCGCGCGACGGCCGCCGATCGCCGTCGCCAGGCCCTTGAGGTCGAGCGTCGAGGTGACCGGCAGGACGGCGGCCACGAAGCGTCCGTCGACCAGGGCGATCAGCGTCTTGAAGACCCGCGAGGGCTCGACCCCGAGCGCGGCCGCGGCCTCGAGCCCGTACTCGGGCCGCTCGTCGCGGGCCCGACCGTGTCGGTCCGGCGCCGCATATCCGTGCAGGACGTGGCTGATCCCGTGGCGACGCAGGAGGGCGATGGCCGGAGTCGCGCTGGCGGACATCGGTCGATCGTATCGATATCCGCTATGCTCCGGTCGGCCCAACGAGCGGCCGCGCTGCTGCGCGCCGACCGCCGGCGCCGCCGTCGCGCTCCGGGAGCCCCGCCCGCGCCGGCCTGGGACCCACGCAGGAGCCACACTTGACCTTCGACTCGCTCGGCCTGTCGGCCGATCTGCTGCAGACCGTGACCGAAGAGGGCTACACGACCCCGACCCCGGTCCAGGCAGCCGCCATCCCCCTCATCCTGGGGCGACGCGACGTCCTCGCGGCCGCCCAGACGGGCACTGGCAAGACCGCCGCCTTCACCTTGCCGATCCTGGATCTGCTGCGGCCACACGCCAACACGTCGTTCTCGCCGGCCCGACATCCGGTCCGCGCATTGATCCTGGTCCCCACCCGCGAACTCGCCGTCCAGGTGGACGAGAGCGTGCGCACCTACGGGCGCACGGTCCCGCTGCGCTCCACGGTGGTGTACGGCGGGATGCCCATGGATCCCCAGATCAAGGCGCTGCGAGGCGGGATCGAGATCCTCGTCGCCACGCCCGGCCGGTTGTTGGACCTGGTCGGCCAGAAGGTCGCCAACCTTGGGCTGGTGGAGATCCTCGTCCTCGATGAGGCGGACCGCATGCTGGACATGGGTTTCCTGCCCGACATCCAGCGGATCATCGATCTGCTGCCGCGGCAGCGCCAGAACCTGATGTTCTCGGCGACCTTCTCGGACGACATCCGGCGCCTGTCGGGCACGATCCTGCGGGACCCCGCCACGGTCGAGGTCGCCCCCCGCAACACCGCCGCCGAGATGGTCCGGCAGCTGGTCTATCCGGTCGATCGCGACCTCAAGGAAGCGCTCCTTGCGCACCTGGTCCGCAAGAACGACCTGCGCCAGGTGCTTGTCTTCACGCGGACCAAGCTGGCGGCGTCACGACTGGCATCGCGCCTGGATCGTGAGGGTCTGGACGCCGTCGCCATCCACTCGGATCGCTCGCAGCCAGAGCGAACGCGCGCGCTCGAGGGGTTCAAGTCCGGGGAGATCCGGGTCCTGGTCGCGACCGATGTCGCCGCTCGCGGACTGGACATCGAGGATCTGCCGGTCGTCGTGAATTTCGAGCTGCCCTGGAATCCGCAGGACTACATCCACCGGATCGGGCGGACCGGCCGGGCGGGCGCTTCCGGCGAGGCGATCAGCCTGGTGTGCATCGATGAGACGGACCTGTTGCGCGGCATCCAGCGGATGCTGCACACGGCCATCCCGTGGACGGTCGAGGAAGGGTTCGTCCCTGATCGCAACGCGGAACCGCGGCCGCTGGGGATGCGGTCCGGGCATGCCCGCACCGGGCCGGAGCATCACGCACATCGCAAGCCCGTCCGTCGTCGGGCGGGCTCCGGAAGCGGCGCCCCTCCGCGCCGTTAGGCGCCCGGGGGCGTGGCGGCGGCGGTCGCCTCGAAGCCGTCCATCGCGGCTCCCGGGAAGAAGAAGCCGAGCATGATGTCGGCCGTCACCCGCTCCACGTGGTACCGGTTGACCAGGGCGTGCTCCCCGATCGGCATCCCCGGCTCCTCGGCGTCGCGCATCGCCAGGCGCACGTCGCGCAGCATCACGAACTCCCCGCTTGGCCGAGCCAGCGCGCGGCCGGGGTCGTAGCCAGGGAGGGTCGGCAGTTCGCCGTCGACCCGATACGGCCCGACGTCGAGGCGGACGGCGTGCCAGGTCGCGTGGACGGACAGCGTCGGATCGGCGTCGGCGACGGCGATGAGCACGTCGTCGACGGGGATGGACGCGTCGCCGGCCGGTCGCTCGGCCGACTGGCCCAAGGCGAGCGAGGCGGCTCGCTCCAGGACGAGCGTCGTTCCACCTTCGAGGGCGTCGCGCAGGTGCCCGTCATGGGCAAGCACCCCGCTGACTCTCCCGCCGGTGATGTAGGCGTCGACCTGGATCGGCATGCGACCCCCTTGCGAGCGGAGTCCCACCGTCGCGCACGCGCGCGTGGCCCGATAGACCCCATCGGTACCGCCGGGCACCGCAACTGGTCCCGGCGACGCCACATCCGGTGCGTCCCGTCAACAGGCCGCGAACGCCTCAGCGCACGCCGACGCAGGCACACCCCGTCGTCGGGCCGAGCGCCAGTGCCAGGAGCGCGCCAGCCACGAGGGCCGGATCCGAGCGGCTCTGGTTGGTGAGTACCGCGACGGTCACCGCGTCCTCCGGGAACCAGCGGACGAGCGAGCGGAACCCGAGCAGGCGGCCCGAATGGCCCAGTGACGGCCGACCCCCGACGTCGATCGCCTGGACGCCGAGACCGTACGGGAGCGTGGGCTTGAAACGCTCGGTGAGCGCCACGTCGCCCACCATCGTCACGACCGACGAATCCTCGAGCGCGCGCCCCGCGTACAGGGCTCGGGCCCAGCGGGCGAGGTCGCCGGCGGTGGTGGCCATCCCGCCGGCCCCCGCTGCGGCCGTCACGACAGAGGTGAATGGGGCCATCGGGCTGCCGTCCGACAGGTCGACCGCGGGCGCATCCTTCGCTGACGTCGCAAATCGATACCCATGAGCGACCGGCCCGAGGGGCCCTTCCGTCGGTTGGTAGTAGGTGTGCGCCAGGCCGAGCGGCCCGAGGAACCGGGCCCGGAACTGGTCCGCCAATGGCTTCCCTCCGATCCGCTCGGCAAGCAGCCCGAGGATGAGGTAGTTCGTATTCGAGTAGTGCCAGCCTCGACCCGGCTTGAAGTACGGCTTGCCGACGTAGCCGAGCGCCTCCCCTTCATCCCAGCGACGGGCCGTATCGCCGAGGAGCGCGGCGTCGATCTTGCCGTGCTCGAAGTAGTCGCGCAGCCCGCTGGTATGGTCCAGCAGCTGGCGGACCGTGATCGTCGGGTCCAGTTCGAGGTCCGGCAGATAGGTGCGGACCGGAGCATCAAGCGCGAGCAACCCATCCTGGATCAGGGCCATCGTCTGGGCCGACGTGAACGTCTTGGTGATGCTCGCCGCCGCGAAGGCCGTGTCCGGCGTGACCGGCCTCCCACCGTCGAGGTCCGCGGACCCCCCGACGCCGAGCCAGGTCTCCCCGTCCGGGAAGATGATGGCGACCGAGATCCCCGGGATCGCGTACTTCGTCCGGAGTCCCTCCAGCCGCTGGTCGAGACTCCGGCGCAGGTCGGCGGTGAGGGTCAGGACACCCGGGCCCACGGTCCGGGCCAGCCGGCCCGCGATGGGTGGCGGGGTGCCTGCCGTCGACCCGGAGGCGGGCGGCGCCGCCGTCACGGCGGCGCCCGGCGCGGCCAGGAGCAGGGTGGCGCCGAGGAGGGCAGCGAGCGCGCGCCGGCCCCGGTTCCGACGCACTGGAGGTTCGGCCATGTCCAGGGCACCATACCGGTTCGCTCAACGCGGGTACCATCCCCGCGTGTCCGACCAGCCGACCGCCGCCCAGCTGCTTCGCGGAGTGGGGCTCCTGACCGATGGTCCCCTCCCCTGGGGCCGACCCATCCCGGAGCGCGGGGCGGGCGTGTTCATCGTGGAGCTGCCCGGTCCGCTCCCGGCCGCGCCGATCGAACTCACCCGCGTCGGCAAGTGGCTGGAGCGCGTACCCGACCTGCGCCTCGACGGTGATCGACCGACGTCCCGGGCGCTGGCGGCGCGGCTCGCGTCGTTCTGGCTGCCGGGGTCGCCGATCCTCTTCATCGGCGCGAGCGGCACCTCGATCCACGCTCGAGTGGACGCGATGGAGCGCACGGTCCTCGGCGATCGGCGGCCACACGCCGGCGGCTACTGGCTCAAGACGCTCTCCGTGCTCCCGACGGCGCGGGTCTGGTGGGCGCAGACCGACGCGGCCGAGGAATACGAGGACGCGCTCTTCACCGCCTTCGCGGAGGCGGCCGGTGGGTCGTCAGCCGGCGCCGACGACCCGAGCGGACTCCTGCCGTTCGCGAACCTCCGGCGGCCGACCGGTGAGCGTCGGCCGACCGGCATCACGGGCGCCCTGCTCGTCGAAGCCGTCCAGCCACCGGTACCAGCGACCACGATCGTAGAGCTCCCCGACGGCGACGCCGATGGCGCGCGGCGTGATCCGGTGGCTCCCGGGTCGCGCTCGCGCGGGCGATCCGCCCCGGCCCGACCGATCGCCCCACCGCGACCGGTGGCAGCTCCCCCGCCCGTGCCGATCCGCGCTCGCGTCCCTCGTGGCACGAGGATCACGCTGACGGCGGCCGGCGTGGACCGGCTCAGTGCCGAGCTCGACGAGCTGACCCGTGTGCGGCGGCCGGAGATCATCGGCCGCATCCGCGCCGCGAAGGAGCTCGGCGACCTCAAGGAGAACGCCGACTACACCGCGGCTCGGGAAGAGCAGTCGTTCCTGGAAGGTCGGGTCCAGGCGCTCGAGGCACGACTCCGCGATGCCGACATCGCGGAGGAACGCGAGGCTGGCGCGCACGCCGACATCGGTTCGGTGGTGACCGTGGAGGTCGACGGGCTGACCGATACCTACACCCTGGTCGGGTCGGCCGAGGCGAACCCGAGCGCCGGACGGCTGTCGGTCGAGTCGCCGGTCGGGCGCGCCCTGGTCGGCATGTCGGCCGGGGACACCGCGCTCGTCCGCACGCCGCGCGGCGAGGCGACGTACCGGGTGATCCGGATCGACTAGGACGAGCTCCGACGCCCTGCGCGGGTCCGCCTCGACTGGGCTAGTCTGGAACCTCCCCTCGCGGAGAAGCCCATGCTCGAGATCAACGACCTCGTCAAGCGATACGGTCCGGTGACGGCCCTTGACGGCGCGACGTTCACGGCCGCGCCCGGCCGGATCGTGGGATTCCTGGGCCCCAACGGCGCCGGGAAGACGACCACGATGCGCTGCGTCTTCGGCCTGGCCCGCCCGGATCGCGGCACGGTCCTGTGGGCCGGCCGCCCGGTCGACCGCGAGGCTCGCCTGCGCTTCGGGTACATGCCGGAGCAGCGCGGCCTCTACCCACGGATGCGGGTCGCGGAACAGCTGTCGTATTTCGCCCAGCAGCACGGCATGGCCGGCAAGGCAGCGGATGTCGCCGCGATGCTCTGGCTGGATCGCCTCGGCCTGGGCGACCGCGCGAAGTCGAAGCTCGAGGAGCTGTCCCACGGGAACCAGCAACGGGTCCAGCTGGCGACCGCTCTCGCTCATGACCCGGAGCTCCTGATCCTCGATGAGCCGTTCAGCGGTCTGGACCCGCTCGGGACCGCGACGATGACGGAGGTGATCCACGAGCGGGCGGCGGCCGGCGTCGGGGTCGTCTTCTCCAGCCACCAGCTGGACCTCGTCGAGGACGTGTGCGAGGACGTCGTGATCATCGCGCGGGGCCGGATCGTCGCCGCCGGCGCCATCGAGGCGCTCAAGGCGGCGTCCGGGCGGCGGCACCTGGACGTCGAGGTCGCCGGTTCCGGCGGTGGGTGGCTGGACGGGGAGGGCGAGACGATCGTCCTGGAGCGGGACGGAGACCGGGTCAAGCTGCTGGTCGATGCCGCCGTGGATCTTGACCGCCTGCTGGCGCGGGCGACGGCGGCCGGCGAGGTCCGGCGCTTCGCCTACGGGCCGCCGAAGCTGTCCGAGTTGTTCATGGAAGCCGTGGCGGACCCGGTCGAGGAGGCGCTTCGATGAGTCGCTGGCGCAGCATCTGGCTCGTCGCCAGGCGGGAGATCCTGGAGCGGGGCAGAAGCCGGGGCTTCATCCTGAGCGTCTTCTTCACGACCGCGCTGGTGGTCGGTTCGTTCCTCGTCCCGTCGCTCCTGTTCCGCGACGACGGAGTCACGCAGCTCGGCGTCGTCGACCCTGCCCCGGCCGGCCTGACCGCTGCCCTGGCCGCCACCGCAGCCCAGTTCGAGCGCGAGATCGAGGTCATCCCGCTGGCCGACGACGCCGCGGCGGCGACCGCCCTGGAAGCCGAGGAAGTCGAGGTCGTGATCGACCTTCCGGCCGACCTCTCCTCCGGCGGGACGATCCGCTTCCAGAAGGAGACCGACCTGGCCACGGCCCAGCTCATCTCCGCCTCGATCATGGCGCTGCGGATGCAGGCCGTGCTGTCGGCCTCGAACGTCGACCTCGGGGCGCTGGCCGAGGCCCAGGTGCCACCGGCGATCGAGGCCGTGGACGCCCGGACGGAGGCCGACGAGGCGAGCTTCCTCGTCGCGAACATCGGCGCCGTCCTGATCCTCATCGGGATCTTCAGCTTCGGTTTCACGGTCCTGACCGGGGTCGTCGAGGAGAAGCAGAGCCGCGTCGTGGAGGTCGTCCTCTCGACGGTCCGGGCCAAGGACCTGCTGATGGGCAAGGTCCTGGGGATCGGGATCCTGGGCCTCGTGCAACTCGCGGTCTTCATGATCGCGGGACTGGGCGCCGCGGCCGCCACCGATACGATCTCGCTGCCGGCGACCACCCCGGGCACGATCGGCCTGCTGGTGTTGTGGTTCATCCTCGGGTATGCGCTCTACTCGACCGCACTCGGGTTCCTCGGCGCCCTGGCGTCGCGAATGGAAGAGGCATCGAACGCCTCGACGCCGGTCACGATGATCGCGATGATCAGCTACTTCGTGGCGATCTTCGCCGCGATCGACGACCCGAGCGGCCTCGTCGCCCAGGTGGCGACCTACCTGCCGCCCTCGGCGCCGTTCGTGGTTCCGCTGCGGGCCGCCTTCGGGGCGATCGGGCCGTTGGAGATCCTCCTGTCGGTCGTCGTCACCATCATCGGGATCTGGATCCTGTTCGGCGTAGGCGCCCGCGTCTACGCCGGCGCTGTGCTCCAGACCGCGGCCCGGATGAAGCTCCGGGACGCGTGGCGGTCCGCCGCCGACTGACGCGGCTCAGGCCGGTGCGGCGAGGTCCCGGCGCGGGAACACCGCCAGCGCGTACGCGATGGCGGCCGCGTTGACGGCGACGAGCACCACGAAGTCACCCGGATCCGGCAGGCCGGAGAGGGCTGCCCGGGCATCGAGATAGTGGAACAACGAGAAGGGCTGCAGGAAGGCAGCGTCCGGCCAGAGCTCGCCGAGCACGTCAAGGAAGTACGACACCAGGACGATCGCCAGGGACGCCCCGAGCGCCGTGGTGAGCCGGTCGAATGAGACCGAGGCCGCCAGCGAGACGGTCGCGAACGCACCGAACAGGAGCGTGGCGTTGAGCCACAGGACCGGCAGGTTCTGCCCACCCAGTTCGGCCAGCCGCCCGACCAAGGCCGCGCCGGTCCAGGTGCCCAGGGTCAGGGCCGCCATGGTGAGCGCGACGAAGAGCAGGCTGGCCACGAGGGCCGTCAGGTAGACCCTGCGGCGCGAGACCGGCCGGGCCAGCAGGACCTCCAGGGTGCCGCGCTGCAGCTCGCCGGCGATGGCTGCGCCGGCGAAGCCCACGGAGAACACCAGTCCGAGGCCGACCGCCAGCGGATGGATGAAGCCGAGGGCAACCGACCCGCTCAGGCTGAAGATGTCCCCGCCGCCGAACTGCGCGAACTGGGGCGGGATGATCCCGCTGTCCATCAGCGCCTCGAACTGCGCGCCGAAGGCGTCGTAGATGATCGGCAGGATCGCGCCCCATCCGGCGAGAGCGACCGCGACCAGCGCCAATCGCGACCGGTTGGCCCGCCAGAGGTGACCGAACCAGGGCGCGCTCATGCCGCCTCCCCCGGTCCGTCATCGGCGTAGAACTCCAGGAACGCGTCCTCCAGGCGCGCCGGCTCGATGGTGAGGTCCTGGACGTCCAGCCCGTGGAGCGCCGCCAGGAACGGTCCGACGTCGCCTTCGAGGCGACAGCCCACGAGGTCGCCATCGACCCGGACATCGCTGACGCCCGGGATGCCCGTGAGCTGGGGCGCCGGCCCGCTCACGCGCAGCTCGACATTGCGCTTGCGCCTGGCGATCAGGGTCGCGACATCCTCGAGCGCGACCAGCCGACCGTGCCGGACGATCGCCACGCGGTCGCAGACCCGCTCCACCTCCGACAGCATGTGGGACGACAGGAACACCGTCCGGCCGGCCGCTCGCAGGCCGTCGAGGATCGCGTAGAACGCTCGCTGCATCAGCGGGTCGAGGCCCTCCGAGGGTTCGTCCAGGATCGCCAGCTCCGGGTCATGCTGCAGCGCCTGGACGATCCCGAGCTTCTGGCGCATCCCGCGCGAGTACTCGCGGACCGGACGACGCAGCGTGCGGGCATCGAGCTCGAGCTGTTCGACGAGGCCGGCGCGACGGACGGGCTGGCGCCCGGACAGCGCCGTCAGCTCGTCCAGCAACTGCTCCCCGGTGAGTCCGTCCCAGAACGCGATCCCGCCAGGAAGGTAGCCGACCCGACGGCGGATCTCGACCGAACGGCGCGTGATGTCGTGGCCCAGGACCGTGGCGCTGCCCGCGGTCGGGTGCAGGAAGCCGAGCAGGAGCCGGATCGCGGTGGACTTGCCGGCGCCATTGGGACCCAGGAAGCCGAAGATCTCGCCCTCGCCCACGACCAGGTCGAGGTCCGCCAACGCCGGATCACTGCCCTCGTGGCCGTACCGCTTGGTCAGACCTATCGTTTCCATCGCCACCGTCACGTCCGCAAGCGTACGGCGAGCCCCCGGTTCGTGCTGCGACGGTGGGGTAGTCGCCGGCGCCGCGAACGCCGGGCCGTTACGGGGTGACGATGAACTCGTCGATGGCGACCATCGGATGGCCGCCCGTGCCGACCACCTCGATGCGAAGCGTGTGCTTCCCGGCATCCGGCCACGTCATCCGGAACGCGGCCAGCCTGGCCTTGAACGCGCGGCGATGGAAGTCGACCGTCCGTGCGTACTTCCCATCGATGAAGATCCAGGCCTTGCCGCGGGTCGAACCGGCCGGCCCGTAGAGGACGACGCCACGACCCGTGAAGGTGAAGGTGGCCGACGCCGATGCCGACGTTGAGTAGCGGACCTTGTCCCCGGCGTAGCTCCGGTGCGAGGCCGTCTTCCAGGTCCCGACGTAGACGATCGACGACGAGGCCTCACTGAAGTGCTTGCCGGTCGCGACCTGCGGGCCCGGGCCGTTCCTGTACAGGCGCATCACCTTGTTGACGTAGCGCGTCGCATAAGCGGACCAGCCGGCGGTGCGCTTGGAGCCGGTCAGCCACCAGTAGGCGACCCGACGCCAGTCCTTGAGCGACCGGTGCAGGGAGGTGAACTTGCCGGCGGCGACCTTCTCCTGGTTCGCGGGGGTCTGCTTCGCCTTTCGGTCACCGAGATAGGTCTGGGCCCAGGCCGGCCAGTTCGACGGCATGATCTGGTACTTGCCGTACGCGCCGGACGTGGAGTTGCGAGCCGTGTACCGCCCGCCGGACTCGACCTGCCCGACCGCATGCATGAACTTCGCCAGGCCAGCTGGTGCGGGGGCGGCCAGGGCGGCGGGGCCGGCCAGTGCGAGGACGAGCGTGGCGCAGAGGGCGGCGACGATGGCCGCGCTGGCGCGGCGACCTGAGACTCGCAATGGGTCTCCTTCCTGCCGCGGCGACCGGGTGAGCAGGTCGATCGTGGCGAGGTCGCGGTCGGGGGCGAGCGGATCCCGATAGCCGCGATCCGGGGGCACTCCGAGTGCGACGGCGATGGGTGGCGATCTCCACGTGATCTGGCGGAGCCGAGCGACCCTTGTCGCGTGGCGCCTGAGGAGGCCACAGGATACGGGCCACCCGGCCTGACCACAAGGGCCTGAGAGCCTGAGCCGGTCAGCCGCCGGTCAGCCGCCGATCAGCCGGCGAGCCGGGCCAGGAAGGCCGCCGTCCGGTCCAGCACGTCATCGAGGACGGGGCTGAGCGTGTGGCCGAGGCGCGGGTACGTGACGAGCTCGGTCGGGCCCTCCAGGCGCGACACGGCCGTGCGCAACAGCTCGATCCGGGCGAACGGGTCCGATTCGCCGGACAAGAGCAGGACCGGGCAACCGATCGACGGCCAGTGGGCCGTCCGCGCCTCCGCCCGATCCGTGGCCCCGGGCGGGTGGAGGGGATAGCTGAACAGGACGAGCGCCGCGTACCTCGCTCCGGGCTCGGCCGCCGCGAGGCTGGCGACTCGGCCGCCGTACGAGTGCCCGCCGACCACGACGTCGGGCGAGTCCGGTACCGCGGTGTGGAACGCGGGGAGTGCGTCCTCCGCCCGGCGGCGCGGGAGGTCGATGGCGGTCGCCGTGAAGCCGCGCCGGCGCAGGCCCTCGACAAAGGGTGTCATGCTGGCAGCCGAACCACTGGCACCGTGCCCCAGGTAGCAGCGGAGTCCCATATCGACAGCGTAGCCGCCCGATAGGCCGTTCGGTGCATCCTCTCCGTGGTCCCTCCGGGCCATGGGCGTGGCCCGGACGCACCGGGCATGCTTCGTCCCCGACCACCCCGAGGACCATGCTGACCGCCACGCACCGACCGCGTCGCCCGCGCCGACCCGTCGCGACCCTCGTCGCTGCCTGGGTCATCGCGGGTCTTGGCACCGTCGCTCCGGGCGCCGATCCCGGGGGCGTGCGGGCGGCTGACCCGACATCCTCGCCGCCCCCGGCGCCATCGTCCTCGCCTGCGTCGGCGCCGTCCGCCGCAGGCCGAGGGGCGCCCGTCGCCACGCTCCCGCCGCGGGCGACGCCCTATCCGACGCCGACCGCGCCCACGCCGCTCGGCCAGACCGTGACGTTCTACGGCCGTGGCTGGGGCCATGGCGTGGGCCTGAGCCAGTACGGGGCCCGGGGCCGGGCGCTGGCCGGTCAGACGTCCGAGCAGATCCTGGCCCACTACTACCTGGGAACGACCTCCGGGACGATCTCGCTGGACACGGAGGTCCGGGTGCGTGTCCTCAAGACGTTCGCCGCCAGCCTCTCGGCGCCACTCGTCCTGTACGCCCGCGGCGGCACCTGGACGATGGACGGGGTCGCCACCACCTTTCCGAAGGACGCGAAGGTCGCGGTCACGCCGGCGACCTCGGGCGGTACCACGAGTTGGACGGTCAAGGTGACGAGCGCCGGCGGTTCCGCCCTGCACGATGCCGCGACGACCGGGTTCCGGATGCGGCCGGTGGGGTCCGGGACCACCCTCCAGGTGTGGTCGCGCCCGTCCAGCTATGACGAATACCGCGGGGTCCTGCGGGTGCGGCTCGACACGAGCGCGGCGACCTTGAACGTCGTCAACGAGCTGACGCTGGAGACGTACCTCCGCGGCGTCGTACCGGCCGAGATGCCGTCGAGCTGGCCGGCGGAGGCCTTGCAGGCACAGACGCTCGCCGCGCGATCGTACGCCGCGCGCCGCTTGCGACCCGGCACCTCGTACTACGACGTCAGCGACGACACGAGTTCCCAGGTCTACCTCGGCAAGGAAGTGGAGAAGGCGAGCACGGACGCGGCGATCGCGGCCACCGCGGGGATCGTCCTGCGGAGCGGGTCGTCGATCGCCAACGCGCTCTTCAGCTCGACGGCCGGCGGCGCCACCGAGCACAACGAGAACGTCTTCGTCTCGTCCAGCGGTGCCAAGGTGGCGGGACCGGTCTCCTACCTGCGTGGCCGCCCGGATCGCGACCCCACAGGCGCGCCGTACGACGGGTCGTCCCCGTACGCGACGTGGCAGACCGCGACCTATTCGCGGACGGAGCTGTCCGGCTGGTTCGGCGCCGACAGCCGCACGAACGTCGGGTCGCTGACGGCCCTGGACCTGCGCGATCGCGGGGTGTCGGGTCGGTTGATCAGGGTGACCCTCATCGGCTCACTCGGAACGAAGATCGTCTCTGGCGACGTGTTCCGATCCGTCTTCAACGCCGGCCGCCCATCGGGCGATCCATCGATGCGCAGCACGCTGGTGGACGTCGCTCCAGTCCCGTAGCCTGTCGCCATGGCGGACGAACGACGACGATGCTGGTGGGCCGGCGCCGAGGCCGCCACCCCCGACCCGCTGATGGTCGCGTACCACGACACCGAATGGGGCGCGCCCTGCCACGACGACCGGGAGCTGTTCGAGCGACTCGCCCTGGAGTCGTTCCAGGCGGGCCTGTCCTGGGCGACCATCCTGCGCAAGCGGGAGGGGTTCCGGGCGGCGTTTCACGGATTCGATCCGGCCGTCGTGGCCGCCTTCACGGATGACGACCGGGCACGCCTGATGGGAGACGCCGCGATCGTCCGCAACGGCGCCAAGATCGATGCCACGATCGGGAACGCCCGAGCGTGCCGGGCCGTCGCGTCGTCATTCGGGACGTTCGACGCCTACCTCGCCGCGATGGTGCCGCCGCCACCGGCGCGATGCCCCCCGGGCTCCACGATGGCGGACCTGCCCGCCGTGACATCCGTTTCCGACGCGCTGTCGCGGGACCTCAAGGCGCGCGGGTTCAAGTTCGTCGGCTCGACGATCGTCTATGCGTTCATGCAGAGCGTCGGGCTGGTCGACGACCACCTCCCCGGCTGCTTTCGGTATGGCGGCCCGTCGTCGTGACAGGGTAGCTGTCACGGGCGATGCCAAGACTCCGGGTATCGGAAGCCACCAGGGAGTCGCCCGGATCATGCTCACCATCGACTGCCCGCTCTGCGCGGGCACCGCTTCCATGGACGAGACGTGGACCGTCCTCGAGTGCGACGGTTGCGGCGTCGCCGTGGACGTCGCCGCCGATCCCGTCTCCGCGCAGGCCGCCGCCGCCTGAACGTCGGCGATCGCGCAGCGGCCCCCCAGAAGGGGGGCGCTGCCGTAGCATGCATACGGTGCACATCGACGACGCGACCGGGGCGATCATCGAGGCTGGCCGTCGCCTGGGTGCGCGCGGCCTCATCTCCGGAGGCGAGGGAAACCTGTCCGTCCGGCTGGATCCGGAACGCCTGCTGATCACCCCGAGCGGTCGGCGCAAGGACGAGCTGACGCCAGACGACCTCGTCGTGCTGCGCGAGGGCCATCCGGCGGGCCCGGATGACGCCGCGCGGTCGCGGTCCGGGCTCCTGCCATCGTCGGACCTGCGCATCCACCTCGCGGTCCACGTCGCTCGACCGGACCTCGGCGCGGTCGCGCACGCCCACCTTCCGGCATCCATGGCGCTGACCCTCGCCGGGGAGGTCCCGGACCCGGCGGCGCTCCCCGAGACAGCCCTCCATTTCCCGCGGTTGCCGGTCCTGCCATATGGAGAGATGGGCAGCCAGGACCTGGCGGATCGCGTGGCGGCTGCCCTGGTCGACGACGCCTCCGGCCTTGTCCACGCCGTGATCCTGGCACGGCACGGGGCGATCGCCGTTGGCCCGGACGTCACCGTTGCGGTGGACCGGCTGGAGTTGATCGAGGTCCTGTGTCGGACCTGGCGAGACGCGCTGCTGTTGCGGGCGGCCCGCCGACAGGTCGGCGGTACCGGTATCGTGGGCATGCCCCAGAGTCGGATGACACCTGGCGACACGGAGGGATGATGGACATTCGCAAGGCCCTGGCCGAGCTCGTCGGCACGTTCCTGTTCATGGCGATCGGCTACGCCTCGGTGGCGGCGTTCAGCGCCGCCCAGGCACCCGGGCTGCTGGTCGTCCCGTTCTCCTTCGGGTTCGGCCTGCTGGCGGCGATCTTCGCGTTCGGCCACATCTCCGGCGGCCACTTCAACCCGGCCGTCACGGTCGCGATGGTCCTCGACGGTCGCACGTCCGTGGCAGACGCCGCCGCGTACATCGTGGCTCAGATCGTCGGCGCCATCGGCGCCGCCGTCGTGATCCTCGTGGCGGTCAGCCAGGCCGATGTGGCGGCGGGCATCACCAAGCCGGGTGGCAGCATCTCCGACGTCGGTGCCCTGCTGCTGGAGATCGTCTTCACCGCCGGCTTCCTCGCCGTGATCCTGGCCTCGACGAAGCGAGCGCCGTCACTCGCACCCATCGCGATCCCGCTCACGCTGGTGGCCATCCATTTCGCCACCGCCACGCTGAGCGGCGCCTCGGTGAATCCGGCGCGGTCGATCGGGTCGGCCGTCGTCGGTGGCGAACTTGACGCCCTGTGGATCTACCTGATCGGTCCGATCGTCGGTGGCGTACTCGGCTGGGCGGTCTGGCGCGCCGTCGACGGTGGCGGGGAGACCGCCTCCGCCTGAGTCCAACGTGGGACGAGTCGTCGGCGGGCCGGCGGCTCGTCAGGCGGGCGCGTCCGCCATCGGCAGGGAGCGGCCGCCATCGGCGATCGAACCCTCGACCAGCCAACAGGCCGCGGACTGCCCGCCGCCGACATCGAACAGCGGCGGTTCCTCCACTCGACAACGGTCGAACGCGACCGGGCAGCGCGGATGGAACCGGCAGCCGGTCGGGACGTGCGCGGCATCCGGCGTCTCGCCCTCCAGGATCGTCCGATCGGCGCGCACACCCTCGGACGGCGGGTCCGGTGACGGCGAGACGGACACGAGCGCCTGGGTGTATGGGTTCCGGGGCGAGTGGATGACCCGCGCCGACGGCCCGATCTCGACGATCTTGCCCAGGTACATCACCGCGATCCGGTCGGCGATCACCCAGGCGAGCGACAGGTCGTGGGTGATGAAGAGGTAGGTCAGGCCGCGCTCCTTGCGCAGATCGAGCATGAGGCGCAGCAATTCGGTGCGGATCGACACGTCGAGCATCGAGACGGGCTCGTCGGCGACGATGAATTCCGGGTCCATCACGAGCGCCCCCGCGATGACCACGCGCTGGCGCTGACCGCCGGACAGCTCGTGCGGGTAGCGGAACGCGAAGTCCGAGGCGGGCCGCAGCCCGGCGGCGTCCAGCGCGGCCATGACCTTCGCCTCGCGGTCGGCGCGGCCGCTCCCGATGTCATTGACCTCGAGGGGCTCCATCACGAAGTCGCGGATGGTCTGCTTGGGATTGAGCGTCTCGTACGGATCCTGGAAGATCAGCTGGACCCGCCGCCGGTAGTCCTTCAGGCGCCGAACGCCCCACAGGTCCGACACGTCGTCGCCCTCGAACACGACGCGCCCCCCGGTCTGACGAGTCAGCTTCGTGATGACCCGCCCGGTCGTCGTCTTGCCGCTTCCCGATTCCCCGACCAGGCCGAGGACCTCACCGCGCTCGATCGTGAGGTCGATGCCGTCAACGGCCCGGACCACCCCGCGGGCGCGGCGAAGGACGGTATCCATCGGGCCGCCTCGGATCGGGAAGTGCACCTCGAGGCCCTCGAGATGGAGGATCTCTGTCACGCGCTCGCTCCCGTGGCCGCAACGGTGACGTCGACCGGTGAGGCATCCGTCCCGGCGGTTTCCGGCGGGTAGAGGTGGCACGCCACGCGCACGCCGTCGGCCAGCCTGACTTCCGGCGGGACCACCTCGCTGCAGACCGCCATCGCCGCAGGGCAGCGAGGGGAGAACCGGCAGCCGGGCGGCGGCTTGCGGAGATCTGGCGGAGTCCCGGGGATCACGTCGAGCGTGCGGCGGTCCGCCCGGATGTTCGGGAACGAAGACAGCAGCTTCTGGGTGTACGGATGTCGCGGCGCCGTGAACAGCCGGTTGACCGGACCCTCCTCGGCGACTCCGCCGGCATACATGATCATCGCCCGGTCGCACGTCTCGGCGATCACCGACAGGTCGTGGGTGATGAGGATCAGGGACAGCCCGAGCTCGGTTCGCAGGCGCTCCAGCAGCTCCAGGATCTGCGCCTGGACCATGACATCCAGCGCCGTCGTGGGTTCGTCACCGATGACGATCGCTGGATCGCAGGCGAGGGCCATGGCGATCATCGCGCGCTGGCGCATCCCGCCCGACAGCTCGTGGGGGTACGCTGCGCCGCGCTTGTGCGGGATGCCGACCAGCTCCAGCAGCTCGCCGGCCTTCTTCAGGGACGTCTTCTCCGACTCGCCCAGCCGCAACCGGACCGGCTCGGCGATCTGGTCGCGGACCCGTTGGACCGGGTTCAGGGCATTCATCGCACCCTGGAACACGATGCTGATCTCCCGCCACCGGTAGCGCGCCAGGGCGCGTTCCGATCTTGGGGACGAGATCGATGCCGAACAGTTCGATGCTCCCGCGCCGGACCCGGGCGTTCGCCGGCAGGAGCCGGACCAGGGACAGGGCCGTCGTCGTCTTGCCACATCCGGACTCGCCGGCGATCCCCAGGGCCTCGCCGTCGTCCAGGCGGAAACTCACGCCATCGACCGCCTTGACCGATCCCGACGCGAGCTTGAAGTGGACGGCCAGGTCCTTGACCTCGAGGAGGGGGGCGGCCGGGTCGGCCAGCTTCGGGAGGGGCCGCTGGCGACGGCTGGCGTCCCTCACGGGCTCCGTCGGGGGGTGGACTCCAGGCTCCAGGGGCGCGCCGGTCGCGGCCTCGTGGCCGACCGCCCGGGCATCCTCCCACGACGGTCTCATCGACGGACCCTCAGTTTCGGATTGAGGACGTCGTCCAGCGCGCCGCCAACGAGCGTGAACGCCAGGACGACGAGGACGATCGACGCGGCAGGCGGCAGGATGTACCACCACGCTCCCAGCCCTGGAGCCCCGGCGCCCTGGGCCGAATTGAGGACCTGGCCCCACGACGGCTGGAACGGGTCGCCGAGCCCGATGAACGAGAGGGTCGTCTCGGTGAGGACCGCGCCGGCGAAGACGAGGACGGTGTTCGCCACGATCAGGTTGACCACGTTCGGCAGGATGTGCCGGCGCATGATCAACCCGGATCCCGCCCCGATCACGCGGGCCCGGTCGACGAACGCGCGCTCGCGGAGGGACAGGGTCTGACTGCGGACGATGCGTGCCGTGGATGCCCAGCTGGTGATGCCGATCACGACGACGATCACGATCAGCGTGACCCGCATGCCGAGGATCTCCGTCTGCGCCCCGATGAGCTCGATGAGGATCGGGGCCAGGATGAGCGCCAGCACGAAGGTCGGCAGCACCAGGAAGAAGTCGCTGATGCGCATGAGGATCGTGTCGGTGAGGCCGCCGACGAACCCCGAGACGATCCCGACGAACGCCCCGAGTGCGACGGTGATGAGCGTGGCCAGTAGCCCGATGATCATCGAGACCCGGGTCCCGTGGACCGTCAGGTTGAGGATGTCCTTGCCGAGTTCGTCGGTACCGAACATGTGGATCGCAGAGGGTGACTCGAGCCGGCTGCCGCTCGCGGTGATCGCACTCTCGAGGGGTCCGACGAACAGCTGGGGGGCGATCGCCAGCACCGCGAACGCCAGCATGATCGCGGTGCCGAAGACCGCGTCGGGGCGGTGGAAGAACCGGCTCGCGAAGTCGCGCAGTGCGCGGACCCGGAGACGGAACCTGGCCCCGCGCGGATCCATGAGCGCTGTGGTCCCGGCGGTCATGACCGCACCCGGGGATCGAGGAAGCCGTAGACGAGGTCGGCGATGAGGTTCGCGACCACGACGGAGACCGCGAGCAACAGGAAGACGCCCTGCAGGACCGGGTAGTCCCGAGAGGACAGGGCATCGACCGTCAGCGTCCCGAGACCGGGCCAGTTGAAGACCACTTCGGCCGTGATCGCCCCGGCGATGACATACCCGAGCTGGATGGCGACCACGGTCACCGCGGGCAGGATCGCGTTCGGGAGCGCGTGGTGGAGCAGGACGTGGCTGTCGCGCAGACCCTTCGCCCGGGCGGTCATGACGTAATCATCGGACAGCGTCTCGATGATGGCCGACCGCATCAGGATCGAGTACAGGCCGATGAGCCCGAGCGACACGGTCGCCAGCGGCAGGACGAAATGCCAGGCGAAGTCGAGGAGCTGGTCGGCGAACGAGGCATACGTCGCCCCGACGCTGAGCATGCCGCTCGTCGGGAACCAGCCGAGCGTCCGCGAGAACACCAGCAGGAGGAGCATGCCGAGCACGAAGTACGGCATCGAATACAGGACGAGCGAGATCCCGTTGCCGACGTAGTCCACGGGTCCGCCGCGTTTCCAGCCCGCGTACGCGCCCAGGGCCAGACCGATGATGACGGCGATGACCTCGCCGACCCCGAACAGGATGACGGTCGGCCAGACCCGGTCGCCGATGACTTCCGTGACGGGCTGGCCGCGGTACTTGAACGAGAGGCCGAGGTCACCCTGCGCGGTCGCCCCGAGGTAGGCGATGAACTGGTCGGGGAAGATGGGCTTGTCCAGTCCCCACTTGGCTTTCAGCTCGTTCTTGACCTCCGCCGAGATGTTGGGGTTGCGCCCGATCGCTCGATCCGGCGATCCCGGCATCATCCGGAACAGGAGGAAGTTGAGGACGACGATGAACAGGATGGTGAACGCGGCCTGGACCAGGCGCCGTCCGAGGTAGCGCATACCCATCGGGGCGGCGTCGGCTCAGCGCGGGCCGACGAGGAGGGTCGCGGACCCGCGACCCTCCTGCGAGACAGATCCACAGGCGCGGGCCCGTGCGGTCATTCCTCCTCCGTCGCCTCGCCCCGCCGTCGCATCATGACCACGGCACCCGCGATGACCACGATGATCGCGCCGATGCCGAGCACGAGCGGGAGGGAGTCGCCACCCGAGGCCGGCGGCGAGCCATCGCCGGAGGCGGCCGGGGTGGGCGCGGCCGTCGGAGCATCACCACTCGAGGCCGCCGTGGGCGCCGGTGTTGCCGCCGACGCCAACTGGAGCAGGGTGTAGTCGACGGGCCCATAGCCGAACAACGGCACGCCGTTCGATGTCGGCTGGTTCTGCCAGCCGGTGAATTGGTCGGTCCGGTACGCGTCCAGCTGGGCGTCGTAGAAGAGGATGTGATACGGGGCCTCGTCGTAGATGAGGTCCTGCATCTGATCCATGATCGACTTGCGCTCCGCGGCGCTCGTCGCGAGGTTCTGCTGCTCATAGCTCGCGTCGTACGCCGGATTGCAGTACAGGCTGTCGCTCGAGTCGCCGATCTGGTCGCACTTGAAGATCCCGAGCAGGGAGTTCGGGTCGACATCGCCACCCCAGCCCCAGATGAACATGTCGAAGTCGGCCGTGTAGTCGCCGCCGGCCTCCGGCGAGAGCATCAGGTCGATCAGGGTGTCGGAGTCGTACTGCTGGCTGTTGACGGTGACGCCGACCTGGCCGAACCACTCCGTGATGAACTCCGCGGACTGCGGGTAGGTGGATTCGGAGTCCGGGAACACGAGATCCAGGACGATCGGGTTGTTGTCCTTGTCGAGCCGCTGACCGGCGGCGTTCGTGGTGTAGCCGGCCGCCGTGAGCTTCTGCGCCGCGACGGCGATATCGAACGTCCGCAGGTTGGTCGGTTCCTTGTGCCAGGCGGTCTGGAACGG
Organism: uncultured Chloroflexia bacterium; assembly: GCA_963704935.1. Lineage (GTDB taxonomy): Bacteria > Chloroflexota > Limnocylindria > Limnocylindrales > CSP1-4 > SPCO01. The sequence goes on from CAVPIF010000001.1 coordinate 795,791, forward strand.
CGGGACCTGGGTCGTGCCCGGTTCGCCGTAGCCGCCAAGGATCCGCTCGACGAGAAGCGGCTTGTCGATGGCATAGCCGAGGGCGTCGCGGAAGGCCGCGTCGAGCAGAGCGGGGGTGGACGGACCGCCGCCAGGGATCGTGTTGCCGGTGCCGGTGCCATAGGTGTTGAAGCCGAGCTCCGTGAATCCGTTCGCCGTGCCGGCGACGGTCTGGATGTTCGGCTGCCCCGTCAGGGCATCGAACTGCTGCGGATTGACCCCGCGCGCGTAATCGAGCTCACCATTCTGGAGCGCCTGGACCATCGCGTCGGCGGCGTTCGCGAAGACCTGGATGACGACCTCGTCGGCAGCGCCTTGCTGGCCGATGAAATTCGGGTTCCGGGTGAATCGGATGAACTGCCCGGTCTGCCATTCCTGGGCCTGGTACGGACCCGATCCCACGACCGGCGGCTCATTCAGGTAGTCGCCGATCGTGTCCAGCGTCTGGCCCTCCCAGACGTGCTTCGGGACGACCGGCAGGTAGCTCTTGAGCAGGCGGTCGTTCGGCCGCTCCAGCTGGATCACGAACGTCTGGGGATCCGGGGCGCTGACCGACACGACACCGGAGTCGGTGACGTACGGATCGAGGTAGCCGAGGCCGACCGACGCATCCGCGGCGGCCGCATCCAGCACGAGCTGGTAGGTCCAGCGCGCATCCTCCGATGTCGCGGGCGTTCCGTCCGACCAGAGCTTCCCGGCCGGGATCTTGAACGTGTAGGTCGTGCCGTCACTGGAGGCGGTCCACGATTCCGCATATCCGGGGACGGGCTCGAGGTCAGGTCCATACCCGACGAGCAACTCGTAGTTGAGCGTGAAGACCTCGAACCCCACGACGAGCGCCGTCGCAAACGGGTTCATCGAGTCGAGGTCCTGGGTCGTGCCGACGCGCAGCACGTTCGAGGTCTGGGCTGTCGCCGGCGCCGCGGCCGGGAGTAGCAGGGCGGCGACGAGACCGACCGCGGCAGCGGTGCGTCCGAGTCGCGTGCCAGCAGGCAAACGCATCAAATCCTCCTCCATCGCGACCCTCGCGCCTCGCGAGCACCGCCCATATGCCCCCGGGACCGACCCTCCTCCGTCCCGGGTCGAGTGGGCGTACGTTGGCACAGGCCGCGGACCTGCGCAACAAACGGGTGCGTAGAGCGCGCCCGTGGCCGTGCGATCGAGATGCGCCAGGAGGTCGGCGGGTCCGTTGGGACGCCCCGTCGATCGCGCGGTCCACGAGCGCGCGGGCCGACCCGGGCAGGCCGGTCAGCGGAGCGGCCCGCCGGCGGCGGCCGCGGCGGCGAGCCGGGCAAGGGCCACGCGCTGGATCGCGACCACGCTCATCGCGTCGGTGATCCGACCATCCAGGGTCATCGCCAACGCCTCGTCGAACGGCGTCCATCGGATGTCGAGCGCCTCGGTCGGGTCCGGCTCCGCCTCGCCCAGGACGAGATCGGTGGCGAGGAACAGGACCGCGCGTTCGTCGGAGATGGAGTTCGAGAGGTCCACCCGCGCCAGCTCGTGCCAGCTCCGGGCCTCGATCCCCGTTTCCTCCCGCAGCTCGCGTTGCGCACCATGCAGCGCCGTCTCGCCGTCCGGCACCCCGCCCTCGGGCAGCTCCCACGAGTAGGTGTCCAGCGTGTAGCGGTGCTGGCCGACGAGGGCGATCCGGTCCCGCTCGTCGAGGGCCACGACGCCGGCCGCGAGATTCGCGAAGTGGACGACGCCGTAGATCCCCGGGCTGCCATCCGGGCGATCCACCTCGTCGTGCCAGACCGTGATCCAGGCGTTCTCATAGGCGATGCGTCGAGAGCGGCGCACGAACCGGCGGTCCATGGCCGCCATCGTCGCACGGCGCGGACCCGCTCGTCGGCGAGGATGTCGCGCGGCCTACCATCGCTCGGTGGACACATCCCGGTCCGCCGGCGAGCCCCGTCACGAGGTCCGCGTCGATTGGGACGCGCGCATCCCGGCCCGTGACGGTGTGCAGCTGTCGGCCAACATCTGGCGCCCGGCGGCGAGCGGCGTCGGGACACCCGTCCCGGCCATCCTGGAGATGATCCCGTACGGCAAGGACAACTGGCGTCGCGCGGCAGACGTCACGCGCGGCCAGTGGTTCGCCGCCCGCGGCTACGCGTACTGCCGGGTCGACGTGCGTGGCACGGGCTCGTCCTTCGGCGTCGCCCTCGACGAGTACACGGCGGACGAGACGCGCGACGGCTTTGACGCCGTGGAATGGCTCGCGGCGCAGCCGTGGTGCGATGGCAACGTGGGGATGTGGGGGATCTCGTACGGGGGCTTCACGGCCATCCAGGTCGCAGCCCTGCGGCCACCGCACCTGCGGGCCATCGTGCCGGTCATGGCCACTGACGACCGATATCTCGACGACGTCCATTACCGGGGCGGTTGCGTGACCGTCAGCGAGCTGTCGCAGTACGCCGTCAGCCAGATCGCGATGAACGCGATGCCGCCGGACGCCGGGTTTCGTGGCGCGTCGTGGCGAACGGACTGGCTGGCCCGCCTGGAGGCCACCCCGCCATGGCTCTTCGGGTGGCTGCGTCACCAGACCGACGGGCCGTACTGGCGACAGGGCTCGCTGGCGCCCGACTACGAGGCGATCACGGCGGCGATCTTCAACATCGGCGGCTGGCACGATTCGTACGTGGACCCGGCCTTCCGGATGCAGGCGCGCTGTCCCGCGCCATCGCACACCCTGGTCGGCAACTGGGTCCACTCGTGGCCCCATGACGCAGCGCCCGGCCCGAACGTGGACGAACTGCACGAGATCGTCCGATTCTTCGACCGGCACCTTCGGGACGATGCGAACGGCTGGGACGATGAGCCGCCGGTCGTCTGGTTCGAGCACGAATTCGCGCCGCCCGAGCCCTTCCCGTCGTCGCTCCCGGGCCGCTGGCGGGCGGCCACGGCATATCCCCATCCTGCGACGACCACGGCGGCGTGGTTCCTTGGCCGCCGTGGGATGACGCGGGGCGAGCCGTCCGCCGACGCCGGGGTGGACGCCTTCCGACACTGCGCGACGACCGGCACGCGCGGCCCCCTGTCATGGGGCGCCGGCGGAGCACCGAACGGCCTGGCTCGCGATCTGCGGCGCGACGAGGACACCGGGGTCTCCTACACGTCCGAGCCGCTGCCGGAGGCCATCGAGATCCTGGGGGTGCCGGAGGTGGTGCTCTCGCTCGCGGTGGACGTGCCGGTCGCCACGGTCAGCGTCCGGCTGGCCGACGTGGCCCCCGACGGGACGACCGCCCTGGTGAGTGCCGGCGTCCTGAACCTGACCCATCGCCGATCGCACACGGAGCCGGAGGCCCTCCGGCCGGGCGTCGTCGAGGAGATCCGGGTGCCCTTGAGGACGGCGGGCTACCGTTGGTTGCCGGGCCATCGGCTCCACCTGGCCGTTTCGTCGTCCCTGTGGCCGGTGCTCTGGCCGTCGCCGTTCCCGGCCACGTTCGACGTGGGTTGGGGGCCGACGGCGCGATCGCGTGTGGAGTTGCCGGTCATCCCTCCGGCTGGCGGCCCGGGGGACGCGCCCGTCCCCGCCTTTCGAACCACTCCGCCGAGCCTCAGCTGGCCTGACCCGGTCGCCCTGGACGGAGGCGGCCCGGCAGCTGCCGACGCGCCCGTCTGGCGGATCGAGGAGGACGTCCTCGCGGGATCGGTCACCGTGCATGTCCACGACGGCGGCGAGGACCTCGTGCCGGACGGCCGGCGGTTGTACGCCGCCGAGACGTTGCGGATGACAGCGTGGGACACCGACCCGGCGCGCGCGGAACTGGACGCTCATGTGGTCTACCGCTGGCAGGATCGCGAGCCGGGCCGAGAGGATCGACTGACAGCCATCGACATCTGCGCCGATATGCGGCAGACCAGCAGCGCGACGGATTTCGAGCTGACCGTCCGCCTGACCGTCGACGTCGACGGCGATCGGTTCTTCGAGCGCGACTGGAACGAGACGATCCCACGCCACCTCGTCTGAGGGACCGGGGGTCGGGGCGCTATCCGGCGGCGACTCCTGGGGCCAGCGTGCGCACGACGGCCGAGATGGCGCTCCGGGCGTCGGCGCCGTCGTAGCGCAACAGCGGGTCCGGATCCAGCGCGCGTTCGGCCAGCGTCCCGCCGACTCGCGTGTAGAGGACCGGGTAGATCGCTCCGGTCCCATCCGCCTCCAGGGTCAGCGCCAGCGCGTCAGGACCGCCGGCGTCCAGCGTGTGGGCCAGGGGCTGGACGCCGTCATCCACCAGGCCGGCGCCCGGGTCCACCGTGAAGACCCGCGCCAGGTACCCGCGCTGGTGCCACAGTTCCGGCGCCTCTGCGAGTTCGCGCACGACGACGTCGACGAGCTCCGCCGGATCGATGGGGTGGCGCTGTGGCACGAGCCCGAACCGCGTCGCCGCGACACGGGCGGCGATCAGTCGGGCGTTGTATCGGGCGCCGTGGACGGCGCCGGAGTTGCTCGGCATGCCGTGGCGCTGGAGGCCCTTGGCGCCCTGGCCGATCGTCCCCGCGAAGAAGATCCCTGGAACCGTCGCGCTCTCCCACCAGGCGGTCTGCGTCGGCAGCCGGCTGTGGCCAAAGGTCGACACCCCGAGGGCCGGCAGGTCCACGAGCGGGCAGACGAACCCCGTCGCCGAGATGACCTCATCGACCTCGACGGCCAGATCACCACCGCCGTCCGTGCGGCGAAGGTGCACGGACAGGGCGCCATCGCCACCATCGATCCGCGCCACACGTTCGAGCGCCGCGTCGAGGATCGCGACGCCGCCGCCCAGGACGTTGTCTTCGTACGGCTGGACGTACCGTGCCCGCACGCCGACCAACGACCGCGTGTCGACGGACAGCTTCGCGTGTGATGGCGACACGAGTACCAGCTGGCGCGCCCAGGGCAGCAGCCCATTGGCAAGCTCGAACCCGGAGTTCTGCTTGCCGATGATGCAGACGCGACGGCCGGCGTAGCTCGCTGCCGGTCGGACATCGGCATAGTGCTGCGCGAGCTCCATGCCTGGACCGGGAGGTGTGTACGGCTCCGCGACCCCGACCGCCACGATCATCACCGCGGCGGCGTACGACCCGTCGGTCGTCTCCACCGTGAATCTCCGCCCGCCCGCGGACTCATCGAGACGCGTACCGGTCCAGCGGCAGTCGTAGCGGATCGCGATCCCGGCCCGATCCGCGAACGCGACCAGGTTCGCCTCCATCTCCGGACGGGACGGGAAGTACGACGTGCCATCCATCAGGTCCGGCTGGATCGCCCGCGTCTCCGGCGTCTCGCCGAGCAGGCTGTTCCAGTCATACCGTTCGTAGGCACGCGTCCCGCGCTCCACCGGCGCATGTGGCTTGGTCCACGACAGCAGCCGCTGGAAGAACGGCCAGCGCCGGAACATGCCCCCAGGCGACGGGTCCGCGGACAGGACCGCGTGTTCGATCCCGAGCTGACGAAGGGAATAGGAGACCTGGAGGGCTCCGGGGCCTGAGCCGATCACGACGACCGGGTAGTCGCCCGGCGGGAACGGGCGATCGGGACCCGACGACTCGGTCAACTCCGCCATCGGTTTGCGGCGCGCAGTCGACGCGCCTGCGCCTGCAGCATCCGGAACATCACCCGTGGATGCGCCACCAGGAACGACTCGACCGCCGGCCCCGCGAGGACGAGGCAGCGCATCGGCCGCGTCGCGACCACGTCGGCGATCGGTTCTTCGCCGAGCAGGATGGAGACCTCGCCGAAGAAATCGCCGCGACCGAGCCTTGCCCGCTCCGTGCCGTCGACGACGACCGTCGCCTCGCCGTCGAGGATGACGTGGAACCCCCCGCCGCTCAGTCCCTGGCGGAGGATCCGGTCGCCCTCCGCGAACGCCGTCTCCTCGAAGGTGTGGACGATCCCCGCCAGCTGCGGCGAGCTGAGGTCGGCGAACAAGCCGAACCCGGCGATCTGGTCGATCAGCTCCTCGCGCGTGGTCATGTGCGCATCCTGACACGGGAAGCCGCGTGACGGAAGGCGGGCGCAGCCGACGCATCTCGCGGATATCCGGAACCTTGACGCTCCCTGCCCGTCGGCGCAGCATCATGACCTCGTGGAGGGTCCCGGTCGGACGACCACTCGGGACCTGACCACGGGAGCTTGGAGAGCGCATGACATTGACCCGGGATCGGCGAGCGGAACTGCTTGCCTCGGCGCGCCTGTTCGCCGGAGTCGACGCAGATGGACTCGAGCGGATCGCCGACCGGGCGGTCGAAGTCGATTTCGCGTCCGGCCATGTGATCGCCCGCCAGGGCGAGGTCGGCACGGGCTTCTTCGTCATCGCCGGCGGGCGTGCCAGGGTCGTTCGCGACGGTCGGACCATCGCCACGCTGGGACCCGGCGACTTCTTCGGCGAGCTGTCGGTACTCGACGGCCGACCCCGCGTCGCCCAGGTCGTCGCCGACGGACCCACGACGTGCCTCGGTCTCTCGACGTGGGAATTCGAGGCGGTCGTGTCGGAGCACCCGGCCGTCGCCCTCGCCGTCCTGCGAGGCCTCGCCACGCGCCTGCGCGAGCTGACCGAAGCCGATCAGCACTGATCACCCACCTGAGGTTCCCGTGACCACTTCCGCGGGTCCGCCGACCGGCACGGTCACCTGCCTGTTCAGCGATATCGAGGGCTCGACCCGGCTGGAGATCGACCTCGGGACCGGCCGGTACCGCGACATCCTGGAGCGCCACCGCGTCCTGCTGCGCGCCGCATTCGCTGCCCACGAGGGGCACGAACAGGGGACCGAGGGCGATTCGTTCTTCGTCATCTTCCGGTCCGCGAGCGATGCCGTCGCCGCGGCTGCCGAGGCGCAGCGCGCCATGGTGCGGGAGTCGTGGCCGGATGGCGTCACCGTGCGCGTCCGGATGGGACTCCACACCGGAGAGATCCAGGCGGCAGGAACGGACGTCGTCGGCCTGGCCATCAACCGGGCGGCCAGGATCGCGGGCGCCGCCCATGGGGGCCAGGTCCTGCTCAGCGATGCCACACGGGCGTTGGTGGAGGATGCGCTCGGTGGCGATGTCGGCCTGCGCGATCTCGGCCTGCGCGACCTCGGGGCCCATCGGCTCAAGGACCTCCGAGCGCCTGAGCGACTGAGCCAGCTCGTGATCGGCGGCGCTCCGGACGAGTTCCCGCCGGTGCGATCCATCGATGCCCGGCCGAACAACCTGCCGACGCAGCTCACGACCTTCGTCGGACGCGAGCGGGAGCTGGCGGAGGCCGGTGACCTGCTCGCCCGGACCCGGCTGCTCAGCTTCACCGGGCCCGGCGGGACGGGCAAGACGCGGTTGTCGCTCCAGGTCGCAGCGGCGGCGACCGAGCGATACCCCGACGGGATCTGGTTCGTGGCCCTCGAGGCGCTGCGCGACGTGGAACTCGTCGCTCCCGCCATCGCTCGGGCCCTGGGCGTCGGGGACAGTCCGAGTCGGTCCGCCGTGGACCTGCTGGTCGGCACCATCGCCGAGGGCCGGGTCCTGCTGGTCCTCGACAACTTCGAGCAGGTCGTGGCGGCGGGCCCGGTCGTCACCGAGCTGCTCCGACGTTGCCCGAACCTGTCCTGCCTGGTCACCACCCGCATCGCCCTCCGCGTCTCGGGCGAGCAGGAGTATCCGGTCCCGGGGCTCCCGGCGCCGCCCGACCCGAGTCGGCTGTCGGAAGTGGACCGGCTGAACCTTCCGAGGGCGCTGCGGGAGTTCGACATCGAGGCACTGACCCAGTTCGAGGCCGTTCGCCTGTTCATCGCCCGGGCGACGGCGGTCAAGCCCGGGTTCGCCATCACCGATGCGAATGCCCCGGCGGTGGCCGGGATCTCCGCCAGTCTGCACGGGATGCCGCTGGCGATCGAGCTCGCGGCGGCACGGGTCAAGGTCCTGTCACCCGACCAGATCCTGGCCCGCCTGGATCACCACCTCGCACTTCTCGCCGCCGGATCACGGGACCTGCCGGCGCGGCAGCAGACGTTGCGCGGCGCGATCGCCTGGAGCTACGACCTGCTCGACGCGGGAGCCCGTCGGCTGCTGGAGCGGCTGTCGGTCTTCCGCGGGTTCGAACTCGCGATGGCCGAGCGGGTCGCGGGACCCGCGACAGAGGTCGACGGCGACGTGGTCGACAGGGTCGCGGAGCTCGTCGACCACAGCCTCGTGCGACCCGACGACGAGGGTGGCGACCCCCGGTTCACGATCCTCGAGACCATCCGCGAATACGCCGGGGAGATGCTCGCGACCTCGGGGGCCGCCGACGAGATCGCCCACCGGCACGCATCCGCATGCCTCGACCTTGCGCGCGACGCGGCGCCCCACCTGTCGGGGGACGACCAGCGGCACTGGCTTGATCGCCTGGAGCGCGAGCACGACAACTTCCGGGCAGCACTGGACTGGGCAGCTGGGGCCGAACCGGAGACCGCCGCGCGACTGACCTTCGCCCTCTGGCGGTTCTGGCAGCGCCGCGGATACCTCAGCGAGGCGCGGGCACGGCTCGAATCGATGGCCGATCGGGGCTGGACGCTGGAGCCCGTGGACCGGGCACGGTTCGCGGAGACCATCGGTGGGATCGCGTACTGGCAATCCGACCGGCCGGCCGCCGCACGCTGGTACGACGAGGCCCTGGCCATCTGGCGCGACGTCGGCGACCCACCGGAGATCGCCAACGCGTTGTACAACCGGGCCTACGCGGACATGATCGACATGATGCGCGGGACGGTCGACCTGGCGATCCTGGACGCGGCCAAGGCGATGCTGGACGAGGCCCTGACGATCTACCAGGATCTGGGACACCGGGGTGGCGAAGGCAACGTCGTGTGGGGCCTGGGCAGCTTCCATTACTTCGGCGCTGACGCTGCCACCGCGGAGACCTGGTTCAGGCGCGCGCTCGATCTCCATCGGGCGGCCGGCGACCGCACGATGGAGGCATGGTCGCTGCACATGATCACCCTCGTCGCCATCGCCCAGCGCCGGTTCGACGAGGCCCGCGAGACCGGCCGGCATGCCCTGCAGCACTTCTTCGAGGCGGTCGACATCGCGGGGGTCACGCTCGTCGTCGACGATCTCGGGATCGTGGCCACTGCGGATGGCGATCTCGATCGGGCGGGCCGACTGTGGGGCGCCGCCCGAAGCCTTCAGCGGGCGACCGGGACCGACCTCGCCGACAACGTCGAGCACAACTACCGCCTGTTCGGCGTGCCGACCCCGCGCGAGGTCGTCGATCCGGACACGCTGGCCACGCTCGCCGCCGAGGGTGGTGCACTGGGACTCGATGAACTCGTCGCGTATGCTCTCGGGGTCGAGGGTCCGGCGCCCTCCCCCACGCACGCGGAGGCCACGTGATGCCCGGCCATCCCTTCGCCCACTCGTGCTGGAGCGACGCGTAGGTGCCGCGACTGGACGGTCCGGCGGACGGTCCAGGGGACGACCGCTCTGCCCCTGACCAACCCCCGGAACCCATCGACCTGTCGGTCGACACCGTCGCGAGCCCGGCCCTGACCTGGGCCGCGCTGACCGACCCGCGGCGCATCGCCGAATGGTTCACCGAGGCCTCCTCCCTCGGGCGCATCGGCGACGCGTACCGCCTGGACTTCGGCGACGGGAGCGTGGTCCAGGGCGTCGTCACCGAGCTCGAGCCGGGTCGTCACTTCGCCTATACGTGGTCGTGGGTCGATGCGGAAGCCCACGAGGAGACGCTGGTCTCCTGGACCGTCGCCTCCCGGACTGGCGGCGGGAGCCGTGTCCGCCTGGTCCATGACGGCTGGGCGGAGGCCGGGATCGACGCCGCCGCTCGCGACGATCACGAGGGCTACTGGATGGGCTACCTCGAGGACCTCGTGGCCGTGCTCGCCGGGGCTGGCTGACCGGTTCGCGAGGGCTCCGCTAGACTGCCAACCCATGACCGCCGAGCCCACCCCGCCCACCAGGTCCACGGCCGCGCAGGCCAAGAGCGGGATCCCGAAGAACCCGGGCCGCCGCGAGCTCGGCATGACGGCCACGATGCTCTTTCCCAACCGCGAGATCGTCGAGCGGTTCTATGTGCCGGTGATCTATACCGCCTGTCGGACGTGCTATTCGGAAGAGGCCCCCGAGTCGATCTTCCGACGTGCCGTCGATGGCGACTTCGACGCGGCGAAGATGCAGAAGCTCATCTCGTCGGTGATCGAATCCGGGCACGGCTCGACCATCGAGCACGTGGTGTTCACCTTCGCCATCACCGGCGTCAGTCGGACCCTGTCGCATCAGCTCGTCCGGCACCGTGCCGGCGTGGCGTTCGACCAGCAGAGCCAGCGCTACGTCAAGTTCAAGGGTGCGGCCACGATGCTGCCGCACTCCATCGCGGAGGGCGACCCGGCCCTGCGCGAGCGCTACGAGGCGCAGGTGGACGGTGCGCTGGACCTGTACGGCGAGATGCTCGGGGCCGGACTGCCCGGCGAGGACGCCCGGTTCGTCTTCCCGAATGCCACCCGGACCAACCTGGTGATGACCACCAACCTGCGGGCGCTCATCCACATGTCCGGCCTTCGCCTGTGCACGATGGCACAATGGGAGATCCGCCGCCTGTTCCAACTGATCCGGCACGAGGTCTTCGCGGTGTCGCCGTTCCTGGGCTCCTTCCTGGCGCCCAAGTGCGTGCCCCTGGGCTATTGCGACGAGTTCAACAATCGCGACGAGCATTGCCCGATCCGCCCGCACAAGGACCGGGTCCTCGGCGCCTGGGCGGAGAAGGCGGCCGCGGCCAAGGCGATCGGCCGCGAGCTGCCCCAGGCCTGACGGCCGCCTGACCGCCGCCTCACCGCGCGGACCGCGCTTCAGTCCGACGCCAGGTCCTCCACGAACCGCCGGATGACGAGAGCCAGCCGGGGACCGGCCACCGCCCCCGACGCGAGGACCTCCTCGTGCGTCAACGGCTGGCCGGTGTATCCCGCGCCGGCGTTCGTCACGAGTGAGACGCCGCAGACCTCCAGCCCGACCCATCGCGCGGCGATGCACTCGAGGACCGTGGACATGCCGACGGCATGCCCGCCCAGGCCGGCCAGCATCCGCACCTCCGCCGGCGTCTCGTAGGTCGGACCCAGCAGGCCGACGTAGATCCCCTCGACGAGGTCCACACCCTCTGCCCGGCCGGCCTCGTGGAGGCGTGACCGGAGACGCGGACTCCAGGCATCGGTCAGGTCGGTGAATCGCGGGCCGAGCCCGTCAGCGTTCGGCCCCAGCAACGGCGTGCGTCCGGTGAGGTTGATGTGGTCGGCCATGACCATGAGGGTGCCCGGACCGAATGACGGGTCGAGGCCGCCGGCGGCGTTGGTCAGGACGACCACGCGGGCTCCCAGCGCATGGAACAGCAGCACGGGTTGGACGACCAGACCGGCGTCGTTGCCCTCGTACAGGTGGAACCGACCCTGGAGCATGACGACCGGGCGGCCGGCGAGGTGGCCCAGCAGCAGGCGACCCGCGTGTCCGGGCGCCGTGGCGGCCGGCCATCCGGGCAATGCATCGAACGGGATGGCGACCGCGTCCTCGAGCTCGTCGGCCAGGCCACCCAGGCCGGAGCCGAGGACGATCGCCACCTCCGGCACGAGGTCCGTTCGTGCGCGAACGGCGGCAGCGAGGGCCGCGATCCGGGCCGGCTGGTCGACGGGCGGGATCGGCCGGGACGGATCGTGCGACGAGGTGGGGTCGGCCAAGTGGGTCTCCAGGGACACATCGTTGGGGATCGACGGCCGGAGCCACGGGCTTCGTCCGCCCGACGGAAGTATCGACACCGGGATGCCGATCGCGTCCCGTCGGGCGTCCGACCGCACGAGCGGACCGTGGTGAGACAGTCGCGCAGGTCCGGACAACGAAGCGCCCGAAGCGACCGGCGGCGGAACGAAGGCCCTTGATGCGATCTCGGTTCCTGCGGTCCTGTCGGCCCCTTCGAGCACGACCTACGGTATGGCTCGATGGCGAACCCGGTCAACGCGCTTATCCACGAAACGTGCGCCGATCTCCGTGGCGCTGTCCACCGCCGTCGGCTGACTGTGGATATCCTGTGGATGGCTCGAGCGGGTTCTCGCGTCAGCCGCCCATGGCGAACATCTCGATCTTCGGCAGATCGGGCCGACCGTCGTCCGTGGACCGGGTCCGGAGTTCCGAATAGCGATCGTCGCGGGCGCTCCAGGCGTCGGCCAGGAACGCCAGCAGGGCGTCGTCCGTGGTGCCGTCGCGCAGGACGGCCCGCAGGTCCAGCCCGTCGACGGCGAACAGGCACGTGTACAAGCGACCGTCCGCGGACAGGCGCGCGCGCGTGCACTCACGACAGAACGGCATCGTCACCGACGAGATGATCCCGAACTCGCCGCGTCCGTCGAGGTAGCGCCAGCGACCGGCGACCTCGCCTCGGTACTGGGCCTCGGCGGGCTCCGCTGGCCAGATCGCGCCGACGGTTTCGACGAGTTCGGCCGCAGGAACGACCTCGTCCAGCCGCCACCCGTTGGAGTGGCCGACATCCATGTACTCGATGAACCGCAGCGTCACGCCGATCTCGCGGGCCCAACGCGCCATCGGGATGATCGACGTCTCGTTGATCCCCCGCCGGACGACCATGTTGACTTTCAACGGCGTCAACCCGGCCTCCAGCGCCGCGTCGATCCCGTCCAGGACGCGCGCGACCGGGAAGTCGATGCCGTTCATCGCGCCGAAAACCGCATCGTCGAGCGAATCGAGGCTGACCGTGACCCGACCCAACCCCGCGTCCGCGAGCGGCCGCGCCAGGAGGCGCAGGGCCGAGCCGTTGGTGGTCAGGGTGAGGTCCAGTCCGCCACCGTCCGGGGTGCGCAGGCCGGCAAGCCGGGCGATGAGGTCGGTCAGGTCGCGCCGGACGAGCGGCTCGCCCCCGGTGATCCGCAGCTTCTGGACGCCGAGGGCGATGAACGCGCGGGCCGCTCGCTCGATCTCCTCGTAGGCCAGGACCTGGTCGCGCGGCAGGAAGGCGTAGTCACGCCCGAAGACCTCCCTGGGCATGCAGTAGGTGCAGCGGAAGTTGCAGCGGTCCGTGACCGAGATCCGGAGGTCGCGCAGCGGACGACCGAGGCGATCGAGGGGCTCCATCGGACGCGTATCGTACCCGCCGGATCGCCGGTGCGGGCTGCACCGCCGGACCACCGGGCCCGGACCTCCGGTACGACCGGCGCGGCCCGCTGGTACCACTAGCGGACTCCACCGCACCCGACCACGCTGGCACAGTTCCAACACGCCCCGAAAACGCACCGCGCAAGCCCGCTCAGCGAGGATCGACCGCTATGGCCACGACCGACACCAAGCCTGGTTTCCGACTCCCCTGGAGTTCGGAGCGTGGCGAGTCTGCGAACACGAACGACGTCGCCGCCGATCAGGGCGCGGAAGTCCTCGCCGACACAGCTTCCGAGCATGAGGCCCCCGACATGACCGACGCTTCGCCGGCCGCCACCGACCAGCCCGCTGCCGTGGAGGCCCAGGAGGGCCCCGGATCGTCGCCCGACGCCGACGTCGCCGGCGCGCTGGAGCCGGCCCCGGATGCCCCGGCCGCCGCGTCGCCCGCGCCCATGCCCGGCCGGAAGCCGAACAAGTTCATGGCCGACCTCACCCGTGCGATGCAGGTCGCAGCGGAGGCGGCGCGCGAGGAGACCCAGGCCCGCTTCGCGGCCGAGGCCAAGACCCACATCGAAAGCATCCACGCGGATTCGGCCAACGACGCCGTGGAGCTGCGCAAGCGCGCCGACGACGACGTCGCGGCGATCCGCGAGTGGTCCAAGGCCGAGATCGCTCGGATCCGCGAGGAGACGGACGAGCGCATCGCCCACCGCAAGTCAACCCTGGAGAACGAGATCGGCGACCACGCCGCCTCCATCGAGGCGCGGGTCGAGCGGGTCCAGTCGCGCGTCGACGCGTTCGAGACCGAGATGGCGGCGTTCTTCGAGCGACTGCTCGCCGAGGATGACCCGACGCGCTTCGCGACCATGGCCGAGAGTCTCCCGGAGCCGCCACCGTTCGACGGTCCTGCCCATCAGCCGACGATCGCCACCCTGGTGGCGCCGGTCGATGAGACCCTGGAGGCGCTCGACGCTCCCGTGGGAGCCGAGGACGCGGAGGGGGCTGACGCGGGCTCCGCCGGCGCGACGCCGGATGCCGAAGCCGAGTCCGTTGCCGAGGCCGTCGCCGAGACGAGCGACCAGCCGGAGGCCGCGGCCGACACGCCGGTCGAGGCCGTCGAGGAATCGACCGAGGGCGCCGGATCCACCGACACCGCCGAACCGGGCGGCGAACCCGACGAGCAGCCGACCGCGGACGCGGAGGACCCTCGTCTCTCCGCCCTGCGCCAGGCCAGCGACTTCGCGAGCGCGGAAGCCGGATCCGAATCCTTCACACCAGGCGAGGCGGGTGCCGACGACGACATCCCGGAGATCAGCGACGACGCGATCGCGGCGCGCCTTGCAGGCCTGGTCCACGAGGATGCCACCCCGGCGACCGTTGCGACGACGCGGGTCACGGTGACCGGCCTGATCAGTGTCGCGAGCATCGCCGGCTTCAAGCGACAGCTGTCGCGCTCGACCGGGGTGACGTCGGTCGGCGTTTCGTCCGGACCCGACGGTGAGTTCGTCTTCGCCGTCGGACACGCGCCCGACGTCGCGGTTCGTGACATCGTCCCCACCCTGTCCGGCTTCGCCGCGCGCGTCACCGAGGAATCGGATGGCGCACTCACCGTCGCCGCCCGTGACCCGGAGGCCGAGGGCTGATCGTGGCTCGACCCGCCGTCGTCATCGCCCTTCCTCCGGAGGAAGCCACGCCGGTCGCGGCCGAGCTCCGGGCGGCCGGGTTCTCGATCATCACCGTCACCCAGCCTGACCAGCTCGAAGCCCTGCTCGCGAGCCGTCGCGACGTCGCCGTCGTGATCCTGGATGGCGAGACCGACTTCGACCAGTCGCTCGAGTACTACGGCCTGCTCCACGACGGCCGGAGCCTTCCAGCCCTCATGGTCGTCTCGCCGCGGACCCTGGAGCAGCTGTCCTCGCATCCGACGGCGAGCAGCGCCGACGACGAATACTTCACCCGGCCGTACTCGGCGGAGTCGCTCCGCTGGCGCGTCGAGGCGATGTGCATCCGGAGCCAGACGGTGGACGACGGCTCCGGGCCGGTCCTCCAGGGCAACGCCGTGGACGCCGAGGGATGGACGACGCGGGCCACGGTCATCGCCGTCTTCAACCCCAAGGGCGGAGTCGGCAAGACGACCATCGCCACCAACCTCGCCTCCGCCCTGCGGATCCGGAAGGACCAGAGCGTCCTCCTCGTCGATGCCGACACGGTCACGGGGCATGTCACGACGTCACTCGGGATCGATGCGGTCCGGACCGTCACCGACAGCTGGCGCGACGAGCTCGAAGGCGGCCCGGTGGAAACGCTGATGGACCTCGCCGCCGCCCACCCGTCGGGCTTGCGCGTCGTCGCCCTCTCGTCCTCGCCACTGCACACCGAGATCCTGGAGCCGACTCGTGTCGCGGACGCGGTGTCCGCGACACGCCGTGGCTTCGACTTCGTGGTGGTCGACCTGCATCCGTCCTACAGCCCGCTCAATCTGGCCATGTTCGAGAAGGCGGACCGGATCCTCGTGCCCGTCACCCCGGACGTCCCGGCGATCCGCGCCGGGGTCCAGCTGGGCGACCTGGCGACCGAGATCGGCGTCCGCGAGCGGCTGGCGCTGGTCATCAACCGGGCGAACAGCGGCGTCTCCGTGAGCGACCTCGAGCGGACCATCAACATGCCCGCGCTTGCCAACATCCGGTCTGGCGGGATGCTCTTCGTCCGCGCCGCCAACGAGGGCCGGACGGTCGTCGAGATGTTCCCCAAGGAAAAGGTCACCGAGGACTTCGACGCGCTCGCGGATCGACTCCTGGGCACGCCGGCGAGCGCACCGGCACCGAAGGCCGCCTTCGGCCTGTTCACCCGCCCGAAGGCCGCGATCCGCGCCTGAGGGTCCGGACGGGCCGCTCAGGGCGAGCGGTCCCGGCTCGAGGTGGCGGCAGTCGGGTTCCTGTCCCCGGATCGTCAGCCGCGGACCTGGGCCCGTCGGCCCGCGTCGGCACGCGTCGGCCCGCTCCGGTCCGCTCCGGTCCTCTCCTGTCCGCTCCGGTCCGCCCTCGCCACTCCCTCCGCGACCGACGACGCAGTCAGTCGCGAGTCGGGACTCGACCACAACGCCCCACGTTCGGCGCGCTCATCGGGCCCTCCCTCCGACTCTGACTCCGACTCCGCCCGCGACGCC
The DNA here is from genome assembly GCA_963704935.1 of uncultured Chloroflexia bacterium. GTDB lineage: Bacteria > Chloroflexota > Limnocylindria > Limnocylindrales > CSP1-4 > SPCO01. The sequence continues at coordinate 812,095 of CAVPIF010000001.1, forward strand.
GACTCCGCCCGCGACTCCCGCCCGCGGCTCCGTCCGCGACTCCGACTCCGACTCCGACTCCGACTCCGCCCGCGACTCCGACTCCGCCCGCGACGCCGACTAACCGTGCCGCTGCGGAACGTTGGGCGGCCCGCGGCGACGGGGAACGCGCCGAGGACGCCGTGAGGGGCCAGCGCGGAGCGCTTCCCGCACGAACCCACGACCGACGCTCCGTGGCTGGTGCCGGAACCGGGTTCGAGCGCGTCTATTGACCACCGGCACGACGGTTAGTCGGTTTCGCGGGGGGCAGTCCTCGCCGGGTGGGCACAGGCAGCCTCGACCGGGGAGCGCGTGGCGGGGCGAGCGGTACGGCGCGGCCGGCACGAAGTGATGCGGCACGGCACGGCCGGTACGGGTCAGGGCGCGGCCGGCGCGGCCGGCGCGGCGCGGCCGGCGCGGCCGGCGCGGCCGGCACGAGGTCAGGGCGAGCGGTCCTGCCAGCTCACTCCTCCGAGCGTGGAGCCCGGAAGCTTCTGGTGCGGTTCGCCCGTGCGTCGGTCCACCTGTTCGACGCTGCGCAAGTAATGGCGGTTGACCAGGATCGCGTCGGCCTGCTCGATCAGCGGCCGCCCATGCAGGCTCGCGACGGCGTCGACGATCGGGACGAACATCTCCGTGGCCCGGTCCATGAGCCGGCTCGGCTCCGTGCCCGGGAACAGGTACACCGTGCCGACGATCCGGAACGGCGGCACCTCCAGCGCGACCTCATAGGCGATCTTGTGGATCCGGTGCGCGACCCGCTCCTCTTCGGTCAGCGGCGGCAGCGAGGACTCACCAGCCAGGACGACGATCAGGTCGTACGGATCCATCGACTGGATGCCCGGAGCGTCGGACAGGGGGCTCGTCCCGTCGATCGGAGCCCAGCGGACGTTGGCGAGCGCGATGGCCTCACGCCGGTTCAGCGCGTCAGACAGCCGGCCCTCGACGAGCATCTCCCCGACGATCCGCCACTCCTCGGTCAGACCGTCGAACTGGACACCCCGCTCTCGACCGGGTTGCTTCGGAGCCTCGGGGGCCGTCGACGACCCAGGCTCGTCGTCCTTGCGTCGCTTCAAGAAGTCGAAGGGCACGCTACTCCTCCGCCGACCCGGACCCGTCCCGGATGGAATCAACGACGCCGCCGTCGGCCAGCGTGGTGGTGTCGCCGAGCGCGCGGCCCTCGCCGATGTCGCGCAGGAGCCGCCGCATGATCTTGCCCGAGCGCGTCTTGGGCAGGTCCGGGGTGAACATCAGGAACTTCGGCTTGGCGATGGGCCCGATGACCTTGGCCACGTGGGCCCGGAGTTCGGCCGCCAGGGCCTCATTGGCGTCCACGCCGACCTTCGGGATCACGAAGGCGAAGATCGCCTGCCCCGTGATGGGGTCGTTCTTGCCGACCACGGCGGCCTCGGCGACCGACTTGTGGTCGACAAGGGCGCTCTCCACCTCGATCGTGCTGATCCGGTGGCCGGACACGTTCATGACGTCATCCACCCGGCCAAGCAACCAGAGGTAGCCGTCGTCGTCGCGCCTGGCGCCATCGCCCGCGAAGTACATCCCCGGGAAGCGGCTCCAGTAGGTCTGCCGATACCGCTCGGGATCGCCGTAGATCCCGCGCAGCATCGCCGGCCAGGGCCGCTTGAGGACGAGGTAGCCGCCACTCCCGTTGGGAACCGGAGCGCCTTCGCCATCGACGACATCCGCGGCGACCCCCGGGAACGGGAAGGTGGCGCTCCCGGGCTTGGTGGTCGTCACTCCGGGGAGCGGCGAGATCATGATCATGCCGGTCTCGGTCTGCCACCACGTGTCGACGATCGGCGTCCGACCGGCGCCGATGTGCTCGTGGTACCAGAGCCAGGCCTCCGGGTTGATCGGCTCGCCGACGGAGCCCAGGACCCGCAGGGACGAGAGGTCGTGCGCCTGAGCGTATTGCGGTCCCTGCTTCATGTGGGCACGGATCGCCGTCGGGGCGCAATACAGGATGGTGACCTTGTAGTCCTCGATGATCTGCCACCAGCGGCTCCAGTCCGGGGTGTCGGGCGTGCCCTCGTACAGGATCCCGGTCGTCGCGTTGGCGAGGGGCCCGTAGACGATGTAGCTATGGCCCGTCACCCAGCCCACGTCCGCGGCACACCAGTACACGTCGTCGGGCTTGATGTCGAAGACCATCTCGTGGGTATAGCTCGCCCCCACCAGATAGCCCGCGGTCGTGTGCATGATCCCCTTGGGCTTGGCCGTCGTCCCCGACGTGTACAGGAGATAGAGCATGTGCTCGCTGTCGACCGGGACCGGGTCGTGCTGCTCGCTCTGGCGGTCCACGATGTCGTGCCACCAGACGTCCCGGCCGTCGACCATCGCGGTACCGCCGTCGAGTGCGTCCCCCACCCGCCGGACGACGAGCGTATTGGTCACGCTGGACGACAGGGCCAGGGCGTCGTCGACCGCGGGCTTGAGGGCCGCCGGGTTGCCACGCCGCCAGCCGCCGTCGGCGGTGATCACGAGCTTGGCCTGGGCGTCGTTGATCCGGTCGGCGAGCGCTTCCGCGCTGAATCCACCGAAGACGACCGTATGCGGCGCGCCGATCCGGGCGCAGGCCAGCATCGCGATCGGCAGTTCCGGGATCATCGGCATGTAGATGGCCACCCGGTCGCCGGTCGTGACGCCCAGCTCCGACAGCGCGTTGGCGGCCCTGCTGACCTCGCGCTGCAGGTCGGCGTAGGTGATCGTCCGCGTGTCGCCCGGCTCGCCGATCCAGTGGTAGGCGACCTTGTCGCCGAGGCCGCGCTCGACGTGCCGGTCGACGCAGTTGTAGGCGAGATTCAGCTTCCCGCCGACGAACCATCTGGCAAAGGGCAGGTCCCACTCGAGGGTGGTGTGGAAATCCTCCACCCAGTCGACCCGCTCACGGGCCAGCGCTGCCCAGAACGCCTCAGGGTCCGCCTCCGCCCGGGCGTACAGATCGGACGTCGCATTGGCCTGGGCGATGAAGGCCGCGTCCGGCGCGAACGCCCGATCCTCGGCGAGCAGGTTCTCGATCTCAGGCGACGGGGACGGCGAGTCCGGATCGACGGTCACGTGGGCACCCTTGAGAAACGTGGCTGGCGCCGCCATCGTAGCAGCGGCGGACGCCGGATACGGGCACTCACGACGCGGGGTCGGTCGGCGTGGCGGGTGGGCCGGACGAGGTCGCCTCCTCGGTCCGATTGACGATGACCCGGTGCGGGAACGGGATCTCGATATCGTTCGCGGCAAGGGCGACCAGCAACCGCTTGCGGAACTCCCCGCCGGCCGACCAGCGCTCCGGCGCCCGGACCGACCCGAGCACCTTGAGGGTCACACCGGAGTCGCCGAGCGTCTCGATCCGCTCCACGCGGGGCGGTTCCAGGATGATCCGAGCCCAGGCGGGGTCCGCCGCCATCTCGCGCCCGATCGCATCGACCACCTCGATCGCCCGGTCGATATCCGTGCCGTAGGCGACCAGGACATCCTCGTTGATGCGGGCCCAGACGCGGGTCATGTTCGAGGCGACCCGGATCTCGCCGTTGGGGACCGTATGGACGATGCCGTCGATGTCCCGCAGGGTCGTCCGCCGCATCGTGAAGTCCTCGACGACGCCGGAGACGCCCGCCAGCCGGACGATGTCGCCGACGCCGTACTGGTTCTCGATGAGGACGAGGGCCCCGTTGAGGTAGTCGCGCACGAGGGCCTGGGCCCCGAACCCGAGGGCGATGCCCACCACGCCGAGGCCCGCCACCGCTGGCCCGATGTCGAGCCCGATCCGGCCCATGACCATGAGGACGGCGATGACGATGATGAAGAACCGGATGACGTGGATCGCCAGCCCGTCCAGCGTGTCCATCCGCTTCTTGATCTCGACGGCACTCAGCTCCTGGGCCGTCCCCTCGGTCGCCTCGCGGTCCAGGAGGGCCTTCACCACGCCGTGGACGAAGGTTCTGGCCAGCCGGACGGCCAGGGTCGCGACGATGACGATGACCGCGATCGCCGACAGGTCGGTGACGACGAAGTTCGCGATCTCCGCCCATGGGGAGATGGTGAGGTCAGGCATGCTGGATAGGGTACCGAACGCGACCCGGACCGGCCGGTCAGGCGGTCGCGTGGACCTGCGCGGCGGGGCGATCCGGTGCCGCGCCGCCGAGACGGACGGAGATGGCGGCCGCGGCCTCGCGCGCCTGCGCGGCAAGTTCCGGGACTCGTCGGGGTGTCAATCGGAAGGCGGGCCCCCAGATGTCGACGGCCGCGATGACGTTGCCGCGTGCGTCGTGGACCGGCGCCGACACGGCGCTGAGCCCGATCTCGTATTCCCCGATGGCCGTCGCGTAGCCGCGTCGGCGGATCCGGGCCAGCTCCTCCAGGAGCGGCTCCAGCTCCACGACGGTCCGTTCCGTGTAGCTCACCAGCCCGCGACGCACGATCCGCAGGACCTCCCGCTCGGCGAGCGCCGACAGGAGCACCTTGCCCGCGGCGACGCAGTGGAGCGGGGTGGCCCGTCCCGTCCAGTCGCCCACGGCGCTGAGGTTCGGGCCGTCGACCTGGGCGACCGTCAGCAGGGTGTCGCCATCCAGGATTCCGAGCCCCGTCGTCTCGTGGGTCAGCCGTGCAAGGCGCTCGAGCTCCGGTGTGGCGATCCCGCGCAGGTCCAGCGTCCGCTCCGCCTTCTCAGCGAGGCGGATGACCACGAGGCCAAGCCGGTACTTGCCGGATTCCTCGTCCTGCTCCACCAGGCCCCGTCGTTGGAGTGTCGCGAGGAGACGCGATGCCGTGGACTTGTGGAGGCCGAGGCGGCGCGCCAGCTCGGTCACGCCGGCCTCGCCCGAGCTCTCCCCGAGCGCCAGGAGGAGGGCAGCGGCCCGATCGACCGAGCGGACCGCGTTGCCGTCGAGGGCCATCGTGAACGCTCAGGCCTCCTGGAGGCGATCGATACCGTGATCGTCGCCCGGGGTCGCCATGCCGCCGTGCGGGCGAGGAGCCGCTTCCCCATGGGCCCGGGCCTCCAGGGCGGCGTCGAGCGAGTCGCTGAACGCGGTGAGGACCCGATCGATGATGTCGGCATCGGCATGGGCCTCGCACATGAACCACGGCTCGCGCGAGTCGGGCTCTGGCATGACACCGCGCGCATGCATCCCGACGGCGATGGCGTCGTACAGCTCGTGGTCCGTCGTGGCCCAGTCCCGATACTCCCGCGCGACTTCCTCGCGGAACATGATCCCGAACATCGACGGGTGTCCGGTGAAGTGGTACGGGATCCCGACCGGGTCCAGGATCTCCTTGAGACCGTCCTGGATCGTCCGCCCGGTGGCGTGGATCGTGTCCAGGGCGTTGGTGTCCCGGAGAATCCGGAGTGTGGCGACAGCGGCGGCGGCGGCCACCCGGTTGCCGGCGTACGTGCCGCCGTGGCTGACCTTGTCCGGCAGCATCGCCATGACCTCTTCGCGTCCGCCGAACGCGGCCGCCGGGTAGCCGTTCCCCATGGCCTTGGCATAGGTCGCGAGATCCGGGGTGATCCCGAAGAACTCGGCGGCGCCGCCCTTGGCGAACCTGAAGCCGGTCTTGACCTCGTCGAAGATCAGCAGGATGCCGAACTCCTGGGTCAGGGCCCGCATCTCCTGGTGGAAGCCGGGCCGCGGCATGATCCCCTGGGCATTGCCGAGGACCGGCTCGACGATGATCGCCGCGATCTCCTCGCCCCGCTGCTCGAAGAGCGTGCGGAGCCGGTCGATCCGGTTGTAGCGCGCCGGGATGATGGTATCGGCCACGGCACCCGGGATCCCCCGGCCCCAGGCGAGGGCGACGGGGGCGTCCTCGTCGCCAAGCTCGGACATGTCGTCCGGCCCGACGCTGATCAGCGCGTAGTCGTGCACGCCGTGGTACTGGCCCTCGAACTTGACGATCTTCTCGCGGCCCGTGTAGGCGCGGGCCACGCGCATCGCGTGCATCGTGGCCTCTGTCCCGGAGACCGTCATCCGGACCTTGTCGACCCAGCCTGTCAGCTCCTTGACGAGCTCCATCGCCTGGATCTCGTCCTCGCTGGTCAGGCTGAAGCTGACACCCAGCCGCATCCGCTCGTTGACGTAGTCGTCCACGCGCGCGTCGCCGTGGCCGAGGATGACCGGGCCGTAGCCCATCCGCAGGTCGACGAACTCATTGCCGTCGGCGTCCCAGACCATGCCACCCTTGCCGCGGTCCACGTAGATCGTGGAGTCGCCCCACGCCCGGAAGTTCGAATCGGTTCCGCCGGGCAGCGTCTTGAGCGCCCGGCGATAGAGGGCGAGCTGCTCGTCGCGGCGCAGGCTGGGCGCGGTTCGGGCGGCGGGTTCGGTGGCCATGGACGACCTCGTGCGGCGGACGGTTGACAGATCGCGGGCGCGGCCCGTGGGACGGGCGTTGCACGATACGGGACGGGCGGCCGTCATGGTGCCATAGCCGCCGAGCGGGCGTCAACGCGAGATTCGTCACATTCGGTGCCAGTTGTCACGAATCACGTTGGTCGACCTCGGTTGACGCCCGCGATGCGCGGCCTCACGCGCAGGGGCGGTCGGGCATGGCACCATGGACCGATGGCGACCGATGTCGACCCCGCTTCCGCCACGAGCTACTGGCTCCGCGAGCCGACGCCCCCGGACCTGGCGGATCCGCCACTGGTCGCCGGCCAGCACGCCGAGGTCGACGTGGCGGTGGTCGGCGGCGGGTTCACGGGCCTGTGGACGGCGATCGCGCTGACCGATACCGACCCCACCCTCCGGGTCGCGGTGCTGGAGATGGAGGCGGTGGGGTTCGGCGCATCCGGTCGGAACGGCGGCTTCTGCGAGGCCAGCCTCACCCATGGACTGGCCAACGGCATCCGCCACTTCCCGGAGGAACTGCCGCGCCTCGAGGCCGAGGGCATCCAGAACCTGCAGGACCTGATCGACTTCACGCGGGCGAACGGCATCGACTGCGACCTCGAGGAGACCGGCACACTCACGCTCGCCGACCAGCCGTACCAGGTCGACGAGTTCCGTGACTGGGTGGCCGAAGCCGCCGAGCACGGTGAGCAGCTCGTCTTCCTCGATCGCGAGGCCGCGCGGGCGGAGGTCCACTCCCCGCTGTGGCACGCCGGCCTGTACCGCCCGCCGGGGCGCGACGTCCTGGTCGATCCCGCCAAGCTGTGTCGCGGCCTGGCCCGCGTCGCCCGCGAACGCGGCGTCCGCGTGCACGAGCGGACACGGGTGACCGGGCTGGCTCGCCGGGCCGGCGGAGTGCAGGTGACGACCGCGAGCGGAGCCACGGTCCGGGCGGGACAGGTGGTCGTGGCGACCTCGGCCTATTCGAGCTGGCTCCGGCGACTGTCCCCACTGTTCGTGCCGGTGTACGACTACGCGCTGGTGTCCGAGCCGCTCTCGCCGGAGCAGCGCGAAGCCATCGGTTGGCCGCGACGCCAGGGCCTGTCCGACGCCAACAACCAGTTCCACTACTTCCGGCTGACGGCCGACGACCGGATCCTGTGGGGCGGGTACGACGCGATCCACCACTTCGGGAGTCGCGTGAGCCCGGAGCTGGACCGCCGGCCGGCGACCTTCGAGAAGCTCCAGGCCCAGTTCGTCCGGGCATTCCCGCAGCTCGACGGCCTCGGCTTCCCGTACCGTTGGGGCGGTGCGATCGACACCACGTCGCGCTTCACCGTGACGTTCGGCCAGACGATGGGCGGTCGGGTGACGTTCGCACTCGGGTATACCGGTCTTGGCGTCGGGGCCAGTCGCTGGGCGGGCGGCGTGGTGCGGGACTTCATCCTCCGGCCGGACGAGGACCGGCTCCGCCTGCGGATCGTCGGGAACCCGCCCGTGCCGTTCCCGCCGGAGCCGCTCCGGTCCGTGGCGGTGGAGGCGGTCCGTCGCGAGCTCGACCGGGCAGACCGGGAGGACGGCCGGCGCGGCGCGATCCTCCGCACGCTCGACGCGCTCGGGATCGGCTTCGACTCCTAGCTTCCCGGGAGGTCCCAAGCCGCCTTCAGACCGGGGTGGCCACCCAGGTCGGCAACTCACGCGCAAGCGTGGCCAGCGGCAGCGATCCGTGTCCCAGTACCTGGTCGTGGAACTCGCGCAGGTCGAACCGCGAGCCGTCCCGCTCCGAGATCTCGCGCCGCAGTGCCTCGATCTGGCGCTGACCGAGCTTGTAGGTGAGCGCCTGGCCCGGCCAGCAGATGTAGCGGTCCGTCTCGATCACGGCGTCGGTCTGGGTCAGACCCGCGTCGTCGCGCAGGAAGTCGATCGACTGCTGCCGATCCCAGCGGAGGGCATGCAGGCCCGTGTCCACGACGAGCCGGGCCGCTCGCCACGCCTGGCCATCGAGCATGCCGAATCGTTCCGCCTCGGACCGGTAGAGCCCCATCTCGTCGGCCAGCCGCTCGCTGTACAGCCCCCAGCCCTCGACGTACGCGCCGCCGACCATCCGCGACCCCAGGCGACGGAACGCGTTGAGCGTCGGGTGCTCCATCTCCAGGGTGATCTGGAAGTGGTGGCCTGGGACCGCTTCGTGATAGGTCGTCGTGGCGAGCCGCGAGTAGCGGCGGGTCGGCAGGTCGTAACCGTTGGCGTAGTAGATCCCGTCACGAGATCCGGTCGCGGACGGCGGGTAGTAATACGCGAGCGGCGCATCGCGTTCCTTGTACTCCTCGACGGCCTGGACCCGGCAACCGGCGACGGGAAGGCGGCCGAAGAATCGTGGCGCGGCCACCATCGCCCGCCCGATGTCCTCGCGGGCTCGCTCGAGGAGCTCGTCCTTGTCCTGCGGAACGTCGCTGCGGTCCTCGTCGATCGAATGCCGGTACGCGGCGGTATCGTCGCCGAAGCCGGTCGCCCGGGCGATCAGGCGCCGCTCCTCCTCGATCGCCTCGAGCTCCGCGCGGCCGATCTCGTGGATCTCCTGCGGGTCCATCTCGAGCGTGGTCCAGCTGCGGATCGCGGTCCGGTACAGCTGGTCGCCGTTGGGTGCCGACCAGATCCCAGGCTCCTCCCGGCTGGCATGACGGTACTCGCCGCGCAGGACCTCCAGGAAGGCGGCATCGGCGGGGTAGACCAGATCGCGAACGAGTTCGCGGATCCGCTCGCGGTCTTCTTCGGAAGCTCCCTGTGCGCCGGACGGCACGATCGCCGCGTCGATCGGGACAGCGAGCAGGCGTTCGACCTGGGCGATCGTCCGTTCCGTGACGATGGACGGGGCGGTCAGCCCGGTCCGTATCCCCTCGCGAAGGACGTCCGCGTTGGCCGCCATGAAGGCTGGGTAAGCGCGGATCCGATCCGTGAAGGCCTCCAGCCGTTCCGGCGTGTCCACCGGCTGGAAGTGGGTCAACTGCGGGAGCAGCTGCTGCGGGCCACCCATCTGGTCGACCACCCGGAGCTGGTGCAGGCCCTGGTCATCCTCCTCGATCGCGAGTTCGGCGATGACCTGCAGCATGTCCCGGGTGATGCGGTCCTCCGTCGAGAGGCCGTCGACGGGGATCGCCGCGGCTTCGGTCGCCGTCCGCTCCATCAGCGCCCTGACCCGTGCACGGCCTTCAGGTGTCGGGTCCTCCAGGCGATCCGCCCACCGGCTGTCGCCGTAGAACGTCGCGGTCGTCGGATTCGACTCCAGGATCGCCTCCCAGAAGCGATCGGCCAGTTCGTTGACGGGGTCGACGGGTTCGGTCATCGGTGATCGAGGGCCTCCTGGCGGCGGCGTCCGACGGTCGGCATCCCGGCCGCCGCTGGTGTGGTCCACAGGGTAGCGCCGGGCCCGGTCAGCCGCCGAACAGCGGCATCTGCTCGCCGCCACGTTCGACGACCGGGTCGAGGCCGAGCAGCGGCTCCAGGGCATCGAGGTCCGGCGGTTCGCCGGCCAGGAACGTCCGCAGGTGATCCCACTTGATGATGTGCCAGCCGGCGTCGTCGAGGGCGGCCCGGAGCACGGGTGATCGCTCCAGCTTGTGGCGGACGAGGGCGGTCCGCTCCGGGGCGACCACCAGGAACCGGATCAGGCGATCGCCGGGGGTGATCCGGGCGTGCCGGCGCAGGAGCGCATCGCCCAGGATCGCCGTCCACTCGACTTCGAACAGGAACGCGACCTTGCCGCGCACGTACCAGATGGCGTCCACCTCGGCGAGCGCGTCGGCGGCCCGCCCCAGACTCCCGAGGTAGGCGCGCCGTTCCCGGTCATCGAGCAGGTCGCCCAACGTCCCGCGTCCGTGCCGACGCGCCTGCTCGCGCTCGGCCAGCCAGACGCGCATCCCAAGCCGGTGACCGGCGTCGGCGAGGGCCGCCAGCAGCTCCGTGTGCTCCTGGCTCCGGCGCAGGAGGTCATCGTTCGTGCGCAGCCGGTCGGCGCTGCTGTCCGGGCTCCGATAACTCTCGAGGCACGCCCGGACGAGGGTCTCGTCCGGCAGGTCGTGCCCGGTGAACATCGTCGCGATCCGTTCGTAGAAGGCCGTCTCCGACATCGGGCCGGCCGTGGACAGCAGACTGAACACGGCCCACTCGACCCGGTCGGCCAGGGCGGGTGCGGCGGCCTCCCGGTCCGCCGCGTCGGCGAGCCACCAGCGACCCGGCTCGATCTCCACCAGCCGGCCCTGGTCCGGGCGAGCAAGCTCTCCGCGGATGACGTCAAGCAGGCGATCGACGGGATCCGCGGCAGGACCCGTATCGGGCGTCGATCGCCGGGTGACGATCGGTCGAGGGCCGGTGGACGGGTCGTCCGGCGGGCCCGGGTCGCTGGGCGAGCCCGGATCGACCGGTGCCGTGGCAGCGGCCCCTCCAGCGGCGAGCCCGCGGTCGAGCGAGCGCGCGGCGTCAGAGAGATGGGGCCGAGGGCTGTGGTCAAGCGGCCCCGACCCGGCGGCCAACCGGCGTAGCTGGCCGGACCGGTCCAGGGCGACCAGGATCTCGCCGAACAGCCGCTCGAACCGCGCCGGCTCGCCCCGTGCTCGCAGCATCTCGACGGCCGCCTCCGTGACCACGCGAGCGGCCCCCGTCGGTGAGAACGGCCGCTGGTCGAATCGCTCCGGAGGCGCGAACAGCCCCGGCCCCGGGATCATGTCCGGATCCCCGGCTCCGCCCGGGACCGCCGGCAGGCCGACGTTCGCCCGAGTCCGCGGGCCCGGAGGCACGGCGACCCCGGGCGGCAGCAACTCCACGACCGATGGGTCGCCGTCGTCCGGATCGGCCAGGCGCGCCACGACCACCCGGAACCCGGCAGAGGCCCCGCCGATCGCCACGGCCGCGACGGACTCAGGGCCCCCGTCGATCAGCTGGACCACGCGCCCGTCCCTGGCCATCGACGGCTCGACCGCCGCGAGTGACCGGGCGATCGACACCGATTGCCACGACCACGGCGCCCGCAAGCTCGCCTCCGCGAGGGCGTCGATCGGGAGCAGCGCCGCCGCCTCGCGTCCCAGCACCCACGCCGTCAGGTGGTAGGCGGTCGCGAGGCGCTCAAGGCTGGGTCGCACCGGTGGCTGGCCGAGGACCAACCGGAGGCGCGGGCCCTGGGTCGCCCGGTCCGACGACGCTGAGGGATCGCGCAGCACCCGGGCACCCGATGGGCTGGCGACGGCGAGGACGGTCGTGGCACTTCCCTCGCCCAGGGCGCGAAGGTCCTCGCCGAGGCGCGCCTGCATCGGGCCGACCGCGCCGCCCTCGAGTCGCTGGACGAAGCCGCGGACCAGACGGAACCCGTCCTCGAAGGCCAGCCACGGGTTGCGCTCACGTCGACTCTCGGTCGTCGACCCGGGCAGCCGGACGTGCCCTTCCGCGATGCGCAGGCTCGACGCACGACCGCCGCCGGCTCCCAGCCGACTTGCCGGCAGGATGGCGTGGGCCATCGCGAGACGCAGAGCCGCGAGCACCGGCGCGGCCCGGAGGTCGCCCTCGATCCGCTCCATGATCGCGGTCAGCCCGACCAGCTGGCGCGGCGTGTGCAGGTCCAGCAGCTCGCCGACGAGGGCCGGGGCGCCGTCGACCGTCGGGAACCGATCCCTGGCCCACTCGAGCGCCGCCGCGAGCCCCGGGTCGCTGGTCGCCCGGCGCTCGTCATCGGGGTCGAGCGGCGCCTGGCGCTGCTCACTCCCCCCTCGCTGGTCCCGACAGACGGTGCAACGGTAGTGCCGTTCGATGGGCGACCACCCACCGGCCGGCGTGGACGCCCACAGGATCTCGTCCGCCACGAGGACCCGTGCGCAGGTGGCGCAGCGGGTCGCGTAGAGGTCCCCGATCGAGACCTTCAGGCTCGATTCACGACGTGGTGACGCCGAGATCCCCTGGAATGCGGCGTCGAGATGGCGCACGTCCGGCGGGCGAAGGACGACTTCGGCCAGCAGCCGGGTGAGGGGCATCGACTCGATCGAGATCGCGCGTCGCTGTCGGTCAAGGGCTGCGCGCGCGACCCAACCGCCGCGCCCGCTCAGATCGGCCACGATGTCGCCCGGACCGGAGTGCATCTCGATCCGGGCCGACAACAGTCCCATCGGCGGGACCGGGGCGATGCGCTCGAAGGCGGGCAGCGACAGACTCGGGTCGGCGCGCGTCGAGCCCGTTCGTCCAGTCATCGTCGGGAGATGCTAGCCCACCCCCGCCAGACCCAGGGTGACTGCGGCGAGCGTCGGGCGCGGCGCAGCGCGCTGAGCGACGTCCGGCTACGCCTCGTCGAGGTCGTCGGATTCCTCTTCGAACGCCTCGTCCGTGGTGGAATCCGGCGGCAGGACGCGATCGAGATCCTCGATCTCCTCGTCCTCCTCGTCGTCCTCCAGGTCCTCCTCGAGCTCCGCCTCCTCGCGGACCAGGGTGCCCTTCGTGTACGGGCGCAGGTCGGTCGACTTGGCGGCTGTCGGGAAGCTGACCTTCCCGTAGTTGGACGGGTCCTGGAAGACCTCCCGGATGATCAACCGGACGTCCTTGTCCCCAAGACTCGTGACGCCGGCCGCGTACTTGTTGCCGTCGGCGATGAGCTTGAGCAGGCGGGCGGCGACGCGCGGCTCCACGATCCCGATCCGAACACCGTTGCTGATCGCGATCAGGCGATTCGCTTCGGGGATCAGCTCCACGGAATCGCCGGGGTTGACCTGGGCGAGCTCACGGGGCGCGGCGAGATCGGTCAGGAAAGCGAACCCGGTCTTGCCGGTCTCCTCGACGAAGATGCTGACCGGGGCCTTGCTGCCGTCCTGGGCCGGGACCGTCTTCTCGCCGGCGGCATTGAGCAGCACCTTGAGTCGGTCGATGTTCCGTTCGGCGATCCTGTTGGTCGGGTCGAGCGCCAGCGCCGTCTGGTAGTGCTCCCGGGCCTCGCCGAGCGACCCGAGCTCCCACAGCGACTTCGCGAGCCGATTCTCCGCTTCGGCGTCCGGGCCGAGCTCCAGCAGCTTGCGATTCGTGGCGGCGGCGTCCGCCCACTGGGCGGCCGCCGCCTGCCCGATGGCCTGCTCGGCCAGCTGGCGCCGGGTGCGGGTCAGGTTGACCGGACTCGCGGGGGAGGTCTCGATGTCGGGGAAGGTCACTGGCGGGTCGTCCTTTCGGGCGCGCGGGTTCGGGGCGGGGTCGGTGCGGGTCGTGCGCGGGTCGCGCAGATGACGGGCCCGGGGTCGCAGCGCGAGCATCGCTTTCTAGCACCGGACGGCCGGCGCGTCAAACGCGGGGCGCCGGCGGCGGCCGCTACGAACGGAGCAGCAGGTTCCAGGCGACCACCGCGATACCGAGGACGACGAGCACCGCCGTCTGCCGGATCCAGCGCGCGTCGCGCCGGCGCGCCGGCGACGCCGCGTGGAACGCGTCCCATAGGTAGAACGCGAGCGTGAGCAGCGCGGGACCCATCAGGCGCGGGATCTCCATCGCCCGCAGCGCCGCGGCGCCGATGGCGATCGCCGCGGCGTACGTGGCGGCTGACCCCACCGCGTCGCGGAGCGTCGTCACCCGGAGGGCGACGGCCCGATACCCGAGGAGGAGCGCGATGACCGCGTCACCGACGGCCAGGGCGAGCAGGTCCGACTCGGGCAGCGGCCCACCGGATCCACCGCTCGCTCCCGGCTCCACGAGCCCGCCGGTCACCATCGCCGCAACGCCGACGAATCCGAGGAATGCGACGACCAGGGTCATCACCAGGACCGAGGTCCGACCCTCCGCCCCGAGGTCGTCATGCGATGCGAGTACCCGGGCCTCCAGCGCGAGGGTGCGCGCCACGATCAGGCCCGTCAGGAGGAGCGCCGGAACGAGCCACAGTCCGAACGGCACGAGACGGATGGCGCCGACGCCGGCGACCGCCGCGACTGCCGGCAGGATCAGCGACTCGACCGGGACACCCAGGCCGCCTCCATCCATCCGGGCGGTCTCGTCGCCGAGGACCTGGAGCGACCCCAGGAGCATCGCGCCGAGAAGGAAGATGGCGACGAACCAGACCCCCGGCGGATCGATCAGGCGGGAGAGGCCGACGATGGTGACCGCGGCGATCGCCAGGTCGCGTCGACCTCGACGGTCGTCCATGGCGGCGATGGTACGCGACCCGCTCACCGCAGCACGTCGGCGTCCCCGCGCGCGCCGAGCCACGCCAGCAGGTCCGCACGAGAGCGGGTGTTCAGGACGTCGGTGGGTCGAGCCCACGCTCGCCGGGCCTGGCTGACGCCCCAGCGCACATCGTCCAGCTCCGAGGTCTTGTGGGCGTCGGAATCGATGGCGACGAGGCAGCCGAGCGCGATGGCGCGGCGGGCGCGGTCCACGGCGAGATCGAGCCGGTGCGGCGACCCGTTGATCTCCAGCGCGGTGCCCGTCCGGGCGGCCTCGCCGTAGACGGCATCCCAGTCCAGGTCGAGGTCATCGCGGCCGCCGATCATCCGCCCCGCCGGGTGCGCGATCACATCCACGTGCGGCGACCGGATGGCGTTGAGCGTGCGCCGCGTGAGCTCCTCGCGAGGCTGGCGACGCGACACGTGGACCGACGCGACGACGAGGTCGAACCGGGCGAGCAGGGCGTCGTCGTAGTCCAGCGAGCCGTCTGCCCGGACCTCCAGCTCGCACCCGTGGAGCAGGCGGAATCCCTCCCGGAGCGGTCTCCGGAGGCGCGGTCCCGGCCGCCTCCTCCGCCGCGAACCGGGCGTTGAGCGCGGCGATCATGCGCCCGCTGCTCCTCGACGCGCTCCGGCGTCAGACCGCGCGCGATGGCCAGGGAACGAGAGTGGTCGGTCAGGACCTGGTACGCGCGGCCGCGCCGGCGAGCCGCCTCGGCCATGACCTCGATCGGGTCCACGCCATCGGACCAGTCGGAGTGGCTGTGCAGGTCGCCACGAAGGTCGTCCAGCGAGACGAGGGCAGGCAACGCATCGGCCAGGGCGGCCTCGATCTCGCCCGCGTCCTCGCGCAATTCCGGTTCGATGAACGACAGCCCCAGGAACGCGTATGCCTCCGCCTCTGTCGCGAACGTCCGCAGCTCAGCCGCCTCCCCCGCCTGCGGCTCACCGTCGTCACCGAGGCGCAGGAATCCCTTCTCCGAGAGGCTCCAGCCCAGGTCGCGGGCACGAGCACGGAGCCTGACGTTGTGCTCCTTCGACCCCGTGAAGTGGATCCGATAGGTCCCCGCCTCCCCCGGCGGCATGATCATCAGGTCCACCTGGGGCCCGCGCAGGAGCCGGACCGCGGCCTTGACCGACCCGCGGTTGACGACATCGTCGACGACGCCCAGCGACGTGAACCGCTCGATCAGACCCGGACCGTCGTCGGTCTCGGCCAGGATGTCGAGGTCGCCGACCGACTCCCGCCGACGGCGGAACGAGCCGGCTGTTTCGACCGCGCGGAGGCCGGGCGCGCCATCCAGCGCCGCGATGACGCCGGCGGCGATCTCCTCCGCCTGATCCAGCAGCATCCGGCGGGGCGTTGACGCGAGGTGTTCGATGCCGTC
Organism: uncultured Chloroflexia bacterium; assembly: GCA_963704935.1. Classification (GTDB taxonomy): domain Bacteria; phylum Chloroflexota; class Limnocylindria; order Limnocylindrales; family CSP1-4; genus SPCO01. The sequence goes on from CAVPIF010000001.1 coordinate 828,016, forward strand.
GAGGATGAGGCGCTCCGTGCGTGCCGACATCCCGCGCAGGTGCCGCAGCGTTCCTGCTTCGGCGGCGCGACGCAGGTCCTCCATCGTGTCGATGCCGAGCTCCGCGTGGATGAGTCGGACCGTCCTGGGCCCCAGGCCCGGAAGGCGCATCAACTCGACCAGGCCGGGCGGGACCTCGGCCGCGAGCCGGTCGTAGTACGCGAGGCGACCGGTCGTCGCGAGTTCGGCGATCTTGTCGCCGATGGCCTGGCCGATGCCGGGGATCCGGGGAGGGCTGCCGGCGCGGTAGGCGGCAACCAGGTCGACGGGGCTGCGCCCGATGGCGTCCGCGGCCCGGTGGTAGGCGACGGTCTTGAAGACCAGCTCGCCCTTGACCTCCAGCATGTCGCCGATGTCGTGGAGGACCCTGGCGAGGTCACCGTTCGAGAGGACCGGCCGAGGCTCGGCGGCGTCGGACGTATCGGCGGGCTCGTCGTGCTCGGTCACGGCGCGATGGTAGTCGCCCCGGTTCGCCCTATGCGGCGACCACCCGATCCCGACCGGCGCGTTTGGCCCGGTAGAGCGCCCGGTCGGCCATCGCGATCAGGTCCTCGATGGCCTGGTCCGGGCCCTCGGCGACGGCCACGCCCACGGAGACGCTCACGCCTCGCACACCGTGGCGGCGCAGGTCCAGGCCGCGAACGGCGGCCCGGATCCGCTCGCCGACCTCCACCGCGACCCCCGGGTCGGGGTTGCGGAGCAGGACGACGAACTCCTCGCCGCCGAACCGCGCCGGGACGTCGTCCTCGCGCACGGCGGCCACGATCGCGCCGGCGACGGCTCGAAGTACCTCGTCTCCCGTCGCGTGCCCATGCGTGTCGTTGAGGACCTTGAACTTGTCGATGTCGACCATCAGGATCCCGACCACGTCGTCGGCCCGCCGGCGGCGGGCGAGGAGGGCGACGAACTCGTCGAAGTAGCGCCGGTTCGGGAGGCCGGTCAGCGCATCGGTGGCAGCCCGGGCCTCCACGGCGCGGTGCGAGTAGACACGGGCGAGGGCGGCCGAGGCCTCCTGGGCGGCTCGCCGCAGGATCCGTCGGGTGGCTTCCGGCCACGGTCGCTCGGACCGTCGGGAAACGACGATCGCTCCGACCACCGTGTCCGCCACGGAGAGCGGTGCCGCGAGGACGTTGGCCAGGCCGTATTCCCCGCGGACCCGCAGCGCGATGCGTTCCGCCCGACGAGCGGCCGCCGCCCGACCGGTCCCGCCGCTCTCGGGCAGTGGGTCCTCGAGGTCGGCGATCGGGAGCAGCGTCGTCGCATCGGGGACCCCGGGCCGCAGGCTGACCAGGCGGGCTTCGAGAACGCGCGCGTCGGGACGCCGACGGACCACGACGATGTGATCCGCGCCGGTCGCATGCCGGAGTTCCTCCACGATCGCGTCGAGGATGGCGTCGGGCGATACCGATCGCGACAGCGCCGACAGGATCCGGGCGAACGACTCGGTCTCACCGAGGCGTCGGCCATCGAGTCCGGCGAGCGCCGTGACGTGGATGGCGGCGGTGATCCCGACCACTCCGACCAGGCCGACGAGCAGCCAGTCGGGCGGCCCTGCCATGGGCGACAGGGCCCGCCCGACGGCAAGGATCGCCAGGATGGTGAAGGTCCCGGCGAAGGCAGATCGGGATCGCCGGATGCGGCCATCCGACGGATCCACGGGGCGCGCGCGGCGTTTGGGGGGTTCGCTCACGTCGGGGATACAGGATGCGGGTCCGGGGACGTCCCGTCCACCTTCGGCACCCCGTACGGATGGCCGTCCCGCGCTAGTACTTCCGTCCTATGCCAGGGCTCGCCTGCGGGATCGGGCATGCCGTCGCGAGCGGCATCGCGTCAGCCGGCGACCGCCATCGTGCCGCCGCGACCGGCACCGGTCGCGGTCCCGCCGCCGCCCGTCCGCTTCACCGCGTACAGGTTGGCGTCGGCCGCCGCGATCAGGTCGGTCGCGGTCTTGCCATCGGCCGGGAAGGTCGCCGCGCCGATCGATGCCGCGAGCGGTACCGGGCCGCGCTGGTCGCTGAGGAACGGGCGGTCCCGGAACGCCTCGATGATCCGTTCTGCCGTTCGCCGGGCGTCGTCCGCTCCGGTCTCCGGCAGGATCACCGCGAACTCATCGCCGCCGTAGCGGGCCGGAACGTCGGAGGCGCGCAGGGTGGACCGGATCAGCTCCGCGACGAACGACAGGACCCGGTCGCCGAACAGGTGACCGAAGGTGTCGTTGACGAGTTTGAAGTCGTCCAGGTCGATCATCAGGACGCTCAGCGGCGCGCGGGCGCGCTTGGCCCGGACGACCTCCTCGCCGAGCCGCTCGTGGAGGAACCGGTGGTTGTAGAAGCCGGTCAGCGGGTCGCGGTCGGCCAGCTTGCGGGCGTCCTCGTACAGGCGCGCGTTCTCGAGCGCCATCGCGGCCTCGTTCGCCATCGTCCGGGCGAGCTCGACCCGGTCGACGTCCCAGCGGACAGCGCCCTTCGAAAATAGCTCGACGAGCCCGATCGACTGTCCCTTGGCGATCAGCGGGAACATCACCAGCATCCGGTTGCCCTCACGCACGAGGAGCTCGGCCTCCGCCGCGTCCGCGCCCGGGTCGGCGGCATCGATGATGACGGGTTGCTGGCTCTCCAGGGCGCGCAGCGTCTCGGGAAAGCCGGCGACGTCGAAGTACGGCTGCATCTGCTCGATGGGGAGCGCCGGCCAGTACCCCAGCGACTCGAGCCGTCCGGAGGGTCGGTCCCAGTAACTGATGGCGCATTCGTCGACGTTCATGGCGCTGGCCAGGTGGCGAGCCATCAGGTTCGCAACCTGCCGGGAATCCAGGCTCGCGGACAGCTCGCCGCTCATGTCGAGCAGCCGACGAAGCTCACCGGCGAGATCCTGGGTCCGGGTCAGGAGTCGGGCCGACTCCACGGCCGTGGCGGCCTGGTCCGCCAGGATGGTCAGGACGCGCAGGTCGTCATCATCGAACGCGCCCAGCCCGAGTTTCGAGAGGGTGACGACGCCGACGGTGACCCCGTCGTAGCGCATCGGGACGACGAGCATCGACTCGTCCACGTCGTCCGTTCCCATGATCGTCTGGCCGCGCGGGTCACGACTTGCGTCACCGATCAGCAGCGGCTGGCCGTGCATCGCCACCCACCCCGTGAAGCCCTCCCCGAGCCGGCACCGCAGCAGGTCCATGTCCACGTCCTCGTAGGCGCCGACACGCCCCGCGAAGGCGATCGGGACCACTTGGTCTGGCGGCTCGATGAGGTACACACGCGCGTTGTGGTAGTCGATGATCCGGCCCGCCTCGTCCACGATCGTCTGACCGACGACTTCCACGCTCGATGCTCGGCTGAGCCGACCGGAGGCGGCCTGGAGAGCCACCAGCTGCGCGGCGCGGGCCTCGGTCCGCTCGAAGAGTTCCGCATTGGACAGGGCGATCGCCGCATGCGTGGCGAGCGTGGTCAGGAACGCGATGTCGCCGTCCGTCCAGGTGCGCGGCTCCTGGCTGACCGCGGCCAATGTCCCGATGACACGATCGTCGTGGAGGAGCGGAGCGACGAGGTCGCGCCCCATCGTCGCGGCCCGCCCGACTCGCAGCAGGTCACCGATCCCTCGCTCGGTGATCGCATGGTCCGCCAGGGATCGCGGCGCATCACCACTGAGGCCCGCCCAGGCCGCCGCGACGAGCTTGTCCTCGCGCAGGACCCGGATGATGACGTAGTCGACGCGAAGGACGCGTCGCGTCTCGTCGACGATGGTATGGAAGAGGTCTTCGCGCTGGTGGGACGCGGCCAGGCGCTCGGCGATGCCGAGCACCGCGTCAAGGCGCCCGGCGAACTCCGCCTCGACCGTCATCTCGTCGCCGGTCGCGACCATCGAGGACGGGGCCTCGGGGCGCGGGGACGCGGCGGCTCGCGGCGCCGTCGCCCGGCGCATCCGCCGGAGGATCGACCCGGTCGACCCGAACGGCCCGGTCCAAGCCTCTTCGACCGACGCCGGTTCCTGGATATCTGCGCCCACGCTCATGCGACGAGCATCGTCCCATCCGGGGCGCACCCTGGGGCCACGTCACACGTACGGCGCGCGGCAGTACGGAAGTCCCGTTCCAGGGTCCGTCGGGGGGACGATGCCGGCGGGTTCCTGCGCCAGGCGGTGGCCGACGGTCAGTCGTGGACGGCCGTGGAGCGCCCGATCGCCGCGAGCGTCCCCGGAGCCCGGGGGATACCCAGCCTCGCGCGGACCTGGGCCGGGGTCGCGGGCTCTCGACCCATCGCCCGCCCCACGTCCACGAGCCGCTCGACGAGGCGAGGATTGGTGGCGAGCTCCGACCGCGCGTCATCCCACCACAGGTTGTCCTCCAGCCCGACCCGGACGTGACCACCCATGGCGATCGCCAGCCGCTGGACCGCGAACTGGTAGCGGCCGATGCCGGTCGCCGCCCAGGTGGCTCCCGTCGGGAGGCGCTCCACCGCGAGGGCCAGGTTGAGCGGGGTCGCCTGGAGGGTGCCGAGCGACCCCAGCAGCAGGTTCACGTAGACCGGGTCGGCCAGCAGGCCCCTGGACGCGCGCAGGTAGGTGGCGTAGTCGAGCATCCCGAGATCGAATACCTCCCACTCCGGGACGATCCCGAGGTCCCGCATCCGCATGGCCAGGCCGACGATCGTGGCCGGCGCATTCACCGACGGCCCGGTCGGGAAGTTGTTGGAGCCAAGGGTCAGGCTCGCCATCTCGGGACGGAGGTCACCGCCCAGCCCCAGGACCGCGGCCCGGCCCTCCAGGCCGGGATCGACCCGCCCGCTCGTGGTGGCGCAGATGACGATGTCCGGGACCGCCGCGCGCACGGCGCGGATGAACCGCGCGGCCACGGCGGGGTCCTGGCTCGGCCGACCTTCGTCGTCGCGCGGATGGAGATGGACGATCGAGGCGCCCAGCTCCGCGCACCGTCGAACGTCGGCCGCCACCTCGTCCGGCGTGAGCGGCACGTGCGGCGAATCGACCCGGGTCGGGACCATGCCGGTCGGAGCCAGGTTGATGATCAGTTCGTCGGTCACGCCCGCACCATCGGCCGGGCCGGCACACCCACGACCGTCGTACCGGCCGCCACATCCTCGATAGCGACGGCCCCGGACCCGATCACGGCGCCATCACCCACGGTCAGTCCGTCTCTGACGATGCTCCCGATCCCGACGTGGACCTGGCTTCCCAGTGTCACCTTGCCGGCCACGTTCGCTCCGGGCCCCAGGAAGGCGAAGGGGCCGACCGTCGAGTGGTGACCGATCAGGGCGCCCCGATTCACGATGGTCCCGCGGCCGATCCTGGAGCGCGCGCCGATGACGACCATCGGGAAGACGACGCACCCCTCCTCCACGACGGCGGTGCCGGCGACGACGGCGCTCGGATGGACGAACGTGGCGAGCCGCCGACCTTCCCCTGCCAGGCGCTCCATGATCTCCCGTCGCTGGACCGTTCCGATGGCCGGCAGGACCGGGAGATCCGGGTGGAAGGCGGCCTGCTCGTCGACCCAGATGACGGGCGGATCGGCTGCGGCGTCCGCGGCTGCGGGGTCCAGGCCCTCGATCCAGCCCGCGACCTCCACACCGCTCGACCGGCACAAGTCCGTGATCTCCTCGGCAAACGAGGCGGCGCCCACCAGCAGGACCCGATCATCGTCACCCACGAACCGAAATGGTACAGCCCGGACCGACCGGTCGACCCGCGGAGCCGATACCATCGGGACGGTGATCCCCGTCTTCCGTCCGTCGGTCAGCGAAGCCGAGATCGCGGCCGTCGCCGACGTCCTGCGATCCGGCTGGTGGGGTACCGGACCGGTGGCGGCCCAGTTCGAGGAGCGATTCGCCGCTGCGGTCGGGGCACGACGGGCCGTCGGGACGAGCTCGGCAACGGCGGCCCTGCACCTGCTGCTCGTGGCCGCCGGAGTCGAGGGCGGCGAGGTCGTCACCACGGCCCTGACCTTCGTCGGAGCCAACCACGCGATCCTCCATGCCGGGGCCCGACCCGTGTTCGCGGACGTCGTGCCGGACAGCCTGACCATCGACCCCGATGACGTGGCGCGCCGATTCACCCCGAACACGCGCGCGCTCCTCGTGACCGATTACGGCGGCCATCCGGCCGCCCTGGACGAGCTCACCGACCTCGCGCGGACCCGGGGCATCCCGTGCTACGAGGACGCGGCGCACGCGGTCGGAGCGCGCTACCGTGGCCGTCCCGTCGGCTCCATCGCCACGGCGACGGCCTTCTCGTTCCAGGCGGTCAAGAACCTGGCGATGGGCGAGGGCGGCGCCGTCACGACCGACGACCCGAACCTGGCCGACCGGCTCCGGCGGTTGCGCTGGTTCGGCATCGAGCGCGATACCTGGTCGCGCACGTCGGCCGCGAGCTATGCCTGGGATTACGACGTCGCGGAGATCGGCTACAAGGCCAATCTCGCGGATGTCGCCGCCGCGATCGGACTCGCTCAGCTGGACCGCCAGGATGCCATGGCCTCGGCCCGTCGTCGGCTCGTGGAGCGGTACCGTGTGGGGCTGGCGGACCTCGGCTGGCTCGAGCTCCCGGGCGAGCGGCCCGATGTCGAACGCGCGTGGCACCTCTTCACCGTTCGCCTCGACGACCGGGATCGGCTCATCGACCACCTGGCCGAACGGGGGGTCGCCACCGGCGTCCACTACCGCCCGACGCACCTCCTCGCCGCCTATGCGGCCTGGCGAACCTCGCTGCCGGTCACCGAGTCAGCCTGGGTGCGGCTGGTGACCCTCCCGCTGTTCCCCGACCTGGCGGAGTCGGATCAGGATCGGGTCATCGAGGCGGTCCGCTCGTTCCGGCCGCGAGCGTCGAGTCGGGCGCCGGGAACGATCGACCGATGATCGCCCGGACCGACGCGGTCAGCTGCAGCCGGTCCGCGAGCAGCGCCTGACCGGATGCCACGATCCCCCGGCGTCGACCCTCGTCGGCGACGAGGCCCCGAGCGGCGTCCAGGAGCTCGTCCGCCGGCACCTCGAGGTGGGTCACGCCCGTCTCGAAGGGTCGCGCATCCGGCATCGGTTCCGTGACCACCGCAACGCCCGCGGCCAGCGCAAGCACGAGCCGGATCCCGATGAACGTTCCCGGGACGCGGTGGACGTCGACCAGCACCCGACTCCGCCGCAGGATCGCCGCTCGCTCATCGCCCCACACTCCGTCGAGTCGGAGCAGTGGTGGTCCGCCCCGATCGGCCGCGAACCGGTCCAGCATTCGGCCCCGTCGGAGATGTCGGGAGGTCGCGCCGAGGGACGCCAGCGGGACATCGCGGCCGTCCGTGTCCCCCGGTGTGAGCAGGCCCGCGAACGCCCGGTGGTAGCCGAACGGGACGACCCGGCTGGCCAGCCCGTGACCGGCCAGGATCTCCGCCCGGTCGTGGCTCGTGACGACGATGTCGGCCCCGCGGTCGGTCGCCCATCGAAGCTCGGCGAGGTTCGTGCGGACCAGGCGTCCGGCGAGCACCTCGGCCCGCCAGCGGGCGGGAGCCCCGCCGAGGGGGACGCGGCGGAACCAGCGACCCAGCCGGCTCGGCTGGCGCCGGGGTCGCCGGGCGCCGGCCCGGGTCCCCGCACTCCGATGGCTGGACGGGACTGCATCGACCGGAAGCGGCTCGCCGGTCCAGACCGTCCGCGGGACGCTCGACGGCGTCCCGAGAAGCTGCAGGTGGCGGGCCGGACGGCCGATGAGCAGGACGCGGTCGAGGCCGATCTCGTCGTCCGGGCCACGGACGTCGACGGGGTCCAGCCCGAGGTCCCGTGCGGCGGCCTGCACTCCCGTGACGAGCGCGGAGAACAGCGGGTCGTCGTCGAGCACGATTCCCAGTCGGAACGCTGGCGGGCCGGTCACGTTCCGTATCATCGCCGGTGATGACCGCCGACGGGCAGCGCGAGGAGATTGGGCGACGGGGTGGTCGCGCCGTCGCCCAGGTCCTCGGACGGACGGTCATCGTCCGGGGCCTGACCTTCGCCGGCACCGTCGTGCTGGCGCGGCTCCTCTCGCCGGCCGAGTTCGGCACGTACGCCATCGTCGCCGCGATCGTCGGCGTCGTGGCGTTGATCGGCGACCTCGGCCTTGGAGCCAGCCTGATCCAGCAGGCGGAACCGCCCACCCTGCGCGAGGCCTCGACCGCACGCATCCTCCAACTCCTCGTGGCCGTCGTCGGGATCGGGGGCCTGTGGGTCGCGGCGCCGTGGATCGTCGCTGCGTTCGGCGGCCTCGGGACCGACGGCGAGGCATACCTTCGGGTCCTGAGTCTGACCCTCATCCCGACGGCGCTGCGCTTGCTGCCGGGCGTCCTGCTGGAGCGCGAGCTCCGGTACGCCGCTCTCGCCGCCGCCGAGGTCCTGGCCCAGGGTGTGTTCTATGGCGTGGCGATCGGCCTCGCGATCGGGGGCGCCTCGACCTGGAGCTTCGTCGCGGCCGCACTCGCCCAGGCGACGGCCGCCGCGGCGCTGGTCAACGTGGCCTGGCGACGTACCGCCGTGCCGCAGGCCACGGGCCACGGTCGCTCGGGGCCCGTCCGCGATCGGCTCGGGATCGACCTGGCCGTGGTTCGCCGTCGGGGAGGCTTCGCCGCCGGGTTCCAGGCGGCGAACCTGCTGGCCTGGCTGAGGGACGCGGTCGTGCCCCTGGCTGGTGGGGTCCTCGCTTCGACCACAGTCGTCGGCCACCTCCAGTTCGCCTGGCGCACCGGCCAACTGGTCTCCAGCGTGGAGGACGTCGTCGCCCGGGTGGCGCTGCCGGCCTTCAGTCGCCTCCAGGACGATCGGGCCGCCCTGGCACGCGCTATCGAGACCGCCACGCTCGGCACGGCCTACGTCATCGTGCCGTCCCAACTGTGGGTCGCCACGATGGCCCCCACCCTCGTCCCGTTCCTGTTCGGCGCGGCGTGGGTTCCCGTCACCGTCCCGCTCCAGCTCGTGTGCATCGGCTCCCTGGCCCGCTTCCCGGTCCGCATCCTGCGCCAGGGCGAATTCGCGACGGGGAGCATCGGGCGGGGGGTCCGCATCGCCGCGATCGCGTGCCTCACCACCTGGGCCTTCGTGCCAGCACTGCTGCTGATCGCGGGCGCACCGGGCGCCGGCGCCGGCTTCGTGCTTGCGGGAGTCGCCACCCTCGCCGTGACCAGCCGGCTGGCGCGCGCCGGTCGGCTGCCCGTCGCTCGACTGGCCCGGCTCGTCGGGCTGTCCGCGAGCGCGGTCGCCGCCGGTTGGGCGGTCGTCACGGTGCTGCCGGTATCGCCGGTGTTCGCCCTGGCGGCGTCGGGGGCGGTGACGGCCGCGCTCGTGGTCGTGCTGGTCGGCCGGGTCGAGCGCGACGAGATCGCCCGACTCCGTCGGCTGCTGCGCTCACCCGCCACCTCGATGTGACGATCGACGGGGCCACGGGCCGGTGTGGCGATGCACCGGACCAAGGTACCGACGAGGTCGGGCGGTTCGTGTCCCAGCCCGAATCGGGCAACGACGATATGGTTGAGCCATGACCCGACTCCTGGTCCGCCGGCGCGCCCTGCTGACCATCGTCGCGAGCGCCCTCCTGGCGACCCTGGTGCCTCCGGCCGTGGCCGGGGCCGCCTCGACGACCCTGTATGTCGACGGCAAGACGGGCAACGACGGCAACTCGGGGAGCTCGCCGTCGAACGCCTTCAAGACGATCGCCAAGGCGGCGGCCGCGCTGCCGGCCGGTTCCGGTGCCGCCGGATGGACGATCAGCGTCAAGGGCTACACCGATTACGCCTATCGTGAGCGCCCCGTCCCGACCGGCTGGGACCGGCGTGGAACGAGCAGCGCCAAGATCACCTTCCAGGCGACCGGCTACGCTCCCGGCTCCTCGGCGAGCTACGTCAAGCCGATCGTGTCCGGCGCGGATGTCGCGCCGGTCTCGGGCAAGAGCTGGACGGCGACGTCGACGGCCGGCGTATGGAAGACACCGTGGGCCACGGCTCCGTTCGACTACGGCAAGCACACGGGGTCGATCAAGACCGCCCTGTTCCAGGGGACGCGGACCTGGCTGTGGGAGCAGTCGTCGCTGTCCGCCCTCGCGAGCCGCGCCTCGGCGGGCGCGGGCGGCTACTGGTATGACACCGGCAAGCACGAGCTGTACGTATCGGCTGTCGGCTCGACGTCGTCGGCGAAGGATCCGGCCAACTACACCATCAACGTGATCACCCGCCCGGCGTTCTACTTCATGGGCAGCAACGGCGTGTCCAACGTGGCCGTCCGCGGCTTCGAGGTCCGCCACGCGGCCAACGGGATCTCGCTGGCCAAGGGAGTGGACGGCAGCACGATCGCCGACAACGTGCTGACCGGCAACCTGATGATGGGCATCGCGACGAGCGGCGGCCAGACGTCGAACGGCCCCGACCCGGCGACGGGCAACACGATCGCGCGGAACCGCGGGTCGTACAACACGTTCCAGCTGATCAAGGTCGACGAGGGCAGCACGAATTCGACCTACTGCGACAACGTCGCATGGAACAACGGGATGCAGGGGATCAAGGTCTCCGGACCCCCGGCCGGCAGCTCGTACACCGGCTCCACCAGCGGCATCACGGTCTGCCGCAACAAGCTCTTCGACAACGACTTCAACCCGACCGGCAGCACCTACAACAACGCACCGGGTCTGCTGATCACCAACGGCGCGAAGAACGTCACGGCGGACAGCAACGTGATCTACGGCAACGATGTCGGGATCCACATCAGCCAGGAGTCGAGCGGGCGGCAGGTGATGAACGGGATCGCCCTGAAGCGCAACCAGATCTATGGCAATCGCCGGTTCGGGATCAACTTCTACGACGGAGCGTATGGGTCCGCGACAGGAGCCGGCACGATGCGCAGCGACTATGACGTCCTGTGGGACAACGGGATCGGCATCCAGGTCTCACGGGCGTCGACGAACAAGACGATCGCCCATGCCACGATCCACGACAACGCGGCGGACGGCATCAAGATCGGTGAGGCCAGCCAGACCAAGAGCCGCGCCACCGTCAGCTCGTCGCTCATCACCAACAACGGCGGCTACGGCCTGTGGCTGGTGACCGGATCCACGGCCACCCTGAGCTACTCGGGCCTGTCGGGCAACGCGAAGGGGTCGATCAAGGGCTCCCCGACGAAGACGTCGGTGAACACCAAGTCGGCCGGCTACCTGTCGACCACGTCGTCGAACTCGCAGTACCTCCGGATCTCGAAGACCTCCTACCAGTACACGGCCGGCAGCAAGGGCGCGCCGATCGGCGCCAGGTACTGACCGATCCGCCCGGGCCCGGCCCGGGACGCCCGGCGACCGGCGACACCGCGACCGGGTCGCACGGTACGATGGCCTTCGTGGCATCCTCCCGACGCTCCCGCAGCCCCGGCGTCGTCGTGGCCTGGATGCCGGTGAGCCAGCGGAGTTCGACCCTGGCCGACCGACTCGGGTACGACCTCGTGCTCGTGGGCCGGAGCGGGTTCCGACGGGCGTGGACCGCGCCGCTGGCGTATCCGCTGTCGATCGCCCGGACGATCGTGGCCCTCGTGCGTCTGCGGCCGCGCGCCGCGGTGATCGCCGCGCCGCCGTTCGTGGCGCCGCTCGTCGCCTTGCCCTTCCTGACCGTGCTCCGTGCGCCCTTCGCGGTCGACGTCCATAGCGGCGCGGTCCTGGACCGGCGCTGGCGATGGTCGGTCGGGCTGCTCGCGCGGGTGAGCCGGCTCGCGGTCGCGGCGATCGTGACACTCCCGTCACTGGAGGCCCCGTTCAACGATCGGGGTGTCCGCACACTGGTGATCCCGGATCCCCTGCCCCGCCTCCGACCGCTCGCAGCCGACGACCCTGGCGACGTCGCCGCGGTCGATGCCGCCGACCCCGTCGTCGTCGCCGTGTGCGGCTGGGGCCTCGACGAGCCGATCGAGGCGCTCGTCGCGTCTGCCGCGGATCGCCCGTGGCGACTGGTCCTCACGGGTCGACCCCGGAGGGCGCTCCACCCGCCGGCCAATGTCACCGTCGCCGGCTTCCTCGACGACGGCGCATACGTCGGCCTGCTCGCCCGTGCGGACGCCGTGGTCGTGCTGACCGATCGTGAGGACACCCTGTTGTCGGGCGCCTGGGAGGCGATCGCCCTGGGCCGACCCCTGGTCCTTTCCGGGACCCGGGCGCTCCGCACGACCTTCGGTGACGGCGCGACCTACGTCGGGGACGATGCCGACTCCATCGCGGCCGGCATCGACACGGCCCTCGCCGACACCGGCGCGGCGGCCCGGGTCCGTGCGCTGCGGGATCGGTTCACTCGGGAGAACGACGCAGCGCTCGCCGTCCTTGCCACGCGCCTGGGCGACCGGGACGGGTAGGAGCCTCCGTCAGCCCGGGATCGCGGGCGCGGCGTCGGCCGGGACCGCGTCGTCCGCCGGCCGGGCCCGCGAGGGCGGATCCCAGTCGCCGAGCGCCATCGCCAGCGACTCGGCCGACCGGTCGCGGAGGCTGGCCAGGGCAGCCGGATCCGGACGCGATGACCCGGGTCCGGCCGTCGCCGCGGCGATCGCGTCGGCCAGGCCGGCGGCCAGGTGCGGATCGTCGACATCCAGGCACGGCAGGCCAAGCTCCATCGCGAGGGCCCGCACCTTGGGTTCGTAGGCGAGGGCGATCGTGGGCCGCTGCGCCTGGGCGGCGGCCGCGACGGCGTGGTACCGCATCGCCACGACGAGGTCGGCCATCCGGACTTCGGCCGTGAGGCCGTCCCAGTCCAGCTCCGCATCGGCAACGGCAGCGCCGGCGAGTCGCGGGTCGGCGGCCATCGCGGTCGACTCCACCTGGTCGCGCGGCCAGTAGAGGCTGACCAGGCGGATCGACCACCCGGCCGCCACCAGGGGCTGCAGCGCCGCGGCGACGGCGGCGCGCAGGCCAGCCTGGCGTGCATCGCCGTCGGGTGCGCGCAGGAACCAGGGCCGCAGGCTGAGGACCAGCCGGCGAGCCGGGGCTGCCGGGGTCGACGCGCCCGAGGGTACGGCCGGGCCTGCCGACACGAACGAGAAGGTCGGGTCAGCCCCCAGGGCGACACCGCCCACGCCGAGGCGTGCCAGGGCGTCGCGCGAAGCGGCATCGCGCACCGTGCGGACGGCGGCCAGCCGCGCGGTGGCGCGCGCGAGCCAGCGACCGGCACGCGAGTAGAACGGCCCGACCCCGACCGCCAGCAGCGCCACCTGCTTGCCGAGCAGGCGCGCCACGAACGCCGTCGAGAAGAGCTCGAGCGGGATGCGCAACCCCTCGTCTTTGAGGATGCCGCCGCCACCGAGCACGACCCGATCGGACCGCACGATCGCGCCGAGATAGCGAACCAGCCCGAGCCCGGCCATCGGGACCGCGCGCGGGTCGGGATCACGCGGATCGCGCGAGGCGACCGCGATGACCTCTGCGCCGTGCGTCGGCGCCGCGGCCATGATCGCCGACCGGATCGCTTCGTCACCGAGGTTGTGGACCCCGTAGAAGCCGATCAGGAACACTCGCCGCCGTGGTCCTGCGCCCCCGCCTCCCATCCGCCGGGAAACGGCCAGGCGCGGACCCGTCCTGAGGATCCGCCAGGCGGCGACGGCGATCAGGGCGAGGGCGGTCGCGGACCCGAGGCCGATCGCGATCCCCGCCCCGACGGCGCCGAGTCGCGCCGTGAACGCAAGGTGGGCGACGAGGGTCACCAGGGCGCCGGCGGACAGGCACAGCGCCGAGACCCACGGGCGCCCGATCCCCATCATCCAGCCGCTCAGGATGGAGTAGACGCCGAGCACGGCGATCGCCGGAACCAGGACGGACAGCGGCTCGGCCGCGGCGGCGTAGGAGGCCGGGAAGAGCCACTCGATGACGGTCGCCCCGCCAAGTCCGTACGCCAGCCAGCCGGCCACGGCGGCAGCCACGGCGATCGTGAGGGCGCGTCGGAGCAGGCGGCCGATGTCGCCGTCAGGAGCGCCGGCAACCTGCGGCAGCAGAACGACCGAGAGCGCGAAGGGAACGAGCATCAGCGGCAGCGCCAGGCTGCGAGCGGCCGCGTAGTCGGCGAGCCCGTTCGGAGCGAACACGCGGACGAAGAAGACATCGAAGCCCAGGATCGCGCCGTACGCCGTGCCCGACAGGAGCGCCGGGACGGCGAACCGCGTCAGCGCGGCAAGCCGGGTCGGGCCCCGTTGACGGCCGGCCGACTGCGTGGCCGCCGACCCCCGGAGGGCACGCCGAGCCGGTCCGTCGACGAGTTCGATGAGCGCGATCGGCGCGAGGTAGATGAGGCTGTAGACAGCCACCACGAGCTCGACCGACAGCCGGACGCCACTCAGCGCGACGATGAGGACGACGGCCAGCTGGGCCAGGTTCGCAGCGACTCGGTAGACGGCCAGCCAGCCGAAGCGACGCAGCCCGCGCAGGAGGGCGAAGTAGTAGGCGTCGATCGTCAGACCGACGATGACCAGGATCAGCAGGCCGACCGGCGCGTCTCCACCGATCGCCAGGACCGCCCCGAGGGCCGCGCTGGTCACCAGCAGCGGGAGACCTCCGATCAGCGCGGCCACGATCCAACCCGCGTGCGCCGTCGGGGCGCGTTCGGCGGCGAGTGCCCGGGTCATCGCCGTCGGGAATCCGGTGAGGATCAGTTCACCGGCGAAGAAGCCGGTGTTGATGAGGAACATCGTCACCGCGAAGTCGGGGCGGTCCAGGACGTTGGCCACGACGACCGGAAAGAGGAACCCGAGCCCGCGGGCAACGACGTTGCCCACGAACACGACCATCGCCGGAGGCAGACCGGCGCCCACGCGGATCACGCCGGAAGCAGGCCGGGGGCCGGGGGCGGCCGGGGGCCGCGATGCTGACGGATCCAGGTCGTCAGGCGGGGTCCGCCCGTCCGTCCCGGCGCGCCTGCGACGAGCCCCACTGGAGGCACGGGTAGGCGATCAGGAGGGCGAACGCGAACGGCCCGTACAGGGATCCGGCGAAGGCCTGCGTGATCGACAGGATCAGGAGTCCGATCCAGGCCGGGATGAACCACCGCGCCGTGCGCCCGCCACGGCGGAACGCGACGAGGAGGGTGGTCAGGACGAGGGCGCCGAAGGCCAGCATCCCGGGGATGCCCGTCTTGAGCCCGACCGTCAGGTACGCGTTGTCGACGCCCGGGGACCAGCCGATCGTGCTCGCCCGAGCCTCGCTGTAGGCGTAGTCCACCTCGGTCAGCGAACCCATCCCCTGCCCGGTGAGCGGAGCGGACAGGATCCTCACGGCGGCGGCGCGGTATGACGGGAACCGTCCCACCTCCAGCGAGCCCAGATCGGATCGCTCCTCCTGGAAGAAGATCCGGTCGAGCGGTTGTTCGCCGCTGGACCCGCCGCTTGTCGGGATCTGGTCGGCCGGCGGCGTGCCGGCGATATCGACCGCGACGCCAAGCACGAGCGCCAGCATCCCGGCAAGCGCGAGGCGGGCGGCGCCGCCGGTCGCCCGCACGAGCAGGGCACGCCACCGGGCACGCCAACCGCGATGGGCAAGCAGGTGGGCGACGAAGGCAAGTCCCACCACGAGGACCGTGACGGCGATCGAGGTCCTGGTCAGCGAGACGACGACAGCCATCAGCAGGAGCAGCAGCCAGGCGACGCTCATGGCGCGCCGGCGCTCCATGACCGACGCCGCCGCGTAGGCGATGGCCGGCAACAGGAAGGCGCTGTTGCCGAACTGCATGCGCAGCGTGCCGCGGTCATACAGGAGTTCCTGCTCCTTGAGGCCTCCTGGGAAGATCGGGAGCAGGGCCGCCACGATCACCAGCCCGGCGAACAGGGTCATCCCGATCAGCAGCCCGCGCATCAGGCGAGCGCGCGTCGTTGCCCCGAACAGGGCGAGGATGGCCGCCACGTAGAACGCCCACCATCGGATGTCCCGGAAGATGTCGCGGAAGGGGTGGTCGGCGAGGACGCCAACGCCGACGGCCACGACGCCGAGAGCCATCAGGACCACCAGCAGGGCGAGGGCCGAGCTCCAACGCGGACGGCGTCGAGCGAGGACGGGCAGGGCGCCGAGGAGGCCGATCCCCAGGATCGCGTCGTGCGGCCGGATCGGCAGGCCGGCCACGTCCCAGGTCAGCGTGTCGGCGCCGCGACCCCAGGGGATCGTGACGGCGACGAGCAGCGCCGCCGGAAGGGGGCCGAGGCGCGGATCGGAGGCCAGCGCGATCGTGGCGATCGCGGCGGTCAACACACCAACGGGTCCGGGTGGCAGGAGGATGATCTGCGCCGCAGTGGCGGCCAGGGCGATCCCCCCGATGACGACCCGCGGCTGCAGGCCGGCCGAGCGGAGGCTGAGAGATCGTCCGCCGAGGTTCGGTGCGACCCAGTCAGCGATGGCGGCGTCCCTCCTGTCGCGGTCGCGCGACCCGCGGGTGTCGGCAGGGACCGACGATACCACGGGCCCGCCCGACACCCGGCGCGAACGGGGGTCGACTGCTACGCTGCGCCCGATGCACGACACACCCGCCCAGCGGATCCTGGTGATCGGTGCCGGGTACGTGGGACTCGTCACGGCCGTGGGCCTCGCGTCGCTCGGGCACGATGTCGAAGTGGTCGAGACACGGCGGGACCGTCTCGATTCCCTGCGTGCCGGCCGGGTTCCCATCTTCGAGGCGGGCCTCCAGGAGGCGTTCGACGCCGCGCTCCAGGAAGACCGCCTGCGCGTCTCCGCCGAGCCCTCCGGACACCCCGACATGGTGATGGTCTGCGTCGGCACCCCGATCGGGTCCGACGGTCGGAGTGACCTGTCACAGCTGCGCGTGGCCCTGCACGCCCTGCACGAGGTGCTGGACTCGGATGCGCCCCTGGTCGTGCGCAGCACGCTTCCGCCTGGAGCGACGCGGCTGGCCGTCGAGTGGGCGGACATCCCGACGGCGCGGGTCCTGACCAACCCGGAGTTCCTTCGACAGGGCACGGCCCTGGCGGACTTCCTGGAGCCGTCACGCATCGTCATCGGCCATTTTCCCGACGCCGATCCGGCCACGATCGAACAGCTCGTCTCGCTCTACCGCGGCCTCGAGGCCCCGATCCTGGTCATGGACGTCGCCGCGGCCGAGATCACGAAGAACGGCGCGAACGCGTTCCTCGCCCTCAAGCTGTCGTTCGCGAACGAGATCGCGTCGGTCGCCGAGGAATTCGAGACGGATGTCGACACGATCCTGGAGGGGATCGCCCTCGACCCGCGGATCGGCCGGCTGTACATGCGCCCAGGACTCGGCTTCGGCGGCAGCTGTCTGCCCAAGGAGTTGCGGGCCCTGGCCGTCTCGGGGATGGGTCGCGGACTGCCGATGCTGGTGACCAACGCCGCGTCGGAGGCGAATGCGGCACAGCAGGCGCGCTTCGTCGGCCGCATCCAGGACCTGGTCGGGGACCTTCCGGGCCGGACGATCGGGATGCTCGGATTGGCGTTCAAGGCCCACACTGACGACGTGCGCGAGTCCCCGCCGTTGGCCATCGCCCGGGAACTGCTGGATCGCGGCGCCACGGTCGTCGCGCACGACCCGCAGGCCGGCGCCAACGCCCGCCGCGAGGTCCCGGGGATCCGGCTCGTGGACGATCCGGCCCTTGCCCTGGCCGGCGCCGACATCGGCGTGCTCGGTACGGAGTGGCCGGTCTATCGCGACCTGGACTGGCCGGCCATCCGGGCCACGATGCGATCGGCGACGATCATCGACGGCCGGCGCCTGCTCGACGGTGCGCGACTCCGCAGTC
This sequence comes from uncultured Chloroflexia bacterium, assembly GCA_963704935.1. Taxonomy (GTDB): domain Bacteria; phylum Chloroflexota; class Limnocylindria; order Limnocylindrales; family CSP1-4; genus SPCO01. Next base: position 845,775 of record CAVPIF010000001.1, read on the forward strand.
TCGGGTTCCGGTTCGAGGTCGTCGGGACGGCGTCCCGCCCGTGAGCGATCGGCGCCGACGGCGCGTCGTCGTCCTGGTCGAGAACCTCCCGGTCCCGTTGGACCGGCGGACATGGCAGGAGGCCCGCACGCTGTCGGACGCCGGCTGGGACGTGACCGTCATCGGGCCGCGAGGGGATGGCGACATGCGACGGTTCCGCGACCGGATCGACGGCGTGGAGGTCCTGCGCTACCCGCAGCGGGCGGCGACCGGCCTGGCCGGCTATCTCGCCGAGTACCTTCCGTCCATGGTGTTCACGGCCGCCTGGCTGGCCTGGACCCGGCTCCGTGGCCCCGTCGCCGTCATCCATGGCTGCAATCCACCAGACCTGTTCTGGGTCTTCGGTGGGCTGGCCCGACTGCGGGGCGGTGCCTACGTGTTCGATCAGCACGACGCCAACCCGGAGCTGAGTCGCACGAAGTTCGGGGAACGTAGCCGCAAGGGCCGGCTCCTGCACCGCTTCACGCTCGCGATGGAGCGCGCTTCCTACCGCGCGGCCGCCCTGGTCCTTGCACCCAACGACTCGTACGCGGCGCTGGCGCACGGTCGCGGTCGGGTCCCGGACGAGCGAGTGGTCGTCGTGCGCAACGCCCCGGATGTCGATGCCTATCGGGCGCTGGCCGCCGGGGTCGAGCCGACATCGCCGCGAGTCGGCTACGTGGGTGTGATGGGCTCCCAGGACGGTATCGACACCCTCGTCCGGGCGTGGCGGCTGGTCGTCGATGAGCCTGACCTGGCAGCGGCAACGCTCGAGATGGTGGGCGATGGCGAGGCTCGGCCGGGACTGGAACGCCTGGTCGACGACCTCGGCCTGCGGGGCAGCGTCCGCTTCCATGGCTATCTCAGCCCGGCCGGGTTCGTCCCCATCCTGGCGGCCTGCCAGCTGACCGTCAGCCCGGACCCGCCGACCCCGTTCAACGATGTGTCGACCATGGTCAAGGTCCTCGATTCACTGGTGATCGGCCGCCCGGTCGTCGCGTTCGATCTCCAGGAGACCCGCCGACTCGTCGGTGACGGCGGGGTGATCCTGGGCGAGCCGACGCCCGGAGCCCTCGCCCTGGCGGTGATCGACCTCCTGCGGCGGCCCGACGAAGTCCGCCGGCTGGCGACCGCGGCCACCCGGCGTCCGGAGGAGCTCCGGATGGGCTGGACGCACTCGGCAGCGGCCCTGATCGAAGCGTACGCGCGACTCAGGTCGGACTGGCCCGTCGACGTGCGATCGGTATGATGGATCGCGCTCCCATCGTCACCCTCGATCGAGGTGGAGCCGGATGATCCGCCGCCACATGACCGCCTTGCGCCTCGGGCTCCTCGGCGCCGACGCGTCGAGCGCGATCGCCCTGTTCGTCGCGCTGTCGTGGCTCCGCCTGGGCGTCGACTGGCCCGGAGTCTGGCGGAACGTCGGCGCCGACCCGTACATCCTGCCCGCACTGTGGGCGATCGTGTGGGTCTCCACCCTGTGGCTGATGGACCTGTACCGCCTGCGGGCCAGATGGTCGATCCGAAGCGAGGGCCGGGCTGTCCTCCAGGCGGCGATGATGCTGGCCGTCGCCTCGTTCAGTGCCCTGTTCCTGTTCAAGTTGCCGGACGTCAGCCGGCTGTTCCTGCTTGCGCTGTTCGCCTCCCAGACGCTCGTGACGTTCGGGCTCCGCCTGACGATCCGCTGGTCACTCCGCCGGCTCCGCGATCGTGGTTACAACACCCGCTATCTCCTCGTCATCGGGACCGGGCCCTCGGCACGGCGCTTCGCCGATCGGGTCGAACGGCACCGCGAGCTCGGACTGCGGGTGATCGGCCACCTGTCCGTCGGTGATGACCGGCCGCTGATGGTCGGGGCGCGGCCGGTCCTCGGCACGGTCGAGGAAGTCGAGGAGATCCTGCACTCGCGCGTCGTGGACGAGGTCGCGGTCTGCCTGCCGCCGGAGCACGTGACGCTGATCGAACCGATCGCCCGACTGTGCGAAGAGGAAGGCAAGATCGTGCGGGTCCCGGTGGACGAGCTCGGCCTCACCCTGTCCGGAGCGCATCTCGAGGAGTTCGACGGGATCCCGATCCTGTCGCTGGTCTATGGTCCGGACCGGGCCATCTCCCTCGTCGTCAAGCGACTCCTGGATATGGGGATCGGCCTGGTCGGGCTGGTCGCCCTGACCCCGGTGTTCGCGCTCATCGCCGTCTGGATCGTGGCGCTCGACGGGCGGCCCGCCATCTTCCGCCAGGAGCGCGTCGGCCTGCACGGTCGGCCGTTCCGGGTCGTCAAGTTCCGGACGATGGTCCCGGATGCCGAGGAGCGCCTGTCGGAGCTGGCCGAGCGCAACGAGATCCGCGGGCACGCCTTCAAGGTCACCCACGACCCGCGCCTGTCGCGGACCGGCCGCGTCCTGCGGGCGACGAGCATCGATGAACTGCCGCAGTTGTGGAACGTCGTCCGCGGCGAGATGAGCCTTGTGGGCCCCCGACCGCCATTGCCGTCGGAGGTCGACGGCTACGACCTGTGGCACCGCCGTCGACTGTCGATGAAGCCGGGCATCACGGGTCTGTGGCAGGTCGAGGCGCGCCGGGAGGAGGATTTCGATCGATGGGTCGAACTGGACCTCGCCTACATCGACCGCTGGTCGGTCTGGCTCGATCTCAAGATCATGGTCCGGACGATCCCGGCGATGCTGCAGGGCCGCTGAGGACCTTCCGGGACGCGCCGGTCGGTCAGGGGGCGCTCGGGGCGGGCGAGGCGACGATCTCCGCGTAGTACGCGCTCTGCTCGCCGAAGATCTCGATCGACAGCTCCTTGAGCAGGTTCATCCGGAGCCGGAGGGTATAGATCCCGTTCGTCTCGCTGCTTGGCGGATGGTACGAGTACGGTCGACCGAGGACGACCTGGCGGACCGCGTCGTTGTCGACCCCGCCGGCGATCTCGATCATCTCGCCGATCCGATCGGACGGGAAGTTCGTCCGGATCGTGTCTCCCGCGACTTCGACGATCTCCGGGATCTTCGGGAGCATCTCGGGCGTGGTCAGCTTGGCGCGCAGGGCGAGCAGGACCTGCTGCTGGCGGCGAGCCCGATTGAAGTCGTTGTCCCCCGGCGTGTACCGGGAGCGGACGTAGGCCAGGGCCTTCTCCCCATTCAGCTTGTGCTTGCCCGTGCTGAGCTGGAAGCCGTGCCGACCGTCCATCCAGTCGTAGCGCGGGTCGTTGATCGCCCGCTCGACGTCCACGGTGACACCACCGACGGCGTCGATCATCCGCCGGAAGCCGGCGAGGTCCACCGCCGCGTAGTAGTGGATCGGGACGCCAAGCAGAAAGCTGAGCTCCTTGACGAGGGATGGCAGCGGTCCATCCGGGAACTCCTTGGGATGGTTGCGGGCCCAGGTCATGAAGCCGTTGATCTTGCCGGTGAACGTCCGCCCGTCCCAGAGCGGGAAATCGGAGATGTCACGCGGGAAGCTGATGAGGGCCACGTCATGAGTGACCGGGTCCACACTGGCCACCAGCAGGGTGTCGGTCAGGGCGGTCGTGCGGTTCTCGGCCGAGTCCACGCCGGTCAGCAGGATGTTGATCCGGGTCTCCGCCGTCGCCGGCGTAGCGAGCGGGGTCGCGAGGTACTCCGTGTCGGGATCCTCGGTCACCCCGGGGACGGTCGAGGCCGGCGGCGACGTGGTCGCGTCCGGGCCGTTGTCGGCCACGAAGATGCGGGTCCCAGCGTCGTAGAATGCCCAGGCCACCCAGCCCGCCCACCCATGGCTGGCCACCACGACGAGCCCCAGCGTGAGCGCGAGGACGGAGCCCCGCCGGGTCCGCCGGCGACGGGGTGTCCAGACAGAATCCACGATGGCGATCAGCCGCCAGGCTCCCAACAGGACGATCAGGATCAGGATGGTCAGCGCCGACTGAGGTGCCAGGAGGAGGGCGGCCAGCTGCTCCATCCCTCCGGCAGCTTCGGTCGCCAGCACGGCCGCCGCGAGGAGGGTCGGGACGGCGAACAGGAGGGCGGCGCGGCGACGTCCGACGTACCAGTGACCGAGCCCCGGCCAGAGGAACGACAGGAAGGCGGCCAGCGCGGAGGACGGGACCGACGGTGCGGACGCGGTCCCCTGATCGGCTACCAAAGCGGCCGAAGTCTAGCACGCAGCCCGGCGACGGCCCCGCCGCCGAAAGCGGGTCAGTCCTTGACCGTGATCTTCGTCCCGGGCGGGACGACCTGGAAGAATGTCCTGCCCCGGATGAGGGGAATCTCGTCCCCTGCGGCGTCGAAGAGCAACGTCGGTCCGATGTCCGTCTGCTTGCGCCACGTCCCCTTCGTGAGGACGCCCTCCCCGAAGACCCAGGCCGTCCCGGAACCCTTCGTGGTGATGTCCGGGCGCGAGTGCCCGGGCTCGATCTTCGTGTCGATCCGGAACTTCTGGAACAGGACGACGACGTTGGTCGTGGTCACCCGCGTCCCATCCGCCGGATCGATATGCGGCTTGTCGTCGACCGACCGGAGGTACGTGTTGGAGATCGGCTCGTAGCGATACGTGATCACGTTGGTCCGGTACGGGATCCGGATCGACTGGGTCGCGGTCCGCAGGGCCGCGGGCGACGCATCGCGAAACGGGCGGCGATGCAGGTCGGCGTCCATCGACTCCGGCCCACCCAGCCTGGCGGCGACCCGACGGAGGTCCTCCGTGGAGGTATAGGCGTTGTGCGGCGCCTTGCGGCTCTTGATCCGGTGGTAGGCCGGGTTGCCTCGCCCCATTCCGTCAACGTCCGTGAACTGCCGCTGGTGGCTGGCGATGTATGCCCGCGTGCGTCGGTCGCCACCGTAGTGGGCCAGTGCTGCCTCAAGCTCCTGCGCCCACTGGACGAGGTAGAACCGGGCGCTCCGGACCGGACCGATCTCGTCCGTGTCGTCCTCCTGGAACACGAGCATGTAGCGCGTCTCGTACCCGTCGGCCGGCGCCTGGTACACGAGAGCCGCCGCATTGAACCCGGATTGCGGGCGGGCTACCCGGTTGTCGTCGAGCATGACGGCCAGGGGGAGCCGGTGAGCCAGCGTCGGGTCGACCGGCAGGCCGGTCAGGTCGGCCGGCAGGAGGGATGCCGTCGGCGAAGGCGATGGCGTCGGGAGCGGGCTTGGCGTCGGCGATGCGGTCGGCGTGGCCGACGGCGACGCGGTCGGCGCGACCGCCACGACCGGAGGCGTCGGGGACGGCGCGGGCCCGCAGGCGGCCAGCAGCAGCGCCAGGGCCAGCACCGGGGACCGGGCGATCAGGCGGCGGGGTCGGCGGCGGGAACGGGGCATGCGGCCTCGATTCGGCGGCGCTCGCCGGTCCTCGGCGAGTCGGCCGCGTTGCCGATCCTGGTCGCCCGCGACCTGGCGCGACATCACCCGACGGTACCGCTCCGGAGTGGTTTGTGCATCCATCCGGTCCGTCAGTGCCCGCGCCGGCCGGTCCGCGTGCCATCCGACGCGATGTCGGTGCCGTGACTGCCGAACGCCCCGCTGATCGCGGAGATGTCCGCGTACACGAAGACCTCACCGCCGCCATCCATCGCGGCGGTCGCTGCGATGGTGACATCCGCACCGGTGGGCGCCGGGAACGCCAGCGTCGCATTCCCGGATTCGTAGCCGACCCCGTCGACGGAGACGATCGTGCCCTCGGATGACTGACCGGTGCTGGTCGTGACGTACACGTACAGCGTGCACGGACAACCGGTCGCGTCGGTGACCTCCACGGTGAACGAGACGTCCGCCTTGACGAACTGGGTGCCGCCGGCAACGCCGCCGGGCCGGATCACGATCGAGTTCTGGACCGCCTCGACGGCCGTGACCTGACTCCCGACGAGGTCCTGCGCGCCGGCGATCCGCGGCAACGCCCGCTGCAGGAAGATCGCCATCTGCTCGCGCGTCACGGGCGCGGTCGGGCAGTACGTGGAGGCCGTGCAACCGACCGTGATCCGCGCGTCCGCCACCGCCTCGATCGCAGCGTGACCGCTCATCGTGTCCGGCACGTCGGTGAAGATGTGGCTCGCCAGGGCCGTCGCCGGGACCGCCAGGATCAGGCAGAGGACCAGGCAGACCAGGAGCCGTCGGGACCGGCGGGTCGGGGACGGCGGGCGGACGAACTCGATCGTTACCTTCATCGGGGAACCCTCCGGACAGACGCCTGCGGGCCGGCGTCGCTGCCTCGGGAGGGTAGCGCTTCCGGGTCGATCGGGGCAGTCGGCAGACCGACCTACATCATCACCAGGCCGCCGTCGACGGCGAGGACCTGTCCCGTGATGAAGGCAGCGTCGTCGCTTGCCAGGAATGCGACCGCAGCCGCGATCTCGTCCGTCGTGCCGAAGCGGCCCAGCGGCGTCCGCGAGGTGATCTCGTCCTTGAGCGCATCCGGCAGGTCCTGGGTCAGTTCGGTCAGGACGAACCCCGGCGCGACGGCGTTGACCGTGATGCCGCGCGACGCCAGCTCGCGGGCGGTCGCCTTGGTCAGGCCGATCAGCCCGGCCTTCGCGGCGCTGTAGTTGGCCTGGCCCGTCTGGCCGGCCTGCCCGGACACCGAGCTGATGTTGATGATCCGACCGCTGCGCGCCTTGAGCATCGGTCGGGTCACCGCCTTGGTCACCCAGAAGGCGCCGAACAGGTTCGTCTCCAGCACGTCGCGCCACGCGTCGGGGCTCATCCGCATGATCAGGTCATCGCGGGTGATGCCGGCGTTGTTGACCAGGATGTCGATCCGGCCGAACGCTTCGAGCACCCCCTTGACGAGCGATTCCGCCGCGTCGACGTCGGAGGCGTCGGCCTGGATCGCCAGGGCGCGACGCCCGAGCGCCTCGACCTCGGCGCCCGTGGCGGCCGCCGCGGCGGCATTGCCCTTGTAGCTGAACGCGACGTCCGCGCCCTGGGTCGCCAGGCGCAGAACGATGGCGCGCCCGATGCCGCGCGAGCCGCCCGTCACGAGCGCGGTCTTCCCGCCGAGATCGATCATGCTGCCTGGTCTCCGCTTGGTCCCCAGCCGTCGAGGACGATGAACGATTTCGTGAACACGAGGATCCGCTCGTTCTCGAACCGCGCCCCGGGGAACAGGCGGCGCAGCTCCGAGCCCGTCATCAGGCGGACCGAGCGGACGTCCGCCAGTGCCTCCGCGGGATCCGGCCGGCGTGCGTGCCAGCCGAGGTCCATGCGCTGGAGGAGGAACGCGCGGGCGCGCATCGGCAGAACGCCGAAATACGGGAACAGGAAATGCGGCTCCAGCGGGAAGTAGCGATCCGGCGTCTGGAGGTAGACCCGCCGGCCGACGCGTCGGACTTCCAGCGCCATGCGAGCCTGGAGCTCCGGGGAAGGCAGATGTTCGATGACCGAGTTCGAGACCACGACGTCGAAGGCGTCGTCGGCGTAGGCGGAGAGGTCGGCGGCGTCTCCCACCGTGGACGTCATGTTGGCATGCGGAACGTCCTGGTCCATCAGATTGAGGAGGACGATCTCGATGCCCTCGCGACCCGCATAGCCGAGGCGTTCCCAGAACGAGGTCGTGCCGCCGACATCCAGGATCCGGACCGGCCTGGGCAGACCGTCGACCAGCTCCCGAAACCGGGCGAACCGCCGTTGGCGGAAGCGATCGGCCGCGGAACCCGGGCGACGCCCGTCGGCCAGCCCGCGCAGTCTGGCCGTCACCGGCCCGCCCGGGCCGTCACGCAGGAACCTCGGACTTCGTGGGTTCCGGTCCTGCGGACTCGGCGGGCTCGTCGGGGATCACGTCATCGAGCGGCACGTCGACCGTCCCGGGTCGTCGCATGAGTTCGGCCAGAGCCGCCGGGATCGGGTCGACCGAGTCCCAGTCGACCGGCAGTCGGACGTGGACGTCCTCGCGCCGGACGGCGGCGTCGCCGGCGATCCCGCGCGCCGGGTCGGCGGTCCATTCCACGGTCACGGCGCCGCTCGTGAAACCGGCCCCGAAGGCCACCATGACGAGGTGGTCGCCGACGCTGACCCGGCCTTCATTGACGGCCTCGGCCAGGGCGATCGGCACGGACGCAGCCGACGTGTTGCCGTAGCGGTCCAGGTTGACGTACATCCGGTCCATCGGCATGTCCAGGCCCTTGGCGACCGCCTCGATGATCCGGATGTTGGCCTGGTGCGGGATGATCAGGTCGATGTCCGACGGAGCGAGGCCGGCCTTCTGGACGGAAGCGAGGGCGGTCGTGGCCAGGGTCCGAGTGGCGAACCGGTAGGTCTCCCGGCCCTCCATCCGGATGTAGTGCTCGCCGCGGGCGATCGTCTCCGCACTGGGAGGGCTCTTGGCACCTCCCGCCGGGAGCCAGATCATGTAGGCCCCCTGCGGCTCGGTCGTGAGCTCGATGCCGAGTCCGCCGCCGGGCGCATCGGCCGCCGACAGGACGACCGCGCCCGCGCCGTCACCGAACAGGATGCAGGTACCACGGTCCGTGTAATCCAGGAAGCGGGTGAGCAGCTCTGCCCCGATGACCAGGACGTGCGTGGCGAGACCGCTCGTGATGTAGGCCTGGGCCGTCGCGTAGGCGTAGATGAAGCCCGAGCAGGCGGCCGACACGTCCATCGCCGCGGCGCGGGTATTGCCGATCGCCTCCTTGACGAGCGCCGCGGTCGAAGGCATCCAGTAGTCGGGCGTCAGCGTGGCGAGCAGGATCAGGTCGAGATCGTCGGGATCGATCCCCGCCGTCCGGATCGCGCGCAGCGAGGCCACCGCCGCCATCGACGCCGTCGTTTCGTCGGCCGCCGCGACGCGGCGCTCGCGGATCCCGGTCCGCTGGACGATCCACTCGTCGTTCGTATCGACCATCCGCTCCAGGTCGCGGTTGGTGAGGACCTGGGCCGGGGCGTAGCGACCCCAGCCGGTGATGTGGGCGTAGCGTGCGTTCGGCGACGTCGGGGCGCTCACAGCGGCTCCACCTCCAGGAGGGGCTGGCGGGCCTTGACCAGGGTGCCGCTCTCCGGGACGACCCGGACGACCCGCCCGGCCAGGTCCGACTTGATCTCGTTGAACAACTTCATCGCCTCGATCATGCCGATGACCTGCCCGACCGCGACCTCGCCGCCCGCCCGGACGTACGGGGCGGACCCAGGGGCCGGCGAGGCGTAGAAGATCCCGGTGAGGGGAGCCTTGACGGACGGCTTCTCGGCCTCCGCGATCTCGCCGTGATCGGCGGGCCGCCCCGCTTCGCCCGACGCGGGCGACGGCACGACCGCCGATGGCACCGCAGCCGAAGCGGCGGCAAGCGCCGTGGTCTTGCGCAGGGTGAGGCCGGTCCCGCCGGACTCGACCTCGAGCTCGCTGAGTTCCGAGCGGTCGAGCAGCGCCGACAGGCGGTCGATGAGCGCGAGCAGCTCCGTGTCACCGCGGTCGCGCGGCGCCGCGGGATCGACGCGACCGCTCATCGGGACCACCGGGTGAAGACCAGGGCCGTGTTCTGCCCGCCGAACCCGAACGAGTTGCTCAGGACGGTGCGGACCTCACGACGCCGCGCCACGTTCGGCGTCAGGTCCATGCCTTCGCCGGCCGGGTCCGGGTCGACCAGGTTGATGGTCGGCGGGATGCAGCCGTCGCGGATCGCCATGATCGAGGCGATCGCCTCGATCGCGCCCGCGGCGCCGAGGGTGTGCCCCAGCATCGACTTGTTCGCGGTGACGGCGATGCGACCGACGTCATCCCCGAAGATCGTCCGGATCGCCTGCAACTCCGCCTTGTCGCCCTCGGGCGTGGACGTCGCATGGGCGTTCACGTGGTCGATGTCAGCCGGGACGAGGCTCGCCTTCTCCAGGGCCCGGCGCGCCGCGCGGACGGCACCCACCCCACCCGGCGCCGGCAGCGTGATGTGCGAGGCGTCCGCCGTGGCCCCATAACCGACGAGCTCGGCCAGCGGTTCCGCACCGCGCGCCTCGGCGTGGCGCAGCTCCTCGAGGACGAGGACGCCCGCCCCTTCGCCACAGACGAATCCATCCCGACCGGTATCGAACGGTCGGGAGGCCCCGGCCGGGTCGTCGTTGCGGGTCGACAGCGCCCGCATCGCGGCGAACCCGCCGATCAGGACCTCGTGGATACAGGCCTCGGCCCCGCCCGCGACCATGACGTCGGCGTCTCCGCGACGGATGATCTCCGACGCTTCGCCCAGTGCATGGCCGCCGGTCGCGCAGGCCGACACGGTCGCGAAATTCGGCCCGACCATCCCGAAGTTGATGGCCACGAGTCCGGCGCCGACGTTGGGGATACCCATCGGCACGAGGAATGGGCTGATCCGGTCAGGTCCGCGCAGGGCGTTGGTCGACATGCCCTCATACAGCGTGCCGACGCCGCCCAGGCCGGTCCCGAGGATGACCCCGGTCGCCTCGGCGAGCGCGCCCTCGAGGCGGGCCGGCAGCCCGGCCTGGTCCATCGCCTCACGGGCTGCCACCAGGCCGAACTGGATGTAGCGGTCCGTCCGCCGGATCTCCTTGCGGTCCAGGACGGCGCCTGCGTCGAAGTCGCGCACCTCCCCGGCCATGCGGGCCGTCAGTCGCGACGGATCGAACGACTCGATCGTGCGGATGCCCGACCGGCCGGCGACGAGCCCGTCCCAGGTCGAGGCGACGTCGTTGCCGAGCGCCGTGACCATCCCCATGCCGGTGATGACGACCCGCCGTGCCGTCATCGGACGAGCTTCCCGGTCCGGACGGTAGCGGCCCGGTACACGTCGCCAGAGAGACCTCGCGCGGAGATGGCGTTCGCGACCGTCAGCACGTCGAAGGCGGTCCGCCGGATCTCCGCCCGGACCTCACCGTCGTCGATGTCGATGAGCGCCCACGAAGCGGTCGGATCGCCGTCGAACACATAGCCCGCCGATCCGCAATTGACGATCAGCTTCCAGCCGAGGTCACGCACCTCAGGGACGTGCGTGTGTCCGCAGACGATGACCCGGGCGTCCGTCCGGGCGACCCGCTCGGTCGTGACGCTCGGGTCCAGACCCTGGTCGAATCCGGCCGTCTGCGAGCCCGGCGAACCGTGGCAGACCAGGACGAGCGTGTCGTCGTCGGCGCGCCAGCGGCGTTCCGCTGGCAGCCGACGAAGCCAGTCGAGGCGCTGCTCGCCGAGGGCGTCGTGGGCCCACTCGGCGGCGTCGACGATCGCGTCCGGGACGCCATCGTTCATCCACGGGAAGGCGGAGCCGTAGTCGAAGTCGGCGACGGCGATGTCCGTGTTGCCCTGGATCAGCAGCGCTCCGTCGTCCGCCAGGGTCCGCAGGACGTCGACGACCAGCGCCGGCTCGGGACCGTTGAGCACGAGGTCGCCCGCGATCATCACGGCGTCCGGCTTCGCCCGCGCGATGTCCTCCAGGACGGCCTCCATCGCCGTGGCGTTGCCGTGGATGTCGGACAGGGCGGCAAGACGGGTCACCGCAGCACCCCGGTCGGCGGGATGACGAACGACAGGAGCCCCTCGCACGCCACCTCGCCGTTCACGCTGGCGACCGCCCGGCCCTTGCCGAACCGGGACCCGAGCTTCTCCATCGTGACCTCGAGCCGGAGGACGTCGCCCGGCACGACGACCCGCTTGAAGCGGACGTCGTCGATCCCCGCGAACAGTCCGATCCGATCGCCGAATCCCGGTTGTCGGGCCACATAGACGGCCATCGTCTGGGCGAGGGCCTCCACCTGGAGGACGCCCGGCATCACGGGCAGGCCCGGGAAATGCCCCTGGAAGAACCACTCCGTCGCGGTGACCGCCTTCAGGCCGACGATCCGACGAGCCTCCGCGTCGTAGTCCACGATGCGGTCGACCAGGAGGAATGGCCAGCGGTGCGGGATCAGTCGCTCGATGTCGGCGACGCTCATCGATGTGGCGGGAGGATCGGTGGTCGTGTCGGTCATGGGCAGCTCCATCGCGGGTCGTGGTGAGTCTGGCCGCTCGGCCGCGCCGAGGCGGCGCTTCGTGTGCAGGTCTGCATCTCCGGCGCTGAGCGCGCGGTCACGACACGCGGGCCGCGGCCGCCAGGAATGCCGCGCTCCCGACCCGGTCGAGCAGGTTCGTCGTCATCTTCCCGTCGAGGAACGTCTCCGAAGCCAGCAGTGCCCGATGGATCGCCGTGTTGGTGACGATCCCCTCGATGACGAGTTCCTCCAGTGCGACCCGACCGCGTGCGATCGCGCTGGCGCGGTCCGGTCCCCAGACGACGAGCTTGCCGAGGAGCGGATCGTAGAACGGCGGGACCTCGTACCCGGCATACAGGTGCGAATCCATGCGCACGCCAGGGACCACCGGGAGCGTGGTACTCCTCCACGACCCCCGCCTCCGGCCGGAAGTCGTGGTCCGGGTCCTCGGCGTTGATCCGGAACTCGATCGCATGGCCGCTGAAGGAGATGTCCGCCTGGGTCAGGCCGAGTGGTTCGCCGGCGGCGATGCGGAGCTGGGCGGCGACCATGTCCACGCCGGTCAGCATCTCCGTGATGGGGTGCTCCACCTGGATCCGGCAGTTGATCTCGATGAAGTAGTAATCGCCGTTCCCGTCGACCAGGAACTCCAGCGTCCCGACGTTCTCGTAGCCGGCCGCCACCACCGCCCGGATCGCGCGCTCGGCGAGTTCGGCGCGGGCTCGCTCCGACATCGCCGGGGTGGGCGCTTCCTCGAGGATCTTCTGATGGCGGCGCTGGACCGAGCAATCACGCTCACCCAAGTGGATGCCGTGCCCGTATCGATCGACCATGACCTGGACTTCGACGTGGCGGTTCTCGTCCAGCCACTTCTCCAGGTAGAGAGATTCGTCACCAAAGGCCGCCTTGGCCTCCGAGCGGCACACCTTCAGCACGGATTCGAGTTCCCGGGGCGTGCGCACCATGCGCATCCCCTTGCCGCCACCGCCGGCCGACGGCTTGATCAGGACCGGATAGCCGATCCGCTCCGCCTCGCTGAGCCCGTGGGGATCGTCGCGCAACATGCCGTCCGATCCGGGGATGGTCGGCAGCCCGAGGTCGCCCAGCAACTGGCGCGTCCCGGCCTTGCTGGCGAACCGCTCAAGTACGGCCGCCGGCGGGCCGATGAAGGTCAGGTCATGCGCCGCAACGACGTCCGCGAAACCCGCGTCCTCCGAGAGGAACCCATACCCGGGATGGATCGCGTCGCAGCCGGTCACCAGGGCAGCGGAGATGATCGCGGACGCGGAGAGATACGAGCGGGTCGCATCCGGTGGCCCGATGCAGATCGCCTCGTCGGCCAGCTGGACCGCCAGCGTGTCCCGGTCGGCCGAGCTGTACGCGACGACCGCCTCCACGTCCAGCGACCGGCAGGCGCGCAGGATCCGGAGGGCGATCTCGCCGCGATTGGCGATGAGGACCTTGCGGAACATCAGCTGGAGGCCGCCGGTGCCGGGACCATCTCGATCACGAGGAGTTCCTGCCCGTACTCGACGGCATCGCCCGATTCGGCGAGGCTGGCACCGACCACGCCGTCATCGGGTGCCAGCACCTCCTGCGGCACGCCAAGCATGTCGACGGCCCCCAGGCGGTCGCCTGCCCGCACGCGTTCGCCGACCACGAGATCGGCGCGCGGCCGGTAGATCCCCACCGCCGGGGATGTCGCGACGCTGCGGGTCGCGGCCCGGGGCGTGGCGGCCTCGGCGGGATGGGCGAGGCGGGCGGACCGCTCCGACCGTTCGTGGCGATCAGTTCGGTCAGCGGTCACGCCATCCGGTCCGGAGCGGCCGGAGGGCCGGCGATCTCGCGTCGTCCCGGGTGTCCCGCCCGCGCCGTGGGGGTCGCGCTGCGGAGCGCGCAATCGGACACGCCAGGTCCCCTCGCGGACTTCCAGCTCACCAAGGCCGGTGGCGCCGAGCTTCGCGATGAGGGCGGGCAGGAGCTCCGTGCTCAGCCGGTCGATGGCAGCGTGATCGCCGGACCGCTCGGTCGTGCTGCGGTTTCGACGCTGCTTGTCTGACGGGGGCGTTTCGCGCACGCGCTAGACCTCCTCGCGAGCTGGTGGATCGTCGCGCGACCATCCCTCCACTCCCGGCGTGAGCGCGCGCCGGCCGGGCTCGAGCAGCTCGCGCAGTCGGCCCGCGAGACTCCGGTCGGCGCGTTCCGTGATCTCGGTCGGCGCGACCTCAGTGTAGGCGCCCAGGGCCCGGTAGCGCCGGTAGCGGGCCTCCACGAGGGCGTCCAGGGTCATTCCGTCGAGGGCGGCGAGCCGGTCCAGGACGATCGCCCGCAGGCGCCGGGCCATCTCGACCGGGTCGGCATGGGCGCCCTCACCCGGCTCGGGCACGACGATGTCGACGACGCCCAGGGCGTGCTGGTCTGCCGCCGACATGCGCATCGCGGCGGCCGCCGTCGAGGCGAGGTCCGGGCTGCGCCACAGGATGGAGGCACAGCCCTCCGGGCTGATCACGGAGTAGACCGCGTTCTCCAGCGCGACGACGACGTCGCCGACCGCGATCGCCATGGCGCCGCCGGAGCCGCCCTCGCCGGTGATGACCGTGACGATCGGTGTCCGGAGCCGGCTCATCAACGCGATCGACCGCGCGATCGCCTCGGCGATGCCGCGCTCCTCCGATTCGGGGCCGGGGTGGGCGCCCGGGACGTCCACGAAGGTGACGACGGGGAGCCCGAGACCCTCCGCCAGCCGCATCACGCGCATCGCCTTTCGATACCCCTCTGGGTGCGGCATCCCGAAGTTGCGCCGGATGTTCTCTTCCGTGTCGGACCCCTTCTGGTGGCCGACCACGACGATCCTTCGGCCATCGATCCTGGCCAGGCCGGTCACGACCGCGGCGTCGTCACCGAACAACCGGTCACCGTGCAGTTCCACGAATTCGTCGGCCATGGTGGCCAGGAACTCGAGGGTCCGGGGCCGGTGCAACGACCGGGCGAGCTGGACCCTGGCCCACACCTCGTCGGCCGGCGCCGCCGTCCCCTGATCAAGCGTGGTGCCGTTACTGCGCACTTCCGTGGTGGCCGGCTCGCCGCCGGCCAGGTCTCCGACACGGTCGGCGAAGGTGGACAGGAACGACAGCGGTCGGAAGGCCGTGATGTCCGCCTCCGCCGGCGCCGCCGGGGTCGGGGCGCCGCGCACCGGCAGCAGGCGCAGGAGCGCGGCCAGTTCATCGCGCATATCGGCGCGCGCGACGACCCGGTCCACGAAGCCGTGGGCGAACAGGAATTCGGCACGCTGGAACCCGGGCGGCAACTCGGTCGCGATCGTCCCGGCAGAGACGCGGGCCCCGGCGAAGCCGATCAGCGCCCCCGGCTCCGCGAGGTTCACGTCGCCGACCGCCGCGAACGAGGCGAACACGCCGCCGGTCGTCGGGTCCGACAGGACCGACACGAACGGCACCCCGCCATCACGCAGTCGCTCCAGGGCCGCCAGGGTCTTCGCCAACTGCATGAGGGCCAGGGTGCCCTCCTGCATCCGGGCGCCACCGGAGGCACTGACCACGACGAGCGGGACGCGCTGCGCGAGGGCGTACTCCGCCGCCCGAGTCACCTTCTCGCCGACCACGGCGCCCATCGATCCGCCCATGAACCCGAAGTCCATGACGCAGGCCGCCACCGCCGCCCCGCCGATGGCCCCCGTCCCCCACACAGCGGCGTCACGCATGCCCGTCGCCTGCTGCGCGGCCGCGAGGCGGTCCGGATAGGTCTTCTGATCGACGAACCCGAGCGCATCCACCGACTGGAGTCCTGCGTCGCGTTCGGCCCACGATCCGCCGTCGAGGAGCTGGTCGATGCGTGCGCTGGCCGCCAGGCGGAAGTGGTGGCCGCAGCTGGTGCAGACGCGCAGGTTCTTGTCGAGCTGCTTGTTGAACAGCATCGTCGCGCAGGTCGGGCACTTGGTCCACAGATCCGGTGGGTAGACGTCGCGACGGGCCCGGAAGGACGGTAGCTTGAGGGGCATCAGGTCAGCCTGGCCGGAGCGGCCGCAGTCGCAGCGGTATCGCTCGACGGTCGCGCCAAACGCCGGGCGACGATGACCGCGCCAGCAAGCGACAGCGCTGCGGAGGTCAGGACGCCACCGATGAGGGCGGGCCGGCCGAGCATCCGGTCGGGGTGGGCCACGTCACGCGACGCCGGGGACCTCGGGAACGTGATGAGCGTGCCACCTTCGAGCTTCCCGGCCGCCGCGGCGAGGCGAGCCGCCAGCTCCTCCTCGAACCGGAACGAGGGGTGAAATCGCGGAAGGGCGGCGGCCAGCCGGCTGGCGGTGGCCTCCAGCTCGGCCGGAACGCCCTCGACGTCGATCGGATGGCGGGCCAGGAGCGATTCAAGGTATCGGTCCACGACGAATGCCTCGACGTCCCCGTCACGGCCGGGGCGCAGCGCCGTCACCGGCGGTCCCGCCGCAGGTCGCTGGCGACGGCGCGAAGCGCCCGATGGAGCAGGACCCGGACGGCACCCTCGGATCGACCCAGGACCCCGGCGATCTCGCCGGTCGACATCTCGTGCACGAACCGGAGCACGATCGCGCGGCGTCGATCGTCCGGCAGCCGGTCGACGGCGCGCCAGGCGGCCGCGGCGGCTTCGCGGGCGATCGCCGACTCCTCCACGTCGGTCGGATCCGCTGCGTCAGCAGCCGCCTCGAGCGGGGCTTCCGGTCGACGTCGCCGACCGCGCCTGCGCTCGGCGATGACGTTGCGCGCGATCTGGAACAACCAGATCCGGAACGTGGACGCCTCAGCGCCGCCCTCCGGGCGAGCGCGCTCCTCGAACCGCGACAGGTTGGCGAGGGCAGCCAGGAACGTCCGCTCCGTGGCGTCCTCCGCCTCGTGATGGTCGCCGAGCTCATAGACCGCGAAGTTGTACACCTGTGCGAGGTACTTCCGGTACAGGGCCTCGAAGCGGGCCGGATCCGCCCGGGCCGCTTCCACCAGCGACCGGTCTCGGTCCAGGCGGGCGACGCGAGTGGTGGGCGCTCCCTCCGAGCGTCCCACTCTCCTAAATGCCGGTCGAGCCATCGCGTTACACCCGGGCCGTCGTGACATCGGCCAGACGGACGTGCCGGATCTCGCCGACCAGCACGGCGCGCTCCGCGCCTGGTGCCCCGGGCTCCTCGACCACGAGCGCGCCGGACCCGACATCAACGCCGATCGCACGGACCGACGCCAACGACCCATCCGACGCGACGATCTGCACGTCGCGCCCCGTCGTGAGTTGCCGACCCGTCCAGTCGGCCACGTCGAAGCGGCCGCCCTGCAGCGCGGCGACGCGGACCTCGAGCCGGCCGAGGAACGCATCGAGCAGCGCGGCGTGATCGATGGGTCGGCCCGACGACGCCGCCCGAAGCGAGGTCATGACGCCGGCCAGATCGGCCGGGAAGTCGGCGGCCGCCCAGTCGGTGTTGATGCCGAGGCCGACCACGACCCGCGGGTCGGCAGTCCCCAGACCCACCGTCTCACCCAGGACCCCGGCCAGCTTGCGGACCTCGGTCGGCACCTGCGGGACGCGAGGCACGGCGTCGCCCACGGTCTCGACCACGAGGTCGTTCGGCCACTTCAGCCGGATCGCCCGATCGGGCAGCCCGGCCACTTCCTCCGCAGCGTCGGCCATGGCGAGCGACACCGTGGCGGCCAGGCGCCAGGCTCGGTCGGGCTCGAGCCAGCCGGGCCGGAAGCCGAGGGACAGCAGCAGCGCCGCTCCCGACGGCGCCGTCCACGTCCGCCCGTCCCGGCCGCGCCCGGCTGACTGCTCGTCGGCGACGGCCAGGCAGACCTCCGGGGTCCCCTCGGCCAACCAGCCACGGACGACGTCGTTGGTCGAACCGACGACGTCGAACCGCTCCTGGCGTGCCAGGAAGTCGGTCAACGGAAACGTCCCGTGCCGGTCATCCGGCCGCCGCCGCCTCGACCGGCTCCGGTCGTTCGAGTTCGAACGCCCCGTGCAGGGCACGCAGGGCCGTCTCGAGGTCTTCCTCGGCGATCATGCAGGTGATCCGCACCTCCGAGGTCGAGATCATCTCGATGTTGATGCCCGCATCGGCCAGCGTCCCGAACATCCGGGCGGCGTAGCCCGGGGCGTTGTGCAGGCCTGCGCCGACGATGCTCACCTTGGCGACGCTGGCGTCCGTCGTCACCTCGCGCGCGCCAAGCTCGCGGACGACCGGCTCCAGCGTCTTGCGGGCCTTGCCGAGCTCGACCCTGGGAACGGTGAACGACAGGTCCGTCTCGCCGCCGTGCCCGACGTTCTGCACGATCATGTCCACGTTGACGCCCGCGTTCGCAAGCGGGTCGAAGATCGCTCGGGCGATGCCGGGCCGGTCCGGGACGGCGACGACCGTGACCTTGGCGACGTTCCGATCATGGGCGAGGCCGCGGACCTTGTTGCGCTGCTCCACGAGCGGATCCTCCTTGATGAGCGTGCCCGGCGAATCCTCGAACGAGCTGAGCACCTCGATGACGACGTCGTTGACCCAGCCCAGCTCGACGGCGCGGACCTGCATGACCTGGGCACCCTGGTGGGCCAGTTCCAGCATCTCCTCGTACCCGATCGTCGACAGCTGCCGGGCGTCGTGCACGAGCCGGGGATCGGCCGTGTAGATGCCGCGGACGTCCGTGAAGATCTGGCAGCGGTCCGCACGGAGCGCCGCGGCAAGGGCGACGGCCGTGGTGTCGCTGCCGCCGCGACCCAGGGTCGTGATCTCCTGGTCCACCATCGCCGAGGCGCTCTGCCCCTGGAACCCGGCGACGATCACGACCTTGCCGCCCTCCAGCTCCGACCGGACTCGCCGCGGCTCGATGCCCGCGATGCGTGCCCGCCCGTACGTGCCATCCGTCGTGATCCCGGCCTGGGGTCCGCTGAGGCTGATGGCCGGCACGCCGATCGCATGGAGCGCCATCGAGACGAGGGTCGCGCTCTGGTGCTCCCCGGTCGCCAGCAGCACGTCGAGTTCGCGCGGGTCCGGCTCGTCCGTGATCGCCGCCGCGAGACCAAGCAGCTCGTCCGTCGTGTCGCCCATCGCCGAAACGACGACGACGAGGTCGTTACCGGCCGCCCGTTCTCGCGCGATCCGTCGCGCGACGCGCTTGATGCGGTCGGCGCCGGCCACGGACGAGCCACCGAACTTCTGGACGACGAGGGGGGCAGGCATTCGCCGGGCATTCTACCGTGGCGCGACACGCGGACCTCAGGCTGGGCCGGCCGGGAGGGCCGGTCGTCAGCCGCTGCCGACCACCCTGGCACCGGCGTTCCGCGGTTCGACCACGTGGATGCTCCCGGGCAGGTCGGTGTCGGCGGCAGCGGCCACGAAGGCCGCCTCGATACGAGTGATGTCGGCCATCGAGTCGGCGAACGCCAGGACCGTCGATCCGGCTCCCGACAGGCAGGCCCCCAGGGCGCCGGCGTCGCGCGCCGCGGCCACGAGGCGGGGCAGCTGCGGGTACCCCTTGGCGCGGTACGGCTCGTGCAGCCGGTCCACGGTCAGCCAGCGAAGCAGGTCCGTCCGTCCTGTGGCCATCCCGGCAACCCCGACGGCCACCGCGCCCAGGTTCGCCACGGCGTCCTCCAGCGGGACCTTGGCGGGCAGCGTCCGGCGCATCACGTCGGTCGACAACCGCAGGTCCGGGACGAACAGGACCGCGCGAAGGTCCCGCGGCGTATCGAACCGGACGGCCTGCACCCCGTCGGGGGTCATCGCGCTGACGACGAAGCCGCCGAGCAGCCCGGCTGCGGCATTGTCGGGGTGTCCCTCGATCTCCGTCGCGATCCGGAGCTGGGTCGACAGGTCCAGCTCGCCGCCGAGCAGCTCATTGGCCGCCACCACCCCGGCGACCGTCGCGGCAGCGGACGATCCCAGGCCGCGTGCCAGGGGGATGCGGTTGCGCATCGTGATCCGCCACGCGACGCCGTTCGGCATCGGACCGCGGGCCAGTTCCAGGGCCGCCTCCAGTCCCCGGACGAAGCGGTTGTCGCGGTCGCCGGTGAGCTCGCCGTCGCCCTCGCCGTCGACGGTCAGCTCGATATCTTCGCGACTCCAGCCGAGGACCTCGACCTGCACCCGATTCGTGAGTGCCAGGGCCACCCCCACGCAGTCGTACCCGGCTCCGAGGTTCGCGGACGAGGCCGGAGCCTCCACCTCGACCCGCCGGCCGTCCAGTTCTGCCAGCCAGTGCGCCACTGATCCGTCGTCCTTCCTGCGTCGAGCCGAGTCTACGTCCAGCCGAGGGCGACGGCGACGGCGCCCAACGTCGGGGCGGCCTCGATCACGCTCGGAACCTGCCGCTCGGCGGTGTGGGGGTCCTTGAGCCCATGGCCGGTCAGCACGGCGACGACCGTCGCGCCCGGGTCGAGGTGACCGGCGGCCGCCATCTTGCGGATGCCGGCGATGCTCGCCGCAGACGCCGGTTCGCAGAACACGCCGGCCAGGCGTGGCAGGTCGCGGTAGGCAGCGAGGATCTCATCGTCGGTCACCGCCTCCACCCGACCACCGGATTCGTCGCGAGCCGCGACCGCCTTCTCCCACGAGGCCGGGTCGCCGATCCGGATGGCCGTCGCGACCGTCTCCGGTCGCTCCACGCGCCGCCCAAGGACGATGGGCGCCGCGCCGGCCGCCTGGAACCCCCACATCGCCGGCGTGGACGGGACGATCCCGGCGGACGCGTACTCCTTGAACCCGGCCCAGTAGGCGCTGATGTTGCCCGCGTTGCCGACCGGGATCGCGAGGATGTCCGGCGCACGCCCCAGGTCATCGCAGACTTCGAACGCGGCGGTCTTCTGCCCGTCCAGGCGGAACGGGTTGACCGAATTGACCAGGGTGACCGGGTGCTCGTCCTGTTCGGCCAGACCGCGGACGACCTGGAGCGCCTGGTCGAAATTGCCGTCGATGGCGACGACGCGGGCACCCGCCACGAGCGCCTGGAGCAGCTTCCCGAAGGCGATCTGGCCCTTGGGCAGGATGACGATGACCTCCAGGCCGGCGGCCGCCCCGTAGGCCGCGGCCGAGGCCGACGTATTGCCGGTCGACGCGCAGACGATCGCCGTCGCGCCGGCCTCGAGGGCCTTGCTGACCGCCATGACCATGCCGCGATCCTTGAACGAACCGGTCGGGTTCTGCCCTTCGATCTTGAGGTAGAGATGCGGCACCCCGATGGACTCCCCGAGGCGTGTCGCGTGGATGAGCGGGGTCGCGCCCTCGCCGAGCGACAGCACCGGCGTGCTGTCGGTCACCGGCAGGAAGCGGCGATACCGCTCCAGCAGCCGCGGACGCCGGGGCGCGGCGTCGGCCGCGCGAAGGTCAGTCATCGACCGGGTAGAGCGTCACGTCGACGCCAGCCGGGAGGATGGCGTCGAACGCCGAGCGGGCCTCCGCCAGGGTGACCACCTCGCTGCGGATGGCGGCGCCGTCCTCGAAGCGGACCGCGGCCGCCTCGTCGAGCGCCGCCGGGAGCGGGACGTCGTCGCGGACCGCCGGCAGGAAGGCGTACCAGTGACGACGGCCGTCGAGCGGATCCGCCGCCGCGCCGGCCGGACCGGTCGCGGGCGGCAGTCCCGCCCACGTCGAACCGGCCCCGCGGGAGATCGCGACGAGGTCGCCCAGGACGGCGCTGCTGGTGGCGGGACCGCCGGCGCCCGGACCGGAGAAGCCGACCGTGCCGAGGGGCTCGGCGTCCACCTCCACCCGGTTGAGCACGCCGTCCGTCCAGCCGAACGGACTGTGCGACGCGACGGCCGTCGGGACGACGGCGGCCTCGACATCGTCACCGCGACGGGCCGCCGTGGCCAGGAGCTTGATCGTCAGGCCAAGGGCCGCCGCTCCTTCGATCTCGCGTTCGGTCACGCCGGTGATGCCGGGGCGGCCGGTCCCTCGGGCGGTCGGTGGACGACGGCCGACGGTGGCGGGATCCAGCCAGCGACCGAACGCCAGGCGGGCCAGGACGACGAGCTTGTTCACCGCGTCGTCACCCTCGACATCGCCGCTCGGGTCCGCCTCCGCATACCCCAACTCCTGGGCGTCCGCCAGGACCTCCTCGTAGGGGCGCCCTTCCTGCGCCATCGCGGTCAGGATGAAGTTGGTCGTGCCGTTGATGATCCCGCGCACGCGGAGGATCCGGTTGCCCGCCAGGTCCGTCGCCAGCGGGGAGAGGACCGGGATCCCGCCCCCGACGGCGGCCTCGAACCGGAACGCCGCATCCGTGCGCCGGGTGGCCGTCTCCAGCTCCGGCCCATGGTGGGCAAGCACGTGCTTGTTCGCCGTGACGACCGCCTTGCCCGCCCCGAGTGCCGCGACGATGAGCGTCCGGGCCGGTTCGTCGCCACCCATGAGCTCGACGATGACGTCCGTCTCGGGATCGGCGACGAGGTGGGCGGGAGCGTCGGTCAGGAGAGCCGCCGGCAGGCCGGCGCCACGCGCCCGGTCGAGGTCGCGAACGGCGATCCCGGTCAGCTGGAGCAGCGCCCCGTCGGCGCTGAGCAGGCGGTGCGGATCGACGGTCAGTCCTTCGATCACCGCGCCACCCACCGTGCCCGCTCCGAGTACGCCGATACGCAGCGGTGGGCGGCTCACGAGCTTGGGTGCGGACGATCGGCGCGCATCGCCGGAATGGTAGCCGAGGCGAGCCCCCACGGACCGAGCCATCGCCGTGGCACGGCGGAGACCAGGCGCCGACGAAGGCGACCGCCGATGATCTCGGGCCATGAGGCGTCCGCTACACTCGGGCGCGATGACGACCGAGATCGCGCCGGTTCCCTCCCCCGCCGCGGCGCCCGTTCCGCGGCCCCGCATCTTCTCCGGGATCCAGCCCTCGGGCGCCCCGCACATCGGCAACGACCTGGGCGCGATCCGGAACTACGTGAAGCTCCAGTGGGAGTACGAGGCGATCTACTGCATCGTCGACTACCACGCTCTGACGAGCC
This sequence comes from uncultured Chloroflexia bacterium, assembly GCA_963704935.1. Lineage (GTDB taxonomy): Bacteria > Chloroflexota > Limnocylindria > Limnocylindrales > CSP1-4 > SPCO01. The sequence continues at coordinate 868,628 of CAVPIF010000001.1, forward strand.
TCCACGATGCCGATCGCCTGCGCCGGCAGACCCGCGAGATGGCCGCGTCGCTGCTGGCGCTCGGCCTCGACCCGGAACGATGCACGCTGTTCGTACAGAGCCATCGACCGGAACACACGGAGCTCGCCTGGCTGCTGATGACGGTCACGCCGGTCAGCTGGCTGGAGCGAACCCCGACATTCAAGGAGAAGAAGCAGAACCAGCCCGACGACGTCAACCACGGCCTCCTGACCTACCCGGTCCTCCAGGCGGCGGACATCGTGATCTACAAGGCCTCGCTGGTCCCGGTCGGCAAGGACCAGGCCGCTCACCTCGAGCTGTCGCGCGAGATCGTGCGGAGCTTCAACACCCGATACGGGAACACGTTCCCGGAGCCCCGGGCCGTCCACACGGACGCCCCGATCGTCCTCGGCACGGACGGCGTGCGCAAGATGAGCAAGTCGATCGGCAACTCGATCGACATCTTCGCGCCGGAGGACGAGATCCGACGCCAGGTCATGTCGATGGTGACCGACACGAAGCGCATCCTGCGCACGGATCCCGGTCGGCCGGAGATCTGCAACGTCTGCCAGCTCCATCGGTCGTTCGGTGACGACTACGAGGAGATCTGGGAGGGCGAGCGAACCGCGAGGACCGGTTGCGTCGACACGAAGAAGCTCCTGGTCGAGCGGATCCTCCGCCACTACGCGGGAGCGCGCGAGCGCTACGACGAGCTGATGGCCGATCCGGCACGGATCGACCGCATCCTCGACGAGGGCGCCGAGCGCGTCCGGCCCATCGCGCAGGCCACGATGGCCGAGGTGCGCGCCAAGATGGGTCTCCGCTGAGCCGCCGATGATGGACCTGCGTCCCACGGGTCGAGAGCGCCGCCTGGTCGGCGCCATCCTGGCGCTCGGCACGGTCGTCCTGTTCTTCGTCGCACTCAACCTGGTCGGTGCGGCCCTGGCCTCCATCGGCGACATCGTCCTGGCGTTCTTCCTCGCCTGGCTGCTGGCCTTCATCGTCAGCCCGATCGTCACGCGGATCGCCTCGGTCATCCCGGGCCTGCCGCGGGTCGTCGCGACCGTGCTCGTCTACACGGGCATCGTGGCGACGCTGGTGGTGGCCGGGCTGGTGATCGCCCAGGCGCTGTCGAACTCGCTCAGCCAGTTCATCGCGTCGGTCCCCGAGATCCGGCGCGACATCGACACGATCGTCGCTCCGCTCCAGGGCTGGTTCGATTCGATCGGCCTCGGACAGGTGGACGTGGCGGCCCAGGCGCTGGCGCTGCTGGGCAACCTGGACACGGTCGGCGCCTCCCTGATCGACCCGCTCCAGTCGTTCGCCGTCGCCAGCGTCGGGGCGATCGGCCTCACGCTGATCATCTTCTTCCTGTCGATCTACATGGTCATCGACCGCGACGAGATCATGGCGTTCCTGTTTCGGGTGGTCCCGCCGTCGTACTCCGACGAGGCGCGACTCCTCCAGACATCGATCGCCCGGTCGTTCGGCGGCTTCCTCCGCGGCCAGGCGCTGATGGGCGCGACCTATTTCGCGATCGCCCTGTTCGCCGACATGCTGCTGGGCCTGCCGCTGACCGCGCTCACCTCGGTCTCGGCCGGCATCCTGATGGCCATCCCGTTCTTCGGGCCGTTCGTCGCCTGGGCCCCGCCCCTGATCGTGGCCGTGTTCTTCCAGCCCGAAGCGCTCGGTCCGGCAGCGCTCATCATGGTCGCCGGCTGGTTGCTCGTGATGAACGTGCTCCAACCACGGATCATGCAGGGTGCCGTGGGCATCCACCCGATCGTCGTCCTCGGTTCGGTCCTCCTCGGCTCGCGCATCGCCGGCATCCCGGGGGCCGTCTTCGGCATCCCGATCGCGGCCGTCCTGTCCGCGTTCTTCCTGCACTACCTGCGCCTGACCTCGTCCGACCGGACGGTGGCCGATCGCGCCGCCCGGCGCCTGAGCGAACGGGAGGGCCGGCCGGTCCGGGTCCCGCGCGAGCCGGCGCCGGGGCAGGCCCAGGACGTGGACGACGCATGAGCGACGACCGACCGGATCCGGAGTCGCCGACCAGGCGTCCGGACGCGACCGAACCTCCGGACATGACCCGCGAACGGGCGCGGGCGGAGCGGCGGGACGTCGACAAGGAGCGCGGCGAGCCACTGGCCGGGGGTACGGCACGCGGCGGACCGCGCGCCCTTCGCACGCCGAGTCGGCCCGTTCCCGAGTACACGAGTCGACCGCGCATCCTGGTCACCAACGACGACGGCGTCGAATCGCGCGGGCTCCTCGCCCTCAAGCAGGCGCTCGACCCGATCGGCGACGTCACCGTCGTCGCGCCCGACACGAACCAGAGCGCCGTCGGGCACACGAAGACGCTGATGCGGCCGTTGCGCGTGCGGGAGCGGATCCTGGCCGACGGCTCGCTCGCCTACTCGGTCGACGGCTCGCCGACGGACGCGGTCAGTCTCGCCTTCCTCGGCTACTTCGACCACGGCTTCGATCTCGTGGCAGCGGGAATCAACTACGGCGCGAATCTCGGTGACGACATCACGTACTCGGGCACCGTCAGCGCCGCGATGGAGGCCGTCATCAACAACTGCCCGGCCTTCGCGATCTCGCAGGAGTACTACGAGCACCCGGATTTCGCGCTGGCCGGGCACGCCGCCGCCGTCGTGGCCCGCAACATCCTCAAGGAGGGCCTGTCGCGCGGCGAGCTCGTCAACGTGAATGTGCCGGCCGCGTCGCTCCAGGAGTGCGCTGGGATCGAGGTCACCCGGCTGGGCCGACGGGTCTACTCGGACGAGCTCGTAGAGCGCCTGGACCCGCGCGGGATCCCGTATTTCTGGATCGGAGGCCAGCCGCCCTCCGGCCTGTCCGTGCCGGGAACCGACTTCCATGCGGTCGTGAACCGGCGCATCGCCGTCACGCCGATCCACCTGGACCTGACGGGTCGACGCCTCCTCAAGCGACTGCACACGTGGGAATGGGCGCTGCCGACGGATCCGGGAGATACTCCGCCGGACGGATGACCTGCCTGCCGACGCGGCTGACCGGAGGATCGGATGATGGATGACCTTGGCGGGCTGCTGCGCGGGCTTGGTGAAGCCGGGGACCCGACGGGCGCCCCCGACGGCGCCGACCGTGTCGCGGCAGATCCCGCTGCTTCGCTCGCCGGACTGGCCGGTGCGCTGGCCGGCGACGGTGGCCTCGACGACCTCGTCGGCAGGCTCCAGTCGGCGGGCCTGGGCGGCGCCGTGGCGTCGTGGGTCGGAGCCGGATCGAACGAGGCGGTGGAACCGCAGCGACTCGGTGCCGCTCTCGGCCCGGAGAAGCTCCAGCGGCTGTCCGCCGGTTCGGGCCTGGACATCGGGGTGCTGTTGCCGATGCTCGCCGCGTTCCTACCGCAGATCATCGACATGCTCACGCCCGATGGCGCCCTCCCGGACGGTGGCCTGAACGGGGCGGTCACGGGCGGCGGGCTGCCCGACCTGGGCGGGCTCCTCGGCGGAGTCCTGGGTTCCGGAGGTGGGGCCGGCGGCGAGCTGGACGACGTGCTCGGCGGTCTTGGCGGCATGCTGGGCGGTTCGCGCCGCTGATCGATCGCCGCTGATCGTGGCAGCGAGCGTCGCGCTCAACGGGGCGGCACGGTCAGCGTAGCGTCGCGGCGGCGTGGGTTTCCAGCAGCTCGAGCGCCTGTGGCAGGTCCGTCCGCCCGAATCCGAGCCGGAAGTGGTTGCCCCCGAAGCCGAACTGCGAGCCCGGCAGGAGCAGCACGCCATGCCGCTCCACGAGCTCCGCGGCCCAGTCGTCGATCGACAGCCCCGGGACCGTGAGCCGCGCGAAGCCGACCGACCCGGCGCGCGGGCGGACCCAGGTGAACCGGTCGGCCCACGCCGCGAAGAAGTCGTCCAGGAGCTCCAGGTTGGCGGTCACGATCGCCCGTGACCGGCCGAGTACGGCCTCGCGCCCGCGAAGCCCCACGAGGGCCAGGATCTCCGACGGAGCCGCGGAGCAGATCGTCGTGTAGTCCTTGAATGCCGCGCAGCGGGCCAGCAGGTCGCGGTCACGCGTGGCCAGCCAGCCGATCCGCAGGCCGGCCATGGCGAACGACTTCGACATCACGCCCAGCGAGATACCCCGGTCCAGGGCATCGGCGCCCGCCGGGAGGCGGTCGGTGTCGTCGAACTCGAGGTACCGGTAGACCTCGTCGACCAGGAGATGCGCCCCGCACTCGGCCGCGATCGCGACGAGTCCGTCGAACGTCGCGCGGTCGGGCAGCATGCCGGTCGGGTTGTGCGGCGCGTTGACGACGATCAGCCGCGTGGCCGGGTTGACCTGCCGTCGGAGCAGGTCCAGGTCGATCGCCCATCCGGCATCCTCGCGCAGCTCGTGCAGCGTGACGTCCGCGCCGGTCGCCCGGGCGACCTCATAGAGGCTCTGGTAGCCAGGCCAGGTCACGATGGCGTGATCGCCCGGGGCGAGCAGCACGTTGGCGAGACAGAAGATCGCCTCCTCGGCACCGGCGAAGACCAGCACGTCGTCGGGCTCGAGGCCTTCGTACAGCCCGGCGATCTCCCGCCGCAGCAGCGGGTGCCCGGTCGATTCGGTGTACCCGAGGCTCAGGCCATCCCACAGGGCCCGCGTCTCGGCATCCGCCAGCGCGATGACGTCGGCCATCGGCATGCCCTGCACGTCCGAGGCGCACAGGACGTGCCGGACGGCGAACTCCCACCGGGCGAAGTAGCGCTCGAGCGCGAAGTCGGCGATGCGCATGGGTGCATCATGCCGGACGGCAGGGCCGTCACGCCGGCAGTCAGCCCTCGACGAGGGCCAGGTTCGCCGCGATCCGCTCGAATGCCGCCTGGTCCAGGCCGATCCCCACGATCGTCCAGCTGGGCGTCGTCCCGGGATCGACCACGACCGCCCACCGGTCGCCGTCGAGGGCGAGCAGCGTGCCGGTCAGGTCACCGAATGCGCCCTCGCCCACATCGCTGCCACTCGGGATGCAACCGTCGGTCCCGCAGACCGCCCCTTCGCGGAGCTCGATGCGCGCGCCACCGGGTCCGCGGAACGCGATCTCCATCCAGCCACCACCGGCCAGCCGGTACTGCCCGGAATCGACGAACCAGCCGGCATCCAGGACCGGGCAGTAGACCGGCCATGCGACCGAATCGGCGACCGCTGCGAAGAAGTCCCGGTTCTCGTCATTGCCGGCACAGGCCGCGGCCGGCCCGGTCCCGGTCGTGGACGAGGGCTCCTCGGTCGGCTCCTCGGTCGGCGTCCCACTCGGCTGCGTGGTGGGCGGCAGTTCGGTGGGGCCAGGATCGGTGGTACCGCCCGGGGGCTCACTGGGCGCGGCCGTCCCAGAGGCGGGCTGGGTGGCCCGGGCCGTCGCCGACGGGGAAGTCTCGGGCACGGCGCCGCACGCCGCCACGACCATGGCGACGAGCACGACCAGGAACAGGAGGGACCGACGACGGTCGGGACGGACGCGTCCCGGCGCGCTCGATCGACGCCGCGTCACGTCCGGCAGCGTAGCACGCGGGGCGTCAGGAGCCGAGGCGAACCAGCGCTGGATCGACCCCGAACACGTCGCGGATCCGATCCGGAGCGAGTACCTCACCGGGCGAACCGTCCGCCACCACCCGGCCGTGATCGAGCAGCACGAGCCGAGGGAAGAAGTGCGCGGCAAGGGTCAGGTCGTGCAACACGGCGATGACCGTCGTGCCGTCTCGCTCGTTGAGGTCGACCAGCAGGTCCATCGCCCCGACCTGGTGGCGCAGGTCCAGGTGGACGGTCGGCTCATCCAGGACCAGGATCGGGGCCGACTGGGCGACGGCCATCGCGATCAGCACGAGCTGGCGCTCCCCAAGTGACAGCTCCCGTGCGTCCCGCCCGAGGAGGTGGCCGACGCCTACGCGCTCGATCGCGGCGGCGATGGCTGCCCGGTCGGCCGCCCGGGCGCCGCGGAACGGGTCCTCGTGCGGGATCCGACCCAGGGCCACGACCTCCTCCACGCGGGTCGCGAATGGCAGGGATGCCGCCTGCGGCACGACCGCCACCCGGCGGGCGATGGCCATCCGGTCGAGTGCCGCGATCCGCTGCCCGAGGAGTTCGGCGGTCCCGGCGGTCGGCGCCAGGGTCCCGACGGCGACGCGCAGCAGGGTGGACTTGCCGGCGCCGTTGCCGCCGATCAGCGCGACACGCTCGCCCTGGGCGATCTCGAGGTCGACGCCGTCGAGGGCCCGGCGCTCGCGGTACCGGACGTCGACACCCGCCAGCCGGAGGGCGAGCGGCGTCACAGCTCGTAGCCGGCCCGGACCCGCCGGAGCAGGACCAGGAAGAACGGCGCTCCGATCACTGCGGTCACGACCCCGACCGGGATCTCGCCGAGCATCCGGGCGGCCAGGTCGGCGAACGTGAGCAGGGCCGCACCGCCGATGGCGGAGAGCGGCAGCACCAGCCGCGCCGACGGTCCGACGGCCAGGCGCACGACGTGCGGCACGACCAGGCCGACGAATCCGATCAGGCCGCTGACCGCGACCGCGGCGGCCGTGATCAGCGATGCGAGGGCGAGCAGGATCGCCCGCTCCCGCGGGACGTCGATCCCGAGGTGCGCCGCGGTCTCCTCCCCCAGCAGCAGCCCGTTGATGGTCCGCGCGCGGAGCAGGATCGCGGCCCCGCCGAACGCGATGATCGGCGCGGCCCCCGCCAGCCGGACCCAGGTCGCGCCATCGAATCCGCCGAGCAGGTACGAGAAGATCTGGTTCAGGGCGGTCCCGGACAGGTACATCGCCATCGCCAGGCCGGCCGCGAGCAGCGACCCGACGGCGTATCCCGTCAGCAGCAGGCTGGTCAACGGCGCCAGCCCACCGGTCCGCGACAGGCGATAGACCGTGTAGACGGCGCCCAGGGCGCCGATGAACGCCAGCCCGTGCAGCAGTCCGAACTGGAGGAAGACGACCCGGATCGGGATCAGGACCGCGATCGCGGCGCCGAGGGCAGCTCCGGAGGCCGTCCCAAGCACGTAGGGGTCTGCGAGCGGATTGCGCAGCAGGCCCTGGAATGTGGCGCCGGCCATCGCCAGGCCGGTCCCGACGACCATCGCCGTGAGGACCCGTGGCAGTCGGAGGTCCACGACGATCGTCTCGCTCGCCTCCGTCCAGGTCGCGCCGAGATCGACCCCGAGGAGACGGTGGGCGAGGATGGCGACCGTGTCGCCCGGCGCGATGGCCACCGATCCCATGCTGACGCCCAGGACGACGGCGACGCCAAGCGCCAGCAGGCCAAGGATCGCCAGCGCGATCGGTCGCGCGCGAAGGCGCTCCATCCGACCGAGCAGCGGTCGGATGGCCGGCACCGTTTCCTGGTGGGTCGCCAAGGCCGGGCCGCGGGTCAGGGCGTCGCCGGCTGCGGCGATGGCAGCGCCGCGTCCGGGTGGATGGCCAGGGCGAGTTCGCGGAGACCGTCGACGAGCCGCGGACCCGGGCGGGTGATGAGGACGTCGTTGGCCGGACGGATGGCACCGTCCCGGACGGCGGTCAGGACGTTCCAGCCCGGTCGTGCCGCGACCGCTTCGGCGGTCACCCCGTAGGCCGCGTCGCCGAGGATGATGACCTGCGGGTTGGCGTCGATCAGTCGCTCGATCGAGATCGAGAAGTCGGTCGGGCTGCCGGTCGTGATGGGATCTCCCCCGGCCAGGGCGACCATCTCCGCGACGAACGAGTCGTCGGCCGCGGTATAGATCTCCGTGGTCGCGTCGATCTCGTAGAAGACCAGCGGACGCGACAGCTCGGCGATCGCCGTCGCGACCTCGCCGAACCCGATGCGCATGGCGGCGGTGAGCTCCCGCGCCGCCTGGTCGCGGCCGACGGCCACCCCGACGAGCTCGATGTCGGTGAGGACGCCGTCGACGGTCGACGCGTACACGACGACGACCGGGATGCCCAGGTCGCGCAGTCGCGCGATGGCGGCGGGGTCGTTGAAGGAGTTGCCGCCGGCGATGACGAGATCGGCCTCCAGCCCGACGATCCCTTCCACGTCGACGGCCTGGTAGCTGGCGACGTCCGGCAGGGCGACCGCCTCGGGCGGGTAGTCGTCGAAGTCGGTCGTCGCGACGACGCGCGGGCCGACGCCGATGGCGAACAGGATCTCGGTCGTGGCCGGGGTCAGCGAGACGATGCGCTGCGGCTCGGTCGGGATGACCACGACCGTGGCTTCATCGTCGGTGAGGGTGGCGAACGGCGCCGGTGTCGGCGTGGCCGTCGGGGTGGCGGTGGTGGCGGTCGGCGGGACGCTGGCCGGGCTGGCCGGGGCGGCCGCGGCGCAGCCGGCCACGGCGAGGACGACCACGACGAACAGGACGGGGATGACGCCGACAGTGCGTCGGAAGCGGATGGACAACTCGGGAACCTCCGGATGACGGGCCGGAGGGGACGCGATGGGAATCGCGAACCCCTCGCTTCGATCGGGTCGAAGGAGGGGCTCAGGTGAAGGTGCGCACGGTCCTGCCTACCTCTCTCTCGAAGGTTCGAGCATGCACCGTGGGTCGGCGACCGGACTTGCGCCCCCGGAGGGGCGATCACCGTAGCGGGACTGTGCCGGATTCGCACCGGCTTCGCGACCACGCGGCGTTGAACGGATATCGGCCCGGAGCGTAGCACACCGCCAGATAAGCCCGGGTGCAGTGGCGATCCGTAGGATGCCGACCTCGCCCTCCTCCCGCCATTCCCACATCCGCCGGAGGAGGCCAACAGACCATGATGGAGTGGAGATGGGCGCGTCGGATCGGACCGGGTCTCGCCGGCCTCGGCGTGGCCGCGGTGCTCGCGACCTCGGCGACGGGGGCCCGCGGGGAACCGTGGGATCCGCCGCGGTGCGCGGGTCCCGAGACCGCGGCCGGGACCGGTGCGGGCACCTGGTGGCGGCTGGATCCGCTGCTCGACGACGGCTCGCTGGTCGGTCAGCGGCTCGCCGTCGGCGGACCGGGCCTCGCCCGACCCCGGTTCATCGACCTGGGCACGGAGTCGTTCGCGGCCGGCCCGTACGGCGGCCGGGTCCTCGTCGGCACGGACGACGGCCGCCGTTCGGAGCTGTCGCTGATCGACGTCGCGGGTGGCTGCGTGCGGCCGCTCGGGACGTCCACGGACGTCATCCGGCGGGCCGCGCTGACCCCGGACGGCACGGCGGTCGTGGAGATGCGCGTGGACCGCACGTCCAGGGCGGACCTCGGCGTCTTCCGCCGTCGGCTCGGCGGCGATGACCCGCCCGCCAGGATCCTCGATCCGATCGACCCGGATCCGGCCTTCGGGCCCACCTGGACCACAGAACTGGCGTGGAGCCGCGACGGCGACACCCTCGTGGTCCAGTCCTGCGGCGCGATCGCCTGTCGGACGCGCCTCGCCGATGCGGCAGGCCGTGCGGTGGTCCTCGTGGCCGACCCCGGGGACGGCGACCTGGTCGGCCTGGCAGACGGTCGCCTCGTGGTCCACGAGGCGTGTGGCGGGCTCCCGTGCGGGCTCGTCTCGATCGACGTCACGACCGGCTCGCGGATCCGGCTGCATGCGGCGGCCGGCCAGGCCGTCCTGGGCACCGGGCCGGACGGGCGGGCGGCCGTGATCCACGAGATCGGCGCCGGCGGCACGGGGATCCGGTCCATCGGGCTGGACGGGCGCGGCGGGCGCGCCCTGGCACCGGATCCGGCCGGTCGGCGGCTCGTCCCGGGCCCGGCCCGGTCGGGCGGCGCCGTGGAGTTCGACGCCGGCTACGTCCTCTTCGCCCCGGACGGCCGGCTGCCGCTCGACGGTCCACTGGACCCCGCCCTGCGACGCCTGGCCGACGGCCGGACGGTCAACCTGGAGGGAGACGCCCGATGAACACGCGACACCGATCCGGACCGCCGGCCGCCCTCCCCGCCTCGGGCAGCCGACCTGGCCGACGACGCCGTCACCGCGCGGTCCTGGGAGTCGTCACCGTCGTCATGCTGCTGTTGTCCGCCGTCGGGGCAGAGGCCCACGGGCCGGATCCGATCCTGAGCGATCGCCTGTTCGGCCAGGACCAGCACGTGGCGTTCCACTGGCGCGCGGGGGCCGAGCCACCGGCCGCGATCAAGACCGCGATCAAGGATGCCGCCGCGGGCCTCAATGCGAGCCGGGCGTCGCGGGCGGCGACGTTCGGCTACGCCGCCGGTGGGTCCGGGGTCATCGGCTACGGCGTCGGGGCGACCTGCGGGGTCAACGGCATCGCGTGCTTCACCCGGAACGCCCCGGAGTCCTACACGATGTGGCTGCGCGAGCACGGTCGGGTCTTCGACTGGGGGACGCTGAAGTGGTGCCAGATGTCGGCGGATCCCCCGAACGGCTGTTATGACGTCCAGACGATCGCGCTCGACGAGTTCGGGCACATCGAGGTCCTGGGGCACCATGCGAACTTCGCCGACGACAGCGACTACCTCGATGCCGTCGTCCAGACCGTCTCCCGCACGAAGCCGAAGGTCGGCTGGGACGAGCACATCCTGGGCCGCTGCGACGTGGCGACCCTCCAGCGCGAGTACGACGTGCCGAACACCGCGACCCCGATCTCGACCTGCCTGAGTCTCTCGACGGTGGCCACCCTCGCGGCCGGCGGTACGGCCGTCGCGGCCGGGACGACCGTCTCGTTCAGCGCCACGCTGCGGGTGGCGGACACCGACGCCTACGACCGGCTGGCCGACAACGCGCTATCGGGTCGGACCGTGAAGCTGCAGCGACGCGCGCTCGGGACCACGACCTGGTCGACGGTCGCGACGATGGCGCCCGGCGTGACGGCGGGGACCTACACGGCGACCTACAAGATCACCGCCAACGGGGAGTTCCGGTCGCTGTTCTCCGCCACCGCCGCGGAGGGCCTGTCGAGCGACGGCAGCCCGGTCGTGACGGTCCGCCTCGTCAGCTGCACCGCCGCGCCGGTCGGCGGCCGGGCGACCAGGGCGCCGGCGGCGCCGTGCGCGGAGGCGGGCCGATGACCGCGCGAACCGGGCGCGGCGGGCCGACCTTCCGCCGCGTGCGGGCCCGTGGCGGCCTGCTGGCCCTGGTACTGCTCGTCGGCGGTGGATGCGTGACCGGGAGTCCGGGCTCCTCGACGACCGTCGCGCCCCCGACGCCGTCGGAGATCGTGTCGCCAACGCCCGTGCCCGCCCCGCCGACCGCCGACCCGACCGCGGACACCGGCGGCCCCGGCCTGGACGTGCCGCCGGACGCCATGCTCGCCGCGGAAGGCGGCGACCCGGTGCGCGGCCAGCTCGGGTCGTACGTCTGGCTGGAGCGCGGGTCCGACGCGCCGTGGCTGCCCGGGGCGGCGATCACGGTCGGGACCGGCGAGCCGCTGTCGGTGACCCTCGTTCCGGACGGCGAGACGACCGGGTGGTCGGCCCGCTACGTGCCGGCGGGGCGGACCGATCCGGCCGGCGCCCAGGCCCTGGGCACGGGTGTCCAGGGTGCACGGTTCATCGCGCCGGCGCCGGGCGAATGGACCGTGGAGGTCAGGTTCGACTTCGCGGCCGGGGTCGGGTCAGCCAGCTACTTCTGGCAGGTCCTGGTCCGCTGACCGGGGATCGCGGCGCCGGGCCCGGGAGCCCGGCGGCCGTCAGGCGGTCGGGACGGGCTGGCCGGCCGAGAAGATGGAGACCTGGGCCTCCTCGGGCAGCATGACCCCCATGACCTTCTGGAGTGTGAGGAGGTGGACACACGATCCCCAACTCTCGAAGTAGTGGCAGGTGCAACGCCACTGGCCGGCATCGAGGGCGACATGGTGCGTGTCGTTGTCGCCGCGAAAGGTGAGTGACAGGCGATCGATCGTGATCCGATCGAGTTCCCGCGCGTACCGATTCGCCTTCTCGACCTTGCCGATCAGTGAGCTGTGCATCGTGGTGCTACCTCCGTCGCCCCTGGGGCGCTGACGAGGCCGCCGTCCGGTCATGCACCTCGACCGGTGATGGCGGTCGCGTGACCCAAGACTACACCCCCGACACCGTCCGGGTCATCCCCAAATCGTCCTGGGCCGGCGGCCCACGCGAGGGTCTCCTGACCTGCTGCCGAGACAGGACGAGCGGGTCGGATCGGCATCGGTCCTCCCGCACCGCTGACCCGTCGGCCCTGGCCCATTCTGCACGGGACTCGTTCACCCCATGATCGAACGGACCGGCGAACCGACCGACCCAACCCCGGATCGGTCCGAAGACCCCCCTCAGCGGTCGTCTCGGTCATCCCGCGACCGATCCGCCCGACGACGGGCCCAGTCCGCGCGACCCCAGGCGCCCATCGGTCCGTTCGATCACCCGGTGAACGCCCGCCGCCCGCGGCGCGCCTGCTGGGTCCAGGCGCCACTGGTCGGGGAGTAGTCACGGGCGCCGATGTCATACAGCGGGGTGGCATCGGGGCTCAGGTCCAATGCTCCGAAGAACATCGTGTCCAGGCGCGAGGCGCCTGGGTGATCGGCGATCTTCGAGACGTTGCCGGTCACCTCCTCGGCATGGCGGATGATCGCCAGCCGGTGCGCCGCTCGTCGGTCCAGCGGGCTCGGAAGGACCCCGACGCCAACGACGTCGACGTCGACGTCGATCATGCGTCTCGTCGCGAGCGCCCTGGAGCCGCCGGGGATCGCGGTCGTCACCGCCGGCGCGATCGTCGTCAGGTCCACATGTCGACCGAGATGGTCTGGAGCCAGCAGGTCGACTGACGCTCGGCCATGTACGAACCGGTACGGATGCTCCGCTGTGGCTGGCGCGAAGCCAGCTCCGACGAGGCGCGCGGCGGCCGTCCGCGTCCCGCCTGCCAACGCTCGGACATCGACGATCGCATCGACATCGCCCGTCATTCTGCCGGACGGCCGACCTGCCTCATGCTCAAGGAGCATGACCATCTGGGCCCCGACGAGGATCCACGGCACATCGACGAACAGCGCCGCGACCTCCAGTGCCGTCGCCCAAGCCCGTGCCTCCGCGTCGTCGCGCGGCGCGATCGCGACCGTCACGCTCGCTCGAGGAACGCCCGCGCGACGTCCTGGCTCCGCGGGTCGCGGTCATCTGCAAGGTCGAGCGCGACGGCCGGGCGCGGCGCCACCGGGCCGCGAAGCCAGGCACGGACCTCGTCCGGCACGACGTGCAACACGACGTTCGGGCGATCCGATGCCTGAAGGCGGTACCTCGACGCGAGCCGCTTGGCCGTGTGCGCATCCACGTAGAGTTCGACGGGCGCATCGGGGGCGATCAGGTCGAACCCTGCGGCTGCCGCGTGGCGGGCGCCCGTCCGCACGACGTCCGGCTCGGCTTCAAGGCGCGCGAGATCGGAGCTGTGCGCCCGAAGCTCGCGGCGCTCGGCGCGCGAGGCGAGTCTGGGGCGGATCGACCAGAGATCCCGCTCCCGCACCACACGACGGAGCTTCGACAGCGTCACCGGCTCGAGTCCGGCCGGGACGATCCCCGAAGCCAGCATGATGATGGCCCACGCCCGGCGGGCGCTGAACCGACGGCCGACGGCCGGCTCCCGCGACGCTCGGGCATCGACGTCATCCCGGCTGACCAGGAAGCGGTGCCCGACGCGGTGGGCACGCACCGCACCCGAGCCGATGAGCTCCCGGACGCGTCCTGGCGTCAAGCCGAGCCGTTCGGCAGCCTCGGCCGACGAGATCCAGTCCGACAGTCTTTCCTCAACCATCACGATTGCATGGTATTTGGGGAAATGCCGCCTGTCAATGGAGGTCGAGCTACGGGGCGTTCGTCCCCTCGCGACCGAAGTCGTCCTCCAGCCGCACCACGTCGTCCAGCTCCGGCGTGGACACCTCGATCAGCTCGCAGCGCTCGATCGCCTCGTAGCGGTGGATCCGGCCGGTCGGCACGTGGCGGGAGGCGCCGGGACCCAGCTCCTCCGTCGTGACGTCGCCGTCGTCGCCCTCCATCCAGAGGCGCAGTCGACCGCTCATGACGAGGATCGATTCGTCCTTGATCTCGTGCCGCTGGAGGGACAGCCGCTGGCCCGTCTCGATGACCAGCACCTTGCCGACGTACTGGTCCGTGTGCGCCCAGATCTGCTCGTGCCCCCACGGCTTGTCGACGCGTCGGCCGTCCATGTCCACCTCCCGTTCGCTCACCCTCGCACGAGCGCTTCGCCCGCCTCGAGCAGCGCCTCGCGCAGGTCCGCGGAGGTCGACTCCGTGTAGACCCGGACGAGCGGCTCCGTGCCCGGACGTCCGGATCAGCAGCCATGACCCGTCGTCGAGGAAGAACTTGAAGCCATCGCCCGTGTCGAGGACCACGGTCCGGGCGACCGCGTGGCCGGCCAGCGACGACGGAGCCGCGGCCGCGAGGTCGACCAGCAGCCGGCGCTTCGTCTCCGCGTACAAGGCCCGCTCGACGTGGACGTCGATGCGCCGGTAGAACGAAGGGCCGGCGATCCCGTGGAAGTGGGCGAGCGCCGCCGACACCGGCCAGCGACCGGCCGCCTTCTCGCGCAGGAACAGGTCCAGCAGCAACAGGTCGGCGTAGATGCCGTCGCGCTCCGGCAGGTGCATCCCGAACCCGAACCCGCCGGATTCCTCGCCGCCCATCATCGCCCCGGTCTCGATCATCTTCGGCCCGATGTACTTGAACCCGACCGGCGTCTCCGGCGTCTCGATCCCGTAGCGCTCGCCGAGGCGAGCGGCCATCGACGTGTTGTTGATGCTGACGACGACGGGATCGCGCCAGCCGCGATGCTCGGCGAGGTAGTACATCAGCAGGCCCGTGACCTGGAGCTGGTGGATGAACGTGCCGGTCTCGTCCGCGGCGCCCGCGCGGTCGGCGTCGCCGTCGAGGAACAGGCCGAGGTCGTAGTCGCCCCCGGCCATCTTCCCGAGCGCCTCGTCGAGATTGGGGCGGATCGGCTCCGGGTTCACGCCGCCGAAGTACGGGTTGCGCTCCTGGTGGATCTCGTGGACGCGGATCGTCCCGCCGGCCAGGAGCCGGCTGATCCAGCCCGCCCCGGAGCCCCATAGCGGGTCGACGAGGACGTCGACGTCGGCGGCGCGCAGGGCGTCGAGGTCGACGGTGCCGCGGATGAACCGCTCGTACCCGTCGTAGGGGTCGAAGCGCTCGACGAGGCCGGCCGCCTCCGCGTCGTCGAGCGGACGTCGCTCCAGCGCGATGTCGCCGTTGACCGCCAGTCGCGCCTCGATGCCGCCGAGCATGTCCGCGCCGGCCGCGGCGCCAGTCGGCGCCTTGACCTTGAATCCGTTGTCGACCCACGGGTTGTGGCTGGCCGTGATGACGATCCCGGCCGCCGCTCCCCGCTGCACGACCTCGAACGAGCTCATCTGGGTCGGGACGGCGTGGACCGAGAGGGCGACCGGGATCCCGTACGAGAGGATCACCTCCGCGGCGGCAGCCGCGAAATGCTCGGAGGCGAAGCGACGGTCGTAGGCGATGACCACGCCCTTGGCGGCGTCGCCGCGCTCGGTCACGACGTGGGCCACCCCGTCCGCACACCGGCGAACGCTGTCGAACGTGAATTCGTCGGCGATCCGGGCCCGCCAGCCGTCGGTCCCGAAGATGATCTTCGGGGGGACGTGGGTCCCGTCCATGGTGGTCACGTGGCCCCTCCAGGGTCGGCGCAGCGGTCGATCAGCGCATGGATGCGGGCGACGTCGGGGGCGGCTCCCCGGAGCACGGCGACCGGTTGAGTGGCCGTCATGCTACCTGCCTCCGGCGGGACGATCACACCGAGACGCCCGGCCACCCGGCGGATGACGAGGTCGCCGTCCTGGACCTGGACCGACTCACCCGGCTGGACCACGCTCCCTTCGCCGCGCGCGCCGATGGCGGCCAGCAGCGCCGTCCACGATCCGAGGTCGGACCATCCGACCTGCATCGAGCCCATCACGACCTCGCCGCTCCGGGCGGCCGCCTCCATGACGGCGTGATCGATCGACAGGGGCTTGCGGATCGATTCATACGCGCCCTCGAGCGTGGACGCCGAGCCGATCATCGGGCCGATCGTCTGGAGCAGGCCGGTGTAGCGGCGGAGCGCCGCCTCGATCGCGCGGCGGCGCCACAGGAAGATCCCGGCGTTCCAGGCCACGCCCGGCTCCCGGGCCAACCGTTCCGCCTCGGCGGACGCGGGCTTCTCCAGGAAGGCCCGCAGCGGGTAGATGTCCAGGCCCTCGACATCCTGGCGCCGGTCGACATCGGGGATCAGGTAGCCGTACACGGTCGCCGGATACGTCACCTCCGTGCCGAAGGTGACGAGCGGGTCCAGCAGATCGCCGACGCCGGTCGCGACGTGCTCCGCGGCAGTACGCAGGACCTCCGTGTATCGATCCTCGTCGGCGACATGGGCATCGGCCGGGACGACCAGCATCACCTCGTCCTCGGGACGGTCGATGGCCGCCGTCGCCAGGGCGATGGCGGCCGCCGTGTTGCGCCCCATGGGCTCGGCCAGGACCGCCGCTCCGGGCAGCTGCTCGCGGACCAGTGCCTCATAGCGACGGTCCGTGATGACGGTGATGTCGTCGGTCGGCAATCGCGCCGCGGTCGCCTGCAGGAGCGTTCGTTCGCCGAGCAGCGGGAGGAAGGGCTTCGGTCGGTCCGGTCGGCTGAGGGGATGCAGCCGCGTCCCACCGCCGCCGGCCATGATCACGGCGTACATGTACGTCCATCGTACCGCCGGGGCCCGGAACGGTTCGACCGTCGTGATCGGTGTCCCGAACCGTGCCGACGCGCGTTGACGCGGCCGGCACTCGCTCGTAGGATGCAGCGACCCTGCAGCCCGCTCCACCGATCCCATCAGGGCGAACGGAACCACCGCGAGGACCGCCGTTGACCGCCTCCCCCACGTCGGACACTCGACCGGCCGGCGCCGCCACGAACGGCGCTGCCTCCGGTCTCGGGGGACAGGCCGCCCCGGACGTCGAGATCCTGGACGTCACCAAGCGATTCGGGAACGTGATCGCCGTCGACCGGATGGCCCTCCAGATCGAGCCCGGCTCGTTCTACTCGTTCCTCGGTCCGTCCGGCTGCGGAAAGACCACCACGCTGCGGATGATCGCGGGGTTCGAGCAACCGACCGCGGGGGAGATCCTCCTGGCCGGTCAGCCCATCGCGGGCGTGCCGCCCTACAAGCGCAACGTCAACACGGTCTTCCAGCACTACGCCCTGTTCCCGCACATGGATGTCGCCCAGAACGTCGGGTACGGCCTGCGTCAGAAGAAGGTGGACCGCAAGGAGGAGCAGCGGCGGGTCAGCGAGACGCTGGCGCTCGTCCGGCTCGAGGGCTACGAACAGCGCCGGACCTGGGAGATGTCGGGCGGCCAGCAGCAGCGCGTCGCGCTGGCTCGGGCACTGGTCAACCACCCGACCGTGCTGCTCCTGGACGAACCGCTCGGCGCGCTGGATCTCAAGCTCCGCAAAGAGATGCAGCTGGAGCTCAAGGCCCTCCAGCGCGAGGTCGGCATCACGTTCGTCTACGTGACCCACGATCAGGAGGAGGCCCTGACCATGAGCGACGTGATCGTCGTCATGCGCGAAGGGCGGATCCAGCAGAAGGGCGACCCGACGGAGTTGTACGAGCGTCCGGTCAACCGGTTCGTCGCCGACTTCATCGGCACATCGAACTTCCTCCCGGCGACGGTCGTCGAATGGGGGGCCGGTGACGCGACGGTCCGGAACGCCCAGGGCCTCGTCCTGCAAGGTCACGTGACGGACCCGGAGGCCCGCGCGGCGATCGGGGCCGAGGTGACCGTCGCCATCCGCCCGGAACGCCTGGAGGTCCTCGCGGCGAGCGACCCGGACGCCGCGGCGCCGGGCTGGACGGTCGTCGAGGGCCGGATCAAGCAGGGGACCTATCTCGGCGATCAGACGGAGTACCGGATCTCCACCGGGCAGGCCGGCGACCTCATCGTCGTCCATCAGAACGTGACTGGCGCCAGGGGCGCCCTGGGGGCAGGTCCGGGCGATCCGGTGATCGTCCGCTGGCATAGCGAGGCCAACCTCATCCTCGCAGGGTGACGTGGGCGGAATGCGGCGACGGATCGATTCCGTGCCGTGCAGGAGGAGCGCGACATGGCTGAACGTGATCTGGGCGAGTACCTGGACAGGATCTCGAAGACGAAGGTCAACCGACGCAGCTTCCTGGCTGCGAGTGGGCTGATCGGCGGCAGCGCGGCCCTCGCCGCCTGCTCCAGCGGGAGCACGTCGCCCGCGCCCTCGACCGGCGGGCAGCCATCGGTGGCTCCGTCTGCCGCCGGACCGACTGTCGCGCCGCCGGCCGAGGTCGAGAAGGAGCTCTTCGTCTACAACTGGAGCGACTACATCTCGCCCACGAACATCGACACGTTCAAGGCGGAGTTCGGGGTCGAGAACTTCGTCTACGACGTCTTCGCCAACAACGAGGAGCTGATCGCCAAGCTCCAGGGCGGCGCGTCCGGCTACGACCTCGCCTGCCCGACGGCCGAGTACGTGCCCGGCATGGTCGAAGAGGGGTTCCTCACCAAGCTCGACCTGTCGCGGATCCCCAACGCCGCGCTGATCAACGCGACGTTCAAGGGCCTGTGGTGGGACCCGACGGACGAGTACCAGATCCCGAAGGACTACGGCACCACCGGCATCCTCTGGCGCCGCAGCCTCCTGCCTTCCGTCCCGCAGAGCTGGAAGGAGTTCTACGACCTGATCAAGGCCGAGGGCTCCGGCAGGACCGTCTTCGTCGACTCGATGGGTGACGTCTTCGTCTTCCCGCTCAAGATGCTCGGCTACTCGCTCAACTCGGACGTCTCGACGGAGCTCGAGGAGGCGCGCCAGATCCTGCTCGACTGCGCGCCGCATATCCTCGCCCTCAACTCGGACACGTACGGCGACCAGATGGCGTCCGGTGAGGCGTCCCTGACGCTCGGCTGGACCGGTCCGCTGGGCCAGGAACTCGCCGACCTCGTCGCGGCCGACGACGCGGGCTACACGGTCCCGTCGGAAGGGACGCTCTTCTGGCAGGACAGTTGGGTGATGATGGCCGACGCGCCACATCCGAATGCCGCCTACGCCTGGCTGGACTTCATCCATCGCCCGGAGATCCAGGCGGAGGAGACGAACTTCAACCTGTATGCCACGCCGAACGACGCGGCCAAGGAGTTCGTCGACCCGGCGATCCTCGCCGATCCGGCGATCTTCCCGCCCGACGACGTCATCGCCAGCCTCGAGGGCGCCCAGGACACCTCCGGGAACAACCAGCGGATCGACATCTGGGAGGAGTTCAAGCAGTCGATCGGCGGCTGACCCGACGCCCGCGCTGAGCGACCGCTCGCCATGGCCTCGACCGCGGCCGACCGCGACGCGCCGGAACCGACCCTCCCGGATCGGTTCCGGCGTGGCCTGCTCACCACGATCCTCCTCCTGCCGGCGGGGATCTGGTACCTGCTCCTGCTCGTCGCGCCCCTCGCGATCGTCGTCATCTTCTCGTTCGGGGTCAGGGCGAAGAACGGCGGCTACGAGCCGGCGTTCGTGCTGGACAACTACGCACGGGCGATCGACAAGGGCGATCCCTTCATCACCAGCCTGAGCATGGCCTCGATCGGCGCCCTGGCGTGCCTGCTCGTGGGACTGCCGCTGGCCTATTACATCGCCACGCGCGCCGGCAGGCGCAAGGGCCTGCTGATCCTCTTCCTCGTCGTCCCGTTCTGGACGAGCTTCCTCATCCGGACCTATTCGTGGCTGATCGTGCTGGGCCCCGACACCGGCCTCGCCGGACTCATCGCCGGCATCACGGGCGATCAGCAGTTCCGGATCCTCGGAACGCCGTTCGCCGTCCTCATCGGACTGGTGTACGGCTACCTGCCCCTGATGGTGTTCCCGCTCTACGTCACGCTGGAGCGGATGGACCGGACCCTGGTCGAGGCGTCCAAGGACCTGGGGGCCGGCCGCTGGGCGACCTTCCGCCAGGTCACCCTGCCGATCGCGCTGCCGGGCCTCGTGACCGGCACGATCCTCGTGTTCATCCCGATGATGGGCGAGTACGTGATCCCGCAGATCCTGGGGTACGGGCGGACCTACCTGATGGGCAACGCCCTGGTCACGGACTTCCTCGAGGCGCGGAACTGGCCGTCCGGCTCCGCCCGGGCGGTCGGCCTCATCCTGATCATGTTCGTGACGATCTCGCTCTATCTGTGGTTCGTGAACCGGGGCCGCAAGACCCGTGAGGTGAGCGTCCTGTGACGACTCGTGCCGCGACCAAGGGGCGGGCCGCCCAGCTTCCAGGCCGGCGTGAGGGCCGCGCCGCGGACCGCTGGGCCAACCTCGTCGAGCGCTGGCTCAAAGGCCACGCGATCGCGGTCTACCTGTTCCTGTACCTGCCGATCTTCATCGTCATCCTGTTCGCGTTCAACGACACCACCCGGCGCGTGACGGCGTGGGACGGGTTCAGCGTGAAGTGGTTCGGCGTCGCGCTCAACGATTCGGTCGTGCATCGGGCGCTGGCCAACAGCTTCATCGTGGCGATCCCGAACGCCATCCTCGCCACCCTGTTCGGGACGATGGCGGCTCTCGGCCTCCAGCGCGTGGGCAAGAAGACGAGGCTGGCCTTCGATGCGCTGACGTATACGAGCATCATCGTGCCGGAGATCGTCATCGCCCTGGCGACCCTCGTCCTGTTCGCGACGGGATTCGACGCCATCGAGGCAGTCTTCGGGATCAAGCTCAACTTCGGGCACCCGACGATCATCGCCGCCCACGTCCTGTTCAATACCAGCCTGGTCCTGCTGCTGGTCCGCGCCCGGCTGTCCGGGATGGATCGGACACTCGTGGAGGCCAGCTCCGACCTGTTCGCCACGCCCTGGCGGACGT
Source organism: uncultured Chloroflexia bacterium (assembly GCA_963704935.1). Classification (GTDB taxonomy): domain Bacteria; phylum Chloroflexota; class Limnocylindria; order Limnocylindrales; family CSP1-4; genus SPCO01. The sequence continues at coordinate 889,446 of CAVPIF010000001.1, forward strand.
TCCGCCAGATCACGTTCCCGATGCTGCTGCCGGCGATCGTGGCGGGGTTCCTGCTGGCGTTCACCTTCAGCTTCGACGACTACGTGATCACGACCTTCGTGTCCGGCCCGGGATCGTCAACGCTGCCGCTGTTCATCTTCGGCCAGGTCAAGCGTGGTGTCACACCGGAGACCAACGCCGTGGCCACGATGATGCTGGCCTTCAGCATCGTGATGCTCCTGGTCGGCCAGGCCGTGTTGACCTACCAGAGCCGTCGCCAGGGGCGCGACTCCGGCGGCGGGATGGCCTCCATCATCGCGGAGCGCTGAACCGCCCGCCGACGTCGAGTCAGGCGAGGACGTGCTCCGGCTCCGGCAGGCCCGCATCGGCCGCAAGCAGGACCGCCTTGTCCGTCCGCTCCCACGGCAGGTCCAGGTCCAGCCGGCCGAAATGGCCGTAGGCCGCCGTCTGACGGTAGATCGGCCGGCGCAGGTCCAGCGCCGCGATGATCGACGCCGGGCGCAGGTCGAAATGGCGCTCGACGAGCGCCTGGATGCGCTCGTCTGGCAGCTGGCCCGTCCCGAACGAGTCGACCGACAGGCTGATCGGCCGCGCGATGCCGATGCCGTAGGCGACTTCCACCTCGAACCGGTCGGCCAGGCCGGCGGCGACCACGTTCTTCGCGACCCAGCGGGCCGCGTACGCCGCCGAGCGGTCCACCTTGGTCGGATCCTTGCCGCTGAACGCCCCACCGCCGTGGCGCGCCATCCCGCCGTAGCTGTCGACGATGATCTTGCGGCCGGTCAGGCCCGCGTCGCCCATCGGGCCGCCGGTCACGAACCGCCCGGTCGGGTTGACGTGCATGACCGGGTCCGTATCGCGCAGTTCGTGCGGGATGGTCGGCAGGATGACGGTCTCGACGATCTCCGAGCGCAGTCGCTCCGCCCGGACATCGGGATCGTGCTGGGCCGACAGGACGACCGTCCGGACGCGGACCGGCACGCCGCGTTCGTACTCGACGGTGACCTGGGTCTTGCCGTCCGGTCGCAGGTACGGCAACTGGCCGGACTTGCGGACCTCGGCCAGCCGGCGCGCCATGCGGTGCGCGAGCGCGATCGGGAGCGGCATCAACTCCGGGGTCTCGCGGCAGGCGAACCCGAACATCATCCCCTGGTCGCCTGCACCCAGCTCGAACGCGGGCGCCGCGTCATCGCGGATCTCGAGCGCCGCGTCCACGCCCTGGGCGATATCTGACGACTGCTCCTTGACCGAGACCAGCGTGCCGCAGGTCAGGTAGTCGAAACCGTAGTCCGCGTGCGTGTAGCCGATGTCCCGGACGGTGTCGCGCACGATCGACTGGAAGTCGACGTAGGTCGTCGTCGAGATCTCGCCGAGCACCAGCACGAGGCCGGTCGTCGTCGCCGTCTCGCATGCGACGCGAGCGTTCGGATCGTCGCGCAGGATGGCGTCCAGGATGGCGTCCGACATCTGGTCGCACATCTTGTCCGGGTGGCCCTCGGTGACCGACTCGGACGTGAAGAGGTAGTGCTCGCTGTCGACGATGCTCACGGGACCCTCGCAGAAGTTGGACGGACGGAGGGTACCACCCACCCGGGGTCCAGACCCCTGCCCGGACCGCTCCCCGGCGATGTCCAGCCCGGCAGTCCAGCCACCTCCAGCGGGGGCAGGTCGTCCGCCACGGTGAAGCCGAACACGGCGGCCAGGAACGACAGGCGCGCCTCATGCGAGCGGCGGACGGCCTGGGCGCCACGGAAGCCGTGACCCTCGCCCTCGAAGGCGAGGTAGGCGTGCGGGATCCCGCGAGCGGCCAGGGCGGCGACGATCGCCTCTGCCTGGCTGGGCGGCACGACGTGATCGTCGAGGCCCTGCAGGACCAGGACCGGGCAGGCGATCCGGTCGAGCCCATTGACCGGCGAGCGATCCCGGTAGCGGTCCGCCATCGCCGGGTACGGGCCGATGAGCCGGTCCAGGTAGCGCGACTCGAACTTGTGGGTGTCCCGGGCGAGGGCCTCGAGGTCGCCCACGCCGAACCGGCTGATACCCGCGCCAAAGACGTCGGTCGTGGTGAGGGCCCGGAGCGCGGTGAACCCGCCGGCGCTGCCGCCCTCGATCGCCAGTCGACCCGGGTCCACGTCGCCCCGCTCGACGAGGAACCGCGCGGCCGCGACGCAATCGGCGACGTCGACGATCCCCCACTCGCCGTCGAGGAGCTTGCGGTACGCCCGGCCGTACCCGCTGCTCCCGCCGTAGTCGACGTCGACCACCGCGATGCCGCGGCTCGTCAGCAGCTGGATCTCGAGATCCAGCCCGGTCGAGGCGTTGCTCGTCGGCCCGCCGTGCGACAGGACGACGAGCGGGGGTCGCTCGTCGTCGGGACCGGCAGCGCTCGGGTTCGCCGGCGGGTAGAACAGGGCATGCGCGGACCGCCCGCCACGGGATGCGAAGGCGATCGACTCCGGTGCGGAGATCGCGGCCGGGTCGACCACGATGCCGCTGGCCCGACGCAGCACGCCCGACGGCGCCAGGGTCATCGGGTCCAGCGTCACGACGGCCGGTACGGCGTCCGGCGAACCGGCGATCGTCACGACCGCGCTCGTCCCGACGCGAAGGCCGGCGAACTCCGTGAACGGCGTCGCCACCTCGCCGATCCGCTCGTCCGGGGCGATGTGCAACAGTCGGTCCCGCCCATCCGACCGGGCGACCGCGACGATGGAGCCGTCAGCCAGGAAGCCATACCAGGAACCGTCGAAGGTCCAGGCCGGATCGGCGAACTCCGCCGCGAGCGGCGCGACAGGTTCGAGCCGCGGCCCGTCGACCAGCCGGTAGAGGTTCCACCAGCCGCTGCGGTCGCTGAGCAGGTGCAGGACACCATCCGGGGACCAGTCGGGTTGGGCGATCGACTCCTCGGGGCCGCCGGCGGCCAGGTCCGAGCGACCCAACAGGCCGTCGTCGAGGATGGGCGCCAGGCGCAGCCGCGTGGAATCCCACGGCATGTCCGGGTGGTCCCACTCCAGCCACGCCAGCTGCCGACCATCCGGGGACGGTCGCGGCGCCGCGAGGAAGTCGGGCCCGTCCACGAGCACGCGGGGTGGGCGGTCCCCGTCCAGCGCCAGGTCGACGATCGCCGCGACCGGCCGGCCCGGCGCCGTATGGTCCTCGCGGACGGCGAGGAACCGGCGTCGCGGCGCGTCGAACCGCAGGTCGGCGTAGCGGTACGGCCCGACCGGCGTGATCGGGACGAGCGTCGCGTCGCCGGGGTCGAGTCGATACAGGCGGCCGTCGTGGCGTTCCGAGCACACGACCGTTCCACCGGCGACCGTGTACGACCCGCCGCCGTATTCGTGGACGCGGGTCCGGACGTCGAAGGGCGCCGGCGTCAGGTCACGCGCGGTCCCGTCGCCTCCGTGGCGGACCAGGACGGAGCGGCCACCTTCGTCCGGGCGCACCTCCACCCAGTACACGTCGTCGCCGTCGACCCAGGGCTCGGCCAGGCGGACATTGCCCACCACGAGGTCATCGACGCGGATGGTCGACGGCCAGGCGCCATAGGGCGCGATGAGCGGGGCGCTCGGGCCGGGCGCGTGCGCATCCAGCATGCCGAAACCCTAGCGCGCCGCGCGAGATCGTGGGCGGATCAGGTGCCGTGCTGCCAGGAGGCCACGTAGTCAGCCTGCTCCGCGGTCATCGGCTCGAGCTCGATGCCGAGCGCGGCGAGTTTCAGGCGCGCGACCTCGGCGTCGATCGCCTCGGGCACCACGTAGACCTGCGGCTGGAGCTCTGCGTGGTGGCGGACCACGTACTCGGCCGAGAGGGCCTGGTTGGCGAAGCTCATGTCCATGACCGCGGCGGGATGGCCCTCCGCCGCGCCCAGGTTCACCAGTCGACCCTCGGCGATCAGGTTGAGCCGCTTGCCGCCGAGATCGAACTCGAGGACGTTCTCGCGGACCTCCCGGACGTGGCCCTCCGCCAGCTCCCGAAGCGCGGCGAGGTCCAGCTCCGCATCGAAATGCCCCGAGTTGGCCAGGATCGCGCCGTCGCGCATCGATTCGAAGTGCTCGCGCCGGAAGACGTTGAGGTTGCCGGTGGCGGTCACGAACAGCTCGCCCCAGCGGGCGGCGTCGGCGTGGGTCATGGCCTGGTAGCCATCCATGAGCGCCTCCAGGGCCCGCACCGGATCCACCTCCACGACGGCGACGTGGGCACCGTGGCCGGCCATCCTCGAGGCGATCCCCTTGCCGACCCAGCCGTAGCCGGCGATCACGACCTTGCGCCCGGCGATGAGGATGTTGGTCGCGCGCAGGATGCCATCGACGGTGCTCTGGCCGGTGCCGTAGCGGTTGTCGAAGAGGTGCTTGGTCTGGGCCTCGTTGACGGCCACGACCGGGAAGCCGAGGGCGCCGTCGGCGGCCATCGCCTTGAGCCGGATGACGCCGGTGGTCGTCTCCTCCGTGCCGGCCAGGACCTCCGAGACCTGGGCCTGGCGCTGGCTGTGCAGCAGCGAGACGAGGTCGCAGCCGTCGTCCATGGTGATCTGCGGATGCGTGTCGGCGACGCTGTCGAGGTGGGCGTAGTACGTGTCGCGATCCTCCCCGCGCCGGGCGAAGACGGCGATCCCGTATTCCGCCACCAGCGCCGCAGCCACGTCGTCCTTGGTCGACAGCGGGTTCGACGCGGCGAGCACCACGTCGGCGCCGCCGGCCTTGAGCGTCCGCATCAGGTTCGCGGTCTCGGTCGTGACGTGCAGGCACGCACCGATCCGGATCCCGTCGAGCGGGCGGTCGCGTTCGAAGCGCTCGCGGATCAGGCGCAGGACGGGCATCTCACGCTCGGCCCATTCGATGCGGCGGACGCCTTCGGCCGCCAGGCCGAGGTCGGTCACGTCGTGGGCCGGCAGGATGGTCGCGGAGGTCATCGGCGGTCGGACTCCTTGCGCTGGAACAGGCGGCGCAGCGACGCCTGGATGTCAGGCCAGGGCGAACCCAGGCGGTGGATGAGGCGCTCCTCGAAGCGGGCGTGCTCGGCATAGCCGAGGCGGCGGTAGGCGTTGATGGCGGCCGGGTTGTCGGCCCGCACGTTGAGCACGACCTGGTCGCAGGTCCGCAGCAGCTCGGCCGTCACCGCACCGGTCAACGCCGTCGCGAACCCCCGTCCACGATAGTCGACCTGGGTCAGGACGTTGCCGACGACGGCCAGGCGGGCAGACGGGCTGACGACGTGCGTCCCCGCGGCAGCCACCAGCCGACCGTGGACGCGCATCCCGTAGTAGACGCCGTCGCCGATCGCGCTCGACGGCAGCCACGAGGCGAAGCCGAGCTGGTAGAGCTTGTTCAGCTCGCCGATGTCGGTCGGCAGCAGCCGCTCGACGCTGGCCGGATAGGGCCGGAACCGGGCGCGGTCGACCCACATCCGGACCATCTCCGGTCCGGGGTCGACGCGGTAGTGCGCTTCGATGGCCGGCAGCATGGGGGCCTGCGCGGCGATGTACGCGGCCCGGGGACGGATGACGTCGCGGAGGATGGCCCCGATCCCGTCCGGCCGGCCCATCACGAACATCGGTTGGGGGGTGGGGCCCGTGTACTCCAGCCCGACCGCGATCAGCAGATCGCCCTCGTAGGCCGCTCCCCAGCGCGTCCGGGCGAACTCGCGGTCCTCGAGGTCGCAGATGGCGTACGCGGCATACAGCCGGTCGCTGGCCAGGAAGCCGTCGAGGAGCTCCCGGTCGAGGGTCGGGCGGGCGACGGCCGCCGACCGCCGACCGACCGCGACCGTCGCCATCAGGAGGCCGCCGGCCGGCCGAACGGGCGGAGTAGCGGCGCGGCGGAGCTCGCGCCGCGCAACGGCCTGGACCAGCCCCTCTGCGTACGGTGCGCGGATCACGCCCTCGTCCGTGACGATCCCGGTGATCAGGTCGGCCGGCGTCACGTCGAATGCGGGGTTGCGAACGATCGTGTCGGGCGGCGCGATCCGCTGGTCGCGAACCTGCAGGACCTCGCTCGCCCGGCGCTCCTCGATCGGGATCGCAGCCCCGTCCGGCGTCTCGAGGTCCACCGTACTGATCGGCGCGGCGATGTAGAACGGGATCCCGTGGCGAGCGGCGAGGACGGCCAGTGGGTACGTGCCGATCTTGTTCGCCGTGTCGCCGTCGGCCGCGATCCGGTCCGCACCGACGATCACGACGTCCACTTCGCCCCGGGCCATCAGGTGGCCGGCCGCGACATCGGCGATGAGCGTGTGCGGCACCTCCGCCTGGGCGAGTTCCCAGGCGGTCAGGCGAGCGCCCTGCAGGTAGGGCCGGGTCTCGTCGACCCATACGTGGATCGGCCGGTCCGCGGCATGCGCTGCCTGCACCACACCGAGAGCGGTCCCGAACTGCCCGCACGCGAGCGGGCCGGTATTGCAGTGGGTGAGGATGTTGAGGGGCCGATCCGCCGGGAACTCCAGGGCCGCCAGCCCGAACGTCGCCAGCCGCCCGTGATCCTCCGTGGCCTCGAAGACGATGGCGTCGGCCTCGGCACGCATCGCGTCCGCGATGGCGTCGCCGTCCTCCGACAGCTCCCCGATCGCCACGTAGGTCGCCATCAGCCGCCCCACGGCCCAGCGCAGGTTCGTGGCGGTGGGACGGGCGTTGGACAGGCCGTTGGCGGCGCCGCGCAGCGTCGCGCGCCGAGCGTACGGCTTGAGCGCCCGGCACTTCCCGGCCGTCAGGGCAAGGCCGATCGCCGCGACCTGGCCGATCGCCGGGGCGCCGCGGACCGCCATCTCGCGGATCGCCGCGGCGACTTCCGCGGCGGACTTGCAGTCGACCTCTGCGAGGGTGTCCGGCAGCCGGCGCTGGTCGATCAGATGGACGACGCCGGGCGTTTCGCGGAACGGGGTCCGGAACCCGGTCGGTCCGGCCGGAGCGACGACCGCGGTCGATCTGGTCGAGCCATCCGGATCGAGGATCGCCCCGGCCGCCTCTGCCGACGCTCGCTGGAGGGCCTGGGCCGCGCCGACCACCGTCGCGGCCGAATTGAAGAGTTCGCCGGCGAACTGCCGGAAGAACCGGCGGCGCCCGGCGTCGCCGACGGTGTCCGGGCGGCGGGCGTCGACCGCCGGCGCCGGCTCCGTGACCGAGGGGTCATCGAGCGGTGGGATCCCCGGGGATCTGGGCGGGAGCGAGTCGGCCAACTGCGGCGCCTTCGTTCGCGGCCGGGCTCAGTACTTGATCACGCTGGTGACCTGTCGACCGTCCAGCCGGTCGCGGCCCTTGAGGAAGTCCAACTCGACGAGGAACGCCAGGCCGACGACCACGCCCTTCAAGCGCTCCACGAGTTCGATCGTGCCCTTGACGGTGCCGCCCGTGGCGAGCAGGTCGTCCACCACGAGGACCTTCTGCCCCGGTGCCACGGCATCGCGATGGATCTCGAGCGTATTCGAGCCGTACTCCAGGGCGTATTCGACGGTGATCGTCTCCGCGGGCAACTTGCCCAGCTTGCGGACGGGCACGAGCCCGGCGTCCAGCTGGTAGGCCATCGGGGCGCTGAAGATGAAGCCGCGCGATTCCATGCCGACGACGAGGTCGATCTGCTCATCGCGGTACGGCTCCAGCATCAGGTCGATGGACTCCTTGTAGGCCGCCGGGTCCTTGAGCAGCGTCGTGATGTCGTAGAAGAGGATGCCGGGCTTGGGGAAGTCGGGGATCTCGCGGATCCGCTGGCGCAGCTCCTCGGCGGACATCGGGGGACCTCCATCGGGTCGGTGGGATCGTCTGGGCGGTGGGTTCGGACGGGCCGGCGACGTGGGCCGTCTCGAAGTCTACCGCAGGCGGGTGACCCGACCCGACCCCCCAGGCGTTTCGCCTGTCAGCACCGGGCAACCGTGATCGACGAGTCCGGCGCGACAGGCCGCGGCCCGGTCCGCAGTCGGCCGCTCAACCCGAGCCCGATGAGCCCGACCGCGATGGCCACGACGAACCCGCCCGCCAGCCCGGCCCCGGAGCCACCCGTGGCGCGGACGCCTGCCGCCACGATGGCGCCGGTGACGCCGGTGCCCAGCGCGGTGCCGAGTGCGTCGGCGAGTGACAAGGCGGCCGAGGCCGACCCCTGCTCGGTGGGCGACGCCTCACGGAGGACGATCAGGGTCAGCGGCGAATACGCCAGGCCCATCCCGAGTCCGGCCAGCCCGAAGATCGGGATCGCAAACCAGGGGTCCACGGCCGGCAAGAGGACCAGCAGGAACCCGGCGAGCCCGACCGCAACGACCAGGAACCCGGCCCGCACGAAGCGGTCGGGCGACCAGCGGTGGGCCAGTCTCGCCTGGATCCACGCACCGGCCGACCATGCCAGGGTCGCCGCCGTCAGGCTGATCCCAGCCTGGATCGCCGTCTGGCCTCGCCACTCGACGAGGGTCAGGGCCACGTACGCGTCGACACCGAAGAACGCAAACGTCAGGACGCCACGCAGGAGCACCGCCGCAGGCAGACCGCGCGCCGCCCGGAGGGTGCCAGCCGGGGTCAGCCGCCCAAGAGCGGGGATCGCCAGCGCCACGCCCAGGGCTCCCAACCCGATGAGCGGCACGATCTCGCCACTCGTCAGGCCGGCCAGCAGCAGCGCGGTGCCGACGGCCGTCACGATCGCCAGGGGGAGGCGCCGGCGCGTCGATGCGGCCGCGGCGGCCTCGCCGACTCCCGCCATCGCGGCCGGCCCGACGCGATGCACCGCGGAGAACGCGAATGCGGTCGCCACGCCGATCAACGGCAGCAGACCCAGGAAGACCCATCGCCAGCCGATCGTCTCCCCCACCACGCCGGCGATCGCCGGGCCAAGGACGCCGGGCAGGATCCATGCCGTGGACAGGATGGCGAACATGTGCGGGCGAAGCCGCTCCGGCAGGCTCCGACCGATGGCCACGTACGCGATCGGCGGGATCGCGCCTGCCCCCAGGCCCTGGACGAACCGGCCCACGACCAGGATGGGCATGCTCGGCGCGAGCCCTCCGACCACGAGACCGATCGCGAACAGGGCGATCCCGACGACGTACGGGATTCCCAGTCCTCGCCGGTCGATCAGGCCGCCGATCACCACGATCCCGACCAGCGACCCGAGCATGAACGCCGTGAAGACCCAGCCATAGAGCTCGATACCGCCCAGCTCCCGGGCGACGATCGGCATCACCGTCGAGACGGCCAGTGCCTCGAACGCGACGAGCGTGATGGTCAGGACAAGCCCGACCGTCAGGGTGCGACGGGCGGGCGACCATAGGCCGCCATCGCCGGAGTGGCGGAGGGTCATGCGCCAAGTCTGGCGCAGCGTTGGTGTCACCGCACGGATTCGGCACCATGGCAGTCGCCGACCCAACGCGATCACCATGTCAACCCGTAGAAGAGCGTGGATCTCATGACCGGATCTCGACGATCGACGGCAATGGCCGTGCCCGCCACGCCGGACGAATTCGCCGCGTGGGTGGCACCCCAGATGGCGGCGATGACCCGGCTCGCCGCTCGTCTGGGTCCACTCGACGATCGGGACGACATCGTTCAGGAGAGCCTCGTCCGGGCCTGGAAGAAGCGGCACCAGTACGACCCGGCACGCGGGGCCGTCTCGTCATGGCTCCTGGCGATCACGGCGGACCAGGCCCGCCACGCTGCGCGGCGACGCAGACCGCTCCTGCTCAGCTTCGACGTGGTCGCCAGGGGCGCGGCGCCCGAGGACCGGCTCGACGTGGAACGCGCACTGGGCCGACTCCCACCGCGGCAGCGGCTGGCGGTGGACTGCTACTACTTCGCCGGGATCTCGATCCGTGACACAGCAGCCGTGATGCGGTGCTCGGAGGGCACGGTCAAATCGACATTGTCAGACGCCCGACGGCGGTTGCGCGGGCTCCTGGAGGTGCGCTGATGGACGAGATGGATGTCCGACTACAGGAGGCCGGGCGGGCATGGCAGGCGACACTGACCCCAGCGGGCCAGGTCGACCCGGCCTGGTTCGACGACCGCTCGGACCCGGGCCGCTGGCTCCGGCCGCTGATCCTCGGCGGCGCGTTCGCGATCGTGCTCGCGGTCGCCCTTGCAGGCTTCGGTGGCTGGCCGGACCCGGGTCCGTCGAGCGTCGGGACTGGGTCGCGCGACGAGTGCCCCGTGACCCGGCCGGACCCGCCGTTCGTGCCACCCGTCGGCGTCGCGCCGGCCACAGCCCCATCGGGGGCCGTCTGGTTCGGGTCCGCCTCGCTGTGGACCGCGCTGGATCCCGACGGCGAGTCCTGGACGGACCTGCCCCGCTCGGGGTCCGGCTTCGATCAGAAGACGTTCTGGTGGAGTGCGGCCCGGAATCCCCGGCTCGAGAAGCAACCGGCGATCCAGGTGGTCGGGACACGGCTCGACGGCGAGGGGTCCTTCGCCGCCGGACCCGGCACCAACGCCTCAGCGGACGATCTCGGGTCGGCCATGCTGGTGGGAATCGTCATCCCCGATCACGGTTGCTGGGAGCTGGTCGGCCAGTATCGCGACGCGACCCTGCGTTACGTGGTCTGGGTCGGCGACGAGTGAACCGCGAGGCGGGCACCGCCGAGGGTCCGCCCGCGCACCACACCCATCGTCCCAGCGACACTGCGGCTCGGTGCGGGGTACCCTAGCGGTCTCCCACCCGACCCATCGGAGCGCAGACCCGACGGATGACCCGCCAGCGCCGCCGCTCGATCGCCCTGCTGTTCGCCCTGGCCACGGCCCTGGCCGTGGTCGCGCCGGTCGGCGCGTGGTCCAACGGGCCGGACAACGGCAACGGGTACGGCACGCACGACTGGATCATCGACCAGGCCCTCAAGACCTTCAACGGCAAGGTCCCGGCGTGGTTCGACCCCGCCGCGGCCAAGCTCGCGAGCGATGACCCGGACACGCTCTCCTGGCGGACCAACGAGCACGTCTACATGGAATCGGGCTACGGACGTGGTGCCGTGCACCTGGTCGTGGAGTACTACGACAAGGCGGTCACCCACCTCAGGATGGGCGACACGAAGCGGGCGAGTCAGGACATCGGCCTGCTGTCGCACTTCTACGCCGATGTCCTGAACCCCTTCCATGCGGCGTATGCGGCCGTGGGCAAGGACGGTCCGCACGCGAAGTTCGAGCTGCTCGTCGACTCGAGGACGAAGTCCGCGAGTTCCATGCCGGAGTGGCAGACGAAGGACCGCAGTCCTGAGAACGTCACGAACATCCGCACCAAGGCCATCGCGTCGGCCGCCTACGCGCGCGGCAAGTACGCGGAGCTCTACAAGGAATTCACGAAGAACCAGTCGACGCTCAGCACCCGCGCCCGCCAGCTGACGGGCTACGTCCTCACCCGGGCGTCCCGGGAGCTTGGCGACATCATCAACTCGGTCGGCAAGGGGATCGGCAACTCACCGGCGGTCGCCAAGATCGCCGTCACCCGGAAGTACACCCAGCCGAGCTCGATCGAATACCAGGCGATCTATGTCAAGGTCACCGACGCCTCCGGCAAGCCGATCGAGGGCGCCAGGGTCGACGTGACCTTCCCGGGCTCCGCGGACGTCCCCAACGGCGCAGAGCCGTCGCCCCACCTGTTCCGGGCGTACACGATGCCGGACGGCGTCGCCAAGGCGACGGCCTGGATCGACCTCTCGCTGCACGGACAACAGCTGACCGTCAAGATCGCGGTCACGAGCCGCGGCCGGACCACGTCGGCGACCACCTGGTACACGGCCAAGTAGGTCGAACGGTCGGCGGGCAGCGGCGCAGCGGCAGCCGCTCGGCTACTAACCGGAGGTCGACAGCCGCGCGACGATCGACTGGGTGAGCTGCCAGGCCCGTGCCGCGGCGGCTGGGGCCCGCACCCGGACCTGGTTCGAGGCGAAGGTGACGTCCGACGGTCGGACCCCGGGCAGGCCGCCGTCGCCCAGCAGGCGCATCGCCATCGAGCGCGTGAGTGACGCCCCGAATCGGACGACCAACCAGCCCTCCTCGCGGGAGATCGACGCGACTCCGGCCGCCTCGGCGGTGAGGCGGAGCTGCGCGACCTCCACGAGACGGGCGACCGCATCCGGCATCGGGCCGAAGCGATCGACGACTTCCTGGCGGAACGCTGCGATGTCGCCACCGGATCGGGCCCTCGCCAGTCGGCGGTAGAGTTCCAGCTTCTGCGCCTCGTCCGGGACGTAGTCGTCCGGCAGGTGGGCATCCATCGGCAGGTCGACCACGGCCTGCGGTGCCTCGATGACCGGGGCGCGTCCCTCATGTCGGGCCTTCTGGGCCTCGACGGCCTCGGCCAGCATCCGGCTATAGAGGTCGAACCCGACGGCGGCCATGTGGCCGGACTGCTCGCCGCCCAGGATGTTGCCGGCGCCCCTGATCTCCAGGTCGGACAGCGCGATCTGGAATCCTGCCCCCAGCTCAGAGGCGTTGAAGATGGCCTGGAGGCGCTTGCGGGCTTCGTCCGACAGCCGTTCGCGGCGGCGGTACAGCAGGTAGGCGTAGGCGCGCCGGGCCGATCGACCCACCCGTCCGCGAAGCTGGTAGAGCTGCGCCAGACCGAGCGTGTCCGCGCGATCGATGATGATCGTGTTCGCGTTCGGGATATCCAGGCCGGATTCGATGATCGTCGTGCAGACGAGGACGTCCGCGGCGCCGTCGGCGAACGTGATCATCACCTTCTCCAGGGCCCCCTCCGGCATCTGGCCGTGCCCCACGACGAACCGCGCGTCCGGCAGGAGCCGGCGGAGCTGCTCCGCCTGGGCCTCGATCGTCTCGACCCGGTTGTGGACGTAGAAGACCTGCCCGCCGCGGTCCAGCTCCCGAAGGATGGCGTCGCGGACGAGGCCGGCGGACGCCTCGGCGACGCGGGTCTGGATCGGCAGCCGGTCCTCCGGCGGTGTCTCGATGACGCTCAGGTCGCGGATCCCGGCCATCGCCAGGTTGAGCGTTCGCGGGATCGGCGTCGCGGACAGGGTCAGCACGTCCACCTCGCGGCGGAGCTGCTTGAGGCGCTCCTTGGCGGCCACGCCGAAGCGCTGCTCCTCGTCGACGACGACCAGTCCGAGGTCCTTGAACCGGACGTCCTTGCTGAGCAGCCGGTGCGTGCCGATGACGAGGTCGACGGACCCGTCCGCGAGACCGGCCAGGGCCGCCGCCTGGTCCCGGGCACTGACGAACCGCGACAGCAATCGGACCTCGAGCGGGAATGCGGCGAAGCGCTGCCCGAACGTGGCGTGGTGCTGGGCCGCGAGCACGGTGGTCGGGACGAGGACTGCCACCTGTCTGCCGTCCTGGGTGGCCTTGAACGCCGCACGGAGGGCGACTTCGGTCTTGCCGTAGCCGACGTCTCCGACGACGAGGCGGTCCATCGGTCGTCCGCGCTCCATGTCCGCCTTGACCTCCGCGGCGGCGCGCAGCTGGTCGATCGTCTCCTCGTACGGGAACGAGGCCTCGAGTTCCGCCTGCCACGGGGTATCGCCGGAGAAGGCATGGCCGGGCGCATCGGCCCGCGCGGCGTAGAGGGCGAGCAGTTCGTCGGCGAGGTCCGCGACGGCCTTGCGGACCCGCTGCTTCGCCCGGAGCCACTCCGTGCCTCCCAATCGGGAGAGCTGGGGCCGCTCCCCGCCGGCATAGCGCGTGACCCGGGCGATCTGCTCGACCGGGACGAAGATGCGGTCGCCGGCCGCGAACGACAGCTCCAGGTAGTCGCGCTCGTCGCCGGCACCACCTCGCCGGAGCATCTGCTCGTAGCGGGCCACACCGTGGTCGATGTGGACGACGAGGTCGCCGGGGGTGAGCCGCTCCAGGATGTCCCGGGGCACGACCCGGCGGAGGGCCTTCGGGCGGCGGATCCGCACCGTCCCGAACAGCTCGCGATCGGTGACGAACACCAGACCGTCCGGACCGCCCGCGAATCCGCCGTTGAGGCTGCGCGCGATGAGTGCGACGGCGCCGGGGGGCGGAGCCTCGCCCAGGGCGTCGGTGACGGCCACGGGATGGTCTGCGTCGCCGAGGATCTCGGCCAGGCGCGGGGCCTGGTCGGACGCGAGGACGATCCGGGCGCCGTCCTGCTGCCAGGCTTCCACCGCCTCGGCCACGCGGCCGGCACGACCGGGCGGCAGGACCGGCTCGCGCCAGCCGAACACGTCCCCGGACGACTTCGCGCCGGCGGCCATGGCCACATCAGCCGGAGGCTCCGACTCCCAGGTCAGCTCCAGGGTCCGCGCCGCGGCCAGCCGGGCCTTCCAGTCGCGCGCCGGCAGGTAGGCGGGTGGCCAGGCCTTGGGGATCTCGCCGGCCTCGACGAGCTCGCCGTGCCGCTCGTCCGCCTGGCGCCACAGGAAGCGGGTCGCCTCGGCGATGTCGCCGGGCTCATCGAGGATGAACAGGGTCCCGGGCGCGATGTGGTCGAGACCGGTCGCCGGTGCCAGGTGGGCCGCCCAGACCTCGGCCGCGTCGCCGACCGCGAGCGCCCGGGACGCCCCGGCCGAGCGCGTCCGGAGCGGGTCATCGGCGCCGCCCTCGAACCTCAGGAGATCCTGGTCGAGGCGCTCGCCCAGCCGGGACTCGTCGCGGCCCAGGCGTTGGCGGATCGCGGCTACGCCCCCGGGCGGCAGAAGGAACTCCGACGCGGGGAGCAGGACGGCCTGCTCGACCTTGCCCGTGGTCCGCTGGTCGGTCGGGTCGAACGCGCGCAACGAATCGATCTCGTCGCCGAAGAACTCGATCCGGATGGGCAGGTCCATCGATGGCGGGAACACGTCGACGATGCCGCCCCGCCGGACGAACTCGCCGCGCCCGGCCACCTCCGTGACGGGCGCGTAGCCCAGGTCGAGCAGATCGCGCAGGAGGGCGTCCTGGTGGAGGCGTGCCCCGACCCGCAGCGCCCGCGGCGTGGCCGGAAGGTCGCCCGGGTCGATCGTCCGCTGCAGGAGCGCCTGGACGCTCGCGACGAGGACCCTGGCCCGACCGCTCCGCCACGCGGCCAGGGCGGCGACGCGAGCGGCCGTCTCGTCGGCGACGAGCTCGCTCCGCTCATAGGCCAGCGCCGTCCGCGGCTCCAGGGTCACGATGGCGGCCGGGTCACCCAGCCAGGCCCCCAGCTCCTCCGCGACGCGGTCACCGATCTCCGCGTCGCGGGCGATCCAGACCAGCGGCTCACCGAGGGCGATGGCCGCCGCGAGGTAGGACTTCGCTCCGTGCGGTACCGCCACGAGGCCCGCATGACGACCCACCCGCCCGATGTCCGCGGGCGAACCCAGCCGTTCGCGCAGTGCCGCGAAGGACCCGGTCGCGGCCAGCAGCGGCGGCAACGCGGAGAGGTCCGGGAGCCGGTGCCCGGCACCGGTCCGACGATCGGACGGCGCCGACGCGCGCTTCGGGGAGCGCGTGGCCGCAGCCCGCGCCGTCCCGGCGGCGCGGACCGTCCCCGCGGCACGGACTGTCCCGGCGGCACGCCGGGCATCGGCCACCTCGGCGTCGACCGCGGCGACATCGAAGTCGATCCCCCCGTGATCGGGCAGCGCCGCGTGCCGGGCCGCGAAGTCGGCCGCGACCTGCTCGGCGATCCGGCGGTCGCGGCCGCGCCGACCGCGCATCGGCGGGGTCGCGGAGGCGGGCCGCTCAGGCATCTGGGCCGTCAACCATCAGGGCCGTCGTCCTTCTTGCCGGGGAGCATCCGGCGCCAGCCGGTCCGGGTCCGGCGGATGCCGTGCTCGTCCGGGGGGCCGTCGACCTCGCCAGGGGCCGCCAGCCGATCGGTGTCGGCCGGGCGGAGCTCGAACGTGTTGAACCGATTGGCGGCCTTGCTGGTCCCATCACGCGCCCATGCCTCGACGGCATCGGCGGCCGCGTCCAGGAGTTCGTCCAGGCGCTGCGACTCATCCGGCGCGAAGGTGCTCAGGACGTGGTCGCGGCCGTTCCGGAGCGGGTCGCCGATGCCGACGCGGAGCCGGCTGAACTTCTCGGTCCCGAGCTCGTCGATGATCGACCGGAGGCCGTTGTGGCCGCCGTGGCTGCCGCCCTCGCGGAAGCGGAGCTTGCCGAAGGGCAGGGCGAAGTCGTCGGCGACGACCAGCACGTCGTGCAGGGGCGCGTGTTCACGCGCCAGGACCTTGCGCACCGCAAGCCCGGAGTCGTTCATGAAGGTGAGAGGCTTCACGAACGTCAGATCGAGACCGCGGTAGCGGCCCATCACGACGCTGGACGCGTCCCGTTGCCGGCCACGGCCGGACCAGCCCGCACGGTCGGCGAGGCGGTCAGCGACCAGCCAGCCGACGTTGTGGCGGGTCCCTGCGTACTGCGAGCCCGGGTTCCCCAGCCCGACGACGACCTTCACCCATCCCTCCGCGGACACGACGACGTGGCCCGAATCCCGTCGGATGGCGACGTCACCGGACGTCGACCTGGTCCCGCGGGAGGGCCGCACGCGGATGGTACCCGCCATGGGCATCAGCTGCCCGCGGCGGGCGGTGGAGGGGCGGTGCCGACGGGCGTGCGACGTGCCGGTCGTGACGGCGCCGGCGTCGCGTGTGGCGTCAGCGTCGCGTGTTGCCCCAGCGTCGCGTGTTGCCCCAGCGCCGCGTGTGGCGCCGTGCGCCGCGATCCAAGGCCCGGTCAACCAGCGCATCGCGACGCCCCGGTCGAACCACCGCCGTGCGACGCAACTGGAGAAGCATGGCTCTGGCCCTCACTCCAATCCGCTGGAACGATCGCTGAGCGGTGGTTGCGTCGTCGGAAACTCCCGCGACGGACGGTTCGTTCGTCGGATCGACCGCCGGGCGGTTGACCGACTGCCGTGCTTCGTCAGTTGCGTCGCCTGGCGGCGGGTGGCCCGGCGGCAGGTGGTCTTGCGGCGGATGGCCGGGGCGGCGGGTGGCCGTGGCGGCAGGTGGCCTGGCGACGGGTGGTTTGGCGGCGGATGGCCGCGGCGGCGGATGGCCGCGGCGGCGGGTGGCCGCGGCGGCAGGTGGTTTGGCGGCGGATGGCCGCGGTGGCGGGTGGCCGTGGCGGCAGGTGGTTTGGGACAGCGCCTCAGGACGACCCCGCGAGCAGCTGTCGTTCAAGGGCGCGCATGGCCGCCTCCTCGCCCGGTTCGGCGTGGTCAAGGCCGCAGACATGCAGCGCGCCGTGGGTCACGAGCAGGCGCAGCTCGTCGGCAACGGACCACCCGACGTCGCCGGTCTGGCCCCCGCGACCAGCCTCAGCCTGCTCGGCCGCCCGCTCCACGGACACGACGATGTCGCCGAGGTGGAGTCGGGAACCGGGCGGGCGCGGGACGTCCGGCGCGGGCGCTCCCGGTGCAAAGGCCTCGGGCGGCAGCAGCGGGAAGGACAACACGTCGGTCGGTCCGGGGTGTCCCATGTGGGTCGCATTGAGATCGGCCAGCAGGGCGTCGTCGCCGAGGATGAGCCCGATCGACGCCGGCCGTGGGGCGCCCGCACGGTCAAGCGCCGCCACGATGGCCCGGACCAGGGCCGTCCGCGGGATCGGCAGGGCGACTCCACGACGCAGGTCCAGGTCCACCCGCCACGGTCCGATGTACCGGGCACGCACCGTCATCCTGGATCCGCCGCGTCCTCGACCAGCCGCCTCCCCATGGCGACCACGTCGTCCGGCCGGTACCCGATCCGCTCGTAGAACGCGAGGGCGTCCCGGTTCGCCGACAGGACGTGCAGGTTCACTTTGGGGCCGCCCAGCGTGGCGACCCGCGCCTCGGCGGCCTCGACGAGCGCCCGGCCGATGCCGCGTCGCCGCCACCGAGGGTCCACGCCCAGGTAGTTGATCCAGCCTCGATGCCCCTCGTAGCCGATCATCACGCTGCCCACGATCGTGCCGTCGATCTCGGCCACGAGCAGGCCGTCCGGATCGCGCGCGACCTTGCGGGCGATGTCGCGGACCGGATCGTTGACCGGCCGGACGAGGCCCGCGGCGCGCCACAGGGCGACGAGCGCGTCGCGGTCGGTCGACCGATAGAGCCGGATGATCACGAGGCGGGCGCACCGCCCGACCGATCGCCACCGCCCGGCCGATCGCCACCGCCCGACCGATCGCCACCACCCGACCGATCGCCACCGCCCGCCGCCGCCCGACGGGACTCAAGCTCCACGACCGTGCTTTGCGGGTAGGCGATCCGGGTGTGATACATGCCGAGCAACTGCTCGACGAAGGCGTCCTGGATCCTGTGCAGGTCCCGCAATGTGAGGTCGCACTCGTCGAATTGGCCATCGGAGATCCGCTCGTCGATGATCCGGCTGACCATCGCCCGGATGGCCGGCTCATCGCGCGAGGTCAGGGACCGCACGGACGCCTCGACGCCGTCCGCCAGCATGATCAGGGCCGCTTCCCGGGTCTGCGGCTTCGGGCCGACGTGTCGGAACTTCCGCTCGTCGACGGCCGCAGCGGCCTTCGCCCCCTCGGTCGTGCCGGTCCCTCCGTACGGCTCGGCGGCACGCTCCTTCGCCCGGGAGAAGAAGTAGCTCATGATCGCCGTGCCGTGGTGCTGCGGGATGTACGCGATGAGCGCCTTGGGCAGACGCGCGGCGTAGGCGATGTCGATGCCGTCGGCGACGTGCTGCTTGAGCACCTGGGCGCTGACCTCGGGCTCCAGCTGGTCGTGGATGTTCTCGCCGCCGCCCTGATTCTCGATGAACGCGAGCGGATTGGAGAGCTTGCCGACATCGTGGTAGTAGGCCGCAACTCGGGTGATCAGCGAGTCGGCGCCGACAGCCTCCGCGGCGCGCTCCGCCAGGTTGCCGACCATCAGCGAGTGGTGGTACGTCCCCGGAGTCTCCACCAGGAGCCGGCGAAGCAGCGGTTGGGACGGATTGGCGAGCTCCAGGAGCTGGAAGACCGTGACGATCCCGAACACCGATCCGAGGACCGCGAACGTCCCGACCGCCGCGACCGACGACCCGACCGCCGACGCGAAGGACGCGAGCCACAGCTCAAGGACGCCGCGGACGTCTCGGGCGCCGAGCAGGGAGAACACCGACACGACCATCGCGTTGACGACGAACACGGCGATCGCGGCCTGGACGAAGACCTGGATCCGATCGCCCCTGCGAACGGCCACGACGCCGGCGAGCCCGCCAAGGAACGTATAGGTCGCGAACTCGAGTGACACGCCGTTCACCGCTCCGCCGATGATCGCGATGACGCCGATCACGATGGTCGCCACCGACGCATCCAGGAGGATCGCCAGCAGCATCCCGATCGCCGCCACCGGCATGAAGAACTGGAGGATGGAGCGACCGGCGGTCAACTGCATCGCCAGCGTCGTCCCGACCAGCAGCAGCCCGATCAGGATCAACACGTTGTCGCGGTGCCACAGTGACGGCCGGAAGCGCCAGATCCAGGCGAGCAACAATCCGACGATCAGGACCGCCAGCAGGAACCAGCCGGCGAAGCTCGCCAGGTCGACCTCGTTCTCGCCCAGTCCCAGGGCGTCGACCTTCTCGATGTCAGCGGCGGTCAACCGCTCGCCGTTGCGGACGACCACCTCGTTCTGGACGACCTCGACGATGACCGGCGCGACCGCCGCGGCCGCAGCGGCCCTGGCCGTCTCGGTCGCGACGGCGCTGAACGACGAATTGGGGACGACCAGCTGGCGGATCAACTCCGCCGCCAGCATCCGCTCCGCCTCGCTCAGGTCGCCGGCCATCCGGCCGGCCAGGCGGGTGCGCGCCTGCGCGACGTCCGTGTCGCGGAGTTCGGTCCGGAGCGTCGCATCGAGCACGCGGGAGGCCTCATCACGGATCGCGGTCCAGCGCGCGGCGCTGGTCTCGACGAGCGTCACGACCGCGGAGTCGGTCAGGTCGTCGACCGCCGTCCGGAGCAGGACCTGCTGACTCTCTGGCGGCAGCGAGGAAGCGTAGGCGGAGTCGATCGGCGCCACGCGCTTGTCGTAGGCGTCGCGCTGCTCCGCCGCGATCGAGATGGCCTTGTCCGACGAGAAGTCGTACTGCGGGCCGACGGCGTCGCGGGCGGCAGTCCGGGCCGCTGCGGTCTGGACCGTGCTCTCGAAGTCGACCGCGCGCGGCGCCACGATGTCGCGCGGGGCCAGGTCGCCAACCTGGACCTGGAGCGTCTCCTGCGGCAGGAGATCGACCCCGAGGATGGCGGTCATACCCAGGATGAGGATCATGGCCGCGATCCCGAGGCGTGTGGCGTCGCTGCGCGTGAACCTGGCGAGGGTGGCGCTTCGATGGGTCAGCATCGTGTCGTCCCGACGGGGGCGCCCGTCAGTGGGGTCCCCCGTCGTGGGTCGTCAGCTCCGCCCGGGCGAGCGCCTGGGCGACCAGGCCGCTGACGACCTTGCCGTCGGCGCGACCGCGGGTGCGCGGCGACAGCCAGCCCATCACCTTGCCGAGGTCGCGGGCAGAGGTGGCGCCCGTCGCCGCGATCCCCTCGTGGACGAGCGCTGAGATCTCCGACTCGCTCAGGGCCTGCGGCAGGTACTCGGCCAGGATGTCGATCTCGGCCTGCTCCTTGTCCGCGAGGTCCGTGCGACCGGCCTTCGAATACGCGTCCACGGATTCGCGACGCGTCTTGACCTCCCGGGTCAGGACGCCGATGAAGTCGTCGTCGGTCAGTGGCTTCTGGTTGCGCTTCTCCAGGTTGTAGGCCGCGCTGGCCGCCATGCGCAGCGTGTCGCGGCGCAGCGCATCACCGCCGCGCATGGCGGCGGTGATGTCGGTCTGGAGTCGCTCGCGTAGTGACACCGGTTTGGCTACCTCGGGCGGTGCTCGAACGCCCGCGGGGTCGCATCGGTGATGCGGCGGGGCGCGGCCCCGGCTCGCTCAGCCGGTCTGCGTTCGGGCGTTCTTCTTGCGCTTTGCTTCCTTGCGCTTGCGCTTCACGGAGGGCTTCTCGTAGTGCTCGCGTCGGCGAGCCTCGGCGAGGATGCCGCTCTGCTGGATCTTCTTGTTGAAGCGACGCAGGGCGCTTTCGAACGTCTCGTTCTCACCCACTCGGACTTCAGCCAATCGGTGTTCACCTCCCCAGGCCTGGAGTCGTGCGCTCGCATCGGGCTCGCGGCCAGCCGGCCTCGACGCGTGCTCAGCGGACATGCCGCAAGAGCCGCCGGAGTCTACCCGAGCCCCGATAGCCGGTCAAACGCGTGGACTGGTCCCGTACGTCCGTTACACATCGACCCCCATAGAGGCCAGGAACGCGGCTGGCGTGCGCATGCCGAGAGACAGATGTGGTCGGATCGTGTTTTGCACCGACCGGTCGTGAGATGGTCCTTCCGCGCTTCTACCCACTACAAGACGAGCTCGTTCTGGGCCAAGATCTTTGGTGCTACGACGCCCAAGGCCGGCCAAGACCACAAGGCAGTTCGAACACCCTTGGTATGGGGTCGCCAGTCATGTCAACTTGGTTTCGCCATCCTGAAGCCTCCAGCCAAATCGCCCGTCTTCGCTTCGGAGCCAGACGACGTGATCGGCAATCACTGTGATACGAGCCGTTAGGTCCTCATGGACGCGATGCCAGGCGACTTCGCCGGTCGCTTCGAGACGTGCAACCCCGAACTCATACTCAAGCAGGACACCTTCGTGCAGCTGCCGGAACTCAACCCGAAACAGACCGCCGGGATCGTATCGCCCTTGAAGGTCTAGTCGGGCGAGGTCCAGCACCGGCTCGATTCGTGTTGAAGCCCGTGCTGCAAACCACAACGTGCGCCCTTCCTGACAGACCAAGTAGGTGTAGTTGTCGCCACACCACAGTTCGATGATCGGGCTGATTGAGAGGTTTGGCTCGGCGACCACGTGCACCTGCCCGGCCTTCGAATCGAAGCGGATGTGACCGTCCTGATCGAATGTCATCGACCCCGCCCCGCAGGAGATCGAGGGGGTCTGCCGAATATCCATGGTCGTCATGGCACGCGGACCTCGATACCGTAGTCGGCGACATCGGTCTTGCTGTCGGGCGCGCTGTCGGCGGGCGGCTCGACCCTGGGCTGGCCGAGATCGGGCGATGCGCCGCCGCCCGCCTCGCCGACGGTGATGTCGGCCGGTGGTTGGGCGCGGACCGGGTCGAACGTGTTGTCGACCCCGCGCTGGACGGGCAGCTCGACCGGTTCGCTGGGGCCGGTCTCGTCGGCCGCGCGGGTGCCGGGGGTCAGCGGCGCGAGGCTCGCGATGAGCAAGGCGACAAGGGCAGCGACGGCGCGGCGACGGCCAGCGCGGCGGCGCGACATGCGACCCCTCCACCACCATCGGTCGGTCCCGGGGCTGGGCGGCCCGGTGTTCGCCGGCGGTCGCTCGGACGCTACGGGCGGCCGACGCCGGTGTCAATCATGCAGTTGACGTGGGCGGCTAAAGGAAGTCGGACCATGGCTCAGTCGCGACGAATCGGAAGCCCGCGATCACCGAATCGTGGCCGACCATCCCATTCTCGCTGGTCCACATCCGCACGATGACCGGCCGCCCATCGTGCATGGCGACGATGTAGACCACTTCCTGCCCGCCCCTGGCCGGATACTCGTAGGCCTGGATCCGGGTCACCACGCTCGGCTCCCCGTCGAGGGTGCCGTCGTCGCGGCGCGGCGTTGGCGGCCCCACGCCGTGGTCGTCGATCCGAGGCGGCTGGACGGCGGCGGCGAGCTCGTCAAGGATCGTCGCCTGGATCTCTCGGCACAGCTCCCACGGGGCGGCGGGTTCATCGCACGTGGTGATGGAGTCATCGGCGTCGCCGACCCGCACCGTCATCCGGCGATCCTGGGCAAGGAAGATGCCGTCGTCGCCGCTGAACTGCTGCCAGTCATCGGGGAGCGCGAGCTCCACGAGCCCACCCGCGGTCGTGAACGTCTCCGCGACGGGCGGCAGGGCATCCTCCGTGAACGAGAAGCCGGACCGCCGATTCCCCGCCGCTGTCCGCTAGCATGGCCGGGTCCCCGTCGCGAGAGGTGCACGCTCCATGGCGGCCACGCTGCTCGATCTCCTCGACCACGCGGTCCTGCGCTTCGGGGATCGGCACGCCCTCGGGATCCGCCTCGACGACGGCGGCACGGACCACTGGACGTATCGCGACCTGGATCGACGGGCGCGCATCGCGGCCTGGCGCCTGCGGGCGCTCGATCTGGAGCCGGGCGATCGCATCCTGACGTGGTCGCCATCGATGCCGGAGCTTGCGGCGACCTACTACGGCGCGATGTACGCGCGGCTCGTCTTCGTCCCGCTCGACCTGCGGATGTCGACCGACGCGGTGGACGTCATCGCCCGGGCGAGCGGCGCCCGACACCTGGTCCTGGGCACAGGCCGCGACGCTCCCGATCCCCGCGAGGCCGGATTGGAGCGCTTCCCGACCACGTCCGTGGCCGCGCTCTGTACAGAACCCGCCGCCGACGACCCGCTCTTCCCGCCCGACTGGGAGGTGCGCCAGGCCGCCTGGGAGCGTCCGGCACCGGATGACGTCTTCCAGCTGGTGTTCACCAGCGGCACCACCGGCACGCCCAAGGGGGTCGTCCTCACCCACGACAATGTCGCGGCGTCCATCGAGTCGTTCCACCGGATCGTCCCGCCGATGGACCATCGGATCGTGTCGCTCCTCCCACTGTCGCACCTCCTGGAGCAGGCGGTCGGGCTGTACTACGCGCTCGACGTGGGAGCGGACATCCTGTACGTCCGTAGCCGCAATCCACGGGTCATCTTCGATGCGCTGCGCGACCATCGGGTCACCAGCATGATCGTCGTGCCCCAGGTGCTCGACCTCTTCTGGAGCGCCATCGCCCGCGAGGTGGAGAAGCGCGGCCGGACGGCCGCCTTCGATCGACTGCGGTCCGTCGCCCGACGGCTCCCGCTGCGCCTGCGGCCGTGGCTGTTCCGGAGCATCCACCAGCAGCTGGGCGGCGACTTCCGCCTGTTCCTGTCATCCGGCGCGTTCCTGCCGCCGGCCCTTCAGCAGGCCTGGGAGGACCTCGGCGTGACCGTCCTCCAGGGGTACGGCGCCACCGAGACGGGCACGGGTTCGTGCACCACCTTCGACGATCATGGGCCCGGAACGGTGGGTCGCGTCCCGGACGGCATCGACATGCGCATCGCGGACGACGGGGAGATCCAGTTCCGCGGCCGGACCGTGTTCGGCGGTTATTGGCATGCGCCGGAGCTGACCGCGACATCGTTCACGTCCGACGGCTGGTACCGGACCGGCGACCTGGGCCGCCTCGACGACCGAGGCCGGCTCATCCTGAGCGGGCGGATCAAGGACATGATCGTGCTGCCGAACGGGTTCAACGTCTACCCGGAGGACATCGAAAACGCACTGCGCGTGGCAGGCCTGACCGAGGCGATCGTCGTGGAGACGCGCCCCGGGCGGATCGAGGCGATCGTCGTGGAAGACGCGGACGCCGAGCCGGCCGACTTCCGGGCCCGCGGTCGATGCCGCGATCAAGGCGGCCAACGCCCGCCTCGGGCCGAACCAGCGGATCGCCGGCTGGCGGACCTGGCCGGGGGAGGACTTCCCGCGAACGCACACCCTGAAGGTCCGGCGCGATCCGGTTCGCCACTGGGCCGCCGCCGATACCCCGATGCCGGTCCGCGACGGGAGCTGAGGCGCCGCGCGCCGCACTGCCCGGTCGGTGCTCAGGACGGGACGGCCACCCCGATCCCGAGCGTCTCCAGGGCCGTCAGGCACGTCCGGTGCGGCGGGATCGCGGGCCTCGCCCGGGATCCAGCCGTAGAACACGACGGTCGCCCCGACGACACGGATGACGTACTCGGTCGACAGCGAGGACTGCACGCGTCCCGGCCCGCTGGCCAGGTAGTCGGCCTGCTCGCGAGCCGCGGCGTCGGCGAGGTTCGGGTCGGCCAACTCGTAGACGACGATATAGCCGCTCCTGGGATCGTCGGGGAGGACGACCTGGTAGACGGCGCGCGCGGCGGTCGACAGCGTGACGGCCTCCGCGGGCCGATACGGCACCGGAGCGTCGACCAGGGTGAGGCGCCGCTCACCGAGGACGCGGACGAGGTCGCCCCGGGTGAGGAGCACGGCCGGGCCGGCCGTTCGACCGGATCCTGTCGTGGTCCCCGGCGCGACCTGACCCGGATCGGCCGGCCCCGCACAGGTCGCAACGAGGGCCGCCAGGGATATGAGCGCGACGAGGGGCCTGGACCGTCGCGGTCGGGTCATCCGGGGGGCCAGTCGAACGACCGGCCGCCCATCAGGTGCAGGTGCAGATGATCGACCGACTGGCCGCCCCACCGTCCCACGTTCGAGACGAGCCGGTAGCCATCGTCGGCGACACCCTCCGCCCGCGCGATGTCGGCGGCGGCGGCGAACATCCGGCCCAGGAGCGGCCCGTCCGCGTCGGTGAGGTCCAGGGCGGAGGCGATGTGCCGCCGCGGGAGCAGCAGGATGTGGGTGGGGGCCCGGGGCGCGATGTCCCGGATGGCGAGTACGAGGTCGTCCTCGTGGACGCGGGCCGAGGGGATCTCCCCGGCGACGATGCGGCAGAACAGGCAGTCGGGCGGCTGGTCGGTGGTCGCGTGGCTCGTCATCGATCGCCTCCTGGTCTCACCAGATCACCGGCTTCGTGCTCATCAGGAACCCGATCGTCCCGACCAGGCCGGCCATCAGGTACGACACGTAGCGCTGGCGCCGGGCTCGATCCTTCCACGTCCGGTCGTCGGCCGCCGCCTTGATCCCGATCAGGCGCCGCAGGTTGGGCCGCTGGATGAACAGGGCGATGGCCAGGTTCGCGAAGTAGATCGACACGGCGACCAGCAGCCACGGCTGCTCCAGCATCGTCGGACCGAGGTAGGCGATCATCGCGAGTCCGGTCAGCGCGAGCCCGGTCGCGATCACGACCGTCCCGTGCGACTGCGCCCACAGGAGCCCGTGCACGATCCGGCTCTCCGACTCCACCGTCGCCCGTCGAGTCCGCAAGGCGAACGGCAGCAGGATGGACGGCAGGAACAGGCTGACGGCCAGGGCGATGTGGACGGTCAGCAGGGCCGGGAAGAGGTCGGGGGGCATCGCGGTCGATTGTACGGGCCGCGGCCGCTTGGGCCGAGCGGCGCCGGCCGAGCGGTGGCCGTCACCGGGTGACTCAACCAGCGAACGAGCCACGGAACTGCCGGGTCCGGCGCCGAATCCAGACCGTCCAGCCGCGCTGCGGGCCATGAGGCGACCGAACGGGCGAACGAAGGTCTGGTCTCGATCGCTCATCCGCCGGTAGGGTCATGGGGTGACCGGGGTGACCGGGGTGTCCGGGCGCCGCGCCTCGAGCGCGACCCACTCCCCTTCCCCGGATCGTGCCGCGACCGCCAGTCCGGCCGCCCGGAACGCGTCGACCACCTCCGCCTCGCGGTCGATGAAGATCCCGCTCGCGACGAGCGTGCCGCCGGGACGCAGCTCATCGCGCAGCCCGCGCGCCAGCGGGACGAGGACGCCGGCGATCAGGTTGGCGAGCACGACGTCGAACGGCGGCTCGCCGCTCGGCAGGCTCCCGACTCGCGCCCGGAGCCGTCGCGCCAGTCGGTTGCGCCGGGCGTTCGCCGTGGTCGACTCGATGGCGATCGGGTCGGTATCGACGCCGAGGGCGCTCGCGGCTCCCAGTCGGAGCGCGGCGATGGCCAGGATCCCCGACCCACACCCGACGTCGAGGACGCGCGCCCCGGCAAGCGCGCCACGGTCGGCGAGCGGCTCCAGGGCGGCCAGGCACAGGCGGGTCGTCGGGTGCAGTCCGGTCCCGAACGCCATCCCGGGGTCCATCGCCAGGACGACGTCACCCGGCACTCGGCGATGGCGTCGCCAGGTCGGCCGGATGACGAGCCGACGGCCGACCCGGAGCACCGGGAAGTACGCCTTCCAGGCCTGGGCCCAGTCCTCCTCGTGGACGACGCGCGTGCGGACGTCCCCGATCGCCCGCAGCCCGAAGGCCTGGAGGTGGCCCAGCGCCTCCACGACCAGTGCCGCGGCCGACTCCGCCGCTCCCGGGTCACGCGCGGGCACGTAGCCGCGGACGATGGCCGGCCGATCCGGGTCCACCCGCGCCCCGAGGCCCTCCTCGACGAGGTCGAACGCCGGCTCGACCGTCGTCCCGCCGCTCGCGACCCGGCTGAGGATCTCGCTGACCGCCTCGACCGCCTCGAGGTCGGCCTCGACCGCGAGCTCGAGCCACGCGCCGGGGGCGCCCAAGGGGGTGGCGAGCGTGCCGGTGTCAGCGGGTCCGGTCGGCACCGAGGCGCCAGGCACTACAGGCCGAGCTTCTCGCGGAGGCCGCCGTGGCCGACTTCCTCACCCGACTCCTTCGCGTAGGCCTCCAGCAGCTCCCGCTGCGCCTTCGACAGCTTCGTCGGGACGTGGACGTCGATGAGGACGTGCAGGTCGCCGCGCGCGCCCGACCGTCGGAGGTGGGGCACGCCCTTGCCGCGCAGGCGGATCTCCGTGTCGGGCTGGGTGCCGGCCTTGATCTCCACCTCCTCGTCGCCATCGACCGTCGGGACGGTGATCCGCGCGCCGAGGGCCGCCTGCGCGATGGAGATCCGTGCCTCGTAGTAGAGCTCCGTGCCGTCGCGCTTGAGGGTCGGGTGTGGCGCGACGTGGATCGCGACGTACAGGCTGCCGGCCGGACCACCACGCGGCCCGACTTCGCCTTCGTTGGTGAGCCGGATCTGGTGTCCCTCGTCGATGCCCGCCGGGATCGTCACGCGCAGCGCGTGCTTTCCCTCCGTGCGGCCCTCGCCGCGGCACGTTTCGCAGGGAGACTCCACGATCTTGCCCTCGCCGCGGCAGCGCGGGCAGGCACTGACGTTGACCATCTGGCCGAGCATCGTCTGGCGCACGGTCCGCACTTCGCCGCGGCCCTGGCACTGCGGGCAGGTGACGGCCTCCGTGCCGGCCTTGGCGCCGCTGCCGGCACACGTCTCGCATCGACCGAGGACCCGGAAGTCGATCTCCTTCTCCGTCCCCTTGACGGCCTCCTCGAACGTGATCCGCAGGTCGTAGCGGAGGTCCGCGCCCGGTTGAGGTCGACCACGCCGCGTGGAGCCGCCACCGGCGGCGCCCCCGAAGAACGCGTCGAAGATGTCGCTGAAGCCGCCGAAGCCCTCGAACCCGGCGCCTCCGCCGGCCGCGCCTTCGACCCCGGCCCGCCCGAACATGTCGTACCGCTGGCGACGCTCCGGGTCG
Source organism: uncultured Chloroflexia bacterium (assembly GCA_963704935.1). GTDB lineage: Bacteria > Chloroflexota > Limnocylindria > Limnocylindrales > CSP1-4 > SPCO01. The sequence goes on from CAVPIF010000001.1 coordinate 917,542, forward strand.
GACAGGATCTGGTAGGCGTCGTTGATCTCCTTGAAGCGCTCCTGGGCTCCCGAGTCCGTGTTCACGTCCGGGTGCCACTGCTGGGCGAGTTTGCGGAAAGCGCGTTTGATCTCGGCGTCGCTCGCGCCCTTCTCGACGCCGAGGACTTCGTAGAGATCGCGTTCGGTGGTGGCCATCGAGACGGAAGTCTACGAGAGGCGCGGTTCGGCCGGGTCGCGGAGGGTCGCGGCGGAACCGGGGCGGCTGGTCAGTCGGCGGCACCGAGGCACCGTCGATGACCATGCCTGGTCGGCACGAATTGGGGGATGGTGACGGACTCGGCGATCTCAACGAGGGCCGCGAACCCGATCGCGGCAGGGTGTTGAAGCGGATCGCGTTCTTGATCGCTCCGGACGGACTCGCCAAACTTGGCCGCCGACGAGGGCTCCGGGGGCTGAGCGGCTAGCCTGCGTCCAGCTGGTCGAACACCGACTCGATCACCGGGCCGAGGTCATCAGGCGTCAGCGGAGTCGCAGGCGATTGGACAAGGACGCTCACGAGCACGCCCCGTTCGACGGCCGCCATCGAGGTCTCGGCGACTGGATCGGCAGGGCACTCCACGAGCGCTGCCTCCTCGCCGACGCCCTCGACCGGCGTCACCGAACAGCCTTCAGTCGGCCTGTAGCCAGCGACACCATCCCGGCGGGAGATCTGGAGCTCGACGTAGCCTGGAACCCCGCCCGTGACGGCGCCCCAGAAGCACCCGGGATCGTTGGGGCCAAAGCCCAGTTCCTGTGTCGCGTAATCCTCGGATGTCCCATGCAACGCCTGGATCGTCGCGAGGTCGATGAAGGTACACGCGTCGACGTCAAGGTTGACCAGTGCGCTCGAACCCGGGGACGCGGCGGGCGTCTCAGGGCTGGCCGGCGCGGCAGCTTCCGACGCGGTCGCGGTCGCGGTCGCGGTGGGCGTGCCGCCGCTGCCCATACCCCCGCCACCCAGGACGAGGAACCCGCTGACCACCGCGACGATCACCACGCCGCCGATCGCGGCCGCGGCGGCGGCGGGCAGGCCGAGGATGGTCACGCCGGCCGCCGCGGCTGCACCGGTGGCCACCTTGGCCGAGGTCTTCTTGACGGACCGGGCGGGTTGGCTCCGCGACGCCGTGTCGTCCGGGCGCCGGTCCTGATCGTCGCGCCGGCGACGCTTGCCGGCCCCGCCCATCGGATCGCGCTCCACGCCCGCGAGGTCCGCCGTCTTGCCGATCCCTCGATACAGGCCGGCGGCGGTCGTCTGCCCGGAGCTGGCCAGGATCCGCCCATCCCCGGCGTCGGCGAACAGGTACGCCCGCAGCAGGTGGTCCAGCCGGCCGCCGTCGAGCGCGGCGAGGGCATCGCCCAGCACGTGCCGCGGCAGGCAGGCGTACGCCTCGCGCCGCCCACCGGTCAGGCGCAAGACAGCAAAGTCCCACGAGAGGACGACCGGATCGACGGCGAAGCCCGGTCGGGTTCGACGCCGGGTCGCGAGGGCCCAGGCGTCAGGGACAGCATCGTGCGGCAGGGAAGAAGCGAAGCCGTGGCCGCTGCTGCCGGTGGCACCAGGACCGACCGTGACTGGGCGTCCGTCGATCAACGCCGCGATGACGGCATCGACCATGGCCAGCGTGGTGGCACCCAAATCGTCGAGTTCCCGCCGGGCGGCCGACCAGGCGTGGGCGAGATGCGCTCCCGCGGGCATCGAACGCCCATCGGCGAGTCGCACCAGCGTCCCGACCCCGTCGCGGTGGAGTGGGGCCGCAAGCTCGGTATCCCCGATGAACCAGCCGTAGCGCTCGACGGCCGGCTGGGCTGCGACCGACAGGGCCGGCGGCAACCGACGCCCGGAAACCGGCGACCGACGGGCGGAGGCGCGGGTCGCCCCGAGAGCGAAGACGTTGGCGACGGCAAGGCGATCGCCAGCGGCGAATTCGCCGCCGATCTCCAGGCGGCCGAGCCGGGGTCGGACCAGCAGGCCCGGCGACGCCGGCCCGTCGAGGAGCAGGCTCATCGCGACCGAGAAGTGGCGGATGAAGCGATCCGCGGTCCGCTCCAGCAGCCGATCCGGCACGCTCACGGACAGGTGAGTGCTGTACCCCTCGATGGTCGCTCCGGGCGGCAGGACCGCCTCGAGTTCGGCCCTGGCATGGGCCCCGGTGCCGACAACGCGACCCGCCATCGCCGGCCCCGCGGCGACTGGCGCGATGGCGATCTCGGCCTCCGGGCCGTCGGCGGTGATCGTCCCGCCCAAGAGCATCGGTACGCATCCGGGTCGGCCGGATCGATCCGCAGGCCGTCGATCGGCAGTCGATGGATGACCTGGCGGAAGTCGATCGGCCGACCGTCCAGGCGGACCCGGAACTCGTGCTCCAATCCGACGAGGGCACCGATGGACAGACCGGCCGGGCGGGTCGGGGTCAGGGCGCGCGCGAACGCATGGCTGAGGCGGGAGGGAGCCTTGCGGGATCCGACGAGGGCCATCGGTGGATGGGTGGTTTGGCGTCAGGCGGAAGCTGGGGGCTCCTGCCCGTCGGCCAGCGTCTCGGCAGCGTCGGCCGCGCGGGAGGTCTCGCGGACCTCGCGGTACTTCAGGTACGTGTCCAGCCAGGCATTGATGGTCTCGGGCGAGCCCTTGATGGCATCGATGGGCATCGCATCGAGCGCCAGCAGCGGATCATCGACCGGCAGATTCCCCTTCTCGCCCACGGACTCGGCTCCCCTCTCGTTCGGCCCCCCGACGCGCCGGGCGGCATGTCGGCACATCGTATCGATTGGCGACGTGGGCCGTGTGGCCGTCGTGCACGTGGTGCGACCTCGCTGACCCGGCCCGGTCAAGTAGCCGGCGGGTTGCCGGCGCGGTGACCAGGACTCGGTCAGCGAGGTCACTTCCGGGGCGTGACACCGGCTCCGTCTCAGCGGGTGTCGCTCGGGGACTAACCCACCAACTGGACGGCCCGTCGCACGACCGCGTCGAACATCGGAGCCGTGAGCCGGCCTGTGAACGTGTTCTGCTGCGACGGGTGATACGACCCTACTAGTGCGTACGGCCCCACGGCGGCCTCCGCGCGTGCCCGGTACGGCCCGACGACCGCCTCCGCGCCGTGCCCGAATCGTGGCTTCGGGCGGGCGGGGTGCCCGGCGGCCGCGACAGCCTGCAGCCCCGCGTCCCAGCCGAAGTGGCCGAGGGCCAGGATCACCCGGGTGTCGGTGAGCAGCGCGAGCTCCCGGGCGAGGAACGGGGCGCAGGCGTCGCGCTCGTCGATGGTCGGCCTGTTGAGCGGCGGCGCACAACGGACGGCCGCCGCGATGTAGGCGCCGCGCAGGGTCAGGCCGTCGTCGGCGCGTCGGGATGACGGCCGGTCTGCCAGCCCCGCCCGATGGAGCGCCGCCCACAGGAAATCGCCCGACGCGTCGCCAGTAAAGACCCGCCCGGTCCGGTTCCCGCCGTGGGCGGCGGGTGCCAGGCCCAGGATCAGGATCCGCGCCTCCGGGTCGCCGAACCCCGGCAACGGCCGGCCCCAGTACTCATCGTCCCGGAACCGCGCAACCTTCTCGCGCGCGACCCGCTCCCGCCACTCGACCAACCGCGGGCAGCGGCGGCATTCGACGATCTCGGCGGTCAGCGTCGCGAGGGCGGCCCGGTCCGTCACTTCAGCAGCAGCTGGTCCAGCCGTCGCGACACCACGGCCAGCCCGACGAACCCCGTCACCACCAGGTACGCCGCGTTGAACAGCAGGTCCGGCCCGATCGCGCCGACGGTCAGCGCCCGGATCAGGTGCACCCCCTGGTAGAGCGGCGTCCACTGGACGACCGTCTGCAGGGCCGGCGGATAGGCATCGAGCGGGAAGAACGTCGCGGAGAAGAGGAACAGCGGCAGGACCACCAGCTGGATGAGGTCGAAGTCCTGCCACGTCTTCATGAACGACGTCGCGGCCATGCCGACCGCCCCGAAGGCGAACCCGATCAGCAGTGCGGCCGGGAACGCCAGGACCACCCACGGCGACACGAACAGGCCCAGCGCCAGCATCACGACGACGAACCCGATCGCGTACAGGCCGCCGCGGATGAGCGCCCACAGCAGCTCGCCGACCGCGATGTCGCCGGGTGACAGCGGGGTCGCCAGGATCGCCGTGAACGTCTTGTTGTAGTTGAGCTTGAAGAAGAAGTTGAAGGTGCTCTCGTTGATCGCGCCGTTCATCGATGCGCTGGCCAGCAGGGCCGGCGCCACGAACAGCTGATACGGGATCTCCGTCCCGCCCGGCCCCGGCACGGAACCGATGAGCGCCCCAAGGCCGAACCCGATCGACACGAGGTAGAAGAGCGGTTCGAAGAACCCGGACAGGATGACGAGCCACGTATGTCGATAGACGTACAGGTTCCGCTCCACCAGCCGCAGCGACCGGCTGCTGCCCGGCAGGAGCAGCGGGGTCAGGCGCAGCGCTGTCATCCGCGCACCAGGCGCCCGCTGATGGTGTGGATCGCGGCGACCGTCCCGACCACGACGAACCCGACCAGGACGGCCAGGTGGACGACCGCGAGCACGGGCTCCGCACCGATCGTCCCGAGCGAGAGGCTCCGGGTGAGCTGGACGCCGTGGTAGAGCGGGGTGACCCAGGCCAGCGGCTGGATGGCCGCCGGAAGCTGGTCGACCGGATAGAACGTGCCCGAGAAGAGGAACAGCGGCGTGATCCCGAACCGGAAGATCGCGTTGAACTTCTCCACCGTCCGCTGGGTCGCGGAGAACGCGGCGATCGGGGCCGCGAACGCCATCCCGGTCAGGACCGCGGCCGGGATGGCCAGGACGATCAGCGGCGACGCCGCAGCGCCGAACAGGACGATGACGAGCGCGAAGATGGTCGTGATGAGCGTGAGTCGGGTCGCCATCCACAGGAGGTTGCCGAGGGTCACGTCTCGGCCGGAGATCGGCGTCGCGAACATGGCGTGGAAGGTCCGGTTCCAGGTCAGCCCGCCCATGATCGGGAACGTCGCCTCGAAGGCGGCCGACTGCATCGCCGTGGAGGCCAGCAGGCCGGGCGCCAGGAAGGCGAGGTAGGACGCGGCGCCCAACCCGGCCGTAGCCTCGCCGTCGACATACGAACCGAGCCCGATGCCCATCGCGGTCAGGAACAGGACCGGCAGCAGGAACGAGCTGAACAGGCTCGCCCGGTACGTCCGGCGGTAGGCGCGGAACCGGTGCTCGAAGACCCGGCCGAACGTCGTCCGCGAGTGCGCGAGCGACGTCATCAGTCGACCAGTGACCGGCCGGTCAGTCGCAGGAACACGTCTTCCAGCGACGACCGCCGGACCAGCACGGCTTCCGGCTGGAGGCCCCGCTCGTGGACCGCGACCGCCGCCGCCTCCCCGTCCTGGACGTACAGGAGGATGCGATCCGGGAGGTGCTCGATCCGCTCGGCGATGCCGTCCAGCTGCCCGTCCAGCGTATCCGCGACGCCCGGAGCGAAGCGCAGCTCGGCGACCTCGCGCGTGGAGTACTGCTGGATCAGCGCCCGCGGGCTCCCCTCAGCCACGATCCGCGCCTTGTCCATGACCACCAGCCGGTCGCACAGCTGCTCCGCTTCGTCCATGTAGTGGGTGGTCAGGACGAGCGTCACGCCGCGCTGCTTCAGGCGGTACAGGCGATCCCACAGCAGGTGGCGCGCCTGTGGGTCCAGGCCGGTCGTCGGTTCGTCCAGCAGCAGCAGCTCCGGCTCGTTGATGAGCGACCGGGCGATCGTCAGGCGGCGCTTCATCCCGCCGGACATGTGCTCCACCCGGTCGCCGGACCGGTCGGTCAGCTGGGCGAAGTCGAGCAGTTCGTCCGCGCGTCGCGCGCACTCGGCCCGTGGCAGGCCGAAGTAGCGGCCGTAGATGAGGAGGTTCTCGCGGACGGTCAGCTCGTTGTCGAGCGTGTCCTGCTGGGGCACGACCCCCAGCCGCGCCCGGATCAGCGGGCCGTCGCGGTCCGGGTCGAGACCCAGGATCCGCAGGCTCCCCCCGCTGGATGGCGAGGTGCAACCGATCATCCGCATCGTCGAGGTCTTGCCGGCGCCGTTGGGCCCCAGAAACCCGAACGATTCTCCCGGCGCGACGTCGAAGTCGATGGCGTCCACCGCGGTGAACGTGCCGAACCGCTTCGTCAGGCCACGGGCGTGGATGAGTGCGGAGGCGTCGCTCGACGCGGGGTCGTCGGACATGGGCGGGCATCGTACTCCGGGCGCGCGCGCGATGTCCGTCAGGCCGTTGCGATCCTCTCGAGCCGCTCGTCGCTACCCATGAGGATCAGCTCGTCGCCGGCCGCGATGACCACGTCGCGGTGCGGGTTGAAGGTGACGTCCGTGCCCCGCCGGAGGACGATCGGGCTGACCTGGAAGCGGCCCGGCAGGTCGAGCTCCTTGAGCGAACGCCCGACGAACGACGCCGGGGGACGGACCTTGACGATGCCGAACCGGGGCGCGACGTCGAGGTAGTCGATGACGTCGGGGATCGCGAGCGAGTGGGCGGCCCGGGTCCCCATCTCGCGTTCCGGGTAGACCACGCGGTCCGCCCCGACCCGCTCCAGGATGGCGCCGTGGAGCGCGGTCGCCGCCTTGGCGATGACGTGGCCGACACCGAGGTTCTTGAGGGCCATCGTGGCGAAGATGCTCGCCTCCGTCGACCCGCTGATGGCCACGATGGCGTAGTCGAACTCGCCGGCGCCGACGGACTTGAGCGCGGCCTCGTCCGAGGCGTCCAGCTGGACTGCGTGGGTGACCTCCGGGGCGATGTCGTTGACGGCCGCCTCGCTGCGGTCCACGGCGAGGACCTCGTGGCCGAGCTGCTCGAGTTCGAGGGCAGCGGCCGTGCCGAAGCGCCCGAGGCCGATGACCAGGATGGAGGACTTCATGCCGACTCCTTGCGCGATGCCCTGATGAGATGGTCGTTCATCCGATGCGCATCGTCTCGACGGCCGGTCGCGACCGGACCGGCCGGGCCCGCGCGGTGAGCGCGAGCACGAGTGTGAGTGGGCCCAGCCGGCCCATGAACATCGCCACGATGGTGACGACCCGTGCGGCGTCCGGGAGATCGCGAGTGATGCCCGTCGACGCACCGACGGTCCCGAAGGCCGAGATGGATTCGAACATGACCTGGACGAACGTCGCGCCGGGCGTGGTCAGTTCCAGCAGCAGGGCCACGCTGAAGGCGATGGCGATGGACAGGAGCGCCACGGAGAGGGCGCGATAGATGAGCCCGTGCGGGATCCGGCGACCGAACGCCTCCGCAGACGGGACACCGCGGGCACTGGAGATGATCGCGACGAGCAGGATGCTGAACGTGTTGACCTTGATCCCGCCGGCCGTGGACCCGGACGCGCCGCCGATGAACATCAGCGCCATGACGACGAACAGCGACGCGACGGACAGGCCCGCCGTGTCCAGGGCGCTGAACCCGGCGGTGCGGAGGGTGATCGACTCGAACAGGGCGTTGAGCGGCCGCTGCGCCTCCGGGAGCGAGCCGAGCGTCGCCGGGTTCGACCACTCGAACAGCCCGATCGCCAGCGTACCGCCCAGGACCAGCGCGATCGTGGTCAGCAGGACGATCTTGGTCTCCAGCGCCAGTCGGTTCCAGCGCCGCTTGTCGACCACGTCGCCGACGATCGCGTAGCCCAGGCCGCCGAGGACGATCAGCGCGGCGACCGGCGCCAGGATGAACGGGTCGTCGGCGTAGCCGGTCAGGCTGCGGAACTGTCCGACCAGGTCGAAACCCGCGTTGTTGAACGCCGAAACGGCGTGGAAGATCCCCCACCAGGCCGACTGCGCGGGCGCGAGACCATCGGCGGCGAAGGCGACCGCGAGCACGAGCGCGCCCGACACCTCCGCGATGATCGTGAAGGCGGCGATGCGCTTGACCAGCGTCGTCACGCTGCCGAGCTCGGGCACGCCCGTGGAGGCCTGGACGAGGACCCGGTCCCGCAGGCCCGTCCGCCGGCCGATCAGCAGGAACAGCAGGAGGGTGGAGCCGGTCATGAACCCGAACCCGCCGACCTGGATCAGCAGCACGATCACGACATGCCCGAACGGGCTCCAGTGGAGGCCGGTGTCCAGCACCGTGAGACCGGTGACGCAGACCGCCGACGTCGCCGTGAACAGGGCGTCGAGCGGGCGCGTCCACGTGCCGTCCGCCGCGGCGAACGGCAGGCTGAGGAGGACGGTCCCGACCGCGATGACGACGGCGAACCCGATGATCAGCACCGCCGCCGGTGCCGGCGGTCGCCGGACGCGCCGGGGCGGCGCGACGCGGTACTCGCGCGGCGTGACGAGTTCGACCCGGACCCGTCGATCGCCGGGGCGGCGGCCCCTGAGCGTCACCGGGTGCTGTCGTCGTTCAGGTCGAGCGCTGCCGGTCAGACCTCCTTGAACTCGCCCTCGACGGCCTCCTCGCCCTCCGGCGTGTCGCCCGTCGTGGCCTCACCCGCGCCGCCGTTCGCATCCTGGCCGTCCGAACCGCCCGCACCCGACGATCCGTCGCCGCCGGCCTCGGCGGACGACGCCTGGTAGGCAGTCGTGGAGACGCGCTGGAGGATCTCGGCAAGCGAAGTCATCCCGGTCTTGACCGGCTCGATGTCGGAGCCCTTGAGCGCCTCGCGCAGCGAGGCGACCGAGTTCTCCACCTCCAGCTTGTCCTCGGACGAGACCTTGTCCCCGAGGTCGGTGACGGCCCGTTCCGCCTGGAACGTGAGTGCCTCCGCCTGGTTGCGGGTCTCGACCTCGTCGCGTCGCTTGCGGTCCTCGTCGGCGTGCTCCTGGGCGTCGCGGACCATCTGGTCCACCGCGCTCTTGTCGAGCATCGACGAAGCGGTGATCCGGACCTGCTGTTCCTTGCCGGTCGCCCGGTCCTTGGCCCGCACGTCCAGGATGCCGTTGGCATCGATGTCGAAGGTGACCTCGATCTGGGGCACACCGCGCGGGGCCGGCGGGATCCCGTCCAGGATGAATCGGCCCAGTGTCTTGTTGTCCGCCGCGAAGTCGCGCTCCCCCTGCAGGACGTGGATCTCCACCTGGCTCTGGGATTCGGAGGCGGTCGAGAAGACCTGCGACTTGGACGTCGGGATGGTCGTGTTCCGGTCGATCAGCTTGGTCATGACGCCGCCCAGCGTCTCGATGCCCAGGGACAGCGGCGTCACGTCGAGCAGCAGCACGTCCTTGACGTCGCCGGCGAGCACGCCGGCCTGGATCGCGGCTCCGATGGCCACGACCTCGTCAGGGTTGACGCCCTTGTGCGGCTCCTTGCCGCCGAACATCTTCTTGACCGCCTCCATGACGGACGGCATGCGGGTCATGCCGCCGACGAGGATCACCTCGTCGATGTCGGCAGGCTTGAGGCCGGCGTCCTTGAGCGCCGCCTTGACCGGGCCCTCGGTCTTCTTGACCAGGTCCGCGACGAGGTCTTCCAGCTTCGCCCGAGTCAGCGGGACGACGAGGTGCTTGGGGCCGGTGGCGTCGGCGGTGACGTACGGCAGGTTGATCTCGGTCGTCGCCGTGGTCGACAGCTCGATCTTCGCCTTCTCCGCGGCCTCCTTGAGGCGCTGCAGGGCCTGCTGGTCCTTGGCGAGGTCGATGCCCTGGTCCTTCTTGAACTCGGCCAGCAGCCAGTCGATCACGCGCTGGTCGAAGTCGTCGCCGCCCAGGTGCGTGTCGCCGTTGGTGGCCTTGACCTCGAAGACGCCCTCACCCAGCTCCAGGATGGAGATGTCGAAGGTGCCGCCACCCAGGTCGTAGACCGCGATCTTCTCATCGTGCTTCTTGTCCAGGCCGTAGGCCAGCGCGGACGCGGTCGGCTCGTTGATGATCCGCTTGACCTCGAGGCCCGCGATCCGCCCAGCGTCCTTGGTCGCCTGGCGCTGCGTGTCGTCGAAGTACGCCGGGACCGTGATGACCGCCTCGGTGATCTTCTCGCCCAGATACGCCTCGGCGTCCGTCTTGAGCTTCTGGAGGACCATCGCGCTGATCTCGGGCGGTGTGTACGTCTTGCCGTCCGCCAGCTTCACCGACAGCCCGTCGCTCTTGGCGTCCTTCTCGACCCCGTACGGCACGAGCTCCCGGGAGTGCTTCACCTCCTCGTCGTCCCACCGACGACCCATGAAGCGCTTGATCGAGTAGACGGTGTTCGCCGGGTTCGTGACGGCCTGGCGCTTGGCCAGCTGGCCGACCAGCCGCTCGCCGGTCTTGGTGAACGCGACGACGCTCGGGACGGTCCGGCCGCCCTCGGCCGATGCGATGACGGTCGGCTCGCCGCCTTCCATCACGGCGACGACCGAGTTCGTCGTGCCGAGGTCGATGCCGATGATCTTGCCCATGGTGTGCGTGTGCTCCTCGTTCGCTCTGGTCAGTTCGGAAGTGGGTCGGTGGTGTCGGGGTTGGCTGCCGGATCCCCAGGGTCGCCCGCGGCGACCGCGACGAGCGCCGGTCGGAGGACCCGCTCGCGGAGCCGGTAGCCACGTCGGATCTGTTCGACGATCTCGCCGTCGGCCCGGCCGGTGCCGGGAACGTTGACGATGGCGTCGTGCTCGCGGGGATCGAACGGCGTGCCGGGGCCGGCCTCGACCACGGTCACGCCCTCGCTCTCCAGCAGCGCCCGGAGCTTGCGGTCGATGGCGCTGACGCCCTCGAACCAGGAGTCGCCCGCGATCGACTCCGGTCGCGCCTCGATGGCCAGGTCGAAGTCGTCGGCCAGGGTCAGGACCTTGCGGATGAGGTCCTCTGCCGCCAGCCCGAAGTCGCGCTGTCGCTCTTCCGTCGTCCGACGACGGAAGTTCTGGAACTCGGCGCGCTCGCGCTGGAGCGCGAGCAGGTATTCATCCACCTGGGCCTTCGCCTCGGTGGCCTCACCGCGGAGCGCCTCGATCTGGGCGAGGAGCGTGGTGGGCGAGATATCGATCTCGTCGGCGCGTACCTCGGCACGGGTCCGGCGGCTAGGCATACAGGTGATCCACCAGTTCGTTCATCAGGCCGGAGACGAAGCGGACCGTGCCGATCGCCTGCGGGTAGCTCATCCGGGTGGGCCCCAGCACCCCGACCACGCCGATGGCCCGCCCCAGCCGACCGTACGGAGCGAGGACGAGCGACACATCGTGCATCTCCTCCGGCGAGTTCTCCGCGCCGATGAAGACGTGGATCCGACCGGAGCTCGCGACGCTCCCCACCAGCTCCCCGAGGTAGGCGCGATTCTCCAGCGCCGTGAAGACCTGGCGGAGCTTGTCGCTCTGGGCGAACTCCGGGGCTTCCATCACGTTGAGCAGGCCGTCGCTGAAGACCTCTTCCACGGCCGCCCCATCGTAGTCGCGCAGGATACGGACGATCCGGTCACCGACTCGCGCGGCCACGCGCTCCAGCAGCGTCTCCCGCCCGAGGCGACCGAGGCGCTCTGCCGCGCGCGTCGAGGTGAGGTCCGTCAGCCGGTCATTGAGCAGCTCGGCCACCTGGTTGAGCGTGGCCTGGTCCACGATCTCTGCCTCGTCGAGTGGCACCACGGCCTGCTTGATCGCGCCCTCGCGCAGGACGAGGATGAGGCTGGCCATCCGGTCGTTGACCGCGACCAGGTCCACCCGTCGGATGTGCGCCGCCCGTGGCTTTGCCGGCGTCGCGATCCCCGCGGACCGGGTCAGGCCGGCGAGGGTCGTGGCCGCCAGGCGGAACCAGTGCTCGCTGGCGAACTCGACCTGACCGAACTGATGTCGGATCATCAGCTGCTCGACGGCCGGCAGCGGAACGGTCTCCGCGATCGACTCCACGTAGAAGCGGTAGCCCGCATCGGTCGGCATCCGGCCCGCGCTCGTGTGCGGGTGGGACAGGAGCCCCGCCGTCTCCAGCTCCGCCAGGATGTGCCGGACCGTGGCGCTGGACACGCCGAGGCCGTAGCGCTCGACGAGCGCCAGGCTGCCGACCGGCTGGGCGGTGGTGACGTATTCCTCGATGACAGCCCGTAGGATCGCCTGCGAACGGAGGTCCAGGGGGCCGAGGGTGCGACGGATCCGACGCGCCAACTCAGGTCTCCCGCGATGGTTAGCACTCGATGGGTGAGAGTGCTAACAGCCTGCCGCCGATGGTAGCAGTCGCCCTCTCGGGGTGTCAACGAGCGCGACCTCAGATCAGGCGGTTGAACAGCTCGTTGGAGAGCAGGCGCCCGCGGGTCGTCAGGACGACGCGATCCTCCTCCGTCACGGCGACCAACCCGGCGGCCAGTGCCCAGCCGAACTGGTCCGCCAGCGGCGGCTCGTGCGCCGCGGTCAGCGGCACTCCGCTGTCCAGCCTCAGGGCGAGGATGACCGCTTCGGCGGCATCCGCCTCCGGATCAGTCACCGAGCCGCCGGGTGGCGGGTCGCCGGCCCCGAGCGCGGCGAGGTAGTCGTTCAGCCGCGCCGCGTTCCATCGGCGCGTCACCCCGTCGAAGGCGTGGGCTCCGGGCCCGACCGCCTCGTGCGGTCGGCGCTGCCAATACGCGAGGTTGTGACGGCTCTCGTGCCCGGGCCGGGCCCAGTTGGAGATCTCGTACCCGCGGTAGCCGGCGGTGGCCAGCGTGATCGCCGCATGGTGGTACTGCGCCACCGCGCGGTCCTCATCCTGTCCAGGTCGGACGCCCTCCCGCCAGCGGCGCGCCCCCCGGGTCACCGGCAGATGATCGCCGCCGGGGCCGGTCAGGCCCTCCGCGTCCGGGTCGTCGAGGGACAGGGCATACAGCGACAGGTGGTCGGGCGCCATCTCGAGGGCGCCGTCCAGCGTGGACATCCAGGTCGCGAGGTCGGTGTCCGGGATGTCGTACAGGAGATCCACGTTGACCGACGGGATCCCCGCGTCGCGCGCGCCCGCGACCGCGTCGGCGACATGGCGCGATCGGTGCCGTCGACCCAGCCGCCGGAGCTCCGTGTCGTCCAGCGACTGGGCCCCGAACGACATCCGGGTGATCCCGGCGCGTCGGAAGGCGGCCGGGTCGCCGCGCTCGTCCGGCCCGGGATTGGCCTCGATCGAGACCTCGGCGCCGGGCGCGATCTCGAACCGTTCGCCAACGTGCGCAAGGAGGCGATCGATCTCGTCGGGCGGCAGGAGCGACGGCGTGCCGCCACCCAGGTAGACGGTCTCGAGCGCGGGCCGCTCGCTCGTCCCGGGCGCTCCGAACGCGGTATCGAGCGCATCGGCTCGCAGGTCAAGCTCGCGATGTACCGCCTCCAGGAAGGCCGGGATCTTCGGACGGGGTCCGCGCGTGGCCGAGCCGGCGATCACGACGAAGTCACAGTACGGACAGAGCGAGACGCAGAACGGGACGTGGACGTACAGGGCGATCGGGGGACGCGGGGTCGAGGGCGCGAGGCTCACCGGTCCCGGGACGCGGCCTCGCGCGACCCGATCACGCGCCAGCCGTCGGGTGGACGTCGTCGCTGCTCGATCTCCTCGTCTTCGCGGCCACGCGGCTTCGTCTGGCCGGTATGGCCGGTGCACAGGAAGACGGCGAAGCGGGTGATCGCGTGGCCCAGGAACGCGGCCGCGATCCCGCCGGTGGCCGCCGTCAACCACCCCCCGATGAACCCCATCGCAAGGGCGAGGACCAGCAGGTAGCGGTCGCGGCCCGGCGCACCGAGGCGGGTCGTCAAGGCGTAGAGCAGCGTCTGGACGACGTTGGCGGCCGTCGCGTCCAGTCCGGTCGTCAGCAGGATGCCGAAGACCGCGCCGCGAAAAGCGACCTCGTCGACGAATGCGGTCGTCGTGGAGTTCAGGAGCGCGGCGGGATACGACGCCGTGTCGGGAAACCGGATGCGGTGATACCGGACCGTCGCGAAAGCGACCGCCTGGGCCACACCGATCGCGCCGTAGATGAGCCCGCCGAACACCGCGCCCAGCCGATCGCCCGAGCCCAGGAACAGGTCGGTCTGTGGAGCCGGGTGGATGAGCAGCATCGCGACCGCGATCCCCACGCCCAGGCCGTACCAGCTCAGCCGGCGGCGCAACCTCGGCGGCTCCCCGTCGCGAGTCGTCTCGTAGTACTCGGCCGTGCCGAACCGACCCGCGTCAAGCCGGAGCATCGCGAGGAGCATCGCCAGGCCGACGGCGATGAGGACACGCAGTGGGTCGATGAAGTCGTCCACGTCCGCGCGCTAGCCCTCGTCCAACCGGAGCATCGCCAGGAACGCCTCCTGCGGGATCTCGACCGACCCGACCCGCTTCATGCGCTGCTTGCCTTCCTTCTGTTTCTCGAGCAGCTTGCGCTTGCGGGTGATATCGCCACCGTAACACTTGGCGAGGACGTTCTTGCGCATCGCCCGGACGCTTTCGCGTGCGATCACGTTGCTGCCGATGGCCGCCTGGATCGGGATCTCGAACATCTGGCGCGGGATGAGCCGCTTCAATCGCTCCGTGAGCGCCCGGCCGGTGGACTGGGCTCGATCGCGGTGGACGATGATGCTCAGGGCGTCGACCGGGTCGCCGTTGACCAGGATGTCCACCTTGGACAGATCTGCCTGCCGGTAGCCCAGCTCCTCGTAGTCCATCGAGGCGTATCCCTGGCTCCGGCTCTTGAGCTGGTCGAAGTAGTCGACGATCAGCTCGGCGAGCGGCATCTCGAAATGGAGGACGACCCGGGTGGGGTCCAGGTACTCCATGTTCACGAAGCTGCCGCGCCGGTTCGTGGACAGCTCCATCAACGGCCCGATGTAGCCGCTCGGCGTGACCACGCTGAGGGTGACCCACGGTTCCTCGATCGACTCGATGTCGGACGGGTTGGGCAGGAGCGCCGGGTTGTCGACCACGACCTTGCCGCGGCCGTGCATCAGGTTGACGTGGTACTCCACCGATGGCGCGGACGCGATCAGGTCCAGGCTGAACTCGCGCTCCAGGCGCTCCTGGACGATCTCCATGTGGAGCAGGCCCAGGAAGCCGCAGCGGAACCCGAAGCCGAGGGCCACGGAACTCTCCGGCTCGAACGTGAAGCTCGCGTCGTTGAGGTGGAGCTTGTCGAGCGCCTCGCGCAGGAGCGGGTAGTCCTCGCCGCTGAGCGGGTAGATCCCGGCGAACACCAGGCTCTTGGCGGGCAGGTAGCCGGGGAGCGGCTCGCTCGCCGGGCGGGCCTGGGTCGTGAGCGTGTCGCCGACCTGTGCCTCGCGGACGTTCTTGAGGCCGGTCGCGACGTAACCGACCTCGCCGGCGACCAGCTGACCGACCGGCACCAGCTGCGGCCGGAAGACCCCGAGTTCCAGCGGCTCGGCCTCCGCGCCGCTGCCCATCAGCACCACCGGCTCACCACTGCGGAGGGTCCCGGCCGCCAGCCGAACGTAGACGATCACGCCCTTGTAGGCGTCGTAGTGGCTGTCGAAGATCAGACCCTGCACGGGCGCGGCGGGATCGCCCTTCGGCGCCGGGATGCGGGCCACGATCGCCTCGAGGATGTCCTCGACGCCGGTGCCGTCCTTGGCGCTGGCGAGCAGCACTTCCTCGCGCGGGATGGCCAGCACGTTCTCCAGCTCGTCCATGATCGTGTCCGGGTCGGCGGAGGGCAGGTCGATCTTGTTGAGGACCGGGATGAGCGTGAGGTTCTCGCGCATCGCCAGATGGACGTTGGCGAGCGTCTGGGCCTCGATGCCCTGCGTGGCATCGACGACAAGGATCGCGCCCTCGCAGGCCTGGAGGCTGTGGCTGACCTCGTAGGCGAAGTCGACGTGGCCCGGCGTGTCGATGAGGTTGAGGCCATACGTCTTCCCGTCCCGGGCCGTGTACTCCAGGCGGACGGCCCGGGCCTTGATCGTGATGCCCTTCTCGCGCTCCAGGTCCATCGAATCGAGCACCTGGCTCGTCATCTGTCGGGCGTCGATGGTGTGGGTCAGCTCCAGCAGTCGATCGGCAAGGGTGGACTTCCCATGGTCGATGTGCGCGATGATGCTGAAGTTGCGCAGACGGTCCTGGGGGATCCGGCCGGTCAAGCGTCGCCTCGATCCCCGGCGGCCGATGGCGCGTGGTCCTGCTGCATCGCGTAGATGCGTCCGTCGGGAGCGCGGAAGAAGAGCCAGCCGAAGCCTTCGAGCTGCGGATCGCCGAACGCCTCGTCCGCCCAGACCGTATCGGCCACGATCTCGATGCCCGCCGCCAGCAGCTCGGCCCGAGCCTCGAGCAGGTCGTCCACCCCGAATGCGATCGTGAGTCCGCCCGCGTCGGTCGGGAGCAGGTGCTCGTCGTACCGGCCGGGGCGGTAGACCTCGAACAGGTCCCGATCCCCGGACTCGAGCTGGAAGACGGCCCATCCGTCGTCGCGGTGGCCGGGCGCCAAGCCCAACACGTCCCGCGCGAAGTCGGCCATGGCGTGGAGGCTCTCGGTCTTGACGCCGACGAACGAGATCCGGCGGATGTGCACAGGATGGCCTCCACGCGATCGTGCCAGCCGCCGATCGGGCCGCCCGTGGCCGCCTGATCGACGAACAGGATCATGCCGGGAATCCGGCACCAACGCCGCCCGCTGTGACGCGATGATCACGGTTGGCAGAAGTGCAGGCGGTCCTGGGGGATGGTCACGAGGCGGGAGTGTAGCCGGTCAGACGCTCACTGCCGCGAGAGCGCTCACCCCGGCGACGATGAGGATCACGCCGAGCAACTGCGTGCGCGACAGCCGCTCTCCGAACAGCAGGAACGCGAACACCGCGGCGATCGCTGCGAACTGGGACCCGAGGACGGCCGTGATCGCGATGTTGATCGACGACCCCCAGGCAGACAACGTGGAGCCGATGATCTCGCCGATCCCGGCGATAAGGATGAGCGGGAGTGCCGCACGGGTCAGCACGAGCCGGCGCTGGAGCAGGAGCGGGAGCGTCACGATGATGAGGCCGATGAGGCGGACGACGATGGCGACCCAGATCGGCGACACCTCCACCGCGGCCTTGCCGGTGGCCACCAGCCCGACCCCGAAGATCGCCGCGGACGCGATCGACCAGGCGATCGCCTCGCGGGTCCGGTCGGCCGTCGCGGGCGGTGGGGCGACGACCTTCGCGGGCGCGGCGGCCGCAGGCGCACCATCGATCTCGGGCGCCGGACCCTCCAGGGCGTCCGGGAAGATCTCGACGTCGCCCGCCATGACCGCCGGCGTCGCCGGTTCGATGGACGACAGGACGACCCCGGCCACGATGATCGACAGCAGGATGGCAGCGCTCGCGCCCAGCGCGTCGCCAAGCGCCACGGCGATGATCGCCGCGACCGCGCCCTCGGTCGCGACGATCGGGGCGACGATGGAGACCTTGCCGACCGTCAGCGCCGAGTAGGCCGAGTACAGTCCGCCTGCGTAGCACAGGCCGGCCAGCAACAGGAGCGCGATCGACTGCGTGCTGACATCGGCCGGGACGCCGACGACAAGCCCGAACGGCAGGCCGACGCCCGTCCCGACGATCATCACCCAGCCGAGCACGACCCGCGACCCGAGCATCCGGCTCGATCGAGACGACGCGAGCGTGGAGGCTGCCCAGACGGTGGCGGCCCCGAGGCCGCCCAGGATCGCGATCACGGGCCGTAGTGTGGAGGCTGGCACGCCGGCGCGCTGAGACGTCCCCGATCGCCACAGCGCCCGGGGGTCGCCGGCGCCCTGTGGTACCATCCGCCTTCGCGCCCGGCGCTCACCTCGTGTCTCGGCGCCCTGACGACCAAACACCGACTTCGAACCTGAGGTTTCCCCTTGGCCAAGACGCCCCGCACCTGGACCGGCGCGCGCACCCCGTCGGGACTCAAGCGCGTTCGCCAGGCCGCGCGACGCCACGAGGTCCTGGGCCCCCGCCGCAGCGCCGCGAAGACCTTTGTCGCCAAGGCTCTGACCCTGGCTGCCAACCCCGGCGAGGGAGCCGACACCACGGCAGCCCTCACCGAGGCACTGAGCGCCCTCGACCGCGCGGCGAAGGCCGGCGCGATCCACCCGAACGCCGCCGCGCGGCGCAAGTCCCGACTGACTCGCAAGGTCAATGCCGCCCTCGGCGGTGCGATCGTCCAGACCGCCGCCCGCGTCACGAAGCAGACCGGCAAGGCCGCGGCCGCCAAGGCCGCCAAGGCTCGCATCGCGGCCGGCAAGTCCACCAAGGCCAAGGGCGCCCAGACGGCCGCCGGCAAGGCACGAGCGGCGTTGAGCAAGACCGCCCGGGCAGAGGCCGCCGCCGCCGCCGCCAAGGCGAGCGCCGTGGTCGTGACCGCGACACCGGCGAATCAACCCAGGACGGCCTCGAAGACCACGGCAAAGGCGGCCACGGCCAAGTCGACCGCGAAGTCGGCCACCGCGAAGACCGCCACGAAGTCGGCCACGTCGAAGTCGGCGACCGCGAAGACCGCCACGAAGTCGGCCACGGCGAAGGCCGCGCCAAGGAAGAAGGCGGAGCCGAAGGGCTAGACGCCTCCCGCACGACTCTCGCAGATCCGAACGCCCCGGGCTCCGCCCGGGGCGTCGTCATGTCGGCCGTGCCGCCCGCATCAAGTCACGCCGACGCGTTTGGGTCACCCGGCGGCCCAACGAGCGAACGAGCCGTCGGACGCGCGGCTTCGTTGGCTGACCCGGTCATGGGACGGTCGGACGGGCGCATAGGCCCGTCATGGGCCCGTCCCAGGCTTTGTCCTAAGCCGTCCCTGGCCCGCCCGTTGGTCCGTTGGGTCACCGGGTGCACGGGACACCCGCGTGCACGGAACACCCGGTCCACGGCACACCGGGTGCACGGGTCACCGGGTGCACAGGACATCCGCTTGCACGGAACACCGGGTCCCCGGAACATCGGGTGCACGGGACGAAACGCCGGACCCGTCCGGGTCAGGGATACCCGCTCGACGGCGATCAGCTCGCCCGCCCGGCGATCAGCCCGCCCCCCGCCCGGCCGTCGTGACTCAGGCCGGGGTGGCGCTCGAACCCGCCGTTGCCGTGGGCTTCGGGCGGGTCGCACCGAAGGCCAGTGCCCCGGCCAGGCCACCGACCGTGGTGATGACGATGATCAGCCCGGCGGTGGACAGCTGTGATGACCAGTAGAACGACGTGAAGGATGCAACGTCCGTCACCCCGGCCGCTTCCAGGTCCGGGATGCGCGCCCCGTCCTCGACCAGCAGATAGCGCTGGTAGACGCAGTCGGCGCCCGGTGAGCAGGAGATCGGCCCGCCGGCGCTCTCGTCGCGATAGCCGTTGTCGGCCGTGAAGAACAGCCCTTTCACGGCGAGCAGCAGCAGGGCCGTCGTCAGCCCGGTCGCCACCGCGGCGAAGACCCCGTTGAGGACGAGTCGCGACCACGGGCCGACGGTCCGGCCCGAACGCTGGTTGGCGTAGTAGCCGATGAGCAACCCGGACGGCAGCGCCAGCAACCAGACCACCGGCTCGATCGGGATGATCAGCAGGAAGCTGACGACGATCGTGACCGCCATGCCGACCCCGACATAGGCGGCGGTGATCGCCCCGCGGTCGACGAGCCGGCCCGCCAGCCGGCTCATGATCCCGACGACCCCGACAACGCCGATCGACCCGGATACCGGGCGGCGTCGCCGAGTTCGCCTTCGATCCGGAGCAGCCGGTTGTACTTGGCGACGCGTTCCGAGCGCGACGGCGCGCCGGTCTTGATCTGGCCCGTGCCCATCGCGACGACGAGGTCGGCGATGGTCGTGTCCTCCGTCTCGCCGGAGCGATGCGACACGACCGCGGACCAGCCGGCGCCGCGCGCCAGCTCGATCGCCTCGATCGTTTCGGTCAGGGTCCCGATCTGGTTGAGCTTGATGAGCACGGAATTGGCCGCGGAAAGCTCGATCCCGCGAGCGATCCGCTCGGTGTTCGTCACGAGCAGGTCGTCGCCCACGATCTGGAGACGATCGCCGAGGCGTTGCGTCAGCAGCTGCCAACCCGCCCAGTCGTCTTCAGCCAGGCCGTCCTCCAGCGACACGATCGGGTAGCGCGCCACCCAATCTGCCCACAGGTCCACGAGCTCACCGGAATCGAGCGTGCGGCCTTCCCGGGCGAGCACGTACCGGGTGGGCGCGCCATCGACCCCGCTCCCCTCCTCGACCAGCTCGGTCGTGGCCGGGTCCAGCGCGATCGCGACATCCTCGCCGGGCCGATAGCCTGCCCGTTCCACGGCGCGCAGGATCACCTCCACCGCCGCCTGGTTGGACGGGAGCGACGGCGCGAAACCGCCTTCGTCGCCCTGCCCGGTGGCATGGCCCTCATCGTGCAGGATCGACCGCAGCGCGCCGAAGATCTCCGCTCCCGCGCGCAGCGCATCGGAGTACGTGGCCAGCCCGACCGGCATGACCATGAACTCCTGGAAGTCGGTCGAGTCCTGGGCGTGCTTGCCGCCGTTGAGGATGTTGAACATCGGGACCGGCAGCGTCCGGGCGCCGACCCCGCCGAGGTAGCGGTAGAGCGGAAGGTCGTACGAGGCGGCGGCCGCGTGAGCGCACGCGAGCGATACCCCGAGGATGGCGTTCGCCCCGAGCTCCGCCTTGTTCGGCGTGCCGTCGAGGTCGATCAGCAGCTCGTCCAGGCCCGCCTGGTCCGCCGCGTCCATGCCGAGCAGCTCCGGGCCGATGCGGTCCGTCACGTTGGCCACGGCCGTCAGCACGCCCTTGCCGCCGAACCGGCCCTTGTCGCCGTCACGGAGTTCGACGGCCTCGTGGGCGCCGGTCGACGCCCCCGACGGGACGGCCGCCCGCCCCACGGATCCGTCGGCGAGGACGACGTCGACCTCGATCGTTGGATTGCCGCGCGAGTCCAGGATCTCGCGTGCGTCGATGAAGTCGATGGTCGTCACTTGGACTTCTCCGTCTTGGCCTTTGGACGATCCAGCAGGACGGTCACGCCGGGGAGCTCACGCCCCTCGAGGAACTCGAGCGACGCGCCACCGCCGGTGGAGATGTGGGTCATCCGATCGGCCAGGCCCTGCTGGGTGATGGCGGCGACCGAATCGCCGCCGCCGACCACGACGGAGGCGCCCTTGTCCGCCGCGTCGGCGAGCATCCGGGCGACCGCGTTGGTGCCGTGGGCGAAGGATGGGATCTCGAACACGCCAAGCGGTCCGTTCCAGAACACGGTCCTGGCCTCCCCCAGCGCGTCGAGGATCAGGTCCTGACTGGCCTTGCCGAGATCGACGATGTGCCAGCTGGCCGGGATCTTCTCGGCGGGGAGCGTCTTGTACTCCGTCCCGCGGGTGACCTCCTTGGCGACGATCACATCGACCGGGAGGACGATCCGGACTCCGTTCTTGTCCGCGGTCCGGAGGATCCGCCGGGCATCGTCGACGCGGTCCGGTTCGGCCAGGCTCTTGCCGATCGCATGGCCCTGCGCGAGCAGGAACGTGTTGGCCATGCCGCCGCCCAGGATCAGCATGTCCACCTTGGTCAGCAGGTTGTCGATGACCTTGATCTTGTCGCTGACCTTGGCACCGCCCAGGATCGCCGCGAACGGCCGCCTGGGCGACTCCAGCAGGCCGGACAGCGCCTCCAGCTCGCGCTCCATCAGGAGCCCGGCGTAGGCCGGCAGGATCCGGGCGATCCCGACGGTGGAGGCGTGCGCACGATGGGCGGTCCCGAACGCGTCATTGACGTACAGGTCCGCGTAGGTCGCGAGCTTGGCCGCGAACTCCGGGTCGTTCTGCTCTTCCTCCGTATGGAAGCGCAGGTTCTCCAGCAACAGGATCTCACCCGGCCGAAGGCGCTTGATCGCGTCCTCCGTCCCGAGACCCAGGGCATCGCCCGTCACCGGCACATGGCGGCGCAACAACTCGCCGAGCCGGATGCCGACCGGCCGCAGGCGCAGGCTGTCGGAGACCTTGCCGTCCGGTCGGCCAAGATGGCTGGCCAACACGAGACTGGCGCCGGACTGGAGCAGGCTCGCGATGGTCGGGATGGCTGCCCGGATCCGGGAGTCGTCCATGACCTTGCCGTCGGCCAGGGGCACGTTGAAGTCGACGCGCACGAAGACGCGCTTGCCCGCGACGTCCGCGTCGCGGATGGTGAGCTTGTCCATGGTGGCTCCTTGGCGAGGTCTGGCGGCCCGGCCCGGCGACCGGCGAGGTCGCCGGGACGATCGGGACGCCGGCGTCGCGGTCAGGCGGCCGCGACCGGCAGTCGCGCGGCCACGTGGGCGATCAGGTCGGCGATCCGGCAGCTGTAACCCCACTCGTTGTCGTACCAGGCGATGACCTTGACCATGTTCCCGCCGAGGACCATGGTCGACGCGCCGTCGATGATCGACGAGCGGGTGTCGCCCTTGAAGTCCATCGACACGAGCGGCTCGTCCGACACGCCCAGGATGCCCTGCATCGGACCCGCCGCCGCGGCCCGGAACGCGTCATTCAGCTCGTCGACGCTGGTGTCGCGGCTGACGGTGGCCGTGAAGTCGACGACGCTGACCGTCGGCGTCGGGACGCGCAGCGAGAAGCCGTCGAACTTGCCCTTCAGGTCGGGGATGACGAGCGCGAGCGCCTTCGCCGCGCCGGTCGTCGTCGGGATGATGTTCTGGCCGGCGCTGCGGGCGCGGCGCGGGTCCTTGTGCGCGACGTCCAGGATGCGCTGGTCGTTGGTGTAGCTGTGGATGGTGTTCATCAGGCCCTTCTCGATGGTCACCAGGTCGTGGACGACCTTGGCGGCCGGGGCCAGGCAGTTCGTCGTGCAGCTCGCGTTGCTGATGATGTGGTGGTTGGCCGGGTCGTACTGCTCGTCGTTGACGCCCAGCACGATGGTGATGTCCTCGCCCTTGGCAGGCGCGCTGATGATCACCTTCTGGGCGCCGGCGTCGATGTGGGCTCGCGCCTTGTCGGCGCTGGTGAAGATGCCCGTCGACTCAAGGACGATGTCGACGCCGAGGTCCTTCCAGGGCAGGGCTGCGGGGTCGCGCTCGGCGAGGATCCGGATCTCGCGGCCGTCGATGATGATCGACTTGTCACCGGCCTTGACGTCACCGTCGAAGCGACCGTAGGTCGAGTCGTACTTGAACAGCAGGGCGTTCATCTCGGCGTCGACCAGGTCATTGACGGCGACGACTTCGACGTCGGGGGCCCGCTCGATCATGGCCTTGAGTGACTGACGGCCGATGCGGCCGAACCCGTTGATGCCGACGCGGGTCGTCATGGGTGCTACTCCTCGCGATTCGGACCTGGCGCAGCCGGCCGGTCCGGGGTCAGAACAGTGGCTCGTCGTTGGCGCGGGCCTGGCGCGCGCGTGATGAACGGCGCGGACCCGCGGGGCACCATCGTACGACGTCGGGGCGACACCCGGAGGATGCGAGGGGGTTGCGAAGGCGGGAATGCCGAAGCCCCCACCGTTGCCGGTGAGGGCTCCTGACCGCGTGAGATCGATCGGGCGTCAGCCGCCGATCTTGAACACCTTGCCGCCACAGACGGGGCACGTGCCCTGCAGGGCCGGCTTGCCGTTCTTCATGGTGATGCGCTGCGGGTTCAGGACTTCGACCTTCTTCTTGTCCTTGACGCAGTAGGCCTCGGCCATCGGGCTCCTCCTCTGGTGCACTGGAGCGTCACGGGAACCCTTGTCCCGCATCCGCTCAGGGATTGCGTAGTGCGTTCTCGCTCCACCACAGCGACGGCCGCCAGCGGTCCGCCGATGCCGCGTGCTTCTGAGCGTCCATCCGAGCCAGCACGAGCAGGCTCTCCAGACCAGTATCGACACACGCCGCCTCTGCGGCGTCCATGTCCGAACCCCCGATGAACTGCCCGGTCGTCCGATTGGCGAAGACCGCACAGACGACGCCGGCACGACACCGGGCGAGTGACGCCAGCACCAGCAAGGCCGATGCCTCCATCTCGAAGTTCAGGACGCGCTGGCGCGCCATGTCCTCCGCCAGGTCAGGGTAGCGGATGGGCAGCTGCGGGATCGGACGCCCCTGCGCCCCGAAGAATCCCGACGCCGTCGCCGTCAACCCGACATGGATGCGATGACCGAGCCTTTCCCCGGCCTCGATGAGCGCCAGGACGGCCTCGTGATGCGCGACCGCCGGGAACCCATCGTGGACGAAGTAGCTC
Organism: uncultured Chloroflexia bacterium; assembly: GCA_963704935.1. Classification (GTDB taxonomy): domain Bacteria; phylum Chloroflexota; class Limnocylindria; order Limnocylindrales; family CSP1-4; genus SPCO01. The sequence continues at coordinate 941,539 of CAVPIF010000001.1, forward strand.
GTGGTCGATTCGAGTCGGACCGCTCCGGTGGAGATGACCAGGTCACCCAGGTCCATCTCCGGTTGCAGCCCTCCACTCGAGCCGACCCGGATGAACGTGGGCTGCTCCGTGATCGCGAGGATCTCCGCGACGACGATCTCGACGTTGTCGGTTCCGATGCCCGTCGAGACCACCGAGACGCGGAGCCCGCGATACGTACCGGTGACCGATGCGAACTCGCGATGCCGATGCTCCCGCTCGATGGAGTCGAAGCGTTCGGCGATACGCGCGGTCCGGTCCTGATCACCGGGGAGGAGGATGTACTCGGCCAACTCACCTGGACCGAGTCCGATGTGGTACTGCCGGTCCCCTTCTGGGATCGCGATCCTTCGATCGCGGGGACTTTCGACGCGGGTATCCGCGTTCGGCAAGACCTCTCCCCTCGCTCACGTTCGTGCTTCGCTGGCGCGAAACTCGGCCGAGGATAGTCCCGCCCTCTCACGAGCGTCAAGCCGCATCGATCGTGCGTGGTCACGCTCGACCCACGCTCGGGTCGAGCACGGCACCCTCGTCCGGGCCGGGTTCGCCCGGCGTCGCCAGCTCGCCGGCCACCGATCGGCGTCCCGATCGGGCCTCCGGGGACGGCTCACTCGGGGTCACGAAGGCCGCCAGCCGGACCGCCACGCGACTCGCCAGCATGGCCCGCGCATGGCGGCGTCGGACCATGGTCACGACCAGGGAGAGCAGGCTGATCGCCACGAGCGAAGCGATGCCGGCGCCCGCGCCCGGGAACCCTCCCAGGTCGTCGCCGAGGCCTGCCACCAGCGCCCCGGCCGCCGACGACGCCACGGCCCCGCCGGAGCCGGGTGATGCCGGAACGGCCGGGCTCGACGACCTATCGGCCAGCGGATGACTGCCAAGGACGATCGCTGCGGGATCGGCGACCGCGACGGCGAGCGTGCCGTCGTCGAGAGGTCCGACGACGCCGATGACATTGACGGCGTCGCCGGGCTCGATCAGCGGGAGTTGGCCGAGGGCTTCCCCGGTCAGCGTCACCCGGCCGATCGCCGTCCCGTCGTCGAGCCGGAAGCCGTCCTCCACGAGTCCTTCGACGAGGCCGCCGACGCGAACGGTCGAACCCACGACGGCCGCGAGCTCGGCGAGATCCACGTTCGGCACCGCGTCGACGTCCGGCCCGCCTGCGGCGTCGGCGTCCCCATCAGGCAGGAGTGGTCCGCCCGACGGGCCGCGGCCGGCCGTCGCGACCGGGGTCGAGGAGCCGTTGTCGCCCGCCGCCACATCGATGTCGGATGGTGAACGTGGCAGCAGCGATGGACGCCGGTCGGATGCGCCCGGGTACGCACGACGGACGATCCCGACGACCTGGATGGCCCGACCCTCGACGATGGATGCCACCGGGATCCCGGCGCCGGGCTGGCCGACGACCTGGATCCGATGCGCACCGACGCGGATCTCCGCCCGCCACCGGTCGCCGAGCTTCCGGACGTCCTCCACCCGTCCGCTGACGGCCACGAGCCGCCAGGCGTGAGCGTCGATGAGCGCGCCGTGGATCACGAGCGTCGCAGGCCTTGCGCCCGTCCCGATCCGCGCCATCGACGTCGCGCGCAGGCGGGGGGACCCATACGCGGCGCCCATCCGCCCCCCCATGCGCACGCGCTCACCGACCGGCGGTGGCGAGGCGTCCCTGGGGAGCAGCACCTCCACGGCGCCGGTCGGGTCCTGGACGACGATGCGGCGGCCGGTCGTGTCGAGCAGCGACGCACCGGCGGTCACGACCGCCTCCACGACGACGTCGCGGTTCGTGTGGCCCAGGGCGGCGGCGATCGTGGATACGCGGGGCGCGGCCGCGCTCGGGTCGGTCGTCGATCCCGGGCCACTGGAGCCCGAGGGGTCCGGCGATCCGCTCGAGACCGGTCCGGCGATGAGGACGATGTCGGCGCGGTCCCGGGCCCACAGCCGGTATCCGTCGAGCGCACCCTTGCGGGACGCGCGCTGGCCCACCACGCCGGTCACCCGGTATGTGGCCCCCTTCGCGAATGCCGCCGGCTTGACGCCGCTCGAGCTGTCGGCCATGACGCGCACCTCGACGCCGGGCGCGATCTCGAGCCGCACGGTGACGTCGCCACCGCTCGACTTCGTCGGTTGCGCCCGGAGGCGCCCGGTCAGCACGGACAGTCGCCCCTCGGTCGACTCCTCGAGACCGCCGAGCGGCACCTGGGTCGGCGTCGGGAGCGCCGCGCTCCCGCGGACCAGGATCCCCCCGGTCGTCGGCCGGATCTCCAGCTGCCCGTACGGGTCTGCGAGCTTGCCCTGGATCTCGAGCTGCATCCCGCGGGCGAGGGGCCGGGATCCCGCGGGCAGTCGCACGACGACTCCGCCGGTGGCGTCCGCGATCGCGATGAGCGGCGGCGTCCCGAGCCGCCCTGCCTCCGCCGTGACGACGCCCGCGATGGACACGACCGCACCGATCGCGAGCGAACGGGCGGCGGCGATCGACATCGAGCCCGGAGAGGGAGCCGGTGTCGTCGCGGGGGTTGGAGTCGAGGTCGGGACGGGCGTGGGCGTCGGGTCGGCGTCGGCGTCGGCGTCGGGTCGGGTGGCGGCGTCTGGGTCGGGGCGGGCGTGGGCGTCGGGGTCGACGTCGGGGACGGGGCGATCACGAGGTCGTCCGCGTGGGTGACATGGAGTCGGTAGCCCGTCGTCCCAGTCCCGCTGCTGTCTCGCTGGCCCAGCGGGCCGATCGCTCGTACGACGGAGCCCGCGGAGAGGTTGCGCCCAGCAAGGGCGTCGGGCGCGACGACGATCCGGAGGGGACCCGAGCCATCGTCCAGGTTGACGGCGATGCCGTCCGACAGCGTGTCCGCGCTGCCGATCACGGCGCCGTTGATGGCGATCCGCCACGCCTCCAGCGCTTCGTCGGCCGCACCGGTCGCGATCTGCTGGGCGGGAGGCACACCTGGCTGGTCCACCGGCCCGATGTCGGCCTCGGAGACGCGCAGTGTCCGCTGGGCATAGCGGGTGTCGATGGTCCCGGCCACGACGACACGCGTGCCCGCTGCCAGCCGGGAGATCACCCCGGCGTCCAGGTAGAGAGCGATCCCGGCGGTGCTGTCCTGGACGAACGCGGTTCGGCCGCTCTCCAGCGCCCCGAGCGGCGTGGTCAGGACCCCCTCGATGACAACCGTGGCGCCAACGGCGAGCGCTCGCGCGCTGACGATCGGCGTGACTGGCACGGGTGTCGCGGTGGTCGCAGGTGTCGGGGTCGGGGCTGCGGTCGGCACCGCGGTCGGGGTCGGGGTCGGCGTGGCGGTCGGCACCGGGGTCGGGGCTGCGGTCGGCACCGCGGTCGGGGTCGGGGTCGGCGTGGCGGTCGGCACCGCGGTCGGCGTGGCGGTCGGCACCACGTCGGGGACCGGCGGCGCGGCAAGTCCCTGTGGACCCGGCGTCGCGTTCACGAACCAGTCGAACGCGGCGTCATTCGTGTCCCAGCCATTCCCAGCCGCGCCGCCCGGCAGCCGCTCCAGGCTTGATCCCGCCGGAGGTGCGGGAGCGGCCGTCCCCTCCACGAACCCGCTGGTCGCGTCTCCCCAGGCGACCGCGTCGACGACGGGGCCGCCGACGATCCGCAGCGCGACCGCGCCGCCTGTCGCGGCGAACCCGCCCGAGTAGCCCGTGTCGCCGATCCCTGCATACGACCCGGCGGCGTTCACGAGCAGCGTCCGTCGCCCCGGATCCAGGATCAGTGAGCCGCTCCACATCCCCTTGCGCGTCACGGTCGAGCCCGACGACGTGGCGTAGACGACCTCCAGCCCGATCAGGTCGACCGGGGCCTGGCCCTGGTTGGCGATCTCCACGAACTCGTCAGACGCCGAGGAGCCGCCCGTCTGCACCTCCGAGACGACCAGCGTGGAAGGCGGCCAACCGACCTCCGCCGCGAGGACCGAGGTCCCGGCCCAGCGGACAGCGGCAAGCGGTTGCCCGATCCAGCCGATGGCGATGACGAGTGCCAGCGCGGCGCTTCCCGCGCGTCGGACGCGAACCATGCGAGACCTCCCGGCGGGGATCGGGCGGGGTGGCAGGGATGCGCGGCGGGGTGCGTGGCGGGACAGCCCAGTGATAGCAGACGGCACTCAACCGCCGCTTATCGACTACGATTTCGGCCACGCTGCGCGGCCCACCGAACCTGAACGGACCGCCGTCGGCACGCATTCGGCACCAGGAGAGACCGTGGCCCGCGCCAAGAGGACCGCTCGAGCCGACGCACGACGTCGCTATCGCGCCGAACACCACCAGTCGGACGAGTCGACCGACTCGGACGACGACGTCATCGAGGCGGACAGCGCAGTTTCGGCACCCGGAGCCAGCGCGACCGACCGCGGGCCGGGCGGCGGCGGCCGGATCGGGATCGGCACGGCCTTCCGCCTGGCGTTCCGCCCACTCGACGTCCGGAGCGACCTCGCCGCCCTGCCTTCGATCGCGATCCGGAGCAAGGCGCTATGGGTCCCGCTCGTGTTGGTCATCGGGAGCACCGCGGTCCTTGCGGCCACGGGCGGCAAGGACATCGTCAGCCAGTTCATGTTCGCGTACTTCATCCAGACCCCGGCCATCGGTGGTGTGTTCCTGGCCGGCTTCCTCGCGCCACGGGCGAGCTGGCTGCTGGGGGTCATCATCGGACTCGTGTCGGCGATCTGCTACGGGATCATCATCGCTGCGTTCCCGAGCGCGGTGGCGGCCGTCACGCCGTCCCAGGCGCAGGTCGCGGAGGCCTTCTCAGCCGCCGTGGTCCTGTCCCCGGTGATGGGCGCCTTCTTCGCCGCGGGCGCCGCCTGGTACCGGCGGTTCCTCCAGTACACGAGCCCCAACCGGTCCCGTCGCCAGCCGGCCAAGTCGTCACGCCGGGATGGGAAGCGTCGATCGGCCGGCAGCCAGGGGGCCAACGCCCGCCGCTGACCGACGAGGACGTGCCGCTCACCCCAGTCGGCGCATCCCCGCGTGCCCCAGCTGTCGAACGCCGCCGGGCTGATCCGGACCACCGGCCGTGGCGGCCACCTCGGGGAGTGGCCGGATCTCGTGCGCGATGAGATTGACCACCGATCCTTCCCGCTGGAGATCCCCGTCCACCAGCAGCAGCGCATGCCGCCGGACCACGCCCCGCATCCGCTCCCAGGCGGACGGCCAGAGGGTCACATTGACCATCCCGGTCTCGTCCTCCAGGGCGAGGAAGACCGTGCCTTTCGCCGTCATCGGGTGCTGGCGAGTGACGACCAGGCCCCCGACCCGGACCCGGCCGGAGCGCCGGTCCGCCAGTGCCGCGTTGGTGATCGCCCCCAGCCGGTCCAGGACCGGCCGGAACAGCGCGACGACCTGCCGCTGCGCATCCACGCCCAGGACCGCATAGGCATCGCCGATCCGCTCCGATTCGGTGATCGGCGGCAGGGCCGGCGCGTCCGTCGCCGGGAGCCGCAGGTCCAGCGGCCGCCCCGCAGCCGCGCCCCGCTTGCCGGCCGCCCGGCCCGGGCCCCGGACCGCCCGCCCGTCCATCCGACCGCGCGACGCCCCGGCCACCTCGCGCAGCTGCCAGAGCAGTTCGCGCCGTGGTCGGCCGAGTGAGTCCATCGCCCCGCTTCGGATGAGCCGCTCCAGCACCTCCTCGGGGAGGCCGGTCCGCTCCACCACGTCAGCGAGTGACCGGTATGGACCGCGATCACGCTCGGCATCCAGCCGCTCCGCCCGCTCTTCCCCGATCCCCTTGACGAGGTGCAGCCCCAGCCGGACGCCCCAGCCCACGGTCACCTCGGGCGTCCAGTGCGCTCGCGTCTCCGCCGTGGGCACGACGCAGGCGGACGAGACGACCGGGTCCGGCTGGGCGTCGGGCCCCACCCACTCGGTCGTCGTCCGATACGACGACCCGTTGACGTCCACGGGCAGCACAGCCACTCCGTGCCGCTTGGTGTCGTTGACCAGCACCTCCACCGGGTAGAAGCCCATCGGCTGTGCGTTGATGAGCCCGACCAGGAACTGGGCCGGGTAGAACAGCTTGAGGAAGGCCGACTCGTACGCCGTCCGCGCGAAGGCCGCCGCATGCGACTTGGCGAACCCGAAGCTGGCGAAGGCGGCGATCTGGCGGAACAGCTCCTCCGCCATCTCGTTGGTCATGCCGGGCTGGAGCAGCGCCCCGTCGACGAACTTCTGGTGGAGCTTCTCCATCTCCCGGCTGGAGCGCCACGTGCCCATCGCCCGCCGGAAGCCGTCGCTCTCCGCTGGACTGAACCCGGCGACCTCGATGGCGATGCGCATGACGTGCTCCTGGTAGAGGATCACGCCCATCGAATCCCGCAGGACCGGCTCCAGGCTCGGGTGCAGGTAGGCGACCGGCTCGATGCCCTGCTTGCGTCGAAGGTACGGGTGGACGGCGTTGCCCTGGATCGGGCCCGGCCGGATGATCGCGACCTCCACGACCAGGTCGTCAAGGTTCTGCGGCTTCGACTTCGGGAGCGTCTGCATCTGCGCCCGACTCTCCACCTGGAAGACGCCGACCGTGTCCGCCGCCTGGAGCATCGCGAAGACCTCCGACACGTCCTCCGGGAGGCGGTCCAGGTCCAGGCAGGCCCCACAGTCGTGCTCGATGAGCTGGAGCGTCTCGTCCATCGCGGCCAGCATCCCGAGGCCCAGCAGGTCCAGCTTGATGAGCTTGAGCGTCTCGACATCGCGCTTGTCGAACTGGACGACGACGCGATCGACCATCGTCGCGCGTTCGATCGGGGCGATATCGATGAGCGGCGCTGCGGTCACCAGCATCCCGCCGGAGTGGATCGACAGGTGCCGGGGGAAGCCGTCGATCCGGGCACAGAACTCCAGCCAGCGCTCCCAGTGGGAGAGCCCGACCGTGGAGCCGCCACGGGCCTGGGGCCGTGGCTCCGGCTCGACGCGCGCGACGGAGCTGTGGCCGGCCGGGTCGCCTCGGTCGCCGCGAGCCGCCCGGCCCGGCGCTCCCGACCGGTCCGGCGCTGGATCCCAGGCACAGGGCCGACCCAGGCGGTCCGTGGCCCGCGGCGGAGGGAGGGTCATGCCGTGTTCCGGGTCCACCGGCACGTACCCTGTGCCGCGACCGGCCGTCAGCCACGCGACGCTCGCCGGCGTGTCACCCGGGCCGCCCTCGTCGTCGGACGTGCCGCCGCCCCGGATCGCCGCCACCGGCGCCAGTCGATCCCGGCGGAGGTCATCAACGCCGCCCGGCTTCTCCCCGCCCGGCTTCTCCCCGCCCGGCTTCTCCCCACCCGGCTTCCCCCCACCCGGCTTCTCCCCACCCGGCTTCCCCCCACCCGGCTTCCCCCCACCCGGCTTCCCCCCACCCGGCTTCCCCCCACCCGGCTTCCCCCCACCCGGCTTCCCCCCACCCGGCTTCCCCCCACCCGGCTTCCCCCCACCGATTCCAATCCCACGAGACGAATCCGGGTTTCGAGCACTGGAACGACTGGGGACGGCAGCGCCAGATGGCACTCCGGTGCGGGATCCGTGCTCACCGACGGTCTCTCGGACCTCCTCCGACCCCTCATGGGACCTCCTTGTCCTTCGATCTTCTCGTGCGAGTGGAACGCCCGAGCGCAACGGGGCACTCCGCAACGGGGCACTCCCCACACTCCCCGCACTCCCCGCGGCCACCGGTCCTCTCCCCCGGCCGTCGTTCAGCTGGCCCATCCGGTCGGTCAGCCCCTGGCTCGCGGCCAGGGCCGCCGCCGCGGCCGGCGACACCGCGGCCAGGGCCGCCGCCGCGGCCGGCGACCCCGACGACGTCCGGAAGAACTCCGCGAACCCGCCGTCCGCCTCCAGGTCGCGGCGGACCATGACGGAGTCGTACGTCTCCAGCGCCTTCGCCACGCGATCCACCAGCGGCCGCGGGAAGCCGAGCGCCACGCCCACCTCGCGCACCGCCGAGCGCGCCCGGTACGTGACCAGGTTGCAGACCATCCCCGTGTGCTCGGGGCCGTAGCGTGCATACACGTACTGGATGACCTCCTCCCGCCGCTCGCTGGAGAAGTCGATGTCGACATCCGGGTAGGTCGTGCGGCCCTCGTTGATGAACCGCTCGAACAGCAGGTTGTGGCGGATCGGCTCCACCCGGCTGATGCCCAGCACGTACGTGACGATGGAGCCCGCCGCACTCCCCCGTCCCTGCGCGGGGATGCCGCGTGACTTCGCGAACTGCATGAGATCCCAGCAGATGAGGAAGAACTCGGCCAGGCCGGTCCGCTCGATGACCTCGAGTTCGTGGGCCAGCCTGCCGGACCACGGCCGGGCTGACCGGGTGATAGCGGCGTCGGGCGCCGGCCTGGCACAGCTCGACGAGATAGCTGAACGGCGTCTCCCCATCCGGGACCGCGAACCCCGGGAAGCGGTACTGCTCGAAGCCGAGGTCGACCGAGCACGACGCCGCGACCGCCACCGACCGCTCGATCCCCTCACGCCACGCCCGCGCGACCGACCGCTCCATCGAAGCGCCGAGCGCGGCGAGCTCCTCGCCCGACTTCAGGTACGACTCTCCGTCGATGCGCCGCAGGTCGGCGAGCGTGTCGAGCGTCCGGCCGTGGCGGATCGCCGTCAGGACGTCGTGGAACTCGCGGTCCTCGGGTCGGGCGTAGTGGACCGCATTGGTGACCACGACCGGCAGTCGCAGATCCGCGGCGAGGGCCGCCGATTCCGTCACGAGCCAGTCGTCGTCGGGCAGCAGGTGATGCGCCAACTCGATCGCGAACCCGCCGTCCCCGAACCGTGCCGCCAGACGTTCCGCGGCCGCGCGCGCGCCCGCGCGATCCCCGGCCAGCAGCCGCCGGCCGATCTCCCCGCTCCGCCCCGCGGACAGCGCGATGACGTCCTCGTGGTGCTCGTCCAGCAGTGCGTGCCCGAGCCGGGGAGCGCCCTTGGTCCCGGCGAGATTGGCCCGCGACAGCAGTCGACTCAGGCTGCGCCAGCCGACCTGGCTCCGGGCGAGCAGGACGAGTCGCGGACCGCGGGCCTGGGCGCCGACGCCGCGCAGGTCCTCCTTGACCGGATCGCGATGGCCGGGAAGCCGGGCGCGCTCCGGTCGTGGGCGGGCGGGGTGGCCATCCTCGACGGTCGCGTCCGGAGCCCTCGCCGGAACGAGATCGAGCGAAATGCCGGTTGCCGGATCCGAACCCCCGCTCCCCCGCCGGCGTCGGCGTCGAGCCGGGATGACCACCCCGGCCGGGTCCGCGACCGCTGCGTCCTGGAGCTCGATCTCCGTCCCGATGACCGGGTGGAGGCCGGCTTCCTGCGCCGCGGCCGTGAACCGGACCGAGCCGTACAGGCCGTTGTGGTCCGTGGCGGCCAGCCCGGTCAGTCCCAGTTCCACGGCACGGGCGACCAGCTCGTCCGGCGCCGACGCCCCATCGAGGAACGAGAAGTTCGTGTGGGCGTGGAGTTCGGCGTAGGGGATGCGGATCCTGGTCGCCACGGGTCGCTCCGGTCGGGGGCCGGTCCAGCGGGGGCAGGCCAGTATAGAACAGATGTTCTGTCACGGAACCATGAAACAGAAACGACCGGTCCGGCGTCTCACCGCCATGCAATCGCCCATCCACGTCCACCGCCCGATCCGACCGGTCGCCCTGACCGCGCTCCGGACGACCGTGGCCGTGGTGCTGGCGATGCTGCTGATCCTCGTCGTCCTGCCCGCGATCATCGCGGCCCAGGCGGCGTCGATCTAGCACCACACGGCGTCTCGGCGCCTGGGGGCTCGGGACGACTTCGGCGGCGTATCGACTGCGATGGTCGACGCCGACCTGGCCGGAGCGCTGGTGAGCAGCGACTCCCGGCCGCAGGACCCCGTCGCACGGGGCAGATGGGTCAGTCACCCGCATGGGGGCGGGAGCGGACCTACCCGCGACGGGGTCCTGCCACGTCCACGGCGCCCCGACGCGGCCGCGTCTCGGCGTCTCGGCGTCCCGGCGTCGCGTGCGTCGGCGCCGTCGTACGATGCCTCGGTGAGTACCGGACCGAAGGCCGACCTCGTCATCCGGAACGGACGAGCGCACACGGTCGACCCCACCCGACCGACCGCCGCAGCGGTGGCGGTGGTGGGCGAGCGCATCGCGTTCGTGGGCGACGAGCCCGAGGTGGACGCGTGGATCGGCCCGCGGACGGAGGTGGTCGACGCTCGCGGTCGCACCGTGCTCCCCGGATTCGTCGACGCCCACAATCACGTCCGCCTCGGCTCCAACCCGAACGCGGTCCAGCTCGGCGGCGCGACCGACCTCGGTGAGATCCGGGCCCGGATCGGCGCGTTCCTCGCCGAGCACCCGGAGGCGCCCTGGGTGGAGGGCGAGGGCTGGGGTTACGGCGCGATCCCTGACGGGCGTCCGACCGCGGAGATGCTGGACGACGTCACCGGCGGACGACCCGCGTTCCTGATCAGCTACGACAGCCACACGGCGTGGCTGGACCGCCTGGCGTTGGCGCGGCTCGGGGTCTCGAAGGGACGCGACCGACTGGCCTGGGGAACGGCCGAACTCGACCCGACCACCCGGGAACCCACCGGCTGGGTCCACGACTTCGCCGTGCTCGGCATCAGCGAGGAAGGCGAGCGCGCCCTGGCGGCCCACCTGCCCGGCTACACGCCGGCTGCCGCCTACGCACGGCTCGAGACCTCGCTCGCGATGGCCACGGCCTTCGGGATCACGACCATCGTGGAACCGCAGAACGGCCCGGGAACCGTCGAGATGTACATTCGGGCCCGCGATTCCGGCAGCCTCGCCTCCCGATTGGTGGTCGCCATCCTGTGCCAACCCGGCACCACGCCGGAACAGCTCGATGCGTTGCGGACGCTGGCCGCCGAACCCTGGGACGACCGGCTGCGGGTCGGCCCGCTGAAGCTCTACATCGACGACGTCGTGGAGCCGCACACCGCGGCGATGCTCGAGCCATATGCTGACCGGCCGGACACCCGCGGCGACACCCTCTGGGATCCTGGGGCGTTCGCCGACTTCATGCTCCAGGCCGAGGAGCGCGGGCTCCAGACGTTCACCCACGCCACCGGCGATCGCGGCGTTCGAACCGTCCTCGATGCGGTGGAGCGATGTCGGGCGCGGCTGGGCCCGCGCGACGCGCGCCACCAGATCGTCCATGCCGAGTGCATCCATCCCGACGATATCCCCCGGTTCGGGAGGCTCGGGGTGGTCGCCTGCATGCAACCGCGCCACTGCGCTCCCGACATCGTCGATCAGTGGCGGGTCAACATCGGCCCACAGCGCGAGCGCCATGGCTGGCCGTTCCGCTCCCTCGAATCTGCCGGCGCAGTCCTCGCGTTCAGCTCCGACTGGAACGTCGCGGAGATGGACCCGATGACCTGGCTGTACACGGCCGTGACCCGCGCCGATCTCGTTGGGGGCGGCGCCTGGAACGCCGATGAGACGCTGGACCTGCCCGCCGCCGTCCGGGCGGCCACCCTCGGCTCGGCCTGGGCCAACTTCGCGGACGGGGACCGCGGCAGCATCTCGCCCGGCAAGTACGCCGACCTGATCGTCCTGTCCCGGGATCTCTTCGCGGCCGACGACCCTCGGGCCATCCTCGACACGCGCGTGCTGGTCACGATCGTCGGCGGCCGGATCGTCCACCGGGCCACCACCTGACTTGGCCCGTGGTCAGCCCGACACGTCAGCCTGGTGAGGCCTGGCGACCCACCCCATCGCCAGGAGCAGGGCCACACCGATCGCAGCGACGGCGATGACGCCGGGAAGCCAGAAGCTGATGTCGTCGATGCGGCCGAACGGGAGCGCCTCGGTCGGAGTCCCGGAGACGTCCGAGCCGAGGAATGGGTCCCAGTACAGGTACGGCCAGCGCACGAGCAGGCGGGCGGGCTCGAGGACGGCGGCTCGTATCGCCCACAGGACGTTGCCAAAGCCAGCAAGTGCCTGAGCGGCGAAGAGCCCACCGGCGACGATCCAGACGAGGGTGAGGGTCACGGCGCCGCGACGCCCGCACCACAGCATCCGGGCGCAAGCCAGCGTGAACAACACGACGATCGCCAGCATCGGTCCGGCGATCAGCAAGGTCATGGTTGCTGCGCCGGCCAGGCTTGTGTTCGCGGAACCCAAGTCGGGCACATGAGGTGCGAGGCCGACCACGGTGAAGAAGAGCAGGGAGACACCCGCGACGGCCAGCACGGCTCCGGCAGCCCTCTCCGGTCGGTTCACCGATCTCGTCGTCATGTCGCGTCCCTCCTCGACTCGTTGGGCTGAGACGCCCCAGCCCTCGCCCTGTCACCGCCCGCGCCCAGCAGGCAAGGACCCCACTGCGCTGGCAGGAGGCCGGGTCGTCCGGTAACGAAATCCGCGCATGAGCGTCCTCATGACAACGGCACGTCATGAGGGATGGGAGGCGCACAGGTGAACCGACGTCAGCTCCTGGTCGTGTGCGCGACCGTGATCGCGACTGCGACGGCGGCCTGCGGAGGAGCTGCGCCGAGCCCGGTCCAGACCACGACACCGCCACCCGCGGCCAGCTCTTTCGAGGAGTACGCCGTCGCCGCCTGCTCCGCGTGGGAGGCGCTGTTCCTGGCGGTCGGGAATCCGGACACTGGTGAGGGATCGGTGCTCAGCAAGGCGCTCGATGCGGCCGTTGCCGCACACGATGGCCCGAAGGCGGAACAGCTCGGCGAACAGATCGTCCAGGCACTCGAGTCGGGTCGGCAGGACATCGCCGTGGCCGGCGGCTGGCAACCGGCCACTCCGATCCTGGTGCAGTTGGATCGCGTGTTCATCGGGTTCGAGGCGATGACCGACGCCAAGGTGGCGTCGGCGCGGGGCGACCCGAACGCCGTCGATCCCCAGATGGCGTTCGAAGCCTCCGGTGCGATCGCGGCCTGGCTCGCGATGTTCGATGCCTATCACGTCATCGACGCAGAACGCCCTGCCGAGCCGCAGCCCTGCGGCGACCTGCCGGTCTCGCCATGACAGCCGTCCCGCCGACCTGACCTTCGGGGCGCCCAGGGGCGCCCAGGCGGGGGTGGTCCTAGACTGGCCGGCATGCGCACCCGTTTCGAGAGCGCCCTGATGCTCGTGACGATGGTCGCCGTCGGACTCGCAGGGTGCAGCCCCACTACGGACGGACCGACGCCGGTACCGGCGACTTCGATCCTGTCGGCCGGCCCCACCACGGCTCCGCCGGAGGCCACCTCGGCGCCCACGACCGGTCAGACCGACACGTCGTGGGGTCGGATCTGGGACGCGCTGCCGGCCGGTTTCCCGCGCTACCCCGGTGCCACGACCGCCGACGATGCGACCGACGTGCCGGTCAGCGCGGCCTACGCGCTGACCGGAGTCGACGCCGGCGAGGTCGCCACGTGGGTGCAGACGAACCTGGAAGTGGCCACGTACAGTACGGAGGCGCTGTCGGGTCCGTTCGAGGACGGGGGCTACGTGGTCGATTCCGTCGGCGACGGCGACTGCCGGATCCAGACGACGATCGCCCCGCTGGGCGGCCTGGTCCTCGTCACCATCCTGTACGGTGCCGCCTGTCCCGTCTGACCTGATCCAACCCCGAGGAGCCTCGACCGATGAGCCCCAGACCGATCGACTTCGCCGGTGCCGCCATCCTCGCGTTCGTGCTGTTCGGCCTCGTCGCGATCATCGTCTTCGGCAGCATCCCGGTAGCCGAGGCCTGACTGGCCACGGCGCGCTGCACACCTTTGCATTCGCAGCTACACTTTGGCCGGCTCGCGCGTCTGTTGGAGGCGGGAGTCACTCGGGAGAGTCAGCCCGCCGGCCTGGGGGTAGCGGATGCAGTCAGCGCAGCCACGGGACCTGGGAGTCCTGATCCTCGTGATCGGGCTGTTCCTCGTGTTGTTCGTCGTGACGCTCACGCTCGGGACGCCGATCCGCTGATCCTGTTCCTGGAACGAACGTTCGATACCGGGGCAGGCGGGAGCCCAGGGTCCCGACGGCACGCGGAACGAGGTGAGGATGACCGCGCGGGACCAGCCGGTGGCACCGAAGACGACCTTGGCCACTCCACTCTCGACCCGGGCATGGCTGCGACTCGAAGGCATCGCGGCCTTCGCGGCCGGACTGGCGATCTACGGGGTCACCGGCGGCCCGTGGCTGGCGGCGGTCCCGTTGCTGCTGGTCCCGGACATCTCGATGATCGGGTACCTGCGTGGCCCGCGGCTGGGGGCGTTGACCTACAACGTGGTCCATAACTGGGCACTCGGGCTGGCCGTGCTGGGCCTCGGGTCTGTGGGCGGACATCGCCGGGGTGACGCTGGCGGGCGCGATCCTCGTGGCCCACGTCGGGATGGACCGGGCGCTGGGCTATGGCCTGAAGCTCCCGACGTCGTTCCAGGACACGCACCTGGGCCGCATCGGGAAGGTGCGCTGAACGCCGGTCAGTCGTACAGGCGTTCCAGGTGCCACGCTCCGGTGATGCGGTCCTGGTAGACGAGCGCCAGCCAGCGCTCCCCGACGACCTTGACGTAATCACGAGCGATCGGATCGCGCCACCAGGCCTCTTCCACGCGCCATCGATTGCAGACCTCGACCGCTTCGCGCCGACCGTTCCAGCGGATCGCCGTGAGGCGCCCGTCGTCGTCCAGCTCGACATCGATCCGGGGGTGCTCGCGCAGCAGGCGGGTCATCGGCGGCGACTCCGACCGGTGGGCAACACCGGCCGGGGAGCCTTGCCGGCGGCGGCCGACGCCCCGGCCGTGAGCGGCGTCCCGTCCAGGTCCACCGACTGCCAGGCCCATCGATCCTCGGGGAGTGGCGCCTCCGGGTCCGTGATGGTCACCCGACGGACGCGGTCCTCCCCGTAGGTCAGGGCGAGCCGGGCGAGCTGCCAGCCGAGCCGTGCCGTGCGCGCGGCCTGTGGCACGAACAACGGCAGTTGCTGCCCGGCGGCCGGGATCGTGCCGCGCAGCTCCAGGTCCAGGCGCGTGACGGCGGCCGGCGGCGGCTCGCGCTCCAGCCGGGCGAACAGCAGCCGCTCGACGGCCTCGGGGTCCGCGGTGGGTTCGGGGAAGCGCTGCTCCGACGACCAGGCGTCCGGGCGTGCCGGCGGGCGCGAACGCGAGATCGAGCTCCAGGGTCAGGAGGGCGCGGTCCGCGGCGAGACCCCGGCCCGTGAGCTGGGCCGTGATCGCGGCCACGAGCCGGTGGAGCACGAACCGCAGCGGCTCGAGGTCCTCCACCGGTGGCTCGATGGGCAGGGCGAGGGCCAGGCGCTCCGGGGTGCGGCGGGCACGGAACGGGTCGGTCTCCTCGCCGTTGGCACGGGCGTGGAGCCGGGCGCCCTCGTCACCGAACCGGGCGATCAGGGCGGACCGCGGGAGCTCCGCCACGGCGCCGATCCGGCGCAGGCCGAACCGGGTCAGTCGAGCGCGGACGTCGGCGTCCGTGGTGAGGAGACCGGACGGGAACCCGGCCAGGAAGGCGGCCTCCGTGCCGGGCGGGACGATGACCGGGACGTCGGGCCGGGCGTGGACGGCGGCGATGGTCGCCGCGAAATGGGTGCCGGCGATGCCGGCCCGGGGCGCGAAGCCCGGCTCCACGGGAGTGGGCCCCTCCCCGGGGAGCGCGCCACGCAACGCCGAACTGACGCGCTCGATGAGAACGGGCTCGGGACCCCACAGCGGACCCAGGCCGTCGATGCCCAGCTCGAACTGCCCGAACGCCGCGTCCGATGACTCGCCGCTTCCCGCGAGTGACGGGCTGAACGCCCCGAGTGCCTCGAACACGGCCTCGGCCACCGCCCGGTCCGCGTCGGGATCGGGCTCGACGAAGGTCGCCTCAGGGACGAGTCGGTGCGCGCTCCCCAGCGGCATGCCGCGCCGGACGCCCAGGGCCCGCGCGTCCGGGCTCGCGTCGACGACCGTCCCCGGATCCCACGGCTTGCCGCCCAGGACGAGCGGACCCGGCGGGAAGGGCTCGGAGCGTCGGGCCCGTGCCAGGCCCAGGGGAAGGTGCGGCACGAAGAGGTGGAGACGTCGCATGGTGGTGGGTTCTATGATAGAACATATGTTCTATCCTAGGCGTGGGCGGAGTTCGAACACCGGGCTCGTGCCCTACGTTGCTCGACGCCGCTCGACCAGAACGATGGTCAGCAGCGTCAGTGCGCCAGCGATCAGGAGCAGGACTACAAACTCGATCGGCTCCCAGCCCCGTACGGCGTTCGCGGGCAGACCGAGCTGGACCACTTCGTAGCCGTTGGACGTAAGCCACGCATACGGGTCGGCGGCTTCGTTGGTGGGAACTAGCGCCGCCAGTTCAGTCTCGGTCACGATCGTGCCGCTCTGATCCCTCCAGCCTTGCTCGAACAGGATCGCGTCGAACCCTGGGGCCTGCGTAGCGGCCTGGTCGAAAGCTTGCATCGGCTCGGTCGAGATCCATGCATCGCGAGCCGTCGAAAGGCCGAAAGCGAGGACCAACGCCAACCCTGCACCGACGATGAATGCTGGCAATGTTCGACCGATGGCGGCTCCACAGAGGAGGCCGATCCCGAACGCGGCGACCGCTCGAGCCACGACCGTGGGCCCGTGGAGTCCGATATCGCGCATCGACGAGCCGACCAGCGGGCCACGCGTCGACTGGAGGATAGACGCACCGATCGCGGCAACGGCGATCGACCCGGCGAGCAGGACGAGAACGGGGAGTACCTGTCGACCGAACCATCGTCGGCGTGACGGGGACAGGAACCACGCGGTCTGAGCAGTTCGAGCCTCGATCTCGCGACCGACGAGCGGGACACCGGTCAGGAGGCCAGCGAAGAACGGAAGGAGGGCCATCGCCGCGAAGACCTTCCCGGCCTCGTCGCCATTGATCTGGGAGAACCGATCCACTGCGTCCGCGCAACCCCCGCTTGCGGTGCCCGCGAGCCACGCGGTGAAGCAGTCAGCCGTAACCTCGATGGATGAGAGCCGGACGCTCACCAAGATGGCGACAAGGCCCACGAGAATTCCAGCGACAGCAGCCAACGAGAGCTCGAAGCGGTGGAGCTTGAACGTGAGGCGGGACGACGCGATCATCGGGCTACCGCCCGAGCCCGCGCCCCCGCGAGGTGTCCGAGCACGATCTCCTCCAAGCTGGCGGGCGGTGATCCTGACCCTGCTGCTGCCCCTGCGACAAGCGCCAGCTGGATCCCATCAGGACCAACGAAGGTTCCAATCGCGCCCCCTCCGTCGACCTCTGCGGCCGGGATCGTCCGGTGATGCGTTCGCGCCGATTCGATCGATGAGTTAAGGACCAGCCGCCCGTGCGACAGAACGACGATCCAGTCGCACGCCTGTTCAACGTCGGTCACGATATGCGATGACAGCACCACGGTCCCGCCGGTCTCATGCACCTGCTGCACAAGCGCGGCGAGGAAATCACGACGAGCGAGGGGGTCCAGATTCGCGAGCGGCTCGTCGAGCAACAGGATCGATGACCTGGTGCCGAGTGCGATCGCGAGGGACACCTGTGCCTGCTCCCCGCCAGACAGTTCCTTGATTGGCCGATCAGGATCAATTCCGACATCACCGAGACGGCGGAGGGCGTAATCCCGGTCGAATGCGTCACGGTAGATCGACGCCATCGTGAAGTGGTCATCCGACGTCAGCGATCGATAAAGCGATGTCGACTGCGGGACATAGCCGAGAGATGAGAGCGCCCGGGCTCGGTCGCGCTGCGGGTCGACGCCTCGGACGAGCACCCGCCCTGCGTCCGGCCGCTCGAATCCCAGCCATGATCTGATGAGCGTCGACTTGCCGGCACCGTTCGGGCCTACCAGGGCGGTGATCGACCCCTCCGTGATGGTCAGGTCAAGATCTTGTAGTGCCCAGGGCCTGCGCCGACGGTATCGCCGGCCAAGTCGTTCCGCCGCAAGGGGCGCGACATCAACCATCGCCTCTCCGGTTGTCCGCATGAAGGTTGTGCCCAGTTCGCGTCTGCAGGGCTGCCGTCGACTGCGACGCCATGACAACTGAACGTGTCGGCCCCACGATCCGCTCCCGGGCATGCATGACATGGCCCCACCGGGGCCCCGGTGGGGCCATGCGAGTCACCCTTGGTGACGATCCTATCTCACGGCGTCAGCAGCTCCCGGTCGTCCACTTGAAGCTCGTCAGCTTATCGTTCCAACCGACGCCGACATCGTACCTGAGGTTCGAGATGGGGCCGATGTACTGCGCCAAGAGGGAGCCGTAATCCTGGTCTCGATACAGACAGAACCGTTGTCCTGAAGGCACCCAGATCGTGAAAGACGAGACGCAATCATTCCACGTCGAGCTGCCGATCGGCGTCGCCGCGCAGTCCCCGGGGAGCGTGTGGGCGTCGCCGGCACTCCCGAGGTCCGAGTCGCTGCTGCACTTCCAATAGCTGTCGTTGTTGTCCTGAGTGTCGCCGATGGCGTTCTCCCAGAGTCGCACTTTGGATGAGTCGCCGCTGCAGTCGCTTCCTTGGGTCCCTGCAAAGGCAAGCCCAGCCATCAGGATGGTGAGCGGGACGGCAAGGGCCAGCCCTACCAGTGCTCTCGCCCGAGATCGATGCATGTCCACTATCCGTCCGCTTCGGACCTGCGCGCTCGAACCGATGATGCGCCTTTACCCCCCCCTCCTGTCAACGAGCCTGCCGACGGCCGGCTGTCACGGAGTCCCAGAGTCCGTTGGTCGTGGATAGACCGTGGGAGTCCACTGATGCGGGAATGTTGCCATGACGTCGGTCGTTGAACGAGGTACGCAGTCGATCAGGAGCGCGTCGCGGACGAGGCACGCATCCCGCTCGCCGCCCTCGGCGTAGAGGATCCGGAGCGTCGCCCGACGGCCCGGCGGACCGTGGCGGTTGTGCGCGACGAGCGCCTCGGTGCGCTGGCCCACGATGTCGCGACCCAGGCGGACCCACGACCGGCGAGCCAGCTCGAGGCGGATGCCCGTCGACTGATCGACCGCGGTCGCGAGGCCACCATTCCCCGCGGGTCCATCGAGGATCAGGAGCAGGGTCTCCGCGCGCCGGGCGAGCGCGGAGAGTCGATGGAGTCGATCGGCGATCTTCGCGGGCGTGTCCGTCCGGGCCGTTCGACCGCCGGGGAGATCCAGCACGAGCATGTCCACCGATCGACCGGCGAGCAGGCTCCCCGCGATGCTCAGGCCCTCGTCCAGGCCGGCCGGGGTGATGACGACGAGCCATTCCAGTCGGACGCCGCGGGCGACGGCCTCCACGGGATCGAAACTGCGCGACAGGTCCAGCCAGGCCACGACCGAGCCCGCCGACTGCGCCTCCGCCGCGACCCGCAGCGCCAGCGTCGTCCGGCCGCTGGAGCCGTCGCCGCGGATCGCGACACTGGCGCTGCGCGGGAGGCCGCCCGTGCCCAGGATCGCATCGAGCGCGGCGAACCCCGTGTGGATGATCCGGTCGTCGGGGAGCGGCGTGATCGATGGCCGGGCGTCAGGCGCCTCGTCCACCTCCGGCGCGGGCGCCAGCGCGAGCGCCCCGACGACCCGCGGAGCTGCGGCACCCCAGCGAGCCTGGAGGCCCGCGACGGCGGCGTCCACATCGGCGCGAGGGGTCGTCATCGGACGCCGATGGTAGAACACTTGTTCTAATCAGACAAGACCGAATCTACGGGTTCGAACCCTTATCGGACACCGGTCGGCGGACCAAGAAAGCACCGATCAGGCTCCACGCCGACGCCACAGCCCACGTGGGCCGCCCGGACGGATCCGTCCTCCAGCCGCAGCACGATGATCAGGTCATACCCGCCGCTTCGGGCCAGCAACAGCCGCTGCCCATCCGCGGTCCGGTAGTCGGGCGTATAGGCCTCGATGGCCACGACCGGAGCATGGTCCGGTTCGCTCGAATCGAGGTCCGCCAGCGCGAAGTCGGAGAAACGCGCGCAATTCTCGACGCCACACGCGACCGCGTCGCCCACCGGCAGTCCGTCGATGAACGTCTGCGGAGGGAAGCCCGCGTGGCAGGCGATGATCCCGAGCGCCAGCACACTGAGAAAGACGATCCCGCGTACCGAGGCGATCAACCTGGACACATCCGCATGATGGCCCATCGGTCCAGCCATCAGAATCGAACGTATGCACCCACGAGACGCGACGGAACTCCAAGCGAGCCAGCGGCTGCCGCGGTCGTTCGCCGTCGTCGATGGCCGACGGCTGGCCTACGTCCGACTCGGCGAGGGCACCCCGCCCATCGTGTTCCTCGCCGGCGTCAGGATGGACATCGATTCGTGGTTCAAGGTCCTGCCGGTCATCGCGGGACTGGGGACCGTCGTCGCGGTCGATCGGCTCGGGGTCGGGCGGAGCGACCGGCCGTCCGTGCCGCAGACGGGCGAGGTCGTCGTGGCCACGCTCCGCGAGGTGCTGCACCAGGCCGGGGTCTCACCGCCGTACGTACTGGTCGGGCACTCGCTGGGGGGCCTGTACGCGGAGCTCTTCGCGCGGCTCCATCCGGACGAGGTCGGTGGTGTCGTGCTGGTCGAGGGGGCCAGCCCGGAGGAGGCCGAAGACCCGCCTCGACCCGGGCTGCTCGCGCGGTTGATCGGGGCAGTCTTCGGTGCGGTCGACCGCGTACGCGGCCGCCCACGCGGCCTCGACGAGGTGGACGTCGTCCCGGATACGGTCCGCCAGATCGGCGCGGCGCCGGCATTCCCGGACGTGCCGCTCGTCGTGGTGACCGGCGGCAAACGGATGCGGATGGTCCCCGAGGCCGCATTCCGCGCCCATCTCGAGGCGCAACGGGGCCGGGTCACGCTCTCGCCGCAAGGCCGGCAGATAGTCGCCGAGCGCAGCGGCCACTTCCCGCAGCTCCACGACGCGGAGATCGTGATCGCGGCGATCCGCGATGTCGCCGGCCGGCCGGGACCCCAGGGCGAGGTGTCGTCGTGAGGCCGCGTCGGGCCTCGTCGCCGGGGCGCTGACCGCAGCTCCGGGCGGTAGCGCCGGGGCCGGCGGCGCGGCCCGGCCGTAGCGCGGGCCCGGGGCGCTGACCGCAGCGCCGGGTCGTAGCGCGGGGCCGGCGGCGCGGCCCGGCCGTAGCGCGGGCCCGGGGCGCTGACCGCAGCGCAGGGGCCGGCGGCGCGGCCGGCGGCGCGGCCCGGCCGCTTCGCCCGGCCGTAGCGCGGGGCCGGGGCGCTGACCGCAGCGCCGGGTCGTAGCGCGGGGCCGGCGGCGCGGCCCGGCCGCTTGTATCAGATGCAAGCACCGGCGGCGACATCGGGCCACGGCGGGTCTGCGGTGTCGTACATCCGGCATCGCATGCCGCATCCACAGCACCGGGTCCACAACCGTGAGGGCAGAACCGTCGGGACCGCCGAATCGCTGCATCTGATGCCGTATCTGCCGCAGCCGGGGCCGTCGGAAGCTCCGTGCTTGTATCGCATGCAACCGGGTGTGGGCGAAGCGGCGCCAGATGCAGATCCGCGGCGGCGGGCCACTGGATTCGGGGCGAAGGGCCGGACACGACGGCTGATACGACTCGTCACCGGATCGACACAACGGCGCCCTAGCATCACTCCCCTACCATGCTGTCGATGCCATCGCCCGCCGCCGATCCGTCGATCCCGACCGCGCCGATCCTCGTCGTCGACGACGACGCCAAGATCGTCCGGCTCGTCCGGACGTACCTGGAGCGCGACGGGTTCACGGTCGTGACCGCCGCCGACGGCCCTGCGGCGCTCGACGCGATCGAGACTCACGAGCCGGCCCTGGTCGTGCTGGACCTGATGCTCCCTGAGCTGGACGGGCGGGCCGTCATCCGGGCGGTGCGCCGCGACGAGGCGGCGGCCCACACGCCGATCATCGTGTTGTCGGCGCGGAGCTCCACGATCGACCGCATCGCCGGCCTCGAGGACGGCGCCGACGACTACCTGCCCAAGCCGTTCTCGCCGGCCGAACTCGTCCTTCGAGTGAAGTCGATCCTGCGCCGATCGGGCGCCTCGGCGGCCCAGGAGTCGATCGCGTCGTCGTCGTCGCTCGCGGCCGGACCGGTCATCCGCCACCGCGACCTCACGGTCGACCCATCGCGCCACGAGGTCCGGCGCGACGACGGGGCGGTCATCGACTTGACCAGGGTCGAGTTCCGACTGCTCAGCGCGATCCTGGGCGCCGGTGGTCGGGTCCTGTCACGCAACCAGCTGCTCGACGCGGTGTACGGCCAGGAGGCCGCGGAGGTCCTGGACCGCACGATCGACGTCCACATCCGCCGCCTTCGCGACAAGCTCGACGACGATCCCGACGCCCCGCGCTACGTCCAGACGGTCCGCGGCATCGGGTATCGGGCGGCCCGGGCATGACGGACCCAGGGGCGTGACGAGGTCACGGTCGTGAGCGGCCGCGGGATCGCGACCCGGATCGCGCTCGCGGCCATCGCCAGTGCCGCCGTCGGCCTGGTCATCCTCGCGGTCGGCGTCGCGGTCGTCGGCGCGGACGTGTTCACGGAACTGATGATGGAGGCCGGGGACTCGGCGGAGCACGCCCAGGCGATGTACGACGAATCGGTCACGACCGTGGTCATCGCCGCGTCCGTGATCGCTGTGATCGCGAGCATCGGCCTGGCGATCGTGCTGGCCCGGATGCTGGCGCGGCCCCTGGCCCAGATCGGCAGCGCCGCCCGACGAGTCGCCGATGGCGACTATGCCGCCCGGGTCCCGCGCGACGGACCGGAGGAAGTCGCGAGCCTCGCCGACTCCTTCAACCAGATGGCCGCCTCGCTGGAGCGGCAGGAACTGCTGCGGCGGGACTTCATCGCCAATGCGGCCCACGAACTGCGCACGCCCCTCACCAACCTGCAGGGCTACCTGGAGGCACTCCGGGACGGCGTCATCACCGCGGATCGCGCCACCTACGAGTCACTCCACGAGGAAGCCGACCGGCTCGTCCGGCTGTCGCGATCGCTCGATGCCCTGGCCGAGGGCGACGCTGGCGCAAGCCCGCCATCGATGGCGGAGATCGACCTCAGCGCCGCGATCGGCGCGGCCGTCGAGCTGGCATCACCGTCGATCGAGCGCGCGGGGCTGCGCCTGGCATCGGAGGTCCCACCGACGCTGCCGGCCCGGGCGGACCCGGATCGACTCGCCCAGGTGCTCGCCAATCTCCTGTCCAACGCGGTCCGCTATACGCCGGCCGGCGGTGTCATCACGGTCCGCGCGGAACGCCGGCCGGGTGACGTCCTGATCTCCGTGCTCAACACCGGCGAACGGATCCCGGCCGAGGACCTGGACCGCGTCTTCGAGCGGTTCTACCGGGTCGAGAAGTCACGGGATCGGGCGCGCGGCGGTGCGGGCATCGGCCTGGCGATCGTCAAGCAGCTGGTGGAACAGGCCGGCGGTCGGGTCGGCGCGGAATCGAGCGACGGCGTGACGCGCTTCTGGTTCAGCGTCCCGGGCTGACCACCGGGGTGGCGGGCGCCTGCCGCCGCCCGCCAGACGATGCCTACGGGAGCCCGATCGCGACCATCCCGCTCAGCACGAAGGCCAGGCCCAGCCACTGGATGGGGCGCAGTCGCTCGTCCAGGAACGCGACGGCGGCCAGGATCGTCACGGCCGGCCCGAACGATGATGCCAGGCCCACGAGCCAG
Organism: uncultured Chloroflexia bacterium; assembly: GCA_963704935.1. Classification (GTDB taxonomy): domain Bacteria; phylum Chloroflexota; class Limnocylindria; order Limnocylindrales; family CSP1-4; genus SPCO01. Next base: position 965,103 of record CAVPIF010000001.1, read on the forward strand.
GTCTCCGCGTGTTCCAGGCCGTACATGAACGCCATCAGCCCGAGCACGTCCAGGATCCCGGCCAGCCCCACGATCCCGATCACGCGACCATCGATCCGGCGCCGGCCACCCGCAGTGCCGTCCGTGCCGTCCTCCCCGATCAGCACCGGTTGGGCGATGCGGCGGGCCACGGTGACCGCCAGGACCAGGATGACCACGGTGAGGACGGCGTTCGTGGTCCGCGACACGAGCAGGACCTGGAGCCACCCGGCGTGGTCGATCACGATGTCGCTGCCGATCGCCATCGTGGCGAACAGGACGAGCGCGACGATGGCAAAGGCCACTCCTGGGCTGGCCAGTTTCGTCCCGCGCATGCCACCGTCGAAATGGACGCCGGTGAGGATCACGCCGAGCGTCGCGAGGGCGGCCCCGACGGCCTGGGTCTGGGTGAGGGTCTCCCCCCGGACGACGACGGCGAGGACCACGGTCAGGCCGCCGTACGCCGCGACCATCCCGCTGACCACGGCGATCGGGCCGATGCGCAGCCCGGTGAAGTAGGCGAGGTACGCCCCGGCCCCGGCCATCCCGACGACCGCGCCCCCGACGATCACCCGCCCGTCCGCCGGGAAGGCGGTTCCGGTGGCGGCCGCCAGGACGATGACGAAGGTCGCCCCGATGACCTGGATCCCGGTCGTGACGATCAGGCTGCCGATCCGCCGGCTACCGAGCGCCGAGAAGACGTCGAGCGTGCCCCAGGCGAGGGCGGCAGCAAGTCCTGTCAGGAGGCCGAGGGGCATCGCCCGATGCTAGCCGAACCGGGGTTCGCGAGGGGCCTCGTGCTACACTCGGACGCCCGTGGGGATGTAGCTCAGCTGGGAGAGCACTGCGTTCGCATCGCAGGGGTCAGGGGTTCGAGTCCCCTCATCTCCACCATCGGATCCCCTTCGACCCGGATCGAGCAGCCGACTTCGGTGACCGTCCTTCCCGAGGCCTCGCCCATCGCCGATCGTGCCGCCCCCGACCCGGCCCGACGTTTCCTCGCGGCCACGGTCGGGTACGTCGTCACGCTGTGGCTGCTGTATGGGCTGTTCGTCGCGACCGAGGTCGGCCAGCGGCTGGAGAACAGCGCACTGCAGGCGTCGACCCTGCGCGGGGTCGAGGTCCGGGCCGACTCGCTGGCCTACTTGTCCGGCGTCAGCGTCGCCACGTTCGTGGGTGCGATGGCGGTGATCGCCCTGGTCGCGATGCTGCGCCGGCGACCCGGGCTGGGCGTCCTGGCCGTGGCCACGATGGCAGCCTCCGTGCTGGTGGCCGAGACCCTCAAGGACACCCTCCCTCGACCGGAGCTGGTGGAGGGACCGGTCTGGATCCTGCGCAACAGCTTCCCGAGCGGGACGGCCACGGTCGCCGCGTCCGTCTCGATGGGCGCCCTGCTCGTGGCACCCGACCGACTTCGCTGGCTCGTCCTGCCCGCCGCGGTAGCGCTCACGGCCGTCGTCGGGCAGGCGACGCAGGTGACCGGCTGGCACCGCGCCAGTGACGCGCTGGGTGGCGTCGTGCTGACGGGGAGCTTCGCCTCGGCCGGACTCCTGGCACTCGCCCTGAACCGGCACGTCCGGCCGTCGAACCTTGGCCGCGTCCATCCACGAGTGTTCGCGCTGATCCTCGCACTGGCGGGTCTGGCCGTGGTCGTGGGCCTGGCCCTGCTCGCGGCGTTCGCCGCCTTCCCGCTACTGCGCGCCCCGGCGGACTCGGAGAGCGCCTTCCTCCAGACGTCCTCCGACCTGATCGCCGTCGGCCTGACCACCGTCGCCATCGCGGTGTTCGCCTGGATCATCGAGCCGTACACCCTGGGCGTGACGGCCCAGGCCGGAACGCGCGGAGCGATCGCCGCCCCGGCCCAGGTCGACGAGCCGGCCGCCACGACGGACATCCTGGCGGTGCCCACGGACGATGAGGCGTCAGGCAGCGGATGACGCCCGGTGAAGTCGAGCGCAAGTCGCGGGTGAGCGTCCGTCGGCAGGATGCGCGCCATGAAACCGACGAAGCCCACCAAGACGGAGCGCCGCGCCCGACGCAAGGCCAAGGACGACCGTCGCCGCGGGCACGGCATCTCGATCCGTCCGTTGGGCGGGTCGATGGATCGTGAGCTGGTCGAGCGGCTGCGGGCCGCGGTGCAGCACCTTGACCTCAGGGCTCCCTGGGTGGAGATCGCTCCGATGGTGCTGCCGGTCCTCAAGCGGGTCCACCACCCGTACCCGATCGACATCGCGCCGATGCACATCCAGGTGCCGCCCGGCATCCGGACCGGGTTCGGCATCGACTTCGGGCCCGCCTTCAGCCACGTCTCCGAATCGATGCTCGAGCATTGGCGCGTGGACCCGGCCACGGTCCTGGGCGTCGCCCTGGAGAACCTCCGCCGGCTCATCGTGCAGGAACCGCCCCAGGTCCAGCGCTTCGAGTTCGAGGGGTCGGAACTCGTCGGCGTCCAGGGCCAGGGCTGGGGGTCGTCGCTGGTGCTCCTGCCGGACGTCCTTGGCCCCATCCTGGGACCCGCTCCCCAGCTCCTGCTCACGCCGATCCGCAACACGCTGATCGCACTTCCGCCGGACGTCGAGACGGATCTCGCCATCGACGTCTGGGATGCATTCGCGTCCGGCGCCCATGACGAGCTGGACGCCGATCCATTGCGCTGGACCGGTTCGACGGTCGCGGCGGTCGGCGACGGGTCACTCGGGCTGCCCAACTAACCGAGGGCGGTATGCAGCTCCGTGGCGTGGTCGTGCAGCCAGCGCCGCCACAGGCGGTGGTCGGCCCGACGCGATGCCACGAGTTCCCAGAACCCCGGGCCGTGGCCGAAGACGCGCAGATGTGACAGTTCGTGGACGACGACGGTCTCGAGCGCCTCCGGCGGGGCGAGGATCAGTCGCCACGAGAACGACAGCCGTCCGGCGCGCGACGCGCTGCCCCAGCGCGACCGGGGGTCGCGCAGCGCGACGGAGACCGGGGTCACGCCAAGCGGGCCGGCGTGGTCGACGATGGCCGCGTCGATCGCCGCCGCGGCCTCGGCGCGCAGCCAGGATTCGAGGACCACTGGATCGGATCGACGCTCCCGCGCCGTTCGGTGCACCACGAGCTCGTCGGCGAACCGGGCCACGTCGGACCGGCGCACCCCGGAGACTGCGGGGACGACCCGCACCCGATGGAGCCGACCGAGGAACGGGACCTGGCCCCCATCGCGGGCCCCTCCGCGCGCCCGGAGCGCGGCGAGCAGACTGGCGTGCTTGGCGAGGTGACGGCGGACCCACGGCTCCCGTTCGACGAGGAACGCGGCGGCTCGTTGCTCCCCCTGGTTGCGCGCCGTCCGATTCGCCGGCACCGTGACGACCACCCCGCGCTCCGGGTGGATGACCACCCGCAACCCGCGCGCCCGGGGCGAGTGACGAAGGATGTAGGGCACGGGGCCGCCCGGCAGGTGGGCGATCAGCTGGCGTTCATCGGCGGTCGGCATCGGGGCGATCGTGGCAGGTCGGACGACCGTCGACACGTCGAGCGCGATCCCGGCAGGGCGCCGTGCCTTTCGGCCTCAGCCTCGCCGCAGCAGCCGACCCGCCCGCTCGCCCGTCTCGACACCATCGAGCACGGCGACCTGCCCATTGACGATGACGTGGTCGATCCCGGTCGGGAACCGGGCAGGTTCGGCGTAGGTCGCCTCGTCCGCGACGGTGGCCGGGTCGAAGACGACCAGGTCGGCCAGCGCGCCCTCGCGGAGTGTGCCCCGGTCGCGCAGCCCGAGACGGGCGGCCGGGACGGAGGTGAGCTTGGCCACGGCCGCCTCCAGCGACAGGACCCTCCGATCGCGCACATAGGTGCCGAGCACGCGCGCCGTACGTGCCATACGTGCGCGGATGCGGCCGACCGGCGTCCAGGATCGGGTGGCCGGGTCGCCGACCCCCCGCGTCCGTGCAGACCGCGATCCACGGCACCGCAACGATCGACTCCACGTCGGGTTCGGCCATGCAGTCGAGGACGATCGACACGTCCAGGCGCTCATCGACCAGGAGTTCGAACGCGATGTCCATCGGATCGGCGCCGAGTTCCTCGCCCAGGGACCCCAGCGATCGGCCGGACCACTCCGGGCGGCTGGCCGCGTATGACAGCGTGATCCCCTCCCAGCCGGGATCGGCGGCAACGTTCTCCCAGCCGGACGTGCCCCGGCCGATCTCGGCCCGGACCAGGTCGCGAACGTCCAGGTCGGCCAGCGCAGCGACACAGGCATCGACGCCCAGCGCGAGCAGGGCCGGTGGCACGATCGTGGCCAGCGTCGTCGCCGCAGCCGTGTACGGGTACTGGTCCGCCGCCACGTCCAGGCCCTCCGCCCGGGCGGCTTCCAGGATCGCGACGGCGTCTCCGGCCCGTCCCCACACGGCCCGGGATCCGCACTTCAGATGGGAGACCTGCAGCCGCGGCGCATCCACGCCGGCATCCGCCGCCGCCCGGATGGTGGCCACGGATTCGGCCAGGGAAGCCAGCAGGCCGCGCGTCTCGTCGCGCATATGCGTGGCGTACAGGCCACCTCGCCGCGTCGCCGCCGTCACCAGCGTTGCCAGCTCGTCGGGCGCAGCATGCATCCCGGGGGCGTAGATCAGGCCGGACGACAGTCCGATCGCCCCGGCCTCCATGGCGGCCTCCACCTCCTGCACCATGGCTCGGCGTTCCAGGTCGTTCGGCGGGCGGGCATCGGCGCCGATGACCGATCCGCGGACCGTCCCATGGCCGACCAGGAACGCCACGTTGATCCCCAGTCGCTGTTCGTCGACGGCGTCGAGGTATTCGCCGAACGACCGCCAGCGCGCCACCAGGTCCAGCGGCCGAAGCGACAGCTCGATCAACTCGCGGCCCACGTCCGTGATCGGTGCGAGCGAGTCGCCGCAGTTCCCGGACAACTGGGTCGTGAACCCCTGGCGGAGATGGCTGATCAGTGCGCCGTCCAGGAACAGCGAGCCGTCCGAATGCCCGTGCGGATCGATGAACCCCGGGGCGACGACCCGGCCGGAGACGTCCAGCGTGCGGGTGGAGGCGACGGAGTCGGTGTCGAGGCCCGACAGGTCGTCGACCGCCAGGATCCGGTCGCCGAGGACTCCGACGTCGGCGCGTCGAGGCGGCCCGCCGGTCCCGTCGATCACGGTGCCGCCATACAGAAGCAGGTCGAAGGCGGACATCGACCCCATCATGCCACCGGCCCGTCTTGACCGATCACCAGCTGCGAGCTTCGCCATGTGGCCGTAGCCGCGCGGCCGGCCGGCCGGCCCGGTCATCGGGCGGCCCTCTGCTACAATCCCGCTCCCGTGGGGCTATAGCTCAGTTGGGAGAGCACCTGCATGGCATGCAGGGGGTCCGGGGTTCGAGTCCCCGTAGCTCCACCAGCAACGTGGACGACCGCCGACTCTCACCCCTCGCCGACGGCGGGGGGTGACCCGTATCCGGCACCGCCCTGAGGCGCACGACCGTGACCGAGACCGAGACCGAGACGCAGGACAAGACCGGCGACCGCCGCGACCGGATCGAGCGCTACGACCCGAGCGCCATCGAGCCGCGCTGGCAGGCGGAGTGGACCCGGCTCCGACTGTACGAGACGGACCTCCACGACGCGTCGACGCCGCCGTACTACCTGCTCACGATGTACCCCTACCCGTCGGGTGACCTGCATATCGGCCACTGGTACATCGTGACCCCGTCCGATGCCCTCGCCCGGTACCGACGGATGCACGGCTTCAACGTGTTCTTCCCGATCGGCTTCGATGCCTTCGGACTGCCGGCCGAGAACGCGGCGATCAAGAGTGGCGGCCACCCGTTCACCTGGACGATGCAGAACATCGAGAACATGCGCCGCCAGTTCCGGACGATGGGCGCGACGTTCGCCTGGGACTACGAGGTGGTCACGGCCGATCCTGCCTACTACGGCTGGAACCAGTGGATGTTCCTGCGGTTCCTGGAGCGAGGGCTGGCCTATCGCGCCAAGTCGGCCGTCGACTGGTGCCCGAATGACGGAACCCTGGCCCGGGAGCAGGTCGAGGGGACGGACCGACGCTGCTGGCGCTGCGGTGCGCTGGTCGAGAAGCGCGACCTGGACCAGTGGTACCTGCGGACGACCGCGTATGCCGACGAACTGCTGTCCTTCGAAGGCCTGGACTGGCCGGAGCCGATCAAGATCCAGCAGACCAACTGGATCGGCCGGTCGGAGGGGGCCGAGATCGACTTCGCGACGGCACCGTCCGACCACCACGCCGGTGGCGAGACCCTGCGCGTGTTCACGACCCGGCCGGACACCCTGTTCGGGGCGACCTTCATGGTCCTCGCCCCGGAGCACCCGTTGGTCGACTGCGCTGACCGCCCCGGAGCGACGGCCCGAGGTGGCCGCCTACGTCGCCCAGGCCCGCCGCCGGACCGAGATCGACCGGCTGTCGACCGACCGCGAGAAGACCGGGGTCGCGATCGGGGCCGACGCGATCAACCCGGTCAACGGCGAGCGGATCCCGATCTTCATCGCCGACTACGTCCTGTCCGGCTACGGCACGGGCGCGATCATGGCGGTCCCCGCCCACGACGAGCGCGACTTCGCGTTCGCCGTGACGTTCGGACTGCCGATCCGTCGCGTGGTCGCCGCCCCGGGCACGGCCGCCGACGACCCGATGACCGACGCCTACATCGCCCACGCGGCCGACGAGCGGCTGGTCAACAGCGGCGAGTACGACGGCATGCTCGCCGACGATGGCGGCCGGGCGATCGTCGAAAAGCTGGCCGAGCACCGGTGCCGCCGAGCCCAAGGTCACCTATCGGCTGCGCGACTGGCTGATCAGCCGTCAGCGCTACTGGGGCACGCCGATCCCGGTCGTCTACTGCGAGACGGACGGGATCGTCCCGGTCCGGGATGAGGACCTGCCGGTCCGGCTGCCCGAGACGGTCGACTACCAGGGTCGCGGCGACAACCCGCTCGATCACGACGAGGCGTTCCTGCGGGTCGACTGCCCGCGCTGCGGGGGCCCGGCACGACGCGAGACGGACACGATGGACACCTTCATCGATTCCTCGTGGTACTGGTTCCGCTACCTCTCCCCGGAGAAGGCGGGCGGGCCGGTGGACCGGGCACTGGTGGATCGCTGGACCCCCGTGGACCAGTACACGGGCGGCGCGGAGCACGCCGTCATGCACCTGCTGTACGCGCGATTCTGGACGAAGGCGATGCGCGACTGCGGCCTGATCGGCAGCGACGAGCCGTTCAAGCGGCTGTTCAACCAGGGCCAGATCCTGGGCGCGGACGGCGAGCGGATGAGCAAGAGCCGGGGCAACGTCCAGGATCCGGACGAGCTGGTCCAGCGCTACGGCGCGGACACCGTCCGGCTGTTCCTGATGTTCATGGGTCCCGTGGGACCAGGGCGGGCCGTGGAGCCCCACCGGGATCGGTGGCGTCCATCGTTTCCTGAACCGCGTCTGGACCCTCGTCCTTGACCCGCGCGGACGCGAGCCCGGCGATCCAGAGGCCGGGCGGCTGCCGGCGGGCGAATCGGAGGCCGATGCCGCGGCGGCGATCCGGGGCGCCGCGCACCGGACGCTGCGCGACGTGACCGCCGACTACGAGGCGTTCCGCTTCAACACGATGATCGCCAAGCTCATGGAGCTGTCGAACACGCTGTTCCGCTACCGCGGCACGGCCGTCGCCGGCGAGGCCGCCTGGGACGAGGCGATCCGGCTCCTGCTCCTGATGCTGGCGCCGGCCGCCCCGCACATCGCGGAGGAGCTGTGGTCGCGCCGGTCGGCCGCGACCGGGACGGCGTGGTCGTCCGTGCATGTCGAATCCTGGCCGGCCGTGGACGCATCGGCGACTGCCGTCGCCACGCGCGAGATCCCGGTCCAGGTCAACGGCAAGCTGCGCGACAAGGTCACCGTCGCCGCCGACGCCGACCAGGCGGAGGTCGAGCGCGCGGTCCTCACCTCGGCGAAGATCGCGGCACTGCTGGCCGGTCGCACGCCGGACCGGGTCATCCACGCGGGCGGGAAGCTCGTGAATATCGTCCTGCGCGACGGGTGACCCGCCGGCGGTCGAGGGCCTCCTGTGCCCTCGGGGCGATGCTCCTGGTCGGGCTCGCGGTCCTCGCTGCCGGCTGTGCGCTGGCCGGTCAACCCCGGGTGATGGTCCGGAACGAGACGACGGTCCCGATCTCGGTGCAGGCCGACGACCTGTGGATCGGCACGGTCGCGGCCGGGGCGACCGCCGAGCTCGCGTTCCCACTGGGTGATGAACCAACCGACATCCAGGCGAGCACACCGAGCGGCGCCACCGTCGCCGACCTGCTGGGAACCCGAGCGATGTACGACGCTGCCATCGCCGGGTCGAACCCCATGAGCACCTGGCAGGACATGGCGTGTGGACGCGTGGTCCTCGCCGTCGGACCTTTCGATCCGTCGCTGCTGGACCCGCTTCCGTCGCCGACGGGTCCCTGCCCGTGAGGACCGACGCCTGGCTCCACGCGGCTAGAGTTGACCGATGAACGACTTCCGCCTCGGCTTCGGCACGCTCTGGACGTGGGACCACCGACACCTGCGTCGAACCGACTGACGACGCGCATCGGATCGAGCAGAGCGAGAGCGCATCGATGCCCGGCAGGTCCGCCGTCATCGTTCCCATCACGCTTCCACCCGACCTCCTGGCCGTTCGCGATCGTGCCGACCCGATGGCGGCACGGGGCGTCCCACCCCACGTGACCGTGCTGTTCCCCTTTCTGCCTGTCGACGCTCTGACCCCGGACGTCCACAGCGCACTCGCAGGCCTGGCCGCGAGTAGGCGGCGATTCTTCGTCAGGTTCGACCAGGTCGAGCGCCGGGATCAGATCGTGTGGCTGCTCCCTGCCGACCAGCAGCCATTCCTTCGCTTGACGGCAGACGTGACCGCTCGTTGGCCCGATTACCCGCCCTACCAGGGGGCGCACGACGAACTGATCGCCCACCTGACCCTCGTCGAGGCGTCGGAGGTCAAGACCCTCGATGCAGCCCGGGCGGCCGCGTCGGAGTCGGGCCCGTTCGACGCTGCCGCCAGGGAGCTCCGGGTGATCACCGAGGACGAGGCCGGCAGATGGCACACGCGCTGGCAGACTGCCCTTCGGGCTGGCGCCCAGCGGCTCTAGACTGGACGTATGAGCGAAGTCAAGCTTGGCGCGAACTGCTGGAACCAGTACACCGACTGGCCGTCGCTCCTGGAAGCCGGCAAGCGGGTCGACCGACTGGGTTTCGACACCCTGTGGACGTGGGACCACCTGTACCCGATCGTCGGCAGCCATGAGGGCCCGATCTTCGAGGGCTGGCTGACCCTGGCGGCCTGGGCCCAGGCGACGGAGCGGGTCAGGATCGGCCTGATGGTGGGCGCGAACACGTTCCGCGAACCGGCGCTCACCGCCAAGATGGCGACGACCCTGGACCACATCTCCGGCGGGCGCGCGATCCTGGGCATCGGTGGGGCCTGGTTCGAGACGGAGCACGAGGCCTACGGGCTGGCGTTCGGTGACGGGTTCCCGGAACGGTTGCGCTGGCTCGGCGAGGCGCTGCCGATCATGCGCGGCATGCTCCACGGGGAGCGGCCCACGGCCTCCGGCCCGCGCTACGCCGCGAAGGCGGTCCGGAACGACCCACCGCCCGTCCAGGAGCGGCTGCCGCTGCTGATCGGCGGCGGCGGCGAGCAGGTCACGCTCAAGCTCGTGGCGAAGTACGGCGACGCCAACAACGTGGGCGGCGGGCTCGAGAACGTGAAACGCAAGGAGGCCATCCTCCTGCAGCACTGCGAGACCGTCGGGACGCGACCCGGCCGAGATCGAGCGCACGACCGGCCTGGGCTCCGTCATCATCCGCGACTCGCGCGCGGAGGCCGAGCGCGTCCAGCGCCAGATCTTCGCCCGGAACGGCAAAGCCGATCTTTGGACGGATCAGCCGATCGGCACGCCGGAGGACGTGGCGGAGCGGATCATGCCGTTCCTCGAGATCGGCTATCGCCACCTCATCGCCGGCTTCCCCGCTCCCCATGACGAGGAATCGATGACGAGACTTGCGACGGAGGTCCGGGCGCTGGTCGAGCGCGGATAGCGACGCCGCGGACTGCGCCACCGCGCGTCCGTCAGTCGAGCAAGGCAGCCCCGGTCGGTGCCGCATCGGTGGAGTCGGGGCTCGCCGACTCCTCGGCCCGCTGGCGCGCTCGATGGCGCGCCGCCTTGGCCCGATTGCCGCAGGTCGACATATCGCACCAGCGGCGTCGACTCGTCCGGGAGCCGTCGTAGAAGATCCAGCGGCAGGTGTCGTTGTCGCAGATCTTGATCCGCTCCGGGTGACCGGAGGTCAGCTCGGTCACGAGCGGGTCGGCCAGTCGGGCCAGGGCGTCGTCGATCGGATCGCCGACGTGCCGGTGGTCCACGTCCACCCCACCGTCGCTGGCCGGCACGAGTTCGATGACCTGCCGGGCGTGGAGGGCTCGGTTGACGGTCTCCAGCGAGCCGATCGCGGGTGCTCGATCTTCCACGATCGCGGTCGCGACTTCCCGCAGCGCGCCGCGGACGACACGGACGCGGGCGAGGTCGCGGGTGGCGGCCACCGGATCGGCGACGGCCTGCGCGCGGATCCGGTCCGCGCCCTCGAGGTGGATGACGCCCCGCTCGACGAACCAGCTCAGGGCGGATTCGAGCGTCGGGAGCCGCTCTGCCGGGGCTCCGTTCTCTGTGTCATCGGTATTGAGGAAGTCGAAGGTGTCGTCCAGGCGGACCTCGTGGGCGTGCCCGCGATCCGCTGGGGCGATGGCGTGAGTCAACATCGTGATAACCACTTTAGTACCGTTGACAGGTTACGCGCAAGAGGGTATTCTTCAGGACGTAACCGAAACAGACCCATAAACGGGTTACAGGGAAAGGGTAGGTAGGCCATGGAGACGTCGATGACACTCCTCGTCCTCATCGTCGTGCTCATCTCGATCTCCGCCCTCGTGGCCCTGGATCCGGCCGAGCAACGCGGGCGGATGGAGCCTTTGGGCCCGCTCCCCGACGACCCTCGACACTGAATATCCGTCATCCCGCTGCCGGTCGCAACCGGCTGGAGGCTTCCCGTGAATCATCTCTACACGATCATCGCACTCGACATCGCCCGTGAGCGATCGCTCGAGGCGGCCATGTCGCGCCGCGCCGCGCTGGCCCAGCTTGGCCCCGGTCGGCCCGGCCTCGTGCGTCGCGGCCTCGCCCACGGGCTCGCCCTGGTGAGCCGCGGCAGCGCGGACGCCGCGCGTCGGCTCGACGGCTACACCGTCGATGACCGCAGCCAGGCACTGGCCGCCGGCAAGTAAGCTTCCGGCCATGCCGGAAGCCACCGCTCCCCGGGGAACCGCCGCGGTCTCCTGGGGACCGGATCGCATCGACCTCTTCACGGTGGACGACGACGCAAGTCTCGTCCACCGTGTCTTTGCGTCCGGGGCCTGGAGCGCGCCGTCGTCGCTCGGCGGGACGCTCGCCTCCGCTCCGGCGGCCACGGCGTGGGCCGTGGACCAGCTCCAGGTCTTTGCGATCTTCCCCGACGGCGCGCTGTGGAACCGCTACTGGGACGGGACGTCGTGGCACGCTTGGGAATCGCTCGGCGGCGAGCTGACAGGGACGCCCGCCGCCTCATCGTGGTCCGCCGACCGGATCGACGTGTACGCCCCCGGGCGCGACGGCCGCCTGTGGCATCGCTGGTGGGACGGCAGCCGCTGGGTCGACTGGGAGCAGCTCCCGGCCTGAACGAGACCGAGACCCCCGGTACGAACTGGTCATTGCGTCCCGGCGGTCGGGCGGTAGCGTGGCAAGGGTGAACAGCCCATCGCTCCCATTCGGCGCGACGACCCTCGCCCTGGAGACCAGTCCCGAGGTGCCGAGCGAGCCCGACTTCGTCGCGGACGCCCCGCTGGTGGCGTTCGATGCCTTCCTTGCGGACCGGCGCGTCTACGGCTGGATCCGCCTGGCGGCTGATCGGCTCACGGACGTCCTCAACGCGCAGGCAGAGCTGACCCTCCTGAACGCGCAGGTCGAGCGACTCCCGGGCGGGGGCCTGGAATGGCATGACGAGCTGGTGCTGGACCGCGGGGATCTCCTGGCCGTGCGGGCCGGCGGCCCGAGAGGCGACCCCGCCCATCGACGGCACCTCCGGCTCCACCCGCTCGTCGTCCAGGCCGGCCCGTACCTGGTCAGCGGCTTCCTGCACGCCCGGCCGGGGGTCGATCCGGCCGACGAGGTCGCCGGACGGCCGCCGATGGTGCCGCTGTCACTGGGATGCCTCGAATACTGGACCGACCACCGACGCGCGGCGCAATGGACCGGCACGATCCTGTTCAACCGCGGCCTGGTCGACGCGCTGGAGGTCGTCAGCGAGGACGACCTCGCATTCGGGGCGACGAACTACCCGATCCGGGGCGGGCCGTCAGCCTAGCGGGCCACGCCCCAGGCGTCAGCGCCCGACGGATGGATCGACCACCCGGCCCATGAACAGGATCGCCCCGGTCTCGACGTCGCGGAGCAGGAACAGGAACGGGTGATCCAGGCGCACCGTGATCTGCTCGAGCGCGCTCGGGCCACCACCGGTGTCCATGCCGACCGCGGTCGCGGCCGCCGCCTCCGTGCCCTTCTCGTCGACATCGATGTTGGCCTGGTGGATGACGTTCTTGATGAACAGGGTGTCGGCCGGGTCCTGCGGGACGTGGATGCCGCTGAAGTCGGCCGCCGCCGGGTCGAACGCGCTCGGCATGCCGAGCCCCGCGAGGAGGTCGCCGAGCTCCGCCCGGGTCTCGATGCCGAACCTGGGCATGTACAACTCCAGGTCGTACGGGTAGCAGCCGGTCTCCGAACCGCACGGCGTGGCGTCGTGCCAGCCGTCGCGCACCGCGTCGAGGCCGGCCACGATCCCGTCAAGCTGCTCTGCCGTCATGGATCGCTCGAACCGGGCGAGGTCGTCCGGCATCACCAGGGTCATGGCCAGCTGCGGCGTGTCACCCCTGCTGCGGTAACGCAATTCGAGCGCCTGCCAGCCATCCCCGTCGACGAACGGCGCCACCGGCGACAGCGCCCCCCGGTAAGCGACCATCGTCGGGACCCGGATCGTCGAGCCATCGAGCCGCGTGAAGACCTGCGGCGTGGTGCCGTCCTCGGCGAACCAGTCGTCCCACTCGGCCTTCATGTAGATCGCGTTGACGAGATAGAGCCGCGTGGCGGACGTGACATTGGCGGGCGTCAGGAGCTCCGGGATGCGACCGGCCGTCTGGCGATCCACCCAGGCGTTGATCGTGTCGCGCGCGGCTGCCGGGTCGGCCATGTAGTCGACGAGGTTGACGCCCGCGCCGAAGGCCGCGGCGATCGCATCGAGGAAGTCGTCCTCGACGGCCCAGCCGCGCTGGGCGAACGTGGTGTTCGCGATGCGCAGGGCGACCTCGCGGGTGGCATCCTCGACGTCCACCCAGCGGGCGTTGCGCGAGGCGAGGGCCTGGCTGAGCGAGTTCAGCCCCGGGCCAAGCTCATCCCAGCCGCCGACGTGGAGGACGTCGTCCATCTCCGTGCCGGTCTGGCCCTTCGCCCCGGCCCTGGTCATCCCGAGGGCGAGCGCGATGCTCGCCGGCGAGAAGACGGCGTTCTTGTCCGACAGCGCGAGGACCGGATCGTCGAGGAGCCGGCGATAGGCGTCGACCGCGAAGGCGTTGACCGCGGCCGCCGCGTCGACGGCTGCCGCGGGATCGGCCGGCGCTCGCGCGACATCGGACGTCGCGACCTCCAGCCCGGCGATCGGGGCGCCGGCGACGGCGATCCACGGCGTGCCATCGTGGTCGGCCATCGCGACCCAGCCGCGGGTGACGCCGTCCGCCAGGGTGCCGGGGGCGACCTGCACCTCGTACCACATGTAGTCGGACGCGCTGACCGGGCCGCTCACGACGGTGAGTTCCGTGCCGAGGGGAAGGACCGGCTCGTACAGGATCGAGTCGTCGCTTACGCGCGGCTGCGAGCGGACCCGGAGACGGTCGGACACGGTCTTCGCCAGCGAGCCGACGGCCAGGGCAGGCGTCGATGGCGAGGGGAGGATCGACGGCGTGGCGGATGGTGCGGACGTGGCCGGCGGACTCGCCACGGACGGTGACGGCGAGGTCGGCGCGGCGCCGCAGGCGGCGACGACGAGGATGACCGCCATGGCGGCGGACGGGAAGCGACGGCTCATCGGACGGTCCTCACGAGATCATGCGACCACCTATCAGCGGACGGAGGATAGCCCCGCGGTGTTGCGCCGCCCAGTGCCGTTGCGCCCCGTCCTCGCGTAAGCGGCAGCCAAACGTGCTTCGCTAGAGTCGGCGTCGACGTCTCGTGGGTCGGACGTCGGCAACGCGTTCGTGACGCCACGCGACAGCGCCGGAGTACATTGCGCGATCCGTGTCACCCGGTGATCACGCTCGGCGATGCGGGTACGGAGACCGATTCCATGGCACGTCGATCCGGGCGGTTTGCCGTCGCGCTCGTCGCGCTCACCCTGGTGGCGACCCTCGGCGGGTACGCCCGCCCGGCCGTCGTCTCGGCCGGCAGCCCCGTTCACCGACATCGCCGGGACGACCTTCGAGGCTGACATCGAGTGGTTGTTCACGGAGGGCATCACGAAGGGCTGCACGCCGACCCTCTTCTGCCCCGATCGCACCGTCACCCGCGACGAGATGGCCTCGTTCCTGGTCCGCATGTTCAAGCTCACTGAAGGTGGTGACATCGACGCGTTCACCGACGACGACGGCACGACGCACGAGATCCAGATCAACACGCTCGCTCATGCGGGGATCACCGAGGGCTGCACGGCGACAACGTTCTGCCCGAAGCGGAACGTGAGGCGCGACGAGATGGCGTCCTTCCTGGCCCGGGCGGTCCCGCTCACCCCGGCGCCGGCAACGACTACTTTCGTGACGACAACGGCACGACGCACGAAGGAAACATCGATCGGCTGGCCGCGGCGGGGATCACCAACGGTTGCGGACCGTGGCGATACTGTCCGGATCTTCGGATGACCCGGGGCCAGATGGCGGGGCAACTCCACCGCGTCGAGATTCCGATCCAGGCGCCTCCGCACCCGGCCCCGTCACCTGGGATCTCCTTGTACGTCGCGACAGATGGGAGCGATGCATCGTCCTGTCTGACGGAGCTGGACCGATGCGCCACGATCGGAAGAGCCATGGCGGTCTCCTGGGATGGGGACACGATCGTCGTTGGTCCAGGCGTCTACGCGGAGAACGACCTGAACGTCGACCCGAGCCGAGGGGAGGCGGCGGACCTGACGATCGTCGGGGATCCCAAGGGCAAGACGATCATCGACGGGGGTGGGGACGGCCTCATCATGTGGGTCAGCAAGTCCTCGACCATTCGATTGTCGACCCTGGCCATGACCAACGCTTCATACGTAGATGGTGCGGTCGTCAATATCGGCACGCTCACGATCGAAGATACACAGTTGACCGGGAACGCAGGCACTTGGGGTGGAGCCATCCACAATTGGGGCAACCTCACCATCGCGACGTCGACGCTGAGCGGCAACTCCGCGACCTGGGGGGGCCGGCGTCTACACCGAAGTAGGTAGCGTCACGATCGTCAATTCGACGATCGCGGAGAATACGAGCCTGTGGGCAGCCGTTCTTGGCCCACGGATCAGGCTCCTGAACTCGACCGTTACGGGCAACACCGGCGGCGGACTCAGCGGTGATGACTTGACGATCACGAACAGTCTCGTCCTTGGCAACGGCGATGGCATCCACGAATCCGTCGACGCGAACGCGACACTCGCCAGCATGATCGGCATCCCGGCCGGCCGCGCTCCGCGCCCATAGCGTCGACGGTCCCTGACCATTCTCGAATCTACGCTCGCCTCCAGCGGAGCACCCGCTCGAGAGGGCTGCGACGCACTTCTCAGGCGGTTTGGCCGCCCGACTTCTCGACTTCGACGTCCGACCTGCGCCCGGCGGCATCGAAGACGTGCTGGATGATCGCTCCCACAATGCACCCGACTAGGAACAACTGAGGGCCATACGGCAGGACTTGGAACGCCAAGGCGAGGCCGAGGAAGAACAGGACCCAGCCAGTTCCAGCGAGCAGCAACAGGCGACCTCGATAGTGGCGGCGCCAAGCAAGGTAGGCTGTGGCGAGCGCGGCGCTCGCCAGACCGGTCGGAATCATCAGCTCCATGCGAGGCCAGCGGCAATCGATCGCCGACGCAAGACCGTCATCGCCCGTCCTCCCCAGGGCCGCGGAGTCGCCCGACGAGCGATCAGCACAAACCCCCAAGGTAATTCTTGACTCGTTCACACCATTGTCAAGGGCACAAGGCAAGGTCCGCCAGCCGAGCGGCCGCCAATGGCCAACGCGATCAAGTAGACGCGATCCCACCCGATAACCACGGTTGGTGAGTCCGGCGATCGCTGCGACCGACGTGTCCCGTCCTTGACCTGCCCGCTGGTCGCGCGTCGCCAACGCGTTCGTGACGCCACGCGACACCGCCGGTGTACCCTGCGGTAGCCGTGTCACCTGACGATCACACTCGGCGACACGGGTACCAAGGTCGAGGCCATGGCACGTCGATCCGGCCGGCTCACCGTCGCACTCGTGACCCTTGCGCTCGGCGCGACCCTCGGGGCGTACGCCCGACCAGCGGCGACCCAAGCTGCGACGTCGCCCTTCACCGACATCGCTGGGACGACCTTCGAGGCCGATATCGAGTGGCTGTTCGCCGAGGGAATCACCGTCGGCTGCACGGCCACGGCCTACTGCCCGGATGCCAGCGTGACTCGCGACGAGATGGCGTCGTTCCTCGTCCGTATGTTCGATCTGACCGAGGGCGGCGACATCGACGTCTTCACCGACGATGAGTCGTCGACGCACGAGACCGAGATCAACAGGCTCGCCTACGCCGGGATCACCAAAGGGTGCAGCCCGACGACCTTCTGCCCGGGCGATCCTGTCTTGCGCGGCGAGATGGCGAGCTTCCTCTCGCGGGCGATCCCGCTGACTGCGGGGGTCGGCAACGACTACTTCCGCGACGACGACGAGAACATCCACGAGGCCAATATCGACCGGGCCGCCGCCGCGGGCGTCGCATCTGGCTGCGGACTTTGGCGCTTCTGCCCATCGGGTTGGGTGTCCCGGGGCCAGATGGCTGGCTTCTTGCACCGAGTGGTGATGCCGGTGAGCCCGCCCCCGCATCCGGCGCCCGGTCCACAGACCCTGTTCGCTGCGCTCACGGGCACAGACGATGGCAACACCGACGGCAAGGGGTGCCGCGTCAAGGCAGACCCGTGTCGGACCATCCGCCACGCGGTCTCCTTGGCCTTCGACGGCGATCAGATCAGCATCGGATCGGGAATCTTCCGGGAAGAGAAGATCATCCTCGACGCCGATCTCACGATCATGGGCGACCCATATGGGCGCACGACGATCGACGCCTCGGGCGGCGGCCACTATCAGATCTTCAACATCTGGCGTGGGCGGATCGTGAAGCTCCACCATCTCACCCTCACCGGCGGACGCGCGAGATTCGGCGGGGCGATCCAGGCGGAGTACTCGGACGTGACGATCAGTGATTCGACGATCGTCGGAAACGGTGTGACGGCGTCGGGGGGTGGCTTGTACAGCAGGAACGGGTCCCTGACGATCACCAATTCGACGATCACTGGAAACTCGGCCGTCGCGGAAGGCGGAGGCATCCTCTTCATCGGCCGCTCCCCTGGTAGTGGAGTCACCATCACGAACTCGACGATCAGCGGAAATCGCGCCCATACCGGTGGCGGCATCAGTTCCATTCCGGGAACTACCTACGAGCCATTCGTGATCCTCAAGAACGCGTTGATCATCGGAAACGCGAGTGCCGTGGGTGGCGAGATCGACGGGACCTTGACGAACCCAGTCGCCAGCATCGTCGGTATTCCCGCCGGCCTGACCCTGGCCGACATCCTCGACCCGGCCGGGCTGGCCGACAACGGTGGTCCGACCAAGACGATCGCCCTGACCGGCTCGGCACTGAACCCGGCGCGCCACCACGGGCATGCGGCGACGTGCGCGGCGATGCCCGTCAATGGCCTCGACCAGCGCGGCCTGCCTCGTACCTTGCCGTGCGACATCGGGGCGTACGAGCTCCAGCCGTAGGCGGATCGGCCCGCGTAAGTCGCAGCTAAGCGGCCGTCCGTAGAGTCGGCGTCGACGTCTCGCCGCGTCGGAAGTGCCCCCAACGTGGCGAGACGTCACTGCATTCCTGCCGTGCCGCCGACCACGGCCCGCCCGCCGCGGAGCCGACATGGGATCGACGACCCCACCGTGGCGAAGCCTGGACGCGCCCCCGCTGACCGGATCCGAGGACGGCCAGCAACCACGTCCGACGAACGCCCCGGAACCGGTGGCGAACGGGGTGATCGGGTCGGCCTCCGCGCGGATCGTGGCCACGCTCGCCGCCGCTGCCGGGTGCGCGGCGCTGGCGGTGATCATCGCGACGACCGGCGGCTCGGCCGCGGACGTGGTGGTCGATGGCGGCGTGGCCCTGCCGGGCGCGACGGGCGACGCGAACGCGGACCCAGCGGTCGCGGTCGGTGCGGATCTCGTGGTGGAGGTGGTCGGCGCGGTCATGCGACCTGGCGTGTACAAGCTGCCGGCCGGTTCGCGCACCGGTGACCTGATCGCCGCGGCCGGCGGCTTCAGCCCGCGCGTCGATACCGGTCGCACCGAGCGCGAGCTCAACCAGGCCGCACCGCTCCATGACGGCGATCAGGTGCGGATCCCGTCGCGCGACGATCCGTCGGGGCCGCCGCCCGACCTCATCGGCGGTCCATCCGGACAGCCCGTCGCGGTCGGGCCGATCGACCTCAACCGGGCCACGGCTGCGGAGCTCGATACGCTGCCCGGGATCGGGCCTGTGACCGCCGACAAGATCCTCGCCGCCCGCGAGGAGGCCCCGTTCACGACCGTCGACGAGTTGCGGTCACGGGGCGTCCTCGGCGAGAAGACGTTCGAGCGGGTCCGCGACCTGGTCACGGTGCGCTGACGTGCCGCGCAGCGCCTGGCTGGCGATCGGGGCGACGATCGCGGCGCTCCTCCTGGTGCGACCCCCGGACGACGCGACCGGCCCGCCGACCATGGCGATGGCGGTCGTCCTCATCGCCACGGCGACGTTCCTGGCGGGCACCTGCCTCTCGTCACGGTGGCGCCGGATGGCGATCCCGCTGGCGCTCGGTGCTGCGGCGATCGCCCTGCGCGTCGTCGCGTCACCCGCGGCGCCGCCGCTCGGTGGAGCCCCGGACGGTCGAGGGCCGTGGACGATGGTCGTCGAGTCGGTCGGTTCGCCACGTGACGGACATCAGACCGCGACGCTGCGCAGCGCTGCCACTGGAGCGTCGGGATTCCGGCTCGCCGCGACGCTGCCTCGGTACCCGTCGGTCGGACCCGGGGACCGGGTGACGGTCGGCGGTCGGGTGCGACCGCGCCCGGATTCGCCGTACGGCCGATACCTCGAACGGATCGGAGCCTGGGGCAACCTCGATGCCGACACGCTCCGACCCATCGGCGCGGCCGATGGACCCGCAGCGGCGCTCGAACGACTCCGTCGAGCGGCCGGCGATGCGCTCGCCGCGACGCTCCCGGAGCCCGAGGCCGGGCTGGCCGCGGGGATCCTGATCGGCCTTCGCGACCGGGTGGACCGGCAGGTGGCCGCCGACTTCACGACGGCCGGCGTCAGCCATGTCGTGGCGATCTCCGGGTGGAACATCGCCATCGTCGCGGCTGCGATCGCGGCCCTGGCCGGTCGTCTGGGCCGGCGTCGCCGTGCGGTCGTGACGGTCATCGCGATCGTTGCGTACGTCCTGTTCGCCGGGGCGTCACCATCCGTGCTGCGAGCCGGCGCGATGGCCGGGGTCGTCCTCCTCGCACGCGAGACCGGGCGCGCCGGGTACGCCGTTGCCGCCCTCGGCTGGGCCGCTGCGCTGCTGCTCCTGGCCGACCCTGGGCTGGTCTCCGACGCCGGGTTCCAGCTGTCGACCGTGGCGACCGCGGGGCTCATCGCCTGGGCCACGCCGGTCTCCGAGCGGATCGAACGCCTCGGGCGTGGCCGTCTCCCCGGGTGGCTGGTCGAGAGCCTCGGTGTCTCGTTGGCGGCCCAGGCGGCGACCCTCCCGATCGTGCTCGCGTCGTTCGGGCGGCTTGCCGTCGTCGCGCCGGTGGTCAACCTGCTCGTCGTGCCGCTGGTGGCGCCGGCGATGGCGGCCGGGCTGCTGGCGATGGCCGGCGGAGCAGCGATCACGGCCGGGGCCCCACTGGCGATCGGCGCCATCCTCGCGGCACCGGCATGGGTTGCGCTCCGGGCGATCATCTCGATCGTGTCGCTGACGGCGGCCCTGCCGATGGCGAGCCTCACCCTGGAGCCGCCGCTCGGGGCCATCGCCGGGACCGGGACGGTGGCGGTCGCCCTGGCACTCGTCCTCATGCGTCGCCACCTCGCGTCGCGACCACGGCGCCACAGCCCCGCCGCCAGCCAGCCCGCCAGCCAACCCGCCAGGTCCCGCGGCCGCCCCTCGCCGGGCTCGCGGATCGCTCGCGCGGCCACGATGGCGCTCGTCGCGTCGCTGGCGGTGACCGGCGGTGTCATCGCCGTGCGGCCGACCGGGGTGGCGCGGGTGACCGTACTCGACGTGGGGCAGGGTGACGCCATCCTCATCGAGGGCGCCTCGGGTGGGCGCCTGCTGGTGGATGGCGGACCGGATCCGGATCGGCTGCTGGTCGTCCTGGATCGGCACCTCCCGCCGTGGGATCGCCGGATCGACGCGGTCATCCTCACCCACCCGCACGAGGATCATGTCGCCGGTCTTGCGCTCCTGCTGGACCGCTACCGGATCGGGCGGGTCTTCGAACCCGGCATGCGCGGACCCGGGCCCGGCTACGCGGCCTGGCTCGAGCGCCTGCGCCGCCCCGATGCCCCGCAGCGCCGCGGGCTTGCCACGGGTGATCGACTCACGGTCGACGACATCGGCCTCCGGGTGCTCTGGCCGGACCCGGGGCAGGTCCCGCAGGAGCCGGCAGATTCGGGCACCGGCATCAACAACGTGTCGATCGTGCTGCTCGGCGAGGTGGGCGGCCGCCGCTTCCTCCTGACCGGCGACATCGAACAGGAGATCGACCCCATCGTCGTGGCGCGTGGCTTGCCCCGCGTCGACCTGCTGAAGATCGCCCACCATGGCAGCCGGACCGCGTCGACCGAGGCCTTCGTCGCCGCGGCCGGTCCCTCCATCGCCATCGCCTCCGCGGGCGCCGACAACCCGTATGGCCACCCCGCCCGCTCGACGGTCGACCGGCTCCGCTCCGCGGGAGCCCGCGTCTATCGGACCGACGTCGATGGGACCGTGACGATCGCCTTCGAGTCGGGCGCGATGACGGTTCGAACCCAGCCGCGGCCGTTCGCCGAGCGGGCACGGCCGGCGACGCCGGCAGTCGCAGGGACGGCCGAGCGGGCCGCATCATCCCCGTTCACGGTCGCCGCGGGCGTGCCGACGCGCTCGTTCCTGTGCGCGGTGCCCGCCTCCGTCCCGCTGGCGACCGCGGCCCAGGCCGCGCCGACCGCAACCGGCGATCCGCGCGCGGCGGCCGGCCCGACGCCCGACCGCGACCGGCCGGATCGGCTCGAGGCCCGGCTCCGCTACCATCGACCCGATGACGGTGCCCTCGCGGGTGGCGGCCGCTGCCCTGCTGCTCTCCCTGGATCCTCCGCCCTGGGCGCTCGCGCACGCGTGCGCCGTGGCCGAGGTCGCGGCCTGGCTCGCTCGCCGGATCGAGGCACGCGGCACCGCCGTGGACCGGCGGGCCGTGGAGGCCGCGGCCCTGCTCCACGACGTGGACAAGCTGCTCCCCGCGACGGACCCGGCGCGAGGCCCTGCCCCACGGCGAGGGGTCCGCCGCGTGGCTGACGCGACAGGGCCACCCGGAGCTCGCGCGGCCGGTCGCGGGCCACCCCGTCACGCGGCTGGTCGACGGAGCGGCACACCGTCGCTGGACGTCGTCCGCCAGCCGCGAGGAGCGGATCGTGGCCTATGCCGACAAGCGGGCGGGTCAGCGCCTGGAGTCGATGGACGCCCGCTTCGCGTCGTGGCGACGGCGCTATCCGGGCACCTGGGACGAAGCGACCTGGCGAACGGTGCGGGAACGGGCCACCCGCCTGGAGTCCGACGTCTGCCGGGCCGCCGGCAGCAAGCCCGGGGCGGTCGGGCGTCTGCGCTGGACGGGCGCCGCGCTCGAGGCGGCCCGGGCCGGGACGGCGACGTGATCGCGCCGCTGTTCTACGTGTGGGGTGACGACGACCTCCTGGCCGACCGCCTGGTCGAGCGCTTCGAACGCGGGCTCGCGACCGAGCACGGCCTGCCGCTGGAACGCTGGGAGCTCCGCGGCGATCTGGCGACGGCCGCGGTCGGTGCCGCTCAGCTCCAGGAGCGCCTCGCGACCGGGGTCATGTTCGGTGGCGGGACGCTGGCCGTCGTCGCGAATCCGGGGGCCCTCGTCCGTCGCAACGACACGCGTGACCGCGTCCTGACGGCCATCGCCACGATGGCGGCCGGGAATGCCGTCGCCTTCGTCGAGGCGACCCGGTCCAACGCCAAGGGTCCCGGACCGCGCCGCCTCTCCGATGCCGTGACGGCCGGTGGCGGGCGGATCGTTGGGGCGATGGCTCCCCGCCCGGGAGCCCTCGGAGCGTGGATCGAGACCGAGGCACGGGAGCGAGGCCTGTCCCTGGCCCCGGGCGCCGCCCGCGAGGTTGCCGATCGGCTCGGTGCACGGGTGACGGACGGCGACGTCGACCGCCGATTCCTCAGCCGGATCGCCTCGAACGAGCTCGACAAGCTGGCGCTGCGGCACGCCGTCGATGGAGGGCCGGTCACCGTGGACGACGTGCGCGGCCTCGTCGCGGAGGCGACACCCGGGTCGGTCTGGGCGCTGACCGACGCCGTGGGCGAGCGCCGGGGTGCCGCGGCCGCGGTCGCCATGGACCGGCTGATCGACGCCACGCCGGAACCGGTCCTGGTCACGGTGCTGCATCGGCGCGTCGTGGAACTCCTGGAACTCGGCGATCGGCTCGCGGAAGGCGCGAACCTGCCGGCGGCGGCGCGAGCGATGGGGGTGACCAACGACTTCCGGGCCAAGACCCTGGCTGCGCAGGCTCGCCGCTGGTCCACGGACGAGCTGACCGCCGCACTGGCGGACCTGGCCGACCTCGACGCCATGATCAAGGGCGTGCCCGGCTCGTCCGCCGACGCCGCGCAACGGAGGCTCGCGTTCACGATGTGGGTCCGGCGCCACGTCGCGCCGGCGGCGCAGAGGCGGGACCGGGCGGTCGCCCCGCGCTGATTCGGGCCCGCCGGGGCCGAGCCAGGCTCGGTCGGTCAGTCGCTCAGTCGGCGGAGGACCAGGCCTGCTCCTGGACGACGAGATCGCTCTCGATGGCGAAGACGCAGCGCCCTGCGCCCAGGTCGAGCAGCTCGATCAGGTCCGGATCGATGTACAGCTGCGAGCAGTCCTCGCACAGCCCGCCCGGGATACCGAAGCACAGCCGCTCGCTCCGGTCGGGCAACCGGAACGTCGTATCGAAGCGGGTCGTGATGAGCCGGTGACCACAGGCCGGGCACCGATCTCGTGAGGCGGACATGTCGCGATGCTAGGGGGCACCGTCTTCGTCCCGGCATGACCCGACGGTACCCCCACCCCAGGTACCTGCACCGGACCGGCCTCGTCAGGATGGGCGGCTCACTGTACCCGCAGGATCGTCTTCGCCTCGCCCCAGAGCTTCTCCAGGCCGTAGTAGTCACGCTCCGGGGGCGTGAAGATGTGGACGATGACGGACCCATAGTCGATCAGCACCCAGTGCGAGGCCGGGGTCCCCTCGCGCCCGATCGGTCGCGTGTGCTCGTCCCGCAAAGCCGAGATGACCCCGTCGGCGATGGCGTCGAGCTGGCGTTCGGAGCCACCCGAACAGATCACGAAGTAGTCGGCCATCGTGGTCAGCGGGGTCAGGTCCAGCAGCACGATGTCGGCCGCCTTCTTGTCCTCCGCGAGCTCCACGATCCGACGGGCGAGGTCCAGCGCGACGCGGTCGGTCGGAGGCACGGGGCCGGCGCGGCGCGGCAGGCCGTCGGCGTGGGGCGCCTCGTCGAGGGTCGGCGCATCGGCGCCGGTGGGCGCGGGGTCGGTCACGTTCGAGCAGTCCTCCGGTGTTCCTGGTACAGGCCATGGTCGCCGATATACGCGGCGACCGCATCCGGCACGAGATAGCGCAGCGAGCGGCCGGTCGCGGCGTGCGCCCGCAGCTCCGAGGCGGACAGGCGGAGCCGGGGCCCGTCCAGGAACACCGCCCGGATCGCGGTCCCTGGGAAATGGCGCTCCAGGAAGTCCGGGGCGGCGTCCGGATACCCGTCGCGCGGGGCGACGATCAGGGCCGCCAGTTCCAGGACCCGCGCGGGCTCATGCCAGGTCGGCAGGTCCAGGAAGGCCTCCGCCGAGAGGACGAGGGCGAGCTCCGCGGCGACACCGTCCGTCAGCCGGGTCGCCCGCAGGTCGCGCAACGTGTCGACGGTGTAGGACGGACCCTCCCGGTCCAGCTCCATCCGGCTCGCCGCGAACGCCTCGTTGCCGGCGATCGCCGCCTCCACCATGGCCAGGCGATGCTCGCCCGGACTGATCGGCTGACCGATCTTGTGGGGCGGCTCGCCCGCGGGGATGAACAGGACGCGGTCCAGCCCGACGACCTCGCGGGCGGCCTCCGCCACCGCGAGGTGGGCGACGTGGATCGGGTCGAACGTCCCGCCGAACACGCCGAGAGCCCCACGAAGGTCGGGTAGCTCCACGGTCAACGCTCGGCCTCCCACGGGTCGAACTCCCACTCGAGCTCCGTGCCGCCGATCCGGACCAGATCGCCCGCGACGATGCCCGCGCGTCGCAGTTCCGCGTCGATGCCGAGCCGGCGCAGGTCGCGCTGGAACCGTTCCGCCGATTCCTCGACGTCGAAGTTGGTCTGCGCGGCGACACGCTCGATCCGCTTGCCGCGGACCCGATAGGCCCCGTCGTCGTCGCGCTCGACGGAGAAGCCGTCACCCATCGCATCGATCCGATGGACGACGACCCCGGCCGGTTCGGGTGGCTCGGCAAGCTCGGTCGCGGCCGGCAGGAGGGTGGCGATCCGCGCTCGGAACGCGTCCAGCCCCTCCCCGCTGGTCGCGGCGATGGCGACGACCTCGAGTCCCTCGGCCTCGCGGGCCGCACGGAATGCCGGCCACGCATCGCGGGCGGCCGGCAGGTCCAGCTTGTTGAAGGCAACGAGCATCGGCTTGGCCAGCAGGGCCGGATCGTGCGCGCGCAGTTCGTCGCGGATGACCTCGTGGGCCCATTCGGGATCACGCCCGGCTCCGTCGACCACGTGGACGAGGATGCGCGTCCGCTCGACATGGCGGAGGAAGGCATGCCCCAGGCCCGCGCCCGCGGACGCCCCCTCGATCAGGCCCGGAACGTCGGCGATCGTGGGCCGACGCTCGTCGTCATCGCCCAGGTCCAGGACGCCGAGGTTCGGCTCCAGGGTCGTGAACGGATAGTCGGCGATCTTGGGCGTGGCGGCCGTCAGAGCCGCCAGGAGCGTCGACTTGCCGGCGTTCGGCAGGCCCACCAGCCCGATGTCGGCGATCAGGCGCAGCTCCAGGCGGAGCCAGCGCTCCTCGCCCGGCTCGCCCTTCTGGGCGTGCTTGGGCGCCTGGTGGGTGGCCGTCTTGAAGTGGGTGTTCCCGAGTCCTCCGCGACCGCCCCGGGCGACCATCGCCTCCTGGTTGGTGGCGACGAGGTCGGCCAGCAGCTGATCCGTGTCGTCGTCGTAGATCGCGGTGCCGGGCGGCACATCGAGCACGAGGTCCGTGCCGGCCTTGCCGTGGCGCCGCGATCCGGTCCCGCGGCCACCCGGCGTGGCCTTGAAGTGGTGGCGGTACTGGAAGTCGCGCAGGGTCGTGTGGCCGGCGTGCACCCGCAGCAGGACGGACCCGCCTCGACCACCGTCTCCGCCGTCGGGACCGCCGCGCGGGACGTGCGCCTCCTGGCGGAAGGTGGCCGCCCCGTCGCCGCCGTCGCCGGCGTGGATCCAGATCTTGACGCGGTCGAGGAACATCGCGGGCATTCTCACACGCCGCACCGGCGAAGCTGGTGGGCCTGGGAGGTCCGGCCTAGAGGTACGCGAGCGGGTTCATGCGCCGGCCGCCGTCCCAGATCGGGCCCTTCCAGACCTCGAAGTGGAGGTGCGAGCCGGTCGCGTACCCGGTGGCGCCCATGCGCCCGACGCGTTGGCCCTTGGAGACGTGCTGGCCGCGCCCGACCGCCACGCTCGACATGTGGTTGTACGTGGTGTACAGCCCCGAACCGTGCGCGATCCAGACCTGGTACCCGCCGCCGTTGCTCTTCCACCCGGCGAACAGGACGGTCCCGGATGCAGCCGCGACGATGCGATCACCGGTGCTGCCGTCGATATCCAGGCCGTAGTGGCCGTAGTGGTAGTACTGGCTGATCCGGCCACCTGGGGCCGGCCAGGCGAAGTTCCCGCCGCCATACGTCCTTGGCGGTCTGGCGGTCCCCGACGATCCGCCGCTGCTCCGCGATCCAGTCGACGCCTTGGGCGGCTTCGGTGTGGGGATGGGCGCGCCCTTTGCCCCCGGGACGATGAGCACCTGGCCGACCACCAGGTTCGGGTCGTCGATGCCGCTGGTCTCGAGGATCTCCGCCTCCGTGGCCTTGTACTTCGTCGCGAGGGCGGCGAGGGTGTCGCCGGCCTTGACCTTGACCACCAGACCGGTGACCGGCGGGATCTTCAGGACCTGGCCCCGATGCAGGTCGTCCTTGTTCTTCAGCTTGTTGGCCCACCACAGGGTCATCATCGACACGCCGTGCGCCTTCGCGATCTCGACGAGGGTGTCGCCCGACTTGACCTTGTACGTGCGGACGAGGTCGCTGCCGTCCTGGACGCTGGTGTCCACGGCGACCGGCTTGAGCAGGGTGCCATCGGCGAGGTACGGACCTTCGACCACGTCAGGGAGGACCTCTCCGGAGGTCGTCGCGGCCTGGGCCTCGCCGCCGGCAGCCTCGCCGCTGCCCACGGACCGGACCATCGATGCGGCCGGCAGGTAACCGACCGCTGTGACGTCATCGAGCTCGACCTCGACATACGACGACTCCACGTCGCCGATACCAGTGTCGGACCCCGGATCGCCCCCGATCGCGAGCCGCGGGGCCGCTCCGTCACCGTTTGGTCCGCCGGTGTCGCCGCTCTGGCCGGCGCCGGGCGTGATGCTCAGGATGGACGCCACGAGGAGGATCGCCACGACCGCGATCGCAGCCGTGCGCTCATGTCCGAGGCGACCCAGGTCGATGGATGTCATCGAATGCCGGCGTGTCGCTCCGCCGAACGCGCTCAGGTGGACCGCGCGGGTCACGAGGCCGGACAGGTACCCGACGGGATCGACGCGGGCGTGGATCCGTCGCATGGCCATGCGAGTCCGGCCCTGGAGGGCGGAAAGGCTGACGGTGTCCTGGTTCCCGGGTCGACGCAGGCGTTCTCGGACGCGCTGGACGCCGACCGATGCGTTCAGCAATACGGTCTCCTGGCCGGAGGACGGTCCGAAGCGCTGGGTCAGGGGGCGCTGGGGCGCCGGGGATCGCGGGGTGCAGGGACTCGGGGCGGGACCGTCCGGGGTCGCGGTATCGAGCTGGGGGTCTCTACTTCGCGGCCGCGCCCGACAGCTCGTCGAGCAGGCGACTTCGGGCCGAACCGTACCATGCGCCCGATGGACGGCGCAAACGTGGGGCGCGCGCCTCCGCGACGACGTCCGGTCAGGCGTCCAGGTTCTTCGTCAGCGACGCCAGGAACTCCGCGTTCGACTGGGTCTTCGACAGACGGTTGAGGAGGATCTCGATGCCCTCGTTCGTCCCGACCGCGGACAGCATCCGGCGCATCGTCCAGACCATCTTGAGGGTGCCCTCCTCCAGCAGGAGTTCCTCCCGCCGGGTGCCGGAGCGCTGCACGTCGATGGATGGATAGATCCGCTTCTCCGCAAGCTTGCGATCCAGGATCAGCTCGGAATTGCCGGTACCCTTGAACTCCTCGTAGATGACGTCGTCCATGCGCGAGCCGGTGTCCACCAGGCATGTGCCGATGATCGTCAGCGAGCCGCCCTCCTCGATGTTCCGGGCGGCGCCGAAGAAGCGCTTCGGCGGGTAGAGGGCGATCGGGTCCAGGCCACCGGACAACGTCCGACCAGATGGCGGCAGGGCCAGGTTGTAGGCACGCGCGAGGCGGGTGATCGAGTCGAGCAGGATGACCACGTCCCGTCCGGTCTCCACCTGGCGCTTCGCGATCTCCAGCGCCATCTCGGCGACGTGGGTGTGGTTCTCCGTCGGTTCGTCGAAGGTGGAGCTGATGACCTCGCCCTTGACGCTGCGGCGCATGTCCGTGACTTCCTCGGGTCGCTCGCCGATGAGGGCGACCATGAGCAGGATGTCCGGGTAGTTGGCGCTCACCCCGTTGGCGATCTGCTTGAGCAACATCGTCTTGCCTGCCTTCGGCGGGCTGACGATGAGGGCGCGCTGGCCCTTCCCGATCGGATTGACCAGGTTGATCAGGCGCTGACTCAGGTTCTTGGGGTCCGTCTCGAGGTTGATCAGGACGTCCGGGTGGACCGGGGTGAGGTCGCCGAACACCGGGCGTCGCCGAGCCGTCTCGGTGTCCACGCCGTTGACGCCGTCGACCCGGAGCATGCCCCAGTACTTCTCGGCCTCCCGGGGTGCGCGCACCGCGCCGGAGATCCGGTCGCCGATCCGCAGGCCGAAGCGGCGGACCTGGCTGGAGCTGACGTAGACGTCCTCCGGGCTCGGCAGCAGGCCATGCCGGCGCATGAACCCGAAGCCCTCATCGACGATGTCCAGGATGCCGCTCGCGTAGGCGTGGCCGGCCCTCTCCGTCTGGCGCTGCAGGATCCGGTCGACGAGATCGTCCTTCCGCTCGCCGGACGACGGATCGAGCTCCAGGTCGCGGCTGACCGCGCGGAGCTCCGTGACGCTCATCTCGCGGAGGTCGCTGATATCGAGGTCGTTGCGCTCGCGCGCGGCCTCGAGCTCCTGCTGCTCCTCGAATTCGGAGACGGGCGCGCGATACACGCCCTGGGTCCGCCGTCGAGGACGACGGTTGCGGGATCGATCGCGCTGGTCGCGCTGGTCGGGTCCGGGCATCTGGTACGGATCACCTGTGTGGTGCAGGGGGGCGGGACGGATGCGACCTTCCCGGCGGGACGGTGCTCCGGTTCGCGTGGGGCCGACGGGACGGGGCGCGCACGCGTGGGCGCTGCGCGGTGTCGGTCGGGGTACATGGAGCATAGACCCCGGCGCAGGCGACGTCAACGGCGGAACCAGACCGTGTGAACGGCCAGCGATCCTGTCACCGATGGGCGGCCAGCGACTGTGTCACCGCCACCCGCATGGGGAGGGCGACGATCTCCAACAACGCATCAGGGTGACGCCGGAAAGGCCGGTGACGCCCGCAGCCGGTCGGCGAGCCAGTCCCTCGACGTGGCGCTCAGGTGAGCAAGGTCGATCGGGTCCCGGGTCGGGACCTCCACCGGCCGGCCCAGCAGGTAGCCCTGCCCGGCCGGGATGTCCAGCGACCGGACGAAGTCAAGCTGCTCGGGTGTCTCGACACCCTCGGCGACGACCAGCGCTCCCCACCGGTCTGCGAGGTCCTTGAGCGTCCGAACGACTTCATGCGAGGTGGCCCGGATGGCACCACCCTGGACGAGCGAGAGATCGATCTTGACGATGTCGAACTTGACCTGGGCCAGCAGGCGCAGGCCGGCATTGCCGGCGCCCACGTCATCCGCGGCGATTCGCATCCCGGCGGCGCGGCACGAGGTGATGGCGCGGATCAGGCGTTCCAGGTCCTCGACGACCTCGCGTTCCGTGAGCTCCAGGACGACCCGGCGCGGGTCGACGCCGTGGCGCGCAAGCAGGCCGACGAGGGTCTTGACGCTGAACTCGTCCGCTTCCAGGGTGCGCGGGGACAGATTGAGGGTCAGGCTGCCGGGCAGGTCCAGCGCCGCGAACGCCGCGACGGAGGTCTGGAGGCAGGCGAGATCAAGCTCGACCGTCCGACCAACGGCCTCGGCCGCGGTGAACAGCTCGCCTGGGTCCGAGAACCCGGAACCGGGCGCGGGTCGGATGAGCGCCTCGTAGCCCCTTGGATGTCCGTTGCGCAGGTCGAAGATCGGCTGGAAGACGGCCCGCAACGAACCGGAGGCCGCGACCTTGGCGACGTCCGCCGCGACGTCCGCGCGTGGCCGATCGAGCGCAGAAGTCCCGTGGCGTTCCGGGTCGAAGACCGTGACCATCGTGCGTCCGTGTCGCTTCCCGAAGGCCAGCGCGGCGTCCGCCTCATTGAACAGGGCGCCACGATCGCGGGCGGTGCCCGGGAACGCGGAGATGCCGGCCGTGAACGACCAGGGTCCGCTCATGCTGCCCGCGGCCCGTCGGTCGTGGCCGGCAGGACCCTCCAGGGCGGTAGCAAGGATGCGTCGGAGCGACAGGAAGGCGGCCTCGCCATCGGCCCCGGAGAGCAGGACCGCGAACTCGTCGCCCCCGATCCGGAACACGCGGTCCGTTCGGCGGAGCCCCGCGGCGAGGGTGGCCGCGGCTGTCGCCAGGAGACGGTCCCCGCCGACGTGCCCGTCGATCTCGTTGACGCGCCGGAACTCGTCCAGGTCCAGGACGACGAGGGCCAGCCTGGCGTTCTGCCGGGTGGCAGCCACCCACTGGCGCTCAAGCTCCTCCTGGAACGCCCGGTGATTGCCGACGCCCGTGAGGGAATCGCGGAGAGACTCCGCTCGCGCCCGAGCGTACGCGTCCTCCAGGATGACCCGGGCCCGATCCAGTCGTTCGGCAGGTTCCAGGATCCGGTGCGCCATCCAGACGGTGATCACGCCCAGGGCCAGGGCCAGCCCGCCGATCCCGATCGTAGGCAGGACGACGGAGTCCTGGCGGTTCGCGATGAGGGCGTAGATGACCGGGACGGCGAGGCCGACCGGGATGGCGAACATCGTGACCAGTGCCAGGAAGAGACGCAGCCGCACGAGGCGCAGATCCGTCGATCCGTCGAAGATCGCCTCAGCGGGATCGGCACCGCCTGGCAGGTCGTGGCTGGGGTCGAGGATCGGTCGTCCTCCGAGCGTTGTCGGTCGGTATGCGAGTCGCTGCTCGTCGGTTATACGCTGAGCGGCGCCCTTCCCGTACGTGCACGGTGGTACCGCCAGCCATGGGACCAACGGGGTCTGTGGCGGGGCGCTCGCCGACGGCCACGCTGACGGCATGTTCATCCTCTATGCGGTGCTCGTGGGCGCATTGCTCGGCTTCGTGACGGGTGGCTCCATCGACCGTCTCGGTCGTCTGCGGATCCGCTGGGCGATGCTCATCGCGCTCGGGATGGTCGCGCAGCTTGCCCTGTTCTCGACGCCCGCCGGCGAGGCACTCGGTCCGGCCGCTCCGTGGATCTACGTCGCCACGAACGGGCTGGTCCTGGCGGCGGTGGCGCGAAACCTCGCCGTCCCGGGGCTTCTCATGGTCCTGCTCGGAGGGCTGTCGAACGTCGTTGCGATCGTCGCCAACGGCGGCTACATGCCGGTCAGTCCCGGCGCTCTGGGCGCGATGGGCAACGTGGAACAGGCGGGATATTCCAACAGCCGCCTCGTCGAGGACGTCCGCCTCTGGCCGTTGACCGACATCTTCGCCATGCCGACCTGGGTGCCGGCGGCGAATGTCTTCAGCATCGGCGACGTGCTGATCGGCATCGGGGCTGGACTGGCGATCGTCGCCGCGATGCATGGTCGCGGGCCGGTCACGTCGCCTCCTCTCCGCGACGGTGCGCCGGCGCACTGACTCGCACGTCATCCGGCACCAGTACCACCGTCGTCTGGCCGGCGGACCGCGGGTGCTCGACGGTAGCGCCACGGACGACGTTCGTCCCCGACCAGACCTCTGCCCAGGGCAAACCCATCGCGAGGTGGGGACGCAAAGCCAGGGATCTCTCGCAGACCGCCCGGCCGCCAGAGCAAGGTCGAAGCAGATCACTACGAGGTAGTGTCGTGAAGGCGAACCTGGCGCGCTTCACCGTGGCCCTGACGCTTCTGGCGACCATGGCCCTCTCACTCGGTGCCGGAATCAAGTGGTACTACTGACCATGGACATGGTCGACCGCTCCAACGGCGCCGACGACCGGCGGACCGGCCCGCTCGCGGGTCATCGCTGGATCTGAGGATGTGCCCGCCAGGGTGACCTGGGCAGGCCCGATCCCTTATCGACGGAGCGGCCCGACCGGGCCGCTCCGTTCTCCGTCTTCGCCCACCCACGTCCGGCACCCGGGACGCCTGGATGTCGCGCGTGCGCGGGAGGACCACCCCGGACCTTCGGGTGGTCCCGGGACGTCCCCGGAGCCCGGAGACTGAACGAGTCCCTCCTGCCGGTGACCGCAAGCTCGCGCCCGAGCTCCCCAGACGGGCCCTCAATCACGAGATGATCCGCGATCGAACCCGGTCCCTCGCAGCGGCGCCATGGCGACCGGCCGTGCTTCGGTTCCGGGCCGCCCAGCGCGTCCGGCTGCTCGTGATGGGGATCGCGGTCGCGGCCGTGGTCGGGTACCTGACCATCGTCCGAGGGCTGGCACTCCCGGTCGTGCCGTTCCTCCTGCCATGGCCCGTCGCCGCCATCGCCTTCTACCTGGGTGAGGTCAACGTCGTCCAGGTCCAGTTCCTGCGCGAGCGTCACGCGTTCTCGCTGAGCGAGCTGCCGGCCGTGATCGGGCTGTTCCTGCTCGCGCCGGACGACTACCTGCTGGCGTTGATGATCGGCACGACGGCCGCGCTGCTGGTGGACCGCCATGCCTCCGGGATCAAGCGCGCGTTCAACGCGGCGCAGTTCGCCCTGAACGGCGTCGTCGCCCTGATCGTGTTTCACCTCATCGCCAACCCGGTCGCGCTGCCGGGGCCACAGGAGTGGATCGCCGGTCTGGCCGCCGCGGCCGCGACGAGCGTGGTCGGCGCGATCCTCGTCGCCACGGTCATCTCCGCGTCCGGCGGCGCACCGCAGTTCACCAAGCTCCCGGAGATGATCCGATTCAGCGGGATGGTCGCCCTGGCCAATGCCAGCCTGGCCCTCCTGGCCGTGATGGTCCTGTGGATCGATGTGCGATCCGCATTCCTGCTCGGCGTGCCCATCGCCGTGGTCTTCCTGGCCTACCGCGCCTACGTCAGCGAACGCGAGAAGCACGAGCGGCTCGAGCTCCTGTACGAATCAAGCCGCCTCCTCCATTACACCCCGGAACTCGATGGCGCCATCGTCGCCCTGGTCGAGCACGCGCGCCGGATGTTCCGGGCGGAGTCGGTCTCGCTCGTCCTCCTGCCGAGCAGCGATTCGATCGCTGCGGTCAGGTCCTCGAGCGACGGGCTTGGCGATACGGAGACGATGGTCCCGGCACAGGTCGCCCTCGACGATCCCATCCGGCGGAGGATCACCACCGGCCAGGGGGCGTTCCGAGCTCAGCCCGGGGCCGGATGGACCGCGGCGCCGGAGCGCACCCGAGAGGCGGCGATCGGGCCGCTGGTCGGTGAGCGCGGCGTGCTCGGCGCGATCCTCATCGTCAATCGCCTGGGCGAAGGGAGCCGGTTCACGGACGACGACCTTCGACTCCTCGAGACGGTCGCGAACCAGGCGGCGATCGCCCTCGAGAACGGCCGCCTGGAGCAGTCGCTCCACGAGCTCTCCACGCTGAAGGAAGCGCTCCGCCACCAGGCCTACCACGACCCGCTCACCGGGCTCGCCAACCGCCTGGCCTTCGTCGAGGAGGTCGAGCGCCGCCTGGGGGCGATGGCATCACCCGAGATCCCGACCGCCATCGTGTTCCTGGACCTCGACGACTTCAAGATCGTGAACGACACGCTGGGACACGGTGCCGGCGACGAGCTGCTCGCCGCCGTCGCCGAGCGCATCGGGACGGAGCTGCGGGGCGACGACCTGCTGGCCCGCTTCGGCGGCGACGAGTTCGCCATCCTGCCGGCGGACGACTCCGACCCGAAGGCCATCGTCGCCATGGCCCAGCGCATCATCGCGACCATGGACCTGCCATTCCCCGTAGGCGGGACCGACGTCGTGATCGGCTGCAGCGCGGGCGTCAGCCTGGCGCGGAGCGGTGAGTCCGTGGAGGGCCTGCTGCGCGACGCCGACGTCGCCATGTACCGCGCCAAATCGGAGGGCAAGCGACGCGTCTCCGTGTTCGACCCGCTGATGCACCGGTCGATCGTGGACCGGCACGCATTGACCAAGGACCTGGCTCTCGGCGTGAGCCGCGGCGACCTGACCGTCCACTACCAGCCCATCGTGGCGCTCGGCTCGGGACGGATCGTCGCACTCGAGGCGCTCGCCCGATGGATCCACGTCGACCGGGGCGAGGTCGACCCGGCGGAGTTCATCCGCCTGGCGGAAGAGAACGGCTCGATCCACGCCCTGGGCCGGGCGGTCCTGTTCGAGGCCGCGCAGCAGGTCGTCGCGTGGCAGCGACTGCCCGGGCTCGGTGCCCTGGGCCTGACGGTGAACCTGTCGCCCGTGCAGATCCAGCACCCCGACTTCGTCGAGGGGATCACCGAGGTCATCGTCGACAGCGGGATCTCGCCGGCGGACCTGACCTTCGAGATGACGGAAACCGGGATGTTCCGGGACATCACGGCGACCATCGAGAAGCTCGAGTCGCTCCGGAGCATGGGGATCCGCATCGCGATGGACGATTTCGGTACGGGGTACTCGTCGCTGGCCTATCTGCGCCGTTTCCCGGTCGACTTCCTCAAGATCGCCCGCGAGCTGATCGCCGATCCGCTCGACCCGGAGCCCGAGGCCTGGGAGTTCGCGCGGGCGATCATCGCGATGGGACGGTCGCTCGGACTGCCGATCGTCGCGGAGGGGATCGAAACGGAGGGACAGCTCGCCGTCCTCCAGCGGATGGGCTGCGGACTGGGCCAGGGCTTCCTGTTCGCCCGGCCCGCACCGGCGACGGAGATCGAGGGCATCATGCGCGACTGGGGAGTGCGGAAGCTCAGCGCCTGACCCATGCGGCACGGCCGACGGCCGGGTCCTCTGCTACGCTCACGTGGCCGCCACCAGGACCCCGGAGAGCCGTCGCCCCATGACCGATCCAGCACCCGTGAACCCCGCCCGTCCCCGGACCATCGTCGACAAGATCTGGAGCGATCATGTCGTCACCCAGGATCCCGGGGCTCCGGCGGTCCTCGCGGTCGATCTGCACCTGATCCACGAGGTGACCTCGCCCCAGGCCTTCACCGGGCTCCGCGAGCGCGGCCTGCGGGTCCGTCGGCCGTCGCAGACCGTCGCGACCGCCGACCACTCGATCCCCACGACGCCGCGTGGTCTGCCGATGCTGGATCTTCAGGCGGCCGCCCAGGTCGACCAGCTGGAGCGGAACTGCGCCGAGTTCGGGATCCCGCTGCACGGCATCGGCTCTCCGCATCAGGGCATCGTCCACGTGATCGGTCCGCAGCTCGGCCTGACCCAGCCGGGGATGACCATCGTGTGCGGCGACTCCCACACGAGCACGCACGGCGCCTTCGGGGCGCTGGCCTTCGGGATCGGGACGAGCGAGGTCGAGATGGTCCTCGCCACGCAGACCCTCCTCCAGCGCGACCCGAAGACCTACGAGGTCCGCGTCGACGGGCGACTCGCTCCCGGCGTGTCGTCCAAGGACGTCATCCTGGCCCTGATCGCCCGGATCGGCGTCGGCGGCGGGACGGGCCACGTCTTCGAGTACCGCGGCGGGGCCATCCGCGCGCTGACCATGGAACAGCGGATGACCATCTGCAACATGAGCATCGAAGGCGGCGCCCGCGCCGGCTTGATCGCCCCGGACGACACCACCTTCGAGTACCTCGAGGGTCGTCCGCACGCGCCGCACGGCGCCGCCTGGGAGGCGGCCGTGGCGCGCTGGCGCAGCCTTCCGACCGACGACGGGGCGACGTTCGACAAGTCGATCACGATCGACGCGTCCGCCCTCGAGCCGATGGTGACCTACGGGACGAACCCCGGGATGGGGATCCCGATCACGGCTTCGGTGCCCTCGCCGGAGGACGAGACGGATCCGGGCGCCCGCCGCGCCCTGGAACGGGCGCTCGAGTACATGGACCTGCGGCCGGGCCAGGCCATCCTCGGCCAGAAGGTCGATGTCGTCTTCGTGGGCAGCTGCACGAACGGCCGGATCAGCGACCTCCGCCTGGCTGCGGCGGCCCTCAAGGACCGACGCGTGGCGGACGGCGTCAAGCTGATGGTCACGCCCGGCAGCGACGAAGTGAAGCGCGAAGCGGAGGCCGAAGGCCTCGCGGACATCTTCAAGGCGGCCGGGGCGGACTGGCGCGAGTCCGGTTGCTCGATGTGCATCGCCATGAACGGCGATCAGCTCAGCCCCGGCCAGTACGCGGTCAGCACGAGCAATCGCAACTTCGAGGGTCGCCAGGGGAAGGGCGGGCGTACGTTCCTGGCCTCGCCGCTGACCGCCGCCGCGAGCGCCATCCACGGCGTCATCAGCGACCCGCGGGCTCTGCCCGGCATCGAGACGCTGGCAGCGGTCGGGGGGCGCTGACCATGGCCGAACCGATCCGGGTCTTCACCAGCAAGGTCGTCCCGCTGCCGGCAGAGAACGTCGACACGGACCAGGTCGTCCCCGCCAGGTACCTCAAGGTCACGGACAAGTCCGGCCTGGCCGATGCCCTGTTCCGTGACTGGCGGTTCAACGAGGACGGGACGCTCAAGGACCCACGCTTCGTGCTCGACACGCCGGGCATGGCCGGCCGGCAGATCCTCCTGGCCGGCGACAACTTCGGGGCCGGGTCGTCCCGCGAGCACGCGCCCTGGGCGCTGACCGCCTGGGGCCTTCGGGCCATCCTGTCGACCGGGTTCGCGGACATCTTCCGGAGCAACAGCCTCAAGAACGGGTTGCTGCCGATCGTGGTCCCGCCGGACGTCCATCGCCGGCTGTGGGAGATCATCGAGGCCGATCCCGATGCCGAGTTGACCGTCGACCTCGCCGAGGAAGGCGTCCTGCTCCCGGACGGCTCGACCATCGACTTCGCGATCGATCCGTTCTCCAAGCGGATGCTGCTGGCGGGCACGGACGAACTCGGGTACCTCCTCTCGAAGGAGGTCGAGCTGGCGGCCTGGGAAGCGGATCACCCGCCACGTATCGATTCGGTCGCGGCCGCCGGCTGACCCCGGCGGAGTCCGGTCGGCCGACCTGTGCGACGATCGGGCGGTGAACCTCAACCCCCTCGATGCGATCGCCATCCTGCTCGTCGTCGTGGGCCTGCTGCTTGGGTTCCGATCCGGGGCGATCCCCCAGGTCGGTGGCCTGCTGGGCGCGGTCGGCGGCGGCGCCCTGGCCATCCTGGCGCTCCCCGCGCTCGCCGATCCCATCCGCGCCGTCGACCCGGCCTTCCGTCCGATCCTGGTGCTGGCCGGCCTCCTGATCGCGGTCGGCCTGGGCGAATCAGTCGGCTCGGCCGCAGGGCGACGCCTCTCCGGCGAACTCGGCGGCGGCCCGCTCGAAGCCGTGGACCGCGTGGCTGGGGCGTTCGTCGGGACCGCCCAGGCGCTCCTGATCATCTGGCTCGCGGGCGGGCTGCTCGCCGTCGGGCCCATCCCACGGCTCACCGAGGCTGCGCAGACCTCGACGACGGTCCGCGGGCTCAACGCCATCCTGCCGCCACCGACCGAGATCGCCGCTGACCTGGGCAGCCTGCTGGACGCGTCGGGCCTGCCGGAGGTCTTCGTGGGGTTCGAGCCGCTGCCGCGCCCGCCGGTCGAGCGACCGTCGGACGCGACCACCCGGCGCATCGCCCGACCGTCGGAAGGAGCCACCGTCCGGGTCACGGCGGCTACGTGTGGCCTCACCTCGTCGGGGAGCGGCGTGCTCATCGCCGACCGCTACGTCGTGACCAACGCGCACGTCGTCGCCGGATCCCGGCGGGACGGCATCCGCGTGGCGGCCGTCGATGGCGAGACCGTCGACGGGGTCGTCGTCCTGTTCGACCCGGATCTCGATGTCGCCGTGCTCCTCATCGATCGGGTCGCGGCCGTCCCACTCCGGTTCGCGGTCCGGGATCCGGTTCGCGGCGCCGTGGGCGCCGCACTCGGTTATCCGGGCGGCGGCGCCCTGACGATCATCCCGGCCGCCGTCACCGGCGCCTATGCGGCGACAGGCCGGGACATCTACGGCGTGACCTCGGTCAGGCGGGAGATCCTTGAACTCCGGGCGGCGATCGACCGGGGCGACAGTGGCGGGCCCTTCGTGCTCGAGGACGGGACCGTCGGCGGTCTGGTCTTCGCCGAGTCCAGGACGAGCGACGACGTCGGCTATGCGCTGTCACCGACGGCCGTGGCGACACGGATCGCGCCGGCCATCGGGCGGACCGGGTCGGTGGACACCGGCGCCTGCGTCCGCTGAGGCGGCAGCCGCGAGGGCCGGTCGTACGGCGGGCGTCCTACACTGACGGTCTCCCGCGACCGCCGATCACGAGGATGCCGCCACCATGCCTGAAGCCGCGACCCTGCCGAGCCACCCGTACGGGCGACCGAGCGACCCTGCCAAGCGCCACTCCGCGGCCCTGACCGACGGCCCGGATCGCGCCGCCGCGCGCGCGATGCTCAAGGCCGTCGGGTTCACGGACGAGGATCTCGCCAAGCCGCTCGTGGGGGTCGCGACGACCTGGATCGAGACGATGCCGTGCAACCTCAACCAGCGGCGCCTGGCCGAGTTCGTCAAGGAAGGCATCCGCGCGGCGGGCGGTACGCCGATGGAGTTCAACACGATCAGCGTCAGTGACGGCGTGTCGATGGGGACGGAGGGCATGAAGTCCTCGCTCGTCAGCCGGGAGGTCGTCGCGGATTCGATCGAACTCGTGGTCCGCGGTCATCTCCTGGACGGGGTGGTCTGCCTGGTCGGCTGTGACAAGACCATCCCGGGGGCCGCCATGGCCCTTGGCCGCCTCGACGTCCCGGGGCTGATCCTCTACAACGGCACGATCTACCCGGGCACCTACAAGGGCGTGCGCGACGCCACCATCGTGACCGTGTTCGAGGCGATCGGCGCATATCGTGCCGGCAAGATCACCCTCGACGAGCTGTACGAGGTGGAGAACGTCGCCTGCCCGGGCCCTGGCGCCTGTGGCGGCCAGTACACGGCCAACACGATGGCCACGGTCATGGAGTTCATGGGGCTTTCCCCCGCCGGCCTCAACGGCATCCCGGCCGAGGACCCGAAGAAGGACGACGCCGCCCGCCAGGCCGGCGAACTCGCGATGACCCTGGTCCGCCACGACATCCGTCCATCCCGGTTCGTGACCCGTGCGTCCCTGGAGAACGGGATCGCCAGCGTCGCCGCCACGGGGGGATCCACCAACGGCGTGCTCCACCTGCTGGCGATCGCCCACGAGTTCGGCGTTTCGCTCGATATCGACGAGTTCGGTGCGATCGCCGACCGGACCCCGGTCGTCGCCGACATGCGACCCGGCGGTCGATATACGGCGTCGGACCTGTATGACGCGGGCGGGATCGGCCTGGTCATGCGCGAGCTCCTCAAGCGTCCCGGACTCCTCCACGGGGACGCTCCCACGGTCGACGGCCGGACGATCGCCGAAGTCGCAGCGGCGGCCGTCGAGACCGGGGGGCAGCCGGTCGTCCACGCGATCGACACGCCCCTCAAGCCGACCGGCGGCCTCGCCATCCTGCGCGGCTCGCTCGCCCCCGACGGGTGTGTCGTCAAGCTGGCCGGCCATGAGCGCAAGCTGCACCGGGGCCCGGCGCGCGTGTTCGACTCGGAGACGGCCTGTTTCGAAGCCGTCAGCCAGCGTCGGATCGTGCCCGGTGACGTCGTGGTCATCCGCTACGAAGGTCCCGTCGGCGGTCCGGGCATGCAGGAGATGCTGAGCGTCACGGCCGCGCTCGTCGGCGAGGGCCTGGGCA
The DNA here is from genome assembly GCA_963704935.1 of uncultured Chloroflexia bacterium. GTDB lineage: Bacteria > Chloroflexota > Limnocylindria > Limnocylindrales > CSP1-4 > SPCO01. Next base: position 1,005,239 of record CAVPIF010000001.1, read on the forward strand.
ATTCGGTGGCCCTCATCACGGACGGCCGCTTCAGTGGCGGCACCCACGGCCTGATGATCGGCCACGTGGCGCCGGAGGCGGCGCTCGGCGGCCCGATCGCGGCAGTCGAGGAGGGCGATACGATCGTCATCGACGTCGACCGGAAAGCGCTCGACCTCGACGTCGCCCCGGAGATCGTGGCCGATCGGCTGGCGGGCTGGACACCGCGTCCGCCGAACTACGCGGGCGGGGTTCTGGGCAAGTACGCGGCCCTCGTCGGATCCGCCTCGGACGGCGCGGTGACGACGGGGCCGCGCATGGCCGCCAACCTCGCCGCCCGCCGTTGACCCGCCGGGTCGCGATCGGGATCAAGACCTCCCCGCAGGGGGTCGACTGGGCGACGCTCGATGCCGCCTGGGCGAGGATCGGCGAGTCGGACCTGTTCGACTCCGTGTGGATGAACGACCACCTGACGGATGTCTCGAATGAGCGTCACGGCCCGAGCTTCGAGTCCCTCACGGCGATGGCCGCCCTCGTCCATCGCGTGCCGGGGAAGCGGGTCGGTCACGGCGTGCTGTCGGCGACGTTCCGTCATCCGGCGGTGCTGGCCAAGGCCGCGACGGTCATGGACCACGCCACCGGAGGCCGCTTCATCCTGGGCCTCGGCGCCGGCTGGCACGAGGGCGAGCACCTGCCGTTCGGGATCCCCATGCCGCCGATGCCGGAACGATTCGACCGGTTCGAGTCGGCGGTCCACGTCCTGCGAGCGCTCTTCTCCGAGGCCGCCGCCGCGCCGCCGGGCGTGACCCGCCCGGATCCCTTCTACCCGCTGACGGAAGCGACCAACGAGCCTCCCCCGCTGACCCCGGGGGGCCCGCCGCTCTGGCTCGGAGGGCAGCGGCGGCGCGGCATCGCCCTGGTGGCGGCGGTGGCGGACGGTTGGCTGCTGCCGGCGGTCGTCTCGCAGGGCATGCCGTCCGATCTCGCCTACTTCAGCGAGAAGCGCGAGGCGATCCTGTCCGCGCTGGCGGCGGCCGGCCGCGACCCGGCGACGTTCGAGATCGTCGCCCAGGTGCCGACCGGCACGACGGCCGAGCACCGGCGCTCGGCGCTGGACCATGCCCGTGAGGCCGTCGAGCGCGGCGCCACCGGCGTGATCCTGGGCATGCCGCCGCGACTGGGCGCCGCGGGAGTGGACGCGGTCGCCCGGGACATCGCCATCCCGTTCCGGGATGGTCGCGGCGCATGACGATACCGGCACGGCAGCCCGCCCGGATCCGCGAGGTCGTGACGGAGGCGGACCTCGAGACCCTGGTGACGCTGACCAACGTGACGACCCCGGACGATCCGACCTCGCTCGAGGAGCTGCGCTGGTCCGACGCGACCTACCCGGGAACGAGCCGATTCCTGGCCGACATCGAAGGTCGCGCGGTCGGGATCGCGACGGTCGGTCGGATCTTCATGTACCCGCCTGGATTCCCGGACCTGTGGGCCACCATCGTGGTCGCGCCGGAGGCTCGCCGTCGGGGGATCGGCGAGGCACTCCTGGTGGCCGTCTCGGAGCGCGCCGGGGCCGCCGGCAAGACCGGCCTGCAGCTTCGGGCGTCGGAGGCGCGGCCGGACGGGATCAGCTTCCTGGAGCACCGCGGTTTCCGGGTGATCGAGCGGTCCAAGACCGTGCGCCTGGACCTCCGCGGGCTGGACCCGCCGACGATCGAGGCGCCGGCCGGCGTGGTCCTCACGACCCTCGCGGACCGGCCCGACCTCGTTCCCGGCGTCCATGCCGTCGCGCTCGAGGCGTTCGCCGATATCCCGGGCGGCGACACCCCGGATGAACCCGGCGACCTCCCGGAGTTCCGCGCCCGCGACGTCGACCGGCCCGGGATCCCCGCCGGGGCGTTCACGGTCGCCCTCGATGCGGCGTCTGGCGCGGTGGTCGGGTACGCGAGCCTGATGTTCGTACCCGGGTCCGCGACCGTGGCCTGGCACGACATGACGGCCGTCAGGCGCAGGTGGCGTGGCCGCGGCATCGCGACCGTCCTGAAGCGGGCGACCGTCGCCTGGGCGATCGGCCATGGCCTGACCGACCTCGAGACCGGCAACGACGAGGCCAACGGCCCGATGCGCGCGGTGAACGCGCGCCTCGGCTACCAGCCGCTGCCCGACGAGGTCTTCTTCCGCGGTCCGCTGTTCAGCGTCGGCGCCTGAGGTCCGCCAGGACCTCTCGCGCGGCGTTCCGACCCGGGATCCCCGTCACGCCGCCGCCCGGGTGGGCCCCGGAGCCGGCGAGGTACAGACCTTCCAGCGGCATGCGGTATCGGGCGTGCCCGAGCAGCGGCCGCCAAGCGAAGAACGAGTCGAGGCCGGGCTCGACGTGGAGCGGGTGCCCACCGGTCAGGCCGTAGTCGCGCTCCAGGTCCAGCGGCGTGAGCACCTGGCGCGCGCGGATCCGCGACCCGAGGCCCGGCGCCACCGACTCCAGCGTGCGCACGACGGCGTCCCCGAGCGCCTCGCGCTGGTCGTCCCATGTGCCGTCTCGCGGGCTGGTCGGCACCCACTGGACATCGGCGGAGAGCACGTGCGTCCCATCGGCCGCGCCCTCGACGAGCGAGGGATCGGCCAGCGACGGGATCGTCGCCTCGATCACGAGCTGGTCGGCGAACCGGCCGTACTTCGTTGCGTCGAAGACCCGCTCGAGGGCATCGATGCTGGTCATCCCGACCAGGATCCGGCCTCGGAGCAGGCGTGCGTCGTCGGCGGCGGCCGGGAAGTCGGGCAGGCCGTCGAGGACGAGATTGACCTTGGCCGTCTTGCCCGGCGTCCGGATGTTGCCGGCTCGCCAGCGAAGGCTCGGGCCGATGGCGACCGGATCGAGCAGTTCGACCAGGAGTCGCTTCGGATCCACTCCGGCGACGATCGCACTCGCCGCGATCTCCTCCCCGTTCGCCAGGGCGAGGCCGGTCACGCGCCCATCGGCATCCGAAGTGATCGCCACGACCTCCGCCCCGGTCCGGATCTCTGCACCGGACGCACGCGCCGCGCTGGCCAGCGACTCCGAAAGCGCACCGGGTCCGCCGCGCGCATAGACCGTCTCGCCGGACGCTCCGCCATCGCTCCCGGCCGAATCATCGAGCAGCACCTTGGTCGTGCCCGCGGACCACGGGGCCATCGCCGTGTGCCGGACGCCGCGCCAGGCGAGTGTGGCGCGCACCGGGTCACTGGCGAACGACTCGGCCACGAAGTCGGCGACCGCCATCGCCAGGACGCGCAGGATCGTCCGGCCGTCGTCGCGTCCGAGGCCGCGGAACGCCCGTCCCAGGCGCAGCCCGGTCAGCGCGTCCGCGAATCCCGGGCCACGAACCTCTGGCGGGGTCTCGTCGCCGAGGTCCGCCAGGAACCGCGCCAGCGCCCGGACCTTCGTGTCGAACACGGCGAAGGCGGCCGCGTCATCGGCCGACCATGCCCGCAGCGACGCCTGCGTCGCGACGACGTCGCGCCACAGGGCGACCGACCTCCCGTCCGGCTGCGGGGCGAACGCCCGCACGTCGGGCGCGATCAGCTCCAACCCGTGGCGCTTCAGGTCCAGCTCGCGCGACACGGCCGGCCGAAGTCGCCCGACCGTGTGGGCCACCGTGGGCACGCGCACGCCCGGCGCGAGTTCGGTCGTGTCGGCGGCGCCACCCACTCGGTCGCGCCGCTCCAGGACGAGGACCGATCGGCCCGCCTTCGCCAGATAGGCTGCCGCCACCAGGCCGTTGTGCCCCGCACCCAGGACGACGACGTCGTGGCCCGCTGAGGCGGTCATGATCAGGCCACCTTCCGGCCGCGCGAGCGCAGCACCTCGAGCGCCGCAAGGCGTCCGTTGGCGCCCATCAGTCCGCCGCCCGGGTGGGTCGACGAGCCGCTCAGCCACAGGTCGCGGATCGGCGTCCGGAATCGAGCGTACCCGGGCACCGGTCGATTGAAGAACAGCTGCTCGAGCGACAGCTCGCCCTGGAAGATGTTGCCCTCGGTCAGGCCCATCGTCCGCTCGATGTCGAGCGGCGTCAGCACCTGGCGGCCGATGACGATGTCACGGATGTTCGGAGCGAACTCGGCGATCCGGTCCACGACCGCGTCCCCGAAGTCGTCCCGATGGTCGTCCCACGAGCCGAGTGACGGGTCCAGCCGGTACGGGGCGTACTGCACGAAGCAGCTGATCACGTGCTTGCCGGGCGGCGCCATCTGCGGATCGACCAGGGTCGGGATGATCATGTCGATGTACGGCTTTCGGCTCCAGTGCCCGTACTTGGCGTCGTCGTACGCCCGCTCCATGTCGTCCATCGACGGGGAGAACGAGATCGCCCCGCGCAGGTGCTCGCCGACACCCGGCAGGCAGCTGAAATCGGGCAGCCGGTCCACGGCCAGGTTGACCTTGCCCGATGAGCCGCGGAACTTGAACCGGCGGACCTCCGCCTCGAACGAGGCGTCCAGCGTGCCGGGTTCCAGGAGGTCAAGGAACGTGACCTTGGCGTCCGCCGACGAGAGCACGATGGACGCGTCGATCTCCTCCCCATCCGCCAGCACGACACCGGTCGCCCGGTCGCCGCGGGTCCGGATGCGGGCAACGGGCGCCTCCGTGCGGATCTCTGCACCGAGCGCCTGCGCCGCCCTGGCGATGGCCATCGAGACGCCGCCGGTCCCACCCTTCGGGATCCCCCAGGCGCGGAAGGCGCCGTCGATCTCGCCCATGTAGTGATGGAGCAGGACATAGGCCGTGCCGGGCGACCGGATGCCCTGGTACGTGCCGATGATCCCCGACGCGGACATCGTCGCCTTGAGCGGGTCCGTCTCGAACCACTGGTCGAGGAAATCGGCCGCGCTCATCGTCATCAGCTGGACGAATACGGCCTGCTGGCGCTCGCTCAGGCGGCCGAAACTGCGCACGAGGCCGGCCAGTGGCAGGAGCGGCCGCGGATCCCGGTCCGTCGGGTCGCCGGGCACGATGCCGAGGATCGGCTTGATGAAGCGGGCCATCTCGACCATCAGCTGGCCGTATTCCTCGTACGCCTCGGCGTCGTGCGCCGACCAGCGGCGGAGCTCCCGGACGGTGCGCCCGTGGTCGTTGACGCGCCACAGGTAGTCGCCCCCGCCGGTGTGCGCCCCGGCGCCCTTCGGGAGCGGGGTGAACGTCCCGTCCAGGGGCAGGATGTCCAGGCCGTGCTCCGGCAGGCGGAGGTCCCGGATGATCTCGGGGCGGAGCAGGCTGACGACGTAGCTCGCCACGGAGAACCGGAATCCCGGGACGATCTCCTCGGTCACCGCGGCGCCACCCAGGACGTGCCGTCGCTCCAGCACGAGGGTGCGCAGCCCGGCGCGGGCGAGGTATGCCGCGGAGATCAGTCCGTTGTGGCCGCCGCCGATGATCACCGCGTCGTAGCGCTGCGTCACGTGGACCCTCCTGGAGGGCGAGACACGGCTATGCGAAGTGCATAGGATTGATGCAATGTACTCCACGTCCCGTCAGGCGCGTCGGCCGTCTCGCACGATGAGCGCACGGGGATACTCAGCCAGCGGGGACAGCACAGAGGTCGACACATGAGCGTCGGGACCCCCTTCCATCCGCGGACGGCGCCGCTGAATCGGAAGATGCAGTGGCGCGAATGGTCGGGCTATTTCGCCTCTGGCACCTACGCCGACTCCCACGACATCGAGTACAACGCCATCCGTGAAGCGGCCGCACTCATCGACGTGAGCCCGCTCTACAAATACCGGGTGGCCGGACCGGATGCGACCCGCCTCGTGGACCGGGTGATCACCCGGGACGCGACGGCGATGGCCGACGGGCAGGTCTACTACACCCCGTGGTGCGACGAGCACGGCAAGGTCATCGACGACGGGACGATCCATCGACTCGACGACGGGGCCTACCGCTGGACCGCGGCAGACCCGCAGCTCCGCTGGCTGTCGATGAACGCGGCCGGCCTCGACGTGGTCATCGAGGACGAGACGGAATTGGTCGCGGCGCTCGCGCTCCAGGGGCCGTTCAGTCGCGACGTGCTGGAGGCGGCGGCCGGAGCATCGTTCGCGGACCTGCGCTACTTCCGTCGACGCGCGGCCTCGATCGCGGGCGTCAAGGTGGACGTGAGCCGGACCGGCTACACGGGCGACCTCGGCTACGAGATCTGGATCCCGGCGAAGTCGGCGACCAAGGTGTGGGACCGGCTGGTGAAGGTCGGAGCCGCCTGGGCGATCCGCCCGGCGGGGATGCTGGCGCTGGATGTCGTCCGACTTGAGGCCGGCCTGATCCTGCTCGAGGTCGACTACACCTCCGCCCGACACGCGATGAACCCCGAGCAGAACTACAGCCCGGTCGAGATCGGCCTGGGCCGGCTCGTCGACCTCGACAAGGCGGACTACGTCGGTCGACGCGCCCTGGCCGAGGAGCGGCGGCGCGGAGGCCCTCCGCGCCGACTCGTGGGCCTGACCCTGGACTGGTACGGCATCGAGGGCCTGTACGACGCGCACGGCATCCCGCCCGCGATCTCGCCGACGGTGGACCGCTCGCCCGTTCCGGTCTTCGAGGGCGGCCGCCAGGTCGGCAAGGTCACCTCGCTCGGCTGGAGCCCGATCCTCAAGCAGGCGATCGGCCTGGCGTCCGTGCCGGCCCGATTCGAACCGGTCGGTTCGCAGCTGGAGGTGGAGTGGACCGTGGAGGGTCGCCGGGGCCGTGTACAAGCAGCGGTGACCGCCCTCCCCTTCCTCGAGCTGGCGCGCCGGCGCGCCTGACGGCGCATCATGGGCGCGATGACGGATCGACCTGCGGCCCCACCGGCCGACCGACCACGACTGCCGCCCGATCCGGCGCGCTATGACGCCCCGCGGGCCGTCCGTGCGCGTGAGAAGGGGCTGCCCACGCCGTACATCGCCGGCGGCGACGACCCGGACATCGGCCCGGCCCTCGCCGATGAGCGTCGCTACGGGCGGCTGCTGGTGGCGATGGTCGTGACGATCGTCGCGGCAGGGTTCATCATCGGGACCGCCCTGGCCCTGATCGGCCCCACGTCCGGCGGCTGAGGTGCCGACCGCGGCCGCACTGCCGTCCTCCGCGATCCCGCCGAGAGCCTGGGAATCGGCCCACGACGATGTCGTCGCGACGCTCCGCGACCTGATCCGGATCCGGTCGGTGAATCCCGTCCCGGCGGACGCCCCGGACGGAGAGTTGCAGGCCGCGCAGTACCTGGCCGGGCGACTCGCCTCCCTGGGCCTGGAACCCGAGGTCGTCGAATCCATCCCGGGCCGGGGCTCCGTCCATGCCCGACTCCACGGCGATGGAACGGGCGGTGCCCCGTTCCTGCTCCTGTCGCACCTCGACGTCGTCCCGGCGCCGCCGGAGCGCTGGACGCACGATCCGTTCGCCGCCGACGTCGCGGATGGCTACGTCTACGGTCGCGGAGCGGTCGACATGAAGGGGATGGTCGCCCTGGAGCTGGGTGTCATGGCCCGGCTCGTGGCCGAGGCGCGCTCAGCCGGCCTTGACCCGGCCCACGATCCGATCCCCGGTCTTCGCCGTGACGTCCTGTTCACCTGTACCGCGGACGAGGAGGCCGGGGCGGACGACGGGGCCCGCTGGATCGCGGCGCATCGACCGGACTGGCTGCGTGCGGCCGGGGCCGTCAACGAGTGCGGCGGCGTGTCCGTGACCGTGGCGGGGAGGCGCCTCTACCCGATCCAGGTCGCCGAGAAGGGGATCGCCCCGTACCGGATCCACGTCACCGGGGCCTGGGGCCACGGGTCGATGCCGCGCGACGACAACGCCGCCGTCCGGGCGGCTCGGATCGTGGAGCGATTCGCGGTGGCCGCGCCGATCCGGATCGCGCCGGTCGTCGCGCGCTTCCTCGACGCTGCGGCCGAGGCCCTGCCCGGCGAAGCTGCCACGGTCCTGCGGCGGATCGCGGCGGGTGCGATCGACGGCGCGGAGGCCGACCGGGCACTCGACGCGCTGTGCGACCCGATGTACGCCCGGGCCCTGCGGGCGATGGTCCGCGACACGCTCTCTCCCGACGTCATCCAGGCCGGCGTCAAGTACAACGTCATCCCGGGCGACGCGCTCATCGAGGTCGACTGCCGGGTGCTGCCGGGAATGTCGGAGCCGGAGGCCCGGGCCCTCGTCGAGTCGCGGATCGGGGCCGACCTGCTGCCGTACTGCACGGTGGAGAACCTGGTCTGGGGTGAGCCGGTGGAGGCCCCGGCCGAGGGACCGCTGTGGGAGATCCTGGTCGAGACCCTGCGCGACCACGATCCGGACGCGATCCCACTCCCGGTCATGGCCCCGTTCGGGACGGACGCCAAGATCACGATCCCGCTCGGAACGCCCACCTACGGGTTCTCGCCGCTGCGCCTGGACCCCGACGAGCGCTTCCTGGAGCGCTTCCACGGCATCGACGAGCGCGTCTCCCTCGACGCCCTGCGCTTCGGGCTGCCGGTCCTGTACGACGTCGTGCGGCGCTTCTGCGGCTGAACGGCGGGTCAGCTGCCCGGTTCGCGCGTGCCGCGGATCAGGCGGCCGCGGCGGCTGATCGCGTGGGTCGCCAGGGCCGCCACCCCCATCGCCACGATCGCGCGCTCGGCGGTCGGCATCGGGCGAACGGCCGACAGGAACTGCTCCGCCCGGGCCCGGTCCACCACCCGCAGGACGGCGTGGCCGCGCGGGGTGAGGCGCAGCGTCTTCTGGCGCCGATCTTCTTCTTCCGCGCGCCGCTCCACGAGCCGGCGCTTGACCAGCCCGTCGATCAGTCGACTCGTGGCCGACGGCGATCGGTTGATCGATTCTGCCAGCTCACCGATCGTCAGCGTGCTGCCATCGGCCAGCACGTACAGGGCGGCGAGCTGGGTGAAGCCGAGGCGCAGGTCGCCGAGCTGGCTGGCGAAACCGATGACGAGCTCCCGCCACAGCGCCCGGCCCATCGCCACCCGCTCGCTGATCTGGCGCACGTTCGTGATCCGGCTGCCGGCCGCGAGGACCGTCGCCGACAGGTCAGCCTCGAACCGCTGCGCGATCGCCCGCGTGGGCGCCGGCCGGGTCGTCGAGCGCGCGCCGCGTGGTTCGGTCATGCATGCAAGCATGCACGGGAATCGGCCCCGGCCGCAACCGGCCGGGCTACGCTGCGTGGCGATGTCCAAGATCGCCTTCGTCTTCCCCGGGCAGGGCTCGCAGTCCGTGGGCATGGGCCGGGAACTCGCCGCGTCCTCGGCCGCCGCGGCCGCCGTGTTCGCGACCGCGGATGCCGCCCTCGGCGAACCGATGAGTGCGCTGGCCTGGGACGGCCCGGCGGAGCGACTCGACCTGACGGAGAACGCCCAACCCGCCCTGCTCGCGGCCTCGATCGCGATACTGGCGGCGTTGCGCGAGCGGTGGGCCGCCGCCGGCCGCTCGGCTCCGACCCCGGCATTCGCCGCCGGACACTCGATGGGCCAGTACTCCGCGCTCGTCGCGGCGGGTGTCATCTCCCTCGACGACGGTGTCCGCCTCGTCCGCGAGCGCGGCCGGCACATGCAGGCCTCCGGCCAGGGACGGGACGGTGCGATGGCCGCCCTGATCGGACTCGATGATGATCGGCTGCCGGAGCTGGTGGCCGGGGCCTCCGCCCACGGCACGTTCGTCGTCGCGAACCGGAACGCCCCGGGCCAGGTCGTCGTGTCCGGCGAGCGGGCGGCCATCGAGGCCGGAGCCGACCCTGGCGAAGGAACTCGGTGCCCGGCGCGCGATCGTGCTGCCGGTGAGCGTGGCCGCCCACTCCCCGTTGATGGCCACTGCGGCCGACGCGATGCGGAGCACGCTGGCCGGCGTCAGTTTCCACGACCCGGGCATCACCCTGATCGCCAACGCCGATGCCCACCAGATCACGACCGCGGACGGGGCGCGCGCGGAACTGGTCGAGCACCTGACCGCCGGCGTCGACTGGGTCGCGGCCATCGGGGCGATGGTCGCGACCGGCGTCACGACCTTCGTGGAGATCGGTCCCGGCAAGGTGCTGACCGGCCTCATCAAGCGCATCGCCCCGGATGCGGAGGTCGTTCCCGCCGATGACCCGGCCTCCCTCGACCGACTGTCCGAACTGGCCGCCCGAGCAACGTGACCCCACCCACCTCGAGGAGCTGAACCACCATGCGCAGACCCGACTACGACCGCCGCGTCGTCGTCACCGGCCTCGGAGTCATCAGCCCGGTCGGCAACGACTCGGCGACCGCCTGGGCGAACCTCGTCGGCGGCGTGTCCGGCCTGGCCGAGATCACCTACTTCGACACGACCCCGTACGAGGCCAAGGCGGCGGGCCAGGTGCGCGACTTCCGGGCCGCCGACTGGATGGACGCGAAGGCTGCCCGCCGGAGCGAATCCAGCCTCCATTTCGGCGTCGCGGCGGCGAAGCAGGCGCTCGCCGATTCCGGGTTCGAGCTCAGCGACGAGAACCGGACGGAGGTCGGGGTGATCTTCGGCTCCGGTGCCGGCGGCCAGCAGCTGATGATCGACAACTACGCCGCGCTGCAGGGGAGGGGCAACCGCACCGTGGCCCCGACGTTCATCGCCAACGCGCTGGTGGACAGCTGCTCGGGGATGATCGCGATCGAGACGGGGGCGATCGGGCACAACGTGTGCATGGTGTCCGCCTGCGCGACGGGGACTCACAACGTCGGGGAAGCGGCGGAGGCGATCCGGCGCGGCGATTGCGTCGCCGTCATCGCGGGCTCGACCGAGGCGCCGCTGCTCGAGGTCGCCCACGCCGGGTTCTCCAACATGCGCGGGATGGGCCTCCCGCGCCCCGGTGAGCCACTCCAGACCGTCTCCCGGCCGTTCGACGCCACGCGCGACGGCTTCGTCCTCGGCGAGGGGGCCGGCTCACTGTTCCTTGAGGACCTGGAGGTCGCCAAGGCCCGCGGGGCGAAGATCTACGCGGAGGTGGTGGGCTATGGCTCCGCGGCCGACGGCTGGGACATGGTCCAGCCGATCGACGCGGGCGTCGGATCCGCGCGGGCGATGCAGATGGCCCTGGAGCGTCGTGGCGTGCCCGCCGACGAGGTGGACCTGATCAACCCGCACGGTACGTCAACCCCGCTCGGTGACAAGCGCGAGGCGGAGGCCATCTGGACCGTGTTCGGGTCGCGGGCCGCTCGCGATGCCCGTTCGCTCGCGATCAGCGCGACCAAGTCGATGACCGGCCACCTGATGGGTGCCGCGGGAGCGTTCGAGGCGTTCGCGACCGTGATGTCGGTCGCAGAGCAGGTCGTCCCAGGGACCATCAACTTCCGCGATGCCGACCCCGAATGCGACGTGTGGGTCGTCGGCGAGACCCAGCCGCTGGCCATCCGCTACGCCCTCTCGAACAACATCGGCCTGGGCGGCCACAACGGAGCGATCATCTTCAAGCGCTACGACGGCGATTGACGTCGAGTCGCCGGTCGCGCCCGATACAATCCGGCACGTGCCCCAACCGAGGTTGACCCGTGCCTGAACGAGATCCCGCCCGTCGCGCCGTCATCACCGGACTTGGGGCGGTCATGCCGATCGGCAACGACTTCCCGACGTACTGGGCGAATCTCCAGGCCGGCGTGACCGGCACGCGGGCGATCCAGAGTTTCGATGCGGCAGCGCACGAGGTCCGGATCGCCGCCGAGGTCGTCGGCTTCGACCCGACGACCGTGATGGACACCAAGATGGCGCGCCGGATGAGCCGGTTCATCCACTTCGCCATGGCCGCCGGCAAGGAGGCGGTCACGGATTCGGGCATCGACTTCGCCGCGATGACGCCGGACCAGCGCGACCGGGTCGGCGTCGTCGTCAACACGGGGGGTGGCGGGATCGAACAGATCATCGACGGAACGCACGTCCACGACACGAAGGGGCCGCGATTCGTCTCGCCCTTCGCCGTGCCGGCCCTGTCGGGCTCCATGGGCGCCTGCATGCTCTCGATGGAGTACCGGCTGACCGGCCCGGTGATCACCCAGGTGGCCGCCTGTGCGACATCGGTCATCGCCTTTCACGACGCGCTCCGGCTCATCCGCGAGGGCGAATGCGACGTCGTGCTGACGGGCGGGACGGAGGCGCCGATCTGGCCGATGGGCGTGGCGGCGCTGGCCAACATGACGGCACTCTCCAAGCGGAACGACGAGCCCAAGACGGCTTCTCGCCCGTTCGACGCGACGCGCGACGGGTTCGTCCTCGGCGAGGGCGGCGGGGTCGTCGTCGTGGAATCGCTCCAGCACGCCAGGGACCGCGGTGCGACGCCCATCGTGGAGATCCTCGGCAGCGCCCTGACGGCCGACGCATTCCATATCAGCGCACCTGATCCCACCGGTCGTGGACAGACCCGCGCGATGACCGATGCCCTGCGCAACAGCGGCGTCGCGCCGGACGAGATCGACTACATCGTGGCCCATGGAACGGCCACCCAGCTCAACGACGTGACCGAGACCCGAGCGATCAAGGCGGCCTATGGCGCCCACGCCTACAAGGTCCCGATCAGCTCTCCAAAGTCGATGATCGGCCACCTGGTGGGGGCCGCCGGGATCGCCAGCGTGCTGGCCGGCATCGGCGCGATCCGTGACGGCGTGATCTCGCCGACCGCCAACCTGCGCACGCCGGATCCGGAGTGCGACCTGGACTACGTGCCGCTGACTGCGCGGGCGGCGAAGGTCGACACCGTGGCCGTGGACGGTTTCGGGTTCGGGGGCCAGAACGCGGTCGCGATCTTCCGGCGCGTCACCGACTGACGACGCCCGCGGCCCGTCCGATCAGGACTCGTCGCGGAGGAGGCGGAGCACCGCCGGGTCGATCCAGCCGGGCGCCGCGATCCGCGCCTCGAGGTTGGCGACGCCCATCCAGCCCAGCAGGGCCGCGTCCCAATCCAGGTCCCAATCCGCCCCGGCATCCCGCGGCTCACCGATCCGTGGGACGGTCTCGAACTCGGCACGCAACCGTGCCCGGAACGAGGCGTCACGGGGCTCGACGCCCGGGGCCGCCGGCGCCCAGCCGAGGCGCTCGAGTCGCTCGCGGAGTTCGGCGACGAGCGGCCGATCGAGCGGCACCAGGTCTGACGGGTCCGGCCGCTCCATCAGGACACGCCAGACCTCGCGCAACCGGACCAGTTCGGGCACGGGATCGACGTGGTCGTCGACCCGCAGGTCGATCCAGCGATCGTCGCCCTCGCCGTAGCCGCCGCCGGCGCGCACCACCAGGAGCGCGGCCGATTGGCGGCCGCGCCGATCTCCCCCGGCGAGATCACCGGCGAGGAGCGCAGCCAGCAGCCGGTCCGGGAGCGGACCGAGGGCAGACCCGAACGCGGCGAACATCGCGTCCACGACCTCCGGTCCGGTCAGGATGTTGCCCTGCACCGCGACTCCTGAGGCGGACCGGCCGCCGGCCCACGGAAGGCAGGCGTCCCCGCTGAACGTGGCGGCCCGGCCGCCCGCGTCCACGACCCCGAGCTGGCGCTGGGCCACCCCGGCGTCGGCCCCCGTGAGGGCCGCGACCACCGCACCGGCCTCCTCGCCGGCGGCCAGGCGCGCGAGACCGTCCGGTCCGTATCCGACATTGGCGAGTGCCTGGGTCGCCACGGCCCCGACACCGGCCCGGGCCCAGGGCACGACGCTCCCGACTGCGAGGAACTTCGAGGCGACGGCAACGCCGAGATCCCCGGTCTCCCGGTCGAGGGCCACGATGGAGAAGGTCAACGCGTCGCTCCTCAGCGCAGGGGCCGGCCCTCGCGAGCCTCGATGGCCGCGACGAAGCCCTCGCCCAGGGCGACCGGTGCCCCGGTCGCGTAGTCGTAGCGAACGAGCACGGAGTCGCTGACCGCGACGAGGCGTGCCGGCCCGCCGGGCCGGCACGCCGTCAGCCGGTGCTCCAGCGTGAAGCTGGTGCGCCCGATGTGGGTCGCTCTGGTCTCCACCGTGACCTGCTCGGCGTGGAAGACCGGCGCGCGATAGGTGATCCGCGCCTCGGCCAGGATCAGGCTCTCCGCTCGCTCCTGCCCGGACGCCACCGGCTCCCCGGCCACGTCGGTCCAGTACCGGATCCGGGCCATCTCGCAATAGGTCAGGTAGACGGCGTTGTTGACATGCCCCATCGCATCGGTGTCGGCGAACCGGACGTCGACGACGACGCGGTGACCGAAGTCACCGGGCAGATCGCGTGGATCGGCCGCCGGGCCTGTGGGGATCCGCGAGCGTTCGGTCATCGCAGTGGTCAGTCTGCCGCCTCGACGACGAGCGTGCCGACCATCCCCGCTTCGGCGTGGCCATGCACCAGGCACTCGATCCGATAGGTGCCCGGGTCATCGATCCGGAACCGGATGCGTTGCGTCTGACCGGGGCGTGCCCCGGCATCCACGTTGGCGAGGTCCGCCACGGCCCAGTCGTGGAAGACCGTGTCGAGGTTGGTGAACTCCACGACGACGAACTCGCCGGCACCTACCCGGATGTCCGACGGCTCGAAACGGAGCGCCGTAGCCGTGATCGGCACGTGCCGGGCCTGCGCGTCGATGGCCCGGTCGGCAGCCAGCACGCCACCGGCCGCGCCGATGGACGCGAGGGCGATCACCCCCAGGAACCAGGCCTCGCGGACCCGGCCCAGCGCGCCCCGCCGGGCGACAGCATGCGCGGCATCCGGCCGGGCATCGTAGGCGCGCAGGCGCAGCGAGTTCGATACGACGCTGACGGACGACAGTGCCATCGCCCCGGCGGCCAGCGCGGGCGACAGCGAGACGCCGAACGCAGGCCACAGGACGCCCATCGCCACCGGGATGAGCAGGACGTTGTAGGCGAACGCCCAGAACAGGTTCTGCCGGATCACGGCCATCGTCGCCCGCGACAGGCCGATCGCCGCCGGCACGCCACGCGGGTCGCCGCCGATGAGGGTCACGCCGGCCGCCTCGATCGCCACGTCCGCACCCGTCCCGATGGCGATGCCGAGATCCGCGCAGGCCAGGGCGGGCGCATCGTTGATCCCGTCGCCCACCATCGCCACCGTTCGGCCGCGGCCCTGGAGTCGCTCGATCACGGCGGCCTTGTCGGCCGGCAGGACCTCGGCGAGGACCTGGTGGATGGGGATCCCGACCTGCCGGGCGACGGCCTCCGCCGTGGACCGGGCATCGCCGGTGACCAGCCAGACCTCGATGCCGGCGGCCGTCAGCTCGCGCACCGCGACGCTCGATTCCGCCTTGACCGGGTCGGAGATCGACAGGAGGCCGGCCGCGACGCCATCGATCGCGACCAGGGCGATGGTCTGGCCCGTACTCCCGGCCGCGTCGATCGCGGCGTCGAAGACCTCGACATCGATCCCGCGGGTGGCGACGAGCCGTCGGTTCCCGACCAGCACATCGTGCACGGTCCCGGCCTCCGTCGTGACGGTCGCCGCGACGCCGCCGCCGACGATCGCCTCGAAGGCCCCGACCCGCCCGAAGCCCAGTTCCTCGAGCCGGGCCCGGGCCACGATGGCCGCGCCGAGCGGATGCTCGCTGACCGCCTCCGCCGACGCTGCCAGGTCGAGCACGTTGCGCGGGGTGAACCCGGGGGCGGCCCGGACCTCCGTCACCGTGGGGCGACCCAGGGTCAGCGTGCCGGTCTTGTCCAGGACGACCGCGTCGACCCGGTGGGCCACCTCCAGCGCCTCGCCACCCCTGATGAGGATGCCCGCCTCGGCGCCGCGACCGGTGCCGACCATGATCGCGGTGGGCGTGGCGAGTCCCATGGCGCAGGGACACGCGATCACGACGACCGCGATGAACGACGTGAGCGCCAGGGTGATCCGCGGTTCCGGGCCGAAGGCCAGCCAGACGACCAGCGTCCCGATGGCGATGGCGAGCACGATCGGGACGAACACCTCTGCGATCCGGTCGGCCAGGCGCTGGATCGGCGCCTTGCTTCCCTGGGCGCGGCTCACCAGATCGACGATCCGCGCGAGTGCCGTGTCCCGGCCGACCGCCGTCGCCCGCATCACGAACGTGCCGGTCGTGTTGAGCGTGGCACCGATCACCTCGTCGCCCGGGTGACGCTCGACCGGGATGGGCTCGCCGGTCAGCATGCTCGTGTCGACCGCCGAGGCGCCATCGACCAGGACCCCGTCGACCGGCACCTTCTCGCCGGGACGGACGCGCAGCAGGTCGCCGACCACGACCGCCTCGAGCGTCACGTCCGCCTCGCCGCCATCCCCCTCGACTCGGCGCGCCGTGGTCGCCTGCAGACCGATGAGCCGGCGGATCGCCCCGGTCGTGCTCGTCTTCGCGCGCGCCTCCAGCCAGCGACCGAGCAGGATGAGGCCGATGATGATCGTGGACGAGTCGAAGTACGTCTCCGAATGGAGGCCCGCTTCATGGACGACGTCGGGCAGGAGGGTCACCACGACGCTGTACAGCCAGGCGGCGGACGTCCCGATCACGACCAGCGTGTCCATGTTCGTGGATCGGTGCCGTGCGGCGCGCCAGGCAGCCCGGTAGAAGCGGCGACCCGCCCACAGCTGCACGAAGGTCGCCGGCACGAGCGCGACCCAGTTGATGGTGGTCATCGGGATCCGCGTCTGGGGCACGAACATCGCGACCATGATCAGGATCGCGACGCCGATGGACACGGCCGACTCCAGCAGCAGGCGGCGGGCCTCGCGGGCACGCACGGCGTCCTCGTCCGTGAAGGCATCGGCGAGGCCGGCGGGCGCCGCGTCCGGGGCGCGCTCCGCGACGGTCCGGACCGCGTAGCCGGCGGATCCGACGGCATCGACGAGGCGGTCGCGATCCGCCACGTCCGGCAGGTATCGGATCGTGGCGACTTCCGTGGCCAGGTTCACGGAGGCGTGCTCGACGCCTTCCGTGCTGCGCAGGAAGCGTTCGATCCGATTGACGCACGAGGCACAGGTCATGCCCTCGATGGGCAACTGGATCTCGACGGGGCCGTCGGAGGGTGGTGACACAGCCATACTGGTGGGGAGTATAACACCGCGTCGTGCGACAGACCCCCCGCGCCGGCCAGACTGGCGGGATGACCGGACCCGGGATCGCGCTGGCCACCCTCCCGGGCCCGTGGGGGCCGGTGCATGTCGCGGCCACGGGGGTCGGGGTCATCGCGGTGGAGCACGGCCAGACCGCCGAGGCGTTCGCCGCCGGCCTGGCGCGGCGATCGGGGGGCCCACTCGTCGAGACGACCCCGGCCCGCCGCCGGCTCGGTGCCGTGACCCCGCTCCTCCAGCTCGCCATCGACGGGCTGCCGGTGGACCTGTCCGGCATCGAACTCGACCTGCGCGACCGCCCGGCGTTCGACCAGCGGGTCCTGCTCGCCGTCCGTGAGATCCCCTGGGGACGGACCGTGAGCTACGGCGGGATCGCACGGCAGATCGGCGCACCGCGCGCCGCCAGGGCCGTCGGCGGGGCCGTCGGTCGCAATCCGGTCGCCTTCCTCGTCCCGTGCCATCGGGTCATCGCGGCGGACGGGACGCTCGGCGGTTATGGGGGCTCGGGACCGACGGACCGGGCCGCCGCGCTGGAGCGGAAGCGGGTCCTCCTGCTGCGGGAGGGCGTCACGGTACCGTCGCGCGGCGACTAGACTCCGGCGAATGCATCGGGTGGCAGGTTCGACGCCGCACGTGCGCCGTCGCTGGAGGGTTCGATGAGCACCGCGCCCGCGCCCGCGCCGTCCATGTTCGCGGTCTTCCGCCGGCGCGACTTCTCGATGCTCTGGCTGGCGCAACTCATCTCGACCGCCGGCTCGTCGTTGACCGATCTCGCGGCGGCGATCTATGTGTATCGCGAGACCGAGTCGGCCCTCGCGGTGGGCCTGACCCTCATGGTGACGGCCGTCCCAAGCCTGGTCGTCGGCCTGCTGGCCGGCGTGTTCGTTGACCGGCACGACCGGAAGCGGATCCTCATGGTCACCTGCCTGGTCCAGGCGGTCATCGTGGCCATGCTCGCGGTCGTCATCGGCATCGAGTCGATCGCGCTGCCGGGGCTGTTCGTCCTGCTTTTGTTGAACGCCGGCGTGAAGCAGTTCTTCGACCCCGCCCACGACAGCCTGATCCCGGAGATGGCCAACGACGAGGAGCTCACTTCGGCGAATTCGTTCCTGTCGATCGCTTCGTTCGGATCGACCGCCATCGGGTTCGCCGCCGCGGGCCTGCTCGCGAGCACGGTGGACCTGTACTGGGCCTTCGTGATCGATTCGGCATCGTTCGTCGTGTGCGCGCTCCTCATCCGCTCGATGGGGTCGTACCCGATGCCCAAGCCCGACGAGGACGCGAGCGTCGCCGTCATCTTCGACAACCTGCGGTCAGGCCTCGGGACGCTGTTCGGGACCCCGGTGATCCGGTCGCTCTTCTTCGTCGGCGCGCTGATGTTCTTCTCGTTCGGCCTGTGGAACGTGCTGCTGTTGCCGTTCTCCATCCGGGAACTCCACGCCTCGGAGTTCGAGTACGGGCTCCAGGAAGGACTGACGTCGGTCGGGTTCGTGCTCGGATCGTTGTTCATGGCGCGCTTCGCGTCGCGCCTCGCCGAGCCGATCTGGGTGATCCTCGGCCTCGTCGGGATGGGGCTTGCCGGGATCGCCTACGGACTGGCCACGAGCGTCTCGTTCGCGATCCTCATGGTCATGATCTCCGGCTTCTTCAACTCGCCGGCATCGGTCGCGCGATCCGTCCTGCTCCAGCGGAACACGCCGCGCGAGATGCGGGGCCGCGTCTTCTCCGCCTTCTATGTCATGCGCGACATCATCTTCCTGCTCGGCATGGCCGGAGCCGGCCTCGCCGACATCGTCGACATCCGGCTGCTGATCGTCGTGGCGTCATGCCTGCTCCTCGTGTCGGCCACCTTCGTGTTCATCGCCCCCGGTATCGGCATCTCGACGTGGCGCGCGGCAGCGGCCCGACTGGCGGCGGCGGAGGGCGCTCCCACCCTCGCGGCGATCCCCGTGCGGGCCGCGACCATCGCCGACTTCGACCGGCTCGCCGTCCGGCTCGGGACGATGGGCCGACTGTCCGCCGACCAGCGGGCCGCGTTCATCGCCGACGCCACGGTCCGCGAGGTGCCGGCCGGGACCCGCGTCCTCGAGCACGGGGACCTCGCGTCGTCCGCCTACTTCATCCTCGATGGCCGGGCGACCGCGGGCGTCCCCGAGACCTCCGGGTATCGCGGCCTGTCGACGATGGGCGGCGGCGACTTCTTCGGGGAGATCGCCGCCCTGACCGGCAGCCCGAGGACCGCCGACGTGGTCGCCGACGTGGATACCACGCTGCTCGAGGTGCCGGCCGAGGCACTGCGCGCCACGATGATCGTCCCGGAGATCCAGAAGCTGGTCCTGTCCACGCTGACGTCCCGACTGCTCCGCACGGAGGCGGCGGACCTGCCGCGCCTCGCCGGCCTGGATCAGGAATCGCTGCGGGAATTGCGGACGCCGCGCCCCACCGGTCCGGCCCAGCCCAGGACGCCCACGGGCGAGGGTGCCTCGTGACGGTGTCGGCAGGCTGACAGCCGACCGGTCCGCCGCGACCTTCCGCGACTGGACAGTCGGGCGTAGAGTCCGGGGATCGGATCCATGCCGATGACGCCGAAGGGGATGGCCGCTATGGACAAGAAGCACATCCGACTGCCGAGGGAGGGCCTGCTCCACCCCGAGGACGGCCCGTCCGACCTCGTGGACGGTGGTGATGTCGAGGGGCACGGACTGCCGACCACGGCGCCGCCGTCGTTCGGCCCGAATCGCGGGCCCGGTCACGGCGGCGAGGACATCCCCTCCCCGACCGGCGACGAGGATGATGTCGAGGGGCATCGACTCCGCTACGGCGGCGGCTGACCCCCACCTACCGAAACAGGTGGACCGCCCGGCATCCGCCGGGCGGTCCTCGATTCAGCGAGGGTCGGAGGCCGTCGCGGCCAGCAGCGTCTTGATCTCGAGGGCAGCGCCTAGGTTGTCGCCAGGCTGACATCGAGAGCGTCGGGCGGGACCTTCACGGATCGGCCGTCGGCGCGTATCTTGTCGTCGTCGTCGAGACGAGATCCGACGACGGAAGGGTGGCACGACGTGGACAAGAAGCACATCCGACTGCCGAGGGAGGGCCTGGTCCATCCCGAGGACGAGCCGAACGACTTCGTCGATGGTGGCGACGTCGAAGGTCACGGCCTGCCGATCACCGCACCGCCGGCATTCGGGGCCCGTCGGGGCGCCGGCCACGGCGGCGAGATCGCGGCACCCGCCGGCGACGAGGACGACGTCGAGGGCCATCGGTTCAATCGCGGCTGACCCGGAGCGGCGACAACGGACGAAACCGCCCGGTGTCCGCCGGGCGGTTCTCGATTCAGCGAGGGTCGGAGGCCGTCGCCGCCAGCAGCGTCTTGATCTCGAACGGCGTGGCGTCCGGGTAGCGCGAGCGCAGGCGCGCCGCCTGGCCGGCCATGTGCGGCGCCGCGAAGGAGTTGCCCGTGGCGCGGATGCGCCCAAGGCCCCGCCAGGCCACGTCGACATCGAGCCCGTAGGCCCCGAACTCCACGGGCGGCGACGGGTTGTAGAACCACGTGTCGGGATCCGGCACGTCGTGGGCCGCCACGGACAGGACCGCCGCGAACAGCGATGGGTAGGACGGGCCCGGGACGTTGTTCGCCGCGCACACCAGCAGCGTGTTCGCGAAGTAGGCCCGGTCGACCAGGCCATGGAATGCGGCGAACATCGCTTCGCTGCGCGATGACAGGCTCAGATTCACGACGCCGACGCCGTTCTGGATGGCCCAGTCCACGGCCGCGGCGACCGCGCGGCCCTTGCCCCGGTTGTCCGCTCCGAGGACCCGGATCGACACCAGGTCCGCGCCAGGGGCGACCGCGGTCACGATCCCGGCACACGCCGTCCCGTGCCCGACCGGGTCCCCCGGGTCCGGGTCGTCCACCACTCGGGCGGTCGCGTCCTCGAGGTCCACGCGCAGCCTCCGGACGGCGCGACCTGCCAGCGCCGGGTGGTCGACCTCGACGCCCGAGTCGACGACCGCCACGGTGACGCCGCGTCCGTCCCCGTCGCCGAACACGGCCGACCGATCCAGGCGCCCGAGCGGCGGGATCCGAACGAGCCCGTCGCGGGCCGAGGCGGCGAAGGCCTCGCTCCAGGCCGGCAGGAACGCGCTCACCCGTCGCGCTGGGCTGCTTCTGCCCGCCGGAGGAGGGCGTCCAACCAGTCGACCGCGAGGGCGACCATGTCCGGGTCCACCACCCGGATCCGGGCGATCCGGTCGGCGAGCTGCCAGACCGGGTCATCCGGGTCGTCGGGAAGGCCGCGCGTGACCGCGCTCACGAGATCATCCACGGCCGCGTCGTCGAGGACCGTTCCCGCGCCATCGGCGGTCGCGACCGCGAGCATGGCCCCACGAAGGAGGGCCACCGCGTCACGACTCGTCCGTCCGCTGCGGACGATCGCGGTCGCCTCCCGCGCCAGCGCTCCGGCAACGTCCAGGTCGCGCAGGGAGAACGTGCCGCCCCGACGATCGAGCACCTCGAGGACGCCGACGACGCCGTCGTCGTCGGCGAGGGGCGCTGCCAGGATCGAGGCCGGCACATACCCGGTGGCTTCCGCGACGGAGCGGTCGAAGCGCGGGTCGACGCTCACGTCGGCGACGGCCAGCGGCTGTCCCGTCGAAAACGCGTAGCCGGCGATGCCGGCCGCCGCGTCGATCCGCAGGCCCACGACGTCACCGGCCGCCGGGCCGGCAGCCGCCCGGAACACCAGCTGATCGCTTGCGGGGTCGACCAGGGCGATGGAAGCCGCCTGCGCATCCAGGACCAGGGCCGCCGTGGCCGCGATGGCTCCGAGCAGGGCGTCGTCCATCGGCGGGGCGATCCGGGCCGCGGCATCAAGCCGTGCGGCCACCGCGACGAGGGCCCGCAGCGCGGGCAGGTCCGCCCCAGGCGCGGGCCGCGGCGGCCGCCGGCCGCGGCTCATCGAGGTCAGGCCCTGGGGACCGGGCGCATCGGGTAGACCCCGATCACGATGGGGCTTCGCGGGTCGAGCGACAGCTCGTAGCCGATCTCGCCGCCGCGCAGGAGCTCTGCGAGCAGCGATCCCTCGCGCTCCGGCAGGCCCACGTAGACATGGCCGACATCAAGGCGAACCTGGGTGACGTCGTCATCGTCCCCGGCGATCGCGAATCGGCGCCGCAGTTCGTGCATGGGCACGTACGGACGGCTCTTGATGAAGCGGCGCAGCTGGGGTGCGGTGCACCCGTTCGACCCCAGCGAATGGCCCGACGGGACGGGCTCCGCGCCCTGGGCCACCCGGGGTTCGACCGGCGGCATCGGCGGGGCCGCCTCCGGGCCCGGAGCTCGGGGGACCTGCGGGACCGCATCTCGCGGGGTCGGCCGGGGCACCGCGGCGGGTCCGCCCTGGGGCGCCGTCCCCGTGGTCGTCCGCGGGCCGTCGATGCGCGGGCGGGCGTGGCGCGAGCGGCCCTGATGACGCCGGCTCATGGAGCGGCGCTCCCGGGACGGCCGGCCCGGGTCGGTGGCTCGGCGACGGACCGTCGCCGCGAGGTGGTGGGCATCAGATCTTTCGTCGGTGCACCGACCGCGACCGCGGTCGTCGCCCGATGATACCGCAGGGGCGCCCGGCGACCGTCCGTCGCGTGGCCCACGTGCGCGGGTGACTTGTCAGCCGGCGACCACGCACAGTTCGCGTGGTGCCGCATTGAGGACCAGCGGGCCGTCGTGCCCGCAGACGACGATGTCCTCGATCCGCGCCCCGTAGACGCCCGTCAGGTAGATCCCAGGCTCGACGCTGAAGGCCATGCCCTCGCGCAGGGGCAGGTCGTTGCCGCGGACGATGTAGGGATCCTCGTGGCCGTCGAGGCCGATCCCGTGCCCGGTCCGGTGGAAGAACGCGTCCCCGTAGCCGTCGGCGTCGATCGGGGTCCGGGCCGCGGCATCGACCGCCTCGCAGGCGACCCCGGGTCGGACGGCCCGAGTCGCCGCCGCCTGGGCATGGAACAGCACGTCGAAAAGGTGCCGGAAGCGCTCGTCCGGACCCCTGGTCGAGTCTCCGCCGGTCACCCACAGGGTCCGGGTGATATCCGACCCGTACCCATCCAGGGTGCCGCCGATGTCGAGCACGATCGGCTCGCCGGTGCGGATGAGCCGGTCGGAGGCATCGTGGTGGGGCGAGGCCGAGTTCGGGCCGCTGCCGACGATGGCGAACTGGGCGGACTCGTGCCCCTCCGCGACGAGACGATCGCGGACCTCGCGCGCGACGTCCGCCTCCGTCCGCCCGACCAGCGGGCCCGCCGCGATACGGGCCACGACCCTGTCCGCTGCCAGGGCCGCCAGGCGGAGCAGGGCGATCTCGTCGTCGTCCTTGATCATCCGAAGCTCGCGAAGGACGACCGACGCCAGGCCGCACGGTGTGCGGGGGCCCAGGGCGGCCTGGAGCCGGAGCACGTGCATCGCGAGCATCGTGTCCGAGACCGCCACCGGGGCGCCGGAGATGCCGCTGGTGCCGAGGGCATATGGGTCGTCGCTCTCGTCCCACGTGCGGATCTCGATCGGCGTGCGGACGCCGGCTTCGGCGGCGCCCTGCTCCAGGCGAGGCACGACGATGAAGGGCGAGGCGTCCGGACGGACCACGAGCATCGTCAGCCGCTCCAGTGGCATCGCGGCATAACCGGTGAGGTAGCGCAGGTCTGACCCGACCCCGATCAGCAGGGCCCCGAGAGCGGCCCGCCGGGCTTCCTCCGCGGCTCGTGCGAGCCGCTCGGCATAGCGAGGGCCTGAGATCACCGGTCGGTCGGCCGAAGTCACCCGGGCACGACGACGGCCCGCGCGAGGAACGCGGCGACCGTCGCCGGACCGTCCTCGGCGAGCTTGCGATAGGCGAGCACCCGATCCGCCCCGGCCGCCAGGGCGCGCCTTCGGATCGGATGGTCGTCGTGCTGCCCGATCGCCAGGACCGGGATGCCGCTCCCGGCGGCGCGCTCGATCGCGCCGATCGGGTCGTAGGCCCGCGCCGTCAGGTCGATGATCGCCGCCGAGGCCCCGGCCAGTTCGGCGTCGAACCGCGCGATCGTGCTCACGCGGACGGGCGTGCCGGACGCCGCGGTCACCGCACGCGCCAGGCGATCCGCCCAGATCAGGTCGTCGGCGAGGACGACCACGCGGGCAGGATCGGTCACGTCAGCCGAGCACGGTGGCGAGGTGATGGAACACGTCGCGCGCGGTCACCACACCGGTCGGCCGGCCGTCCTTGACGACCGGGATGTGGCGGAAACCGCCGACGGCCATCTTGTGGATCGCGATGGCAACGGGGTCGTCGTGGCGAAGGACCACCGGATCCGGGGTCATGAAGTCGCGGACCTGGAGCGTCGCCAACCGCTGGCCGGCGGCCTTCACGACCGCGTCCCGATCCGTGAAGATGCCGACAAGCCGCTCGCCGTCGATCACGAGGACGCAGTCGGTCTCGGCTTCGCGCATCTTCGCGACGACGACGTCCACCGTCGCGTCCGGGGCCACCGTCAGCGGGGCGCGCGCCCCGAGATCCTCGAGACGCCCGCCCATCAGCCGGCCCTGGAAGGAAGAGGCCTGCTGCGGGACGTCGTGACCCGCGAGGTCAGCCCCGCAGTTGTCGCAGACCTCGGTCCCCGTCAGGTTCTCGAACCCGCACGCCGGGCACTGGAGCCGCACCTGTCTTGCCTCCATCTCTGTCATCGTCTGAAGCCGCCTCAGCGGACCGTCCAGGTCTCCCCTCCGTGCAGGACCTGCTCGAGGTCACCCGGGCCATCCTCTGCCACGGCCGCGGCGAGCTGATCCTCGATCAGTCGTTCGAGGGTCGGGCGTGTCGTCGCGCGGAGGACGCCGACCGGGACCGGGAATTCCGGCCAGAACATCCGGGACAACATCAGGGCGAGGTACGGGTCCTCCGCGGTCTCATCGTGCACGAGGAGGTCCGCCTCCGTCACGCCGTCCTGCCCGACGGTGACCACCTCCGGGTGCAGACCCCGCAAACGGATGCCCTTGTCGCGATCCTTGCCGAAGATCATCGGCTGGCCGTGCTCCAGCACGAGCATCCGGTCGTCGCGGAACTCGCGATCGGTGAAGTCGCGCCAGGCACCGTCGTTGAAGATGTTGCAGTTCTGGAGGACCTCGACGAACGACGAGCCCTTGTGCCGGCCGGCACGCTCGAGCGTGCCCTGGAGGTGTTCCGTGTGCGTGTCGACCGAGCGGGCCACGAACGACGCCTCGGCGGCCAGCGCGATGGTCAGGGGCATGATCGGGGTATCGACCGAGCCCATCGGGGTGGACTTCGTCCGCTTGCCGAACTCCGAGGTCGGGCTGGCCTGGCCCTTGGTCAGTCCATAGATCCGGTTGTTGAACATGATCATGTTGAGGTCCACGTTGCGGCGCATCGATGTGGATGACGTGGTTGCCACCGATGGACAGGGCGTCGCCGTCGCCGGTGATCACCCAGACCATCAGGTCCGGGCGGGCCGCCTTGAGGCCGGTCGCGATCGTCGGCGCGCGGCCGTGGATGGTGTGGAACCCGTACGTGTTCATGTAGTACGGCAGGCGCCCGGAGCAGCCGATCCCGCTGATGAACACGATGTTCTCCCGCGGGTACCCGAAGTCCGGCATGACCTTCTGGGTCTGGGCCAGGATCGAGTAGTCGCCGCAGCCGGGGCACCAGCGGACCTCCTGGTCCGACACGAAGTCCTTTCGGGTCATCTGGAGGACTCGTTCGTTCTGCGGGCTCAGCTTGGGCTGGGCGGCTGGCCCGGTAGTCTGGCTGCGCCCGTTGGTCTCGAGGTCATGACGCGGTCTCTCCCAGCACTCGCTCGCCCTCGGCGACGATCTCGGCGATCCGGAACGGCTTGCCCCGGACCCGGTCGTAGCCGACCGCGTCGATCAGGTAGGCCGCCCGGACGAGCATCAGGAGTTGACCCAGGTTCACTTCCGGGATGAGGACTCGCCGGTAGCTGCGCAGGACCTCCTCGGTGTTCACGGGGAACGGGTTGAGGTGGCGCAGGTGCGCATGGGCGACCGACTTCCCGTCCGCCAGGAGGCGCTCGACGGCGGACCGGAGCGCACCATAGGTCGAGCCCCAGCCGAGGATGAGCAGGTCGCCGCGATCCGGCCCGTAGACGTCCAATGGCGGCGATATCGCGGGCGATCCCGGCCACCTTGGCCTGGCGCAGCATCTGCATCCGGTGATGGTTGTCCGGGTCGTAGCTGACGTAGCCGCGTGACGTCGGCCTTCTCCAGTCCGCCGATCCGGTGCTCCAGTCCCGGCGTGCCCGGGAACCGCCCACGGGCCGCGCCAGGGTCTCCGGATCGCGCTGGTACGGGCGAAAGGTCGCCGGGTCCGTCGCGTTCGGCACGCCGATCGGCTGGAGGTCTCCCACCGACGGGATCCGCCACGGCTCGGACCCGGTGGCCAGGAACGCGTCGGACAGGTAGACGACCGGGGTCATGTACTTGAGCGCGATCCGACAGGCCTCGACCGCCATATCGAAGCAGTCGCCCGGCGTGGCCGGAGCCACGATCGGGAGCGGTGAGTCCGAGTTGCGCCCGAACATCACCTGGAGCAGGTCCGCCTGTTCGTTCTTCGTCGGCATGCCGGTCGACGGCCCGGCACGCTGGACATCGATGACGACGAGTGGGAGCTCGGTCATGACCGCGAGGCCCATCGCCTCGGTCTTGAGGGCGATCCCGGGACCGGAACTGGCGGTCAGGCCGAGGGCGCCCGCCGTAGCTCGCCCCGATCGCGGCTCCGATCGCGGCGATCTCGTCCTCTGCCTGGAAGGTCTTGACGCCGAACGCCTTGTAGCCCGACAGCTGATGGAGGATGTCGCTGGCCGGGGTGATCGGATAGCTCCCGTAGAAGAGCGGGCGATCGGCGAGGTGCGACGCCGCGAGGAACCCGAGTGCCGCCGCCTCGTTGCCGGTGATGTTCCGGTACGTGCCCGGAGCGAGCGTGGCCGGCTTGACCCGGTAGTGGGTGTGGAACAACTCCGTCGTCTCGCCGAAGGCATAGCCTGCCCGGAGCGCCCGCTTGTTCGCCTCGGCGATGATCGGGCGTGCGGAGAACTTGTCATCGATCCAGGCGGTCGTCGGCTCCATGCTCCGCTCGTACAGCCAGAACATGATCCCGAGCGCGAAGAAGTTCTTCGTCAGGTCCTTCTGCTTGCTGGTCATGTCCAGCCCGTCCAGCGCCCGTTCGTTGAGCGTCGAGATCGGGATCTCGAACGTGGCGTACGGCTGGAGCGAGCCGTCAGTCAGCGGATTGGTCGCGTAGGCGGCCTTCTTCAGGTTGGCCTGCGTGAACGCGTCGCTGTTGACGATCAGCGCTCCGCCCGCGGGGAGGTCGCCCACGTTGGTCTTGAGCGCCGCCGGGTTCATCGCCACGAGGACGTCCGGCTCGTCGCCGGGCGTGTGGATGTCCGTCGAACTGAAGGAGATCTGGAACCCGCTCACACCGGGGAGCGAACCGGCCGGTGCCCGGATCTCCGCAGGGAAGTCCGGCAGCGTGCTGATGTCGTTGCCGAAGACCGCGGCGGTCCGGGTGAACTGGGTGCCGGTGAGCTGCATGCCATCGCCGGAGTCGCCGGCGAAGCGGATGGTGACCCGCTCGAGTTCCTGGGTCGGGAGGTCCGCTTCCCTGCTGGTGGTCACGCCCCTTCCGGCTCCTTCATGCGTTGCGGCCGAGGCGGGAGGTTCAGCAACTCCTCGGGGAACGACTCGGCCAGGTACCGGAGGATGTCCGACTGGCGGATGACGCCGATGAGCCGGCCGTGCGCGTCCACGGTCGGGACGTTCCGGTACCGACCGGTCTGCATCAGGTCGATCGCGTCGCGGATGGTCTGGTCCAGGTCCAGCGTTCGTGGATCGCGCGTCATCAGGGCCTCCACCGGCTGGCCCATCTCCACCTCGTCACCGACGATCCGTCCGAAGATGTCACGCTCGGTCAGGACCCCGACGAGGCGCCCATCGGCTTCACAGACGAAGACCGAATCGCCGGTTCCCGCTTCCTGGATCGCCCGCAGGCACGCGGCCAGACTCGTGCCCGGGAGCACGGTCAAGGGCTGCCGGCGGCTGATGACGCGCAACCGCTCGTCGGTCAGGGATGGGACGCGACGGGCGACCGCGCCTTCGGAGAGTTCGGTCACGGGCAAAGTGTAGTCCGTCGTCCCGGCAGGCGGGGGCGATGGGCCGTTCCAGCGGTCGCCGGGTCGGCGCCTACGCGCGCCCGGCGGCGGCCAGCATCGCCCGGGCCCCGGCGCTCACGAACGATCCCTCCGACCCGAGCCCGATGAACCGGAAACCGAGCGACAGATGCCGGGGCAGGGCGGCCGCATCATAGATGAGGATCCCGGCGGCCTTGTGCTGCCGTTCAGCGGCGTCGATGACGGTCCGCAGGGCGGCCTCGTAGGACGGATCGTCGAAGCGACCGGGCACGCCGAGCGCGTGCGAGAGATCTGCCGGACCCACGAACAGGACGTCGACCTCGTCCATCGCGGCGATGTCGTCCGCTGCATCCACGGCGCCACGCGACTCGATCTGGACGATGCCAACGACCCGGTCGTTGACGACCCTGGCGACGTCCCCGTGGGCGAGCGCCCCCATGTCGGCACCGCGGGTCCGCAGGGCCACACCCCGCTGTCCGACCGGCGGGTAGCGCAGGTACGACACGGCCTCGCGGACCTGCTGGACCGACTGGAGTTGCGGCAGCATCACTCCGGCAGCGCCGAGGTCCAGCGCCCGGCCGACGCGAAGCCGCTCGGCCGACTGCGGCCGGACGATGGGCGCCATCGACGTGGTCCCCACGGCGTAGAGGAGGGCCAGCAGGTCGGCCTCGGTCGCGGCGCCGTGCTCGAGGTCCAGGACGATCCAGTCGAACCCGGCCTGGCCACACAGCTCCGCAGCCAGCGGGGAGGCAAGGTCGGAGAAGACGCCGATGAGCGTCTCGCCGGCGCGGATGCGCGATCGGAGGTCGGTCATGACGTGATGATGCACGTTTCGCGTGGGCCCCGGAGGCTGAACGGCTACGGCCCGTTGATCAGTCCGCCGGTGTCGACGACCTCCAGGTCCCTCCCCGTGATGACGTCGAGCTCGTGGAGGACGTCGTCGTCGAACGCCGGATCGCTGGCGCCACTGATGTACCAGGGCGATCCGTTGTCCGCGAGGATCATCCCGTAGCGCTTGAGCGCCTCCGCGATGACCCGCGCCTGCGGGGAGAAGCCGGACGTGGCATAGCTCGCCTTGAGGCGGACGCGCAGGCCCATCGGTGGCAACGAGGACGACGTGGACGAGCTGGCGTGATGGCGGGCCGGGTAGAGGTAGGCCTTGCGGGTCCGATCCGTGGTGAACCGCAGCGCGTGACGGATCACCCCGGCCGCGACCTCGTCGTAACGCACGAGACCGGGCAGGATCGGCAGCCCTGCCGCGTCCGCGCTCGTCCAGCCCGCCGGGCGAAGGGCGTTCGAGCGAAGGTCCCAGGTCGCGCCGCTCCCCGCGGACCATGCGCCGCCCGACTTCACCGCCGCGAACAGCTCGTACAGGCGGCACGCGTCGCGGTCGACCATCAGGATGTGGCGGTCGGACCCGCCCTCGATCTTCGGGTTCGCCGGGATCGGGTAGCCCACGTGATCGGATTCGTCGTCGTACTCGAAGGTGACGTCGGAGCGTGGCGTGGAAGCCGTCACGACCTGGTACGGGATGCCGTAGCCCGCGTATGACCCGAAGTCCATGTGGAGGCCGCGATCGAGGCCGATGGCCGCGATCATCGTCGACGAGTTCGAGGCTTTCGGCCGGCCGTCGATGCGGACGTTCCAGACGTTGGTCGCCGGGAAGATCGGGCAGGCCGGCGCGCCCGGGACGGACGGCGGCGGCGGGCCGATGCGCCCCGGGATGGTCCGGACAGGCCTGGCCCCGATCGGTCGCGTCGCGCGGTCGGCGGCGGCCACGACCCCCGGCGACAGGTTCGGACCCATCGCGAGGACCAGGGCGACGGCCGCGGGCAGGAGTCGGCGGGACCGGCGCCCCGCAAGCGACGGCCGGCCGCCGGGATCTGGCTGCCGACGCCAGC
This sequence comes from uncultured Chloroflexia bacterium, assembly GCA_963704935.1. Classification (GTDB taxonomy): domain Bacteria; phylum Chloroflexota; class Limnocylindria; order Limnocylindrales; family CSP1-4; genus SPCO01. The sequence continues at coordinate 1,035,272 of CAVPIF010000001.1, forward strand.
CCGTTCCGCGACCATCGAGGCGTGCCAGGGATGGACGGCGGTCCGGGGACGTCGGCATGGATGGAGCGTGCGGGCCGGAGTCGATCGTGACGAGGGGCCGGTCGTCCCGGTCCCGCCACGACCGAGGTCCGGTTCCGCGGCGCACCGGGGTCGACGGCCTCAGTCCGGGAATGCCTCCGGGCCCCGCTCGGCGAGTTCCCGGGCCTCACCCTCGGCGTCCGTCGCCGGGAGCCACGAATAGGGATAGCGGCCGTCCTCCAGGGCGGCCGCCTGCCGCGTGATGCGGAGCGGGTGGAACGTGTCGACCATGACCGCCAGCTCCTCGGTCGCCTCCCGGCCGATGGACGCCTCCGCCGTGCCCGGATGCGGTCCGTGCGGGATGCCGGCAGGGTGCAGCGTGAACGACGAGATCCCCACCCCACGCCGGCTCATGAAGTTGCCCGCCACGTAGTAGATGACCTCGTCGCTGTTGATGTTGCTGTGGTTGTACGGGGCCGGGATGGCCAGGGGGTGGTAGTCGAACTTGCGCGGCACGAACGAGCAGACGACGAAGTTCCGCGCCTGGAACGTCTGGTGGACCGGCGGCGGCTGGTGGACCCGTCCGGTGATCGGCTCGAAGTCGGCGATGTTGAAGGCGTACGGCCACAGGTAGCCGTCCCAGCCCACGACGTCGAACGGGTGCTGAGCGTAGTGGTAGGCCGTGATCCGCGACCGCATCTTGACGTGGACCCGGAAACCACCCTCCTCCGTCCGTGGCGGCACCTCGGCCGGGATCCGGATGTCGCGCTGGGAGAACGGGGCGTGCTCCAGCAGCTGGCCGTAATCGTTGCGATAGCGCTTGGGCGCCTCGATCTCCGATGGGCACTCCAGGTAGAGCATCCGCTGCTCCGAGCCCGCGTCCGGGACCAGCTGCCAGGTCGTGCCGATCGGCAGGACGAGGTAGTCACCCGGCCCATAGCGGAGTGGCCCGAAGACGGTGTCCAGCAGGCCGCTGCCCTCGTGGACGTAGAGCATCTCGTCGGCTTCGGCGTTGCGGTAGAAGACGTGCTCCGGCATCCGGTCGGCCGGACGGACCACGCCCATCACGACGTCGTTGTTGAAGAACAGCGGGATCCGCCCGGTGACCGCGTCGCCGGCTGGCTCGACGCCGGCCGCATCGATCAGTCGGTGGTGGTGGTAACCGTCGTCGGCCTCCTCGAGGTCAAGTACCGCCACCGGTTCGATCCGGTGCGTCCGCGTGGGCGGGACGGTGTGATAGAGCAGAGACGATCGGCCGGTGAAGCCCTCGACCCCGAACAGCTCCTCGGCATACAGCGAGCCGTCCGGGGCTCGGTGCTGCGTGTGGCGCTTGGGCGGGATGCTGCCCCGGGCGACGTAGAACATCGAACGACTGGCCTCCGCGATGATCCGAGGCGGCCAGTCTAGTCGCCGTGGGTCCCCGGCCGGAGTCGAGCCCTCATTCCGCCCGGCGTCGCTCCAGGATCAGCACGTCCCGCCATCGACCCGTCGGGTCCCGGCCCAGTGCCCGGTGGACACCGACCTCGCGGAACCCGACCCGCCGGTGGACGGCCAGGCTGGCCGCATTCTCCGCCTGGATCCCGGCGATCAGCGTCCAGACCCCAGCTCCCTCGCCACGCTCGATCAGTGCCGTGAGGAGCGCCCGACCGACACCCCGACCCCGGGCCGTCTCTGCGACGTAGACGCTTTCCCAGGCGACGCCGGCGTAGACGGCCCGTGACGAATATGGCGACATCGCTGCCCAGCCCACCACGTCGCCGTCCGGTGCGGACCTCGCGACGAGTCGACCCTCTGGCCGATGCGCTTGGTCCCACGCGTGCCAGTCCGGCGCCGCGGACTCCAGGGTCGCGTCGCCGGTCGCGATGCCTTCCTCGTAGATGCGGCGGACGTCCGGCCAGTCCGTGGGCCGCATGGGTTCGATGAGGATGGCCGGCGTGTCGTCCATGGGTGTGCCGCGCTCAGGCGGGCGGCCGCTCGACGATCGGCGAGACCAGACGACCCAGACGCTCGACCTCCAGCTCCACGACGTCGCCCGGTACCAGGTAGCGGCCCAGCGTCGCGTCGCGGACCTCCAGGAGGCAGCCCGTCCCCACCGTCCCGGACCCGAGCAGGTCTCCCGGGCGGAGGGTGACATCGGCCGAGGCCCGCGCCGCGAGGCCGGCGAAGCCGTGGACGGCGTCCGACCAGCGACCCCGCGAGACCTCCGTCCCGTTGACCCGCGCCGTCATCAGCAGGTCGAACCCGCGACCCGACCGCACATCGGCGAGTTCGTCCGGCGTCACCAGCCAGGGCCCGAACGAATTCGCGAAGTCCTTGCCCTTCGCCGGCCCGAGCCGGAGGACCGTCTCCTCGCGCTGGAGGTCGCGCGCCGACCAGTCGTTGAAGACCATGTAGCCGCCGATGGGCGCTTCGGCACGCTCCGGGGCGAGGTCCCGCGCCGGTGTGTCGATGAGCGCAGCGACCTCGAGTTCGAAGTCGAGCTCGAGCGAGCCTCGCGGCGCCCAGACGGCCCCGCCGGGCCCACGAAGCTCCGACACGTTGGAGAAGTAGAAGACCGGCAGCTCGTACCAGACCTCCGGGACGGTCCCGCCGCGTCGCTCCCACATCGTCCGGACGTGACCCTCGAAACCGTAGCCGTCGCGCAACGAGGTCGGCCGCAGTACCGGCGGCCCGATGTCGAGGCCATCGCCGTCCTGGACTGCTTCGTCGTACTCGTCCCGGGGTGAGAACCCGATCACGAGATCGGCGAGGCTGTCTACCCGCAGCCCGCGCGCCAGGTGGTCGTCCAGCGTCGTGATCGAGTGCCGGTACAGGACGGCGTCGTGGGCGAGCGACGGGCGGGCCTCCACCGCCCGTCGCCGCGCGATCTCGAGGTCAAGCCATCGTGTCGGGGCGTCCCCGACGTCCAGCGCCGCAGCCAACCGCCAGGCCGTGCCGGTCGGCGCATGCGATCGCCGGATGTGCGCCAGCTTCACGGCGCGATCTCCCCCGGCCGTGTCGTCAGAACGGCTTCGCCTCCATCATCCAGACAAGCAGGAAGAGGCCCACCACGCCGATCCCGCCGACGAGCTCCGGGCGCAACCCGCCCTGGGCGGCGGCCAGTTCCGCGTCGGATGCGGGCTGACGCGGCGGGGCGTCCTTCTTGTCGCCCCGGACGCGCTGGCCGAGCGCCTTGCGAACGCCATTCATCGGCCCCGCCGCGAGTGGGGTCATGGCTCCGTAGACGATCACCACGGTCGCGATCGCGGCCCACGGCCAGAACTTCGCGAAGTGATCGCCCTGGACCGCCGCCACGATCCCGAGGACCACCGCCAGGAGGAGCCCGATCGCGGCCAGGCCCGCGGAGGCCTCGGACAGGTCCAGGACGGCCGCCAACCTGGCCCGGTCGGGCTCCTTGCGCGCCCGGAAGATCGCGAAGGCGGAGACCCCGTGCGCCCCGAAACCGACGATCACGAAGAAGACGTGGGCGATCACCACCCAGGGGTACAGGTCCAACTCTGCCCTCCCTCAAGGACTCCCCGGCGATCCGCGCGACCGGGATGTCCGCCCGCAGGCCGCTCGCCGGGATCGCCGGATGGTACTCCGCGACGAGGGCGTGATTCCACCCGCAGGGCGGCCACGCGCGGTCCAGCTGATGGCGCACACTACCCGGGCGATGCCACGCCTCCAGCGAAAGAGCTTTGCGAACCCCGATCACGTCCGCCATTTCGAGCGCGGGCGGTTGGAACTCACCCAGCTGGACGAGACGACCGTCGGGCGATTCGTCTTCGAACCCGGCTGGCGCTGGTCGCACGACGTCGGCCCGATCGTCGGCACCCGGAGCTGCCAGAACCGGCACGTCGGCTACGTGATGACCGGCACGCTGCACGTGGTCATGGACGACGGCACGGAACTCGATATCGGAGCCGGCGACTCCTATGAGATCCCGCCTGGGCATGACGCCTGGGTCAACGGCGACCTGGCCTGGGAGAGCGTTGAGTTCACGAGCGCCCGCGTCTTCGGGGAGAGCCCTGACGACACCGGGGAGCGGGTCCTCGCGACCGTCCTGTTCACCGATATCGTCGGTTCCACAGCGCAGCTCGAGCATCACGGTGACGCATTGTGGCAACGCCTGGTCCTGGAGCACAACGATCGCATCCGTGCCCAGATCGATCGATTCCGGGGCCGGGAACTCAACACGACGGGCGATGGCTTCCTGATCCTGTTCGATGGTGCCGCGCGGGCCGTCCGCGCCGCGTCGGCCATGATCGACTCGATCCACGACACCGGCCTGGAGATCCGCGCGGGCCTGCACACCGGGGAGGTCGAGACGGTCGGCGGCCAGGCTCGCGGCGTTGCGGTCCATGCGGCGGCCCGCGTCGCTGCGCTGGCCGGCCCGAGCGAGATCCTGATCAGCGCGACCACGCGCGACCTGCTCGATGGCTCCGGTCTCGCCTTCGAGGATCGCGGCGCTCATGAACTCAAGGGCCTGACCGGACCGCGCGGGATCTTCGCCCTCGTCCGGCCCTAAGCGATCCCTGGGCCGGTCACGGGCTGGACGGCGGGAGTTCCCTCACAGGTTCCCGCGCTTGGCCTGTTCGCGTTCGATGGCCTCGAACAGGGCCTTGAAGTTGCCGACCCCGAAGCCGCGCGAGCCGTGGCGTTCGATGATCTCGAAGAAGAACGTCGGGCGGTCCTGGACCGGGCGACTGAAGATCTGGAGGAGGTAGCCCTCCTCGTCGCGGTCCGCCTCGATCCCGAGTTCCTCGAGGGTGTCGATCGGGACACCGACGTCGCCGACCCGGTCCGCGAGGTCGGCGTAGTACTCATGCGGCAGGCCGAGGAACTCGACGCCGTGGTCGCGCAACCGGCGGACGGTGCCGACGATGTCCTCGGTCCGCAGGGCGATGTGCTGGCAGCCGGGCGCGCGATACCAGTCGAGGTACTCCTGGATCTGGCTCTTCTTCCGGCCCGCCGCCGGCTCGTTGATCGGGAACTTGATCCGCCCGCTGCCGTTGGTCATGACCTTGGACATCAGGGCGCTGTAGTCGGTGTGGATGACCTTGTCGTCGTAGTGGATCAGCTGGGCGAAGCCCAGCACGTCGCGGTAGAAGTCGACGAAGGTGTCCATCTCGCCAAGCTCGACGTTGCCGACGCAGTGATCGACCTCGAGCAGCGACAGTCCCTGGGCCGCCCGAGCCGGCGCCTTGACCGCCCGATAGCCAGGCGCGAATGCACCGTGGTAGTCCCTACGGTCGACGAACGAATGGAGCGTCTCGCCATACGTGCGGATCGACGATCGGCGCAGGACCCCATCCTCGCCCCCGTCAAGCTCGGTCGGGGCCAGGGCGGAGACCGCGCCGCGGTCGGTCGTCTCGCGCCAGGCGGACTCGACATCGGCGACCCGGAAGGCGATGTCGTGGACGCCGTCGCCGTGCGCCCGGACGTGCTCGGCGATCTCGCCGTCCGGCGTGAGCGGCGCTGTGAACACGAACCGGATGTCGTTCTGGACCATGACGTAGCTGGCACGGTCGCGGACCTTCGTCTCCAGGCCGCTGAACGCGACCGGGGTGAAGCCCCACAGCGCTCGGTAGTAGGCCGCGGCCTGGCGGGCGTTGCCGACCCAGAACTCGACGTGGTCGATCCCGTCGAGAGGCAGGAAGTCGGCCGCCTTCGCATAGGCGTCGGCATCGACCCGGGCGCCGGCCTGGTTGGCGGCACCCCGGGACACGGTCTCGGTCATCGCGGTACTCCCCGGCGGGCATCGGTCAGTGGCGCCATGCTACGCCCGGCATGCGACACTGGCGACCATGACGACTGGCGACCGACCCCCCGAACGCACCCGCCTGGCGGCGGCCCGAGCCGCCTATGCCGCCCTCGCGCCGCGCGTGGCGGCCGGCGAGCCGTGGCCGCTGGCCGAAGCGTTCGGCACCGAGCCCGAGGCCTCGTGGGGGCCGCGAGAAGTGCTCGCCCATGTCGTCGAGATGCTGCCGTTCTGGCTGGGCGAACTGGAGCGGATCCTGGACGGGCCCGCCCTCGGACCGACGCCCTTCGGCCGCACGGCCGAGGATCCGGTCCGGATCGGGCTCATCGCTCGTGAACGGACCCTGCCGATCGGCGTCCTGTTCGCGCGCATCGATACCGGCCTGCGCGACTGGCAGGAGCGCGTCATGGCCCTCACGGACGACGAACGGGCGCGCGTCGGGCTGCACCCGCGCCTGGGCGAAGTGTCCGTGGATCGACTGCTGGAGCGGTTCGCCCTGTCGCACGCCGAGGACCACATCGCCCAGCTGGAGACGATCCTCGCGGCCCGGACCGTCGGCTGACGCAGCGGCCGCACCAACGTGTTCATCCTGTTCGCCATCCCGATCGGGATCGCCGCGGGCTACCTGTCGGGCGGGAGGCTGGAGCGACTCGGTGACATCCGGTTCGTGTGGGCCTGGCTGGCGATCGCCGGGCTCGCCGTCCAGGTCGCCCTGTTCTCGTCGGTCGTCGCGCCGGTCGTAGGCGAGGCCGGCCCGCCCATATACCTCGCCTCCACGGCCGCGGTCTTCGTGGCCGTCGTGCGCAACTGGCGCGTGCCCGGCCTGGCGGTGGTGGCCGTCGGCGCCGCGGCGAACCTGCTCGCGATCGCGGCGAACGGGGGCGTCATGCCGGCCTCGCCCGACGCGGTCGCCTCACTCGGCGCGGAGGCCGCGGCCGGCTTCTCCAACAGCGTCGTCGTGGCCGATCCGGCCCTGGGGCCACTGACCGACATCTTCGCGCTTCCCGCATGGCTGCCGGCTGCCAACGTGTTCAGCGTGGGCGACGTGTTGATCGGGGTCGGCGTGGCCCTCGTCATCGCGGCCGGGATGCGCGGTGGGCGAGGCGCTCCAGAGGCCACGACCTGACCGTTCAGGCAGGTGCGGTGCGCGCCGGCACTCCCCCGACGGGGTGGCGCGACCGGTACTGATGGTCCATGGCCCCGTGTGCGGGGCAGCCGGTACGTTCGGCGTGCGTGGGAACCACCACCGTCGAACGAAGTCAGAGAGGGGACGCGATGCGCCTGCTCAAGTCACCGGCCTTCCGATCGCAGACATTCCGGGTCGTCATGCTCCTGTCCGCCCTGGCCAGCTCCAGCCTCGTGCTGATGGCCGGACGTCGCTGGTAGCACCCGGATCATCCGGGCCGCGTCGACGCATCGCCGCCGACCGGCACCCAAGACGAAGAACGGCCGTCCATCCGGACGGCCGTTCTTCTTGTGGGTCGAGCGTGGATGGACCGCTCAGTGCCCTTCGCGTGGGGCTTGCTGCGCCTTGATCGACGCCGGCGTGAATCCCGTTCCGTCCCCTTCGAACGGGAAGTTCTGGATCGTGACCAGGTCATTGTCCGTGTAGGTCGGCTGACTGCAGTCTGAAGAGGCCCGCAGCTCGTAGGTCGCGATGGTCTGGGTCGCCTGGGTGGTCGCGAACGTCGCTGAGGCCGAGGACTCCTCGCCGGCGGTCGTCGGGTAGAACTCCCAGTACCAGGTGCCGAGCGTGGTCCCGCCACGCTTGAGGGTCAGGGTGATGTTGCAGTTCGCGCTCACGCTCGCGTCGTGGTCGAGCTGCGACGTGACCGTCACCAGGACTCCCTGGTACCCCCCGACCGCACCTTCCGCCCGGAATGCGAGACTGCCGATGAGCACGTCCGACGCACCGGCAGCGACATCATCGATGCGCCCGAGCGTCAGGCGCCCGAGCCCGCGGTGCAGGAACGCGGCCATGTGCTGGCGCGATACGAGTTCCGTCGGCTTGTACGTCCCGTCGGCATAGCCACCGGCCACGCCGGATTCGGCGAGGGCCGTGATGTTCTTGTGATACGGGCTGGAGTCCGGCACGTCGCCGAACTGGTGCGAGGCCCAAACGGCGACTGGCATCGCCAGCAGCCCGATGAGCAGGCCGACGCCGAAGACGGCGCGGCGCCCCCGGCGGGTCGGCGTGATGACGCCGGTCGATCGCCACGGCATGAGTGACCCTCCCTGTGATGTCGCGGACGCCGCGACCTGGCCTCCTACGATACCCGGCCGGCGTCCGCTGTCGACCCGCTACAGTCGGGGCATGCGAGCCGGATCCCTCGCCGCACTGCTTTTCGGCGCGGCGCTGACGCTGACGGCCTGCGACCTGGTCGCGCTGGACGGTCCGCCACGGACGGCCGGCCTTGACCGGGTCGTCCGGCTCGATGGCCGCGAGATGGTCCTCCTCGTCGCGCCGGCCGACGGCAGCGGGATGCGCGGGCGGACCGGATTCGGGCGTGCGGGCGGGATGCTGTTCGACCTGGGCGGCCCGGTCGACCCGGGATCGATCGGGTTCGTGATGGATGGCGTCCTCGTGCCGCTCGACATCGCCTGGTTCGACGAGTCCGGCCGGCTCGTCGGCACCGACTCGATGGCACGCTGCCCCGCCGCGCCGTGTCCCGCGCATCGGCCGGACGCCGCCTTCCGCTGGGCGATCGAGGCTCCGCCGGGAACGTTCGACGATCTCGCCGCGGGAGCGCTCCTCCAGTTCGCGGACTAGGGTGAAGGGCGACGGTCAGCCCCGGCCCGCGTCCGATGTCTCGGGAACGTGGGTCCGCAGGAATCGGACGATCCGCTCGTAGCCGTCGCGGCGGTTCTCGCGACGCTCCCAGCCGTGGCCCTCGTCGTCGTACCAGTGGACCTCGTAGGTCTTGCTCTCGATCTCCAGCGCCTCGACCATCTTCTCGGTCATCAGCGGGACGACACGCTTGTCCTTGCGGCCGTGCAGGATCAGCAGAGGCGCCTCGATCCGCTCGGCCCGGTAGACCGGCGAACCGCGCCGGTACCGTTCCGTCCGCGCCGGATCGTCCGGCGACCCCATCATCTTCTGGAGGTCCAGCCGCCCGGGCCGATCCCCATGCCGGAAGCTCTCGGCGATCTCGGAATCGCCGTACAGGTCCACCCCCGCCGACCACATCGACGGCTCCTCGACGAGCGCGCACAGGACCATGTAGCCGCCGTATGAACCGCCGTAGATCACCAGGCGCCCATCCGACCACGGCTGCTCCTGGACCCATCGGCCGGCGTCGATGAGGTCGTGCACGTCGGCGTGGCCCCACTCGTCCGTGTTCGCGAGGCGGAACCCCCGGCCGTAGCCGGTGGAGCCGCGGAAGTCGACGTCCAGGAAGGCGAACCCCTCCTGGGCCATCAACAGGCGGAAGGGCGCGAACCCGCGATAGGCCTGCCAGGTGGGGCCGCCGTGCGGGTAGATGATCGTGGGGACGCGGCGGCCGCCGCGCTTCCCGGTCGCTGCCGCCGGCCGCCACAGGGTCCCCTCCACGCGCAGGCCGTCCCGGGCGGTCACCGAGATGCGCTCTCCGACGGCGACGCGGCCCGGGCCCAGCGCCGCGGCGAGCACTGCGGGGCGGGAATCGGTGACCTGGCGCGGGCGGGCGCCATCCGGGGCGACGCCCGGCACCGGCAGGAGCCACAGGTCCTGGGGCCTGGTCTCGTCCTCCCCGATGGCCGCCACCCAGGCACCGTCCGGCAACCATCCGGCGACTCGCCAGACGCCGTCCCACGGCGAGACGCGCTGCGGCGTTCCAGCACCGGCGACCACGACCGTTCTGGGAGTCTTCGGCGGTCGGCCGCGCGCCCGCTTGGGCGGCGTGCTGTCGCCGAGATCACGCACGACGAGATCGACCAGCCCGTCGTGGACATCGATGTGCACGACTCGCCGACCGTCGGGCGACGAGAGCGGCGCGTAGCCATACCCGCCGGTCGGCTCGCCGTGCTCACGTGGCCCGTCCGTCAGGACGATCCGGTCCCGCCCGTCGGCGGATCGAAGCACCACCTGGAACCAGCCGGTCGCGTCGGACACGTAGAGGATCGAGCCGTCGGGAAGCCACGAAGCGCCCGTATCGTGGCTCTCCTCCCCCGCCACGACCGTCGACTCCCCGGTCGCGACGTCGATCACCGTGATCTGTGACGTATCGAGCCGGTCCGGCGCCTGCTGGGCGCAGACCACGATGCGGCGACCGTCGGGCGACCAGGCGTAGTCTTCGACATCGATCCCGGCGCGGGTGAGCGGCGTCGCTTCCGGCGGGCGGGGATCACGCTGCGGGCGACCGCGCCGCGGGACCGGGGCGTCGATCAGCCAGATCTGGGACCAGCCCCGTCGACGCGACAGGAAGGCCAGGCGCCGACCGTCGGGCGACCAGCGCGGGGCCGTCCCGCCGCCGGGCTTGGCGACGACGCGGGCGAGGCGGCTGCCGTCAGCCTCCACCAGCCAGATCTCCCCGTCGCGGACGAAGGCGAGACGCCGACCGTCGGGCGACCACTGCGGGTCGGATACGGGCGATTCGGATGCCGTCACCTGGACCGGTGTCGCGCCTGCGCCGCGGAGGGCGAGCGTGAACAGCTGGCGCGTGCCGGCGGCATCCGCAGTGTAGGCAACGGCCCGGTCGCGCGGGTGCACGCGCACCTCACGCGGGGATTCGACCGCGACGATCGATTCGATGGTCAGCCCGGTCGGGCCGGATCGAAGTCGTTGGACCCGCTCCTCGACGACGCTCATCGGTCCGCCTCCCAGCGCGCGGTGGCGCACCAGGGACCCAGCATGGCGAGGTGCTTGCGGGCGTGGCCATGGAGGCAGTCGTACGCCCATGACCATCCATCCGGGGAGCGCAGCTCGTCCATGGTCAGGGTCGCGACCGCCGCGCGCATCGCCGCGCGCGCCGCTCGGTAGCGGGCCATGGCCTGGGCCGGCGACGCGCTGCGCGAGGCAGCGACGTGGCGCTCGTTCCACGGGTCGATCCCCTCCTCCGGGTCGGCCAGCCAGTCGCCGGATCGATGGAACTGCTCGATCGCGCGAACGCCCTCCGTGGCCCAGTCGGCGAGGTGGCCGACGTGGTCGCGCAGCGTCCAGCCGGGCGTCACGTCGACGACGTCCCAGCGGGCCGGCGGCACCGGCAGGATCAAGGCGCTCAGTCTGCGCGTCGATCGCGTCGTCCGCGGCCAGGAAGCTCGAGAGGTCCGCGGAGCGAGGGTCGTCGACGAACGGGTCGCCGTCCGCCTGGCGCACGCGCAGCCCGGCGGACCAGGGTTCAAGGACGGCAAGGTGGTCCAGGTAGTGACCGTGGAGCGTCATGTAGACCCAACCCCACGGCGCATCGGCACGCAACTCCGGATCCGGAAAGGCGCGGACGGCGGACAGCAGTCGAGTGCGGGCGACCGTGAGCCGCTCCATGATCTGGTCGGACGGCATCGTCGTCCACGGCGATCGACGACGTTCGTTGAACCGGTCGAAGTCGCCGCCGTCGAAGTCGTCGTCGGTCGGCCACCGACCGCTCCGTCGGGCCTCCGCGACGTAGTCGATGGCGAGCTCCTGCCAGTCGGCGACGTGACCCACATGTTCGGCCAGCGACCAGTCGGGGCCACCGGCATCGGACGGTGCAGCGCCGGGCAGGTGCCAGGCGGCCTCGTCCAGGCCGGCCCACGACGCGACGGCCCGGTCCCACAGGGCGGACTCATCCGACCACAGGTCGCGGCTCGCCGCCCGGAGGTCGAGGGCGCGCAGATCGGAGAGCCGATCGCGGCGCAGGTCCACGTCCGACGTGGCCGTCACGGCCACCATCAGGTTCGCGATCCGCCCCGGCCGTTGCCCGGCTCGTCCAGGCTCGCCTCGAGCTGATCCCCGAGCTCGACCGTGCGACGGAACGCCGCCCAGACCGCCTCGCTGAGGACCGTCCGCAAGCGGCCACCCTCGAGCTCGTGGAGCGCTGCGGCGGACGTCCCGCCGGGACTCGTCACCATGTTGCGCAGCTCCGCCGGATGCATCCCGGACTGCTTCGCGAAGAGCGTGGAGCCTTCCAGGGTCTCGATGACCAGGTCGTGGGCGATGTGCCGCGGGAAACCCAGATGCACGGCGGCATCGATGAGGGCCTCCATCACGAGGAAGACGTACGTCGGGCCCGTCCCGCTGACCGCGGTGGCCATCGCGACCATCTTCTCGTCGTCGACCTCCAGCTGGGCGCCGAGCGCCCCGAGGAGGGCCGCCGCCTGGGACCGCTGGATCTTCGTGCAGGCCGGGGTGGCGTACCAGACCGTCATGCCCTTGCCGATGCGGGCGGGGGTGTTTGGCATGCTCCGGACGACCTGATCGTGGCCCAGGATGCCGATCATCGCGGTGGTCGTCGCCCCGGCCATGACCGACAGCACGAGCTGGTCGCGGCGCAGATGCGGGCCGATCTCGCGGCCGACCCGGCCGAGCATCTGGGGCTTGATCCCGAGCAGGACCACGTCGGCGTCCTTGACCGCCTCGACGTTGCTGCTCACCGTCCTGATCCCGTGCTCGCGGGTGAGGGCTTCGCGGCGCTCCGCGCGGGGATGGCTGGCCACGACCTGACCCGGGGCCACGAGCCGACCGCGCAGGATGCCGGCGATCATGGCCTCCGCCATGACGCCCGACCCGACGGTGGCGATGGTGGCCTTGCTGAGGGGGGACATCGCGCGGAGTATAGCGGCGGCTGGGGTCGGGTCCCCCAGCGTCGCGCGGGGCGGGTGTCAGGCGGGGCGGGTGTCAGATCGCCCGCGCGGAGCCCAGGACGAAGAACCGTCCGGTGGTCGTGATGTCGACATCGCCGAAGCCGGCGTCCGTCAACGCGGATGCCAGCTCGTCCGGTCGGTAGTAGACCTTGACGATGGTGAAGGCGCGGCCGTCGTCGAGGTGGCGCACCGCCAGGTCGTCGGCCGGGACGGGATGGTCCGTCGCCCCCGACGCCGGGTCGGGGAGCGAGTCGATGAAGGCGAGCCGTCCCCCGGGTTCGAGCCAGCGACGGGCGAGGGCGAGGAATCCCTGGAGCCGATCCCGCGCGACATGACTGAGCCAGAATCCCATGAACAGCACGTCGACCGTTCGATCGGGTTCCGCCCACGCATCACGGACGTGCAGGTGGGCTCGCAGGCGGTGCGCGACGAGGCGCTCCCGCGCGCGCTCGAGCGGCCCGGGCGCAGCGTCGTACATCGACAGATCTCCGCGGGACGCGAGGAGGGGCGACCACCAGCCGGTCCCTGCGGCAAGCTCGACGATCTGCCCCGAGAGCGGCTGGCCGTCCAGCCATCGCCCGGCGGCATCCAGTTCCGCGTTCCAGGCCGCGTCGTGGATGGCGCCGCGCTCGTAGCGACCCCGGCGCAGGTACCAGTCGTCGTATTCCGACGCGCGCGCGTCGTAGTAGGCGACCATGTCATCGGCCGGACGCGCGCTCGCGGACGGCGCCGCGCCGCCGGCGGGCTCGCCGTCCGCGGCCCGTGCCGTGAGCGCCTGTCGAAGGCGGTAGCGCAGGAACCCGTTGTCGCCGGCCTTGCCGACGCAGTCGGGGCAGAGCTGGGCCCAACCCTCCAGGTCGCCCGGTCCGCGACAGGCGTGGGACGCGCCGCACCACAGGCAGTCGAAGGTCGCGCGGAACGGCATCGTGGCGCCTACGGCAGGTCGACCGGCACCCAGCCGTCGGGCGGGGCGATGTCCATGAACCCGGCGGGATCCAGGACCTCGGCCAGGAGCTCGACGCCGTCGATCACGCGCGGTCCGGGGCGGCTGAAGTACGCGGAACCGTCCAGGGCGACGACTGCGCCTCGGGCGACAGCCGGGATGTCGGCGAGCCCGGACGGGATCGCCGACCGCCGCCACTCCGCGACCGCTCTCGGCCAGGTGGTACCCGAACGGGAGCAGGAACAGCACCTCCGGGGCGACGTCGATCACGGCGTCCCACGATGTCTCTCGCGCCAGGCCCCCATCCAGGCCGAGCAGGTCCCATCCACCCGCCCGCCGGATCTGCTCCGGCACCCAGTGGCCGACGGCGAACGGCGGGTCGAGCCATCCCAGGCTCACGACACGGGGCGCCCGGTGCCTCTGGGCGCGACGCTCGGCGACGCGGGTCTCGATGACGCTCAGCCGTTCGCGCAACGACCCGACGAGGCCCATCGCCGCGTCCTCCGCCTCCGTCATGGCGCCGATCGTCGAGATCGTGTTGAGGATCCCCTCGATGGAGGTCGGCTCCAGCGAGACGACCGTGATGCCCGCGCCGATGCGGCGGACCGCGTCGCTGACCTCGGGGTAGCTGACGCCACAGACGCGGCACGACTCCTGCGCCAGCACGAGGTCCGGCCGGGCAGCCGCCAGGGCGTCCTCGTCGATCGCGTTCAGCCGCGAGCGACCGTGCATCGCATCGGTGACGCGGTCATGGATGTCGCGCGGGCGCGCCCCGGGGATACCCAGGCTGCCCGAGGTCACGACCGGCTTGCCGATGATGGATGGCGGCCAGTCACATTCGTGGGTGACGGCCACGAGCTCGGACTCCAGCCCGATGGCGCAGACGATCTCCGTGGCAGATGGGAGGAGCGAGACGATCCGCATCGCGGGCGCAGCAGCCTGGCCTGGTCAGCCTGACCGACCCGGTGCCCGCGGGTCGATGGGCGGGCCTACGCCGGCTTCAGTCCTTCGATCGCTGCGCGAGCGGCGGCCTTGTCCGTGAACCAGGTCGCATCGATGATCGTGTACTGCGCCCACTCGGCCGGCAGCGATTCCTCGGGGAAGATGGCGTTCACCGGACACTCAGGCTCGCACGCGCCGCAGTCGATGCACTCGTTCGGGTCGATGAACAGCTTGCGATCGACGCCTTCCTCGAAGTGGATGCAATCCACGGGGCAGACGGACACGCATGATTGGTCGAGTACGTCGATGCACCCCTCGGCGATGACGTAGGTCATTCGAGATCCTCCTCGAGGTGTTGCCCAGGGCTGGTCAGGTCCGGATTCAGCGCGCCGGAGCGCGGAACGAGAGCGTACCACCGAGGGGGCGCCGGGCGCCCGGCGCCGGGCTCACGGGTAGGGCGTGACCGACCCGGGAGCGCCGGGTGTCTCGAGGACCCAGCGGACCGGGATCTGCATCCCCTGCTCCCAGTGACCGGGGATGTGGCACCCCACGATGAGCGGCACGTCCAGGCTCGGGACGGTCCAGACGACGTCCATGCGCTCCCCGGACCGGACGACGATCCGCAGGCCGGAGACGTCGGGCGGCACGCTGACGATCGGCGTCGGGCCGGGCGGAGCCCCGATCGTCGCGGCCTCCGCCAGCTCCCAGGCCCGTTGGACCGCGGCGTCGCCGATGATCGCCTCGTGGATCACGAGGCCGCCGTTGATCACGTGGAGGAGCACCGTCTCGCCCGGCACGAGGTCGAGCGTCTCGGGCAGGAACGCGTAGTCCTTGGCGATCAGGTTCACCTCGCGGGGCGCGCCGACGACGCCCGGGATGATCGGCGGCGTCCCTGCCGGCGCCGAGGTCGCGCAGCCGGCGACGAGCGCCATCGCCAGGACCCCGCCGAGAATGACGACACGGAGCGATCGCTTGGCTGCGAACGGCCCGATGCTGGAGTTGCCCACGTCCGGCAGTGTAGGGACGCCGAGCCGATGAGACCGCAGACCGCCAAAGACCACGGCGCACCGGCCGCGACGTCTTCGGCACGCCCTTGACACGCCCACGGGCACGTCGCATCGTTCGCGCGACCCGTCGCCGAGACCCGCCTCGGGCCAATCGAGGACCTTGCTTGACGCATCCGGATCGACTCGCCGATTCGGCGACGATACCGTCCACGGCTCCGACCACCGAGCGTGCCGCGCCACCGGGCGTTGCCGTCGTGCTGGATCGCGTGGAGAAGCGCTTCGGCGAGGTCAGGGCGGTCGACGGCGTGGACCTCGAAGTCCGGGACGGCGAGTTCTTCTCCATGCTGGGACCATCCGGGTCCGGCAAGACGACGACGCTCCGGATGATCGCCGGGTTCGAGCTCCCGACCGCCGGCCGGATCCTGCTCCACGGCGTGGACGTGACCGACGTCCCCCCGTTCGACCGCGACGTCAACACGGTGTTCCAGGACTACGCGCTCTTCCCCCACATGTCCGTCGGCCAGAACGTCGCTTACGGCCTGGTCGTCCGCAAGGTCCCCAAGGCGGAGCGGGGTGAGCGCGTCACAGAGGCACTCCGGATGGTCCGCCTGGAGGGCTACGAGGCGCGCCGACCCGCCCAGCTGTCGGGAGGGCAGCGCCAGCGGGTCGCGCTCGCGCGAGCGCTCGTCAATCGGCCCCGCGTGCTGCTCCTCGACGAACCACTCGGCGCCCTGGACCTCAAGCTCCGTGAGGAGATGCAGATCGAGCTGAAGGCGATCCAGCAGCAGGTCGGCATCACGTTCATCTACGTGACCCACGACCAGGAAGAGGCGCTCGCGATGAGCGACCGGATGGCCGTCTTCAATGCCGGCCGGATCGAGCAGCTCGGGACCCCGGCCGAGGTGTACGAGCGACCGGCGACGCCCTTCGTGGCCGGGTTCGTCGGGACCTCGAACCTGCTGACCGGTGCTGTGGCGGAGGCCGTCCTCGGTCGCCGCGGCACGTATACCATCCGACCGGAGAAGATCCATCTGGGCGAGCGGGACGAGCCGGTCGGAGAGGACGAGACCGGCGCCGCGGGCCGGATCGACTCGGTCGTGTACCTGGGGCCGGACACGCGATACATCGTGGCGCTGGACGCGGGCGCCGAACTGGTGGTGACCCAACAGAACCTGGCGACGACCTCGAGTGAGGCGCTCGCCCTGCGAGGCAAGGCTGTCCGCCTGGTGTGGAAGCGACAGCACGAACTTCCCGTCGCGGACGGGAACCAGTCGAACGGTTGAGGAGGAGAGGAATGGCGAAGCGGAAGATCCTGGGCCTGCTGGCCGCGAGCGCACTGCTCGCGGCAGCTTGTGGCGGTACTGGCGGCTCGCCCGCACCGAGCATGCAAGCGGAGGTCGGGGACGGCGAAGGACAGCTGAACCTGATCATCTGGGCCGGCTACGCCGAGCGCGGCGCGGTCGATCCAAGCTACGACTGGGTCACGCCGTTCGAGACGGCGACCGGCTGCAAGGTCAACACGACCGAGATGACCGACTCGAACAACGGCGTCTCGCTGATGCAGTCGGGCGAATACGACGGCGGCTCGTTCTCCGGTGACGCCACCAACCGGCTGATGGCCGGCGGCATCGTCGCGCCGGTCAACACGGCCCTGATCCCGAACTACGCGAACATCTTCGAGGGCCTCAAGAACAAGGCCCACAACTCGCTCGACGGCGCGTCCTACGGCGTGCCCCACGGCCGCGGTCCGAACCTGCTCATGTACAACAGCGACGTGGTCACCGAGACACCCACCACGTGGAACAGCGTGTGGGAGGACGGCGGGATGTACCAGGGCAAGATCAGCATCTACGATTCATCCGATCTACATCGCTGACGCCGCCCTGCACCTGATGACGACGCAGCCCGAGCTGGGGATCAAGGACCCCTACCAGCTCAACGACGCCCAGTTCGCCGCCGCGGTCGCCCTTCTCGAGAAGCAGCGTGACAACGGCGCCCTGTACTGGGGCACCTACAGCGACCAGGTCGCTTCGTATGCCGCCGGCGACGTCGTCGTCGGGACGTCGTGGCAATTCCAGGTCAACCTGATGCAGGCAGAGGGCCAGCCCATCGCCGGCGTCCTGCCCAACGAGGGGTCGACCGGCTGGTCGGACACCTGGATGCTCGCCGCGAAGGCGAAGAACCCCAACTGCATGTACCTGTGGATGAACCACATCGCGTCTGCCGAGGCCAACGGACAGGCCACCGTCTGGTTCGGCGAGGCGCCGACCAGCCAGGCCGCCTGCGACTACGCCGAGACGCTGTCACCCGGTCACTGCGAACTGACGCACGCGACCGACGAGGCCTACTACGACAAGGTCTGGTACTGGTCCACGCCGCAGGCCGACTGCGCCGACGCGGACGCGAACACGACCTGCAAGGACCAGGACGCCTGGGTCGAAGCGTGGACGACCCTGCGCGGCGCCTGACGCGCTCGTAGCCATTCGAGACACCGATCGCCGAAGGGCCTCCGGATCACGTCCGGGGGCCCTTCGGCCTTCCACTGACGAAACGGATGCTTGGGAACTGGACCGGACCCACATGCTCGTACCTCGCCTGATGGACCGGGCCTGCCGCCGATGACCGACGAACGGCCGAGCGAAGACCACGCCAAGCCGGGCGGCCCCGGCCGGCGCATCGCGACCTGGTTCTACCCGCGGCGTCGCCTCCAGCTCGGAGCCCTGCTCGCAGGACCGCTGGGCTGGCTGGCGATCGCGTACCTCGGTGCGCTGTTCATCCTGCTGCTGAGCGCGTTCTGGCAGAAGGACACCTTCACGGGCACGGTCGAACCGTTCTCCTGGTCGCTCGATGCCTTCAACTCGCTGTTCAGCAACGACGTCTACCGCACGATCGCATTCCGGACGATCGGGATGGCGATCCTGGTCACCATCACGGACGCCCTGCTGGCCTTCCCGATCGCCTACTACATGGCCCGTGTCGCGTCCCCGCGCACCCGGGGCATGCTGGTCGTGGCCGTCCTGCTACCGCTCTGGGCGGCGTACCTGGTCAAGGTCTACGCCTGGCGCACGATCCTCCAGGGCAACGGGTTCCTGGCCTGGGCTCTCGGCCCCTTCGGCGTGGAGGCCCCGGGCCTGGGCGAGATCACGAACGCCTGGCTCGTCCTGAGCTACCTCTGGTTGCCGTACATGATCCTGCCGGTGTACGCGGGCCTGGAGCGGATCCCGAACTCCCTCCTGGAGGCTTCCGCGGACCTCGGAGGCCGGCCAGGGACCACCTTCCGACGGGTCATCCTGCCGATGGTGTTCCCGGCCCTCGTCGCCGGTTCGATCTTCACCTTCTCGCTGACGCTGGGTGACTACATCACGCCGGACCTCGTCGCGGACGCGAAGTTCATCGGCAACGTCATCTACGACAACTCGAGCCTCGGCAACCTGCCGCTGGCGGCCGCCTACTCCCTGCTGCCGATCCTGATCATGACCGTCTACCTGCTGGGCGCCCGACGACTCGGCGCGTTCGATTCCCTGTGAAGCGACCATGACCGACCCGCGACCGGTCCGCATCGCCTTGCGCCTGGCGACCGCACTGGTGCTGTCGTTCCTGTACCTGCCGCTCGTCATCCTCGCCATCTACGCGTTCAACCCGAGCCGGCTCCAGGTCTGGCCACCCACCGGGTTCACCCTCCAGTGGTTCGTGGAGGCGGCCAACAACCCGAACGTCGTCCAGGCCATCCTCAATTCGCTGACCGTGGCCTCCGTCGCGACCGTGCTGGCGCTCATCCTGGGCACGCTGGCGGCCCTGAGTGTCCAGCGCTTCGACTTCTTCGGTCGCCAGACGATCTCGTTCCTGCTGGTCCTGCCGATCGCGCTGCCGGGCGTCGTGTCCGGCATCGCGTTGCGGACATCGTTCGTGACGCTGGGTGTCGAGTTCGGGCTTCTGACGATCGTCGTGGGGCATGCGACGTTCTGTGTGGTCATCGTCTACAACAACGTGATCGCCCGGCTTCGCCGCCTTCCGAGATCGCCCGAGGAAGCCTCCGCGGACCTGGGGGCGGATGCGTTCACGACCTTCCGGCGGGTCACCCTGCCGGGGATGGGCACCGCGCTGCTGTCCGGAGCCCTGCTCGCCTTCGCGCTCTCGTTCGACGAGATCATCGTGACGAACTTCACGGCCGGTGCGGGTACGCAGACGGTCCCGATGTGGATCCTGACCGCCATCCAGCGACCGACCGAACTACCGGTCGTCAACGTCGTCGCGTTCGTCCTGGTCCTCGTGTCGGTGATCCCGGTCTACCTGGCTTCGCGGATCAGCTCCAGCGTCGCCGGGGGCCGGACGTGATCCTCACCAGCGGCGGCCCAGGTCGATCGCGATGGCGATGATCGCCAACAGCGGCCAGGCAGATGCGACCAGCGACTTGATCGATCGAGACATCAGGAACCTCCGCCGGGCACCGGCCGGCTCGCGTCCGCCGACCGATCCCAACGAGGCGTACCCGATCCGACCGCGGATCACGAGTATCACGAGACGCCCTTAGCTGCCACTTATCGGTCTGTACGTCGGCGACGGTGGACGCGTATGCTCCGCCGACCGACGTCGCCGACAGGAGTCGGTCGACAAGAATGGAGCGCGCGTGAGAGTCCTCGCCGTCACCTCACTGGCCATCCTGCTGCTGGTCACCCAGGGTTCCGCCGCGACTGCGGCCGATGGCCCCAGGATCATCGACCTCGGCGATGACATCGTCCGCCCGGACGAGCTGGCCCCCGCGGAAATCGCCACCCAGGCGGCGGACCCACTGGGCCTCGTGCCGTTCGTGGACCTGCTGCGCACCAACAGCCTGGGCACGGACGTGATCGATGTCTGGACGTGCGACCTCGGGACGAGCGTGGGCTCGATCGTCGCGCAGCTGGATACCAAGGTCGTGCCGTACTACACGACGCATTCGCGCGGGCGGATCTCGGTCGATTTCGTGGCCAAGGGTGCCGCGACCGGCGGCGAGAATGCCTGCCTGGACGCGGCGGCAGACGGGGCGAGTGGCGGCGCGAACGGCGCGATGATCGTCGGCCCGTGGTCGGGTGGGCTCGGCGGTCCGGGTGACGGCGGTACGTCGTGGCCCGCCAACGGCCGATGGGCGCTCGTCGGGACGGTCGGGCTGGCCACGACGGCGGCGCACGAATTCGGGCACATGCAGTGGTGGCCGCACTCGTTCACCACACAAAGCTCGGACGAGTACGACAACGCGATCGACCTGATGTCGGGAAACTACGGCAAGGACGGCGGCAGCTACGGCAGCTACGACCTGCCGTATGACACCGCGGTGATCAATCGATATGCCGCCGGGTGGATCGACCCCACCCAGGTTCGCGTCCTGGGAACGTCCACGGCGACCTTCCGACTCGAGCCGTCGACCGGCAACGGCATCCAGATGGGTGTGATCAAGTCGGGGAATCGGTACTTCACGCTGGGGGCCCGCACCCGCTCCACCTACGACCCGATCCCGACGATCTGGCAGGGCGTGGAGGTCTACGAGGTGACGCCCTGCCCCTCGACCGACCTGTTCGCGTGCTGGTCCGACTCCCGGTTCGGCATGGGATTCCGGGAGGTCGTCCCCTTCGGCAAGGTGCCGTTCAAGTACTGGGACCCGGCCTCCTACGGCAAGGCGCTCGCACACGTCATCTCGGCCGGCAAGAGCAAGACGATCGCCGGCCGATCCGTGTCGGTCGCGACCGCGTCAGGCGGCGCGTACACCGTCACCGTATCCGCCGGTAGCGGTCTGACCTTCACGGACACCGCCGGGTCCTCGTTCGCCGCCGACATCGAGTGGCTGGCCGCCTCGGGGATCACGAAGGGCTGCAACGCCGCGAACGACAAGTTCTGCCCGAACGACCCGGTGACCCGCGGCCAGATGGCGGCCTTCCTGCACCGGGCGCTGCCCGATCTCCCGGCCGGGACCGCCACCGACTTCGTGGACGACGACGGCTCGACCTTCGAGACGGATATCGAGTGGCTGTCGGCCACCGGGCGTGACCAAGGGCTGCAACGCCGCCAACACGAAGTTCTGCCCGAACGACCCGGTGACCCGCGGCCAGATGGCGGCCTTCCTGCACCGGGCGCTGCCCGATCTCCCGGCCGGGACCGCCACCGACTTCGTGGACGACGACGGCTCGACCTTCGAGACGGATATCGAGTGGCTGTCGGCCACCGGCGTGACCAAGGGCTGCAATGCCGCGAACACGAAGTTCTGCCCGAACGACCCGGTCACCCGGGGCCAGATGGCGGCCTTCCTGCACCGCGCGCTCGGGGACTGAGCACGGGCGGCGCCGCGCCGCCCGACCGTCACATCGACGGGACGTAGTCCTCGGCGAGGTACTTCTGCGGGTCGTCCTTGAACTCGAGCAGGCAGCCCTTGCCGCAGAACCAGTACGTCGTGCCCTCGTACTCGAAGGACAGGAGCGAGGTCGCTGTCTCGACCTCCATCCCGCAGACGGGATCGGTCGCGATGGCCATGGGGAATCCTCCGTTGTGGTACTCCCTGGGAGTATAAGGCATCAGGCAGCCCGGGCGCGTGAGGCGTAGAGTCGTGCCATGGAGATCGACCCGACCGCGATCCGCGCCGCACTCCTCGACGAGCGAGCCCGTCTGGTCGCCGACGTGGCGGAGACGATCCAGGCTCCCGGCCAGATGACCTACGGCTCGCAGGCCGCAGCGGCGAGCCAGGTCTTCGAACAGCAGCGCGACCTGGCGTTGCGCGACCGGGCGACCCAGCATCTCGAGCTGGTCGACGCCGCCCTGGAGCGACTCGATGGGGACTCGTTCGGGACGTGCCTGCGATGCGGCAACCCGATCGCCGTCGCGCGTCTCGAGGCCCTGCCCTGGGCGGCCCACTGCATCGACTGCCAGAGCGCGATCGACCGCGATCGGCGGTGAGCGCGGGCGTCCCCGGGCCGGGCCTCGTCGGCCTCGACGCGATCCGGGCTGCGGCGGACGTCCTGCGCGGGGTCACGATCCGGACGCCGCTGGTCGCGTTCGGCGCCCCGGAAGACGCGCTGTACCTCAAGGCGGAGAACCTCCAGCCCATCGGGGCGTTCAAGCTCCGCGGCGCGTATGTCGCGATCGCCTCGCTTTCCGATGACGAGCGCCGGCGAGGTGTCGTGACCTATTCGTCCGGCAACCATGCCCAGGGCGTGGCCCGAGCGGCGCGTCTGCTCGGGGTCCCAGCCGTCGTGGTCATGCCGCGCGACGCGCCGGCGGTCAAACGCACACGCGTCGCGGAGGACGGCGCCGAGATCGTCATCGTCGGCACCGCGTCGGACGAGCGCCAGGCGCGGGCCGAGTCGATCGCCGCGGAGCGGGGCCTCGCCGTCATCCCGCCCTACGACGACGACCGGATCATCGCCGGCCAGGGCACGGTCGGGCTGGAGATCGCGGAGGACCTGCCGGACGTCGCCACGGTCCTCGTCCCAGTGGGCGGGGGCGGCCTTGCCGCCGGCGTCGCGACGGCGATCAAGGCTCTCCTGCCGTCCGCCCGGGTGGTCGGCGTGGAGCCCGAACTCGCCGCCGACGCCCGCGACTCCCTGATGCGGGGCGAGATCGTCCGCTGGTCCGCCGCGGACGTGTCGCGCACGATCGCCGACGGGACGCGCACGCAGTCGCTGGGCCTGCGCACCTTCGCCCACCTGCGCGCCTACCTCGACGCCATCGTGACCGTGAGCGAGGCGGAGATCGCCGCGGGCGTGCGTCTCGCCGCGGAGCGGTCGCGCCTGGTCATCGAGCCGTCCGGCGCCCTGGTCGTGGCGGCGATGGCGTTCCACGCACGCGAGGCCGGCCTGGCGGACCGCCCGGGCCCGACGGTCGGGATCGTCAGCGGCGGGAACGTCGACCCGGTCGACTACCGCGGCTATCTCGCGGCGCCGCTCCCCGACTGAGCCTCGTCGCGCTCGCGGGCGAGGCGCTCGGCGAGCCGGCGCTCGCGGATCCGGATCTCCGCCAGCTCGGCGTCGGCCTGCCGGTCGGTCCGGTCCGCATCGCGGTCCTCGCGACGCATCCAGCCGGCCAGGACCGCCAGGATCGCCGCGAGGAAGACCGCGTCGCCGGCGAGCCACATGATCCCGGCGGCCATCTGCTGGTCCTCCAGCGGCGTCGGTCCCCACGCCCGCTGGAGCGTCTCGTAGTGCGGATAGAGGACGGACGTCGCGCTCAGGATCACGACGGCGAGGAACGTGTTCTGCGGCATCTGCAGGAAGTGGTACATGGCGCGGACCGGATGCGACATCCGCCACGGCGCGGGATCCAGGGCGACGGCCGGCCACCAGTACAGCATCGCGCTGCCGAGGAACAGCACGTGCTCGAGATCGTGGATGAGCGGGTCCTCCAGCGCCGCGTCGAACAGCGGCGAGAAGTGGCTGACCCACATGACGCCGGCGAACGCGACCCAGGCGACGACCGGGAAGGACAGTACCCGCACCATGCGTGAGTGCAGCACCGGCAGGATCCAGCGGCGGCGGGTCCCGGGCGAGGCGAGACGGAGGATCAGCGTGACCGGCGCGGAGAGTGCCAGCAGCGGGGCCGCGACGAGCGCCAGCAAGACGTGCTGGACCATGTGGACGGAGAACAGGACCGTGTCATAGCGGTCGATCCCGGAGATCAACGCGACCGCGATCGCCGCCATCCCCAGTCCGAATGCCACGGACCGTCGTCGCGGCACCGGGTTGGCCGGATGCTCGCGGCCTACCCGCCGGACGGCCCACCACCACCAGCCGATCGCGACGGCCAGCCCGAGCGTGGGCAGCGGCTCGAACGTCCAGTCCAGGAGCAGGTTGGCCAGGGTCGGCGGCCCAGCCGGGGTCTCACCATGGGCCGAGACCGGGCCGGCGGACGCCAGCCACCCGCCGACTGCCGCGACCACCCCGACGGCCGGCCTGACCGGTGGGCGGCGCGACCGGATCCGGAGCATCGGGGATTCGGCCATCGGGGGCATCGTCCCACGAACCGACACGTTCGGCCGGACATCCTGTACGCGGCGCGCGCGACCACGACGCTCGGGTATCATGGCCGCCGTCCGGCCCCGGGCGGTTCGGACGCGACCTTCACTCGGTGCGCGCCTGGTCCGGGTGCGTTCCCATCCACTTCCGCTGAGGACCTGCATGGCGAGTTCCCCCAGGACCGGTCGTTCGTCCGCCACCCTGACCGCGCTGGTCATCGGCGCAGTCCTGCTCATCAGCCTCGCGATCGTCGCGGTCCTCAGTGGCGGCGACCTCCTGGGCGTGAGCCAGCGGGTCGTGGACAGCCTCTACCCACCGGAGGCGGTCACGTCGCAGGGTGAGGCGATCCGCGAGCTCTACACGATCGTGTTCCTCATCGCGGTGATCATCTTCTTCGTCGTCGAGGGGCTGATCATCTGGACGGTCGTCCGCTACCGGAGGCGGCCCGGTGACGACAGCCTCCCCGTGCAGACGCACGGCAACAACATCGCCGAGATCGTGTGGACGGTCGTCCCGACCCTGATCGTCGCGTTCCTGTTCGTGGTGTCGTGGCAGACGCTCAATACCGTCGAGGCCGTGTCCGCCAACCCGGATACGCGCATCCGCGCGGTGGCGGGCCAATTCCAGTGGACCTTCGATTACCTGGACGAGTCCGGCCAGGAGGTGCTCTATACACAGCTGCTGCCGACCGGCGAGGACGGCGGCATGGCGGTCCCGGCCGGACGCTCCGTCCTGCTCAGCCTGGAGAGCCCGGACGTGCTCCACGCGTTCTATGTCCCGCAGTTCCTGTTCAAGCGGGACGTCGTCCCGGGGCGGGTGAACACGTTCGAGTTCACGGTCAATGCCGAAGACGCCGGGCAGACCTTCCGGGGACAGTGCGCGGAGCTGTGCGGCGCCGGCCATCGAGTGATGCTGTTCGAGGTCCACGCGCTCACGCCCGCGGCGTTCGACGCCTGGCTCGCCGACCGCATCGCGGCCGCGAACGCCTCCCCGACGCCGCCGCCCAGCACGGAGCCCGGCGCATCCGGTCAGCCCGGTGAGGGTCCCACGTTGACGCTCAGCGCCCTGAAGATCGCCTACGAGCAGTCCGAGCTGAGCGCCCCGGCCGGCGTGCCGTTCAAGATCGACTTCGAGAACAAGGACGCCAGCGTCCCCCACAACGTGGCCATCCACGAGGGCTCGCCGACCGGGCCCGAGGTATTCAAGGGCGAGATCTTCAACGGCGTCGACCGCCGGACGTACGACGTCCCGGCCCTGGCCGCCGGCAGCTATTCCTTCGTGTGCACGGTCCACCCGACGATGACCGGCACCCTCACGGTGAACTGAGGAACGACCCGTGGCGACGACCGCGCTCCACCCGGCTGCCCCCACGTACCGGAACCGGCTGTACGACTGGGTGACGACGACCGATCACAAGAAGATCGGGATCATGTACGTCATCAACTCGTTCGTCTTCTTCTTCCTGGGCGGGTTGCTGGCCCTCGGCGTGCGTCTGGAACTCGCCCAGCCGGGCCTCCAGATCGTGACGGATCAGACGTACAAC
The DNA here is from genome assembly GCA_963704935.1 of uncultured Chloroflexia bacterium. Classification (GTDB taxonomy): domain Bacteria; phylum Chloroflexota; class Limnocylindria; order Limnocylindrales; family CSP1-4; genus SPCO01. Next base: position 1,061,199 of record CAVPIF010000001.1, read on the forward strand.
GAAGTCTTCACGATGCACGCCACGTTCATGATCTTCCTGTTCGTGATCCCGATGCTGGCGGGCTTCGGCAACTACATCGTGCCGCTCCAGATCGGTGCCCCGGACATGGCCTTCCCGCGGATCAACGCCCTGTCGTTCTGGATGCTGCCGCTGGCAGGCGCCCTGCTGGTCCTGAGCTTCTTCACCGGTGGATCGGCGGCCGCCGGCTGGACCAGCTACAGCCCGCTGGCCCAGGATCGACCGCTGGCGTCGGTCGGGCCCGGCCAGGACCTGTGGATCGTCGCCCTGGTCCTCATCGGCACGAGCTCGATCCTGGGCGCGATCAACTTCCTCGTGACGATGTTCAAGATGCGCGCGCCCGGCATGACCCTGTTCCGGATGCCGATCATGGTCTGGACCGTCCTCGTGACGTCGGTCCTGGTCCTGATGGCCACCCCGGTCATCACCAGCGCCCTGATCATGCTGTTCATCGACCGCAACTACGGCGGGAGCTTCTTCGACCCGGCCAACGGCGGCGACCCGATCCTCTACCAGAACGTGTTCTGGTTCTACTCGCACCCGGCCGTCTACGTGATGATCCTGCCGGCGATGGGCATGATCAGCGAGATCCTGCCGGTCTTCTCGCGCAAGCCGCTGTTCGGCTACAAGGCGTTCGTCTTCGCGACCGCCGGCATCGGCGCCCTCGGGTTCTCCGTGTGGGCGCACCACATGTTCACGACCGGCGCGGTCTACCTCCCGTTCTTCAGCCTGATGACGTTCCTCATCGCGGTCCCGACCGGCGTGAAGATGTTCAACTGGATCTTCACCCTCTGGCGCGGCCAGCTGACGCTGTCCACGCCGCTGCTGTACGCCATCGGCTTCCTGACCATGTTCCTGATCGGCGGTATCAACGGCGCCTTCAGCGCGTCGGTACCGGTCGACTTCGCCATCCACGACACGTACTGGGTGGTCGCCCATATCCACTACGTCCTGTTCGGCGGGTCGGTCTTCGGGATCATGGGCGGGCTGTACTACTGGTTCCCCAAGATGACCGGGCGGATGCTGAACGAGACCCTGGGCAAGATCCAGTTCTGGCTGATGTTCATCGGCTTCAACCTGACCTTCTTCCCGATGCACGAGCTCGGCCTGGCGGGCATGCCGCGACGTATCGCGGACTACTCCTCCACCGCCGGCTGGAACGACCTCAACCTGTGGGCGACGATCGGCGGCTTCACGATCGCGACGAGCATGTTGCCGCTGTTGTGGAACATCTTCGTGTCGCTCCGCAGCGGCGCGCCGGCCGGTGACGACCCTTGGGAGGGCAATACCCTGGAGTGGGCGACCACCTCGCCGCCACCGCCCTACAACTTCGACCGACTGCCGGAGATCCGCTCCGAGCGCCCGGTGTTCGACGCGCGCCACGGCCGGACGGCCGGACACTAGGAGCCGATGACGATGGCCACCGACAGCCACGCGCTGACGACCACCGAACACGGCCCCGTCGCAGGGCTCGCGCACGACGCCCACGGGGGGATCAGCAATCCCGTCCTCGGGATGCTCCTGTTCATCACCTCCGAGGTGATGTTCTTTGCGGGCCTGTTCGCGGCGTACTTCAACGTCCGGGCGAACGCCCCGCAGTGGCCGCCGCTCAATCCGGAGACCGGTGAGGCGTTCCACGTCGCCATCCTGCCCCTGGTCGGACCGGCCACGATCCTGCTGATCCTGTCGTCGTTCACCTGCCAGATGGCGGTCTGGGCCATCCGGCGCGACGATCGCGTCGGGTTCATCCGTGGGATCGCGGTCACGTTCGTCATCGGCGTGGTCTTCCTGCTGATGCAGGTGACCGACTACCTGCTGCTGGCGGAGGAAGGCATCACGCTGTCGGCCGGCACGTTCGGGACGACGTACTTCACCCTCACCGGCTTCCACGGGGCGCACGTCTTCGGCGGGGCGATCATGCTGGGCGTGGTCCTCTACCGCGGCATGGCGGGCCAGTTCTCGGCGCGCCACCACGATGCCGTGGAGGCAGCGTCGCTGTACTGGCACTTCGTCGACGTCGTGTGGATCCTGCTGTTCTCGCTGCTCTACCTGCTCCCCGGGAAGTAGGAGACCCGATGCACCCCCTCCGGCACCCGCGCAACTCGCTCTTCATCGGATTGATCTTCGTGATCATCGGGGCGCTGTTCTGGGTGATCCCCGCCATGGGGGGCTGGCACGTCGACTATGCGGGCGTGACGATGCTCCTGGCGCTGGGGGTCGCCATGGCCATCATGGCCTACGTCCTGATCGCCGGCTCCACGAACGACTGACCCGACGGCTCGATGTTCGAGGAACTCTGGAACGGCATCCTGGAGCTGACGAGTCAGTTCGTCATCCCGGACTGGGGCGCCTTCGTCGCGCTGCTGCCGATCTTCGTCCTCATGCTCGTGGTCGCCATCCTGGCCTGGGTCTTCCTGCGGCTGTGGCGGGCGGCGCCCCCGCGGCGCGGCAAGGCCCCGATCCGGCCGCGGACCCCCGCTGGCATCCATATGCCCGGCCCATCGTTCGCCCCGATCCTGGCCTCCATCGGGGCGTTCCTGCTGTTCCTCGGTCTCGTGTTCGGCGGGGTCGTGCTGGTCGCCGGAGCGGTCGCCCTCGCCGCCACGCTGCTCTACTGGCTGGTCGAGGCGCTGCGCATCTACGACCACGACCTGGGTGAGACGGCCCCAGCCCTGCCCGCCGTCATCCACCAGGGTCCGCCCGAGGGCGTCCACATGCCCGGACCGTCGTTCCGTCCCTTCCTCGGCGCGGTCGGAACGGCGATGCTCATGCTGGGTCTCGTGTTCGGGGAGTGGCTCCTCGCCGTCGGCCTGATCGCCCTGGTCGTGACCCTCGTCGGCTGGCTGACCGACGCGCGGAAGGAATACCGTCCAGACGGTGGAGGCGGACCGCACCGGGCATCTCCAGAACATCCCGGCCCCCGGGGCACCGTCCCTGATGCTCACGGCACTCGTCATCCTCCTGGCAGGCGCCACGGTCATCCAGCTCGGCTGGGTGCCACCGCGCGACGCCAACGGCGGCTCCGGCGAACCCGGGGCGTCTGGCGAACCTGGGGCGTCTGGCGAACCTGGGGCGTCTGGCGAACCTGGCGCATCCCCGACCCCCGCGGGACCCGTGGCGGATATCGTCCTGACCGCCTTCAACATCGCATTCGACAAGTCGGCGATCACCGGTCCGGCCGATACGCCGTTCACCATCGCCCTGGTCAACAACGACCCGGCGACGCCCCACAACGTCGAGCTGAAGGACGGTGCGGCTGCGAGCGTCTGGAAGGGCGAGATCTTCAACGGGGTCGAGACCCGGGTCTACGATGTCCCGGCGCTGCCCGCCGGCGCCTACACGTTCCTGTGCACGGTCCACCCGAACATGACCGGCACCGCGACGCTCGAATAGGGCTCTTGCCCGAGGTTCCCCACGACGCGCCGACCGATCCTGCTGGCCCTCGCCATCGCCGTGGTCACGACCGTGGGGGTCTGGTGGTTCGTCAACCGCGAGGGCGGCCCGGCTCGCGCGAGCGTCGGCGCCCCGGCGCCCCCGATCGTCGGGGTGACCCTGGACGGGGACGACTTCGATCTGGCCGCGTACGCAGGGCGGCCGGTCGTCGTCAACTTCTGGGGGCCCTCGTGCGTGCCGTGTCGGGACGAGTTCCCGCTCCTGATCGCCAAGCAGGCGCAGTACGCGTCGGACGGCCTGATCATCGTCGGCGTCCTGACCGACGACCCGCCGGAGCCAGCGCGGCGCTTCGCCGTCGACTTCGGGGCGACCTGGCCGACGGTGGAGGACCCCGACAAGGCGCTCAAGGCTGCGTATCGCGTGGCCGGCCGCCCACAGACCTACTTCATCGACGGTGACGGAGTCGTCCGGGCCATCCAGATCGGGGAGATCCGCGACGCCGATTTCGATCGGCAGTACGCGCTGATCGCACCGTGACGGCCGCGATCGCCGTCGAGGGCCTCGTCAAGCGGTACGGGGATCGGACGGTCGTGGACGGGGTGTCCCTGGAGGTCCAGCCTGGCGAGCTCGTGGCGCTGCTGGGCCCCAACGGCGCCGGCAAGACCACCACCGTCGAGGTCATCGAGGGCTACCGTCGGGCGGACGCGGGACGCGTCCACGTCCTGGGCATCGACCCGCTGGCGGGCGGACGCGAACTCCGGGCCCGGCTCGGGATCATGCTGCAATCTGGCGGCTTCGACCAGCGAACCCGCCCCCTGGAGACGCTCCGCCAGTTCGCCGCCTTCCACGCGGACCCACTCGACCCGGATGAGCTGCTGGAACTGGTCGGCCTGCGGACGGTGGCGCGGACGCCGTATCGCCGGCTGTCCGGCGGGGAGCGCCAGCGCCTGAGCCTGGCCGTCGCGATGGTGGGTCGCCCCGACGTCCTCCTCCTCGACGAGCCGACGGCCGGGATGGACCCTGAGGCCCGGGCCGTGACGAGGGAGCTGATCGGCGACCTCCGGGCCGCCGGCGCGGCCATCCTGCTGACCAGCCACGACCTGGTCGATGTCGAGCGGCTCGCCGACCGGATCGCCGTCATCGTCGCGGGGCGGATCGTCGCGAGCGGCACCGTGGCGGGGATCGTCGGGGAGGCAGCGTCGCTGGAGGATGCCTACCTGCGGATCGTCCGGGGCGACGTGGGGAGCGCGGCGTGACCCGGGCGGCCTCGTGGTCGTCGGCGACCCGCGCACAGGTCGCGATGGAACTGCGCCTCACGGCGCGGCGCGGCGAGAACCTCCTTGCCATCGCCATCATCCCGGCCGTGGTCCTCGTGTTCTTCACGTCGACCTCCCTGCTGGCGGTCACCGGGCAGGACGCGGTCGACTTCCTGCTCCCGGGTTCGCTGGCGCTCGCGGTCATCGCCGCCGGGCTCGTGAACCTCGGGATCGCCACGGCCTACGAACGGTCGTACGGAGCCCTGAAGCGCCTGGGCGGATCCCCGCTCGGGCGTGGTGGCCTGTTCGCGGCCAAGGTCGCCGCCGTCGGTGTGATCGTCCTGCTCCAGGTGCTCGTGCTGTTCGTCGTGGCGGGGCTCGTCCTGGACTGGCGGCCGGGTCCCGACGCCTCGCCCGGGCTGCTGGTCATCGGCCTCGTCCTTGGTGCCGCGACGTTCGCCGGACTGGGCCTGCTCATGGCCGGCACGATCCGGGCGGAGGGCACGCTCGCGCTCGCCAACGGCCTGTTCATCGGGGCGATGCTGCTCGGCGGGATCATCGTCCCGACGTCGCACCTGCCGGCACCCGTAGCCGCGATCGCCGACCTGCTCCCGGCCGCGGCGCTGTCAGAGGCGCTGCGGGCCGCTCTCGGGGCGGGAGGCGAGGCGGGCCGGTCGCTGGCCATCCTCGCCGGCTGGGGCGCCGTCGCCGCCCTCGGCACGGTCCGCTGGTTCCGCTGGGACTGACTCCGTTCCGGGCCGGATGCGTCACCACATGACCCTACGGACCATCGAAGGAATGCGTGGACGGTGGCCGGAGAGGTTCAGCCTGTGCACCGGTCATCTGGGCCAAGGCCCGGCCAACGAGCTCGATCCGTTGGCCGGTCGGGTCAGCCGATGACCACCGCCGGCCCGACGACCCGGACCATCGGAGCGCTCGATGACCAGCGCCGGCTCCGTCAGGCCGCCGCGTCGGGCAGCTCCCGCAGCTTGAGGACCTGCGAGCCGACGAGCCAAAGGCCGCCGGCGAGCGACGCGATCGTGGCGATGAACAGTGCCTCCCGCACGCCCGAGCGCCGTGCCAAGCACGCCGCCCATGCAGTGCCCCGATCGGCCGAACCCCATAGTTGATGAACCGGAACGCACCCACCGACCGGGAGCGGATCCGGTCCGGCGTCCGGGCGGTGATGAACGCGCCGACGTTGATGTCGAGGATCATCACCCCGAGGCCAGCCCCGAACTCCGCCAGGATCATCAGTCCAAGGATCAGCGGAAACGGCATGTCGGGGCCGGCGATCGGGACAAGGACGAGGGACGCCGGGAACAGGAAACAGCCGAGTGCGTAGGCTGGACCGAGCCCGATCCGACGTCCCACCCCGGAGGCGATCACGGCGCCGATGAGCCCGCCGACCGCCCCGAACCCGAGCGCCAGCCCCAGGACGCCCGGCGCGATCCGGAGCGCGGTCGACGCGTACAGGATGAACAAAGCCGCGAACGCGAAGTTGAACAGGTTGATCGTGGCCGCCGCGAGCAGCGTCGGCCGCATGATCGGATCGCGGAAGATGAACGAGAGGCCCGCCGACAGCCGATCGCGCAGCCGGCCCTCGTCCGGTTCGACGGCCGGCTCCGGCGACCGGATCCGGCGCAGGGCGAGCACCGATCCCAGGTAGGAGATAGCGTCGGCCAGGACCGCCAGCGGCGCTCCCAACACCTGGACAAGCATGCCCCCGATGGTCGGACCGGCCACGTAGGCCATCGATCGGCTGCCGTTGAGCAGGGACATCGCCTCGACATAGCGCTCGCGCCGGACGATGGACACGAAGACCGTGTTCCACGACAGGTCGAATAGCACGGCCAGTGATCCGCTCAGGAAGCCCACCACGTAGAGCTGGCCGATGCCGAGCACGCCGGCGAAATGGGCGACCGGCACCGAGGCGATCAACCCGGCCCGCCCGAGGTCGGCCCAGATCATCATCCGGCGGCGCTGCCGGACCCGGTCCAGCCACGCGCCCGCAGGCAGGGAGAACAGCAGGTGCGGCGCCAGCCCGGCCGCCGTCAGGTAGCCCATCTGGGCCGCGTCGGCGCCCAGCGCCAGGACCGCGACGAGCGGGAGCCCGATCTGGGTGACCTGATCGCCGAAGACGGAGATCGTCTGGCCCGCCCACAACCGCCGGAAGTCGGCCACATCGAACAGCAGCGGCGGCACCAGGCCGAGGATGCCGGTGCGAGCGCGACGGGGACCTGCCATCCGGCCGATGGTAGGGATTCCATGGACGGACCGCGAGGCCTGCTGAACGTTTCGGCCGGGGCGGACGCCATACCCTGTAGAGCGCGACCACCATGGCCGTGCCGACCGAACCACCGAGGCGACCGTGGACCAGCGAGAGCTCATCGAGCGGGCGAGGGAGGGCGATCATGACGCCTTCGCTGCGCTCCTCGACGTGCGCCTCGCGCGGCTGGACGCGGCAGCCCGGCTCATCCTCCGCGACGGCGAGCTCGCGCGCGACGCCGTCCAGGAAGCCATGATCCGCGCCTGGCGCGACCTCCCCGGTCTTCGCGACCCGGAGCGGTTCGACGCCTGGCTTCATCGACTGCTCGTCAACGCGTGTCTCGATCTCGTACGGCGCCGCAAGCGCCGGATCATCGAGGTCCAGCTCACGCCGCTCGATCTCCCGGCGACCCATGACATCGCCAACGCCCTCGCCGACCGCCATCTGCTCGACCAGGCCCTGGCGGGCCTGCGACCCGGGCACCGGGCGGTCGTCGCCCTGCACTTCCTCCTGGGGATGCCGCTACCGGACGTGGCGCGCACCCTCGGCATCCCTGTCGGGACCGCGAAGTCACGCCTGCACTACGCCCTCGCGGCGATGCGTACCCACGTGAGCACCGATCTCGATCCAGTCCCGGCAACCGTGGCGGGAGGACGACTCGCATGACCTCGCCGCAACGCTTCGAGCAGGACCTGTCGGCGCTCCTCGCCGACCTGTACCTGGCCGGGACCCCTGACTACCGAGACGACATCGTCCGCCAGACCGCCCGCACGCGGCAGCGGCCTGCCTGGACCTTCCCCGAAAGGTGGCTTCCCATGGATATCGCGACGCAACGCGTGCCGTTCGGCGGCACGCCATGGCGCCGGATCGGCGTCCTGGCCCTCATCGCGCTGCTTGCCCTCGCGTCGGCTGTGGCCGTCTACATCGGATCGCGGCCGCGCCTGCCCGAACCGTTCGGACTGGCCGCCAACGGCCCACTCGCGTACGTCAGTGGCGGCGACCTCCTCGTCCGCGACTCGATCGACGCACCAGCCCGGGCGCTGGCGGACGGGCCGGAACGGGAAACCTACGCCGTCTTCTCGCCGCTCGGCGATCGACTCGCCGTGCTGCGTGAGGTCACCGGTGGCGAGGAATTGTGGGTCGGTGGAGCCGATGGGTCCGACCTCCAGCGGATCGGCGGTCCCTTCGCCCAGATCAACTGGATCGAATTCTCGCCCGACGGCACGCAGATCGCCCTGGAGCGCAACCTGAGTGGGGCACCCGTCGCCGAGCTCATCGCTACCGACGGGAGCGGGTCGCGGCGTCTGGTCGACTTCCCGGCCACGTCGCCGACGTTCCGCCCCCCGAACGGCAACCAGCTGATCGTCCGCGGCCAGGTGGACGGCCGGTGGTCGTTCTACCTCGTCGACGTCGCCGGCGGCGACCCGGTGCGACTGGCGATCGATGGCGCCGAGATCGACGGCGGCGACTACGACCTCCAGGGGCCCGCCTGGTCGCCGACCGGCGATCGACTGGCGTTCCATACCCTCGTCCAGCTGCCGGACTCCCAGGGGCGCACCCCGGGGTTCAGGATCAGCGTGGCCTCCATCGCTGCCGATGGCACGGCGACGAGCATCCGTCCCCTCGAGTTCGACCCCTTCTCGGACGACGAGCTGAACGCTGTATTCACGCCGGACGGCGAGTCCATCGTCTTCCAGCAACAATTCGGCCTGTTCGGAGCAACCGACTATCGCGATGCCGCGTGGATCGCCGCGGCCGACGGCAGTGGCCCCGCGCGACCGCTCGGGATCGCGAGCGAGAATGGTGACGGCATCGGTATCGCCATCTCACCCGACGGACGCTCGGTCCTGGCCCACCTCTGGACGGAGGAGCAGGACTGGGTCGTGGACCCGGCGGCGGGAGCAGCCAAGCTCACCGACATCGCGTCGACGAGCGGCGTCAGCTGGCAGCGCCGAGCCCGCTGACCGCCCGACTTCCGGTCGACCGGCTGGCTGCCGGTCGACCGACGACGGGTCGGCCGCCTGACTCTGGGTCGACCGTCGGTCACCCGGTGAACCAACGGGGCAACGGGCGCCTCACAGCCCGGCATCCTGCGGGCCTGCGCGGCGGATCCGGCCACCTGGTGCTCCGGGCGGCGAGCGGGACCGCCTCGTTCGTCCGTTGGGTCATGTGGTGCATGAGACCCCGCTGCACGGACGGATCCGAGCTCCAGCCGAGGCGTTCCCGGCCGATCACCGGCGCGATCCCGCGAAAAGGATGAACCCCGGGTTGGTCGGGACCCGGGGTTCAGGAAAAGGCGTGTTGGTTGCGGGGACTGGATTCGAACCAGTGACCTTCGGGTTATGAGCCCGACGAGCTGCCGCTGCTCCACCCCGCGCCGAGAGGATAGCACAGGAGGCAGACCAGGCCTAGCGAGCGAGCTCGACGCTTGGCGCGGGACGGGTCCGGAGCGTCGGTCCGCCGACCAGGACGCCGATCGCGAGGCACATGATCATGACCGCGCTGAACAGGTAGAACGGGTACACGATGTTCACCTCGGCCAAGCGCCCCGGATACGAGCGACGCGATGATGAATCCGAGCGTGCCGGCGGCACCGTACAGGCCCTGAGCGGTCGATGAGCGTCCGGGGGGCGAGCTCGCTGCCACGACGCTGTAGAGTGCCGGGTTGAGCATCGCGAAGCCGGTCGCCTCGATGAGGATCAACGGCACGGCGAGGACCGGATCCACGAGGAACGTGTACAGGATCCCCGTGATCGCCGGCAGCACGGTCCCGAGCACGATGAACGCGAACGGTCCGCGCCGGTCCACGATCCGTCCCGCGAAGGGCGAGAGGAGCAGGACCGGCAGCCCGAACATCGCGAACGTGAGACCGATCAGCGCGAGGTCCGCCCCGAGCCGCTCCAGGAAGAGGCTCCAGATGACCTCGTACGTCCCGCTGCCGAAATAGCCGCCCGCATTGAGGATGATCGCCGCGATCAATCCCCGGTTGAGCAGGCGCATCCGGGCGCCGACCATCGGGGCGTCTGGGTCCATCGTGGACTCGGCGGCCAGGTCGCGCGCCCGCCGCTCCTCGAGGAACGGAGCGTCGGGCGGGAATTCCGTCAGGTCCGGTGATGGCGTGGCGTGAGGCCGACGCTCGACGCCCTCTTCGCGGACCCGAAGCGCGATCCCGGCCGCGGCGATCACCGCGGTGACCCCGCTGAACACGAACACGAACCCGATGCCGCCGAGGTTGGCGGCCCCGAACGCCCCGATGGACGGACCGAGCAGCAGCCCGCCCATCTGGGCCGCTCCGTACAGGCCGAACGCCTCTCCCCGACGCTCCGGGGGGGTCGCGTCGGTCAGGAAGCCGCGCGCAGCGGGGTCGTAGATGGCCGCCCCGAGCCCGGCGCCTGCCCGCAGCAGCACGAACGCCAGCGGTCCGGTCAGGACGAGCGGCAGCGCCCCGAAGATGCCGCTCGCGACGAGGCCGATGGCCATGAGCGGTACTCGGGCGGTGCGGTCGGCGATCCACCCGAACAGCGGTTCGCTGACGAGCCTGGCGGCCGGCCAGGCGGCGATCACGATGCCCAGGGTCGCGAGGTCGATGCCCTGCTCGACGAAATAGAGCGGCAGGACCGGCAGCAGGCCGCCGAACCCGAGCCACACGACGAATTCGGCGAGGAGCAGCGGCAGGAGCGGACCCCAGCGTTCCAGCCAGGCGCTCACCCGGACGCGAATGCGGGCGATCGGGGCAGGCGGAGCGGGCATCGGGTCGGACTCGAGTAGTGGTCGGCCCGCCAGCGTACCGGCCGGACGCGGCCCGGGCGGCGCCCGATGCGCGGCACGCGACGGTCCGGCACGCGACGGCCCGGCACGCGGCCTCACCGTATACTCGGAGCCCCATCGACAGGATCCCCGGGAGAACACGGCATGACGACCGCGATCACCGCCGAAGGACTGGTCAAGATCTACCGCTCGCGCCGGAGCGAGGTCCGCGCGCTGGACGGCGTCGACCTGACCGTGGAGGAGGGCACGGTCCTCGGGCTGCTGGGGCCCAATGGAGCCGGCAAGACCACGACGGTCCGGATCCTCGCCACGCTGCTGAAGCCGGACGCCGGCCGGGCCACGGTCGCCGGATTCGATGTCGTCCGCCAGGCCGACCAGCTGCGATCGGTGATCGGCCTGTCCGGCCAGTACGCGGCGGTGGACGAGAACCTGACCGGGCGGGAGAACCTCTGGATGTTCGGGCGGCTGTACCAGCTCTCCTCGTCGGAATCGCGCCTTCGGGCCGGCGAGCTCCTGGAGCAGTTCGACCTCGGGACGCGGCGGACCGGACGGTCAAGACCTACTCGGGCGGCATGCGCCGGCGACTGGACCTTGGGAGCGCCCTCATCGGGCGGCCGCGCCTGCTGTTCCTCGACGAGCCGACCACCGGCCTGGACCCGCGCAGCCGGCTGGGCATGTGGGATGTCATCCGCCGACTCGTCCGCGAAGGCACGACGCTCTTGCTGACCACGCAGTATCTCGAGGAGGCGGACGAACTGGCCGACACGATCGCGGTCGTCGATCACGGCCGGATCATCGCCCGCGGCACCGCGGATGAGCTGAAGGCCCAGGTCGGCGGTGAGCGCATCGAGGTCGTGGTCCACGACCGGGACGAGATCCTCCGCGCGCGGGAGGTCCTGGTCCGCGACGGCGCCGGAACGGCGCACCTCGACGAGCACACGCGCAAGCTCACGGTGCCGGCAACGGGTGGCGCCCAGACCCTCATACAGGTCGTTCGCGACCTGAGCGAGGCGAATGTCCACATCGACGACATCGCGCTGCGTCGGCCGACGCTCGATGACGTCTTCCTGTCGTTGACGGGTCACGCCGCCGAGACCCCGGACCCCGGGATCGACCCCGGAGCGGAGACCGCGGCATGACGCGCGCCCTGGCCGACGGCCTGGTCATCACCTGGCGCAACCTCAAGCGCATCCCCCGCATCCCGGAGCTCGCGATCTTCGCGATCCTCCAGTCGATCATGTTCGTCCTGCTGTTCGCCTTCGTGTTCGGCGGAGCGATCCCGCTGCCGGGCTACAGCGATCCCGGGGCGTACCGCGAGTTCCTGATGCCCGGCATCTTCGCCCAGACCATCGTGTTCGCCGCCGCGACGACCGCGATCGGCATGACCGACGACGTCCACAAGGGGATCATCGACCGCTTCCGATCGCTCCCGATGGCGCGGTCGGCGGTGCTCACGGGCCGCTCGTTCTCCGACGTCGTCTACAACGGCGGCATCCTCGTCGTGCTGATGCTGTCCGGCCTGGTGGTCGGCTGGACGGTCCGAACCGGGCTGCTGGAGTTCGTGTCCGGCATCGGACTGCTGCTGTTGTTCGCGTTCGCGATGTCGTGGCTGGGGATCTGGCTGGGTCTGGGTGTCCCGTCCGTCGAGGTCGCCAACCAGGTCGTGTTCACCACGCTCTTCCCGATCACCTTCATCTCCAACGTCTTCGTGCCGCCGCAGTCGTTGCCCGACTGGTTGCGCCCGTTCGCCGAGTGGAATCCGACCAGCACGCTCACGGGCGCCCTGCGTGAGCTCTGGGGGAACCCGAATCCGTACGCCTCGGACAGCTTCCCGTCACAGAACCCGATCCTGGTCACCCTCGTCTGGGTGGTCATCATCGTCGCCGTGTTCGGCCCGCTCGGCGTCCGGCGCTACCGCTCCATGAGTCGCTGACGCGATGCCCCATCTGTCGTGAGCGGCACGATCGCGTTGCACGGCGGCGGGGAGTTCGGCGCCGGGGACGAACCGTTCCTTGCGTCGATCCTGGGCCTCGCCCCGCGCCGGGACCATATCGTCCGGGTCGCCGTCGTGCCGACGGCCGCCGCGCGCGGACGGCCCGCGATCGCCGCGGCGGCCGGCGTGGAGGCCTTCGGACACCTCGGACTGGCCGCCGGTCTCGAGGTGCGTGCCGAGAACATCCCGATCATCGACACGGCTTCGGCCGCCGATCCGTCGCTCGCCGCCGCGCTCGCCGACGCGGACCTGATCCACTTCCCCGGTGGCGACCCGGACCTGATCCCCACCATCCTGCGCGACTCACGCGCGTGGGCGTCCGTGCTGGCGGCGCTGGCGCGCGGCGCCGTGCTGGCGGGTGCGAGCGCCGGAGCGATGGCCCTTGGGGCCTGGACCTGGACGCCGGATGGCGGGTTGGACGGTCTCGGATTGGCACCCGGCATCACGGTCGTACCGCACGCGGATTCCCGGTCCTGGTCCGCGACGCTGCGGCGGTTCGGCGCCGGCGCCCCCGCCGGGCTCGCCGTCCTGGGCATCGGCGAACGGACCGGCGTGCTGCTTCAGGCCGGTGAGCCGTGGCGCGTGGTGGGCCAGGGTGAGGTGCGCTGGCTGGCGGATGGGCAGGACGACCCCGACGGCGCCCTGGTCGTGCGGGACGGCGGGACCTTCATCCCGTCGGCGGCCTGATCCGTTGCGCAGCGACCTTGGCTGGCGCCTGGACCCGTCCGTAGCCTTTCTCAACCACGGTTCCTACGGCGCCTGTCCGGAACCCGTCCTGGCGGCACAGCGAGAGCTGCGCGACCGCCTCGAGCGGCAGCCGGTCGCCTTCCTGGGCCGTGAGCTGCCCGGCCTTCTCGACGACGCACGCGAACGACTGGCGGCGTTCCTCGGGGCGGATCCGGCCGGCCTCGTCTTCGTGCCCAACGCCACGACCGGGGTCAACGCCGTCCTCCGATCGCTCAGATTCGAGCGCGGCGACGAGGTGCTCACCACCGACCACGAGTACAACGCCACGCTGACCACCGTGCGCGCGGTAGCCGGCCGTGATGGGGCGAGCGTCATCCTGGCCCGACTCCCCTTCCCGACGGCTGGGGACGACGAGGTCGCCGAGACCATCCTCGGGGCGGTCACGTCGCGGACCCGCCTCGCGGTGATCAGTCACATCACGAGCCCGACCGCCCTGGTGCTGCCGATCGCTCGCCTGGTCCGGGAGCTGGGCGAACGCGGCGTCGACACGCTCGTCGACGGGGCGCATGCACCGGGGCAGATCCCGCTCGACCTGGACGAACTCGGGGCGGCCTACTACACCGGCAACGGGCACAAGTGGCTGTGCGGCCCCAAGGGGGCAGGGTTCCTGTGGGTCCGTGCCGATCGCCGCGACCGGATCCACCCGACGGTCGTCTCGCACGGTGCGAACGACCCCCGCACGGACCGCTCACGCTTGCTGCTCGAGTTCGACTGGACGGGGACGAGCGACCCGACCGCCGTCCTCACGCTGCCGATCGCGATCGACTGGATGGCCGCCGGCGAGCCGGGTGGCTGGCCGGAGATCATGGCCGCCAACCACGCCCTGGCACTGCGTGCGCGCGACGCGGTCGCCGGCGTCCTCCGGGTGCCGGCCCCCGCGCCGGACGAGATGCTCGGCGCGATGGCGGCCCTCACGATCCCGGGCCTGCTGACCGAGCGCGAGGCGGGAGACCTCCACGACGCGCTCATCGACGAGGACCGGATCGAGATCCCCGTCACGGACTGGCCGGCCCGGGGTGCCCGCGACCGACCGACGGACCGTCCGACGACGATCCTCATCCGCGTCTCCGCCCAGCGCTACGTGGAAGAGGCGGACATCGACCGGCTCGCTGCCGCGCTCGGCCGCCGCCTGACCGCCGCGTAGATCGCCCTGGCGCTACCCGGTGTTCTGGAGGCCGGCGGCCACGCCGTTGACGGTCAGCTGGACGAGCCGCAGCACCCGACCGCGGTCGGGGTCGTCCGGGGCCATGGCGCGCAATCGCGCCAGCCAGCGGACCTGGAGCTCGGACAGGGAGTCGACATACGGATTGCGCAGCTCGATCGAGCGCTGGAGGACGGGAGCACCGTCGAGCAGTCGATGGCGCCCGGTCACCTGGAGCAGGAGCGCCACCGTCCGGTGGTACTCGGACTCGATCGCGTCCCAGCGCCGCCGGCCGGCGCCGTCGTCGTCATCGCCGCCGTCGCCGACCAGCGAGGCGTACCGTCGGGCGACCCCCATGTCCGCCTTGGCCAGGATCATCTCGGCGTTGTCGAGGATGGACGACAGGAATGGCCATGCCCGGTGGAGCCGCCCGATCTCCGCGAGACCGGATTCGCCGTGGGCCTGCCGGTACGCCTCCAGGGCGGACCCGAGGCCGTACCAGCCCGGGAGGTTGATGCGTGACTGGGACCAGGCGAACGTCCACGGGATGGCCCGCAACGCATCGATCGGCGGTGCCGCCCCGGCGCCCTGACGGCCGCGTGCGGCTGGGCGCGACCCAAGTCGGATCCCGGACAGTTCGGCGATGGGCGTGATGTCGCGGAAGAACGCGGCGAAGCCCGGGTCGTCGTGGACCAGCGCGCGGTAGGCGGCCCGGGCCGTCGTCGCTAGCTCGGTCAGGATCGGGCCGCCTTCGTCCAGGGCTTCGGCGGCCGCCGCGTCGCGTTCCGGGGTCGAGGCGATGAGGACGGCCCCGGTCAGCTGTTCCAGGTGCCGCTGCGCGATGGCCGGGTCGGCGTAGTTCGCGGCGATCACCTCACCCTGTTCGGTCAGCTTGAGCCGGCCGTCGACCGAGCCCGGTGCGCTGCCCAGGATCGCCCGGTTGGCGGGTCCGCCGCCGCGCCCGATGGCACCGCCCCGGCCATGGAACAGGGTCAGTTCCACGCCTCGCTGCCGCGCGACCGCCATGAGCTCCGACTGCGCCTGGTGGAGCATCCAGGCCGCTGCGAGGAAACCCGACTCCTTGTTCGAGTCGGAGTAGCCGAGCATCACCTCCTGGCGATCCCCCCGGTCGGTGAGATGGGCTCGATAGCCGGGGTCGTCCAGCAACGCGCCCAGGATCCCCCCGGCCCCGGTCAGGGCGTCGGTCGACTCGAACAGGGGGACGACGTCCAGGACCGGCGGCACCCCCTCTGACCCCACAGCGGCACGTGCCAATCGGAGCACGTCGGTGACGTCGTCCGGGCGGGCAGTGAACGAGACGACGAACCTGCGGCAGGCCTCCACTCCGAATCGGGCCTGCGCCGAGGCGATCGCCCGGAACGTGTCCAGCACCTCCTGAAGCGTCACGTCCGGGGCGACCTCGATCGCGGGATCCAGGTCGCCCGCGCGATTCCCGGCCTGGGCGAGCACGGTGAGGGCTCGCCGATGGACGTCGCTGTGCTGCCGGACCTCGAGCGACGCGAGGTGGAACCCGAAGGTCTGGACCTGCCAGCGAAGCTCGGTCACCACCCCCCACGCCACGCGGCCCAGGCCCTCATCCACCAACCCGGCCTGCAGCTCCGCGAGCTCCGTGTCGAATTCCTCCGCGGCCTCGTAGTGGCCCACCCTGGGCCCGACCTCGTCGGTCAGGGCGACCCGCGTCCGCCGCAGCCGCTCCGCCATGAACCCGAATCGCTGGCGGTACGGTTCGTCCGGGAACCGGCGGCGGAGCTGACGGTCCGTCTCGGGGAGGTCCTCCGCGTCCCGGCCCAGACGCATCGCCAGCGTCCGGGGCACACGGCTTCCCGAGGCGGCCGCGGAGACCGTCTGCATCAGTCGCAGCGCGACCGCCTCGTACCCGTGGAGGACGTGGTCCGCCTGGATCCGCAGCGTCCGTTCGGTGATCTCCGAGGTCACGTGCGGGTTCCCGTCGCGATCGCCGCCGACCCACGATCCATAGCGGACGAATGCCGGCACCCGTGGTGGTCGAGCTCCCGTTCGGACGAACCGCCCGCGCCGGGCGTCCAGTGCCGCGTCGGTCGCCCGATACAGGCGCGGCACGGTGGTGAACAGCGTGGCGTCGAAGACGGCCATCGCCGTTCGCACCTCGTCGAGGGGCTCCGGCGCGACGGACCGCAGGTCGGAGGTCCGCCACATCAGGGTGATCTCCTCCCGCAGGCGGCGACGGATCTCGCGGTCCTCGGACGGGGTGAGCCGCGGGTCGTCCAGTCGCTCGAGCAGCTCCGCGCAGCGGCGCAGGGCGATGAGCGCCGTCCGTCGTCGGGCTTCCGTCGGGTGGGCCGTCAGGACCGGGCTGACCCGGAGCCGGGCGAGGATGGCGTCCAGGTCGTGCTCGGAATGACCGGCACGCCGGAGTCGGTCGATGGCATCGGCGACCGAGTCGTCCAGCAGGCCGTCCCGGGCGGCTCGCTCCCGTCGACGGAGAGCCCGGACTCGGCCACGCGCCTCGGCGATGTTGACGAGCTGGAAGTAGAGCGAGAATGCGGAAACGACGGCCTCGGACGCGCCCAGGTCGAGGGCGTCGAGGTCGGCCGCCTGGCGGTCGCGGTCGGCCGGATCATCGTCGCGCCGCAGGGCGATGGCCCGCCTGCGGATCCGCTCCACGGCCTCGTAGGTCGCGTCGCCGGCCTGCTCGATGATGACCTGGCCGAGCAGCGCTCCGAGCAGCCGGACCTCGCGCGCCAGCGGGTCGCGCGCACCCGCCGACCCGATCCCGGTCGGTTCGGCCCGACTCGGCGGCGCGGCCGAGCCGGCCTCCGCCCGTCGTCCCTCGCTCACGGCGGCCCTCCATCCGCGCCCTTCCGCAACCTACGGACGACAGGACCGCAACCTTTCCAGCCCGCAGCCTTTCCTACCCTTGTATCGTGATATCGATGGCCCACCGGGCGGAGGACACGATCGACGCGCTGCGCGGTTCCGACCAGCTCGAACAGCTGCGCTTCCTCCACGAGGTGGCGCGCCTCGCCACGACCGCGCGCACCTGGGACGAACTGCTCGGCACGGTCGTCGACGGGACGCGGGATGCGCTCCATGCCGATGTCTCCTCGCTGTACCTGCTCGACCGGGATGGAGCGTACCTGACCCTGGCGGCGACCAACGGCCTCGACCGGTTCCAGATCGGACGGGCCCGGGTGCCGCACGGCGAGGGCGTGACCGGGCACGTCGCCGCCACGCGGCGGCCGCTGATGATCCCGGACGTCAAGGCCGACCCTCGATTCCTGTGGGTCCGCGGCCTGGACCAGCGACGGTTCGTGACGTCCATGCTCAGCGTCCCACTGACGTGGCACGACCAGACGGTCGGGGTCCTCAACGTCCAGACGGAACGGCCTCGCGACTTCGACGAGGCGGATGCTGCCCAGCTGAGCGCCGTGGCCGACCTCCTGGCCGGCATCGTCGAGAAGGGCCGACAGCAGACCGAGGCGGAGGCGCGGGTCGAAGCGCTCAAGGCGATCGACCAGGCTCGCAGCGAGCTGATCGCCCTGGTCACCCATGAGCTGCGGACGCCACTCGCCGTGGTCCGCGCGTACGCCGACCTCCTCGCGGAGGAGCCCCAGCTGGCCGGACGCGAATCGCGCGACGTCGAGCGTCGCCGGACGCGCGCGTCGTGGCACAGCGCGACGCTCGAGCAGATCGAACGGCTGGACCGCCTGGTCGACTCGATCCTGGCCTCCGTTCGCGTCGTTCCCGAAGATGCCGCGACCCTCACGCCGGTCGATGTCGGCGGCCTCGTGAGCGAGGTCCTCCTCTCGCTGCGACCACTGGTCGGCCATCACCGGGTGCTCGTCTCCGGGACGCCGCGGCTCCACGCGCTGGCCGATCCCCCGAGACTCCGCCAGATCGTGGAGCATCTCGTCGAGAATGCCGTGAAATACGCTCCGGCCGAGACCACGATCACGATCGAGTGGGCACTCGTCGAGGGGATCGTCCACCTCGGGGTGAGCGACGAGGGCCCGGGCATCCCGGACGAATGGCGGGAACGGATCTTCGAGCCCTACGCCCGCCGCGACACCCATACCGCCCGAGGTTCCGGCATCGGCCTCTACGCCGCCAAGCGACTCGGCGAATCGATGGGCGCGCACCTTTGGTGCGAACCCGCACAACCGCAGGGCGCGCGCTTCGTCGTGGCCCTGCCGGCCGCCGTCGCCATCTGATCCCGCAAAGCGAGGAGCAAGACCACCATGAGCACCCGCCCGCTGCGCATCCTCGTCGTGGATGACGACCCGGCCATGGTCGGAGCGATCAGCGCGCTCGTCGGGACCGAAGGCCACCAGGTCATCACGGCCTACGACGGCCTGACCGCCGTGAAGCGCTTTCGCGAGGAGCATCCCGACCTGGTCCTGCTGGACCTGGCCATGCCTGGACCAGACGGCTTCTCCGTTGCCGGCCAGATGCGGGCCGTGGGCCAGGCGCCCATCCTCGTCGTGTCCGGCGAGAGCGGCGAGGCCGCCAAGGTCCGGGCGTTGAGCCTGGGCGCCGACGACTACCTGACGAAGCCGTTCGGCAAGGCGGAGCTCCTGGCTCGCATCGGCGCGATCATGCGCCGGGTGGACCGTCCCGGCGCGGGCGCGCATGCCGGACCACTGTCCGCCGGTGGGCTCGTCCTGGAACCCGGACGCCACGAGGCGCGCGTGGACGATGCCGCGCTGTCGCTCACCCCGACGGAGTTCCGATTGCTCGAAGCCCTCGTCCGGGCCGAGGGCGACATCGTCCCGCACCTGCAACTGGCGCGCGCCGGCTGGCCGGCGGAGACCGACCCGGACCTGCTCTGGCTCAAGCCGCACCTGGCCCGACTCCGCGCCAAGGTGGAGCAGGCGGGCGGCCCGCATGTCGTCGCGGTCCGCGGGGTCGGCTACCGGATCGTCGTGGATGAGGTCGCGGCCGCGGACTGAGTCGGCGGCGTCGGGCGGACGCAGGCCGGAGAGCGAGACGTCGGCGGAGTGTCGGCGGATCGTCGGCGGACGAGGGGGCCGTCGGCGGCCGAGGGGCCGTGGGGGCCGTCAGACCGCGATGGAGACCGGTCGACCGCCGGCGTCGTGCGCCGCATCCGAGCAGGCGATCCGGCAGCCCCGCGCGTCGCGCCCGCCAAGCGGGTTGAAGTGGAACCACGCGTCCCCGGTCTGCTGAAGGCGGCAACCACACGCGGCGCACGTGACGGGCGCGCTGCTGCCGCTGCGGACCGCGACCGGCCGGGCGACCTGGGAATTGGACGACTGCATCATCGGGTCACCACCTTCTCCTGGGCCGGGCGTCGCGGCGCGGGGCTCCCACGGTGGGACCCGTCCATCGTGAGGGCAGCCTAGGCGCAACCGCCCGAGGTGTCGGCGGCGGCTCGGACCCGCTGGGGTTGCGGTCGGGTATCGACGGGCAGTCGGGCGCGGCCGCGGACCAGCGGCGAGGGCCCGGGCGCCGGCGGCCGGGCCAGCGGCGGGGGCGCGGCGCGGCCGCGGTCCAGCGGCGGGGCCGCGTCGCACCGACGCGGCCGGGCGCCGGCGGCGGGGCCGCGTCGCACCGACGCGCTATCGGTACAGATGAGCGTCAGACGATCCCTTGTTGGACGCGCCCTGCATCCTGGATCCCGGTCCACGCTCGTTCATCGCGGATTCGCGTCGCACCGACGCGGGCCGCCGACTGGCACGCTCGTTCATCGCGGATTCGCGTCGCACCGACGCGGGCCGCCGACTGGCACGCTCGTTCATCGCGGATTCGCGTCGCACCGACGCGGGCGCGGCGGGGCCCGCGGACCCGCGGCGGCGCCGCGGTCCAGCGGCGGGGCCGCGTCGCACCGACGCACGATCGGTACAGATGAGCATCAGACGCTCTCTTGTTGGACGTGCTTTGCATCGTGGATCCCGGTCCGCGCTCGTTCATCGCGGATTCGCGTCGCACCGACGCGGGCCGCCGACTGGCACACTCGTTCATCGCCCGATCGCGTCGCACCGACGCGGGCCGCCGGGACGCGCGGGCTACCCCTCGCCCGGCTGGCTGGCCACCCGGGCCTCGGGCGCCGGGGCCGCAGCTGCACGCGGCGACTCGACGGCGGCGATACGTGGCCCTTCGGCCGCACGCGAGCCGGCGAGACCGCCCCCGGCGACACCGCCCCCGGCGACGCCGTCGCGAGCGTCGGAGGCGCCCACGCTGACGGGCGCGATCGGCTCCACGACCCAGATGGCCGCGGGCAGGTCGTCGATCCGGAGCAGTCGGTCCGCGAGCCCGGACCCCACCGACCGGTGGTCCTCCAGCAGCCCACGCAGTTCACCGTTCCGTGCCGGGCCGTCGTCGCGTTCGCGGAGCAGGGTCGACAGCCGCGTGGCGACCACGCTCGACGTGTTGAGCGCCGCCGCGTGGCGACCGGTCGGGTCGTAGAGGTAGGCCCGGCCGCCGGTCATCCCGGCCCCGAAGTTCGCCCCGATCGGACCCAGGACCACGACGGTGCCGCCGGTCATGTACTCGCAGCCGTGCGGCCCGATCCCCTCGACCACGGCGTCGGCGCCGGAGTTGCGGACCGCGAAGCGCATCCCCGCCCGACCCACCAGGTGGAGCCGGCCGCCCGTGGCGCCATACAGCAGCGTATTGCCGGCGATCGCCTCGCCCGCGGGGTCCACCCCCAGGTCCGGCTCCGGCACGACGGTCACCCGCCCGCCGGACAGGCCCTTGCCGACGTAGTCGTTGGCCTGGCCGACGAGCGTGAGATCCACCCCCGGGCCGGCGAACGCCCCGAACGACTGGCCGGCCGCACCGCGCAACTCCAAACGAACGGGCCCGCGCAATTCGCCGCGTTCGATCGCTCCGGTGAGGCCGGCCCCGAATGATCGATCCGCCGTTGACAGGCGCAGGCCGGCTGCCGCGACCGGACCCTGATCGCGGAACGCCGCGGCGATGCGCGCTTCCAGCGGCGAGGCCGGGGCGTGCCGGATCGTCCGGGCCGGCAGGGACGGGTCCGCACGACGGGCGGCGTCGGCGGGCCACGGCGGAGCGCCGACCACGGGAGCCAGCTCCCGGCGGGCAGCATCGAACGGTCGCAGGGTCCTTCGACTCTCGCCGATGATCGCGCCGATCGACCGCGCCCCGGTCGCCGCCAGCTCGCGACGGAGGTCCTCGGCGATGGCGAGGAAGAACCGCTCGACCATCTCCGGCGTGCCGCTGAACTTGGCGCGAAGGTCCTCGCGCTGGGTGGCGATCCCGGTCGGGCACGTGTCGAGGTGGCACTGGCGGGCCATGTCGCATCCGACCGCGACGAGGGCCGCCGTCCCGAACGCGAACTCCTCCGCTCCCAGCAACGCGGCCACCAGCAGGTCGCGGCCGGTCTGGAGGCCCCCGTCGGTGCGCAGCGCGACGCGGTCGCGCAGGCCGTTGCGCAACAGGACCTGGTGGACCTCCGCGAGGCCCAGCTCCCACGGCGCCCCCACGTGCTTGATGCTCGACAGCGGCGAGGCCCCGGTCCCGCCGGCGTGGCCGGACAGGTGGATGTACGTGGCGCCGGCCTTGACCACGCCCGCAGCGATCGTGCCCACGCCACGGCTGGCCACGAGCTTGACGCCGATCCTGGCAGCCGGGTTGATCGCCCGCAGGTCGGCGATCAGCTGGGCCAGGTCCTCGATCGAGTAGATGTCGTGGTGCGGCGGCGGGCTGATGTAGCTCTGGCCGGCCTGGCCGCGCCGAAGGGCGGCGATGTAGGCCGTGGCCTTGCGCCCGGGAAGCTGGCCCCCCTCCCCCGGCTTGGAACCCTGCGCGATCTTGATCTCGAGCTGATCCGCCCGCGCGAGATAGGTCGCCGTCACGCCGAACCGGGCGGAGGCGACCTGCTTGATCCGCGCATCACGCCGCCGGCCGTCGTCGTCCGCCACGTACCACGCCGGGTCCTCGCCACCCTCGCCGGTATTGGCGGAACCGCCGGCCCGCTGGATGCCGATCGTCAGCGCCTGGTGCGCCTCCGGCGAGAGCGCCCCGACGCTCATCGCCGACACGACGAAGCGACGCGCGATGGACCGGGCGTCCTCCACATCCGCCAGCCGGAGCGGTATGGCGGCCCGGACGATCCGCAGCTCGTCTCGCGGCACGGACGGCGCGTCGGGCCCCCGGGCCAGCGCTGCCCGGTAGCGAGCCAGAGCCGACTCCACCGAGTCCGTCGATTCCGCCGACTCGACCGCCAGGGACCCCGACAGGACCTGGATCTCCCGGGCGATGGCCGGCGAGAACAGGTGGGCTTCGCCGTCGGCACGGAACCGGGCGAACCCGGGGTCCGGGAGCCTCGGCTCACGGCCGACCGGAGCCGGCGGGAGGGCGATCGCCGCGTCACGTCGTCGAAGGGCCCTGGCGCCCAGGTCCGCGAAGGTCGACCGGCCGGGCCAGGCGGCCGCGGTCGGGAAGCAGCGCTCGACGACCTCCGGCGCGAGGTCGATCGTGTCGACGAGGGCACCCCCGATGTAGCTCGCCACGGCGCTGATCCCCATTCGGGCGAGCGTCTTGCGCAGGCCGGCCTCGAACGCGCCGACGAGGTTGGAGACCGCGGCGGCGGGCGAGAGGCTCTCGGCGCCGCGAGAACCGGCGAGCTCGGCGGCCATGGCGACGGCCAGGCGCGGATGGACCGCGGTGGCACCGACCGCCAGGACCATGGCCATCGCGTGGACGGCGAGGATGTCCGCAGCGTCGACCACGATGTCGGTGCGGCCGCGAAGGCCGGCCCCGGTCAGGGCCGTGTGGACGGCCCCCGCCGCGAGCACGGAGGGCACCGCCAGGCGGTCGATCGACAGCGCCGCATCCGATACGACCAGGACCTCGACTCCGGATCCCGCGGCCGCGACCGCCGCGCCGGCGAGCCGATCCAGAGCCGCGCGCAGGCCGTCAGGGCCAGCGTCGGCCGACCACGTGGCGTCCAGCGTCCGGAGGCGCGTGCCCCGATCGCGGATCGCGGCCAGCAGTCCGGCCTGGTCGGCGACGATCGGCCGCTCCAGGCGGAGGGTGCGCGGCCCACGCGGCGGTCCGCCGAGCAGCGCAGCACGCCGGCCGATCTCCACGCGCAGGTCCATCACGATCCGCTCGCGCTCCGGGTCGATCGCCGGATTGGTGACCTGGGCGAAGGCCTGCCGCAGGTGGTCGGCGACCGGCCGATCCACCCGCCCGCGCCCCGCGGTCGGGGTGTCGTCGCCCATGCTCCAGAGCGGCTCGTGGGCCTCCAGGGTCATGGTCTTGATATCGAGCCGCGCACGCTCCGCGTCGACCCCGACGAGGTATCGGGTGACGTGGTCGAGGCCCGCTGCCGCGGCCATGCCGGCAACGGCCGACTCCGGCGCGTCCTCGTGGAACGGGCGTGGCTCGTCGTGGATCGACAGGCGGCGCAGGGCCCAGGCCTTCGCCTCGGCGTCCTCCCGGATCGTCCGTCGGTCCGGCTCCACGAGGAGCATTTCGCCCGGGCCCAGGCGGCCACGGCGGATCGTGTCGGCCGCGGCGAACGGCACGGCGCCTGCCTCAGAGGCCACGGCCACGAGCCGGTCGCGGGTCACGGCGAAGGCGGCGGGTCGCAGGCCGTTGCGATCGATGAGCGCCCCCACGGTCCGGCCGTCGGCGAACACGATCGCGGCCGGCCCGTCCCAGGGCGCCAGCATCCCGGCCGTCCGCCGGCGGAGCGTGGCGACGTGCGGATGCGGTGCGCGGCGCAGGCCGAGCGCCTCCGGGACGGACGCCAGCAGGGCCGCCGGGAGCTCCCAGCCGGTCGTCGTCAGCAGCTCCAGCCCTTCGTCGAGCGAGAGCGAATCCGACCCGTCCGGCGAGAGCAGGGGCCCGGCGGCCAGCAACTCGGCGGCGATCGCCCGGGTACCCAGATCCCGCGATCGACCGCGAACCTGCTCGCGATTCCCCCGGACCGTGTTGATCTCACCGTTGTGGGCGATCGACCGGAAGGGCTGGGCAAGGCTCCAGGTCGGGTGCGTGTTCGTGGCGTACCGCTGGTGGAACACGGCATAGCCGACCTCAAACGGCGCCAGGAGGTCCGGGTAGAGCGTTGCGAGCCGACCGCCGGCGACGAGACCCTTGTAGACGATCGTGCGGCACGACGCGCTCGGGACGGACAGGTCGGCGAGCGCGCCACCAGTCGCCCGGACCGCCGTCTCGAGCCGGCGGCGCAGGACCGTCAGCCGCCGCTCGAAGGCGAGATCGCCCATCGGTCGTCGGTCCGTGGCGGACCGACGTGGCCGGTCGATGATCGCCTGGGCCACCGTGGGGCGCGACGCCGCGGCGGACGGCCCGAGGGCAGCCACGTCCATCGGCACGGACCGCCATCCCGCGATCGACAGGCCGGCCGCGTCCACCACCTCTTCGATCAGGGTCCGGGAAGCTCGCTCCGCGGTCCGCCCCCGCGGCAGGAAGAGCATGACGACGCCCGGCCGCGCACCCGCGAGGATCGGGTCGCCGGCGAGGACGGCGAACAGCGACGGATCCAGCGGCAGCGAGACCCCCGCGCCGTCACTGGACTCCCCGTCGGCCCCGAAGGCTCCACGATGGGCGAGGGCCGCCAGTCCGCTCAGCGCGAGCGGGAGGACCCGCCCTCGCGACCGACCGCCCGCATCGGCGACGAAGCCGACCCCGCACGCATCGTGCTCGAACCGCGCGTCGTACAACGGCGCCCGGACGGGGCGGCGTCGTTCGATGGAGCGGGGATGGCGATGGTCCGTGTCCATGACTGCGGGCATCTCTCCGGAGGGATGGCTCGGCCGCCGTCGGGGATCGACAGCGGCCGCCTGAGCCGATGGATGGGGCGGAGCGACGGCCGGGCCGGGACCCCTGGGAGGGAGGAGCCCCGGCCGGCCGGCCGCTCGCGCAGGGTCAGGACTGGTAGGCGGCCTCCCCGTGCACGGACAGGTCCAGGCCCATCTCCTCGGATTCCGAGGTGACCCGGATGCCGAGGATGGCGTCGACGACCTTGACGATCACGAACGTGGCGATGACCGCGTAGGCGAGGGTCACGCCGACGGCGATGAACTGGTTCAGGAGCTGCTGGATGTTCCCCTCCAGCAGGCCGGAATAGGCGCCCTGGATGGCGGAC
The DNA here is from genome assembly GCA_963704935.1 of uncultured Chloroflexia bacterium. GTDB lineage: Bacteria > Chloroflexota > Limnocylindria > Limnocylindrales > CSP1-4 > SPCO01. The sequence continues at coordinate 1,086,882 of CAVPIF010000001.1, forward strand.
GACGCGAACACGCCGGTCGCGATCGCGCCGAACATGCCGCCCACGCCGTGGACCGCGAAGACATCGAGCGCGTCGTCGACCTTGAGGCGCGAGCGGAGCAGGGTCGCGCTGTAGCACAGACCGCCGGCCGCCAGGCCGATGATCAGCGCCCCGCCGACACCGACGAACCCGGCCGCGGGGGTGACCGCGACGAGGCCCGCGACCGCGCCGGCCGCCGCACCCAGGACGCTGACCTTGCCCGTGCGCAGGTAGCTGGCGAGGACCCAGGTGATCGTGGCCGCGGCGGCGGCCGTGTTGGTGGCCATGAAGGCGCTGGCGGCGAGGCCGTTGGCGGCCACGGCGGATCCGGCGTTGAAGCCGAACCAGCCGAACCACAGGAGCCCGGCACCCAGGACGGTCATCGGGACGTCGTGCGGCTCCATCGGTTCACCGTTGACGACGCGCCGACCGATCAGCAGGGCGACGATCAGCGCGCTGACGCCGGAGCTGATGTGGACCACGGTGCCACCGGCGAAGTCGAGGGCGCCCAGCTTGAACAGCCAGCCGTCGGCCGACCAGACCCAGTGGGCGAGCGGTGAATAGACGAGGACACTCCACAGCAGCGTGAACAGGACGAACGCGCCGAACCGCTTGCGTTCGGCGAAGGCGCCGGTGATGAGGGCCGGCGTGATGGCGGCGAACATGAGCTGGAACGCGGCGAACAGGACGAACGGGACGGTGGTCGCGTACGTCGCGGACGGTTCCAGGCCGACGCCGTTGAAGAATGCGAAGTCGAGCCCGCCGATCAGCCCCAGGCCGCCGACATCGGGACCGAACGCGAGCGAGAAGCCGATGACGACCCACACGACGCTGACCAGGGCCAGGCCGAAGAAGCTGTGCATGATCGTCGACAGGACGTTCTTGCGACGAACGAGCCCGCCGTAGAACAGGGCGAGCCCCGGCAGCATGATCATCACGAGGGCCGTCGACATCAACAGCCAGGCGGTATCTCCGGTGTCCATCCTGTGGTCCTTCCTCCCGATCGCGTGACAGGGACGATCCCGAAACGCCGGTCGAACGGATCGGCCGGACGTGTCGAAAGGCTACGAAGGGAGGACGGGCGCGGTCGTGCCCGCGGCAGGACCGACAAGGTGTCGCTTCGGGGTCGGTGGTTCCGCGGGCGACGACGAGCGTTGCGGACGGGGTACGGTCGCGCGTCGCGATCGACCTACCGGTTCACGCTCCGCCCGTGATCCGCAGCGAACCGATCCCGCCCTGCGCGTCGATGTCGACCCGGTTGACGGCCGTCGCGTAGTCGATCGACTGGTAGACGTCGCCGACCCGCGGGAAGCGCGCCTCGTCGATCTGCGTACTCCCGAGGGCCATCTTCGCGCGGATGCGCGCCGCGACGCCCTCGGGCACCTCCAGGGTGAGCGACGCCGCGCCCAATTCGGTCTTGACCTCCGTGGCCCCGGCCGCCCGTGGCAGCCGGACCCGGGTCTCGCTCGCTCCGGTCTGGATCTCCAGGTGCCGGACCTTGAGATCCGCCAGGTCCAGCGTGGTCCGCGCGGCACCGACCTCCAGGCGCAGGTCCAGCGGGACCTCCGCGGTCAGGCCCATGGCCCAGCTGGATTCGCGGTCCAGCCAGGGCAGGCCGCGGCTCGTGTCCTGGGTCAGCTCCAGCCGTCCCAGTCCCTCCTCGCGGACCACGACGCCGCCCTTGAACTCACCGTCCACGAGGTGGCCCGGCGCGGCGGTCGTGGCCGACAGCGTCCCGGCCCCGAACTTCACGCGGACTCCGGCGGCCGAGGCGCCGCGCAGCGGCACGGCCAGCAATTCCTCGAGCCGCGGGCCGCCCGGCATGACCGCGCCGACGAGGAACCAGGCTCCGAGGACGACGAGCGCCCACGGCCAGTACGACTCGAACAGCTCCGCGGGCCCCTGGCCGAGATTCCCGGTCGTGCTGGCGAGGAGGATCCCGCCGACGACGACCCAGGCGATCGGCCAGGTGAAGTCCCACAGCCCACCGAAGCTGGGGCGCCAGCTCACGGCCGTCGACACGACGCTGGCCACGCCGACCAGGATGAGGAACAGCGGCCACGTCTCCGACCACGACCGGCCCACCGCCTGGTGGACCAGGAAGACGACCCCGAGCCCGATCAGCCAGGTCGCCGCGATGAGCGACCCGCGGCGAGAGCCGCTCACGAGAGGCTCCCGGGCTCGTCCGGCCGCCGGCCGATCGCCGCGACCAGCAGGACCAGGCCGAGCAGGATCAGCATCGCCGGCCAGAACCAGTCGAAGTCGAGCTGGGGCCACCATTCGCGGGCGAGGAAGAACGCGCCGAGAGCGACGAGGACCAGCCCACCGATCATCGCCCCGTTGAGGCCGCCACCGGCGCGGCGTTCAGAGCGGGCCGCCCGGCGCGCCGCCCGCGCCTCCATCCGAGCCGCTCGCCGGGCATCCACCGGCGGCGCGCCCCACATCGCGCCCGCTTGGGGTGGCGGAGCGACGAGGGGGCTCGTCGGCATCGCGGGGGCATCCGCGGCCGTGGGTGGCGGCGCGCCGGGCGGCGGCGCGCTGGCCGCCGGCCAGACCGCGTCCTCCTCCGGCACCACGATCGCCATGACGATGTAGACCAGCAGGGCAAGACCGCCGGTCAGGAAGACAAGCAGGGCCCAGACGACCCGGATCAGCGACGGGTCCGCGTCCCACATCTCCGCCAGCCCGCCGGCGACTCCGGCGAGCACCCGGTCGTGTCGCGACCGGAACAACCGCTCGTTCACTTGCAGCCTCCCTCAGGATCCAGCGTGAAGCTGGCGGCATTGCCTTCGACGGCGAGGTCGATGCGACCGCCCGAACCGGCGCGCGTCCAGGTCTCGCCGTCCTGCGTCAGCCCACGATTTCGCAGGTTCGTCGCGAACGTGAGCTGCTCCTGGACGTCGAACCGGAGCTCGGCGTCGGCGGGCACGCACAGCTCGATGGAACCCGCGTTGACCGACAGGGCGCCGCGCGCGGCTCCGTCCAGTGTGAGGCGGATGCGGCCGGCGTTGGCCGATACCTCCAGCTGGTCGATCGTCGCCCCGGCGCCATCGAGCAGCAGGTCGCCGGCGTTCAGCTCGGCCCACAGGTCGTTGAGCCGACCACCGCCGAGCGTCGCCGTCGCCGAACCGGCGTTGACCGTCAGGCCGAGCTTCCGGAGCGCATCGGCTCCGACGCTGACCGTCCACTCCTGGCGGTGCGCCACCGCGCGGTCCGGCGTGCCCAGCGTCAGGTTGGTACCGGACGCCTCCACGCGCGGCTCCGGCCCACGGTACTCGGCGTGGGCTTGCCAGGCATCGCCGGGCTCGACCCGCAGGTCGACCGATCCGCAGTCGAGATCGACCGTCACCGAGGCGTCGGGCGAGGAGTGTCCCATCGCGGTCGATCTCGGAGGTCGCGCCGCCTGGGCGCGCAGTCCGTGATGGCGCCCACCCACATGTTGCCCGAGGCCAGTGCGCCACCCCCCAGCGTACCGAGGACCACCGCGACGACCGCGGTGCCGACCAGGCCCGCCCGGCCGCGACCCAGCAGGATCGCGAGACCGACGCCGATGAGCAGCAGTGGCCAGAACCGCCAGATGTCATCGAATCGATCGGCCGACAGCACATCGGCTCGAACGAGGAGCGGGATGGCTCCCAGCGGGATGAGGAACAGGCCCCAGAACAGGAACCCGCGACGGATGTGCATGGGCGTCACCCCTCCGGTTCGGTACGACGACGCCGAACGGGCGGCGCGGTGCAGCCACCAGCCCGCGGGCGATCGACTCCCATCATGCCCGATGACGCAAGTCTGATACGCGTGCCGGACGTCATCGGTCGATGGGCCGAGCGGCAGGCAGCACCCCCGGCGGGCACGTTGTCAGCTGGCGAGCCGGGTGGGATTCGAACCCACGACCAAGGGATTAAAAGTCCCGTGCTCTACCACTGAGCTACCGGCCCGCCGGGACCGTAACACGTTCGTATCGAGGCTTCCGCGCCGGTCAGCTCCGCGCGGCCTCCAGGCGCTCCACCTTCGCCAGCAGCGCGTTGAGCGCGTCGTCCTGGGCCTGGAGATGGGCCTGGATCTGTTGGGCCTCGTGGAACGTGGCCTCGGCGTCCTTGTAGGTCATCTCGGCCCGCTTGTCCGAGGCGCGGCTCAGGATGTTTTGGCCGACCATGATCACCGACAGCATCACCAGCTGGATGAACGTCTGGCTGACCCATTGGATCATCGGCAGCAGCCCGCCCCCGAGCGCCTGCGGGAGTGCCACCAGGGCGAGCGCTGCGAAGGCATAGGCGCACCACATCGTCCCGACCACGGTCGTGAGGATCAGTGCGACACGGCCGTTGATCCCAACGTGCTCGTCCGTCGTCCTGGGCGGCCGCGCGCTTCGATGGGCGGCGAGGCGCGGATGTGGCTGGTGCGTGAACTGGACCGCCATGTTGACCCTCCGGATCGACGACGCGCGACCGGCGCGGGTCGGCGACCCACGCGTTGCGCCCATTGTCGCGCCGCCGATCGGCCCGTGGCCGAGGGGTCAGGCTGGCGGCGGGACCTGGGTCGGGAGGGGCTCGCCGCGGACGCCGGCGATGAGGTTCGCCGCGGCCATCATGGCCATCTTGCCGCGTGTCGCCCGGGACGCCGACGCGATGTGCGGGACGATCAGGCAGTTGTCCAGCCCGACGAGCGGGTCGTCCATCGGGATCGGCTCGGGGTCCGTGACGTCCAGGCCGGCCGCCCAGATCGTGCCGCCGCGCAGTGCGTCGGCGAGGGCCCGCTGGTCCACCACGGGACCGCGGGACGTGTTGACCAGCACGGCCGTGGACTTCATGCCGGCCAGGGTCGTCGCGTTGATGAGGTGGCGCGTGTCTGCCGTGAGGTTGACGTGCAGCGACACGAAGTCACTGCGCGCCAGCAACTCGTCGAGCGGCACGTACGTCGCGCCCAGCGGCCCGGTCACGTCGTCCGGCAGGCGGTTGACGTCGTGGTACAGGATCTCCATCCCGAAGCCCTGCGCCCGGCGGGCGATGGCCTGGCCGATCCGCCCGAACCCGACGATGCCGATCGTCGCGCCGTGGACGTCCGGGCCGAGCAGGAGCAACGGACCCCACGTCTTCCAGCGGCCGCCCCGGACGTAGCGGTCGCCCTCCGGCAGTCGCCGCGCAGCGGCCATCAGGAGCGCCCAGGCGAGGTCGGCGGTCGTCTCGGTCAGGACGCCCGGCGTGTTGCCGACCGGGATCCCGCGCCGCGCGCACGCGGCGAGGTCGATGTTGTCGAACCCGACCGCGTAGTTGCTGACGACCCGCAGCTGCGGCCCGGCCGCGTCGAGGAACTCGTCGTCGACCCGGTCGGTCAGCAGCGTGATCGCGCCGTCGCAGCCGGCGACCCGGCGCAACAGCTCGTCTCGCGGCGGCGGCAGGTCGCCGTCCCACAGGTCCATCTCGCAGGCGGCCGCCACGGCCTCCAGCCCCTCGTCGGGGATGATCCGCGCGACGAACACCCGCGGCCGATCGCCACCGGCCCTGCCGCCGGCTCTGCCCTCAGCCACGACCCAGGCCCTCCACGAACCGCCCGATCCGGCCCAGGGCCTCGGTCAGGTTCTCGCGCGAGTTCGCGTACGAGATCCGGATGTGCTCCGTCCCCACGCCGCCGAACGCCGTGCCCGCCAGCACGCACACCCCGGCCTCGTGGAGCAGCCGCTCCGCCAGCTCCGCCCCCGACAGGCCGGTCCCGGCGATCGAGGGGAACGCGTAGAACGCACCGACCGGCAGCGCACAGCGGATCCCGGGGATGTCGTTGAGGCCGGCCACGATGAGGTCCCGCCGCGCCTTGAACTCGACGACCATCGCGTCGACGTCGTCCTGCGGGCCGACCAGCGCCTCCACCGCGCCGACCTGGGCGAAGGTCGGGGCGCACGAGATCGTGTTGATGAGGAGCTGCGCGTAGGTCGGGACGAGGGACGGCGGCACGACGGCATAGCCCAGGCGCCAGCCGGTCATCGCGAACGTCTTGGAGAAGCCGTCGAGGATGATCGTCCGCTCCGCCATCCCGGGGAGTGCCGCGATCGACACGTGCTCGTGCCCGTCGTACAGGATCCGCCCGTAGATCTCGTCGGCGACGACCCACAGGTCGTGCTCGATCGCGAGCTCGGCGATCCGCTCCAGGTCCGAGCGGGTCAGCACCCCGCCGGTCGGGTTGGCCGGGGAGTTGATGAACAGCACGCTCGTACGCGGCGTGATGAGCGACGCCAGCTCGTCCACGTCGAGGCGGAAGTCGTTCTCCATCCGGATCGGGATCGGGACCGGAGTGGCGCCCACGAACCGCGTCAGCGACTCGTAGATCGGGTAGCCGGGGTCCGGGACGAGCACCTCGTCACCCGGGTCCACGAGACCCAGGATGGCGTACAGCATCACGCCCTTGCCGCCGACGGTCACGAAGACCTGCGACGGATCCGCGGTCACGCCCTTGCGCAGCGCGACGTCGGCCGCGATCGCCTCGCGCAGGGCCGGGATGCCGGCGAACGGCGCGTAGTGGGTCGCCCCATCGTCCAGCGCACGCTTGGCGGCCGCCCGGACGTTCGCCGGCGTGTCGAAGTCGGGCTCGCCGATCTGGAGATGGATGATCGACCGACCCTCGGCCTCCAGCGCGCGAGCGCGCGCGCTGACCTCGAACGCGCTCTCTGTGCCGATCGAGCCCATCCGGGCGGCGACACGGCGGGCGGTGATGACGGGCATCGGGATGTCCTCCTCGGCGGACCGCTTGGGACCGAGCGGCGAGCATCGCCGGGTGGATAGATAACGTCAAGCGCGGAGTTCTACGCTGATCGGGTAGGCCCGCTACATCGTCGAGGCGCCGGCTGCCCGCAGTTCGTCGATCATCGCCGCGACCGCCGGATGCCGCCGTCGTGCAGGCTTGACGGCGACCATGACCCGTCGCTCCAGCGGCGGGTCGATCGGCGCGACGACCGCCCGGATCGGCCGGTCGCGCAGCGCGAGCCCCGGCAGCACGGCCACGCCGAGACCGGCCTCCACGAGGGCGATGATCACGCTGTAGTCCTTGCAGTGGGAGCGCACGTGCGGTTCGAAGCCACTGCGCCGACACGCCCGCACGACGGCCTGGTAGATCGAGCTCGACTCCGTGTCCATGATCCAGGCGTCGTCGCGCAGGTCCACCAGCCGGAAGGCGGCACCATCGGCGGCGCGGCCGGGTGGCAGCGCGAGCTGGATGGCATCGCGCCCCAGCAGCACGAGGTCCAGGTCCCGGTCGCCGATCCGGGTCGCCTCGTCGTACTCGTCGACCACTGCCAGGTCCACTTCGTCCATCGCCACGGCGGCCAGGCTCTCGCGGGTCTCCAGGTCCCGGAGGGTCACCCGCAGGTCCGGATGCCGGCCGCCGATCCGCACGATGGCCGCCGGGAGGATCGCGCGCGCCGCCGTCGGAAAGGCCGCGACCCGGAGCGTGCCGGAGACGCCGGCCCGCGCCGCCGCGAGCTCCGACTCGGCGCTCTCGATCGCCGCACTGATCGTGTCCGCGTGGCGGACCAGGACTTCGCCGGCGTCGGTCAGGCGAACGTTGCGACCGCGTCGTTCCAGGAGCGGGACGCCGGCCTCCGCCTCCAGGACCTTGAGTTGCTGCGAGACGGCGGAGGGCGTGACGGACATCGCGGCGGCCGCGGCCTTGACCGTGCCGCGCCGGGCGACCTCGCGCAGGAGTTGCAGCCGCCAGACTCCGAGCATCGGCGCCGCGACCCGCCCTACGGCAGCAGCGAGCGGATGGCGAACGTCACGTTGGCCGGTCGCTCGGCGAGCCGGCGCATGTACCACGGATACCAGTGCTCGCCGTACGCGATGAGGGTACAGACGCGGTAGCCGGCCTTGGCCAGGCGGTACTGCTCCCCCACCCGGATGCCGTACAGCATCTCCACCTCGAATGCGTCGCGGCTCACGCCCGCCGGGGCGACCTGCTCGGCGATCTGCTCGATCAGCTCGACATCGTGCGTGCCGAGGCCCAGGCGGATCGGTCGCCCGTGACCCTCGAGCAGGAACCGGACGGCGAGCCCGACGTAGTTGGAGTCCACCCGGCGCTTGTCGCGGTAGGCGATGGCGGCCGGCTCGTCGTAGGCGCCCTTGACCAGGCGGATGGCCGGATCCAGCGGCATCAGCCGGGCGATGTCCGTGGCGGTCCGGCGGAGGTACGACTGGAGGCAGATGCCGGTGTTCGGCTGGACCGCCCGGAGCCGCTCGTAGAGGCGGATCGTCGACTCCGCGTAGTCGCTGCCCTCCATGTCGATCCACAGGTAGCTGCCGGTCTCGGCGGCGTGCTCGGCGATCCTGACCAGGTGGGCAAGCGTCGCGTCCTCGTCGTGGTCCAGGCCCAGCTGGGTCGGCTTGACCGACACCTCGCCGTCGATCCCGCGGCGCTTGATCTCGTCGAGCAGCTCCAGGTAGTGGTCGGTCACCTCGTCCGCCTCGGCCAGGGACGCCAGGTTCTCGCCCAGTCGGGTGTACATCGTGGTGATGCCGGCCGCCTGGAGCGGTGCCGCGGCATCCAGGGCCGACGCCATCGTCTCTCCGGGCATGAACTTGCGGACGGCGCGCTGCATGAACGGGAGGGCGGGCAGTCGCTCGCGCAGCCAGCGGTTGCGGGCGGCCCACAGGAACACTCGACGCATCAGGGAAGACTCCTCACCATGCCACCGTCCACCGGCACGATGGCTCCCGTGACGTAGGACGCCGCGGGCGACAACAGGAAGGCACCCAGCCGGCCGACCTCCTCGGGGTCGCCGTATCGGCCCAGGGGGATCCGCGCGATGAGGCCGACCCGGATCGCCTCCGGTGCGGCGCCCGTCCGGGCGGCCGCCGCCGCGTCCAGCTCCGCGATCCGCGCAGTCGCCACTCGCCCCGGGGCGATCCCGTTGATCCGGATCGGCGCGATCTCCGCGACGAGCGACTTGATCAGCCCGACCAACCCGGGGCGCAGCACGTTGGAGGTGACGAGGTTGGGGATCGGTTCACGCACGGACGACGAGAGGATCACGACGATGGCCGGGCGATCGCTGTCCCGCAGGTGCGGCAGTCCGGCCCGGATCAGGCGCAGCGAACTCCTGAGGGTGCCGTCGATGGCCCGGTCCCAGGCCGTCTCGTCGAGCTCATCGAACGAGCCGGGGGGTGGACCGCCGGAGTTGACGACCAGCAGGTCCAGGCCGCCGAGCTCGGCGACCGTCGCGGCCACCGCCGCGGCCGGACCATCCGGTGTCGCGAGATCCGCCGCCACGGAGACCGCGCCAGCGATCCGCTTGACCGCGGCGTCCAGTCGGTCGGATGGGCGGGCGACCAGGGCGACCCGGGCACCCTCCGCCGCAAGCGCGGCGCCGATGGCGCCGCCCAGCCCGCCGGAGCCTCCACCGACGAGGGCTCGCGCCCCGCCGAGACCCAGGTCCACTGCGCTCCTCCGCTCCGACCGGGCCCGCGATCCCGGGTCGCCGGTGTACATCGATCCGCTCCGATGGTACGCCGCCGCCCACGCCTGCGGGACCCTGCGGCGCGCATGGGGCTAGAATCCGGCGACCATGACCCGGTACTTCGACATCGACGCCGCCAACGAGTCGCTCGTGGAGATCGCGCCGCTGCTCGCCACGCTGTCGGACCAGCGAGCGGAGCTCATCCGCCTGCGCGATCGCGCGCTCGCGGCACCGTCTCCGTCCGGTGGCGGCGTGGGTGACGAGATGGACCCGGACGAGGCGCGCCTGCTCCGCCTCCGGATGCAGGGCGTGATCGACCAGATGACCGCGGCGGTCGCGCGGATCGACGGCCTCGGCATCTCACTGCGCGACATCGAGCGCGGCCTGATCGACTTCCCCGCACTCGTCAGCGGCCGCCAGGTCTGGTTGTGCTGGCAGCTCGGCGAGCAGGACATCGCCTGGTGGCACGAGCTGGAGACCGGGTTCGGCAGCCGCCGACCGCTGATCGACATGACGTGACGCCGGCATGACGGCGAGCGACCTGGTCATCCAGGCGGACGGCCGGGCCAAGGCGTATCGGCCGCTCCCGGATGCCGAACGCGGCGCAGCCCTGCGCTCCGGCCTGGACGCGTACGCGGCGGGCGACTACTTCCTCGCCCACGAACTGCTGGAGCCCGCCTGGATGGGGACGGCGGACCCGGTGGAACGGGCCCTCGCCCAGGGCCTCATCAAGCTGGCCGCCGCCGACGTGCACGGCGTGCGCGGCAACCCGCGCGGCGTGGCCCGGAACCTGGAGGGCGCCATCGACCGCCTCCGCTTCGCGGCCGACGCGCGGTCCGCGACGCCGTTCGACCTGGACCTGGTCCGACTGGTGGGTGCCCTCGCGGACCGCCTGGACCGGGCCCGGCGCGGCGAGCCGACCCAGCCGACCGCGCTGCCCTGGCGTCGCTGATGTTCCGTCGCCCGGACCTGCCCACCGTCGACCCGATCGAGGCGGACCGCCGCCTGCGAGAGGACGCGGACCGTCCGTTGCTCGTGGACGTGCGCGAGCCCAACGAATTCGTGGCGGTGCGCGCCCCGGGCGCGGTCCTGCTGCCGACGTCGACGTTCCTGGCGCGCATCCACGAGCTCCCGGTGGACCGGCCGCTGCTGGTCATCTGCCACACGGGCAGCCGCTCCGCGGCGGTGACCGCCTACCTGATCCGCAATGGACGCGAGGACGTCACGAACGTGGCGGGCGGGATGGACGCCTGGCAGTACGCCGGCCTGTCGGTCCGCCGCGGTGCGATCGATCCGGACGAGGGCACGATCACGGAGTGATCGTCCGGCCGCGGATCAGCGGCGCGTCACCCGGCGGATCATCTCGCGGGCACGCTCCTTGTGAGCGAACCCCCAGCCGATGAGCAGCAGGATGACGAAGTTGACCGTCCCGGCACCCGCCGCGTTGAGGTAGCCCAGCTGCTGTCCGATCTCGCCTTCGATCTTGAGGCCGGGGACCGTGACGCCGGCGAGGCCCACCTGGAAGAACGGGCTCATCGGGGCGACGTTGGCCCGGGAACTGCTCGACGTCGGGCCCTCGGCGGTCTCCCCGCCGACCAGGATCGCGTTCGGGCCGGCCAGGATCGGCGAGGCGCCGGATAGCCCGAAGGGCAGGTCGCTCACCGGCAGGTTGTGCCACTCCGTGATGTCGCCGTCGATCGTCGGCGTCGTCCAGTAGAGCTCGCCCCTGGGGCCGTCACTGTCCGTCCCGCCGACGAGGTACAGGGCGCCGTTGGCGGCCCAGCTCGCGGCGTCGTCCCGGGCGACCGGCAGGTTCACCGCGTCGCTGACGTCCCAGCGGATGACCTTGCCCTCGTCCGGGTTGTCCGGCAGGCCCGCGGCCGCAGCCAGGCCGATCTCCCCGCGCTGGACCGCCCCGACTGGACCGCTCGCGTCATGCCCGCCCCACAGCCAGACGTAGTCACCGACGATCGCCGCGGTACCGTCCGCCTGGGGCCGGACCAGCGGTCGCTCGACCACCCACGGCTTCAGCGATCCGTCCGTCGCGAGCGGGCTCTTCCAGGTCGTCGCGACCGGGCCGTTCGGGCCCTCGCCGCCGATCAGCAGGATCCCGGTCGGCGCCGATGCGGCCGCCGCGCCGGCGCGCCCTTCGCGGAGGGCGAGCTCCGCCGGGGCACTCGACCACTCGCCCAGGGCGCCGGTCGTGCCGTCCGGCGTCAACGAGAAGACGGTGGTCGTCGGAGCACCGTCCGGTCCGTAGCCGCCGAACACGTAGATGCTGCCGGAGACGAGCAGGACGCTGGCGTCGGAGCGCGCTTCGGGGAGCGCAGGCCCCTGCGTCCACGTACCGAAGTTGCCGGTCCCGGACAGCTCCGCGACATAGACCGTCGACTGGGGCGCCGACCCATCGGAGCCGCCGATGTACAGGAACTTCGTGCCGATCTGGACCGCGGCCCCGTCCGTCCGTGGCGCCGGCAGGGCGAGCTCGGCGGGCGACGGGTGCCACGGCACGACCGCGCCGACCGGCGCCGGGCACGGCAGGGTCTCGTTCTCGGCCGGGCAGAAGTTGACCGGCGACCAGGCGAGCAGGCCCAGTTCCACGGTCCGGTTGACGGTGAGGTAGTAGGCGCGGTCGGGGATGTAGCCCAGGAGCATGATGATGATGACGAGCCAGGCACCGGCCTTGACCGTGGCCCACGCCCATCCATCCGCGTCGAGCGCGCCGAAGAGCGCCCGCTTGCGCGGGACCGTGCTGCCGGCTCCGAGCGCCTGCTGCGCCATCGTCCTCCCATCCTGTCCGAGCCGCGACGCGGCCGGGTTCATTGCGCGGTGATCGTCCCCGTCATGTTCGGGTGCACGGAGCACAGGAACGGGTACGCACCCGCTGCCAGTGCCGGAACGTCATAGGTGGCTTCGGCGACGCCGGTGATGATGTCGCCGCGAACGAGGCTGGCCCCTGTCCCGTCCTTGACCTCCACGTTGTGCGGCACCCCGGCTTCGTTGTTCTTGAAGTGGATCTGGAACGGCGCATCGGCCGGGACGGTGAACTCGTTGGCGTCGAAGGCGGTGCTGGAACTGGCCGAGATCTCCAGGACGGTGTCGGCGGGCGCCGCCGACGGACCGGCGGAGCCCGAGGCGGTCGGGGCGGCGGACGGGGCGGTGAACTCATCGGCCCAGCAGGCCGGGTACGGCGTGGCGCCAGGTTCCGGCGCGTAGCTCGCGTCGCGCCAGCCCTTGAAGGTCATGACCTCGCCGGTGACCGGGTCCAGCTTGGGATCCAGCAGGTGCTCGTCGCGCACGATGTAGGTCTGGTCGTCCGTGGCGCGCAGGAATGCGACCAGTTCGTCGATCGCCCGGTAGGTGAGCGGGCCGGGCGGAGTGCCGGTGTCCGCCCAGATCGGCATGGTGGAGTTGGCGGTCGCCACAGGCGTACCGGCCGCCGACCTCCAGGATCGTGCGCAGGTAGCTCTCGTTCAGGTGGGCGAACAGCTTGTCCTGTCGGTTGAGGACCGGGCCGATGCCGCCCTCGCCCTTCTCGCCGTGGCAGCGGGCGCAGTTCGCCTCGTAGATCAGGTACCCGCGCTCCACCTTGGTGACCTGCTGGGCGACGGCCTCGGCGTCCAGGCGTGGCTCGGTCAGACCGAGCGGAGCCCCGAGCTCGTAGAACCAGTAGATGGCCGTGAACAGGATGACCACGACGACGGCGAGGAACCCGACCCACCGGGCGTTGGACGACTGGCGGACGACCTGGGCGGAGCGCTCCGGCGTCAGCTCGAAGGTGCGTGTCGAGGGCGCCGACGTGAACCGCTCCACCGGGGCCGGTTCGGCCGGTGGACGCGGGACGGGCAGCCGCTGCTCCGGCGTCGGGTCGTGCCCCTCGGGCTCCCGTCCGGGCGTGTCGGTCATCGGTCTCCTCGGTCGTGGGTCGGTGTCATCGTCGGGTCAGATGCAGCCGGTCGGCGTTCGGGGCGGGATGATGCCCGGCTGGCCAAGGGCGACGGGGAGCGGACCCAGCGTGATCTTGCCGGTGTTGACGGTCAGCACCCCGTCAGCGTCGACCGTGATGGAGAAGCGGTCCATGCTCCGCGGCGCCGGCCCGTACTGCGCGCCGTCCGCCTTGATGCCGAGCCGGTCATAGCGCGACCCGTGGCACGGGCACTCCAGCCAGAAGTTGCGCTCGCACGCGTTCGGCTTGCAGCCCAGGTGCGGGCAGCGCTGGTAGAGGGCGCGCACGTTGAGCGCCTCCCCGTCGCCGGTGGTGTCCTCGCCGGCCAGGAACCGCTGCTGCCCCGGATCCACGAGGATGACGAAGGCGCGGGCCTCCGCGTAGTAGGCCGGGAAGCCCTCATCGATCGGCAGCACGGAGTTCGCGGTCTTGACGTCCTCCAGGGTCCCGATCCGGATCGGCGCCCCGAAGCCGCCGGCCAGGTTCGGCCAGATGAAGCCGATCGTGCCGGCCCCGACCTCCAGCAGCCAGAGGCCGATCCCGGTCCCCAGCGCCGCGCGCATCAGCTGGCGTCGCGAGATGCCCTGGACCTGCTCCTTGCGCAGCGACTTGATCGCCTCGGAGGTCAGGGCCTGGGACTTGGCGGCGGGCTCGACGTGGTAGTTGCTCATGCGCGCTTGATGATCCTCTGCTTGCGCGTGGTCACAGGGCGAAGTACATGCCGGGGGCCGTCACGTACGGGATGACGAAGGTGTAGCCCGGGCCGCGGAAGAAGATCCCGACGAAGGTCAGGACCAGGCCAAGGACGCAGAACATCGTGAACAGCACGACCGCCGTCTTGCGCTGCGACGGCCGGATGGCCAGGATGTCGCCGCGATCCACGTACGGGATCAGGGCCGCCCCGACCAGCACGAACGTCGGGACCAGGACGCCGGCGACCGTCGGGTGGAAGTAGGCCAGCAGCTCCTGGAGCCCCAGGAAGTACCACGGGGCCTTGGCCACGGCCGGCGTCACGTTGCCGTTGGCGAGCTCCTCCAGGGGAGCGTTGATGAACAGCCCCATCATCAGCAGGAAGATGCTCATGATCCCGGCCGCCAGGAACTCGATCGTCAGCAGGTGCGGCCAGGTCATGACCGTGTCGTCGGGTTCCTTCTGGACCCGCACGACGGCGTCCTGCTTGACGAGGGCCAGCAGCCGGTAGGGCCGGGCGGACATCGGGACGCGCTGCTTGTCGATCTCGGTCCGGCGGGTCGGGTCGACCGGCAGCACCTCGCGACGCTCAGACGGAGCCTTCGTGTCCGTCATGCCGCTGACCCCTCGGGCCCGCCAGGGCGGGGAGCGCAAGGAGCCGGCGAGCACGTGAGCGAGCGCACCCCGGGGTGCGTGAGCGAGCGCGCGGAGCCGAGCGACGCAGCGATCGTCGTCATAGCGGCCCCGAGATCCCGCCGTCCTTGCGGATCCGCCAGAAGTGGACCGCCAGGAAGATCGCCGCCACGAGCGGCAGGACCATGATGTGCAGCACGTAGAAGCGCAGCAGCGTGTTCTGGCCGACCTCGACGCCGCCCAGCAGGATGCGCGAGACCGGCGTGTTGAACAGCGGCGCGTAGCCACCCATGTTCGTGCCGATGGTGATGGCCCAGTAGGCGATCTGGTCCCAGGGCAGCAGGTAGCCGGTGAAGCTCAGCATGATGGTCAGGAAGAGGAGCACCACGCCGACCACCCAGTTGAACTCGCGCGGCGGCTTGTAGGCCCCGTGGTAGAACACCCGCATCATGTGCAGGAACACGAAGAAGACCATCAGGTGGGCGCCCCACCGGTGGATGTTGCGGGTCAGCAGCCCGAACGTGACCTGGCTCTGGATGTCGAGGATGTTGTCGTACGCCTGGGCGGCACTCGGGCACGTAGAAGAACATCAGGTACACGCCGGTCACGGTCAGCACGAGGAACAGGAAGAAGCTCAGGCCACCCAGGCAGAACGTGTAGGCGAACTTGACCGCGTGCTGGCGGACGCGGACCGGGTGGATGTGCAGGAACACGTTGTTCATCACCGCGTACGCGCGCGAGCGCTCGTCGCGCGGGTACGGCTGGCGGAAGATCGATCGCCAGACGGGGCTTCGGCGGATGGTCTGATCCACCCGCTCGAGGAAACTCACCGGGCTCCTCCTGCGACGCCGGGAGTCCCGGCGAGTTGCGCGTCTCGGTATGACTCCTTGTAGAGCCGTCCGTCGGTCGAGATCTCCTGGAGCTCGAACCGTTCCATCGTAATGGCGTCGAACGGGACATCGCTTGACGCAGAGCGCGCAGCGGATGCAGCGCTCCTCGTCAAGGATCATCGCCCCGCCCTGCTCCCAGCCGTACGCCTCCTCCAGTTCGGGCAGGAGTCCCTCCGACTTGAGGGCGTTGATGTCCACCATGTGGATGACGCCCTCCGGACAGACATCCGCGCAGGCGCCGCACAGGACGCAACGGAACGGGTCGAACCAGATGTTGTAGTTGCACATCAGGCAGCGGGTCGACTCGGCGACCGCGCCGTTGGCGTCGTAGCCGAGCTCCACCGGCGTGTTGAAGTTGACGACCGGCTCCGTGGAGGGCATGCGCTCCCCGAGCGCGACCATCGGGATGTGCTGGCGCGGCAGGATGTCGTAGAACTCGGGCATGTCGTGGCGCCAGGAGCTCGTGATCTTGACGTTGGCGGCGACGGTCACGTCGGTCCGACCGGCGAGGTAGCGATCGATCGCGTAGGCCGCCTTCTTGCCGTGGCCGGCCGACTCGATGAGGGTCGTCGGGCCGGTCACGAAGTCGCCGCAGGCGAACACGCCGCGGACGTTGGTGGCATAGGTCGCCGGGTCCACCTTCACCCGGCCGCGGTTGATCTCGAACTTCGCCTCCACCGGCAGGAACGTCAGGTCGGCTGCCTGCGACACGGCCGGGATGACCGTCTGGGCGGCCACCACGAACTCGGAGCCTTCGATCGGGACCGGGGAACGCCGACCGGACGCGTCCGGCTCACCGAGGCGGTTGCGGATGAACCGCACGCCGGTGACCTTGCCGTCCTCGCCGAGGACCTCGATCGGGCTGGCGAGGAACTCCATCCGGACGCCCTCGCGCTCCGTCTCGCCCAGCTCCTCCTCGTCGACCACGAGCTCCGACCGGGTGCGCCGGTAGGCGATCGTCACGTTCGCCGCACCGTGGCGGAGGCTCGTCCGCGAGCAGTCCATGGCCGTGTACCCGCCACCGATGACGACGACGTCTGTACCGACCTCGAGGGGCTGGCCCAGGTTGGCCTTCTTCATGAAGTCCACGCCGTAGTCGACCCCGTCGAGCTCGGCGCCCGGGATGTCCAGGGCGACGGCGTCCATCGCGCCCGCGGTGATGGCGATCGCATCGAAGTCGCGCTGGAGCTGGTCGAACGTGATGTCGACACCGATCGTCGTGTCGTAGACGAACGTGACGCCGAGGCGCTCCACGAGGCGGACGTCCATCTCGATCGCCTCGCGTGGGAGGCGGAAGGCCGGGACGCCGATGAGCATCGTGCCGCCGGCGAACGGCAGGCTGTCGAACACGGTGCAGACGTAGCCCTTCATCGCCAGCTCACGCGCGACGGCGATGCCGGCCGGTCCGGCGCCCACGATGGCGACGCGCTCCGCCCGCGGGGTGATCTGGGGCATCACGTCCGGGATCCCCGACGCCTCGTGCCATTCGACCAGGAACCGCTTCATCGCCCGGATCGCCAGCGGCCGGTCGATGTCGCCGCGGCGGCACGCGCGCTCGCACGGGGCGGAGCAGACATACGAACACATCGCCGCGACCGGGTTCGGGTCGCGCGACAGGATGTAGCCCTCCTCGAACCGGCCTTCGGCCGCAAGGTTGAGGTAGCCGCGGCAGTTGGTCCCGACCGGGCACGCTTCCTGGCACTCGATGTTGCACTGCAACCAGGACGCGTCGACGGGCTGGACGAGGAATTCCTCAGGCGTTCCGGTGGTCAAGTTCGGGTCGTGCCTTCCCAGGTGACGAGGCGCGGGCGCGAAAGGGAGACCGACGGCAGGCGTCGAGGTGGGGAATCTACCATCCGCCCCTACCGCCGTGCACCCATCGGAGCGTGGCGCGGTCGCCGGCCTACGGTTGGCGGCGGCGCCGGCGCGGGCTCCTGGGCGACGGCTCGGGCGTCCGTTCGACCTCCGGCGCGTCGAACGGGGTGACCGGCACCCAGTCCCACAGGTGCGCGATCCGCATCGCGATCGCCGCGACCACGGCCGTCACGCCGGCGATCAGGACCGGCCAGGCGCTGAGGACGGTCACGGCCACCGGCGCCGCCTCGTTGTTCCCGAAGGCGAACGTCACGTTCCACGTGGGCAGCATGCCCTGGTAGATGAGCGGCCAGCCGGCGGGGACCTGGGCCGCCGCGAGCGCCGGGTACAGCGCCGCGAACGCCACGGCGGCCAGCACGAGGTACGCCCACACCAGGTGGCGCGGGTCGCGCAACACCAACCAGATGGGCACCGCCAGCGCCGCGCCGGCCCACAGGAGGACCTGCGGGAGGGCCTCGCCGACCGGCACCTGGCAGATGCGCGCCGCCTCTCCGGCGCCGGCCGCCGTGCAGAACGGGTCACCCTGCAGCCACAGGAAGCCCGGCAGCAGGAGCATCGCGGTCATCGCGACCCGCCCGTAGCGGATCGTCGCGGCGGACGGTCGGCCCAGCAGCTCGACGAGCAGGTAGGCCAGCAGCAGGAGCGCGAACGGCAGCGCCGCGAAGTAGTGGTAGTTGAAGGCGACGCGGTCGATCCGGGCCCACGGCAGCCACAGGGCGAGGAACGCGACGAGGACGAACAGCAGGGCGCCGCTCCGCCGCCGCCACGCCTGCCACGCCCCGAAGGCCACCGCCGGGACGGACAGCCAGACGATGACCACGTTGCTCGCGCCCAGGACGGTCGCCTGGCTGCCGTCGAGGAAGGTTTCCAGGTAGCCCCAGATCGGCTTGAGCGCCAGCGGCCAGGTCCACCACGGCGATGCCGCGCCGTGTGGCAGCCGGAACTCGTCGTGGTAGGCGTACATCGCGGCCTGGAGGTCCGCCAGCGTCTGCCCCGTATGACCGGCGGGCCAGCCCGCGAACAGCTGCGGGCCGCCGGCGGCCGAGAGCGCCCAGGGCACGTAGCTCGCCACGTACACGCCCACCGGAAGCAGCAGCAGACAGGCCATCCCGATGAGGAACGGCAGCCCGTACCCACGGCGCGGGTCCGTCCAGGCCGGCAGGGCGCCGCGGGTCCGGCCCGCATCGCCGGCCCGTGCGATGGTGACCGCGAGCGCCAGCGTCAACCCGGCGACGATCACCACGAACGTCGCGTTGACGGGCGCCGTCGCGAGGGCGAGGTAGCCCAGCATCCCGGTCGCGGCGATGAAGCCCAGGAGCGCGATCCGGCGACCCGCCGGCGTCTGGAACAGCACGATGAGGAGCGCGGCGCCCAGGGCGTACAGGCCCACCCACTTCGACGCGAGGGCCAGCCCGAACAGGAGACCCAGGGCCGGTGGCCCCAGGATCGACTCCAGGCGCCCCGGCCCGTGTGGGGGCCGGTGCCGCAGGAGGAACGCGAGCACCGTCAGGCCGGCCACGGCGAACAGGCCCACGAACACGTCGTTCATGGCGATCCGGGACTGCTGGAAGAGCATCCCCTCCAGGAGCAGCAGGATGGCGAACACCACCCCGACCGCCCGGCGCCGGAACAGCAGTCGCGCCAGCAGGTACAGCGAGGCCATCATGAGGGCACCCGCCAGCACCCCCGGGAATCGCCAGGCGAACGGGTAGTTGCCGGTCGGCGTGGCCACGACCGTCCCGCTCGCCGCGAACGCCAGCGACCGCTCCCGGTCCGAACCCGGATGGGACGGCTGGACGTCCAGGATCCAGGCGACCGGCTCGAACGGCAGCGGCGCATCGGCGAAGACAGCATTCCCGTGCGGCTCGATGACGTACACGGTGGATGTCCCGGTGGGCGTCTTCCCCAGGACGTGGACGAGGTTCGTGGGTCGTGACCAGCGGACATCCGCCACCGGCCCCGGCATCGCGAATCCGGCGACCGGGGTCAGGCTGCCGTCCTCCCCCACGGCCACGGTCAGCATCCGGGCGAAGCCCGTCGCGACGTAGAGCGTCGGCTGCGGCAGCAGGTCGCGGGCGTCGGCCTCGTACGGGCTCCCGTCCACCAGGTCCAGGCCCATCGCGCCGCCGTCGACCGCCAGCCGGCCGATCTCCGCGAGGGTCGCGACATCCAGCTGGACGAGCCCGCCGGTCGTGGCCGCGACCGCCATGATCCGTCCGGCCCGGGGCAGCACGACCAGCGACCGGACGCCCGGCACGGTTGCCGAGGCGACGGTCGAACCGCTCGCGGCGTCCACGGTGAAGAGTCGGTCTTCGGTGGACAGCACGAGGATGGAGCCGGCGCCGGTCGACCACATCCGGAGCACCGGGCCGGCCACGCGGCCCACGGGCGTCATCGTCGGCAGCGACCCCGCATCCAGGGCCGCCAGCGACGCCGATGACACCGACTGGATCGACCCGTCGTCCGTGCCGACGTAGACCTGATGCGAGACCGGATCCACGACGACCGCGGAGGCACCGGGGACGGCGATGAAGCCCGGGGCGTCCAGCCGACCGTGGTTCGCAACGAGGAGGCTCGCCCCGGTGGCCACGAGGACCCGGTCGCCGCCGATCGGAGCGGCAGGGTCGGTGGACGCGTAGGTCGGCTCGAAGGCCGCGTCCCGGACGGCCGACCCCAGCAGCGTCGCGGACGAGGCGCCCTCGCCCCCGAACGCCACCATCCCGGCGGCGATCGCGTACTTGGCCAGGTGCGGGTGGGTCCACTCGTAGATGTCGTGCGGCATGCCGTAGCGCCAGCCCTGGAGGAACTCGGCGGCGGTCCGGGCGTGGTAGTCCTCGTCGAAGTACATGGAGCGCGGGGTGTCCAGCCGGAACGTCCGCGCTCCCAGGGCGACCGCGAAGACCATGAGCAGCAGCAGGGCGTCGCGTCGGTCGAGGCGGCCACCACCCTCCCGCGACAGCGCGTCGGGCCGGCGGCGGACACCCACGGGGCGGGACGGGCTGGCCCGGCGCAGCCGCCGGGCGATGGGCAGCAGGAGGCGATCGGCGAGGCGCATGGGCGCACCGCGCAGGGGCGCACCGCGCCGGGACGACTGGGTCGCCTCGTCGGCGGGCGGGACGCCGGAGATGCGCGCGCTCACGAGCCGCGTGCCGGCGACCCGAGTGGGTGCCATGGGTTCCCACAACCCCAGCTCGAGCGGTTCGACGCCGTCGTCCGCGCCGCCGCCGCCAGCGGGAGCGCCTGGATGAGCGGCGTCCCATACGCCTGGTACGGCAGCGTCAGGACGGCGTGCAGGTTGATGAGGTTCGCGACGGGCCAGCCCCCGCTTTGTCGCCGGCAGATGCCAGCTGGTCGGCGACCGTGTCCTGAGTGATCGAGATGGACAGATGATGGCGTGTCGGACACGGTCGCCGGACCTCGAACGGTACTGCCGCGGAGTGGGACTGCAATACCCAATCGGTGGTCGCTCCACGCACCCGGAACGGGTTCCGTTGCGGGCAGGCAACGAATCGGTCCGGGGGCCGACAGGACCATCGCCGGGGCGGATCCGGGCGACCCATGCCGCCGCCACGCGGGGAGGTCGTCCGGCCCGAGTTGACGGTCGATGGACTCGCAGCTACGCTGCCCGCGATGGTGCCGCTGCCCGAAGGGACCACGACCGTAACGATGCCGGCCGGATGACCGCCTCAGAGTTCGTGTTCCTGGCGTTCGGCCTGGTGCTGGGCCTGTCGGCCGGAGCTTCGCTGATCATGGTCCTTCGAGCCCGCCCTCCCGCCCCGCGTGAGATCCGCGTGACCGTCGCCCAGGACGCCATCCCCCGCCGGGCCACGACCCTGGCCGACGACGCCTTCACGATGCCCGGTCCCGAACCGGCCCGGGGCGGGCCCGCCGACCGCCGCGGAGAGCTCGCCGGGCCGCCGGTCGGCACCTCGGACCGTCGAACACCCGTTCGTTCCGATGGCCCGTTCCGACTCGCGGCCGCGGGGGCGGGTGGCGGCCCGGGATCGAGCGTGGCCGACTTCCAGCCGGACGCGATCGGCATGGCGGTGGACCGGGGCATCGACCCGATGCTCCAGGCGCTCCGGGAGAGCGCCGCCAGGAGTGCCGAGTCCGCGATGCGAACGCTCGCCCCGACCGCGGTCATGGACAGACCCGAGGTGCGCGCATCATCGACGTCGAACGCCGGCGCCTCAACGGGGGCGCCGCCCACCGAGGCGCCGTCCGGCCCGTGCGCCGACGAGCGCCGGCTGGCGGACGAGCGCTGCGAGCTGGCGGGCCGGGCGCGGGCCCAGGCGACGCTGGCCGAGAACGCCCACCGAGAAGCCCAGCGCGCCTACGACGACCACGACGCGCGGTCCGAGCAGGCCGCCGCGGCGGCCGATCCGCGGGCCATCCGCCGCGCCAAGGACGAGGCACAGGCGCGATTCCGTGCCGCGCGGGGCGGGGCGCAGACGACGGAGGAAGTCGAGGCGGCGGCTCGGGCGTGGCTGCTGGAGATCAACCAGATCAACGCGGACGCCCGCGACGCGACAGCGACCCTGACGCGCGAACGGGAAGCCGCGCGGGCGCTGCTGCTCGACCTCGAACGGATCGCGATGGAGGCCGAGGCGGCCAGGATCGGGGCGGAGACCGCGGAAGCGGCCTGCCTCGCGGCGCGAGAATCGGTCGCGTCCTGCGAGGAGGCGGCGACGACGCCGGTCGGCGACGCTCCGGCCCGGCCCGCGGGCCCTCCCGGCGGTGGCGGTGGGTCGCCGGACGACGAGCAGCTGGCGGCGGCCCTGGGTACCGGTGGCACGCCGCGCATCTTCCGGCTCGTCCGGGGGGACCGCTCCGCGATGGTGGAGATCGTGGCGGCGATGGCGGGCGACGACCCGGGCGAACGCCGGCGCTGGCAGCTGGCCCTGTCCGATCTCGTGGATGCGATCCTCGCCGACAGCATCTCCGTGACATCGCTCCAGTTCCCGATCGACCACTCGTTCTGGGGCCCGTTCACGGTGGAGCAGAACCGCGACATCGCGGGTGCGTTGTCGTCGCTCGGCTATCGGTTCGACGGGCTCGGCGGCTGGGTGGACGGACGGGTCCCGTCCCAGCGCGACCTGTCGCTCGCCCTGGGCTATGCCGGCATCGACCCGATGCGGATCCGGCAGTGGCCGACCGAATCGGGCATGCACGAGCTGTTCAACGATGTCGTGGTCGCCGCGGACGAGCGCCTCGCCGGGGCGGCCGGCGACCTGACCCTCGGCGAACTGGTGACGATGCTGGGGCGCCGGGCGGACGGCCTGGCCGACCTGTGGAACGAATGGGGCCGACTCCGCCCGCTGCTGCTCGAGGAGAGCTGACGCCGGTTCGCCGTCGGTCCTCGCCGGGCTGGCTCAGTCCTCGCCGACCCCCGGGGTCGCATCGCCGGCCGGGCCTGGTCCCTCGTCCTCGTCGTCGTCGATGATCACGACCCGGAGCGCTTCGGCCGCGGCCACTCCGACAGCGGCTCCCTCCTCCGCCGACCAGTCCCGGATCCGCCGCTCCAGGGCGACCACGTCGCGGATCTGGCTGCGGTGCTCGCGAAGGGCGTCGATCTTGCGGTCGATGGTCGCGGAGATGTCCACCCAGGCGTCCGGTGAATCCGACCAGAACAGGTAGAGCCGCCGGACGTTGTGGGCGGCCAGGCCGGCCCGGGCCAGCGACGGGAATGCCATCGGGTTGCGGGCCGCCGGGTAGACCGCGTCCACGGCGGCCATGCCGGCCGCGCGATGGTCCGTGTGGTTGACGCCGCCACCGCGGTAGAAGAGGGTCTCCGGGTCCGTCGCGAAGACGGCGTCCGGCCGGAAGGTCCGGATCTCGCGGACGAGGTGCTCGCGCAGGGCGAGGTCGTTGGCCAGGGCGCCGTCCGGCTGGTGGAGGAACGCCACGCCCTCGTAGCCGACCACCCGGGCGGCGGCTTCCTGCTCCGCCTCCCGGAGTGCGGCGAGCTGCAGTGGGTCGGCATCCGGGTCCTCGCCGCCCTGGTCGCCGCTCGTGCAGCAGACGAGGCGGCCCACGGAACCGGCGGCGATCCAGGCGGCCGCGGTCCCGGCCGGCCCGAACTCCGCATCGTCCGGGTGGGCCGCGATGACCATGAACCGGGCGGGTCGCCAGTCGTGCGGTCTGGGCGCGTCAGATCTGGGATCGTCCGGCGGACTCATGCAGATGCATCTTGCGGTGACCGACGACGGCCGCTACATTGTCGCCCGAGGCTTCGCTCGTCTCCCCCCACGAGCGAAGCCTCTTGCCATGTCCGGCTCACCTGGTGAGCCCTCCCGCCCGCGCAGCGTGCAGCTCGTCGATGACGGCCAGCACGTCCGCCGCGTGGCCGTCCGGCGTCACCTTCGGCCAGGTTCGCCCGATGCGGCCGTCCGGGTCGACCAGGAAAGTCATCCGGGCGACGCCCCAGTAGGTCTTGCCGTAGTTCTGCTTCTCCACCCAGGCGCCGTACGCCTCCGCGACCGCATGATCCTCGTCGACCAGGAGCGGGAACGGCAGGTCGTACTTGGCGGCAAAGGCCCGCTTGCTCGCGGCACCCTGCGGGCTGATCCCCCACACATCTGCGTCGCGGTCCCCGTACAGGGCCTGCTCGTCACGGAAGGAACAAGCCTCCGTGGTGCAGCCGGGGGTGTCGTCCTTGGGATAGAAGTAGACGACCGTCCAGCGCCCGCGCTGGTCGGCCAGCCGGTGGCCCGTCCCGCTTGCATCGGCGAGGCTGAAGTCGGGTGCCGGATCGCCCGCGGCGGGGATGGTCATCGCTGGATGGTAGCGGGCGATTCGACGATGAGCAGCCGCCCGTCGCGCAGCGACACCGCCGCCGCCGCCGCGATGACATTCGAGATCCCGCGCGACGAACCGACCGGGAGCGTCTCGTCGACCAGCGGGTAGCGGAGCCCGCGCGTCGTCACCCCGGACGCGTCGGCGCCGTGAGGCAGCAACGACACGAGGTCGCCCGGGGCGCCCGTCAGCGACACGCTCGCGACGCCCCCGTACGGGTCGGGGGCTCGCAGGAGCGTGATCCGGGAGCGGTCCGTGTAGATGACGGCGGGCACGTCCTGGAGTTCGGGCAGGGCGAGCAGGCCGACGTTGGCGAGGGCGTGATCGACCCGCGGCCCGCCCATCGCCCCCACGATGACGATCCCGGCGGCGCCCCGCCGGAGGGCGGCCCGGACCGCCAGCTCCGCGTCCGATTCGTCCTTGTCGACGGGAGCGCGCTCGACCGCGACGCCGGCTGCGATCAGGGCCGCCAGGTCGGCCTCGCCGAGGGAATCGCCGTCGCCGACCCACAGGTCGATGGCCACGCCGAGCGCCTCGGCGTGGCGCGCACCGCCGTCCGCGGCGATGACCAGCTGGACATCGTGAGACCAGCGCGGCCAGGCCGCATCGAGGACCGGCCGTATCGGGGCGTCGCCGTCGGCGAGGATGAGGGCCCGCATCACACGGCGGATGCTACCCGGTCCGATGCTAGACTCCGGCCGTGCCCCAGCCCAGTGACCATCCCGCCGTCCGGCGCGTCCTCGACGCGGCCCTCCGCAAGGGGGTGACCCTGGAGATCGTCGCCTTCGAGGAGAGCACCCATACCGCGGCGGAGGCGGCGGCGGCCGTCGGGGCTGAGCTTGGGCAGATCGTGAAGTCGCTCGTGTTCGTCGCGCCGCACGACGACGGCGGCCTGGAGCCGATCATCTGCCTGGTATCCGGTCCGGACCGGGTCGACGTCGCGCGCCTGGCCGCGGTCACCGGCGAGCCCGACATCCGCCGGGCCACGGCCCGCGAGGCGAACGACCTGACCGGCTTCACGATCGGTGGCATCCCCCCGATCGGCTATGCCCGGCCGATGCGCGTGATCATGGACCCGCACCTGGGGCGGCACGCCACGGTGTGGGCCGCGGCCGGCCTGTCCACCGCGGTCTTCGAGGTCCCGCCCGCCACCCTGAGCGTCCTCGCCAACGCGTCCGTCTCGCCGATCACGGAGGAGCGCCGCGCTGCCGACATCGAGGCTGCCGGCCTGGAGGCGGCCGGCCTCGAGGCTGCCGACTCGGCGGCCTCCGGACCCATCGCGACCCAGGGCAGCGGGGCGTGACCGGGACCACCGGACCGACGCCCCCCGAACCACGGAACTCCACCGTCGCGTATCCCGGCGGCCTGCGGGCCCGCTGGCGATGGGGCGGCAGCGGGCAGGCCGCGGCGGTCTTCGCGCTGTCGGAGGCGGGCGGGACGCTGGTCGACCTCGGGCCGCGGGTCAGCGCAGATCCGGACGCGCTATGCCGGGCGGAACTCCGCCTGGAGGGGCCGCGTGGTGCGTGGACCGCCCGGTTCGCCTCGACCATCCACGACGAGCCGCGCGCGATCTACTGGGACGACGAAGGGCTGCTCGTGGTGGCCTATGGCTTCCACGTGTTCGGCCTGGATGCGGCCGGCGGCGACCCGCGCTGGGAACATCGCTCGGCGACTCCCATCGTCGCCCTGCTGGGTTCGTCCCGCCTGGCCCATGTCCTGGTCCAGGCGGAGATCGAGACATTCGCGCTGGAGGCAGACGGCTCGGTCGGCTGGCGGATCGCCCATTCGGACGTCGTCGTCGCGGCGGAGATGATGGGGGGTCGACTCGTGCTGACCGGTTTCAACGGCCAGGTCAACGCCGTGGACCCGGTGACGGGCCGCCCAGCCGCCTGACGAGTGGCGCACGATGTGGACAGACTGTGGATAACCCTCCCGAATCGAGCGAATCTGGTGGACGGAGGCTGTTGACCGGCACCACCGCACGGCCGTAGCGTATCCATCAGCCCGGAGAGGCCAAACGTCACTAACGGCAGCGATCGCATCAATGCCCACGTGTCGTGGAGGTTTCTTCGGGCCTTTCGCTGCCCGGCGCCGTATCATCGCCGCCGTGACTCCCCTGACCCTCGTCCTGGTCGGACTCGGCCTGGTCGCCGCCGGGTATGCGGTCCTGCGGACCTTCGGGCCGGGCTATCGCGTGGGTCGCCTGCTCGCGGCGACGCCGATCGTGCCGGTCGCCGAGGCGATCGCGCTGGCCGACGGCCCGCCGCGCTACGTCGGCGTCCGCGGCCGGATCGATGCCGAGACGGAGTTCGAGGACGACGCCCACCGACCGCTGGTGCTGCGCCGGGCGCGGATCCAGCAGCGTGCGGGTCGCGGCTGGGAGACCGTGGACGAGCACGTGGAGAGCGTGGCGTTCGGGGTCCGGGAGGGTCTCGACGACATCGCCGTGGACCACGCGTCGCTGGACGTCGGCCTGATCGTCGTCCCCCGCGAATCGATGGGCACGGCCGCGGACCTCCCGGATCGCGTCCCGGCCGGCACGGCACCGGGCACGCTCGTGCGCCTGCGCGTGGACCTCGTGTCGTCCGTGGAGCACGCCACCGTCCTCGGCGTGCCGACGCGCGCAGGGCCCGGCGGGGTCGCGACGATGTCGGCCGGACTGGGCCGCCCGCTGATCCTCAGCACCCTGGACTCGGCCGAGGCGATGCGGGTCATCACCCAGGGCGACCGTCGGCGGCCCCTCGCGGCCGCCGTCGCGCTCGTGACGGGCGGGATCGCCCTGGCGATCGGGCTGGCCTGGGCGCTGCTCACCCAGTTGACGGGCACGGCCCTGGCGGCCTCGCCGTCGCCGTCGGCCGGCGTCGGCGGCGACCCGCGCAGCAGTGGACAGGGCCCGGGACTGGTCGGCGAGCCGCTCGTCGCGATCGCCCTGGTGGTCGGACTGGGCCTGCTGGCGACCGTGGTGACCCTGGCGTACGTCCGGCTGACCGGGGGACGGCGGGCCTGAAAGCGGGACCGTCGGCCGCCGGGACCTTCGGCCTATTGTCAAGAACTGTGAGCTTGGTAGTCTCGGTCCCGTGGACTTCACAGTTCTTGCCCCCAGTCGATGACCACGAGCCTGCCGCCGCGACCGGCGGACGCCACGCTGTCCGTCACCAAGGCGGCCCGGCTGCTGGGCGTCCACCCGAATACGGTTCGTGCGTGGAGTGACGCCGGCCGCCTTCGCTACTACCGGATCAACCCGCGCGGCGATCGGCGCTACCGGCTGGGGGACCTCCATCGCTTCCTGGCCGCCGCCGAGCACCCGTCGGCCGGAGAATCGCCCGGTCCGACGGGCCACCGCAGGCCCCTGGACCCGGCGGCCGTGGCGGCCGCGCTCGCGACTGACGGACCGACCGCCCAGCGGCTGAGCACGCGTGGTGGCGCCGACGGCGCGCCGGCAGCCATCGAGCGGCATCGGCGCCAGCTCGCCCTCCTGGACCGGATCGCCCGGACGTCACCCACCAGCTCAGACATCGATGAATCGCTGGTCCGGGTGGCCTCGGACATCCGGGACGCGGGCGACCACGCGATGGTCGTGATCTGGGAGTTGCGCGGCGCCCGGCTCCAGGCTCGCGCCGTGGCCGCCGATCCCGGGATGTCTCCACCGCGGCTCCTGGATCTGCCCCGCGACTACGGACTCCTGGGTCGCGCCCTGGACGCTGCACCGCACCCGGCCGGCGGCACCACGGCGGGGATCGGCCAGCCGGCCGTCGCCGTCATCGCGGAGCGCGACGAACGCGTCACCCTGACCGTCCTGCCTGGCGAGCGCTCGGAGTTGGCGGCGGCGATCCCCGGTCCGTCCGGTCCGTGGGGTGTCCTGCTCATCGTCGAGGATGGCATCGGTTCACTGGGCGCCGCAGATCAGGACCTGGCGATGGTCCTGGCCGACGCGGTCGGGACGATGGTCATCGTGGCTCGTCGCCACGAGGAGGTCGACCACCTGCTCCACCGGTCCGAGGCACTGCGACGGGTCGCCGGCGACATCGGCAGCGGGCTGGATCTCGATCGCATCCTGTCCGGCCTGCTGGACCACGCGATGGTCCTGTTCGAGGCGGATCGGGCCCTCGTCGTGATCGCCGGGCCTGACGGGCCGCTGCAGGTGGCCGCGAGTCGCGGGCTATCGGCCTCCTACCTGAACCTCCCGGCGGTCCTCCCGCTGCGATCGCTCGCCACCGCGGCGTCCACCGCCCGCCGGCCTCTCTTCTCCGTCGGGTACCGCGACGATCCCCGCGGCGCCGACGTCCGGGCCAGGACCGTCCAGGAGGGCTTCGACACGATCTGCACGGCACCGCTGGTGGACGGCCCGGATCTGCTCGGCCTGCTCAACATCTTCCACGATGCCCCGCACCCGTGGGCCGCGGACGACCTGGAGACCATCGCGGCGCTCGCGACCCAGGCCAGCGTCGCCATCCGGACCGCCCAGAACTTCCAGCGCATGACGACCTGGACGGCCCAGCTCCAGTCGATCCAGCAGCTCGGGGCCCGGTTGAACCACCTGACCAGCGCCCGGGACATCGGCGCGGCCATCGCCACGGAGCTGCGCCAGGTCATCGACTACCACAACGTCCGCGTCTACAAGGTCGTGGGCGAGGAACTCATCCCGGTCGCCATGCAGGGCCGTCTCGGCGCCCACGTGGACGAGACGGCAGACCACCTGCGGGTGGCCGTCGGCCAGGGGATCACCGGCTGGGTCGCCGCCCACCGGATCGCCCAGAACCTGCCGGATGCGGCAGCCGACCCACGGTCGGACCTCATCCCGGGCACGGAGGATGACCTCCAGGAGTCGATGCTCCTGGCCCCGATGCTGTTCGAGGATGCGGTCCTCGGTGTCCTGGTCCTCTCGCGGCTGGGGATCAACCAGTTCCACGACGACGACCTGCGGCTGCTGGTCATCTACGCCAGCTTCGCCGCCCAGGCGATGGCCAATGCGGCGGCGACGGAGCGACTCCGCGAACAGTCGGCCGCGCTGGAGCGCCAGCTGCGGAGCCAGCGCGAGCTCATCAGCATCACCGAGTCCATCCTCACCACCCTGGACCGTCGCGCCGTCCTGGAGGGCATCACCGACCGGCTGGGCGAGCTGATCGCCTGCGACAACATCGCGATCGAGGTCGTGGACCGGGCGTCCGGGATGCTGACCCCGCTGACCGCGCGAGGCATCCATGCCGACCGCTACCTGGAGACCTGGGAGCCGGGGGAGACCGGTATCGCCACCTGGGTCGTCGAGCACAACGAACCCGCATTCGTCGCGGACGAACGCAACGACGAGCGGGTCAACCAGTTCTACCCGGATACGCAGGACGGCAGCCTGATCGTCGTCCCGCTGCGCGGCCGGACGGGTGCGATCGGGGTCCTGACCATCGAGCGACTGGGTGTCGGGAACACCTTCACGCCGGAGGAGTTCGAGCTCGTCAAACTGTTCGCGGCCCAGGTCTCGATCGCCCTCCAGAACGCCGAGATGTTCCGCGCCGTGGAGATCCGGGCGCAAACGGACGTCCTGACCGGGCTGCTCAACCACGGCTCGTTCCAGGAATACCTGGAACGCTACGTCCGGGAAGGGTCACCGTTCGGCCTGATCATGCTGGACCTCGACGACTTCCGGGACGTCAACAACACGATGGGCCACCAGGCCGGAGACGAGTTCCTGCGCCGGATCGCCGACACGCTGGTCGGCGCCGGACGCGATACGGACCTCGTGTTCCGCTACGGCGGCGACGAGTTCGCCTTCCTCCTCCCGAACGCCGATGCGAACGGCGGTGTCCACGTGGCCGAGCGGGCCCGGGCCGCCGTCAACGCAGTCAGCGGTTCGGTCAGCGCCTCGATCGGGGTCGCCACGTTCCCGGCCGACGGCGCGTCCGCGGCGGACGTCCTGCTCGCCGCCGACCGCGCCTGCTTCGTCGCCAAGCGGCGCGGGCGGGACAGCGTGGCGACCGCGGCGGAAGGGCTGGCCCTCGCCGCCGAGTTCCGACTGCAGGACCCGACGCCGGTGGATCCGGTCGCGAGTCCCACCGGTTGACGCAGGCCGTCACCGCGAGACGGTGGCGCTCGTCAGCATGAGCGGCATGACGATCCGATCGACCCGTCTCGTGGCGCCGCTCGTGGCCCTGCTCCTCGCGGGAGCCTGCGTCCCGCCACCGGTCGGGCGGACCAGCCCGCCACCGCCGACCCCCTCCCCGAGCCCGTCGCCCACGGCCGCCCCGAGCGGCCCCTCCCCGAGCCCGTCGTTCATCCGGCCGACCCCGACCCCGCTGCCGACCTTCATGGCCTATGCCGTGCGTCCCGGCGACACCCTGTCGTCCATCGCCCGGACGTTCTCGACGACGGCGATCAGCCTCGCCTACTGGAACCGCGACGCCTATCCGTCGCTGGACCCGGAGTCCGAGGGGTACCGCCCCGACCGGATCGAGGTCGGCTGGACCCTCCTGGTCATCCCCGGGGTGGAGGTCGATGAGGCCGACTTCCCGACGCGGACCCCGAGCCCGTCACCGACATCGGAACCCAGCGCGTCGTCGGCCCCGAGCCCGACCGCGGCGGCCGCCAGCCGCAAGGTGACCCACGGCGCCCGCACGTCGAAGGTGGTGGCGCTGACCCTGGACATGGGCGGCCGCCTGGACCCGGCCCTCGACATCATGGCCTGGCTCATCGCGGAGCGGGTCCACGCGACGATCTTCCCGACCGGCAAGACCGGGACGACGACCGCCGTGGGGCGGCAGGCGCTGGACCAGGTCGTCGCCCATCCCGACCTGTTCGGCCTGGGCAACCACTCGTGGTCGCATCCGGACTTCCGCGACCTGACGGACGCCGAGATCCTGGATCAGCTGGACCGGACGGAGGCGGCGTTCGTGGCGACGCTGGGGTCGTCCTCGCGGCCGTGGTTCCGACCGCCCTTCGGCGGCGTGAACGACCGGGTCCTCGCGGCCGTGGGCCGCGCGGGCTTCGGCTACACCGTCATGTGGGACGTGGACACCATCGACTGGCGCCCGGAGAGCGACGGCGGCCCGACGGCCGACCAGATCGTCGACAAGGTCGTCGCCAACGCCCGCGGCGGATCGATCGTCCTGATGCACCTGGGCGGCTATCACACGCTGGAGGCGCTGCCGGGCATGGTCGCCGGCCTGCGGGCCAATGGCCTGGAGCCGGTGACGCTGGCGGAGATGTTCGGGGAGTAGGTGCCCCGTTCGGCCCGTCGGGGGACCGTCAGCCGGCGGCGAGGTCCAGCAGGAACGGGAAGACGTAGAGGTCGGACGTCGGGCCCACGAAGCCGAGGATCGTGAAACTCACCAGCAGGACGACCACGACCCCCAGGATGGCCCGGTCGGTCCGGTCGTAGATCAGCTCGCGGAGCCACGTTCGTCGCCCGGTCCCGAACGCCCGCAGGTCCATCGCGTCGATCGTGTCCTCGGCGTTGATGATCGCGTTCATCGTCAGCGGCACGACCAGCGGGACGGTCCGGCGAAGTCGGCTGATCGGCCCGCCCTTGCCCTTGTCCCACTCGTGACCGCGCACGCGCTGCGCGTCCATCGTCGCCTGCAGGTCGACAGCCAGGGACGGCATGAAGCGGAACGTCATGTCGATCGCGTAGGCGAACTTCTCCGGGACGCGCAATCGCGCGAAGCTGACACCGAGGTCGGACGGGGCGATGGCGTAGGCCATCGTGAAGCCGAGGGTCGCGAACGTGAAGAAGCGTGCGTACTGGGTGGTGCCGTACGACAGCGCTTCGGCCGAGATCGGCGTGCCAAGGACCGGCAGCGCGAACAGGATGTGCAGGTCCTCGCGTTGGAACCCACCGATCTCACCACCGGTCAGGATCGTGTTCCACAGGACGATGAAGCTGACGAACACGGCCACGAATGCCCACTGCCGGCGGACCATGTGGAACGGGATCCGAGCGGAGCGGTACCAGACGAACGCGGCCGCCAGCATCACCAGCACGATCCGGATGTCCCAGATCTGGATGACGGTGATCCCGATCAGGGCGACGACCAGGATGATGGTGCGGGGGTCGCGGCGCGCCAGCCACGACCCCCGACCCAGGTAGCGCGGGGCGATGTTCACTCGAGCGCCGATGGGCGGCGTCGAGCCGGGATCATCGCCCGATCGATTCCTTCAGTGGCTCCCAGGCGGCGACGAGGATCGGCGTGAGGATCACGGTCGCGATCAGGTTGGGCACGATGACCCAGCCGTAGCTCCCGGTGAGCGCCGCCTCGAAGCTATTGCCGAAGACCCAGATGTCAGTGAACACGAACAGGAAGCCGATGAGGGTGGCGACAGCGCCGATGACCGCGCCGGAGATGATCCGGTTCGTGCCGCCGGACATGCGCCCGGCCATGGAGGCCGCGAGCAGGCCGGCGATCAGGCCGGCCAGACCGTTGGCGATGCTCCAGTTCCAGGCCGTGAACGCGCCGTAGCCGCTGAGCTGATCGAGGATCGCGTTGCCGACGAGGCCGGTGAACAGCCCGACGACCGGGCCGAAGGCGATCCCGAAGAACGGGACCAGCGCGTAGGCCGGTCGCACCGACACGTTGTTCGATCCGGGGAT
Source organism: uncultured Chloroflexia bacterium (assembly GCA_963704935.1). GTDB lineage: Bacteria > Chloroflexota > Limnocylindria > Limnocylindrales > CSP1-4 > SPCO01. Next base: position 1,119,746 of record CAVPIF010000001.1, read on the forward strand.
GACGATGTTGATCAGGAAACCGAGGACGCCGTAGAGCGCCGCTCCGATCGCCGCGTAGACGATGGTCCGGGAGTTGACCTCCCAGAGCCCGCCCTTCGACAAGGTCGCGCTGGACATTGGTTAACCCTCCTTTGATCCGTCCCTCACCTGATTGCGCTCAAGATGCGTCGACCGACCCTCCTTCCGACCCGGGGACCGCAGCGCGCTCCATGGCGACGATGCGATCGGCCAGTGACTCGGCATCGAGGAATCCCTGCTCCCGATCCCCCCATCGGGCGTTCGCTGCCATCAGCGATGTGGGCCGCAGGTTGCATGCCGTCCACCGTTCCGTGTCCCGGGTCACCTCCACTGGGGGGCCATCGGCCACGATCCGACCGTCCCTGAACAGGAGGATACGGTCTGCGTGCGTCAATGCAAGGTCTACGTCGTGCGTGATGAGGTAGATGCTCTCGAGGCCGGGGATGGCCAGGACCTCCTGGATGAAGGCCTCGGCGGTCCGGTGATCCTGCCCGGCGGAGGGTTCGTCGAGGATGAGCGTGCGCGGTCGAAGGGCCAGCGCGATGGCCAGGGCAAGACGCTTCTGCTGGCCGAAGGAGAGCGACAGGGGCGGCCGCTCCATGATGCCCTCCAGCTGGTCCAGCGATGTCCGGCGCAGCACGTCGGCGAGCAGGTCGTCGAAGGAGACCGGATCGCGGCCCAGGTTCTTCGGTCCGAACAGGAGTTCTTCGTGGACGGTCCGGGCGAACAGCATCTGGCTTGGGCTCTGGAACACGTACCCGAAGATCGTGGCCAGTTCGGCGGTCGTCCGATCCGCCGCATCGACACCGTCCACGAGCACGGTCCCCTCGGTCGTCCGGAGCAGGTGCATCGCGGTCCGGAAGGCGGTGGTCTTGCCCGAGCCGTTCGGTCCGAGCACCGCCACGATCTCCGCGCGACCCAGCCGCGCATCGACGCCGTGGAGGATGGGCGTGCCATCGATCGCCGCATGGACGCCGCGGAATTCCAGGCGCGGCGGGTCGTCCGGCTGCGCATCCGGTCGGACGGACGGAATGCGCGCGGTCGCGTTCGTGGGCGGCGCGGGCTCGGAGCGACGGCGGCGAAGGACGACGTCGAACGGGACCTTGACGTTGCGCGGCTCGACCACGGACAGGAAGCCGTCGACGGGACCGAGGTAGCGCGTGACGCCCTCCTCGAGGTAGAGCACGCGATCGGGGCGCAGGTCCAGCGCTTCCTCGACCCGGTGCTCCACGATGACGACGGCATCGCCGGCATCGGCCAGATCGCGCAGGACGGCGAGCAGGCGCGCCGCCGTGGCAGGATCCAGGTTGGCGAGTGGCTCGTCGACCACGTACAGCCGTGGCCGCATCATGAGGATCCCGGCGACCGCCAGCAGCTGCCGCTCCCCACCCGACAGCGCGGATGTCTCACGGCCCAGCAGGGGCTCGACCCCGGCGCGCTCGGCGACCTCCCGGATCCGCTCGCGCATGGCCTCGCGCGGGAGGCCGAGGTTCTCGGGGCCGAAGGCCAGCTCCGCCTCCACGGTCGCACCCACGATCTGCTTGCCCGGGTCCTGGAGCACGGTCCCGACGGTGCGCGCGATGTCGCGCAGCTTGAGCTCCGAAGTGAGCCGTCCCTCGACATGGACCGTGCCGGATAGTTCCCCCGGGTACGCGTGGGGGATGAGCCCGTTGATGGCGCGGATCAGCGTGCTCTTGCCACACCCGGAGGGACCCGCGATAAGGACGACCTCCCCGGGCGCGACGGTCAGCGAGACGTCGCGGATGGCGGGGAACGTGGCCCGTCGGTACTGGAAGGTCAGCGCTTCGACCGTCACGAGGGCGGCCGGCTCCGACATCAGGGTCCGGCCTCGATGCGGATCGCGTCGTCGACGGCGAGCCCGAAGCGCTCGGCGGCGGACCCCTGGTTGACCGCGATGCCGAGGCCGTCGTAGTCGGCATCCTCGTAGAGCAGCGGCTCGCCGGGCGCCACGGCCCCGAACGTGGGTTGCCACGGCAGCTCGTGCGGCCGGCCGGCGATGAACACCCGGAAGCGCCGACCGGGCAGCAGCGGACCGGCGGCCGCGGCGAGGTCGTCCGGCTGTCCGGCGATCCGGGCGTTGCCGAACGAGTCGATGAACAGGACGGCCGAATCCAGGCCACCGGCCCGGGCGGTCGCTTCCGGCAGCCGCAGATCGACCAGATCGGCCGGCGGGATCGAGGGACCCAGCCGGTCTGGTTCCACTCCCGCGGCGAGGTGCGCGGCGACGGGCGCGAAGATGTCGCGGCCGTGGAAGGTCCACGAGACCCTCGGCAGGAAGAACTCCGCGGCGGCGAGCTCGTAGGCGTGGATGGCCCCGCCGAGGACCCGCGTCGCCGGCATGAGCAGACCGTTGTCCGGGCCGACCAGCAGGTCGCCACGTGCCGCGCGGATGGCGATGCCTCGCCGCGGCGTCCCGACGCCTGGGTCCACGACCGCGAGGTGGACCCCGACCTCCAGGTATCCGACCGCCCTGGACAACAGGAAGGCACCATCCCGGATGGAGAACTTGCGCACGTGGTGGTTGAGATCCAGGATCCGCGCCTCCGGCGCGATGCCCCACATGACGCCACGGCAGGTGGCCGGCGCGGACTCGCCCCCGAAGTCGGACAGGAACGAGATCAGCGGACCCGCCATCCGGTCAGGCGGGCCGGATCCGGACGGGACGATCCAGCGTCAGGCCGAGCCGTCCGGCCGCATCTCCCTGGTTGTCGGCCAGCGACAGCCGACCCTCCGAGTCCTCCATGAGCAGCGATGACCCGGGTGGGACGCGTCCGAAGGTCCGCTCCCAGACGGTGCGCTCGACGATCGCCGGGGCGGAGTCGTGCGCGGGGAATCCCAGCTCGATCGGTCGCCCGGGCCGAAGCTCCCCGATGGCCGCCTCGAGATCCGCCGGCGTCCCCGCGAAGGTGACGTTCCCGAAGATCAGGATGTGGACGATCGTCGTTTCGAGGACCCCGTCCCCGATGCTGGGGCGGACGGCCGGCAGGCGTACGAGGTCGTCCGCCGGAACGAGCCTGCCCACGGACTCGAACGGGACGCCCGCAGCGAGGTGGCCGGCCATCGGGGCGAAGATGTCCCGGCCGTGGAAGGTGGAGGTGACGACCGGGAGCATCAGGTCGCGGTTCTCCAGCGCCCGGACCTCGGTGATGCCGCCGAGGACCTCTGCCGCAGGCACCAGCAGTCCGTTGTCGGGCCCGATGAGGATGTCCCCGCGGGCCACGCGGATGGCGACCGGCAGGCGCTCCGTGCCGACGCCTGGGTCGACGACCGCGAGGTGGACCCCGACGGGCATGTGCGGCAGGGCGAAGACCAGCGTGCCCGCGCCCTCGCGGATCGAGTAGCGAGGCACCTGGTGGCTCACGTCGATGATGTTGGCGTCCGGGCAGAGGCGGTACATCACCCCACGGCAGACGGCCGGCGCCGCCGGCCCGAAGTCGGTCAGGAACGTGATGACGGGTCGCATCCGGGGATGGTAGCGAAACCGCGGAGACGTCGAAGCGGTGCCGGGAGGAGGTTCGGCACCGCTTCGACTGGTTCGACCGGGAGGGCAAGAAGGAGGGTTCCACCGGCCCGGTCGGGATGGGTTCGAGGGATCAGTGCGGGCGGGGCGGACCCCCGTCGCTGGCGCCGAACCGGCCCGTCCGGGCCAGCTCGCGAAGGAAGAGCAGCTGATTGATCTGGCGCAGCGACCAGCGCACCTGGGCGATGGGGATCCCGCACAGGAAGGCGGTCAGGTTGGCCGCCTCCTCAGGAGCCAGGCCCCGGAACAGGAGGACCCGGTAGGTCGACCGGGTGACCAGGTCCTGCGCCTCCAGCTGGGCCGGATCCTGGTGTCGGGGGATCGACCTCGCCGATCGGTTGCCCGATGCGCTGGATCCACGGGCGGGCGCGGGGGCCGCGGCGCGGGACGGGGAGGATGAGGCGGCGCGCGGCGATCGCCCGCGTCCCCGTGTTCCTCGATGTGCCGTGCCGGCCATGTCCCACGCCTCTCCTCGGGATCTCCGTGATCCCGCGCCGGTCGTTCCGGTGCGGTATAGGCATGTTCGACAGGGATGACGCCGGTCGCGATGACCCATCGGTCCGCCGTTCGACGGTACTTGCGGCGGTGCGCGGACGCGCCATCGCTAGACTCGGGTGGTGCGAGTCCGCCAGTTCGAGCTCCGCCTCATCGCTGTCGCGCTCATCGTCGCGTGGGCCGTCGCCGATGTGCTGGTCCTGGTCGCCTACCGGCCCGGCGGACCACTGGACCAGCTCGTCGGGCTCACCCTGTTCCTGCCGGTCATGATCGCTGCCCTGGCCGTCGTCTGGCCGCCCGTCGTCCGCGGCGCCGGCGCCTTTCCGCTGATGGTCACGCTGGGACTCGGTTCCCTGCTGCTCCTCGTGCCGTCGACCACCGGCGTGTACGACCAGCTCAGGGCCCTCGGCTCGCAGACCCTCCTTCCGTCGTTCGAGGCCGCCTACCCGTGGCTGGTCGCGCTCGCGGGGACGAGCCTGTTCAGCGGCTTCGGCCTGGCCCGCCGGCGGCTGGGCGGAGCGGCCCTGCGGCCCCGGCGGTTCGTGACCGGGGCGGCGGCCGGCGGGATCCTCACGCTGGTCGCCGGGGCTGCGTTCACCGGCGTCGCCATCGCCAACGAACTCGCCCTGCGCGATCGGCCCGCCTCGCCGGTCGCGTCGCGCTTCGGTCCCACCCACCTGGAGGGCGCCCCGCCCGACTGTCACGGCGATCTCGCCGCCGGCACCACGGCGAGGGTCGCCGTCGACCTCGCGGGGTCGATCGATCTTCGGCCGATCGGCTCCGTGGAGCAGGCCGGTGTCCGCGTCGGTGAACAGTTCCGCTGGCTGGCCTACGTGGCGACCGATCGCGAGCTCGGCTGGTACGGCGCCGCCACGCTGGACGGGCTGGCCTGGTTCCGGTCACCGGGTCGCGGCTGGACGCAGACGTCGACTCCCGACGTCGCCGACGGGACCGTGGACCTGCGCGCCATCGATGCCGCCCTCACCGTCGGCTTCCGCACCACGGCGGAGGATCGCGGCACGGAAGTCCTGGAGGGGGCGCCGGCCCGCCGCTGCCGGATCGCCGTCGACGGCGACACGTTCACGACCGCGTTCCCGCAGTCTCGCTGGCTCGTCGGGCCGGCCGACCTCGGCGACTGGCGGGGCCAGCTGGACTTCTGGGTCTTCCTCGACGGGCAGATCGGGCAGATCGCCGGCAGCATCAACGGGGAGGGGTCGGTCGTGGAGCCGGAGGCCCTCCAGGGCACGATCGAGGTGCGACTGACGTCGACGGAGCGCGGTCGCGACGCCGTCATCTATCCTCCGATCCGATGATCGACGAGGCAGAACGACCGTTCGGCAAGCGCGACCGCCTGGCGCGGATGCTGCGGGTCGTCACCGTGCTGCGCGGTCATCCGGAGGGGATCCGTCCCGCGGAGATCGCCCGTCGGGTCGGGGTGGCGACCCGGACCGTCTACCGCGACCTCACCGCGCTGGAGACGGAGGTCGGCGTCGCCGTCTGGTCGGAGAACGGCCTGTGGGGCGTCGTCAACGAGGAGTTCCTGCCCCCGCTCAAGCTCACCCTGGACGAGGCGATGGCCGTCGTCCTGTCGGCGCGGCTGATGGTCCGCTATGCGGACAAGTACGACCCGGACCTGGCGGCCGCCTTCGAGAAGCTGGAGGAGGTGCTCCCGACCGCACTCGCCGAGCACGTCGAGCGGACCCTGGACGTCCTCTCGCAGCACCCGCGCGACGCCGCCTTCAGCGAACACGTCCATCGGCTCACCCGGGCCTGGGCGGAGCGACGGGTCGTGACCCTGGAGTACGAACCGGCCCACTACGGTCCGGACTCGGCGGCCCGGCGCGCCGTCGTGCGGCCGTACCTGATCGAGCCGTCGCTCCAGACCCATGCCCTCTACCTGATCGGCTGGGACGAGACCCGCGAGGCGTTGCGGACGTTCAAGATCGAGCGCATCCGGGACGTGGCCATGACGCCGCGGACCTTCGAGCCGCCGGAGGCCGGGTCGCTGGAGCGCTCGCTGCGCGGCGCCTGGGACATCATCGCGGACCAGGAGACCACCGTGGTCGTGCTCCGCTTCGCGCCGGCGGTCGCGGCTCGCGTGATGGAGACGACCTGGCACCAGACCCAGCGCGTGGAGGCGGCCGCGGATGGCTCGCTGACCTGGCGCGCGACCGTCGCCGGCACCATCGAGATCCGCCTCTGGATCCTGTCCTGGGGCGACGACGTGGAGGTCCTGGAGCCGGAAGCGCTGCGAGAAGACGTTGCCTCGACGCACCGACGGGCCGCGCTCGTGCATGGCGGTTGAGGGACGTCCTGGCGGGTCTGGGGTAGTCTTCGCGCCCTGACGACGTGACCCCCACACGCCGAGGTATCCCATCGCATGACCTTCCCCCGCCCTGGGCGACGCGTACCCATCGCCCTGAGTGCGGTCCTCCTGGCCGTTCTCGTCGCCGCCACGGATCCGACCCCCGTCCATGCTTCGGCGGCGAGCGACGCCGAGGCGACGGTCGTGGATCTCATCAACCGTGACCGGATCGCCGCCGGCCTCGTCCCGCTCCGCGTCAACTGGGACCAGGCCGCGATCGCCGACACCCGCGCCGCCCGCATGGCCAGCCGCAACGTCGCCAACCACACCGTCGGGGGCAACCTCGCCGGTCAGCTCGACGCCCGCGACGTCGCCTGGTACGGCTACGGGGAGGCGGTCGGTTACTCCACCCGCAGCTGGGCCACTTCGGCCGCCCAGCACCTGGTCCAGATGTGGATGGCCAGCAAGCCACACCGCGCGCTGCTGATGAGCTCGAAGCTCAACTACATCGGGGTGGGCCTGGCCCGTCGCTCCAGCAACGGCCGGACCTACGGGGCCGTCGTCCTCACCGATTCCCGCGACGTCAACGGCGCGCGAGCGTGGTTCCTCGACGTCAAGGTGACCGGTGACGACATCCGCTGGACGTGGAACGGCGCCGATCTCTCGCTCCAGACCAGGACCGCCGGCCTGCGCGACTACGACGTCCAGTACCGCGTGGGTTCGGGTTCGTGGCGGACGATGCGCAACGACACGAAGACCACCAGCGCCACGCTCTGGAATCGCACGCGCGGGGTGACCTACGGATTGCGCGTGCGCGCGACGGACCGACACGGCAACATCGGCACGTGGACGAACGAGTTGCGGGTCAGGCTACCGTAGGCGCCATGGCGCCCCATCCGTTCTCCGCGGTCAACCTGATCAGCGATCCGATCCACGGCTACATCGAGCTGACCAAGCGGCTGACGCCGGCCGACTCCGCCGCCGCGGGACTCCCGAGCGAGGACGTCGCGGAAGAGGACCTCCTCGACTCGGCGTGGCTCCAGCGGCTGCGCCGGATCAGCCAGCTCCAGAGCGCTCGATGGGTCTTTCCGACGGCGGAGCACTCGCGCTTCACCCACGGGCTGGGCGTCATGCACGAGGCTGGGCTGTGGGCCCGCTCGCTCTACCCGAGCCTGCGCGCCGCGCTTCCGGTCGCCGCGCCCGGTGAACCGGTCCCGTCGGAAGGGCTGGTGGTGGAGACGCTGCGGATGGCCGGCCTGCTCCACGACGTCGGGCACGGACCGTTCGCCCATTTCTTCGACGACCACGTGCTCGCGGCCTTCCCGGCGCCGGCCGACCCACGCCGGGACGGCGACAAGCCACTGACCCACGAGGATCTCAGCCAGCGGATCATCGTCGACGAGCTGGGACCGCTGATCCGCGGCCTGCGCCGGGCGCCGGGCGCCGTCGCCGAGCGCGATGCCCTCGCCGACGGAGAGTCGATCGACCCGGCGTGGGTCGCGTTCCTCATCGCGAAGCCGGCCCTCGCCGATCCCGCCATGCCGCGATGGGTCCGCTGGCTGGCGCCACTGCTGTCCGGCGTGTTCACGGTGGATAACCTGGACTACGTCCGCCGGGACGCCCACATCACCGGGGTCGCGGCTGGATCCGTGGATGTGGAGCGCCTGCGCCGCTACACGTTCATCTCGGAGCGTGGGTTGACGCTGTACGAGCCCGGGATCGGGGCGCTGGAGATGTTCCTGAGCGCCCGACGATTCCTGTACCAGCAGGTCTACTTCCATCGGACCGTCCGGGCGATCGACCTGGATCTGGCCGGGGTCTTCGGCCCGTCGATCCGGGCGATCTTCGGCGAGGGGTCCCCGGCGGAGCGGCTGGCGGCCTATGCCGACCTGGATGAGTACGTCGTCATCCACCAGGCCGCCCGATGGGCCCGCGGCGAAGACGTGGTCCCGGACGGCGGGCCGCAGCCGTTCCCGGGCGACAGCCGCGTGACCCGGGAGATCGGCGAGGCCTGGCGCGCGATCCTGCTCCGCCAGCCGACCTGGCGGTCCGAGCTGGAGGTCCGCGCGGAGTATCCGGAGGGCGCGTTCCCGGACGAGCTGGTCGCCACGCTCGGCGAGCCGGTGGCGGGAGAGGTCGCCATCGACCTGGCGGTCGTGGATGCCCTGCCGGCAGTGTCCGACGCCGCCGACGGGCGGCTCGCCATCCTGGGACGCGACGGGTCGTGGCCCTCCCTCGCGGCGGCCCTCTCGTCGATCCCGGCGTACTGGCTGATCGGCCGACGCTATCGGCGACGCGTCGGCTGACCCGCGTGGGGGGCCGCCGCGGGCCGCGGGCCGGCGGGGCCGCGCGCCGGCGGGGCGCGGGGGGGCCGGCGGGGCAGCGGGGGGGCCGGCGGGGCCGACGCGCCCGACCGGCGGGGCCGCGCGCCGGCGGGGCAGCGGGGGCGCGCGCCTGACCGACGCGCCCGACCGGCGGGGCCGCGCGCCGGCGGGGCAGCGGGGCGCGCGCCTGACCGACGCGAATCCCGCACGAACGAGCGTGGACGACAACCGATACGAGCATTCGATGTCGATCGGGCGATCGCCCACGAGGGATCTGTGACGAATTCGCGTCGCACCGGCGCAGGCCCGGGCGGAGGCTCTCAGTCGGGCGCGGCGCTCCCCCGGGCGCGGCGCTCCCCCGGGCGCACCGGCGCAGGCCCGGGCGGGGGCGCTCAGTCGGGCGCGACCACGCCGCCGGGCGGGGCGCTCCCCCGGGCGCACCGGCGCAGAGGCGAGCGGGGCTCACGCCCGGGCGTGGGCTCACCCCCGGCGCGAGGCTCTCAGCCTGGCGCGGCCGACCCCGTGCTTGTGGACGTCGGAGTCGACTGCGCGGTCGGCTTCGGAGTCGGTGGCGGACGCTCGGGAAGGACGAGCAGCGGGTCGATGCGGGCTAACTCGGCGCCGGGGAGCTTCATCCGCTTGGCGACATCGGGGTCCATCCCGAAGGTCGCCGTCTCGAGCGGGCTGAACAGCCCGAAGTGCAGGTGACAGCCGGACGCCCGCCCGGTCATCCCCTCGTACCCCAGGAACTCGCCGGCCTTGACCGTGTCTCCCTTCTTGACGACCACCTTGCTGAAGTGCGCGTAGACGCTTCGGTATCCGTTGCCGTCGTCGATCACGACCACGATCGGGAGCGTCGGGTAGAGGCTCTTCTCGTCAAGGCGGTCGAGGTACGGCTGGAGATCCCCGACCCAGCCCATGAACGCGTCGTAATGACGGCCCGCGGCCAACACCGTGCCGGCGTGGGCGGCGACGACCCGGTCCCCACAGAAGGTCGCCAGGTCGATGCCATCGTGGAAGGCCTCGCCGTCGACGACCCGGGAGCCCCACGGCGACGGCCCGAACGGCAGGGTCAGCCGACCCCGCGGCAGCGGCCACTGGTAGCCGGTCAGCGTCGCCGGGGCGGCCGGAGTGGGTGCGGGCTCCACCGTCGGGCGGGGTGGAGCGGTCGGCTTCGGCAACGACCCGGGAGCAGCCCCGACCGGGATCGTGGGGGTCGCGGTCGCCTGGCCGTCCTGCGGCGACGCACCCGGCCCGCCAGAGCTCGGTGCACCGATGGCGCCCGCGACCGCCCCGATCGGATCGGGCAGGACCCAGGTCCCCGTGCTTGCCGCGGCGAAGCTGGCAAGAGCCAGGCCGGTGGCGGCCAGGGCAACCACCGCCGATCGGACCCGGCGGGCGGCACGGCCTCGACGTCGCGTGCGTTCGTCGAGCGGCCGCGGCAGGTTGTCCAGCGGCCCGGGGCGGGGAGGCATGCGCGACATGGTAGGCGAGGGGCCGCTGCGGGTGGCAACGGATCGACGGGGGCGGGGCGGGGGTCGCGACGGACGCTGCGTCGCGTGGCGACGCGGGCGCTGCGGGCGCTGCGGGCGCTGCGTCGCACCGACGCGGTTCTGGCACAGGCGTGCGTGGCCTCGGGGGTGCTGCGTCGCACCGACGCGGTTCCGGCACAGGCGTGCGTGGATCGCCACCCAATCGAGCGATCCGTGTCGTTCGGGCGAGCATCGACGAGGCGTTCATTCGGAATGTGCGTCGCCCTGACGCGGAACGGCACAGCTGAGCGTGGAGCGGAGGCACGCGGCGCCGCAACCACGCGGCCGCGGCCGCGGGAGCGCGCAGCCACTCGGCCGCTACCCCGCATTGCATCAACGACAGACTATGCGTATAGTTCCGCATCTGATGACCCGCCATCCTTCTCCGTCGACTCGAAGAAGAAGCTCTGGCGGCCCTGCCGGGAGGCACGGGCCCTGGGGCTCTAGACGGCGCGTCGGGCGAAACGACGAACCGGGGCCTCCAGGGAACGGAGGCTCCACGGCAGAGGCCGCGGCACCAGGACGGTGACCGCGGTCTTTTCGTTCGCCCCCGAACCCGCGAGGTCCCACCAGCGAGTGAGGACGACCAGATGCAGACGATGATCCTCGGCACCGGGCCGATGGGCTGGGCGATCGCGGCGGCGGCCGGCGAACGTGGCGAGCGAACCCCGGTGGTCGGACGGCCGGCGGGAACCGGCCACGACCCGACGGCGTTCGCCAGGGCGGACCTGGTCGTCGAGGCCAGTCGCGGGGAGGCGGTGCTGGCCAACGTCGAAGCCGCGCTGGAGGGCGGGGTCCGGCGATTCGTCATCGCCACCACCGCCTGGGCCGATGACCGGGACGCCGTCGACGCCGCCCTCCTGTCGCACGGTGCCGCCGCCGTGGCGGCTGCCAACTTCAGCCTGGGGGTCGCGCTGTTCGGCCGACTGGTCGCGACCGCCACGGAACTGTTCGGCGCACTCGACGCGTTCGACCCCTACCTCCTCGAATGGCACCGGCGAGCCAAGGCGGATCGGCCATCCGGAACGGCGCGGGAGCTGGCTCATCGCATCGTCGACCACCACCCCCGGCTGGCCGACCTGGGCGAACTGGAGACGGTCTCCATCCGCGCCGGGGCCAGCCCGGGGATGCACCTCGTCGGGTTCGATGCCGCCGGCGAGACCGTCGAGCTTCGGATCACGGCCAGGGACCGGACAGCCTATGCGGCGGGCGTACTGGCCGCCGCGGACTGGCTCCGCGACGCACCCCGGAACCCTGGCCTCCACCCCTTCGATCCCGTCGTCGACGCGCTCCTCGCCCGTCGATCGGTGGCCGCCGCCTGACCTTCGACAGCCACGCATGACGACCCGCAGCCGCCGCCTGACCACCCGAAGCCGCAGCACCACCGCCGGACCCGCAGATCCCATCGACCCCTACCCCACGGAACGACCAAGGAGATCGAAATGCCTCGCCCGACAGCCCCCTCCCTTCGCGGCGCCTTCACGGCCCTGATCACGCCGTTCACGCGCGACGGCGCGATCGACGAGCCGGCCTTCCGCCGACTCGTTCGCTGGCAACTCATGGCCGGCATCGACGGCCTCGTCCCGTGCGGGACCACCGGCGAATCACCCACCCTGACCACGGCTGAGCGTGAGTGGCTCATCGGCACGACCGTGGAACTCGTCGCCGATCGCCAGTCCGGGGAGCGGATCCCGGTCATCGCCGGCACGGGCACGAACGACACGGCCGCCACCATCGCCGCGACCCGCCGTGCGGCGGAACTCGGGGCCGACGCCGCGCTCGTCGTGGCGCCCTATTACAACCGGCCCGATGGCCGGATGCTGGAGGCCCACTTCCGGGCCGTCGCCGACGCGGGTGACCTGCCGATCGTCGTCTACAACGTCCCGTCACGGACGGGGGCGAACGTGGACGCGGCCACGTTCCTGCGGCTGGCCGAGCATCCGCGGGTGATCGCCGTCAAGGAGGCCAGCGGCAACCTGGAGCAGATCGCGAGGATCTGTCGGGATCGACCGCGCGACGTCGCGGTCCTCGCCGGCGACGATGCCTGGACCCTGCCCCTGCTGGCCCTGGGCGGGGATGGGGTCGTTTCCGTCGCTGGCAACGAGATCCCGGGCGAGCTCGTCGCCCTGTGCGCCGCCGCCCGGGCCGGCGACTGGGAAGCGGCGCGGCGAACGCATGAGCGTTGGCTGCCGCTCTTCCTGGGCAACTTCATCGGGGCACCCAACCCGGTCCCGGCGAAGGCGGCGCTCGTCCTGATGGGCCTGCTGGACAGCGACATGGTCCGGGCGCCGCTCCTGCCGATGGACCCGGATGCCCGGGCCGCCATGGCGGTCACCCTCCGCTCGCTCGGACTGGTCGAGGCCGGCGGCGGCCGGATGAGCGCGGCCCGGCGGGCGGCCGTCGCATGACCGCGTCGACGCGAGCGACGACCGACCACGACGGCACCGACCCAAAGGTCGCCGGCGTCACCGAGACCGGCACCGGCCGGTCGATCCTCGACGACCTCGAAGCCGGCCGTGTCCGCGCGGCCGAACCCGATCCGGCGGCGCCCGACGGCTGGCGCATCCGGCCGGAGGTCAAGGCCGCGATCCTCGCCCTGTTCGCCGACCGGACGACGACGGAGTGGCGGGTGGGGCCGCTCACGTTCCGAGACCGAGCCGCCGTCCCGCCCCGTGACCTCGCCGGGGGGCCCTGGCGCATCGTGCCCGGCGGAACGGCGGTCCGGCGTGGTGCGCACCTCGCCGACGGCGTCGTCGTGATGCCGCCGAGCTACATCAACATCGGGGCGTGGATCGGCGAGGCGACGATGGTCGACTCCCATGTGCTCGTGGGCAGCTGCGCCCAGATCGGGGCGCGGGTCCACCTGTCGGCGGGGGTGAGCATCGGCGGGGTCCTGGAGCCCGCCGGCGCACGGCCGGTGATCGTCGAGGACGAGGCATTCGTCGGTGCGGGCAGTGCCCTGCTCGACGGCGTCCTGGTCCGTCGCGGCGCGGTCATCGGCGCGGGCGTCACGCTGACCGGGACCTCCCGGCTGTACGACCTGGTCCGGGACCGCGTCCTGATCGGCACGCCTGAGACGCCGCTCGTCGTACCGCCCGGTGCGGTCGTCGTCCCGGGCGCGCGGGTGCTCGCCGGACCGTTCGCCTCGACGCACGGCCTGTCCGTCAGCGTCGCCCTGCTGGTCAAGGATCGCGACCCGGGGACGAGCGCGCGGGTCGCCCTGGAAGGATCGCTCCGGTGAGCCTGTTCGGCGGCGTGGACCCGGCGGACCTGGCGGAGCGGTTCGGCACGCCGCTCTACGTGTACGACCTGGCCGTGATCGACCGGCAGGTGGTGAGCCTCAGGGCTGCGCTCCCGGCCGGGACCGAGCTCGCCTATGCGGTCAAGGCCAACCCGGCACTCGCCGTCGTGTCGCACCTGGGCCGGCTCGGCCTGGGCGCGGACGTCGCCTCTGCCGGGGAGCTCGCAACGGCGCTTCGCGCGGGCATCAGCCCGGAGCGGATCGTGATGACCGGCCCGGGCAAGCGCGACGCGGAGCTGGCGAGCGCCGTCGAGTCCGGGATCCGGGCCGTGACCGTGGAGTCGCCCGGCGAGCTGGAGCGCCTCGAGCGGATCGCGGCCCATCTCCGACGGCGCCAGCCGGTCATGCTCCGGGCCGCGGTGGCCGAGACCAGCCGACGCGAACCTGTCCGACTGGTCGGCGACGACGGCGCGGGCAAGTTCGGGATGGACCTCGCCGGTCTCGAGGAGGCGGCGCGGCGGGCAAGCCGATCACCGCACGTGGAGCTGCTCGGCCTCCACGCATTCGGGGCCTCCAACGTGCTCGACGCGCCGGCGCTGGTGGCCCACGTCGACGAAACCGGCCGGCTGGCGCGTCGGCTGGCCGAGATGACCGGCATGCCCGTGCGGATCGTCGACGCCGGCGGTGGGCTCGGGATCCCCTATCGGGACGATGAGGAAGCGCTCGACCTCGACGCCCTGGCCCGCGGTCTTCGCGACGTCGTCGATGCCTGGGCCGAGGACCCCCTGCTCGCGGAGGCACGACTCCTGCTGGAACCCGGCAGGTTCCTCGTCGGCCCGGCCGGCGCCTACCTGACGCGCGTCGTCGACACGAAGACGGTCGACGGCCGCGCCGTCGCGATCCTGGACGGTGGCGTCCACCACGTCCTGCGGTCGGTGCTCGTCGGCCAGGAGAATCGAGTCCGACTGCTCAGCCCGTCCACCCGACGTCCGGGGGTGGTCACGCTGGCCGGGCCGCTCTGCTCCGGGCTGGACGTGCTGGCGCGCGGCGCGGTCATGCCGCCGCCGGCGGTCGGCGACCTCGTGGCGGTGCGGGACGTCGGCGCGTACGGCTTCACGGAGTCGATGCCGCTCTTCCTGTCGCACCCGATCCCGGCCGAGGTCGTGGTGCGCGAGGGGCGGGCCGGCCTCATCCGGCCGCGGCTGGACCCCGGGGAGTGGCTGGACCGGCAGCTCGTCCCGGATCTCGTCGACGGCCCGGACCGCCGACGCGGTATCATCCGCGGGCATCCGCCCGTAGCTCAGTGGATCAGAGCGACTGACTTCGGATCAGTAGGTCGGGGGTTCGAATCCCTCCGGGCGGGCCACTGTCATGAGTCGCGACATATGAGTCACATGAGTCGGGACATGTGAGTCAGTCAGTCGCTGGAGTCCCCGGCCATCGGCCGGGTCTCGTCGTGTATTGCGCCAGTAGCCCTTGGCGGGCTCGATATGGAACTGACGCGCGCGCCGCTCGTTCGCGGCTTGACGTCGATCCAGCCGGGGCTACGCTGGCCACGATGGCCCGACCCGACCTGCGCACGAACCCGGACGCGGTTCCAGGCGCGGACCCACCGCGCGTCCGCCACTGCCGGGTCAACGGCACGAGCCTGTACGTCGAAGTCCGCGGCACTGGACCGGCGCTGCTCCTGATCCATGCGGGTGGCGAGGACGCCGAGGTCTGGCGCGCGGTCGCCGAGCGCATGCCCGACTTCACGGTCGTGACCTACGATCGGCGCGGAACCCTGCGGAGCGGCCGGGACGACTGGCCCGGCGGCGGGTCGGTCCAGCACGCCGACGATGCGGCAGGTCTGCTCGACGCACTCGGTCTGGACCCCGCCGTGGTGTTCGCAGCCAGCTCGGCCGGCATCGTGGCACTCCAGCTCGCGCTCCGTCACCCGAGGCTCGTCCGGCGGGCGCTCGTGTTCGAACCGGGGCTGTTCCGGCAGGTGCCCGGCGGCGAGACCATCCAGCTGCCCGTGTCACAGGCGGTCGACGCCCATCTGGCGGCTCACCCGGACGACTGGGCGGGTGCACTTGGGGTCTTCAGGCGCGCCGTGGCCTACGCGACGGGCGGCACCGACGGGTTCCTCGTTCCGCCGGAGGGCAGGGAATGGTACGCAGCGCGGGAGGAGACGGACGCCGAGGCGCTCGTGCGTGACGATCTCCGCATCCTCATCCAGGAGGTCGTCGACGAGGACGCGCTCGCGTCAGCCACCGTCGACATCCGATTCTCCTTCAGCATCCGCTCGATCCCGGTGTTCCGACAGATCGCCGACCACCTGGCCGACATTCGCGGCTCCGGCGCGATCCCCGTCGACGGCGTCGGCCACTTGGTCTACTACCAACCCGATGCGGCCGTCGCCCACATCCGCGCCAACGCGCGGGTGGAGGACCCGAACGGCGGCGGTCGGTGAGGCACGGCAGGCCAGAGCGGCGGTGTCTACCGGTGTTGTTGTTCCGCCGCGCCCGATGCCCTCCGGGCGCGCCACTCGCCACACATGCGATGACCCCGACGAGCTTCCGCCAACGGACAGCCGAGGCGGGGCGGTCGGCGCGGTAACGGAACTGCCTCGACGGCGTCATGCGGACGGGGATCAGGCGTGGGAGGCGAGTGGCATGACGAGACCGACCGGCGACGCGCGCCAGGTCACCGGCGCAGCGCCCGAATGGCGGGTCCAGGTTGCCGGGACCCACCGCCACATCGTGCTGGACAAAGGGCTGCGAAGGTTCTCGGTCGACGGCGTCGAGCACAGCCTCGGGGGCTTCGTTCACCTGGGCCCGAGGAGGGCGGCGTTCGACCTCGGTGGGCTCGACGCGTCGATCACCGCGACCCAGTTGGCACCCAGCATGAGGGCGCAGTTGCGGCGCCGGTTGACGCACGGCCTCGGTGGAGTGTGGGGCGCGATCAAGACCTCGATCCACTACGGTGCCGCCGCCGGCGCTGGGGCGAATGCGGCATCGGGCGTCGAGTGGTTGGTCTGGGGCTGGACGATCTACGACCTTCGATTGGACGGCGAGAGCCGCGGCAGCTGGGTATACACCAATGGCGGCGAGCACGGTCACACCGGGTGGACATTCGTGCCACCCGGCGGCGCGCTGCCCCAGCGCGACTGGATCGACTGGCCGACCCTGCCCGCGCCCCCAGGCCGCTGACCCGAGGTGCCGGCTATCCCGCGGCGACGATCGGCGCGTACTTCCGCCGGTAGGCGGCCGGCGTCATGCCCGTGGTTCGCTTGAAGAGGCGGCGGAAGAAGGTCGGGTCTTCATAGCCCAGGGCAAACCCGACGTCGTCGACCCCGCCGCGCCCCGTCTCGAGGAGCTGGCGTGCGCGCTCGATCCGCAGCGCGTGCACGTAGTCGATCGGGCGACGGCCACTCGCCGCCCTGAAGCGGCGAGCAAAGGTCCGGCCGGTCAATCCGGAACGCGCGGACATCGCGGTCACCGGGTTGGGGGTGGCGTAGTTGTCCGCGATCCAGGCCAGGCAGTCGCGGATCACGGCATCGCCGGTCCGGACACGCCGCGTCATCGCGGAGAACGGCAGCTGCCCGTCCTCGTGGCCCGCGAGCAGGTAGACCTTGGCGGTCCGGGCGGCGTGCTCCGGGCCGCAGAACTTCGCGATCAGGCGAAGGGCCAGGTCCTGCCACGCCGTGACACCGCCGGCCGTGATCAGGCCCTCGCGTTCGCTCGAGAGGTCCAGGATCGCGCCGGGCACGAACCGGATCATCGGGTACGCGGACGCGAACAGGTCCCGGTATGCCCAGTGACCGGCGCAGGACCGACCGTCGAGCAGACCGGACTCCGCAAGGAGCAGCGAGCCCGTGCACACGCTGGCCACCAGGGCGCCGCGATCGTGCATCCGCCGCAGCCACGCCGACTCGACGGCGAATCGCCCGCGCGGCGGCGTGTCGATCGGCGTGTACATGTCGCAGACGATCACCGCGTCGACTTCGTGGACGTCCGCGACGGCGACGTGCGGCTCGACGGGGATGCTGCCAAAGCAGCGGAACGGCTCGCTGGTCGCCGCGACGATGAAGACATCGAGCAGGGCGTCGCCCGTCTCGGCCGCCGTCATGTCCGGCCACATCGGACCGACGGACTGCAGGACGTCATAGAGCCCGTAGAGGACCGAGGCGGAGGTCTCCGGCGCGACGAGGAGCGCGATCCGTGGTCGGCGGATGGTTGTCATGTTTGCCCCGAACCGGTGGATTCTGTCTCTTCCACAATGACAGCCCGGCGGGGACACTGCCCAGCAGCATCCAGGAACGGCGATCGAGGAGGGAACCGAGCATGACGCTAGAAGCGCAGGACGCCGCGAAGCTCCGGGCTGCCGTCAAGGGACGGGTCCTTGCGCCGGGCGACCCCGATTACGACGACGCTCGCCGCGTCTGGAACGGCATGATCGACAAGCGTCCCCGTCTCATCGTCCAGGCCTCGGGCAGCGGGGACGTCGCGCCGACGATCGCCTTCGCCCGCGAATCAGGGCTGCCACTGGCGATCCGCGGCGGCGGGCACAACGTCGCCGGCAACGGCACCGTGGACGACGGGATCGTCCTGGACATGGGCCGGCTGCATGCCGTCGACGTGGACCCGTCCGCGCGGCTGGTCCGGGTCGAGGCCGGGGCGACGCTCGGGGACATCGATCGGGCGACCGAGCCTCACGCGCTCGCGGTGCCGGTCGGGGTGGTCTCCGGGACCGGGATCGCGGGCCTGACGCTCGGCGGCGGTGTCGGGTGGCTCACCCGACGGCACGGCCTGACGATCGACAACCTCGTCTCCGCCGAGGTGGTGCTCGCGACCGGCGAGGCCGTCCGCGCGAGCGCCGACGAGCGCCCGGACCTGTTCTGGGGCCTGCGCGGCGGGGGCGGCAACTTCGGGGTCGTCACGTCGTTCACCTTCCGCGCCCATCCGCTGGACCAGGACGTCTTCGCCGGCTCGCTCATCTACGAGCGCTCACGCTGGGCCGAGGCCCTGCGGTCCTACGTCGAGTGGGCGGGCGACGTGCCGGACGACGTCACGACGCTGATCACGTTCATGGTCCCGCCGGCAGACTGGGAGCTCGGCGACCGGCCCCTGATGTTCCTGGGCTTCGCGTGGGCGGGGGCAGACCGGGCCGAGGGCGAGGCGGTGATCGACCGGCTTCGTACCGCCTGCTCACCGGACGTGGCGGTCCTCGACCCCACCCGTTGGCTCACGTTCCAGACCGCCTTCGATGGCGCGATGCCGAAGGGGGTCCGGGCGTACTGGCGGAACGCGTCACTCGAACGGCTCGACGGCGCGATGATCGACACGCTCGCCGAGCATTGCAGTGCGCAGCACTTCGGAACGGCCGCGGACCTCCACCACATGGGCGGGGCGTTCGGCCGGGTGGCCGAGGACGCGACCGCATTCCCGAATCGAGCGGCGCAATACTGGCTCAACATCTACGGCTTCTGGCCCGACGTCGACGACGATGCGGCGAGGATCGCGTGGGTCAAGGGGTTCTCGGACGCCATGCGTCCGCAGGCGATGACGGGCCAGTACGTCAACTTCCTGGGGCATGACGACGGCGACGCGTACGGGAAGGCCCTCGCGGCCTACGGGCCGGCGAAGCTCGAGCGCCTGATGTCCGTCAAGCGCCGATACGACCCCGAGAACCTGTTCCGCATCAACCACAACATCGCGCCCGGGGTCTGACGCAACCTGGGTCCAGACGCACGGCCCAGTGTCCTCGCCTAGGACGAAGCTGCCTCGCCATCGTCGACCGGGCCGTGCGGTCGGCGGATCACGGCGGCCTCCACCCTGGTCCGGACGTCGGGGAAGTTCGCCATCACCCGGCCGAACTCGTAGCTGCCGAATCCCAGGAGCTGGCAGTCGGTGGCGCACGTTGCGCTGGCGCTGCGCTCGCCGTCTTCGAGCAAGGCGATCTCGCCGAGGAAGCCGTTGTCGGTCATCGATCGGATGAAGCGGCCTGCCCGCTCGACGTGGACCGTGCCGGACACGATGACGTAGAAGGATTCGGCCGCCTCGCCTTCGCGCATGAGCACGGTGCCGGCGGGCGCCTGGACGACGCGGGCGAGCGTCGCCACGGCTTCCGTGCTGCGCGGATCCAGCCTGGAGAAGATCGGGAGGCTGGCCAGGATGGCGGTCTTCTCGTCCATGTCCAGGGCGAGCATAGTCGGCGCGGTGGGCGCCCGTCGCATCGACGCGGGCGGTAGGCTGGGATGCCGACTCCTCTTCTCGAGGTCCGCTTGATGCCCGCGATCGAACCCATGCTGGAATGCCGCGACCTGCGCAAGCGGTACGGTGAACGTACGGCCGTCGACGGCATCAGCTTCAGCATCGCGCCCGGCGAGACCTACGGGCTGCTGGGCCCCAACGGCGCCGGCAAGACGACGACGATCTCGATGGTCTGTGGGCTGCTCCGGCGCGACGGCGGCGAGGTGGTCGTGGCCGGCCAGCCGGTCGACGTCGGCGCTACCGAGGCCAAGGCGTCCATCGGCTACGTGCCCCAGGACCTGGCGATCTACCCGGACCTGACCGCCAGGGAGAACCTCCGGTTCTTCGGTCGCCTGCAGCGCCTGGGCGGTCGCGACCTGGACCAGCGGGTCGACGAGATCCTCGCCCTGACCGACCTGGCCGACCGGGCCGATGACCGGGTCGACCGGTTCTCCGGCGGGATGAAGCGGCGGCTCAACATCGGGGTCGGGCTGCTCCACCGGCCTGCCCTCCTGGTCCTCGACGAGCCGACCGTCGGTGTCGACCCCCAGAGCCGGAACGCGATCCTGTCCAGCGTCGAGGACCTGGGACGCCAGGGGCTGGCGGTCCTCTACACGACCCACTACATGGAGGAGGCGGAGCGCCTCTGCGACCGGATCGGGATCATCGACGAAGGCAGGATCAAGGCAGAGGGCACCCGACGCGAGCTGGTCGCCCTGGTCGGCCAGAAGGACCGCGTCGAGCTGGTCGCGAGCGGCGACGTGGGTGCGGCCGCGACGGCACTGGCGGCGCTCGACATCGTCGAGGAAGCGACCGGCGGGGACGAGCGGATCGAGCTCGTCGTCGACGAGGCGCGCAACCACCTCGCGCGGATCCTCGAGACGGCGACCGGCAACGGGGCCGTCGTCCGCAGCGTCGAGGTGGTCGAGCCGGACCTCGAGGCCGTCTTCCTGCACCTGACCGGCAAGGCCCTGCGGGACTGACCGGATGCGCGCCGCGGTCGTCATCGCCAGCAAGGACCTGCGCCAGAAGATCGGCGACCGCTCCGCGCTCTTCCTCGCGATCCTGGCCCCCCTCGGACTCGCGCTGCTGTTCGCGATGATGATCCCGAGCGAGGAAGGATTCCACGCGCACTACGCGGTCGTGGACCTCGACGGCGGCCCGATCGCCGAGGGCCTGCGGGCGGGGCCGCTCCAGGGTCTCGCGGACGCGGGCGTCGCGACCGTCACGAGCGCCGATTCGGAGACGGCGGCGCGGGCGCTCGTGGATGCCGGCGACGTGGACGCGGCGATCGTCGTCCCGGCCGGCTTCTCCGACGCCGTCCAGTCCGGCGAGGCCGCCGAGCTGCGCCTCATCGGCGGCCCGTCCACCCTCGCCGTTGAGGTGGCCCGCTCCGTGCTGGCCGGATTCGGCAGCGAGGTCACGGCCGTGCAGGTCGGGATCGTGGCCACGCTCGGCGCCACCGGTGCGGCGCCGGAGCCGGCGCTGGTGGCCCGGCTGGCCCAGGCCGCGCTGGCGATCCCCGCCCCGATCGTCACGACGGGCGGCGAGACCGCCGACCGCCAGGCCTCCTCGTCCACCTACTACGCGGCGTCCATGGCCATCCTGTTCGTCTTCTTCGCGGCGCAGTTCGGGGTCGTCGGGCTGCTGGCGGAGCGCCGGACGGGCACGCTCGCGCGGATGCTGGCTTCACCGATCGGGCCCGGCGCGATCCTGCTCGGCAAGGTGCTGGTCAGCCTCGTCCTCGCGGTCGTGTCGATGGGCGTCGTCGCGATCGCGACGACGCTGCTGATGGGTGCCGACTGGGGCGACCCACTGGCCGTCGCCGGACTGATCGTCGCCGCGGCGGTCGCCGCTACGGGGATCGCGACGTTCGTCGTCGGCTTCGCCCGGACGGAGGAACAGGCCGGTGGGGCCGTCGCCATCGTGGCCCTGTCGCTGGCGGTCGTTGGGGGGTCGTTCTTCCCGCTCTCCCAGGCCCCGGAAGGGCTCGCCTCGCTCAGTCTCATCACGCCCCACGCGTGGTTCCTCCGTGGGATCAACGACCTGGCGGCGGGCGGCGGGATCCTGGCCGTGGCCGGTTCCATCGGGATGCTCCTCGCGGTCGGCGCGGTGAGCGGCGGGATCGGGCTCGCGAGGGCGCGGCGCGTGGTGACGCCGTGAGGGCCCTCGCCATCGCCGAGGCCAACCTGCGGCGCCTGTTCCGGGACCGGATCGGCCTGTTCTTCATCTTCGTCCTGCCGATCGTCATCATCGTCGTCCTGGGCACGGTCTTTGGTGGCCGCAACGCACCGCGGCTCGGCGTCGTGGTCGTCGACGACGGACCGCTGGCCGGCGCGCTCGTCGAGGCGATCCGGACCGGCGAAGTCGAACTCGAGATCCGGACGATGCCCGACGAGGCGCAGCTCCGTGCAGCGGTCGAGGAGGGATCGCTGGAGCTCGGCGTGGTCGTGCCGGCCGGATACGACGCGGCCCTGCGCGACGGGGACGGCACCGAGCTGACGGTGATCGGTCCGCCAACGACCGTGTTCTCGGCGCTGCGCCGGGCCGTGGACGCCGCCGTCGCCGACCAGGCGGCCGGGATCCGTGCCGCTCGCCTCGTGCAGGCAGAGGCCGGGATCCCGTTCGACGCGGCCCTGGACATCGCCACGGGCGTCCAGGCCGGCACCCCCGGGATCGACGTGACGGTGGAGCGGATCGGCGAAGGTGTCTTTCCCGAGGGGACGACCGCCTTCGCCCCGGGCGCCCAGAGCCAGCTCGTCCTGTTCATGTTCCTGACGTCCATGACGGCCGCGACGCAGATCATCCTGAGCCGGCAGCTCGGCGTGTCGCGGCGGATGCTCGCGGCACCGATCGGCGTGCCGACGATCGTCATCGGTGAGGTGCTCGGCCAATTCGGCGTGGCGATGGTCCAGGGCCTGTTCATCGTGTTCCTGTCGGCGATCGCCTTCGGCGTCCCGTGGGGCGATCCGCTCGCGGCGGCGACGGTCGTGGTCGTCTTCGCCCTGGTCGGGACCGGTGCCGCGATGGTCGTCGGGGCGTTCGCGAACGACGCGGACCAGGCGGGATCCCTGGGCGTCATGGCCGGCATGCTGCTGGGCGCCCTGGGCGGGGCGATGGTCCCGCTGGAGATCTTCCCGGAACCGATGCGCACGATCGCCTACGTCACCCCGCAGGCCTGGGCCGTCCAGGGTCTTCGGACGGTCGGACTGCGCGACGGTGGAGTGCCCGACATCCTCCCCGAGCTGGCCGTCCTCAGCCTGTTCGCGCTCGGGCTGCTGGCACTCGGGACGTGGCGGTTCCGTCGGGTGCTGTCCCGCTGAGGGAGTCGGGGGCGTCGCGGCGGAGCGCCAGTTAGCGTCGACGCGAGCCGACCCGTTCGAGTCTGAGCGCCTTCATCGGGCAGCAGTCGACGGCCCGCTGGGCGTCGTGCAGCCGGACTTTGGGGACCGGCCCTTCCCGCACGATCGGATACCGCCAGTCATCGAGGCCGATCACGTCCGGCAGCAGGTCCCCGCACAGGCCGTAGCCGTCGCACAGGACCCAGTCGACCTTGAGGTCGTGATCCATCACGCCGCCACGACCGGTGATCCGCTGACCGTGCATCGGCCGGTGCGCGCGTGATGCATGAACTCCTCGCCGAAGACGTTGAGGGCGCTCGTCATCAGCTGGGCCGCCCCGTCCGGGTGATGGCACGCGCCGCGGCCCGGGATCTGCGACGTCCAGCGCTCGATGTCGCCGAGCTCGGCGGTCCCGGCGGTTCCCTCGGCCACGTGCTCCGTCGCGCCCTGCAGCGCTCGGAGTCCGTGGAGACACGGTCCGCACTGCGCGGCACTCTCGGCGGCCAGGAACGACATGACCCGAGCGGTCGCCTGGACGCCACAGACGTCGACCGGCAGCAGGCCGACGATCCCGCACCCGAAGGTCAGCCCGCGTTCCCGGAGTTCGATCGGATCGAGCGGCAGGTCCCAGCTGTCGGCGACCGACGCCCAGGTCCCGAAGTAGCCGCCCAGGACGACCGCCCGAGTCCGCCCGGCGCTGGCCCCGACGTCGGCGGCGATCTCCCGGATCGTCGTCCCGAGCTCGATCTCGCGGACGCCCTGCTCCGACGCCGCCCCGGTGACGGTGATCAGTGCGGTGCCGCGCGACACGGACCGACCGACCGACCGATACCAGTGCTCGCCGAAGCGGGCGATGAGCGCCGCGTAGGCGAGACTCTCCACGTTCTGGACCAGGGTGGGGTGCCCGCCAACGCCTCGCTCGGAGACGCGCGGGGGCGTGGTGGTCGGCCGGGCGTCGCCGTCGTTGATGAAGTGGACCGCGGCCGACGCCTCGCCGGCCACGTAGCTGAGCGGCGCCTGGACGAGGCGGATCGGCGGGCGGATCTCGGCCCGGCGGGCGTCGATGGCGCTGCCCATCGCGGTGACGGCGGCCTCGTGCTCCGTGCCGATGTAGACGACGATCTCGTCCGCCCCGATCGCGTCCGCGGCGAGGATCGCTCCGTCGAGGACCAGGTGCGGCCGTTGCGCCATCAGCATCCGGTCCTTGAAGCTCGCCGGCTCGCCCTCGGCGCCGTTGACGACCACGACCGCTCGACCGCCCTTCCGCTCGGCCAGCGCGCGCCACTTGCGACCGACCGGAAAGCCCGCACCCCCGCGCCCGAGGACGCCGCTTGCCTCCAGGGCAGGGATCAACGCACGAGTGTCGGCCGTCGTCGGAAGCGGTCCGAGTCGCGAGACATGCGCGACGCGGCCCTCCGGCTCACCATCAAGCCGAGGGCCGTCCAGGAGTCGTTCGAAGGGACGGTGCGGGGGCAACAGCTGCTCCATGCGGGTCGGGACCGGGCCCACGGTCACATACCCCTGAGGCATCGAACAGGGAGAAAGGTTTCCCCCTACCGGTGGCGGTCGGCGGCCCCGTGGATGGCCGCGAGCACCCGTTCCGGCGTGGCCGGGATCCGATCGATGCGGACACCGACGGCGTCGCGGATGGCGCCCAGGATCGCGGGTGCCGTGGCGATCAGCGCGGGCTCACCGACGCCTTTCGCCCCGAACGGCCCTTGAGGTTCCGGGTCCTCGATGAGCAGGCACTCGATCTCCGGAACGTCGCCGATCGTCGGGATCAGGTAGTCGTGCAGGTTGTCGGAGCGACCGCTGCGGTACTCCTCCATCAGGGCCATCCCCAGGCCCTGGGCGATCCCGCCCATCACCTGACCCTCCACGAGCATCGGGTTGACGGCGCGCCCGACGTCATGCGCCGCCACGATCCGGCGGACGACCGTCGTCCCGAGTTCCAGGTCGACGTCGACCACCGCGATCTGGGCCCCGAAGCCGAAGGTCTCGTACGGGATGCCCTGCCCGTCGCCGTCGAGCGGCGTCGTCTTCGGGTCGTAGGACCCGCTCCCGACGAGCACGCAGCCGTCCGCGTCCTCCGGAAGGACTCCCGGTTCAGGGCCGGCGACCTCCAGCTTTCGGAGCAGGTCCTCGGCCGCGAGCTTGGTGGCGTTGCCGGACACGAAGGTCTGGCGGGAGGCGGAGGACTTGCCGGCGTCCGCGGTCCGGTCGGTGTCACCCGTGACCATGGCGATCCGCGAGACGGGGACGCCCAGGGCGTCGGCGGCGACCTGCGACATGACGGTGTCCGCGCCCTGGCCGATCTCCTGCGCCCCGCTGAACAGCACGTAGGAGCCATCCCGCCGCAGCCCGATCCGGATGGTCGACGGATTGGACAGCGACGTGTTGCCGATGCCGTACCACATTGCCCCGATCCCGACGCCGCGTCGGAGATGGCGAGCGCCGGCACGGTCGGCGGTCCCTGCGTTCCACGACGCGGCGTCCCGATTCTCGCGGTCCCATGCCGGTCGCAGCGCCTCCAGGCAGGCGGGCAATCCGGCGCTCGCCTGGAGGACCTGGCCCGTGGTCGTCATCGAGCCAGCACGCAGGGCGTTGCGGAGGCGGAAGTCCAGTCGGTCGATCCCGAGCCGGATGGCGAGGTCGTCCACGAGGGCCTCGACCGCGACGGCGACCTGGGGCACGCCGAAGCCGCGGAACGCCCCACCGATGGGGCCGTTCGTGTGGATCGCCCGCGAAGTCGCCCGGATGGTCGGGACGACGTACGGTCCGCTGGCGTGGATCGGGACCCGGTCGGCGACGGTCGGGCCCCAGGAGGCATAGGCGCCCGTGTCGAAGTCGGCCTGGACCTCGATCGCGGTCAATCGGCCGATCGGCGTCAGCCCCAGCGGTCGCCGCGATCCGGGCCGGGTGCCGCTTGGTCGTCGCCTGCATCGACTCCGGACGCGTGAAGACCCAGCGGACGGGCCGGTCCAGCAGCCACGCGGCGACCGCGACCAGCGGCTGGACGGACAGGTCCAGCTTGCCGCCGAAGCCGCCGCCGCAGGCACTCGTGACGATCCGCACCCGGTCTGGCGCAAGGCCCAGGATGAGCGCGATGCCGTCACGGTCCAGGTACGGCGTCTGGGTCGTCGCGAAGACCGTGATCCGGTCGCCCGTCCGCCGCGCGTAGCCGGCCTCCGGCTCGATGTACGCGTGCTCGACATGCGCGGTCTCGAACGTGCCGCCCGCGACGACCGCGGATCCGGCCAGCGCGGCGGTCGTGTCCCCGCGGACGACCCGACCCGAGGCGAGCAGGTTTCCGGGCAAGCGCGTCGTGGAGCAGCGGCGCACCGGGGGCCGCGGCGACGTCCATGTCGGACAGCGCCGGCAGGACATCCCACTCGATCGGAAGGTCCGCGTCCGAGATCCGGGCGACCGTCCAGGCGTCGCCGACCAGAGCCGCGACGGGTTCGCCCAGGTAGCGGACATACCCATCCGCCAGGACCGGCTGGTCCTTGCCGGTGTCGTAGATCCCGTACCGGTTCAGGCCGGGAACGTCGGCCGCGAGGAGCACCCGGACGAGGCCGGGATGCGCCGCGTACAGACCCTCGAGGTCGCCGACCCGGAAGCGCGCGTGCGCGTGGGGCGAGCGGACGGCTCGCAGGGTGAGGGCGTCCGGCGAGGCCTCGTCCGCCCCGAAGATCGTCGTCCCGGTGACCTGGTCCCGACCATCGACCCGGGCGAGCCGTGCCCCCACCGCTGCGCCGGCCGCCGGTCCTGACAGGGCCTGGACATCCACGTCGGTCCCGCTCGCCACGGCCTCGACGGCGGCGAGGATCTGTCGATAGCCCGTGCACCGGCACAGGACGCCGCCCAGGGCGTCTGCCACGCGTGCCTCGGTCGGATGCGGATCGGTCGCCAGCAGGGCGTCGCAGGCCATGAGCATGCCGGGCGTGCAGATCCCGCACTGGGCGGCCCCCAAGGCCAGGAACGCCGCCTGGATCGGGCGCAGCGCCTCGCCGTCAGCGAGGCCCTCCACCGTCGCGACGTCGCGCCCCGCCACCTGCCCGAGTGGGACCAGGCACGCGCACACCGGGTCACCGTCGAGGCGGACCGTGCACGCCCCGCAGTCGCCCGCCTCGCAGCCGACCTTCGTCCCGGTCGATCCCAGGTCGTCCCGAAGGACGTCGGACAGGCGCCGCATCGGGTGACCGTGGACGTCGACGGTGCGGCCGTTGACCCGGAACGTCGTCGGCGGCGCGGTCGCGTCGGTCATGCGGTCAGCTCCGCGATGGCGCGGCGGACCAGCACGAGCGCGGCCCGGCGTCGGTAGTCGGCCGTCGCGCGGATGTCGTCGATCGGGGTGAGGGTCGCCAGGTCCTCCGTCACGATCTCGGCGCCGAGGTCCGGCGTCGGGGCGCGGCCGACCAGGCGGGCCTCGACGGCGGGCAACCGCACGGCCACCTCCGAGCAGGCCCCGACGGCGATCCGGGCGGCGCTGATCCGTCCGTCCGGCGCGACCTCCATGACCGCCGCGACCATCGCGATCGAGATGACCAGGTAGGCGCGTGCGCCGAGCTTGAGGAACGTCGAGCGGGCCGCTCCCGCCGGCAGCGGGACGAGGATGGCCGTCACGAGTTCCTCCGGGCCACGGGTCGTGCGCCGGTTGCCGACCAGGAACTCGTCGATCGGGACCTCGCGCCGCCCGTTCGCCGACGCGAGCTCCACCCGGGCGTCGAGCGCCAGGAGATTGGGCGCGCCGTCCGCGGCCGGCGACGCGTTGCAGACGTTGCCGCAGATCGTGCCGCGATTCTGGATCTGCACCCCGCCGATGGACCGCGCCGCCGCCTTGAGGCCATCGAACGCCGGCGGCAGGTCGCGCTCGATGAGATCGGTCCAGGTCGCCAGCGCGGGGATCCGGCAGATCCCGTCGGCGACGGAGATCTCGCGCAGCCGTGGCAGCCCACTGAGGTCCAGGATGTCGTCGTCGATCAAGCGGCCGACCCGCGCGGGGTAGATGTCCGTCCCTCCGGCGAGGATCGTCCGCGAGCCGGCGCGCAGCGCCGCGAACGCCTCGTCCAGCGCCGTCGGCCGCAGGTACTCGCCCATCGATCCGGTCAGTCCCTGATGCGCGGCAGGACGTCGGACGCCAGGATGTCGAGCGTCTCGAGGCTCCAGTCGAGCGGGTTGAGGATGACGTGCTCGACGCCGCCCAGCGCCTCGATCTTGGCGCGGATCCGGTCGGCCAGCGCCTCCGCCTCGCCGAGCAGGTAGAACTCCTGCCAGTAGTCGAGGTCCATCCCGGAGAACGTGCGGAACCGCGGACCGGCGCTGTCGGGCGCTTCGCCGGGCCGCAGCACGTGGATGAAGTTGGAGTAGACCTTGGTCATCTCGACCGGATCGCGCCCGAAACCGACCATCTCCGCACGGATGATCGCCCAGTCGCCCGCCACCATCTCTGCCGTGGCCGAGGAATGCGGAACCCAGGTGGACGCGTACTTCGCGATCCGGCGCAGGACCGGCCGGATGGTATCCACCTGCTGCCCGTAGATCTTCTCCGACGGCTGCGTGCCGCCACCGATCCAGATCGGCGGGTGTGGACGCTGGACCGGCTTCGGGTCGATCGTCAGGTCGTCGAACCCGTAGAACTGCCCGGCGTACGAGACATGGTCGCCGGCCCACAGCGCGGTGATCGCCTCCAGCATCTCGTTCATCCGGCGGCCGCGTTCGCGGAACGGGATGCGGAGCGCGGCGAACTCGCCCTCGTGCCAGCCGACCCCGACGCCCAGGATGGACCGGCCACCGGACAGGACATCCAGGGTCGCCCACTCCTTCGCGAAGGCCACCGGGTCGCGGAACGGCAGGACGAGGACCAGCGTGCCCAACCGGATCGTGCGCGTGACGCCGGACAGCGCGGACAGCAGGGAGACGGGCTCCAGCCAGGTCGTCCGATACGCCGGCGGCGTCACGAGCAGGTGGTCGATCAGCAACGCGCTCTCGAAGCCGAGGTCCTCCGCGTGCCGGAGGTAGGCGCCCATCTCGTCGAGGCCGGCCGTGGCGTCGCCCAGGGCGAAGCTCGGCAGTCGGAGGCCGAACCGCATCAGTGGCCGCTCCCACCCACCGCCGGGCCGCGGACGACCTCGGCGAGGCGACCGGCGGGTGCCGTGTTCCGGCTGCGACCGATCAGCGGCAGACCATCGACCATGACCATGGAGACGCCGGGCAGGTCGCCGGTCGCGAGCGACTCCAGTGCGGTCCGGCCGACCGAGCCGACCGGGGCGTCCGCGATGCACAGGTCCGCGGCGCGGCCGACCTCGATGACGCCGGTGTCCAGCCCATGCACCCGTGCGGTGTTGCCGGTCGCCAGGCACACGACGGTCTCCGGCGCCACGCCGCCGAGCGACGCGAGGTGCGCCATCAGCCGGAGGATACCCAGCGGCACGACACCGGTGCCGGATGGCGCGTCATTGCCCAGGATCACTCGATCCAGCGCACCCGCCTCCGCCGCCAGCCGGATCGCGACGAGCGCCGTCCGGCCGTTGCCGCAGTGGACGAGTTCCAGGGCGATCCCCGAGTCGGACGCGACGAGCCGTGCGATGTCGGTCTCCGGGAGGGACGTGGTCCCGCCGTTGACGTGGCCGGCGATGTCTGGCGCCGCGATCAGGACGTCGTCGGCGCCGATGGCGGCGGAGCCGGGCAGGGACGGGCCGCCGGTGTGGAACGTCGAGATCATGCCGTGAGTTCGCGCCCAGGCGACCATCGGCGCGGCAGCCGCACCGGTCTTCACCGACCCGAGGCCGATCTCGCCGATCAGTCGGACGCCGGCGGCGGCCATCTCGGCGAAGTCGGCTTCGATCATCCCGAGTTCCAGGATCGGGGCGCCCGCCCGCACCTTGACGCCCCCCGGGCGGACGTTGGCATACGCGCGCGCGACCGCGATGGCGAGGGCCTTGAGCCCGACGATGTCCTTCGGCCGGCCGGGCAGGTGCGGCTCGCCGGCGGAGATCATCGTCGTGACCCCACCGTGGAGCGAGGACTCGATGAAGTCGAGTGCGCGTTGCCGCGGCGTGAAGTCACCGAAGACCGGGTGCGCGTGGGAGTCGATCAGGCCGGGCAGGACGGTCGTGCCGCGGGCGTCGATGACGACGTCGGCGCCGTCCGCCAGGTCGCCGCCGAGCCCGTGCCCGATGGCCTCGATCCGCCCGTCGAGGATCGCGATCGAGTCCGCGTCGAGGAGCGGCCGTCCGATATCGCCGGAAACGAGCTGGCCGATCCCCGTGATGAGGGTGCGCATCGCGCCTAGTGCAGGCCGTCTTCGCCGATGGCGTCCGCGGCGAGGAGCCCGCCCACCCGCGCATGCGGCCGGCCACCGTTCGTGACTGCGAGGGCCAGGAGCAGCTCATCGGCGCCCGGGGCATCCGGCACCCGGATCTCGACGGCATCGAAGTGCGAGCGGACGAGCATCGCCTTGATGTGGTGGACCGGGATGTCCAGCGTGGCGCCCATCGCGGCGCGCTTCTTCACCGACGGGAGGATGGAGACGCCACCGACCCGCCCACGTGTCGGTGCGCCGAACTTGGGGTGCAGGACCGCCGCGACATGCTCCAGCTCGCCGTGCTCCCCGACGATGCCGCCCTTCCCGTACGCCTCGACCGGGTCGCCCAGGGCCTCCTGGCAACGGCGCATCAGCTCGTCGCCCAGGACCTCACCCAGGTCGATCAGCTCAGTGAGGTCCGCGGAGTAGCGCCCGGCGTACGGGTTGGAGACCACCACCGCGACGGCGACGCGGCGGAGGGGACGCTCCAGGTCGCGGCCGCCGTCGGACTGGATCTCCTCGCGAAGGGTCACCCACTTGCGGATCAGGATCGCCACGATCTCTCCTCCCGGCCGGCCGCGTCAGCGTGGGGGACAGTATGCCCCGGCGGGCCGGGGCAGGTCGCGCCCGGCAAACCGGCGACGCGCTACCATGCCGAGGCCGCGCTTGCGCTCCTCCTGGCTCGCCAGCGAGCGCGGTCCGAACGTCCGAGCGCAGTCCGTGGAGTGCCGCCGTGTCGGATACGCTCGCCGTCGTCGCCGCCTCATGGGGCGTGCTGATGGCCATCTCGCCCATCCTCCAGATCCGCCGCATCCTGGAGCGCCGGTCCTCGGACGATGTGTCGCTCGCGTACCTGGGCGTGCTGATGATCGGCTTCGTGCTGTGGGCGGCCTACGGGATCTCGCTGCCCAACCTCGCGCTGATCATCCCGAATGCCCTCGCCCTGATGGTGACCTTCGTGACGGTCATGGTGGCCCGCCACTACCGCACGGCGCGGTGACCATCGGTCGGGCCTGGACGGCGTTCCTGGGCCGGCCTGCGCATCCGCCCGATGCCGGGGATCTGCGCGAGATCAAGGTGGCCGGCCTGACGTTGCCGGTCCGGGCCACGGTGGCGATCGCGGTCGTGACGTTCGCCGTCCTCTTCGACCAGGCGCGAACGTTCATCCCGGACGACATGGACGTCCTGGGCCGGACGGCGCCGGCGATGCGTGCCGTGGCCGTGGAGCGGATGATCCTGTTCGGGCTGATCCCGCTGGCAGTCGTGCTGTTCGGCTTCCGCGACCGCGTGGCGCGCTATGGGTTGCGCCTCGGCGACTGGCGGGCCGGCCTGGGCCTCGTGCTCGCCGGTTGCGTGGTCATGACCCCGATCGTGCTCGTGGTCGCCACGTGGCCGGACGTGCGGGCCTACTACGGCCCGAGCACTGCGCCGCTCCCCGACCTGATCCTGACCCTTGGGCTGGACCTGGTCCCCTCGGAGTTCCTGTTTCGCGGTTTCCTCATGCTCACCCTCGTCCGGGTGATGGGCCCGCTCGGCGTGCTGGTCGCCACGATGCCGTTCGTCTACGTCCACCTCGGCAAGCCGGAACTGGAGCTGTTCAGCACGCTCGGGGGCGGGCTCGTCTACGGATGGCTGACCTGGCGGACGGGCTCGATCGCCTGGGGCGCGGCGGGGCACGTCTACATCGTCACGCTGGTCACGATCGCGGCGGCCGGCGGAGGCTAGGCCCGCGCTGCTCCGGCGGCGCCCCAGCGGCGCATCTCCGCGTCCATGTCGAGCGGCATCACCACGCCCTTGTCCGCGTACTCGCCCCACGCCTCGCGGGGGACCCGCCACATGATCTCGAACTCGTTGCCGTCCGGGTCCGCGCCGTACAGGGATTTGCTCACGCCG
The DNA here is from genome assembly GCA_963704935.1 of uncultured Chloroflexia bacterium. Lineage (GTDB taxonomy): Bacteria > Chloroflexota > Limnocylindria > Limnocylindrales > CSP1-4 > SPCO01. Next base: position 1,151,978 of record CAVPIF010000001.1, read on the forward strand.
TGGTCAGACGCGCCGCCGAGCGCACCCTCGGCTGACAGGACCTGGGCCGCCGCGGCGAGATCCTCGATGGTCGGCACCTCCCAGGCCAGGTGATACAGCCCGACCGACCCGCGTGGCGGCCGCGGCGCGGCCTCGCCGACCGAGAACAGCCCCAGGTCGTGGTGGTTGTCACCGCCGGCCGAGCGGAGGAACACGGCCCGGCCACCGAATGCGCTCTCGACCACCTCGAACCCGAAGACGCGGCCGTAGAACTCGGCCGCGCGTGAGGCATCGCGGACATACAGCACGGCGTGGTTGAGGCGCGCGACCGGGATGCTCATGGCCGTCAGTCTGCCGCGCTTCGCCACGGCTGTCGAACGGGCGGCTCGACCGCGCGATCGTCGGAACCCAACCGCAACCTCCCCGGCCCCGCCTCCTTCCCGGCGCTCACGGTAGACTGGGCGGGACCCCAAGTGTCCCCCGCGGACCGACCCCGTCCGCGGCCCCCTTCGACCTCTGAACAGGTGGTGCCCATGAAGGTCGGTGTCGCCAAGGAGACCGCGCCCGGAGAGCGGCGCGTGGCCCTGGTACCCGAAGCGCTCGGCAAGCTACAGGCCGCCGGGTGCGAGATCCTCGTCGAAGCCGGCGCCGGCGCCGGCGCCGCCATCCCGGACAGCGCCTACGCCGAGGCCGGCGCGACCGTCGTCCAGACGGACGAGCTCTACGGCGAGTCGGATGTCGTCCTGCGCGTCGCCAAGCCGTCGAACAAGGAGGTCGGCAAGCTGCGCAAGGGCCAGGCCGTGATCGGGTTCCTCCAGCCGCTCATCGACCCGGAGCTGGCCAGGGACCTCGCCAAGCGGGAGGTCGTGGCGATCAGCCTCGACGCGATCCCGCGGACCCTGAGCCGCGCCCAGACGATGGACGCCCTGAGCTCGCAGGCGAACGTCGGGGGCTACAAGGCGGTCCTCATCGCCGCCAACGCGTACCCCCGCTACTTCCCGCTGCTGACCACCGCCGCCGGCACGGCCAGGCCGGCCAACGTGCTGATCCTGGGCATCGGTGTCGCCGGCCTCCAGGCCATCGGCACCGCCAAGCGCCTCGGCGCCGTGGTCCACGCCTACGACGTCCGGCCGGAGACGCGCGAGCAGGCCGAGAGCCTCGGCGCCAAGTTCGTCAAGCTCAAGACGACGATCGACGCGACCGGCGCGGGCGGCTACGCGCGCGAGCTGACCGCCGAGGAGCGGGCCGCCCAGCAGGCCGAACTGAACGAGGCGATCGGCGGCATGGACGTGGTCATCACCACCGCCCAGGTCCCCGGCCGCAAGCCCCCGGTCCTGGTGACCGCCGACGCCGTCGGCCGGATGAAGCCGGGGTCGGTCATCGTCGACATGGCGGCCTCCGCCCTGGGCGGCAACTGCGAGCTGAGCAAGGCGGGCGAGACCGTGGAGACCTCGAACGCGGTCACCATCATCGCGCCGGACAACCTGCCGGCGACGATGCCGGCCGGCGCCTCGGCGTTCTACGCCCGCAACATCTCGGCGCTTCTGCTCGGCATGGTCAAGGACGGCGACCTGACCCTCGACTTCGAGGACGAGGTGACCAAGGCCACCGTCATCACCCACGGGGGCGCCGTCGTGAGTGACGCCGTCAACCAGCTGCTCAACCCCGCCCCCGCGGCGGCTTCCGGAGGCCGGGAATGACCCCCGAAGAGATCGACGGCCTGCTCCAGTCGCTGACCGTCTTCACCCTCGCGATCCTGGCCGGGTTCGCGGTCATCAGCAAGGTGCCGGCGACGCTGCACACGCCGCTGATGTCCGGGGCGAACTCGATCCACGGGATCGTCCTGGTCGGCGCGATGATCATCGCCGCGGAGGCGAAGGACCCGCTCAGCCAGCTGGTCGCACTCGTGGCGGTGGCCTTCTCGGCGATGAATGTCGTCGGCGGCTACGTCGTGACGGACCGGATGCTCCAGATGTTCAAGAAGAAGCCCGTTGCCGCCAAGCCGGCCGCCGACGAGGCGGAGGCGTAACCCATGACCACCCTGGAGATCATCGAGATCCTCGTCCGCCTCGCCTGGCTGGCGGGCGCGACGACCTTCGTCCTCGGGCTGATCCGGATGAATTCGCCCGCCACGGCCCGCAACGGCAACCTGCTGTCGGCCGCGGGCATGACCCTGGCGATCGCCGCGACCGCGATCCTCATCCTCGCCGAGGAACTGCTCACCCCGGACAGCGACGGGATCTCCGTCACGACGTGGGCGATCATCATCATCGGGACGGCGATCGGTGGCGGCCTGGGCCTCTACACAGCGCGGGTCGTGAAGATGACCGCGATGCCCCAGCTCGTGTCGCTGTTCAATGCGGTCGGCGGCGGCGCCGCGGCCCTCATCGGCATCGTCGAATACCTGCGCCTCGCCGATGTCGGCGCGGTCCGCATCGACGAGCACATCTTCATCGTCCTCGACATCATCATCGGATCGGTGACGTTCACCGGATCGATCATCGCCTCCGGCAAGCTCCAGGGCTTCATCCCGGGCAAGCCGATCTACGTGCCCGGCGGTCAGCTCGTGACGATCGGCCTGGCGGGCGTCACGGTCGTCGCGGCACTCGCGCTGTTCGTCACCGGCGACCCGAACGTCGCGCTGATGGTCGTCATCCTGGCGGCCGCGCTCGTGTTCGGCGTCACGATGACGCTGCCGATCGGCGGCGCGGACATGCCGGTCGTCATCTCCCTGCTCAACAGCTTCACGGGCACGGCCGTCGCGATGGCCGGCTTCGTGATCGGCAACGAGGTGCTGATCATCGCCGGTGCCCTCGTGGGCGCGTCCGGTGCGATCCTGACGAAGCTCATGGCCGACGCGATGAATCGGTCGGTCATGAACATCATGATCGGCGGGTTCGGTGGCGGCGAGGGCGTGATCTCCGAGGCCGGCGCGGGCGGCAGCGTCCGCTCCATCGGGCCGGACGATGTCGCGATCCAGCTGGCCTACGCCAGCTCCGTGATCATCGTGCCCGGCTACGGCCTGGCGGTCGCCCAGGCACAGCACGCCGTGCGCGAACTCGCCGAGCTGCTCGAGGACCGTGGGGTGGACGTGAAGTACGCGATCCACCCGGTGGCCGGCCGGATGCCGGGGCACATGAACGTGCTCCTGGCGGAAGCCAACGTCCCCTATCCCCAGCTCAAGGAGATGGAGGACGTCAACCCGGAGTTCGACCGCTGCGACGTCGCCCTCGTGATCGGCGCCAACGACGTGACCAACCCCGCCGCCCGTCGGCCGGGATCGCCCGTGTCCGGCATGCCGATCCTGGACGTCGACCATGCCAAGTCGATCGTCGTCATCAAGCGCTCGATGGGCCGCGGCTACGCCGGCATCGACAACGAGCTGTACACCAACGACAAGACCGGGATGCTGTTCGCCGATGCGAAGGACGGCCTCGCGCAGCTGATCACCGCCGTCAAGGCGTTGTAACCGGCGTCCCGGCCTCGCGTTCCGAAGCCCCGGCCCGGCGCCGGGGCTTCACGCCGCGCCCGGGGCTTCACGCCGCGGGGTGCTCCATCTGATGCACCGCGCCACTGAACGACTTTGCAAGGTTGCTCGCAAGGATGAGGGTGTAGTACTAGAGTCTCATGCAGACACGGCATTCGTCCCCTGCATCCCGGCGGACCGGGCGCCGCACCCGCGGCCAGTCGCTGGTCGAATTCGCGGTCGTCCTGCCGGTCTTCCTCCTGATCCTGTCCGGGATCATGGACTTCGGGTTCCTGCTGTACTCACGAATGACGGTCATCAATGCAGCCCGCGAGGGCGCCCGGGTCGCGACGACGGTGAAGGTGCCCGAAGACGCGGCATCGATCCCAAGCCTGGTCTCGAGCCGCGTGAGTGACGCGGCTAGCCCGCTTAGCGTGAGCACGACGACGACCTGCATCCCTTCATGCGATCCCGGCAACTCGGTCAGGGTCACGGTCAACTACGGCCATCAGGCCTTCTTCCCGCTGCTGTTCGGAACGACCATCCCGATCACCTCGACCGTCCAGATGGTGCTCGAATGAGCCACCACCCGTTCCCGATCCGGTCGCGCGGCGGCCACGAACGTTCGCACGAAGACGAGCGTGGCCAGATCTTGGTCTTGTTCACGATCGTCCTCGTGGTGATTCTCGCTCTCACCGCTCTGGTCGTGGACCTGGGTGTGCTTCGCAACAACCGCCAGACCCTTGCCAACGCGGTCGATGCCGGCGCACAGGCGGGTGGCACCCTGATGCCGGTCGATGGATCGGTGAGCGGCGAATTGGCCGCCGTCACGGCTTTGGTCGACCAATCCGTCCGGGCGACCTACCCAGGGATCTCGACCAGCGACTACGACATCACCTACCGCTGCCTGGTCGGTATCGAGGCAGGCAACCCGGGGATCTTCGACAGCGCCGACATCGACGCGTTCATCCCACTCGACTGCGATCCACGTCACGCCGTCGGGCATTCTCCGCCGGTCGCCGCCGACTTCATCGGTGCGGGCCCGAATCGAAGCACGAACTGCCGACCGGATCTGGGCGACAAGTGCAACGTGGTCGTCGTGGGCGGCAACATCACCACCGGCTATGCCTTCGCACGAGTCGTCGGAGTGAACCAGGGCGACACCGGCATCGTCACCCAGGCAGCCTGCCGTGGCCTGTGCGGAGAGCTACCCGACATCCCATTCGACGTCGTCATGGTCCTTGACAAGTCCGGCAGCATGCAGAGCAACACCTCGGCTGGGCAGACGCGGCTCTACTGGGCGAAGAAGGCGGCCAACGAGTTGATCGACTCCCTGGAGGCGGCCAAGGGAGTCCAGCAGGTCGGTGTCGTCACCTACTCCGGCAACTGGAATGACCCGACGCCGGCCATCGAACTCTCGCCGCTGACGACGAACTTCACCACCGTGCGAGCCGCCATCGCGCCCTTGGTCGGCGCCGGGAATACCCCGCTCAAGCAGGGGATGGCGCAGGGTGTGCTCACTATAAGTGACCCGAATCACGCGCGGCCGGCCGCGACCAAGGTGATCATCTTCCTGTCCGACGGCCGACCGTGGCCCGACGGCAGCAACACCCGCCCGACGGCCGGCGAGGTCACAGCATTCCGGGCCAGCGCCGATCGTGTCTATTCGATCGCGATCGGAGCCACGGGGACCTACTCCGGCAACCCTGACATCCCGCTGATGCGGTCTCTCGCCAAGCCGGACCCAGACGACCCACAGCACTTCTTCCAGGTCGTTGATGCCAGCGACTTGCCGGATGTCTTCCGGCAGATCGCGGTCGACCTCACCGACCCGAAGTCGCGCCTGATCAAGGTGTATCCGGCGCCGATCGTCACGGCCGTGGGTGGCGGGACGACGACCGTGGGGATCAGCGGCAAGTACTTCAGCGGCGCCACCAGCGTCAGGTTCGGTGGAGCCAACGCCTCCTTCACGGTCAACAGCGATACGTCGATCACCGCGACCGTCCCAGGCGGCACGCCCGGTGCGACCGTCGACGTCCGCGTGGCGACGCCCGGCGGTTCGTCGCCGATCGTGAGCGGTGATCAGTACACCTATCCGCCCCCTCCCTGAGATCCGCCCGGATCGAACCGGCCTGCTGCGAACCACAGCGTTCAGCGATCGACGACGATCGCTGACCCACGCACACCTGCACCTGACCCGGGTCCTCGCGAGAGGGCCGCGCGACAGCGACGACCCCCGGACCTGATGGTCCGGCGTTTCGACGTCCTTGGCCACCAGCTTCGCCGCGAATGCCGCCCCCTCGGAGCACGGAGCCGACCGGGTCCTGGTGCACCGCGCCACCACTGAACGACTTTGCAAGGTTGCTCGCAAGGACGAGGGTGTAGTACTACAGTCCCATGACCGTTCGCCGTCCTTTCCACGCCGCCCGATCGAAACGCGGCCTCCGCCAAGGGGGGCAGTCTCTGGTCGAGTTCAGCTTGGTCCTCCCGTTCTTCTTGGTGCTCCTGTTCAGCGTCGTCGAGTTCGGCTTCGCCTTCAACGGGGTGCTTTCCATAGATTTCGCGACCCGCGACGCCGCGCTGGCAGCCGCGGAGGCCGGGAGTGAGACCGGAGCCGATTGCTCGATCCTGCGGGCGGTGGACCGGAGCATCGAGGCTCCCGCGGATCGATCGCGGATCACCACCGTGCGGATCTTCAAGGCGAGTACGACGGGAACGATGCTCGGGCCGGTCAACACGTTCACCCGGGGCGGGACCTACAACTGCGGAGATGGCACCGGAACGATGCCGTACACCAAGTCGTCCTCGAGCAGCTATCCGGAGAGCAGCCGCTGCAACGTCCTTGCCGGGTGCGGTGGCTCCTCGTTCACGGTCGACACCATCGGCGTCGAGATGACCTACATCTACGAATGGGTGACACCGCTGGCCCGGCTCATCCCCCTCACCGGCACCGGCTACACGATGACCAAGGACAACGCCATGCGGATGGAGCCGGTGCTGTGAGCCGGCGGCGGATGCTGCGCGGTCGGGCGCGCCACGAACGACGGGCGGCTGGGCAGAGCATGGTCGAGTACGCGATGACCGTGCCGGTCTTCCTGCTCATCGTCCTCGGGATCCTCGAGTTCGGGCTCGCGTTCTCCCACCACCTCACGATGGAGTACGCCAGCCGCGAAGGCGCCCGGACCGGTGCCGCCCTGGCCAACGTCGGCGGCCCGTCCGTCCCGTGCGCGAACGTGGACGATCAGGTCATCGCCGCGGTCCAGCGCGTCCTCGTGGCAGCCGGCTCGCAGCTCGACATCGACGCGGTCGACGAGATCCACATCTACCAGGCCAACCATCCCGACGGGATCGAGGGCAGCCGCTTCAACGTCTGGTCCCGCGGGACCGGGCCGATCATCGCCGGCGAGACCGTCCCGCTCCTGTTCGCGAAGGTCAGCGGCCAGCAGTCCTGGGGCACCGCCTGCTCGCGCAACAACGGCGCCAACCCGGATTCGATCGGCGTCTCCGTGACGTACACCTACACGTTCGTGACCCCGTTGGCCGCGATCCTCGGGTTCTTCGGCCCGGGCGGCGGGGCCACCCTGCAGATGAGCGACCGGACCGTCATGGCCCTCAACCCTGTCGTCCCGTAAGGAAGAAAGCATCGACCGATGAACCAGGAAATGCCCAAGACCCGGCCCGACCGTTCTCGCGGTCAGGTGCTGGTGATCTTCGCCGGAGCCCTGTTCCTGCTGATGATGATGTCGGCCGTCGTCGTCGACATCTCGTGGTACTGGGTGAACTCGCTCAAGGTCCAGCGCGCGGCGGATGCCGCCGCCATGGCCGGGGCGGTGATGTTGCCCAACGAGCCGTCCGCCGCCTACTCGCTCGCGCGTGAGGAGGCCCGACGGAACGGCTACATCGCCGGTGGCGGCGTCGTGGTCACGCCGGCCCAGGACGCGGGCAACCCGCGGCGGCTCAACGTGACCATCCAGGCGCCGGTCGGGACGTTCTTCATGCGCGTCATCGGGATCGGGACGATCAACGTCGCCCGGACGGCGAAGGCGGAGTTCACCCTCCCGGTGCCGATGGGCAGCCCACAGAACTACTACGGCGTCGGACCCTACTACCTGCCGACCACGTCGACGACCCAGGTGGGCGGATCGACAGGCTGGCGCACGACCAACGACGAGCCCAACAACGGCGGCAACTGGATCGACGAGGACGAGGTCGTCAGCAACGATGGCGACTACGCGTACTCGGAGACGTCCAACGGCTCCGCCCAGCAGTGGGACGAGTGGAACCTCCTGGGCGGCAGCGGCGGCATCCCCAACAGCAGCTCGCTCGTCTTCGACGGCCTCGAGGTCCAGATCCGCGACCGCCTCTACAACTCGGGCGGCAACCTGGGTGGCAGCAGCAACTGCCGGCTCGGCATCGAGGTCTCGTGGAACAACGGCAGCAGCGGCAGCTGGACGCCGATGCAGCAGACCCCACCGTTGAGCACCAGCTCGACGGAGCATCTCGACGAGTTCGGCTCCAACAACAGCTTCGCCGACTGGGGCTCCCATAACTGGACGCGCACGGACTTCGACCGCTTCCGGGTCCGGCTGACGTTTCTGAAGGGCAGCAGCTCCAGCTGCGGCTCCAACCGCCGGGCGATGGTCGACGAGATCGAGGTCCGGGTCACCTACCACACGACCCAGACCGTCACGAACCCGCCGAGCCTCCAGCCCGTGATCTCGCCGAACGGCCAGGTCCTCGCCCCGCAGAACTTCTGGGGCGCGATGCAGAGCCAGGGCGCGCCGAGCGTCCAGGGCGACGCCTACATGGCCGGCTACGCGACGCGGAAGAACCCGGCAAACCCGACCTACGAACCGCTCGGCTACTACAACTACGGGATCGACATCCCGGCCGGCGGCGGGCAGGTCTGGATCTTCGATCCGGGCTTCTGTGACACGAGTCCGGACGGCAGCGTGGACGTGAACCAGGGAACGGGCGAGAGCTGGACCGTCAGCAACAACAACACCGGCAGCAACGGCGCGGACCGGGCCCGGCCCGTCAGTGCCCAGTTCAACCTGTTCCGCGATGACGCGAACACCCCGTACAACTACGCGGACGACGTGCTCGTCGGGTCGTCCGGCAACACGTTCCGGCGCCTCTTCCTCACCGATCCCGACCTGGGCGGCAACTCCGGGGGTGACTACGGGAACCCAGCCGACTGCGGCTCCCTCTCGTGGCACAACGCGTGGTGGTCCCAGTCAACGTTCCAGAACCTGCCGGCGGGACGCTATCGGCTGCACACGACCTCGCGGATCTATTCCAACCCGTCGACCGGTCAGCTGGACAACAGCGACGACCAGACCGACTCCACCGGCCTGAACGCCTTTGCCATCTGGACCACGGCGAGTGGGAGCGTGGCACCGCGGGTGTACGGGCTCGGGGCGATGGAGGCGTACTTCCCGTTGCCGGCGGGTCAGGCGTCCAGCTTCTACCTCGCCCAGATCGAAGGGGTCCATGCCGGCAAGTGGGTCGACATCGATCTCTGGGATCCGGGCGACACCGGAGGACTGCGAGCCGACCTGTCCATCCTGTGGCCGACGACGAGCGGCTACGCCACCGCGCCGTTCTACTACAACTCGTCGAGCGGCACCAATCTGCCGTCCAACTTCGCATGCGGGTCGAACACGAGCTCGCTGGTCTCGTCGATCCGGACGAGCGATGGCAGCGGTTCGCGGTACAACGGGGAGTGGCTGCGCCTGTGCGTCAAGGTGCCGAACGACTACACCGGCCCGCAACCGCCCGGAGAACAGGAACCGGGCTGGTGGAAGATCCGGTACACGATGGGGAACGGCAGTTCGCCCGCGACTGACCTGACCACTTGGCAGGTGACCGTCCGCGGCAACCCCGTCCACCTGATCATCCCGTGATCGGTTGAGCGTCCCCCCGGCGACACGCGGCGGGACCTCTCCGATCGTGCCGGGAGACGCGTACACCTACAACTGACCTGGGGGTGGAGGCCACCGGCCTCCAGCGAGCCTCGACGACCGCCGGGCACCCGCCCGGCGGTCGTCAGATTCCCGGGCCTCCCGCCGTGCCGGCTTCCCGCTTGCCGGCCGCAAGTCCGGTCCCTGCCGGGACGCATGGGCTATGGAGCGCCCGGGTCCGCTGATGCCAGCATGCACCACGAGGGCATCCGCCTCGACGTCATCGGCCTAGGACGGAAGGACTATGCCGCCGCAAGGTCGAGCGCAAGGCTGACTCGATAGGTTCTGTCCGACCAGCCGCGAATGCGGCCACCACGCACCGGGATCTGAGGACGTGAGCACCATCTTCCACCACCGCCGCCAGACCACCGAAACAGGCGACTCGACCGGACGCCGGACGCGACGACGCGGCCAGACGCTCGTCGAGTTCGCCCTGGTCTTCCCCATGTTCTTCATGCTGCTTGTCGGCCTGATCGAGTTCGGCTTCGTGTTCAACGCGTTGCTGGCGGTGAACTACGGCGCCCGCGACGGCGCGCTGGCCGCCTCCGAGGCCGGCGACGCCAGCGGCGCGGACTGCGTGATCCTCGACTGGATCAACAAGGCGATCGGCGCACCGGCGGACGTGTCCCGGATCCAGGCCGTGGAGATCTACCAGGCCAAGCCCGATGGGACGATCTGGCCCGGCACCACCAAGACCGTGTACGCCCCCGGCGCGCCGCGGTCGTGCACGTTCCCGGATGGCACCGACCGGAGCATCCCGTACGGCACCGCCAGTCCGAACGGCTACCCGGCCTCGGCTCGCTGCAACCTCCTCGGCGGCTGCAACGGCGGGGGCGTCACGAACCACCCGACGGTCGACAACGTCGTCGTCAGGATCGTCTACACCCACTCCTGGATCACCCCGCTCACGAACTTCGCGGGCGGTGGCTCCGGAGGGATGACGTTCGATCGTTCCAGCATCCTGCGCATGGAGCCGGTCCTGTGATGCGGCTGCGGCTGCGCCGGCACCCGCTTGGCCGGCGCACGGACCAGCGCGGCCAGGGCCTGGTCGAGTTTTCCATGCTGGTGCCGGTCTTCATGCTGATCCTGCTGGGACTGCTCGAATTCGGCTTCATCTTCGACCAGCAGATGACCCTCGCCTACGGCACGCGCGAAGGCGCCCGAAGCGGCGCGGCGTTCGGTGCCGGCAACACGTCGTCCATGGTCTGCGCCGACGTGGACAAGAACATCGTCGCCGCCGTCCAGCGCGTGCTCAAGGGACCCGGCTCGCGGCTGACCCTCGCCGGGTCGACCCAGATCCAGCTGTACAAGGCGACGTCCAGCGGCGCGATCAGCGGCGGCAACGTGAACACCTGGACCTACACGCCGGGCTCCGGCCCGACGGTGGATGGTCAGCCGCTCGACTTCAGTCCGGCGAGCACGATCTGGAGCGCCTGCGGCCGCAAGACGGACGGGACGGTCGCCAACCCGCCCGATTCGATCGGGGTCAGCATCAATTACACGTACCAGTTCGTGACCCCGCTGTCGATGATCATGGCCTTCTTCGGACCGAACGGGCCGGCCAGCCTGCCGATCTCCGACCGGACGATCATGGCCCTCAATCCGACGGCGAACTGAGATGACCACCAAGCCCTCCACCAGCCGCGGCCAGGTGGCCGTCATCTTCGCCGGCGCGATGTTCCTGTTCATCATGCTCTCGGCGATCGTCATCGACCTGTCGTGGTACTGGTCGAGCAACCTCAAGATGCAGCGCGCCGCGGACGCCGCCGCGCTGGCCGGCGTGGTCTACCTGCCGGGCGACGTGTCGGGCGCCTACACGACCGCCACCAACGAGGCCGCCAAGAACGGCTACAGCGCGGCGACCGGCTACACCGTCACGCCATCCCAGGACGCGACCAACCCGCGTCGGCTGAAGATCTCCATCGCCGGCAACATCGGCACCTTCTTCGCCCGGGTGGCCGGCATCAACTCGTTCCCGGCCCAGCGCGACTCCAAGGCCGACTTCGTCCTGCCCGTCCCGATGGGCAGCCCGGAGAACTACTACGGCGTGTTCGGCAAGGTCCGCAGCCCCGGCGGCGGCACCACGGTCACGACCAGCAACAGCGGGGCCACGGCCTGGTTCGACCCGAGCTCCACGCCCGGTGGCAACTGGACCAACCCCACCAACGCCTACGTCCCGCAGCTCACCGGAACGGTGAACGCCGCGACCAAGAACTCCACGTCCAACCCGTACCAGCTGTGGGGCGGCTTCGGCGTGACCCTGCCCTCCGGGAGCGGGGTGACGATCGACGGGATCGAGGTCGAAGTCCGGTCCATCTCCAGCGACCTGAGCGGGTGCACCCTGCGTGCAGCGCTCAACTGGACAGGCACGTCCAGTGTCACCAGCGGGAGCATGACCTCGGTCACCCACTCGGTGACCCTGAACGGCACCTACCAGTATCGAACGTTCGGCTCGCCGACGGACACCTGGGGTCGGTCCTGGTCGACGTCCGATGTCAGCAACGCCAACCTGCGGGTCCGGCTCCAGTACTACGACACGACGAGCGCCTGTGCGAACGGGGCCGTGACGAGCGTGGACCACATCCAGATCCGCGTGTACTGGACGCAGTCGACGTCGACCTTCTACCCGGACGTCGACCTCACCGGCCCGAGCGGTCAGGCCCTCAACGCCCGCGGCTTCTGGGCGACGATGTTGACGCAGGGCGCCGACGACATCAACGGTGACGCCTACCTGCCCGCCAACGAGCAGGGCAGTGGGGACTCGAACCCGGAATACGCACCGGATGAGCACTACGACTACGCGGTCGAGATGCCGGCGACCGCCAGCGGGTCCGTCTACATCTACGACCCCGTGTTCTGTGCCACGAGCAGCAGCGGGCAGTACGGCACGGGCGACCGCTTCTTCGGTTCCCCCACGCCGGCCAGCTCCTTCTACGAGCTGTGGGACACCAAGGAGACGCCGTTCAACCTGGACGACGACACTCGGGTCGACTCGACCGCCGACGACACGCTCTTCCGGCGGATCCAGGCTTCCGACCCGTCGCTGAGTGGCCCGAGCGTCGGCGGTTCCACCCAGGATTGCTCCGATGGCGCCACCAGCAACCCGAGCGATGGACGGTACTGGCACAACCGCTGGTGGCCGCTCGCCACGGGCCTGACCGGTGGGAAGACCTACCGTGTCCGGACCAGCACGACCGATCCGAACAGCAGCAGCGACCAGGCCGGCGTGAACGGCGAGAACTCGTTCGCCATCTGGGCCTCGGCCGGCAAGGTGTACGGGATCGGCGCGATGGAAGCCTTCTCCCCGCTTCCCGGAGGCGCGACCTCGGAGTTCTACCTCGCCCAGATCGATGCCGTGCATGCCGGCAAGACCGTGCAGATCACGCTGTGGGATCCGGGCGACACGGGCTCACTGACCGGCCAGCTCCGGATCCGGATCCCGACCGGGACCGGCTACACGAACGCGGATCTCACCTGGTCGTCCACCAAGGGCACGACCAACAGCAATGCCAGCAACTGCAACTCGTCATCGGGCTCCGGCCAGTCCATCGATACGCACAGCGGTGGCAGCCAGCGCTTCAACGGGTGCTGGGTGACGATCGACATCCTGATCCCGTCCAGCTACACGGCCCCCATGCCCCCCGGGGAGAGCGAGCCGGGCTGGTGGAAGATCCAGTACGTGATGAGTGGGTCCAGCTCGGACACATCGTTCGACGTGACCACCTGGCAGGTGACGATCCGCGGCAACCCGGTCCACCTCGTCCTGCCCTGATCGCGGCCGCCAGCATGGACCACAAGACCGCCCGCTCGCGATCTCGGATCGAGACCGCCGGACCGACCACGCGTGATCACGGTGCCAGCCGCGGCCAGGTGGCCGTCATCTTCGCCGGCGCGATGTTCCTGTTCATCATGCTCTCGGCGATCGTCATCGACCTGTCGTGGTACTGGTCGAGCAACCTCAAGATGCAGCGCGCCGCGGACGCCGCCGCGCTGGCCGGCGTGGTCTACCTGCCGGGCGACGTGTCGGGCGCCTACACGACCGCCACCAACGAGGCCGCCAAGAACGGCTACAGCGCGGCGACCGGCTACACCGTCACGCCATCCCAGGACGCGACCAACCCGCGTCGGCTGAAGGTCTCCATCGCCGGCAACATCGGCACCTTCTTCGCCCGGGTGGCCGGCATCAACTCGTTCCCGGCCCAGCGCGACTGCCAAGGCCGACTTCGTCCTGCCCGTCCCGATGGGCAGCCCGCAGAACTACTACGGCGTGGGCTTCTACGAGAAGCAGGTCGCCACGGTGACCCCGGTCCCGGGCAACACGGGCTGGCTCCCCGCAGCCCAGTCGGTCGCCGGCGGGCAGTGGACGAACCCCAACAACGCCTTCGCCAACGACAACGTCTACACCACCGAAGACACCAACAACCAGATCCAGCAGTGGACCAACTTCAACCTCCAGGGCGGGATCCCCAACGATGGGACGCTGGTCATCGACGGGCTGGAAGTCCGCCTCCAGGACGCCCGGCTCACCGGCAGCGGTACGTCGACCTCCTGCAAGATCCAGGTCGCGGTCTCGTGGAACGGCGGCTCGTCGTGGTCGACCAACCTCGGCAGCGCGAACCTCACCACCGGAGACACCGACCCGGTCGTCGGCAGCAATGCGGATACGTCGATGTGGACACCCCACACGACGTGGGGTCGGAGCGACTTCGCCAATGGCACGTTCCGGGTCCGGCTGACCTGGCAGGACGGGACCGCGTCGTGCGCTGCGACCCGCAACGTCCGGCTGGACCAGCTCGAGGTCCGCGTCCAGTACCACACGACGACCACCTCGTGGTCCAACCAGGTCCAGTCGGTCAACGATCCCCTGACCGGGACCGCCCTCGCGTCGCAGGGGTTCTGGGGCGCGATATTCACGTCGGGCGGGATCAGAGAGAACGGCGACCAGTACGCCCCGGCCAACCTGGGCAACGGCGCGGTCGACGCCCCGGGCCCAGGCAACCCCGACTACGACCCGGAGGGCTACGACTACACGATCGAGCTGCCGGGCGGCTCCGGACAGGTCCGCCTGTTCGACCCGATCTACTGCGCCACCGGCAGCAACGGGCACGGCGGCAACCTGGGGGCAGGCGACCACTGGACCGGCACCCAGAGCAGCGGCACGCTGGTCCGGCCGGTCGCGGTGACGTATCGCCTCTACAACACCAACGGCACGGTGGCCAACAACGCCGATGACGGACCACCGGTGGCCACCCTGACTTACGACCCGGGCAACCAGACGCTGGCCAACCTCAGCGGCGAGTACGGCACGCCGACGGCCCCGCAGGGCGGACAGCCGGCCCATACCGATTGCTCCACCAACCCGGCCCACAACGCCTGGGTGCAGATCGCCAGCGGCCTCGCCAGCGGCACGTACCGGCTCAACGTGAACACGTCACTGAACGCCGCGAACATGAACGTCGGGGCGGAGAACCTGTTCTCCATCTGGGTCAAGTCAACCGGCAATGCGAGGGTCTACGGCAGCGGCCGGATGGCGGCGTACAGCAACCTGGACGGCGGGCTCCAGAAGTTCTACTTCGCCCAGATCGAGCAGACCCATGCCGGCAAGACGATGATCATCGACCTGTTCGATCCCGGCGAGACGAACGGCAACGCCTATCTGCGCCTGCTCAGCCCGGACGGCAACTCATACGACTACGTGAACTTCGACTGGACCTCGGACGACGGGCGCTCCGGCACCAACGTCAACGTCATCCAGACCTCGAACGGCAGCGCGCTGTTCAACAACAAGCAGATCACGATCTCCGTCCCGCTGCCGGCAAGCTATGGCGCGGCCGGCCTGGATCCGCCCGGCGACATCACTTCCGAGCCAGGGTGGTGGCTGATCGAGTACGACATCGCCCAGGCCAACGACACGACGACGTGGGGCGTGAGCATCCGGGGCAACCCGGTCCATCTGGTGCTGCCCTGACGTAGTCCGATGGTCGTCGCGTACCATCGGCTCGAGTCGGCCGCGAGATCGGCCTGAGGCGGAGTCCGGATGATCGCCAGGAGCATCAGCCTCGCGTGGGGGCGTCGGTGACGGCGCCCCCGGCTCGGATCCTGCTGGTCGATTCGGACGTCGACGGCACCGCCTTCCTGGCGGGCCACCTTCGTCGTGCGGGCCACCTCGTGTCCACGATGGTCGAGCCGAAGGCGGCTCTTGCCGCTCTCGATCGGGCGTGGCCGGACCTGATCGTCATGGAACTCGATCTGCCGGGTATCGGCGGCCGGGAGCTGGCTCGGCGGATCAAGCGGCGGGCCGACATCCCGATCATCGTCCTGTCGGCCATCGCGACTCGCAGCGACAAGGTCGACATGCTCAGCCGCTACGCGGAAGACTACGTCACCAAACCGTACGACACGGACGAGTTGGAGGCCCGGATCGGCCGTGTCATCCGACGCACCGGGCAGGGTCGGAATGGCAGCGACGTCATCCTTGGCCCGGACCTGTCCCTCGCCTTCCGCCGACGGCGGGCGCTGGTGGGAGCCAACATCGTCGCCCTGTCCGGCATCGAAACCCGTTTCCTGGCGATCCTCGCCGACCAGCTTGGGGCGACGGTGACCACCGCAGATCTCCTGGCCAGCGTCTGGGCCGGATCGGCGAACGCCGAGCCAGCCTACGTGTGGGTCCTGGTTCGGCGCCTCCGCCGCAAGATCGAGCTCGACCCTGATCGGCCGACCTACCTGCTCACCGATACCCGTGGCGGTTATCGGCTGGTCGAGCGAACCGCAAGGGGCACCTAGCGAGTCCCACCTTCCCCGACCCACCGCCGGGCGGTCGCGTCCCCACCTTCCACCCACCACCACACCGCTGTGGACCCGTCCGCCCACGCCGTCGCCAGGGTGCACCAGCAAATCCACGCTGTAAGGACATTTGTAATGTGCCACGCACATCTCGAGCCATACCTTGGAGTCGAGGCAGGACCATCGGCGACCGGTGACCGGTACGGACACCCCAGCCTGAAGGTCCCACTCGGGGACCAGGACTCAGTACGACGAAGGGGACCATCATGGAACGCAGCTCGTCTTTGCGGCGGCGCCGGCAGGGGCTCGTGGGGCTCGCGACGGCCGCCTTGCTGATCCAGGCGGCCGTGGCCACTTCGGCGGCCGTGCCACTCGTTGCCGCGGCCGGACCGGCCTGCGGCGCTCGCCCCGTGGACGTCGAGATCGTCATCGATCGCTCGGGCTCCATGGGCAACAGCTCGACCGCGACGGGCACACCCCCACAGGTCCGGATCTACTACGCCAAGCAGGCCGCGACGTCACTCGTCACCGACCTGAACGACAACGGTGGCGTCGGTGGCTCCGGCCGGCACATGGTCGGCGTGTCCACCTACAACGGCTCATCTGCGGCCGTCGTGTCGGCCCTGTCGGCGGGCAACAGCGCCGCCTCGGTCAACGCCACCATCAACGGCCTGTCCGCCACCGGCGCCACGCCGTTCAGGCTCGGGATGTCGACCGGTGCGGCCGACATGCTGGCCGGCGATCGGGCGACCTTCGATGGTCTCGACGTCCAGCAGGTCATGATCTTCCTGTCCGATGGCAAGCCGAACCCGGATCCCGGGATGCGGCCGAGCGCCGGCGAGATCAGCGCGTTCAAGGCATCCGCCGACGAGGTCTTCTCCATCGCGATCGGTCAGGGCGGCACGGGCTCGAACGGCGTCGATCTCGCCCTGATGGCGTCGCTGGCCATGCCGGCCGATGCCTCGCACTCGCTCCACGTCGTGTCCGGCAGCGACCTGCCGGCCATCTTCGACGCCATCTTCGAGCAGATCGCATGCACCCCGGACATCCACGTGGACAAGTCGGCCTCCGTGACCGACCTTCCGGCCGGCGGCGGCAGCGTGACCTACACCTACGACGTCACGGCCACCGGCAACGTGCCCCTGACCGACGTCGTCGTCACGGACGACAAGTGCGCCCCGGTCGGCTTCGACGGCGGCGACGGCAACGGCAACAGCGCGCTGGATCTCGACGAGACCTGGCGCTACTCCTGCACGACCGAGCTGACGGAGTCGACGACCAACGTGGTGACCGCCACCGGCATGTTCGGCAACGACACGGTCGAGGACACGGACGAGGCGTCCGTCGTGGTCGCCGAGCCGACGCCGGCGCCCACGCCCACGCCGGAGCCGACGGTCGAACCGACGGTCGGGCCGACGGTCGAACCGACGGTCGAACCGACGGTCGAGCCGACGGTCGAACCGACGGTCGAGCCGACGGTCGAACCCACCCCCACCCCGGAGCCCACCGGCGAGGTCTTCCCGGCGACGGGTACGCCCAACGTGACCCTTCCGCCCACAGACGGCGCCGCTGGCGCCACCCCGGGTACGTCGTCGTCGATCGGGATCCTCGGAGCCCTTGCAGCCCTGGGCGTCATCTCCCTGCTGGCACTGCTCCCGGTCCAGCGGCGCCGGAGGTAACCGCCGACCAGCTCGGCAACGGCGGGGGCCGCCATCGATGGCCCCCGCCGACCACATGGTCCCCGAGACCAGAGAGGCGCGTGCATGCCTTGCACGCGCCTCTCACCATGTCCAGGAGCTCCTAGGCGGAGGGCACCACCGCGGCAGTCCGCGGGACGGCGTTGATGTCCGCCATCTCCAGCGGCGCGAGCGTGCCCAGCAATTCGGCGACGACGACCGCGTCATCGCCGCTCTCCAGCACGAAGTCGGTGCCGGGGTTGACGAAGGCATGGCCGCCGCGGTTGACGGACAGCAAGGTCGCATGATGCTCGGTCCGGAGGCGCGCCGAGACCGTGTCGATCGAAAGTCCGATGTACTCCTCCGGCACGGAGATCCGATACAGCTCCGACCCCTCGCCGCCGGACACGATGTCCGTGACGAGCCCGGTCAGGCCCGGGTACAGGGCGGATCGCGCCAGCAGATGCGAGGCGATCTTGGAGGTGACCAGCAGCTCGTCCACGTTGGCGCGCCGGAAATGCGGCTCGTGCCGCGGGTTGTTGACCTCGGCCACGGTCCGGACCCCGGGCGCGGCGTGCTCGATCGCCATGATCGTCAGGATGGACCGCATGTCCGCGTCGTCCGAGGCGTCGTGCGGGAAGACCAGCGCCGCTGACGCTTCCCGGATGCCGGCGCGAGCCAGGTCCTCCTCGCTCGTGGCATCGCCGCGGACGAAATAGACGCCGTCACCGGCCGGGTTCTTGTCGAGGTCGGCGATCACGACGACCTTCTGCTTGTAGTCGTCGCCCCGGAGCTCGTTGATCAGGTCCCGGGCGGTGGTATTCCAGCCGCACACCACGATGTGGCCCTTGTACCCGGCAGCACCCAAGCCCTGACCCTCCTTCAACAGGAAATCGATGACCATCGCGACGAGGGCGCCGGTGATCATGCCCAGCATGGCGACGCCGAACAGGATGAGCAACCAGCCGATGACCCGCCCGGCAGGCGACGTGACGAACGCCGAATCCCCCTGGCCCAGGACCGTGGCGATCCCCCAGTTGAACGAGTCGAAGAGTGACTCGATCGTGAACGGCTTCTCCGCGACCGTGATGAGCACGGCTGCGATCAACACGAAGATGAGGATCCCTTCGACCAACGTGAGGAAGAACCGCCGGTCCACCTTGCCGCTGACGCGCCGGACGTGCCAGGCCACGCGGCGGACGAGCGGTGATGCGAAGACGGGCAGCGCCGATGGGTCAAGCCGAGGTCGCACCATGCGGCCGATCGTGACACATCGGCGACGGCCTTCGCCAGCCCGGGATCGCTCCCGGCGCAGAGCTGTGCCGATCGCTACCCCGACTCGGCCTCCGCCTGACTCACATCGACGACCTCGGCGTCCAGCGCGGCAACGAGTGCGGCCGGTGAGAGATGGAGGTTGACGCCGAACGCACCGCCTCCGATCGCCACGACCTCTTGCGCGATCGCTGCTGCATCGATGATCACCGGCCACGCCCGGATCGACCCGAACGGCGTGATCGTGTAGCGCTCGTAGCCGGTCACCGCCCGCGCCTCGTCCGCATCGGGCAACGTCAGCCGGCGGACGCCGAGGTGCTGGCGCAGGCGCGGCCAGTCGAACCGCCGCCCGGCCGGGACCACCACGAACAGGTAGTCGTCCTCGCCACGCCGGACGACGATCGTCCGGAGGAGCGCGCCCAGCGGGATGCCCTGGAACACCGCGCTCTCCATGGCACTCCGGGCACGCTCGGTCCGCACGACCCGGTGCGGAGTCCCGGATGCGGCCAGCGCCGCCAGGGCTGCCTCCTCGGTCAACGAGATCCTCCAGCGCGACTCATCCAGATTCCGTAGAGGGCGACCGCCCGTGGCCGGTGGGTCGATGGGACCATCGGGGGGTGAACCAGGGCGATCACGTCGGCTTAACTATGTGTCATGCGACATCTATTGCTGCCCCACGGCCCGGCCCGGGGACCTGTGCGCTCCCGGCGCTCCGCCGGCCAGGGACTGGTCGAGTATGCGCTGACACTGTCGTTGATCGGCATCCTGTCGATCGGCGGTGCGCTCGTCCTGGGCACGGCGGTCGCGGATGCGTTCACGAGCATCGGGGACTCCATCGGCACTCCCGGCGGCGGCACGCCTGCGACGGCCGCGCCGACCAAGACGCCAAAGCCGACAGCCACACCCAAGCCGACGAAGACGCCGAAGCCGAAGGCGACCCCGAAGCCGACCAAGCCGCCCAAGACCCCGAAGCCGACCAAGCCGCCCAAGACCCCGAAGCCGACCAAGCCGCCGCGATCGCGCTGAGCGGCGCCGTCAGACCCAGCGGTCGAACGCAGCGGCCAGGAGCGCGACGCTCGACGCGGATGGCTGCCGGCCCGCGCCATCCGCCAGCGTTTCCTGGATCAGCGCCCGGCGCCGGCGGATGACCGACTCGCGGAGGTCCGACCCCGCCTCGGTAAGGCGCAGCCGGGCAGCCCGCCGGTCGGCCGGGTCGACGCCGACCTCCACCAGGCCCCGCAGCGCCAGCCGCCGCACGAGCCGGCTGGTGGAAGGTCGCGACGCGCCGATCCGTTCCGCGACCCGGCCGATCCGCGCCCCGTCCGGGGTGGCTCCCAGGATGACGAGGATCCGCCACTGCTGGAAGGTGAGGGCGTGATCCGGCCTCGCCTCGTCGATCGCGCGTGCCGTGACCGCAACGAGCCCGAATGAGAGGGCCTCGATCGCGGCCGCCAGGTCGGCATCGACATCGGGATCACGAACGTCGGCCACCTCAGCTCTCCCCGTCCACCACGGTGATCCGGATGCGCTTGTTGATCCGTCCCTTCGACTCGTAGCCGGTCACCCGGATCCGGCCCACCTCGCGGGTATTCGCCACGTGGGTGCCACCATCCGCCTGCAGGTCCAGGCCGACGATCTCGATCGTCCGGATCTGCTCGATCCCAGGCGGCAGGAGGTTGACCTTCGTCCGGATGAGGTCCGGGATGGCGAAGGCCTCGTCTCGCGGGAGGACGTCGACCCGGACGTCGCGGGCCAGCGCGAGCTCCGCGTTCACCGTCGCCTCGATCGACTCGACGAGGTCGCCGGACATCGTCTCGAACTCGAAGTCCATCCGCCCCGAGCCCGGTTCCATGTTGCCCCCGGTCACCAGGGCACCGTGGTCGCGCCAGACGACACCGCACAGGGCGTGCAGCGCCGTGTGGGTCCGCATCAGCGCGAGGCGGCGCGCCCAGTCGAGGTCCACCTGCACCGTCTCGCCGGCTCTCGGAGGGTCGCCGCCGTCGGCCTCCAGCACGTGGACGATCTCGCCGTCGACCTTCCGCGCGCCGGCGACCGTCCAGGACCGCCCGTCGCCCGCGCGGAGCAGCAGTCCACGATCCGACGGCTGGCCGCCGCCCCCCGGGTAGAACACGGTCCGGTCCAGGACGACGAGCGTGGCATCGCCGATCTCCACGTGGCACACGATGGCCCCGACGGAGCGGGCGTACGCGTCCGTATAGCAGAGCTGCTCGCCGGCCGGCGTCACCGGTGACACCGATCCGGGTCTCGGGGGCGCGAACCCGACACTGGACGGTCTGGGTGCCGGATGGATCGGGCGGATCCCATGGGTCGACGGGGCCTCTTCGTAACGCTATGAGATGGCGCCGGACGTGCGCGGGGATGCGCCACGGAATCTACCGCGAACGCCCGCCACCGGAGGGCCGTGGCCCCGGACTGGTACGAGGGTCCTGGTCCCACCCCTGACCATCGTCCGGATTGTCCCGGGACCTTCGCGGGACTAGTCTCCGCTCCCCAACCCGAGGGGTGCGTCCCAGGATGTCTGCCCCTCACGACACCGGAGCCCACTGGACCATCATGAACACTGACTTCGCCGCCCGCGCATGGCGCCTCGCCACCGTCATCGGCCCGCTTGCAGCGATCGCCCTGACGCTCGTGGCGGGCCGTCGCTGGTGACCCGACCCGCCTGACCCAGCGCCGATCGCCGGCCGGAGCCCATCCGCACGGCGACCGTCCTCATTCGAGACCCGGAGACCTCCCTCCGGGTCTCGTTTTCTGTGCGGCGCGGCGACCCGATCGGAAGGCTCCGTCAGCGATGGTCCGTCATGCTCAGGCGGATCGCGACCGTCGCGGCTTCCACCCGGCCGGAGACCCCGAGCTTGCTCAGGATGTTGCCGACGTGGACGCCGACGGTCTTCTGGCTGATGAAGAGCCGCTCGCCGATCTCGCGGTTCGTCCGCCCGAGCGCGATCTGGGCGAGTACCTCCCGTTCCCGGTTGCTGAGCCCGAACGTGTCGCCTCGCGCCGGGGCATCGCTGGACCCGGCCAGGCCACGGACGAACGCGGAGACGCCGGCATCGCCGGCGAGGCCCTCGGGACCGGCCGTCGCGACGGCGGTCGACGTGGCGATCGCCTCGACGAGTCCAGGTCTCGCGTCGTCCGGTCCGGCCAGCCGGTCGTCGACCTCAGGCGGGATGACGATGAGGGCTCGGCCGGCAAGTTCACGGAGCTCGCGGAGCAGCGGGAGGGCGCCCAGGGAGAGGGCGAGGTCGATGGCCTCCAGGAGCGGGGCTCGAGCGTCCCGGCGACCAGCCCGACCGGCTCCCGACCCAAGGACCGCCCCCGCTTCCCGCCATCGCGCGCGGGCCGTCTCGTACGGGATCCCGAGGTCCGCCCAGCTTGCCGCGACCGCTTCCCAGGTCGCTGCATCGTCGCGGCCGTCCACCCGTCGCCGATGCGCCCGGGCGGTCGCCAGCCACGCATCCGCGAGCCGGCGAGAGCCGAGAGATGGAGCCACGCCGTGTCGACGGACGACCGACTCGGCCGACTTCAGGACATCCTTCGCCCGCTCCCGGGCGGCGGCCAGGCCGGCCAGGTCACGACGCTCGTTCGCCTCGCTCGCGGCGGCTGCCTCCGTCTCCACCACGGTCGCGGCGGTGCGGGCCGCCAGGATCCAGTCCTCGGTGCCATGGATGAGACTCCAACCCCGTTCCGTGGCCCGGCGGGCGTCGGCGACGTCGCCACGCCACAGGGCGAACGACGCGGCGGCCAGATGCAACGGCACGGCCTGCTGGGCATCGCGGACCGCCTCGAGCTCCAGGAGGGTCTGGCCGAGCAGCCGCCCGGCCACGGTCCCGGCGGACCGCTCGATCTCCACGGTCGCGAGAGCGACCAGGGTGTTCAGGAAGTTGACGCCGGCCGGGAGCCACTCGAGCGCGGTCATGCTGAGCGAGCGTGCCTCCGTCCAACGTCCCAGGAGGAACAGCGAGTCGGCGGCGTTGCCGCGCAGGAAGTTGCCGTACACGGCCTCCAGCCCGGCCGAGCGCGCCGCCTCGATCCCCTCGTAGGCGACGGTCACGGCATCCTCGTTGCGGCCGGCCAGGTCCAGCACGGTGGTCAGGTTCGCGTAGACCCGGAACAGTTCATCGAGGTCACCCAGCTCCTCGGCCATGCGCCGGGCCTCGCCGAGCATCGCGACCGCCGCCTCCGGGTCCGCCCGCCACCCGAGCGAGACCCCGAGCGTCGTGGTCGCGTGGAGTTCCCAGGAGCGCGCCGGCGGGTCGCACGCGCGGGCCAGCCGGATGGCCTCTCGCGCCAGCCGCTCGGCATCGGAGAACGTCCCATCCAGCATGCGCAGCTGGGCGAGACCCGCGACGACCGCCGCTCGGGCCGGCGATGGCGCGGTCGGGACGAGCTCGACCGCCCGTCGGCGCGCGGCCCGGGCGCCGTCGGCGTCGCCGGCAACACGCCGGAACTGCCCGAGACGATCGTAGGTCAACCCCAGCCGCGCGCGGTCACGCCGGGCGTCCGACGGAGCGATCACCGACTCCAGGTACGCGACCGCACGGCCGACCCGCCCGGCCGCGAATGCGGCTTCCGCGGCACGTCGGCCGAGGTCGGCCAGCTCGGCCCGTGAACCCCGGGCCTGGCGCTCGTGGCCGGCGGACCCGCGGATGGAGATCGCGAGTTCCAGCGCGGCCAGCTCGTCCGCCGGCGCATCCACGACGGCGGCCGCGTCGGCGGCCTCGATGGCTGCCAGCCCCGCTGCCTGGACACGGTGCGCGAGGAGGTGATGGTGCATCGCGATGAACGGGTGGTCGGCCATCGCCGACGCGACGGCGGCGTGGAACCGGACCCGCGCGGCCGGCAGCAGGTCTGCCTCGATCGCCCGACCGACGAGTTCGTGGCGAAGCGCGAGGCCGTCCGGCCCGTCGACCACGAACCCGAACTCGATGCCCTCCTCCAGGCCCGCGGTCATATCCGCGTCCAGGACGCCATCGCCACGCCTCGGCCCGCTGGACGATCGCGGCGGGCCACTCGTGGCGTGGATCTCGAACGCCTCAGCGATGGCCACGAGGACCGGCCGCGACATCGGCCGGCCGGCCGGGGCCAGCAGGCGCAGGACGCGTCGGCATTCGGTCGACCGGGCGGCCACCCGGGCCAGGACGAGGTCCTCGAACGACGAGGTGAGCGACACCGTCGGCAGTTCGCGCCTCGCGGCCAGTAGCTCCTCGGCCACCAGCGGCCGACCGCCGGACCGTTCGGCGACGATCACCAGGACGCTGGCCGACGGACGCTCCCCCTCGATGGATTCGATGAGGCGAGCCAGCTCGTCGCGGTCCAGTGGTGCCAGCGACGATCGCTGCGGCGGGCGCGGCGCGGCGTCAAGGGCGCGCAGGTCCGCCGACCACGGGTCGCTCCGGCGGATCGCGTCGCCCTGGTAGGTCCCCACGATCGCGAGTCGCTGGTCACGGGCGATCCGGGCCAGGAAGCTGACGAGCGTCCGGGTGGCCGCGTCGGAACGATGGAGGTCCTCCATCACGAGGAGGATCGGGCGACGCTCGCTGAGGCGGCTCAGCGCACCGAGCACGCCCTCCAGCAGCCGCGCCTGGCGGCGCTCCGGAACGGTCGTCAGGGGGGCACGCCCGTCGCCCAGCCCGCCCGACAGCCGCTTCGGGAGCTCGGGAAGCAGCCGACCGAGCTCGTCGCTCGCGGAACCGACGACCTCGCCGAGCTCCTGGTCCGACAGGTCGGCGAGGACGGGACGCATCGCGCGGATCAACGGGGCGTAGGGTCGGTCCGTCCCGGGTCCGTACGCGCGGCCGCGGACGACGAGCATCGGTTCCTGGAGGCCGCCGATCCGGCGGATGGCCTCGTCGATGAACCGGGTCGCCCCGATCCCCGCGGTGCCGTCGATCATCAGGGCCCCGGCGTCGCCGGCCGAAGCCGCCTGGAGGATAGCGGCAAGACGGGTGAAGGCATCGTCTCGCCCGACGAAGCGCGCGCTCGTGTAGCTGGCGGGCATTGTCGCATTCTAGGGGTGGACCGCGCCTCGTGGCCGACAGAACAACGGCGGGTGGCTCGGCTACCCTGCGTGACGTGACCGACGGCCGCCGCGCCCCACACCCCGCCAACACCCTCAACGAGCTGCCCGGCGAGGAGTGGCTCTACTTCACGAAGTCGGTCCTCACCACGGCCTATCCCTCCGAACTGGGTCACGCGGCGCGCAAGGCCCATGGGGCCAACAAGCCGCCACGCCTGATGGCCCGACTCATCGAGTTCTTCAGCCGGACCGATGACCTCGTGCTGGACCCGTTCGCCGGGGTCGGCGGGACCCTGCTGGGCGCGGCGATCGCCCGGGGGCCGCGGCGCGCGCTCGGGATCGAGCTGGACCAGCGCTGGGTCGCGGTCCACGATCGGGTGGTCGCCGACCTCCTCGCCGAGCACGGTGGGGCGGGACCGCGGATCGCCGACCTCGGGACCGCCGACCCGGGCGGCACGCGCGGGTTCGACCCGTCAGGTGTCGAACTGCGACATGGTGACGCCATGGCCATCCTGCCCACGTTGGCGGACGAATCGGTGGACCTGGTGGCGACCGACCCGCCGTACAACATCCAGCTGCCCCTGACGATGGCGGGCGGGAGACTCGCGGAAACGCACGCCAATCGCCGGACCGATTACGCGATGGTCAGCGATGCTCCGGAGGACCTCGCGAACGCCGCCGACTACGCGACCTTCCTCGACCGGATGGAGGCTGTCTTCGGGGAGCTGTACCGCGTCCTGCGGACCGGGCGCTACGCCGTGGTCATCGTCCGCGACGCGTACCAGGACGGCCGCTACCAGTTCGTCGGGTCGGATCTCGCCGCTCGGGCGACGGCGGCCGGCTTCGTGCCGAAGGGCGATCTCATCTGGCACCAGGCGGGCACCCGGCTACGGCCATACGGCTATCCGCGGGCCTTCGTCCCGAACATCGCCCACCAGCACATCCTGGTGCTCCGGCGCGAGCCGGCTCGACCTCAGGCTCGCCGACGGCTCTCGAGGTAGGCGGACAGGACGTCGCTGTCGATGTCCTCGCCCATCGTCCAGCTGTCGGGGGAGATGGGCATCGTCGCTGTCGGGGAATCCTTCGCCGCGTCGCCCAGCACGTCGCCGAGCGTCATCTTGTGGATCCAGCCCTGGCTGCCGTCCGGGCAGAGCACCAGCCAGTAGACGCCCCGGCGCTCCAGCAGCTGGACCTCGTCGCCCTGGTCCAGGAAGCCGATCTCGCCACCGCGCAGCTCGTCCGGCGCGTCGAGCAGCCGGACCACGTTGAAGCGGATCAGTCGCCGCTCGCGGCCGTCCAGCGGACCCACCAGGCCGCGGTCGAAGGAAAGCCGGGGCGACGGCGGCGGCGCGTCCCGGATCGGGTCCGCCTTGCGAGCCTCCATCAGCGACGGCCGTCGCCAGCGCGGCATCGACATCTCGAGTTCGCTGGTTCCGGGCGCGACGGCGGGCACGACGACTCCGTTCGGGACGTTCGCGAGCGCGC
Source organism: uncultured Chloroflexia bacterium (assembly GCA_963704935.1). Classification (GTDB taxonomy): domain Bacteria; phylum Chloroflexota; class Limnocylindria; order Limnocylindrales; family CSP1-4; genus SPCO01. The sequence goes on from CAVPIF010000001.1 coordinate 1,178,642, forward strand.
TCGCAGCGATGCCGAAGCCCTGACCGGCCGCCTGGGCGAGAACGTCATCCGGCGCCGGTGGCTCGCCGTCCCGGCGTCGCCGGCCGAAGAGGCCGAACGCCATCGTCGCGGTCACGACTCCGGTGGTGGTGACCATCGTCGCCGCGAGGCCCAGCGGGATGGTCGGACCGTCGCCCCCAAGGAACGCCAGCGCACTCGCCAGGACGGCGCCTGGGTCGAACCCGCGCTCGCCGGCCGGGCCGCCGCTCCCGGATCCGGGTCGGCTACCTGCCGTCGAGCCGGCGTCCGGCGCGCCGCCGACGTCCGGCGCGCCGCCGACGACGCCGATGGCGCCGTCGCTCGGTACCGGCGAGCCGCTTGGGCCAGCCGGGGCTCCGGCTCCAGGCGCTGGGCTGGCCGAAGGGGCGAGAGCACCGCCACTGCCGGTCGGATCCACGACTGGAGGTGGCAGATCCGCCGGGGTCGCGGTGGGCGCGGGCTTCGGGGTCGGCTTGGCGGTCGGCTTGGCGGTCGGCTTGGCGGTCGGCTTGGCGGTCGGCTTGGCGGTGGGCTTGGCGGTCGGCTTGGCGGTGGGCTTGGCGGTGGGTTGCGGGGTCGCGGTCGGTTTCGGGGTCGGCTTCGGGGTCGCGGTCGGTTTCGGGGTCGGCTTCGGGGTCGCCGTCGGTTTCGGGGTCGGTTTCGGCGTGGGCGTCGGCGCGACCGAGATCGTCACGCTGCCGCCGCTCTCCGAGTCATCCGACCCGTCCTCGCCCAGCGCCTCGAAATCGATCTCGTGCGTGCCGGCCGGCAGGGTGCCCGACCAGGCGTAGTCGACCTTGTACCACCAGTTGGACCCGCCCGTCCGGGTCATGTCGTGGGCCGTGCTGCCGACCAGGACGCGCACCCACTCCGGTGGCGCCCCGACGCGGTTCCGGTACGAGACGGTGAACGTGACCGTGGTGGCCGTCGTTCCGGTCCGCGGGGTGACCTCGCCGTTGAACAGCCGTGTGGGTCCCGGCGCACCCAGCGTCGGAAGGGCCAGCGAAAGGACCAGTGCTGCGGCCAGCAACCATGCGCCCAGCGCGCGCGCGACGCGCGGAACCGCCACGGCCGCAGCCGTTCGCGATGACCAAGGGTCACGTCGTGCGATACGCAAGGATGATTGCCTCCGGCCCGGGATCTGGACCCGGGAACCTGGGTCGAGGATGGTCCCGGCCGGGGGCGACGGCAATGGTACGAGCGTCCGGTCAGAAGACCGCCGACCGGACGCCGCGTCCATGCACGAATCCTGTGGCACCGTTGCGCCACGTCACCGCCGATGGGCGGAGCGGTGCGGTCGGGGATGGCGGGTGGTCCCTCCGGCCCGCAGGCTTACCCCGGTTCGGCCATTGGCGCCTGGCCGCCGGCCCGCGACGATGCTGGCCATGGAGGTCATCACCCCGCCCCGCTCCTTCGATCGCCCGCGCTTCGTTCCGGTCGTCGGCGGGACCGTGATCGGCACACTCCTCGTGGTCATCGGGCTCCTGCTCGCGTACATCGCCTTCGCGACCCCGTTCCTCAGCAGGCTCACGCCGGCCGGCCGGATCGGCGGCGGAGAAACGGTGCTCGGGATGGGGGTCTGGGCACTCGCCCTCGTCGCTCCGGCGACGTTCGTCCTGCTGGGCACATCGCGCCTCGCCCGGATCCTCGGCGCCGCGCGTCGGCGCATGCCGCGCCGGTCGATGATCCAGCGGGCCGTCGACACCTTGTCCGATGACGTGGTCCTGGCCCGCGGTCTCACACTCCCGGATGGACGCGGCGTCGCCGACCTCCTCGTCGGCCCATTCGGGGCGGCAGTCATCCGAGAGCTGCCGCCGAGTGAGGTGACCCGCATCCGCGACGGGCACTGGGAGGTGCGAGCGTCGCGCGGCTGGATCCCGCTGGACAACCCTCTGGATCGCACCGTCCGCGACGCAGAGCGGGTACGCCGCTGGTTCGCTCACGACGACGCCGACTTCGTGGTCAAGACCTATGCGGCCGTGATCGGGGTGGATACGACCGTGGCGCGAACGTCGGGGTGCGCCGTCCTGACGCCGGACCAGCTGCCCGCCTGGATCAACGCCCTGCCCGCCCAGCGAAGCCTGACGCCAGGTCGGCGGGCGCGGCTGGTGGCGGCCGTCCGCGTGGCCACCTTCTAGGTCCAGCGGACTTCGCCGGCGGCGCATGCGCCCCGGGTTGGTAGGGGAGCCAGGACTCGAACCTGGAACCAGCGGGATATAAGCCCGCCGCTCTGACCGATTGAGCTACTCCCCCGCAGCAGCGAATCTACACCCGCCGTCCGGAGTGTCAGTCGTCCCCGAGCAGCCGGCCTGCGATCTTGCGCAGGGTGAACGGACGGGGAAGCAGGCCGGGGAGCTTCCCGGCATGCCCATTGCCGCCCGCGGCGTCGGTCCGGTCCTTCGTGTTGCCGTCCGGCGCCCAGGCCCGGGCCGGCATCTCGGCCGCGATCTCGCGATCGTCGTCGCTCTGTTCTGCTTCGATCGGGAGGTCGTCTGGATCGAACGGCCGCCGGCTGGTGGCCACGACCAGGGCCGGCCGCGCATAGGCCGGGGCTCCATAGAGCTTCGGCAGCGCGATGTGCTGCTCGTCGATGGACACGCGCGGACCTCAACGGAAGGATGATTGCCGACACGTCCGGAATCCCGGACACACCACGATGATTGGCCTTTCGAGGGTACCGCGGAATGGTACGGATGGGCTACGCGAGGGGCCAGCGGCCCATCCGGAAGTGGTGCATCCACGCGCCACCTTTTGCGCGACTCACCCGAGCCAGGGTCGAACGATCTGGAGCGCGACGACCATGACCAGCCAGGCGATCGGGACGGCCGCGAAGAATCCCAGCGCCGCACTCCACCCGCTTCGACGCCGACCCGGACCCGCCCCCGGCTGAGGCACGACGAGGTAGGTCACCACGCTTCCGACACCCAGCACGACCACGACGTAGCCGACGAGGGCGAGCAGCCGGAGGTCGCCTCCCGGCAGTGTCGCGCCCCGTCCGAGGGCGAGGTCGTAGGCCAGGTACCCGGTCGCCAGGACGACCGCGAGGACGAGGCTGGACATGACCGCACGCACGACGGGGCGGGGCGCGTTGCGGAACTGGCGCCAGCGGACCTCCGCCCACGAGCGGCGGCGGTTCGGTGCGCGGCCTGGGCGACGCGGGTCGGCGGTCACCCCTCCCCCAGGACCGCCAGCGTCCGCCGGGGGGGCATCGTGTCCGGCGTGTGGGCGGCGATCTCCTCGATCGAGGTCGCCACGCGCTCCAGCTCGTCCTCGGTCAGGAAGAACGCCACGCTCAGGCGGACGGCGCCCAGCGGCGCGAGCGTCCGCGTCACCGCGAAGGTACGAGCGCCGAGCTCGGCCGTCACCTGGTCGGCGGTCCAGCCCCGGACCCGGAAGGTGACCAGCGTCGCCATGTGCTCGCGGGGCGTCAGGACCTCTACCCCCGGGATCGAAGACAGGCGATCCACCGTCCAGCGTGCGAGCCGCGTGCCCCGCTCGTAGATCCAGTCGAGCCCGACGTACATGCTCAGCCAGCCGATCGACCGGGCAAGCCCGGTGATCGACGGCCGATGGAAGCCCGACCCCTCGAACTTGCGGGCCGATGACCACAGCGCCGCGTCTCCAGAGCCGTCGATCCGCTCGAACGAGAGGTAGCCGGCGACGCTCGGCTGCAGCCGGTCGCGCACCGACCGCTGCACCGCCACGGCTCCGGTCCCCTCGGGCCCGAGCAGCCACTTCTGGCCGGGGATGGCGTAGACGTCCGCGCCGGTCGCCGCCAGGTCGATCGGGATCGCGCCGGCGCTCTGAGCGCCGTCGATCACGACCAGCGCGCCCCGCTCATGGGCGATCGCCGCGATCCCCGCGACGGGCATCAGGGCACCGGTCGTCCACAGGACGTGGCTGATGACGACGGCGCGGGTGCGCTCGTCGATCGCGGCCTCGAAGGCCGCCAGGATCCGGTCGTGATCGCCGCCATCGCCGATGTCGAGGAAGTCGACCTCGATCCCGCGCCGCATCCGGAGGAGGACCAGCGGCCCGGCGCCACCGGGGTGCTCGTGGCGGGTCGTGACGGCCCGGTCACCGGGCTGCCAGTCGATCGACTGGACGCCGATGTTCATGCCGTCGGTCGCTGCGTGGGTCAGGGCGACATCGTCGACGTCCGCGGTCAGCAACGCCGCGATGGCGGCGCGCGCTTCGTCCATCCGCTGGAGGAACTCGACGAAACCGGCTGGGTGGCCACGCCCGACGTGCACTTCGTAGTCCGTCAGCTGGCCCATCGCGGCGGCAGTCTCGGCCGGCACGGGGCCGCTGGACCCGGTGTTGAGGTAGATCCCGGCGGCCAGGGCCGGCAGGGCGGCACGGACTACGGCGAGACGTTCCGCCTCCGTCGAGTCAGGGGGGACCACGGCCGTATGATACCGGGGTGTCCGGCCTCCCCCATCCCGAGCTCCTCGCCACGACCGAATGGCTGGCCGAGCAGGCGGGGCGCCCCGGGCTGCGGATCGTCGACGCGCGGTGGCGGCCGGATGGCAGCGGCGGCGAGGTCCACCGCGCCGGACGCATCCCGGGGGCCGTGCACGTGGACTGGCGAGACGAGCTCGTCGACCCGGGCGAGGAAGGCGAGGCCCTGCTCCTGGCGAGCCCCGAACGAGTGGCGGCGGTCACCGAACGGGCCGGGATCGGCGGCGGCACGACGGTCGTCATCTACGACGACACCCAGTCCCTGTACGCAGCGCGAGTGTGGTGGACGTTCCGCGCGTACGGCCTCGAATCCGTGAGGATCCTCGACGGCGGGTTCCCGGTCTGGGAGGCGGAGGGCCGGCCGGTCACGCGGACCGTGGTGGACCCTGTCGCCGGTCCACCGCCACTCCCCCTCGTCAAGTTCACGCCCAGTGGCCCGACGCGGATCCACCTGACCACCGCGGATGTCCGAGGACTCCTGGGCGCACCCGACGTCACATTGCTGGACGCCCGTGCCCCAGCCGAATACCGCGGGTTCGAGGGCAACACACGCCGTCTCGGCCATATCCCGGGCGCCGTCAACGTGCCCGTCGGGGGGATGCACGCTGCCGGCTCTCAGCGGCTGCGCGACGGCGGCGCCCTGCGCGATCGGCTCCATGCCGCCAACGTCACCCGCGGTCGACGGATGGTCACCTACGACGGATCCGGCGTCGCGGCAACCAAGCTTGCCTTCATCCTGACCCTGCTGGGCCATGAGGACGTCGCGGTCTATGACGGCGGCTGGGCCGAGTGGGGCAATCGCCTGGACCTGCCGGTGGACCGCTAGGGCGGGACCGTCAGCCGGGGATGGATCCCGGGTCGGGCGGGATCGGGGCGGCACCCTTGTCCAGCCCCGCCCACGGATCGATCTCCTTGTGCGGAGCCAGGATCTGGGCCAGCGCGTGGTTGACCGCCACGAGCGCGGCGGTCGTTCGGGCTTCGCCGAGCGTATCCGACCAGAACGTCGCGTCGGTCACCGGGATGAACTCGCCGTGCAGCTCGGTGAGGGCCTCGCGCAGGCTCCGCTCCGGCATCAGGTGGATCCGTCCGGTCACCTTGAACGGGGGCACCGAGATGACGGCCTGTTCGGACATCTTCGGCGTGCGCAGCTCGGGCAAGGGCTCCACGGCCGCGTCCGACACGACGAACAGCACGGACGCGAGGTTGACCTGGGCGAACTCCGCCGTGATCGGCTGGCCGCGCGAGCCGTATTCGTCGAAGGACACGCCCGACAGCACGAGGAACGGGTCGTCCGCCCGGTTGAGGATGTCCGTCACGCGGCGCTGCCGGGTCTCGACGACGCCGTGGATGACGAACGCGTCGGTGAACAGGGTCAGGGCGACCGTCTGGGGTGCGCCCCCGATGCCGTCATACATGTCGAGAGCATACGACCCGGAGGCCGATCCGTGAAGGTCACGCGCGTCTTGGATCGGCCGTCCTGGCGCCCGCCGTCACGAGCAGCTCCGCGCCGTGCTGGAGGCCTTCGTACAGCGCGGTCACCGTCGCGACGGTGTCGATGTCATCCACCGACTTGTCGGGTCGGAGAGCGTGGATCCGCGGGAACCGCAGGCTGAATCCGCTCCCGTGACGCCGGCTCCGCACGATGACGTCGAACGCGATCTCCACCACCACGCTCGGTTCCACCTCCCGATAGCGCCCGTGACGGGCGATCGTGTGCGCCTCGAACCAGGCGGTCATCTCGGCGATCTCCGCGTCGGTCAGGCCGCTGTACGCCTTGCCGATGTTCACGAGCCGCCCGGATCCCGTGTCGCGGATGGCGAATGTGTAGTCGGACAGGACGCCGTGGCGCTTGCCGTGCCCGACTTCGACGCCGACGACGACGCAGTCGATGGTCGCGAGCGCCTTCTTCATCTTCAGCCACCCGAGACCGCGCCGCCCCGGGGAGTAGATGCTGGCCGGGTCCTTGACCATGAGGCCCTCGTTGCGGCGGGCACGGGCCGCCGCGAAGGCCGCCTCGAGCGCGGGGGCATCCTCGGCGACGGAAAGGTGGGACCGCAGGAATCGGCCGCCGTCCGTCGGTGCGGGCAGCGGGATCGCGTCCAGGCGAGCGCGTCGCGTGGTGAGTGGCTCGCGGAGGAGCGGCTGGACCGGATCGCCGGCGCGGCCGTCGGCGAGGACGTCGAACGCGACGTAGATGACGGGCACTTCGGCCAGGATCCGGGCCGACGGGTCCCTGCGCCCGAGCCGAGCCTGGAGGCTGATGAACGGCAGGACCAGGTCGTCCTTCCAGCCGAGGATCTCGCCGTCGAGCACGCCGTTCCAGGGGATGGTGCGCGCCGAGTCGACGATCTCGGGGAACTGGCCGCTCACGTCGTGGAGGTCGCGGGAATAGAGGCGGACTTCCTCGCCGCGCTTGTGGAGTTGCGACCGGATGCCGTCGTACTTGTCCTCCACCCAGACTTCCGCACCCAGGCGTCGGATGATCTCGGCCGCATCCTCGGCGGGCGAGGCGAGCATGAACTTGAGCGGGTGGAAGAGCGCCAGCTCGGCCGTCGCGAGTCGGTCGTCGCGGGCGAGCTCGGCGAGCCGCCCGATGTCGCCGGTCAGCATGCCGGCCCACTTGACCGCGTCGAGCGGGCGCACGAACGCCTTCGCGATCGCCGCCTCCACGAGGCCCTCGCGAAGCCCGATCCGAAGGTCGCCACCGAGCACCATGACGATGGCGCGAGACGTCGCGGGGTCGGATCGGGCCACGAGGTCGCGCAGCAGCGCCGCCTTGCGGGTCGGGCCGGAGGCGGCCTCCATCGCGCCGAACGTGGCGGCCACTTCGGGAAGCGTCGGGCTGCTCGCAGGATCCGGAGCGTGGCCGGCGGCGACCAGGACGTCGGCGACGGCCAGGCCCAGGTCGGAGTGGCGGTCGTAGGCGGCGCCCAGGTCTTCGCGTGTCACGCCGGCCACCTCCGCGACCGCCGCGGCGATGGCCGCCCAGCCGAGGCCGGTGGCCCGCTGGTCAGACTCCGGGAAGGGCCGACCCGTCAGGAAGACCGTCGCGATCGGCAGCTCGTCGGCCGGGAGGCCCCGTAGATAGTCGGCCAGCAGCGCCGTCTTCTCGGAGGTGCGGGTCGTTGCGGCGACGCGCACGGCGAGGTCGCTCCAGCGGCGCATGCCGGCGATGGTATACGGTTCCGCGGATGGCGCAGCGTGCGTGGTTCCCGGACACGATGTGGGGGTCGAAGGTCGTCCTGCGCCGCCACGTTCCGGAGAACCTGGCTGCCTTCCGGCGGTGGTACGCCGACCCGGAGATCGCTCGACTGGCGCGCTACCAGGAAGCGCCGATGCGTCCCGAGGAGATCGAGCGGTTCTTCACCACGAGGGTGGTCGGCCCGGAGGCCATGGCGATGGCGATCCACGAGCGGGACGGCGACCGACTCGTGGGGACGTGCGCGTTCAGCCAGCTCGACGGCGACAATGGATCCGCGCTCTACCACATCACGATCGGCGAGAAGGACTGCTGGGGACGCGGCTACGGCACGGAGGCGACCGAGCTGATGCTGGACCACGCGTTCGGAAGCCTGCTGCTGCATCGGATCGCGCTGTACGTGTTCGAGTTCAACGAACGGGCGATCCGGGCATATCGCCGCTGCGGCTTCGTCGTGGAGGGCCGCGCGCGCGAATCGGTCCTCCGGGATGGGCGCTGGTGGGATGAGCTGGCCATGAGCGTGCTGGAGGCCGACCGACGGCGAGCTCGGAGTGGCAAGACTGCCTCAAGCGGCGAGATCGCGGGCCGAGGCGCGGCGCCGTTGCGAGGCGACGCGGCGTAGGGCGCGGCGAGGCGCCGTTGCGCGGCGAGGCGCCGTTGCGCGGTGCCGCGGCGTCAGGGCGCCCCAGGCGAGAACCAGGTCTTCTCCGTCGGACGATCCGCAGGTTCACGTGACGACCGAGGGCATGGCCGCCGAGGCCGCCCGCAAGGACGTCCGCGACCTGATCGCGGCGAAGGGCCACGCCGTGGACAACGCGCGCGCCGCGGTGGCACGACTCGAAACCGCGTTCGCGGACGGCTCGCTGGAGCGAACACCCGCGCTGGACCTCTTCCTGGCCGACCTCATGCGGGCGCTGGAGCCGGGTGAGAGCGAGCGCCTGGGCGGCAAGAGTGCCGAGGCAGCACGGTTCATCCTTCGCGCGATCGACCGCGAGCTGGACCTGGCATAGACGGTCGGGCGGCTCGCGACGGGCGGGCACTCGCGCCGCGACGGCGGGCACTCGCGCCGCGACCCACGGCGGGCGGGCGGGCACTCGCCCCGAGACTGGCGGGCACTCGCCCCGCGAAACCGACAGACCGACCTGCCACGGGACGTTCGGCGCGGTCGTGACGACCTGGCCTCGGCTGCACGCCGATGGTTCCAGGCGGTTGAGCGTGGCCGAGCGGGGCGCGACCGCCGAATACCTGAGCTGAGCGAGCGAAACGCGGCCCACGACCCGATCGACCGCGCCTGATTCCCCGGCGGACGACGGTTTGTCGGCTTCGGCGCCGTCGGGCGGGTACGCGGCTTCGGCGCCGTCGGGCGGGCACGCGGCTTCGGCGCCGTCGGGCGGGCACGCGGCTTCGGCGCCGTCGGGCGGGCACGCGGGCACGCGGGCACGTCGGTTTCGGCGCACGCGGGCACGCGGGCACGGCGCCATCGCGAGCCACGCACCGGCCGCTGAGAATCGGGCTTGACTCTGCGGTAGGGCGAGGGTCCACGATGCTCGACATGGAGCCCACGCTGTCAGGCACGGAAGGCGCGCCAGGGGACTTGCTCGCGATCGGCCGGTTCGCTCGGCTGGCGGGGCTGACGGTCGGCGCGCTGCGGCACTACGACGAGCTCGACCTCATGCGCCCGGCCTGGGTCGACCCGGCCACCGGCTACCGCTCGTATCGACGCCAGCAGCTTGAGACCGCGTGGACCATCGTCAGGTTGCGCGACCTGGATCTGCCCCTGGAGTCGATCCGGTCGTATCTCGGGACGGACGACCCGGGGCATCGCCGACGGCTGCTCGAGGACCATCGCCGCCGCCTCGAAGCCCGGACGTTCCGACTCCAGCGCGTGCTGCACGTGGTCGGCCAGCTGGCGGCCGAACCCGCGACGACCGACCCGGAGACCTCCTCGCTCTCCCCCTCCCACTCGAAGGAGCCCGTGACCATGTCCACACCGGCCCTGGGCGACCTGACCGACCTCGACGGCGCGTCCCACCGAGCGCTTGGTATCGCGTTGTTCAACCACACCTGGACCCTCCTGGAGAAGCCCGATCGCTCCCCGGCCGAGACTGACGAGATGGTCCACGCGGCCCATGCATCCAGGCTCCACTGGAGCCTCGCCGAGGGCTGCGAGCCCGTGAACCTGGCGCGTGGCGAGTGGCAATGCTCCCGCGTCTATGCCGTCCTGGGCCGCGGCGAGCCGGCGCTCTGGCACGCACGACGATGCCTCGCCCAGGTCGAGCGGGCCGGCTCGGCCGACTGGGACCTCGCCGCCGCCTACGAGGCGCTGGCCCGCGCGACCGCCGTGGCGGGCGACATCGCGACGGCGGCTGGATGGAAGGCGAAAGCGCTCGCCGCGCTCGACGGGATCGCCGACCCAGACGACCGCGAACTCATCGCCGGGGATGTCGCGACCCTGCCCTGAGGGCCCGGTCCCGTAGAATCACGGGGACACCCCGCACCTGGAGCCCGTCCCCGCATGACCGACCTCAAGACCGGAATCCTGCTCTGGAGCCAGGCCGCGACCTGGTCGGAGATGACCGACGCCGCCGTACGCGTCGATCGCCTCGGCTATGACCACCTGTGGACGTGGGACCACGTCTACGCGATCTTCGGCGACCCGTACCAGCCGATCCTGGAGGGTTGGACGGCGCTCGCCGGCTGGGCGATGACGACGGAAAGGACCCGCCTCGGCCTGCTCGTCGGCGCTAACACGTTCCGCAATCCCGGCCTGACCGCGAAGACCGCGGCGACCCTGGATCACATCAGCGGCGGTCGCGCCATCCTGGGCATCGGCGGCGCGTGGTTCGACCTCGAGCACCAGGCCCACGGCATCGACTTCGGGAGCGGCTTCGGCCAGCGACTGGACTGGATGGACGAGGCGGTCGCCGCGATGCGCGACCTGCTCGACGGGAAGTCGGTGACCTCGGCGGCGGACGGGCACTACGCGTTCGACGACCTGCGCCAGAGCCCCCTGCCGATCCAGCCGCACCTGCCGATCATGATCGGCGGCAGTGGCGAGAAGAAGACGCTCCGGAGCGTCGCGAAGTACGCCGACCTGTGGAACGCGATGGGCCCGCTGGACGTGATGGCGCACAAGGTCAACGTCCTCAAGGAGCACTGCGAGGCCGTCGGTCGCGATCCCTCGGAGATCGAGTTCACGCTCGGCGTCAAGCTCACGATCCGCGACTCGAAGGCGGAGGCGGAGCGCGTCAAATGGGCTGCCATGGAGCACAACCGCACCCCGCGCGAGGACGTCATCGACGACGACACATTCTGGGAAGGCTCGCCGGAGGAGATCGCCGATCGACTACGACCCTACGTGGATCTCGGGTTCACGACGGTCATCTCCGAGCAGCCGGCGCCGTACGACGTCGAGACGCTCGAGCGCTTCGTCGGCGAGGTGAAGCCACGCATCGACGCCGGCTAGTCGGAGCCCGCTGACGGACCGCCGCGGGCCTAGGTTCGGCGCCGCATCTCTCCCGACTCACTGACGGACGCGGTGGCAGCAGGTTCCCGCTTCGCGGACGGTGGCTGGCCAGGGGCCGCGTCGATCGCCGCCTCCAGCCGGGCCAGCAACGGCTGCGCACCAAGCCGCGCCAGGGTTCCCCGCGCTGTTTCGATCGCGGCGGGTGCCTCCGCCATCTCGCGCTCGCCGGGAGCAAGCAGCGTGGCCAGGTCGAGCACCGCCATCGCTTCGTCGAAAGCGAGCCCCAGCTGGCGCCAGCCACGCAGCGCCTCGCGATAGCCGGCGATCGCGTCCGCCCGGCGCCCTTCCAGGGCCGCGATACCCGCCCGCAGGGTCACGCCATCCAGGGCGATGGCCCGGCCGCGGCCGACCAGCGGGTTGATCTTCGCCACGATCTCGCCGGCCGCAGCCGCGTCGCGGGCCCACAGCGCGGCGCGGGCACCGAGCGGCAGACTGATCGACGCGAAGTAGTTCGTGGTCTCTGCCGCCGACCCCGCCTGGCGCTGCGCTTCGCTGAGGTCACCCGTCGAAAGCGCCGCCCAGGCACGCCCCCACGCCAGGTACGACAGGTACTGGGTATCTCCCTTGATCACTGGGGCCAACCGCTCCGCCTCGGCGAGGTCGTCACCGGGATCCCCCCCACGCATCGCGGTCAGGATCGCTCGGTCCACGTACATCTCCACGAAGTACTCGAACTCGACGTCATTGGCCAGCCACTCGTCGATCAGGGCTGCCGCCCAGTCCCATTCGCCGATTCGGATCGCGCATGCACATGCGTTGCCGACCATCAGGAAGCCGTAGATCAGCGAGCCGCGACGGCCGGCGATCTCAAGCCCTTCCTTGGCCATCGCCAGGCCGGCCCTTGGATCGGCGAACTGCTCGTAGAAGGTCAGCGACGTCCGCGTATTGCGATCGACCTCGACGAGTCCGTTGGCGACGGCCATCGCATGCGTTCCGCGCAGGGTGATGAGCGCCTGGCGAGGTCGGTCGGTCCGGTACAGGATCCCAGCCACGGTCGAGAGGGCGTGTGCCGTCTCCGGGAGGAGGTCCAGTCGCTCCGCGACCGGCAGCATCCGCTCCAGCAGCACCAGCGCCCTGGCGTCGTCGAGCCCGACATGACTCTGGGCGAGCGCGAGCATCAGCTGGACGCCGACCGCCGTCCCCTCGAGATCGGAGAATTCTTCCCAGGCCGGTTCGATGATCTCGAGCAGCCGGTCATTGTCGGAGCTGAAGGTGCCGACCGTCTCGGCGTAGGCCGCCGTCGCCCGGGCGATACCGAGACGCTCCCCGAGTTCGCGACGAGCCTCCAGGGAACCCATGGCGTGGCGCTCCGCCACCTCGGCGACCAGCCCTTCCAGTGCCGAAACCCGGGCACGTTCATGCAACTCGGCGCGGTCCGCTGCCTCCGGGCTGACCGCGAGCGCGCGGTCGATGAACGTGATCGCCTGGGCATGCGATCCGAGGGCGGCTGCCCGGTCAGCCGCGCCGCGCAGCGCCACCCGGGCCTGGGCCGCCAGCGCATCCGCTTCCGGGCCTTCGGTCGCGTATCCATGCGCAGCCAGATAGTGCCCCGCGAGGGCGCCGGCAAGCTCGTCCGTCCCAAGCGACTCGAAGAATCGGGCTGCGGCCAGGTGGCGGACCTTGCGGTCACGTTTGGCAAGCGTGTGGTAGGCGACTTCACGGATGAGGGCCTGGACGAAGGCGTACTGCCCGCGTTCGGGGCTGCGCGGATCCGCTTCCTCGACGAGGACCTCCCGGCGGACCAGTCCCCGCAGCCTGGACTCGACCGCGTCCGTCGGGACGCCGGCGATGGCCGCCACCCCGGCGACGCTGAAGCTCTGACCGAGCACGGCCGCGTCGGCCAGCAGCGCCCGGTCCGGAGTGTCGAGCTCGTCGAGCCGCGCGGTGATCAGGCCGGTCAGCGTCTCTGGCACGGCCAGGTCGACAAGATCGTCCGCCGGTCGGTAGACGCCATCCTCGACGACCAGACGCCCCTGGGCGAGCAGCATCCGGACGGTCTCGACCGCGTACAGCGGCACGCCGTCGGCCCGCGCGACGATGGCCTCACGGGCGCTGGTCGACAGCCCTGGGACGAGGCCCTGGAGGAGCTGATCCATGGCCTCGACCGGGAGCGGTTCGAGGTGGATCGAGGTGAAGCTGCGCTTGGCCGCGCCCCAGTCGGAGCGACGATCCAGGAGCTCCGGCCGAGCGAGGGTGACGATGTACAGCGGGATGGCCCGGCTCCACTCCTGGAGGTGGTCGATGAAATCGAGCGTGCCGTCATCCGCCCAGTGGAGATCCTCGAAGATGAGGATCACGGGCGCCGTGACCGCCAACCGCTCGAGGAATGTCCGCCACGCCCCGAACAGCTGCCCCGAGGGGATCCCCATTTCGACGCCGAACAGGGACAGCATCGCTGGTTCGATCCAGCGTCGCTCCCCCTCATCCGGGACATGCTCGGCGAGCATGGCGGCGATGGCGGTCCGGGTGGCGGCCTGATCGTCGGTCTCGGCCAGGCCGGCCCGCCCTCGGATCATCTCGCTCAGCGCCCAGAAGGTGATGCCCTCGCCATAGGCCGGTGAGCGGCCGCGGTGCCACCAGGCGTTATCGACGATCCCATCGAGGTACTTCTCGAATTCCCAGGCCAGCCGGCTCTTGCCGATGCCACCGGTCCCCATGATGCTGATCAGCCGGGTGCGGCCCTCGCGGACGGTGGCGTGATAGAGGTCCTTGATCAGACGCAGCTCGTCGTCGCGACCGACGAACGGGGCCTCGAGCGTATCGGAGCGACCACGACCGCCGCGCTCGGCCACCACCCGGATGGCCCGCCACACCAGGACCGGTGCGGTCTTGCCCTTGAGGCTCTCGGCGCCGGCTTCCTCGAAGGCGATGGCACTGCTGGCGGCGCGGTGGGTGGCTTCACCGACCAGGACCGTGCCAGGCTGGGCGACCGACTGGATCCGGGCCGCGGTGTTGACCAGGTCGCCGGCGACCATCCCCTGGTTGGTGGCTCCAAGGGTGACCGCCGCCTCGCCGGTCAGGACGCCTGCCCGGGCGCTGATGCCGGGGCCGACCGCCCCGACCGAGGCGACCAGGTCAAGGGCTGCCCGAACACTCCGCTCGGCATCGTCCTCGCGCGCGGTCGGGGTGCCCCACACCGCCATGACCGCATCACCGATGAACTTCTCGACCGTCCCGCCATAGCGGGTGATGATCTCGGTCGCGAGCTCGAAGTAGCGGGTCAGGGTCTCTCTGACCTCCTCGCTGTCGCGCTCCTCGGCGAACGGGGTGAAGCCGACCAGGTCGGCGAACAGGATCGACACCAGCCGGCGTTCCGCGGTCGTCGCCCCGGCCGCCGGGCTCGGGTGCAACGGGACGGCAGGGCCTCCGGGCGCAGATGCCGCAGCGCCGGCGCTGGGCGGGTTGATCGGCGTGGCGCAGGCCGAGCAGAACTTGGCACCGGGCAGGTTGGCGGCTCCACAGCTCGGGCAGACGGCGGCGAACGGAGTGGCGCACTCCATGCAGAACCGCGAACCGGGCTGGTTCTGGGTACCGCACTGCGAGCAGATCACTCGGACCTCGTCTCCGTCATCGGACGTTGGAACGGAGCCAGTCTACCGAAGGCGGGGCCCCCGACGAGATTCGATCGCAAGGTGCCCGAGCCATGGCCTGTCTAGCTGGCCACCTCGGCCAGGATCGCCCGGACCTGCTCGACGGTCGCGATCCGGGGCGAGTTCTCGATGGCCGGATCGGCCACGGCGTCCGCGGCGACCGCATCCAGCGTCTCGTCGTCGAAGCCGAGCGAGGCGAGGCGCGGGCGGAGGCCAAGACGACCCAGGAACGTTCGCAGCGTACCGATCGCCGCCACCGCGCCGGTCGCTTCGGTCTCGGTCGGGGAGGCGGCGGCCAGGGCGATGCCGATCAGCTTGAGCTCACGATCGCGCAGCCCCGGCTCGGTGGCGTAGAGGCGGAGCACTTCCGGCAGGACGACGGCCAGGGCAAGCCCGTGGGGCAGTCGGCCGCGGGTCCCGATCGCATGCCCGATCGCGTGCACCAGGCCCACGCCCGTGCCGCTGGCCTGGCCGAGGCCGGCCAGGTGCGACGCGATCAGCAGCTGCGAACGCGCTTCGAGGTCGGTGCCGTCGGCGACCGCGCGCGGCAGCCACTCCCCCACGGTCCGGATCACCTGGAGGGCCAGCGCCTCGGCGAACGGGTTGGGGTTCCGCGACAGGAGCGATTCGATGGCGTGGGTCATCGCGTCGACACCGGTCGCGGCGGTCACGGCCGGCGGCAGCCCGACGGTCAGCGCCGGGTCGAGGATGGTCCAGACCGGTCTGACGGAAGGATGACCCACGTAGTCCTTGCGTCCGGCGATCTCGTCGGTGATCACGCCGTAGGTATTGGTCTCGGCGCCCGTGCCGGCCGTGGTCGGGACGGCGATCACCGGGCGCCCGAGGCGGAGATCCGTGCGGTGATAGCCCAGGGCCAGCACATCCCCGCCATTCGCGGCGTGCAGCGAGACCGCCTTGGCCGTATCCATCGTGGAGCCGCCACCGACGGCTACGACGACCGTGCCGTCGGTCCCGAAGTCGGTCAGCGCCTGACGGCCCCGCTCGATCGACGCCGTGCCTGGGTTCGGCTCGACGTCGGCGTAGGTGCCAACGCGCAGGCCGGCCTCCTCGAGCAGGTCCTGGACCCGGGCCGACGACACCGGCCGCCACGACCCCGGGATCGGTCACGATGAAGACCCGTGGACCGGCAGCCGCGGCGCTCGCCGTATCGTCGGGACCTCGGCCACCAGCCCGGGGAGCGTCTCGATCGCTCCCACCCCGAACCGGACACGGTCGCCCAGGAGCAACTCGAGCGATCGGCCGGCGAGGGGCGGCATCGTCAGACGATCTCCAGGACGGTGTCGGTGGTGGTGTCGCGCCGGACGGTCAGCCAGCGCCGGCAGCCGGCGGCGTGGAACCAGCGTTCGGTGGTGGGTCCGTCCGGGTTCTCGAAGACCCAGACCTCGTCGAAGTCGCGATCGTCCGGGTCGGTGATCCAGTCAGGGACCGAACGCCGCTCCCCACCGAAGGCGAATTCGTCCAGCGGGCGTCGGCCGCAGCGCGGGCAGGTGAGGGTGTGCAGTCAGCGGCCTCGGCGCATCAGCGCGTCCCCGAGGAACCCTGGTCGGCCAGGACATGATCGGCGCGGAACCGCGACAGCGAGAACGGCGCGATCAGCTCCGATGGCCGGCCCGTGGCGATCAGCTCGGCCATCCCCTCCCCGCCGGCCGGGATCGCCTTGAAGCCCCAGGTCCCCCAGCCGGTCGTGACGAGCAGGCCGTCGATCGGCGTCGTCGCACATGATCGGGCTGTAGTCGATGGAGATGTCGCACAGGCCGGCCCACGAGCGCAGGATGCGCAGGTCGCGCAGGAACGGGAGCATCAGCGACATCTTGCAGGCGTACGTGCGGAGCGCATCGAACGATGACTGCCGCGAGTACGACGGCTGCGCATCGAACTCCGCCCCGATGAGCATCTGGCCACGCTCCGTCTGCGAGGCGTAACACATGAGTTCCGTGCTGGCGACGATCGGGCCCAGGCCCTGCGCGTGGTCGTTCGTGACGAAGGCATGGAGCGGGTGGGTCCGGATCGGGAGTCGGAGGCCCACCTCGCCGGCCAGGCGCGTGACCCGGCCACCCGTCGCGGAGAGCACGACCCCCGCGGAGATCGCGCCGGCTGCGGTCTCCACGCCGACCACGCGCGTGCCGTCGGCGTCGGTCCGCAGCGCGGTCACCGGCGTGTGCTGGAAGAGGTCGACCCCGCGCTGCGACGCACCGCTGGCGTACGCCCAGGCGACCCGGTCGTGCCGGGCGGTCGCGCCGCGGACGTGATGCGAGGCACCCAGGATCGGGTAGCGGCCGTCGCCCGCGAGGTCGATCTGCGGGACCAGCCGCTTGACCTCCTCCGGCCCGATCATCACCGTCTCCACGCCGAGCGCCTGGTTGAGTGCGCAGCGCGCAC
Source organism: uncultured Chloroflexia bacterium (assembly GCA_963704935.1). Taxonomy (GTDB): domain Bacteria; phylum Chloroflexota; class Limnocylindria; order Limnocylindrales; family CSP1-4; genus SPCO01. The sequence continues at coordinate 1,195,836 of CAVPIF010000001.1, forward strand.
GTTCCGTGCGAAGCGCCATCTCCGTGTGCGCGCACCACAGGATGCCGCGGGTCTGGTGGAGCAGGTCCGCGCCCGTCTCCTCCTCGAGCGACTCGTACATCTCCAGGCTGTGCTGGTAGAAGCGGACCGCCTGCGGGATGCCGTAGTTGGCTCGGATGATCGTCGTGTTCCGGCCCGTGTTGCCCGACGCGATGTAGTCGGCCTCCAGGACAGCCACGTTCGTGATCCCGTGGCGGGTCGCGAGGTAGTAGGCGGTCGACAGGCCGTGCCCGCCACCGCCGATGATGACCACGTCGTAGGCGGGCTTCGGCGTGTCCGCCCAGCGGATCGGGAGCAGCGTCCGGACGTAGTTCGCTCATCGACGCCACCCGAGGCGCTCGGCCAGCACGTCGGCGTAGGCCGCGGCAGTCACCACGAGGACGGTGTCATCGCCGACGGGGAGCCACAGCTTCGCCGGGACACCGGCGATCGACCCCTGCGCGAGCGCCGGACGTCCAGCCGGCAGCGACCACTCGAGATGCGGTCGAATGGCATCGAGCGGACCCCATCCGCCGACGAACCCACGTCTCGTCCTCGACGATCGCGTCCGGGTCGTCGACCTCGACCGCCGCGGCATCGAGCGCGAAGACGTCGTCGGGCGCGAGACGCAGCACCGTGACGGTCGCGCCTTTGCCGGCGCCGGTCCAGCGCGCGCCCTCGAGCGCGGCGGGGTCGGCGACCACGCGGAAGCCGCGCACTCGATCAAGCGCGGGCACGATGGCCCTCCGGGTCGTAGAACGGGTGTCGGCGCGACGACGGCCTCGCGGCCATCGATCTCGACGCGCTCGGGGAACGGCGGTCGACTTCTGCCAGCCGAGCATCACGGTCCGCCCCAGGACCGGGGAGTGCCAGCTCCCCGTCACGTGCCCGATGATCTCGCCCTCCGACCAGATCGGGCTGCCCTCGACCGGGGCCGCATCGCCGGAGCCAGCCTCCATCGTGAACCCGACCAGGCGTCGATGGTCCGGCAGTCCCGCCGTCCGCTCCAGCGCGGCCCGGCCGATGAACCGCGGCTTGTCCATCCGGACCGCCCAGTCCATGCCGAGCCGGCGGGGCGTCGTGTCGAGCTCGGTGTCCATGCCGACGATCACGTGGCCCTTCTCCAGCCGGAGCGCGAACAGCGCCTGGAGCCCGTGCGGCCGGATCACCGAGGTCACGACCATGGGCCAATAGCGCCCGCCACAGCTGCCACCGACCGATCCACCGGGTGATGCAGCTCCCAGGCCGCCTCGCCCGTGAACGACAGGCGCATGACGTGGCACGGCACGCCGGCGACCTCGGCCCGGACGTGCCCCAGGAAGCGGGGCGGATCGGCCAGGCCGGCGCGGCGCAGCAGCTCCCCGGCGAGCGGCCCCGTGACGTTGATCGCGGCGAGGGACATCGTCCGATCCAGGACGTGGACGCGGAGGCCCCACGTGTCGATCCAGTCGCGGATCCACATCTCGGCGTTGGCGGCGCCACCGGACGTGAAGCGTGAGGATGAACCGGGTCTCCGCGTCGCGCAGGATCATCCCGTCGTCCATCACGTGGCCGCGCTCGTTCAGCAGCAGCGCGTAGCGGGACCGGCCGGGCTTGATGTCGGCGACGTGGCACGGGTAGAGGCGCTCCAGGAACTCGACGACGTCCGGTCCGGACACGACCAGCTTGCCGAGCGTGCTGACGTCGCCGATGGAGACGCCCTCGCGCACGGACCAGTACTCCGCGGTGGCATCGCCGTAGTGCCACGGCCGCCACCAGCTCGCCGAACCGGTCCATCTGCGCCCCCAGGGCGACGTGCTCGTCGTGCAGCGGCGTCCGCCGGAAGGCATCGATGTAGACGTCGGCCGCGGCCTCGCCGATCGTGATCTGGCGCGACGCCGGACGGGCCGTGAACGGCTCCGGGACGACCCCCGTCCGCTCGCCGATCCAGGCCCGGACGTGGGGCAGGCAGACACCCCCCTGGCACGTGCCGATGCCGGCGAGCGTCGCCCGCTTGATCAGCTCGAGCTCACCGAAGCCCTTGTCCCAGGCGCCCTGGAGGTCGCCGACAGTCACGGCGTGGCACGGGCAGACGACGGTCGTAGGGTCCGTCGGAGGCGGCGGGAGCGGGATGCGCTTCGGCGGCCGGACCGACCACCCGGACGGCCGTCGCGGCACCGCCGGTCCCGTCCGCGCCGGACGCCGCCATCCGGGCGAGCACGTCCCGCGGGGTCCTGCCCATGTCCACGATCACTGTCCGCGCTGGCGCTTCGACCTCCCCTCCATCAGGACCCTGGGTCACCACCGCTCGCACCCGGCCGTCGCCATCGCCCTCGAGTCCGATGAGCTTCCGTCCCACCGTGACGACCGGCTCGGGCAGCTCGACGCCGGCAGCCCGAAGCCGTTCCGCGGCCCGGACCGTGAACAGGCCGGCGAGGTGGTTCCCCGGGACCGACCGGCTGGATCTCGGCCGCACCCGTGGCGACGACGATCTCGCGCGGGACGACGTGCAGCATCCCGGTCGGCGTTCGCGCCACGATCGTCGGGCCTGGGTAGATGGCCATGACGTCGACGCCGTCGGCCGAGTCGAGGACGAGGACTTCCCGCCCGCCGCCGGCTCTCGCCTCCGCGGCCGCCGCCCGGCCGCTCCTGCCGCCCCCGATGACCGCCACGCTCGACCTCGCGGCGCTCCACGTGGATCTCGCGGGCGGGCGGTGAGACCGCGACGTTCGAGGCGCGCACCTCGGGGAGTGGCGGCATGCCGATCGCCGGGTGCCGAACGACCTCCAGGCCGGGCCGGCAGGTGACCTGGCAGGTCCGGACGTAGGCGATCCCGTCCACCGTCGCGAGGCAGTTCGGGCAGTCCCCGGCAAGGCACAGGGTCCCGCCACGGCCAGGCACCTCGCCCGTGCGCAGGACCGCGACCGCCACGGAGTCGCCCGGCCGGAACTCGATCGGCTGGCCGTCGACGACGATCCGTCCTGTCACTGGCGCATCCGGAGACCCTGCGGATCGAACAGCGGCTCCGGCTGGAGCCGGGCCGGCCGCCGCCGCCCGATGATCTCGATCTCGAAACGGCCGCCTTCGGCGTCCGACGCGTCAACATTGCCCGGGGCACGGCACCGCGTCCACCGGGCCCAACGAGCTCGGCCGGCACGTAGCCCAGGGCGATGGACTGCCTGACGTGGTGGCCGTAGCCGCCCGACGTGACCCAGCCGACGACCTGCGCCGTCGTGCCAGATCGGCTCGTCGCCGATGACATCCGCCGGGTCGTCCGGGTCCGGCTCCACGACGAACGCGACGAGTCGCCGCCTGGGGCCACCGGCCGCGATCTCCGCCTCGTGCGCGGCCCGGCCGATGAAGTCATGGTCCAGCTTGATGTAGCGCCCGATCCCGCCCTCGAGCGGCGTGTAGATCGGCCGGTACTCGCGGAACCACGTCCCGTAGTTCTTCTCGAGTCGGAGCGACATGAGCGCGCGCATCCCGAACAGCTGCAGCCCATGCGGTTCGCCGGCGGCGATGATCCGGTCGAACAGCGCGCGCTGGTACTCGGGCGCCACCCACAGCTCGTACCCGAGGTCGCCCGCGTAGTTGATGCGGGCCAGGAGCGCCGGGATCAGGCCGAGATCCACGCGCCGGAAGCTCATGAACGGGAAGGCGGCCGTCGACAGGTCCAGGTCCGGCGCCACGGCGGCCAGCACGTCGCGCGAGCGCGGTCCTGCAACGGACAGGCCGGTGAGTCCGAGCCCCAGCACCTCGAACCGGACCGACCCGTCGTCGGGCAGGTGGTGCCGGAACCAGCGCGAGTGGTGGACCTCCGCCGGCAACGACCCGAACAGGAACCACTCGTCCGCCTCGGTCGGTCGGGCCACCGTGAACTCGCCGACGATCCGCCCTGCGTCGTTGAGCATCGCGGTCAGGGTGATCCGCCCGACCGCCGGCATCCGCGTGGTGAGGAGCGACGACAGCCACGCCTCGCCGCCCGGGCCGGTGACCCGGTACTTCGCGTAGTTGGAGATCTCGGTCATCCCGACCCGCTCGCGGACCGCGGCCACCTCGCCGGCGACCTGCGACCAGGCGTTCGATCGCCGGAACGTGACGTCCTCCACCGGCGCGCAGACCCGGACTCCTGGAACCAGAGCGCGTGCTCCAGCCCGAACGTCGCGCCCCAGACCGCGTTCGCCGTCGGTCAGTCGGTCGTGGATCGGTGTCGTCAGCAGCGGGCGGCCGTCGGGCAGTTCCTCGTTCGGGAAGGTGATCCGGAATCGGCGTCGGTAGTTCTCCTGGACCTTGGCGTTCGTGTAGGCGAGCGTCGCGTAGTCGCCGTAGCGGGCGACGTCCATCGCCCAGATATCCATCCCGGAATCGCCGTGATCGCCGGCGGTCATCCAGGTCGCGAGCGCGAGCCCCACGCCGCCGCCCTGCGACAGCCCGGCCATCACGCCACAGGCCACCCAGAACCCGCGCAGCCCGCGGACCGGCCCGACCAGCGGATTGCCGTCCGGGCGAGAAGGTGAACGGGCCGTTGACGACGCGGCGGATCCCGGTCGTGCCCATCGCCGGGTAGTGCTTGAACGCGACGGAGAGCTCCGGCGTCAGCCGGTCGAGGTCCTGCTTGAGCAGCTGCGACCCGAAGTCCCACGGCGTCTCCTTCGGCGACCACGGCACGCATGCCTGCTCGTACGTGCCGAGCAGCATCGCGCCGCCCTCCTGGCGGATGTAGATCTCGCCGGCGAAGTCGAGCGCCATCGGCATCTCGTGGCCGGTCTTCGCGACGTGCGCCGCGACCTCGGGCATGTCCTCGGTGATGAGGTAGTGGTGCTCCATCGCGAGGACGGGCAGTTCCAGGCCGACCATCCGCCCGACCTCGCGCGCCCACAGGCCGCCGGCGTTGACGACGTGCTCGGCGTGGATCGTGTCGCCGCTCTCGACGCGGACGTCCCACGTCCCGTCCGGCCGCTGCGCCAGGCCCGACGACGGGGGTGTGCTGGTGGACCTCCGCGCCCGCCAGCTGGGCGCATTTCACGTACGCGCGGGTGACCCCGCTCGGGTCGACGTGGCCCTCGACCGGGTCGTACAGCGCGCCGACGAAGTACTGCGGGTCCATCAGCGGGAAGAGGTCGGCCGCCTCGCGCGACGAGATGAGCTCCAGCTCCATCCCGAGGTATCGACCGCGCGCGACCGCCATCCGCAGGAAGTCCATGCGGACCTCCGTGTCGGCCAGCATCAGCCCGCCGGGCAGGTGGATGGAGCAGTCCTGGCCCGGAGACGCGCTCGATCTCCTCGTACAGCTGGATCGTGTACTGCTGGAGCCGGGCGACGTTCGGGTCGCCGTTGAGCGTGTGCATCCCGCCGGCGGCGTGCCACGTGGACCCGGCCGTCAGCTCGCGCCGCTCCAGCAGGACGACGTCCGTCCAGCCCGCCTTCGTCAGGTGATACAGGACGCTGGCGCCGACCACGCCCCCACCGATGACGACGACCTGGGTGTGCTCCTTCACCAATCTCCTCCGCGAATCATCGACCGCGTCTCAACGGTGTGAGTGCCGTTCGGCGGAGTCACATCTGCCGCTTAAGCTCGCCCACAACCTTGGTCCAGCCAATCTTGACCGCGGGAAGGGTTACCTCGCTCTCGATGCGCTGGAGAACAAAGGCAACAATGGTTCCGAGGTCATCCCTAAGGTGATCGGCCGGTGTTGTCCACTCGGTTGGGATGACGGATCCGACCGACCGATCCTCCTCCTGTCTCGTAGCGACCATCGCGACCGTGGCCAAGTTCATGAGCACTCCGGTGACATTCTCTCGCTCCCGACCCTCGAAAAGGTCGACGAGCTCAAGTGCCTGCTCCGAAAACTGCTTGCGCTCTTCCGGGGTCAAGCCAAGCACCCAAGTCATGTCGACCACGATGACATTCCGCGATTGCTCAGACACTGTTGATCCTCAGAAGTCCGTCGGGACGCCGCCCTCGGCGACGCGCCGGTCGACGAAGGCCTGGAGTTCCTCGGCGACGGCCGGATCGATCGGCGGCGGCTGGTACGCCGCGAGCAGCTCCTTCCACAGCCGGTTGGCCTTGCCCGGGACCTGCGGCGAGCCGGCCTCCTCCCAGGTCTCCCAGTTGCGCCAGTCGCTGAGCATCGGCTTGTGGAACGCGGTCTTGTAGCGCGACTGCGTGTGCTCGGCGCCGAAGAAGTGGCCGCCGGGCCCCACCTCCTCCATCGCCGAGAACGCGAGCGTGTCGTCGTCGACGACGACCGGGTCGAGGAATGCCGCGACCATCCCCAGCAGCTCCGCGTCCAGGATCACCTTCTCGAACCCCGCGTGGAGGCCGCCCTCCATCCAGCCGGCACCGTGCATCAGCAGGTTGACCCCGCCCATGATCGCGCCCCACAGGCTGAAGACGCTCTCGTAGGCGGCCTGGGCGTCCACGGCGTTCGCGGCAGACACGTTGGACGAGCGATACGGCACGCCGTAGCGCCGCGCGAGCTGGCCGCCGATCATCGCGGTGCGCATGTACTCCGGCGTCCCGAACGCCGGCGCCCCCGACTGCATGTCCACGTTGCTCGTGAACCCGCCGTAGACGACCGGCGCCCCGGGCCGGACCACCTGGGTCAGCACCATCCCGGCCAGCGCCTCGGCGTTCTGCTCGGCCAGGGCGCCGGCGAGCGTGACCGGGCGCCATCGCACCGGCCAGCGTGAACGGCGTCATGCACGATGACCTGGTTGCGCCGGCTGAACTCCAGGATGCCCTGGAGCATCGGCGTGTCCAGGCGCAGCGGCGACGACGAGTTGATGACGGTGAAGATCGATGGCTCGCGGTCGAGCGTCGCGTCGTCAACGCCGCGCCGGATCCGGAGCATCTCGAGCGCGTCGATGTTGCGCTGCCGACCGAGCGAGTAGGCGTGGATCGGCTTGTCCGCCAGGGTCACGAGGTCGTGGATCGCGTGGAGGTGCCGGACCGACGCATGGATGTCCACGGGCTCCACCGGGTACCCGGCGAAGAAGTGGACGACGTCGAGCATCTGCGAGAGCCGGATGAGGTCCTGGTAGTCCGCCCGATTGCCGACGCGTCGGCCCCGATCCGCGTCGTAGACGTTGGGCGCGCTGGCCGACGGACCCGAAGGCGACCCAGTCGCCACCGATCTCGAGGTCGTGCGCCGGGTTCGGGGCGTGGAGCGTGAACGACGACGGCGCCGTCCGGATCCGCTCGCTCGACCATCGCCCGGATCGAATCGCACGCGCTCCGACCCGGGCTCCACGCGCGCGCCGGCGGCGCGCAGCGACGTCGCGCGCCTCGGGATCGAGGAAGTCCATCCCGATCTCCTCGAGCACGCGCAGCGAGGCGAGGTGGATCGACTCCAGCTCGTCGGCCGGAGACGACCTCGGTCGGGGCGTAGCGCAGGCGCGGCTGCGCCCACGGCCGTTGCGGCGGGAGGAGGTTGCGCTCGTGGCCCTCGCGGCCGCCCGTGCGGCGTCGGCGAGCAGGCCCGGGATCGGCAGACTCGATCGGGTCGGAGGAGGCGCCGGACGGGATCGGATCGTCGGTCATGCGTCGGTCACTTCCCCGACAGGTCGAACCAGGTCGTCTTGAGCTGGGTATAGCCGTCCAGGGCGGCCATCCCCTTGTCGCGCCCGAATCCCGGACTGCTTGAACCCGCCGAACGGCACGGTGATGTCCGCGGTGTCGAACGTGTTGACCCACACGACGCCGGCACGGATCGCGCGCGAGAGGCGGTGGGCCTTGTTGACGTCACGCGTCCAGAGGCCGGCCGCCAGCCCGTACGGCGTGTCGTTGGCGATGGCCAGGGCGTCCGCCTCGTCGTCGAACTCGGTGACCGTCAGGACCGGCCCGAAGATCTCCTCGCGCGCGACCCGCCAGCCGTTGTCGACGCCGTCGAGGATCGTCGGCGGGAGGTAGAAGCCGCCGGTCTCCTCGCGGACCCGTTCGCCGCCCGCGACCACATTCGCGCCCTCCTCCGCGCCAAGCCGGACGTAGTCCAGGATCTTGTCCAGCTGGCGTTCGTCCACGATCGAGCCCAGCTGCGTCGCCGGATCCAGCGGCTCGCCCGGCGCCAGATCGCGTCCCATCGCGGCGATCCGCGCCACGAGCTCCTCGCGGACCGAGCGATGGACGACGAGCCGCGACCCGGCATTGCAGGTCTGGCCGCTGTTGTAGAAGATCCCCCAGCCGATCGCCGACGCCGCCGCCTCCAGGTCCCCGACGTCGGCCAGGACGACCTGCGGGCTCTTGCCGCCGAGCTCCAGGGTGATCGCCTTGACGTCCGACTCGCCGACGGCGCGCAGCAGCGACTTCCCGACCTCCGTCGAGCCCGTGAACGTCAACTTGTCGACGCCGGGGTGGCGGGCGAGCGCGTCCCCGAGGACGGCACCCGGCCCCGGCACCACGTTGAGGACGCCGTCGGGCAGTCCGGCCTCGCTCGCCAGCTCGGCGAGACGCAGGGCGGTCAGGGGCGACTGGGATGCGGGCTTGAGGACGACGCTGTTCCCGGTCGACAGCGCCGCGCCCAGCTTCCAGGCCGTGATGATCAGCGGGTAGTTCCAGGGCACGATCGCGGCGACCACGCCGATCGGCTCGCGGGTGACGAGCGACAGGGCATCGGGCCCGGTCGGACCGATCTCGCCGTAGACCTTGTCGATGGTCTCGGCGTACCACTGGATGGTCTTCGCGGCGGACGCCACGTCCACGGACAGCGTGTCCCGGATCGGCTTGCCGACATCGAGCGACTCCAGCAGCGCGAGCTCGTCGCGGTTCGCCCGGAGCAGATCGGCGAGCTTCAGGAGCACCCGCTTGCGATTGGCCGGCGACTGGTCCGCCCAGCGCCGGTCGTCGAACGACGCGCGCGCGCCGCGGCGACCGCGCGGTCGACGTCCTCCGGCGCCACCCTCGGCGACGTCCGCGATCCGGGAGCCGTCCCGGCCGGCGATGTCGGCGAACGTGCGGCCGGAAGCGGCGGGTGCGAACCGGCCGTCGATGAACAGCTCGGTCCGGGGCGAGATGCGCGGCGGCGCGCTCCAGCCAGTCCGCCAGGGTGGCGGCCGGTCGGCCCGTCGCCGTCACGCGACGTACCGCTTCATGGCCGCCTCGTCCAGCGTGATCCCGAGGCCGGACGTCTGCGGCACCCGCAGGATCCCGTCGCGGCCCGGGCGGATCGGTTCGGTGAGGAACGCGTCCCGGCGCTCCGGGGTCCAGCCGGGCGGGTCGTACGGGAACTCGATGAACGGTCCCCCGCCGACGCCCGCGGCGACGTGGAGGTTCGCCAGCAGCCCGATCCCGTTCGTCCAGGTGTGCGGCGTGAACCACCGGCCGCGGGCGAGGGCCAGCTCGCCGATCGTCCGCATCCGGAGCATCCCACCGGCGAGCACCACGTCGCCCTGGTGGACATCGAAGGCGTCCGCATCCAGCGCTGCCAGGGCTTCGGTGAACGTCCGCGTCATCTCGCCGCCCGCGATCCGCACGCCGGGCGCGGACGCCCGCAGTGCCGCCAGCCCTCGCAGGTCCGTGCCGGCCAGCGGCTCCTCCACCCACAGCACGCCGTACTCCGCCAGCTGGGCGGCGATCCGCCGGGCCGTGACCGGGTCCAGCGCGGGCGTCAGGTCGCCGGGCATCCGCCAGCCCTGGTTGAGGTCGACCATGATGGCCATCGCGTCGCCGACGGCGGCCCGTGTCGCGGCGACGGACGCCAGGCCCTCCTCGAACTCACGGGGATCCACCCGCAGCTTGATGGCCCGGAATCCCTCCTCCAGGAGGCGAAGGGCGGATTCGGCGCGGGCGGCGGCCGGGAGGCGCATCCCGCACGAGGCATACGCCGGGATCCCGTCCAGCGCGCCACCGAACAGCGACGCGACGGGCAGACCGGCGACCTTGCCGGCGATGTCCCAAAGCGCCGCCTCCAGCGGCCAGTACCGGCCGGCATGGAAGTCGATCGTCTCCAGCACGCGAACGTGCCGCGCGATGGCGAGCGGGTCCTGGCCGACGAACAGGTGCGTGAACGCCGCGAACCCGTCCATCGTGTCGCCGGAGCCGATCCCGACGATGCCCTCGTCCGTCTCGACGCGGACGATCGTCACCGGGAAGGCGGTCCGAGGTACGGGATCCCATGCCGCCGGGAACGGTGGATCCAGCGGGATGCTCAGGCGATGCAGGCGGATCGCGGTGATTCGCATGGGTTCGCAGTATCGCCCACGCCATCCGATACGGTAAGGTCGGCCGACCACCTCGACCGAGCACCCACCGAGCCCAGACCGGAGGAGCCGTCGCCGATGGCCGAGCAACCCGCCCCCGCCCACCGCGCCGCCGTCGTCGAGTTCGAGCACGTCACCAAGCGGTACGACGCACCGGCAACGCGGAAGGACGGCACGACCGTCCCGACCCCCGGCGCGGTCAACGACCTGTCGCTCACGGTCCCGGCCGGCAAGATCTGCGTCCTCGTGGGCCCGTCCGGCTGCGGCAAGACGACCTCGCTCAAGATGGTCAACCGGCTGATCGAGCCGACGAGCGGCCGGATCCTCATCGATGGGGTGGACGCCGCGACGCGCGACGTCACGGAGCTCCGCCGGAGCATCGGCTACGTCATCCAGCAGGTGGGCCTCTTCCCGCATCAGACCATCGGCGAGAACGTGGCGACGGTCCCGCGCCTCCAGGGCTGGACCCGGGAGCGGCAGCGCAGCCGCGGCGACGAGCTCCTCGCGCTCGTGGGTCTGGACCCCACGAAATACCGCGATCGATACCCGAGTCAGCTGTCCGGCGGCGAGCGCCAGCGGGTGGGCGTCGCACGCGCGCTCGCGGTGGACCCGCCGATCATGCTCATGGACGAGCCGTTCGGGGCCGTGGACCCCATCGTCCGCGATCGACTCCAGAACGAGTTCCTGCGGCTCCAGGAGGAACTCGCCAAGACCATCCTGTTCGTCACCCACGACATCGACGAGGCCATCAAGATGGGCGACCTCGTCGCCGTCTTCCAGAGCGGTGGCGTCCTCGCCCAGTTCGGCGCGCCGACGGACATCCTCGCCACGCCGGCGTCCGAGTTCGTGGCCCGCTTCGTGGGAGCGGATCGTGGCCTGAAGCGCCTGGCGTTGAGCCGGGTCGGCGACCTCGAGCTGGAGCACCCGGCGATCGGTGCGGTCGGCGATGACGCCGCCGACGCCCGGCGGCGCGCGCATGACGCGCCCTTCGCCTACCTGCTCCTGGTCGACGACGGTCGCGCGCCCATCGGCTGGATCCCGGAGGGCGACGATCCCGACGAGCGGCGTGCTGGACGCCGCGCATGGCCAACCCGGTCTCGCCATCGGTCAATCGGCGGACGACGCTCAAGGACGCCCTGTCGATGATGCTCGACGCGGACGTCCAGGCGGCGATCGTGGTCGACCGGTCCGGGGCCGTCCAGGGGATCGTGACCGTCGAGCGCATCATCCGGATGATGCGCGAGGGCGAGCACGGCGAGACCTTCGGGATCCACGGCGCCGCATCGGAACTCGAGGCCAGGCCGCGTCCGTCGTCGTGCCGGCCGAGCCCGACCTGGGATCCGACTGAGCGAGCTGAGTCGACCGTGAACGGCCAACCGCTCATCGACTGGGACTGGATCCTCCGGCACCTCGACGACGTCGTGGTCCGGACCCTGCAGCACCTCCAGCTGACGCTGATCCCGGTCGCCCTCGGGTTCGCGATCTCGCTGTTGCTCGCCGTCTGGGCCGTCCGGCAGCCGCGGGTGTACGGGCCCAACCTGGCGGTCAGCGGCCTGCTCTACACGATCCCGAGCCTCGCGGCCTTCGCGTTCCTGCGCGCGATCTTCGGGCTGACTCGCTCGTCACGGCGATCATCCCGCTGACCACGTACACGCTGCTCATCCTCATCCGCAACAACGCCGAAGGGTTGCGCGCGGTCCCGGCCGACGTCCTGGAGGCCGCCGAGGGGATGGGCTACACGCCGGTGTGAACGCCTGCGCCGGATCGAATTGCCGCTGGCCGTGCCGCTGATGATCGCCGGGATCCGCCTCGCGGTCGTCACCACCATCGGCCTCGCCACGGTCGCGTCGATCCTGGGCGATTCGTTCGGTGGATTGCGGACAGTTCATCACGGAGGGGTTCCAGACCTTCTTCCCGACGAAGATCTACCTCGGCGCCGTTCCTGTCCGTCGCCCTGGCGTTCGTCGCGGACTTCCTGCTGGTACGCGCTCGAGCGCTGGCTGACGCCGTGGGCCCAGGCCCGCGCCGGACCGCGTCTGATGCCGAACGTCGTCGGCTGGCTCAGCGATCCGGCCAACTGGATGGGCGCGACGGGCATCCCGACGCGGCTCGCCGAACACCTCCAGGTCTCGCTCCTCGCGGTGGTGGCGGCGACGATCATCGGTCTGCCGATCGGGCTGTACATCGGCCACACGGGTCGATTCGCCAACCTCGCCATCAATCTCGCCAACATCGGACGGGCCGTGCCGTCCTACGCGCTGATGGTGGCGGTGCTGCCGCTGTCGCTGACGCTCGCGCCCACCATCGGCTACGACCCGTCCCTGGGCCTGACGTTCCTGCCGATCTTCCTCGCGATGACGCTGCTCGCGATCCCGCCGATCCTGGTCGGGGCCTATGCCGGCCTCCGGGAGGTCGATCGCGACCTGATCGAGGCCGGACGAGGGATGGGCATGCGCGAACGCCAGATCCTGCGCCGGATCGAACTTCCGATCGCATCGCCGATCATCGTCGGCGGATTCCGGACGGCGACGCTCCAGGTCATCGCCACGGCGACGATCGGCGCGATCCTGTCGTACGGCGGCCTGGGCCGGTTCATCATCGACGGGATCGCGCGGAGCCAACCGGAGATGCTGTTCGCGGGTGCGGTGCTGGTGACCGCGCTCGCGCTGGGCGTCGATGGCGTCCTCGCCGTCGCGCAGCGGTTGCTGACCCCGGAGGCCCTGCGAGGCGATGGAACGCGCGCCACCGAACCGGCCGCAACCACGCTCGCGTCGTGACCGATCCGCCTGAGGACATCCCGACGGACCGCTGCTAAGGTACGCGGACCGTCGCCCGGGTGTGGGCGGGTGGAGGAGTTTGGAGGAGAACGCATGATGCGGAAGAACCGCACATTGTTCGCTCTCGCGGCGGCATTGCTGGTGGTCCTGGCCGCTTGCTCGTCGACCGCGAGCAGCAGCGCCCCAGCGAGCGTCGCGCCGACGACGGCGCCGACGACGGCACCGACCACGGCCCCGACAGAGGGCCCGACAGAGGCCCCGAAGGCCGACATCCGGATCGGCTCGGACAACTTCTATGAATCCAAGCTGATGGCGGAGCTGTACGCCCAGGCTCTGGAAGCGGCCGGCTACAACGTCACCCGCAACCTCGGCATGGGATCGCGGCAGGATCGCGCCCCGGCCTTCGAGGCCGGCCAGGTGGACCTGGTGCCCGAGTACGTCGGCTCCGGGCTCGGCTACTACAACAAGCAGCTGATCACCGGCGACGGGAACACCAACCGGAGCTCGCTCCAGGCGATCTATGCGGCCCGGGGCGACCTGGCGACCGTGCTCGACATCACGCCGGGCGAGGATACGAATGCCGCCGTCGTCCGCGCGGACACGGCCGCCAGCCTCAATCTCACGAAGATCAGCGATCTGGTCGCGGTCCAGGACCAGCTCCGCTGGGGCCTTCCCCCGGACTGCGACGCCAACCCGCTGTGCAAGGGCGCGCTCGAGGACTATGGGATCGTCTACCCGCCGAAGCAGCGTGAAGCGCTCGCCGCGTGCGATGCGCCGATCGCCCAGGCCCTCCAGGGCAACGCGATCGACTTCGCCTGGCTGTGCTCGACCCAGCCGGCCATCGCCCAGTTCGGGTTCGTCGTCCTCGAGGACGACCTGGACACCCAGCCGGCGGAGAACCTCGCGCCGGTCGTCCGCAACGACTACCTCGCCAAGGTGGACGCGGCTGCTTTCGCGGCGGTCCTGAACCCCGTGTCGGCCAAGATGACGACGGAGGAGCTGACCAAGCTCGGCGTCAAGATCGGCGTCGACAACGAGGACATCGCGGATGTCGCCCGGCAGTGGCTGATCGACCAGGGGCTGCTCAGCTCCTAGGCGTTCGCACTTGCAACACGACCTCCGAGGCCCGCCCGGCTACGGGCGGGCCTCGGTGCATCCCAGGGGAACGTCTCCATGGCCACCGCCCGTGATCGCCCGCCGGAAGAGGCGGCAGAGGACACCTCGTTCGCCCGGGGACTGCGGGTCCTCCTGACGATCGCGGACCGCGGCGAGATCCGCGCCGATGAGCTCGGCTCGGTGCTGGAGACGCCGCTCTCCACCATCTACCGGTACCTGCGCACCCTGACCGAGTTCGGGTTCGTCGATCGCCACGATCGCGGTTACCGGCTGGGGCCGCGATTGCTGATCGGCGGTGGCGCCACCGTCACCAGCGAGGAACTGATCCGTCGCGCCGACCCGATCCTCACCATGCTCGTCGAGGAGACCGGCGAAACCGCCGTGATCGCCCGGCGGATCGGGCTATCCGCGGTGTGCCTCCATCAGCAGCCGTCCCACCATCGTCTGCGCGTGGCGTTGGAACCCGGCGAGGCCACGCCCCTCGACGCCGGTGCGATCGCGATCGTGCTTCTCGCCTACGCGCCCCCGGACATCCAGGAGGAGGTCCTCGGATCCTCCCCGGCCCCCGACGGACTGCCGGCCGAGATCGAAGCCGTGCGCGCCGAGGGGGTGGCCCGGAACGAGGGCGACGTCGCACCCGGCGTGGTGACCATCGCGGTTCCCGTCCTGCGGGACGACGGGATCGTGGCGGCCCTCGGGATCCTGGCGCCGGAGGCGCGTGCGACCCTTGCCTGGCGACGGCGGGCAACGCGCGGACTCCAGGATGCGGCAACCGCGATCTCGCGGGCCCTCCAACCCGGCGGAAGCCGATAGCCGGCGCCGACGGCGCGCTCGTCAACGGACCTGGTACTTCCGCTGCATGAGAGGGACGACTTTCGCTATTTGACAATCGCCGCGCCCCTGCCCATGCTCGGGAGTCAGATGGACGCGCTGCACGCCCTCGCACCGCTCAGCGACGCGTATGCGACCATGCCGGTCGCCGACGCGTTCGACTGGACCGCAGCGGGCGAGGCGCTCGGGACGGGCGAGTGGTACATGGTCGCCTTCCGCTCCGTGCGACGCCCCGATGCCGACGAGCGGATGCTGACGGAGTACGACGAACGAGCCCACGCCGAGGCCGCCGACTCCGCCGGATACCTCCACTACTTCAAGGGCCCACTCGCCACCGACGGCACGTGTCTGTCGTTCTGCATCTGGACGAGCCGGGCTGAGGCGAGGGCGGCGGCCGGCCGGCCACTCCATGCGGAGGCCGCCGGTCTCGTCGCCGAGATGTACGAGCACTACACGCTGGAATTCCTCCGACTGCGCCGCGAGGCGGGAGGACCGCTGAGTTTCGAGCCGTACGATGCTCCCGTGCCTGCTGCGGCCGGAGGCACGACGCCGCCTGGACCGGTCGATGGATTCCCGGTGCCGAGCGAGGTCAGTCCGGCGCCGCTCCAGGTCTGACGACCCCCACCCGCAGGCGCGCGGCGGCCACGACACCGCCGACCGAGGTGACCGCCAGGATCATCGCGTGCACGAGGATGGCCATCGCAAAGGCCGCGTCGGGCTGGACCCCGAACGTGGTGGCGATGCCGACCGCCGTCAGCTCGAACGTGCCGAGGTAGCCCGGGCCCGACGGCACGATGGTGGCCAGGGCCACGCCGCTGGAGAGCAGCGCGCCCTGTGCCAGCGTGAGCTCGATCCCGACAGCCTGGCCGCCACCCAGGAAGGTCGCGATCGACGCCGTCCACGCGACGCCGCTGAGTGCGATGGCTCCGAGCAGGGTCCGCGGTCGGGCGGCCACCGCGAGTCCCTCCCGCAGGCCCCGGGCGAGGTCCACGAGACGGGGCCACCGGTCCGCGAACGCGATGACGCGACCGGAACCCGGGAGTCGATGGAGGGCCATGGCCGATCCGAGCCCGACCACGAGGAGCGCGACGAAGGCACCGCCCAGCAGGACCGCGCTCGTCAGCACACCTCGAACGCTCAGGACCACCACCGCGAGGGCGGCCAGCGCCACCACGATGGCCGTGTCCACGATCCGCTCCACCACCACCGTGCCCAGGACCGTCGTCCGGTTCACGCCTTCGCCCTGCCCGAGAGCGTGGCTGCGGAACACCTCGCCAAGGCGCGCCGGCAGGACGTTGTTGGCGAGGTAGCCGACGTAGGTGTAACCCAGCACGCGGCGATAGCGGATGGTGGCGACGGGCGCGAGCAGCGCTCGCCAGCGTGCCCCGCGCGCGCCGACGTCGATGACGACGGTGCCGACCATCGCCGCGATCCAGACCGGACTCGCCGTCGCGAGGACGTCCAGGGCTGCGCCGGCATCGACCGAGCGGAGGAGGATCCAGCCCGCTACCACGCTGATGGCGATGCCGAAGGTCGCTCGCAGGAGCGACGAACGGCTGAGCGTCACCGGGCCCGGGTGTTCGTCACGGGCGTCGCGCCGTCAGCTTGTGCGACCGGCGGATGCGCCAACGATGCAAGAGGAAGCGCGCCACGACCCGGAGCGTGGACAGCCCGTACACGAGGCTCCGCTGGAAGCCGACGGAACTCGCCTCCTCGAAGTAGCGGGTCGGGACCGCGACTTCGCCGATGCGCCGGCCCATGCCGGCGGAGACGACCTGGGCGATGAGCTCCTGGTCGAACACGAAGTCATCGCTGTTGGCCTGATAGGGGATCGTTTCGAGGAGCTGTCGGCTGTACGCACGCAGGCCGGTATGGAACTCCGACAGCCGCAGGTCGAACGCGGCGTTCTCGACCGTCGTCAGGGCGCGGTTGCTGACGAACTTCCAGGTCGGCATCCCGCCGGCCCGCGGATCGCCCAGGAACCGGCTGCCGAGCATCAGGTCGTGGGTGCCGGCGATGATCGGCTCGATCAGGGCGGGGATCCTCGTCGCGTCGTACTGGTAGTCCGGATGGAGCATCACGACGACGTCCGCGCCGGACGCGAGCGCCGCGTCGTAGCACGTCTTCTGGTTGCCCCCATACCCGCGATTCTGGGCATGGATGATGACGTCCAGACCCAGCTGTCGGGCGATCCCCACGGTCTGGTCGCGCGAGACGTCGTCGACGAGGATGATCCGCTCGATCAGGTCGTGGGGGATGTCCGCGTAGGTCCGTTCCAGGGTCCTGGCCGCGTTGTAGGCCGGCATCACGATGACCACGCGCGGCCGCGCCGGCGCGGCCGGATCGGGCGGGTCGGTTTCGGCCCCGGGCTGGTCGGTCACCGCCGAAGCGTACCCGACGGGGCGCTCCCGACCGTGTGTCGTTCGCTCCGAGCGAACGATCCGGGCCGCAACGTCCCGGCGGGCCCGCGCGACCGTCCCCGGAACCGGCCCACCGCGTGTGTCGTTCGCTCCGAGCGAACGATCCGGGCCGCAACGTCCCGGCGGGCCCGCGCGACCGTCCCCGGAGCCGGCCCACCGCGTGTGTCGTTCGCTCCGAGCGAACGACACACGCACTTGGAGCTGCCTCGCGGCGGGTGGCGTCTGTCTGCGGAGGGCAACGTTCGCGCGGAGCGAACGGGGGCCCTCGGCGACGTCCCGCGGCTCACGGCGAACGGGGGCCCGCGGCGACCCGGTCCTTGCAGCGACCACAGTCCTCGGCGCAGGTGAGCTCGGTCACGTGAACGTCACGCCCCGTATGCGAGGATACGGCCCTCGCGGACACTCAGCGTGCCGCGTCCAGCCATGACGCACCCAGAGGATCCACGCGCACCATGTTCGATCGACTCTTCGGCGGCAAGACCGTCGATCCCGCCGTCGCCGAGCGGATCCCGCCCGGCCAGTATCGGACGGAGAAGTTCCCGGTGCTCCACTACGGATCCGTCCCGCGGATCGATCTCGCGACATGGGACTTCAAGGTCTACGGCGAGGTCGATGCGCCGTTCACGCTTACCTGGGACCAGTTCCGCCAGCTCCCGCGCAAGCAAGTCGACACGGACATCCACTGCGTCACGCGCTGGACCAGGCTGGACACCACCTGGGAAGGCGTGCCCATCCAGGCCGTCCTGGAGATGGCGCAGGTCCGAAAGGCCGCGACCCACGTGGTCAGCCATGCCGAGCAGGGCTACACCGCCAATCTCCCGCTCGAGGTGCTCGACGACGACGACGTCCTGCTTGCCGACACCTTCGACGGCCAGCCGCTGGACCTTGAGCACGGTTACCCCGTGCGACTCGTCGTTCCCAAGAAGTACTTCTGGAAGAGCTCCAAGTGGATCCGCGGCCTGGAGTTCCTTGACCACGACCAGCCCGGGTTCTGGGAACGCTATGGCTACCACAACGATGCCGATCCATGGAAGGAAGAGCGCTTCAGCGAATAGCCCGTCGGCGCGCCGCGTATCCTGCGTGGGGTGACCGACCCTCTGTCCTCCCATTGGCTCGACCCCGCCGAGATCGAGCGGATCGTCACGATGGACGACATCCTGGCGCGCAACGCCGCGATCACCCGCGGGTACCACGCGCTGTCGGAGGCAGTCGCCGCCCTGATCGGCCGCACGGACGCGAACTGGCCCACATTCGGGCAATGGGCCAGTGCGGAGGCGCGCCGGTCGATGACCGGGGAGACGATCCCGGATCTCCTGGAACCCTTGATCGGCGACGACATCATCGCGGCGGTCGCCGGCGGCAATGCCGCCGTGTTCGGCGACGTGGCCCCCCAATTCATCCGCTGGATCCGGGCCTTCGCCGCGGACCCCCTGGCCAGCCGCGACGCCGAACGAGCCGCGGCGGCGCTGGAACCGGTCCTCGCGCACCCGGAGGTCGTCGGCGATGACGACCTCCGACGCGCCTTCCACGCGTACACGCAGGCGCTGCTGCTCCGCGGATCCACGGAACCCGAGGCCGAACGGCGGAGAGCCGAGCAGATGCTCATCGCCAATGTGTCGATCGGTGCGCATGAACAGGTGGTGGCGCAACCCTTCGTCGTTGCGGCGATCCCGGGCGGTTCCATCCTGGCCGTGGCCGCGACGGCCCACCTCGGCCTCCACCTGCCCTCCGCGTACCTCCGCCTGGATCGTGACGTCCCGGGTCCGGCCTATCTCGGCGGCGAGCAGTTCCCGCCGGACCTGACGCACCTGCCCGACCCGGACGCGACGGCGCTCGCCGTCCGCTTCGGGCAGGACGTCGATTCCGCCCGCGACAGTGACGCCCCGAACTGGGAGGACTACCGCGAGCGGATGGGCTACATCTTCACCCTGCTTCGGTCGTTCCAGCAGGATCCGGCCATCTTCGACCTGCCACCCGGGACCCCGGAATCCGGGCTCGGTCGGGCCTGAGCGCCCGGTCCTCCCGGCCGCTGCTAGCTGCGCCGGATCCCACCCGAGAGGCGCGGGTCCGGGGTGAAGACCCGGAGTCGACGGCGAAGGAGGGTGAGCTCTCGCTCCAGGAGCGCCAGCAGCCCCTCCAGGCGGTCCACGGTCGTGTCCGCCTCCAGCAGCGCCTGTCGTCGCGGCATCTCCACCTGGACGATCCCCGACAGCAGGTAGGACAGCACCGTGGGATCGTCGGGGATCGCAAGGTCGCCGCGGTTCGGCCGCGGCGACCCATCGGACGCGCCGAGCGGGGCCGCACCCGTCCGGGCCCCGGGCGGCCAGTCGGTGCCTGAGGTCTGCGAGATGGATTCGTCCGGCGCATCGATCTCCACGCGGATATCGAGGGTCTCCATCGACTCGCCATCGCGGGCGCGCAGCAGGTCGAGGTAGCGGACGAACCGGCGGACGGCCGCGGCCGACAGGCGTTCCGCCCGCGGCTCATCGCCGACCTCGTCCTTCAGCGGCGTCACCGTGGCGACGAGATATGGCTCGCGCCCCGGGTCCACGGAGTCGATGGCGAATCGCCCGGTCGCCGCGGCCAGCAGGTCGTAGCGCCCGTCGGGATAGCGTCCGGCCTCGCGGATCTCGGCAAACGCCCCCACCTCGGCGAGGGCCGCGGCGCCCCAGGTTCCGGAGGCGCCGACCTCATGACCGTCCTTGATCAGGACGACGCCGAACGGCTCGCCGGTGTCCAGGCACCGTCGCGTCATCGCCCGGTAGCGCTCCTCGAAGACGTGCAGCGGCAGGACGATCCCGGGGCAGAGCACCATGTGCAGCGGGAAGAGCGGGATCTCCATCTCACCACCGATTCGCTCGATCGGGATGGCCTGGATGCGGCGAAGGTCCGTCCGCAATTCTAGCCCGACTGGCCCGTCCGCTGGGCGTCGCCTCCGGATGTTGCCGAAGACCAGGAAGCCGCCGGTCGCCCGGCGGCTTCACGATGGTCCGGCGTCACCGCCCAGATCAGTGGGCGCAGGCCTTCGGGGCGCCTTCGCTCTCCGCGGTGCGGAAGCTGGAGCCGCAGCCGCAGCCGCTCACGGCGTTCGGGTTGTTGACCGTGAACCCGGCGCCCATCAGGGTGTCGACATAATCGATCTGGGCACCCGCCAGGAGCGACACGCTCTGTCCGTCGACATAGACCTTGATGCCGTTGACGTCCAGCCGGCTGTCCTCTGGCGTGGGCGCGTCCTCCAGCATCATCCCGTAGCGGTAGCCGGAGCACCCGCCGGAGTACACGTAGACCCGCAGGCCGATGTCCGGGTTGGTCTCCTCCTTCGTGAGTTCACGAAGCTTGGAGGTCGCCGCGTCGGTGAGCGACACGACCGTCGGCTGCTGGTCGATCATCTGGTGACGTCCTCCTTCGGACGGGATGGGCGGGCGTTGCTCCGCCGCGAGTCGCGGCGTGGACCGCCATCGTACGCACGACAACGGGTTTCGACAAGCACTACGCCGAAATCGCCGGCGCGGCCCGCCGCGCGGCGTTCAGTCGTCCAGCCGCTCCACGATCGTCGCGATCCCCTGACCCACGCCGATGCACATCGTGGCCAGGCCGTATCGACCGCCCGTCCGGCGCAGTTCGTGCGTGAGCATCGTCACCAGCCGGCCGCCGCTCATCCCGAGCGGGTGACCCAGCGCGATGGCCCCGCCGTTGACATTGACCTTCGCCGGATCCAGGCCCAGTTCATCCATGCACACGAGCGACTGGGACGCGAACGCCTCGTTGAGCTCGACCAGGTCCAGGTCGCCGACCCCGATCCCGGCCCGCTCCAGCGCCTTGCGTGTGGCGGGCACCGGGCCGACGCCCATCACCGCCGGATCCACGCCGGCGACGGCCGTCGCGATGACCCGTGCCATCGGTCGTAGGCCCAGCGTCCGGGCTCGCTCCGCCTCCACGACGAGGACCGCGGATGCCCCGTCGTTGATCCCGGAGCTGTTGCCTGCCGTGACCGACCCGCCGTCCCTCCGGAAGGCTGGCCGCAGCCCCGCAAGCGCCTCCGCAGACGTGTCGGCTCGGGGGTGCTCATCACGGGCGACGACCGTGACCACACCCTTCCGCCCTGTGACCTCGACCGGCACGATCTGGTCGTCGAATCGCCCGGCTTCGATGGCGGCGATGGCGCGCTGCTGGCTCTCCAGGGCGAACGCATCCTGGCGCTCGCGGCTGACGCCCCACCGCTCCGCGACGTTCTCCGCGGTCTCGCCCATGGAGTACGGGTAGTGCTGCTCCGCCAGCTTCGGATTGAGGAAGCGCCAGCCGAGCGTCGTGTCCGCCAGCTCGCGCGCACCGCGGTCCCACGCGCCCTCCGCCTTGAGCTGCACGTACGGCGCCCGCGTCATCGACTCCACGCCGCCACCGATGAACACGTCCCCGTCCCCGACCGCGATGGCGTGCGCGGCGCTGTTGATCGCCTGAAGGCCGGACCCGCACAGCCGATTCACGGTCAGGCCCCCGACCTCGACCGGGAAGCCGGCCAGCAGCAGGGCCATCCGCGCGACGTCGCGATTGTCCTCGCCGGCCTGGTTGGCGCAACCCAGGATGACGTCCTCCACGAGGGTCGGATCCAGTCCGGCCCGATCGACGACCGCGCGTAGCGCGAGAGCCGCCAGGTCATCCGGCCGCACGGTGGCGAGGGCACCACCGTAACGCCCGATCGGCGTGCGCACGGCCTCGACGATCCAGGCCTCGCGCAAGGGTCGATGCTGGTCCCGGGTCATGCGCGGATTGTATGGGGCGCGGCGATGGAGACGGGCGGGCGACGCGGCCGCGCCGGCGGCTACTCCCCGGACAGACCGCGCGGGTAGCCCGCCCCGAGCCGGAGGGCGAGGTCGATGTCCGCGAGCGAGCCGATCCCCTCCCCGGCGACGCGGTGGGCTTCTGCGCTGACGGCCGCCTCGATGCGCGCCACGATCTCCGAGCGGGCGAGGGCACCGGGCACGCCCGCCAGGTCCGGCTCCACGATCGCGCGCCGCCCGTCGTCGTAGCGGTAGAACCCGTGCGACGACTTCCGACCGAGCCGCCCGTCGGCGACGAGGCGCTCCTGGAACGGCGACGGACGCAGGTGATCCGGCCGGCCGAGCCCGTCCCAGATCGCCGTCGCGGCCGCCAGGTTGACGTCCAGCCCGATGAGGTCCATCAGCTCGAAGGGGCCCATCGGATAGCCGGCATCGCGCATCGCCGCGTCGACGTCCCGGATCGTCGCCTCGCCCGCCTCGAGGATCCGGAGGGCCTCGATGGTGAATGGTCGATTGACCCGGTTGACCAGGAACCCGGGCGTATCGCGCGCCCGGACCGTCGTCTTGCCCCACGATGCCATGCGCACCTCGGCAGCCAGGACGACCGTCGGATCCGTGCGGCTCGTGACGATCACCTCGACGAGCCGCATCAGCGGGACCGGGTTGAAGAAGTGCAGTCCCAGGACGCGGTCGGGTCGCCTGGTCGCTCCGGCGATCGCGCCGACAGACAGGGCGCTGGTGTTCGTGGCGAGCACGGTATCCGGCGGCGCCGCGGCATCGAGTCGCCCGAAGAGTCGCTGCTTCACGTCAAGCGCCTCGAACACCGCCTCGATGACGAGACCGGCGCCACCGACGGTTTCGACCGTGAGCGTGGTCGAGAGGTGCCCGAGTCGGCCGTCGACCCAGGCGTCGATCGAGTCCGCATCGAGCTCGAGCTTCGCAGCCCGGCGCGCTAGTCCGTCCCGGATCCGGTCGCGTGCACGGTCCAGCGCGGCCCGATCGACGTCGTGCAGCAGGACGTCCTCGCCGGCCTCCAGGGCGACCTGCGCGATCCCGGATCCCATCGCGCCTGCCCCCACGACACCGAGCGTCGTCACACCCGCTTCATCGCCTCGAATGGCTGCCGGCATTCGCGGCAGTAGAACAGCGAGCGGCATTGCGTGGGGCCGAACGCGCCGTCCACGACGACCCGCCCGGACGCGCAGTACGGGCAGCGCACGTCGGACGGCTCGGCCGGTGGCGCGATCCCGACGGCCGCAAGGGCGGCCAGCCCGGACGGGGTGATCCGGTCGGACGTCCACGGCACGGCGAAACTGGCCACGACCGAGGCCGATCGGCCGAAGTCGCTCATCCGGTCCTCCACGGACGATCGGACGAGTTCGAGCGCGGGACAGCCGATGAACGTGGGCAGGATCGTCACCCGAATCGTGTCGCCATCGAACTCGACGCCATGGACCATGCCGAGATCGCCGATCGATACGACCGGCATCTCCGGATCCGGGATGGCGGCCACGGCGGCTCGGATCATGTCCAGGTCCGGACTCCGGTCCGTGTCCGCCGATCCCTGCCCGGCGCCTGCGCTCACCAGGTCGCCCCGGGGTCGCTGCGTCGGACCGCGGTGAACTCGCCGTGCAACCAGGTGAACGCTGCACCGTGGTCGGAGCGACCCCGGTCGGGGTCGCGCGTCGGTGGCGGGACCGGCAGGTCGAGCTCCACCATCCGCGGCGCGACGGCGGAGCGCCAACCCGCCTCCAGGTCCGCCATCGGCGCTGCCAGGATCCCGGCTTCGACGAGTGCCGGCTCCCCGGGGAGTGGCGTGAAGACCGTGCCCGCATCCGGCCCCAGCGCCGACAGGGCAGCCACCAGCCGCGTGCGCGCCTCGCCGTCGGCTCGTGCCAGGCGGTCCAGCCAGGCACCGACGTGCATCGCGTGGTAGCGCTCCTCGCGCTGCATCTTGCCGGCCAGGTCGGCGAGCGGTGACCAGCTCCCGCCGACCACGGCCTGCAACCGGACTGCGTCCGCGGTCTCGTACAGGTAGCGACGGGCGATCGTCATGGCCCAGTCACCACGACCGTGGTCCAGCAGGCGAGCGTGCCGGTAGTCGGCCGGTTCGCGGTCGTAGGCGATCGCGTCGCGATCTCCGCCGGTCAGACCGACGAGCAGGTCGTACAGGGCGGCCGCGTGGCCCAACTCGTCCTGGGCGAGCGAGCTCATCGCGACGTCCTCCTCCAGGATCGGGGCGATGCCGGTCCATTCCGAATCGGAGAAGCCGATGACGAATTCGTCATCGGCCATCGAGAGGAGCAGGTCGGTGAGTCCGGCGATGGCCGGCGCCGGCGGGTGGGAAGTCACGCCTGGGGCGGCAGGTCCGCTCATCCGCGCCGCGCCTTCGGCTTCGTCTGGCCGGCCGCCTCCCGGGCCGCGGCCAGCTTGTCGCGCATGACGTAGCCACCCGGCTTCTTGAACGAGCGGTCGAGCGGTGGCTGGAGCAGGTCCGGGTCGTCAAGGTCCAGGATGTCGGCACGGCGGACCACCCAGAGCCGGATACTCTCCTGCCGCCGACCGTACAGCTCGCGCGCGTAGTGCAGGGCCAGTTCCGCGTCGGGAGCCATCACGCTGCCGCCGTGGCGCATCGGGTCGCCCTCCTTCTCCCGACGGAAGACCTCCCAGGGCTCCAACTCAGCGCCGGTCATGCCGCTCGCGGAGCCGTCAGGATCGCGTCCCGGACCCACGCCGTCTCCTCGCGCGCGAGGGTCCGGAAGGCCAGCCGCTCCTGCGACATCGGTCCGTTGTTGGTGACGACGGTCCGCAGCTCGTCCCAGTCCGGTTCCGCGTAGCGCCACTCGCCGTCGGCCTCGTCCAGGCGTAGTTCGGGGTCGGGGATGACGAGCCCGAGCTCCCGGATCCGCGGCACATAGATGGACAGGAACTCCTGGCGCAGCTCCTCGGAGGTCTTCGCCTTGATCCGCCAGCGCAGGTCCAGGTCGCGTTCGCGCGGGCTCCGCGGCCCGTGCATCTGCATCAGCGGGCCCCACCAGCGGTCCAGCGCATCCTGGAGCTGTCCGCGCTGCCTCGCGGTGCCGGTCACCATCGTCACCACGACGTCGCGCCCGTGCATGATGTGGACCGATTCCTCCCAGCAGATCTTCCGCATCGTGCGCGCGTACGGCGCGTAGCTGCTGTCCCGGAGCGCTTGCTGGGCGACGATCGCCGCCGCATCCACAAGCCACGCGATGATCCCGACGTCAGCCCAGGATCGGGTCGGGTAGTGGAACACGTTGTGGAATTTGGTCCGACCGGCCAGGAGGTCGTCCAGCATGGCCTCGCGCGACTTCCCGAGGTCTTCCGCGATCCGGTAGAGCAGCTGGGCATGCCCGAC
Source organism: uncultured Chloroflexia bacterium (assembly GCA_963704935.1). Classification (GTDB taxonomy): domain Bacteria; phylum Chloroflexota; class Limnocylindria; order Limnocylindrales; family CSP1-4; genus SPCO01. The sequence goes on from CAVPIF010000001.1 coordinate 1,221,331, forward strand.
CTCGTCCTGGACCTTGGCGGTCAGGGCGAGCTTGCGCCGGAGCGTCGGGGCGCGCATCAGCCATTCGCGCTCCGGCAGCACGCCCATCAGCTCACTGTTGGCGTGCATCTCCACGAACCGCAGGACCGCCGTCCGATACGGGTCGGGCATGTCGTCGGTCGCCTCCACGAAGCCGCCGGCCGCGAGATGCGCCTCGAACCGCGCGAGGAAGGCCTCCTCGGACTCGCGGACGCGGGGCAGGGTCCCGCGGCGCACCGTCGTGTCCTGGTCGGCCGTACGACCGCCGAGCGGCAGCACCGGATCGAGGGCTCGCGGATCGGTCACCGGGTCGAACCGGCCGGTTCGCCATCGACCCGCACGGCGCGCAGAGCGAGGTCCACGTAGACCTCGGCGAGCTCCGCGGGTCGGATCCGGCCGTCCGGCGAATACCACACGGCGATCCCGTTGAGGGCGGTCAGGATGAACGCTGCGGCCACGGTCGGGTCGACCTGCCCGAAGCTGCCGGCGGCCACACCGTCCCCGATCACGGTTCGGAAGCGACGCTCGTACGCGTCTCGACGGCGGGCCATCTGGGCCCGCCGGTCGCCCGACAACGACCGCCACTCGTGCACGAACACGCTCGCCGGTCCGATGTCACCCGCGATCACGGCGACGTGGGCGCGGACCAGATCGGCCAGTCGCGTCCCGTGACGAGCCCCCGGACCGACCGTTGGGACCTGCTCGACCGCGGCTTCGAACCGCCCGGCCATGCGATCCACGATCGCCCACAGCACCTCCTGCTTGGAGGTGACGTGCGCATAGAGGCTGGCACCCTGGATGTCCACGCCCCGAGCGATATCGCGGACGCTGGTTCCCGCGTAGCCGCGCTCGCGGAACAGGACACTGGCGACATCCTCGATCTCGCGACGGCGAGACGTCTCCACCACGGGCAGGGGACCTCCTGCTCGATCCGCGACGCTGCGGATCTGGGCGAACGAACGTTTGTTAGGCGCGGAGCCTACGCCATGGGAGACCGCCCGGCAAGAACGGCACCCGGCAGGCCAGTCCAGACGCCAGTCCCGACCCGGGTGCACGAATCGCCGGCGCGCCGCCGGAGACCGAGCGTATCATCCGGGGGATTCGTCAGGCCCGTCGGACGCGCGTCTTGAACGGCGGGGCCGCGGCGAGGGACCGGACCATGACGCCCCTCCTCCACGCCGTCCTTCTCACGACTGCGACGATCTCAGCCCTGTTCTTCGCTGGGGTGATCCTGGCCCGCAGCCCGAGCTCGGCGTCGGCCCGGATGCACGCGGTCTACGGCGCGACCGTCGCAGGTTGGTTCGCCTGCACCGCCCTGATCGCCGTCAGCAGCAACGTCGACGACGTCCAGCGACTGTCGCGCATCATGCTCATCGCCATCGGGATCCTCCCGGCCGTCGCGTACCACCTCAATGTCGCGACCGCCGGGCTGGCCCAGCAGCGCACGCGCGCGATCCGCGGTCACTATGTCGTCTCCGGGGCGCTGGTCGCGTTCGGGCTGCTGTGGCCGCCACTGCTGACGGAGCCACATCTGTACGCTTGGGGTTACTACCCGGGTTGGACTGCCTGGGGCCTGGTGCCACTGGCGGTCCTGCTGGTCGTGATCCTCGAGATCCTGGCTACCTTCCGCGGGGTGGCGCGCAGGTATGAGAAGACCTCGCCGAATGGGCGCAAGGCGCGCACCCTGCTGGTCGGGAACTTCATCACCCTCCTGGCGCTGGTCGACGGCCTGGCGGCATTCGGTTTCGCTGTCTACCCGTTCGGGTTCGCCGTGCTGACCATCCTCAACATCGCAACGGCGATCGGCGCCATCCGCTATCGCCTGCTGGAGGTGACCCCGGCCATCGCGGCCGAGCGGATCCTGGCCACGGTCTATGACGGGTTCCTGGTGATCGACGACGACGGCATGGTCCGGCTCGCCAATGAATCGGCCGCCCGGACCCTGGGTGGGACGGTCTCGGAGGTCGTCGATCATCCGATCGGCTCGTTGACGCTCCCGCTCGAGCTCCGCGATGTCCTCCAGGTCGCGCCGGACGGCCCGCCCAGTCGAGAGGAGGTGCGCTTCCTGGACGACGGCGGGCGGGAACGGTACGTCGTGCTCGCCGGCACGTCCCTGCCGGACGAATGGGGTGGACCGTACGCTCGGGTGTGGGTGCTCCACGACGATACGGAACGCCGGGCGATGGAGGCGGCCAATCTGCAGCTGGAGGGCGCGGTCCGGCAGGTCCAGAAGCTGGAGACGATCGGGGTCATGGCCGGCGGCATCGCCCACGACTTCAACAACATCCTGACCGTGATCGGCGCCAGCGCGAGTCTGGCGGCCATGCGCCTGGCGGCGGGCGAGGACCCCGCGGACGACTTGCGCGCGATCCGCAACGCCACGGACCGCGCGGCGGAGTTGACGCGCCAGATGCTCACCTACGCCGGCCGTGGGACGTCCGTCCGCGACGCGGTCGACGTCAGCGATTCGGCTCGCAAGATCGTGGAACTGCTATCCGCGGCCATCTCGAAGAAGGCGACCCTCGAGCTGGACCTCGCCGACGGACTGCCACTGGTCATGGGTGACACGGGCCAGCTCCGCCAGGTCCTGCTCAATCTCATCACGAACGCGTCTGAGGCGATCGGGGACCGGCAGGGCTCGGTCTCGGTCCGAACGGGCCGACTTGCTCCCGACGCGCCGATCCGCGACCTGCGCGGCGACGGTGAACGGATCGTGGGTCCGGCCGTCTTCATCGAGGTGGCCGACTCGGGGCCCGGGATGGACCCCGCGACGTCGGTCCGGATCTTCGATCCGTTCTTCACGACCAAGTTCACAGGCCGAGGTCTTGGGCTGGCGACCGTGATGGGCATCGTCAAGGGCCACGATGGGGTCATCACCGTGGACAGCCGCCCCGGCCATGGCACGCGCTTCGTCGTGGCACTGCCGGCGCTCGCCGACGGCGCGTCCATCGCCCCTCCCGTCGCGACGCCCACGCCGCGCTGGATCGGCAGCGGGACCGTCCTCGTCGCCGACGACGAGGATGGAGTCCGTCATGTTGCCCGTGAGTTCCTCGCACACGCCGGTTTCGATGTGCTGGAAGCCGCCGACGGCGCAGCCGCGGTCGAACAAGTGCGCCGGTCGGGCGGGGCGGTCGATGTGGTCCTCCTGGACGTGACGATGCCGCGGATGGACGGCCTCGAGGCGTTCGTGGAGATCCGGGCCCTGGCGCCTGGCGTGCCGGTCGTGTTCATGAGCGGGTACTCGGAGGTGCCGGGCACGATCACGGCTGTCACGGAGGGAACCTCCTTCCTCGAGAAGCCGTTCAGCTTCGAGTCGCTGGGCGCCAAGATCGGTGAGGCGATGGCAACGCCCGGACCCGCCGCCGATCCTCCCGGGGCGACCATCGGCGACCCGTCACCCGGACCATCGCCGCCCGAGAGCGGGTAAGGCAGCGCCCCACTGCGTCGTTGTGGGGGTGTCGACATCATCCGGCCGCCTCCTGACGGCCATCGACACGCACGGAGACGCACGATGGACGAGCGCGATCTTGACGGGTTCGAGGATCTGACCCCGGCGAACGATGTGGACGACCTCGGCGGTCCAGGCCTGACCGAGTCGAGCGACAGGCCGGCGCTGGAACGCACGCGACGCCACGCCACGCGGCTCGGGATCTCCGTCCCGGGTGCGGTCGGTGGCGTGCTCCTGCTGTGCGCGATCGCGTTCGGCGCCAACGCCGGGCTCACCTCGTCCGCGAAGGACATCGACGTCCCGGCCGCATCGCCGACCGACGGTGCCGTGGGCTTCGGGATCGACGACGAGCCGCGCAAGCCGGACGCCGACAATGAGCCGACCGACCCATCCGAGGCGGACCCGACGAAGTCGCCCGAATCGGAGCCGACCGCCCAGCCGGACAAGCCCGACGGCGAGGCGGACCCGACGACGTCGCCCGACAAGCCCGATGTCAAGCCTGAGCCCACGAAGAAGCCGAAGCCGGAGCCCACGCAGAAGCCGGAACCGAAGCCCACGGCCCGGCCGGTGCTGGATCTCTCCCTGTCGATCAAGGAAGGCGCTGTGCTGATCAAGTGGAGCGCGTGCAAGGTCGACGGTGCCGACTACGACAAGGTCGTGCGCTCGAGCGACTCCACCGTGAAGTGGCCGACCGGCGAGAACGACAAGGTGGTCGCCGTCGTCGAGGTCGGGGCGACCCCCAAGGCCTGGGACGAGAGCGCCAAGCCCGGCAAGAAGGCCTGGTATCGCGTCTTCTGCGTCCGCCAGACGGAGGACGGCTACAAGGTCGTTGCCGCGAGCGAGACCCGTTCGATCGTGGCCCCGGAAGCCGAGCCCAAGCCCACGCCGAAGCCGACGCCGGAGACCTACGTCATGTGGATCGAGGCCGGCCAGGATGGCGGCGCCGTGGTCCTGCATTGGGAAGCCTGCAGCAGCGACGGGTTCAGCCACTACCGCATCGTCCGCAAGGTGGACGGTGAGGGCAGCGTCATCGCCGAGATCGACGACAAGGGCGTGACCACCTACGTCGACGACGATGTCGAGTCGGGCGTCACCTATCGCTACGTGGTCCAGGCCAAGGGCCAGATCGAGGGCGAATGGGTCCTGCTCGGGACGACCGAGTGGGTCGCGGTCACGGTCGAGTAGGCGACCTCGACGCCGAACGGAGATGGACGGGTGGACCACCTGGTCCCGGGTGCAGCGGTACTGCTGGCCGATGGTCGGGCCGCCCATCCCCGCCCACCATCGGACGGCCGATGGATCGTGACGCCGACACCGGAACGCGAATGGACCCGACCCGGGAGCGTGCCCTCGTGGCCCGCGCCCGGGTCGACGCGTCCGCATTCGGCGAGCTGTACGACTTCTACCTGCCGCGGATCCACGGGTTCGTCGCCCGGCGCCTGGGAGACCGGGCAGCCGCCGAGGACGTCACGGCCGTGACCTTCGAGCGCGCGCTGCATGCCGTCCGCAGCGGCGGCTTCCGGAATGACGCCTTCGGCGGATGGCTGTACCGGGTCGCCTCCAACGCTCTGGTCGACCACGTGCGGCGCTCGCGCCGGTCCGTGCCGTTCGGACGGCGCGCTACCGATTCGGGGCCGGACGGCGGGGACGAGTCGACCTTTGGGGACGAGCGTGCGGAACGGGCACTGACCGCGGCGCTGGATCGGGACCTGCTGCAGCGGGCGCTCGGACGCGTATCCGCCGCCCATCGGCGGCTCCTCGTCCTGCGCTACCTCGACGGCCTGGTCACGGACGAGCTGTGCGCCGTGCTGGACTGCTCCCCGGCAACGCTCGCCGTCCGCCACCATCGAGCCCTTCGTGCGGTGCGCACCGAGCTCGCCGCGGAGTCGATCGATGTGGCCTGACGATCGCAGCCTGATCCCGTTCCCGGACGGTCGTCCGGAGCCGGAACTGGCCGACCTCGCCGACGAGTTGGATCGCGCCGGGGCGCGTGCCGTGGGCCGCGAGCCCGGTCCGGCTCGGCCGTTCGCGGCGGATCTGCGCGCGTCGCTGCTCGCATCGTACCCGGCGGTCGCCTCGACGGGACCGGACGGCGACCGTGCCGCCGCCATGAGCGGGACGCCGGTCCAGCCCGCCCGACCAAGGATCAGCCGGCGCGCCCCGGTGGCCGGGCCCAACCGCGGCCTCGCGACGCCGGCGACGTGGGCTCCCCGATGGGCAGTCCTTGCCGTGGCTGCCGCCGTGATCGTCGCCTTCGTTGCCCTGGACGGACGGTCCTTGCTGACCGGTCCGCTGCTCGCCCGGGCGACCGAGGGCGTCGGCGCGAGCCTGGAACGCGACGGCCGGACGCAGCCATTGACGGCCGGTGCGGAGCTGCGCCCCGGCGACACCGTGTCGACCGGTCCGGGGGCCAGCCGGGCGACGCTGGCCTTCGGCCGAGGCGAGGCTCGCCTGGGCCACGACGCAGCCATCCGGATCCTCATGATCGGCCGCGAGGGCGGCGAGGTCGTCCTGGAGCAGCTCGCCGGCCGCAGCTGGCATCGCGTCGACGACGAGATCGGCCGCTACGCGGTCCGGACCGCCGACGTCACGTGGACGGCCACGGGCACGGCGTTCGACCTCGCCCGCGGTTCCGACCCCGAGGGAGGCGATCAGGTCCGCGCGGTCGCCGCTCAACACGCCGTCCGGGCGGACGGTCCGGGCGTCGGCATCGACCTGGCCGAGGGTTCCGTGGCGATCGTGGAGCTCGGCACCGGCAACGACGTCCGACGCGTCGAGGTGGCGCCGCTCACGACCACGGACCGGATGGACACATGGCTGCTCGCCAACGCCCGCCGTGATGTCGCGCTCGGCTATGATCCGGGCGTCTTCGGACCGCTCCTCGCGCTGGACGACCGGTCGCCGGCTCCCACCGATGCTGCGCCGAGCGCGCCGCCCTCGGCCGCTCCGCTCGGAACGGCATCCGCGACGGCGCCGACCTCCGACCCGGCCGATCCCACGGCCGCGCCGACCGTCGAGCCGTCTCCCCGGCCCACGCCGGAGCCGACGGCCAAGCCCACGCCGAAGCCCACGCCGAAGCCGACGGCCAAGCCGACCGCCACGCCGGCACCGACGCTCGCCGCCCTGGGGCTCGAGGTCACCGCGTGTCCCGGCGGGTTCGCCGTGCTGGCATGGTCCAAGTCGGCCGCCGATGGCTTCAACCACTACCAGAGCCTCCGCTCGACCTCCGGGACGATCGCGCCGGCCTACCCGCCGAAGCCGCCGGCTGTCGCTCCCGATGCCCTGTACGCGACGGATCGTGCCACCACTGGCGCCATCGACACGGGCCTGGAGCCGGGCACGGTGAGCTACCGAACGATGGCGTTCGATGCGGAGGACACGGCGATCGCCGCCAGCCCGGTCCGGACGGTGACCGTCAAGGGGGTCAAGGCGCTCGGACCGCTGGGGACGTTCGTGGACGGTGGCGCGCTGGCCGTCGGCTGGGCGCCCTACGGCGGTCCGGAAGCTTGCTTCACCAGCTACAAGCTCGCCATCTCGACGACGGACGAAACGCCGTCCTACCTGGACGGCGCCGAAGCCCTGTGGGCGTCCGAATCGCAGGCCGCGGTGGAGGCGGCCGTGGACGGGCTGGCGCCCGGCACGTACCACCTGCGACTCCAGGCCATCCGCTCGACGGAGGCCGGCAAGATCCTGGTGGCCCAGACCGATCCAGCGACGGTCACGATCCCGTAGTCCCCAACGGGACCCGATCGGGGCGACGGACCGCTACTCCCCGGTGAACCGGGGCGGACGCTTCTCGCGGAACGCGGCGAGGCCCTCACGGTGGTCCGCCGTGGCACCGGCGATGCCCTGCAGCCGCGCTTCCTCATCGAGCGCCTCGTCCAGGGTCAGCGCCCAGGATCGGTCCAGGGCGGCCTTCGTCATGGCCACGGCGCGGGGCGCCGACGCCGCCAGTCGATCGGCCAAGGCCCGAGCTTCCGTCGCCAGGTCGGCGGTCGGCACGACCCGGTGGACCAGCCCGATCCGCAGCGCCGTCTCCGCGTCGACCGGATCCCCCAGCAGGGCGAGTTCCGCGGCCCGGGCCGTCCCGACGAGGCGCGGCAGGAACCAGGTCGCGCCCGAATCCGGCACCAGTCCGATCCGCCCGAACGCCAGCACGAACCGGGCGTCCGCGGCGGCGATCCGCAGGTCGCAGGCGAAGGCCAGCGAGGCACCGGCGCCGGCCGCGACGCCGTTGATGGCGGCGACGACCGGCTGCGGGAGGGACCGCAGGGCGAGCACGATCGGGTTGTAGCGATCGCGCAACTCCGTCTCGAGCGGTGCGGCATCCGGCGCGTCCCGCTCGGCGAGGTCCTGCCCGGCGCAGAACGCGCGGCCCGCACCGGTCAGGATCACGGACCGGATGGTCCGGTCCGTCGCGATCCGCTCCAGCTCCGCGAGCAGCGCGATCTTGAGCGGGACCGTCAGCGCGTTGAGCGCCGCCGGTCGGTCCAGGGTCAGCGTCGCGACCGCACCGTCGATCTCGACGCCCAGCCTGTCCGTCATCTAGGCGAAATCGACGAGCCGCCCATCCACGAGTTCGAACACCCGCCGGTCCACCGGCTCATCCGCGCCGCCGGAGTGCTCGATGATGAACTCGCTGAACATCTGCACGAACTCGACGTCACCCGGCGGGAGCAGGGCGGCTGTCAGGAGATGGCGCTCCGGGAGGCCTACGAGGATGCGGCCCGGGCCGAGGGTCTCGCGCAGGTATGCGATCACTTCTTGGAGCAGGATCCTCGCAGCGTCCGCCCCCTCACCGGTCTCCGAACTGAGCAGCCGCCGCTCGCCCGACGTCTCATCGGTCCAGGCCGCCGTCGCCGACCAGGCGGCGAGATTGGCCATCGCGGCGTCCTGGAGTTCATGCGGTTCGATCCCCCAGGACAGGACGTGATCGCCGTTCACGACGATATCGAACCCACCCGCGGGGATGACGTACACGACCGGCAGTCCGGCCGGCCCGGTGTCGAGGATCGGCTGGGAGTGGCTGGTGGACGCGTGCGCCAGGAGCGTCTCGCGCTGGATCGACTCCAGGGCGAGGCCCTGGGTCCCGACAGGGCGGAACGCGGGCAGGACGACAGCTCGGGCGAGATCCCAGTCGTGCTCCGGCGAGTCGACGGCCGACGTCGTCGGCTCTGGGGCGGGATTGTGCCCGCTCACCGGCGCCGAGGCGTCGATCGGTGCCAGCACGTCCGGCGCCGTGTCGCGGATCAGCGGGGGCGGCTCGTCACCGAGGTCGCGCGCGCGATCGCGCCCGGAGTCGGCCCCACCTTCATTCGGCTCACGCTCCATCGCTGTGATCCCTCCTCGTCTCGCTCAGCGGCCCGTCCAGGTCGCCGGACGCTTCTCCATGAAGGCGCGCATCCCTTCGCGCTGATCCTCGGTGGCGAACAGGTCAAAGAATGCCTCACGCTCGGTGTGCAGACCGGCAGTCAACGGCAGCTCCGCCGCGGCCAGCACGGCGCGCTTGGCCGCCCGGACCGCCAGCGGCGGCATCTTCGCGATCTCGTCCGCGATGGCGAGCGCGGCCGCGACCGTCTCCGCCGCGGGCACGACCCGGTTGACGAGGCCCGCCTGCTGGGCCTCTTCGGCGTCGATCATCCGCGCGGTCAGGACCATCTCCATCGCGCGGACCTTGCCGACGGCGCGAGTGAGCCGCTGCGTCCCGCCGGCCCCGGGCATCACGCCGATGCGGAGCTCCGGTTGCCCGAACCGCGCGTCGTCCCCGGCGACGATGAGGTCGCACGTCATCGCGAGCTCGCAGCCTCCGCCCAGGGCGAAGCCGCGGACCGCGGCGATGAGCGGCAGGCCGATCGAGGAGATCCTGGTCCAGGTATCGAAATGGCCCTCGGCTCGGAGGCGAGACGGCGTCTGATCCACGAGCTCCGCGATGTCGGCCCCGGCCGCGAACGCGCGGTCACCGGCGCCGGTCAGGACGATAGCCCGGGTTCGGCCGTCCCGGTCCAGGCGCTCCAGGGCGTCGGCGAGTTCTGCGAGGAGCGCGAAATCCAGGGCGTTCAGCGACCTGGGCCGGTCCAGGGTCACGAGCGCCACACCCGGATGACCGGCCGTGTCGGCCTCGACGCGGATGTGGTGGGTGGCAGGCTGGACCTCGGTCACGCGACTCCTCGATGAGGCACGGCTCGTGGACCCCCAGTATCCATGAGGCGGGAACCCCCGGGTGGGCCGGTTCGCCCCTAGCGCGACACGGTCCGGATGACCCCGGACATCAGCTTCGTGGCGCGGCGCGCGGCGGTGGGTGAGAGCCGAGACAGCGTGTCGACGAGGTCCAGGATGTCCGCATCGTCGAGTTGGCCGAGCAAGTCGAACAACCGCAGGATCGTCGCGTCCGGCACGCGACCGACGAGTTGGAGCGCCCGCTCCAGCTCCCGCGGCTCGAGCTGCGGGACGAGCCCGACAGCGCGGTCGAACAGCTGAACGAACGTGACGAACGACCCGAGCCAGTCGCGCAGCGCGGCGAGCTCCGCGTCATCGGGATGGGCGCGCGCCGCGTCGGCGGCCTCCGTGGCCTTGGCTTCGAGTACGACGACGATCGGGTCGCCTTCGCGGATCTTGCGCTCGGCGATCACCCGCCCGAACCAGCGCCAGTGATCACGGACCGCGAGGTAGGCGGTGCCGGCGGGCCCGCGTCGACCCACGCGCCGCGGCTCGGCGACACGCTCGACGATGCCCCACGCCTCCGCCTCGGCCAGCGCGAGACTCGCGGCTCGGTGACTGAGGCCGAGCGCTTCCCGGACTTCGCGCTCCGTGAGCGGCCCCTGGCGAGCCATGAGATAGGCCTGCACCCGGGCGATGGCTGGTGTCACGCCCCAGGCGGCACCCATCTCGCCCCACGCCTCAGCCAGGTCCAGGCGGATCGACTCGGCCGTCGCGCTGGCCTCAGCACCGGCGTGCAGGCGCACGCCCGCATCGCCGCTGGTTACGTGCGCCTTGACAGTAGCGAGTTTATGGTCCATAACTTGCTATGCCAGAGTAGCACGAGGAAGCCGAGCGATGTACTCCGCCTCAGTGGTCCGGCGATGGGCGATCGGGTTCGTGGTCGGCCTGGCCGCGGGTGTCGCGATCATCGGCGGGCCGTTGAGTCTGGTGCTCGTCTTCGCGGCGATCGTGCTGGTCGGACGCGAACCACGGCGGGCCGCACCCATGGGCGGGCTGTTCATCGGATTCGGTATCGCGTGGGTGACCGTCCTCGGCCTGGCCGCCGCCCGCTGCGGAGATGGCTGCGTGGGGCCAGACCTGCGACCGTGGCTCGTCGTCGCGGGTGCATCGCTGCTGTTGGGCTCGGCGTTGTCCGGTCAGGCGTATCGGACCCGGGACCGATGAGGATCGCGATCACCGGTGGAACCGGATTCGTGGGGCGGCATCTCGCCGCACGACTTACGGCGTCGGCAGGACGTTGACGGCGACCAGGGCGGCCGACGTTGCGGCGAACAGCGGATGGGCCGGGTCGACGTTCGTCTCGCACGACGCGATGCGCTCCACCCCGGCCGGTGCGCCGAACTCGTAGATCCATTCCTGGCCATCGAACGCCGTCGGGCATTCGCCCTTGAAGGGGATGGCGCGGACGGCGGCGAAGTCGGTCGTCTTGATCGCGGCGTCGAGCGCCGCGAGGACGTCAGCCGGCACGCTCCCAAGCGCGTTCGGTGGCTTGTCGGCAGTCCGGACGGTCCCGTCGCGCTCGATCACGAACGTGGACCCACACGGCGGTGCGAAACACTCGCCACCCTGGGTGGTGACCGTGACGAGCGGGCTGGCGGTGCCCGGGAGCGATGGTGCCCCGGCACAGGCCGTGACGGTCAGACCGATGAGCGCTGCTGCGCCAAGGTGACGGATGAGCTTCAGCATGGTCACCTGACGAGATCGGCCGTGCCGCGGTTCCGCGTGGACGGCGCGGGATAGACTCGGTCGATCGACTCGCCGCCATGGAGACCCGCATGCCCGAGCTCGAGGTCGGCCTCGTCCTGCCACTGGTGGAGTCGTTCCATGACGGGACGACACCCCGCTGGGCGGAGATCCGGGAGATGGCCGTTCGCGCGGAAGCCATCGGGTTCGACACCGTCTGGACCCCCGACGAGCTGCTCTGGCGACTGGACGACGACGGGGTGAACGGCGGGTCGCATGGCTGGTGGGAATGCATCGCGATGACCGGTGCCGTCGCCGCCGCGACCACGCGCATCAACGTGGGGACATGGGTCATGTCCGCCCTCCACCGGAACGCTGCGATCACCGCCAAGGCCGCCGAGACGCTCGACGAGATCAGTGGGGGCCGGTTCGTCCTCGGACTCGGATCCGGGCACGCCGGCGCACAGGCGAAGGCGTTCGGCCTGCCGGAGAGCCACGTCTACAGCCGGTTCGAGGAGTCGCTGGAGGTCCTCGTACCGCTCCTGCGCCGGGGCGCCGCGGACTTCGAGGGGACGTATCACGCGGCCCGGAACCTGGACCATCGGCCCATCGGGCCGCGACCCGGTCGGATCCCGATCATGATCGGCGCGAAGGGCCCCAGGATGCTGCGCCAGGCAGTCCGCCATGCAGATACCTGGAGCTGGTACGTCAACGAGCGCAGTGACATGTCGGAGTTCGGTCCGCTCATCACGACGCTCGAGGCCGCGTGCGCTGAAGCAGGCCGGGACCCGGCGACGATCGGGCGATCCGCCGGCATCGTCGTCGAGCCGACGGCGGTGACCGGGTCGGAGGCTCTCCTGGGGACGCCGCTCCGTGGCTCCGCGGAACAGATCGCCGACGGACTCCGGTCCTTCGGCGCGGGCGGTTACACGCAGGTCGAGGTGATCCTCTGGCCCGGTACCCTGGCGGCGCTCGACGCGATCGCGCCCGCGGTCGAGTTGCTGCGCGCTGACGGGCGGCGGTCCGTCGACTGACGAGAAGCGCGCCTATCATCGCGCCATGCCCGTCCTGCGCAGCCGGTTGGACCCTGACGCCGCCGAGTCGCGGGCGAACCGCGACGCGATGGCGGCACTGGTCGCCGACCTGCGGGATCGGCAAGGCGCCGTCGCGGGGCGCGGCGCCGGCGGCGATGAGCGCTCGATCGCACGTCATCGCGAACGCGGCAAGCTGCCGGTCCGCGAACGGATCGATCGCCTGCTGGATCCCGGCAGTGCCTTCCTGGAGCTGAGCCCGCTCGCCGCCACCGGCCTGTACGACGACGACGCCCCGGGCGCGGGCATCGTCACCGGTATCGGGCGGGTGGAGGGCACGACCTGCGTGATCGTCGCCAACGACGCCACGGTCAAGGGTGGCACCTACTACCCGATGACGGTCAAGAAGCACCTCCGCGCCCAGGACATCGCCCTCGAGAATCGACTGCCCTGCATCTACCTCGTCGACAGCGGAGGAGCGTTCCTGCCCCTCCAGGCGGACGTCTTCCCCGACCGCGATCATTTCGGCCGGATCTTCTACAACCAGGCCAGGATGTCCGCCGCCGGGATCCCGCAGGTCGCCCTGGTGATGGGCTCCTGCACCGCCGGAGGGGCCTACGTGCCCGCGATGAGCGACGAGACGGTCATCGTCAAGGGGACCGGCACGATCTTCCTGGGTGGGCCGCCACTCGTGAAGGCGGCGACCGGCGAGGACGTGACGGCAGAGGAGCTGGGCGGCGCCGAGGTCCACACCCGGCGCTCCGGCGTCGCCGACCATGAGGCCCTCGACGACGAGCACGCCCTCGCGCTGGGTCGCTCCATCGTGGCGAACCTGAATCGGAAGCCGCCCGCGCCGCCGTGGGATCGCCGCGACCCGGAGCCCCCGGCGGTCGACCCGACCGGCCTGTACGGGGCGGTGTCGGCCGATCCTCGCCGCCCGATCCCGGTCCGCGAGATCATCGCCCGGCTGGTGGACGGGTCGCGATTCCACGAGTTCAAGCCGCTCTACGGCGAGACGCTGGTGACGGGCTTCGCGCACCTCGAGGGTGTCCCGGTCGCGATCCTGGCCAATGACGGGATCCTGTTCAGCCAGTCGGCGCTCAAGGGCGCCCATTTCATCGAACTCGCCTGTCAGCGCCGGGTCCCCCTGGTGTTCCTCCAGAACATCACGGGCTTCATGGTCGGGCGCGAGTACGAGGAGGCCGGGATCGCCAAGGACGGCGCCAAGCTGGTCACGGCGGTCGCCTCGGCCGAGGTCCCCAAGTTCACGGTACTCATCGGGGGAAGCTTCGGGGCCGGCAACTACGCGATGGCGGGGCGGGCGTACCAGCCGCGCTTCCTGTGGTCGTGGCCGAACAGCCGGATCTCCGTGATGGGCGGCGCGCAGGCGGCCCGCGTCCTGTCGACGGTCCGCGGCGATATCGCGGGCGACGCGGCCCGCGACGCGTTCGAGGCGCCGATCCTGGAGACCTACGAGCGCGAAGGCTCGCCCTACTTCGCCACGGCCCGCCTGTGGGACGACGGGGTCATCGACCCGCTCGAGACGCGGCGCATCCTCGCCATGGGGCTGGACGCGTCGCTCCACGCGCCGATCCCGGAGACCCGGTTCGGCGTGTTCCGGATGTGAGACCGGGCGGCTCCGGGAGGTCGAGGTCCGCTAGCATCCAGTGATGCCCCGTGCCGCCCGCTTCTCCATCGCGCCTGTCCGAAGCCTCGGTCTTGCGCACCCGGACGAGATCGACCTGACCGAGGTCGGGGTCGTCGAGGACCGGCGGTTCTTCCTCACCGATGGCTCGAACCGGCTGGTGGATCGGCTCGTCGTGGGCGAGCTCGTCCAGATCTCGTCGCACACCGACCCGGGCGCGACGCGGCTCCGGATGGAGTTCCCGGATGGTCAGGTACTCGACGATGAGGTCGATTTGGGCGCCCCGGTCGACACGCCGATCCACGGCCGGACCGGGGTCGGACGCATCGTCGAGGGACCGTGGGCGGCGGCGCTATCCGAATTCGCCGGGCGCGAGATCCGCCTGGTCCGCTGCGATCGACCCGGTGGCACCCGCGTCGGCAACCCTGCCAGCCTCGTGACCGACGGCTCGCTCGCCGAACTCGCCCACCACGCCGGCGTCGACCGCGTGGACGCCCGACGATTCCGGATGCTCATCGAACTCGAGGGCGCGGCTGCCCGCGAGGAGGATGGCTGGATCGGCCGGCGGATCGCCATCGGCGAGGCGATATTGGCGGTCACCAAGCCGGACGCCCGATGCGCGATCACGACCCAGGACCCGGACACCGGAGTCCGGGACCTCGACACGCTCCGCACGCTCATCGCCTACCGCGGCCTGCGGGACGGGAAGCACGCCGATCTCGGTGTGCTCGCGGACGTCGAGCAGCCCGGCAGGGTACGTCTCGGCGACGAGGCGGTCGTCCTGGACTAGCCCGATCGCGTGGAGCGGCGGACGGCCACGACCCAGAGCGCGGCACCCAGCGCCACCACCGGTGCGACGCCTACGGCCGCGAGCACCCCACCCCGGAGGATCGGGCCGGCAAGGTCGAGGTTGCCGGTCGCGAAGGCGCTCAGCAGGAATGCGCCGATGACGATCGACGTCACCGCGGCGACCGGGGCCCCGATCCCGAAGGCGACCCCGGCGACCAGGGCGTCCAGCCGCGCTCCGAGGGCGGCGGGCGCGAGGCCGGCACCCAGCAGGGCGACACCCGGCAGCCCGACCAACAGCGCCAGGACGGCGAGGACCTGGTGCACCGCCACCGGGTGGATGGCGAGGACGGACGCGCTGATCGGCAGGTAGACGATGCCCGCCAGCACGGCGCCACGTCGGGCAGCCCGGATCGCGGTCAGTCGACCGCCGGTGGTGTCCGGGCGCCAGTTCGGCGACCAGGGGTTATCGGGTCCCATCGCGGAGCAGCGTAGGAGGTCGCGGCCGGCGGCGGGAGGGGTACGACCGGGTGGCGCACCCCGTGACCTCGGGATCCGGCGCGGCTACGGCTGCACGACCCAGCGGCAGTCGAGCAGGTCGACCAGGCGCGGCTCCGCGTTCGCCATCGAGAGCCGGACGGTGGTGGCCGGCGCCTGGGCATCCCGCCGAGGCCGGAGGCGAAGGGTCTGCGGCCCGATCGAGGCGTCACGGGCTCCGTCCCCCGCCAGGGATGGCCGGAATCGAAGGTCGACGGCCTGCCCGAAGCGCCGGGTCGTCGCCGGAACGTCGTCGACCGTGAGTTCCACGGTCGCGAGTCGAGCGGGTCCATCCGCCCGGGCCGCACGATCGCGCGGCGTCCACTCCGCGCCGGCTTGGTCATGCTCGATGAGGAACGGCGGCATGCCAGGCCCCAGCACCGGCGAACTGGCGAGACGCCAGCGGACCGTGGCTCCGTCGGGACGGGCGCGCTCGCCGCTGACCGGTTCGCCCAGGCTCGAGCCGGAGGCCCGGAGTCGGGCCACATCGACGTCGATCGCGTCGGTGGCGATCGCCCACGTCGCGAGCCCGCCACCTCGCTCCAGCGCGCGGATAGCCGGCGCCCCGATCCACGAGGAACGGGCCAGGTCGGGATCGTCCACGCCGATGAGCTCGAGATAGGTGTCGCCCAGCCAGATCAGCCGGTTGAACGTGCCGAGGCCGTCGTGCCGACCGCCGCCGCCCGGAATGAGGCCGAGGGCGGCGCCGAGCTCTCCTGCGGCCGCGTCCGGGTCGATGACCGCGATCACGAGGTGGTCGATGCCGGTGAGCATGGAGGGAGCGTAGCGGCTGGCGCCGGTGGGTACGATGGCGCGGTGAGTCCCGCCGTCCGACTCGAGCGCAGTGGTCCCGGAGACGTCGTCGCGCGGGTGACGCTCCAGCGACCCGATGTCCACAACGCGTTCGACGCGTCGCTGATCGCGGAGCTGCGGGCCGTCTTCACGACCCTGGCCCGTGAAGACGCCACTGCCCTCCGCGCCGTGGTCCTGGCCGGCGACGGGCCCTCGTTCTGTGCCGGCGCCGACGTTGCGTGGATGCGGGCCGCCATGTCGCTCGACGTGGAGGGCAACGAGCAGGACGCCATGGCGATGGCGGACATGTTCGAGGCCATCGACACCTGCCCGGCGCCGGTCATCGCCAGGGTCCACGGAGCCGTCCTCGGCGGTGGGATCGGGCTGTGTGCCGTCTCGGACCTCGTCGTCGCCGAGAGCGGGACCCGCTTCGGCTTCACGGAGACCCGCCTCGGCATCCTGCCGGCGGTCATCGCGCCGTTCGTGGTCGCGAAGGTCGGCGAGAGCCACGCCCGGGCGCTGTTTCCCGGCGGTCGCCGGTTCGATGCCGTGCGAGCGCAGCGGATCGGGCTCGTCCACGAGGTCGTGGAGGGCGCGGCCGCGCTCGATGCGGCGGTGGGCACGGCCATCGACGACGTCCTCGCATCCGGTCCGACCGCGGCGCGGGCAGCCAAGGCGATCGTCCGCGAGGTCCGCGGCCTGGGGCACGGATCGGCCAAGTGGCACTCCGCCCGGGTGATCGCCCGCCAGCGCGTGAGTGCCGAGGCTCGCGAGGGCTTCGCCGCGTTCGACGAGAAGCGGCCACCGGCCTGGGCGCCGGAGCGGGATGGTGGCTGAACCGACGGTCGCATGCCTGGGTTGCGGTGGGCGTGTCCCGTTGATCGACGGGCCCAGCCATCGCTACGTGCTGGCTTCACCCGGTTGCTGGGTGGCCTACACCGAGTCCCTCACCGGGGCGCTCGCGGTGGCCGACCCGCCTGGGACGTACGGCGACCTGGCGGTCGACGCCTATGCGGTCCAGCATCCGGGCGTGCCGAACCCGCAGGCGACCCAGTCGGTCTGGGTGCACCTCATCGCCTTGCAGCTCGTCCTGGAGGGCGGCTGGCCCGGCTCGCAGCTCATCCGCCTCCGGACGATCGGGGCTGACTCGGCGGCGGGCTGGCCGTGGCTGACGCCGCCGGCGTCGATGGGACCGGTGACGGCGATCGACGTGGTCCGGGCTGCTCCCGGAGCTCTCGGCGAAACGGTCCGCTCGTGGGTCGAGGGCGCCTGGGGCGCCTGGTCCGTCCACCACGGCTCGGTCAGGACACGATCGGCGGCGCTGGTGGCACGTCTCGGCTGAGGCCGGTCGGCTTCGCGGCACCGTCGCGCTATGCGACAATCGCGACAGCATGACCGACGAACTACGTCCGAGCGACGTCGCGCGTCGACTTGGGACCTCAACCAGGACCGTCCAACGCTGGATCGCCACCGGCCGACTGCCGGCGCGGCGCGTTGGGGGGCGATGGCGTGTCGCGTTTGACGCGTTCGGCGCGCTGGGGAACGAGGCGCAGGCTCAGGCGGATCCGGGAGTCACTGGAACCGCGGGCGCGGGATCTCCGAGGCCGCATCGGCACGTTGTTCATCGCCAATCGGGGCGAGATCGCGGCCCGGATCGCCCGCACCTGCGACCGCCTCGGGGTCCATGTCGTGGCCCCGCAGACGTCGGGCGCGAGCCCGCTGGACCTCCTGGACGCCGCCGCGGTCGTCGCGGCCGCCGGACGTGCCGGCGCCGATACCCTGCACCCTGGCTTCGGGTTCCTCGCCGAGAACGCGGACTTCGCGGAACGGGTCATCGCTGCCGGGATCCGCTGGATCGGGCCACCACCGTCCGCGATCCGGACGATGGGCGACAAGTCGACCGCCCGGAAGCTGGCTGCGGGCCTGGGGATCCCGGTCCCGTCCGGCTACGACGACGCGGACCAGTCGAACGCAGCCCTGGTGGCCGCGGCGGCCGAGATCGGCTACCCGCTGCTCATCAAGCCGGCCGCGGGGGGTGGCGGCAAGGGGATGCGGACCGTGCGCGATCCAGACCGCCTGCCGCCCGAGCTGGCGACCGCGCGGCGCGAGGCGGCATCCGCGTTCGGTGACGATCGGCTGATCCTGGAGCGACTGGTCGAAGGCGCCCGCCATGTCGAGATCCAGGTCCTGTTCGACCGCCGCGGTGCGGGCGTCCACCTCGGCGAGCGCGATTGCTCGCTCCAGCGCCGCCACCAGAAGGTCCTCGAGGAGTCCCCGTCACCCGCGGTGGACCCGGAGCTCCGGGCGCGCATGGGCGAGGGCGCCCTGTCGCTGGCGCGGGCCGTTGGCTACGAAAGCGCGGGAACCTGCGAGTTCCTGCTGGACGATCGTGGCACCTTCACCTTCCTGGAGATGAACACGAGGCTCCAGGTGGAGCACCCGGTGACGGAACAGGTCTCGGGGCGGGACCTCGTCGAGGATCAGCTGCGGATCGCCGCCGGGGAGCCGCTCGGCCTGGTCCAGGGCGACGTGGCGTCGGCCGGGCACGCCGTGGAGGTCCGCCTCTACGCGGAGGATGCGGAGGCCGGGTTCTTGCCGGCGACCGGGCGGATCGAGCACCTCCACTGGCCGGACGGCGAGGGGATACGGGTCGATCCCGGGGTGGTAGAAGGCGACGAGATCGGCGCGCGATTCGACCCGATGCTGGCCAAGATCGTCGCGCACGGGCGGAACCGGCCGGAGGCGCTCGACCGGCTGGGACGTGCCCTGGACGAGACGGTCGTCCTGGGCCTGACCACGAACCTGCGGTTCCTGCGCTGGGTGGTGCGGGATCCCGTCGTCCGCGACGGCGACATCCGAACCGACACGCTCGAGCGGATCTGGCCGCCCGACGACGTGGCGGCGTGGGCCGCCCTCCCGGACGCCGCCTGGTCTGCGGCTGCGGCCATCCTCCAGCTGGGCCGCGTCGATACCGACCCGTGGCGGGGCGGCTGGCGGCTGAACGCGGCCCCATCCGTTCGGCTGGAGGCCGGAGGCGAGACCCGGGTGGCTGCTCCGGACGCAACCGACGCCGTGCTCGCGGTCCGTGCCGGAGACACGGTCCACGTCGACGTCCGGGGGCGCAGCATCCCGTTTCGGATCGCGTCGCCACCGGACGTCGACCGCGCGGCGCAGGCGGCGGCCGCGGCCCATCATGGCGGGCCGGCCCAGCTGCCGGCCCCGATGCCCGGCACGGTGCGGTCGATCGGCGCGCGGGTCGGGGACATCGTCGACGCTGGCAGTCCGCTCGTCACCCTCGAGGCGATGAAGATGGAACACACCGTGACCTCCCCGATCCGCGGGCGCCTCGCAGAGCTGGCCGTCGCCGTCGGTGACCAGGTCGCCCGCGGACAGCTCCTCGCCGTGGTCGAGCCCTGAGGAACCCGAACGCGGTACCCTCCCTCCGACCGCTTCGCGAGGAGACAAGCGCCCGATGGCACAGCACGACACGACGACCCACGGATCACTGCCCCAGACCCGCGAGGAGCTGCTGGCACTCCATCGCGAGACTCGCAAGCGGCGCAACGCCGCGGCCCATGGCAGCGAGGTGCACGCCGCTGCGATCGACCTCATCGGCCGGATCGAGGTCGAGATCGCTCGCCTCGAGCGGGCGATGGACCCGCCGCTCGTCTGACTCCGCGGCTGACAGGGACGGCGCGAATGACGACGGGCCCAGACGATCGCCGCGTCCGGATCTACGAGGTCGGACCGCGCGACGGGCTCCAGAACGAGTCGCGGGCGATCTCGCTCGACGACAAGCTCCGCTACCTGGCCCTCCTCGCCGACGCGGGCCTGCGCGACATCGAGGCGACGTCATTCGTGGCGCCCCGGGCGATCCCGCAGCTGGCCGACGCCGCCGAGCTGATGGCGGCACTCCCCCGCCAGCGAGGCGTGCGGTACCCGGTCCTCGTCCCCAACGACCACGGGCTGCACCGCGCGGAAGCGGCCGGCGTCGAGGCGATCGCCGTCTTCACGGCCACCACGGACGCGTTCACGACGCACAACATCGGGATGACGGTGGCGGAGTCGCTCGCGGCGTTCAAGCCGGTGCTGTCTCGGGCCGGGGAGCGCGGCTGGTGGCGGCGGGCCTACGTCTCGACCGCCTTCGGCTGCCCGTACAGCGGCCACGTCACCGCGGAGGCCGTGGTCGATGTCGCGCGCCGGCTGCAGGACCTCGGCGCGGACGAGATCTGCTTCGGCGACACGATCGGCGTCGGCGTCCCGCACCAGGTCGCGGAGATCGTGACGCTCGCGGAGGCTGGCGGCATCGCGCCGGGGCGCCAGGCCTTCCATTTCCACGACACGCGCGGCACGGCCCTGGCCAACGTCGCGATGGGGCTGGCCGCCGGCATCCGCACGTTCGACAGCGCGGCCGGCGGCGCGGGCGGTTGCCCCTACGCGCCCGGCGCGGCCGGCAATCTCGCGACGGAGGATCTCGTCTACTTCCTCGACGCCTCCGGGTGGGATCACGGGGTGTCGCTGGCCGGCGTGCTGACCGCGGCGCGGTTCATCAGCGGCGTGCTCGGTCGACCGCTCGAGACGAAGGTGGGACAGGCCGGCGGCTGGGACCCGCGGACGGGCGCGGCCACGGTTCGCGACTGACGCCGACGGCACGCGAGTGGCGAACGGCGGGCACGTAGGGTCCCGGCCGCGTTGTGGGTTATCCTCCGGCCACCATGGACGGTCTCGTTCTCGTTCTGAACCAGAACTACGAGCCGCTGAATGTCTGCAACCTGCCGAGGGCCTTCCGTCTCGTATTCGGCGAGAAGGCCGAGGTGATCGAGTACGACCACCAGATGGTGCGGACGCCGCGGACGGAATATCGCGCGCCCTCCGTCATCCGACTGCAGTACCTCATCCGCCGACCTCGACCACGCGTGAAGCTATCCCGTCGCGAGGTCTTCGTGCGGGATCGCCACACCTGCCAGTACTGCGGCCGGCAGAGCCACGACCTGACCCTGGACCACGTCGTACCCCGCCACCGGGGCGGCGGGCACAGCTGGGAGAACCTCGTCACGGCCTGCAAGCCGTGCAACCACCGCAAGGGTGGCAAGACCCTGGACGAGGCCCGACTCCGGCTCCAGCGCGAGCCGCACGAGCCTCGCAGCGACCTCTACTCGCTGTTCACTCCCTATCTCGTCGACGAGCGCAACGACGCGTGGCGGATGTACCTGTTCCTGGGGAAGAACTGACGGCCCGGCGACCTGCGGCGGCGTCGGTCGATGTCGCCGCGGCGATCCCCGCAGCGGTCACGAGCCTCCTGCGGACCCTGTGGGGGGCGGGCCATGCCGCCTACGTCGTGGGCGGATCCGTCCGCGACGTCCTGATGGACCGGCCGGCGGACGACTGGGACCTGGCGACGTCTGCCCGGCCGGAGGAGACGGAGGCGCTCTTCCCGGACACGCTCTACGAGAATGCGTTCGGGACCGTGGCGGTCGCGACGGACGATCCGGCCGTGGGCGAAGTGGAGATCACGACCTTCCGCTCCGACCACGACTACGCGGACTTCCGCCGGCCGCACCGGGTCGAGTTCACCGATTCGATCGAGCTGGACCTGGCCCGCCGCGACGTGACGGTCAATGCCATCGCCTGGGGAGCCCCGGCAGGCGGCCGGGCGCCGCGCCTCGTCGACCCGTTCGGCGGCCAGGACGACATCGCCGCCGCGCTCCTGCGCACCGTCGGCGACCCGTCGGCGCGGTTCGAGGAGGACGCCCTGCGGATGCTCCGGGTGGTGCGCTTCGCCGCGACGCTCGGCTTCTGGGTGGAGCCCGCGACCCTGGCCGGGATCAGCGCCCGGGCTGAGCGGGTTCGCCACGTCTCCGGCGAGCGCATCGCCATGGAACTCGCCAAGATCCTGGCCGCGCCGGCGCCGTCCATCGGCCTGCGCCTGCTGGCCGACACCGGCCTCCTCGCGATGATCTCGCCGGACCTCGCGGCGCAGCGCGGCATCCCCCAGAACAAGGTCGAGGGCGAGGACCTGTGGGATCACACGCTCCACGCCGTGGACGGTGCCGTCGCCGAGCCGGCCCACATCCGCATGGCGGCGTTGCTGCACGACATCGGCAAGCCGGCGACGATGGCCGACGGCCGCTTCCTCGGCCACGACATCGTGGGGGCCGAGATCGCCGGTCGGCTGCTGGACCGGCTGCACTGGCCCCGTCACGAGCGGGACCGCATCGTCCACATCATCCGCCATCACATGTACGGCTACGTCCCGTCCTGGTCCGACGCCGCAGTCCGGCGGTTCATCGCCAAGGTGGGCCGCGACGCGCTCGCCGACCTGTTCCTGCTGCGCGAGGCGGACAACCTCGGCTCGGGCCGCCGCCGCGACGGCGGTCGCCTGGCGGAGATCCGGGCCCGCGTCGCTGCCCAGCTGGCCGCAGGGATCGTGCTCGACCTCCACGACCTCGACATCGATGGCGACGTCCTGATGGCTGAGCTCGGCCTCCCCCCCTCGCCCAAGCTCGGATCGGTCCTGCAGGAACTGCTGGATCGGGCCATCGCCGACCCGACCATCAACAAGCGCGATCGACTGCTCGCGCTCGCCCGCTCGCTGGCGTCGGAGGGCACGGCATGATCGAGTTGTTGCTGGAGGCGGAGCGTGCACTGTCGTTCGGTCGGGTCGAGCGGGCGGAGGAGCTCTATCGGCAGGTTGCCGCGGCCGATCCGCGCAGCTCGATCGCGGTGGTCGGCCTCGCTCGCGTGGCCCTGGAGCGCACCGACGACCTCGGTGCCTACCTGCTCGCGCGACGCGCCCTTACGATCGACCCGGAGAACGATGCCGCGCGCCGCCTGGCAGCGCGCCTGGAGGAGGTCCTCGCCACGCGCGGCGAACCGGTGGTAGACCCGATGCCCGACCGGCAGCGAGCCGGCCCGGGCGCCGGAGCGGACGAGTCGCCCGAACCGCCGTCCGGCCCATCCGGACGTGGGTCCGAGGGGGGCGGCGATCCGGCACGACCGCGTCGCTCGCTGATCGACCGCCTGCGCCGGCGCTGAACCCGTATCGTTGGGACGTGACCACCATCCTCGTGACCGGCGGTGCCGGCTATATCGGATCAGTGTCCGCGGCCGTGCTGCTGGCGGCGGGACACCGGGTCGTCGTCCTCGATGATCTGACCACCGGCCACCGTGCGGCCTCGCCCACGGGCGCCCGCCTCGTCACGGGGTCGTATGGCGACGCGGACGTCGTCGGTCGACTCCTCGCGGACGAGGGCGTGGAGGCGATCCTCCACTGCGCGGCGCGATCGCTGGTGGGCGAATCGATCGCGGACCCCGGGCGCTACTACCGCGACAACGTCGCGAGCGGCGTGGCGTTGCTGGAGGCCGCGCGGGTCGGTGGCGTACGGCGCGTGGTCTTTTCCTCGACGGCCGCGGTCTATGGAGTCCCCGAGACGACCCCGATCCCCGAGGATGCGCCGCTGCGCCCGGTGAATCCGTACGGGGAGACGAAGCGGGCGTTCGAGAGCGCGCTCCATTGGTATGGTCAGGCCTATGGGCTGCGAAGCGTGTCACTACGCTACTTCAACGTCGCCGGCGCCACCGCGGATCTGGGCGAGGACCACGACCCGGAGACCCATCTCATCCCGGCGATCCTCCAGGCCGTGGAGGACGGCCGGGCGATGACCCTGTTCGGCGACGACTATCCGACCCCCGACGGCACCTGCATCCGCGACTACATCGATGTCGCGGATCTGGCCGATGCGCACCTCCTCGCGATCGAGGCGACGGCGCCCGACGATCCACGGACCGCGTTCGGGGCGCTGGCGCTCAATCTCGGCAACGGCGACGGGTTCAGCAACCGCGAGGTCATCGCGGCGGCCGAGGCAGTCGTCGGCCGCCCGATCGCTGTGACCGTGGGCCCGCGTCGGGCGGGCGATCCGCCCGTGCTCGTGGCGCGCTCCGACCAGGCGACAGAGGTCCTGGGCTGGCGACCGCGACGGCCCAGCATCGGAGGGATGGTCGGGTCGGCC
Organism: uncultured Chloroflexia bacterium; assembly: GCA_963704935.1. Taxonomy (GTDB): domain Bacteria; phylum Chloroflexota; class Limnocylindria; order Limnocylindrales; family CSP1-4; genus SPCO01. The sequence continues at coordinate 1,245,499 of CAVPIF010000001.1, forward strand.
TGGGCCTGGCGGCAGCGGCACCCTGGCGGATACCCGGACTGACGCCGGGGCCGGACGGGGCCTGGCGGCAGCGGCGGCCACCCGGCGGCGGCATGCCAGCCGGGGCGGCCGACAGCCGGGGCGGCCGGGCCGTGGCGGCCGGGCCGTCGGTGTCGCGGCCTGCGTCCCTGCGACGCGATCCCGCGATGAACGTGCCGCCGGTGTCGCGGCCTGCGTCTCTGCGACGCGATCCCGTGATGAACCCGTGGTGGTCGAGGCACCAGGCTGCACAGGACGCGATCCGGGGACGCGACCACGCTCGGCTGTCGCGGAATCGCGTCTCTGCGACGCGACGCGCGCGCCGAGCTTCCGCGCCGCGCGCGCTTGCCGAGCGTCCGCGCCGCGCGCGCTTGCCGAGCTTCCGCGCCGCCGTGCCGCCGCCGCCGTGTTCAGCGCGGCTGGAGCGGTCCTGACCCAGGCGCCAACCGCTCGGGCGGGATCGGCACATCACCCGCGGTCGCCTCACCGCGACCCGGTAGGTCGTCCCGCACCGGCCAGACCAGCCACAGACCGATGAGCATCGTCCCGAACAGGCTCAGGACGGCGAGTTGGTAGGCCCCGTTGCCCAGCGGGGAGACGAGGAAGAAGACGATCAGCCCGTAGACCAGTGAGCCCACGACCTGCGATGCCTTGCCGACGAGGCCGTACACGCCGAAGAACTCCCCGAGCCGCTCCGGCGGCGACAGTCGGATCATCAGCACGCGGTCTGCGACCTGGACGCCGCCCAGGCCGCTGCCGAGGATGGCCCCGGCCACGACGAAGATCACGATGCCAGGCGTCGTCCCCGGGATCCCAAGCGCCACGATCCCCAGGAAGAGGCCGACGGACCATGAAGCGAGCACAGCCAGCAACGCCCGCTTCGGGCCGATCCGGTCCGTCAGCCAGCCCCAGAAGAAGCTGGTCACGATCGCGATGACGGTCAGCATCAGCGACAGCACGAGGAACTCGGTCTCTGACATCCCCATCGCCCGGACGGCGATGACACTCATGACCACGATCAGCGTGTTGACCGCATCGCTGTAGAAGAACCGGCCGACGAGGAAGCGCCCAAGGCCGGGCACGCCCCGGGCGTGCTCGATCGTCTCGCGCAACTGACCGAGGGACCGGATGACGTCCCTCCGCGTGATCGACGGCCCGCCCGAGGGGGGCTCCCGGACGATCAGGAAGATCGGCGCCGCGAAGACCGCGAACAGGACGCCCGCGACGACGAACATCTGGGTGGCTCCCGCATCCAGCGCGATGAGCACGACCGCCACGAAGATCGTCCCCATGTAGCCGACCGCGACACCGATCCCGGAGAGCTTGCCGCGAGTCGCGGGGTAGCTCACGACCGCGAGCGTGGCGTCGTAGTAGATGAGTGCGGCCTGGTAGGCGAAGTTGGCCAGGATGAACAGCAGCACACCCACGAGCGCCGGCGACCAGCCGATAAGGATCGTGGGGACGACGCACAGGATCGTGAAGAAGAGGAGGAACGGGAGGCGCCGGCCGCCACGGTCGCTGAGCGCACCCAGGACCGGCGACACCAGGGCGTTGATGCCGACGCTGACCGCGACGGCGACTCCCTGCATCAGCTGGCCCGGGCCCGCTCCGAAGCGATCGGGGTCCGTCAGCCACAGGCCGATGGCGACGGAGACGACGGCGTAGCTGAAGATCGTATTGGCGAAGTCGTACAGGGCCCAGGCGGCCGGCACGACGGCGCGACCACTCGGGGTCATCCCGGCCAGGCCGCCCGGGCGGGTCGCGGGGTCGCGCTGCTGGGCGATCGGGGCCACGGCCGGATGATACGCGGCCCAGACCCGCGTACGATGGCCGCCATGACCGCCCTCGATCCCCTGGAGCTCGCCAGTCCCATCCGACCGCAGGACTTCGGCCACGACCGGGTCGAACGGATCCACCAACCGGTCGTGGAGCCCCTCTGGCTCGGGCTCCGGGTGATCGTCGCCGCCACGGGAACCCAGGCGGCCATCTACGACGACGGCGAGGCCCTGCCCGGCCACGACGACATCCGGTCGGCCCTGTCCGCGATGCTGGTGCGGACGGCCGACGGCGCGATCCTCGACGGCTACCTGACGAAGCAGCCGAAGCCGGAGGACCTGCCGAGGTCGATCGGCACGGACGAGATCCCGTCCGTGGGCCAGCTCCTCGCCAAGCCGCTGGTGGGCATCCGGCGTGACCGGGCCGGCGAGCGCCTGCGACGGCTTGAGGTGGAGGCGGCCGCCCGGACCTTCAGCGAGGGGGACGATATCGTCCTCGTCGCGACCGACCTGCTCTGGCTCGATGGGGAGTGGCTGCTCGACATCCCGCTGCTCGAGCGCAAGCGACTCCTCGAGTCCGTCATCCCCGGAGTCGACCTGGTCCGCTGCGGGCCCTATGTCCAGCCGCCGATCGACAGGTGGCTCGGGTCGTGGCGGATCCAGGGCTTCACCGGGCTCTCGTACAAGGGCGCGAACTCCCGCTACCAGCCCGGCGCCCGGAATCCCGAGTGGATCGCGGCGGATCTCCCGCGACGCTGAGTCGGCATCTCCGCGGCACGCTCACAGCCTGCTCGCGCCGACCTCGAGCCAAGCGCGGAGGCCGGGGCGATGGTAGGGTGGGGGCGTGCCTGAACCAGCCCTGACACCGGCGGTCCGCGAGGAGATCGCGCGGCTTGGCAAGGCCGACATCATGGTCGGCATCCCCAGCTTCAAGAACGCGGCGACCATCGGCTACGTGGTCCGTGCGGCGCAGGCTGGCCTTGTCCAGTACTTCCCGGACCTGCAACCGGTGGTGGTCAACTCGGACGCCGGCTCGCCCGATGGGACGCAGCGCGTGGTCGTCGAGACGGAGCCGCCCGAGTACATCGAGAAGATCCTCCTGGTGCGGCCCAGCCATCGATTGCAGCGGGTGAGCCTGACCTACCCCGAGATCGATGGCGTTGGAGGCAAAGGCGCGGCGCTGCGCACGATCTTCGAGATCGCGGCCGCGTTGGAGGTCCAGGCGCTGGTGGTCGTCGACTCCGACCTCCGCTCGATCGTGCCGGAGTGGATCGAGCTCCTGGCGGGTCCCATCCTCAAGGGCGGCTACGACTTCGTGGCCCCGCTCTATGCCCGCTACAAGTACGACGGCACGATCACCAACACCGTCACCTACCCGCTCACCCGAGCGCTGTACGGGCACCGGATCCGCCAGCCGATCGGCGGTGACTTCGGGGTCAGTGGCGACCTCGTCCGGCACTACCTGGAGCAGGACGACTGGACGGACGACGTCAGCAAGTTCGGGATCGACATCTGGATGACCACCTCCGCGATGGCCGGCGGTTTCGCCGTGTGCCAGACGCGGCTGGGCGCCAAGGTCCACGACCCCAAGGACCCGGGCTCCGACCTCGGCCCGATGTTCCGCCAGGTCGTCGGGACGATCCTGCGTCTGGCCGACAGGCATGCGGACAGCTGGCTGAGCATCCGCGGCAGCCACGACGTGCCCGCCTACGGGTTCGAACGGATCATCGACCCGCCGCCGCTCGAGGTGAACACCCTGCGGCTGCTGTCCGAGTTCCACGCAGGCTCCCTGACGCTCACCGAGACCTGGCGGTCGATGCTCGCTCCGGCGACCCTGGAGACGGTGCTGGAACTGGCGGCCGAGGCCGGCCGGCTCGATGACCAGGCGCGGGCGAAGCTCGGGATCGGCGGGGACGTGTCGTCGACCACCGCGACCACGGCCGAGATGGCCGATGCGGTCAGCACGTTCCACTTCCCGGATGACCTGTGGGCCCGCACGGTGTACGACCTGGTCGTGGCGGCGCGTGACCCCAAGCCGTCGCTGGAGACGATCGTGGCGGCGCTCGTGCCGATCTACTTCGGCCGGGTCGCCAGCTTCATCATCGAGAACCGCAACGTGACGACCGACCAGGCAGAGGATCGGGTGGAGCGCCAGGCGCGGGAGTTCGAGCTGCTGAAGCCGTATCTCGTGGACCACTGGCAGGCCGCCGGGACGCCGGGCGGCGCATGAGCCCACGTCCGCCGCTTCCGGCGAGGATCCTCATCCCGGTCGCCAACCCGGGGACCGCCGAGGAGTTGATCCGCCTGGGGGCAGCCCTGCTGGACGAACGTCACGGGGAGCTGTCCGCGCTCGGCATCGTCGAGGTCCCGGAGGGGATGCCGTTGTCGGAGGGCGCCACTCGCGCGCGGCATGCCCGGCGCCTGCTCCAGAAGGTGCTTGACTACGCGCCGGAGGGGACGACCATCCATCCGATCGTCCGGATCGGGCGCCACGCGGCGGAGGGCATCACGGAGGCCTCCGCGGAGCAGGAGGCGGACCTCATCCTCTTCGGCTGGGGCGGCAAGGCCCCGACCAGCCAGGACGGCCGGATCAAGGGCCCCACCGTGTTCTCCACCACCATCGACGAGGTGGTCCGCGAATCGCCGTGCGACATCGCCGTCGTCAAGCAACGCGGGACGCGGGAGATCAAGCGCGTCCTCGTGCCCGTTCGCGGCGGCCCACACGCCGAGCTGGCCGTCCGGTTCGCCGATGCCATCGCCCGCCACCACGACGCCACCGTCGTGGTCCTGCACCTGGTCCCGCCCGGGATCACGATGGCCGTCCGGGCGCAGGCGGAGCGGGCCCTCGCCGCGTTCATCAAGCAGCATCTCCGGGGCCGGGGCGAGGCCGCCCTGCGCGAAGCCCCGAACGTCCGCAACGCCATCCTGCGGGAGGCTGAGAAGGCCGATCTGGTGGTGATGGGCGCCTCCGCCGTCCCGAAGGGCGTGGGTGCCACCAACTCGTACCTCTTCGGGGCCCTCCCGGAGGCGATCGCGGCCCGGGCCAAGCCGTCGGTCGTGGTGGTCAAGACCCGCGAGACGATCGGGGGCCAGACCTTTGATGCGCTCGCGTCGCATGCCGAGACGTTGGCCGCGGCGGATCGCGCGGCCGAGGAGGCCCGCGCAGTGCCGGCCCGGGTGGAGCGCTGGTTCGGCGAGTCGAACTTCCATCACGGCGAGTTCAAAGACCTCCGCCGGCTGGTCCAACTCAAGGAGAAGCAGGGCGTCACGATCTCGCTGGTGCTCCCGACCCTGGACGAGGAGGAGACCATCGGGCCGATCGTTCGCAAGGCGATCCGCGAGATGGTCGGTCGCGTCCCGCTGCTCGACGAGATCCTGGTCATCGACTCGGCATCGACCGATCGCACCCGGGAGATCGCCGAGGCGGAGGGTGCCCGCGTCGTCCAGCATCCCGATGTCCTGGCCCGCTACGGCTCGTTCCAGGGCAAGGGTGAGGCGCTCTGGAAGTCGCTCTTCGAGACGACCGGCGACATCATCGTCTGGGCCGATACCGACGTCCGGAACTGGCATCACCGGATGGTCTACGGGACGCTGGGACCCCTGCTCCACGAACCGCGCCTCCAGTATGTCAAGGGCTACTACCAGCGGCCGATCGTCCAGGAGGGCGTCCTCAAGGAGGGTGGCGGCGGTCGCGTCACGGAACTCGTCGCTCGGCCGCTCATCAACCTGTTCTACCCTGAGCTCTCCGGCATGATCCAGCCGCTGTCCGGCGAGTACGCCGGCCGCCGGTCACTGCTCGAGAGCATCCCGTTCTTCACGGGATACGCCGTCGAGATCGGGCATCTGATCGACGCCACCGAGCGCCTCGGGGTCGAGGGCATGGGGCAGGTGGACCTGGAGCGGCGCGTCCACCGGAACCAGGAACTGGAAGGCCTGTCGCGGATGTCGTTCGTCATCCTCCAGGCCGTCATGAAGCGACTTGAAGAGCGGCGCAAGGTTCGTCTCTTCGCGGAGCTGGGGTCCACGATGAAACTGCCTCGCTCGGGCAAGGGCCGCCTGTCGCTCGAGGTCATCGAGCTCGCCGACCAGGAGCGCCCGCCGATGATCCGCATCCCGGAGTACCTCGAGCGCCGACGCACCGACGGCTCGTGACCGCGCTTCGCCCGCGGACGGTCCTCATCGCGCCCGACTCCTTCAAGGGCTCGCTCACGTCCGTCCAGGTCGCCCGGGCCATCGCGGACGGCTGGGCCCAGGTCCATCCGGACGACACGGTCCTGCTGTGCCCGCTGGCAGACGGCGGCGAGGGCACCCTGGAAGCCATCGCGGCCGCCGGCGGCTGGACCTGGCAGGCCACCCCGGTCCACGACCCGCTGGGCCGCACGATCCAGGCTCGCTGGTTGCGATCCGACGATGGTGAACGCGCGGCCATCGAGATGGCGGAGGGCTCAGGGCTGTCGCGCCTCACCACGCGCGAGCACGACGCGCTGACCGCCAGCTCGATCGGGACCGGCGAGCTGCTCAAGGCCGCGGCGGATGCCGGCGCCCGCCGGATCGTCCTCGGGATCGGCGGTAGCGCGACGACGGACGGCGGCGCCGGCCTCCTGGTCGGCCTCGGGGCCGCGGCGGATCGCGACGGCCCGACGGTGGACCTGTCCGGGCTCGACCCTCGACTGGCGGACGTCGAGCTGGAAGTGGCGTGCGACGTCTCGAATCCACTCCTCGGCCCTGAGGGAGCGGCGGCGGTCTACGGACCGCAGAAGGGCGCCACGCCGGCGCTCGTCGAGGAGCTGGACGGGCGCCTCGCGCGGTTCGCCGACGTGATCGACCGCGCGACCGGGCGGGACGAGCGCCGGACACCCGGCGCCGGTGCGGCCGGCGGGGTGGGCTACGCCCTGCTGTCGATCCAGGACCACCTGCGGTCGTTCGCGCTCCGGCCCGGGGTGGATCTGGTCATGGACGCGACCGACTTCGACGGCAGGCTGGCGAGGGCAGACCTGGTCATCACCGGGGAGGGCCGGGTCGATGCCCAGACCGGGTTCGGCAAGACGGCCCTTGGGGTCGCGAAGCGGGCAAGGGACGCGGGCGTCGCGTGCATCGCCGTCGGGGGTGGCGTGGACACGGCCGGCATCGAGGCCCTATCAGCCGTCGGAGCGATCGCGGTCCCGGTCGTGGAGCGACCTCAGACGGTGGAAGAGGCGATGGCCGCCGGGACGCGTCCGTTGGAGCGGTGCGCAGCCCGGATCGCGCGCCTCGTCGCCCTGTGACCGTCGCCGCGCGGCGGGCTCGTCCCAGGAAACGGAAGTTCAGCGACCCGGCGCGCACGTACGCGAAACGGCTGGACCGCTACCGGCCGGGCCTCGTCCGGTACGTGCTTGACCAGCTCGCCGGACGGTACGGCACGCCGGGATGGGAGCGCCGCCTGGACCCGACCAGCGAGCTCATCCTGACGATCCTGACCCAGAACAGCGCGGACGTGAACGCGGAGGTCGCGTTCGAAGCCCTGCGGAAGGCGTATCCGGGTGGCGGCGCCACGACGGCCCATGCCCCGGGCGCCGGCTGGGGCGGCGTCGGTCTGCCGGTGGGCAGCGCACCCGACTGGGCCGCGGTCGAGTTCGCGCCGATCCCCGAGCTGACCGACGTCATCCGGCCGGGCGGGCTGGCGAACCAGAAGGCGCCGCGCATCCAGTCGACGCTGCGCTTCATCCGCGAGGAGCGCGGCGACTACTCGCTGGAGTTCCTCGGTGACATGTCGGCGCTGGAGGCCCGCGCGTGGCTGACCCGGATCGACGGGATCGGGAAGAAGACCGCATCCGTCCTGCTCCTGTTCTGCTTCGGTCTGCCGCTCATGCCGGTGGACCGCCACGTTGATCGGGTCTCCCATCGGATCGGGCTGATGCCGCCGAAGGCCACCGCCGACGACGCCCACGACCTGTTTCTCGCGATGCTGGAGCCGGGCCGGATGTACGAGGCGCACGTCAACCTCATCCAGCACGGCCGGAAGACCTGCCACGCCCGCCGACCGGACTGTGCCGCCTGCCCGGTCCGTCCCCGCTGTCGCTTCGTGGACCCGAAGGCGCCCTGACCGGTCCGCGCAGGGCCCCAAATCCGCACCGGTGTCCGCCGGCACCATCAGGTTGCACCAGACGCGTCTCGCGGACACCGGTGCGCTAGAGTCGCTTCGTCATCGCGCCCCGGTCCCTGGGGCGGATCGGCACAGCCAGCATGGAGAACTCGCCATGAATCGGATGGTCAGCATCGCTCGCGGATCCGGACGCCGGGCGTCCATCCTGCTGCTCGCGGGCGGCTTGGTCCTGAGCGCGGTCGGTGGCGCGGCTGCCGCCGCCATCGGCACGGCCGGCGTCGACGACAACGGCTTCTACGTCTGCATCGAAAAGACCACCAAGGTCGTCCGCTATGTCTCGACCGGCATCTGCGGGTCCAACGAAGCCCGGCGCTGGTGGTTCGGGCGCGGTCTTCCGGGTCTCGATGGCGCCGATGGCGCCGATGGGGCCGATGGCGCCGATGGCGCCGCAGGTGCGACCGGTGCGACCGGCGCGACCGGCGCGACCGGTGCGACCGGCGCCGATGGCGTCAGTGGCTGGGAGCGCGTCCAGGCGTCCTCGGCGACCAGTTCGAGCTGGCCGAAGACGCAGAACGTCACCTGCCCGACCGGCAAGGTGATCATCGGCGGCGGGTTCTCCCTCTCGGCGGGCGCCACCGGGGACCAGGTCTCGGTGAGTTCCAACTACCCGACATCCGATACCACCTGGACCGTGATCATCGCGGACAACGCTGCTGCCGGCGATCTCGGGAACGCGTCGGTGACGGCGCACGCGGTCTGCGTGGACGCCGGGATCTAGCCTCCCCGGTCAACCGGCAAGAACCCCGGCGGACCCCGCCGGGGTTCTTCCTTGCCCAGAGAGGTGCGCGGCCCGCGCGGTTCTGCGCCGCGTACGATAGCGCCCATGCTGAGCGGACCCGGGGCCAGCCCGGCCCCACGGATCCTCATCGTCGACGACGACCCGAATCTGCTCGTCCTGCTGGCGGACCAGCTGCGAGCGGACGGCTACGAGATCGCGACCGCGCGTGACGGCGACGAGGCGCTTCGACGACTGCGAAGCGGCTGGCCTGACCTGCTGATCATCGACATGATGATGCCGCGGATGGACGGGCTGACCCTGGCCCGCGAGATCAAGGCCCGGGCGGACCTCCCGATCATCGTCCTGTCCGCCATCGACGCGGGTGACTCCAAGGCGGACCTGCTGGAGGAGGTGGCGGAGGACTACATCACCAAGCCGTATCACTATCCCGAGCTCCGGGCAAGGGTCAACCGCGTGCTCAAGCGACTCGGCGACAAGGTGCCCCGCCAGAGCCTCGTCCTTGGCCCGCAGCTGACCCTCGACCTGCATCGACGGCAGGCGACGGTCGGCGGGCTGATCGTGCAGCTCACCCCGACCGAGTCCCGCCTGCTGTACGCCCTCGCTGCGAGCCTCGGCCAGACGGTGCCGACGGAGACCCTGCTCGCCCGTGGCTGGGCCGAAACGGAGGACGCCGACCCCACCTACGTGTGGGTCACGATGCGCCGACTCCGACAGAAGGTCGAGCTGGACCCCAGCCGCCCGGTGCATGTCCAGACCGTCCGCGGCGTCGGCTACCGGCTGCTGTCGGTCGCGGATCCCGACGATGGCTGACCCTGATCGACCCGCGCGCGACCCCTCGCGCGGCCTCAGCTTCCGGTCCCGGCTGACCATCGCCCTCATCGCCTCGGCGATCGTGCCACTCGGTGGCTTCGGACTCATCGTCCTGCTGGTCGGCGCGTCGTTCACCGGGACGGCCGCGGACGGCAACGTCATGCGCGGCATCCTGATCTTCGCCATCGCCGTCGTCGCGGCCGTCGCCATCGTCCTGTCCTACGCGCTGGCGAGCGAGCTGACGGCCCCCCTGCGGACCATTGCGAAGGCCGTCGACCGGGTCTCCGCCGGCGACCTGTCGACACCCATCCGGGTAGCGGGCGACGACGAGCTCTCGCGCCTGGCCGACAGCCACGACCGGCTCGCCACCGACCTCCAGCGGCGCGATCGCGAGCTGGCCCGGATCCTGGCCGCGATCGACGAGGTGTCGCCGCGTGACGATGTCCGAGCCCTGGTGGCCCGCACGGCGTCGGACGCGACGCAGGCCTTCGCGCTCATCGACGCGACCGTCATCCTCGGCGATGCCTCCGCGATCGAGGAGGAAGAGGTCGTCCCGGGCGTTTCGAGGCCGCTGCGGGCGGTGCTGCGGGCCGGCGGCCGCGAACTCGGCGTGCTCATCGGTCGACTTCCGGCAACGAGCCGCTGGGAACGGGCGGACCAGGATCTCTTCGAGCTGTTCGCCAGCGAGATGGCGGCCGCGATCCGCAATGCCGAGTTGTTCGCGACGGTCGAGACCCAGAACGAGCAGCTCCGCGAGCTCGACGCCGCCAAGGACGACTTCCTGCGCGGCGTCAGCCACAACCTCCAGACGCCGCTCACCAGCATCCGTGCGTACGCGGAGCAGCTCGCGACCATCCATCCCGATCGTCGGCTCGGGATCATCGCCGAACAGTCGGAGCGCCTGTCGCGGATGGTCCGCCAGCTGCTCACCGTGACGCGGCTGGAGTCGGGGGCGCTCAAGCCGCGCACGGAGGTGGTGTCGGTCGGGACCCGCGTGCGCAAGGCGTGGGAGGCGCTCGGTATCGGGGACGTGGCGTTCGAGGTCGAGGATCGCGCCGAAGGCTGGCTCGCGATCGCCGACGGCGATCACCTGGACCAGGTCCTCTGGGCCCTGCTGGACAACGCCGTCAAGTACGGCGCAGGTGGCCGAGTGCGGGCGGAAGTGATCGCGGACCGGGACGCTCGACGGGTCCGCCTGACGATCTCGGACGCCGGCCCGGGCGTCGCCCAGGAGGATCGACCACGCCTGTTCGCCCGGTTCGCGCGGGGCGCGACTGCCGCGGCCGACGGCGGCAGCGGGCTGGGGCTCTACGTGTCGCGCGAGTTGTGCCGCGCCATGGGCGGGGAGCTGGAACTGGAGCCGGCCACGGAAGGTCGCGGAGCGGCCTTCACCATCGCCCTGCCGGGAGAGCCCGCCGAAGAAGGCTGAACGCCCCGGCGTGAGCGCCTAGATGGGTCGGTAGTGCTCCGGCATCGACGTGCTTGCCGCCACCCTGGCCCGCGAGGACCAGATGATCCGGCGCGGGTCGCCCGCGAAGAGGGCTGCCGCGGCGGTCCCGATGACCGGGCCCACGTACGGGGTGATGGCGAAGAACACGGAGATGTACGAGCCGATGTACCAGCCGGCGAAGAACCAGAGCATGGCGGCGAGGACGCGTGTCTTCATGCGGGGAATGTGCGCCCTTTCGCCCGCCGGTGCCTCCCACCCGTTGGTCCTGCCTCAGTCCAGCCGATACGCCTCCCGGCGCCGGTTGGCGAGCGCGGGGATCTGCCGCCGGACGGCCGCCACGCGGTCCATGTCGAGCACCGCCGACACGATGGCGACACGGTCGGGAGCCTGGGCCACGACCGTGCCCCACGGGTCGACGATCATCGAACGACCGAAAGCCGGTTGCCCGGGCGGCCCACCGACCTGTGCCGGAGCGAGGACCCAGGCGCCGTTCTCGATCGCCCGGGCGCGGAGCAGCACCTCCCAGTGATCGCGCCCGGTCCGCTCGGCGAAGTTGGACGGGACGGTCAGGATCTCGGCACCGGCCAGGGCCAGTGTCCGATACAGCTCCGGGAAGCGCAGGTCGTAGCAGACCGACAGTCCGATCCGGATCCCGTCGACGTCGGCGCAGACCGCCACGTCGCCCGGCGTGACCTTGGCCGATTCGGTGTCGACCGGGCCGTGTTCGACGGCGACGTCGAAGAGGTGGACCTTGCGGTAGGTGGCGGCCACCTCGCCGCTCGGCGCCAGCAGGACGCTCGTGTTGTAGGGCCGCCCTGGATCGGCGGACGTCTCCGCCACGCTCCCGACCAGGATCCAGGCGTCGCGCCGCCGGGCCACGTCCGCGAACGACTCGGTCAACGGGCCCGGGACCGGCCGTGCGGAGGCGCGGTACCCGTCATTCGGGCCCCGATAGTGGAGGTACTCCGGAAGGACGACGAGCCGCGCTCCAGCGGCGGCCGCCTCGTCGGTCAGCGCGGCGGCGCGCGCCAGGTTGGTGTCGACGTCATCGGTGGCGTCCAGCTGGACGAGGGCGACCGGCAACTGCATGGAGGCATGCTAACGCCGGGCCGGAGGAACGTGGGCCGGTCAGCGGATCCCCGTGTCGTAGCCCAGGGTGACCGGGGTTCCGGCTCCCTCGACGACGGTGACGCGCACCGCCTCCGGCGTGCCCAGCAGACCCTCCTGCGGCTGCGCCTCCACGACGTAGTCCCCGGCCGTCAGCTCGGCGAAGGCGAACCCCCGGTCGTCCAGTGTGAGCCTTGCCACTTCCGCGCCGGTCGCGTCGCGGAGCACGACCACCGCGCCGGGCACGGCGCGCGGGGCGCAGGCCGGATCGGGTGGGTTCGTCTCCACCGGACAGACCGGCCCGGCGACGGCCGTGAGCAGCAGGCCGGTCCGGCCGTCACCGCCGGGAGACGGCCAGGCATCCGCCGGGACCGCGCTCCCCTCCTCCGACTGGAGCCGGACGGACCCGTCGGGCTGCACCGCGTAGACCCAGCGATGCTCGTCGATGCAACCGGCCTGGCAATCTCCCCAGCCGACCCGGACCGCCACGAGGAATGCGGCCACGCCCGAGGCGCTCGCGACCTCGTACCAGCTCGCCTGGCCGATCAGCTGCGGATCCAGTGGCCCGATGCCGGTGAGGCGCGGGTCGGTGGCGATGACCGCCGCGGCGGCCTGCTCCGGCAGCGTCACGGGGCCGCGGGTCGGGGTGGGCGTGGGGGTCGGGCTGCTGGCGGCCTCGCCGCAGGCAGCGACGCCGAACGCCGCGACCAGGGCCAGGGTGGTCAGGAAGCGCAGTCGAGTCGCCACGGCAGGTGGGTTCATGACGGCTGGGACGGCGTCTTGGCGCTTTCGGTTCCCCGCTCCCGGCCGTCCGCCAGGACGGAGGCCAGGATGGCGGCGGAGAGGATGCCGACGATGATCGCCAGCGACATCGGAATCGGGATCTTGTAGACGTCGGCGATCAGGATCTTCACCCCGGCGAACAGCAGCAGCGCGGCCAGTCCCGGCTTCAGGTAGCGGAACCGGTCCACCGCGCCGGCCAGCAAGAAGTACAGAGAGCGGAGGCCAAGGATGGCGAAGGCGTTCGATGAGAAGACGATGAACGGGTCGGTGGTCACGGAGAAGATCGCCGGCACGGAGTCGATCGCGAACAGGATGTCGCTCGTCTCCACCACGAGCAGGACGGCGAGGAGGGGCGTCGCAAGCCGACGACCGCCTTCGCGCACGACGAACCGCTGGCCGCGATAGCCGTCGGTCGTCGGGACGAACCGGCGGAACAGCCGCAGCACCGGGCTCCGCGTCGGGTCGATCACGTGGTCGTGGCGCTGGATCCACATCCGGTAGCCGGTGTACAGGAGCAGAGCGCCGAAGCCGTAGATCGCCCAGTGGAAGCTCTCGATGATCGCCGTCCCGAGCCCGATGAAGACGGCCCGGAAGACGATCGCGCCCAGGATCCCGTAGAACAGGACCCGGTGCTGGTACTGGAGCGGGACGGCGAAGGCCCCGAAGATCATCGCGAAGACGAACACGTTGTCGACCGACAGGCTCAGCTCCAGAAGGTACCCGGCGAGGTAGGCGGAACCGTCCTCCGCGCCGCGGAACGCGATCACGAGGGCGCCGAAGCCGAGGCCGAGGCCGACGTAGCACGCACTGAAGATGGCGGCCTCGCGGAACGCGGGCGCGTGCGGTCGACGGTTGAAGACGAGGATGTCCAGGGCGAGGACCGTCACGAACGTGCCGGCCAATACGACCCACAGGATGGACTGCGGTTCCAACGGGGGGACCTCCGGGCGCGCCTGATACGAGACCGAAGGTCTCCGCCGACCGCGCCTCGGAAGGGCGGCCGATGCCGGCAGGTCTGACATGGATCGGACCGTGATGACGCCGGGCATCCGGGTGCCGGGGTACTCCCCCTCGGGTGGTGGCATGCTAGCAGACGCCCATCGACTGCCACGGGAGCGACCATCGATGCCGCCGGACTACGCCAGCTTCGACGCGCTGACCTTCGACTGCTACGGGACGCTCATCGACTGGGAGACCGGGCTGCTGGACGCGTTCCGCCCGATCCTCGACGCCCGCGGGATCACCCTGGACGGCGACGCGTTGCTGGAGCGGTATGCGCGGCACGAGGCCGCCGCGGAGGCCGGTCCGTACCGTCGCTACCGGGAGGTCCTGGCGGCCGGCCTGCGCGGCGTGGCGACCGAGCTCGGGTTCGCGCCCACGGAGGCGGAGCTGGCGCGGTTCGGGGGATCGGTGGCGGACTGGCCGGCCTTCCCGGATTCCGCGGAAGCCCTCGCCCGGCTCGCCGGCCGGTTCCGACTCGGGGTGATCACGAACTGCGACGACGATCTGTTCGCCGCGTCGAACGTGAAGCTCGGGGTCGCCTTCGACTGTGTCGTGACGGCCCAGCAGGTCGGCGCATACAAGCCAGACGAAGCGGGATTTCGGGCGGCGTTCGATCGCATCGGGCTGCCGCGCGAGCGGATCCTGCACGTCGCCCAGAGCATCTACCACGACCACGTGCCGGCGCGAAGACTGGGCCTGACTTCCGTCTGGATCGACCGCCGGCACGGCAGGTCGGGGTCGGGGGCCACTCCGGTAGCGGAGGGCGCCGATCCCGCGGCGACGTACCCGGACCTGGCCTCAGTCGCCGACGCCGTCGGGGCCTGACGCCCGGCCGAGTCGACCGGATCAGTAGCCGAAGGTGCGATGCAGGAAGGCGGCCATCTGGCCGCGGGTCAGGAGCCCATCCGGGCAGTAGCGACCCGGACCGCAGCCGCTGGTCAGGCCGGCACGGGCGATCCGGTTGATGTCGGACTCGTGGCTGGAGCCGGTGTCGTCGTCGAAGTGGTCGCTCGTCGGTGCCGACAGGTCCAGGATCCGGGCCAGGAATGACGCGAGCTGGGCCCGGGTCACGCCGCTCCCGGGGCAGTAGCGGGTCGGGCCGCAACCGCTGGTCAGCCCGGCCTGGGCCAGGCGGTCGATGTCGAGCTCGTGCGTCGATCCGCCGTCGTCCGTGAAATGGTCGGTGGTGGTCTCCGGGAGCTGGAGGGCTCGGGTCAGGAACGATGCCATCTGTCCGCGCGTGACCACCGCGTTCGGGCAGAACTTCGTCGGGGAGCAACCGGCCGTGATCCCGGCCCGATACAGCCACGCGATGTCGTCGGCGAAGGGCGAGCTGTCGATGTCCGTGAACGGCGGCTCGGGGAGCGGATCGTCGGCTTCGGCGAGCGTGATCGTGGCCGCCGCCGGGTCCGGACCCGCGTACCGATCGAGATCGACCCGGCCGACGATCCCCGGGACCGACCCGTCGGACGTGTACTGCCAGAACGTCCAGCCGAAGCCCGCCCAGTCCGATGCCGGAACGGTCGGACTCGGGTTGGTGGTCCAGTGCGCCACCCAGAGCACGCGGTACCCGTGCGTCGCGAACCAGTCGCTGCCGCCCACGGAGTTCGCCCAGAAGCTGGGCGAGGTGTAGATCGCGCCGCGGACGCCGGTCCGTTCGCGGACCCGCTCCAGGAAGGCCCGGGCCCACTCCTCCAGCTGGACCGGGGTCAGGCCGTTCTTCCGTTCCAGATCCAGGACCGGCGGAAGGTCGCCCGACGCGATCCCGGCCGTGTCCAGGAAGTGGTCGGCCTGCGCCCGTGCGTCGGCGACGCCGGGGCTGGGATCCGCGAAGTGGTAGGCCCCGATCAGCAGCCCGGCGGCCCTGGCCCGCGCCCGGTTGAGCCCGTACATCGGGTCCACGAAATCGATGTCCTGGGATGCCTTCATGAAGGCGAAGGCCTTGCCGGCGGCGCTGACCTGGCTCCAGTCGATCTCGCCCTGCCAGTGGCTCACGTCGATCCCCTCGACGGGGTCCGCCGCACGGACGGCGCGGACGCCGGCGACCGACGTCGCGACCAGCATCGACGCGGCCGCCACCGCGGACACGAGCAGGAGCGCCGAGTGGCGACGGAAGCCGCGGGGCATGGGGATCCTCACGAGGGAGCGCTGATGGCGGTCCACTCAGGGTCGCACGGATGCGCGACCGACGCCCATCACCCCATCTGCCCGCTGGCGTTGGTCACGCTCGCGAGCGGGGCGATCCGCGCCGGCCCGAGCCGGGCTCGAGAGCGACCAGCAGTCGGCGATCGCGTGGGCGATCTCAAACGTCTATACCGAATATGAGCGGCTGCCCTTCTCGGGCATCGCGCCGGTGGCACCGGAATCGGATCGCGTCCACTCAACGATAGTCATCAGCCACTGCCTGGGATCTTCTGACGGCACGTCCCGACCGTTGCACGCGGTGCCATCGTCCGGTGGCCGGGTTCACGGCGGGACGTAACAGGAGCATCCGCCCGCGCGTTGTTACTGCGTCCACAAGAGGCTTCACCGCCGTGTCAGGTTCGCGCGTCGTTCATGTTCTCGGGATGATCGTCAGCCTGTCCCTCGTCGGCTGCGATGCAAAGGGTCCTTCGAGTTCGACCGCGTCGGTCGACTCCTCGGCCTCCACGGCATCGCCGTCGGAGCCTCGGGCCAGCGATTCCACGTCGCCCGCCGTGAGCCCCTCGACCAGCCCGTCGATCGTCGAGGCAACCTGGCTGGCCGCCGGTGAGCTCCGCCTCGGTCGATCCCAGACACGCGTCGCGCTACTGGGCGACAACACGGTTCTGGTGGTCGGATTCGACAATGTCTGCTCGCCAGGGGCCGCGTGGGACGAGAGCGTTGCCGCAGAGGTCGGCGACCCGCTTGCGCAGGTGTGGAAGGAGGCAGCAAGTCTGCCAAGTCCTCGAGACCGATTCGCCCTAGCTGTGCTTCGGGACGGACGGGCCTTGGTAGCGGGAGGCACCACGTCTCAAGGGGCGGAGATCGGACCCCGCTCCTACTCGAGCACGTACTTGTTCGATCCAAACGCCAGGTCCTGGTCGCGCTCCGGCCTCCTGAACACGGCGCGGTCTGATCCTGCCGGGGCGGTTCTGGCCGACGGGCGGGTGCTGGTGGCCGGCGGGTACTACGCCGATCTCCCTACGAACCCGCCGCTTCGGATGCTCGATAGCAGCGAGCTCTTCGACCACGCGACTGGCCAATGGTCTCGCACGGGCTCGCTTCTGGTCGCTCGGTATGGTGCATCCGCGGTGACCCTCGCAGACGGCCGGGTACTGATCGTCGGCGGCTGGCCAAGCGTCGAGAACGGACCCGCCCCGCTCTACGGGCCGCTGCCACCGCCACTCGCGTCCGCCGAAGTCTACGATCCAGAGACTGGCCGTTGGAGCCAGGCCGGCGAACTCGACCTGGCTCGAACGAACTTCGTGCTGGTCGCCCTCGCGGACGGCGGTGCGCTCGTCGCCGGCGGCACCGTCTGGCTCGAACCGCCCGGCTACGCGCGGGAGCCGACTTCAAGGACTGAGCGATTTGATCCAAACACGAGCATCTGGTCTCCGACCGGCGACATGGCCACTGCGGCCGCCGACCGGACCGGGATCCGGTTGCCTGACGGGCAGGTGCTGGTGGCGGGTGGAGACTTCACCGTGCACGAAGCGGACGTCGACTTTCCTCTGCCAGGGCTAACGGCGGACGCCGAGCTCTTTGACCCCGAGGCTGATGTCTGGGAGGCCACCACACCAATGCCGCGATCCCGATCGAGAGCGTCGGCCATCCTTCTTGAGGATGGGTCGGCGCTCCTTGCCGGGGGGATCCAGGCGCTTGCGTCCCCCGGAGACACGCCCGCGTGCCCGGTGCCTGACCCACAGACCCTTCGGTACATTCCTGGGTCCTGACGACGGGTCGCCCGCTGCCGCCGGCCAGGACTTGTCGACGCCGGTTGAAGGCTGAGCACTTCACGTCGGTCGAAACCTGAGCACTATCCTGTTCGACTGGCAACCTTGAGCATGACCAACTCGTGCCGAGGGAGGAAGGAGTGCATAAGGTGGACCACCGGTGGTGTCGGACTCGGGTCAGCCGCTGAACGGGCCGGTGTGCTCGTCGCCCTCCGTGAACGCGCCGCGCGCGACGATGGCCACGATCCGCCAGGACTCCCGGCCGTGTGCCGGAGTCCCGGGTTCGAGCCTCCAGAACGCGAGGTCGGCCGGCGATCCGACGGCCAGCGGCTCCGACGCCTGGAGCGCCCCGGTCAACGTCATCGTGGACGCGTCGAGCAACAGCCCGGCGGGGGCGGCGGTCACCGTGGAGCCGTCCAGATCGAGGAAGGTGGAGTCCCCGCGGGAGATGGCCCGGACCACCTCGTCAGACCCGATGGCCAGGATGCGGTCCGCGGCCCAGGCGATCGCCGTCGGTCGCGGATCGCCGCCCGGCACGGGGGCGAGGATGGTGCCTCCCAGCGCGATGACGTACTCGTGGGTCATGCGCCCACCCTACGGCACGGCGGTCCAGCGGACCAGCCGTCGGCCTCGCGTTGGCAGTGCCTTGGTACACTCTGCGACGCGCCGACATAGCTCAGCGGTAGAGCAGCTGTTTCGTAAACAGCAGGTCCTCGGTTCAAATCCGAGTGTCGGCTCCACTCCCCCGAGGCATGCGTGGGACGACCTGCTGTCTGTTGAAAGCACGGTCCCCACCGCCGCAAGGCGATCAGGCGAAGACCTGCTAGGCGACGAGGATCTGCTAGCTGGACGGAATCATCGGTCCACATGCATGAGGGTCGTCAGCCAGCCAAACCCGTCCTGCCTGACTGAACGCCCCAAACGGTCGAGTAAGACTCAACGTATCGAATCGCTAGGTTGACTCTTATTCATCGGCACGATATCGTGCGGGGTATGGACACGATCGGGCGAGCACGGCTGGAGACAGCGCTGGCCGCCCTCGGCGAGTTGTTGGCGGCTCGCGGGCTGCACTACGAGGTCGTCCTCGTCGGTGGCGGCAATCTCATCCTGCGCTAGTTCATCGCACGTCCGACCACCAAGGATCTCGACATCCTCGGAGCGAAGACGCCGGACGGTGTCACCCAGATGCGCCCGATGCCAGGGCCGCTCAGCGACGCCGTGATCGACGTCGGCCGAACCTTCGGACTCGCGGACGACTGGCTCAACAACGGTCCGGATCCGCTGCTCGACCTCGGACTGCCCGACGGGTTCATCGAGCGTCTGGAGCGCCGCGACTTCGGCGGCCTGGTGGCGTGGCTGGCGGGTTGGTTCGACATGGTGTGCTTCAAGCTCTACGCCGCCGTGGATCAAGGCACCCGGAGTCGACACTTCCAGGACCTCGTCGAGTTGCGTCCCAGCCGCGACGATCTCCTCGCGGCCGCCGGCTGGGCCAGAAGCCACGACCCGTCGCCCGGCTTCCGGAGCCTGCTCATCGATATGCTTCGCCGCCTCGGTGTGGAGGATGCCGATGCAACGATTGGCTAGCTCGCTCCAGGGAGCACTCCTCGACCGGGCCTGGATCCAGTGGGCCGCCCTCGGTGTCGACGCCACCGTCGAGCGCGATGACGCCGTCGTCGACCCCGAAGCGCTCATCGCCCTCACGGCCGAACTCGGCGACGCCGACGCGCGACTACGCGACCTCGGCACGGACTGGTGCATTGCGTTCGGGCGCTACGTCAACGGCTCTCGCCTGAAGCAGGTGGCGCGTGAGCTCGGGACCCCAGCGGACGCCATCGGTGAGTGGGTCGCCACGGTCGCGGCCGCGGGCGGTCCAACGTGGCCGATGGCGACGCAACCCCGGCCTGACTACATCCGGCGGGAGAAAGCCAGACTCGACTCTGCGGAGTCCCGACCGCGATTGCGCATCCGGCTACGCGCGGCGTTCGGGGTCAATGCCCGAGCGGACATCCTCGCCGGGCTGCTAGCGACATCCCCGAGCGGCCTCAACGCCGCCGATCTCGCCCGGGTCACGCGCTTCACGAAGCCGAGCATCGCCTCCGCCCTCGATGCGCTCCTGCTGGCGGGGCTCGTGACAGCACGACCCGTGGGGAACGAACGACGCTTCGCACTGCCGTTGACGGTTCCGATCCTGCCGGGACTCCGACCACCGGTGCCGCAGGCGGATTGGGTTGCAAGGTTCGCCGTGGCGCTCGAGGTCCTGCGATTCTCGGTGCGTGACGACATGTCGACGACTGTCCGTGCCATCGAGGCGCGCCGGCTCGTCAACTCCCTTGCTGCGCGAATATCGACCGAGCGCATACCGATGCCATATCTGGACGCAGGCGGGGACGAGTTCCTGATGGCCTTTGATCGGTGGATCGTCCATCTCGTAGATTGGCTGCGGGCGCCTATTCGGGAGTAGATCAGGCCGGAATCGGGCCCAGGCCAAGACGAAACCGGCGCCCTGGCGTGCAGGATGCCCGGCGGATACCGAATGACCTATTGACAGTCGAGCGAAAACCATCGACCCTCGATAGATGACCGCGCTCGCAAGTCGGCTTCTCCGTGTCGCTCTGGTCGTGCTCCTGCTCGGTTCCGTGCTCGCACAGGTCCTCGTGCCTGTGTACGCATCCCAGGTAGCGACCTACCTGGCTGGCTGCATCGCCGGCGGGCTGGCGTTCGTGCTCCTCATGGTCGTCATGCGCGGCCTGCTCCTGTCGGCGATCGCCGACAGGGCCGAGCTGGACGAGGTGATCTGATGGCCCTGGTCGTGGAGCTCGACGTCATGCTCGCCCGACGCAAGATGTCCGTGGGCGACTTTGCCAACGCCGTCGGAATCACCCCGGCGAACGTCGCCGTCCTGAAGAACGGGCGCGCCCGAGCCATCCGGTTCTCCACCCTGGACTCGATCTGCCGGGTGCTCGATTGCCAGCCGGGTGACATCCTCCGGTGGACCGCCGATCCGTCCGCCTAGCGGGAATCCGTTCGAAGTCCATCAACGGGGGGACGGCACGGGCGCGTGCCCGGTCAGCGTTCGATCGTCGGTCAGATCCGTCCGTCCGCCCGGTCCAAGACGTAGAGGGCGCAGTCGAGGTCGTAGGCGCGGCGCGGCCCGGCCGCGGCCATGCCGAGCTTCTCGCAGACCCGCCGCGATCGTTCGTTCTCCGGATCGAGCACCGCCACGATGCGGTCGAGGCCGACCGTGTCGAAGCCGTGGCGCATGACGGCGCGCGCGGCTTCGGTCGCGTACCCCTGGCCCCAGGCGTGGCGGGCGAACCGCCAGCCGATCTCGACGTCGGGCTCCCAGCCCTCGAGGGGGTAGAGGATGATCCAGCCGAGGAACCGGTCCGGCTGATCGCGATCGAACACGCTCCAGCCGCCGAGCCCGGACGGATCCTCCGCGTCGTCGATCCAGGTCAGGAGCCTGGTCCGGTGGGCGACCGGTTCCTCGATGTCCTCGACGTAGCGCATGACCTCGGGATCGGCATCCATCTGCGCCATGGAGTCGATGTCGTCGAAGCTGCGCAGTCGCAGGACCAGACGGTCCGTGGTGAAGCTCGGTCCTGCCATCTCGACCATAGTACGCGCCGAGCCTGTCAGCCGGGCAGGCGATGGGTGATGGCCGGGGCCGACTGGCGTCGGCGTATGAGGATCCGGATCGACCGAGTCAGACGAGGGTCGACGCCTGCGGGTCCCGGTCCGTCCTGGAACGCCCACGCTGCGTCGGAACGACGAGCACCGAGCACGGTGCTGTCGCTGCGACCCGGCGCGAGACCGACCCCAGGAGGAGTCCCCGCATCCCACCGCGACCTCGTGAGCCCACGACGACCAGATCCGCGTGGATCGCCCTGGCGGCCGCGATGATCTCTCGCCCGGGGTCGCCGGCCCGGATCGAGATCTTCGTGTTCACACCCGCTGCAGTCAAGGTCTCCGCTGCACCCGTGGCGAGCCCGCGAGCGACTTCCTTTCCGGCTGCCGACAGTTCCGGCCAGCCACCTGGGGCGATGCCGTCATCCGGCGGACTCCACGGCATCGCGACGGCGATGACGTCAACGGTCGCGTCGCCAGCCAACGGGAATGTCGCCAGCGTGCGCGTCGCGGCGGCCGCGTGTAGGGATCCGTCCACCGCCAGCACGACCCGGCGCGGCGCGCCGACTGGCTGGCGCGCCACCAGCACGGGACAGTACGACAGGCCAAGGAGCGATTGCGTCACGCTTCCAAGCAGGAGCGAGGCGAACTGGCCGCGACCGCGTGGTCCGACGATCAGGAGGTCCGCCGCCAACTCCTGCGTGAGGCCTGAGAGCACTTTGACGGGGTGACCGCTCCGGACGATCTGGGACACCGGGGTCTGCCACTCCCCGAGTCGAGTCTGCCCCGACTCGACGGTCCGCAGCGCCCCCGCCCGTTTGGCCGCCCACGATTCCTGGAGTAGTACCCGCAGATCACGACCATATTGCCGCCGATAGTGGCTGGCCGGGATCGGTTCCTTCTCGGCGACCGAGACGAGGACGACCATGTCGTCGGACGTCAGGGGCAGACATGACACGTACTCGAGCGCGACCAGCGCGTCGGCGGAACCGTCCAGCGCGACCATGACCTTCATCTCCGGACCTTCCGATCAGGTAGCGGACGGCGAGGTGATGTCGGCGCGCACGGCCCGGCGCCGGCCGATCCACTTCTCGATCTCCACGGCGATGAATGCCGCCGGTGAGGCCGCGAGCAACACGCCGAGCTCGACCGCAGACAGGGCCTCTGTCTCGAAGACCGCCTGGAGCGGCGGCAGATAGATGATCGCGAGCTGGACCGCCACGATGGCCGCGACCGCCACGATCAGCGGCTTGTTCGTCCGCCAGCCCAGCCTGAAGAAGCTCTCCCGCTCCGACCGCACGGCAAGGGCGTGCCCGAGCTGGAGAAAGGCGAGCGTCGTGAACACCATCGTCTGCCAGTGCCAGCCGACGTTGATCGAGAAGGCCTGGATGGCCATCGTGACGCCACCCATGAGCAGGCCGACCCATAGTGCGTGCTGCCACAGTCCGCGCGCGAAGATCGACTCCGACGGCGGGCGCGGCGGTCGACGCATCGAGTCAGGCTCGACCGGCTCAACGCCGAGGGCGAGCGCTGGCGGGCCGTCGGTCACGAGGTTGATCCACAGGATGTGGATCGGCAGCAGCGGGATCGGGAGTCCGGCGAACGGGGCGAGGAACATCACCCAGATCTCGGCCGAGTTGGTCGTCAGCAGATAGCGCACGAAGCGCCGGATGTTGTCGTAGATCCGACGGCCTTCCTCGATGGCAGCGACGATCGTGGCGAAGTTGTCGTCGGCAAGGACCATGTCCGCCGCTTCCTTGCTCACCTCGGTGCCGGTGATCCCCATCGCGACACCGATGTCGGCGAGCTTGAGGGCCGGCGCGTCATTGACGCCATCGCCGGTCATCGCGACGACGGCATCGCGTGACTTCCAGGCCTTGACGATGCGGAGCTTCTGCTCGGGGTTGGTCCGTGCGTAGACCGCGACCCCCTCCACCACGCGGTCGAACGCCGCATCGTCCATCTCCTCGAGCTCGACGCCGGTCATGACCATCGCGTCGCCGGTGAGGATGTCCAGCCGACGGGCGATCGCAACCGCGGTCAGGGCATGGTCGCCGGTGATCATGACCGGCGTGATCCCGGCGCCGCGGGCGGCTGCCACCGCGCCTGCGACCTCCGGCCGCGGCGGGTCGGCCATGGCCACGATGCCCAGCAGTGAGAGCCGCTCTTCCGCCGATTCGACCGCGCTCGGGACCGCGTCGATGGTCCGCTCGGCGATCGCGAGCACGCGGTAGCCGTCGGCCGCGTGCCGCTCGGCGACCTCGCGGGCGACGGTCCAGATCCCCTCCGCCTCCGGCCCGGCCAGGGGTGCGAGGGCCTCCACGGCGCCCTTCGCGGCGACCCAGACGTGATCGCCGTCCCCGTGCAGCGTCGACATCCGGCGCCGGCTGCTGTCGAACGCAACCTCGGCGACCCGCGGGTGCTCCCGCTCGAACTCACTCCGGAAGACCCCGAGCTTGCCGGCAAACGCGAGCAGCGCACCCTCCGTCGGGTCTCCCGCGAGGGTCCACGGGTCGCCTTGCCGCGACGGCGCGCGCAGGACGGCGTCGTTGCATGCCGCCGCGACGGACGCGAGTCGGGGCAGATAGGGGTCGCTGGCGGGATCGGTATCGCCAACGATCGTGCCGGCCGGCTCATAGCCCGTACCCGAGACCTGGTACTCCCCGTTCGGCGTCCAGACCCGCTCCACGAGCATGCGGTTCTGGGTCAGGGTGCCGGTCTTGTCCGAACACACGACGTTGACCGAGCCCAGGGTCTCGACCGCCGGCAGCTTGCGCGCGAGGGCGCGGCGCTGGGCCATGCGGTGGGCTCCCAGGGCCAGGGAGATGGTCACCACGGCCGGAAGGCCTTCGGGGATCGCCGCTACCGCCAGGCTCACCGCGGTGAGGAACATCAACTCGACGGCTTCGCCGCGTGCGACGCCTGCGGCGAACACGACGACGCACACGACCAGCGCGGCCGCGGCGAGCCGCTTGCTGAGCACGGCCAGCCGGCGCTGGAGTGGCGTCGGGCCGGCGGCGTGCTCCTGGAGCAGATCGGCGATCCGTCCCAACGCCGTCGCCATCCCGGTCCCGGTGACGATGCCCGAACCTCGGCCGTAGGTGACGGCAGTCCCCTTGAAGGCCATGTTTCGCTGGTCGGCCAGCAGCGCGTCCGAGACGTCCGGCAGCGCGGCGACGGTCTTGGAAGCAGGCTCCGATTCACCGGTCAGCGCCGCCTCGTTGATGCGGAGCGCGATCGCCTCGATGAGCCGGAGGTCGGCCGCCACGATGTCACCGGTCTCAAGCCTCACGACGTCGCCGGGCACGAGTTCGCGTGCCGCGACCACGCCGACCTGGCCGTCACGGAGGACGCGGGCAGTGGGGCTTGTCATCTCCTTGAGCGCGGCCATGGCCCGCTCCGCCCGATACTCCTGGATGAAGCCGATGACCCCGTTGAGCACCACGATCGCCATGATCACGATCGTGTCCTTGAGGTCGCCGATGGCCGCGGTGATGGCGGCCGCGATCATGAGCACGATGATCATCGTGTTCGTGAACTGCTCGACGAACAGACGCCAGGTCGGCTTTCGGCCCCGCTCGATGAGCTCGTTCGGACCGATGCGGACGAGCCGGCTCGCCGCCTCGTCGAGGTCGAGACCGGCGTCGCTGTCCGTGCCCAGGGCGGCCGCCACCATCGACGGTTCCTGGGTCCACGGCCGGGCAACCGTCACGACTGCGTCATCGATCGGGGTCGTCATGACGCGGCTCGCCAGACGGCGCCGATCGGCAGCACATCCATCACAAGGACCAGGGTGGCGTCCCACTCCAGCCGACGGAACCGCTTGCGGGTGCCGTGGACGACCGAGGCGAGCGGGATCTCTCGCTCTGGATCGCCGTGCCGGATGACCACGGGAGAACCTCCGTTTCTGGCGGCACTCCCGAAGGTCTCTCCCGACCGCGAACGGTCGGTGCCGGCGGGTCACGTGGACCGAGATGTCGCCGGGCGCCTGATGGGGTACTCCCCTTCGGTTGCGAGGCCAGAATAGCAGGGATGGTCACGGCTCAGATCGAGGGCTAGACTGGCCCCGGCCCCCAGGGAGACAGGCGTGCTCAAGCGATCCGGCAGGACCGCGGCGTCGGGATCGGTCCTCCTCCTCTGCGATCCTCGTCGCCGCCTGCAGCGGATCCTCGACGGGCACAGCCACCCCGCCAGGCGCCAGCGGCGCGATCGGCTCGGCATCGCCGGCCCCCACGGCCCCGGCGTCATCGGCCGAGCCCGGCTCGTCAGCGCCGACAGCCGCACCGGAGACGCCGGCACCCACGACTGCTGCCTGGCCTTCCGGGGTCCCCGTGCTCGACCCCGAGTACTGCCCACCGACGCTGCCGTCGGGCGCCTACGAGACGACCGATGGGATGCAGATCGAGGGCGATGCGGCGTTCGTCGACCATGTCGAGACGGCCCTCGATCTCATCAAGCAGAAGGCGCCCACCCTCTACGCGGGCGTCCTCGCCGACGTGGTCATGATCCGGCAGGTCGAGTCCTTCTCGGGCATGTGCTACGACACCGGCAGCTATCGCGTCGGCGAACAGACGGCCCACGCTCCGGGAGCCTCCACGGCGCAGCAGGTAGTCTGGCTCGCCGGCACGATCGTCCACGATGGATGCCACCGGACCCGCTTCGTGACGGGCCTCCCGCCGAGCGGACGCGATGCCGAGCTGGCCTGCCTGGAGCTCCAGGTGGAGGCTCTCCGCATGATCGACCCCACCCCGGGCTACGCCAGCTACGTCCAGAGCCTGATCGACGGCGTGGACGATCCGGCGAACCAGTACTGGAACACCCCGAACCGGCACTGGTAGCTCCGGCGCCCCCGGGAGCTCGACTCAGCCGACGGCCGTCGGCTGCAATCGGCTCGCGATCTCTGCGGCCCAGGCCTCGATCTCCGGCCAGTCGCGGAAGTCGCCCTCCGGCAGGCCTTCCTTCGCGGCCGGAAGCAGCGGACATGAACCGCTCAGCCAGCCCGATCGGGGGACGGTCCCGGTGGTAGGCGCCGAAGAAGACCCGGTGATCGCGCGCGCCGACGGCCTCGCGCAGCTCGGCGATGTCCTTGGGGACGGCCGCTTCCTTCTGGTCGCGTCCCTCGGCGTCCGTGGCATCGGGGCCCACCGGTCCGCTGCTGAACAACCAGACTGGGCGCTTGGCGAGCAGGGCGCGATGGCGGCGGACGAACGCCGAGGCGTCCTTGAGCCAGCGGAACATGTACGCCGCGCTGCCGATCACGAATGCGTCGTACGAGGCGGGATCCTTGACGGATGTGGCGGGGCGCGCCTCCGCATCGTATCCCGCCGTCCGCAGCGTCTCCGCGATCCGTTCGGCGATCTCCTGCGTCGAGCCGTGTCGGCTCGCATAGGCGACGAGAACGCGCATCGGTGACCTCCTGTGGTACGGCAGTCCGGGGCGAGACCGAGACCTGTCCCCGATCGTCGTCCTCGAGACGGGCGTCGCCAAGGGCCGTCGGTCACGCAGTCGGTGGGCGAGAGGGCCTGGCGCGCCCGCGCACCACTTCCTTCCCACGAGACGGGGGTCCTGTCCGAGGTTGGGCCGGGGATGGGGTACTGTGCCGGGGATGATCCAGGAACCGACGCGGCCTGTCCGTACATCCACAAGCGATCCAGAGCGACCACGACGCTCACGCGGCCCTCCGCGCCGGGATCGCCCTGGCCGTCTGCCTTGCGCTCGCCGTCCCGGTGGTCATCGTCCTGGGGTCGACGCCGACTCCGACGACCTCCCCTGCCGGTGCGTCCGCCGCGCCCACGGCGACCGCCGGCGCGAAGTCCGAGCCGAGCGCGTCCCCCAGGGTCATGGATCCCGGCAAGGGGTGGACGGACGGCCTGAAGCAGCGAGCCGGGCACGACATGGGCCGCGGCCCCGTGACCATCACCGCGATCAGCGGCTCCAACCTGTCGCTCGCGACCGACGACGGCTGGAAGCGGACCATCAGCGTGACGACGGACACCAGGATCACCAAGGGCGGCCAGACCATCGGGATCGGTGACCTCAAGGTCGGCGATGCGATCCGGTTCTCCCAGAAGCGCAACGACGACGGGACGTACTCGATCACCGCGATCCGCGTGCCGACACCGAAGGCCGGCGGCGAAGTGACCGCGGTGAGTGGCAACACGATCACGATCAAGCAGCGCGACGGTTCGACCCGGGCCGTCACCGTGACGTCGTCGACCGTGTACATGCTCGGCAAGGTGGCCGGCTCGAAGGCCGACGTACAGGTCGGCGTCATCATCGGGGCCGCGGGGACCGTCGAGGGATCGACCTTCACGGCCCTGTCCGTGCACATCGCCCTGGCCCGCGCCGGCGGCGAGGTGACGGCGACGACGAGCGAGCACGATCACGGTCAAGGGCCGGGGTGGGGCGACGACCGTCATCCACGTCTCCGCCGCCACGACGTTCAAGTTCAAGGGCAAGGATGCCGCGAAGCTCGCCGACATCGCGGTCGGCGACCGCGTCCAGGCCGCGGGCGTGCGCCGGTCGGACGGATCGCTGGACGCGTCGTCCGTCTACGGTCGGGGCCCGAGGGGTGCGCGAGGCGCGCAACCGAAGCCGTCTCCGGCTGCGAGCGCGGCCACGAGCTGACCCCGGCTGGCCGGCCGTTCGGGCCGGTCGATCCCGTCGAACGGTGCCATCGGCCCTGCTATCGTGTCGGCCCATTCGGCGAACCTCGGGAAGACGGCGACCGCCGCCGAGATCGTCCGTAGAGGTTCGTTGACCCTTGGACACGCTCCCGCTCCCGACCCTCGTCGCCCTGTTCACCGCCGCCGCAGCGGCCGTGATCGTGGCGGGCGTCATCCTGGCACGGACCGGCGACGCGATCGCGGAGCGGACCGGGCTTGGTGGGCTGTTCATCGGCATGCTGCTGCTCGCCGGAGCGACCTCCCTCCCGGAGATCGCGGTCGACGTCAGCGCTGCCCTGGCGGGGGCGCCGGACCTCGCGGTCGCCGACCTCTTCGGCAGCAGCATGGCGAACATGGCCATCCTGGCGCTGCTCGACCTCGTCCACCGCGGACGCGTCTGGCCGCGGATCGGCCTCGGACATGCGCGACTGGCCACGGTGTCGATCGCGCTGACGACGATGGCCGTGATCGGGATGGTGGCGCCGCCCGGGATCGCGATCGGTTGGGTCGGCATCGAGACGATCGTGATCGCGATCGGGTACGTCGTCGCGACGCGCTGGCTTCGGCGCCCGCAGTCCCGGGGCCGGCGCGGGCACGAGGCCGTCGGCGAGGTGATCTCCCCCACGGGCTGGACCATCCGCTCGTATCGGGCCGTGCCCACCCGCATCGTCTATCTCAGGTTCGGTGCGGCGAGCGTGGTCGTGCTGGTCTTCGCACCGATCCTCGCACTGACCGGCCAGGGGATCGCGGCAGCCACGGGCGTCGGCGAGACCTTCGTGGGCGCCGCACTGCTTGCCGCCTCGACCTCGCTGCCCGAACTCGTCGCCTCCATCGCGGCCGTCCGGATCGGCGCCTATGAGCTCGCGGTCGGCAACCTGTTCGGCAGCAACGCCTTCAACATGACGGCCCTGCTGGCTGCAGACATCGCGTACGTCGACGGGCCGATCCTCGCCGTCGCGCACCCTGCGCAGGTCGTGGCCGGCCTGGGCGCGATCCTCATGATGGCCGTCGCCCTCGCAGCCGTGATCCACGGGGAAGGGACGCGGTTCCGCCGGATCGAGTCGGATGCGATCCTCGTGCTGGTGGTCTGGGTCGCCATGCTGGCCGCCGTCTACGCGGCCAGCGGCGTCGCGGGATGACCGCTGTGCTGCGCCCGCAGACGTCGGCCGTGGCCGATCTCGCCAGCGCATCCCGAACGGATCCGGAGCGTGGCCTCTCCAGCCGAGGCGATCGGCGACCCTCCATGACGCCTTCAGGTCGACGACCGGCGGGATCGGCGCCGGTTCGCGCCTCGGATCGGGCTGACCGCCATAGGATCCCGGGCTGCCAGACTGGGACGGTGACCCCCGACGAACGTCGCGCCTTCATCCTGGCGCACACGATCATCGAGCCCGCGCCATTCGTGCCGGAGATCCAGTTGCACCTCGGCGGCCTCGCCATGCCGCTCTGGGAGGCGGCCGCCCTCGCCGACGAGCGGCTGCCGGTCCCGCCCCCGTACTGGGCATGGCCCTGGGCCGGCGGCCAGGCACTCGCCCGCTACGTGCTGGACACGCCCGACATCGTCCGTGGGCGACGGGTCGTGGACGTCGGGGCCGGTGGCGGCATCGTCGCGATCGCCGCGGCACTGGCCGGGGCTGCGCAGGTGCTGGCGATCGATATCGAGCCCTACGCGATCGTGGCCTGCCAGTTGAACGCGGAGGCGAACGCGGTGGCCGACCTCGTGGAGGCGCGCGAGGCCGATCCGGTCGGGACGGATGACGGTTGGGACGTCGTGCTCGCGGGTGACGTCTGGTATGAGGCCGAGTTGGCCGCGTACATGGAGCCGTGGTTGCGTGCACTTGCCGGACGCGGTGCGACCGTGTTGACCGGCGACCTCGGGCGCGCCTACCTGCCGGCCGACGGGCTGATCGAACTCTCCCGCCACACTGTCCCGACGCTGGTCGATCTTGAGGACGTCCCGTCCAAGGAGGCACGTGTCCTGCGGATCGCCGCCGGCTGAGCGATGGGTGCCCGCTCGTTAACGGCTGGCGAGGCCGCCGGGCTGGCGTCTGCCGGTCTGCCGGGCTGGCGTCGCCGCCGGGCTGGCGGGCTGCCGGGCTGGCGTCTGCCGGTCTGCCGGGCTGGCGGGCTGCCGGGCTGGCGAGGCCGCCGGGCTGGCGTCTGCCGGTCTGCCGGGCTGGCGTCGCCGCCGGGCTGGCGGGCTGCCGGGCTGGCGTCTGCCGGTCTGCCGGGCTGGCGGGCTGCCGGGCTGGCGAGCTGCCGGGCTGGCGTCTGCCGGTCTGCCGGGCTGGCGGGCTGCCGGGCTGGCGAGGCCGCCGGGCTGGCGTCTGCCGGTCTGCCGGGCTGGCGTCGCCGCGCCTCTGTGATGCGTCTGCGCCACGTCGCTGGCGTCGCCGCGTCCCTGTGACGCGTCTGCGCCACAGCCCAGCGTGGATCAGCCCCCCAACTGCGCGATCCGTCCGTTCTGCTCGGGCTGCACGCTCACCTGTCGCGGGATCGCGTCGGGGAGACGCGGCGCGGCAGTCCCCAAGCTCACCTGTCGCGGGATCGCGTCGGGGAGACGCGGCGCGGCAGTCCCCAAGGTCACCTGTCGCGGGATCGCGTCGGGGAGACGCGGCGCGGCAATCCCCAAGCTCACCTGTCGCGGGATCGCGTCGGGGAGACGCGGAGCGGCAGTCCCCAAGCTCACCTGTCGCGGGATCGCGTCGGGGAGACGCGGCGCGGCAGTCCCCAAGCTCACCTGTCGCGGGATCGCGTCGGGGAGACGCGGCGCGGCAGTCCCCAAGCTCACCTGTCGCGGGATCGCGTCGGGGAGACGCGGAGCGGCAGTCCCCAAGCTCACCTGTCGCGGGATCGCGTCGGGGAGACGCGCTCGGGGCAAGCCCGGCGCGCTCGAGGCAGGACCCCGCGCGCTCGGGGCAAGCCCGGCGCGCTTGGGGCAGACACGGCGAACCGGCGGGCAGACCCGGAGGACCGTGCCGGCCGCGCCTCGCCGCGCCGCGCGCGGCATCGGGGCATACTCTCGTCGAAAGCCCCGCGCAGATCGGACCGGGAGCCGAGGCAACCATGGCGAGGACCAAAGCCGAACAACGGGACCACAGCGCCGAGTTGGCCGACGTCTGGGCGGACCCGCCGGTCGAGGAGATCGGGTCGGCGGCTCGGACGCTCTCGAACAAGGCATACCTGCGGGAGCTCTCCAACCTCCAGGTCGAGCTCGTCAAGCAGCTCGAATGGATCAAGCACCAGGGCCTTCGGGTGGTGGTCGTCTTCGAGGGCCGTGATGCGGCAGGCAAGGGCGGGGCGATCAAGACGATCAGCCTGTCGCTCAACCCGCGCTTCTGCCGGGTGGTCGCCCTGGGAACCCCGACGGAACGCGAGAAGACGCAGTGGTACTACCAGCGCTACGTCGCGCACCTGCCGGCAGCCGGGGAGATGGTCCTCTTCGACCGAAGTTGGTACAACCGTGCCGGCGTGGAGCGGGTGATGGGGTTCTGCACGGAGCAGGAGTACCAGGATTTCCTGCGCGACTGCCCCGACTTCGAGCGGATGCTGGTGCACTCCGGGATCATCCTCGTGAAGTACTGGTTCTCCGTGAGCGATGCGGAGCAGGAGCGCCGATTCCAGAGCCGCCTGGAGGACCCCACGAAGCGCTGGAAGCTCAGCCCGATGGACCTCGAATCACGGTCCCGCTGGATGGAGTACTCGAGGGCCAAGGACCAGATGTTCGCCCACACGGACATCAAGCAGGCGCCCTGGTACGTGGTCAACGCGGACAACAAGAAGCGGGCCCGACTCAACGTCATCCATCACCTGCTGCGCCTGATCCCGTACGAGGACCTGACCCCGGAACCCATCGTCCTGCCGGCGCGCCAGGACGACGCTGGCTACGTCCGCCCGCCGATGACGGACCAGACCTTCGTCCCGGAGGTCTACTGATCGACTGAGAGGTCGACGGCGCCCCGCAGGGGCGCCCCGCACGGGGGCGCCGCGCTCTCAATCGAGTCGGCGCCCCGGCGATCCCCGCACCGAGCCGGCGGCCCCCGAGCCGGCGGCCCCCGAGCCGGCGGCCCCCGGGCCGGCGGCGCCCACCGCCACCTCGGCGATCCGGCGCTCCAGGAACGATCGCTCGGAGACGTTCGCCGTCAACTCCAGCGCTCGACCATAGGCCTCGGCCGCCTCCGTCCAGCGCGCCAACCGTCGAAGCATGTCGGCTCGCGCGGCGTGGAGATACGGGTAGCCGTCCAGCGCCTCGCCGGCCAGCAGGCCGTCCATCATCGCCAGGCCCGTCGCCGGCCCGTCCGTCATCGCCACCGCGACCGCGAGGTTCAACTCCACGACCGGTGAGGGGTCGAGTCGGACCAGGGCCCGGTACAGGGCGGCGATCTGCGGCCAGTCGGTGGCCTCCGGGGTCGTCGCGGCATCGTGGAGCGCGGCGATCGCCGCCTGGAGCTGGTAGGGGCCCGGCCGTCCGGCGATCAGGGCTTGCCGGACCAGGGCCGTCCCTTCCGAGATCCGGTCCCGGTCCCAGCTCGAGCGGTCCTGGTCCTCCAGCAACACGAGCTCACCGTCCGGACTCGTCCGCGCCTCGCGCCGTGCGTCATGGAGCAGCGTGAGTGCCAACAGCCCGGCCGCCTCGGGTTCATCAGGGAGCAGCGAGACGACGATGCGGGCCAGCCGGATCGCCTCCGCCGTGAGTTCGCGCCGGATCAGGGCATCGCCGGAGGTCGCCGAGTAGCCCTCGTTGAACACCAGGTAGAGCACGCGCAGGACCCCGTCCAGGCGCTCTGGCAGCAGCTCGACCGGCGGGACCCGATACGGGATCCCGGCGTCGCGGATCTTGCGCTTGGCCCGGACCAGCCGCTGGGCGAGGGTCGATTCCGGGACGAGGAAGGCTCGCGCGATCTCCGGCGTGGTCAGGCCACCCAGCGTTCGCAGGGTCAGTGCCACCCGCGCGTCCATCGGCAGTGCCGGATGGCAGCAGGTGAAGATCAGCCGGAGTCGATCGTCCGCGATCTGCATCGGATCCTCAGGATCTCCCGGTCCGATCGCCGCCAGCTCCGCCTCGACGACCGCCTCACGCCCGAGCAACTCCGTCTTCTCGCGCAGGACGCGGCGTCGGCGCAGTCGATCGATGGCCCGATTGCGAGCTGTCGTGGTGATCCAGGCCCCCGGGTTCGCCGGGATCCCCCGCTCCGGCCACGTCTCGAGTGCGGTGATGAATGCCTCCTGGACGACCTCCTCGGCGAGGTCGAAATCGCCCAGGACGCGGATCAGCGTTGCGACCGCGCGGCCCTGCTCCTCGCGGAACAGTCGGTCGACGATCTCGTGCGCGGTCGGCTGCGCTGCGAGCGGCAACGATCCGGTCAGCCGAAGTCCACGATCGGCCGCACTTCGATGGAGCCGCTGGCGGCGCCCGGGATCATCGCCGCGTAGCCGATCGCCTCGTCGAGGTCGGCCGCCTCCACGATGTAGAGCCCGCCGAGGGCTTCCTTCGTCTCGGCGAACGGACCGTCGGTCGTGAGCGTCTTGCCGTCGCGCACCCGCACGGTGGTCGCGGCAGCGGTCGGGTGCAACGCCTCGCCGCCGCGCATCGCGCCTCGCTCCGTGATGTGCTGCGTGAACGCGTTGTAGGCCTCCAACTCGGCGGCCATCGCGTCACCGGGCACCTCCTCCGTGGGCTCGGTGCCGTAGATCAGCAGGGCGTATTGCATCGTGCTCGCCTCCTGTGCAGGACCTGCGGCCACGGCATTCGTGGCCGTCAACCCGACAACGAACGAGCGACCGACGAATCGACCGAACCCGAGTCTACCGGCCGATGCCGAGCCCGGCATCGCCCGTCATCGTGGGCGCACCCGATCCCCGGAGCGGCTCGGGAACGACCGGCTTCGGCGCGAGCTTCGGCGGGCTGACGAGGTCGGCGTCCTGATCTCCGGAGACGAGAGCCGAGAGCGCCCGAGCGATATCGTCCTGGGCCGCCCGCACGGCATGTTCGATCATCGGCAGCGACTGCTCCAGGAATGCCCGGGCCTTCGCCGTCCGGCCACGGGCGATCCGCGTCGTCACGGAGGTCCGGCCGTCGGGCAGGGCGACGAGTTCGTCGGAGATCACGACCCGGGGCGCACCGGGCACCGGGAAGACGTTTCCTGTCGTCCAGTACTCGAACGGCTGCCAGTCGACGATCTCCTCGACGATCGCATCCGATCCGTGCATGCAGTGGTTGACCGTCCCGGCGCCGCGCCGGCCTCCGGGGCTCGACTCGATGACCGCGGTGATGTCGGCCGAGATCTGGGGCCGCCGGATCGGGGAGGTGATGTACTCCCAGACCAGGGGTGGTGGGCCGTCCAGGACGATCTCGCGCTTCCAGAACGTCCCGGCGTCCGAGATGCGCTCACGCTTCCTCGCCAGCTCCACCGCCCATGCGGCCGTCAGGTCGCGGACCCACGTGGTCACCACGCCGATGTGCTCGATCGACTCCTCGTGTCGATCCAGCCCCGCGGCGGCAGGATCGGCCAGCCCCATCGCGTCCGTGCAGGCCGCTGTGTAGAGCGCGTACGCGCGAGGACCCAGGCTCGTCTCCACGGAGTTCTTGAGCAGTCGATGGACCAGGATCACGTCGGCGCCGACGAGCTCGGCCGAGCCGGCGATCCGGTGGCGCACGACGGAGCCGTGGTGCACGACGATCTTGAGGTCGAGCGATGGGATCCGGGTGCAGGCGTTGCATTCGCAGCGCGAGGCCTGCGCGATATCCCTCAGCCGTCGCCGGTACCCGAAATAGCAGCCTTCCACCAGGTCCTGGAGTCCGGATCCGTCGACCACGTCTCCGGGGACGAACATGAACGCCGCATCGCCCTCGAGCTTGGCCAGCTTGAAGGTCGGCCGGAGGGAGCCGACCACGACACTGAGCAGATCAGCCAGGATGTCCTGCGCGTGGTCGAGTTCCACACCGGCGAGATAGCCGGTGTAGCCGGATATGTCGGCGATGACCAGACAGGCAGGTTCCGGTGTGTTCAGCATCGCGCGGAGCACCTCCCGGGCAGCGAGAGGCCCATGCTAGGCGCAGGCCCCAGAGGTGTCGAGGCTCGAACAGGCGAAGCGGTATCGTTTCGGCCATGCCACCGCGACCGGAGATCCTGCGCATCGACGGACGGGACGTGTCCGTCACGAATCCGCAGAAGGTCTACTTCCCCGACGCCGGCTACACCAAGCTGGACGTCGTGCGGTACTACCTGGCCGTGGCGGACGGAGCCCTGACCGGCGTCCGCGGCCGGCCGATGGCCCTGAAGCGTTTCGTGGACGGCATCGCGAAGGAGCCGTTCTTCCAGAAGCGGGCTCCGGACAACACGCCGGACTGGATCCGCCAGGCCGAACTGACCTTCCCGTCCGGGCGGACCGCCTCGGAGATCGTGGTGGACGACGCTCCCGGCCTCGCGTGGATCGTCAATCTCGGCTGCATCGACCTCAATCCGCACCCCGTCCGGGCGGACGACCTGGACCACCCGGACGAACTGCGCGTCGACCTGGACCCGGTGCCGGGAGTGCCCTGGTCGCAGATCCGCGACGTGGCGATGGTCTGCCGGGAGGCCCTGGAGGCCGTGGGTCTCGTGGGCTGGCCCAAGACCTCCGGCTCGCGCGGCATCCACATCAACGTCCGGATCTCGCGCGACTGGACGTACCTGGAGGTGCGCCGCGCGGCGCTGGCCCTGGCCCGCGACGTGGAGCAGCGGGCCCCGGAGGCGGCGACGAGCAAGTGGTGGAAGGAGGAGCGGCACGGCGTCTTCCTCGACTACAACCAGAACGCCAAGGACCGGACGGTCGCGTCCGCCTACTCCATCCGGCCGTTGCCCGATGCCCGCGTCTCGACGCCGTTGACCTGGGACGAGGTGCCGACCGTCGAGGCGGAGGCGTTCACGATCGAGACGGTCCCCGCGCGGTTCGCGGAGGTCGGCGACCCGGGCGCCGGCATCGACGATGCCGTGGGCTCGCTCGAGGCGCTCCTCGGACTGTCGGCGAAGCACGAGCGCGATGGCCAGGGCGACGCGCCGTGGCCGCCGAACTATGCGAAGCAGGCCGGAGAGCCGCCACGGGTCCAGCCATCCCGCAAGCGCCGACCCGACGCCGAGTACGATCCCGGTCGTGGCGAGTCGGGTGGTCCTCCGCCGGAGGTCGCGGCCGCCCGCGCCGAGGCGGTCGCCGCCGGCGACTCGAACGCCGGCCTGCCGACGGAGTGGGAGGGCACCCGCCCGACGCCGACCGGCCGTCGTCGAAGCAGCATCCCGGTCATCGAGATCTCGCGAGCCGCCTCCAAGGCGGAGGCGGTGGCGGGGCTGGACCGCTGGAAAGCTCGCCACCCGAGGGCCGCGGCAGCGCTGGAGGAGGCTGACGTCCTGGTCGACGGGATGCGCGGCCGCTCATCACTCTGGTATCGGGTCCGGGTCAACCTCATCCACGTCCCCTCGGCCGACCGCCCACCGCAAGAACCACTCGATCCCGACTACGACCCATGGGCCGGGTACGACTGGCCGGACCGCGCGGGCCAGCTGGAGCGGGCAGCGCGGAAGCGGGTGGGTCCGGTGGGTGGGGAGAGCACATGACCCGGGACGACCTCCAGACGATCCTGGATCGCGCCGCCGCCGGCTGGGCCACCGGCGATGCCGCCGCGGTCGGCGACTGCTTCGCCGCGGACGTGGAGTACGTGGACCCCTTCCTCTACCGATTCGCCCGGCGTGACGACCTGCTTCCCTTCTTCGAGCCGCCGCCCGACGGTCACCACGTCACCTGGCATTCGGTCCTCTGGGACGACACCGCGCAGGCGGGGGCGGTCGAGTACACGTACGAGGGTCACCACCGGTACCACGGAGCCGCGATGGTCCGCCTCGACTCGGATGGGCGCATCGCGCTGTGGCGCGAGTGGCAGCACCTCGACGACGCCATGGACTGGGACACCCGCCTGCGCGGGCCGGCCGAGGACGCCTCCCTCCTCGCCTCGATCGACCACGTCCAGCTGAGCATGCCGGCCGGCGGCGAGTCCGCAGCCCGCGCCTTCTACCGTGACCTGCTCGGCCTTCGGGAGGTCACCAAGCCCGCCGAGCTGGCCGGCCGCGGTGGGAGCTGGTTCGCCGGCCGCGCGGTGGCCGTCCACCTCGGCACCGAGTCCGACTTCCGGCCGCTCGCCCGCGCCCACCCGGCGTTCGTGGTCGATGACCTGGCGGCCATCCGCGTCCAGCTGTCGGAGGACGGCGTCGCGATCGACGAGGACGACAGCGGTCTGGCGGTGTCCCGCTGCTACGTGCGAGACCCGTTCGGCAACCGGATCGAACTCGTCGACGCCGCCGATGCCGGGTTCAGCATTCGCGACTGACGAGGTGTCACTCGTCGGTGCTGACCACAGCTAGGTCGCGCCCGGCTGGAGCGGATGCGGGTACGTCAGGCAGACGAAGAATGCGTCATCGTCGCCGGTGAAGCCGCCGCCCAATGCCACCCGGCTCTGCTCGCCCTCGCGGACGACGATCGTCCCGTCCGGCAGCACGACTTCCGCGACGCCGTCGATCTCGCGGGCGGAGATCCCGACCGACCAGCGGAGGCGGACGTCCGCCCCCGTCGACGAGCGGAAGTGCAGCGCCGGCGGGTCCTGCTGGCGATCCACCTGCAGCGTCACCGGCTCCAGGAGGGCCATCGGGCACGCACCCAGCATCACCCCGGGCGGCACGGACGCCGGTGGCCCCTCCACGACCAGCGGCAGTCGGACGGCACCCTCCGGAAGCGGCGCCGCGCTCGGGAAGACCCAGCCGTCGACGACGGTCCCGCCCGCCCCCAGCGAAGCGATCGTGTCGCACGCCGCGACGAGCAGGACCGCGAGCCCAAGCCCGACGACGCGTCGACGGATGACGTCAAGCCCCGAAGATCTCGCCCAGCAGGTACGGGGTCGCCGTCTCGAGCTGGTCGTAGCGGCAATCGGCGGGTCGCTTGTCTGGGCGCCAGCGCTTGAACGTCGTCCCATGGCGGAACCGGTCCCCCTGGAGGTGGTCGTACGCTACCTCCACGACGCGTTCCACGCGGAGCGGTTCCCAGGACAGGTCCTTGCCGCGGTTCCAGCGCGACGTCGCCCCGGGGAGTCGCTGGCCGGACGCGTCGGCGTCGCCGGCGCTGGCCCATTCGGCCCACTCCTTCCACGGGTGGTCGTCGAGCGCGCGCTCCCGGAGAGGCGCCAGTTCCCCGGCCAGGGCCGCGCGCCGGTCCCAGGTGAACGTCGACGTCACCCCGACGTGATGCAGCGTCGCCTCGTCATCGAAGAGCCCCAGCAGCAGCGATCCGACGTGCGTGCCCGGGCCGTTCTTGTGCCACCGGAATCCAGCCACCACGCAGTCCGCGGTGCGCTGGTGCTTGATCTTGAGCATCGCCCGCTTGCCGGGCTGGTACGGCCCGTCCAGCCGCTTCGCGACGACGCCGTCGAGCCCGGCGCCCTCGAATCGATCGAACCAGTCGGTGGCCGTGGCGCGGTCCTGCGTCGCCGGCGTGAGGTGGACGGGGGCCACCGCGCCGCCCAGGACGGACTCCAACCGCGCCCGTCGCTCGCCCTGCGGGATATCGCGCAGGTCCTCGTCGCCGAGGGCCAGCAGGTCCCACGCGACGAAACTGGCCGGAGACTCCTCGGCCAGCATCTTCACCCGGGAGGCAGCCGGGTGGATCCGCAGCAGGAGCGACTCGAACCGCAGTTCCCCGTCGCGGGCGATGACGATCTCGCCGTCCAGCACGCAGCGCTCCGGCAGGGCGGCGCGCAGCGGATCGGCGAGCTCCGGGAAGTAGCGGTCCAGCGGCTTGAGGTCCCGGGACTGCGTGTAGACCTCGTCGCCGTCACGGAAGACGATCGCCCGGAAGCCGTCCCACTTGGGCTCGAACAGCCAACCCCCGCCCTCCGGGAGCGCGTCGGAGGCCTTGGCGAGCATCGGCTCGAGCGGCGGCTGGAACGGCAGGCGGAGGACCATGCCGGGAGTGTAGCCGGGGGGCCGGCACACCCGGGGTCAGGGCAGGTCGCGCAGCGCCGCCTTCGCCCGCTCGCGGCCCAGGTTCCAGGCCGCCGGGCTGGCCGCGGCCGGGTCCGTCGCGAGGCGGAACAGGCGCTCGGCGAGCATGGACCGAATGGCCGCACCTTCCTCCGACGGCAGTCGCGGCAGGGCCTCGACCAGCACCGGGATCGCATCGTCCGGCAGCTCGCGGAGGTAGTCGACATCCAGGCCGACCCAGCCGTCCGGCGGGACGAGGCTCGGGTCGATCACGCGGTCCAGGTTGCGCTGGGCGACGAATGCGCCGGGGGCCAGCAGGTTGAGCCCGATGAGCGCGACCAGACCGGTGACCGCCATGACGTGGCCCAACCAGCGCGTCCGATCCGTGGCGAGCAATGCGGCCAGCACCGCGAGGATGACGGCCATGGCCGCGATGGACGCGGCCACGTAGAGGCGCAGCTCCGTCCAGCCGTAGGCGTCCTGGTACAGCTGGAGGCGCAGCGCAGCGCTGGCGAGCACGAGGATGGTCAGTCCGACGAGCCCGACCCCAAGTGCGAGGTACGGGCGGCTGCGCCGGGCGACCAGGAACTCCAGGCCGACGAGGACGCCACCGGCAAGACCGGCCGCGGCCACGAGCTCGAAGAAGCCGCGCCGTGCGTAGTCCGCGTAGGTCAGGCCGGCGGCCGCGAGGGTGTCCAGCCCGCCGAACAGGTACGCGACCTGGAGCCCGACGAACAGGCCGACGATGGCGTCGACGGCGACGAGGACCGTCACCGCCTCAGCCGTCCCCAGCTCGGTGTCCGCGACGACGGGTGGTGTCCACGCGGCGGCCCCCAGCGACGAGGACTCGACCGCCGGGATCCCAGCGGCCGCCACCGACAGCAGTCCGGCCGCAAGCCATGTCGCGGCCAGCACGAACAGGACCCGGCCGGGCAGCTCGCCAAGGTCGATCCGCAGCCCAAGCACGTCGTCCAGACCGCGTCGGAAGATCGGGTCGGCGGAGGCGAACAGGACGGCGAAGACGGCGACGAGCGGGATGGCGAGGAACAGTCCTCGCCCCACCGGCCCAAGCCAGCCCGGCAGTCGCCGTGGCTCCTCGCGTCGCGCGCCACGGGCCAGCCGAGCCACGCGCAGACCACCGCTCGCCAGCCGCACGAACACCCACGCGGCCATCGCGGCCACGACGGTCGCCGAGCGACGGGTCACGGCGAGCCCGGAGAAGGCCACGAGCGAGGCACCGGTGAATGCCGTGGCGCCGGCCGCATCCAGCAGGGCGAGGAATGGGTCGGCGCGGACCGCGACAAGGCCGGCGAGGACCAGGGCCGCAGCCGGGAACCACGCGTCCAGCGGGTCAGGCGCGCGATCGCGGCGTCGGAAGATCCAGCCGGTGGCGAGGATCGCCGCGACGAGGACGACCACGTTGACACCGAAGGCCGGGCCATCGAGGAGAACCTCGGCCAGGAGTCCCAGGACGAACGCGACGATCAGGAGCCGTCGCGCATGGGAGCGATGCAAGGAGGACCTCGGGGCTTCGGCCGGTCGACGGGCTGGATCGACGCCGGCAGTCGCGGTTCGGACGGCTGCACCGCGCGCGATGTGGCGCGGGACGCCGTCGCCGGCAGGGAACCCGGGGTACGCTGCGCGCGTCCCCACGGTGCCATCGATGCCCGTCGGGCACTCGGTGAGCCACGGAGGTCCGATCATGCGCACCATCCGTTCGACGACCATTCCGACGGCCCTGGCCGTCATCGCCATCTCGCTCGTGCTCGCGGCCTGCGCGGGCAGCACCGCAGCCCCCGGCGGGTTGGACAATGTGGGCGGGCCGGTCGAGCAAGCGGCCGGCGGGGGCACGGACAGCGGCGGAGAGCAGCCGCAGCCGCCGCGCGACGGCGTGGGCGCGCCGATCGACGACGCCCGGATCATCCGCACCGGCACGATCGACCTGGAGGTCAAGGACGTCCCGACCGCCCTGCAGCTGGCCCGTGACGGGATCCGGGCGATGGGCGGCTACATCGGCGCGTCGAATACCTACAACGAGGACGACCGGCCGATCGCGACGATCACCTATCGCATCCCCGTCGACCGCTGGGAGGACGCGCTCGACCTGCTCCGTCGGCTGAACGGCCAGACGACCAAGGTGGTCGCCGAGCAGACCCAGGCCGTGGAGGTCACCGGCGCCGTGCTGGACCTGGAAGCGCGGATCAAGAACCTGCGGGCCAGCGAGAGCGCACTCCAGGAGATCGCCGCCAAGGCCGTCCGCGTCACGGACGTCCTCGAAGTCCAGAACCAACTGACCCAGGTCCGCGGCGAGATCGAGTCGCTTTCCGCCCAGCTCAAGGACCTGGAGGACCGCGCCGACTTCGCCACGCTGACCGCCGGCTTCCGGGTCCCGATCGTCGCCGTGGAGATCGCCGCCAAGGGCTGGGATCCCAAGGCCGTGGTCGACGAGGCGGCGGCGAGCCTGGTGAACATCACGCAGGCACTGGCCAGCGCCGGCATCTGGTTCGTCATCGTGTGGCTGCCGCTGTTGATCGTCCTGGCGGTGGTCGTCCTGGTGGCCGGCTGGGTGCTCCGCCGGCTCGGGGTCGATCGACCGCGCCGCCCGCGCGACGGGGGCTGGGCCACCGCCGCCGCGCCGGCAAGCGCAGCGCCGACAAGCGACACGCCGATCGATCCCGTCTGACCACCGGGTGGCCGCCCGGCGTGGCACCATCCGGGCGTGACCGACGAATCTCGAAAGAACGACCACGGCGAGCGATATGACCGGATGGCGACCGGCTACGAGCGGTGGTGGGCGCCGGTCCTGGCACCGAGCGCCGCCTCGCTGCTCGATCGCCTTGCGGGCGACGTCGAGGGCGGCGCCCGGGACCTGATCGACATCGGGGTCGGTACCGGCAACCTGTCGCTGGCGGCCCTGCAACGATGGCCGGACGTCGACGTGACCGGGATCGATGCCTCGCGCGAGATGATCCGGCTCGTGTCGGAACGGGCGGCCGTCGCACCGGCGGGCGAGCGCGACCGGTTCCGCGGCGAGGTGGCCTACGCCGCAGAGTTGCCCTTCGCGGACGCGAGCTTCGATGCGGCCGTGTCGTCGTTCGTGCTCCAGCTCGTGCCCAACCGGGCGAAGGCGCTGCGCGAGATCCGGCGTGTGCTCCGCCCGGGCGCCACGTTCGGTTACGTCACCTGGCTCGCGGACCGCCGGCCGTTCGCGCCGGACCGGGTCTTCGACGGGCTGCTCGCCGAGTTCGGGTTCGAGGACGAGGAGACTGACGGGCGAGTCGGGGACCTGCCGTCCGTGGCGACCGCCGCCGCGGAACTGCGCAGGGCCGGCTTCCGGGACGCGGCCGCGGAGGCGGAGATGCTGGAATACCCGTTCACGGTGGAGGGCTACCTTGCGTTCCTCGTCGAATTCGACGAGGAGAGCACGTTCGCCGAGATGGGTCGATCGGAGCGGCGCCGGTTCCTGGCCCGACTGCGCGAGGGGCTGATGGCGCTGTCGGCCGATGAGCTCACGTTTCGCGCCCCGATCGTGTTTGCCCGGGGGCGTCGCTCGGACCGCTAGGTGGAGGCACCGGCGGGCGTGGACTCGCCGATCAGCTCGGCCATCGCGGTCCGGTCCGCAGCGGCGAGCGCGCCGACCCGGGCGCGATCCACGTCCGCCACGATGATGTGCCCGACCTCCGTCGTCACCGATGCGAAGATGCCGAGTTCGTGCATCCGCTGCGTCTGCGCCGCGTTGTCGTCGGTCGGCGTGAGGTAGTGCACCGACTCGGCCTTGTAGCGGTACATCAGGAACACCTGTGCGACCGTCATGAGCCGCCGGCGGCGGACAGACGGGTCCGTGTTCTGGTCGCGGACGGACAGGATGCTTCGCCCTCGTCGGTCGTGGATGCTGGCGAAGATCACGTCGGCCAGGGTCGTCCCGTCCCGGTCGACGATCCGGAGCTCGAGCAGGTCCGACCCCGCGGTATGCGGTCGAAGCTCGACCTGCGGGGGTGACGGCCGCTCCCAGCGCTCCGCCCAGGCCACCAGCCAGTCCTGCAGGACGCGCGGCGAGACCTCGGTCTGGACCAGGTGCTGATGCTGGGTTGAGCCCTTGCCCATCGCCTTCGTCGCGGCGGTCCGACCGGACGCTGCCAGGAGTGCCGCGTCCAGGCGGTCGCCACCGACGAGCGTCTGCGGGGTCCGGTACGGGGATTCGAGCAGGCGGAAGGTCCGCTGCAGGCGGGCGAGCGCGAGCATCCCGTCCTCGCGCAGGGCGGTCGCGAATTCCTCCGCCGCCAGGCCGTCGATCTGGTGCCCGCCGTAGGTGATGAAGTTGAAGACGAAGCCGAGCTTCCCGAGTTCGTCCGGGAACGCGCGCATCTCCTCGTCCGACATGCCGGTCGTGTCCCAGCTGAACGACGGCGACAGGTTGTAGGCGAGCATCCTGTCCGGGAACACGGCATGGATCGCCTCCGCGAAGCGGCGGGCGTCGTCGAGGTCGGCCGTCTTCGTCTCCATCCACAGGATGTCGGCGAAGGGCGCGGCGGCGAGCGACTTGGCGATCGCGTAGTCGATGCCACCGCGGACCTGGTAGTAGCCATCCGGGGTCTTGGGCAGCTCCGGGTCCCAGTCGACCACGATCCCGAGAGACCGAGCGCGGCGGCGCACCTGCGACCAGGATGCGAGGGCAGCGA
Source organism: uncultured Chloroflexia bacterium (assembly GCA_963704935.1). GTDB lineage: Bacteria > Chloroflexota > Limnocylindria > Limnocylindrales > CSP1-4 > SPCO01. The sequence goes on from CAVPIF010000001.1 coordinate 1,289,210, forward strand.
ACGCCTGCCAGTCATGGGCGGTCATGTCGAACGTCTCGCCGTCTGCGAGACGCGACTCGAGGATGTCCGCGACGGCCTCGCCGTACGTCTTGAGGCCGGCCTCCGCCTGCCACGCTTCGGCGTAGCGAGTGTCGATGGCGTCGAGCATCGACTCCGGCGGGCCGCCCGCCGGCGCGGCCGCGGCGTTCTGGTCGATCAGGGACAGCAGGCCGGCCCGCTCCAGCCACGCCTCCGCCCGGTCGTAATCGTCGTCGGGAACGGCGAACAGCAGGTGGCCGCGGATCCCGTCGAGGCCCGCTCGGTGCAGCCGACGGAGGATGGCCAGATAGCCGATCCGATAGCTGGGCACGGCCGGGTTCGTGGCCCCCAGGATGAATGGCTGGTCGCGTTCGTCCCCGCGGCCTTCCAGGAACGTCGCCGCCTCCGCGTCCGTGCGGGCCACGATGATGCCGGGCACCCCCATGACGTCCAGCTGGAGGCGGGCCGCGTTCAGCCGCTTGTTCTGCTCGTCCTGGGTGACGAGGACCTTGCCGCTCTGGTGTCCGCACTTCTTGGCGCCGGGCTTCTGGTCCTCGATGTGATACCCGGGGACCCCGACCTCGACGAACCGGCGGATCAGGTTGCGGACGTGGGCGTCACCGCCGTGGCCCGTGTCGGCGTCGGCGATGATGAATGGCCGGTAGTCGATCTCCGCGGTCGCCTCGCGCTGCTCCGGTGTCATCCGGGCGCGGGCGAAATGCTGGTTGCGGTCCGCGGTGATCAGTGCGCGAACGAGGCCCGCCGCCTCGTCCGGCACCTGGCTGAGCGGATAGCTGGCGAGGTCCGGACCGGGATCCTCCGTGGTCGAACCCTTGGCCGAGGTGGCCCACCCGCCGAGGTAGATCGCCTCGATCCCCATGCGCCTGAGGGTGACCGCCTGGCCGGGTGAGTACGGCCCGAACGTGGTGATGTGTCGTCGCTGCGCGAACCGCTGGCGCAGGAGATCGTGGAACGCGACGGCGGCGGTCCGGGCCACGGTGTGGTCGCTCTCGATGGTGCCCTGCTGTTCGGCGATGTCGCGGGCGGTATGCAGACGCAGGATGCCGTCGAACCGAGGCTGGTCGAGCCAGGCCTGGACGGCCGCCACCCGCGCCTCGAGGGGCGAGCCAGCGTCGGCTGCGTCGCCGGTAGCGGCTGGGTCCGTGGCGCGAATGGTGGGAGCGGTCATCGCGAGCAGGCGGCGCCGCTACTCGTTCTCGTGGTCGCGCTCGCAGAACTCCGGGCACACGCAGTCGGCGGACAGCGCGCTCGGCCGCATGCGCGGCATCGGTCGGGCCGCACCGGAGGCGATCGACGGGGCCGGGGGCGAATCGAAGGCGAGGAGCTCGATGCGCGCTCGCGGGTCCTCGTCGACGCCGAGGATCCACGTCCTCGACGGATGCATCGCATCGCGGAAGTCGATCGTGATCCTGGCCGGAACGGCGGTCGGGCTCATGAACGGGTCGCTCCTCAAGGTCGCAGCAGTCCGGGGCGGTGAGCCGCGATGCTATCGGAGACGACGTCATCAGTCCAATCGAAGTACATGATGATGTCAATCGATCTCATTGATGTCAGCGTGCTAGCATGCCACCATGCTGATCGCACAAGTGGAGGGATTCCTTGAGACCGCTCGGCTTGGCAATCTGAGTCGCGCGGCGGAGGCCCTGCACGTGACCCAGCCGGCGCTCACGGCACGACTCCAGGCGCTGGAGCAGGAACTCGGTTCGCCGCTCTTCATCCGCGGGCGCCGCGGTATGCGGCTGACGGACGCCGGACGGGCATTCATGCCGTATGCGCAGCGAGCCGTCCTCGCCCTGGAAGAGGGCTCCGGGCTGGTGTCGGCCCTTGGGCGGGGCGGCATCGGCGAACTCGTCCTCGGAGCCGCGCCGGCGGTGAGTGCGTATGTCCTGCCGGGGCTCCTGGTCCGTTTCACCCGGCGCCACCCGAAGGTCCGACTGGTCGTGCGGACCGGCCACTCGGAAGAGATCCTGGAGATGGCCCTCCGGCGAGAGATCGACCTGGGGCTGGTCCGGGAGCTGCGCCATCCGGACATCGAGAGCCGCCCTCTCTACGATGACGAACTCGTGCTGGTGGCCCATACGAGCCATCCATTCGCCCGCCGCGACCGGATCGATGTCTCCGAACTGACCGGGGCGCGACTCATCCTGTTCGACCGGACCTCGAGCTACTACGACCTGACCAACGCCTATTTCCGGCAGGCGGGCGTGACCCCCGATGGAGTGATGGAGCTCGACAACATCGACGCCGCCAAGCAGATGGTGGGCCAAGGGCTCGGGATCGCCCTGCTGCCGCACACCGCGGTCGCCGCGGAACTGGCCGACGGGCGCCTGCACGCCATCACCATCGAGGGAGCGGCCAAGATCCGTCGCCGGATCGTGGCCATCCGCCGTGCCGACCTCGGCGCGGTGGCGGGGCCGGCCGCGGCCTTCCTCGAGATCCTGGCCGGCGTCGGGGAGTTGCTGCCGGGCGCGTCGAACGGTCGTCGCGCCGGCTGACGATCAGCCCTCTGCAGCCTCCGTCGAGGCCGGGCCGGCAGGCGCACCGGCCTCGCTTTCGGTCGGCTCGCCTTCGACACCCTCGACGCCCTCGGCCTCTTCGCCCTCGGGCGCGACCGGGACCTCCTCGACCTCGACCCGCGGGGCCTGGACCTTGGCCACGATCTCGTCCAGGTCGGTCAGCAACGTGACATCGCCCGGGATCGCCAGATCCCGGACATGGACGGTCGCGTCGAAGTCGATGAGCGTTTCGATGGAGTACTCGATCGACTGCGGGAGATGATCGGGGAGCGCCTTGACCCGGACGGTCTCGGTCGGATGCAGCAGCGTACCTCCGAGCTGGATGATCGCCGGCGCATCGCCGATGGGCGTGAGCGGGACGTCGACCGTGAGCTCCTCCGTCATCCGGACGAGGAACAGGTCCAGGTGGAGCGTGCGGCGATTGACCGGGTGGATCTGCACGCCGTTGATGAGGACGGGCAGCGCCTTCTTCCCATCGACGGACAGGTCCACGAGGGTGTTCGGCCCGGTGTGCTTGCGCAGGACCTCGAATTCATGGGCGTCGACGGAGACGTTGGACGACCCCGCGTCGCGGCCATACACGACCGCCGGCAGGCGGCCCGCCTTGCGCAGGTGGGAGACGGCCTTGCCGGTCACCTCGCGGTGCTCGGCGGCCAGCGTCGGACGGGCGGTGGACATCGGTCGGAACCTCGGATGTTGACGATCGGGTGGATCAGGCTGCGGCTCGCCGGCGGGGCCGGAGAAGGCGAGGCGCCCGGAGCGGGACCGTAGGGTACCACGAGGGCGCGAGACCGAACGCGCGGGCACGGCGAGGCGGCGGCAGCCGCGGGCCGCGGTGGCGCGAGGTCGCGGCAGCGCGGGGCGCGAGGTGGGCCGCTGCCGCCGCGAGAGCGCGGGGCGCGAGAGCGCGGGGCGCGAGAGCGCGGGGCGCGAGAGCGCGGGGCGCGAGAGCGCGGGGGCTGCCGCCGCGAAACGGCGACCGACCCGCGCGACCGGCGCGAGGTCGCGTCGCTGCGACGCGAAACGGCGATAGACCCGCGCGGGTGGGCGACCGAAACGCGATCGCTGCACGCTGGGCGGTCGTCCACGAGGGGCCTGTGGGCGGATCGCGTCAGCGAGACGCGCGGCGGCGGCAGCGCCGCACGGCTGTGAGCGGATCGCGTCAGCGAGACGCGCGGCGGCGGCAGCGCCGCACGGCTGTGAGCGGATCGCGTCGGCGAGACGCGCGGCGGCGGCAGCGCCGCACGGCTGTGAGCGGATCGCGTCGGCGAGACGCGCGGCGGCGGCAGCGCCGCACGGCTGTGAGCGGATCGCGTCAGCGAGACGCGCGGCGGCGGCAGCGCCGCACGGCTGTGAGCGGATCGCGTCAGCGAGACGCGCGGCGGCGGCAGCGCCGCACGGCTGTGAGCGGATCGCGTCAGCGAGACGCGCGGCGGCGGCAGCGCCGCACGGCTGTGAGCGGGCCGGGAAGCCCAGTCGGTGTAGCATCGGGCGGTGGCTGCCACCATCCTGATCGTCGAAGACGAGCACGCCGTCGCGCGTGGCATCCAGTACGCCCTTCAGCAGGAGGGGTACAACGTCGGCGTGGCGCGGTCCGGCGAAGAGGGCCTGGAGATCGCGACCCATGAGGCGCCGGACCTGGTCGTGCTCGACGTGCGCCTGCCGGGGATCGACGGCTTCGAGGTGCTGCGCCGGATCCGGGCCGCCGGCGCCAAGATGCCGATCCTGGTGCTGACCGCGCGCGACGACGAGGTGGACAAGGTGATCGGCCTTGAGCTCGGGGCGGACGACTACCTCACCAAGCCGTTCGGACTGCGCGAGCTGTTGAGCCGGATCAAGGCGCTCCTCCGCAGAAGCTACGGCGATCTCGCCGACGCGGCGGGCGGGCGGGTGATCCGCCACCGGGACCTGATCATCGACCTTGAACGGCGGCGCGTCCAGCGCGGCGCCCGCCGGGTCAGCCTGACCCCGACCGAGTTCGAGATCCTGCGCCACCTGGCCACCCGCCCCGGGCGCGTGTACACCCGCGGTGAGCTCCTGGAACTGCTGCGCGACTACGAGGCGCTGGACCAGGATGAGAAGACCATCAACGTCCACGTCAGCCACCTGCGCGAGAAGATCGAGGATGACCCGGCGTCGCCGGCGTTCGTCCTGACGATCCGTGGTGTCGGTTACGCCTTCGCCGAGCGCTGACGCGCCGGCTGCCGATCGCGCCGGCCTGCGGCTGCGGCTGACGACCATCGTTCGCCGCGCGCGGCGGCTCCTGCCGCACACCTTCCAGGGTCGCCTCACGGCGGCCTTCACGACGGTCATCGCGCTGACCTTGGCCCTCGTCACCGTGCTCGTCATCAACCGGCTCGACGACTACTTCACGAGCCAGCAGACCGCTGACCTGGACATCCGGGCCGAGACGGTCGCGGGCGTCGTCCAGGCGCTGGCGGATCGGGCCGCCGGGAGCGCCTCCGTGGTCACCGTGGACGGGCTGACCAACGAAGCCGTCGTGGCCGCGATGCAGGAACCGGTCCAGCGCCGGCTGATCGCGGACCGGCTGGGCCAGGCGGATGTGACCATCCGATTCGGTCTGGCGGCGACGAGCGGGGAAACGACCGTCTTCCTGCCGAGCGCGAACGGGCAGTTCGGCATGGCGCTCGAGGCGGGCCCCGCCAGAGGCCAGTCCCGCGAGCCGACGTCCGTGACCCAGCGCTACGCGGGCGGCCCGCTGTGGGGCCGGTACGCCGTGGAGGTCACGCTCGCAAACCCGTATACCTACCGGGCGACGGCGATCGCCAACGTGACCGGGCTGCTGGCCGCCATCACGATGTTCGCCCTGGGCCTGTCGGTGGTCGTCTCGGCGGCGCTGGCGCGACGATTCACGACGCCACTCCGGGAGCTGACGGACGCCTCGCGGGCCTTGGCCGAGGGCGACCTGTCCCGGCGAGTGCCCACATCCACCCGGAGGGCGGGCTCGGCGGAGATCGCCGAACTGGCCGTGCAGTTCAACGCGATGGCCGATCGCGTCGAGGAGAGCGTCGAGATCATCCGCCTGGACCGCGACCGCAGCCGCGACTTCCTGGCCGACGTCTCCCATGAACTCCGGACGCCGCTGGCGGCTCTTCGGACGTTCAACCAGCTCCTGATGGAGACGGCTGGGGACGATCCGGACGCCCGGGCGGAGTTCCTCGAATCGAGCGCCGGCCAGATCGAGCGCCTCGACTGGCTGGCCCAGAACCTGCTGGAGTTGTCGAAGCTCGACTCCGGCCTCGTCCTGCTCGACCTGCGCCCCGATGACCTGCGGGCGGCCGTGGAATCGGCGACGCATCAGCACGACGCCGCCGCGGCCCGCCGCGGCGTGACGCTGGCCGTGGAACTGCCGGAGGCGCCGATCCGGATCCGACACGACCCGCCGCGTGTCGGCCAGGTCGTGGCCAACCTGGTCGGCAATGCCGTCAAGTTCACGCCGCGCGGCGGCTCGGTCCGCGTCGAGGTCGCTCCGACCGACGGCGGCGCGCGGATCGACGTGACCGACACCGGGGTCGGCATCGATGCGGTCGAGCTCCCCCACATCTTCGATCGCTTCTATCGTGGGTCGCGTGCCAACGAGGCGCGCGGCAGCGGCTCCGGCCTTGGTCTCGCCATCGTCCGGAGCATCGTCGACATGCACGGCGGGACCGTGGAGGTGGAGAGCGGGACCGGGGCCGGGTCGCGGTTCACGGTGCGTCTGCCGCACGACCCTCGCGATGTGGCCGGGAGCCCGGCCGCGGCCAGTGCAGACGTGGCGTCCGCCGCCGAAGGCACGGAGCGTATCGCCGCCGCGGCTGCCATCGGTCCGATCGATCTGGACGAATCGTCTGCCGCGGCGCCGGTCGCCCCGCAGGACGGTCCTGCCAAGATGACGGAAACTTCACCGTCCGACGCATCGTAGCTGAATCCGTGCTGGGCACCCTGAAGGCTGCTGACCAGAGCTCCGGCCGCATCCCGGCCGCTCACACCTTCAGGGGAACGACCCACCGATGAACGACGACGACCACTCCAGCGACCCGGAGCAGACCCAGCGCCACGACCTGCCGATGCCGGCGCCAGACGCCACGGGGGGGGCCGACGCGATCCCGGCGCCGGACGCGACGAAGGCCAGCGACGCGACGCCGGGGCCTGCGATCACCACCGTGGAGCGCTTCTCCCCCGACCCGGACCCGCGACCCGACTGGTCGCGCCACGACGCCTCCACCCCGCCTCCCACCCCGGAACGCTGGTACGAACCGGCGGCCGCGACGCCGATCGTCCCGGCCCCGGCGGGCGGCCGGCAGTCGTCCGGCCAGGCTCGCGGCGGCTCGGGGACCGTCTTCGCGGCGGCCCTGCTGTCGGCGGTCCTGGCATCGGGCGGAACGGTGCTGGCGCTCGGCGCGACCGGTGCCCTGGATCGACCCGCGCCAGCCCCGAGCGCGGCAACGGGCACTACGGTCGGATCGGCACAGCCCGTCACCATCGACGAATCGTCCGCCACGGTGGACGTGGCCGCGAAGGTGAGCCCGGCCGTGGTTCGGATCACCACGAGAGGCGATGTGAACACCAACCTGGGTGTCATCCCGGAAACGGGCGTCGGCTCCGGCGTGATCTACGACGGCCGTGGCTGGATCCTGACCAACCGCCACGTCGTGGAAGGCAGTGACCAGATGCAGGTCGAACTGAACGACGGGCGCATCTTCACGGGCACGGTCTACGGGATCGATACCTTGACCGACCTCGCGATCGTCAAGATCGAGGCCGCGGACCTCCCGACCGCAGCGGTCGGCAAGTCGAGCGCTCTCAAGGTCGGCCAGCTGGTCATCGCCATCGGCAGCCCGCTCGGCACCTATTCGAACTCGGTCACCAGCGGGATCGTGTCGGCGACCGGCCGTTCCATCACCACCAACGGCGGCCAGAACCTCAACAACCTCATCCAGACCGACGCGGCGATCAACCCGGGCAACTCCGGAGGACCGCTCCTGGACGCGAACGGCAACGTGGTCGGGATCAACACCGCGATCGCTGCCGACTCCAACGGCATCGGTTTCGCCATCCCGATCGATATCGCCCGCCCGATCATGGAGCAGGCGGTCGCCGGCAAGGACCTGGCACGACCGTACATGGGCGTGACCTTCACCACGATCACCCGTCAACTGGCGGAGGCCGAGAAGCTCCCCGTGACGGACGGTGCGCTCATCGGCGGAGCGAACGGGGGCGCGGCGGTCCAACCCGGGACCCCGGCCGCCGACGCCGGCCTGCGCAGCGGCGACATCATCATCAAGGTGGACGACCAGCCGATCGACGGCGACCACCCGCTGGATGCGACCCTGAGCCAGTTCGCGCCGGGCGACACGGTCGCGGTCCAGATCCTGCGTGGCGGCGAGACGTTGACCGTGTCGCTGACCCTGGGGATCCGTCCCGGGGACCTCTAGCAGCTAGCCTCCAGGGCGCCGCCGCCGGATCTCGACCGCGGCGTGGTCCAGTGGGCCGCCCAGCTGCACGGCCGGCTTGCGGATCCGGATGACGACCTCATCGACCCCGAAGTCGGCCAGCAGTTCGTGGCTGATCGCCTCCGCGAGGGCCTCGAGCAGCTTGAACGAGGTCGACTCGACGATCTGGCGCACCGCCTCGTACACCTCGCTGTAGTCGACCGTCCGCGTCAGGTCGTCCTCCGCCCCGGCCGGCTGGAGGTCGAGCACCAGCTCGACGTCGACTTCGAACGGTTGCGGTCGCTCGTGCTCCCAGGCGTGGTAGCCGTGACGTGCCTGGAATCGCAGATTGGTGAGGACGATCCGGTCGCTCATGGCGGTCCTCCAGGGGGCTGATCCGCGTGCCAGGTGCCGCGGATGATCGCGTCGGCCACTCGGGCGGCGCGGACGTTGGGTCGGACGTCGTGCACGCGCACGATGTCGACGCCGAGGGCCACACCCAGGGCCGTCGTGGCCAGCGTCGCCTCGAGACGTTCCTCCGCGGGCAGGTCCAGGATCAGGCCCAGGGTCGATTTCCGCGACGTTCCCAGCAGGATCGGCCGCCCCAGCGACCGGAGCGCCCCGAGGTGGCGCAGGACGGTGACGTTGTGGTCCGCGGTCTTGCCGAAGCCGATGCCCGGGTCGACGATGACAGCGCCCTCCGGAACGCCGAGGCGCACTGCCCGTTCGATCGCGGCGGCCAGGTCGGCGACCACTTCGGCGACGACGTCCTCGTAGGCCGGCGTGGCGCGGTCGTGCATGACGAGGAGCGGCACCCCGTGGGCCGCCGCGACCGCGGCGAGGGCGGCGCCGCCGGGCCCCGTCCCGGACACATCGTTGATGAGGTGGGCGCCCGCCGCGAGGGCGGCCTCGGCGACCAGCGGCTTGGTCGTGTCGATGCTGAGCGGGATGCCCGGCAGGGCCGCCGCGACCGCAGCGAGGACCGGTACGACCCGATCCCGCTCGTCCGCCGCGGTGACGGGCTGATGGCCCGGCCGTGTCGATTCGCCACCGACATCGAGGAGGTCCGCACCCTCGGCGACCATCCGGCGTGCCTGGGCGACGGCTCGCTCCACGGGATCCGTTCCGGCGAGGAGCCCGTCGCCGGAGAACGAGTCGGGCGTCACGTTGAGGATGCCCATCACGAAGGTCCGCGCCCCCCACGCGAAGGTGACGGGCCCGACCCGCATCGGGGCCGGCGGGCGGGAGCGATCGGCTGTCTCCTGGCGGGGCACGGTCACGTTCGGGACCCGGTCACGGTCGGGACCCGGTCGGAGCCCGAGGGTCGGGCGTCGGATCCCGCAGATCCGGGTCGTCGACCAGGTGGCCGCGTACGGTGCCGACCAGATAGAGCGAACCCGCGACGACGATCAGGCCATGACCGGAGGCGGCGGCGATCGCCCGTTCCGTGGCGGCGATCGGGTCCTCTACCACGACCACCGCGGCGACCGAGGGAGCGAGGCGTCGCCAGGCCGCCGCCAGGTCCGCGGCAGCCATCGCCCTCGGTTGCCCGGGCAGGCTGGTCGCGATGACGGTGGCGTCGCGCAGGACCGCGCTTCGCGCGACGGCGGCGATCACTCCGTCCACGTCCTTGTCCGCCATCATCGCGCTGACCAGGGTGATCGGCCCGGCCACCGTGCCGTCTCGCTCGAGATGCGGCAGAAGGTCCTCCAGGGCGGTCGCCAGCGTCGCGGCCCCGGCCGGATTGTGGGCACCGTCCAGGAGGACGAGGCCCCCCGCCGGCGCGGGTACCAGCTCCAGCCGACCCGGCCAGCGGGCGTCGGCGTACCCGCGCCGACGGGCGTCCGGGGGTGCGGTCGCGATGCCGGCCGTCTCCAGCGCGTCGAGGATCGCGTCGGCGACGGCAACGTTCGCGGCCTGGTGACGCCCCCGCAGCCCGACCCGGGTCGGGCCGAGCCCGGGAAGCTCCACGACCAGCCCGTCGCGATCCAGGTCGAGCACCAGCGCGGGTTCGACGACCCGGAGCGGCGCGCGGACCCGGCCGGCGCGACGTCTGACGACCTCGAGCGCCTCGCCGGTCGCGCCGGTCACGGCCAGGTCGCCGGGCTCGATGATCGCCGCCTTCTCGCGCGCGATGGCGGTGATGGTCGGTCCCAGGCGGTCCATGTGGTCGAGCGCGACGTTCGTGACCGCAGCGACACCACCGTCCCAGGCGTGGGTCGCATCGAGCCGCCCACCGAGCCCCACCTCGACCAGCGCGACGTCCAGCCGCGCCTCGGCGAAATGGCGGAACACGACGGCGGTAAGGAGCTCGAATTCGGTCGGCTCCCCATGATCGCGCGCGACGGCGTCGGCCGCGGCGAGCACTTCGCTGACGTGGCGGGCGAAGTCGACGGCCGCGATCGGCCGGCCATCGACCACGATGCGTTCGCGGTAGGTCACCAGGTGGGGCTTGGGGGTCTCGCCGACGCGGAGGCCGGCCGCGCGGAGGGCCGCCGCGGCGAGAGCCAGGACGCTGCCCTTGCCGTTCGTACCCGCCACGAGTGCGCCGCGGACCGTCAGTTGCGGGTCGCCGAGGGCGCGAAGCAGGGCGCGCGTCCGGCCGAGCCCCAGCCGGACCCCGAACCGGCCTCGCTCGGCCAGGGCGGCGAGCGCCTCGTGATAGGCGAGCATCGGCGGCGTGTCGACGACCGTCACTCCCGGGTCAGCTCGTCCTCGTAGAAGACGCACTGGTTGAAGCGCGGCGTCAGGCACACGTCGTTGACGTAGCCCTGGTCCAGGTGGACGCCGCCGCGTAACTGGCATCGCGAGATGTTCGCATCCTGGCGGATGAGTGCCTTGAGGAGGTGCGGCGCCTGGATCGGGATCGCGCCCCGGGAGCCGGTCATATAGAAGTGCGGGCAGACGTTCCGCCGCAGGCTCGGCAGCCCGAAACCGGCGCGCGGTGGCGTCGGCGTGGACGTGACCTGGCCCGCCGCGGCCCGGGCGGCCAGCGGGGAGGCTGAGACCCTGGCGATAGGTCCGAGACCGAACGCCGGGCGACCGGGGGGGCCTGCTGGGGCCTTGCCTGGCGGACCTGATGACGAGCCTCCCATGGCGCGTCCGAACCGAGGATCGCGGGCCTGCACTCCATCCCTCGCTGCGGGCGCGCCACGACGAGGGCGACGCGCGACCCGGCCAGAGTACAACGCACCGCAACGGTCCGGCACGCTCTGCCCACGGGCCGCCCCGGATCACACCCCCGGCCGAGCGTGCGACAATCGGCCGGATGACGAACCGGCGCGGCGCGCGACCCACCCACGTCAGGCCGCGACCGCCCTCCAGCGGCCGCCCCGCACCCGTACCGGTCCGGCCACGGGCCCCGGCCCCCGGGAGGCTCGCCGTCCGGACGCCGGTCCGTCGGAGCCGTCGCATCCCGGTGGTCGGTCGGGTGGTCCTCGTGCTGGCGGTGCTGGCATTGGCGGCGGGTGTGCTGTACGTGGGTGCCGGCGGGCTGTCGACCGTGGTCGGGAGCGTCGGGTCCACGCTCACGACGTTCATGGAGGGCGTGACGGCCACGCCGACGCCGGCACCGAGCACGGTCGCGGTCAGCGGAGCGCCGTCGATCGCGTCACCGGTCGAGCCGTACACCAATACGGAGTCGGTGGATCTGCTGGTCTCCGTCCCGAAGGCCGTCGCCGGTGACCCGGCCTACCGCATCCGCGTCTACTTCGCCCTGGAGGGCCAGCAGGCGGTACCGATCCAGGAAGCGCCGGTCGCCGCACGCGGCCAGACGATCATCCCGGTCACCCTCACCGACGGGGTGAACGACTTCTCCGTCACGCTCGTCGGACCAGGGGGCGAGTCGGAGGTATCGGCGGTGGTCCGCTACGTGCTGGACACCAAGGAGCCCGGGATCAAGCTCGCCGCGCCACGGGACGGCGCGACGGTCAACCGCAAGGCGGTCGAGATCGAGGGGCGGTCGCAGGCCCGCTCGACGATGATCGCGAGGAACATCACGACCGGTGATTCGATCGCCGGGACGGCGGACGCGAACGGCCGATTCACCCTCAGCCTGCCGATCGCGATGGGCGGGAACCGCATCTCGATCACCGCGACGGACCCGGCAGGCAACGGCAACCAGCTCGAATTCAAGGTCACCCGCGGCTCGGGCAAACTCCGGGCGCTGCTCGGCGCATCGAGCTACAGCATCAAGCAGTCCGCGCTGCCGGAGTCGATCCGGCTGTCGGTCACGGTCGACGATCCGGACGGCAAGCCGCTCAAGGGCGCGGCGGTGACGTTCACCCTGAGCATCCCCGGGATCCAGACCGTGACCGCTGAGGCGACCACCGACGCGAACGGACGTGCGGAATTCCAGACGACCATCCCGAGTGGGGCGGACATCGGCCGAGGCGGCGCTGCCGTGTTCGTCCGGACCGGCGAGTTCGGCACGACGACCGACGAGACGGTGGTCAACATCACCAAATAGCCGATCGTTGCGTCGGACGACTGGCTGGTGTCGGTGCCCGGGTCGGGGCCGCGGTCGCGTGGTCGGGGCCGGGGTCTGGCCGCGGTCGGGGTCTGGCCGCGGTCGCGTGCTCGGGGCCGCGCTCAGGGTCTGGCCGCGGTCGGGGCCGCGAGGCGTTCTCCGACAAACCGTCCTCGCACGGAACGTTGGGCGGGTCCGCGAGGCGTTCTCCGACAAACCGTCCTCGCACGGAACGTTGGGCGGGTCCGCGAGGAGGACCGACCACAGGACGGCGCACCGCCCGACCGTTTCCGTGCACGGAATCGATCGGCGAGGACGACATCCAGCCTCGCGCCCGTCCCATCGCGCCCCACGATCTCGCCCAGTGTTCCAGTACGCGACGGTTGGTCGGGGTCGAGGCGCGACGGTCGGTCGGGGTCGAGGCGCGACGGTTGGTCGGGGTCGAGGCGCGACGGTCGGTCGGGGTCGAGGCGCGACGGTTGGTCGGGGTCGAGGCGCGCCGGTCGGTCGGGGTCGAGGCGCGACGGTCGGTCGGGGTCGAGGCGCGCCGGTTGGTCGAGCGAGAACCCGGGGCTCCGCGCCGAACCGGACCGAAGGCTCCCGGGCCCGCCCGGAGCGTGGCCGGGGGGCCGGCCACGTGCGGTGCTGATTCGTCCGTGACAGACGGCGCGATCGCAGCTACCATCGCGCCCATGCCGACGTGGCGATGTCCGCATTGCGGGACACCCCAGGCCGAGACGGCCCGATGCTGGGTCTGTCGGCGTTCCTCCACCGCCTGCGGCACGTGCCGCCACTTCAGACGGTCGGTCGCCGCCCAGCTCGGGTACTGCGGACTGGACCGTCGGCGGACGCCGTTGTCGGGCGGCGAGATCCGGGCGTGCTGGGAGTCCGGCCCGGGGATGACGATGGCGCCGTCGCCCGCCGCAACGGCCGACCAAACCACGGGACCATCGCCGACGTTCGTCTCGAGGGCCGCGCGGCCGACTCGGCGGAACGCCGATGGGGCTCGTCAGTTCGTCGAGGTCGAGCCTGCGCGGGATGTCGCGCCGCTCGTGGACGATCCGCGCCCGGCGACCGTCCGGCCGCGTCTACCCGCCGAGCCGCGCTGGAGTCTCTGGGCCGACCTGGAGGGCTGAAACCGCCCGACCGCCGAGCGCGACAGCGTCGGCGCCACCGACCGCCGGGCTCGGCGCCACCGACCGCCGGGCGGGACAGCGTCGGTGCCCGCATCGGCGCCACCGGCCGCCGGGCGCGACATCGTCGGCGCCCGCCGGGCGAGAACGCCGGGCGACATCAGGGAGCCGGAGTCGGCGCAGGCGTCGGCTCGGGGGTCGGTGGCAGAGTCGGCTCCGGGGTCGGTGCCGGCGTGGGACTGGGCGTCGGGGTGGGTTCCGGAGTCGGGCTGGGCGTCGGCGTCGGCGTCGGTGTCGGGCTGGGCGTCGGCGTCGGCGTGGGGCTGGGCGTCGGCTCGGGACCCATCGACACGACGTAGTCGATCCGCGTCTCGCGGGCGACGATGGATCCCGGCTGGTGGCTCTGCGAGAAGATCAGCCCGAGGGGCACGACCGGGTCGAACGCCTCGGTCTTGGTACCCACGGTCAGGCCCGCCTCGAGGATGAGCTGGACCGCCTCGGCTTCCGTCCGGTTGCGCAGGTCCGGCACGGGCACGGTCTCCACCCCGGCCGCCACGACCACCGCGACCTCGGAATCGCGCGGGACCATCGTCCCCTCGGGCACGTCCTGGGCGAGGATGGTGCCCGGTGGCTGGTCTGACGTCTCCGACGTCGAGGTCAGGACCAGCCCGAGGCCGTCGGCTTCGCGGGTCGCGTCCTCGAGGGTCTGCCCGACGAAGTTCGGGACCGTGACGTCGGTCGGCTCGGCGGGTCCCGCTGGTGCGGACAGCAACTGGAAGACGACGAAGGCGATGGCCGCCAACAGCACGATCGCCAGCAGGCCGGCCAGCCAGACCGCGGGCCCCGGCCCCGAGTCGCTCCCGTCGTCGCCCGGATCGCGAAGTTCGCGCCGGCGGCGCAGGTCGCGGCGCACGGGCGGCCCGTCGTCGTCATCGAGATCGTCGGCCCCGGCGTACGCGTCCGCGGCATACGCCACCGTCGGGTTTGACCGTGCGATCCCGGCAGTCGCCGCGATGGACGCGGCGGTCGCCACGGTTGCCGCGGCCGCCGATCCCCCGGCGGAGGGCACGGCGGCTGCCGATCCAGCGGCGGCCGATCCAGCGGCGGCCGATCCAGCGGCGGCAGCCGGCAGCGTGCGTTCGAGCGCGTCGGCCATCGCGCCCGCGGACGGGAAGCGGTCTTCCGGGGCGGTCGCCAGGGCCTTGCGCGTGATGGCGGCGATGGCCGGCGGAAGGGCCGGGCGGATGAGGGCCGGGTCCGGCACGGGTCCGCTCAGGCGAGCCAGGGCGACCGAGGCCGCACTGTCGCCCTCCCATGGGCGACTCCCGGTGAGCATCTCGTACAGCACGATGCCCAGGCCGTAGATGTCGGAGGGAGCGGTGGCGGACTCGCCGCGGGCCTGTTCCGGGCTGAAGTAGTGGACGCTCCCGAACGTCGTCCCCGGCAGGGTCATCTGCGCCTCGGCGATCGCCCGCGCGATCCCGAAGTCGACGACCTTGACCCGCCCGTCGCGCCCGATCAGCACGTTCCCGGGCTTCACGTCGCGGTGCACGATGCCTCGCGCGTGGGCCGCCTCCAGCGCCCGGGCCACGGCCGCGGCGACCCGGGCAGCCTGGGTGGGCGGCAGCGGGCCGTTGCGCCGCAGGATCGTCGCCAGGTCCTCGCCGTCGACGAACTCCATCGAGATATAGGGACCGGACGGATCCTCCCCGTAGTCGTACACCGTGACGACGTTGGGGTGGCTCAGCGACGCGGCGCTCTGCGCCTCCTGCCGGAAGCGCGACCCGAAGTCGGGGTCGCGCAAGTACTCGGGACGCAGCAGCTTCACCGCCACCTCGCGTCCGAGCTGCGTGTCGAGCGCTCGGTAGATCGTTGCCATCCCGCCCTGACCGAGCAACTCGATCACCCGATATCGACCGCCCAGGATGGACCCGATCTCCGCCAAACGAACCCTCGCCTTGCATCCGGCGCTACCCGCTCCACGGGGCACTCCGGTCGGCATGGTACCGCATGGCGGTCGAACACCCGGCGACCGTCAGCCTCCGGTCAGCGTCCGCCAGACGAGCTCCAGCGCCTCCACGGCACCGATGTCGTCGAACAGCCGGGCGCCGTGCAATGCCCATTCATGGAGCAGCTTGAGCGCGGTCACGACGGCGAGGGCCAGGACCAACCTGGTGCGTGACCAGCCGTTGACCGCGGCGTCACCCCTGGCGGCCACGAGCAGGAACCAGAACTCGAAGACATTGGGAAAGGCGAGGAGGATCCCGCGACCACCGACGGACTCGAACGCCACGAAGCCGATCAACCGATACAGGAACAACGCGACGGCGATGGACCGGGCGGGGCCCGTCCAACGGAGCGCGACGATCAGGAAGGCCGCCAGGTAGACCTGGTCGAGCCACTTGTCCAGCGTCTGGTAGTCGGGGACGCCGCCAAGATCCAGGACATCGAACAGGAGCAGGTCGCTGAGGTCCACGAGGACCGCGAGGAGGCCGCCCCAGAACGGCCATCGCAGGACGGGCAGCGACCCGGCGATCCGGACGGCCGCGACGATGAGGACCTCGAGGGTCACCCTACAGCTGGAGCCCCGCGAGGTAGGCGCGGAACTCGGAGCCCAGGTCCGGGCGCTGGAGAGCCAGCTCCACGGACGCCTTGAGCCAGCCCATCGTCGTCCCGGCGTCGTAGCGGATGCCCTCGAACTCGTAGCCGTAGACCGCCTGCTCCTCCATGAGCGCGGCGATCGCGTCGGTCAGCTGGATCTCGCCGCCGGCGCCGCGCTGGGTCTGCTCCAGCTTGTCGAAGATCTTGGGGGTCAGGATGTACCGACCGATGATCGCCAGATTCGATGGGGCGTCCTCCGGCGCGGGCTTCTCGACCAGCCGGGTGACCCGGTGGAGCCGCCCATGATCGAGCGGGTCCTCCGTCGGCTCCGAGGCGATGACGCCGTATCGGCCACTGTCCTCCGGCGGGATCTCCATGACCGCGACCACGGACCCGTGCGTCTGGTGGTACGCGTGGATCAGCTGGCCGATGACCGGTCGGTCGCCGATGCACACGTCGTCCGGCAGGATCACGGCGAACGGCTCGTGCCCGATCAGGTCCTTCGCCATCAGGACCGCGTGGCCCAGGCCCAGCTGTTCCTTCTGGCGGACGTACGCCACCTGGGCGAGGTCGCTGATGTGGCGCACCTGCCGCAACATCTCGATGTCGCCCTTCTCCTCGAGCAGGTGCTCGAGTTCGTAGGACAGGTCGAAATGGTCTTCGATCGCCCGCTTCTGGCTGGACGTGACGATGATGACCTGCTCGATCCCCGCAGCGACGGCCTCCTCGACCGCATACTGGATGATCGGCTTGTCGACCAGCGGCAGCATTTCCTTGGGCTGCGCCTTGGTGGCCGGAAGGAAGCGTGTACCCCAGCCGGCGGCGGGGAAGACAGCCTTGCGAACGCGCATGGAACCTCGGGATGGGAGGGGGACCCACGGGGTCGGGGAGTCGCGCCAGTCTATCACCGGACCCGGCTCGGACCGGTCAGGGTGCGTCGTCGAGCGAGGCCGCGAACCGTCGGATCGCCGCGGAGAATGCGATCGGTCGGTCCAGGTTGGCGAGGTGCGTCGCGCCCGCGAGACGGACCCGCCGCGGGTCCCGCGCAGCCCGCGCGAACGACCCGGCGAAGAGGCGGAACGGCAGGTCGTACTCGCCGTTCAGGATGAGCGTCGGGCCCGGATAGGCGGCCAGGCGTGGCACGAATCGCTCGCCGACGAGCGCACGGAGCGCGTCCGCCCCACCGGTCGACCAGAACCCACCGGCGATGATCGGCTCCGCGATCGAGGCCGGGAAGCGGGTCCGGAAGAACCAGGTGTTGAGGGCATCCAGCCCGGGCCCGTCGAAGCGGTCCATCGCCCAGGCGAGGGCGCGGTATGGGATGGATCGCAGGCCGATCGGTTCCGCCGTGGCGCCCGACAGGACCAAGGCACGCACACGCTCGGGCTGAGCGGCGGCGACCTCCATCGCGACGTACCCGCCGAGCGACAGGCCGACGAGCATCGCCCGGCCGCCCGCGGCCTCCTCGACCACGGCGATGGTGCGCGCTCGGGCGCCGGCAAGCGTGAACGGTTCGCCGGCCAGCGCGCCGTGGCCCGGCAGGTCCATGGCGATCACCCGGTACCGGTCGGACAGGTCCGCCATCTGCGCCGACCACGCCGTCCGGCAGAGGCGCGTCCCGTGGAGGAGCACGATCGCCGGCGCATCGGTCGGACCGACGGCATCGTAGGTCTGGCGTATGCCGACGTGCGTCGCCCGACCGGTAGTGGACATCCGCGCGCCCAGCCTAGGACCCGCCACCGACGACGACCGCCGGGCGCGGCACTCGCTCCCGCACCGAGCCGGCCGTGCGTTGCAGGATGACGGCCGCACCGAGGATGGCGACCGCGCCGACCAGCTGGATCGGGGCGAGGTCCTCGCTCAGCAGCCAGGCCGCCAGGGCGACCCCGACGACCGGCTCGAACAGCATGAGGATCCCGGCCCGCAGGCCGCCGATCGCCCGGATCCCGGCCAGGAACCCGAGCGACGGCACGGCAGCCGCGAAGATCCCGGTGAACAGCAGGAGCGGCAGGAGCCCGGGCGTCCCCAACGGCGGCACGAGCGATCCGGCGGATCCGACGATGACCGCCACCGCGCCCGCACCGATCGCCGTCACGAGCATCACGACGGCGGTCGCCTGTTCCGTCGGGACCTCCCGATACCCGTCACGACTGACGACGACGAAGACGGTCTGGCTGAACGCCGCCCCGAGGGCCAGGCCGATCCCGATGCCGTCCAAGCGGATCCCGGCGGCCGGATCCAGCTGCGATGCGACGACCGCGATCATGCCCAACAACGCCAGGCCCAGGGCGACGACCCGCGCCGTGTCGAGACGCTCGCGGCGCAGGACGACGTTCGCGATGGCCACCATGGCCGGGTAGGTGTAGAAGCCGAGCAGTGCCAGGGCGACCGTGATCCGGTCGAACGCGAAGAACATCGATACGTTCAGCGTGAAGCCCATCAGCGCCGCCACGAGCAGCATGATCCGCGCCCGCCAGGGGAGGTCGCCGAAGCGAACGACGCGCCGGATGCGCCGCCGCGACCGCCAGCCGATGAGCACCGCGAGGGTCGCGAGCCCGATCAGGCCGCGCCACGCCACCCAGGCGGCGGGCTCCACGCCGAGGTCGTACGCCAGGCGCGACAGCGGCCCCAGCGTCCCGAACAGGGCAGCCGACCCGAGCACGGTGAGGATCCCGACGAGCGGGGCCGGCCGGGCACGACGAGGCGGCGCGGCCGTCAACGGGGCTGGGGCAGACACGCGCGCCATGGTAGGGCGCCCGAGTGGTCAGCGGGCGCCGGCGCCCTCGGTCGGCAGATCGGTCGGGAGATCCGTCGCGGGGGCGGCAGCGGCGGCGATCCTCGCGGCGGACGGGGACTCGCGGCGCGCCCGAACGAGCCGGATGCCGGTGAACGGGATGCGCACCTCGCGGAAGACCTCGATCGACACGAGGAAACCGGCGAACAGGAAGACGACGCCGAGGAACTTGCCGACGTAGAACAGGTCCGTGGACCCGAACCTCGACAGCGAATCGGTCAGCGTCGGGATCAGCGCCCCGACGGCGATGAGGATCGTCGCCGGCACCCGGCTGTGGATCTTGCCGGTCAGCAAGGCCCGGACCGCGCCCGGCAGCGAGGCCACCAGGTTCACGATGATGGCGACCGGCGAGATGAGCAGGTTGAACAGGAACTCGTCACCCGGCTGGTTGGGGTCCAGGGAGTACGGCAGGACCCGCTTCTTCGGCATGAACACGTACGTGCTGAAGACCGCGCCCAGGATCAGCGAGAACGCGCCCGTGATGTTGAGGAACGGCGTCAAGAGGCGGATGGTGCCGGGCAGGAGGTCGCCGACCGGGATCCCCGTCTCGGGATGGAGCGCGTAGCCGGGCGCCGGCAGCGTGGTCGTCGCCATCAGGCCGATGCTGAGCAGCGTCGCCCCGACCACGGCGCCCGCGGCGAGCGCCGGCCAGCGCTCGTTCTGGAAGTACGTCTCGACGGCCACGGCAACGGCCAGGATCAGGGCGGCGACCAGGTACAGGATCGGCGCCGAGCCGGCGCCCGGGTAGTCGAATCGCCGTTGGGTCAGCAGGGTGAAGATCCCGGCCAGCACGAGGCACAGGGCGAACGTGTAGCCGAACCGGGTCCGCCCCAGCAGGAACGCCGTCCCCAGGCCCAGCCAGCCGGCGGTCCAGACCGCGCCGGTCAGGTACCAGACCCGGTAGAGCGTCTCGTTCCAGCCAGCGGCGGCCGCGATGGCCTCCGCCCCGGCGGCGATCCCGAAGAACAGCATGCCGATGCCCCAGATCAGCTGGAACCCGGATCGGCGCTCGCGCCACTGGTCGAACAGTGCGAGGCTGAACACGAGCGCGAGGGCGGAAGTCAGGGCAGGGAGCGACGTTCCGAAGTCCAACGCTCAGGCCTCCGAGCCGCGACTGCGGCGCTGGTGCGCGACGATGAACCGGAGGAGCAATCGATCGAGCACCGCGGAAGCCTCCTCGTAGAGCGCGGCCAGCCGCGCCGCGTCCATCGACCGCCGACGCCCGAGACCGCCGATCTCGGCGAGGAACGGCTGCCGGGCACTCACGAACATCGACACCGATTCTGTGAGGCTCGCGGAGGACTCCGCGAGCCGACGCGCCTGGTCGTCGACGACGGCGTTTGCCTCGCCCTCTGCCCGCGAACGGGCAGCCTCATCGTCGATGGCGTCGAGGTAGGCGATCAGCGTCTCGGCCAGCCGACGACCGTCGCGGCGGTAGGCGTCGCGTTCCCCGTCGTCGCGCGGGGTGGCGGGAGCCGGCGAACCCGCCGCGGATGCCGTGGCGGTCGCGCTCGCGTAGTGGCGCCGATAGACCCGCCGGAGCCGCTCCGGCGATGCGCCGAGACTGGCGAGCGGCTGGATCGTCGCCCCTGGACGGCGCTCCGCCGCCATCCGCTCCACGGCGCGACGCTCGAACCGTCGATGGCCCCCGGGCGTCGTCCAGGCGGCGATCCGCCCGTCATCGGCCCAGCGCCGAAGGGTGTCCGGATCCACGCCCAGCAGTCGGCTAGCGGGGCCCAGCGACAACCAGCGCACGTCGCGGGACGGAGCGGCGGTCGCGACTTCGGCCAAGGGACGGCTCACCAGATGTGGTCGGAGGAGGCGCCGACGGGCGGCCGGCCGTGGGGGGAGACGTCCCGCAACCCGTCGACATGGCAAACCTGGGCAAATCTGGGTGTCTGATCCGTGCCCAGGCTGGCGAAGGATAGGGTTGCGCCGATAGCCGTGTCAATCGCGGCGCGGGGTAGTAGTTAGGGCGCTCCGAAGTCGCCGGGTCGGCCGACCTTCCCGCCCCGGCAACGCCTGCAGGCCATCGCATACATCGCCCAACCCCGACCGGACCGCCTGTGCGGCCTGTTTGGCCTACACAAGTCTTCGGGGTCTCCGCCGCGCCTCGTTGACCCGGCGAACAAGAGCCCTGACCGACCAGGGCCGCGACGACGATGATCTCAGCCAGGACCGACGATCAGGCGGGCACGAACTCGTGGTCGTCGCGGTGGATGCCATCGCACAGCCCCCATCGACCGGCATCGGCGGCCTCGCCCTCCGCGGCGGGGAGCGGCACCGGACGCATGATCTCGCGGACCTCGCCGCGGCGGCAGAACAAGTAGCCCTTGCCCGACATCCAGCGGCGGACGCACGCGGGATCGCCGTGGAACTGGAAGGGACCGGGGTTCACGGCCGGGCTCGATGCCCAGGAGACCGGCGTCTCCGCGGCCACGATGTCCAGGAGGTTGACCCGCCAGGGCGTGCCGTCGATCACCTCGCGACAGCCGTCACAGCGCTTCGCCACGTTGTCGCTGATGATCGTCCGGATCTGGACGCCCATGATCTCCATCGGGAGCGATGGTAGCAGGGCGGCTGCGTGGGGCGCTCCGGCGGAGGTGGTACCCCCAAGGGGATTCGAACCCCTGATCTCCACCTTGAAAGGGTGGCGTCCTAGGCCTCTAGACGATGGGGGCACGGAGCGGCCCGTGGCCGGCGCCGAGTCTACCAGAGGCTCCTGGACGAGCCGGGTGACCGAGTCGCGCGGGGCCCGGCGCCCTCAGGCGCCGGCGGCGAGCCGGAACAGGATGATGGCCGCCGCCAGGCAACCCGCGGTCGCGATCGCGGCGCCGCCACCGATCAGCGCGATGAGCATGGATCGACCGCCGCGCCCTTCCGCACCCGCGCGCAGGGTGGCAGTGAACGCGTACACGGTCAGCGCCCCGAACGCGATGGCCAGCACGACCGCACCGGACGCGAGCAACGGGATCTGTGACGCGTCGCGAACGGTGATCGCGTATCCGAGGTAGGCGATCGACGCGACGAGCGCCACGCCGAGGAAGACGAGGCCGGGCGAGATCCGCCGTCCCGATGGTGGCGCCGAGTACCGCCCCGGCCGATCCGTCATGTCGCCTCCTCGCCGAAGGTCCGATGATAGACCGCCACGTTGTAGCTGAGTCGCGGACGCACCGTCCGCTCGACGACCGGCCGCCCGCGGTCCCCGAACGCCGCTTCGACGAACCCGCCGAGCTCCTCGAGGTCGCCGAACGTCCACCAGCTGTGCACGACGCGGATCTTGAAGCCGTTGCTCAGGAACGGCCCGCTGCGGTGGCTCCAGGGCCCGTGTTCCGGCAGTTCGCCGCGGAGGGTGGAGACGTCGTCGCGACCGTAGTCGTGGACCACGAGCAGTCGGCCGCCTGGGCGAAGGATGCGCTCGGCATGAGCGAGCTCGTCGGCCGGGGCTCCGCGGAACGCGGACCAGAACGCGACGATCGCGTGCGCTGAGGCGTCGGGCGCGTCGAACGGCGCCGGTCCGCTCGAATCAACGAGCGTGACCAGCGCGCCGAGCTCGGCGAGCTGTCGAGCGCGGATCCCGGCGCGGCCATCGACGAGGACCACATCGCGTCCCGCGACCGGTCCGAGTGCCTCCAGCGCGCGCGGGATCTTGCCCTCGACATCGAGGACGCGGGCCAGGCGCTCGGCGAGCCCGTCGTCAAGGTCGATGGGTAGATCTGCCACGGGAACGGAGTATACGGGCGGAACGAGCGTGCGTTTACTAACCGCGCAGATCAGGCTGCCGCGTCAGGCCGTGCGCGCGCGCCAGAGCACGCCCGATCTGGCTGGGAGCGACAGCTCGCCGCGGCCGGCGACCAGCCCAACCACGCTGTCGATGGCTCCTGGCGCCCCGGCGATCTCGATCGGCTGGAGGGTGGCGTCGCCCAGGCCCGGCACCTCCACCGCGAGCGAGGTCGACTCCGTGCCGGCGTTGACGGCGAGGAGGATCGCCTCCCCGTCGAGATGGCGCAGGACGGCGAGCGACGCACCCTCCGCCCCGATGACCGTCGTCGATCCGTGCCGCAGCGCCGGCTCGTCGTGGCGGAGGCGGAGGACGGACCGGACGAAGTCGCGCAGCCCCGTATCCCAGCGAGCCTCGTCCCAGGGAAAGGCGCCCCGATTGGCGGGGTCGTTGCCGCCGCGCAGCCCGATCTCGTCTCCGTAGTAGATGCACGGCGCCCCCGGCAGGGCCGCCTGGAGCAGGGTCGCGAGCCGCAGTGCGTCAGCGTCGCCGCCCAGCACGGTCAGCGCGCGAGGCGTGTCGTGGCTGCCGATCAGGTTCAGCTGGACGGCCACGACGTCCGGGTCGTACGCGCCGAGCAGCTCGGCCAGGCGGGTGGCGAACCCGGGGCCGTCCAGGGCTCGGACGTGCAGGTTGTACTCGTGATGGGCCGCGACGACCCCCCAGTCCAGGCTGGGGCCGCCGACGAATCCGAAGATCGCCTCGGCAAGCGGGTAGTCCATCAGGGCGTCGAACCGGTCGCCGCGCACCCAGTCGGGCGCCACGTCCCAGATCTCCCCGACGAGGTAGGCATCCGGGCGGATGGCCCGGCATCGCTGCCGGAACTCCTGCCAGAACGGCTCGTCGTCGATCTCCGCGGGAACGTCGAGTCGCCAGCCGTCGATGCCGAAGCGAAGCCAGTGCTCGGCGACGGTCAGGAGGTACTCGCGGGCGGCCGGGTGGTCCGTGTTGAGCTTCGGCAGCGCCGGCAGGCCCCACCAGGCCTGGTATCCGAGCGATGCCCCGGTCATCGCGTCGCCGGGTGGGTACGGCGTCAGGCCGCGGTGGCCGGCGAGGACGCCGCCGTCCAGGTGGAACCAGTCGCGGTACGGTGAGGCGCCCCCGGCTTCCAGGATGTGATGGAACGGCCAGAAGCCGCGCCCGGTGTGGTTGAACACGCCGTCGAGGACGACGCGCATGTCCCGGGCATGGGCACGGTCCAGCAACTCGCGCAGGGCGGCGTCACCGCCCAGCAGCGGGTCCACCTTGAAGTAGTCATACGTGTGGTAGCGATGGTTCGATGCGGACTGGAAGATCGGCGTCAGGTAGATCGCGTTGACCCCGAGGTCCTCCAGGTACGGCAGTCGCTCCGCGATGCCGAGCAGGTCGCCGCCCTTGAAGCCATGGGTGCTCGGTGGCACGTCCCAGGGCTCCAGGGCGCCCGGCTTGTGGACGCGCTCACTGGCCGCGAACCGGTCCGGGAAGACCTGGTAGAAGACGGCGTCGCGGACCCAGGCCGGGGTGTCGACGCTCACCGACGACGGCTCATCAGGGGTGTCCGACCGGCGTCGGACGCCGCCCCACGGGTCCGGTGCGATACTCCATCCCGATGTCCCTCCGTCGTCCGTTGGCGGCCCTCGCCGCCCTGTGCATCATCGTCTCGGCGTGCGCCGGCCCAGCGGTCACCGACCCCCCACCGTCCGGCCCGACGCCGCCTCCGGCGCAGCGTGCCATACCCTCGGCCGCCACGGCACGACCGTGCCCGACCAGCGCGAGTCCCGCCACGACGGCCGGCGGCCGATGGTGGTCCGATCGGGTCTTCTACGAGGTGTTCGTTCGCAGCTTCGCGGACTCGGACGGTGACGGCATCGGCGACCTGCCCGGCCTGACCGAGCGGCTGGACTACCTGAACGACGGCGATCCCGCGACGACGGACGACCTCGGGGTCACCGCCCTGTGGCTGATGCCCGTCGCCGAATCGCCCAGCTACCACGGCTACGACGTGACCGACTACCGGACCGTGGAGCCCGACTACGGCACGAACGACGACTTCCGGGCGCTGGTCGCGGCGGCCCGGGCGCGCGGCATCGAGATCATCGTGGACCTCGTGATGAACCACACCTCCGTGGAGCACCCGTGGTTCCAGGATGCCCGCACGCCAGGTTCGGCGCACGACGACTGGTACGTCTGGTCCGACTCGCGCCCGGCGGTCAGCGGCCCGGCAGGCCGGCCCGTCTGGCACGCCGACGGCGGTCGCTGGTACTACGGCTACTTCTGGGAGGGGATGCCGGACCTGGATCGTCGCCCAGCCGGCGGTCTCGGACGAGATGGACGCGATCGCGCGCTTCTGGGTCGACGAGATGGGAGCCGCCGGCTTCCGGCTGGACGCCGCCCGCCACCTGATCGAGGACGGCGCGACGCTGGAGAACACGCCGGCGACCTTCGAGTGGCTGCGCGGCTTCCGGGAGCGGCTGCAGGCCGACGCGCCGGACGCCCTGGTCCTGGGCGAGGTCTGGGACACCACGTCCGTGGCATCGTCGTACGTCCGCGACGGCGCGCTCGACCTGACCTTCGACTTCCCGCTGGCGACGGCCATCCTGTCCGCCGTCCGGCTCGGCGACGTGGCGTCGCTCGCCCACTTCCAGGCCGAGGTGACCGCCGACTATCCGCCCGGCGGCTATGCCGCGTTCCTGGGCAACCACGACCAGGAACGGGTCCTTGATGTCCTCGGCCGCGACCGGAAGCGGCCGCACTGGCGGCCACCCTGCTCCTCACCAACCCGGGCGTGCCGTTCATCTACTACGGCGAAGAGCTGGGCCTGCGTGGCCGCAAGCCGGACGAGGAGATCCGGACGCCGCTGCCGTGGAACGCCGTCGCGCCCGGCTACGGGTTCACGACCGGCGAGCCGTGGGAGGCCCTGGCGCCGGGCGCGGAGGACGCGGCCATCGCCGTCCAGACAGACGACACGGGTTCCCTGCTGAGTCACTACCGCAGCCTCATCCGACTGCGAGCCGCCCATCCGGCCGTGCAGTCCGGCTTGCTCATCCCGGTGGACGAAGCCACCTCCGGGATCTACGCCTACCTGCGGCACGTGGACGGCGAGACGGTCGCGGTCGTCGCGAATCTCACCGACGAGACCCTGGCCCAGCCGGCGCTCAGCCTCGCGGCCGGGCCCCTGTGCGGCACCCCGACCGCCGAGCTGCTGCTGGACGGAGCGGGCACGAACGGCAGCAGCGGGACCGCGGGGGCGCCAGCCGTGGCGGCGCCATCGGTGACACCCGCCGGCGGGTTCGCCGCCTGGGTCCCGGTCCAGCAACTCGCCGCGCACGAAGCCGTGGTCGTCCGGCTCAGTCCTTGACCGCTCAGCCCTTGACGCCGCCGACCGCCAGACCTGACGTGATGTACCGCTGGGCGAAGAAGTAGACGATCGCCGGCGGGATCGCGAACAGGATGGCGAAGGCGGAGAACTGGGACCAGGGTGTACTCGCGAACTGCCCCTGCATCGCGTACAGGGCCATCGCCAGGGTCTGGTCCTCCACCTTGTTGAGGAACATCCAGGAGAAGTAGAACTCCGTCCAGCCGGACACGAAGCCCAGGAACCCGGTCACGGCCAGAGCGGGCAGGGCGAGCGGCAGGATGATCCGCAGGAAGGTCTGGTTGGACGACGCGCCGTCCACCCAGGCTGCCTCCTCGAGATCTCGCGGGATCGTGTCCAGGTAGCCCTTGAGGTTCCAGATCGCGAACGGCAGCAGGCCCGAGATGATCGCCAGACCGACGCCCAGCAGGGAGTTGCGCAGGTTGAACGCGCCCAGGATCGGCAGCTCCAGCTGGACCTGGTTGAGCATGACGAACAGCGGGGTCAGGGTGGCCACCGGGGGCAGCATCAGGACGCCCAGGATGGCCAGCATCAGGATCTCGCGACCGCGGAACTTGAAGCGGGCGAACGCGTAGGCGGCCGTGACGCCGATCAGGACCGAGATCAGTGACGTCCCGATCGCGATCTTGAGGCTGTTGAACGCGAGCTCGAGGAAGGTGATCGGGTTGTTCGTGGGCTGGGCGATGACCTGGCCGTAGGCCTCGAGCGTTGCGTTGGACGGGATCAGGCTGAGACCTTCCGGCCGCGACCGGTTGAGCGGGTCGAGCGAGATGGCCACGACCCAGACGATCGGGAACAGGACGGTCAACAGCACGAAGATCGTCACGGCCTGCATGAGGGCCTGACGGAGGAGCGACGGCTGGTCGCGGCGGCTCCGGGTGAACGATGAGCCGAAACGGGGCTTCCTGAGGGCGGCGGTCTGGGTAGTCATCGCACGGCCCTCACTGGTCCTGGTAGCTGGCGGTGGCCTTGGCGAGCTTGTTCGTCACCAGGGTGATGGCCAGCAAGATGAAGAACATGATCACCGCGAACGAGGCGCCGACGCCGTACAGCCGCTGGTCGTTGACCAGGCGGTAGGCCTGCGTCACGAGCAGCTCCGTGCGACCCTGCGGTCCGCCCTGCGACATGAAGAACGCGAGGTGGAACAGGTTGAACGTGATGACGAAGCCGTAGATCGCGTACGGGATCATCGCCGGCCGCAGGAAGATCAGGGTCACGTTCTTGAACTGCTGCCAGCGACCCGCGCCGTCGATCTCGGCGGCTTCGTACAGCTCGTGCGGGATGCTCTGGAGCGCTCCGGTCGCCACGACCGCATTGAGCGGCCAGCCGAGCCAGGTATTCGTGACGAGCATCGCGTAGAACGCCAGCGGCAGCGGGACGAACGAGATCGGATCATCGACCTGGCGCAGCCAGTCGGCGCCGAACAACGTCGCGGGAAGGCCCACCACGCCCCCGACGAGCTTGAGCAGTTCGTTGATCGCGCCGTGGTCGGCGTCGTACATGTTCTTCCAGACGGTCGCCACGATGATCGGCGGGATGACCACCGGCAGGATGAACAGCGAGCGATAGAACCGCTTGAACCAGAGGCCCTTGGTGTGCAGCAGCAGGGCGATGCCGACGCCGAGGATGACGTGGATCGTGACGTTGCTGAAGGCCCAGACCAGGTTGTAGAGCAGCAGTCGGACGAAGTAGTAGTTCGGGATGCTGAGGGCGCTGGTCAGGACATCGATGTAGTTCTGGGCGCCGACCCAGTTCGGGGCGGCCGATCCGGCGCGGAGGTTCTGGATCCCGAAGTCGGTGAACGACATCCAGACCTGGTAGAGCAGCGGGTACAGGGTGATGACGATCATCACGAGGATGGCGGGGGTCAGGTAGAGGTAGGGCATCCGGTTGCGCCGGGGCCGCTTGCTCGTGGTTGCCCCTGTCACCCTGACCTCGGTGACCGCTGCGGTCATCGTCCCTCCTCCACTGCGGGGTGCGTGGCCACCCCGGGTCGCCCCGGGGTGGCCGGATCAGATGGCGGCGTCGCCGGTGGCGACCCGCCCTCGGGCTACTTGTTGTTGGCAGTATCCATGGCGGCGCACGCTTCGGCGACAGCCGCGGTCGGGTCCGCACCAGCGGTGAGGACGTCGGCCCAGGCCTTGTCGAAGTTGCCCCAGTAGTTGTTCATCTCTTCGCGCTGCGGTCGCGCGTCCCCGGCGTTGATCGCGTCGGAGAACGAGGCCACGAGCGGATCGATGATGGTGATCCCGGTGTTGGCCGGGACGTGGCCCGCCACGTCGACTTCGATCGTCTGGGAAGCCTGGCTCACCAGCTCGGAAGCGACGGCGATGGCGAGATCCTGGTTGGTGCTGGCGGCGTTGATGTACCAGCCGTCGACACCGGTCATCGTTCGAGCCGGGCCACCCGAGCCAGCCGGGACAGGCCCGACCGCGAGCGCCGGGCGTGCGGCGCGGTAGTCGCCGAGCGTCCAGTTCCCGTTGAACATGATGTCGATGTCCTTGTTGAGGAAGGCATCGTTGACCTTGCCGTAGTCGGCGTCGACGAGCGCGCCGGCGGCCTTGAGCTCGTTGACGAACTTGAGGGCATCGGCGACACCGGTCGTGGCCGTCGCGGCGCACTTGCCGGCGTCATCGAAGATGGCCCCACCGAAGGCGGAGTAGAAGCCCCACCCGAAGTAGGCGCCGGTGATCATCCCGAGCTTGCCGCCACCCTTCACGAACGCCATCAGGTCATCCATGGTGGCGGGCGGCGTCGGGACCGCTTCGGAGTCGTAGTACATGGCCACGGCCTTGAGGGACTCGGGGACCATGTAGGTCTTGCCGTCGACCTGGCTGCCGGCCTTCGAGACCTCGTTGGTCTCGGCCAGGACCGGGTCGATCTTGCCGGTCAGGTCTACCAGGAAGGCGCCGCGCGCCTCCGACCCGAGGCTGTCGTTCGGGCCGATGAACATGTCGGGTCCGCCGCCGGCGGCCGACTCGGTCTCGAACTTCTTGTAGATGTCGGCGAACGGGACTTCCAGGATGGTCAGCTTCAGATCCGGATTCGCTGCCTGGATCCCCTCGGCGATGCGGGTGAAGGCCTTGAACTCGGCGTTGCCGCCGGAGGAGCCATAGGCGTGCCAGATCGTCAGCGAGCCGGACAGGGTCGCCGGGGCCTGCGATTCGGGAGCGGTGGACTCCGGGGCCGTGGTCGGCGCCGTCGTCGGCGCCGCGCTGGGGCTGGGGCTTGCCGTGCTCGTGGTGCAGGCCGCGGCGATGATCGCCACCCCCGCCACGAGCGCCGCAAAGCGAAGCTGCTTCTTCATCGTTCTTCGTCGTCTCCTCTCTCGATCCAGACCCTGCTGGGTCCGGATCACCTCGCTGGTCGGTGGTGCCGACCCTTTGGTGGCCGGTCGATCCGGCCTGTGGTCGCCGTAGCTGGCGGCCCTGTGAATCCGGTACGTCCGATGGCGAGCCGCACCGAAGTTCGAGTCGCTCACCCTGATCGACCTCAGTCTCGGTCCCCGGCCACCTCCTTCCGATGACTGGGCACCGGACCGGTCGAGCCGCGGACGATGAGCCGCGTCTCAAGCCGCCGGTGTTCTGGCTTGGCCTGATCCCGTCGCGCGATGACGGTCAGCAACAGGCGGACCGCTTCCTCCCCTTTGCGACGGATCGGCTGATGGACGGTCGTGAGTGGAGGGTCCACGTGGGGCGCGAGGTCGATGTCGTCGAAGCCGACGACGCTGACATCGCCCGGGACGTCGAGGCGAAGATCGCGCAAGGCGCGCATCGCGCCGATGGCCATGGCGTCCGACATGGCCAGGACCGCGGTCGGGCGGAGGCCGTCCTCCCAGGCCCGGTTCATGATGGCGACCCCACCGTCGATGCTGGCCGGCCCGACGATCACACGCTCGTCCGGGATCGAGACTCCGATCGCCTCGAATGCGTCGCGGTACCCGCGCAGGCGCCGGCTCGTCACCCCATCGAGACCGGGTTCGCCGGGCACCGGCGGCTCCACGCCCAGGACGAGCACGTCCCGATGTCCCAAGCTGGCGACGTATTCGCCCGCGGCGCGCGCTCCACCGACATCGTCGATCTCGACCGAGCCGTGCTCCGGCAGCGCCGTAGAGTCGACCAGCACGATCGGCAGGCCGCCGCGCCGGATCTGCTCGACTTCCGGGTGCGAGTCGCTCAGCCCGATGGCGACGACGCCGTCCACCGTCGCCCGGCTCATCGCCCTCGCCAGGCTGCCGTGCAGCGGCGAGATGAAGTGCAGCCCGTAGCCGTGCTCCTCCGCGGCCAGCGCGACACCCTCGCTGAACGCCCCGAAGAACGGGTTGCTGAAGATCACGCTGAGGGCCTGCGGGGTCAGCACGCCGAGGGTCATCGTCTGGCCCTGGGTCAACATCCGGGCGACCGGGTGCGGCGTGTATCCGAGCAGTTCCGCGACCTCCCGGATCCGGATGGCCGTGTCGGGGGCCAGCCGGCCCGGCGAGTTGAACGCGAACGACACCGCGGTCTTGCTGACGCCCGCCACCCGGGCGACGTCGGCGATGCGTGGCCGCTGGGTCCGTTGGTCCACTGCGCGCGGCTCCCCTGCCGCTCCATGCGTCGGCTCCTCCACCGACGTCCGGAGCGTCGATGCTGAGCCTCCGCTGAGGAGGTGAGCGCGGCCGGCTCGGCATCGGTGCAAACCGGTTTAGCAAACCGGTTTAGGTGGACTGTATGAGGGTGACGTCCCGGTGTCAATACCCTGTCGGCGGCCGTGTGGCCGGTCCGCCGGGTACGTTGTGGCCGGTGGCCGGGGGCGACGGGGCGCCGGGTGCGTGCGCTCGGCGTCCGGCGCGTCGGGGCGACGCGTTCCGGGGATGAACGTGCACGGCTCGGCGTCCGGCGCGTCGGGGCGACGCGTTCCGGGGATGAACGTGCACGGCTCGGCGTCCGGCGCGCCGGGGCGACGCGTTCCGGGGATGAACGTGCACGGCTCGGCGTCGTCTGGGCCATATGCCGTCGACGGGGAGCCGGTTCACGAGGAACCTGTGCTCAGATCGCGTCGGTCCGACGCAGCGACCGAGCACCCGCCCCTTCGGTCTCCGCGGCTTGCGGCACGTCCGGCCGCTTCGGCCCGGCCCAGCGCATGACCGCCGATCCGGATAAGCGCCAGACAAGCGCGCTGTGGTTCAGTCAGGCATGGCCCTCCGCATGTCGTTCGCCCAGGCTTGCCGGGACACCCGGCTCAGCCTGGACGTCTCGCAACAGCAGCTCGCCGACGCCATCGGCGTCTCACGCGGCTACGTCGCCAATGTCGAGTCCGGACGGGCGAATCCGACGCTGGCCCAGGCAGAGCGGATCGCCGCGGCGCTCGGCCTGCACGTCGGCCTGGAGCTCCGCCCGCCGGTGATCGCCGCACCGCACCACCCGGCTGGGGACCTCGTTCACGCGCGGTGCTCTGGCTACGTGGATCGACGCCTCCGCCGGGCCGGCTGGCTGACCGCCCGCGAGGTCGAGGTCGTCGACGGTCGAACCCGCGGCTGGATCGATCTGCTTGCCTTCGACCCGCGCTCGGGCCAGCTCCTGGTGATCGAGCTCAAGACTCGACTCGACGATCTGGGAGCGATCGAGCGTCGACTGGGCTGGTACCTACGCGTGGCGCCCGGCGCGGCGATCGCCCGAGGTTGGCGGCCCAGCCACGTTGCTGGCTGGTTGATCACGCTCGCGAGCGACGAGGTGGACGCCTCCGTCCGCGTGCACCGCGACCTCGTCGACCGCAGCTTTCCGGTTCGCGCGACCACGATGTCGGCCGTGATCCGCGGCGAGATGACACAGGTTGAGCAAGGGTTGGCGATGGTCGATCCCTCGAGCCGACGCGCCGACTGGCTGATCCGGACCCGCAACGATGGGCGACGGTCGCCGGGCAGGTACGCCTCGTATGCGGATGCCGCGCACCGGCTTGGGCCCCGCTCGAGCAGCCGTCGTCGGGGCGAGTAGCGCGTCGCACCGACGCACCCTGTCGACGAACGTGCGCGGCAGCCCCATCAGCGCGTCGCACCGACGCACCATTGCGACGAACGTGCGCGGCAGCCCCATCAGCGCGTCGCACCGACGCACCATTGCGACGAACGTGCGCGGCAGCCCCATCAGCGCGTCGCACCGACGCACCCTGTCGACGAACGTGCGCGGCAGCCCCATCAGCGCGTCGCACCGACGCACCCTGTCGACGAACGTGCGCGGCAGCCCCATCAGCGCGTCGCACCGACGCACCCTGTCGACGAACGTGCGCGGCACCACGTCCGTTCCGACAGCAAGCGCGATTCGGGAGCTCGACCACGAGGAGGCTGTGCCGGATTCGCGTCTCCAGGACGCAGATCCGGCGGCGCCGGGGCGGGCGGCCGCGCCGGGGCGGCAGACGCAGATCCGGCCGCGCCGGGGCGGGCAGGCGCTGGGCAGGCGCGGCAGGGCGGGCGCAGATCCGGCCGCGCCGGGGCGGGCAGGCGCGGGGCGGGCGGGCGCGGGGCGGGCGCAGATCCGGCCGCGCCGGGGCGGCCGCGGCGAGGGCGACCCAGACGAGCGCGCCGACCAAGCGGTACGATTCGAACCCGATGTTCGCCTCGTTCCGCGCGATGCCCGGTGGCATCCGTCTCTTCCTGCTCTACGCCCTGTTGATCCTGGCCGGGATCGGGCTGAGCCTGCGCTTCGTGGTCGACGAGGCGATCTCCGCCCCGATCAGCCTGACCGGGGTCGTGGTCATGGTGTTGCTCGCCTACACGGTCTTCACGATCACGCTGGTGATCCAGCGCAAGCAGGCGGCTCGCGGCCTGGCCATCGGCCTGGCCAGCCTGACCATTCCCGCGGTGATCGTGTTGGCGACCAGCCCGGTCCACCCGGCGACGCCGTTCTTCGTGGCGGCCTTCGGCGTCCTGCTCTACCGCGGGCTGCTCCGTCCGGAGGTCCGCGAGTACCTGGACCAGGTCTGACGGTTGCGGCACGCAGCGGGAGCGCGGCACGCAGCGGGAGCGCGGCACGCAGCGGGAGCGCGGCACGCAGCGGGAGCGCGGCACGCAGCGGGAGCGCGGCACGCAGCGGGAGCGCGGCACGCAGCCTGCCCACAACCCAGCCGCGACTCTCCCCGAGAATCCTGCTGAGACGGTACCCTCACGCGACGCGGCCCCCGTCGCCGTCGGCTCGGACGCGATCCGACGACCCTATCGACCGCATCGAGGCAACTGAGTGAGCAAGGAATCCCGCCGGCGCCAACGCGCCTCCAACCCGCCGCCCAACCCCGATTCCGCCCCAGCCGCGTCCGATGCATCGGGCGCAGGCCTCCGCCCGACCACGGGCGCCGTCGCCGGCACCCGGGTCGGGCGACGAGAGCGCAGTCGACCGGTCGCCGGCGCGACGTTCCTGGAGCGCTATCGCACGGCGATCATCGGCGTGGCCGTGGTGGCCGTCATCGCCGTCGCGGGGATCGGGGTGTTTGCGGCCTCGACACAGCCGGTCTACGCCTGCTCCACCGAATGGGTCCCGGACCCGACGCCCACTCCCGCCGCCAGCGCGCCGCCTCAGCCCGGCTATGCCCAGCCCGACATGGGCCAGGGCCACGTCAGCAACGGCACGACCCTCACGTACACCTATTGTCCGCCCGCGTCCGGCCGTCACTACAACGGTACGCAGACCGGCCCGATCTCGGCCCGCGTCTACGCCCCGGAGGATGTCGTCACACCGCAGGGCTGGATCCACAACCTGGAGCACGGCGCACTCATCGTGCTGTACCGGGGCGACGGCGAAGGTGCGACGGAGGCCGGGCAGGCCGCCATGCGCGACTTCTTCGAAAGCTACCCGCCAAGCCCCGTGTGCGGCTTCCAGCCGGGCACCAGTGTGGGGCCGGTCTTCGCCCGATTCGACGAGATGGCGACCCCCTTCGCCGCCATGGTCTGGGGCCGCGTCCTGCCGCTCCAGACCCTCGACACCGAGGCGATCCTGGAGCTCGACCGGACCTACGGCGAGCGGACGAACCCGGAGAGCTTCTGCGCCCGGCCGACCCCGACGCCCGCACCGACCGTGTCGGCCGCCCCCAGCGCCAGCTGAGGGTCCGCAGCCGATGCGCCTGATCGCCTACGACGACCCGGATGACGGGAGCAGCGTCGGGTTCGTGACCGATGGCGGCCGGATCGTCCCACTGCCGGTCTACTCGCTCGACTCGGAGCTCGTCCTGGAGGATGACCTGGCGAGCGCTCGGCGGGCCGCGCTGGCCCTGGCGGGGGCCGCCGGGATCGAGCGCGCCGGCCTGGAGGTCCTGCCGGCCGTCGACCCCGGCAAGATCGTGTGCGTCGGCCTCAACTACCGCGAGCACGTCGCCGAAGGTGGCCGTGACACGCCCCCTCGCCCGCTCCTGTTCGCCAAATTCGCCAACGCCGTCGTCGCGGACGGCGAGCCGATCATCCGGCCGGAGGGCACGCACGCCCTGGACCTGGAGGTCGAGCTGGGCGTCGTCATCGGGAAGACGGCGCGCCGCGTGAGCGCCGCTGACGCGATGGACCACGTCGCGGGCTACGTCGTCGTCAACGACATCAGCGCCCGTGACTGGCAGGGCACCGCGCCGGCCCTCCGCGAGGGCGAGAAGGGCGACGGCCAGTGGCTGCGCGCCAAGGGCAGCGACACCTTCCTGCCGATGGGCCCCGTACTCGTCACCCGGGACGAGCTCGATCCATCGACCGGGCTCCGACTTCGCAGCTGGCGGATCACGCCCGACGGAGCGGAGCACCTGATGCAGGACGGCAACACCCGCGACCTCATCTGGGACGTCCCTTCGCTGGTGGCCTTGATCAGCCAGGCCATCACCCTCGATCCCGGAGACGTGATCGCCACGGGGACGCCGAGCGGGGTCGGCGTCTTCCGAAACCCACCCGTCTTCCTGGAGCCCGGAGACCGCGTGCGCTGCGAGATCGAGGGGATCGGCACCGTCGAGAACCCGATCGTCGACTGGTCTGACGCCGACCGCGCCTGACCGGGCGGGCGGCCGGGCCGCGACTGCCGCCTCCGGGGCGTAGACTCATCCCATGCAGGCACTGGTCAAGACGGCGGCCGGACCCGGCCTCGAGCTTCGCGACGTCCCCCGCCCGACGATCGGCATCAACGACGTGCTGGTGCGCGTCCAGCGGACCGGCATCTGCGGCACGGACCTGCACATCGAATCCTGGGACCCGTGGGCGGCGAGGACCGTCAAGCCGCCGCTGGTGGTCGGCCATGAGTTCGTCGGCGAGATCGTCGAGGTCGGCGCGAACGTCAGCGACTTCCGGGAAGGCGACCTCGTCTCGGGCGAGGGCCACGTCGTCTGCGGACGGTGCCGCCACTGCCTCGCCGGTCGGCGCCACCTCTGCCCGCACACGATCGGCCTGGGCGTGGGTCGCGACGGCGCCTTCGCGGAGTTCGTGGCGCTGCCGATGACCAACATCTGGCACCACTGGCCGGGCATCGACCCGGAGGTCGCAGCGATCTTCGATCCGTTCGGTAACGCCGTCCACACCGCGCTCGCCTTTCCGACCCTGGGCGAGGACGTGCTGGTCAGCGGCGCCGGTCCGATCGGCCTGATGGCGACGGCCATCGCCCGGTTCACCGGCGCCCGCAATGTGGTCGTCAGCGAACCCAACGCCTATCGACGCGACCTGGCGGTACGGATGGGTGCCTCGCTGGCGATCGACCCCCGCGAGCGATCGCTATCCGACGTCTTCGCCGAGCTCGACATGGTCGAGGGCTTCGACGTGGCGATGGAGATGTCCGGCAACGCGACCGCGCTACGCGACGCGATCGCGGCCATGGCGCACGGCGGCGGGGTCGCGATCCTGGGCCTGCCGACCGAGGAGATCAGCCTCGATGTCAACGAGATCGTGATGAAGATGCTGACGATCCGCGGCATCTACGGCCGGGAGATGTACGAGACCTGGTACAAGATGACGGTGATGCTCCAGTCGGGCCTCGATATCCGGCCGGCGATCACCCACCGCTTCCCCTTCACCGAGCACGAGGCGGCCTTTGCCGCCGCCCGGTCCGGCGACTCCGGCAAGGTCATCATGGACTGGACCGGTCGACCGTGAACCGGACCCCGGTCGTGATGGGATCGCCCCGCCGATGAACCCAACGCCGCACGCCGACCCGCTCGCGTTCCTCGACGATGAGGTCGCGGCCCTCAGGGAACGCCACCTCTATCGCGCGCTGCGAGTGATGAGCAGCGCCCAGGGGCCGCTCGTCTCGGTCGACGACCGTCGGCTCATCAGCCTGTCCTCCAACGACTACCTGGGGCTCACCCACCATCCAAGGCTGAAGGCCGCCGCGGTCGCCGCGGTCCAGGAGTTCGGGGTCGGTTCCGGCGCGGTCCGGACGATCGCCGGCACGATGGCGATGCACGAGGCACTCGAGGCCGAGCTCGCCGACTTCAAGGGCACCCCCGCGGTCCTCACCTTCCAGAGCGGCTTCACGGCCAACACCGGGGTCATCCCGACGATCACCGGCGAGACCGACCTGATCGTGTCGGACGCGCTCAATCACGCCAGCATCATCGACGGCATGCGCCTGTCCAAGGCGCCCCGCAAGATCTACCCGCACGCCGACGTGGACGCGCTGCGGGCGACGCTCGCCGACGCCGTCGAGCACGGCCGCGATGGCAGCGGCGAGCCGTACCGCCTGATCCTCGTCGTCACCGACGGCGTGTTCAGCATGGACGGCGACATCGCGCCACTCCCCGGGATCGTCGAGGCGGCGGAGGCGCACGGTGCCGCCGTGTTCGTCGACGACGCTCACGCCTCCGGCGTGCTGGGCCGCGACGGGCGCGGCACGGTCGACCACTTCGGGCTGCACGGACGGGTGGCCATCCAGGTCGGGACGCTCAGCAAGGCGGTCGGCGCCCTCGGCGGGTACGTGGCCGGCAGCACCGCCCTGCGCGAGATCCTCACCCAGCGGGCCCGGCCGTTCCTGTTCAGCACGTCCCACCCGCCCGCCGTCGTGGCCGCCTGCCGCGAGGCGATCCGGGTCATGGTGGAGGAACCCGATCTGCACGACCGACTGTGGGCCAATACCCGGCGTTTCAAGGCCGAGCTCGCACGCCTGGGCTTCGACACCGGTCGCTCGGAGACGCCGATCACCCCGGTCATGATGGGCGACCCGGAGACGGCGATGCGCTTCTCCGACCGCCTGATGGGCGAGGGCATCTTCGCCCAGCCGGTCGTCTTCCCGACCGTGGCGCTGGACCAGGCTCGCCTACGGACGATCGTCACCGCCGCTCATGCCGACGAGCAACTGGACCTGGCTCTGGCGGCGTTCGCGACGGTCGGGCGCGAACTCGGGCTGATCTCCGGGTGATCCCGGGCGCG
Organism: uncultured Chloroflexia bacterium; assembly: GCA_963704935.1. Classification (GTDB taxonomy): domain Bacteria; phylum Chloroflexota; class Limnocylindria; order Limnocylindrales; family CSP1-4; genus SPCO01. The sequence goes on from CAVPIF010000001.1 coordinate 1,326,676, forward strand.
GCGCGCGAACGATGACCATCCCGGACCGGCAGGCACGTGACCTGCCGCTGGACGCGCACCTGCACACCGACCTGTCGCCGGACAGCAACGTCCCGATCGACGGCTACGCCCGGCAGGCGATCGAGCGCGGGATCGCGGAGATCGCGATCACCGATCACGTCGACTTCGATCCGACGGCACCGGCCTTCTCCTTCACGACGTTCGACCAGCGCGAGCGGGTCGTCCGTGACGCGGCTGCCCGCTGGGCCGAGCGCGGACTGGCGATCCGGTTCGGCGTGGAGATCACCTGGGACCGCCGCTGGGACGCGGACATCCGCGAGCATCTCGCCCGACACCGGTACGACTTCGCCATCGGATCCGTGCACGTCTACCGGGATTCGCCGTTCGCCCCCGGGCGCGTGGCGGGTTGGGTCACCGGGCGCTCGCTGCCCGAGATCGTGGAGCCGTACTTCGCCGAGGTGGCGGCGGCCGCACGCTCCGGGCTGTTCGATGCCCTGGGCCACCTCGACATGTTCAAGCGCTATCTCGTCCCGCACGTGACCGCCGCAGACCTCGCCGGCGCCCCGGAGCTGTACGAGCCGATCCTCCGGGCACTCGTCGAGTCCGGCACGGCTCTCGAGATCAACACCAGCGGCCTGCGCCAGGCCGCCAACGAGACGTACCCGTCGCCGTCGATGGTGAGGCGCTACCGGGAGCTGGGCGGACGGGCGATCACGATCGGGTCGGACGCCCATCGCGCCGGGGCGTTCGCCTGGGCGCTCGATGACGGCTACGCGGCTGCGCGGGACGCCGGGTTCGACGCGCTCACGTTCCGGCGCGGTGATGCCAGAGCGGTCGCCGTGGCCATTCCGGGGACCTCAGGGGCGGAGGCCGCCAGGGCCTGACGTGGCGGCGTGACGGCTTGTCGGGCGCCATCGGCCATGCAGGCCACCGGGCCGGTCCGCTACCCTCCGGGACGATGCCCGTACACGACCAGCCGGCTCCCACCTTCTCGCTTGAGGTGATCGGGGCCGGACCCGCCTACAGCGACCGCCCGGGCGCGACCGGCGCCGCGTACCTCGTGCGCGGCGGGGACACGGCGATCGTCCTGGATCTGGGCCAGGGCGCGTTCACCCGTCTCGCGGGCGCGCTCGAGCCCAGCACACTCGACGCCGTCGTCGTGAGTCATCTGCACCCGGACCATTTCATCGACCTGGTGGCGCTGCGCCACTACCTGCGTTGGGAGTTCAGGCCCGGCCGACGCGTCCGGGTGCTGGGTCCGGCGGGCCTGGATACCCGGCTGGATGCGCTCCACGCCGAGCCGGGCTTCTGCGCCGCGGGCCTGGACGTCACGCCGCTGGCGGCCGGCCGGTTCGACATCGGCGGTCTCACCATCGAGGCGGCCCGGATCTTCCATACGGACGACAGCTACGCCTTCCGGGTCTCGCTCTCGGGAAGTGCGACGGGCCTGGTGTACTCCGGCGATTGCGGTCGCGCCGAGGATCTCGACCAACTCGTGCGGCCGGGAGACGCGCTGCTGTGCGAGGTCTCGTTCGGACCCGGGCCGGTCGTTGCGGATGCCGCCCACCTTGACGGCCCGGCAGTCGGATCCCTGGCGGCGCGGACGGCGGCGGGGCGCGTGCTCCTGACCCACCTCCAGATGGGGTTCGACGAGGCCGCGACCGTCCGCAGCGTCGGGGCCCGCTACGACGGACCGGTCGACCTCGTCGCACCCGGCGACCGGTTCGTCATCGGCGCCTGACCGGCCACGCGATACAAGGATCGACCGCCGGGCCCTCGCGGGCTCGGCGGTCGATCACGTGTTCGGGGTCGGGCGCGCGCCATCCGATGGCGCGCCCATGTGGACGTGACTAGCGGTCGCGGTCGTCCCTGCGAGCGACGACAGTGGCCGGCGTCAGCACGAGGGCTGCCGCGATCAGGGCCGCCATGGCGAGGAACAGGATCCGCCAACCCTCGCTCACCGGCGCAGCCGTCCCGGTGCCCGGGATCGCGTCCGTCGGCGGCAGCGTGATGTTGGGCGTCCCGGTCGCTCCACCGACACTTCCGGTCGGGGTCGCGGTCGGGGTCGGGGTCGACTCGGCGTCGGGGTCGGTGTGGGCTCCGGCGTCGGGGTCGGTGTGGGCTCCGGCGTCGGGGTCGGTGTGGGCTCCGGCGTCGGGGTCGGTGTCGACTCCGGCGTCGGGGTCGGTGTGGGCTCCGGCGTCGGGGTCGGGGTCGACTCAGGCGTCGGGGTCGGTGTGGGCTCCGGCGTCGGGGTCGGTCGCACGCCCTTCTGGTTGAAGCAGAACTCGACGTGGGTGATCGGCGCGAGCTCCTGGCCGCTGCCGACCGACTGGAGGTTCGTGTCCGAGTCGTCGCCCGCGTCGTTGTAGAAGTAGACGATCGCGGCGTTCGCCGACTGGACGATCACGGCCGCCATGTCGTAGGCCCGGCGGGCATCGGTCGGCTTGGTCCAGTCGATCGACAGCGCCCAGTCGAACGAGGTCGCGGTCGCGTTGCTGATGATGATCTCGCCGGCCGGCCCGACCGGCCCGTTGGCCGGCGCGCCGTTGACGACGAAGTCGTAGTACTGGTTGGCGTCGCAGCTGGGCTCACCGTTGACGGTCTGGTGGCTGTTGGCCTTCGGCGCGATGTTCGGATCATGCGTCGCGAACACCGGCGCAGGCGCGAACGCGGCGAGGGAGAGCATCGCGACCGCCAGCCAGGCGAGGCGTCGACCGCGACGAGGGCGGTTCCGGCGTTCGATTCATCATGTGTATGTCCCCGAACGATGGAGGCGATATCGCCTCGGATGGATGGCGCTGCGGTCGGCGATTCCCCGGTTCCCCGTTCACCGATCGAGCAATCCCGATGTTCGCACGCGCTACTGGTACCGTCTAGTACGGATGGCGGTTTCCGACGTCACCAGACCATGACCAACCGCCACCGCTGGCTGGACTCCGGTGCATGTCGGCACCAGACGGGTCCCGGTACTTGCCCGCCGCGGGACGTGCCCCGGTCCCGGTACGATTGGGGCTCCCGAGCCAGCGCGGCGGACCGCGCGCCACCAGCAACGAGGCCGACGTCCGGTGATCCCCGCTCCGCTCCGCACCCAGGCCCGCGACGCCATCGCTCGCGCCTGGGAGGCCGCGATCGCCGCCGGTGGACTGCCCCCCGTCCCCGAGGGCGTGGCACGACCGACGATCGAGGTGGAGCACCCGGCCAGGCCGGAGCACGGCGACCTTGCGACCAATCTCGCGATGCAGCTGGCGCGCCCGTACCGGATGGCCCCGCTGGCGATCGCCACGGTGCTGGCCGAGCGCCTGGGCCAGGACGCGCGGACTCCCGGCTCCGGGTCCCCGATCGAGGCCGCCGAGGTGGCACCACCCGGCTTCGTCAACCTGCGCGTCCGCGGCGACACCCTCGCGGCCATCGTCGATGGGATCATCGCGGAGCCGACCGCCTGGGGCCGGGTGGCACCGGTCCGGCCGCGGCGAGTCAACGTGGAGTTCGTCTCGGCCAACCCGACCGGGCCGCTGCACGTCGGCAACGCCCGCGGGGCCTTCGTCGGCGACCTGTTGTCGCGGGTCCTTGAGGCTGGGGGGCAGGACGTCACCCGCGAGTACTACTTCAACGATTCCGGGGCCCAGATCCGCAATCTCGGGGCGTCCGTCGCCGCGCTGCGGCGGAACGAGGCGGTCCCCGAGGAGGGCTACAAGGGTGACTACGTCCCGGACCTCGCGGCCGAGATCCCCGACGACCTCTGGGCGGCGGCGACCGCCGCCGGGGCCGACACGGACGGCATCCTCGGAGGGTGGGCCGCCGGGCAGGTCCGCGCCGGGATCGAGCGCAGCCTCGCCGACCTGGGTGTCCGGTTCGACGTCTGGACGAGCGAGGCGCGCCTTCACGATGAGGGCTGGGTGGAGCGGGCCGTCGAGCGGCTCCGGGCGCGCGGCCACGTCTACGAGGAGGACGGCGCCCTGTGGTTCCGGTCCACGGCGTTCGGGGACGACAAGGACCGGGTGATCTACCGGTCCGATGGTCGACCGACCTACTTCGCCGCCGATATCGGGTACGTGACCGAGAAGTTCGCTCGCGGCTTCGACCATCTCATCTACATCTGGGGCGCCGACCACCACGGCACCGTGGCCCGCGTGCGCAACGCGGCCGAGGCGATGGGCTATGACCGCGAAGCGGTGCAGGTCCTGCTCTACTCGTGGGTCCGGCTGGTCGTCGACGGGGTCGACCTTTCGATGAGCAAGCGGGCCGGCGACTTCGTCACGCTCGACGCCCTGCTGGCCGACGTCGGCGTGGACGCGGCGCGCTGGTTCATGGCCTCACGCGCGTACACGAGCGCGATCGACTTCGATATCGAGCTCGCCAAGAAGCAGTCGAACGAGAACCCCGTCTACTACGTCCAGTACGCCCACGCGCGGATCGCCTCGATCCTGCGCAAGGCCGCCGAAGCCGGCATCCGGCCGGCGGGCTCCGTGGTCGGCACGCTCGAGGCAGACGCACCCGCGGAGGCGCTCCTGGCGCGGGCGGTCGTTCGACTCCCGGAAGTCGTCGAGGATGCCGTGATGGCGGAGGAGACCCAGGGGATCACGGCGTACGCCACCGACCTTGCCACCGCGTTCCACGCCTTCTACCGCGATGCGCGGGTGATCGACCCGGAGGCGCCGGAGCGGTCATCGACTCGCCTCGCCCTGGCACGGGCCACCCAGGTCACGCTCGCCAATACGCTCGGACTCCTCGGGATCTCCGCGCCCGAGTCGATGTAGACGCGGGTCGACGTCAGCCGGCCAGGCCCAGCGTGCCGGCCACCGACCCCAGGGTCGCGTCGTCGCTGCCGACCACGAACCAGCGCGTCGTCCCCCCGGAACCCGGGAAGACCCCGGCGGGACCGCCGGCCGCTCCGACGGCCGTGCCGGCCGCCACCTCGAACGCCCCGGCGTCCGCGACCGTGTCCCAGGCCGAGCGCAGCACGACGGCCCATGCGTCACCGGGCCCGTCGAGCACGGCCACTCGGTCGCCGCCCCAACCGGCGGCCGCAGCGGTCGCCTCCTGGGCCGGCACCCCCGACTCGCGCAGCCAGATGCCGATCTGGAACTCTCCGAACGTGTCCTGGAGCGGCACGGTCCAGCCCGACCCGAGGCCGGCCAGGAGATCGTCCACCGGGATCGAGACCTCCACCGGGACTTCGCCCGCGTCGTACTTCTCCGGGTGGAGGACCTGCTCGGTGGAAAGCGGCAGGTCGCGGTACAGGTCGTCCACGGCCGCCCAGCCGGCCGCGATCTGGCGAGGCTGGATGAACGCCGATCCGGCGTTGTACGGGAACAGCAGGCCCTCGACGAGGATCGCCGGCGTGCGCGCCAGGACCGCGGTGGACTCCGGGTCCGTGCCCGCGCTCAGAACATCCTGGAACTCCTCCGGCTTGAGGTTGGAGATCGCCCACAGCGACATCAGCAGGGTCGCGTCCCCCTCCCAGACGGCGGCCCGGGCCAGCGACTGGTCGGACTGGTCGAGCAGCTCGGACTGCTCATCGAAGATGCCCGGGAACTGCGCGTCCTGGAGCGCGTGGTCGTACTCGTGCGCGAACGTGATCTTGTCCGCCCCGTTGATGGATCCCGAACGCGAGACGACGTAGAGGGTCTTGCGGTCCGGCCGGTAGAACCCCGCGACCTGGCTGTCGATGAGGTCGAGGTACAGCTGCCGCAGGTGCAGCTCGTCGTCGATCAGCCCGAACGCCTTGAACAGCCGGTCACTCCCATCGACGTAGGCCGGCGGGTAGTCCTCGTCGAATGAGGCGGCGTTCATCGTCTTGAGCGTCGCGGCGTCGATCGTCTCGCGAGCGACGTCGGTCGGGTCCAGGTCGCGGATCGCGACGACCTGATCCTCGATGGCGTCGTAGATGGCGGCCGCCTCCGCGCTCGGAACCGGGGTGGCGGGCGCAGACGGCGACGGGACCGGTGTCGGGCTGGCCGACGCGGGTGTCGGTGTGGCCGTCGGCGAGGGCGTCGGGCTGACGGTCGTCGAGCCGCAGGCAACGACGAGCAAGGCCGTGGACAGGAACAGGGCGAACGGGCGAAGGCGGTCGGTCGGGATCATGGGCGGGATTGTGCCACGAGGTCGGTGGCGGTCCGCTGTGGAGGTCGATGTCGCTTTCTTAACCGGTTGCCGTCTCGACCGTGAATCCACGGCGCGTACGGTAGTGGCTGGACGAACCCTCAGGGTTCCATCCTCCCTCCCTCCGACCGGAGGCGCCGATTGGGCAGGCGCCTCCGGTCACTCCGTTTCCGGGACCGGGAGGCGGGCGGGGCTCGAGCTCCCCGTCAGGGCTGCTTGCCGCGCGACTCCAGCATGACCGTGATCGTCTCCGACGGGAGGCTGGTCGCGGTGACCGACAGCTTCGGCTGGGTGACGGGTTCGGCGCCCATCTCGTGGAAGAACTTCGAGAGGACCTCGGCGCAGTCGGCGTCGTCGTCGCACAGCGGCATCGGGATCACCACCTTCGGGTCCAGCTGGGCGATCAGCGCCGCGGCCTTCGTGGGGGTCAGCGCCCCACCCAGCGGGATGCACGCGATGTCCACCGACCCGATGTCCGCGAGCTTCTCCTCCGACAGCAGGTGGCCGATGTCGCCGAGGTGGATGGTGTGGACGCCATCGACCTCCACCACGAAGGTGACCCCCTTCCCGCGGACCGCTCCACGCTCGTCGTCGCGGTAGGTCCGGACGCCCGTGACGAGGACTTCCTTGACCTCGTACTCACCCGGGCCGTCCAGGACGAATGCCGCGTCCAGGCTGGACGGCACGAGGGTCGTCCCGTCGCGCGACAGCCGGCTCTTCGCCTTGCCCTTCGGCAGGGGCATGTCGTCCGGATGGCTGAAGGTGACGATGTCACCGGTGATGCCGCGCCCGGTGGGGCCGACGATCGACGAGTACGGGTCGGCCACGACGACCGCGTCCCGACCCCGAAGCCGGATACAGGTCCGGCCGAACCACTGCACTTCCATACGGTCGCGATTCTGACACAGCGGGCTCTACCGCGACGCTCCCGGCGGCAGGCGGCCATGGAGTCCTCCGGCCGTCGGAACCGGGTCCGCCGTCAGGGGCGTTCCAGGACCACCCGGCCGCGCTTGATGACGGTGCGGACCAGGTCGGCTCCGGGCCAGTAGGGGATCTGCGCCGTGGTCGGTACGCGCCAGATGACGAGGTCGGCAGCCTTGCCGGGCTCGATGGAACCGATCTCGTCCTCCAGCGCGAGCGCCCGGGCGGCGTTGATCGTCACGGCGCTGAGGGCCTCGTCCGGTGACATCCGCAGGTTGACGCAGGCGAACGACATCGCCAGGGGCAGGCTGGCCGCCGGTGACGTGCCGGGGTTGAAGTCGGTGCCGATGGCGACCGGCACGCCGGCATCGATGAACGTGCGGGCCGGCGCGTGGTGGTCCTTCATCAGGAACCAGGTCGTGATCGGCAGGAGCGTCGCGACGACCGGCTCCCCGGCCTCGGCGACGGCGGCCATCGCCGCGATCCCCGCTTTCGACGGCGTGGCGAGGTGATCCGCCGAGGCCGCGCCCATCGACGCCGCCAGCTCCGCGCCACCGGACGGGGCGAGTTCGTCCGCGTGGAGACGCGGCAGCAGCCCGACACTGAGCGCCGCCTCCAGCACCCGTCGTGACTGGTCCGCGGTGAAGACCCCGGCCTCGCAGAAGACGTCCGCGAAGCGAGCCCGGCCGTGGGCGGCGATCCCGGGGAGCTGTTCCTCGATCAGCGACCGGACGAACGCCTCCGTGCCATCCGGGCGTGCCCGGAACTCCGGCGGGACGGCGTGGGCGCCGAGCCAGGTCGGCACGACGTCGACGGGACCTTCGCGACCGAGTCGGTAGGCCACCTCCACCAGCCGCAGCTCCGTCTCGAGGTCCAGCCCGTAGCCCGACTTCGCCTCGACGGTCGTCGCCCCGTGGGCGAGCATCTCCTCCAGCCAGCGCCGGCCGTGGGCGGCCAGCTCGTCCTCCGTGGCGGCCCGCGTCGCGGCCACGGTGGACAGGATCCCGCCCCCTGCGTCGAGGATGTCGAGGTACGACGCGCCATGCTGGCGCAGCACGAGCTCGGCTTCGCGACTGCCGGCGAACAGCAGGTGGGTATGCGGATCCACGAGGCCCGGGCTGACCGCTCCGCCGTCGGCATCCACCCGGGCGAACCGGGCGAGCGGGTAGCCCTCTGCCTCCAGCCCGGCCTCGACGGCGGCGCGCGGACCCACTGCCAGGATCCGGCCCTGCCAGCACGCGACGATCGGGGCGTCCGGTGCGGCCGGGTCATCCGCCCGGATCCGGCCGACATCCCCCTGTGACGGCCCGCGGCGGACGCCCCCGGCCATCGTCACCACCTCTGCCGCGCCGACGACGAGGACACCGGGCGTGGGTTCGCCGGTCCGACCGCCCTCGATGACCCGGAACGGCCCGCTGCTCATGCGCTCGCCGGCTCCGGGTCGCGCCCCTCGAGGTGCCGCCCGGAACGCGCGGCGTCCAGGCGAAGCTCCAGCGCCTGTGACGGCGAGAAATCGCGCAGCCGCAGGTAGTCGGCCGCAGCGGCCAGCCGCTGCTCCACCGGATCGCCGTGCGGGGCACCTGCTCGATCGGCGACGTCCAGCAGCGCCGCCAGGGGAGCGAGGCCGATCAGCTCCGACTCGGCTGGCTCGATGCCGTCCTCCGCGGCCAGGTCACGGACCGTGTCCCACACCAGCCAGAGCGGCGTGACCGTGAAGTCGAGCAGGTTCATCGACACCTGCGCCCGCAGCGCGTGGCCGCGTTCCGGCTCACGGACCTCGAAGCCGTTGGCCTGGACCCTGGGCAGGCCGCCACCCGACTCGCGCACCCGGCGCGCGATCCGCTTCGCGAGCTCGACATCGTCCGAGGCGAGGTTGATGTTGAAGGCGATGAGGAACGGGCGCGCTCCGACCGCCACGGCGCCGGCCGATGGATGCAGGCTGGCGGGCCCGACGTCCGGCTCCCGCCCACGCTGTCCGATCTCGACCTTGAGCCCTTCGTACTGCCCCCGCCGGACGTCGGCCAGCTTCTCGCGGTCAACCCGTAACGCCGCCCGGGCGTAGAAGAAGACCGGCAGGTCGAACCGCTCCGCGAGCCGCGTCCCGAACGCGCGGGCGAGGTCGATGCAGTCGTCCATCGTGGTAGGGCCCAGTGGGATGAACGGGATGACGTCCACCGCGCCGATCCGCGGATGCTCCCCTTCGTGTGCATCCATGTCGATGTCGTGGATCGCCGCCGCGACCAGGGCCTCGAGTGCCTCCATGACCGGGCCGTGCTCGCCGGCCAGCGTGAACACGGAACGGTTGTGACTCGGGTCGCTCGTCCGGTCCAGGAGGTCCACGCCCGGGACGGACTGGATCGCCGCGGCCAGGCGGTCGATGGCCTCCGACCGCCGGCCCTCGCTGACGTTGGGGACGGACTCGATCAGCATGTCAGCCGTCGAGCATCGGGACGCGGATCCCGCGTTCCCGCGCCACGTCGATCGCCCGGTCGTAGCCCGCATCGACGTGGCGCAGGACGCCCATCGCCGGATCCGTCGTCAGGACGCGTTCCAGCTTCTGCGCGGCGAGAGGCGTGCCGTCGGCGACGACGACCATGCCAGCATGCTGCGAGTACCCGATCCCGACGCCGCCGCCGTGGTGGATGCTGACCCACGACGCGCCGGCCGAGGTGTTGACCAGGGCGTTGAGCAGCGGCCAGTCAGCGACCGCGTCGCTTCCATCCTGCATCGATTCCGTCTCGCGATTCGGCGAGGCCACGGAGCCCGCGTCCAGGTGATCGCGCCCGATGACGATCGGCGCCGAGACCTCTCCCGCGGCGACAAGCTCGTTGAAGGCGAGCCCGGCCTTCGCCCGCTCGCCGTACCCGAGCCAGCAGATCCGTGCCGGCAGGCCCTGGAAGGGGACGCGCGCCTGGGCCATCTCGATCCAGCGGCGCAACCCGGCATCGTCCGGGAAGAGCTCGAGGACCGCCTGGTCCGTGCGCAGGATGTCGGCAGGGTCACCGGACAGCGCGGCCCAGCGGAACGGCCCGCGACCCTCGCAGAACTGCGGCCTGATGAAGGCCGGGACGAACCCGGGGTAGGCGAAGGCGTCGGCGACGCCTGCCTCCGCAGCCTGGGCCCGCAGGTTGTTCCCGTAGTCGAAGGTCACCGCGCCCGCGGCCTGGAATGCGAGCATCGCGCGGCAGTGATCGGCCATCGCCCGCATGGACCGGCGGACGTAGTCGTCCGGCTGGGTCTCGCGCAGCACGAGGGCATCGGCAAGGGTCATCTCGGCCGGCACGTACCCGCCGAGCGCATCGTGGGCGGACGTCTGGTCGGTCACGAGGTCGAACCGCTCGCCGGCGGCTGCCCAGGCCGGTTCGATCTCGGCGGCGTTGCCGACCAGGGCGACGGACAGGGCCTCCCCGCGCGCGGCCCCGTCACGGGCCCAGGCGAGCGCCTCGGCCGGGTCGCCCGTGAGCCGGTCGACGTAGCGCATCTCGAGCCGGCGACGGGCGCGCGCCTCGTCGACCTCGATGGCCAGGCAGACGCCCTCGTTCATCGTCACGGCCAACGGCTGGGCGCCACCCATCCCGCCCAGGCCGGCGGTGAGTGTCACGGTCCCGCGCAGCGACCCGCCGAAATGCTGCCGGGCCGCCTCACCGAACGTCTCGTAGGTCCCCTGGAGGATCCCCTGCGTCCCGATGTAGATCCACGACCCCGCAGTCATCTGGCCGTACATCATCAGGCCCGCCCGCTCGAGCTCTCGGAAGTGATCCCAGGTGGCCCACTTCCCGACGAGGTTGGAGTTGGCGATGAGCACCCGCGGCGCCCATGCATGGGTCCGCAGCACGGCGACCGGCTTGCCGGACTGGACCAGCAGGGTCTCGTCATCCGCGAGCCGACGGAGTTCGCGGACGATGGCGTCGAACGCGTCCCAGCTTCGCGCGGCGCGGCCGGTGCCGCCGTAGACGACGAGATGATCCGGGTCTTCCGCGACCTCCGGGTCGAGGTTGTTCATGAGCATCCGGAGGGCCGCCTCCTGGGTCCAGCCGCGACAGCTCAGCTCCGGGCCGCGGGGCGCTCTGACCGGACGGGGACCGCTCATCGGGGACAGGCTACTCCCTGAGGCCGGCCACGACACGCTCACCGAACCGGCCGGTGCCGAGCGCCGTGATGGCGATGACCCGGTCCGGGTCGGCCAGGTGGACATGGTAGGTGCGCACGGCGCCCACGCACGTCCCGATGAACGTCTCGTGCCCGGCCAGGTCGGCCTGCGCGATCCCGGCGGACAGCCCTCCCGCGACCTCGCATGCGGCGGCGTCGTAGGTCTGGCGCCAGGATCCGGAACCAGTCGTCGTCGAAGGTCCCGGATCGCAGGGCGACGACGCTGACGATGGCCAGGTCTGTCTCGACCGGATCGGTCGGATCGACGTAGACGCCGACATCGAGTCGCTCGACGGCCGGGTCGGTCGTCGGGTCGTCCGCGATCTGCCCCGCCGTCTCCTCGTCCGGCGTCAGCGGGAAGCCGTCGATGTCCTCCGGCAGCACGTCCAGCAGGGTGGCGTCCACGAGCGGTCCACCATGTCCCGTGAGGTCCGATGGGGTCGGGCTCGCCGCCGGGCCCAGGGCGGATGATCCCGACGGGCGCGGGGAGGACGGCAGTGCCGGCCCGCACGCGGCAACGAGGAGCGCCCCGCCGAGCGTCATCGCGAGCGCGACACGGCTCGTTGCGCACGCCCGCCGGGCGCCCGACACCGGGCCCGGGCTCATGCGAGTTCGCGACGAAGGACGGGGTACCGCTCGTCGGCGGCGGCGACCGCGAAGCCGACGGAGCCCCAGAACGCCGGGGTGGCGGCGCTGGTGGCGTCCTCTCGAACGCCGACCTCCGGATAGGCCTCGACCGCCGAGAACCCCCGGCTCGCGAGGTCGTCACAGACGGCCGCCACGAGTCGGCGAGCAAGGCCGGAACCGCGCGATCCAGCGGTCGTCGCGATGCAGGTGATCACGGCCGGGAGCGGCGCGTCCGGGAGGGCCGGGTAGAGGTCGCGCGTCCGCTGAGCGCGCGGGTATGCCGTGAGGGGGCCGAACTGGCAGTAGACCGCCGGCGAATCGTCGACCAGGAGGACCTTGGCGTAGCTGCCGACGACGGCCAGGCCACGGGTCAGCAGGCGAAGCTTGCGCGGCGCACCCTCGGCGAATGCCGGCGCGGACGGCGGCGGAGGTGCGAACGGGTTTGCCGGCGGCGGGTCGTCGTCCAACGTCGCGAACGGGTTGGCGGCCGGGCCCCGAATGGCGGCGAGCTCGGCGAGGAATGGATTGGACGGAGCTGGTGGACGCGTGGGAGGCGTCGCAACCGGCTCACCCTGCAGCCAGTCCAGGCGGATGGCGCGGGAGCCCCGGTCGGCCTCTTCCCAGTAGTCGCACGACCGATGGTCGAACGACGGATCCGCACACGGCGGCAACCGCTCGAACGTTGACCGGTCGGTGACATCGATGATCGTGACCCGGTCGGCGCTGGCATCCATGACGCCGCCGAGTCTAGGTCGTTCGGGTCATGGACGGTGGGCGCGGCATTGTAGAGTGTGGCGTCACTGGCTCCGTCATCCAGGGAGACGCCATTGATGAGCGGTGGGGACGTCGAGGACCCGTACGAGGTCCTCGGGATCCGACGCGGCGCGGACGACAAGGCGATCGCGGCGGCACATCGTCGTCTCGCGCGCGAATTCCATCCGGATATCGCGGGAGACAGCGCCACGGATCGGATGGTCCGGATCAACGCGGCGTTCGATGCGATCCGGAACGCGGAGCGGCGCGTCGAGTACGACGACGTCGGGCCGCGGACCGCGGTCGACAAGGCAGGGACAGCGCCCGATCCCGGGATGCCGAGCGCGTCCCGGTCGACCGCCAGCCACGATGGGACGGGTGGGGCCGGGTCACCACCCGGCCGGCCCTCCGGAAGCGTCCTGGGATTCGGTCGGCATGTCGGCTGGTCCATCGGCGAGATCGCGCGCGTGGATCCGGGCTACCTGCTGTGGCTCTCGGAGCGACGCGAGGGTCAGCCCTACCGCGCCGAGATCGAGGAGGTGCTTCGGCGCCTGGGCCGCCAGACCGAGGCCGAGCGTGAGTCTCGCGGAGGGCGATTCCGCCGCTAGATGATCGAGCCCGCCAGATCGGCCAGGGCGCCCTCGTGGACGAGCGCGGTCGCCGCGGCAAGATCCGGCCCCGGTTCGCGATCGCGATCAAGGTGCTGCACCCGCGCGCGGATCCTCGCGTGCGCCTCGGCGACACCGGCACCGGGCGTCGGCAGGACGCCGCGCCCCGAAGGGTCGGCAGTCCCTGCCGACTCATCGCGCAGGCGGGCCAGCCGCAGGTCGAGCGCCTGGGCTCCCGCGAGCAGCTCGATGGCCAGGATGCGCTCCACTCCGCCCAGCACGATCCTCGCGTGCCGCGCCGCGATGGAGCCCATCGAGACGTGATCCTCCTGGTTGGCGCTCGTCGGGATCGAGTCGACGGAGGCCGGGTGGGCGAGGACCTTGTGCTCCGACACGAGCGCTGCCGCCGTGTACTGGTAGATCATCATCCCGGAATCGACGCCCGAACCCGTGGCGAGGAACGGTGGCAGGCCGCCGTTGAGCCGGGCGTCGACGAGGAGCGCGGTCCGCCGCTCGCTGATCGAACCGAGTTCCGCGAGCGCCAGCTTGGCGAAGTCGAGCGCGAGGGCGATCGGCTCGCCGTGGAAGTTGCCGCCGCTGATGACGCGGCCGCCGCCGGTGGCCATGGTCGCGGGATCCGCCACGCCGCCGCTCGGGAAGACGAGGGGATTGTCCGTCGCGGAGTTGAGCTCGATGTCCAGGACCCGGCGCAAGTGATCCAGGGCGTCGCGTACCGCACCGTGTACCTGGGGGACGCAGCGTAGCGAATACGGGTCCTGGACCTTGTGGGCGCTGCCGTGGTGTCCTCGCTGGAGACCGCTGTCGCGGAGCAGATGGCGCAGCTCGGCGGCGACCGCGACCTGGCCGGGGTGTGGCCGCGCCAGCTGGTAGGCCGCAGCGAAGGCGACGTCCGTGCCGAGGAGGGCCTCCACGGAAAGCGCGGCCGCGACGCTCGCCGTCCGCACGAGGCGGTCGGCGTCGGCGAGGAGCAGGGCCGCGAGAGCACTCATCATCTGGGTCCCGTTGAGCAGCGCCAGGCCTTCCTTCGCCACAAGGGTGAGTGGTTCCAGACCGGCCTCGCGCAACGCGATCATCGCCGGCACCACTTGTCCGCCGATCTCGACCCGGCCGCGGCCGATGAGCGGCAAGGCGAGATGGGCGAGCGGCGCAAGGTCCCCGGACGCTCCGACACTCCCCTGCTCCGGGACGACCGGGTGGATGCCCAGGCGCAGGAAGTCGAGCAGCCGATCCACCAGCAGCGGCCGGCACCCGGAGTGGCCGAGTGCGAGCGTGTTCGCGCGCAGCAGCAGCATCGCCCGGACGACGTCCCGCTCGAAGGCCGGCCCCACGCCCGCGGCGTGGCTCATCAGCAGGTTCTCCTGGAGGCGGGCCACATCGGCCGGGGCGATGAACGTGGAGGCCAGATCGCCGAAGCCGGTCGTGACCCCGTAGACCACGGCGCCCTCCGCGACGAGACCCTCGATGACGTCACGGGCCTCCTGCATCCGCTCGCGGGCATAAGGGTCCAGGTCGATGCCGGCCCCGTGGCGGGCGACGGCCTCCACGTCGGCGATCGTCAGGTCGGCTCCGGTCAGCACGACACCGGGCTCGCCTCCCCCTCGGCGCGGGGACTGGTCGGGGTCGCGACGCGGGATGATCGGATCGGTCACGGTGTCGAGGATAGTGGGCTATGCTCCCGGCCGTGTTCGACTTCCTGAACGGACCCGTCCGCGAACTGGTCACCCAGATCTACGAGGCGGTCGGGTATCTCGGCGTGGCCCTGTGGGTCGCCATCGAGAGCGTCATCATCCCGATCCCGTCCGAGCTGGTCCTGCCGTTCGCCGGGTTCCTGGTCGGCGAGGCGCGGGCGCTCGAGCCCATCACCGGTGCGCCCTGGAACTACTGGATCACCGTCCTCGCCGGCACGATCGGTGCGACCGCCGGTGCCCTGATCGCGTATGCCATCGGGGCGTGGGGCGGGCGACCGATCCTGGAGCGATGGGGACGCTATCTCGGGATCAGCGCGACGGACCTCGACCGCGCGGACGACTTCTTCGCCCGTCACGGCGAGGCCGCCAGCTTCTTCGGCCGGATGATCCCGGTCATCCGGTCCCTGGTCTCGTTCGCCGCCGGGGTCGGACGGATGCCGTTGCGCAGGTTCACCTTGTTCACGTTCCTCGGCTCCGCGCCGTGGACGGCCCTCCTGGTGTTCGCCGGCATGCAGCTCGGCTCGAACTGGGAGTCGGTCGGTGCGTGGCTGAAGCGCTTCGAGTACGCCGTCCTCGCGGTCCTCGGCGTGATCGTCGTGGCCTGGATCTGGTTCAGGATCATCAAGCCGCGTCGCGCCGGCGCCGGCCCGGCAGGCGCCTGACCCGGTCACGATCAGTATCGCCACGGACTCAGCGGCGCGGCTCCTCCGGTGGCCGCACCGCCCGGAACTCCCGGTAGATGAGCAGGTCGTAGGCGATCTTGAGGCCGCCGGCCAGGAAGAAGGGGATCGCCGCCAGGCCGGCGCTGGCCACCAGCACGGTCGATATGGACGGCGAGATGGCCGCACCGGCCGTCCGGGCGATGCCGGTCACCCCGGCCGCAGCCGAGCGCTCGTCGGGATCCACCACCGCCATCACGTACGACTGGCGCGTCGGGACGTCCATCTGGCTCAGGCTGAATCGGACGAGCAGGACCGCGACGGCCAGCGGCAAGGTCGGCATGAGCGGTACGAGGATGAGCAGCGCGTTTGACGGCAGGTGGGTGAACACCATCGTGTTGATGAGGCCGAACCGCGCCGCGATCCGGGCGGCGGAAAGGGACGAGACCGCGGCGAGCAGGTTCGATCCGAAGAAGATCGCTCCCAGGACGGCCGGCTCCACGCCGTACTGGAGATGGAACCAGTAGGCCATCAGGCTCTGCGGGATGAAGCCACCGGCGAACGCGTCGATGGCGAAGAGGAGCGACAGCTTCCGGACCACACCGCGGGATCGGTGAAGACCGAACCGACGGCGCATGCCGTCAGTTCGGTCCGTTGGCGCCAGGGCTTCGATGGCGGCGCCCAACAAGGCGGCACGGACCGCCATCACCCCACCGACGAGTGCGTAGCCGAGGACGACCGCCCGGTAGGCATCGGCCGGGGCGGCGCCGAGATCCAGCAGCACCTGGCTCGCAGCGCCGGCCGCCAGAGCACCGGTCGCCGTGGCGACGTAGCCAATGAGGTTGTACCAGGCGAAGGTCGCCGTCCGTCTCCGGTCCGGCACGATCTGGGTCAGACCGGCCTGCTCGACCGCAAGGAACGGGCCGACTTCGTTCCCGGTCGGCGAGATGACTCCGATCGTCCCGGCGAGGATCAGCAGCGGGATCCAGTCGGTGACCGCGAAGACGACCCCCGCAAGCAACATCAGGACGGCACCGACCGTCAGGACCCGTCGTCGACCGAGTCGATCGGCATTCGTGGTGAGCCACAGCGAGACGAGGGCATCCCCGATGAGCGTCAGCGTCAGGACGGCGCCGATGGCGAGGGGGTCGAGGCCGATGGCGGCCAGGTACAGCACCAGGACCACGGACAGGAAGCCGTAGGCGAACATCCGGAGAGTCCGCAGGCCGAAGAGCGCCCGGCCGTCGCGGTCCAGCCCGCGCAGGCTCGCGACCAGGCCCGCATCCAGCGACGGGGAGTCCATCGCGTTCGAGTCTAGGGGTTCCCGTCGAGCCGGACGGTCTGCCAGAATGCCCGCGGAGGTCCACCAGCCCGATGAGCCCGATGAGCACGACGACCGAGCCGCACGATCAGGACGCCCCCGGCCATTCCGGCGCCGTCGTGCATCACTCCCTGAGTGACCACGGCGACGACCACGGACATGACGATCACGCCCACGCCGATGGCGCGCTGGGCCCGCTCGACGCGCGCGCATGGGGTGCCGCGGCGATCGGCGTCGGCCTGGGCCTCGTCATCGCCGTCTGCTTCGCCGTCGCGACCGCCTGAGGGTACCCCTCGCCTGTGCGGTCGATGAAACCGCGGACACAACGCGGGCGTCGGGAGGCCATGCGACGTCTCGGCCTCCTCATCCTGGCCATCTCGCTGGTCGCGACCGTTCGATTGGCGGTCCCGGGGATCGCTGTCGCGTGTTCATGCGCCATGCTCGACGACCCGATGCGGGCCGCCGCGACCGATCCTGCTACCTCCGTATTCACGGGCGTGGCCGGCCCTCAGCAGGCGGCCGGGGTCGCGGTCAGGTTGACGCGCTGGTTCCACGGCGAGGTGCCCCCGTCCGGCGTTGCCGTGCTGGACCCCGCGGGCTTCCAGGATCCGTTCGGGGGGATGTGCGGGACCGCCGCTCCCGGCGCCGGCAGCGAATGGATCTTCGCGACCAACCGAAACAGCATCGGTCGATACGATGTCAACCTGTGTACCACCCACGCTCCGCTCGACTCCGAGGCGGGTCGGGAGCTGCTGGCCGACGCCCAGGCCGTCTTCGGGCCGCCCTCGGTCCCGAGTGCGTCAGATCCTCCGACCGGGGACACCGGCCCCGCCGTGGACGGGCTGCCGGCGATCGTCCCGGTCGGGCTCGCCGCGCTGTTCGCGATCGGGGCCATCGGGGCCACGCTGGCGATCGCGCGACGGCGGCCCCGCTAGAACAACCCGACGACGTTCCCATCCGCGTCGATGTCGATCTTCTCGCCGCCGGGGCGCGACGGGAGGCCAGGCATCGTCCGCATCTCGCCGCAGAGTGGGGTGATGAACCCGGCGCCGGCGGACAGGCGGACTTCGCGGATCGGCACCGTGAACCCGGACGGTCGGCCCTTCAACGCCGCGTCGTGGCTGATCGAGTACTGGGTCTTGGCCATGCACACCGGCAGCCGGCTGTAGCCCAGATCCTCGTACTGCTTGATCTGCTTGCGCGCGGCCGCTGACAGCTCGATGCCGTCCCCGCCATAGATCCGCGTGACGATCGTCTCGATCTTGTCGGTCAGCGGCATCTCGTCCGGGTACAGGAGGGTGAACGATCGCGACGGGTCGTCCGCCGCGTCCCAGACCGCCTCGGCAAGGGCGGTCGCGCCGGCGCCACCATCCGTGAAGTGCGTAGCGACCACCGCGTCCCGGGCGCCGGCCGCCATGGCCACCTCGCGGATGGCCTCGACCTCCGCCGGCGTGTCCGTCGGGAACGCATTGATGGCGACGACCGCGGGGACGCCGAACACGGTCACGTTCTCGATCTGCTTGGCGAGGTTGGCCGCACCGGCCCGCACCGCTTCGACGTCCTCCTGGAGCAGGGCCGGGTCCAGCGGCTTGCCGGCGACGATCTTGCCGACGCCGCCGTGCATCTTGAGGGCGCGGATGGTGGCGACGACGACGGCCGCATCCGGGGCCAACCCGGACGCCCGGCACTTGATGTCGAAGAACTTCTCGGCACCCATGTCCGCCCCGAAGCCGGCCTCCGTGCAGACGATGTCGTTCGTCGCGAGCGCCAGCCGGTCGGCGATGATCGAGTTGTTGCCGTGAGCGATGTTGCCGAACGGGCCGCAGTGGACGAACGCCGGGCCGCCCTCCAGGGTCTGGAGCAGGTTCGGCTTGATGGCGTCCCGTAGCAGGACCGTCATCGAACCGGCCACCCCAAGGTCCTCGGCCGTGACGGCGGATCCGTCGGCCCGGGTGGCGAGGACCATCCGTCCGAGCCGCGCCCGAAGATCGAACAGGTCCTTGGCGAGGGCCAGGACGGCCATCACCTCCGAGGCGACGGTGATGACGAACTCCGTCTCGCGGGTGACCCCATCCTCGCGGCTGCCCAGCCCGATCACGACATGGCGGAGGGCCCGGTCGCTGATGTCCAGGACTCGCGGCCACAGGATCCCGTGCGGGTCGATGCCCAGCGGGTTCTTGTGATGAAGGCTGTTGTCGATGAAGGCGCCCGCCAGGTTGTGCGCCGCCCCGATCGCATGGACGTCGCCCGTGAGGTGGAGGTTGAAGTCCTCCATCGGGATCACCTGGCTGTACCCGCCGCCCGCGGCGCCACCCTTGATCCCGAACACGGGGCCGAGCGATGGCTGGCGGATGTTCACCGATGCCCGCCTGCCGATCCGGTTGAGGCCCTGCGCCAGACCGATCGTGGTGGTCGACTTCCCTTCGCCCAGCGGCGTCGGCGTGATCGCGGTGACCACCACGTACTTGCCTCGCGGCCGCTCCGACTCCAGGCGCTCGATCCCGGCGAGCGTCACCTTGGCCTTGGCGTGGCCGTACAGCTCCAGTTCGTCACCCCGGATGCCGAGTTCCGAGGCCACGTCGACGATGGGGCGTGGCGTGACCGAGCGGGCGATGTCGAGATCGGAGGGGAAGCTCATCGGACTCCTCGGGATGGTGTGCCGGACGGCGGAGTGAGTGCGGCCTGCCGTTCGGCAGCCCGCACGAGATGGGTGAGCAGCAGCGCGTTCGTCAGCGGCCCGACCCCGCCCGGCACGGGAGTGATCGCCGAAGCGACCTCCCGGGCGGTGGCGAAGTCGACATCGCCGACCAGTCGACCGTCGACGACGTTGATCCCGACGTCGACCACGACGGCTCCGGGTTTGAGCATCGATCCGCGGACGAGACCGGGATGCCCCGCCGCGACGACGACGATGTCCGCCCGCCGGACCTGGGACGCGAGATCGAGGGTCCGCGAGTGGCAGACCGTGACGGTCGCGTCCTCCTTGACCAGCAGGAACGCCGCGGGCATGCCGACGACCGCCGAGCGCCCGATGATGACCGCTTCCTTCCCGGCGATCTCGACACCGGACCGGCGCAGGATCTCCACGGCCGCGTGGGCGGTGGCTGGGAGGAACCCGTCGTACCCGAGACGCAGCAGGCCGGCATTGAGCGGGTGGATGCCATCGATGTCCTTGTTCGGATCGATCGCGTCGATGACGGATCGGAGCCGGATCGTGGGCGGCAGCGGCATCTGGACGATCACGCCATCGACCGTCGGGTCGGCGTTGAGGTCCCGGATCCGATCCACGACGGCGGCCTCCGTCGCCTCGCCTTCGAGCTCCGCGAAGCGGGCCTCGATCCCGACCTTGGCACAGCCCCGCAGGATCTGCTCCAGGTAGACGGTCGACGGGGCATCCCGACCGATGATCACGACGGCAAGCCCGGGTGGGCGACCATACGAGGCGCGGAACGCGGCCACGTCCTCTGCCACGGCGGACCGGATCTCTGCGGCGATCGGACCGCCCTCCAGCAGTCGGGCGGTCCCGGGCGGCACGGGCGCGGTCACGCCGGCGGCGAGATGGGGTCGCGCGGTCCGCCTCGCCCGACCACTTCGCGGGTACGTGACGCCAGCAGCGCGATCTCGGCGAGCATCTCGTCGACCCGGGCGGTCTGCATCGCGGCGAAAGCCGGGTCGCCGACGCTGGGCAGGTTGACCAGGACATTCGCTGCCGCGCCCCGGGCGGCCGCCTCTCCCAGGAGCGCGGCGACGTTCAGGTCACTCGACGCATTCACATTGCTCCGGCCGGCGAGCGTCTCGGCGGCGGCGACCAGCTCCCGGCAGGCCTCCACGCAGCGCATCGGGACTTCGGCGGCGTGCCGGGCCGCGGACCGCATCGCCTCCGTCCGGGCCGCGACCTCCAGGTCCGTCGACTTCGGCAGCTTCAGGGCCGCCGAGAAGACGGCGTACGCGGCGGCGTCCTCGTCGGCCAGCCTGAGGAATCGGTCCGCCAGGTCCCGTCCGGTGGCGATCCCCCAGGCGAGCAGATCTTCGTGGTCCGCGTAGCGCGGGCGGCCGGTGGACAGCGAGGCGACCATCGCGACCAGCCCGGCCCCGAGTGACGCGGCGATGGCGGATGCACTGCCGCCACCAGGGACCGGTTCGTCTGACGCCAGGCGCGCGACGAACTCGCGGAGGCTCAGGTCGCCGAACCGGCTGGGTCGTCTGGACTCGGTGGGCTGCACGGTCCGATTGTAGGTGCCAGCCGCGCAGTCGGAGGCGGGACGGGCGCGGTACCGGCGCGCCCGTCCCGTCCCGACGAGGTGCCGGCGTACGGGGAGGGACGCCGCCGGCCGGGAGGATCCGCCGTCAGGCCGCGGGACGCTCCGCGTCCAGGCCGGTCACCGTCCAGCGCCCGGACCGATGCAGGTAGGTCAGCGACAACCGGGCGCGCGCCGTCTCGACTTCGAACAACGTCCGCGGGCCGGTGATGACCGGGTAGGCGGCGGCCTCTTCGCGGACCGCTGCGAGGTGGGTGATCTGCAGTCGCTCGTCGCCCCAGGTGATCTCGCGGGGTCGACCGCTGAACCAGTCCGTCCGGACCTGGACCTGGACCGGTTCGACTCGGATGAATGCCATGCCAGATGGCTCCTTTCCGGGGGCAGTTCCGGCATGCAGGTGGACCCTGCGCGCCGGTAGGTCGTACGTCTCACGTCGCCCGGGGCACTCGGCCGACAGAACATCCGTTCTATGCTGGCGTCACCCTAGACCGAACAGGTGTTCGATGTCAAGCGTCGTCGGGGAGAATGTCGTCGGCCTCCGTGTCAGCTTGGCTGTCACGATCCGCGGGCTCGCCGTCGACGGGTGGATCGCGGTCAACCGGAACGCCACGAGCTCGACGATCCAGCGGGTTGCGCGGGTCACGCTCGAACGGCGCGGGCAGACGGGCACCCACGAGCCGGCCCCGCGTCACCGCGTCCGCCCCGTATCGGTGTCGCAGCGCATCGGCCGCTTCGATCGCCGCCCGGCGACGGGCATCGTCCCCCGCGAAGAGACCCAGCTGCTCTCGTTCCCCGAGGTTCGAGGCCGTGACCCCCAGCAGTCGAACGCGGATCCCCCTGACCTCCGGTCGGGCGAGCTCCACCGCGATCCGGAAGATCGGCTCGGTGAGATCGGTCGGTTCCGGCAGGGTTCGTTGGCGGGTGATCGTCCGGAACGTGGAGTCGCGGATCTTCACGGCGATCGTCGACGCCCGGACGCCCGCGGAGCGGAGTCGACCCGAGACGCCGTCCGACATCGCCAGGAGGGTGCGCTCGATCGTTTCCGGGTCGGTCGTGTCGACGTCGAAGGTGTGCTCGTGGCCGACCGACTTGGCCGGGTCGCCCTCGTGCACCGGGTCCGGGTCGATGCCGCGCGCCCGGTCGACCAGCGACCCGCCGTGCTTGCCGAAACGACGGATGACGACGTCCGGCGCGAGCGCCGCGAGGTCCCCGATCGTGCGGACTCCGTAGTCCGCGAGGGCGACTGCGGTCTTCTCGCCGACCCCCCACAGCCTGCTGATCGGAAGGGGCGCGAGGAAGGCGGCCTCGTCGCCGGGCGGGACGACGACCAGGCCATCGGGCTTGCGCAGGTCGGAGGCGATCTTGGCCACGAGCTTCGTCTGCGCGACCCCCACGGATGCGGTCAGCCCGACCTCTGCCTGGACGGCCGACTTGATCGACCCGGCGATCGACGTGCCGTCCCCGAACAGCGCCGCCGACCCGGTGACATCAAGGAAGGCCTCGTCGATCGAGATGGGCTCGACCACCGGGGTGAACCGGCGCAGGACGCCCATCACGTCACGGGACGCCTGCTGGTAGCGGCGACCATCGACCGGCAGGAACACGCCCTCCGGGCAACGCCGCTGTGCCTCGCGGAGCGACATCGCCGAGTGAACGCCGAAGCGGCGCGCCTCGTAGCTCGCGGCCGACACCACGCCTCGACCCCGGGGATCGCCGCCGACGATGACCGGACGACCGCGAAGCTCCGGGCGATCGCGTTGCTCGACGGCGGCGAAGAAGGCGTCCAGGTCCACGTGCAGGATGGTCCGCGTCGTCATCGGCGCACCGTACGCACCTACGCCACGTAGTCGCCGGCCAGGAACGACTGGACCAGGACCGCGAGGAACACGACGGAGAGGATCATCCAGGCCAGCCGCGCCGGGCGCCACGGGATGAGGGCGATGACGACGAAGGCCGGGAAGATGACCAGCAGGTACCGGCTCGTGGAGGTCAGCGGGATCGGCTGGATTCGCGTGGCGAGGAGTGCGATCTGCGGCAGGGCGAAGAGCGTGTAGGCGGCGGGCAGGCGGCGGACCCCCGCGACCAGCAGGACCCCGAACGCGACGAGCAGGGTGAGGTTGACGAACTGGAGCGGGTCGTGCTGGTCCAGGGTCCACTGCCACGCCGCCGCCGCCACGTCCCATGGCGCGAAGAACTCCTTGCCACCCCAGGCGTCCTGCGTGTCGAGCGGCGTCTGCCCGGTGACAGCACCGGCGTAGCCGAAGAAGGCGAGGAAGCCGACGAGCGGACCCGCTGCCGCGATCAGGCCCGCGGCCAGGGGTCGGGCATCGAGAGCGGGACCCTGGCCGAGTCGCCGTGGACGCCAGGCCAGGGCGCCCGACGCCGCCAGCGCTTCCCAGCCGATCGGCAGGACGAGGAAGATCCCCTGGATCCGGGTGAGCGCGGCCAGCAGTCCCAGGGCGAAGGCGAGCAACCACCGTCGCTCGCGAGCCATCGCGACCGTCCACACCGCCAGGGCCAGGAACAGGGCCTCGGTGAACGGAGCGAACAGGAAGAACGCGCTCGGGAAGATCGAGATCAGCAGGACGGTCCGCCGGGCCACGGTCGTATCGAAGTCGCCGGCGAGGAGGCGATGCACGCCGGTCATCGCCAGGACGTAGGCGATGGCCGACACGATCACGCCACCCAGGGCCACCGACCCGCCGACGACGCCGGCCACGACCCGCATCAGCGCCGGGAACAGTGGCCAGAAGTTGGCGCTCATCTCGGCCGGCTCGTAGCCGAACGCCGCGATCTTCGAGTACCAGCATGCGTCCCAGCGCTGCCAGACCCCGACCAGTGGGAACGCGGCTCCGTCATCGGCCAGGGGCGGGATCGTGAGCCACCCGTTGCGAGCGAGCTCGAAGTGGCATGGCCCGGGCAGCCCGCCACGCCACCACACATAGACGGCCACGAGCCCGAGCGCGACCCGCAGGGTCAGCAGCAGGGCGATCGCGTCCAGCAGCCCGTCCGGCCATCGCGCCTGCCAGCCCCAGGGACGGACCCGCCAGTCCCGCCCGCCCCTGGGTCGGACCTGCGTGGGTCGGACCTGCGTGTCGTGCTCCGCGCCCATCGCTCCTCCCGCCGCCGGCTCGAGACCGTGGCCGGGGCCAGACCATGGCCCGGGCCAGGAGTGTATCGTCGCGACCGATGGAGGAGCGGACCCGGCCGACGCCCTGGACGATCCGGCGGTCGACCTCGCACGGCGGCGCGGGGCACGGCGGCGCGGCGCGGGGCGGCGCGGCGCGGGGCGGCGCGGCGCGGGGCGGCGCGGCGCGGGGCGGCGCGGCGCGAGAACTCGTCGCGTACGTGGCGCGCCGCCCGGACAGCGTCGGCACCCTGTTGATCGTCGCCGCGACGACGGCCGTCTTTCTCGCCACCGCCGAGCGTGAGCCCCAGGCCTATGACTACTTCGTGCGCCTGGCCGACGCCTTCCTCCATGGCCGGCTCCATCTTCTGGAGGCACCCTCGTGGCTCAATGAGCTGGTGCCCGGGGGCGGAGGGTGGTACGTCGTCTACCCACCGGTCCCGGCCCTGCTGCTCGTGCCGTTCGTGGCCGCGTTCGGAGCCGAGTTCCCGCAGCAGCTCGCGTCGTGCCTGTTCGGGGCCACCTCGGTCGGACTGGCGTGGCTGCTGCTCGGGCGGTTCGCCCTGGACGTGCGCCGGCGAATGATCCTGACCCTCGTGTTCGGGTTCGGGACGGTCTTCTGGTACGTCGCCGAAACGGGGTCGGCGTGGTACCTGGGTCACGTCACCGCTGTGATGTTCAGCCTGGCCGCGGCCATCCTCGCGCTGGACCGACGTTGGCCGCTGGTCATCGGAGTGCTGCTGGGCCTGGCGGCCATCTCGCGCCTGCCGGTCGCCCTCGCCAGCCTCGGCGTGCTCATGCTGCTGCTCGGGATCGGGTGGCCACTTCGCGTCCCGGCGGACCGGGCACTCGCCGTTCGGCGGACCCTCGGATTCGGCATCGGGATGGCGGTGCCGGTCGGGCTCTACTTCGCCTACAACCTGGCCCGTTGGGGCACCGTCATCGACCAGGGCTACACGCGCATCCCGGGCGTCCTCGAGGACCCGATCTACGAGAAGTACGGGATCTTCGCGATCGAGTACATCCCGCGCCACCTCCACGCCATCTTCCTGCGCTCATGGAACTTCGTGGACGATCCGCCGTTCTTCCAGCCGAGCTGGTGGGGGCTGGGCCTCTTCCTCACGACACCGGTGCTCGTCTGGCTGGTCCGGGCCCGCCTGCAGGACCCCCGAGTGCTGGGCTCCGCCATCGCGACGGCTCTCGTGGCGATCCCGATCGTCACGCACGGCAACGTCGGGCTTGCCCAATTCGGGTATCGGTTCAGCCTGGACGTCCAAGTGTTCCTGTTCATCATCCTCGCGACCGTATTCGAGCGTGGGATGTCACGGCTGGCGTGGCTGGCGTCGATCGCCTCCATCGGCATCTGCGCGTACGCGATCTGGGCGATCTCGATGGGGTTCATCGACTTCTAGCGCCTCGCGCGGCCCCAGGCGTGCGGCGGGCGGGCGCGTCGGTGCTCCATTGCGTGCGGCGCGTCCTCGTGGCTGATCTTCGTGGCCCCGCGTCACTGCGACGCGATCCTGCGATGAATGCCTCGTGGTTC
The DNA here is from genome assembly GCA_963704935.1 of uncultured Chloroflexia bacterium. Lineage (GTDB taxonomy): Bacteria > Chloroflexota > Limnocylindria > Limnocylindrales > CSP1-4 > SPCO01. The sequence continues at coordinate 1,352,457 of CAVPIF010000001.1, forward strand.
GATCCCCAGAACGCAGGCAGTGTCGATCCGAGTTCGCGCCGACGCTCAGCTGTCACCGAATCGCGTCGCAGGGACGCGCCCACGGGGCCGCATGGCCAAGCAGCATGGCCCGGCGGCGGAGCCGAACCCCGAAGAGCCCGGACCCGGCGGACCCGGCGGACCCGGCGGACCCGGCGGACCCGGCAGAGCCGAACCCCGGACCGCCTCTGCCGGCGGACCCGGCGGACCCGGCGCCCCCAGCTAGCCCTTGGGTTCGACGACGATCGTGACTTCTGGGGTCATCCCCGCGAAGACCTTGATCGCGACCTTGTAGGTCCCGAGAGTCTTGAGCGGCTCGTCGAGGTCGATCTTGTGGCGATCCACCTCGATGCCGCGGCGGGCCAGCGCGTCGGCGATGTCCTTCGAGGTGATGGAGCCGTACAGCTTGCCGCCCTCGCCGACCTTCACGCCCATGGTGAGCGTCGTGCTGGCGATCCGGGTCGCGGCGATCTCGGCGTCGGCGCGCTCGCGCACGCGCTTCTCCTCGCGGCTGGCGATGTCGTGCTGCCAGGCGCGGTAGGCGCCGCCGGCGGCCGGGACGGCCACACCCTGCGGGATGAGGAAGTTCGTGGCGTACCCGTCGGCGACCTGTTTCATCTCGCCGCTCTTGCCGAGCTTGGGCACGTCCTTGGTCAGGATGACCTTCAAGTGATCGGATCCTCCCTGGTGATCCAGGCCCGCAATCGCGGCCCGAGACCGATCTGGTTGATGGCGTCCCCGGCGCCGGTGATGAGGGCGGGGACCCGCCGGATGGTCCGACGGATGGGGCCCGGCGTCAAGCGCCGGATCTGGGCGACGTCCCGGTCGTACGCCGCACGGTCGATCTCGAGATCGCGGAGTTTCTCGTCGAGCAGATCGCCCGGTACCCCATCGAGGAACAGATCGACCGCCAGGACGAGGACGACTAGATCGTCCAGGCCGCCGACGAACGGGAGGTCGTCCGGGACGACATCACGACCGAGGACCAGATATCCGGCCGCCGCCCCAAGCAGGAGCTTTCGATCGGATGGCATCCGCTCGTCGAGGACGAGCGCGATGACGAGCCTCGCATAGTCAGGGATCCGGCTGGCGACCGGCAGGAAAGCGAGCAGCGACAGCATCCGGCGGGCGCTCGCGCCTCCGATGCGTCGCTGACGATTCCGCCGATCACCTGGTGCCCTGGCCATCCCGCCTCGATACCTGCGATCCGGGCACAACGAGGACGTCGCCCGGGGCCGGAGAGTCTAGCAGGCACGCGACGCTGAGCCTGCGCACGTGGCGTTGCCGCCTCCATCGGCAGGCCCCGCCGGTCCACACGACCCATGCCGGGCGGAACCCCCAGCGGTCACCCCGCGACCCAACCGACCAACGAACCCGCGGCCGCAGCTGCAGATCGGCGGGATCGTTCACCCCATGACCCGAACGGTGAGCGAGACGCGTCGCTCGGTGGCTTGTTCGCCCGTTGGGTCATCGGGCGGCCGGTCCCGGTCGGCACACCCATTGGCCCACTTTGGGTCAGCCAGCTCGTGCTTGACATCGAACGTCCGTTCGGTATCATGGTCGACAAGGAGGCGCGAGTGACCAAACACGACGCCGAGCGCAAAGTCAGGATCCTCGACTTCATCGCGGCGACGCTGCGTGCGCGCGGTTACCCGCCGTCGGTGCGTGAGATCGCCCATGCGGTCGGCCTCGCGTCCACGTCGGCCGTCCATCACCACCTGCAGATCCTGGAACGCGACGGCTACCTGGAACGCGGAGAGAAGGAGAGCCGGGCGATCCGCCTCACTCCCACCGCAGCGATCCGCCTCGGCCTATCCAGTGAACTCGTGCCCCAGGCGACCAGCGCTGATTCACGGGTCCTGCCGATCATCGGCGAGATCGCGGCCGGCGGTCCGATCGAGGCCTACCAGGATGCCTCGGAGTCGATGGCCGTCCCGGACATGCTCGCACCCGGTGGGGATGCCTATGTGCTCAAGGTCCGCGGCGACTCGATGATCGAGGCCCACATCGCGGACGGGGACTTCGTGCTGATCCGCCCGCAGACGACGGCCCGCAACGGCGACATCGTGGTGGCCCAGGTCGAGGAGAACGCGGTCACCTTGAAGCGATTCTTCAAGGAGAAGGACAAGGTCCGCCTGCAGCCAGCCAACCCCGAATACCCGGCGCAGTTCTACGACGACGTCCGGATCCAGGGAAAGCTGATCGGCGTCATTCGGAAACTCGACTGACAGGGACCCGAGCAGCCGTTCCACCCGGTCGGGTCTGCGGGTGGGGATATCCACAGCAGTCATCCACAGTCGGCCCACATCGCGTGGGAATCGGTGGACCGACGACACCCTCTGACCGGTCTTCGTTGACCGCCCCGTCCTCCGGTCCCGGACAATGGCGTCCCCAAGCCCTCGTCGGAGTCCTGCCACGCCGTGATCGACCGCCTGCCGCCGCAAAGCCTCGAAGCCGAGCAGTCCGTCCTCGGCGCGATCCTCATCGACCGCGATGCCGTGGTCGAGGTCGCCGAATTCCTTCGGCCAGAGGACTTCTACCGCCAGGCCAACGGCCGTATCTACTCCGCCATCCTGGACCTCTTCGAGCGGCGTGAACCGATCGACATCGTGACCGTCGCCGAATCACTGGAACGGCGCGAGGAGCTCGAGGCGATCGGCGGCCGCGCCTACCTGAGCAGTCTGAGCAACGAGACGCCCACAGCGGTCCACGCCGCCCAGTACGCGCGGATCGTGGAGCGGAAGGCGGTCCTGCGAAACCTGATCGGAGCTGCCGGGCGGATCGCCGGCATCGGCTACGAAGACCCGGCGGAGATCCAGGAGGCGATCGACCGCGCGGAGGCGGAGCTGTTCGCGGTCAGCCAGAAGCGGGTCGATGTCGGGTTCAGCCAGCTGAAGGCCCTCCTCCACGACGCCTACGACCGTCTGGACTACCTCCATGCGCATCGCGGCGAGATCAGCGGGGTTCGCACGGGATTCCAGGACCTGGACGCCCTGACGACCGGCCTGCAGAAGAGCGACCTGGTCATCGTCGCGGCTCGCCCGTCGGTCGGCAAGACGAGCTTCGCCCTCAACATCGCGGAGCACGCAGCGGTCAAGGAGCGCAAGAGCGTCGGCGTTTTCAGCCTGGAGATGAGCAAGGAGCAGCTGGTCCTGCGCATGCTCTCCAGCGTGGCGAATATCGACTCGCAGCGCCTGCGGACCGGTTTCCTCGAGGAACTCGATTTCGCGCGGATCGCGCCCGCGATGAACTCGCTGTCAGAGGCGCCGATGTACATCGACGACACGCCCAACATCTCAGCCATGGAGCTGCGCACGAAGGCGCGACGGCTCCAGGCGGAGGCCGGTCTCGACCTCGTGGTCGTCGACTACCTCCAGTTGATGCAGGCAACGACCACGAACCGTGATTCGAACCGTGTCCAGGAGGTCAGTGAGATCTCGCGCGGGCTCAAGGCGCTGGCACGAGAGCTGTCCGTGCCGGTGATCGCCTTGTCGCAGCTGTCTCGACAGCCCGAGATGCGCGAGTCGAAGGAGCCTCGCCTGTCGGACCTTCGCGAGTCGGGCGCCATCGAGCAGGACGCGGACCTGGTCATGTTCCTGTGGCGAGACAAGGACCGCGGCGCTGACGACCAGGATGCCGACGGGGAGGTCATCAACCTCAAGCTGGCGAAGCACCGCAACGGCCCCACCGGCGAGGTGCAGCTCTGGTTCAAGAAACGCCAGACGCGGTTCGTGTCGTACGCGGGCGGGCGCTTCGCAGAGGCCTCCCCCTAGCCTCCCCCTGGCTTCCCCCTAGCCTCCCTGCTGCTAGCCGGTCTCGTCCGGAAGCAGTGGCCGCACGTTGAGCGTGTAGGTGATGCCGCCCGGGTCCCTGAGCAACACGCCCTGGAACCCGCCCTCGTAGCCGGACAGGCCCAGGACATCGATCTCGGCAGACGTCATGACGCGGTGCGGGAAGCCGAAGTCGCTCGGGTTGATCTCGAGGGCGAAGTCGGCCGGTGCGATGTCGTCCCACGGCCACGCCCTGATGTCCGGCGCCGCGACCCCCGGGCTCTCCAGGAGGATGCCCCGGTACCTGGTCGGGACGTAGTCCGTGGCGCTGACCACCCCGCCGGATTCGATCGTGGTCAGAGTTTGGGCGAGTCGGGCGAACGCAGCCCTGGCCGGGCCGTCCGGGACTCCGTCGACTTCAAGGCCGAGGGCGTACACCGAGACGGACTTGGTCAGCCCGCCAGCCTGGACCGTGAAGACCGCGGTCCCGGCGTCGGCGATCATGTCGTTCCGGTACTCCGGCCGAGCCACGGCCAGGCCGGCGTCGCCGAGGACCAGCTGAAGCAGATCCTGGACCTGTGTCTCGGTAAGGACAGCCGTGCGCATCGGGTTGAACACCCCGACCGATCCAACCATCGGCGGCGAGTTCCAGGCTCGGGTCGCGGAAGACGATCCGGCCATCGCCGTAGAGCGTGAAGGGTGGGACCATCGTGGCCGCGAAGCCGGCCATCATGAAACCGCCGCCCTCGTCGTAGCGCAGCACGATGTCGGTCGCGCCGGTCAGATGGTCGATCACGCCTGCGGCGGTCGAAGGGCTCGGCACGACGGTCGGCGAACCGGCACCGCTCGGGCCCGGCGAGCTTGACGGGGCGACCCCGGCGGCACTGCAGGCCACCAGGGCCACGGCCAGGACGGGCAGCGAGAGTAGCGGGGCCTTGTGACGCGGCAGGTATGACATGGGTGCCGGACGTCGCGGACGGCCGCGCGGTTCCGGTACCAGCGCGCGATCGGCGCCCAGGTGGGCCGGGCGATGAATACGGCGGGATCCCGCGACGCGACGAGAACGAGCCGAAATAGGCTTGACGGCGCGCGTATCTTCTCCGCTATGAGTCCCGGACCGCGGTCCGGACGACCCGAGCGCGCACCCCATGCCCCGGCGCGACTTTGGCGTTCCGGGCGCGAGCGGATCCGGCCGAGCATCTCAGCCCGTCATCGCGTCCGAACCGAGGGAGGTCTGGAGAGGGTGTACGCGGACCGTTCGCTGTCCTGTCGTGACTGCACTGAGGAGTTCGTCTTCTCCGCGGGCGAGCAGGCCTTCTACGCCAGCAAGAGCCTGGTCAACGATCCCCAGCGATGCCCATCGTGTCGGGCCGCGGCCAAGCGCGCGCGCTCGACCGACGGCCCGCGGGAGTTCCACGCCGCCATCTGCGGTGCATGCGGCGGCCAGGCAGTCGTGCCGTTCGCGCCACGCAACGACCGCCCGGTCTACTGCAGCTCCTGCTTCGACAAGGTCCGCGCCGGGACCGTGGACGGGTCCGCCGCCCACGCCTGAACGACGACCGCCAGCACGCGGCGGCACGGCCGAGGCCAGGCCTTCGAGCGCGTCGGCCGTGGCATGATGGGCGCTCGAATCAGGCTGGATCCCCAGGAGGTGCAAGGTGGGCGTCATCATCATCCGCGAGATGGTCGGGACCAGCCCGCAGTCCTGGAGTGACGCGGCTCGCCGGGCAGTCGCCACGGCCTCCCGAACGGTGCGCAACATCCAGACCGTCGAGGTCGTGAAGTCGACTGCCGTCGTCCAGGATGGCGAGATCGTGGAGTACCGCGTAGAGATCAAGATCGGCTTCGAGTACGAGGGCTGACGGACCCACCGCCCCGTGATCGGCCACATCCGGCGCGCCCGACCGAGTCCACCCGACCGCATCGCACACCCCTGCACTAGCAGCTAACCGGGAGGTGAGCGCCGCGCGCCACCATGTCGCGCATGAACCGTCCGTCCGGGCCTGATGTGCCAATTGACGTCCGTGATGAGCAATCGCTATCGTTCGGCCGGCCGACGCGGCGTCCAAGACTTGAAGCTCCTTCCGACCAACACCCAGTCCCTGTTGGTCGAGGGAGCCATTCGGATTTCACTTCCCTTGGGAGGACCGGACCGCTGCACGACGAGGTCGATGGTTACGCCGTCCAGCTCTCCAAGGTCCGCCGCCCAGCGCTTCGAGGCGAGACCCTCGAGCGTCCACGACTCCTAGACTGGCTCGACTCCAAGACCAGCAAGCGCGTGGTGCTGGTGGTTGCCGACGCTGGCTACGGGAAGACGACGCTGCTGGCCGACTTCGCGAGGCGAACGAAGGTCCGAACGCTGTGGCTGCATCTCGACGAGACCGATCGAGACTGGGTGTCCTTCCTAGCTCACTTGATCGCGGCCGGCCGAGAGGACGTTTCTGGGTTCGGTGCTGGCACGGCCGAGCTCCTTATGCAGGCAGGCGTGTCGGAGGTTTCCCGGGACTCTGCCATCGATCGCATGATGAATGAACTGTTGACCATCACGGACGGCGGTGCCGTCCTGGTCCTCGACGACTATCACTTCGTCGACGATGCCGACGACGCTCAGCACGTCGTCCGCGAGCTTGTCGAGCGAGGACCCGATCGCTTGTCGATCGTCTTCTCCAGTCGTCATCGCCCAAGTGTGCCGCTCGCGAAGCTGCGAGCAATGGGCGAGGTTGCCGAGCTCGGTCCCGACGAACTCAGGTTCGACTTCGCTGAGACCACCCGGTTGTTCGCCGATACCTATCGACGACCGCTCGACCCCGATGTGCTCAGCGACCTGATGGCGAGGACCGAAGGGTGGGTCGCCTCGCTGGAATTGGTGCAAGCTGCATTGCGCGATCGCTCGCCGGCCGATGTTCGGCGCTTCATTCGCGGCCTGACGGGTGCGGAACGCACCCTATATGACTATCTAGCCGAGGTCGTGGTTGCGGACCTTCCGGACGCGACCCAGCGGTTTCTGATGGCGACCTCGATTCTCCAAGTCGTGACCCCCCGGATGGCCGAGGTCGTGACGGGGAATCCGCCGAAGACGCCGCCCGGATGATCGCCGATGCGGAGCGGATGTCGCTCCTTGGTCGTGGCGCCGGCGACCACCGGGCCCGTCTTCGCTACCACCCGCTCGTTCGCGAATTCCTCGAGACTCGTCTTCGATCCGCGTATGGCGCCAAAGCCGTGTCCGACCTCCATCGCCAGGTTGCCGTGGAAGCAGGGACCGGGGACTGGATCGTTGCCGCACACCACTTTCGAGAGGCCGGCGATTCCGCCGCGGTCCTAAGGACCATGGACGCCGCGCTCCCGACCATTATGGCAAACGCCCAATACGCTCTGGCCGAGAGCCTGATTTCCGACGTCCCGCGAGAGAGGCGCGAACCTTTCTCTCGCCTCGTCAGAGGCCGGGTCGACCTGCAGGAGGGCGACTACGTTTCCGCCGCTCGCGGTGCGCAAGAGGTCCTTGACGCCTGCGAATCAGACTCGATCCAAAGAGACCACGCACTTCTCAATCTGCTCGCCGTCAGCTTCAACTTCGGACACGGGGAGCGCGCGCTCCAGCTCGCCACGGAGCTGAGAGAAGGAACTACCGACGCGAATCTTCGATCCATTGCCGAAGCGTCGATCGCGATCATGCAGGCCGACTCCGAGCATGACCTCGACGAGATCAACCGCAAGCTCCGGTCGATGGCGAGGCACCAGAGGCCCAGTCAAACTCACCATTTCGGCGTGTCGATGTACAACCTAGCCGTGAACTCACTGGTCCAGGATCGGCTCGTCGATGCTGAGCGAGAGGTCGAGGAAGCGCTGCGCGCCTTTTCGGAAACGGCTTCAGTGGTCGAGCGCCAAGCGGCGTCAGTCCATCGGGTGAGCATCCTCCTCCGTAGGGGCCGGCACGAGGAGGCAGAGGAGGAGATTCGCGCGCTCATCCGTGGGACTCCGCCGCTCAAGAACGACGCCCTCCTCGAATCGGCCGACGCTTTCGACTGCTTTGGCAACCGCCAGATCGCTGATGAGCTCCTGGACATGGTCGGTCACTCCTCCGTCCAGACACTTGTTGACCAGCGGTTGAACGCGCTAACGCGGGCGCGAATGCTGCTTCGGCGCGGTGCGTTTGAAGCCGCAGCGGAATGCCTGTCGCGCTATCCGGACGGCGTGTCAACCATGGTGGGTATGTCCGTCGCCCGGTCTGTCCTCGCCGGGCAGATCGCTGTCGCTCGGGGAAGGCCGGAGGGTAGAGCCCTACTCGTCGAGGCCGCTGCGCGAGCGGCGGTCGGCGGCATCCACGGGTCGAGACGCCTTGCCGAGCTTCTGCTTGCCGCAAACGAGGGTCCGACTGCACTTCAGCTTTCGTTGCGGGTCATAGGGGAAACTAGTCCCTGGCACCTCACGGAGGTTGCCGAGGTGCTCGTCCGAGAGTTTGAACATCTGGAAGCCGACGCCGGTTCGCTGTTGACAACTGCTGCATTGCTGCATCCAAGTCGGTGGCGCACAGTACTGAGGGAGGCCCTCGCGAACCCAATCTCCGCGAGCCTCGGCAAGGCCACCCTCCTCGAGGAAATCGGCGAAGCCGCGGACGTTCGTCGCCTCCGCGATTTCGCCAAGACGATGCGCCGGGATCGCCGCGCCGCTTTGCTGGGACGGACTCTGGCTCGCCGACTTGCGGACCGTGTATTCGTTGAGGACCAGGGCCGCGTTGCGATTCTTGTCGGACAACGAACGGTGGCCGGGTCGTCCATTCGCCGCAAGGTGCTCGCGCTCCTCTGCTACTTGATTACGAAGCCGGCTGCGTCCGCGACAAGAGATCAAGTACTGGACGCGCTTTGGCCCGACCTTGACCCCGAGGTGGCGGTCAACTCCTTGAACCAGACGCTGTACTTCCTGCGGCGCGTCTTCGAGGAGGACTACGTCGAGGACCTCTCGCCCGGCTACGTCCACTCACAACTCCGACGTGATCTGGCTCGACGACGAGCTTGTGACCAGCAGGAGCGTTGAGTGTCGAAGTCTGGTTGGCAACCTGCCCGAGGCTGCCGAGCCCGGATGACGTTGAGGACTCTGGCTCAGGTCTATCGAGGCCGATTCGCCCTTGACTTCGAATACGAGGAGTGGGCCATACCGCATACCGAGACTCCCTCCATGCCTCGTACCTGGAGATCGTCGAGCGGTCCGTCTCCGACGACGTCACGTCCGGTCACCACGACCGAGGGATTCGCCTCGCAAGGCGCGCCTCGACATCGACTCCTCGGCCGAAGGATCGAGGTTGCCCTGCTTCGGCTTTACCGGATCATCGGGCGCCCATTCGGCGGCAGCGGAGCAGTACGCGTCACTACGCCGCGGTGATGCGTGAGGAGCTCGGCATGGACCCTCCCGACCTTCAGTCCATGTAGGGATAGGTAACGTTCCGTATTGACCGGTCTGGTTCAGCATCCCTAAAGTCCGGTGACTGACTAGTACCCCAGTACTAGGAAGTAACGTCAAGACGCTCGGACGCGCTGATGCTTCACCTGAAATGGGCACTTAGGGTGAAGCGGAGCGAGTAGTGCAACCGACCGACCATGAGTCGTGTCGGTTTTCGTGTTCCTTGGAGCACGAGGGCCGCGAAGGAGGATCGAGCGTGGCACCCGAGTCCGCCAAGGCCTGGTAGTCGGTCAAACCGATGAAGGCCAGATTCGTTCGCATCATGGTGACGCTTTCCAGCGTTGCCATGATTGCGCTAGCCGGGGGGGCTTCGCTGAGAGGGTTCTAGTACGGATGGTGAGCTGCCCAGCCGCGGGTGACCGGGTAGAGTTCGCGGGGTAGCAAGCCGTACGGGGCATAATGCCGGCATCCCTGAAGCTATACGTACTCGGTGTCGTGGCCATTGGCGCGATTGCGCTGGTGGCCGCGACATTTCTGTTTCCTCCGCGACGCGCGATCGCATCTGCGCTGGGCCCGAATCCGACTAGACCCCAAGTCTCCGTTGAACTACTCCCTGGGCATCGCGTATTGGATACTGCTTGACTCTGATCGGCTCGGCGTTCCCGGTCCTTCTGCCACGAGGCACACAACAAGCAGTCGCAATCGCGCCGATCATGGCGGCGATGTTCCTCGGAGGGCCGGCTGTGGCTGGCTGGGTCGCGGCCGTCGGCACCACCGAGGTACGAGAGCTGCGAGGGCGTGTGCCGTGGTACGGGACCCTCGCAAACCACGCTGCTCTGCGTTCTGCCAGTGGTCCTGGCGGGAGCGTTGCGCGAGGTCTGGCTCGACGTACTCCCGGGGACGGTCGCCGAATTCGCCTCCGCGATGGTTGCGGCAGTCCTGTTCATTGTTGGGAACCTGATTCTTGTCTCGACCGCGCTCGGCCTAAGAACGGAGCAGTCACTCCGAGACGTGCTTCTCGGCGACATCCGTGGCATCTCGGGCAGCGTCGTGGCGATGGCTCCACTCGCGTGGCTCATGACCGTCATCTACGCCGTGCAGTGGTGGGCGACCGCCCTGTTCGCCGTGCCGTTGTACTCGACGCGGTTGGCGTACAAGCGCTTCGTCGAGATGCGCGACATGTTCACGCAGACGATCGGGGCGCTCGCGGAAGCCGTGGACAAGCGTGACCCGTTCACGGCGAAGCACAGCCATCGCGTCAAGGAGATCGCGGTCGACATCGGTCGTGTGATGCGTGTGAGCGACGCGGAGCTGGAGGCCCTGGAATGGGGCGGACTGCTCCATGATGTCGGCAAGATCGGCGTACCGGACAACGTGCTGCTCAAGCAGGAGCGGCTCAACCGGGAGGAGCGGATGATCATGAACGCCCACCCGGTCCTCGGGGCCCAGATCATCGCGCCGGTCACGAAACTCGCCCCGGAGCTGCCGATCATCCGGCACCATCACGAGTGGTACAACGGATCTGGCTACCCGGACCGACTGATCGGCGACGAGATCCCGAAGCTGGCGCGGGTCCTGCACGTGGCGGACGCCTTCGAGGCGATGACGGCTGCCCGTCCATACCGCATGACGCCGTTGACGACGGAACAGGCGCTTGCGGAGCTACGCAAGTTCGCAGGCGTCCAGTTCGACCCGGTCATCGTCGACGCCTTCGTCCGGACGCACCACGTGGCAGGTGTTCCCGACCCGGGCCGCTCGACGCCGCTGCGCCAGATCCCGCTGATCGGCCAGGCGGCGAACCGGATGACGACTGCCGCCCCCGGGGGACCGGCGGCCATCGGGCCCGGATCGACGGACCAGGCCTGACGGACGGGACGGACCCAGGCCCGCCGCGCGCAGTGACGCACGCCCGTCCAGCATGATGACGCACGTGGATCATCCGTTTGCCGCTGCACACGCCGACGACGCGGTCCGTGACACCCGCAGCCATGCTCTGAGGGCTGGACATTGCTGACCGCCGGTATCGTCCTCGGGCTCCTCCTTGGACTGCTGAGCGGCGGGCGGATCACCAACCTGGCCTCCATCCAGCTTCGTTGGGTCGGGCTCCTGGTCGCCGCCGTCGTCGTCAGGTTCGGCACGGAGATCCTCCTCGCGGCGGGAGGCGGGCTCATCGACGCCATCCGGCTGCCGCTGCTGACCGCGGGGTTCGGCCTGCTGCTGACCGGACTCTGGATCAACCGCTCGTACCCGGGCATGGGCCTCGCCTTCGTCGGGGTCCTGTTCAACGGCCTGGTCATCGTGGTCAACGGCGGCTACATGCCGATCTGGGGCGTGAGCCTCGCGGCGGCGAACCTCACGCCGGCCGACGTCACGTCCGCTCTGCATGTCGTACTGAACGGCGACCCGACCGAGTTCCTCCTCAACCTGCTGATCCTGGGCGACGTCATCCCGATCCCGGTGCCGGGCATCCAGAACGTGGCCTCGCTTGGCGACCTGTTCCTGGCCCTGGGCCTGGCGTTCTTCCTCTTTGCGAGTCTCATCCGGGTGCCGACGCTGCTGGAGGAGCAGGACGAGGCCACGCTCTCGGCGAAACTCGACAGCCTGACGGGCCCGGCCGGGTCGGGCCGCGGGCTCTCAGCGCCGGTGTTCGAGGAATCGGGCCTCAGCGGGGCGCTCTCCAGTTCCGCCGCCCTGGAACGGCCGATGATCCTCGGCGCCTCCGGGGCGGGCATGGCCTCTCCGGCGTTGGGGTCGGTCCCGACTACCCGACCGCCGGTCGCGATCGGGCGTCCATCTCCGGCGACCCTGGAACGAGTCCGTCACCACCCGTATGTCCGCCTGGCCCTCAACGGGTCCTTCTCGGCGTTGTGGGCGGGCCAGCTGATCTCGCTGTTCGGGGATCGGATCCATCAGATCGCCCTGGCAGCGGTCGTGCTCCTGACCACCGGTTCTGTGCTGGCGTCAGCCCTGGTATTCGTGGCCGCGACGCTGCCGAACCTGTTCCTCAGCCCGATCGCGGGCACCCTGGTCGATCGCTGGGATCACAAGGAGGTCCTGGTCGTCAGCGACCTCCTGCGTGCGGCGACGGTGCTGCTCGTCCCGATCGCGGCCGTGACCAACGTCATCCTGGTCTACCCGCTGGTCTTCGTGATCACGACGATCTCCATCTTCTTCCGACCGGCGCGCGTTGCGATCCTCCCCCGCATCGTGCGCCCGGACGAGCTCCTCAGCGCCAACTCCGCCCTGTGGGTCGGTGAGACGATGGCCGACATCATCGGCTACCCCCTGGCGGGCCTCTTCGTGGTCGCGCTGGGATCGGCACTACCGGTGGCGTTCTGGCTCGATGCCGCGACCTACGTGGCGTCGGCGGCACTCCTCAGCACCATCGTCGTGCGCTCGGTGACGTCGAAGGTTGCCGGCGCGGGCGCGGGCGCGGGCTCAGAGAAGACGGTCGACACGGTGATGCAGGTAGCGAGCGTCACGCCCGCGGCCAGGCCGCCGAGCGAGGGGTTCGCTGGCGAGCTGAAGGCCGGCTGGCAGTTCCTGCGCGGTGAGCCGACGTTGCTGGCCAACACCCTGCAGGCGACCGTTGGCCAGCTGACGGTCGGGGTCCTGATCGCGTTGACCCCGGCATATGCGCTGTCGGTCTTCGGCGACCACCCATTCGGATGGAACGCGATCTACTCGTTCATCGAGACGAGCCAGGGCGTCGGCAGCCTGGTCGGCGGGTTCCTGATCGGCCTGATCGGAACTCGATTCGGGAAGGGCAGCATGATCATCGGCGGCTACGCGCTGTTCGGGTTCCTCGTCTTCCTGTTCGCGATGTCCGGCAACCTCGGGCTCGTGCTCGGGTTCTCGTTCGGGTCGGGGATCGCGAACATGGTCTGGCTGATCCCGAGCCAGACACTGTTCCAGGAGCGAACGCCACCGGAGCTCATGGGCCGCGTCGTCGGCTTCCGATTCGCCCTGGTGTTCGGATCCATGACGCTCGCCATGGCAGGCGGTGGGGTCCTGGCCGAGTTCCTGGGCGTGACGACGGTCATCGCGATCACTGCCCTCATCACGACCGCGGCCGGTCTGATCGGGCTGGTGGTCCCGGCGATCCGTCGAGCCTGAGGTCGGTCCGCCCTCACGGAGGTCGCGTCGGGCGGGCTGACGCTCGACTTGGGTACACTGGCGGCCGCGCGGCGGCCCGCACGTGGGCCGGCGTGGTGCCGGAACCATGGCACGCGCCACAGGCCAGGAGTGACGACAGACGGATGACGGAACCACGCGAGGGCACGCCCGACCCCGAGACGCCGGAGCCGCTCGAGCCGGCGACGGAGCCGGAGCTGGTCGCCGCTGCGGCGGAGCCTGAGCCTGAGCCGGTGCCCGAGCCCGAGCCGGAGCCGGAGCCCGAGCCGGAGCCGGAGCTGGTCGCCGCTGCGGCGGAGCCTGAGCCGGAGCCCGAGCCCGAGCCCGAGCCGGAGCTGGTCGCCGCGCCACCATCCGGTCGGCGGCGTGCGGCGGTCACGTCCAGCGTCAAGGCACCGTCGCCGTCAGAGCTCGCGGTCCATGTCAATGAGCCGTGGAGCCAGATCTACGTGATCGGCGTGGTCGTCGTCTTCGTCGCGATCCTCCTGTATGGGTTGGTCGGTGGAAAGGGCGGCCTCGCCACCGCGACCCCGACGCCTTCCCCGAGCCCTTCGGCGACCGTCTCGGCGAGCCCCAGCCCGTAGGCCCTGGTTTCGCGGGGCTCGCGGCGGCGGCCACCGGCGCCCTCCCTCGAGGCCTATGCTCCGCCCATGTTCCGACGGCGGGACGCCAGCGACGAGCGGATGCGGATGGTCCGCGACCAGCTCCGTGCCCGAGGCATCCGCGACGAACGCGTCCTCGAGGCGATGGCCAGCGTCCCGCGCGAGCGCTTCATGGACGCCGAACACCGGAGCCGAGCCTATGCCGACGAGGCCGTGCCGATCGCGCTCGGCCAGACCGTCAGCCAGCCCTGGATCGTCGCCCGGATGACCGAGCTCCTGGCGCCTCGACCCGGCGACCGGATCCTGGAGCTGGGGACGGGATCAGGCTATCAGGCCGCGATCCTGGCCTGGATGGGCGCTCGGGTGACGAGCCTGGAGCGCCACCCAGAGCTGGCCGACCGGGCGCGGCAGCGCCTGCGCGACCTCGGGCTGCACGACCGCGTGGAGATCCGCATCGAGGACGGCAGCCTCGGCGATCCGTCCGGCGAGACCTACGACGGCATCATCGTGACGGCGGCGGCGCCGGCCATCCCGACCCAGCTCCGGGACCAGCTGGCGGACGGTGGTCGACTGGTGATCCCGGTCGGACCGCGCGACTTGCAGATCCTGACCCTGGTCCTCCGGGAGGGCAACGACTGGCGCGAAACGCCACACGGGCGGTGCGTCTTCGTCCCGCTCGTGGGACCGGGCGGCTTCCCCGACTGACGGTCGGCTCGCTCGGTATACTCGCCCGGCCATGACCCACGTCTTCGTCGCGCCCCACCCCGACGACGTCGCCCTCTCCTGCGGCGGGTTGATCGCAAGCCTACGCGAGCTCGGTCAGAGCGTCGCGATCGTGACGGTCTTCTCCGGTACGGGCAGCGAGGACGATCCGGCCGGGTTGACGTCCCTGACCCCGTACCAGCGCGAGGCCCTGGGATTCGGGTCGAAGACCCACTGGCCAGCGACGGAGGCATTCAACCGCAGCTCCATCCTGGCCGACTACCCGGAGGCCGGCAGCGCGGCGCCGTGGTCCGCGGATGACGACCAGCTCGAGGCGACGCAGTCTGACGCGGACGCGGCGGCGAAGCGCTTCTGGCAACGCTCTTCGTGGTACCGGCGCGCGAGCATCCGGAATGAGTCACTCGCCGGCCAACCCGTGATCGACGACCTGCCGACGCAGGGCGCCGTGATGACGGAGGAGATCCTCGACGCCGCCGGGGCCGGCGACCTGATGGCCAAACGACGGATGGAGGACGAGCGCTTCGCCTACTTCGCGGAGGCATCGATCGTCTTCCTGGACCTGCCCGACGCCGTCTTCCGCGGGTATGTCGGTGACGAGCAGCTGCTCGGTGCGCCGCGGGCGGACGACGAGGCGCCGTTCGCGATCCTCCGTGACGAGATCGCGCGCCTGGAACCGCAGAAGGTGTACCTGCCGCTCGGGGTGGGAGGCCACGTGGACCACCAGCTGTGCCGGGAAGTCGGCATCGGGCTCCTCAACGAGGCTCGGCGCTGGGTGATGCCAGGACCCGACTACGCGGGACAGGTCGTCTTCTACGAGGACTTCCCGTACGCCTACTGGAACGACTTCCGCCGGCTCGCGGACCTCGGAACCGACGTGCTGGCCGGTCTGCCGGTCGACGTCGGCCTCCACCCGACCTTCGCCGACGTCTCCGACCAGCTGGAGCGGAAGATCACCGGCATCGGGCTGTACGAGAGCCAGGTCGACCGGCTGTTCGAGGGCAAGGCGGCCATGGCCGACGCCGTCCGCGCCTATGGCCGATCCCTGGGCGAGCTGGGTGAGGTCGCCGGCGCCGCCGAGCGGTACTGGGTGACCAGCCGCGTCTGACGCGCCGGCTCCTGCACGGGCCACAGCTCGCCCGCCGCGGGCCTGGGTCGGGCTCGGGCTAGCCTTCATCGTCGGCGCGATCGTCCGGGTGCTCCTGCTCCCGACGGATGGGCTGCGGGGCGACCTGGACCAGTTCGTCGGCTGGACCCACCACATCGCGGTCCAGGGCCTGGGCTCGCTTTACACCGGCACGGACGCCGGGCCGGTGACGTTCGGGCCGGTGATGGCCTATGTCTGGGCGATCCTCGGGGCGATCCAGCCCGCGTTCGCCACGGCGACCGACGCGTCCGACGTCGCGATCCGGTCGCTGATGAAGGTCCCGGCATCGCTGGCCGACCTGGGGCTGGCCGCGATCGCGGCATACGCTCTCCGGGAGCACGGCCGCTGGGCCGTCGTGGCGGCGACCGCGATCCTGTTCCACCCGGCTGTCATCGATGTGAGCGCATGGTGGGGCCAGTACGAGTCGGTCTTCGTCCTGTCCGCGCTGGCCGCCGTCGTCGCGGCAAGCCGTGGTCGCAACGGCGTCGCGGCGGCGCTCGTGGCGGTCTCGCTGATGACCAAGCCGCAGGCCGTGCCGTTCCTCATCCCGCTTGCCGCCTGGTTCTGGGTGAGCGGGTACCGGCGTGGCGGTCGAGGCGCGCGCGGCGCCCGCGCAGGCGCGGCGGAACTGCTGAAGGCGGGGCTGATCGGTCTCGGCGTGAGCATCGTGCTGTGGCTGCCGTTCATCCCGGCCGGCGGGCCGGCGCACTACGTGCACAACCTCGCCACGTACCAGAACGAGATCTTCAACGTCCTCTCGCTCCGGGCCTGGAACGCCTGGTGGCTCCTCCAGGAGGCCGCGAGCGGCGGGCGGTTCGTGGCCGATGACACGGCCGTGATCGGACCGTTCACGCTCCGCCACGTCGGCTACGGCGCCACCGGCCTGCTCTCCCTGGTCATCGCCTGGGTGATCGTCCGCGACCCACGTCCACGGACGCTGATCCTGGGCCTGACCGCGTCCGTGCTGGTCTTCTTCACGTTCATGACCCAGATGCACGAGCGCTATGCGTATGCCGCGCTGGTCTTCCTGGTCCTGCTCCTGCCGGAGCGGCGACCGCGATGGCTGTGGCTCGCGTTCGGGTCGGTGTTCGCCCTGAACCTGCTGGCCGCGGTGCCGCCGACGCCGGCCATCGGGGCGACTCCTGCCGGTCGGGGGCGTCCTCGGCGTCGGCGCGTCGGTCGCGATGATCGCGCTGACGATGGCGACCCTCGTGGAAGCGGGACGGCGCGGGGGGACCGAAAGCCCGGTGCCGTGACCTAGCGTCGCCGCCAGCGACCGATGAACGCCTGCCGATACCAGTGCAGGTAGTGCGGCAGCCACTTGCGCATCCTGAAGTTGCTCGCCCCGGCCGTGCGATCGCGCCAGGTGGTCGGGACCTCGGCGACGCGCCGACGGGCCAGGGTCGCCTTGACCGTCAGCTCGAGGGCGAGTTCGAAGCCGGCCTCGCTCTCGATCGACACGTCGTCGAGGAACCGGCGCGCATAGAGCTTGAAGTTGTTGGTCGGATCGTGGGTCTGGACCCCGGCGAACCAGTGCAGGGACAGTCCGGCGGCACGGCTCATCAGCCGCTTGAGACGCGGTCCGCCGACCTGTCGACCGCCGCGCATGTAGCGCGAGGCCGACACGACGTCCGCACCCCCCCGCGCCAGGGCGACCATCGGATCGACGACGTGGGGCTCGTCCGAGCCGTCGGACATCGTGATCAGGACGAATTCGGCCCGTCGAGGCGTCGATCCCGGCCTTCATCGCGTTGAGGACGCCGCGGCCCAGGTCGTTCCGGAGGCCGCGGACGGCCGGCAGTTCGGCCGCGAGGCGCTCGATGACCGGGACGGTCGGGTCCTCGTCGAAGTCGTACACGACCAGGATCTCGTGCATCGTCGAGACCCCGCCGGTCAGGGCGCGGATGACGGGCACGACCGCCTCGCCCTCCTTGAAGACGGGCATCACGACGGACAGCTCGGGCGGGCAGCCCTCGCGCTCCACGGTCACAGCCGGCCCGCCTCGACTTCCTCCGCGATCCAGGGGATCACCTCGTCCAGCATGCCGGACAGCGTCGTCGTCGCTTCGAAACCAAGGACATCACCGGCCTTGCGGACGTCGGGGACGCGGAGCTGGACGTCGTGCTCGAACGGGGGGTCGGAGACATGCCGGAACTCCCGGTCCGGGCCGTGGACCTTGTGCCAGATCGCCATGGCGAGCTCCAGCACCGTGGTCGATGCGGCCGTTGACAGGTTGAAGTCATCGTTGACGGCCGCCTCCGACTCCATCGCCAGGCGGATGCCGTGGGCGAGGTCACCGCCGTAGGTGTAGTGGCGGACCTGCGACCCGTCGCCCAGGATGTGCAGCGGGTCCTGGCCCTTGAGCACCTTGAGGACGAGGTCCGGGACGACGTGGCTGAGGGCCAGCTTCACGTTGCCGGACATGATGTCCGTGTCCCGCAGCGCCCGGCGCTCGCCGATCCCGACGCAATTGAACGGCCGGACGATGGTGTACGGCAGCCGGTACTGCTCCCAGGCTCCCCTGGCGAAGTACTCGGACGCGAGCTTCTGGAAGCCGTAGGTGGAGACCGGCGGCGGCGACGTGAGCTGCGCGCCCTCGGGCGTCGGGAAGACGGTCGACGACTCGTAGACCATCGACGACGACACGACGATGATCCGCGACAGATGGCCGTCCCGGTGGGCGGCGATGGCCGCGTCGAAGGTCGAGGCGAGGATCCGCTCGTTCTCGGCCAGCAGGTCGTAGGCGAACTCGTGGAAGTAGCTGATCCCGCCGATCATCGCGGCCGACGCCACGACCTGGTCCACGTCCGCGGCGAGATCTCGCAGCAACGCCGGGTCCTTGGCATCACCCTCCACGAACCGATAGTGCGGGTGGTCGTCGTACGACTTCGTGAGGCGGCCGTACTTGGAGTAGTCGTCGAGGCCGATGACCTCATGGCCGGCGTCCAGGAGCTCCGGGACGAGGTACCCGTTGATGAACCCGGCGGCGCCGGTGATGAGGATGCGCACTACAGCCGGATCCCTCCGCCGAGGGCCCCCCACACGTCGACGACGTCCTTGCCCCCGACATGGAGGTTGCGGTAGGGCCGGTGCGGCGCCCCAAGGACCAGGACGTCCGACTCCGCGAGGACGTCCGCGAGCGGGACGAGACGATCGTCCTGGACGTACGGATCGGTGGCGAGCACCCTGGCCCCGGACCAGGCGAGGAGCTTGCGCAGCTTGTAGCTGAGCGATGCGCGCGCGTCGTCCGACTCCGCCTTGAACGCCATGCCGAGGATGCCCACGGTCTTGCCCTGAAGCCCGCCGTACCGGCGCTCCAGCGCGCTGACGATGTAGGCGGGCAGACCCTCGTTGACCTGCATCGCCGCCTGGCCCATCGGGAAGTGGTCGCTGGTGAAGGCAGCCAGCTGCATCGCATCCTTGAACAGGCACGGGCCGGCCGCGAACCCGGGACCCGGGAGGTCGGCGGCTCGCGGGTAGTCCTCGCGGATGGCCCGCAGGATGTTGGTGTAGTCGACCCCGGCCTGGTCCGCGATCATGAGGAACTGGTTCGCCACCGCGAACTTCATGTAGCGCCAGGTGTTGGTGAAGAGCTTGGCGAGCTCAGCCTCCTTGGACGAGGTCCGGATCGTCTTCGCGGCGAGGCGCGCGAACAGCGCCGAGGCCCGTTCCGCGGCGACGTCTTCGTCTGCTCCGACGATCTGGGGCAGGGAGCTCAGTTCCTCCAGGGCGTGGCCCTCGGCGATCCGCTCCGGACAGAAGGCGACGTCCACGGTGCAACCGGCAGCGGCCAGGTGCTGTCGGACGTAGCCGGTGGTTCCCGGGTAGACGGTGCTGCGCAGGACGACGAGTGCGCCGGCGCGGAGGTGCGGCGCGATCTGCTGGACGGCCTTCTCGAAGATCGTCATCGACGGGCCCAGGAATTCATCCACCGGCGTGCCGATGACGACGACCAGCTGGGCCGTTCGCTCGATCATCGAGGCGTCGGCGCTGAACTCCAGTCGGCCGGTCGGCAGGATCTCCGCGAGCAGCTCGTCGGCCCCTGTCTCCAGGAACGGCATCTCGCCGGCGGCGATCCGGTCGAGGGTGGCCTGGTTGATGTCGTACACGCCGACGCGCAGCCCGGCCTTGGCGAACGCGAGGCTGAGGGGCAGGCCGACGTGGCCGCCGCCACCGAGGACGACGACATCGAGGTCTGGGGGCTGGACGGTCATGCTTCGGAGTCTACCGACCCGGTGCGCGCCGTCACCATGCCGATGGTCCTAGAGCCGGCCTGACCAGCGGCCCGGCAGGGCGAATCGCGCGCCTCGGCGCCACTCCAGGGCCGCCAGGACGAAGATCGCCGCGATGCCCGAGCCGGTGAGCGGAAGGGCGACCAGCGCAGCGACCACGGCGTTCCTCGTCGGCATCACCAGCGTGCCGTAGTAGTACTGCTGGGACGGCCACAGGGCGAGCGGAACGAGCCATGCGGCGCGCTCGCGACCGATGATGGCAGCGGCCAGCAGGACCGGGGGGGCGAGCGCGATGAGGACGACGATCGGGATGTGGTGCTTGGTCTGCTCGGCGAGCCTGCCCAGTGATCTCGCCGAGATCGCCGAGATAGGTCCCCCACGGCAGGATGGGAACGGTAACGACGATCACCGCCACGGCGATGAGCACCGCACGCCAGCGCCCGAGGATCACCTGTGGAACGACGCCGTAGATCTTCAGCAGCGAGGCGACCGCGCCCAGCCGCAGGAGGATCAGCGGCACGAGCAGTCCGTGGACGTTGGCCGACAGGACGCACTGGACGAGTGGCGGGAAGAGGAGCCACCACCACGGCAGCCGAAGCAGTCGGACGGTGGCGACGGCACCCACGATCACCAGTGTGCCGACGACGGCCACCCCGAGGTCGATCGGCAGCAGCGCGACGGGGGCCAGTGGCAGCAGCGACGGCGGGGGCGCCGCGAAGTAGTTCCCGGCCAGCGACACCGCCCAGGGGTCGGCTCCATCCAGCCACGCCCGGGTCGCTGCCAGGTAAAGGCGGGCATCGAAGTAGAGGAGCGACGTGTCCTGGACCGCCAGGGCGATGGCTGCGATGGAGTGCCCGGCAAACCAGACCGGGAGCCAGAAACGGGCGACCACGGCGCGGATCCACGGTGAATCGAACGGGTAGCGGCCGAGCACGCGGGCAGCGACGCGGGAGACGGGCTCAAGCATCCCGACGACCGCGGTCCCGCAAGCGCGACTGGATGGCCACGACGATCACCGCGACGGGCGGCGCAAGCGGAGAGCCGCAGACCGACGATGCGCGGCGGCGATCGGGTACCGGTGGACGACCGGCAGGCTCATGGCCCCGTAGTGCATCTGGGTGTTCGGCCACAGGGCCGGGACCACGAGCCACTCGGCGCCCGCGGCGACGGAGCATCCAAAGGGCGATGCGCGGTCGGCACGACGAGCCAGGTGCCCCAGGCACTGAACCCTTCGGATTGTACGTCGAGCGTCGCCACTACTGTCGGAAGGTTCGCGAAGGAACGCCGGCCAGAGCGGGAGTCGAAAGGGCCGAAAGCGCTGCTCCGAGCAGGTCGCGCGCCAGCGCCGCTCGAGCCACGAGCGGCATGATCGCGTAGACCTTCAGGACCACGCATCGCGATGACCCGCCCATGGGCTCCGGACAAGGAGGAATGCGAGGACGAGTACATCCGGGTTGCCCACGACCAGCCCTTCGAAGAGGGGCGGGAAGAGGACCCACCACAGTGGCAGATCAAGGCGTCGCACCGACCACACCGCGGCAACGACCAGGGCCGCCATGACTGCGATGATCGCGATCGGCAGTGGTACCAGGGCGATCGGAAGGAAGAGCAGGAGCGTCGGCGGTGGCCGGCGAAGGCCAGCTGCCGGGACGCGCAGCCCACGGGTCAGCGCCGGCGAGGGCGAGAGAAGCCGCGTTGCGATATACCTCGATGTCGAGGCACCGAACCCGTGAGATCACGAAGGTTGGCGAGACACGAGGAGGTCGTACAGCGACGAACCAGATCGGGAGGGCCAGTCGGCCGATCCAGGTGCCCACGAACCGCCAGTCGATCGCCACGGACCGTCGTCCTGCGTCACCGCTCGGGTCCGTCCGCCTGCGTCAGTCCCGGGCCCAGGATGATGCCGTCGGCGTCCTGACGCGGACCCGCCAACCGGACGCCAGGTAGCCGTCGATCGCCGACTCGACCGGATCGTCGACGACGAGGTAGTCGAGTGCCCAATCGTCGGCCGAACCCGTTGGCCCGGAGATCGCTGCCTCGTAGGCGCGCCAGACCTCCGGCGGATAGAGCTCGATGCGCGAATCGACCGCGACCGTCACGCCCGGCAGTGCGTACTCGAACCAGGATCCCCACGCCTGCGGGTTGAGGATCCGGTCGCCGGGCCGCACGATCTCGCGAAGCGCCGAGGTGATCCCGGACGGTGCGTCGGTGAGCAGGCCGGCGGGCGTTCGCGATCCGGCGTCGATCGGGCGCCACGCCGGCAGCACCCCGATCATGACGAGGGTGAGGGCGCCGACGACGATGGCGTTGAGACGCCGCATCCCGGGCCAGCTCCGGCCTCGGGCCTTCCGATCGCTCCGGCCGGAGGATGCCGGCCACGACCGGGACGGCCGCGAGCGGCCACCACGCTACCCCGCGCTGCGCGTAGAGGCCGATGACGAAGAACACCGCGAGCCAGGCCAGCACCGGCCAGCTGATGCGGGGGCGACTGCGCGCGACGAGGACCGCCACCGCCAGCGCGGAGGCGAAGAAGACCACGCCGACGGGGTCGCCGAGCGAGGTCGGCTGCCATTCCGAGATCCGTGCCGTCACCTCGGGGTTCGCCGACAGGCCAACGGCGTAGGACCAGACTTGCGGTCCGAAGGGCGTCAGACATGCGGTCACGGCCGCTGCGAACGCCACCAGCAGCGTCCGGTGCGCCCGCGGGACTCCGGCGTGCGCATCCTCCAGCCAGGCGAGCCCGAGTACCAGGGGACCCAGGAAGAAGCTCCCGTGCAGGTTGGCCCATAACGCCACGATCAACGGGACCAGCCAGAGCCCGCGCGGGTGGGCCCGCCGGTCGGTGATCAGGACGAGCACGATCGCGAAGCAGGCCATCCCGAACAGTTGCGGTCGCAGGGCCATCGCCGGGGCAGCCACCGCGAACGCGGCGAGGACCACGATCGCCGCCGGCCTCGCGCCCAGTCCCCGGCGGCGGGCGATGACCAGCAGGCTCCCGACGATCACGCCGGTGGCGACCGCTCGCAGGACAGCGAGTCCGGTCCACGAACCGACGGCCTCGGCGGCGCGCAGGAGCACCTGGGCGCCCCACTGCTGGTCGAACCACGGGCGGCCGGCGACCGTGAACGTCCAGGAGTCGACGGTCGGGACCCGGCCGGTCTCGAGGATCTCGCCGCCCGCGCGGAGGTGGTAGGCGAGGTCCACGGTCGACATCGTCGCGACGAGCGACGCAAGGACCGGGAGGGCGACGGCCAGGATCGACCAGAGTCGAGACAGGGACATCGTCAGGCGGCGGGCTGGGCGGCGTCGCGTGGTGCGACGGCGCGCTGGATGTGCTCCGGGACGGCCCCCGGACGTCGGTCCTCGACGACCTTGATCGTGGCCAGGACCATGATGATCGCCGGCACCATGAGCGGGACAGGGATGGCGGTCAGGGCCGCGAGGACGGGCCGTCCGGCGACGAGTGGCAGGACCGAAGACACGTAGTAGAACTGCGTCGCGGGCCAGACGGCCGGGATGGACCACCATTCGGCCCCGTGACGACGAAGGACCCACAGGGCCAGGACCGTCGGCGGGATCAGGATGGGGATCCGCCACGCACTGCCGTTCCATGCCGTGGACAGGTGCTCTGCCGCGCCGCCGCCGGCGGTCAGGTAGAGCTGCCAGGGCAGCACGAGCAGGGTCGCGGCCAGCAGGACCCCCGCTGCGACGAGATGCCTGGGCCGGAACAGCAGGGGCACGATCGCGTACAGCTTCAACGCGGCGGCGAGCGCCGACGCGACCGGTAGTCGCACCAGCAGGAGCGCCAGCATCAGCGTCTGCGGGTTGCCGTTCCAGATGGCATGGAAGAGCGGCGGGAAGGCGAGCCACCAGAGCGGCACGCCGAGCTTCCCGACCACCCACCACGCAGCGCCGACGCCGATGAGCATCCAGGCTGCCGCGGCGATCTGCAACGGGAGGACCTGCGTCGGGGCGTAGAACAGGAGCGTGTGCGGCCCGGCCGCGAACCGGACCCCGGACTCGAAGACGGCCCACGGGTCCCCGCCGGACAGCCAGGCGGCCGCCGCGTTCTGGTAGTGCCGGGCGTCGATGGCGAACGTTTCTGGTCGAACCACCCACAGGAGGTCGATCACCAGGAACCACGCCGGGAGGCCGACCCGCACCAGGGCGAGCCGGTAGCGCTCCGTCCGGCTGGGAGTCGGGCTGGTCGCCGCAGTCGCAGACATCGGTCCCATGCTATGCGCCCGCGGTGCGTGGCGGCACCACCCCGATGGTCCTACGACGTCAGGCCGTGGCGGCCGGCACCTCGGACGGACGGACCGAACGCGCAGCCTCGTCGTAGATCGTCTGGACGGCGGACACCATCAGCTCGATGCAGAAGCGGTCGTGGACCATGTCATGCCCGGCGCGACCCAGCGTGTCGGCGAAGGGATGGTCCAGCAACAGCCGCGAGACGGCCGCCGCCAGGGCCTGCGCGTCGTGCGGCGGGACGAGCAGACCGGTCAGCCCATCGGTGATCATCTCCGGGATGCCCCCGACGTTCGAGGCGACCACCGGGCGGGACAGGGCCATCGCCTCCAGGATGGACAGGCCCTGCGCCTCGCGGTAGGACGGCAGGACAGCGACGTCCAGCGCCGCGGTGACGGCCGGCACGTCGTCCCGGCGGCCGGTGAAGACGACCCGGTGCGCCACTCGGAACGCACGCGCCTGCGCCTCCAGGTCCTCGCGTCGTGAGCCCTCGCCCACGATCAGCAGGTAGGCGTGGGGTGCGGCGCGCAGGACGCTGGGCCAGGCCTCGATGAGGGTGGCGTGTCCCTTCTCCGGTTCCAGTCGGGCGATCACCCCGACGATCTGCGCGCCCGGTTCCATGCCGTACTCCTCCGGAAGGGTGCAGCACGCCTCCTGATGGTCGTAGCGAGACAGGTCCACCCCGTTGTAGATCAGGCGGACGGGCGCCTGGACGCGCTCCTCGTCGACGAGCTTGTGCTCGATCGCGCGCGACACCGCGATGAGTTGGTCCATGTGGGGGGTCAGGTCGCGCAGGTGTCGGCGGTCCTCCTCGGAGCGGATCCTGCTGGAGTGGACGGTCGACACGACGTACGGGCGCCGATGGCCGATCTCGGCGAGGGCCATCGCCGCGCGCGTCCCGATCGTCTCCGCCCGGTACATGTGGTTGTGGATGACGTCCGCCCGGATCCCGGCCAGGTGCGCGGCCAGGGCTCCGACCGCGATCGCGTCGTCCGGCTCGTCGATGACCAGGACATCGAACCCGGCGCGCTGGAGCTTGCGGACGGCACTGCCCGGCGACAGCGACACGACCGAGACGTCGTAGCGCTCGTGGTCCATCCGGGTGACCAGCGAGTACAGGTGCTCCTGGGCGCCACCGTTCGTCCCCGTGGCGAGGACCTGCACGACGCGGATCCGCCCTCCGCGCACGGAGGGCCGGTCGACGGGTTCGAGGCAGGGGTCCAGCGGCCCGGGAGCACTCACGTCAGACCCTTCGTCGCAGGAGCAGGCGCTGGATCGGCTCGTCCTCTGCGCCCCACTCGTACTTGTACGCCTCGTCGCCCCGCAGGAAGTCCAGCCGACGCTTGCCGGCGGCCAGCGCACGCGCGACGTAGGCGTTGATCATGACGACGCCCGGCGACAGGTCGCGCGCATCGGGATCGACGCCGGCGTTGTAGTACAGCAGTGCGTCCGCGGTCTCGAAGTGGACGCCCGCCGCGATCCGGCGGCCGCCGACCGACAGGAATGTGAGCCGCAGCGGTCCGTCCGCCCCGAACAGTTCGAACAGCCGGCGGAACAGCACCCGACTCTGCTCGCCGCCCCGGGTGTCCGGGAACAGGCCGTCGACGCCCCAGCGCTTCTGGTGGAGGTCGATGAAGGCATCGAGGTCGGCCAACGGGTCGGTCGAGTCGACCATGACGACCTCGCCGCTCGCCTCCGCCCGGCGGACCTTGCGGCGGATCTCGTGACGTTCCTTCTTCCCGAGCGTCGCCAGGTACGACTCGGGATCGGCGTCCGGCGCGAACGTGACGACCGGGCAGACATCCTCGCGCTCCACGTTCAGGGTCCAGCCCTCCCCCATCTCCAGCGCTCCCAGGGCCGCGGCGAGCGCCTGGGCGGCCGGATCGGCGCAGCGGAGCCGTCGAAGGTCGACCGCGTCCCAGTCGCCGCAGTCGGGGCCGGCAAGGTAGGCGGCCACGGCGAGCGCCACGGCGTCCATGTCGGACGGGGCGCCCAGGACGGTCGCGTAGTCCGCGTGGTACGAGGCGCCGAAGAAGATCGCCTTGGCGGAACCGGGCGACCGGCGTCAGCTCCAGGTCGGTCCCGTGGCGCATCGTCGTATGGGTCAGCGCGTCGCTCGGCTCCACCTCGTGGCGATGCATCAGCGGGACGATGGCGACGAGCACACCGCCGGAGTCCAGGACGGCCAGCGTCTCCTCGTGCGCGTTGGTCCCGTACGCGTCCCACCAGGCGCGCTGGAACGCCCAGGCGGAGAAGGGAGTGGCCATCGGATTCCGGGCGGCCATCGCGTCCCACGTCGCCTGCGGGATGTCGGCCATCGGGCGGCGCGCCGCGCGGAGCGCCGGCAGCGTCGGGTTCGCCGCGGGCTGGGTGTGGGTGTCGACGGCCCCGGGACAGGCGGGCTCCGTATCGAGCGTGGGGGCGGTCATCAGTCGCGAGGATACATCGGGTGGCGACGCTTGGTTGCGACGGCAACGGGACGGTCGCCGCCCGCGTCCCGGTCCGTGCTCCTCAGCTCCGCCGCCGAAGGAGTGGCACGACGGCGACGAGGAGGCTCAGGCCGGTGAACCACAGTGACGGGAGTGCCAGGGTCACGGCGACGACAAGCAGCAACTCGCCACGGAACGCATCCAGCCGGGCGGCGAACATCACGAGGACGACGGCACTCACTGCACGGACCGGGAACGGGACGGCGATGAACGCCGACGGCTGGCCCGGGTCGACGCGCTGAAGAAACGCGACGTACTGGGTCCACGCGTCGGGTGACAGCAGGGCGCTGAGCGCCAGCAGGCCCAGGCCGAACAGGCTTGCCACGACTGCCGACCGCCAGCGGGAACGCACGACGAGGTACAGGATCCCGAGGCCCGGCGATCCCTTGATGGCCGCCCCGATGGCGAGCGAACCCGGCCAGCGTCGCAGGCCGAGGACGACCAGGACCGCCAGGAACAGGTGGACGTTCCGGAACCAGAACTCGACGGCGATCGGGGGGAAGGCGACCAGCGCCAGCGCCCGGACGACGTCCCGCCCCGCCAGCCACCAGAGCGCCACGAGCATCAGTCCCGTCCAGCCCAGGCTGAACAGCCAGGCCGGGACGATCGCCACCACCGGGACGAGGGACTGGGCGAGCGGCGGCGGGTACAGGTAGGCGTACGGCGTGACGATGCTGGCCGTGGGGTCGTACAGGAGATCGCCGTCGATCAGCCGCCGGGCTGCAAGCCAGTACGCGTGCTCGTCCCCCGGTTCACCCCAGCGGTTCACGGCGACGATGACCAGCAGGCTTGCGCCGATGGCGGCCGCGACCAGCAGCCACAGTGGGCGGCGCCCGACGGTCACAGGTGGTAGGCCCAGTAGATCCCGACCAGCATCACCGCGGTCCCGAACGCGATGGCCAGCTTCCACCCGTCACCCACCTGGCCGCGACGAGCGACTGCCAGTCCGCACAGGGCCATGACGAACGGAACCGAGTCGAGGAAGTAGCGGTACCCGTACTGGAGCCATCCACCGCCGTAGTAGAGCAGGGTGGGGACGAGCACCGCGACCGTCGCTCCGGCAAGCCACCACGTCCGAGATCGGCGCCAGTCGCCGCGGAGCGCGAGGAAGAGGCCCGGGCTCGTCAGGACCACGGACAGGCCGAGCCCGTCCGGTCGGAAGAACGGTGGCTCGCCGATCGGCGCCGGCAGGTGCAGGAGGAAGTAGTCGAGGTTCATCGGGACGTGGGCGAGCGAGAACAGGCCGAGCACCCGCCGAGCCTCCAGCCAGTCCGGCAACGTGGCCAGCGCGTACCCGGATTCCTGCATGGTCCCGAACCGGACCTGGTTGTAGAGCAGGAACGCGAGGAGCGACGGAAGGAACCCGACGACCAGCATGGCCCAGGCTCGCCACGGGACCGCACCGCGGGTCCGCTCCACGTAACCGCCGACCACGGCAGCGGTATACGAGCGCACGCCCGGCTCGAGCAGGAACGCGTAGAACGGCATCGCGAAGGCGAGTGGTGCCCGGGTCAGGAACGCGAACCCCCCCAGCAGCCCGATCAACCACGCCCGTCGGCGGCCGAAGACCTCGACCAGGCAGGCGAGGGTCAGGATCGTTGCGACGAGGTGGCCGGTATGCCAGACGCCACCACGCGTGGTCACCCACAGGATCTGCGTCGAGAAGCCGAACAGGACCACGAGCCAGAGCCGATCGCGCAGCCGCGACACCCCGACCCGGCCCAACAGCCACCAGCACATGCCGACGCCGGCGGCCGCCAGGGCCGCGTTGATCCCGGATTCCACCTGGTCTGCCCCGGCCGCGCCCAGGACGGCGACGACCGGCATGAGGGCGACGGCCGGGAAGGGTGCGAACGGGACGTAGAACCGTCCGTCGACCGGGATGACGTCCCAGGGCCCGAGCTGGACGGTCAGCCAGGTCCGACCCTGGAGGAACGCTTCGGCGAGATAGAAGAAGTCACCGCGCCCCGCGTCGTAGGCGCGGTTGGAGAGCCAGTAGACCGCCGCCGAAGCGGCCACGACCGCGAAGCCGAGGACGGCCGCCCGATCCAGCCGCGCCATCACGCCGGACTCGCCACCCACCGGTCCGCACCATCATCGCGGGCCGCCCGGCCGACGACGAACGTGGCCACGAGCGTCAACCAGAAGACGATCGGGTAGGCGATCGCCGGGGTGACTCCCACCAGCGGCCAGGCCGTCACGAGCGGGATCGCCAGGGCCCACCATCGGCCAGCTGACAGGAGATACGCGACCGGCAGCAGCAGGAGCATCGCGTAGTGGTCCCACAGGATCGGGGACACCAGCTGGCTGGCCACTACCGCGACCAGGTAGGAGGCCTCTGGTGACGCCCAGCGCGTGGCGGCCAGCAGGATGGCGACGACCGCGAGCGTACTCGCCCACTGGACGAGGCCGGCCAGGTCGGCCGGCATCCCGGCCTGGAACGCGATCGCGCCCGGGGTGGCGTTGTGCGCCGTGGTGACGGGCTCACTGACGGTACGCAGCAGCGTCAGGAAGTCGCCCCACGACGAGATGCCCGCCATCGCCGTCGAGAGGACCGCCAGCGCGAGCAGCAGCAGCCCACCAGCGGCGACGGCCCGG
The DNA here is from genome assembly GCA_963704935.1 of uncultured Chloroflexia bacterium. GTDB lineage: Bacteria > Chloroflexota > Limnocylindria > Limnocylindrales > CSP1-4 > SPCO01. Next base: position 1,381,809 of record CAVPIF010000001.1, read on the forward strand.
AACCGGCGTGTCATGAGCGCCCAGACCAGGATCAGTCCCGGCTGGAGCTTGACCGCCGCACCGACCGCGCCGCTGACCCCGAGCCGGACCGGCTCATCCAGCCAGCGCCAGCCGACCGCGAAGGCGAGGAACAGCACGGGCCCCACCTGCCCGAGCTTGACGGCGTAGACGAACGGGAAGGACCAGCCGGCCAGGAGCAGGACCCACCACCGGACGGGTCGCGACACCGGCAGGACGCCGACCCCGACGACGAACGCGCCCACCGATCCACCGATCCACGCCCACGTCGCGGTCGCGGCGGAGAGAGCCCCCAACGGCAGGAGGAACGGGGCGAAGGTCGGCGGGTAGTAGAAGAGCCCGAAGCCGCCCGTCTCGGTGAACGACATGTCGTACAGCGGTTGCCCGTCCAGGAGCCGGACGGCTGCCCGGTGATAGGCCAGGAAGTCGTAGCCGAGCGTGTCGCCGGCGACCGCGAGTGTGGCGGCGACGCCGGCCACGAACGAGAGTACGGCGAGGACCGGGAGCCCCGCCCGGGCCAGCCGATCCAGAGCGTCGCGATCGATCACGCCCGCTCCGCGGCGCTCCGTCGACTCCCGCGATGGATGAGCGGGATCCGGAACAGGTCCCAGGCCACCCGCACGGCGAGACCCGGGCTCGCGCGCATCCGCGAACCGCGCTTGTCGAACCAGCGGATCGGCACCACTGCCAGCGCGTACCGGCGTCGGCGGGCGAGGTAGATGAGTTCGACGTCGAACACGATGCTCGTGATCTGCTGGCTGTCGAACAGGTCCCGGGCGGCGTCGCGGGTGAATCCCTTGAACCCGCACTGGGTGTCCTGCACCGGACCGACCACCCAGAGCGAGGCGACAACGTGGAAGGCCTTGCCCAGGAGTCGCCGATAGCCCGGCTGCGTCGCACGCATGTCCGACCCGTCCGCCTGGATGCGAGAACCCAGGACGACGTCGTGATCGGCGAGGGCCTCCACCAGGAGCGGGATCTGGTCGGGCGGCGTGGCCATGTCGGCGTCCGCGAAGATGATCAGCTCGCCGGTCGCGGCCAGCATGCCAGCCTTGACCGCCGCGCCCTTGCCGCCGTGCGGGACGCGCAGGACGGTCAGAGTCACGCCGGGGATCGCGCCGGACGCTTCCGGGCGGGCCTCGACCCGGGTGGCGGTGTCGTCGGTGGAGCCGTCGTCGACGATGAGCACATCGATCGCCGCTGGGAGGCCGGCAGCCCCCGGTGCACCATCACGCGCTCGGTCCCCCCGACGCCGCAGGTAGCCGAACAGTTCGTCCAGCGCGGGACCGATCCGCTCAGCCTCGTTGTAGGCAGGCAGGACAACGGCAAGCGTTGCGGCGGTCGCTGGCATCTGCAGCAGTCTACGCGGGACGATGATGGTGCTCGAGGCACCGATGGTCCTGGCCGGTGGCCGGAACAACGTGCTGGTCGGGTCCATCTCGACCGGTACAGTGTCCTGCGATGGAGCGTCGAGGGATCGTCAGGGTCTCGTCTCATCGCCAGACAGACCGCGAGCCGCGTCCTGCGCATCAGCGTGCTACCCGATGGTTTCGCTGGCCAGTCTACCCAGCCTTGTTCGCAGCCGCCGTCGTGCTCGCTCTATTCGTCGAATCGGCGGCCGCCTCGACAGCGCTCTTGCGGCCGCTCGTGATCGCGGTGGTCGCCGTCCTCGCTTTCGCCTCAGGCCTATGGCTCGTCCTGCGGAATCGATACCAGGCGGCGTTCTACGCGGCTCTCCTGTTCCTGACACTCATCGCGCCGTTGGCCGCGTTGTTGCTGGTCGCGGCCGCGCTTATCCCTCTTGTCGCGTCGTCGATTCGTCATCGACGGATGAGCACGATCAACTGGGCGACTCTGTCCGACCGACTGAACGCTGTGGCACTCCTCCTCCTGATGCTTGGATTGGCCAGTGCCGTGTCGGCCGGCGCGCTCCATGGGCCCTGGCCGCCAGCGGCCCAGCGAGGCGTGCCATCGTCCGTTGACGCCCCGGACGTCTTCCTGTTGATGCTCGATGGTTATCCGCGGGCTGACACGTTGCAGCGGGACTTCTCATTCGACAACACGCCGTTTCTCGACAACATGAGGAAACTGGGCTTCGACATCGGCGACCGGTCGCATTCGAACTACAACCTGACTGCCCTGACCCTTGCATCCATGTTCAACGCCGATCACGTCGACGACATGCTCAATGATCCTCCGACTGCGCCGGCCGCCCAATATCGAGCCATGACCGAGCTGATCAACGACGGCGCTGTGCTACGCCGTGCGCGGGAGCTCGGTTACTCCATCACGTCCATTCCCTCGCCGTTCTCGGTGGTTGCCCTGAGCAGCGCCGACCGTGTCCTCGACTCGGGGGAGGTCACGGAATTCGAGCTTGACCTCCTGCAAGAGGGCCTACTTCCCAAGATCCTTCCGGAGCAGCAAGCCGATCTGCTGCTGAGCCAGCACCGGAGCCGGATCCAGGGAACGTTCAACCGGGTGGCCGAGCTTGCCGCCGAGGTCCATGAGCGCCCGCGGCTCGTCTTTGCTCACGTCATGTCTCCGCACCCGCCAGCAGCCTTTACGACCGAAGGAGCGCCGCTCGATGGCTGGGGTTGCTTTCCGGAGGCATGCACGATGTGGGATGGCGGCCAGTTCGCCTCTCCATCGTTGGTGAGGGACCGCACGACTGGCCAGATCGCCTATATCAATCAACTGGTGGTCGAGACCGTCCGATCCGTCCTCGCGAACAGCGATCGAGCGCCAGTGATCATCATCTTCTCCGACCATGGCCACCGCCTCGCCTTCGAGGATCGCGAGGAATCACTCCGAAACCTGATGCTGGCGTACACACCCGGAATGCAGGGGCTCGTTCCTGACGATGCATCACCCATCAACATCCTCCCCCGAATCCTCAATGCCTACGCCGACGCCGGGATACCCCTCGCGACCGAGGAGTCCTATTGGACGCCCTCATGGCTAACGAGAGTCCAGGGGTTCTTCCCGCTGACGCTGGTGAACCCGTAGGCGAGGAACGTGGCCGGCGCCGCCTGCTCGGCGGGCTTGTCCGAGCCCCGCGATCGACACGATCAGGCCCGACGTGACATCCGCAGCAGGACACGATCCGACCCATCGATCGCCGACATGGAATCCAAGGCGAATCGGCGCCCGAAGGCTGACCGGAATCCTTCCAGTGTGTAGTCGGGAAAGACGTCTTCGCGCGTCGCCAGCATAGCCGTGACCATCGGGTCGATCTTCGGGACGAATTCGACGATTAGCGCGGGTGCGAGACCGGCGAAGAATTCGGCCAACCGATCAAGCGGGATGTTGCGACCGATCGCGAGGTGGTGGACGAGCGCGAGCGCGAGGACGACATCCGCGTTTGCTCGATCGATGAACGACCGACGCTCTTCGTGGGCCCAACCGAGCCTAGGGCTCGGATTGGCGAGATCGACCACTAGAGGCAGGATGGAGACCGAGTCGTCCGCGCGGACTTGTCGGTAGTGCCGTTCCGTGGCCGCGGGGTCCGCGTCCCAAGCGACGACTCGGCGGCCCAGCGCGGCGGCGATCCGACTGAAGCGACCCGTGTTGGCGCCCAAGTCCCAGACCACATGCCCGCCGGCGGCGTTGAGCAGGCGCTCGACGAGCCAGTCCTTCCGACCGGCAGCGTGATCGTCGTAGCTGGTGTTCTCCGCGTAGTCGGCCCATTCCGTCCCGGTCGGGTCCCACCTGAGGCCATCGATCGTTCGCCGGAGCCCATCGAGAAGCGCGGCCTGCTGAAGGGTGGTCATCCGACGCGGTTTCGGAGGATCGGCGAGGCGCCCAGCCGAGGCGTAGCGACGCTGGGCTCGGGCATGGATGTGGATATGCGATCCAAGCCCGAGGTTGTACCGCGTGCGCGCTGGGAGCAGCCGCGCCGCCAAGTCCAATGGAATCCCGTCCGTGTGCTCACGCAGCATCAGACCGCAACGGACATCGCGGTGGGCCATCAGGGCGAGGGGGGTGACGAAGTGCTCGCAGAACTGCCGGTATGCAGCCCAGGCCGTGCCCGGCTGGCTTCGCTCAAACGACAGAGTATCGACCAGGATCGGCCGACCTCGATGGAACTGGATGTTGTAGGCGCTTGCATCGCGAAGTCGAAAGCCAGCGGCGACGGCCTCCTCCTGGACGGTCAGTGTCAGCAGTGCGGCGTCCTTGAGTTCCCCGAACGACCACTCGTAGGGATAGGAGATCAGCTCGATCGGCTCAGGGCGGAGGATCCGGTGGGCTGTCCCCGGGTCAGCGGCGACGGTCGGGTCGTCGACAAGGTCGTGTCGGATGAGCGCTCCTCGTTGCTGGAGCCGCTCCAGGAGGCCGGAAGCCTGAAGATCGTCCCATCGGGCACCGAATGACGCGTTGACTTGTCGATATAGCGTCCCACCAGATCGATAGATGAACCCACTCGGATCACGGAAGGATCCGGGGTCCTTCTGCACCGATCCGGGGGCCGGTGAGTCAGTCAGCGTTGCCGGACCCCTCTGGCGGCGGCCCATCCGGGCCGCGATCGCGCCGATGGCGACCCAGCCTTGCGAGTCGCGCGATCTGTTGGCGGAAGAAGAACGGCACGGCGATGACCGTAGCGATCACCGCCTGGATGATCAGGCTCCCGGACCCGGGGTCGATATACGCGAGCATGAGATCCACTCGTCGAGTTCTCCCCGTGATGGATGGGTTTGGGAACCGCGAACCGTATCCCGTAAGCCTGAAGCCTTGGATACGTCAGCGCAATGACTACACGGCATTCTGCGTGGGGAGACCGTCGCTGGCCGTGGGCTGAAGGTCCCGTGAGGTCGCGGGGTTCGGTCGACATCGGGCGAAGTCTACGGTCTCGCATCGTCATCCGGGTGGCTGAGCGGCGGCCGGATCGTGCCGGATGACCGGTACGGGCAGCATCCGTCCTGGCCCGTTCGTACTGGTCGGAATGCCCCGGAACCGGTGCTACGCTGCAACGGCCGATGCGGATCCCCCTCCTCCTGTACGGGCTCGCCCTCGCCGTTCGGGTGGTGCTCATCTGGCACTTCCCGGATCCGGCCTACCCCGATTCGTTCTACTACGTCGACGTCGCCCGCTCGCTTGCCACGGGCCATGGCTTCAGCGTCGATCTCGTCTGGATCTTCGCGGAGGTCGGTGGAGGGATCCCGGCCGATCCGGTCCTGCCGATCCCATCGAACGCCCACTGGATGCCGCTGGCCTCGCTCGTCCAGGTCCCATTCCTGCTCCTGCTCGGAGACGAGGCCTGGGTATCGGCGTTGCCGTTCGCGCTCTTCGGCGCGCTGGCCGCTCCGCTGGCCTGGGCGATCGCCCGCGATGCCGGCGCCAGCACGTCCGTGGCGGTGGGGGCCGGGGTGTTGACCGCCATCCCGCTCATGTCGACGGTCTACATGGCGCAGCCCGACAATTTCTCGCTCTATCAGCCGCTCGTCATCGGATCGCTCTGGATGGCCGCCCGCGGGCTCCGCGGGTCGGGCCGCTCGTTCGCACTGGCCGGCCTCCTCGCCGGCATCGCGACGTTCTCGCGCAATGACGGGCTGCTGGTCCTGGGCGCGCTGGGCCTGGCCTTCCTGTGGAGTCGCTGGAGGGCACGGGGGGGAACCCGGGCAGCCGTGCCCGTCTGGGCGGCCATCGCGTGCGTCGCCCTGTTCATCGTCGTGATGGTCCCGTGGTGGGCGCGACAGCTCGCCGTCTTCGGTTCGATCTCGCCGTCGACCGGGTCCGGCAAGGTCCTGTTCATCCGCGACATCGCCGAGTGGAACAGCATCACCATCCCGGCCACACTGGACCACCTGCTGGGGCAGGGCCTCGGACCTCTCGTCGCGTCGCGGGTCGGGGGCCTCATCGCCGCGACCATGATCTACACGACCTTGTTGGCCGGTTTCGTGCTCGCGCCGCTCATGGCCGTGGGCGCCTGGGCCCGCCGGCGCTCCCCGGACTTCGGACCGTGGTTCGCGTATGGCGGCCTGCTGTTCTCCTTCTCCGCCATCGTGTCGGCGGTGCACGTCCCGGGCGGGACATTCATCCATTCCGCCGTGGCCCTGGCGCCACACGCCTACATCCTGGCCCTGGAGGGCATCGCCGTGGCGGTCGCCTTCGTCGCAGCCCGCCGCCGGAGCTGGCAGCTGGGCCCGGCAACCCGCGCGTTCACGACGGCGGCGATCGTGTTTGCCGTTGTCGCGGGCGCGGCCGGAACCCTCGTCGTCCATCGCAACTGGGCAGACAGGCGAGCAACGTTCCAGCAGGTCGCCGCGGCCCTCGACGCGGCCGGTGCCGGGACGACGGACCGGGTGATGTCGATCGACGCGTCGGGGACCCGCTACTGGTCCGGTCGCGGGGGTGTCGTGCTCGTCAACGACCCGCTGCCGACCATCGAGCAGGTCACACGGGCCTACGGCATCCGATGGCTGGTGCTGGACCGGGCCGACAGCGTGGCGGCCGTGGCCCCGATCCTGGACGGCGGCCAACGACCGGACTGGTTGGGCGCGCCGATCCTGGCGCTGGGTGACCCGCTCCAGCTCGCCGTCTTCCCGGTGGAGGACGGGACGTGACGCGCCGCGAGGCCCTCCTGTCCGCCGGCCTCGTGTTCATCGTCGCGCTGCTCGTGCGCGCCTTCTTCGCGGCGCAGATCGTCTTCCCCAAGCCGGAAGACACGGCGTACTACGTGGGGGTCGCCCGGAACCTCGTCGAGGGGCGCGGCCTGGTCACCGATGCCCTGTGGAGCTACGGCACTCCGCCGCTCGTCTTCCCGCGGCCGGCGTTCGAGGTCTGGATGCCGCTGCCGTCATTCCTCGCCGCCCTTCCGATGGCCCTCCTGGGCACGACCTTCGCGGCGGCACAGGTGTCCAGCGTGCTCGTCGGCGCCGTCGTCCCGGTCCTCGCCTGGCGACTCGCCGCGGACGCGGCCGGGGAACTGGGACTGCCGCAGGTCCGAGCCCGCACGCTCGCACTCGGCGTCGGCCTGACGACGGCCGTCTATCTGCCCCTGCTGCTGCACGCGGCCCTGCCCGACTCGACGATGCCGTTCGCCGCGCTCGCCCTCGCCGCCTGCCTCCTGATGACCCGGATCGTGCGCGAACCGCGCGGGGCGCGTCTGCTGGATCCCCGTCTGCTGGGGCTCGGCGCCTGCCTGGGGGCGGCGGCACTCACCCGGAACGAGGCCGCCTGGCTGGCCATCGTGTGGGTCGTCATCGCCTGGACCTCGGGCGCCGCGACGCGCCAGGAGCGCGTCCGGGTGATCCTCGTGCCGGGTGTCGTCGCGCTGGCGCTCTTCGCGCCGTGGCTGGCCCGCAACTGGCTGGAGTTCGGGAGCCCGCTGCCCGGCCAGGCCGTGTCGAACGCGTTCTCCGTCACCGGCTTCGACATCTTCGCCTGGAACGATCCGCCCACCCTGTCGCGGTACCTGGCCGTCGGCCCGGAGCGCCTCCTGACGATGCGGGTGGAAGGGCTCTGGCACAACTTGGGCAGCGTGCTGCTGCTCCCGGGCTTCCCGATCTCGCTCATCGGCCTCCTCGCGTTGCCGTGGCAGGCGCGGACGCGCGCGGTCCGGCCGCTGGTGCTCGTGGGCCTGATCACCTTCCTGGTCACGAGCCTGGTCTTCCCCGTGTCCACGACCTGGGGCACGTTTCTCCACGCCGCGGGCCCGATCCACGTGCTGCTGGTCCTGTCCGCGCTGCTCGCGCTCGACGCCGGCCTCGCGCGCCTGGGCGCGAACCTCGGCTGGACCCGTCCGGTCGCGTGGCTCGGGGCGCTCCTCGGGGTCTTCGGCGGCCTGCTGTTCTCGGCCGCGCTCCTGCCGTCGTTCGGCGCGAGTTCGCGCGATACGGCGGCCCGCTACGCGGAGTTGGGGGAGCGCATGGCCGCCGCCGGGCATCCCCTGGACGTCGGTGACGGCCCCGTCATCGGCAACTTCGCGATCTGGCTCGCCGAGAGCCTCCGGATCCGGGCCCTCGCGCTGCCGGACGAACCGCCGGCCGACGTGCTGGACCTGGCGGCCGCCTTCCCGGGGACCCGCTACCTGATCCTGACCGACCCCGATAGCCTGCACTGGCCGACAGACCTGGCGAGCGGCGCAACGGGCGCTGACTGCTTCCGCCCGATCGACCTGCGGACGTGGACGGGCTCTGGACCCGACCCGCTCGCCGGCACGACGGCCTACGAGATCGACTGTCCCCAAGGCGGCGGAGGCGCGCCGTGAGCGGCCCCTATACTCCGAATCCGATGGAGGCTGCGCACGCTGGTCAGGACCCGTTCGCCAGCCGCTTCGACGGCCTCCTCGCGGAGGCCAGCGCGGCGGTCGGCTCCTGCGCGAACACGCTGCGCAGTGTCCGTGAGCGATATCGCGAGTCCTACTTCGCAGCGCTGGCCCAGTGGCAGGCGCTGGGGGCCGAACTCGACGCCATGGACCGGGCCGACGCCGACACCCAGGATGCGCGGATCCGGGCGCTGCGCCGCGACGCGGAGGCCCTGGCCAGCGACGTCGCCGCCCAGCGATCGTCGCTGGACAAGCTGGACGTCGTGGAGCGGACCTTGTCTCGCATGTGGCTCTTCCTGGAGCGTGAGGACGCCTCCCTGATCGCCGAACCCGCGGGCGGGCCCGCCGACGACGATGCGGCGATGCGGATCCTCCAGGCCCAGGAGTCGGAGCGCTCGCGGCTGGCCATGGAGATCCACGACGGTCCCGCCCAGGGGCTGGCCAACGCGATCTTCAAGGTCGAGTTCATCGAGCGCGCCTTGGCGACCGACCCGGCGGCCGTGGCCGCCGAGACACGCGGCCTGCGTGAGCTCCTCCGTCGCGAGCTCGAGGCGCTGCGGGATTTCATGACGCAGCTCCGCCCGCCGCTGCTCGCGGATCTGGGCCTGGAGGCGGCGATGATGGAGGTGATGGACCGGTTCCGGGAGCATTCGGGCGTCGCGGCTGCCGCCGATCTCGGCGCCCCGGTCGGCGAACTCGACGACCGCCAGGGCATGGTGGTCCTGCGCGTGACGCAGGAGGCCCTGCAGAATGTCCGCAAGCACGCTCGCGCGTCCACCGTCGTGGTGGCGACGGAGCTTGCCGAAGAAGGATGGGTCCTGGAGGTCCGCGACGATGGCCGCGGATTCGAGGTCGACCCGGTGGTCGCGCGGGGCCGCCGGGTTTCGGAATGCAATTCATGCGGGAACGCGCCGAACTGATCGGTGCCCGATTCGACGTACGATCACAGCCAGATGGCGGTACCGTCGTCAGGCTCGCGATCCCGAGGGACGCCCACGCGGGAGCAAAGGAGAACGGATGAGCACGAACGACTACGGCGGGCAGGATCGCCGTCGGGGTGGTCCGGACCGACGGTCGACGGACGAGACGACGCGGATCCTCATCGTCGACGACCACGCCCTCTTCCGGGCCGGCGTTGCCGGCATCCTGGCGCGCGAGCCGGACCTGGAGGTCGTCGGCGAGGCGGACGACTCGCGGAGCGCCATCGATCGAGCCCTGGAGACCTCGCCCGACATCATCCTGATGGACCTCTCGCTGCCGCCTCCCGGCGGGATCGAGACCACCCAGCGGATCAAGCGGGAGCTGGCCGGCGCCGGGATCATCGTCCTCGCCCAGACCGAAGACGAGGACGCCCTGTTCGACGCGATCAAGGCGGGCGCCGCGGCATTCATCCTCAAGGACGTGGGGCCGGACGATCTCGTCACGATCATCCGTCGCGTGGCGATCGGCGAGTTCCTCATCAACGACAAGGTCTTCGCCAAGCCGGCCGTCGCTTCGCGGGTCCTCAAGGAGTTCCGCGAGCTGGCTGTCTACGGACAGGAGGCCGCGCCGATCTTCGCCCCGCTCTCGCCGCGCGAAGTCGAGATCCTGGACAACATCGCCCAGGGGATGACCAACAAGCAGGTCGCCTACGCGCTGTCGATCAGCGAGCAGACGGTCAAGAACCACATGAGCTCGATCCTCCGCAAGCTGTCCGTCAACGACCGGACCCAGGCCGTCGTGTATGCGATGCGTCAGGGCTGGATCCGGATGCCCGAGGACTGATGCCAGACACGACGCCCGGGCCTGCCGTCGATCGTCCGGAGTCGCTGCCCGGCCGCCTGGCCAGCGACCTCGTGACGCTTGACACGGAGTTGACCGAGATCGACCTCCTGGTCAACCAGGCGAAGACGGAGTCGGCGCGCCACGAGGCTCGCCGGACGGCAGCCGCCGACAAGCTCGCGGCTCTCGGGCCCGATGGCGACCTCAAGGATCGACTGGAGTCAGCGACCAGCCTCGTGGCCCTGACCAAGCGCGCGGCGCTCATGGATGCGCAGGTGGAGGTGCTGGAGGGCAAGCGGCGGACCCTGGTCCGTTACCGCGACGCCGTGGCCGGCTACCGGGACTCCATGTCCGCGGCGGAGGCCGGCACGCCCGGCGGCGCCGGCGACAGCTCGTCGGGCCCGCCCGGACAAGGCGCACCGATGCCGGCCGCCGTATCGAGGATGCTGCTGAACGCCCAGGAGGACCTGCGCCGGGAGATCGCCCGGGCGATGCACGACGGGCCGGCCCAGAGCCTGACCAACATCGTGCTCCAGGCGCAGATCGTGGAGCGCCTCGTCAAGCGCGACCCGGGGTCGGCGGAAGGCGAGATCCAGCAGCTGGTCGCGATGGTCCAGCAAACGCTCGACGCGACGAAGTCGTTCATCTTCGACGTGCGGCCGATGGTGCTCGACGACCTTGGACTCGTCCCCACCCTCCGCCGCGCCACGGGGGAACGCGGGCGCCGGGCCGGGATCCCGGTCTCCTTCGAATCGATGGGCCAGGATCGTCGCCTGACGATGGACCTCGAGAGCAACCTCTTCCGGATGATCGATCAGGCGATCGTCGGCTACCTGAGCCGTGGTCCCGGACGCGGTCTCGCTCCGCCTCGACTGGGGCGACCAGCTGGAAGCCCGGATCACCGCGACACGAACCGCCGGGGAGGTTTCGCGCGCGCCAGGTGCGGTCGTACCGGACTCCGTGGACGGGGAGCGGCTGCCGCCGGCCCTCGCCGCGATGATGGAGGACCGTCGGGCGGACGAGCGCGAGGCGGTGGCGGCGGCCGAGCGCCGATCGATCGTGGCCCTGCCCGAAGGGACCTGGCGCGAGATCCGGGATCGCGCCGCCTCGATCGACGTCGAGGTCGAACTGCTCGCCGACGGGGGCGAGGTCCGCATCGTCGCCGGCGTGTCCGCCGCGCAGCCGGCCGACGGCTGACCGTGGCCCGCCCGGCCCGCGGCCAGGGGATCGTCGAATACGGGTTGATCCTGGCGTTGACCAGCGTACTCACCGCGGCCTGGCTGACCTTCTTCGGCGGCGCGATCGCCGAGGCCCTGACGATCATCGGCGAGGCGATCGACCGCGCGACCGGCGGCTGACGGACTCCGCGCCGACCCGGTGCGTCTGCGCAGCGGCCCAGGACCATCGTCTCAGTATCCGTAGCGTTCAGGCCTTCCTATATTTGGGCAGCCCTCGACCGAGGGTGAGTACTCATCCAGGAGGCAGCCACATGGCGCTGTTCAACTCGTTCCTCGCCGCGCTTCGGCGCGACGACGAAGGCCAGGGTCTCGCGGAGTACGCGCTGATCCTCGCGCTCATCGCGATCGTCGCGATCATCGCCCTCATCTTCCTGGGCGGCCAGGTCAGCACGATCCTCAGCGACGTCGGGGCCTCGATCTAAGCTTCGGCCCGATCGAAACGCCAAGACCGCCGGTCATCCGACCGGCGGTCTTCCCGTTTGCCGGGATGCACCGATAGGCCGTTCGTCCCACTTGACGCCTCGCCCGAGGACCCGTACGGTGCAAGGGCCTCCGCTCACGCGGAGAGACCAGTCGGAAAGGAGGTTCCCCACCAATGACACAGCTCCATGCTCTCATCTCATCCTTCCGCAACGAGAAGGGTCAGGGACTCGCGGAGTACGCGCTGATCCTCGCGCTCATCGCGATCGTCGCGATCATCGCCCTCATCTTCCTGGGCGGCCAGGTCAGCACGATCCTCAGCGACGTCGGATCCTCGATCTAGGCTTCCCCGATCGTGATTCCAAGACCGCCGGTCGTCAGACTGGCGGTCTTCACCGTTCGGGGGCCCGGTGCGCGGACGCCGACACCGGGACCTTCCGGTCCCTTGACAGCCGGCACTCCACCGATACCGTGGGGTCAACTTCGGAAGAAAGGAGGTGAACACATGCAGTCCCGCATCGCCGGGATCGTCGATCTGTTTCGGCACGACGACGAGTCGGGCCAGGGTTTGGCCGAATATGCACTCATCCTTGCGCTGATCGCCATCGTCGCGATCATCGCCTTGATCTTCCTCGGTGGTCAGATCAGCGACAAGCTCAGCGTCGTCGGCGACGCGCTGTAGCCGGTCCGATCCGGCCGACGCATCCGCGTCACCGCCCACGCGACCTCGACCCGCTGGACATCCTCCGGCGGGTCGCGGCGTCCCTCGGCGAGCGGCGCTTCCTGCGTCCGCCAGAGGCCCTCGTGGCACCCTGGCAACACCCTATCCACCGCCCGATCGAACCCGGTCGGCAACCTTGCACGGAACCTTGCAGCACGCACGGAATCCTGCCGTTTCCTACCAGATGGTCCTAGCCCATTGGTATAGTCGCGCGCGCTTTCGGGCGGTGCTACAGTGGTGCCACCTGTCACACGGCTCGGGGAGAATTAACTTGAAGCGTTCCAATCGGCTGGTCCTGCTCGTCGGGGTCTTCCTCGCGATCGTCGCATTCGTCGGGATCCTGCTCATCTCGCAGGGCACCGGTGGCGGCGTCGATCCGAATGCACCCGCGACCGAGCTTCCCACGGTCATCGCCAAGGCGGACATCCCGCTGGGGGCGCCCATCCAGGCCAACCAGATCGAGATCCAGGTCAAGCCCATCGGGGCCCGTGACCCGGGAGCCCTCGAGGACGTCTCGCAGGCGATCGGCAAGATCGTCCGCCAGCCGGTGAGCGCCGGCGGCCAGATCACCACGACGACCTTCACGGGCGGCGAGGCGGGCACGGTGCTCGACATCGTCGTCCCGGACGGCAAGCGCGCGATCGCGGTCCAGGTCGACCAGGTCAGCGGCGTCGGCACGGTCATCAAGACCGGCGACTACGTCGACATGGTCGCGGGCTTCAGCGGGGACAAGTTCCCGGTCATCACGCTCAACCCGGCCGACGACTCGTTCACGGTCGTGGCCGGACTCAACAGCACGAGCGTCAAGGTCCTGATCCAGGGCATGCAGGTCCTCGGGACGCTGCTGCCGCCCCCGCCCGCCGCGGTGGAAGGCCAGGACACGGGCGACGGCGGCACGGCCCTGACCGGCCAGCAGCAGATCGTCATCCTGGCGGTCGATGCCCAGCAGGCAGAGGTCATCAAGTTCGCCCAGCTGGACGGCTCGATCACCCTGCTCCTTCGCGCCGCGAACGACTTCCTGGACCCGATCACCCGCCAGCCGCTGGCCGACGGGCCGGTCCCGGATATCACCACCGGCACCATCCTCAAGTCGCTGGTCGACACCTACGGCGTCCTCCCGCCGGAGCTGGTGGAGACCGTCCTGCCAGAGCAGGGCTCGTCGGCACCGTAGCGTCGGACCGGCACTTCCCGGCCGGCCAGACAGTGACCCCGGCGGCACGGGCGCGAAGGACTCCCGAGTCTCGCGCCCGTCGCCGTCAGAGGTCCCGCCGCTTCACCAACATCAACCGCCTGAACACAACGAGAGTCCCACCGCCCCATGGCTGACCAGATCCGTGTCCTGATCGTCGACGACATCTCGGAGACGCGCGACCACCTCTCGAAGCTGCTCGGCTTCGAGGGCGACATCGACGTCGTCGGGGCGGCGGCGTCCGGCGCGGAAGCGATCGAACTCGCCAGCTCCCTGAACCCGGATGTCGTCCTGATGGACATCAACATGCCGGACATGGACGGCATCGCCGCCACGGAACTGCTCTCCCGGGCCGTCCCGACCGTCTCGGTCGTGATGATGTCGGTCCAGGGCGAGGCGGACTACCTGCGCCGGTCGATGCTGGCCGGGGCCCGCGAGTTCCTCGTCAAGCCATTCAGCAGCGACGAGCTGACCGCGTCGATCCGCCAGGTCCACGCACGGGAGCGCGACAAGCTGAGCCGCATGGCCGTCGCCCCGGTGGCGTCCGGCGGTCCGTCCGGGTCCGGCCAGGCGAGCACCGCCTCCGGCGAACCCGGTCAGGTCGTCGCGGTATTCAGTCCCAAGGGCGGAGTCGGACGCACGACGGTCGCGGTCAACATGGCCGTTGCCGCGGCCACGGAACTCGGCAAGAAGGTCGTCCTCGTGGACGGCTCATTCCAGTTCGGTGACGTGGGCGTCCTGCTGAACCTGAATCCCAAGAACAAGTCGATCGCCGATCTCGTCCCGGAGCTCGAACAGGCCGGCAACGAGGTCGAGTCGATCGACACCTTCGTCATCACGCATTCGGCCGGCATCCGGGTGCTGCTTGCGCCCCCCTCGCCGGAGATGGCGGAGCTGATCACGCCGGCCGGCATCAAGCGGGTCATCGAGGCCCTGCGCCAGACCCACGACCTGGTCGTGGTCGACTGTGCCGCGTACTTCAACGACACCACGCTGGCCATCCTGGACTCGGCGGACGTGATCCTGACGATGCTCAGCCTGGAGATCACCAGCATCAAGAACATGCGCCTCTTCCTTGAGGTCGCAGACCAGCTCGGCTATGAAGGCGGCAAGGTCCGGCTCGTCCTCAACCGCGCCGACTCGGCGCTCGGCATCCGCGTCGCGGATGTGGAGCATTCGATCGGGCGGAAGGTCAGTGACACCATCGTGAGCGACGGGCGGAGCGTGGTCTACGCGCTCAACCGTGGCGTGCCGTTCTTCCTCAGCAACCGGGAGGCCCAGGTCTCCCAGGACATCCTGCGACTGACCAAGGCGGTCGTCGGTGATCGGTCGCAGATCGCGACCGCCAGCGGCGACGCGCGCAAGGCCCAGTCGAAACGATCACTGTTCGCATGGCGCTGATCATGCGGTTCAAGACTCCGGTACCAGTAGCGGGCCCGTCGGGGCGAGAAGGGGTGTAGGCGATGTCCCTATTGAAGCGGATCGAGAGTGCTCGACCGGGTGGCGGCGGGCCGGAGACTTCCGGCCCTGGGGCTCCCGGCTCCAACCTGCCGGCTCCCACCGGCGGACCACCGTCGACACCTCCGGCGGCGACGCGTCTCACGACGTCTGCCCCCGTGCGGGAGTCATTCCGCGACGTCAAGTTCCGGATCCAGAGCCGGGTCATCCAGGACCTGGACCCCAAGCTCGACCTGTCCAACCAGGTCGAGGTCCGGCGCCAGATCGAGGAGATCTTCGGCAAGGTCATCGACGAGGAAGGCCTCGCGCTGACACGTGCCGAGCGCGTCCGGATGCTGGAGCAGATCACCGACGAGATCATCGGCCTCGGGCCGCTGGAGCCCCTCCTGCGCGACGAGTCCATCACCGAGGTGATGGTCAACGGCCCACGCCAGGTCTACATCGAGCGATCCGGCAAGCTGGAGCTCACCAACGTCGTCTTCCAGAACGACGACCACGTCATGCGCATCATCGACCGGATCATCGCCCCGATCGGTCGTCGCGTCGACGAGTCGTCGCCGATGGTCGACGCCCGGCTGACCGACGGGTCCCGCGTCAACGCCATCATCCCGCCCTTGTCGCTGGTCGGTCCGGTCGTGACCATCCGGAAGTTCTCCGCCTCCCCCTTCACGGTGGACGACCTCATCCGGTTCGGTACGGCGACCGCCGACATGTTCGACTTCCTCCGCGCCTGCGTGGAGGCCCGCCTCAACATCTTCGTGTCCGGCGGGACGGGTTCCGGCAAGACGACCACCCTCAACGTCCTGTCGTCGTTCATCCCGAACGACGAGCGCATCGTGACGATCGAGGACGCGGCCGAACTCCAGCTCCGCCAGGAGCACGTGGTGACGCTGGAATCGCGCCCTCCGAACATCGAGGGTAAGGGCGCGATCCCGATCCGCGAGCTCGTGCGGAACGCCCTCCGAATGCGTCCCGACCGCATCATCGTGGGCGAGTGTCGTTCCGGTGAGGCGCTGGACATGCTCCAGGCCATGAACACCGGCCACGACGGCTCGATGTCCACCGGCCACGCCAACAGCCCGCGCGACATGCTGTCGCGCCTCGAGACGATGGTCCTGATGGCCGGCATCGACCTGCCGCTGCGAGCCATCCGCGAGCAGGTCGCCTCCGCCGTGGACCTCATCGTCCAGCAGAGCCGGCTCAAGGACGGGACCCGGAAGATCGTCAACATCACCGAGGTCCAGGGCATGGAGGGTGATGTCATCGTCATGCAGGACGTCTTCGTCTTCGAACAGACGGGCGTCGTCGAGGGCAAGATCCAGGGTCGGCTGAAGCCGACCGGGATCCGGCCGAAGTTCGTCGAGAAGTTCGAGGTCATGGGCATCAACCTGCCGCCTGGCCTCTTCGGCTTCACGTACTAGCCGAAGGGAGGTAGACCGACCGTGGATACCATGACCCTCGCGGTGGCAGGTGTCGCCGCGCTGGCCATCCTGCTGATCGCGGTCGGGATCGCCAGCTCGGGGCGCTCCGGCATCTCCGACCGGCTCGAGCGCTACGCCTCGGGCAAGGTCGACACGCCCAGGGCAGCGTCGACCGGCCAGGGCCCCATCAGCGACCTGATCGCCCAGAGCGCGGCGATGGCGAACCTGAACAAGGTCGTCGAGCAGCGCGACTTCGGGGCCAACCTGTCGCGTGAGCTCGCCCGTGCCGACCTCAAGCTCAAGTCGTCCGAGTACCTCTTCATCTGGGCCGGCTCGATCATCGGTGTCCCGGTCCTGATGTTCATCTTCAGCTTCGCCTCACCGGTCCTGGCCAGTCCACTGGCGCTCCTGATCGGCGCACTCATCGGATTCATGCTGCCCCGCTTCTGGCTGAATCGACGCAAGAACGGCCGCCTCAACGCCTTCAACAAGCAGCTGCCGGACACGATCACCCTGATCGCCAACGCGCTGCGGGCTGGGTCGTCCTTCCTGCAGGCCATCGAGCTCGTCGTCCGGGAATCACGACCGCCGATCTCGACCGAGTTCAGCCGCGTCATCCGCGAAGTCAACCTGGGCCTGCCATTCGAACAGGCACTGGAGAACATGGTCCGGCGCGTCCGCTCCGACGACCTTGAACTGATGGCCACGGCCATCGCCATCCAGCACCAGGTCGGTGGCAACCTTGCCGAGATCCTGGACTCCATCGCCTACACCATCCGCGAGCGCGTCCGCATCAAGGGCGAGATCCGCACCCTCACCGCGCAGCAGCGCCTGTCGGGCTATGTGGTCGGCCTCCTGCCGATCGGCCTGGCCGGGTTCCTGTTCGTGGCCGCACCCGGGTTCATGGACCCGATGTTCGATCCCAGGGCGTCCATCATCGGACTCCCGGCCGGCGTCATCATCCTGGCCTTCGGTGGCGTGATGATGTTCATCGGCTTCATGTTCATCCGCAAGATCGTGGACATCGAGGTCTAACCGATGGATCCTCTCGCCATCGCTGTCGCCGCTCTCGCGGCTGGAGCGATCCTGTTGATCGTCCTCGGGCTGGCCGGCGGGTCACCCGTCGACCCGGTCCAGGCCCGCCTCACCCAGCTGGGCACGATGCAGGCGAAGAACCTCGAGGAACTGGAGCTACAGGCGCCGTTCCTGGAGCGCACCCTGCGCCCGCTCGCCACCAGGCTGTCCAGCCGGATGTCGAGGGTGGCCTCCTCTTCGTTCACGGAGCGCACGGAGAAGCGCCTGGCACTGGCCGGGAATCCCGGTGACCTCCGCATCTCCGACTGGCTCGGCATCAAGACCATCGCCGCGGTCGTGGGGGCCATCCTCTTCTTCTTCCTGTTCGTGGTCCTGGGCCTCATGTCCTTCCCGCTCCTGATCTCCTTCGTGATGGTCGGAGTGGGCGCGCTGTTCGGCTACACGATGCCGGAGTTCTGGCTCGGCGGTCGGGTCAAGAAGCGCCAGAAGGCGATCCTGCTGATGATCCCGGACACGCTCGACCTGCTGACGATCTCCGTCCGCGCCGGTCTCGGCTTCGATGCCGCCCTGGCCAAGGTCGTCGAGAAGCTCAAGGGCCCGCTTTCGGACGAGTTCCGGCGGGCGCTGGCGGAGGTTCGAGTCGGCAAGGCGCGCCGCGATGCGCTCCGCGACATCGTCCCACGCACGGAGGTCGTGCCGCTGACCAACTTCATCGGCGCGATCATCCAGGCCGAGCAACTCGGCGTGTCCGTGTCCAAGGTGCTCCAGATCCAGTCCGAGCAGCTCCGCATCGAGCGGCGCCAGCGGGCGGAGGAGCAGGCGGCCAAGGCGCCGATCAAGATGCTGTTCCCGCTCGTCGGGTGCATCTTCCCGTCGCTGTTCATCGTCATCCTTGGGCCGGCCATCATCCTGATCGTCACGAACCTGGCAGTCTGAGCCGACGGCCGGGTCCCGGGCCGATGTCCGACACCGTCGGTCCGCCGGCCGCCCGCAACGTCACACGCGGCACGGACCTGGCGGTCGACCTCGAGATCGGCGATTCGCTCCTCGCCAAGTTCATGGGCCTGATGGGGCGTGGGTCGCTGGCTGCAGGGTCCGGCCTATGGCTCCCGGATTCGAACGGGATCCACATGATGTTCATGCGCTTCCCGATCGACGCGGTCTTCGTAGGGCGACCGGAGCCCCACGGATCGGTGGCGACGGAGCGACGCGTCGTATCGGTCCACCGCCGGCTGTCGACCTGGACCGGCCTCGTCCCGTTCATCCGAGGCGCGAAGGGGGTCCTGGAACTCCCCGTGGGCACGATCGACGCCTCCGGCACGCAGGTCGGCGACCGCATCCGGATCGGCTAGGCGCGGTCCAGGAACCCGCTGGAGCGCGCTGGTGCATGACGCCGCGCCATCATGGCGGCCATGGCGCCACAGGCCGGCCCGTGCTGGCCGGGATCCGCTCGATCAGGACCGCGTCCCGACCTCGGGCGTCGGGGTTTCGGCCTCGCCGGGAACCTCGGCGAGCCCGGCGGCGAGCTCGGGCTCCAGCATCGAGCCGACGGCACTGGCCGCGTAGGATCCGGTCGGTTCGAGTTCTCCCGGGGCCTCAGCGAACGTGCGGAGCCGGAGGTACTTGAAACCGAGTCGCGCAGCGGCCCATCGGACCGGAGCCGGCAGTTCCCGGACGTCGGACGGCATCACGAGCGTCGGCTCGTCGAGCTCGTACACGATGTCATGGAAGTGCAGGCGGCAGTGCCCGGCGACGAGGACGTTCATCGCCCAGTGCGAGCCCTCGGCGAGCGGGACGACGACCCGGAACCCGTCCGCGGTCGGGACCGGGTGCACCGGAGTCAGATGCCGCGTACCGGTCTTGCGGCCGAAGTGCTCCAGCGTTCCGAATTCCGACGTCCCCGAGCCGGACCAGCCCTGCCGAACGAGCCACGGGTTCCCGACCTCGTTCGCCCACTTCGTCCCGGCCCGCGGGAACCACCTCCACCAGACCAGCAGTGCCGCCGCGAGGGCGACGCAGACGGCGGACGTCCAGATCACGAGTCTGCGCATCGAGCGTTCCTCCATTCGAAGGTCCTGAGGGTCCCTCCGCGGCGCCGGTTCCGCCAGAGCCGAAGGTCCCGCAATGGGGCTCCATCGGTCGGCACGGCTGCCCGTGACCGCTGAGCGATGAGCCCGGGCGGCCTGCTGGAGCGCGCACTCGACGCAGCATTCCCGGCCAGGTGCGCGGGCTGCGGCGTCGAGGGTCCGCCCATCTGCGCCGCGTGTCGCCCCGCGCTCGACGCGCGGCTCGACGCCGCGGCGGGGACACCGATCGGCCTCCCGGGTGACGTTCCGGAACCCCTGCTCCAGCTGGAGTGGTGCGCGCCGTTCCGCGGAGTGGTCCGCGACGCCGTGCATCGACTGAAGTACGGCGGGGAGCGCCGGCTGGCGGAACCGCTCGGAGCGGCCGTCGCGCGCCGGTGGGCACGGGTCGGCGAGGGTGCCGACCTCGTCGTGCACGTCCCGGTCCACGCCGATCGCGCCCGAGCGCGCGGCTACGACCAGGCCGACTGGATCGCGCGCTCGGTCGCGCGGCACCTCGGCCTCCCTTCGGCGCCGCTCCTCGAGCGCAACCGCGCCACGATCGCGCAGTTCGATCTCGACCGTGCCGAGCGCGCCACCAACGTGACCGGCGCGTTCGTCGTCCCGGCGGACGTGGTGAGCCGACCGGCCGATCGCTGGATCCTGCTGGTGGACGACGTCACCACCACGGGAGCGACGCTCGCGGCATGCGCCCGGCCGCTGCTGGACGCCGGGGCCTTCGCCGTATCGGCGATCACCGTCGCCCGCGAGCGCTGACCTGCCTCGGGCGCGAGGCACGGCGTCGGGCGCAGGCGGCGTCGATTCGGGATCCGCACCTCCGGAGCTATACTCGATTCCCGGCGTTCCGCTTCGGAGGTGCCCCATGAGGACCATCGTCAAGGGCAAGAACGTGGAGGTCCCGGAGCGGGTCCGCACCTACGCCGAACGCAGGTTCCATCGGCTCGAGCGGCTGCTCGATGACCGGACCGATGCCATCGTCGAACTGTCCAACGAGATGCATCGCAGCGCTTCGGACGCGCACACCGCCGACGTGACCCTGGTGATCAACGGTCAGGTCCTGCGCGGCCACGCGTCCGGCATCAGCTACCAGGCCGCCATCGACGCCGCCGTCGAAAAGGCGGAGCGCCAGGCCGTCGACCACAAGTCCAAGCCACGAGTGCGAGCCCGGCCGGAGGAAGAGAAGCGGATCCTGCGCTCGCTCGCCGATGGCACCGCAGAACCCGGGCGCGACCGGCGGATCGTCAAGACGAAGCGATTCGCGATCGAGCCGATGTTCGAGGAGGACGCCCTGGCCGCCATGGAGGAGCTGGGCCACCAGTTCTTCGTGTTCGTCGACGCCGAGACGGAGCGGGTCGCGATCCTGTACGAACGCAAGGACGGCGACCTCGGCCTGATCGAACCGGTCGTCGGCGGCGAATACACGCGCGGCAAGGCCCCGGGCGGGAGTGCCCCGCGCGGCTGACCCGTCGACCCGCGCGGTCTGCTCACCGCCTGCGCCGGCCGCACAACGTACGATGGCGCTGATGCTGTCCGATGGACCACGGCTCGGAGCCCACCTGCCCCTCGGCGGCGGCATGGTCAAGGCCGTCGACCGCGCAACCGAGATCGGGGCCTCCGCGCTCCAGATCTTCAGCGACAACCCGACGGCCTGGCGGCGACGTGCGGCACCGCCCCGGGAGTTGCCGGCGTTCCGGGACCGGCTCGAGGCCCACGGGATCGGCACCCTCGCGATCCACGCCGCATACCTCGTCAACCTCGCGGGACCGGAGCCCGACTTCTACGAGCGGTCGATCGACGTCCTGGCGACCGAGTTGCGCGGCGCACCCACCTTCGGGGCGCGATTCGTCAACGTCCACATCGGATCGCATGGTGGCGAGGGCATCGCGGCCGGGACCGAGCGGGTAGCCCGCGGCGTTTCCCGGGCGATGGCGATCGTGGATGGCCATCCCGGTGAGGCGGGTGACCGGTCGTCGGCCATGCTCGTGCTCGAGAACTCGGTCGGGTCCGGGTGGGGGCTGGGCGTCGACGTCGACGAGCTGGCGGGCCTTGCCGAGGCCATCGCCATCGCGGGCGTCCCCGCCGGTCGGGTGGGGTTCTGCCTCGATACCGCGCATGCCTGGGGCGCCGGGATCGACGTCGGGTCGCCACCCGCGATCGATGCGTTCCTTGCCGGGTTCGATGAGCGGATCGGGCTCGATCGACTCGTGATGGTCCATCTCAACGACTCCCGTACGGAGCTCGGGTCCCGCCGCGACCGCCACGAACACCTGGGTGCCGGCCAGATCGGCGTGACCGGACTGGGGCACCTGGTGCGGCATCCGCGGCTTGCCCACGCGACCTTCATCCTGGAGACTCCGGGCATGGATGCGGGATACGACGCCATCAACCTGGCCCGCGCCCGTGCCCTCATCGCGGGCGAACCGCTCGAGGACCTCCCGGCGGACGCGTTCGACCTGCGGGGCAGCTCCCAGGAACGGACCGCGCCCGCGTGACCGGGCCCGTCGGACCGGCGGTCCGGCTGGCGGATCGGTGGCCCTGGCCCTGGGCGCTGGTCGGGGTGCGGGCCATCGTCGACCTCGTGGCTGTGCTCGCGATCGCGGCCGTCCTGCGGCTGCCGGATCTCGCGACGCGAGGGACCTGGGACGGCGACCAGGGACACGACATGCTCGTCCTCCGGTCGCTCGTCCGGGACGGTGTGGTGCCATTGCTCGGCCCGCCGACGTCGATCGGCGATGTCCATCACGGCGCCTGGTACTACTACCTCCTGAGCCCGGCCGCCTTCCTCACCGGCGGCGACTCCCCGCTGGCGATCGTCACGCTCATCGCGCTGGCCGGCATCGCCGCCGTCGGCGTCGTGTGGTGGCTGGGCCGCGCGATCGGTGGTCCGACCACCGGCCTCGTCGCCGGGCTTGCGATGGCCATCTCGGCGGCGGCCATCGACGAGTCGACCTTCATCTGGAACCCGAACCTGATCGCCCTGTCCGCGTCGATCGCCCTCGCGGCCGCCTGGCGGGCCTGGTCGGGCGGGAGGGCGGCATGGTGGGTGGTGGCGGCCATCGGGACGGCCGTCACGATGCAGAGTCACGTGCTGGGGGTCGCGCTGCTGCCGGTCGTCGCGGCGCCGTTCGTCGCCGACGCGCGGCGCCGGCCCGTATGGGGTGCAGGGCTGGCCTCCCTCGCGGTCTTCGTGCTCGCGTATGCGCCCCTGGTCGTCCACGAGCTGACGACCGACCTGGCGGAGCTGCACGCCGCCCTCGACTACCTCGCGGCCGGGCGCGAACCGACGTCGGCGGCGCTCCCGGTCCGGTTCGGGATCGTCGGACTGCGGCTGGTCAGCTGGCCGCTGGTCGGGCTCATCACGGACGGATTCGTCCCGGCGGTCGCGGCGACCTGCACGGTCATCGCGATCGTGGCGCTGACGTGGCGACGAGCGGCCTCCGCGTTCGTCGCTCGCTGGCTCGGCCTTGGCCTGCTCTGGTCCGCGGCCTTCCTGACGCTCGCGGCTCCGTCACTGGCAACCGTGGTCCCGGGCCTGCCGAACGACCACTACCATGCCTTCGCCGACCCGATGGTGTTCGCGCTCCTCGGCCTCGGCATCGCCTCGATGCTCCGTACGCGTCCGGGCCGTCCGGTCGCGGTCATCGGCGTGGCCTTCATGCTGGCCCTGGCCGGCTGGAACCTGACCCGTCTCCCGCCCCCGGTGAACCCCGACGGTGGATACCCGGCAGGCCGGGCGGCCGGTGTCCGGACGGACGCGGCACTGTCCATCGCCGGTGTCGGCCGGGACGCGGTCGTGCTGGTGCGGTCCCTGCCCGACTTCAAGTCGACGGAGGCGATGGCCTATCCGCTCGCCCTGCTGGATCGGCCGTATGTCGCCGAGACTCCTGAGGGTCTGGCGCCGGGGAGCCTTGATCCGCTGACGGTGACTTCGGTATCTGGGTACCAGGGGCTGATCCTGCTGTGCGACGACCGTTTCGCCGAGGCGATCGGGGCCCGCTGCGGCGGTCCCGCTGAATCCGCGGTGACTCCGGACGATGGCGGCGAGACGTGGGGCGTGCTGGTGGACCGCTTCGAGGCAGCGCCCGGCCGATTCGTCTCCGTGTATGGGCCGCCCGGCCGGTTCCTGTCCGGGGACTGACCGTCCACCGCCGGACCTCCCGCCCGGAATCGCGAACGCCGGCGCCCCAGACGCCGGCGTTCGCTGTCCCCGAGACCCGGATGGTGGAGGGCGATCCGGGTCGTGCCCTGATGACTGATCTAGTAGCGGCCGGTCTCCCGGCCTGGGATCCGCGAGACGGAGCGGACCGTTCCGACCGCGGTGCTCGTCGACACCGAACGGACCGTCGAGTGGATGCCGGCGACCCCCATCGGGCGGTTGGACCCGCCGGGTCCGGCGGTCCCCATCTGACGATCGCGCGGGCGCTCCCCCGACCCTCCGGTGGATGATCCATCGCCGAAGCTGCGGCCGTAGCGGCGCATCCTGACGGCGAGGTAGTACTCCATGATCTGACGGACCTGCGCCTCGCTGAGCAACTCATCGGCGCGCAGGGCGTACTCGACGCGCGCGGTCGGATTCGTGGAACCGGACGCGACGAGCCCCAGGTACTGCGGCGTGTCCGCATCGTCGCGCAACTCGCGCAGTCCTCGGGCCAGCTTGGTGGCGGTCCCGAGGGACGGCATGCGATCGCCACGGATCAGCCGCGAGATGGTCGAATGGTCGACCCCCGACTGCTGGGCCAGCTGTCGCTGCGACATCTTCTTGGCCTTGAGCTGGGCTCGCAGCCATTCGTTGAACGCTCGGCCGTTCTGGGTTGTCATACTGCCTGGGCGCTCCTAGGGCGGGACGCGTGCGGCCCGTGCCGCTGACTCGGTGCGTCGATGCCACGATGATGGAGAGGACCGCTCCAGGGCTGTATCACCCGTTCGTACCGGTCGCGGCCGCACGCGTGGCGCTCGATCAAGTCGGGTGCGGTGGGGTCCCGAATGGTCCGACCGGGTCCCGGGCGAAGCGCCCCCCGGACGAAGGTACGTCCCCTGTGGAAGGAGCGGATCACGGGGCTACGGGCCAGGCGGTTTGGCCGAGTGGGCAGAGGTGCAGGCGAGAGGGTCGCCGGGCCGGACATCGGGCCGGCAGGTGGCCGTCAGGCCGGCGACGGTGTCGTGACCGGTTCGACCTGGTCGGGCTGCGGGATCCGCCCGTCGCCGCTGGGCTTCCTCGACATCGCGTAGGCGATCGATCCGAAGACGATCACGGAGAACACGCTGATGACGCGATCCAGGAGGGCGATCGCGGTGGCCTCAGGAAGCGGCACGCCGTAGGCGACGGTCAGCACGCCGACCACGCCCGCCTCCACGATCCCGAGTCCTGCCGGGCTGAGCGGGACGGCCGTCAGCAGCGACCCGATCAGCGCCACGAACACGGCTCCCGACAGGCCCATCGCGACATCCGGGAAGCCCAGCGCCTGGATGACGAAGTAGAGGCGCAGCGCCTCGGTCATCCAGATCATCCCGGTCAGCAGACCGAGCACCGGCAGCTGGCGGACACGGATGGCGCCGAAGACACCCTCCTCGAACCGGTCGTACAGGTCCAGGACCTGGTGCGGCAGGAATCGCAGGGCCGTCAGGATGCGACGTCCGAAGTTGCGCATCGTGAAGAGACCCACGACGAGGAGGCCGACCACGACCAACCCGACGGTGAAGACGACCTGGATGACGGGCGGCAGGCCGTCGCGGAAGCTCCAGAACCCGGCGGCGATCCCCAGCAGGGCGATCGCGCAGAGATCCAGTACCCGCTCGATGAAGACGGTGCCGAACGTCCGCGACAGCGACGCGGTGCTGTTGATCTTCAGGAGGTACGCCCGGTACACGTCCCCGAGCTTGGCCGGCACCACGCAGTTCACGAGCCATGACAGGAAGATGATCTCGGTCGAGTCGCGGACGGGGATGCGCAGACCCGTCCCGCGCAGCAGGGTCGCCCAGCGCAGCCCACGCATCGGGAATCCCATGTAGAAGACGAGGAACCCGGCAAGGATGAGGGCCGGGTTGGCGGCGAGGATGAGCGTCGGGACCTTGCTGAGCTGGTCCCCGTTGATCCCGACGAAGACGGCGATGATGACCAGCGGGACGGCGATCGAGATGATCGTCCGCGGCTGGCGAAGACGCCGCGCGAGCGACATCTGGGCGCCGTCGGGCTCGCTTCCCATGTCCGGCGGCGCGGTCGGGGCGTCGATGGCCGGCACGGCGGGCATGCTCGAGCCGCCGATCGGGCGCTGATCGATCGCTGGGGTCGCCTCCATCGAGGTCGACGGTACGGGCGATCCGGTGCCCGAATCCATCGGCCGATGGTCCTGCCCGGTCATGCTGGCGGCCGATCGATCATGCGGGCCTGCCGGGGCGCACGCGACCGTTCCCACGGATGCGCTGGATGCCCTTGGCGGCTGGCGTCCAGAGGCGGACCAGGAGGCTTGCCCGACCGGGCACGATCTCGGCGGTCTGCAGGGCTGCGGCCAGGCCCGCGGGCGTCGACGGATCGCCGTCGACCGTCGTGTAGGCGACCGCGACCTCCAGGATCGAATGCGCATCGGACACGGCCACTCCGGGCAGACCGTGCTCGTGCGCGAAACCAGCCGCCTGCTCGTTGCCCCGCCCGATCACCCGCGCGTTGTGGATCTCCACCCAGTCCACCAGCGGCACGAGGTGCTCCAGCCCGCCGTCGCGGGACAGCGATCCGCGATGCCGATCGAATGGGTGCGGGATCCCGACCAGCGCCCCCTGCGCGCGGGCCGCCTCGATCGTCGCAAGGGCCGTCAGGCCGGGCGGGATCGCCGAGGTCAGGAAGGCGCAGATCAGGTCGCCGTCCGCCGTGCGGACCTCCTCTCCGATGATGACGTTCACTCCGTCCGGGGCTCCGTCGCGCCCGATCGCCAGGGCCGCCTCCCGGGCCGCCAGGGCCCCGTCGATGCGGTCATGGTCCGTGACCAGCAGGTGGGTCAGCCCTCGGGCCGCCGCCGCCCGCACGACGTCGCCCGGACGGGACAGGCAGTCGAACGACGCCGACGTGTGGCAGTGCAGGTCGATGAAGGCGCGTCGAGCGGCCGGTGGCCGCTCCATGGGACCCGCCCCGAGGGTCATCCTGCGGTCAGATCTGCTGGACGAGCGACTTCTTGAAGAAATCGAAGTGCTCCAGCGCGATACCGGTCCCCAGGGCGACGCAGTCGAGAGGGTTCTCCGCCACGTGGCACGGCACGCCGGTCACCTGGGTGAGGAGCTTGTCGACGTTCCGCAGAAGGGCGCCACCACCGGACATCACCATCCCCTTGTCGATGATGTCGGACGACAGCTCCGGAGGCGTCTGCTCCAGGACGGAACGGACGGCCGCCACGAGTTGCTGGAGCGGCGTTTCGATCGCCTCCATCACCTCGGACGAGGTGATCGGGATGGTCCGCGGGAGTCCGGCGATGAGGTCGCGACCGCGCACCTCCATCGTGAGCTCACGCTCCAGCGGCAGGGCCGTGCCGATCTGGATCTTGACCTCCTCGGCGGTCCGCTCACCGATCATCAGGTTGTACTTCTTGCGGATGTAGGTCGCGATCGCGTCATCGAACTTGTTGCCGCCCACCCGCAGGGAGTGCGATACGACGATGCCGCCCAGGGCGATGACCGCGATCTCCGAAGTCCCGCCACCGATGTCGATGATCATGTTCCCGGAGGGGCCGCTGATCGGGACGTTGGCCCCGATGGCGGCGGCCAGCGGCTCTTCGATCAGGAAGGCCTCCTTGGCGCCGGCCTTGAGAGCGGCATCGCGGACGGCTCGCTTCTCCACCGACGTCACGCCGGCGGGGACGCTGATCATCACCTCCGGGCGACTGAAGCCGATCCTGCCCTTGGTCGCCTTGGCGATGAAGAATCGCAGCATCGCCTCGGTGATGACGTAATCGGCGATGACGCCGTCCTTCATCGGGCGGATGGCCTGGATGTTGCCGGGCGTCCGACCGATCATCTCGCGCGCTTCCTCGCCGACCGCGATGATGCGGTTGTCCTCCGAAACCGCGACGACCGACGGCTCGGTGATCACGATGCCCTTGCCCTTCACGTAGACGAGGACGTTGGCGGTGCCGAGGTCGATGCCGATCTTCATGGGTTGGTCGAGTCGTTCCCTTCTGCCTGGCGCGAGATCCTGGCTCCAAGGCCCAGGAACTTGCCCTCGATGTTCTCATAGCCCCGGTGAACGTGGTGCGCGCCGTGGATCGTGGTCGTCCCGTCCGCGGCGAGCGCGGCCAGGATCAAGGACGCTCCGGCCCGCAGGTCGCCGATCGCGACGTCCGTACCGTGCAGCGGCGTCCGGCCGCGGATCGTCGCGTGGCGGTCGTCCTCGATATCGATGTCGGCACCCATCCGGCGCAGCTCGCTCATCCACTCGAGGCGATCCTCGAAGATGGTCTCGTGGATCCGCGACATCCCGGTCGCCTGGGTGAGCAGCACGGAAGTCGGTGGCTGGAGGTCCGTCGCGAGCCCCGGGTAGGCCGCCGTCTCGATGTCCATCGCCTGGAAACCCGGACCATCGAGGGACGAACCGTCGATCTCTATGGTGTCCGTGCCGCATGCGATCGCGACTCCGGCTCGGCCGACGATCTCGACGAATGCCCCGAGGTGCTCGCAGGGGGCCCCGGTCAGCGTGATCCGACCGCCGGTGACCGCACCAGCCACGGCAAACGTGCCAGCCTCGATCCGGTCCGGGATGACCCGGTGCTCGGCGCCGCGCAGCCGCCGGCGACCCTCCACCTCGATCGTGTCCGGCGCCGTCCGGACGACTTCGGCGCCCATCTTGTTGAGGAACCCGATCAGGTCGTCGACCTCCGGCTCCTGGGCCGCCGGGCGGATGACCGTGTGTCCCTCGGCGAGCGTGGCGGCGAGCATCGCGTTCTCCGTGCCCATCACGCTGACGAACGGGAAGCGAACCTCTGTCCCGCGCAACCGGCCGGGTGAGGTCGCGAAGTAGTAGCCGTTGCGATAGTCGATCTGGGCGCCGAGCGCGCGCATCGCGTCCACGTGCAGGTTGACCGGCCGTCGTCCGATCCGGTCCCCGCCCGGGTTGCTGATGATCACCCGGCCGAACCGCGACAGGAGCGGGCCCAGGAGCATGAACGAGGCCCGCATCTTGGCGGCTGCCTCCAGGGGCACGAACAACCAGTCCACGTCGCCCGCGGCCACCTCGTAGACGTTCGGGGCGGGGTGGTCCACCACGACGCCGAGCTCCGTCAGCGTCTGGGCCATGACCCGCACGTCCTCGATCTCCGGGACGTTGGTCAGCCGGCAGCGCTCTCCGGTGAGCGTGGCGGCCGCGAGCAGCTTGAGCGCCGCGTTCTTGGCGCCGCTGATCGCGACCTCGCCGGTGAGGGGTCGGCCGCCCTCCACCCGAAAGACCTCAGGAGCGACCGGGTCCGGGGTGTACTCCCAGTGGAACGGGCGAGCATCCGCCACAGTCACCCCTACCCGCGGTGCCGCGGACCCTCCCGGTAGCGACGCTCGGCGACGCGGATCCGGAGGAGTGCCTGCTGCAGGGCAGCCCGCGCGGCGGACAGGTCGGCTCCCTCGTGGAACCCGGTCTGCAGCGCCCGTTCGGCCTCCCGGCGTGCTTCCTGCGCCGTCTCGAGATCGATCTCACTGGCCATGTCCGCGGTCTCCGCCATGACGACGACCTTGTCCGGACGGACCTGCAGGAACCCGCCGACGATGGCGAACGATTCCTCCTGGCCGCCCTTCCGGATCCGAAGCTCACCGACACCCAGGGTCGAAACGAGCGGCGCGTGGTGCGGCAGCACCCCGAGCTCTCCTTCCGACCCGGGCAGGATCACGGCATCCACGGTGTCCGAATAGGCGAGCCGCTCCGGCGTCACGATCTCCAGCAGCAGGGACATCAGCTCACTCCGATGCGGGGCCCGTGGCCGGACGCCGCACGGACTCCGCTCGCTCCGGCGCTCCGCCTGATGCTCGCTGCGCCGCGCGCCGACCGGCGCCACCCACTGCCCAGCCCCGCCGCCATCGTCACGAACTCAGCTTGGCCGCGTTGGCGCGGACGTCATCGACCGTGCCGGCCAGGAAGAACGCCTGCTCCGGCAGCGTATCGGTGTTGCCTTCCAGGATCTCCTTGAACGACGCCACGGTGTCCTTGATCGAGACGTATGCGCCCGGCCGACCGGTGAAGACCTCGGCGACGAAGAACGGCTGGCTGGCGAAGCGCTGGAGGCGTCGGGCCCGCGCCACGGTCGCCTTGTCGTCCTCGGAAAGCTCGTCGATGCCGAGGATGGCGATGATGTCCTGGAGGTCGCGATAGCGCTGGAGGACGCGCTTGGTCTCCTGGGCGACCTCGTAATGCTCCGGGCCGACGACGTTCGGATCGAGCACGCGTGAAGTCGAGGTCAGCGGATCCACGGCCGGGTAGATGCCGATCTCGGCGATCGAGCGCTCCAGGCGGATGGTCGAATCGAGGTGGGCGAAGGTCGTCGCCGGCGCAGGGTCCGTGTAGTCGTCGGCGGGAACGAAGACGGCCTGCAGGCTGGTGATCGAGCCCTTCTTGGTGGACGTGATCCGCTCCTGGAGGCCGGCCATCTCCGTGGCCAGGTTCGGCTGGTATCCGACGGCCGACGGCATCCTGCCGAGCAGCGCCGATACTTCCGACCCTGCCTGCGTGAAACGGAAGATGTTGTCGATGAAGAGGAGCACGTCGCGGCCCTCCTCGTCGCGGAAGTACTCGGCCATGGTCAGGCCGGTGAGGGCGACGCGCTGGCGGGCTCCGGGCGGCTCGTTCATCTGGCCGAACGCGAACGCGGTCTTGGCCAGGACGCCGGACTCGGTCATCTCGGCGATGAGGTCGTTGCCCTCGCGGCTGCGCTCGCCGACGCCGGCGAACACCGAGTAGCCCGAATGCTCCTGCGCGACGTTCCGGATCAGCTCCTGGATGATGACCGTCTTGCCGACGCCCGCACCACCGAAGATGCCGATCTTGCCGCCCTTCTTGAACGGGCAGATCAGGTCGATGATCTTGAGGCCGGTCTCGAATACCTCGACCTCCGTCGACTGCTGGTCGAACGCGGGCGCCGAGCGATGGATCGGGAGGTGGTGTTCGGCTTCCACGGGGCCCTTGTTGTCGATGGGGCGACCGAGGACGTCGAAGACCCGGCCCAGGGTCGCCTCGCCGACCGGAACCGTGATCGCGGCGCCGGTGTCGCGCACGGCGACGCCGCGGGCGAGCCCGTCGGTCGTGGTCATCGCCACCGACCTGACCCAGTTGTTGCCCAGGTGCTGCTGGACCTCGCAGACGAGCGAATCCTGTCCGTCGCGCAGGATCTCGACGGCGTTGAAGATCGCCGGCAGCTGGCCCGCCGGGAACTCGATGTCCACGACGGGGCCGGTGATCTGGATGACCCGGCCGGTCGCGGCCGGAGCGGCGGTCGCCATGTGTGGGTGCCTCCTGCGTCCTGTGCGTCTACGTCGGCGTCAGCGGGCGTTCGCGCCGGACGCGATCTCGATCATCTCGCGGGTGATGTTCGACTGGCGAACCTTGTTGTAGGAGAGGGTCAGATCCTCGATGAGGTCTTCGGCGTTCTCCGTGGCGTTCTTCATCGCCACCATACGGCTGGATTCCTCGCTGGCCTTTGCCTCGAGGACGGCCTGGTACAGGCGAGTCGCGACGTAGCGTGGCACGAGTTGTTCCAGCACCAGCGCCGGGGCGGGCTCGAAGATGAACTGATGGCCGGGGATCCCCTCGGTGTCATCCGCGGGGTGGATCGGCAGCAACTGGACGATCTGCGGGCGCTGCACGAGCGTGCTGACGAAGTGGCTGTAGATGATGTCCACCCGCCCGTAGGTCCCGGCCAGGAAGTCGTCCGTGATGAGGCGGGCGAGCGGCAGCACGTCAGCGAAGCTCGGACGATCGCCGAAGCCCGCGAAATGCGCTTCCAGCGGGACGCCTGCGCGGCGCATGGCATCGCGGCCCTTCCGACCCACCGTCACGGTCGTCAGGTCGCCTGCATGATCCAGGATCTCGTGGCTGGCGAAGCGGATCGTGTTCGTGTTGAGGGGGCCCGCGAGTCCGCGGTCTGTCGTGATCAGGACGAGCAGCCGCTTGGCTCCTTCGGTCCCGCTCGCCAGCAGCGGATGGTCCGATCGCCCCGAGCACCGCGGCGAGGTCGGCCAGGACCTCATCGAGCTTCTCGCTGTACGGACGCGCGGCCAGCGTCGCGTCCTGTGCTCGCTTGAGCTTGGACGCGGCGACGAACTGCATCGCTCGGGTGATCTGCTTGATGTTCTTGACGGCACCGATGCGACGCCGGATGTCGCGCTGACTAGCCACGGTCAGGACTTGCCCTCGACGGTCGCGGCGTCCGCGTCGGCGACATCGGTCGCGTCGGCGTCGGCCGGCGGCTCGGCACCGGCGTCGGCCACGGTGGTCTGGTCGGCGTCGGCCGCGATGGTCTCAGCGTCGGCCGGCGGCTCGTCGGCCGCGGTGGTCTCGTCGGCGTCGGCCGCGGCGTCGGCCGCGGTCGGTCTCGTCGGCCGCTTCGACCTTCTTCGCCTTGCGGGCTTTGGCCGCGGGCTCCATGCCGAAGACCTCCACCCGGAAGGTATCGACGGCCTCGTCCATCGCGGCCGCCAGCTCGTCCGTCAGGGCCCGGGTCTCGCCGAGCTCCGTCAGGATGGCCGGTCGATCCGTCTCGAGGAAGCGGTAGAACTGGGTCTCGAACTCCTTGACCCGGGCGGTCGGGACGTCATCGAGCTTGCCGGTCGTCGCGACGTACAGGATGGCGACCTGCTTCTCGACCGGGAGCGGCTGGTACTGCGGCTGCTTGACGATCTCGGACAGCTTCTCGCCGCGGGTCAGCTGGTCGCGCGTCGCCTTGTCCAGGTCTGACGCGAACTGCGCGAACGCGGCGAGGGCCCGGTACTGGGCGAGGTCCAGCTTCAGCGGGGCGGCGACCTTCTTCATCGCCTTCGTCTGGGCCGCGGAGCCGACCCGCGACACGGAGATGCCGATGTTCAGCGCGGGCCGCTGGCCGGCGTTGAACAGGTCGGTCTCGAGGAAGATCTGGCCGTCGGTGATCGAGATGACGTTGGTCGGGATGTACGCGGACACGTCACCGGCCTGGGTCTCGATGATCGGCAGCGCGGTCAGCGACCCGCCGCCGTTCTCGTCGTTGAGGCGGGCGGCCCGCTCCAGGAGCCGGCTGTGGAGGTAGAAGACGTCACCCGGATACGCCTCGCGGCCGGGCGGCCGGCGCAGCAGCAGGGCCATCTCGCGATAGGCCCAGGCGTGCTTGCGAGAGGTCGTCGTAGACGCACAGCGCGTCCTTGACGAGGCCCTGGTCGGCAACCTCGACGCCGTTCTCCATGACCTCTTCGCCCATCGCCACGCCGGCGTACGGCGCGAGGTACTGGAGCGGGGCGGGGTCTTCGGCACCGGCGACCACGACGATCGTGTGTTCCATGGCGCCGTACTGCTCCAGGACCGCCACGGTGTTGGCGACCGTCGACAGCTTCTGGCCGATGGCCACGTAGATGCAGACGAGGCCCTTGCCCTTCTGGTTGATGATCGTGTCGATGGCGATGGCCGTCTTGCCCGTCTGCCGGTCGCCGATGATCAGCTCGCGCTGGCCGCGCCCGATCGGGATCAGCGCGTCGATCGCCTTGACGCCGGTCTGGACCGGCGTGTCGACCGACTGGCGGACGATGACGCCCGGAGCGATCCGCTCCACCGGGCGCGTCTTCGTGGCGGCGATGGGGCCCTTGTCGTCCAGCGGGCGCCCCAGCGCGTCCACGACGCGGCCGAGCAGGGCCTGCCCGACCGGCACCTCGACGACACGGCCGGTGGTCTTGACCGTGTCGCCTTCCTTGATGCGCGCTCGCGTTGCCGAGGATGACGG
Organism: uncultured Chloroflexia bacterium; assembly: GCA_963704935.1. GTDB lineage: Bacteria > Chloroflexota > Limnocylindria > Limnocylindrales > CSP1-4 > SPCO01. Next base: position 1,415,336 of record CAVPIF010000001.1, read on the forward strand.
CACCGACCGTCTCCTCCTCGAGGTTCAGGGCCATGCCCATGACCCCGCCCGGGAACTCGAGCATCTCGGACGCCAGGGCGCCGTCGAGGCCGTAGATCTGGGCGATGCCGTCGCCGACTTCGACGACGGTCCCGACGCTGCGCGACTCCGCGCCCGCGTCGAACGAATCGATGGCGGACTTGATGATGCTGGTGATCTCGTCGGAACGGATGGCCATGGGTGTCAAGGTCTCCTAGAGGGCGCCCGAGATGAGCTGATTCCGCAGTCGCTCGAGGCGACCTCGGACGCTCCCGTCGATCAGGCGATCGCCGACTCGCACGACGAGGCCGCCGAGCAGGCTCGGGTCGACCGCGACGTCGAGCGTCGATGCGACCGCCGGTGTCTTCTTCGAGCCGCGCGGTGAGCGCCCGGAGCTCGTCCGGGGTGAGCGCGGCCGCGCTGGTGGCGGTGGCGTGGGTGATGCCCTGTCGCGCATCGTCGAGTCGACGGAACTCCGCGGCGACCCGCGACAGCCCCTCGATCCGGCCGCGCCGGAGCAGGAGTTGGACGAGGTTCTGGACGGGCTGGCTGGCGGTGTGCTCCAGGAGCGCGGCGAGCGCCATGGAACGCTGGTCGACGGGGATGGCCGGATTGCGCAGGACGCTCATGACCTGTTCGCTCCCCAGGCGAACGACACTGCGCATCCAGCTCCTTCCGCCAGGTCTCCAGCGTGTCGTCACGGGCGGCCACCTCGAAGGCGGCCTCTGCGTAGCGGCGCGCGGCGCTGTCCCGTCGGGCCATCGTCAGTTGCCTCTGTCGCCGGTCGTGTCGGCCGTGGCCAGGAATTCCTGGACGAGTCGACGCTGACGTTCGTCGGACATCGTCTCGCCGACGACCCGGCCGGCTGCCGCGAGGGCCAGGTTCGGCCACCTCGCCCCGGAGTTCGCCGATGGCGCGCGTCTTCTCCGCGTCGATCTCGGCGGTCGCGCGGACGCGCATCCGCTCGAGCTCCTCGCGGGTCGCCGCGATGTCCGCGTCGCGGTTCTCCTGGGCGACCTTCTGGGCGCGCGCCAGGATGTCGTTCGCCTCGCGGCGCGCCTCGGCCAGGGTGGCCGAGCGTTCCGATTCGGCGCGGTCGCGATCCTCGCGAGCCTGCTCGGCGTCCTTGAGCCCCTGCTCGATCGCGGACTTGCGGTCGTCGAGCATCTTGACGAGCGGCTTGAAGGCGAACGTCCAGACGATCGCGAGGAGCAGCAGGAAGTTGATGGCACTGACGAGGACCCAGAACAGGTTGATCGTCAGGCCAGCCGCCTCGGCTTCCCCTTCGGCGGTCAGGGCGATCGCTCCACCGACCGCGCCGGCGGCGACGGCCAGGATGTCCACGGTGTCGTCCTACCCGGGCGCTTAGGCAGCGGCCGGGTTGAGGAAGATCGACGAGCAGGCCGACGACGACCGCGAGGACGCCGAGGCCCTCGGCGAACGCCGCGAGGATGATCGCGAGGCCGCGGATCTGGCCGGCCGCGTCTGGATTGCGCCCGATGGCGCTGGACGACATGCCGCCCAGGATGCCGATGCCGATGCCCGGGCCGATGACGCCGAGAGCGGCAAGTCCTGCGCCGATGAGTTCCATGTCGAGTTGTTCCTCCTACTCCCCGGGGCTTGGCCCGGGATCCTTGGGACCGATGTGGGCTGGCGATCGAGCTGATCGATCAGTGGGCAGTGGCGATCTGGTCGAGCGTGTCGGGACCGACGGGTGTCGCGACCGGTTCACCGTCGCGATGCGGCTCGTGCTCCTCGTGGTGCCCTTCGATGGCCGCGAGGATGAACATGAGGGTGAGGACGCTGAAGATGAGGGCCTGGACCAGGTTGAGCATCAACTCCAGGCCGTAGAGGGCGAGCGGCACGACCGTGATGGTCAGCGCAAGGATGACACCGAGCGCCACTTCGCCGCCATAGATGTTGCCGAAGAGGCGCATCGACAGCGTCAGCGGCTTGACGAATTCGAGCATCAGTTCGACGAGCCCGACGAACATCGCGATCACCCCGGCACCGACGCCGTTGCGGAACTCACGCACGGGGAAGAACTTGGAGAGGTAGCCGCCGACCCCGAGGGCCCGCACACCCTCGATATGGAACAGCGTGAAGCTGACGAGGGCGAGGCCGACGGTGATGTTCACGTCGCTGGTCGGGGCCCGGAACAGCTCGATCCGACCGACGAACGGGAGCAACCCGCTCCAGTTGCTCGCGAGGATGTAGACGAACAGCGTGACGAACAGCGGGATGTAGGGCTTGGCGGCCGGCCCGCCGAGCGACATCGCGAAGCTCTCCAGCCCCTCATACAGGGCCTCGATCGCGTTCTGGCCGCGCCCGGGGATCCGGCGCATGCCGCGGGTGAGGAGGACCATCGTCAAGATCAGCACCGCGCTGATGATCCACATCGTGAAGATGGAGCTGGAGATGCTCACGTCCCAGGTGACGAGATCCGCGGGGGCGTGGTGTCCGGCCGGCCAGACGACGTGGGGAGCCGGCAGTTCCAGGGTCCCGTTGATGAAGCAGACCGGATAGGCGCAGGCCTCGTCCGGGTGCTCCTTGTCGAACGGCGGCGCAACCACGAACGCCACGATGTTCGCGGCGATCGCCAGGCCGAGGATCAGCAGCCAATTTGTCCTGCGGCTCCGCCCTGCCCTCGGGGCCGGCGTCTCGATCGCGGCGGGTTCTTCGCTCGTCACGCTCGCTCCACACACAGGAGCGCGGCCTCTTGCCGCGCTCGGTCCGTTGATGGTCGACCGCCCTGGGGCGACCGGCCAGCGGTCATTCGATCGTCGCCAGGAAGCGACTCACCAGCTTGTAGATCCCGTAGGTCCCCATCCCGGCGCCGACGAAGAAGCCGGTCATCGCGAGGATCGGGAGGGTCCCGAACTGCCCGTCCAGCCAGTAGCCGCCGAGCGCCCCGACCAGCGTCGTCACCAGGAGAGTAAAGCCGATCTCCGTGAAGAGGACGAGGTACCCGAACCCGGGTCCAGACTCACTCATGGGCGACCTGTCAAGGCGCCGGTAGTGTAGCAGCTGCGACGTCGGAGTCGCCATCGGCGACCCCGCCCGAATGGCGCCGGGGCCGAGGCCGGCGGGGTGCCCGTCCGCGTGGGCCGCGCGGGGCCGGGGCCGCTGGGGTCGCGTCTCAGCGACGCAGATCCACGACAGACGCCTCGTGGTCGGTCGCCCAGTCGACCGCCGACGTCGACTCAGCGTCCATCCACGCTCAGCTGTGGCGAACGTGCGTCGTGGTGACGCATTGTGCCGCGGCCAGCCCGCGTCGGGGGGCCGGGGCCCGTCCGCGCGGTGCCGGGGCCCGTCCGCGCGGTGCCGGGGCCCGCCCGCACGGTGCCGGGGCCCGCCCGCGCGGTGCCGGGCCGGCGGCCCCGGGCGATGCGCCTGCCCGGATCAGCGGAGCACGATGAAGGCGTCCACGTCCACGCGGCCGTCCCCGATCGGGCGGATCTCCAGCACGTGCGTTCCATCGCCCGCCACGTGACCTCGGAACACGAGCTCGCGATAGCGGACGGCTGCCGCGACGAGGTCAACGACGGCCACGAGATCGCCGTCGACACGGACTTCCGCGCGCCCGCTCGAGGGCGTCCGGGTGGCGACCCATCCGACGTCCGTACCGCGGAACGAGAAGGTGAGCGACGCCGAGGAGTCGCGCGTGAATCGCACGGCGCCGCCTGACAGGCTGGGCCCTTCGGCCCCTCGCCATGTGCCGTCGAGCTCGATGAGCTCGCTCGATTCCTGGTGGCGGCCCGCGGTGATCGGCGCCCACTCGATCGGATCACCGGCGCTCCCGTCGTGGCCGATCGCCCGGATCCGGAAGACCGTGGCTCGAGCGACCTCCAGCGTCACGTCCACGTCTCGGGCGTCACCCGCGAGGGTGGTGATCGGCTCGATGGCTTCGGCGGCCACGCTGCGACCGACCTCGAATGCGGCCGGCGGCACGGATCCTGGCGCCATGGCCCACGAGAGTCGGACGCCGACCGTCGCGCCGCCAGCGGTCGTGCCGATGAGCCGGAACCGGGGCGACATGACGACCGGCCCGACCCCGATCGGCGCGACCATCGTGGCGACGGGCGTCGCTGCGACCGGTGACGGTGTCACGGGCCCGGACCATCCGGATGGCCCGGGCGATCCCGACCTGCCCGGCGCCTGGGCGACCGTTGCCGTGGTCAGCGGCGACCCGGTGGCTCCGAGCACACCGCCCGCCGGCCGGTCGTCGAGCGTGGACACGAGCAGCACGACCACCGCCATGCCCGCGGCAGCGACGGCGCCGTCCCGCAGGAGGCGGCCCCGCGGGTCCGTCGGCGCGGCGCGGCGCGGGCCTGACGCGCCGACGTCACGTGCATCGTGACCCGGATGATCGCCACTCTGATGGCCCGACACCACCAGCCGGGTCGGAGCGACCGGGGCCGGAACCCGCGCCGCGGCCGGCGATTCCTCCGCCGCACCGATCCTCCGCAGCAGCTCGGCGCGTTCCCGGGCGCGCCGACGGTCGATCCGCCGCTGACGAGCGGTGCCCGGGTCCAGGTCGAGCGCCCGCCGGACGACGGCCGCGGCGATGGAACCGTCCACCACGTCGACCGCCGTCGCGAGCAGTCGGCGACCCACCGGCGTCAGGGCGAGAGCCGACGCAAGGACGGCCAGTCCGATCAGCCAGGCCTCGAAGGGCATCCGGTTCCTCGTGGTCGACCCGGCGCGACCGCGAAAGTGGTGCGCCGACGCACCGATGCTACCGGATGACGGTCGGGCTCGACTCCGCGTCCGACGGGTCGATCGGATCGATCGGGTCGCCGGGACCGGGCTCGTCGAGGCTTGCCTCGTACGCCTCCGCCTCCAGCTCAGCGGGGCGCCGGAAGGCCCCGCGCGTCGGTCCGATCAGGATCAACCCCGACACCACGAAGATGCCCAGGAACGCATACAGCTGGGAGACCTCCGAGAGGATGAGGGCGATCAACCCAAGCGCCGCGCAGATCCCGTAGATCACCATCACCGTGTCCCGATGGGACAGCCCGAGATCCAGCAGCCGATGATGGATGTGGGAGCGGTCCGGGCTGAACGGCGAGCGACCCTGGTTCAGCCGGCGGACGATGATCCAGAAGGTGTCGATGATCGGGACACCCAGCACGAGCAGGGCGACGGCGACCTTGGCCGATCCCAGGATGGACAGCACGGCCAGTGTGTAGCCCACGAACTGGACGCCGCTGGTCCCGGCGAACACGGACGCCGGGTGGAAGTTCCAGCGCAGGAACCCGGCGAGCGCACCGGCCAGGGCGAAGCACAGGACCGCGATCATCGGCTGGCCGACTTGCGTGGTCAGGCTGATCAGGCCGAGCGTGACGGCGGCGATCAGGGCGATCCCCGATGACAGCCCGTCGAGGCCGTCGATCCAGTTGATGCTGTTGATCATGCCGACGATCCAGAAGACGGTGAACCCGACGGAGAACAGCGCATTGAACCGGATCACGCCGCTTCCGAACGGGTTGGCGATGACGTCCACCCCGATGCCCAGGACGATGGCGAGCACGGCGAGTACGAGCTGGCCGCCAAGCTGCCAGCGCGCCCGCAGGTCGAACAGGTCGTCCATGGCCCCGACGGCGGCCGCGACCGCCCCGCCGAGGAACAGGGCGATGAGGTCGCCCGATTGGATCGTCAGCGGCTCCGGTACCCAGCGATAGGTGTCGTTGAGCAGGACGAACGCCGCACCGACGATGAGGAAGGCCGCGGCCGTGGCCAGGCCGCCGGCTCTCGGCACGGGCGCCACGTTGACCCGCCGGGCCTCCGGCCGGTCGACGATATCGAAGCGGGTGACGATCCGGAGGACCGCCGGCGTGAACAGCAACGCCAGCACGGCCGCGGCAGCGAACACCACGATGATCGGACCGACGCTGTCGCCGACCCCCTCGATGAAGGTCACCCGCGCCGGTCCGTCACGCCTCCGGCAACCCCGGGACGGGGAACCGGCTCGTGATCTCGGCGACCTCGGCGGCCAGTCGGCGGTGGGCCGCGTCGTCCCCGCGCGTCGCGATGGCCTCGATGATCATCCGCCCGATCGCCCGCATCTCGTCCTCGCCGAACCCGCGAGAGGTCGTGGCCGGTGTGCCCAGGCGGATGCCGGAGGCCGTGTTGGGCGGCAGCGGGTCGAACGGGATGCCGTTCTTGTTGACGGTGATCCCGATCTCGTCGAGTAGCGCCTCGGCCTCCTTGCCGGTCACGCCGAGCGGGGTGACGTCCACCAGGATCAGGTGGTTGTCCGTCCCGCCCGAGACGACCCGGGCGCCGAGCCCGGCCAGCGTCTCCGCGAGGATCCTGGCGTTGGCCACGGTCCGTCGCTGGTCCTCATGGAACGGCTCCTCGGCCGCCAGCTTGAAGGCGACCGCCTTGGCGGCGATGACGTGCATCAGCGGACCACCCTGGACGCCCGGGAAGACCGTCTTGTCGACGGCGGCTCCCAACGACCCCCTGAGGGCCGGGAAGTCGGCCGCATCCAGGCTTGGCGGCAGTTCGTCGCGCGAGAAGACGAGTCCGCCGCGGGGCCCGCGCAGGGTCTTGTGGGTCGTCGTCGTGACGATGTCCGCGTGCGGGAATGGACTCGGGTGGACGCCGGCCGCGACGAGCCCGGCGACGTGGGCCATGTCGATGAACAGGATCGCCCCGACGCTGTGCGCGATGTCCGCCATCCGCTCGAAGTCCCAGGTCCGCGGATAGGCGCTCGCCCCGCCCACGATGAGTTTCGGGCGGACCTCGCGGGCCTGCGCCTCCATCGCGTCGTAGTCGATCAGCTCGGTGTCCTGCCGAACGCCATAGGCATGGACCTCGTACAGCTTGCCGCTGAAGTTCAGCGCCATGCCGTGGGTCAGGTGGCCACCGTGAGCCAGGTTCATGCCGAGGATCCGGTCACCCGGGCGCAGCACGCTGAAGTAGGCAGCCATGTTGGCCTGGGCGCCGCTGTGTGGCTGGACGTTGACGTGCTCGGCGCCGGGGAACAAGGCGAGGGCGCGTTCCTGGGCCAGCCGCTCCGCGACATCGACGTACTCGCAGCCGCCGTAGTAGCGCTTGCCCGGCAGACCCTCAGCGTACTTGTTGGTCAGCCACGTCCCCTGGGCCTCCATGACCGCGGCGGATACGTAGTTCTCGCTGGCGATCAGCTCGATCTTGTCGCGCTGGCGGCGGCGCTCTCCCAGGAGCGCCTCCCACAGGTCGGGGTCGACCTGCGCGATCGACCCGGTCGCGAGCGCCCCGGAGATGGTCATGATCGCCCGACTCCTTCCTGGTGGCCGCAGGAGCGGCCCGACCCGGCCCGACCCGGTCCGACCCGGGCGCAGGGGTATCTTCCCACGAACCCGACCCATCGCCGAGCCCATGACCGGTCAGATCTCGTGGGCGACCCCGGCAGTGTCCAGGATCTCGCGGACGCGCTCCGGCGAGATGGCGCCGACGCGCAGGATGACCGGCAGCGGGCCGCTGCAGTCAACGACCGTGGAGGCCGGGCCCCCGTGCGCCGGGCCGCCGTCCAGCACGAGGTCCACGGCCTCGCCGAGCTGTTCCACGATCGCAGCGGCATCGGGGGCCTCCGGGGCGCCGGACGCGTTCGCGGAGGTGACCGGCAGCGGACCGACACCCCGAGCGAGGGCGCGCGGCGCCCCGTGGTCCGGGACTCGCAACCCGATCGTGGGGGCGCCGCCGGTGAGGGCGTCGGGCAGGGCGACGCCCGGCCGCTGCGGGACGACGATCGTCAGGCCGCCGGGCCAGCACGCGGCCGCGAGGGCTGCGGCCGCACGATCCAGCATGCCGATCCCGTCTGCCTGGGCTGCATCCTCCAGGAGCAGCATGATCCCCCGCTCCGGGGGTCGGCCCTTGGCGGCGAACAGCCGCTCGATCCCGCCGGGCGAGTCGAGTGCCACCCCGATGCCGTAGACGGTGTCGGTCGGCAGCGCGACGATGCCGCCGCCACGCAGGACCTGGATGGCCTCGATCCGGCCGGCCGCGCCGTCGGGCACGATCCGCGCCGTCATGCCGGCACGGATCGGCGCTCGATCGCCTCGGCGGCGAGCTGTCGAGCTGCCGAGATCGCCTCCGTCGGCGGGGACAGGGCGAGCCGCTCGATCATCAGCGCGGCCCCCTCGTCCTCCAGCGGCGGGGCGATGTAGCGCGCAACGGACCGGACGGCATCCGGGGCAGTCGGCATCACGGTCCCGTGACCGGTGATGGCGAGCATCTCGAGATCGTTCCACTGGTCCCCGATGGCCAGCACGGACCCGATCGAAACGCGGAGGCGCCGGGCCAGGAAACGCACGGCGCGGCCCTTGGACACGCCCGGCGCGACGAACTCCAGGAACTTCGGGTGCGAGATCGTCACGTCGGCCCGCCCGACGAAGTGCTCGCGCGCGAAGCGGGCGGCCTCGACGGGCATCGGCGGTTCCCCGACGGCCAGCACCTTGGTGACGGGATGCCGGATCGCGTCGACCAGGTCCGGGACGAGCTCCGCGCGGGCCCCCATGAACGCCGAGTAGTCCTCCGCGTTGGGATCGTCGGCTCGGAGGATGAAGCGCTCCAGGTGGTTGAGATGCGGGTCCAGCCCGTGGTCGCGCGACCAGCCCACGATCAGCCGTGCGACGTCGGCCGGGATCGCCGTGTGCATCAGCAGTCGTCCAAGCCGCGGCGAGCCGGCCGGGGGCATCGCCCGGATGAGGCCACCCTGGTAGCCGACGATCGGCTCCGTCATCCCGAGTTCGCGGGCGAATCGCAGGGCGGAGGAGACCATCCGGCCGGTGACCAGCGAGACCGCGATGTCGCGCTCCATCGCCGCGCGGATGGCGGCTCGCGTCCGCGGGCCCACGATCCCGTCGTCGCCGATGATCGTCCCGTCGATGTCGAGCGCGATGAGCCGGATCGGGAACTCCGGGGCCGCCCGCATCAGTCGCTCCTCCCGATCAGCGCGACCCGCGGGGCGCCCGACAGGTCTGCCTCCACGCGGCAGGTCCAGCCCGGCAGCCGGTCGGCGGCACGCGCGACGATCGCCGCGCCCTGGTCACCGCCGATCTCCAGCAGGGCGATCCCGCCGGGTGCCAGCGCAGCCGGCAGCCGGCCCATCAGCCGGTCGATCACGGCCAGGCCGGCCGGGCCCCCGTCGAGGGCGAGCGCGGGCTCGAACGTGGTCGGGGCGGGAAGCGTCGGCATCGCATCCGACGCGATGTACGGAAGGTTGGCCGCGATGACGTCCCAGGTGGCCCCGCCCGGCGGGATGAGGTCGCCGCCGACGAACGTGATCCGATCGCCGACGCCGTGCGCGACCGCGTTCTCCCGGGCGAGGTCCAGGGCATCCGGCGAGATGTCCACGGCCGTGATCACCACGTCCTCCGCCGGCACGCGGCGACCGCGAAGGGCGGCCGCGAGGGCGATGGCCACAGCGCCGCTGCCGGTCCCCACGTCGAGCAGCGCGACCGCGACTCCCTCCGCTGCTCCGGGCCCGCCGGTGAGTCGGCGCATGACCTCCGCGAGGGCCAGGTCCACCAGGCGCTCCGTCTCCGGCCGTGGGATCAGGGCGCGCGGGTCCACCATCAGGACCACGCCGTGGAACTCCTTGATCCCGCGCAGGTAGGCGACCGGCTCGCCAGTCGTGCGCCGCTCGATCCAGCCGAGGAACGCCCGCTCGGCACCCGGGCCGACCGGAGCATCAGGATGGGCGATGACGGCCGTCCGGTCCACGCCGATGGCATGGGCCAGCAGCAGCTCGGCGTCCAGCCGTGGCGTCTCCAGCCCGGCTTGGGGCGGTGCGTCGCGCAACCGCTCCAGGCCGGTGGTCAGGAGCTCGCGGGTCGTGGCCATGCGCTCAGGCGGAGGTCGGGCGCATGGAGCCGTCGAACCGGGTCACAGTCGAACCGTCACCGAGACGTCCCCGACCTTGCGCAGGACCTCGGCGCTGGTCGTGCCGCGCCAGCGGTGGAACAGCAGGTCCACCGACGCGTCCCCGACGCGCACGTCCGTGATGGTGACCCGACCCAGCCAGTCGGGCAGGTGCGGGTGCTGCAGCTCCAGTTCCCGGCGGTCGGCGTGGGCCTGCAGCCCGAGCATGGTGGCGAGGAACAGGAACGGCGCGCCGGCGGCCCACGCCTGGGGCGAGCAGGCGACCGGATATGGGACCGGGGTCGTCGCCTCCGACCGGTCGAACCCGCAGAACAGCTCCGGCAGGCGGTACTCCGGCATCCGCTCGGCGGCCTCGAAGATGCTCCGGACGAGCCGATTGGACGCATCGTCGAGCCCGTAGCGCTTGAGCCCGGCGGCGATGATCGAGGTGTCGTGGGGCCAGACCGTGCCGGTGTGGTAGCCGATCGGGTTGTATCCGGGCTGGCCGGCGGCGTAGGTCCGGATCCCCCAGCCGGAGAAGCAGTCCGGTGCGAAGAGTCGGTCCGCGACGTCCCGGGCCCGGTCCGGTGCCACGATCCCGGACCAGAGGCCGTGGCCGGCGTTGGACGCGATCGCGTCGGCCGGTCGCTTCTCGCCATCCAGGGCCATCGCGTAGTAGCGCTGGTCCTCCACCCAGAATGCCCGCTCGTACCGCTCGCGCAGCGCCTCAGCCTCGGCATCCAGCCGGATCGCCAGCGCGTCCTCGCCGCGGACCCTCGCGAGCCCGGCCATCCGGCGCTTGGCGTCGAACACGTAGCCCTGGACCTCGGCGAGCGCGATCGGGGCCACCGCCTCCCGCCCGGAACGGTCGCGGATCGCGTCGCTCGAGTCCTTCCAGCCCTGGTTCACGAGCCCGCTCGGCGACCGCCGCTCGTACTCGACGAAGCCGTCCCCGTCGCGGTCGCCGTACCGGTCGATCCAGTCGAGCGCGGCGATCGCGTTGGGCCACAGCCGCTCCAGCAGGTCGCGATCCCCGGTCCAGTCGAACGTGGCGCCCAGCAGGACGAGCCACAGCGGTGTCGAATCGACCGAGCCGTAGTAGGGGGTGTGCGGCAGCTCGCCACCCCGGGCCATCTCACCGGACCGGAGCTCATGGAGGATCTTGCCGGGCTCCGCGTCGCGCGCCGGATCATCGTCGGTGGCCTGGTGGGCGGCCAGGATGACCAGGGTCTCCATCGCCAGCTGCGGCCGGAACGGCAACGCCTGGAACGCAGCGAAGATCGAGTCGCGCCCGAACAGCGTGCTGAACCACGGCACACCGGCCGCGACGTAGCGCTCCCCCGGCCCGGGCCCGTCGTTCATCAGGAGGCGGAGGTCGGAGACGGACCGCCGCACGACGAGGTTGAACAACTCATGGTCGCTGTTCACCGCGGCCGTCCCGCGCTCCCACGCGTGATAGGCGGCAACGCCCTCGTCGGGCGCCACCCTGGGTACGGGCGGGTAGAGCGCGGCCAGGTCCGCGCGTCCGGTGGCCTCGTCATGCTTCGTCCCTGGGACCGTCCGTTCGCTGGACCAGACCATCCAGCCGAGCTCGCCGGTCTCGCCGGGCTCCAGGTCCAGGCTCCAGCTGAGCGTGATCGAGGCACCGGGCTCCGCCCCGCTCGGCGGCGCGATCGCGGCCGGGGTCGAGACGGCGACATGGGTCAGTCGCTGCGTGCCGTCGAGGCCGTCGTAGCGGAAGGTGACCCGCCGGTCCGTGGCGGCGATCGGCAGGGCGCGGCCACGGACCGGACGCGGGTACCCGCGGACCTCGAAGATGTCCGCTGCGTCGGAACCCAGTTCCAGCGTGATCGGGAATGACAGCCGGTGCGCCGCGTGATTGACCAGGCGCAACGACTCATGGACCCCGTCCGTCCCGATGACGCGGTCGCGCGTGATCCCGACGGTCCGGCCGACCAGTTCGTCGAGTGGGTGCACCTTGGCGTCCGGGTTGCGGTCGATGGCGGGGTTGGTCATCACGATGCTGCCGCGATAGTTCCCCCCGACCGAGCCCTGGAGCAGGACCGGCCGCTCGCCACCGACGCGCAGGACGGCGCATGACAGGAGGCGGGTGTCGCCGTCGTACAGGCCGAGGCCCCGCGAATCGGCATGGATGTCACCGAACCCGTCGGTGAGCAGGTAGAGGCTGCCGTGCTTGAGGACCTGGACCGACCCGAGGTCCGTCGCGCGGACGACCGGACCCGCCTGCGGCGGCAGGAACCGCACGTCGGCTGCGGTCGGCGGGTCCATGGGCAGCACCACGGTCATCGTCCCGGATCACCCCCGCCGGCCCCGGTGACGGCGGCGAGCTGGTCCGCCTGGTCGGCCATGACCAGGGCGTCGATCAGGTCGTCGATGTCGCCGTCCATCACGCCGGGCAGGTTGTGCACCGTCTTGCCGATCCGGTGGTCCGTCACCCGGTCCTGCGGGAAGTTGTAGGTCCGGACCTTGTCGCTGCGGTCACCGCCGCCGACCATCGACCGGCGCGCCGCCGAATCGGCCGCCCGCTGCTTCTGGATCTGGAGGTCCAACAGCCGGGAGCGCAGGACGGACATCGCCTTGGCCTTGTTCTTGTGCTGGCTCTTCTCGTCCTGGATCTCGACCACCAGTCCGGACGGCAGATGCGTGATCCGCACGGCCGAATCCGTCGTGTTGACCGACTGGCCACCGGGCCCCGAGGAGCGCTTGATATCGATCCGGATGTCGCGCTCCTCGTCGATCACGATCTCGACCTCGTCGGCCTCCGGCATCACGACGACCGTCGCGGTGGAGGTATGGATCCGCCCGCTCGACTCGGTGGCGGGGATGCGCTGGACGCGGTGGACGCCGCCCTCGAACTTCAGGCGGCTGTAGGCGCCATCGCCGCGGACCTGGACGATCGCCTCCTTGATGCCGTCGATGCCGGTCTCATTGAGGCTGAGCACTTCGGTCGCGAAGCGGTGGCGCGTTGCGTAGCGAAGGTACAGGCGCAGCAGCTCCGCCGCGAACAGCGCCGCTTCATCGCCGCCGGCGCCGGCCCGGATCTCCAGGATCACGTCGCGCCCGTCATTCGGGTCGCGCGGCAGGAGCAGGACCTTGAGCTCCTCCACGAGCCGGGCCTCGTCCGTCTCCAGGCGGGCGATCTCGTCGCGCGCCATGGTTCCCATCTCGTCGTCGGCATCGGCGTCGTCACGCAGCTCGCGTGCGCCGGCGAGCTCGGTCCGCGTCGCGCCGAGGCGGCGGAACGCTTCCACCGTCGGCTCCAGGCGTGCGAGTTCCTTGCCGAGCCGACGGATCTCGGCCGGATCCGCGACCACCTCGGGCCGGGACAGCTCCGCCTGGAGGTCGTCGTACTGCGCGGCGATCTCGGCGAGCTTGGCGTCGAGTTCGGTCATGCGATGGCGGGCGGTTCGTCCGTGTCGACCGCCCCGTCGGGAGCGCTGCTGGCGACGCCCGCCCCTGCATCAGCCAGATCGGTCCCCTCGCCGGTGGCAGAGCCGTAGCGCATCGGGGAGCGCTCGAAGTCGGTCGATCCTGCCGGGACGGCATTGCCGTCTGCGACGAGTGCCTCCTGCATGGACGTGATGGCCACCTCGATCATGTCGTCCTGCGGTCGCTTGGTCGTGATCATCTGGACCAGGATGCCGGGGAACATCACGGCATGGACGATCGGGTTCGCACGGTGGCGAGCCCCGAACTTGAGGAGTTCATAGCCGACGGCGGCGAGGACCGGCACGAGCAGGATCCGGCTGAGGACCATGATCACCGGGTCCTGGCGACCCACCAGGGAGAACGCCACGATCGAGAGGATGATCACGATGACCAGGAATTCCGTGCCGCAGCGCTGGTGCGCGGTCGGGTACTTGCGCACCTCCTCGACCGTCAGCGGGTCGCCCGCCTCGAGGGCGTGGATGGTCATGTGCTCGGCGCCGTGGTACTGGAAGACCCGGTGGATATCCGGGGTCCGACCGATCAGCGCCAGGTAGCCGAGGAAGATGACGACGCGGACCAGTCCCTCCACGAGATGCTGGACGACGCCGTTCTCGACGCTCGCGGTGGTGACGCTGGCGATCAGTAGCGGGAGCAGGAAGAAGATCCCGATCCCAGCAACCAGGGTCAGGCCGAGCATGATCGCGATCGAGCCCCGACCGAGCTCGACGCCGTCGTCCTCCACCTGGACGTTCGCGCTCCGGATCAGCCAGCGCGTCCCGACCACGAGGGTCTCATACAGGACGACCAGCCCGCGAACGAGCGGCCACTTCGCCGAGCGGTGGGCGTGCACGCCCGAATCAAGGCGCTCGGTGGCGGTGACGATCCGGCCGTCTGGATGCCGGAGCGCGACGGCGATCGCATCGCGACCGCGCATCAGCACGCCCTCCATGAGGGCCTGACCGCCGTAGGCGTAGGTAGGGCGGCCGGGCGCGGCCTCGGGAGTCTCGTGGTCTGGCATCGCGGCAAGTCTACCGGCGATGCTCGGCGTCAGCCGCGCGGCGTCACCCGCGCGGCGTCACCCGCTCGGCGTCAGCCGCGCGGCCCGTGGCCGAGCTGCTCGGGAACCCGCTACGAGCGGACCTGACGCTCCAGGCGCTTCTGGAAGCGCTCGACCTGGCCGGCCGTGTCGATGATCGTCTGCTTGCCCGTGAAGAACGGGTGGCAGTTGCTGCACACGTCGACGCGCAGTTCCGGGCGGGTGGATCCCACCGTCCACTCGGTGCCGCACGAGCCGCAGTGGACCTTGGCCTCGAAGTACTTGGGATGGATATCGGGCTTCACGGGGTCTCTCCTCCGTCGCCGTCCGTGCGGGGCCATCGCCCCACCGGTGGTCGCCGGCTATGTTCGGTGGGTCGGCGCCGTCAGACGGCCGTCGACGCGGCCTCGGCCGCATCGACCGCGTCGATCGCCTCGACCCGGATGCGCTTCTTGTCCTTGGTCGCGTGCTCGAACTTGACCCGGCCGGCGACGGTCGCGAAGACGGTGTAATCCCTGCCGAGTCCCGTGCCCGGGCCGGCCAGGAAGGTCATCCCGCGCTGGCGGACGATGATCGAGCCGGCTGGGACGAGCTGGCCGTCGCCGCACTTCACCCCGAGTCGCTGGCCGGCGCTGTCGCGGCCGTTCTTGACGCTGCCGCCTGCCTTCTTGTGGGCCATGAGGTCTACTCGTCCTTCTTCGTGGCGCGCCGCGGGGCGCGCTGCTTCGGGGCTGTCTCCGCCGGGGCGTCGGCGGGGTCGGCCTCGTCGGCCGCCTTCGCCTTCGCGACGGGCTTCTTCGCCGCGGGCTTCGGCTTGGCGGTCGCCTCGGGCTTCTTCGCCGCGGGCTTCGTCGCGGCTGGCTTGGCCTCGACTGCCTCCGCGGGCGATTCGGCCGCCTCCGCCTTGGTCTTCGTCGGCTTGGTCTTCGTCGGTGTCGCCGACGCGGCGAGCTTCGCGGCGAGCTCGGCGTCCTTGGCGGCCTGCACGACCGCGGCCTCCTCGAGGCGCTGGCGCTCCGTCTTCGCGTCGGTCTCCGCCTTGGCCGCGACCTTGGCCGCGCTCTTGCCGCCGAACACGATGTCACTGATGCGCAGGATGGTCAGCTCCTGGCGATGGCCCTTCTTGACCCGACGGCGTGCCTTGGGCCGGTACTTGAAGGAGATGACCTTGTCCCCGCGAGCCTGGCGGACGACCTCGGCGCTGACCGCGGCACCGTCCACCATCGGTCGGCCGATGGTCGACTCGTCGCCGTCGGCCACGAGCAGGACGCGATCCAGCGTCACGGTCTTGCCGGGCTCGACATCCAGGAGCTCGACTTCGAGCTCCATGCCGACTTCGACGCGGTACTGCTTCCCGCCGGTCTCGATGACTGCGTACATGGATCCTCAGGACTTCTTCGTGGCGACGGCGAGCGACGCGCGTGGCGATCGGGCTGTCGGACATGGGACGACGCCCGGCATCGGCCGGGGCGCGGACGGTGGAGTGTACGACCGAACGCCCGATCCGGTCAATCGAGCGAGCGCGGGACGTGGGTAGTGACCCACTACCGAGCGGCGGGCTGTCGAAGGACGGTGATCTTGTCCGAGCCAGGGGGACAGCGACCTATCAGGTTAGTCAACGCATGCTCATGAGGCCGAAGTACACCAGCATCATCAGGCTCATGGCGAAGGCACCCACGGTGACCGCGTTGGTGCCGATCCCGACAGCGACCGTCGCCGCCAGGACGACGAGAGCCACGACTGCGACTACAACGGTGCCGGTGCGACCGAGCGTCGCGGGCGACCTCCGGTTGGGCCACTGGGCCAACGTGTCCGTGACCGGCAGCGGATCACGCGCAGCAGGTCTCCGAAGGGAATCGTAGCGGGCGCGTTTGGCCGGATCGATGAGCCATTCCCTCGCGATGTTCAGTCGCGCGGTACGTGCGGTCGCATCACCACCCTCATTGCTGCTCGACAAATCGGGGTGGCTCTTGCGCACTCGCTCGCGCCAGCCGCGTTCGATGACGTCGACGCCTGCTTCATACGGCACGCCTAGTTCCGCGTACAGATCAAACGTCGGAAGCGGGTCCAGTGGCGGCACGGCGCGAGCGTAGCATCCGGGGAAGTACCCCTAGTGACCCGCATCGTGGAACTGACCCACGGCCGAGCGCGGGGCGGGAACGGCCTGCGGCTCGACCGGCAAGTCGTCGGCGAGGATGAGTCGCGACCGCACCGTCGCTTGCGGCTCGAGCGGCACGCCCAGCCGCGACGCGAGCTCGGCGACGACCTCCTCGGGGCGACCCGTCCCGAGCTCCGGGTGGAACCTGGTTCTGGCCAGCAGGACGACCGGCGGTCCGGGCTCGTCCACGTGGACGTCCAGGACCAGTGGCCGCAGGTCGTAGGTGACGACACCGCTGCCCTTCGCACGCTCCCGGAGGAGGCTGGGGCTCGCCAACAGCGCGGCGCAGGCCGCCTGGATCGCCGCGACATCCGGCGCGGGCTCGCCGGCCGCGTCGTCGGCCGTCTCGAGCTGGATCCGGTAGTCGGCCGCCGCGACCCGGCCGGCGAGCGGCGGGCCTCCCAGCCAGACGTCACCGAGGTCTGCGAGGCGCCACCCCTCCGGGATGACCGCCTCCAGTGCCACACGCACGCGCCAGACCGGCCAGCGCTCGGTGAGGACGATGTCGATCAACTCGCCGTCCGCGGGCATCGCGACGGGGAGCGGCGCGCCGAACGAGATCCGCGGGCGCGCCTTCTCGCCCTCCGTCGACGCGACCGGGAGGCCGGACGCCAGCACGGCCGACTCCCACGATGCCGTCAGCTCACGCTGGGTCTGCGGTGGGGCTCCGGGCTCGCGGGCCAGCACGAGGCGCCAGCGCTGGCGGGGCTCGCGGGCGACCTCGGATTCGTCGGGCACGTCTGGTAGTCTGCCCGACCATGGAGGAGCGCGACCAGTCGAACGGCGACGGTCCGCCCGACCCCGCTCCCGATCCCGATCCCGATCCCGGGTCATCGCCGTCGGCGGCCTGGGTTGCGGCGCTCCCGCCGCCGCCATTCGTCGACCCTGCCGGGCGCGTCGGATCGGCCCGCTTCGCGCCGCTGTCGCCCCGGGTCGCGCTGCTGATCGGGGCCGCGGTCGTGATCGGCCTGCTCCTTTGGATGGCCCGCGACAGCGTTCGGCCGTTCGTGGTCGGACTGCTGCTGGTCTACCTGCTGGATCCGCCGGTCCGTTGGCTCGTTCGTCATCACGTCCGTCGGACCCTCGCCATCGCGATCGTCTACGTCGCCGCGGTCCTCGGGTTCGTGGAGTTCCTCAACCTGACCCTGACACCGCTCATCAACGAGCTGGTCCAATTCATCGAGGACTTCCCCGCCCTTGCCGAGCAGCTGCAGGCCCAGCTGGAGCGGATGGGTGAGATCTACGCCCGACTCCAGCTCCCCGACGCCGTCCGCGCCTGGATCGACGCCGCGATCGCGGGCCTCGGCCAAGGCGACGCCGGGCCGCCCGTCGTCGACCTGTCCGTCGTGCTGCCGCTCATCACCGGCGCCGGCAGCCTGATCGCCGCGACCTTCGGCTACGTGATCCTGCCCGTCTGGGTGTTCTACCTGCTCAAGGACCGCGTGGCGTTGACCGCCCAGTTCGACGCGGCGCTGCCGGCGACGTGGCGGTTCGACACGTGGGCCGTCCTCAGGATCGTCCAGCGCGTCATCGGCCAGTGGGTCCGTGGCCAGCTCATCCTGGGCCTGTCGGTCGGCGTCTTCACGTTCATCGGGCTCACGATCCTGAGCGTCACCGTCGACCCGATCTTCGGCCGCTATGCCGTCCTGCTGTCCGTGATCGCCGGCGTCCTGGAGCTGGTCCCGATCATCGGGCCGATCATCGCCGCCATCCCCGCCGTCCTCCTTGCGGCCACCGCCGGCATCGAATCGGTCGTCGCGGCGCTCGTCTTGTACACGCTCGTCCAGCAGGTCGAGAACAACTTCCTCGTCCCGAAGATCCAGGGCGCCGCCGTCCAGTTGCATCCGGCGGCCGTCATCTTCGCGATCATCATCGGCGGCGCGCTGGCCGGGCTGCTGGGAGCGATCCTCGCCCTGCCACTGCTCGCGGCATTCCGCGATGTCGTGCGCTACATGTTCCGGCGCCTGAGTCCGGAAGCGGCCGAACCGCTGGCAGCGTCGCTCGCGGGACTCGGCCTGGAACGCCACCCGGGGATCCCGGGATCATGAGCCGCCGCCGCTGACCCCGTCCGGCCGCCCGTTCAGGCTTCGCGGCCGGGCGCACGGGCCGGCCCCGCTGCCGCCCGGGGGATCGACCACGCGAGCAGGTACGGGGCCACGACCGTGGTGAGCACGACGGCGACCAGGACCGCGCTGAACAGGCCGGGTGACAGCAGGCCGCCCGCCAGCCCGAGGTTCGCGACGACGATGCCGACCTCGCCGCGAGGGACCATGCCGAAGCCGACGGTCGCCGCTCCCCAGCGCCCGAGCGACCGCGCGCCCAGGAAACCGCCCACGGCCTTGGTCGCCACGCCGACCACGGCGAGGACGATGGCCAGGGCCGCGACCTGCGGGTCCAGCAGCGCGCTGAGGTCCAGCTGGGCGCCGGTGACCGCGAAGAAGAACGGCGTGAAGATCTGGCTGAGTGGACGAACTTCATGTTCCAGCTCGTCGCGAGCCTCGGTCTCCGCCACGATCAGTCCGGCCACGAATGCGCCGATGATGGCGGCCAGGCCGATCGCCGCGGAAACGAGCGCGACGCCGAACATCAGGATGAACGCGGGCACCAGGGGGGTGTCGGCGAACAGCGGCCAGGTGAACACCTCGCGTCGGAGACCGCGCGCCCGTCGCGCCGCCGCGAAGCCCAGGCCGACCAGCCCGAAGGCGGCGACGGCGACCAGCAGGGTGGACCCCGAGACGTCCCCGGTGGCCGCCCCGGACACGATACCGATGAGGATGAGGGCGAGGACGTCGTCGATGACCGCCGCACCGAGCACGACCCTCGCGAAGTCCTGGCTGAGCACCCCCATCTCGGCCAGGACCCGGCTGGTGATCCCGATGCTCGTCGCAGCCAGGGCCAGGCCGACGTAGAGGGCCGGGAACAGCTCCTCGCCGACGCCCAGCCCGATGGCCACGCCCGCGGCGATCGGCAGGATCATGGCGATCGTCGCCGTGACGACGGCCGGCCGACCGACCGCCAGCAGGTCGTCCAGGCGCACCTCCAGGCCGACCGCGAAGAGCAGGATCACGACACCGATCTCGGCGAAGACCGCCTCGGTCTCGCCGGGGACCATCAGGCCCAGCGCGCCGGGTCCCACGACGAACCCACCGACCAGCTCCCCGACGACCGCAGGCTGACCGAGGCGGCGCGCAACCTCCTCGCCGATCTTGGCGCCGAGGAACAGCACGAACAGCCCGAGCATGATCTCGAGCGGCGCGGCCGAGGCCGTCGTGACCGGCCCGATCTCGAAGGGTGGGACTGTGAGGGCCTGGGGCATCGTTCGGGTCCTCGCCTACAGATAGCGCAGGTACACGTAGACCGTGGCGATCACCAGCGATACCGCGGTCACGGTCAGCCCGTAGCCCAGGAAGAGGCGGAACGAGATCGGCGTCCCGGCGCGCCCCGCCAGGTTCGCCACGACCACGTTGGCCGACGCGCCGACGATCGTGGCATTGCCACCGAGGCACGCGCCCAGCGCGAGGGACCACCAGAGGGGCTCGATCGGCATCCCGGCCGCCCCGACGTCCTGGATGACCGGGATCATCGTCGCCGTGTACGGGATGTTGTCGATGATCGCCGACGCGATGCCGCTCAGCCAGATCAGCCCCAGCGTCGAGATGGTCGGGTCCCCGCCGGTCACCTCGAGCAGCCCGTCGGCGATCGCCTCGACGATCCCGACGTGGACGATCGACTCGACGAGCATGAACAGGCCGACGAAGAAGAACAGGGTGGACCACTCGACCTCGTGGAGGACCGTCTCGGCGTCCAATCGGGCCAGCAGCGTCAGCACGGCCGCGCCCATCAGGGCGATCGCTCCGGCCTCCAGTCCCAGCGGTCGGGCGAAGAGGAACCCGACCAGGGTCAGGCCGATCACGGCGAGGCTGATGCCCAGCAGCCGCGGGTCGCTGACCACCTCGCGCTCGTCGAGGGCAAGGACGGCCTCGCGTACTTCTGCGTGCACGGCAAAGTCTCGCGCGAAGAAGAACCTCGTCATCACGAGGAAGGCCAGGAACACGATCACCGCGACGGGCCCCAGGTTCAGCAGGAATGCATCGAAGCCGAGGCCGGCCGCCGATCCGATGAGGATGTTGGGCGGGTCACCGATCAGCGTCGCGGTCCCGCCGATGTTGCTGGCGAGGATCTCACTGATCAGGAAGGGCAGCGGCGAGATCTTCAGCACGGACGCGATATAGAGCGTCACCGGTGCGATGAGGACGACCGTCGTCACGTTGTCGAGGAAGGCCGACAGCACGGCGCACACGAGGCTGAGGACGATCAGCAATCGATATGGCTCGCCACCGGCCACCTTGACGGAGCGGATGGCGACCCACTGGAAGAACCCGGTCCGCCGCAGGATCCCGGCCAGGATCATCATCCCGGTCAGCAGGAAGATCACGTTCAGATCGATGGCCGCGAAGGCCTCCTCCTGGCCGATGATCCCGAGGACGACGACGGTCGAGCCGCCGAGGAGCGCGGCGACGGTCTTGTCCATCCGGTCCGTGGCGATCAGCGCGTACGTGGCCAGGAAGACGACCCCGGCGATCAGGGCTTCCACGTCGCGTCAGTCGGCCGGCGCTTGGTCGGCCTCGAGCGCCTCCACGTAGCGCATCGTCAGCTCGAGCAGATCCAGGTAGCCGATCGGCCGCCCGTCTGCGTCCACGACGTAGACCCCTGACATATGGCGGGCATGCATCAGCCGAAACGCTTCGTCGATGGTGGCCGACTCCTTGACCGAGATCGGTGGCAGCATCACGTCGCCGATCGACCGGGCCGAGACCGAGTGCCCGAACCGCGCTGCGTCGTCGAGATCGAGGATGTCGGCCAGCAGAGTCTCCGGCGAGACGCGCACGATGACCGCCTCGGCCAGGCGGACGATGGACAGGACGCCGATCAGGACGCCGCCGTAGTCCACCACGCCCAGCAGGCGCGTCTCCGGGTGCCCGGCGGCCTGGTGCATCACGACGAGCGGATCGTCGCCCGGATGGACCAGCAGCGGATCGATCGGGAGGAGGGCCACGCAATCGGTGACCGGGGTGTGGCGCACGGACCGGGTGCGCTCGCTCATCGGGGCCACCTTCCTGTCGCCGGGCAGGCGATCCTCACCATTCGGCCCGCGTTTGCCGGATGTTGACGCTCTGGAGGATCCCGAGCCCGGCCGCCAGGCTGACCAGGGACGCTCCGCCATGCGTGACGAACGGCAGCGGGATGCCGGTGATCGGCATGATCCCCATCACCATTCCGACGTTGACCACGACCTGGAAGAGGATCATCGAGGCAAGGCCGGCCGCGAACAGCGTCCCGAACGGGTCGCGCGAGCGCCAGCCGGCCACCAGCACGCGCCACAGGAGCAGGGCAAACAGGCCGAACAGCACCATCGCCCCGATGAAACCGAGTTCCTCGGCCAGGATGGCGAACACGAAGTCCGTGGTCTGCACCGGCAGGAAGTCACCCTGGGCCTGGGTCCCGTTGGTCAGCCCCTTGCCCATCCACCCGCCCGAGCCGATCGCGATCTGTGACTGGTACAGCTGGTATCCCGCGCCGGTGAGGTCCTTGTCGGTCGCCAGGAACGAAGCCAGCCGCTCCTTCTGATAGTCGCGCAGGACGTACGTCCATGCGATCGGGACCATCGCTACGACCGTGGCCCCCAGGATGGCCAGCCAGCGCAGACTCGCCCCGGACATCCAGAGCATCCCGGCCACGATCGCGCCGAACACGAGCGATGTCCCGAGGTCCGGCTGGAGCATGACGAGGATGAGCGGCGGGATCACCAGCACGCAGGCTCCAAGGATCGGCCGCAGGGAATCGAGGCGGCCCTCGCGGCTCGCCAGATAGGTGGCGAGGACGACGATCATGAGGATCTTCGCGAGTTCACTGAACTGGAAGGTGAATGGACCCAGGGCGATCCATCTCGCCGACCCACCGACGCCGTCGCCGATCACCAGGGTCA
Organism: uncultured Chloroflexia bacterium; assembly: GCA_963704935.1. Taxonomy (GTDB): domain Bacteria; phylum Chloroflexota; class Limnocylindria; order Limnocylindrales; family CSP1-4; genus SPCO01. The sequence goes on from CAVPIF010000001.1 coordinate 1,437,836, forward strand.
GGACCAGCAAGCCGAGTTGGAGCAGGTAGACGGGCCAGGAGAGCGTCTTGAGCCACCGGTAGTCGAACGCCGTCGCCACGATGAACGCGACGATCGCGATCCCGGCCCACATCAGGCCACGGGTGAAGGTCGTCGCGGAATCCAGCGGGGAGCTGCCGCTCTCCACGCTGTTCGTGTAGGCCATCACCAGACCCGTCGCCATCAGCAGGATGGCGTAGGTCGCGAGCTGGATGTCGAACGCTCGCCAGGCGGCCCCGACCGACTTGGCGGCCCAATCGGAGACGCGCGCCGGCTGGGCGCGGATGACACCCATCAGTCGTTCTGGTAGAAGTTGCTGCGCTCCAGGAGCGCAGGGAGGCGGTAGTCGTCCTTGATGTCGTAGTGGAGCTGCAGGAAGTACTTCACGATCTCGGTCGCAGCGTTGCCCTTCGTGCGCGAGTCGTGGGCGAAGGCCATCACCACGAGCTCCGAGTCCGTGTCGTTGAACGAACCGTTGACCGGGTCGCCCGGCGTGAAGCCGACGAACCAGGACGAGTACGGCAATCGGCCCTGATCGTCCGGGGTCCCGAACTCCGCGGTGCCCGACTTGCCGGCGACCTTGATCGGGAGGTCCACGAGGTTGTACGTGTGGCGCAGCACGACGGTGTTGCGCGCTGCGTTGCGCATCGTCTTCAGCACGCTCGCCTTGAGGTCGAGTTCGTGCAGCACCTTGGGCTCGAACGGCCGGACGATGTTGCCGTCCGGCCCGATGATCTCGCGAACGACCTGCGGTTCGTACAGCGTGCCACCGTTGGCGAGCGCGGCGTAGGCGTTGATGAGCTGGATCGGGGTCACCGCGTCGTACCCCTGGCCGATCCCGGCCTGGTACGTCTCTCCGGCGAACATCGGCGCTCCGAGCGCGTCCTGCTTCCATGCGTTGGTCGGGACGATGCCCGCCACCTCGCCGGGGAGATCGATCCCGGTCGGCGCCCCGAACCCGTACTGATTCGCCCAGTACCCGAGTCGGTCGCTGCCGAGCATCCCGGCGAGCTGGTAGAAGAACGTGTCACTGGAGTGCCCGAACCCGCAGTAGATGTCGCACTGACCCCATCCGCGCCGGTTCCACTCGTAGAACTTGGTCGTCCCGAGCGTGAGATACGCCTTGGTCGTCAGCTGGGTGGAGGCCGTGATCTCCTTGTCGGCGAGGGCGCCCGTGCCGGCCACCAGTTTGTAGGTGGACCCGGGGGCGTAGTGGGCCTGGACGGCATGATTGAGGAGCGGCGTGTCCTTGTCCTCGAGCAGGGCCGCGTACGCCTCGGCACCGATCCCGCGCGAGAACAGGTTGTTGTCATACGTCGGCAGGCTGACCATGGCGAGCACCTCGCCGGTCTGCGGATTCATCGCGATCACGACGCCGCGGGTCATCCCGATCTTCTTCATCGCCCAGCGCAGGGCCGTCTCGGCATCCTGCTGCGCCTGCGTATCGATGGTCAGGGTCAGCGAGGCGCCGGGCTGCACGTGCTCGACGGTCTGGAGCACCTGCGACCGTCGCCCCGTCGCGTCCCGTTCCACGCTCTGGGCGCCGTACACCCCTCGGAGTGCCGTCTCGTATTCCTTCTCGATCCCGACCTTGCCGATGAGATCGTCCGGCTGATATCCCAGGGTTCGCAGATCGGGGAGCTGCTCGGGCGAGACCGGCCCCGTGTAGCCGAGCAGCTGGGCGAGGAGCGGGCCGTCCGTATACTCTCGCCGCGCCTCGACCACCACCTCGACTCCGGGGAGTTCGTAGCCGGCTTCGGAGATGAGGTTGGCGGTTGCCTGGTCGACATCCTGGGCGATCCGGACCAGATCGAAGGCCGAGCCGGGGTTTCCGTCGATCGTGGCGTTGATCTCCGATTCGTCGAGTTTCAGCAGGGCGGCGAGTCGGGTGACGACGGCGTCGCGTTGCGAATTCGGCAGGTCGGCCGGGCGGACCTTCACCGAGAAGGTCGGGACATTCGTCACCAGGAGCCGGCCTGCGCGGTCGTAGATCAGCCCGCGTGGTGCAGGGATCGGCTCGAGGACCGTCCGGTTCGCGGTCGACAGCGCCTGGTACTGCGTCCCGTTCGCGATCTGGAGGTAGAACAGGCGCGCCGTGAGCGCCCCGAGCCCAAGCACGACGACGAGGCCGAACACGAGGAAGCGCGACAGCCTGCGGACGGGTTCGCGTCGACCATCGAGATAGGTATTCACCAGTCGACGCGCTCCTGATCCAGCCGCCGGTCGTGCACTGCGATGACCAGCGGACCGATCATCAGGCCCAGGACAGCGTCGTAGATCGCGCCCGGCATGACGGCGGCGACCGGATCCGTGGACGACGGGATCGCGACGCCGAGCGCTCCGAAGGTGACGAACAGGATCATCGAATACCCAAGACTGAGGACGAAGACGGCGCCGATCGGGACGATCGGCCGAAGGCGCGCGAACGACCGCGCCAGGATCGACGCGCCGCCGACGCAGATGAGAAGCGCGAACGCCGAGGACCCGAGCGGACGTTGTGCCAGGACATCGAGTGCGAGACCTCCGACGAACGCCCAGACGAGCCCGGCGTCGAGGCCGACCGCGATCGCAACGACCACGGCGAGGACCAGGACAAGGTGCGGAACCGCATCCTCGATCCGGAGGTATTGGCCGACGGTCAATTCCAGCAAGGCCGTCGCCACCGCGCCGACCGCTGCGAGAAGCAAGGTCATTGGAAGGGTCGAGTCCTCGGCGAAGCGGCCAAAGGTCGCGCCCCTCCTGCCTGGTGCCTCATGACGGATGGATTCGGCGGCGACGTCCTGGGGGCAGTATCCCATGGGGCGCTCGAACGGGCAACGGCCGGGTCGATCGCCCGGCGGCCGGCGCGCCCCCGCGCGGGAGCACGCGCGGACCCGCGGCACGAAGGGCGCTGTTTCACGTGAAACAGCGCCCGGATACGTCGCAGCTACGCGGCGCCTGCGATGCTTCACGACCCACATCCGAGCGAGGTGAAACGGCTGGCGATGATAGAATCCGTCCTTGTGAGAGTGCGCCGGGCAGGTCACTGAGTGGGCCAGACGATCGCTTGCGCGAACCAGAAGGGCGGCGTCGGCAAGACCACGACGGTGGTGAACCTCGCGAGCTATCTCGCGCTCGAGGGGCAGCGGGTCCTCGTGGTCGACCTCGACCCCCAGGGGAACGCCACGAGCGGCCTGGGGATCGATCGCGCAGCGCTCGATCGCTCCGTTTACGACGCCGTCGTCGACGGTCACGATCTCGGATCCCTGATCGTTCCGGGACCAACGGTCGGGGTGGACCTCGTGCCGTCATCCATCGCGCTCGCCGGGGCGGAGGTCGAGCTGGCCACCGCTGACGCAAGGGAACGGCGTCTTCGACGCCTGGTCGAACCGGTCGCAGGGCGCTACGACGTGGTCTTCGTGGATTGCCCGCCATCGCTGGGCCTGCTCACCGTGAACGCGCTGACCGCTGCCGATGCGGTCCTGGTGCCACTCCAATGCGAGTACTACGCCCTGGAGGGACTGACCCAGCTGCTGTCCACGATCGACCTGGTACGCGACCATCTCAACCCGGGCCTCAGGCTGGACGGCGTCGTCCTCACGATGGCCGACGGGCGCACCAACCTGTCTGCGCAGGTCGCCGACGAAGCCCGTCGCCACCTTGGGGAACTGGTCTATGACACGGTGATCCCGCGGAGCGTCCGACTCTCCGAGGCCCCGAGCCACGGCCAGCCGATCAGTCAGTACGCGCCCGAGTCGCGGGGCGGGGCGGCCTACGCCGCGCTGGCGCGCGAGTTCCGGGCGCGGCGCTCCGGCCCCGGCCCGTTCCCCCTGACGACCGTGACCGTCCAGGCCACCCCCGAAGTGCTGGTGCTGACATGACCGTTCGCCCGGATCGAGGCCTCGGGCTGGGCCGGGGCCTCGCCGCCCTGATCCCGCAGCGGCCGGTCGGCTCGCCGGGGCCCGTCGACGTCGCGGTCGACCGCGTCCGTCCGAACCCGTACCAGCCCCGCCGGCGATTTGACCCGGCCGAGCTCGCGACACTCACCGCGAGCATCCGCGAGCACGGCGTCCTCCAGCCGATCCTCGTCACCGAGTCGGTCGACGGGTATCAACTCGTCGCCGGCGAGCGGCGACTCCGCGCGGCGGTCGCCGCCGGCCTCGACCGGATCCCGGCCATCGTCCGCCAGCTCGACGACCGGTCCCGGTTGGAGATCGCGCTGATCGAGAACCTGCAGCGCGAGGATCTGGACCCGATCGAGTCCGCGCACGGATTCCGGCGCCTGATCGACGAGTTCGCGTTCACGCACGAGCAGATCGCCGAGCGCATCGGGCGCGCCCGCTCCACGGTCGCGAACACGCTCCGACTCCTGGACCTCGCAGGGGCCGTCCAGCTGGCTGTGGCGGATCGCCGACTGACCGAAGGCCATGCTCGCGCGCTCGGCGGGCTGTCCGCGGAGCACCAGGAGCACGTCCTCGGGACGGTGATCGACCAGGACCTGTCGGTCCGACAGACGGAGGAACTGGTCCGTCGACTGCGCGAACCGAAGTCGGCACGGGCGACCGGCGCGGCCGAGGCCCGCCGCACGGACCCGGACCTTGAACGCGTCGAGGAGGACCTGCGACGGTCCCTGGGGACGAAGGTCAGCCTCGCGCGCACGCGCCGGGGCGGGCGGATCGTCATCGAGTACTACAGCGACGATGAGCTCGGACGACTGTACGAGCGACTGACCGGAGGGACTGCGTGACCGAGGAAGCCACCAAGAGCGCCACGACTGGGTCGAACGGGCGCGGCAAGCGTCCGCGCTCGGCGGGTTCCGACTACACCGCTGCGAGTATCCAGGTCCTCGAAGGGCTGGAGGCCGTCCGTCGCCGCCCCGGCATGTACATCGGATCGACCGACGCCCGCGGCCTGCACCACCTCGTGTGGGAGGTCGTCGACAACTCGATCGACGAGGCGATGGCCGGCCACGCCACGAAGATCGACGTGACGATCGCCGAAGACGGCATGGTGACCGTCCGCGACGATGGCCGCGGGGTCCCGGTCGGCAAGCACTCGACCGGCAAGGACGCGATGGAGGTCGTCCATACGGTCCTGCACGCCGGCGGCAAGTTCGGCGGGGGTGGCTACAAGGTCTCGGGCGGGCTCCATGGCGTCGGCGTCAGCGTCGTCAACGCGCTGTCCTCGTGGATGCGCGTCGAATCCGCTCGTGACGGCCACATCTGGAGCCAGGAGTACGAGCGCGGCAAGCCGCGGACACCGGTCAAGAAGCTCGGGATCCAGGGGCCCCGGCGAGGTACCACCACGCAGTTCCGGGCGGACCCGGAGATGTTCGAGACGATCGACTACTCGTTCGAGGCGATCAGTCAGAGGCTGCGCGAGTCCGCGTATCTCACGAAGGGCGTCTGGATCACGCTCATCGACGAGCGCATCGACCGCGAGCGCTCGTTCTACTTCGAGGGCGGCCTTCAGTCGTTCGTGCGCCACCTGAATCGGAACAAGGAGGCGCTGCACACCAAGCCGATCTATGTCGAGCGGCGCGAGGGTTCCACCGCGGTCGAAGTCGCGCTCCAGTACAACGATTCCTACACGGAGAACGTCCTGGCGTTCGCGAACAACATCAACACCGTCGACGGCGGGACCCACATCACCGGCTTTCGTGCCGCGCTGACGAGTTCGCTGAACGACTGGGCCCGTCGGGCCGCCGTGCTGAAGGACAACGACAACAACCTGTCGGGCGATGACGTCCGGGAAGGGCTGACGGCCGTCATCAGCGTCAAGCTCACGGATCCCCAGTTCGAGGGCCAGACGAAGGCGAAGCTCGGCAACGCCGAAGTGAAGGGACAGGTCCAGACCGCGGTCGCGGACAGCCTCGGCCAGTACCTCGACGAGAACCCGGCAGACGGCCGGCGGATCATCGAGAAGTGCCTCACCGCGGCGCGAGCGAGGGAGGCGGCACGCAAGGCCCGCGACCTGGTCATCCGCAAGGGCGCCCTCGACGGGATGTCGCTGCCCGGCAAGCTCGCCGACTGCCAGGAACGGGATCCGGCTCGCAGCGAGCTGTACATCGTCGAGGGCGACTCCGCGGGCGGGTCCGCGAAGCAGGGACGCGATCGCCGGTTCCAGGCCGTGCTGCCGCTGCGTGGCAAGCTGCTCAACGTCGAGAAGGCCCGCCTGGACAGGATCCTGTCGAGCGAGAATGTCCGACCCCTGATCATCGCGTTGGGGGCGGGCATCGGCGAGAGCTTCGATCCCGCGAAGCTGCGCTACCACCGCATCATCATCATGACCGACGCCGACGTTGACGGCGCCCATATCCGGACCCTGCTGCTCACCTTCTTCTATCGGCACATGCCGCAGGTCATCCAGGCCGGCTACCTGTACATCGCGCAGCCGCCGCTGTACCGGATCAGCACCGGCAAGGTGACGCGCTACGCGCAGAGCGAGCAGGAGCGCGAGCGGGTCATCAAGGAATTCAACGTCAAGAACCTGTCCGTGCAGCGGTTCAAGGGTCTGGGCGAGATGAACGCCGACCAGCTCTGGGACACGACGATGAACCCGGAGAGCAGGACGCTATTGCGGGTGGACGGCGAGAACGCGTCCCTGGCCGACGAAGTCTTCACGATGCTCATGGGCGAGAAGGTCGCGCCGCGCAAGGAATTCATCAAGACCGAGGCACGCAAGGTGCAGAACCTTGACGTCTGAGGTCCGGGTCATCGATGTCCCCGGGGTCCCCCGTTTCGAGATCGGGCCGCATCATTGCTTCGCGTGCGGGACACTCAACACCCACGGCATGGGCCTGCTGCTCCACATCGAACCGGAGCGCGCGTGGACGGAGTTGTCGCTGGAGCCTCGATTCCAGGGCTGGGATGGGATCGCGCATGGCGGGATCCTGTGCACGGTCCTGGACGAGGTGATGGCCTGGTCCCTGGCCGCCGCCGACAACTGGGGGATGACGGCGAGGATGAGCGTCGAGTTCAAGCGTCCGGTGCCGCTCGAGACGCCGCTCCGCGCGGATGGGTGGATCACCCGCAGCCGGCGGCGCCTCGTGGATACGGAGGCCTCGATCGTGGATCTCGCCAGCGGGAAGACCCTGGCGACGGCGACCGGTGTCTACGTGGCAGCCGATGAGGACCGCAAGGCCGAACTGCGAGCCAGGTACGGGATCCGCTCGGATACGTCCGACAGCGTGGTCGCGCCGCGGTGATGGCCGTCGCACCGCCCGACCGACCCGCGAGTCCGACGACGGCGCGGGCGGACGCCTTCGTGGCCGCCGGCCTCGGCGATGCGAACGCGCTCGGGCGCTTCCTGGCCGACCTGGTCGGCGACCCGGAGGCGTTCGCCGCAGCCCTTCGGTCCGGATTCCGGCAGCTGGCTGATCCGGAGTACCGGCACGGTCAGGAGCGCGTCGCCCCCGGTCTTGGTCCGGTCCATGGCGTTCGCCAGCCGCTGCTCCGGGCCGTCACCCGATCCTTCCGGCGCGCAACCCCTGACGATCGGCCGACTACCCTGCTGTTCGTGGCCGACCGGCTGCTCGGCGAACGCGAGCTCGAGGCCCACTGGTTCGCCTTCGCGATCATGGGCAGGACGCTACCCAGCGAGGCCGAGCGCAGCTGGCAGTTGCTGCGGCGGTCGGCCAGACAGGCCGCCGACTGGATCACCGTGGACACCCTGGCCCACGCGTACGGCGACGGGATCGCCGCCGAGCCCTACCGCTGGGCGGAGCTGGAACAGCTCGTCTTCTCGCCGTCGCGCTGGGAGCGCCGGCTGGTCGGGTCGACGATCGCGACCATGACCCACGGTCGGCTGCGGACTCGACTGGGCCACGCGATCGTGGACCACGGCCTGTCGCTTCTCGCCCAACTGATCGGCGACGCCGAACCGGACGTGCAGAAGGCCCTGTCATGGGCCTATCGCTCGCTGGCGCAGGTGGACCCGGCGACGACCGCTGCAGCCCTCGCGACCGAAACGGACCGGGCCCTCGCGACCGGCGACGGCCACCGCGCCTGGGTCGTCCGCGACAGCCTGTCCAAACTCGACGCCGCCGGGGCGGACGACCTTCGCGGCCGGTTGGCCGGCGTCCGGAAACGCCCCGGAACGCCCTCGACGTCCGTCGCGGCCGCCACGGCGGCCCGATTCGGTGGCCTGCCCGATCCGACCCATCACCCTGAACCACCGCTCGCCTGAGCAGGAGTAGCCGACCGTGACCGACGAACTGGGCAACGTCAGAGCCATCCGCATCGAGGACGAGATGCGCGTCTCGTACCTCGACTACGCGATGAGCGTGATCGTGTCCCGCGCCCTGCCGGATGTCCGCGACGGCCTGAAGCCCGTCCATCGCCGGATCCTCTACACGATGGGCGAGATGGGCCTGTCCTCGACGAGCTCGTTCCGCAAGTGCGCGGCGATCGTCGGCGAGGTCATGGGCAAATACCACCCGCACGGCGACGTGGCGCTCTACGACGCCCTCGTCCGCCTCGCCCAGGACTTCTCCATGCGCTACCCGCTCGTCGACGGGCAGGGGAACTTCGGTTCGATCGACGGCGACAGCGCCGCCGCGATGCGCTACACGGAGGCTCGTCTCACCGGGATCGCGGCCGAGATGCTGGCGGACATCGACAAGGAGACGGTCGACTACGTCGAGAACTACGACGGCACGCAGCAGCAGCCGTCGGTGCTGCCGGCCAAGCTCCCGAACCTGCTCGTCAACGGCAGTTCCGGGATCGCCGTCGGGATGGCGACCAATATCCCGCCACACCACCTGGGCGAGATCTGCGACGCCACGGTCGCACTCATCGACGACCCGGACCTGACCTCCGACGACCTCTGCAAGTTCGTCCTGGGCCCGGACTTCCCGACCGGAGGCACGATCTTCCGGTTCGAGAAGCAGCGCAACATCCTGTCGGGCGAATGGGAGACCGTCGACGCCATCCGCCAGATGTATGCACACGGCCGCGGGCGGGTGGTCATGCGCGCACAGGTGGCATTCGAGGAGGTCCGCGGCGACCGCACCGCGATCATCGTCACGGAGCTGCCGTACCAGGTGAACAAGGCCTCGCTCCTGGAGAAGATGGCCGACCTGGTCAAGGACAAGCGCATCGACGGCATCGCCGACCTGCGCGACGAGTCGGACCGCGACGGCATGCGTATCTACATCGAGATCAAGCGCGACGCCAACCCGCACAAGGTGCTGAACAACCTGTTCAAGCACACCCCGATGCAGCTCGCGTTCAACATGAACATGCTCGCCCTCGTCGACGGCCAGCCGCAGACGCTGCCCCTGCGGAGCGTGCTCCAGCACTACATCGACCACCGCCGCGACATCGTCCGACGCCGGACGGAATACGACCTCGGCAAGGCGCGCGCGCGGGCCCACATCCTCGAGGGCCTCAAGATCGCCCTCGACAACCTCGATGCGGTGATCAAGACCATCCGCGAGTCGGCCGAGGTGGAGGATGCGCGCCGGAATCTGATGAGCCGGTTCGACCTCTCGGAGCTGCAGGCCCAGGCCATCCTCGACATGCGACTCGCCCGCCTGGCCGCGCTGGAGCGCAAGAAGATCGAGGACGAGTACTTCCAGGTGATCCAGCTCATCGCCGAGCTGGAGGACATCCTCGCCAACCCGGCCCGCGTCCTGGGGATCATCCGGGACGAGCTGACCGAGCTGAAGAGGAAGTACGCGGGGGAGCGCCGGACCAGGGTCGCGGATGACGCCAGCCGCGAGATGACGGACGAGGACCTGATCGCCGACGAGGATGTCGTCGTCACGATCTCCGGCCGCGGCTACATCAAGCGCCAGCCGGTGGACACCTACCGCCGCCAGCACCGTGGCGGCAAGGGGATCATCGGCCACGTCACCCGCGAGGAAGACGCGGTCGAGCACCTGCTCGTCGCGAACACGCACCACTGGGCGCTGTTCTTCACCAACCGCGGGCGCGTGTTCAGCGCCAAGGTCCACTCCATCCCGGATGCCAGCCGTCAGGCGAAGGGCATCCCGATCATCAACCTGCCCGGGGTCCAGGTGGAGTCGGGCGAGGTCCCGATGGCCACGATCATGCTGAAGGACTTCACCGCGGGCTCGTATCTCGTGCTCGCGACCCGCAAGGGCATCGTCAAGAAGACTCCGCTGGAGCAGTTCGAGCGAGTCCGCTCATCCGGCATCCGCGCCATCACCATCGCCGACAACGACGAGCTGGCCTGGGTCGACGTGAGCACCGGCCACGACGACGTCATCATCGCGACCGCCAAGGGCAAGCTCGCCCGTTTCGCCGAGACCGAAGTCCGGGCGATGGGTCGAGACGCCGCCGGCGTCATCGGGATCCGCCTGGCCCGCCAGGGCGATGCGGTCGTCGGGATGAACGTCGTCGAGCCGGATTCGGACATCCTCGTCCTGTCCGAGACCGGCTACGGCAAGCGCGTCCCGCTGACCGAGTTCCGGCGCAAGCACCGTGGTGGCCAGGGTGTCGGCCTGATCTCGCTCGAAGGGCGCAAGACCGGCGACGTGGCGGCCGTCCAGCAGGTCACTGACGAGGATGAGGAGCTGCTCCTGATCAGCGCCGGCGGCCAGGTCATCCGGACGGAGACGAACACGATCAACCGCTATTCCTCATCGGCGCGCGGCGTGATCGTCATGCGCCTGGCCGAGGGGGACCGGGTCGTGGCGATCGCCGCGTTCCGGGCCGGACTTGCGGACCGGGACGGCATGGGCGACGATGACGACCCCGGTTCGGGTGGCCCCGGCGAGGCCGCACCGGCGAGCGGGAAGTAACGTCGTCCTCGGACTTCGGCGAGCGGGAGACATCAGCCTTGTACGCGGACCAGTTCGAGATCTACCACGGCAACGCCAACAAGGAACTGGCGCGCAAGATCGCGCGCTACCTGGGATCGGAACCCGGCAAGGCCGAAGTCTTTCAGTTCGCGAACGAGAACATCTTCGTCAAGATCCTGGACAACGTCCGGGAGAAGGACGTGTTCCTCGTCCAGCCGACCTCCCACCCGGTCAACCAGTCGATCATGGAGTTGCTGATCATGATCGACGCCTTCAAGCGGGCGTCGGCCGGGCGGATCACCGCGGTCATCCCGTTCTACGCCTATGGTCGATCGGACAAGAAGGACCAGCCCCGGGTCCCGATCACCGCCCGCCTGATCGCCGACATGATCACGGTCGCCGGGGCGGACCGGGTCCTGTCGATGGACCTCCACCAGGGCCAGATCCAGGGCTTCTTCAACATCCCGGTCGATGAGCTGACGGCCGTCCACCTGCTGTCCCGGCATTTCATCAACAAGCAGCTGGAGGACTGCGTCGTCGTCACCGACCTCGGGTTCGCCAAGCGTGCCAGGACATTCGCCGAACTGCTCGACGCTCCACTGGCCATCATCGAGAAGCGGCGGGTCGGGAACCTGGACCGGGCGGAGCTGATGAACGTCATCGGCGACGTCCGCGGTCGACGGGCGATCATCGTCGACGATGAGATCGACACGGCCGGGACGCTCATCGAGGTGGTCCGGGCGCTCGAGCGCGAGGGCGTGACGGAGATGTACGCGTGCGCGACCCACGGCGTGCTGTCCGACCCGGCCGTCCAGCGGATCCGGGACAGCGGCCTCCGCGAGGTCGTCATCACCGACTCGATCCCGCTGCAGGCATCCAGGCGGATCCCGAAGCTGACGGTCCTGTCCGTGGCGCCGCTCATCGGCGAGGCGATCCGACGCATCCATCGGGGTGAGTCGGTGGGTGCGCTGTTCTCCAGCGAGGTGTCGTTCACGCAGGAGATGCTGCTGTGGGATGACGGTGGTGGAACGGACCTGGGCACGCCGTCGCCGCCAGTCGTCGTGGATGGCGAGGCGACGACGACGACGTCACTGGCGCCGGCTGTACCATCGGTCGACCGATGACCCTCCAGCTGCACCGACCCGACGGCGAAGGCGGCCTCGAGCCGCGCCCCGTGACCGAGACGGACTGGCAGAACCAGCTGCGCTCGCCACGCTGGGGCCGGGGCCTGCGTCGCGACCGCCTCCCCGAGCTCGCGAACCCCGAGATGAACCCGACATCACGGCTGCGCTCGGTCGTGTTCTGGCTCGCCCTCGGCGCGGCCACCTTCGTGATCCTTGTCGCGGGCTACGGCATCGGCTTCTGGGAGTTCTTCTCGCCCGCCCGCTGATCGCGCCCGCGCGACGCGGGTCGACAGGGCCCGACCCGGACTCGCCCTATACTCACCGTCCCATGCGATTCCTCTCCAAATTCGTCGACTCGAACGACCGCGAGCTTCGACGCATCCAGCCGTGGGTCGACGAGGCCAACCGACTCGAGCCGGAGATCGAGGCGCTCTCCGACGCCGAGATCCGCGCCCAGTTCGCGGAGATCCGGGAGGAGATCCTGGCGGCGGCCGCCGTCGGCGAGCCGTCCGAGGACGAGCTGACCCACCCGGACCTCGAGCGTCGCCGCGAGATCCGCAAGGAGCGGCGAGATCGGGAGAACGCCGCCCTCCAGAAGGCCCTGGACGACGTCCTCCCCGAGGTCTTCGCCATGGCGCGCGAGGCGATGAAGCGGACGCTCGACATGCGCCACTTCGACGTGCAGCTCGTGGGTGGAGCCGTCCTCCACCAGGGCAGGATCGCGGAGATGAAGACCGGCGAGGGCAAGACGCTCGTTGCGCCGCTGGCGGCCATCCTCAATGCGATGACCGGGCGCGGCGTCCACGTCATCACGGTCAACGACTACCTGGCCCGCCGCGACCCCCAGTGGATGGGGCCGATCTTCCAGTTCCTGGGTGTGAGCGTGGGCATGATCACCCACGATGCTTCGTTCGTGTTCGAGCCGGGCTTCCCGACCAACGACGAGCGACTCATCAACCTCCGCCCGGTGACCCGCCGGGAGGCATACGCCGCCGACGTCACCTACGGCACGAACAACGAGTTCGGGTTCGACTACCTGCGCGACAACATGGTCACGGAGCTGGACCAGCGGGTCCAGGGCCAGCGCAGCTTCGCGATCGTCGACGAGGTCGACAACATCCTCATCGACGAGGCACGAACGCCGCTGATCATCAGCGGCCAGGCCGAGGAGTCGGCCGACCTCTACTTCACGTTCGCTCGCCTGGTCCCGCGCCTGAAGGAGCGCCCCGAGGGCGACGAGGAGGGTGGCGACTACTTCGTCGACCTCAAGGACCGGGCGGTCAGCCCGACCGAAGAGGGCATCGACAAGATGGAGGGCTTCCTCGGCGTCGAGAACATGTACGACGCGGACCCTCGACTGGCGCGCCATTTCGAGCAGGCGCTGCGAGGCCATGCGCTCTACAAGCGCGACCGCGACTACATCGTCAAGGACGGCGAGATCATCATCGTCGACGAGTTCACCGGCCGCCAGATGCCGGGACGCCGCTGGAGCGAGGGCCTGCACCAGGCCATCGAGGCCAAGGAAGGACTGCGCGTCCAGCGCGAGACCGTGACGCTCGCCACGATCACCTTCCAGAACTACTTCCGGCTGTACGACAAGCTGTCCGGCATGACCGGCACGGCGATGACGGAGGCGGAGGAGTTCCACAAGATCTACCAGCTGGAAGTCGTCGCCATCCCGACCCACCGGGACATGGTCCGCGAGGACTCCCCGGACCTCGTCTACCGCGATGAGCAGGCCAAGTTCAACGCGCTGATCGACGAGATCGTCGAGATGCAGGAGGAAGGGCGGCCGGTCCTGGTCGGCACGGTCAGCGTGGAGAAGTCGGAGATCCTCTCGACGCTCCTCAAGCGCCGCGGGATCAAGCACGAGACCCTCAACGCCAAGTTCCACGAGCGGGAGTCGGGCATCGTCGCCCAGGCCGGCCGGACCGGGGCCGTGACGATCGCCACGAACATGGCCGGCCGCGGCACGGACATCCTGCTCGGCGGCAACCCGGCCGGCCTCGCGTCCGAGGCGCTCCATCGCCAGGGCCTCAACCCGGCCGAGGTGGACGAGGCCACGATGGCCGCGGCCCTGACCGAAGCGAAGGCGATCACGGAAGAGGACCACGCGCGGGTGGTGGAGGTCGGCGGCCTGCACATCATCGGGACAGAGCGCCACGACTCCAGGCGGATCGACAACCAGCTCCGCGGTCGCGCCGGCCGCCAGGGCGACCCCGGCTCGTCGCGCTTCTACCTGTCCCTCGACGACGACCTCATGAAGCGGTTCGCCTCGGAACGTGTCACCGGCCTCATGGAGCGCCTGGGCCTGGAAGATGATGTCGCGATCGAGTCGAAGCTCGTCTCGCGCACGATCGAGAGCGCCCAGTCCCGCGTCGAGGGCTTCAACTTCGACATCCGCAAGCGCGTCGTCGAGTACGACGACGTCATCAATCGTCAGCGCGAGACGATCTACGCAGAGCGCGACAAGGTCCTCCACAACGAGGACCTGACGGAGACCGTCCGGTCATTCCTCGATGACGAGCTCGACGCGGTCGTGGACTCGCATCTGGTCGGGGACGACCCGGGCCAGTGGAACTTCGACGGGCTCACAGCCGCCCTGGAGGCGATGGGCCTGTCCGGCGAGGGGACCACCGCGGACGAGCTGTGGGACCTGGGCGGACGGGAGGCCGTCGCGGAGCATCTGCGCGATCTGGCCGACGCACGGCTGGCGGGCCGCGAGGCGGAGATCGGTGAGGCCGACTGGGCCCAGGTGGAGCGCCTCGTCCTCGTGCGGACGATCGACTCGCTGTGGGTGGAGCACCTGACCGAGCTGGACGACATGCGCCGCGGCATCGGGCTGCGCGGCTACGCACAGCAGGACCCGCTCAACGAGTTCCGACGTGAGGCGTTCCGCCTGTACGAGGAGCTGCGCGGACTGATCCGCCACGGCGTGGCGTCGTCCATCTTCCGGGTCACCGTCCAGCGCCAGCCGCCGCCGGACGTGGCGCTGTCCCAGGCACTCGCCGCCGGTGCGGCTGCCCTGAGCACCGGGGGCGCCGGCGCCGCGCTCCGGACTGCGGCAACCTCCGCGGCGGCCCGACCGGCCGCCGCGGCCGGGTCGGCGATCCTCCGCGGGGCCGTACCATCCGCGCCGGCCGCACGGAACGTGCGCGAGTCGCTCGGCGACCAGCCGGTCGCGGGCGCGATCGGCCCTGGAGCCGGCGCCGCTGGCTCCGGCGGCGCGAACGGCCAGGCGCGCCCGGGCTACACCCCGACCGGGCAACGCATCGGGCGCAACGACCCGTGCTGGTGCGGGTCGGGATCCAAGTACAAGAAGTGCCACGGCCGCTGAGCGGACGCGGGCTCATGGGCGCCGCCGCGCGCATCGTGGTCGTGGGTGGCATGGCGATCCTCGTGGTCGGGGCGTACGCGACCTACCGGATCCTGGACCAGGGCCAACGGGATGAACGACAGCCGGCGGACGCGATCGTCGTGATGGGCGCGGCCCAGTACGACGGGCGGCCGTCGCCGATCTTCGCGGCCCGGATCGATCACGCGATCGAGCTGTTCCATGCCGGCCTGGCGCCGGTGCTCATCGTGACCGGCGGCAAGGCGGACGGCGACCGCACGACGGAGGCGGCGTCCGCCCGCGACTACGCCATCCACCGGGGCGTGCCCGCCGCCGCGATCCTGACCGAGGACCAAAGCCGCACGACCCTGGAATCGATCCGGGGCGTGGCCGCGCTGATGGCGGAACGGCGGCTGACGTCCGCCGTCTTCGTGTCCGACCCGTCCCACATGCTCCGCGTCCTGCAGCTGGCCGCCGACGCCGGGGTCACCGGATACGGCTCGCCGACCCTCACGAGCCCGGTGGAGCGCGATGCCGTGGCCCGCGTGGACGCCGTCATCCACGAACTCGGAGCACTGGCGGTGTACGTCCTGGAAGGCCGCGGGCGGTAGTCTCCAGGTCGCGTGCCGGACAGGGCCGTTCCATCGCCCGATCCGGTGAGATTACCCCCTTGGCGGTGGGGGATTGGCCTCGTATACTGGGCCAAACCTGCCGCCCCGGAGCCGCCCGAGCCCCCACGGCAGACCGCTCCCAGCCCCGCCGCCCGTGCCCAGGTCGCATCAGTGTGAGGGAGTCCGTGAAGCAGGCCGAGGAAGCCGCGTTCGTCGATCTGATCGCTTGCGAGCGCGACTGCCGATCGTGCAGCTACGCCGCGGCGCTGGACTGCGACGGCAACTGCGGTGTCTGTCCCCACAATGGGTATTGTCCCTGCGTGAACCCCGTCGTCGCGCGGAGCAAGTCGGCCCTGCGGCTCATCGAGCTGCGACCACTACTGCTCCAGGATCTCCAGGTCCGGAACTGACGGTGGACGCCTCCGCCGTACGTGACCTGGCTGAACGGATCCGGTCGACCTCGGGGCGTCTTTGACCTCGAGGCCAAGCAGGAGCGCGTCACACAGCTGGAGTCGTTGACCCAGGAGCCCGGCTTCTGGGACGACCAGCGCAGCGCCCAGAGGGTCCTCCGCGAGGCGGACGGTTTCCGTACGGAGATCGAGACGTGGCGCGCCATCCTGTCGCGCGCCGCAGACCTGGAGGCCGCCGTCGAACTCCTCGACGAGAGCGACGACGCCGAATTCCAGGCGGAGCTGGACCGGGACGCGGCCGCGCTCGAGACGGAGTTCGCCCGCGAGCGGACCGCCCTGCTGTTCTCCGGTGAGCACGACGACCGTGCCGCGATCCTGACGATCAGTGCCGGCGCCGGAGGGACGGAGGCGACCGACTGGGCGGAGATGCTGCTGCGGATGTACCTGCGCTGGGCGGAGCGTCATCGGTTCTCCACCGAGATCATCGACCAGCAGGAGGGTGAACAGGCGGGGCTCAAGAGCGTGACGGTGGAGGTCGGCGGGCGGCGAGCATACGGCTGGCTGCGGGCGGAGCGCGGCGTCCATCGGCTGGTCCGGATCAGCCCGTTCGACTCGCAGAAGCGGCGCCAGACGACGTTCGCCCTGGTCGAGGTCCTGCCGGAGGTCGACGACGACATCGAGATCGAGCTCGACTGGGACCTCATCCGGGTCGACACGTACCGCGCCCAGGGCGCCGGCGGACAGCACGTCAACAAGACCGATTCTGCCGTGCGCCTGACGCATGCCCCGAGTGGGATCGTCGTGCAGAGCCAGAACGAGCGATCGCAGACGCAGAACAAGGAGAACGCGATCAAGGTCCTCAAGTCGCGGCTCCTGGAGCGCGCGGTGGAGGAGAAGGAAGCCGAGATGCGCGCGCTCAAGGGCGAGCATGTCGAGGCGGGCTGGGGCAACCAGATCCGGAGTTACGTCCTGCATCCGTACCAGATGGTCAAGGATCTGCGGACCGGGCACGAGACGGGGAATACCTCGGCCGTCCTGGACGGGGACCTGGACACGTTCATGCAGGCGGAACTCGAGCGGCTCGCGACGGGTGGCGCCCTGCGCGGAGAGGACGCGGAGGCCCCGGCCTCGTGACCACCACCGGGGGGACGGGCGGGTCGACCCCCGGATCCAGCCCGGGCTCCGGCTCGCTGGCGTACCGGCCGGTCCGTCCGGACGAGCTTGAGACCTGTGCCCGAATCTGGCGTGCCAGCATCAACGCCTACATCCTCCCCCTCGGTCAGCCGGAGATCCCGGACGACACAGGTCCGCTGCTCCGGCTGTACGTCCACCTCCAGGCGACCGATCCCGACCGGTTCGTCGTGGCCGTGCGACCCGACCCGACGGCCCCGGGCGGGGAGCAGTTGGTGGCCTTCGCGGCGGCCGTGCTGCGCGAGCGGCTCTGGTACCTGTCGATGTGTTTCGTCCTGCCCGAGGCCCAGGGAGGCGGCGTGGGTCGGGCGCTGCTGGCGCATGTCGGTCCGCCGACCGATCCCGAGTTCGCCCGCTCGACCGCCACCGACAGCGCCCAGCCGGTCTCCAACGCCCTGTACGCATCGCTCGGGATCGTGCCCCGGATCCCGCTCCTGAACCTGATCGGGCACCCGACGGACGGCTCGGCCTTCGGCGCGTTGCCCAGCGGGGTCCGGCCGGTATCGTTCGACGAGCTCGGCGGTGGACCGCCCGGCGACGACGGACACGCCCGGCTCGTCGAGGTCATCGACGACCTGGATCGGGCGCTGCTCGGCGTGGCGCATCCGCAGGATCACGCTTACCTGCGGCGCGAGGGTCGCCGGGGCTGGCTGTACCTCGGCCCCGACGGCGACCCGCTCGGGTACGGGTATGCGACCGAGGCGGGTCGGGTCGGGCCGGTCGCCGCCCTTGACGCGGACCTCGTGGCGCCGATCCTTGGCCACCTGACCCGGGTGGTGACCCCGCGCGGCGCCTTCGCGATGTGGTTGCCCGGCACCGCCGATCGAGCTGTCGTCGCCGCGCTTCGGGCCGGGTTCCGACTCGACCGGTTCCCGATCCTCCTGTGCTGGGATCGCCCGTTCGCCGACCTGTCGCGGTACCTTCCGATCTCGCCGGGGCTGCTGTAGGAGTCCGGCGGGCTGTGGGCCGCGGGCGGCGGGTCGTGGCGGGGCGGGCGGGGCGGGCGTGGCGGGACGCGAAGGCGCGTGGCAGCGACGCGATGCCGGCACAGGTGAGCGCGGCGCGTCCCGGGTGCGTGGCAGCGACGCGATCCCGGCACAGGTGAGCGCGGCACAAGAAGCGGGCGAGCAGATCGTGTCGTCTGGGTGCGCATCGACGAGGCATTCATCGTCAGACCGCGTCGCAGCGACGCTGCGCGGGCGCGCGCGGGCGTGGCGGCGCGCGGGCGCCGCGCAGCGACGCTGAGCGTGGCCGGCGCGCGCACGCCGCGGCGCTCTCCGGGTGCGACACGCCAGGCGTCGGTCATGAGGTGGCGGCGCGATCATGAGGCTGACGCCGAGCCGGGACACCGCGGCGCGTTTGGCAGATGCAGGAGCCGGTGGTAGCCTCGGCTCCGACGTGGCTCCCCCTGCCGTGCCCGCGGACGGAGTTCGACCCAACGGAGCCGGCGACGATCGTCGTCGGCCGACGAGTAGTCCGCGGAGTGGCCCGTGAGCATCGCCCCTGCACCGCCTCCGGCGCGATCGATCCGTCGACGGCTCTTCGGTCGCAGCCCTGACCGCACGGTCGGCGACCGCACGATCCTCGTCTTGCACGACGTCACCAAGCAGTACCCCAACGGCAACATCGCCCTGCGCGACGTCGACCTGGTCATCCCCGAGGGCGACTTCGTGTTCCTCGTCGGGCCATCCGGCGCAGGCAAGTCGACACTCATCAAGCTGCTCATCCGTGACGAGGTCGCGACTCGTGGCGCCGTCATGCTGGATGGTCAGGACCTCGCTCGACTCCCCCGTCGCAAGGTTCCCCGGATGCGCCGCAAGATCGGGATCATCTTCCAGGACTTCAAGCTCCTGCCGACCAAGACCGTCTGGGAGAACGTGGCGTTCGCGCTGGAGGTGACCGGTCATCCCCGCGCCCAGATCCGGCCGGCGGTGGATCGAGTGCTGGCCATCGTGGGCCTGACGGCGCAGGCCCGCCAGGTCCCGGCCCAGCTGTCGGGCGGCGAGCAACAGCGCACGGCCATCGCCCGGGCCCTGGTCCACGACCCGCGCCTCATCATCGCGGACGAGCCGACGGGCAACCTCGACCCGCTCATCAGCTGGGAGATCCTGCAACTGCTCCTGCGCATCAACGAACTGGGTGTGACCGTCCTGATGGCGACCCACAACGCGGATGTCGTCACCGCACTCCGTCGGCGCGTGGTCGCGCTGGAGGAAGGCCGCGTCATCCGCGACGAGGTCCGCGGCGCCTACCACCGCGAGGACTGAACGCGCGTGATCACGTTCATCGCATTCAGCATCCGGCGTGCCTGGCAGGGCTTCTGGCGGAATGCCGTCATGTCGCTCGCCGCGACGGCGACCATGGTCCTCATGCTCCTGTTGCTGTCCGGGTTCTGGATCGTCCAGACCGGCCTCCTGGCGGGCCTGGAGTTCACGGAGCAGAAGGTCGAGGTCGTCGCCTACCTCCAGCCCAACGTGACCGATGTCCAGATCCAGTCGCTCACCGCGGAGCTCGAGGCGATGCCGGAGGTGGCCGGCGTGACCTACATCACACGCGATGACGCACTGGATCGCTTCCGCGAATCGATGCGAGCCCAGGGTCGCGAGGACCTGACCCGATACCTGGACACCAACCCGCTGTACGCGAGCCTGGAGGTCAAACTGGTGAACCCGGCCGAGATCCGGGTCGTGGGTGATGCGCTCCGGCAGGACGCAGCGGTCCGGAACGTCATCAACATCGAGGATCTGGTCGATCGGGTCCTGACGATCACGAACGTCCTGCGAACCGCGGGCTCGGTCCTCCTCGTGATCGTCGGGGTGATCTGCCTGTTCATCATCGTCAACACGATCCGGCTTGCTGTCCTCGCCCGGGCCGAGGAGATCGAGGTCATGCGCCTGGTCGGGGCATCCGATGCGTTCATCCGCTGGCCGTTCGTGTTCGAGGGCGCCTTCGTCGGCTTCCTCGGCGCCACCATCACGCTCGCCGTCCTCGCCGCGGCCGCCGAGCCGCTGGGTGACTTCATGGTCGACTTCTTCCGGATCCTGCCGCTGGAGGTCGGCACGCTGACCCGCGACCTGGTCGCGCTCGTGATGGGGGCCGGCGTCGGGCTCGGCATCGTGGGGTCGTGGGTGTCCGTCCGGACGTACCTCATCCGCTAGGTCGTCCGTCCCGGCGTCCCCCTCGGAGAGCCGATGTACCCTAGGCGCCCGCCGCAGAGGAACGCGATCCCGTGATCCCGCCGATCGACTCGACCCCGACTCCCGAACCGCTCGTGACCGACCCGGTCGTCCCTGTTCGGCGAGTCCCCATCATCCCGATGGCGATCGCGCTGGTCGTCCTGCTCGCCGGCGGAGCGCTCTTCATGTCCGGGTACTCGATGGGTCGGCAGAGCGCCGTCGAGCCGGGCACGCCGGTCAGCGACGACGCCGCGTTCCGGCCGTTCTGGGATACGTATCACACGATCAACGAGCGTTATGTCGGCGGGGAGGTCGATCGCGACGCGCTGATCCAGGGCGCGATCCGCGGGATGATCGAGGCGCTGGACGACCCGTATTCGTCCTATCTCACCTCGGAGCAGTATCGACTGAGCCTCCAGGGCCTCAGTGGCGAGTTCGAGGGGATCGGGGCGGAGATCTCCACCCAGGACACCAACGGGGCCCAGGGCTGCGCCACGCTGGGGCCGGACTGTCGCCTCGTGGTCATCGCGCCGCTGGCCGGTTCGCCGGCTGAGAAGGCGGGTCTCAAGGCGGGCGACCTCGTCCTCGCCGTGGACGGCGTTCCATTGGACGGGCTCGCGGTCGACGGCGCCCGGGACCGGATCCGCGGTCCGAAAGGCTCGGTCGTCACGCTTACCATCCAGCGCGGCACGACCGACGCATTCCCCCTCGAGATCACCCGTGACGTCATCCTCCAGCAGGAGGTCGAGTCGGAGACCTACGCTGACGGGGCCGTCGGCTACGTCCGACTGAACAGCTTCTCCGACCGCGGAGCGAGCGACCTGGAAGTGGCGCTGCGCGCGCACGTGGAGGCGGGCAGGACCCGGCTCATCCTGGACCTGCGCAGCAATCCGGGCGGGTACGTGACAGCGGCGCGGGCGGTGGCCAGCCAGTTCATCGGATCCGGCACGGTGTTCTGGGAAGAAGAAGCGAACGGGACGCAGACCTCCACGGAGGCGCTGCCCGACGGCGCGGCCACGGATCCGAAGATCGTCGTCCTCTGCCTGATCGATGGTGGCAGCGCCTCGGCCAGTGAGATCGTCGCCGGAGCCCTGCAGGACACCGGCCGCGCACGGCTTGTCGGCAGCACCACGTTCGGCAAGGGCACCGTCCAGCAGTGGCAGGAACTCACCGGTGAGGGCGGGGCGTTCCGCCTGACCATCGCCAAGTGGCTCACGCCAGCGAAGCGCTGGATCCACGACGTCGGCCTGGAGCCGGACGTCCCGGTCACCATCCCGGACGACGTGGCGGCCGGGGAGGATCCGGTCCTGGAGCGCGCCCTCACCCTGTTCGACGAGGCGGCCTCATCCAGGCTCCCGCGGCGCGTCGCCGCCTGACCGGCGCCGGCGGCCCGGGCGCTCTTGCACTCGTCCGCGCCATCGAGTAGGGTGGCCGGGAACGAAAGGAGGTGATGTGCAGTGATCGACAGTACGCGTAGCTGCACCACCTCGCAGGAGATGGCCGTTTAGTCGGACACCCCTGTGGGTGGGTAAGCAACTCGAACGCCGGCCCGCACGGGCCGGCGTTCGTGCGCATCCTCCATCGCGGGCACGACAAAGGCGGTAGCCATGCGCGACGACTCGACCGTCGCCCTCAATCGAAAAGCCCGCCACGAGTTCACCATCGACGACACGTTCGAGGCTGGGCTCGTGCTGACCGGCACGGAGATCAAGTCGATCCGCGCCGGCAAGGCGAACATCGCCAACGCCTACGCGAGGATCGACCGCGGCGAGGCGTGGCTGATCGGCGCCGACATCGCGCCGTTCGAGCAGGGCAATCGATACAACCACGACCCCAAGCGCGACCGCAAGCTGCTGCTCCACCGCAAGCAGATCGATGAGCTCATGGGGCGCGCCAAGGCCAAGGGCCAGACGATCGTCCCGCTGAGGCTGTACCTGACCCGGGGCAAGGCCAAGATCGAGCTCGGGCTGGCGCGCGGCAAGCAGCTCCACGACCGCCGGCGCACGATCGCGGACCGCGACGCCAAACGGGATATCGCGCGCCAGCTGGCGGACGCCCAGCGTGGTCGCCAGCGGCGGGTTTGACCCCTACCGCAGCAGGTAGCGGCGGCTGAGCGGGACCTCGCGCGCTGGCTCGATCGCGAGCGGGCGCCCGTCCAGCGTCACCGTGCCGTCGCGCACGTCGACCTCGATCGCGGCGGTCGCCCGGTTGTGCAGCAACGACGCCCTCGTGAGGCCGCGAGTGCCGAGGACCGCGCTCACCATCCGACCGTGCGCCGCGACCGTCCTCGCCTCGGTGGCTGCCGCCGAGACGAACGTCGTCGAGAGCGCATCGGCGGCTCGCCCCAGGCCGCCCCAGTCCGCTGCATAGCGGGTCGGCTGCGCGCCCGCGACCGTCGCGTTCCCCTCGCCGATGGGGCCCCAGGCCGGCACGCCTCCCTTGAAGACGAGCGCCGGCTTGACCCCGAAGTAGCCCGGCTCCCAGAGCACGATGTCCGCGAGGCGACCGGCCTGGAGCGACCCGACGTACCCGGAGATCCCGTGCGTGATCGCCGGCTCCACGGTCACCTTGGCGAGATAGCGCAGCACTCGCTCCGTGTCGTCGCGCGGGTCACCGGACGATCGTGTCCCGTCCCACCCGCGCATGACGTGGGCCAGCTGGAACGTCCGTCGGACCGTCTCCATCATCCGGCCCATGCCCTGCGAATCCGAGTTGACGATGGCGATCGCGCCGAGCTCGTGGAGCGGCCCCTCCGCGGCCATCGTCGCCGCGTGGACTCGGTCGCGGACCAGGTCGATATCCTCGCCGACCCAGAACGAGGCGCCGTGGTTGAGGACGATCATCGGCACCTGCTCGGCCGCCGCGTTGACCCCGAACGGCACCGTCGGCGTCGTGGACGAGCAGATGATGTTCGGCTCGCGGACCAGGCCGATCGCGTCCGGGACGTGGCCGCCCCCGCTGCCCTCGACGTGATAGGCATGGACCGTCCGCCCGGCGATCGCGGCGACCGTGTCCTCCAGCTCGGCGCTCTCGTGCAGCCCGTCGGTGTGGAGGGCGACGGTCACATCGTGGGCGTCGGCGAACCGGAGGGCGTGGTCGATCAGTTCCGGGTGGGCGCCGTAGTCCTCGTGGATCTTGAATCCGCATGCGCCGGCCTCCAGCAGCGCGGAAAGGACGCCGTCGTCCTCCGCCCGGGCGCAGGCCTGGAGACCGATGTTCAGTGGCCAGCCGGCGGTCGACTCCAGCGTCCGCGCCATCGCCCACGGCGGCTCCTCGAACCCGGCCGTGATCAGCGTCGTCACCCCGCCCGAGAGCGCCGCGGGCAGCAGGGCCGGGCTGATCAGGTGGACGTGGCTGTCGACGGCGCCCGGCGTGGCGATCAGGCCGTACCCCATGTACGGCTCCGTGTGTGGGCCGATCGGCAGCTCGATGCCGTCGCTGATCGAACCGCTCCCGGCGCGGCCGACGCCGACGATCCGACCGTCCTTGATGCCGATATCCGCCTTGACGACGCCCAGCACGGGGTCGACCACGAGCACGCCGGCGATGACGGAATCGAGCTCCGAGGCGGAGGCGCGACCCTGGGTGGACCGTGGCCGGATGGTCTTGGCGTAGCCCCAGATCGGTTCGTCACCGGGAGCCTGGCGATCGTCGCCGACCCGAACCCACAGGTCGGTGTCGCCGAGGCGCACCCGGTCGCCGGTCGTCGGGCCGAACCGGGCGAGGCGCTCCTCCGGGGAGAGGTGACTCATGCCGGGTCGCCCTCGCCGGTCTCAACGCCCTCGCCGGTCCGCCTTCATCGGTCTCCCCGCCTTCGCCGCCGAACCGCACGAGCCGGACGGTCCGCGTCTCACCCGGGGCCCAGCGCTCCGTCGAGCCGGCCGGAAGGTCCAGGCGGAACCCGACCGCGGCGGCGCGGTCGAAGTCCAGGCGCCGGTTGACCCGGTGGAACGGGTAGTGAGACGACACCCGTACGATCCGGATCGAGGTGCTGGTGACGGCGAGGTCGATCGTGGGACGCGCGGAGGCATCGGGTTCGCGCGGCTCCGCGGCCTGGATGACGGCGCCGGGGTCGTCCTCGGCCGACGGACCGAGCGGCTCCAGCAGCACGACCAGCCGCGCCCCGTCGTCCATCAGCACTTCCAGGCGGACGTCGCCGACCAGGGCGGCCACGCCAGGGAGCACCTCCGCCGGGCCGACCGCCTCGCGACCGGCGGCCTCGACCTCCTCGTACGAGGCACCGGCCCGCGCCGCCTCCAGCATCGCGTCGCAGATGAGGGCGACCGCCTCCGGGGCATTCAGCAGCAGCCCTCGATCGCGATGGCGTCGGGCCAGCTCGGCGGCCGTGAAGATGAGGAGCCGCTCCTCTTCCCAGGCGGTCAGGCGCATGGCCGCATCGTAGCCGCCGGGCGCCTCGCTCGATCAGCCGGACGCGAGCGACGACCTCGCTGGACGCGCGCCGTCGTCGATGGCAGCCCGGCGGCCGGCGGCGGCGGCAGGGCGATCTCCCAGGCCCGCGTCTCGACCGGCACGCTGGGACGCGCGCGGAGGAAGATCCCGACGCCGATCGCGGACGCCGCCGCGCACAGGAGCAGGCCGGTCGTCACGTCGACGATGCCCGCCTGCACGAGGGCACTTGCCGAGAACGCGGCGAGGATCCCGCGCGCTCCGGTGATGGCATTGAGGCCCGCCATCGCGGCGGCCCGCGACGCGAGCGATGTCTGGTCGCTGACGGCCGCCGTGATCCCGACGTCGATCGACGCGCCGGCGATGCCGCCCGCGAGCGCGGCGAACCAGAGGAACGCGAACTGCGGTGCCAGGGCGTACGCGACCAGGGACGCCAGACCCAGGAGGCTCCCGACCCGCATCGCCGCGAGTGGGCCCCAGCGGTCCGTCACCGCGCCGCTGGCAAGGAACGCGATCGTGGTGGCGACGGCGGCCAGCAGCCCAAGGAAGCCGACGTCCGCCAGGCTCAGATCGAGCCGATCGACCAGGACCAGGGCGTAGAGTGGCGCCGCCGCGATCAGTCCGCCGCCGTAGAACCCCTGCGCCAGCGTGATCTGCGCGAGCATCGGGCGCTCCCGGATGGCGCGGATGGACGCGCGGGCCGAGAACGCCGGTGGCTGCTGCCCGGCCGGGGCGCGAAGCCCCGCATAGCCGATGGCGGCCGCGAGCCCGACGACGCCCGCCACGGCGACCGCCGTTTCGCCACCGAGTCGCTGCGCGATCAGGCCGCCTCCCAGGGTCGCGACGGCGCCGGCCGCGGCGCGCCCCATCCCCACCGCACCGACCATCCGGCCACGCACGCGCGAGGGATACATCGACCCCCACAGTCGGAGGTGGAACGGGCCGCCGAGCGAGATGCTCAGCCAGAACGCGATCGCGATCGCGATCATCACGGCGGGGGTCGGGAAGAAGACGAGCAGGATCAGTGCTGCGGCGCCGGCTCCACGGAGCAGCGCCAGGGAGAACGGCGAGCGTGGCCCGACCCGGCCGGCGAACACGCCGAGCAGGTTGGCGATGAACGGCGCCGACGCGAGGGCGGCGAGCCCGAGCGGCTCGAGGCCACTTCGGCGAGCGATCGTCGGCAGCAGCGCCCCGACGAGCGCCATGGTGACGCCGACACCGATGCCCGCGACCAGGTCCAGCGCAAGGTTGCGCCCGACCGCGCGCTGACTCGGCGACGGATTGAGAGATGGCCGGAGCACCAGGTACCTCGTAGCAGCCCTGCTGGCCTGCGAGGTGAGCTGACGGGCTCGGCGTGGGTCCGCCGTCGCGGTCGATCCGCGATTTGCCCCAGGTGGTGGTTCCCCCGTCCCCGGTTGGGAGGTTCGGCCTTCGAAGACGATACCAGTGAACGGCCGATGACGTCGCTGGGCCGATGGTCCGGGGTCTCGACCCTTCAGCCGGCTCGTGGTAGCATCATGGGGAAACCGAACCGACGTTCGGTCCTGTGGGGATGCGTGGTTTCGACAGGGCTTGGCTGTCGGGGAGCGCGAGCCGAGGATGCTGCTCAGGCCTCGTTAACAAGGCAGCAAAAAGAAGTACCTGGCAACCGCCAGTCGACTCTCGCCCTCGCTGCTTAGGCAGTAAGGTGAGCGTGGAAGCTGCCTCCGCTTCGCGGGTAGTGGAAGCGTCATGCAGCGAAGCTGCGATCCGGATGAGTGACGCGTGATCCGGAGTCAAGCCCGATCTAGGGACACGTGACTGGACCGCCCGGCAGGGTGCCGATGTTCGTTCGGGCGGTCGACGACAAACCATCGGACACGCTCGTAGTGGTCTCCGATGAAGGGTCTTGGACGGGGAGTTCGACTCTCCCCCATCTCCACCATTTCCTTGCTGTCCCGCCGATGACTCGGGCGGCGAGAGCCGGCCAGGTGCCGAGGCTCGCCGGTCGCAACTTGTCCTTCCGGCGGGCATCCCTTGCTGACCTCGGTCCCTGTCTGACGGATCACCCCGTCAGGAACGGGGTGAGATGCGTGTTGCTCAGCGCCCCGAACAGGCCTGCGACGATCCCGATCACGAGCACCATGCGGGCGAGCAGCGGCCGGCGCCGGTCGCAGATCTCGGCCACGGCGACCACCAACGCCACGAGGCCGAGCTTCAGGGCGAGCGCGAGCAGGGGTCGCCCGACGATCGATGCCGCGATCGGATTCAGTTCGCGCGCGACGACGAGTGCGGACACGAGATCCGCGAGCTGTGCCAGCGTG
Organism: uncultured Chloroflexia bacterium; assembly: GCA_963704935.1. Lineage (GTDB taxonomy): Bacteria > Chloroflexota > Limnocylindria > Limnocylindrales > CSP1-4 > SPCO01. Next base: position 1,465,157 of record CAVPIF010000001.1, read on the forward strand.
AACGCGGCCGCCAGCCAGGCCAGCGGGAACGTGGCCACGCGACCGACCGCCCGGTGTGCCATGTCCGTCATCGACGCCGCTCCGATCCTCGATCCTGCTCCGAAGTGGTCTGACGTGCCGGGCAGGGGTCTCCGCCGACTCTAGCGTCCGGCCGTCGTCAGATCACATGACCGACCACGACCCGCGCGAGGTGGGCCGGACGTCCCGCCGACCCCGGGACGTTCCGGTCCGTGACAGTCTGGCCCGGCGGTGAAACCATACCCGGGTGATCGTCCGATGGACCGTGGCGCCGGTCCTCGCCGTGCTCGTCGCCTCCAGCATCGTCGGCGTGCTGCCGGTGCGCGCCGCGGACCCGGTCATCGTCGGGGCCGGCGACATCGGCGACTGCACGACGACCCGGGACAGCGCGACCGCAAACCTGCTGGACGGCATCCCCGGCACGGTCGTCACCCTCGGCGACAACGCCTACACCTCCGGGACGGCCGCCCAGTTCGCATCGTGCTACGAGCCGACCTGGGGACGCCACAAGGCCCGGACCCGCCCGGCCCCCGGCAACCACGACTACCTGACGGCTGGGGCTTCGGGCTACTTCGGGTACTTCGGGGCGAGCGCCGGTGACCCGGCGAAGGGCTACTACAGCTACGACCTCGGGACGTGGCACATCGTCGTCCTCAACAGCAACTGCGCGGCCGTCGGCGGGTGCCACGCCACGTCGCCGCAGGGTGGCTGGCTGCGCGCCAACCTCGCCGCGAACATGGACAAGGACGTGCTCGCCTACTGGCACCACCCGCGGTTCAGTTCGGGGATGCACGGCGGTGCGACCGGCATGCAGGCCTTCTGGGAGATCCTCTACGCGGCCGGCGCGGACGTGATCCTCAACGGCCACGACCACGATTACGAGCGCTTCGCGCGACAGGATCCGTGGGGCCGTCGGGACGACCCGTTCGGGATCCGCGAGTTCGTGGTCGGGACTGGCGGGACGGCACTCCGGCCACGCGCCTCCATCGCCCCGAACAGCCAGGTCTTCTCCACGACGTACGGCGTCCTCCGCCTCACCCTCCGCAAGGCAGCCTACGACTGGGCGTTCGAGCCGGTCGCCGGCAGCACGTTCCGCGATTCCGGGACGACCGCGACCCACGGCGCGCCGCCGACCCGCACGACGAGATCGTTCGCCGTGACCTCCGACGCGACGGTGGACCAGGCCCGCCCGACGACGAACTACGGTGGATCGAGTCGGCTGCTCGTGGACGGCGATACCGGGCGCGGGCTGGACCGGCAGGCCTACCTGAAGGCCACGGTGACCGGACTTGCCGGCGTCGTGGACCGCGCCGTGCTTCGCCTGTGGGTGACGAACGCCACGAAGGACGGACCGCGCGTCTACCCGACGACGTCGACCTGGTCCGGTGGCTCGATCACCTGGAAGGACCGCCCCGCGACCACCGGCCCCATGGCCTCAGACGCCGGCGCGATCGCGGCCGGCACGTGGGTGGACCTGGACGTCACGAGCATCGTCCGACGCAGCGGGACGTTCGGGTTCGTGCTGCGCCCGACATCGGGGGACGGCCTCGCCGTGGAATCGTTGCAGGGAGCGCATCGGCCGCACCTGGTCGTCCAGACGGTCCCCGCCAGCCCCGGCTGACGCCCAGCGCTCGGGTATCCTCAGGAGCCCCGCCGCCAACGGGACGAGCGATGGACCACGAGCCCGCACTCATCTCCACGATCGCCGTCGGTCTGACCGCCGCCTTCCTGGGCGGCCTGGTCGCCCGACGACTCCGGATGCCCGAGATCGTCGGCTACATCGCGGCCGGCATCGCCGTGGGGCCGTTCACCCCGGGCCTCATCGCCGACCCGACCATCGCCAGCGAGCTGGCCGAACTCGGCGTGATCCTGCTGATGTTCGGGGTCGGGATCCACTTCTCGTTCCGCGACCTGCTCGCCGTGCGCAACATCGCCGTCCCGGGGGCGATCATCCAGGTCACGGTGGTCACCGTGCTCGGGCTCCTCGTCGGGCTGGCACTGGGCTGGGGGCTCGGCGGCGCCCTCGTCCTGGGCCTCGCCGTCTCCATCGCGAGCACGGTCGTCCTGCTCCGGGCGCTGGAACAACGGGGCGAGCTCGACACGGAGCAGGGCCGTATCGCCGTCGGCTGGCTGATCGTCCAGGACCTGATCACGGTCGTCGTGCTGGTGCTGCTGCCCGGCCTCGCTCCGCTGCTCGGCGGAGCGGCCGGCGATGCGGCCGCGGCGTCCGATCCGGTCGGCGAGCTCGCGTTCGCACTGGTCAAGGCGGTCGGGTTCGCCGCGCTGATGATCGCGGCCGGCGCGCGCCTGGTTCCCTGGCTGTTGCTGATCGTCGCGCGCCAGGGATCGCGCGAGCTGTTCACGCTCGCGGTGCTGGCCAGCGCCCTCGGGCTCGCCTATATCTCATCCGCGGTGTTCGGCGTGTCGCTCGCGCTGGGGGCGTTCCTGGCCGGTGCGGTCGTCAGCGAATCGGACATGAGCCACCAGGCGGCGGCCGATGCCCTGCCGCTGCGCGACGCGTTCGCGGTCCTGTTCTTCGTGTCGATCGGGATGCTCATCGACCCTGCCTACCTGCTGGCCAACCCGCTGCCGATCGCCGCGGTGCTGTTGCTCATCGTCGTCGCCCAGCCGTTCGTCAGCTTCGCGATCATCGCCGTGATCGGGTACCCATTGCACACCGCGCTGACGGTCGGGACGGGCCTCGGCCAGATCGCCGAGTTCTCGTTCATCCTGGGGACGATGGGCCTGACCCTCGGGCTCCTGCCCGAGGCCGGGTTCCAGCTCATCGTGGCCGGCTCCCTGCTGTCCATCGCGATCAACCCGTTCCTGCTGCGGACGGTCGGTCCCCTCGAGCGACGGCTGCGCGGGGCACGGATCCTGAACGCCCTGCGGGCTCGGCGGGCAGGCGACCGGGCCCTCCTGGACCTCGCGACCCGCGATTCGCTGCGACAGCACGCGATCCTGTGCGGATACGGGCGGGTGGGCCGGATGATCGGGCCGGCTCTGGAGCGGCGCGGCTTCCGCTACGTCGTCGTGACGGAGCAACGGGACGACATCGACCGACTCCGTGCCCGCGGCGTCCCCGCGATCTACGGGGATGCTGCCAATCCCGAGGTCATGGCCCTGGCCCACCTCGACCATGCACGCCTGCTGATCGTCGCCACGCCCGACCCGCACGAGACGCGGCTGATCGTGGAGCGGGCGCGGGTCCTCCAGCCCACGGTCGACGTCGTGGTCCGGACGCACAGCGACGTCGAGGCTGCGCACCTGCGCGGGCTGAGTCCGCGGGTCCAGGCCGTCCACGGCGAACGCGAGCTGGGCGTCCAGATGGCGCGCTACGCGCTGCGCCGGTTCGGGGTCAGTGCGACCGAGGCGGAGTCGATCGCCCAGGGCCTGCGCGATCGGGCGGTCGGGGGCGCGCTGGCCGGCGCGTCGCGCGGCGGATTCGTCGGTCGGATGCGGGCGCGGCTCCGGCCGGCTCGCGACGAGCCGGGCTAGGAGGTCGAGGCGTCCGGGCGAGCCGCCCGGCCGTAGACGAGGACGGTCCGTTCGTAGGTGATGACCGTCTCATCGCGTTGGTTGAAGCCGCGCGTCCGGACCCGGACCAGGCCCTGCCCCGGGCGCGAGCGCGACGGACGGACCTCCAGCACTTCCGATTCGGCGTAGATCGTGTCGCCGGCGAACACCGGGGCGGTCAGCTTGACCTCGTCCCAGCCGAGGTTGGCCACCGCGTTCTGGCTGACGTCGGAGACCGACAGCCCGGTCACGATGGCGAGGGTCAGGGTGCTCACGACGAGCGGCTTCCCGAACTCCGTCCGGCTGGCGTAGTCGGCGTTGGAATGGATGTCGTGTGGGTTGTTGGTCAGCAGCGCGAACCAGGTGTTGTCGGTCTCGGTGATCGTCCGGCCGTGGGCGTGGCGGTACAGGTCGCCGACCGTGAAATCCTCGAGGAACCTGCCCTCCCAGCTGCGGATCGGCTCGCTCATGCAGTCGCTCCCGTCCGGTGGTGGGCGGCATACGCCCGGGTCGCCTCGTTTAGCTCGGTGTGGTCGATCACCCCAAGGGCCAGCGCCCGTGCCGGCTCGAACCGGCCGAGCGCGGCCGCCTGGCGAAGCACCACGCGGGCGTGTCGGTCCGTGGCCCGGTCGCTCATCACACCGGCGATCATCGTCGCGCCCTGGTCTGCCGCCACGGCCGCACCATACGCCTCCAGCTTCGCCGCTTCGTGCTCCAGCGCCTCGTCCGTCAGGCCCGCCTCGTAGGCCAGCAGCACTGCGAACAGCTGGGCCGGGTGACCGACCCACTTCCCGAGCATCCCGAGCTCGCGCGCCCGGACCGCATCGTCGTATGCGAGCCGCATCCGGTCCAGCCAGCGGATGCGGTTCGCGGTCGCGTCCAGGGCGGGATCGGCGACCGGGTAGTCCAGGGTCATCCCGTCGATCGCGGGCACGCCGACCGCGCCGGCCACGGCCACGATCTCCGCCCGGGCCCAGTCCGCCAGCAGATGGTCGTTGCCGATCACCGGCAGTCCCAGGTCGGCGCTGTAGTCGGCGATCCCGAAGATCAGGCTGGCCAGGCGCGGCGCCGCCCGGCGGGCGATGTCGGGGAGCTGCGCGGCGGCCCAACCGGATTCGACGAGGTACCCCACTCGGATGCTGCCGGTGGGCAGGCGCAGCGCAACCTCGGCGCGGTCCAGCAGGTCGTTGACGAGATCGATCTCCTCCGGGTGTTCGACCTTGGGGAAGATGATCCCGTCGAGGGGGAAGGCCGGGGCGGCGTCGGTCGCGTCGACGGCCGTCATCGTCCGCTCTCGCAGTCGCCACAGCAGCGTGTACAGGTCGCGGACCGTCGTCTCGAGGTTGAAGCCCGGAGGTCGATAGAAGCGCAGGCTCGGGGCCCCGGCGACGTCGCCCCAGTCGGCCTCGGCGAATGTCTCGGCGGCGACGGCCATGGCCCGGGCAGCCATCTCGTCGCCGGGGGCGATGGCATCTTCGCCATCGAGCATCACGAGCGGCGCCCGCGACGGGGCCGCGAGACGGGCTTCCACGAGGGCCGACGGCAGCTCCAGCCGCTCCGCGAGGTCCGCGCCGGTCAGGCCGAGCCGGTCCAGCATCCGGGTCATGGATCCAGTGCCGCTTTCGACGGCCTTGCGCGCCATCGCGGCGTCCGCGGCCGGCGTCGTCAGGTGGGCCTGCTGGCGCCAGTAGCGGAGCGGCAGGTTCGTGCGCCGGTCGGCGAGCGATTCGCGCAGTGCGAGCCGATCGGCATCGGCGGCCGCGATCGCCGCGCTGACATCTGGGAGATCGGACCTCGTCATGCGAACAGCTCGCGCAGCAGCTCGACCGCGGTGCGCTCGATGATGCCGGCGACGTCGGGGGAGAACGGCGCGGGCTGTCCGTACCCTCGGTGCGAGATCGCGGGCTCGTAGCCGCCGTGCGGATACTCGTCCGGTGTGGCGACGTAGCCGAGACTGCCCTGGCTGTAGCCGGCGAAGATCGTGACGGGCGACGGAGACTGGGCGCGGACCGCGGTCCCGATCGCCCCGAAGATCTCACCCGGCGCTCCGACGATCGCGCAGTCGCCGATCCGCGCGGCCCAGATCTCGCCGTCGATGGCGGTGGCGCGCCCGCCCGCCGCCTCCTGGGCGAGCATCGTCTCCAGCCACGAGATGTGATAGCGGATCGGGTTCATCGTGGTCCGCGTTTCGCCCTGCTCGGCGCGGGCGATGAGGTCCGCCCGACGCTCCGCGAGCTCGCGCTCCAGGTCGGCGACGCTCGGCAGCTCCAGCAGCGGCAGAGAGACGATGCGGCGCGCGGTGCGCAGGACCTGCGGCGGCTGCTCGTCGGCGAGCCGGCGCCGGTACAGCGAGATCGGGGTCACGGAGCCCCAGTCGGAGCGGTCGATCTCGACCGCCCACGGGTCGGCGTCGATGATCGCGTGGTGGGCCTCTTCAGCGAGCCGGGCGCCGAATCGATCAGCCGCGAAGATCGCTCCCGCGTCATCGCGGAACGCCTCGAGGGGAAGGGCGTCACCGGCCGCCCCCTGGAGGAACACGGTCACGGATCCGGCCCGGTGGAGGTCGTCGATCCGCGATCTCAGCGGCCCGACGAAGTCCGGCCCAGCCCCTGGGTAGTCGGGCCCGATGACGACCGGGTGGCACGCGAACGACACGAGGGTCGCGATGGCGTGCGTGACGAGCGGAGCCTCCTCGTCCCACCCGTCCACGCGGATCGCCACGACCGAATCGTCGCGGACGCCCTCGCGGTTCCAGCCGAGGATCGTTCGGCCGTCCGCCGTCCGTTCGCGCCGGTTCACCGCGATGCCCTTGGCCTCACCGACACCGCCGCTGACCCGGGCCGGCGCGAGTCGGCCGGCCGCCTCCAGGGCGACCGACGCATACCGGTCCGGGATGGAGTCCCAGTAGCGCAACTCGGTCTCCGTCCAGTCGTCGAACTCGCCGCCCAGCTTGATCGTTGCGCCGGGCCACGGCGCGGCGTGCGTGTGGCTGGAGTTGAGGAGGACCGCCGCGGGATCGCAGCCGACCAGATCGCCGACCCGCGCCCGGATCCGGTCGGCCATCGGCGTGGTCAGGCCGACGACATCGGCGGCGATGACGACCACGGTCTCGCCGGAGGCATCGTCGCGGAAGACGCAGGCCGTGGCCATGAGCGGCTCGTAGGCGGAGCGCGCAGCGAGCGGCCGGCGCACGTAGCCCAGCAGGTCGACCGGGAACGGCGGCGTGATGTCGACTTCGGCCGCGCCGGCCTGGAGCGTCATGCGGGCACCTCCGCCCAGGCATCGGGCGCCTCGATGAGGCCCTTGAGCGTGCCCAGGAAGCCGGCGGCACCCACGCCGTCCACGACGCGATGGTCGGACGACAGCGTGGCGGACATCACCCGGCGGACGACGACCTCGCCGTCGCGGACGACCGGTCGCTCCACCGTCCGGGCCGTGGCCAGGATCGCGACCTGCGGCGGCGTGATGATGGCGGTGAAGGCGGTCACGTCGAACATCCCGAGATTGCTGAGGGTGAAGGTGCCCTCGCCGATCTCCGCGGCGCGCAGCTTGCCGGCGCGCGTGCGGGTCACCAGGTCACCGAGCCCGGTGGCCAGATCGGCGATCCCCCGGTCACGACAGTCCAGCAGGGCCGGGGCGATGAGCCCGTCGTCCAGCGCGATCGCGACGCCGATGTTGACGGCGTCCCAACGCTCCACGACATCCCCGTTCCAGACCGCGTTGAAGGCCGGGTGCTCGGCCAGCGTCAGCGCGACGGCACGCAGCAGGAACGCCGTGACGGTGATCCGGTCCTCGCGCGCGCGTCCGCTGTTTGCGCGGTCCGCGGCGGCGAACAGCGCGTCCATCTCGATCTCGGTCGACAGGTAGAAATGGGGCGCCTGCTGCTTGCTTTCCGTCATCCGCCGGGCGATGGCCTTGCGCATCGGACTCGGGCGGACCGGATGGCGGCCGGCGTCGAGGTCGGCGTGGAGGTCGGCGTGGAGGTCGGCGTCGGTCCCGCTCGCGGACTGATCGGTCGTCGTCACCTACGCGCCGTCCTCGAGCCAGGCGATCGTCTCGCCGACGGCGACCTCCGCCCCGGTGTCATGGACGATCTCGGCGAGCGTGCCGCCCGCGGTGGCCTCCATCTCGACCGTCGACTTGTCCGTCTCGATCTCGGCGATCACGTCGCCACGGGCGATCTGCTCGCCGACCTTCTTCAGCCAGCCACCGACCTTGCCGGCTTCCATGTCGTAGCCGAGCTTGGGCATCTCGATCGGGATGCGCGCCATGCATGCCTCCATTCCACGGCCGACGCCGTTCATGCCGGGCCTTCGCGCGGCGGGTGCAAGCGTTTCCAGCCGGTATCATACCGGCACCGGCGGACGGACTCGCAAGGGGTCCGCTGCGAACATGCGGAGGTCCCCGTGGAGTTCCTGGTCAACATCGAGGTGAACTGGCCCCCGGACGGCGACCCGGACGAACTCGCCCGGCTGACCGCCGCGGAGCGGGTGCGCGGGGCGGAACTGGGAGCGGCCGGAAGCATCCGCCGGATGTGGCGCATCCCCGGAAGGCGGGCGAACTGGGGGATCTGGGAAGCGGAGGACGCGACGGCCCTGCACGCGGCCATCGGGTCGCTGCCGTTCTTCCCGTACCTGGACGTGGAGGTGGTTCCGCTCGCTGCTCACCCCAACGACCCGGAGCGGCCCGGCGGGAGGTAGTCGCGCTCCGGCGGGACGCACGGGCGCTCGGCGCGTCGCAGAGACGCACGGGCGCTCGGCGCTCCGGCGGGCCGCACGGGCGCTCGGCGCTCCGGCCACCGCGGGCGCTCGGCGCGCCGGCGGGCCGCACGGGCGCTCGGCGCTCCGGCCACGGCCGGCACCACAGCGCGTCGCAGAGACGCGACGCGGTCACGACCGTGCAGCGTCCCGCGGGCCGTGCGCCGTGGCGACGCAATTCCTTGATGAACGCCTCGTGGATGCGTGCCCAGACGACACGGAACGTCCAACCGTCTCGCGTCCACGAACAACCTGTCGCGAATCCGCGTCCGTGAGACGCGCGGCCTCGGCGAGACGCGGGGGCGGCTCGATCGAGACGCGCGGCCGTCGGCGAGATTCGGGGGCGGCCCGATCGAGACGCGCGGCGTCGGTGAGACGCGGGGGCGGCTCGATTCGCCGACCCGTGGCGGGACGTGGCAGGCGTCGGGCTGGAACCGATTGCCACCGACGCGTCGACCGGCCTGCATCCGACTTGACACGCACGAACGCACGGCACTACTCTCCGCTGACTCGGCCCTGACGACGTTTCCAGTAACAATTCTCGTGGCTAGTCGTGACAAATTCGCCGCTCGTCGGGCGCGGGCATATCCACCGAGTTCTGGAGGAGGAAACGTGCAGGAATCCCGTTCGGGGACCGACGCGCGCCGCAAGCTCGCCCGTTGGTCCGTTCTGTTGGCCACGGTCGCCCTCGTGGCGGTCGCGTGTTCCAACCCGGCAGCCAGTGCATCCACGGCGCCCGCATCCGAGGCGCCGACCACGGCCCCGACGGTCGCCCCCACAGAGGCGCCGACCGAGGCCCCGGCCGCGTTCAAGATCGGCTACATCTCCCTGGGCGACTCGGTCCCGTTCGTGAAGCTCGTCTCTGACGGCATCAAGTCGGCCGCGGCCGACGCCGGCCAGGAGCTGCTGTTCTGCGACTCGGAGATCGATGCGGCGAAGGCCCTATCGTGCGCCCAGAACCTGAAGGTCCAGGGTGCCCAGGGCATGCTCAACTTCCAGGTCTTCCAGGACAGCTCCCCGGAGATCTGCGCAGCGTACGGAGATGTCCCGACGATCGCGATCGACATCATCCAGCCCCCGTGCCAGATCGCCTTCATGGGCGCCAACAACCACGAGGCTGGTCGCCTTGGTGGCGCCCGGATGGGCGAATACGCCAAGACGAACTGGGACTGCGACATCACCGCCTATGTCTCGCTTGAGTCCACCGCTGCCGGTGCCGCGAACACGGACCGCATGGGCGGCTGGCGCGATGGCTTCAAGGAGTTCTGCCCGATCCCGGCCGACAAGGAACGCATCCTCGACGGCGCGGACCGCACCGACCCGGCACTCGAGCAGGTGACCAACCTGCTGGGCGCGCTGCCCGGCAACCACATCGTCGTCGTCGCGATCAACGAGGACGGCATCCTCGGCGCGATCGGCGCAGCCAACACGCTCGGTCGCCAGACCGACCTGTACTACGGCGGTCAGGGCACGGATCCCTCCATCTGGAAGGACGTCGCCTGCAACCCGAACTACATCGCCTCCGTGGCCTACTTCCCGGAGCGGTACGGCACCCTGCTCATCCCGAACATGGTGAAGGCGCTCCAGGGCGAGACCATCCCGACGGAGATCTTCACCGAGCACGTCGTCATCGACAGCACCAACATCCGCGACGTCTATCCGGAAACGCCGGCCTGCTGATGCAGCTGGTCTCCAACCGGTACGCCGCATGACTTTCGCCCTACAGGCGAGAGGTATCCGCAAGTCGTTCGGTGGCGTCGAGGTCCTCCACGGGGTGGACCTCGACGCCGCTGGCGGCTCGGTGCTGGCCCTCCTCGGAGAGAACGGGGCCGGCAAGTCGACACTCGTCAAGATCATCGCCGGTGACTACACGCCGGACGGCGGCGAGGTCCTCGTGGACGACGTCGCCCACCGGACCCTCACGCCGATCCAGGCGAGGGATCTTGGCGTCGCCATCATCTTCCAGGAGTTCCAGGACGCTCCGACGCTGACCGTCGCCGAGAACATCTCGCTGGGGCGCATCCCCAACCGGTTCGGCTTCGTCGACTGGCCGGAGGTGAATCGGCGGGCACGAGCCATCCTCGAGGAGCTCGAGGTCGACATCGACCCGTCCCGCCGCGTCGCAGCCCTTCGCGTGGGCGAGCGCCAGATCGTCGAGATCGCCCGGGCCCTGTCGCGGTCCGCGAAGCTGCTGATCCTCGACGAACCGACGGCCGCGCTCTCCCAGCACGAGACGGAGACGCTGTTCGGATTCGTCCGGCGCCTGCGCGAGCAGGGGGTCGCCATCATCTACATCACCCACCGGCTGGATGAGGTCACGACCATCGCCGACCGCGTCCAGGTCCTGCGCGACGGCAACGTGGCACTGCTCGCCGACGTCGCCACGACGGACCGCGCCGCGATGATCGAGGCGATGGTCGGACGCAAGATCACCGAGATCGAGCGCCCGCCGACGACCGTGCGTGACGCCGAGACGACGCCGGCGATCCGCTGGACGAACGCTGCGTCCGGCGACGCGTTCGAGGGCGCGTCGATCGATGTCCATCGTGGCGAGATCGTCGCCATCTACGGGAAGCTCGGCTCCGGGGCGGCAGAGATCGGTGAGACCGCCTATGGGCTGCGGCCGATCACCTCCGGGACCATGGAGATCGACGGCCGACAGACGACGGTCGGCGGGCCCGCCCAGGGCGTCTCCGCCGGGATCGGATTCCTGCCGGCCGATCGGAAGGCCAGTGGCGGCTTCATGGTCCGGCCCGTCGCCGAGAACGTCGCCGTGGCATCGTGGGGTCGCCTGGCGACCTTCGGCCAGCTGATCAGTCGCAGCAGTGAAGCGACAGCCTACCGACGCTGGCACGACAAGCTGTCGATCCGATCGCGGAACGACCCACGCCAGGCGATGGGCACCCTGTCCGGCGGCAACCAGCAGAAGGTGCTGCTGGGGCGCTGGCTGGAGCGCAGCAGTCGGGTCCTGGTCCTCATCGAGCCGACCCGCGGCGTGGACGTCGGCGCCCGGCAGGACATCTACCGAGCCCTTCGCGACCTGGCCGCTGACGACGTGGCCGTGCTCATCAGCACGTCCGACTACGAAGAGGCCGTCCAGGTCGCCGACCGCGTCTACGTCATGGCCAAGGGTGAGGTCGTCGCCGACCTCACCGACGACGAGATCACGACCACGCGGCTGCTCGCCGCAGCAGGAGGATGAACCCGGTGACGACGCAGGACCCGACCACGGCCGCCGCCGCGCTCCCGAAGCGGGGCCGCGGCCTGTCCGTGCCCGAGACCGCGGCACTGCTCATCGTGCTGGTCGCGCTGTTCGCCTACTTCTCGGTCGCCTCGCAGTTCTTCCTCAACAGCGAGAACCTGATCAACATCCTCCAGAACGTGGCGGTCGTCGGGATCATCGCCTGCCCGGCCACGCTCCTGCTGATCTCCGGCCAGTTCGACCTGTCGGTCGGGTCCGGTGTCGGATTCGCCGGGATGCTCATGGCGGTCGCGGCGTTGACACCCGGGACGGGTGGGGTGGACCTGCCGCTGGCGATGAACCTGCAGGTCTCCTCCGCGTTCATCGTGGCGGTCCTGGGCACCCTCCTGATCGGCGTCATCAACGCCGTTTCGGTGACGGTGATCGGCATCAACGCCCTGATCACGACGCTCGGCACCCTGGCCGTCTTCCGCGGCCTGACCAAGGTGCTCGGCGACGGCCAGACGATCCGCATCAACGGCTTCGGTGAGCTCGGCGTGCTGCGCGTCCTCGGGATCCCGCTGCCGGTCTACATCTTCATCGCCTGCGTGATCGCGTTCTGGTTCGTGCTGCGCTACACCGTCTACGGCCGGTCCCTCTACGCCATCGGCGCCAACCCGATCGCGGCCCGGCTCGCGGGCATCCGGACCAAGCGGGTCATCTTCTTCACGTTCCTGCTGTCGTCGCTGTTCGTGGCGCTCGCCGGGCTCATCCGCCTGTCGCAGGTCGCCGGTGCGTCGGTCAACTCCGGCCTCGGGATCGAGCTCTCCGTCGTCACGGCCGTCGTGCTCGGCGGCGCCAGCCTGTCCGGTGGGCGCGGTGGCATCGGCGGCACGGTCCTCGCCGTCCTCATCGTGGGCGTCCTCGCCAACGGCCTGATCCAGCTCAACGTCCCGTCCTTCTGGATCGAGGTCGCCAACGGCCTGCTGCTGCTCGGCGCGGTGACCGTCGACCGGGTCCGCGTCCGACTCACCCGCGCGGACATGTGACAGCGCCCGGGACGAAGGGAGCCACGCCGTGCCCGAAACCCACCTGACCTGGTCGGACGAGATCGGCAAGCGGGTGCGCACGGGCGACTGGGCGGACCAGGCCGTGGGCACCGCGACCAAGATCAAAGAGGCGCTGCGCGACGGCGGCGACGTCTTCGGGCTGGCGGCCGGTCGGCGCGAGACCGCAGCCCAGCTCGTGGACTACTTCATGGAAGAGGCCAAGGTCACGTACGTCATCTACGACGTGTGGACCACGGGCTTCGTGGACTGGCTTCGGGCCCAGGGCGTGACCGACGCCGAGCTCACCGCCGAACTGGAGCGGTTGCGAACGCTGATGGCCTGGCCGGACGGCACACCGCTCGATCCCGTCGCGAGATGGACGGCGCTCGGGGAGTCGGCCGGCGCGCTGGGCAATGGGATCCGCAGCTACGACTGGTCCGTCGCACGGTCGGAGGCCGCCCTGGACACCCTGGTCGACGACTGGCGCCGGTTGCACGACCGGTATGCCGATGTGATGGCCGGCGTCCTCGCCTTCGTGGCCCGCCGGTTCGGTGAGGCCGCCCTGGAGCCCTGCTACCGGGCGGTCCTGGAGCCGTACATCCAGGAGCGCTACATGGTGTTCGACATCCGGCTTCGACCGTATGCCGACACGCTCGTGCGCAACCTGTACATCAGCCTGGAGGCGATGCGCGCCCACCTCGTGGGGCCCGGCCGTCGCGGGGACACGGAGCTGGAGGAATTCGACGACCGCTGGGAGATGCGCTTCGACCCCTGCGGGTCCGGGGGGCGCCAGGTCCGCGGCGATGAGATCGAAGGCACGGGCTCGCGGGTCCTCGCCCCGTACGAGTTCGGCGTGACGCAGGAGCGCCACCCGTGGGCCTGGAACGAGGTCGGCGTCTGCTACTACTGCGCCCACTGCAACTTCGCCCTGTCCACGCTCCCGGCGGAGCGCTGGGGCCACCCGGTCCGGACCGTCGATCCACCACTGTGGCGCGGCGAGGACGATCCGCTGACGCGGAAGCAGTGCACCTGGACCGTCTGGAAGACGCTCGAGGCGATCCCCGAGCGCGAGTACGAACGCATCGGCCGCACGAAGCCAGCCCTGCCGGTCATCCAGCCGCAACCAACCATGCCGCCAGGGTCCAGCGAAGCGAGCCGACATGGCGATTGAAGCCGACGTCCTCCATCGGCTTGGTGGATTCCACGGCCGGATCGGCCACGTCGACCTCTCGGCCGGACGGATCTGGTATGACGAGCACGATCCCGTCTGGTATCGCCGCTACGGCGGCGGCGGTGGCCTGGCCGCCTGGTATCTGTTGCGAGACATCCGCGTCGGGGCCGAGGCGCTTGGGCCAGAGAACGTCATCGTCTTCGCGTCGTCGATCATCGCGGGCGTCGACGCACCGGGAATCTGTCGCCACGCGGTCCTCGCCAAGAGCCCGCTATCCGATGCAACCGGCGAAACGCAATCGTGCAGCCCATTCAGTGCCGCCCTGAAGCGATCCGGGCTGGACGCGCTCGTCGTCCACGGCCAGGCTTCCAGGCCCAGCTACCTCGTGATGGCCGACGGCAAGGTGACCGTCAACGACGCGGCCTCGATCTGGGGGATGGAGACGGCCGATGCACACGACTGGCTGGTGACGGCAGAGGGGGCTGCCGCTCACACGGCCCTGATCGGTCCGGCCGGCGAGAACCAGGTGCGCTTCGCCTCGATCGTCAACGACGTGAACTTCATGAGCAGCCGGACCGGCATGGGTGCCGTGATGGGCTCCAAGCGGCTCAAGGCGGTCGTCGCCATCGAGGGTCCTGAGCTTCCGTTCGGTGACCCGGCGCTGGCGAACGATGCGATCGACGACTACCGACGGAATCGTCGAACGTCGCTCTTCAACCAACTGTGGGAAGACGCAGGGTCCATGAACTGGGTCACCGCACCACCGGTCAGCGATGACATCGAGGGAGCGGGCGAGCGGGAGGCGATGGCGGGGCTGCCGATGCCTACACGCAACTGGCAGAAGGCGTTGTTCGCCGACGTTGCCACCGTGGCGAACGATGTCCTCGAAGGAAGGTTTCGGATCGACGAGGAGCCGCCGAGAAACCTCGAGCATCATCGGCGGTATCTGGTCCCGTCCGGCGAATTCGCGACGGACCCACGCTACGGCGGCGCCGAGACGGAGTCGCTGACCGGGATCGCTGTCTTCACCGAGCTGACGGAGCCCGAAGCGGTCCTGAAGGCGATCGAGATGACATACCGCTTCGGCCTTGATCCCGAGTCCCTCGGCGGCACGATCGCATGGGCCATGGAGTCGGTCGAGCGGGGTGCCCTCGACGACAGCGATCTCGACGGTCTATCGGTAGCCTTCGGGAACGCTCGGGCGTTCCTGGCACTCACGGAGAAGATCGCGCATCGTCAAGGTGTCGGGAACATCCTGGCCGAGGGTTCTGCGCGCGCAGCCGCGCAGTTCGGCCGCGGCACGGAGCGGTTCGCGATGGTCAGCCGTGGGATCGAGATGTCGGGGCACGACCCGCGCAACAAGCCCGGGTGGGCCCTCGCCAACGCGTCCGGGCCCGTCGGTCCCGATTTCATGGCCACGGAACACGACTGGGATCTTGCTCCAGCCGTGGAGGGCTCCGGGTTGGAGGATGCGATCTGGCGGAGCCGTGCATACGGCATCCGCGAACGCGTCGCCGAGAGCGAGAAGGGTCCGAAGAAGGTCCGCCTCACCATCTACCTGCAGCGCTGGTGGAGCGGCGCGATCGAATGTCTTCTGTTCGACTACCGCGCGATCGCTCCCATGCGCTACATGCCCCCGACACGGGTGGAGCAGCTCACCCGTGGCGTGACCGGGTGGGACATCTCGATCCACGAGATCATGGAGATGGGCGAACGGCGAGTCACGATGCTGCAGGAGTTCAACCGGCGACATGGCCTGACACAGGAGCACGAACGCTTCGCCGATCGCATCCATGAAGAACCCATCGACCAGGGTCCGTACGCCGGGGCCCACCTGACCCTCGGCGAGCTGCGCCAGATGCAATCGCTCTACTACGCCATGCATGGCTGGGACAGCCTCGGGGTGCCGAACGACTGGAGGCTGCACGAGCTGGATCTCGGCTGGATGGTGGACCAACGAGCGGAGCTCAGTGGGGCGCTTGACCGCGCGAGTCATGCCACCGCCGGAGTCTACGGCCGGATCGACGTGGCGGCGTCGGATGCCTGAAGTGAACGGACGAGACGCCCCTCGAAGAGCGTCGACCACGTCGACCACCGGACCAAGCACGGGAAAGGAGCAGGACTCATGACCGATGTCGATCGCAGCATCCCGTTCATCGAGACCCACCAGCACCTCTACGAGCTGGACCGATTCCACTACGACTGGCTGGCCGAGCCCGGGTGGGCGGGTCATACGGCCCTGCTCGGCGACTACAAGATGATCCGCTCGACCATCGGGTCCCCATGGCGGTTCTTCAAGGAGTTCTACGGCGCGAACGTCACGAAGAGCGTCCACGTGGAGGCCGCCTACGCCGGGCCCGACCCGGTCGAGGAGACCGCCTGGCTGGACGCCGTCGCGAAGGAGCACGGCTTCCCGAACGCCCTGGTCGTGTTCTGCGACATCGAGGCAGACGGTGCCGAGGCGGAATTGGACCGCCACCTGGCGGCGTCGTCGCTCACCCGCGGCGTCCGCGTCCGGGCCCATCCCGACGATCCGGATACCGCCGCGTTCAAGGCCGGCTACCGGGCGCTGGGCGCCCGGGGCCTGTCGTACGAGCTCAACGCTTCGCCCGGCAAGCTCCTGTCCGGCCGCGACGTCGCCCAGGCGAATCCGGACATCCAGGTGATCCTGGGCCACGCCGGTTTCCCGGTCCAGCGCGACGCCGAGTACTTCGCCCAGTGGCAGTCGGAGATGACCGCCCTTGCTGCGGCGGAGAACGTCGCCTGCAAGGTGTCCGGCTTCGGGATGGCGGACAACCACTGGACGGTCGACTCCATCCGCCCGTGGGTCCTGCATTGCATCGAGGCCTTCGGGCCGGACCGGATCATGTTCGGCACGAACTGGCCGGTCGACATCCTCTACGCCACCTACCTGGAACAGACGGACGCCTACCGCACGATCATCGCGGGGGCCGGGTTCAGCCGTCCAGAACAGGAGGCGATGCTCTTCCGGAACGCCGAGCGCTTCTACCGGATCTGACCATTCCTTCCCCCCGAGGAGACTGCACCTGATGCGTGGAACCAAGATCCTGACCGTCCTGATCGGCACGATGCTGATCGCCGCGGCCTGTTCCAACCCAGCCACCTCATCGGCCCCGGCGTCGGAGGCCCCCACCACGGCACCGACGGCCGCCCCCACCGAGGCCCCGACCGAAGCGCCGGTGGCGATGAAGGTCGGCTACATCTCGCTGGGCGAGGCGATCCCGTTCGTCAGCCTCGTCACGAACAGCATCAAGGACGAGGCCGCGAAGGTCCCAGGCCTTGAGATCGTCGTCTGCGACTCGGAGATCGACGCCGCCAAGGCCCTGGCCTGTGCCCAGAATCTCAAGGTCCAGGAAGTCCAGGCCGTCCTGAATTTCCAGCTCTTCGAAGACAGCTCTCCGGAGATCTGCGCGGCGTATGGCGGCCTGCCGACGATCGCGATCGACATCGTGCAGGCGCCCTGCCAGGTCGCGTTCATGGGCGCGGACAATACGCTCGCCGGCTCCATCGCCGGGAAGGCCGTGGGCGACGCCCTCAAGGCCGAGAACGACTGCGAGTACGAGGCCGTGGTCACGCTCGACACCAAGGGTGCCGGCGCCACGACCCTGGCCCGCATGGACGGCATGATCGCCGGGTTCGAGGAAGCGTGCGGCACGATCGACCCCGCCAAGTTCAAGAGCATCGACGTCGGTGGGACCACCGACCTGGCCCTCGAGAAGTTCGGGAACCAGCTGTCCGCGATCAAGGCCGGCGGGATCATCGCCGTCCTCAGCCTCAACGACGACATGTCGCTCGGAGCCTTCGCCGCAGCTCGCACCGCGGGTCGCGAATCGGAGCTCCGGTTGGCCGGCCAGGGCGCCGACCCGACGTCGTGGAAAGAGATCGCGTGCAACCCGAACTGGCTCGCCGACACCGCCTACTTCCCCGAGCGGTACGGCACGATCCTCATCCCCGCGGTGGTCGACCTCCTGAACGGAAAGACGATCGCGGAGAACCTCTTCACCAAGCACGACACCGTCACCAAGGACAACGTCCGGACCCTGTATCCGGATACGCCCGCCTGCTGAACCCACCTCGCCCATACTCGGCCCCGCCCTCCCCCCGGGGCGGGGCCGAGCCATTTCCCGGCTATCGGAGGTGATCGATGACGGAACCGCGAGTCGCGCTCGTGACCGGCAGCGCCCGCGGGATGGGCCGGGCGATGTGCGACGTGCTCGCCGCGTCCGGGCACCGCGTCGTCGGCCTGGACCGCCTCGACCAGGACCAGGGTCCGCTGGAGCGGACGATCGCTGCAGACCTGCTGGACCCGGCCGTGCCACGCCAGGTGGTCGACGGGATCCTCGCCACGGAAGGGCGCCTGGACGTGCTCGTCCACAACGCCGCCGTGTACGTCCCGACCCATCCCCTGCCGGAGGTGACGCTGGAGGACTACGACCTCCAGACCGGGGTCAACCTGCGTGCCGTCTTCTTCCTCTCGCAGGCCGCCGCCGAGGCGATGCGGCCCGGCGGATGGGGCCGGATCATCGCCATCTCCAGCGTCGGGGCACGGACCGGGGGTGTCTCGCATTCGGCCGTCTACAACGCGGCCAAGGCCGGGGTCATCAGCCTGATGAAGAACTTCGCCCGCAACTACGGGCCGTACGGGATCACGGCGAATGCCGTGGCGCCGGGAGCCGTGAAGGGGTTCATGACGGACCATCTCGTCGGCGAGGAACGGGAGCGGTTCGTGGGGCTGGTCCCGCTCGGCCGCTTCGCGGAGCCGATCGAGATCGCCCGCGTCGTCGGATTCCTCGCCTCCGATGATGCGAGCTACATCAACGGCGCGACGATCGACGTCAACGGCGGCTGGATCATGACGTGAGCACGCCAGACGGCCGACTCCGGCTCGGCGTCATCGGCGCGGGAGCATGGGCGGCGTTCGCCCACATCCCGGGATTCCTGCGCCGACCCGAGGTGGAGCCCTGGATCGTCAACCGGCGCGACCCGGGCGCGCTCGCCGGATTGCAGTCGAAGTTCGGGTTCGCGCAGGCGACCACGGACTGGCGCGAGGTCATCGCTGCGCGGCCGGACATCGTGACCCTGACGGGCCCGGCGTCGCTCCGCGCCGAGCAGGCGCTCGCCGCGCTGGGTGCTGGCATCCATGTCCTCGCAGAGAAGCCGTTCACGATCGATCCCGCCGACGCGTGGGCGATCGATCGACTGGCGACGGAGCGCGGCCTGCACGTCGTGCTGTGCTACGCCTGGAACGAGATGGGCATCACGGAGCACGCCCGCCGGCTGATCCACGGCCCGGACGGGATCGGGGAGGTGGAGGCCGTCTCGGTCGAGATGTCGACGATCGTCCGCGACCTCCTGACGGAAGGCACGACGTACCTGGGCGATGCCGACGTCCCGCTCCCGCGTGGCGAGACCTGGTCCGATCCGTCGATGTCCGGGGGCGGCTACGGCCAGGGACAATTGACCCACGCCCTGGGGCTCGTGATGCGGCTGCTGCCGGAGGCCCGTGCGTCGGAGGTGGCAGCGTTCACTGCCGGCCCGGGTTCGCGCGTGGAGCTGCATGACGCGCTCGCCGTGCGCCTGGCCGGCGGCGCCATCGCCTCGATCGGCGGGGCATCGCTGCCGCTCGGCACGTTCGGGAACCAGCACCAGCTGACGATCCGGGTCACCGGTTCGCGCGGACAGGTCGTGCTGGACATGGCCACCCCGCGCGTCGCCCGGTCCATGGGTGGTGACGACCTGACGGTCAGCCTGACCGACGAGGATGTCCGTTGGTCGTTCGACCGCGTGACGGACCGGATGGTCGACCTCGTCCTGGGCCGCACGACGGACAACCCGTCGCCGGCCGAGCTCGGTGCCCGGGTCGTCGAGATCCTCGACGGGATGTACCGAAGCGCCGCGACGGGACGCATCGAACCGATCAGCGCCCGGGACTGATCCCCGGCGGCGGCTCGGTCACGAGCGGGACGATCGACACGCGGCGGCCGGCGCGGACGGCGGCCACCGGCACGAGTCGCTGCCGCGCCTCGCGGGTCGTCCCCGCGGAGTCGGTCAGATCGAACCGACCTTCCTCGAGACGCAGGATCGTGACGTCCGCCTCCGCACCCACGGCCAGCGTCCCGAGCCCGAGTCCGGCCGGGCCGAGCGTCGCCGCCGGGGTTGTGGTGGCCATGGCGACGACCTCGTCCAGCGACAGGCCCAGCAGGAGGAACTTGGACAGGGTCGTCGCCAGGTCGTGGACGGGCGATGCGATGTTGAAGCGGTGCAGGTCGGAGCTGATGGTGTCCGGCCGGAAGCCGTCGCCCAGGGCCGCCTCCGCGGTCGCCCAGGTGAAGCTGCCCTGGCCGTGGCCCACGTCGAACCGGACGCCACGCGCCCGCGCCTCGTGCGCCGCGGCCACGACCCGACCACCGGAGGTGACGATCCCTCCCGGCCGCCAGCCGGTGAACGCGTGCGTGACGACATCGCCGGGGCGGAGGCGGGACAGGACCTCCTCGATATCGAACGGCGTCCCGCCGATGTGGACCATGACCGGCAGGTTCGTCGCCCGGCCCGCCTCCACGGCCCGATCCAGGCCGGCCAGGCCGTTCGGTCCGGCGAGCATCTCCGAGACCCGCACCTTGAACCCGACCACGACGTCGCGGTTCGCCTCGGCGACCCGGGCGGCGCGCTCCGGGTCGACGAACCGCAGGTCGTGGAGCTCGCCCAGGAAGGGGTCGATCTGGCCGGTCGCAGAGATGTTCAGGTAGGCGAGGATGCGGCCGCGACTGGCATCGACCACGAAGCGCCGGAACCCCGGGAACGTGTTCGCGCCGGCGGACCCGGCGTCGACCGCGGTCGTCACGCCCCGGCCGAGGCAGGTCGGGTCGGCCTCCACAGACAGGTCGGCGACGCCCCAGTAGACGTGGACGTGCAGGTCGACGAGGCCGGGGACGACGAGGAGACCCGTGGCATCGATGACCTCCCGGGCTGCAAGGCCCAGGTCCGCGCCGACGGCGACGATCCGCCCGCCGTCGATCGCCACGTCCGCGGGCCCGTGGCGGCCACCGGCCGGATCGATGACGGTTCCGCCGCTGATTCGCAGGTCGTGGTCGGTCATGCGGGACTCACCTCCAGCAGGGTTTCGGCGAGTTCGCCGCGCGGCTCGCCTCCGAGATCGATCTCCGCCGTGACCACCGTCCGGCCGGGGATCGCGTCGGCCGGGATGGCGAGGACGAACGTGAACGTCGCGATCTCGCCCCCGCCGGGGACCGGCGCCGCGGCGGTCGGCGGCGCGACCCGCCAGCCGTCCGGGACCCGGATGCGGACCCGGGCCTCGCGCACCTCCGCGGCGTGGTTGCGAACGATGACCCGCGTCGTGACGGATCGGCCGGCCGCCACGTCCGCGCGATACGGATCGAATCGGGCAACGTACGGGTCCAGGGCCTCGTCCTCCAGGCCCGGCACCGGCGCCAACCGCGCGACGACCAGCTCCAGGTCGCGGGCCCAGCTGAGGAAGTCGTCGAGGTCCGCCCGGGTGACCTCCAGCGCCCCGGTGTGACCGGTGAGGAGCAACTCGGGTTCGTAGGCCAGCAGCCGCTCCACGCCGATCCGGATGGAATCGCGGCGCATGACGTTGCGGTAGATCGGCGCCGCCGCGCGCAGTGGGCTCAGTGTCCCGGCGAGCAGGTTGTCCCCGGTATACGCGACGCGGACCCCGTCCATCGTGCCGGCCAGGCCAAGGGCGAACATCGTGTGGCCGGGCATGTGGAACGTCTCCAGCCGCGCGCCGGCATGCTCGACGACGTCCCCGTCGGCGAGGACGCGGTCCACGCGGATCGGCTCCGCCCAGAGGCAGGGCAGGTCGTGGCGCGACGGGTCCGCCACGATCTCGGCGAACGAATCGTGGATCCAGGCCTGCGCACCGTGCTCCCGCTGGAGCCACGGGACGCCGGCGAGGTGGTCGTCGTGGTAGTGGCTGGGGACCGCCGCGACGACCCGGCGCACGCCGGCCTCCGCCTGGAACGCGTCCATCGTGTGGGCCACGAACCGCTGGTCTGCGTAGAAGTGGTCCCACGACGGGAACCCGTAGTCGAGGATGAGCGCGCCGCCCTCGTCGTCCACGACGGCATACGTGTTGGCGAGGCTGTGGGCGTTGACCCAGAGGTGCGGCAGGACCTGGGCGAGCGGCTGATCCACGCTGCTCGGCCACGTCGTCCAGAGCCGATTGCGGCGGATCTCCGCCAGGAGCCGGGCCAGCTGCCGCAGGTTGCCGGCGAGGGACCGGAGGGCCGTCGGGCCGTCATCCATCGGGGCGCCATGGGACGGCAGCAGCCGGCGCGGGCCCCGACCGGCCAGCGCCGTCACCGAGTGGAGCGCGGCGCCCACGGCATCCGGCATGCCGTACTGCCACTGCAGGTCGTGGAGCGTGGGGACGCGGCCCTCACCGGCGATCAGGTCGCCGGTGAACGCGGCGGGTCCACCGTCGATCGAGGCGAGCAGGCTGATGGATCCCTTGGTGTGTCCGGGCGACGGGACGACCTCGAACTCGCCACCGGCCCACGAGACCCGCTCGTGGTCGGCCAGCGCGCGCGCGATCGGCAGGGATGTCGCCCGCGTGAACCCCAGGCTGGACGCGTCGTAGCTGTCGTACGTGCGGCGGACGCGCCAGAACGATTCGGCCTGCTCGAACAGGGCGCGTTCACGGGCCGGGACCCAGATCGGGATGTCACGCTGGACGGCGAGGTCGTCACCGCCGCACTGGTCGCGGTGGTGGTGGGTGTGGGCGATGGCCACGATCTCGCGCACGCCGGTCTGCTCGAGCACGTCGAGGATCCCGCCCGACCCGAAGTCGATCAGCAAGCCGAGCTCGCCGGCCGTCCACAGGAAGACGTTGCAGGTGTCGCGGTACCACCACAGCGACGGCGACAACCTCGAGAGCCGCGCGTCCGTCGTGGGCGCGCCGGTCATGCCGGCACCGCCAGCAGACGGGCCGGGGTGTCCACGAGCATCGTCCGGACCGCGTCATCTGCGATCCCGAGCTCGCGCATCACGGGGACCACGTGCTCCAGCAGGTGGGCATAGCCCCAGCCGCCCCAGCGGCGCAGCCGGGTCCGGACCCCGACATCCTGGCCGAGGACGATCCGGTCGCCGTAGCCGTCCGCCACGAGGGCTGCGATCGTGGCCGCCACGTCCCGATCGGACGGCGGCCAGCGACCCGGACCCAGCAGCGAGTGGTCGAAGCCGAACAGGTCGAAGCCAAGCGTGGCGCCCCGGTCGGCGAGCCCGCGCAGCCGGTCGTGGTCGTCGATCGCCGTGTTCAGGTGACCCAGGATCACGCGCTCCGATGCCGCGCCGCCGTCCTGCAGCGCATCGAGCACCGCCCCGCCCTCGTACCCCCACGGGTGGAGATGCACGGAGATCGCCAAGCCGCACTGCGCGGACGCCGCGGCGACCGCCCGGAGCACCCGCGCCTCGCCGGGCCGCACCGGATCCGAGGTGCCGATCTCGCCGAAGATCCCCGGCCGCACGCCCGTGCCGTCGATCCCGTCTCGGACCTCCGCGAGCAGCCGGTCCGTGATCTGGGACTCGGACGCGGCAGCGACCCACGGCTCGTGGACCTGCTCGAGGTACTGCCCGGCACCCAGCACGACCTGGACCCCGCTGCGCTGGGCGATCTCGCGGACGCGAAGGGGATCCCGTCCCAGCGAGGACGGGGTCAGCTCCACGATGGATCGTCCACCGGCCGCGACGAACGGGGCCAGCTCCTCCACGGCGGCGTTGACGTCGGTGAGGCGGTAGTTGTCGGGGTGCACACCCGGGTTCCAGCGCGCTTCCGCCGCCACGGAGGCGTCCCACGCGCCCGCTTCCGCCGCAACGTAGGCGTGCACCGCCAGGAGCGGGGTCGCGTCCATCCACAGGTGCTCATGGGCCGACGTGATGCCCAGCTCACCGGGATCGATGGCACCGAGGACCGTGCGGACGACCCGGCCACCGGCGGCCGTCGTCACCGGAAGTCGACCGACTCGGAGAAGGTCACGTCGGTGACGCCGGCGAGGTTCAGGACGAGGTGGACCTCGTGTGGCCCCGACGATACGGGCACCGGCAGCCGGATCTCGGCGGTCTGCTGCCGGCGGACGTAGAACCCGCGTTCCGGTCCGAGGTTCGTGACGAGGATCGGGACGCCCGTCTCGCCAGGCGTCGCGTTGACGAGCGAGGTCGCGTCGCCGGGAACCGGGACACCGTCGAGGCGGAGGACGAGCCCGGCGAGATAGCGGGAGACCGGTCCCGGGTTCGTGACGAGGATCGCCGGGCCACCGGCCGGATCGCCCGGGCCGCCGGCGCGGCCGTCGAGGGCCAGCCGCTCCGGCCAGTAGCGCTCCACGAACGTGCGGAGGTCCGCCAGGGGATCAACGGCCTCGCCGCGGAGGATGGCGGCGGCGCGCTCGGCGAGGAGAGCGCCCGCGGCGGCGATCTGCGCGGCACCGGTCGCCGGGTCCACGGTGAAGCGCGGATTCGGTCCGTAGACGCCGAGGATCGTGGCGGCCGGGTCATCGGGGAGCCGGTCCGTGGCGACGAGCTCGGGCGCCAGGGCGGCGACCCAGGACGTCTCCATGGTCGCCCCGTGGTCCACGGCGACCGGCCAGTCCGTCCCGAGCCCGGTTCCCAGTGCCGCGTTGAGCTCCAGGTAGCACAGCCCCATCGTGCGCAGGTGGCCGCCATCGGCCCGTACCTCGGCCTCCACCTCCGCGCAGACCCGCTTGACGAGGTGGTTGAGGTCTAGCGGTCCGTGGCCCGTGTGGATGACAGCCAGCCGGACGCCGTTGGCGGGGAGCTGGCGCAGGGTCTGGCGAAGGGCCTCCGCGACGAGGATCGGGTCGTAGCGGAAGGACCACGGCAGCGCGAGCGTGCCGAACGTCAGGTACGACCACGGCAGTACGACCCCGCCGGCCCGCTCCGCCGCCGCGACCAGGACGGCCTCGCCGGTCAGGCCGTCGGTGCCGTTGGGGAGATGATCGGCGTGGTACTCGAGGGCACCGAGCGGGATCCAGGCGATCGGCGCGCGCTCCATCGCGGCGGCGATCTCGGCCGGCCGCAGGCGATCCAGGCGGACCTCAGGCGCGGTCATGGGACCTCCGTCAGTCGATCAGGAAACCGCCGTTGATGTCGGTCACTTCGCCCGTGATGTAGCCGGCGTGCTCGGAGGCGAGGAAGGCGACCAGTGACGCCACTTCGTCCACCGTCCCGAATCGTCCGACCGGGATCCGGCTCACGAGGTCGCGCGTGTTGGCGATCATCGGGGTGTCGATGAGCGCCGGCGCGAGGGCGTTAGCCGTGATCCCGTGCTTGGCGTACTCGTTGGCGATCGACTTCATCAGCGTCATCACGCCGGCCTTGCTGGCCGCATAGGCCGCCACCGACCGAGCCCCGCCGGCCTTGCCGGCACTCGACCCGATCCCGACGATCCGTCCGTAGCCGGCCTCGCGCATCGCCGGCAGCGCCCGACGCGCCGCCATGAAGGCACCGGTGAGGTTGATGGCCATCGTCCGGTCCCACAGTTCGCGGGTCGTCTCCTCGAACGGGACGATCGGGAAGATGCCGGCATTGAGGACGAGCACGGAGACCTGGCCCAGCTCCGCCTCCACCCGGGTGAACGCCGCGTCGATCGCCGCCTCGTCGCTCACGTCACAGGCGATCCCGAGGATGCCCTCGTGGGTCGGGGCCTCGAGGTCCAGCGCCGCGACCTTTGCGCCGTTCCCGGCCAGGACTTCCGCGATGCGCTGCCCGATCCCGCGCCCTGCGCCGGTCACGACGGCCACTCGGCCGGACAGTCCCTCCACCTGGATCATCAGCGGGTCTCCTCGTCTGGTCGGCGCGTCCGTGCGGGTTGGGCTGGTGACGTTTCCAGTACCCCGCTAGCATAGGCCATCAGCGGACGAAGCGAGGAGCCACGGATGCAGGCCGGGATCGACAGCTACTCCTATCACCGGCGGTACGGGGAGTCCCGCGCCGGGGAGGCGCCCTCCTCGCGCGCGCCATGGGCCCTGGAGCCGTCCCCGGTCCTCCGGCATGCTGCGGCGGTCGGCGCCGACGCCGTCTTCCTCGAGACCTGCTACCTCCCGGCGCCGGAGTCGATCGACGCACGGATGCTCGCCCCGGCCACGGATCTCGGCATCCGGGTCGGGTTCTCGTGGGGCCATCCGTGGCCCACCGGCGCCTTCCACGGCCTCGACGGAGGCCGCTCGCCCGGTGCCGAGGTGGACCTGCGCCGCTGGATCGATGCCGCAGCGGCGCACGGCCACGACGTCCTGCGCATCACCGCCGGCAGCCCGGCCTCGCGCGGGGACGAACCGGCGGAGGTCCTCGTCGCCCGGCTGGTCGATCCGATGGCCCGGGCCGCCGCGTACGCAGCCGAACGCGACGTCCGACTCGCGCTCGAGAACCACGGCGATCTGCGTGTCGCGGACATCCTGTCCCTGTTCGAGCGGGTGGATCGGCCGGACGTCCTCGGCGTGTGCCTGGACAACGTCAACCTCATCCGGGTCGGCGACGACATGGCGGACGGGACGCGCGCACTGGCACCGTACACCCTGCTCGTCCAGCTCAAGGACCATGAGGCCGGCGATCCGACGGTCTGGGGCGGCCCGGTCTGCACGGCGCTCGGCGAGGGGGTCGCCGACCTCGACGGCCTGATCACGATCCTCTCGGCCGCCGGCTTCGACGGCCCGGTCTGCGTCGAACTCGCGTCGCTGGGCCCGGACGACGTCGACGAGCTGGCGATGGTGGAGCGGAGCATCGATTGGCTGCGGGCACATCTCGCGCGGGAGGACCGATGAAGGTCGAGGTTGGGGGTTCGCGCCTGCCAGTCCAGCCAGGAGGTTTGGAGCGCCGCCGGGGAGGAGTTCCGGCGGCGCTCCTTGGGAGGTGGGAGTCGGTGGTGTGGGTCAGCCGGCGCCGGGCAGACCCGCGTTCATGACCGGGAGCTCGCGGGCTCCGTGGGCAGCGGACCCGAACGAGGTGGGCTTGGTCCGACCGACCCGGGTGTAGTACTCCTCGGGCACCTTGGTCGGATCCTTGAACATCTGCCACTGGCACTTCTGCGCCACGCCGACCGCGGTCTTGTCCGGGTCGTACACGGGCGGATCGATGACCCGGACCGGGTAGCCGAAGCGGTCCATCGGCATCTCCTCCATGAGGATGATGCAGTGGGCGCAGTACAGGCAGACGCCCGGGGTGTTGTGGTTCCAGGTGTGCGGCTCGTCGGTCACGGCCCAGTCATACGGCGGCTGCATCCGGGGCGGGGTCCCCTCGATCGAGTCGCCGCGAAGCGTGCGTCCGCCCGATCCGCACGGGTCGAAGCGGAGGACGAACCGATCCTCGAGTTCCACGAGCTCCATGTCACCGGTTCGCTCCGGACCCACGAGATGGCCGCGCATCGCCTCGCAGGCGACCAGCATGAGGATCTCGAGGGACTCGTCCCACGGGTACTTGTCGACGTCGAACTTCTCGTAGCGCCAGACGAACAGCGGCAGCAGGACCCGGTCGTACATGTCCCGGATCGCGGCCTCGCCGAGCTCCTCCTTGACGAGCGACATCAGGGCGTACGTGTGATCCACGTCGCGATCGTGGCACTGTCGCCACGTCTCCTTCATCGTGTCCAGCCAGCGACGGGCGTCGTCCGGGTGCTCGCGGTACGTGGCCGCGGTGAACGACTGGACCTCGGACAGGAAGCGGTCCCAGTGCTTGCGGGGATGCCACGGCGAGCCATCCGGCAGGGCCGCCACCGCGACCGCCTGCTCGTTGCGGGCCTTGATGACGCCCGCGTCCACGCCCTTGTCGCGGAGGAATCCGTTCAGGTCGCCGATCCACTGTCGATACAGCGTGAAGCAGACGTTCGCCTCGTCCACGAAGTAGCTGCCCAGGGTGGCCGCCTCGTCCCAGCGGGCGGCGTCGAGGGCGTCGATGATCTTGCGGTAGGTGGAGATCTTCTGGTCTTCCCAGGGACCCATCCGTACCCGGCGGCCCAGCAGCTCCGTGAACTCGATCTTCGTCTCGGTCACCCTGCCCTCCCGATCATCCGCCGCGCGTGCCTGCCTGCGTGCTTGACGATACCGGTACCGTTTGCAGTCCGGTTGCGCGGACGATACCACGGCGCGACCGTCCCACACCAGTCGGAGGCGTCGTGAGCGCGGTCCTGTTCGGGCTCCTGGCCGCCATCGCCAACGCCGGGCAGGCGCTGATCAGCAAGGAGCTCACCTACCGGGCACCCGCGCGCCAGCTCATCGGCGTGCTGTACCTGGGCAACGCCCTGGTGCTGCTGCCATTCGCCCCGTTCGTGGCCTGGGTCTGGAGCCTGACCATCGTCGGGCTCCACCTGCTGTCCGTCGCACTGATGGTCATCACCGCCATCTGCGTCTGGGATCTGCTCGACCACGGCGCCGCCTCGGCGACGACGACAGCCACGGCGATGAGTCCCATCCCGGCGGCACTGGCCGCGGCGATCTTCCTGCCCGATGCCATCGAACCCGTCCAGGTCATCGCCGCCGCAGTGGTCGTGGCGGGGGTGCTGCTCGCCCTGGCGGACGCATTCTCCGGCCTCGGGCGGTGGGGCAGGGCCTGGCGGATCGTGGGCGCGGCGAGCGGCAGCGGCCTGCTGACGGTGCTCAGCCGGCTGCTCGGCGACGAGGGGGTGGGTCTCGTGGAGACCTATGTCGTCCGGACGGCACTCGCGGCCGTCGTCTGCATCGCGCTGTTCCCGCCTCGGGACGTGGCGCGCAGCGACATCCCGCGCCTGCTGATCCGGTCCGTCGTCGTGACGACCTACTTCGTGTTCGTGATCGTCGGGGCCCAGGCCGGCAGTCCGGTCGTGGTCCAGACGATGATCGCCACGACGCCGCTGATCGTGCTCGCGGTCGAGTCGGTCCGGCGGCGCGCGGCCCCGCCGGCGCGATCGGTCGTCGCCGCGGGCATCGTCGCGGCGGGCGTCGGCCTCATCCTGCTCGCATGACGGCCGTCATCGCGGGCTTGCTGTCCGCCATCTCCAACGCCATCGGTGGCGAGCTGAGCAAGGGGCTGGCCCTCCGCTTCCCCGCACGACAGCTCATCGGGCCGCTGTTCGCCCTGAATGCGCTGGTGGTCCTGCCCGCCGCGCCGTTCGCCGACTGGACGTGGTCCGCGGAGATCGTCGTCCTGCACCTGGTGTCCGTCGGGCTGCTCGTCATCACGTCCCTCGCGATCTGGGACCTGTACGACCACGGGTCGGCCGCGGCCACGGTCACCGCCCAGTCCATCAGCCCGCTCCCCGCCGCGATGGCCGTGGCGATCATCCTGCCCGGGATCCTGGAACCTGCCCAGGTCGTGGCCGCGATCGTCGTCGTCGGGGCGGTGCTGTTCGGGTTGGCCAATTCGTTCGGCGCCCTCAGCCGGCGGCGGAGCATGGTCACGGTCCTGCTGGCGTCGGTCGGCACCGGGCTGGTCACGGTCATGGGCCGGTTGCTGGCGGACCGCGATGTCGGGGTGGTGGAGGCCTACCTGGTGCGGGCCGCGCTGGCGGCGGTCGTCATGACCGTGCTCGTGCCACCGCGGAACGTCCCGCTCCGGGCACTCCCCGGGATGCTGCCGCGGTCCGTGTTCATCACGGCCCACTTCCTGTTCATCCTCATCGGCGTCCAGGACGGCAATCCGGCCGTCGTCCAGACCGCGGTCGCCACCGCACCGCTGTTCAGCCTCGGCATCCAGGCCGCGATCACCCGCCAGCGCCCCTCCGGCCGCCTCATCGGGGCCGCCGCCCTGGCCACCATCGGCGTGGCGGTGATCCTCCTGACCTGAGTACCGGTGGACGACGGCGTGGCTGGCGAGCCGCACGCTGGTACCGTTTGCAGTATCGTCAGGACCTTGCCGCGACACGCGTGCCGTCGCCGGACCGAACGGGAGGCCATTCCATGGACCGCGCCTGCTTCTACCTCCGCATCTTCCCCGGGACGGAGGCCGAGTACGACCGGCGCCATGCCGAGATCTGGCCGGAGCTGGTCACGGAGATCGGCGAGTCCGGACTGCGCAACTTCAGCGGCTTCCGGCGCGGGACGGACGTCTGGTACTTCGTGGAGGCGGAGGACGTGAAGGCCGCCTTCGCGGCGCACGGGCCCAAGCCCGCCAATCAGCGCTGGAACCGCTACTTCCGCGACGTCATCGCCCAGATCACGGACGACTCCGGCGAACTGCTCTGGTACGACGAGGTCTTCCACAGCGACGGCCCGCCGCTCGACGGGCCCTACGAGCGCTCGCTGTTCGGCCTGGTCATCGACCCGGAGCGCGCGGCCGACTACGAGGCCCTCCACGCCGACCCGTGGCCGGACCTGATGGAGGCCATCGAGGCGTCCGGCTTCCGCAACTACACGGGCTTCCGCCGCGGCGCCCACGTCGTCTACTACGGGGAGTTCTACCCGGACATGGCGACCGTCTTCGGGAAGATGGGCGCGACCGAGGTCAACGCGCGCTGGGGCCAGGCGTTCGAGGGCATCATCACGAAGATCACCGACGAGGACGGCAACCTGATCACCGCGGACGAGATCTACCACCAGGATTGACGATGGCCGCGAGTCCCGCCGACCGTCGACCTCGGGTCGGGGTCATCCACCCGTACTGGACGCTCTGGGAGCACACTGCGGGCCACACCTTCCGCGCGGACCGGATGGCGTTGGCCGGGTCCGTGGCGCAGGACGTCGCGGCCGCGGGAGCCGGGGAACCCGTCGCGGTCGTCGAGATCGCATCGGGGGAGGACGGCGTCGCCGTCGGTCGGCGGTTCGCCGAGGTCGGCGTGGACGCCATCCTCGTCGTCCAGACGATGGCGGTGCCGGCGGCCTGGACGATGGCGGCGATCGAGGCCCTGCCGGGCGTGCCGGTCGTCGTCTGGGCACTCCACGAGTCCGGTCTCGTGGACGGCGCCTTCGACCACGGGTCCATCACGACCCAGGGCGCCACGGTGGGCGCCCCGATGCTGTCCAACCTGCTGTCCCGGGCGGATCGCCCGTTCGAGCTGATCCTGGGCCGGCGCTCGGACCCGGCGACGGTGGCGCGGGTCCACTCGGCCCTGCGGCTGGCGGGGATCGCGCGCGGCATCGCGCGGAGCCGGCTCGGTCGGATCGGGCGTCCGCTGGACGGCTACGCCCACGTCGACGTCGACGATGGGGCGCTGCGGACAGCCACCGGCATGGAACTCGTCGCGGTCGACCCCGACGAGGTCGTCGCCCGCTACCGCGAGGTCGCCGACGCGGACGTCGCGGCGCTGGAGGCGGACGTTCGCCGAGACTGGACGTTCGAGACGGAGCCGTTGCCCGACGACCTCGACCGGTCGCTCCGCGCGGCACTGGCCCTGGAGGTCGTGGTCGATGCCCACGGGCTGGACGGCGGAGCGTTCAACTGCCACGTGCCGCAGTTCCGGTTCGGCGAGCCGATCGGCATCGCGCCGTGCTGGGCGCTGGGGCGACTGACCACGGCCGGCCGCCCCTTCACGTGCACGGGCGACATCGTCACCGCGGTCGCCATGCTGACCACGAAGCGGCTCGGCGGCGCGGCGATCTACCACGAGATCGAGGCGATCGACTACGCGACCGGTGAGGTCGTCATCGCCAACTCCGGCGAGCACGACCTGGCCTGGTTGGCGCCCGGAGCGCGGCCGCGGCTGCGGCCGAACGACTGGTTCTGCGGCAAGGATCCGCATTGCGGCGTGTGCGCCGTGCTGGAACCGGCACCCGGGCCGGCGACCCTCGTCGGGTTCACGCCGCACCCGCAGGCCCGTGGCGGCTTCCGCTACATCGTCGCGCGCGGGGAGTTGACCGAGCGCACCTTCCCCGAGACCGGCACGGTCAACGGCGCCTTCCGGTTCCGTGATGGCGACGTCGAGGAGGCGTGGGCGCGCTGGGCCGCAGCCGGAGTCAACCACCACAGCTCCGCGACACCCGGCGACCTGTCCGGCGACGTCGTGACGGTGGCCCGCCACCTCGGGATCGAGGCCGTGATCGTATGACCGTCGCGACGACCGGCCGCCCGCTCGCGCCGGTCTCGCTGCGAGATCTGCGCGACGTGGACCCGTATCCGGCCTACGAGCGCCTGCGGGCCGTCGGGTCGGTCGTGTGGGACGCGGGGATGGCGGCCTGGCTCGTCCTGTCGCACGACGGCTGCACGTTCGTGGAGCGGCGCGAGGACCTGTTCGAGGAACCCACCGGCACGCTGCCCGACGCGGCCGCCATCGTCGGCCAGCGCGACTTCCGGTCCCTCGTCGGCGGGCCGCACGACGTCCTCCATCGGGCGGTCTCGCATGCCTGGCGGCCGGACCCGATCGGGCCGCTGGCGATGGCCGCGGTCCGCCCGCTCGTCGCCGACCGGCTGGCCGGCCTTGCCGAGTCGGACGGCTTCGAGCTGTTCGCCGACTTCGCCCGCCTGCTGCCGATCGCGGTCATCGCCCGGGTGCTCGGGATGCCGGATGCCGACCCGGACACCCTCGATCGCGCGAAGACCTGGATGGAGGCCGTCCTGGCCTGGCGGCACACCTACGGCGAGGACCCCGACGCCCGAGCGGCGGCGATCGTCGCGACCCGGCAGCTGGAACCGCTGCTCCTGGACACGGTCCGCTCGCGGCGCGACCGGCCGGAGGAGGACGCGATCAGCCTGCTCTGGGAGATCGGCCGGGAGGTCGCCGCCGACTGGGGCGAACAGGATGTCCTGGACAACGCGAAGTTCCTGTTCGAGGGCGGTTCGGAGACGACCGCCTTCCTGGTCTGCAATGCGACCCATCGGCTGCTGGAGCTGGAGTCGGACGCGCGGGCGGCCAACCTCGCGGATCCCGGCGCGTTCGCGCGGTTCCTCGAGGAAGTCCTCCGGCACACCACGGTGGTCCACATGCGGGCGCGGCGGGCCACGTCGGACGTGGAGGTCGACGGGGTGCGGATCGCGGCCGGCGAGCGGGTCCTGGCCGTGAATGCCGCGGCCAACCGCGACCCGGCGCGCTGGGAACGCCCTGACGAGCTGGACCCCACGCGACCCAGGCTGTGGGGACATCTCGCCTTCAACGTCGGGCCGCGTCACTGCGCCGGGGCGCACATCGCCCGGATGGAGGCGACGGAGGCGATCGGGGGGCTGTGGCGAGCGTTCCCGGATCTCGCCCGCGCGCCCGGGTCGACGGCCCCGGCGTCGATGGGCTTCGTGTCCCGAGCCTGGCGGCCGATCCCGCTGGTCCATGGGCCGAAGCCGGCCACGGACGCCCGCGAGCGCATCCTCGCCGGCCCGGCCTGGGCCGGGTCCGTCCCGAGCGCGGGGTAGCGGCGAGCGACCGCCCCGGCCTCAGTCCCCGACGCGCTCCCAGGTCAGTCGATGCGTGCTGAGCCGCCCACGGACCAGGATCGGATCGGTGCTGAGCACCAGCTGTCGGCGATCCGGACTGAGCACCACGTGGCGGCGCTGGATCGTGCCGATCCAATTCGGGAACAGGCTCATCGTGACGTCGTGGACGGCATCGCCGCCCTCCACGTGGTACGAGCCGGAGTAGGCGATGAACGTCGCCATCGCGGCGAGCCGCTGGTCGGTCGGGCCGGCGAGCATGTCGCCGCCGTCGATCGGCAGGCGCCCGGACCGACCGATGGTCGTGATCATCGTGCCGTCCGCCGTGTAGACGACGACACCCTCCGGGGCCTCGCCCAATGGGTGGTCCGGGCCGTCCGCTCCCTCGGCGACCCAGCTCGTCAGTCGCCAGGTCCCGACGAGGTCGGCGGCGGTCAGTCCATCCGTCACCCGGGCACCGGGGCATCCGCTCGAAGCAGGCCCTCGCTCTTGAGGTCGGCCCAGAGGTCCGCCGGGATCGGGTGGCTGAACGCCTCGACGTTGCGTGCCTGCTGGGCCGGCGACGACGCGCCCGGGATGACGGACGCGACCGACCGATGCCCGAGCGGGAACTGCAGCGCCGCCGCGGCCAGCGGCACACCGTGGCGCTCGCAGACGGCCTGGATCTGGGCCACCCGGTCCTCGATCCCGGGCGGGGCATCGGCATAGTTGTACTTGGCACCGACGCCCGGCCCCTTGGCCAGGATGCCGGACTGGAACGGCGACCCGATCACGATCCCGACGTCCCGTTCCTCGCAGGCCGGGAACTCCTCCTCGAGCACCTCCTGGTGGAGGAGCGTGTACGGCATCGCTACGAGGAAGGCGTCGATCGGCCCGATCTCCAGGTGCCGCGGGATCAGCCCGAGATCGTTGATGCCGGCGCCGACCGCACCGATCTGGTCGGACGAGCGCAACTCCTCGAGGGCGCGCCACCCGGACGTCGCCAGATCGTGGAAGTGGGCGTCCATGGTGACCTGGTCGAAGTACCAGTGGTCCAGGTCGTGGATGTAGGCGACATCGAAGCGGGTGATCCCGAGCCGAAGCCGGCTCTGCTCGACCGACCGCATGATCCCGTCGTAGGTGTAGTCGAAGACGACCTCGTTGGGCGAACCGCCGAGCCACGGGGAGCCGTCGAAGTCGGGGTCCGCCGACGGTCGCAACCAGCGGCCGACCTTGGTCGAGAGCGCGTAGTCGGCTCGCGGGTGGTCGCGCAGGCCGGCGCCGGTCCGCAGCTCGGACAGGCCGCGCCCGTACCACGGCGCGGTATCGAAGTAGCGGATGCCGGCGTCCCAGGCCGCGGCCAGCGTCGCCTGCGCGTCGGCCTCGGAGACGCGGACGAACAGCTCGCCGATGGACGCGCCGCCGAAGCCAAGCTCCGTGACCGTCACCCGAGTTCGGCCCAGTCGGCGCATCGCTGTCGGGTCCATGTGGTTCTGTCCTCCGCGTTCAGGCTGGCGCCAGGACGGATCGGAACACCCGGCCCGCCTTGAGGTCCTCCAGGGCCGCATCGGCTTCCTCGAGCGGACGGACAGACCCGACGAGGTGGTCGACCGACAGCGTCCCGTCGAGGTACAGGTCGATGGCGTCGCGGATGTCGTCGGGGACGAACCCGCGCGACCCCAGGACCGCCAGTTCGCGCCAGAAGATGTCGACCGCGCGGGCCCGAAAGTGATCCAGGCTTGAGCCGATCAGGACCACGCGGCCGCCCGGGCCGCCCATCGCGATCGCCTGCTCGTCCACCGCGGCCGACCCGACGCACTGGATCACGACATCCGGGCCGTACCCGCCGGTCAGCCCCTTGACCGCGGCGACCGGATCGCCCTCCTCGGCCGCGACGGTCGCATCCGCTCCGAGCTCGCGGGCCAGGCGCAGCTTGGCCTCGGATCGGGTCACGGCGATCACCCGCGCGCCCATCGCCTTGCCCAGCTGCACGGCGTTCGAGCCGAGGCCGCCGATGCCGAGGACGACGAGCGTCTCCCCGGCCTGCAGCCGGGCGACGCGCTTGAGGCCGTGGAGCGGTGTGGCGACCGCGTCGGTCAGGACCGCAAGCACGGGCGGCGGGACGGGCGCGCGCGGCACGATCAGCGCCTCCGGCGGCCGCAGCACGTACTCGGCGAACGCCCCGTCGACGTCGACACCCATCCGCTTGACGTGCGGGCTGATGTTCGGTCGGCCGCGAGCGGCCCAGGGATCGTCCGGCGGGGTGGTGATGTAGTAGAGCGCGACCTGCTCCCCGATCGCCAGGCCGGTCACGCCGTCGCCCAGCGCATCGACGACCCCGGCCGCCTCGTGCCCCGGGATGACCGGCAGCGACACGGCGTCCCCGAAACCGCCCTTCTGCAGGAACACGTCGGAGCCGCACACCCCGCAGGCCTGCACCCTGACCCGCACATCGCCGGGCCCGGGTTCGGGGATCGGGCGCGCCGCCAGGCGCATCGGCGCCCCGACGGCCGTGAGCTCCGCGACCCGCATCGTCGCGCTCATCCGCTGGAGGCGTCCGGGGCGCTGAGGACGGACGACACGGTCCGCGGTCCGCGGCGGGACGCGATCGCCTCCACTTCGACCAGCATCCCCGGAAACACGAACCCGACGACGACCGCGGTCGATGCCGGATACGGCGGCTGGAGCACCTCGGCCCTGACCGCCTTGAACGTCGCGTAGTCCGCGACGTCGGACAGGTACGTCGTCAGCCGGAGGACGGATCCGAGCGACGCCCCCTGGGCCCGCAGCACACTGTCGAGGTTGGCCAGGGCCAGTCGGAACTGGGCCTCGAACCCCTCCGCCATCGTGCCGTCCGGGTGGAATCCGGCCTGACCGGACGCGACCACCAGGTCACCCTCGGCGACAGACTGGCTGAAGGCGTAGCCGGCCGCCCAGGGGAAGGTGAAGGGCGAGACCTCCGGCGCCATCAGTACATCAGGAAGCCGCCGGAGGCATTGATGGTGGACCCGGTGATGTACTTCGCGTGGTCGGACGCAAGGAACACGACGGGACCGGCCATCTCCACCGGCTCGGCGACATAGCCCAGGGGCGTCTGCTTCTTCATCGCCTCGTAGACCTCCGGCGCGAGGCCGGTCATCAGCATCGGCGTGTTGACCTGCCCGGGCGAGACGCAGTTGACGGTGATCTGGTGCGCCCCGAACGTCCGCGCCAGCCCCCGGCACATCGACGTGACGCCGCCCTTCGTCGCGGAATAGGCCACGGATCCGCCGAAGCCGCCGGTCCACCAGCCCTGCGAGCTGAACAGGATGATCCGGCCGCCCTGGCCCTGCTCGATCATCGCCTTGCCCGCCGCCCGGGCAAGGAAGAAGGCCGCCTTGAGGTTGACGTCGTGCTGGAAGTCCCAGTCATCCTCCGTGACCTCGTCGACCGAACCGCGCCGACGGAGGACCGCGGCGAGGTTCGTCAGCACGTACAGGTTCCCGAGCTCGGCGCGGGCCCGGGCGATGAGCGCGTCGTGCCCGTCGATATCGCGCAGGTCCGTCGCCACGCCGATGTGGCCGGAGCCCTCCAGTCCGGCGACGACCTCATCCACCTTCGCCTGGTCGACATCGACGGCCATCACCTTCGCGCCGGTCATCGCGAAGGCCTCCGTCACGGCTCGACCGATCCCGCCGGCGGCGCCGGTCACGATGACCCCCTTGCCCTCCAGCCCGGCACCCACGCTCCACGTCATGACGATCCTCCTCGGATCCCGGCGCTCAGGCGCCGAGCACCTTCTCGCTTCGATACCGATCGACGACCTCGTCGATGACCTCGATGCCGAGCCCCGGCTTGGTGGGCGGATAGAACCAGCCGTCCTTGTGCTCGATCGGCTCGGGAACCAGCTCGTGCTGCATCGGGTTGCGCAGCGGCTTGACCTCGATGAGCTTGAACGCCGGCGAACTGAAGCTCATCGCGAGGCTCGCCGCCGTCACGATGGCGGACGACCAGCAATGCGCGTTGGCCTGACGACGGTAGTACTCGATCCGCTCGACCGCGCGCTTGAAGCCGGTCAGTCCCTCCGCGCGGCCGGGGTCGATCCCGACGACGTCGACGGTCCCGGTCTCCAGGATCCGCTCGAAGCCCTCCACGTTCCATTCCTTCTCGCCGTAGGCCATCAGGCTGGTCGTCTTGCTGCGCAGGTTGGCGTAGCCCTCCGGGTCCCAGGCGCCGAGCGGTTCCTCGATCCAGTGGAGGTCGTACTCCTCGAACGCCTGGACGCGCCGGATGGCCGTCTTGACGTCCCACTTCACGTTCCAGCCGCAGTCCAGCATGATCCACTTGCCGGGCAGGCCCGCGCGCATCTGTCGCATGTACTCGACGTCGCGATCGTGCTCATAGCCAAGGTTGGCGTTGCCGCGCTTGCCGAGCCCCACCTTGAGGCCGTGCAACCCTGGGGCGACCCACTCCTGGGCCTCTTCCACCATCCGGCCGATGTCGTCGTAGTGCGCGTGGCTGGACGCTACGGCCGGCAGCTTCTCGTGGACGGCCCCGCCCAGGAGCTGGACCACCGGCACGCCCAGGAGCTTGCCCTTGATGTCCCACAGGGCGATGTCGATGGCCGCGACCGCGTAGCTCGCGATCCCGCCGTTGTAGCCGTACCACCACATCTGGTCGCGCAGGGAGTGCCAGATCGCGATGTTATCCAGCGGGTCCCGTCCGACGACCCGGGCCGCCATCCCCTCGATGATCGCCTTGACCGCGAAGTTCGCCTCGGGGAACTGGGTGATCGACTCGCCCCAGCCGACGACGCCGTCGTCGGTCGTGATCTTGACCAGGCACAGGTGCCGCAGGGCGTTGTAGTCGTTCGGCTCCGGGTAGCTGACCGGGATCGCCTCGACGGTCTGGACCTTGCTCACGATGGACCGGCTCCTTTCGGGATCGTCACGACGCGCGAGATCGGGGCAGACGGCCTGGCAGTCCGGTCGGCGATCGGCCGACGATCCGGACCCGGGTCGGGACGGCGAGCGAGCTCCTGGCGCTGCCCATCCGACTCCCGGCAGGGGGTTGCATCTCAGCGCGAAATCGCGTCTGATATCATTTCCAGACTCGTTTCCACCCGGCGGCCATCGTAGTCGTCGCCGTTCCACCCCGTCAACCGGATACGGCCCCTATCGGGCACCGACGAAAGGAGTCGAGATCGCATGGCGAAGCTCCGCCTCGGCGTCATCGGAGCCGGATCGTGGACCGTGAGCTCGCACCTTCCGAACCTCGTCAAGCATCGCGACGAGGTCGAGTTCGTGATGATCAACCGACGCAACCCGGACCTGCTCAAGAAGATCCAGGGTGACTTCGGGTTCGCCAAGGCGTCGACCGATTGGCGGGACGTCATCGCCGAGAAGCCGGACATCGTCGTGATCGGCAGCCCACCCGGCTACCACTGGGAACAGAGCAAGGCTGCGCTGGAGGCCGGCGCGCACGTCATGTGCGAGAAGCCGTTCACGATCGACCCGGCGCATGCCTGGGACCTCGACGAGACCGCCAGGCGCACCGGCAAGTCACTGATCCTGTCGTACGGCTGGAACTACCGGCCGATGGTCATCCAGGCGCACCGGATGATGCACGAGGACGGCGGCGTCGGCGAGATCGAGCACGTCGCCCTGCACATGGACTCGGTGACGCGCGAGCTCCTGTCGGAGACCGGCGACTACCCTGGCGCATCGCCGGAGTCGATCCCGCAGCCGGACACCTGGTCACGGCCGGAAACGTCTGGCGGCGGCTACGGCCAGGCGCAGCTGACCCACCTGCTGGGCGTGTCGCTGTGGCTGACGGACCTGCGCGGCAAGGACGTCTTCGCGTTCATGTCCGCGCCACTGGACGCCAAGGTGGAGCTCCACGACGCCGTCGCGATCCGGTACACGAACGGGGCGATCGGCACGATGAGCGGCGCCTCCAGCCATCTTGGTGGCGCCAACAACCGCCACGCCGTGGAGGTCCGGGTCGTCGGCTCGAAGGGCATGTTCCACCTCGACCTGCGCGAGAACACCCTGTGGCGCTATCGCTCCCCGGACGACGACGTCCGCGTCCCCCTGGAGGCCGACGCCGGGCTCTACGACTGCACGGGACCGATCGACGCCCTCATCGAGGCCGGTGCCGGACGCTCGTTCGACAACAACTCGCCGGCGGAGCTCGGCGCCCGGACGGTCGAGATCCTCGAGGCCGCCTACCGGAGCGCGACGAGCGGCTCCGCCGAACGGGTCCAGACGCTGGCGTGAGAAGCTCCGCCAGCCCGGCCATGCGTCCATCGACCCAGGAGTGCCAGCCATGATCGCTGAAGTCACGGCCCCACTCCGGGGCGAGTGGATGACGCCGCGGCGTCGTTTCCTGTCTGCCGTCTACCGCGGCCGGGTGGACAAGGTGCCAGCCTGCACCCTGAGTTCGGTCGTGACGGTCGAGATGATGGACCTCGTCGACGCGGCGTTTCCTGAGGCGCACCTTGACGCGGAGAAGATGGCGCGGCTCGCGGCGACCGCCCATGACGTGTTCGGGATGGACACGATCATGCCGGTCTTCCATTCCCAGCTCGAGTCGGACGCCTTGGGTGGCGAGACCGAGTGGGCGGAGAAGGACAACTGGCCGTCGCCCTCGCGGTTCTCGATCGAGGAGCCCGAGCAGGTCAGGATGCCCGACGACTACCTGCAGCGGCCGACCATGGCGGCGGTGACCGGTGCGATCAGGCTGCTTCGCCAGCGCTACCCGGACGTGGCCATCGTCGGCAAGGTCTACGGACCGTGGTCGGTCGGGTACCAGATGGTCGGGATCGAGAGCTTCCTCATGGACGTGATGCTCGATCCGGACAAGATCAAGCGCTACCTCGATGCCTTCCTGCCCGCCTGCATCGCCTCCGCCCGGGCGCAGTTCGAGGCCGGCGCCGATGCCGTCATGTGGGCCGACCATACGACGGGCGACCTGTGTCGGGCCGAGACCTACCGCGACTTCCTGCTGGAGATGCACCAGCACATCACCCAGGAGATCGGCGGACCCGGCATCTTCCATTGCTGCGGCAAGACGATCGATCGGGTCCATCTCTTCGCGGCGGCCGGCTGGGATGTCTTCCATTTCGAGTCCCAGGTCGACGCGCGCGAGGCGCGCGCCGCAGCCGGCGAGCGGATGGCCCTGATGGGCAACCTCAACAACCCGGCCCTGCTGTACCAGGGCACCCCGGAGCAGGTCTACCGGGCCTGCTGGGACCTGATGGATGCCGGCGTGGACGGACTCGCTCCCGAGGGCTCCGTCCCTCTCGTCACCAAGAAGGAGCCACTGATGGCCATCGCCGCCGCCGCGCGCGACTGGTCCGACCTCCACCGCGGCGACGGCGAGTACGTGGTGCGACCGGACCCATCCACCAGCACCTTTCCCGGCGCATGACCCCAACCACGCAGGAGAGACGGAACGCATGGCGGATCTGAAGCGACTCCAGACGGCCGTCGAGGTCGGCGACCGCGAGACCGCGGTGGAGGTCACCCAGCAGGCGATCGACGAGGAGATCCCGCCGAAGACCGTACTGGATGCGATGACCGATGCGATGGGCGTGGTCGGTCAGCGATTCCAGGACAACGAGATCTACGTGCCGGAGATGCTCATCAGTGCCCGCGCCATGAAGGCTGCGGTGGCGCTGCTGGAGCCGCTCCTCATCGGGTCGGGCTACAAGCCGGACAGCATCGCGGTGATGGGTACCATCAAGGGCGACCTTCACGACATCGGCAAGAACCTGGTCGGGATGATGCTCAAGGGCGCGAACTTCGAGATCTTCGACCTGGGCACGAACGTGTCGGTCGACAGGTTCATGGCGGCGGCCCGCGAGCACAAGGCCGACATCATCGGGATCAGCGCCCTGCTGACGACGACGATGGGCGGGATGCGCGGCGTGATCGAGGCGGTCCGGGCGGCGGACGACCTGCCGGACCTCAAGGTCATGGTCGGCGGAGCGGCGGTCACCAAGGAGTTCGCCGAGCAGATCGGGGCCGACGGTTGGGCGCCTGACGCCGGTTCCGCGGTCATCCTCGCCCGCCGCCTCGTGGCCGAAGCGCGGGCCGCCCGGGCAGGGAACGTCGCCTGACGTCGGTCAGGCAGCGGACTCCGACAGCCGCCCGGCCCGGAATGCATCGATGAACTCGACACCGAACGGGTCGGCGCCGGTCAGCAGGTCCGCGGCCAGGCGATAGGCCAGAGCGTCGCGGTCCGGGGCGAGGGCCTTCGCGATGTCGGCGGCGACCGGGTCGACGATGCCGCTGTCCTGCCCGGCCTCCACGCACAGGTCCAGGAACACGTCGCTGATGAGCCGGCGTGCGGGCATGCCGAACGACACATTCGAGACCCCGCCCGTGATGTGCAGGTCCTGGCCGTACCGCTCGCGCAGCTGGCGGACCGCCGCGAGATAGGCCGTTCCCGCGTCGGCATCGACGCCGATCGGGATGACCAGCGGGTCGACGTGCAGGTCGTGCAGCGTCAGGCCGTGTGCCTGAGCCATCTCGATCATCTCGACCGCCCGGACCATGCGCTCCTCGGTCCCGGACGGCATCGTCGCCCCGGTCGACGACAGGACGACCGGGCAGCCTCGCGCGGCCGCCAGGCCCAGGACGTCTCGGCGGTCTGCGGCCGCCGAGTTCAGCAGAGGCTTGCGGCCACCGCCCCAGCTCGGATCGACGAGGTCGAGGCCCACCACCATGACCGCCGAGTCCGACGAATCGATGGATAGCGGGACGGTGGACACTGGTCCGACGACCGGCACGAGCCAGGCCATCGCCGCCAGACGGCCGTCGACATCGGGGGAGTACTCGTCGACGTTGAGGTCGAGGTACGCGGCGCCGCCCGCGATCTGGCGGGCGGCCATCCAGCGCACGTACGTCTCCGCGAGGCCGGCGTCTGGTCCGTTCGTGACGCCCTCGAGGACCGCGGCCATGACGTGCTTGACCCGGCCCGCGGCGAACTCGCGAGTGTCGCGGATGGCCGGCTGGACGGCCAGCAGGCCCTCACCGCCGTCGGGCAGCGGCACCCGAACCGCGGCGAGACCGGACGGCGTCGCGCCGATGCGCACCCCGTCGCGCTTGACGACCCGGCTGGTGTGGATGTTCTCGCCGATCGCGATGAACGGGGGCGGCGTGGGCGATGACAACGGGCGGTCCCTCCGTGGACGTGGTGTGGTCGCTCGGCTGGTCGGATGTCAGGCGGCGATCGGCACGAACCGGCAGCCGTCGACGAAGAGCTCGAAGAAGTCCGCCTCGGTCTCGAGCTCGACATGCTCGATGCGACCGATGAGCGAATCCAGGACGTCGCGCCGCTGCTTCGACAGGAGCAGGCCGGCGGCGCCGTGGAGGGCGGCGTTGCCGACCCGCACGACCCGCTCCGCCGGCACCGGAGCGAGCAGCCCGATGTCGATGGCATTGACCACGTCCACGGCGTTGGCGAACCCGCCCGCAAGGTAGACGCGATCGACCTGGTCGGCGGTCACGCCCAGGCGGCGCAGGAGGATGCGCTGGCCACAGGCGTTGGCGGCCTTGGCCTGGGCGAGCAGGCTGGCGTCGGATCGGGAGAAGGTGATGCCCTGGACTGGCGCGATGAGGAATTCGTCGAGGCCGTCGCGGAAGCGGCCCTCCTCGTTCATCCAGCGCGCACGGCGCAGCTCGGCCAGCACGTCGACCAGACCGGAGCCGCAGATCCCGACCGGCTCGACGTCGCCGATCGTGCTGAAGGCGAAGCCCTCGCCCTCCAGGCGCACAGACTCGATGGCACCATCAGCGCCGGGCATCCCGAAGCGCAGCAGCCCGCCCTCGAAGGCTGGGCCGGCCGG
This sequence comes from uncultured Chloroflexia bacterium, assembly GCA_963704935.1. Classification (GTDB taxonomy): domain Bacteria; phylum Chloroflexota; class Limnocylindria; order Limnocylindrales; family CSP1-4; genus SPCO01. The sequence continues at coordinate 1,507,992 of CAVPIF010000001.1, forward strand.
GCAGGACGCGGCCAGGAACCGGGTGCCGTCGGTGACCACGACCTCGGTGTTCGTGCCGATGTCGATGAGCATCCGGATCCCCTCGCCACCGGCGAAGTCGACCGCGATGAGGTCTGCCGCGGTGTCGCCGCCGACGTGGCTGGCGATGACCGGAGCGCCGACCACCCGGCCGTGCGGATTCATCAACAGCCCGATCTCGTGGCCGCGTCGGCGCAGCCAGGTCGAATCCGTGCGACCTTCGAGCATCGCCACCTCCGTGCTCGACTTGTACGGGAACTCGCCGATCGGCGAGATGTCGATGTCGAAGAACAAGTCACGCATCGTGCTGTTGGCGACGACGATCGCCTCGTAGACCTCGTGGCGGTCGATGCCCTTCTCGCGGTACAGGTCGCGCAGCTCGTGGTTGAGCGCGCGGCGCAGGGCCAGGCGCATGGCGCCCGGGAAGTCCTTCTCGTACGAGATGCGGGTCATCACGTCGCTGCCACCGAAGCGCTGCGGGTTCTCCAGCGCGCCACCGGCGACGACCGTCCCGGTCATCAGGTCGATGATCCGGAATACGACCGTCGTCGTGCCGATGTCGATGGCCAGACCCAGGACGTTGGTCCGGCGCAGGTCGATCGGCTGGCCGTTGTAGCGGACCGCCAGGTCGTCGGCCGTGACGACCGGATCGAGGCGGGTCGCCGGCGCCTCGGTCGAATCGAGGATGCGCATGCGCCGCCGGATGATCGCGAATTCGACGTCCTCGGTGATGGCTTCGATCTCGGCCTGGCAGGCGAGCCGGAAGCTGCCCTTCAGGTACGCCTCGGCCGGCGTCCGCGGCGACAGGCCGCCAAGGCCCTGGCGGACCTCCACGACACATTCCCGGCAGCGGCCCGTCCGGCGGCAGGACATGGGCACCACGGCCGAGACTTCGTCCGCGTAGTCGAACAGCGTTCGACCAGCGATCAGCGGGCGATGGTCGGTTCCGTGGATGACGTCAGGCACTCGCGGCTCCTGTGGGGAAGCGGCGCGATCGGGCGTCGGGGTCCGGACCGCGTTCGCGGACTATCCCACGCTGGTAGCGGTTCTGCAAACGTTACCGACGCCGCGCGCCGCCCGCGAGATCCGCGCCGTGCGGGTTCCGCTGTGGACTACGAGCCCGACGGGGCTGGTCCACAGCTGGGCCGGGCGGTGAACGTCGTGGGCAGGAGCACGGTCCTCGGCTCGCCGCCGCCCAGACGCTCCAGGAGGAGCTCGGCCGCGGTGCGACCCAGGAGGAGCGTGTCGCGTGCCACGGACGCGATCGGTGGCTGATGGAGCTCGGACAGGTCGACCTCGTCGCAGGTGATGACCGAGATGTCCTGCGGTACCCGGATCCCATGGCGGACCAGGGCCCGGATGCAACCGGCCAGGACCTGGTTGCCGCCGGCCACGATCGCGGTCGGACGCGGATGCATCGCGATGAGCTGTTCCGTGCTGCGTTCACCGTGCTCGGCCGACAGGGACCCGACGAGGCTGATCGTCTCGTCGGCGAGGGCTCGACTGTTCACCGCGTCCGCCATCCCGGCGATCCGCTCCCGGACCGGCCACAGGTCCAAGGCCCCGGTGATCAGGGCGATCCGGCGGTGGCCCAGCTCCAGCAGGTGGCCGACGGCCGCGCGCATCCCGGCGCGATGGTCGTTGCGGACGATGCTGGCCCCGAGCTCCGCCGGTACGTCCCGGTCGATCATGATGATCGGGACGTCGACCTGGGCGAGGATGTCGAGCGTCTCGGGTCGTCGTTCGCTGGCGAGCGACAGGATCATCCCATCGACCCGGCGGGCCTGGAAGAACCGGATGTGGGCAGCATCCAGGACCGGGTCGTTCTCCGAGTTCATGAGCAGCATCGAGTATCCGGCCGAGCGGAGCGCCGACTCCGCGCCCGACGTGATCGTCGCGATGAGCGGATTGGAGATGTCGCCGACCACGTACCCGACGGACAAGGTGGCGCCGCGACGAAGGCTCTGGGCGAGGAAGTCCGGTTCGTACTCGAGCTGTCGGACGGCCGCCAGGACCCGCTCGCGCATCTCCAGGCTGACATCGGGGTGTTCCGACAGGACGCGCGAGACCGATGAGATGGCGACGTTGGCGAGCTCCGCGACCTCGCGCATGCTCGCCCGCTTGCGGCGGACCTCGTACCGCCTCTGCTCGGTCATCCGTTCCCTCCGTATGCGTCGCCGCGGCAGCGTGGCGTCGGCCGCCACGGTGGTGTTCCAGTAACGGTTTCAGCCACGGTAGCACACGGGCTCGGCCGGTCCGTCAGGCGACGGCCGGACGACCGCCCGGGTTGACGATTCGCGACCGCGGATGCCACGATGTGTAATCGAAACTGGAAACGGTACCGCCCCGCCTCGGGCAACTCCGCCGGCGGCTGGTCCGGGCGGCCGCTGACCCGGAGGATCCCCCGCTGATGACCACCAGCGCACCACCCGACCGCCTCGACTGGTACCGGACGATGGTCCGCATCCGGCTGTTCGAGGAGAAGGTCCAGGAGCTGTTCATGAGCGGGCAGATCCAGGGCACCACCCACCTGTGCCAGGGCCAGGAGGCGGTCTCGGTCGGCGCCATCGCGGCGATGCGCCCGGGCGACGTGCAGACCAACACGTACCGGGGCCACGGCGAGGCGCTCGCGCTCGGGATGGCCCCGGAGACCGCGTTCGGCGAACTCATGGGCCGAACCAGTGGCGGTTCCGGCGGGGTCGGTGGATCGATGCACCTGATCGACTTCTCCAAGGGCAACATCGGGGCCAACGCCATCGTCGGGGCAGGATTGCCGATCGCCGTCGGCGCGGCCGTCGCGTTCACGATGCAGGGCAAGCCGAACGTCGCCCTCAGCTTCTTCGGCGACGGGGCGACCAACATCGGGACGTTCCACGAAGCGCTCAACATGGCCGCGATCTGGACTGCCCCGGTGGTGTTCATCATCACGAACAACCTGTACGGCGAGTACAGCCCGCTGCGAGCGACCACACCGCTGGACGACCTCGCCCGGCGAGCCGACCCCTTCGGCATGCCGGGGATCATCGTCGACGGTCAGGACATCGATGCGGTCTACGCGGCGACCAGCACGGCGGTGGAACGAGCCCGTGCTGGCGGCGGCCCGAGCCTGCTCGAGATGAAGACCTACCGCTACCGCGGCCACAGCCGCTCCGACCCGGCCAAGTACCGGCCGGACGGCGAGCTGGACGCCTGGAAGGCGCGCGACCCGATCGAGCTGCTCGGCGCGAAACTCGTGACCGACGGGATCATCGGTCCCGACGACGCGGGCGAGATCCGGACCGAGGCCCAGGCCGATATCGACGCCGCCGCCGATCGCGCCGCGACCGCTCCGTATCCGACCCTCGAGGAGACCCGTCCATATGTCTACGCTGACTGACCCCGTCCCGGCCGACGCCGCCACACCGGCCGCAGGCGCCGACGTCGCCGCCGTCGAGCTGACCTACCGCGAGGCGATCAACGCCGCACTCGACGACGAGATGGCCGCCGACGACGCGGTCCTGCTGATGGGGGAGGACGTCGACGCCGACGGCGGCGTGTTCAAGACCAACATCGGGCTGGCGGAGCGCTACGGCAGGGCCCGGGTCCGCGCGACGCCGATCTGCGAGAACGGATTCCTCGGCGTCGCGCTCGGCATGAGCCTCGTCGGGATGCGACCGGTCGTCGAGATCATGTTCGCCGACTTCCTCCCGACGGCGGGGGACGCGATCGTCAACCAGCTGCCCAAATACCGCTACATGAGCGGCGGCCAGACCTCCGTGCCGGTCACCGTAAGGTCCATCTGCGGGGCCACCGGCCGGTTCGGCACCCAGCACAGCGCGACCGGCGAGAGCTGGTTCATGCACCTGCCCGGACTGCGCGTCGTGACGGCGAGCTCGCCCGGATCGGCCTACAGCCTCTTGCGGGCCGCCATCGCCGACCCCAACCCCGTCCTGTTCTACGAGCACAAGGGCCTCTACGCGCGCAAGGGCCCTGTCGTCCGCGGGGAAGTCGCCCCGCTCGGGCAGGCCGCCGTCCTGCGCGTGGGGAGCGATGTGACCATCGTGGCCACGCTGTTGATGGTGGAGCGGGCGCTCGCCGCGGCGGACGCCCTGGCGACCGACGGCATCGAGGCGGAGGTCATCGACCTGCGCTGGCTCCGCCCGCTGGACCTGCCGACCGTCCGTGCGTCCGTCGAGAAGACGGGTCGACTGCTGGTCGTGGAAGAGCAGGTCCACGCGGCCGGGTGGGGCGCCACGATCGTCTCCGAGCTGACCATCGGCGGCATCTCCTGGGCCAGCCCCCCACGGCGCGTCAGCCTGCCCGATGACCTGCCGATCCCGTACACGCCGGTACTCGAGGACGAAGTCCTGCCGTCGGTCGAGGGGATCGTGGCCGCCGCCAGGGCGAGCGTCGGCCGTTGAACGGGCCCGACCCGGCCAGATCGACGGCCCCGGGTCGGCGGCTCGATCCCGGCTCGCTCGTCATCGACCGGGTGGAAACCCTCGCGCTCCGTGCGCCACTCGGACGCCGGTTCGCGGGGAGCGCCTACAGCATGGACAATCGCTGCACGATCGTGACCCGCCTGTTCACGAGCGACGGCCTGGTCTCCGAGGTCTACACCGGCGACACCGACGCGGAGCAATCGATCATCATCGGGATCATCCACGACGAGCTGGCTCCCCGCCTGCTCGGCCGGAGCGCCACCGATCCCGAGGGCGCCTGGCTGGCGATGGAACCGTCGACCAACGACATCCTGCGCGACCGGGGTCTGGCCCTCCAGGCGATCGCCTGCCTCGATGAGGCCATCTGGGACCTCTTCGGCCGGGCCCTGGAGCTGCCCCTGCACCGGGTCTGGGGAAGCGTCACGGACGCTGTCCCGATCAGCATCATCGGGGGGTACTACCACCTCTCGCTCGACGAGGTCGGCGCGGTCATCCGACGCTACGTCGAGGCGGGCTTCGCCGGCATGAAGTTCAAGGTCGGGGGCAAGACTCCGGCGGAGGACGCCGCACGTGTCCGCGCCGCGCGCGAGGCTGCCGGTCCGGGGTTCGCCCTGATGGTGGACGCGAACCAGGGCTACGACCGGGCCCAGGCCGTCGAATTCGCACGCCTCGCGCGCGACCTCGACATCCGCTGGTTCGAGGAGCCGTGCCGGTGGACCAATGACGCCCGATGGATGCGCGACGTGCGCTACCAGACCGGGATGCCGGTCTGCGCCGGCCAGAGCGAGACGACGCTGGCCGGCATCCGCGACCTGATCGTCGCCGGGGCGATCGACGTCTCCAATTTCGACGCCTCGTGGGCCGGCGGACCCACGATCTGGCGCAAGGCCGCCGGGCTCGCCGCCGCATTCGGCGTACAGCTGGGCCACCACGAGGAGCCACAGGTCTCATCGCACCTCCTGGCGAGCGTGCCGGACCACACCTTCGTGGAGTGCTTCGACGAAGAACGTGACCCGTTCTTCTGGCGCCTGACGGACATGTCGACCCGCGTCGCCGACGGCCGCTACACGCTCCCGGAGCGACCCGGTTTCGGCATCGAACTCGACTGGGACTACGTCCACGCCCATACCGTCGCGACGCGGACGACGGACCGCTCGACGGTCGACTGAGGAGGTCTCGCATGGCGGCCGTCACCGGCTTCTTCCACGGCGGCGTGACCGTCAGCGACATGGACCGCGCGCTCGAGTTCTATCGCGACGGCCTTGGACTCGAGCAGGAGTTCGACCGGATCCTGGATGCGCCGTACCTGAAGGCGGTCCTGGGCCTCGAGTTCGACCACATCCGGGCGGTCTATCTCCGCGTCCCCGGTGGTGGTTTCGTCGAGTTGCTGGAGTACCACGGGATCGAGCGGATGCCGGCTGCCTCGCGGCCGTGCGACTACGGGGCCGGCCACCTGTGCCTCTATGTCGACGACGTGAAGGCGGTCCACGCGCGGCTCGTCGCGCTGGGATTCTCCGCCCGGTCCGAGCAGGTCGTGGAGATCACGGCCGGTCCCAACGAGGGTGCGCGCAGCTGCTACATGGCCGATCCCGACGGATACGCCGTCGAGCTGTTCCAGAAGCGTCCTGGAGGCTGATCCGATGCGACGACCGATCGACACTCTCGCCGGCGGCCTCGGCCACCCGGAAGGCCCGGACGTCCTGCCGGACGGGCGGATCGTCATGGTCGAGACCTACACGAGCAAGATCGTGGCCTGGTCCGCGGAGCGCGGCATCCACACCTACGCCGACTGCGGCGGCGGGCCGAATGCCTGCATGCTCGGCAGCGACGGGGCGCTCTACATCACTCAGAACGGCGGGACCGTCGGGGCGTGGCGTGCGGAAGTCATGGGTCGCCCGTCGATCCAGAAGGCGTGGCCGGACGGTCGGGTGGAGGAGGTCGCCGCCGAAGTCGCCGGGATCGCGCTGCAGGCCCCCAACGACCTGACCTTCGGCCCGGATGGCCGGCTCTACTTCACGGATCCAGCCGACTACCTGCCGAACGACCGCAGACCGGCCCGCCTGTTCGCGCTGGAGCCGGACGGGACCGGCGAACTGCTGGAGGTCATCCCGGACGCCTACGCCAACGGCATCGTGGCCGAGCCCGACGGTTCCCTCGTCTGGGTGGAGTCGTACGAGGGCGGCGTCTTCCGCAAGCGTCCGGGCCGACCATCCGAGCAGATCGCGCAGCTGCCGCCGGGACACGTCCCGGACGGGCTGAAGGTCGCGGCCGACGGGGACCTCTGGATCACCGCGTTCATGGCCGGCGGGGTGGACATCCTGGCTCCCGACGGGACGATCAGGGACTTCCTCGAGACGGGCGGCGTCCCGCTCAACTGCGTGTTCCACGAGGGTGCCCTGTACATCACCGATTTCGGCGACATCACCGAAGTGACCGATCAGGCGCCGATGGACGGTCGACTCTGGCGCGTCGATGTCGGCGTCGAGGGGATGCCGCTGTTCCGCGGCTCGATCGAGCCGAGGGCCTGATTCAGGTCGACTCCGGTGATACCGGTCGCGAGGTCCCGGCCCGGAGCCAGTCCGGTCGGTCGTGGATGCCCAGGATGGACCAGCCGCCATCGACCACGAGGGTCTGGCCGGTGACGTATCGCGCATCGTCGGACGCGAGGAAGAGGACCGTCGCGGCGATGTCGTCGGGCGTCGCGAGGCGGCCCAGCGGGATCTCGGGGAGCATCGCTTCCAGGCGGATCGACCCGTCGTCGATGCCCTGCTGCACGATGGCCGTGCGGGTCATCCCGGGCGCCACCGCGTTGACCCGGATGCCGAGCTGCGCGACCTCGACCGCCATCACCCGCGACAGGCTCATCACCGCCGCCTTCGCGGCGCTGTAGGGGCCCCGACCGGGCAGCGCGATGAGGCCGGCGACGGACGCGATCTGCACGATCGCCCCGCCCCCGCGACCACGCATCGACGGGATCGCCAGGGCGCTGCAGTGGAACGTCCCCATGAGGTGCGTCTGGATCACCAGATCCCAGGTCGCCGGGTCGAACGACTCGGTCAGCCCGACGCGTTGGATGCCGGCGTTGTTGACCAGGATGTCCACGCCGCCGGTCTCGGCCTCGATGGTCGCGAACACGGTCTCCACGGCGGCGCGGTCGGCCACGTCCGCGCGCAGGTAACGGACGCCGGCGACCGCCGACTCCGGATCCGCCAGATCGGCGACGTACCCGACGGCGCCTTCGTCGACGGCACGCTGGACGATCGCCGCACCGATGCCCCTCGACCCACCGGTGACGAGGATGACCTTACCTTCGAACCGTCCGCTCATCAGACCCTCCCGGTCGCGACGCGGGCGACCGTCCCGTATGATTGCAACCGTTTCCGGTGAGGATACCGGCCCGTCCGGGTCGGGGCCGGTGGTCGGACGCGTGGAGGTCAGGATGGGCGCAGCGGGCAAGCGGGCGATCGTCACGGGTGCGGCCAGCGGCATCGGGCAGGCAGTGGCGCAGCGGCTGTTGCGCGAGGGCGCCGCCGTCATCGCGGCCGACATCAACGAGGCCGGACTCGGACCGGTCGTGGACGCGGGGGCGGTCCCGTTCGTCGGGAACCTGGCCGTGGACGCCGATCGCGACCGCCTGATCGCGCTCGGTCACGGCGTCGACTATCTGGTCAACGCCGCCGGCATCATCCGGCTCAAGCCGATCCTGGAGTTCACCGTCGCCGACCTGCGCGACATCTACGCGGTCAACGTGGAGGCGACCTGGGATCTGACTTCGAGGATCGGACGGACCATGCCGGCGGGTGGAGCGATCGTCAATCTGTCCTCGTCGTCGGCCAAGCTCGCGACGACCACGGAGGCCGCCGTCTACGCCTCGTCCAAGACGGCCGTCCTGTCCATCACGCGATCGTTCGCCTATGCCTTCGCGCCGAACAACGTCCGGGTCAACGCGATCTGCCCGGGCATCATCGATACGCCGATGCAGGAGCGCGTGCTCGCCGACGTTGCGGCCAAGCGCGGGATGACGGTCGACGAGTTGTCGACCGCCCGGAACAAGACCGTCCCGCTGGGACGGTCGGCGTCGGCCGACGAATGCGCCGGTGCCATCTGGTTCCTGCTCAGCGACGAGGCCGGCTACATCACCGGGCAGGCGATCAACTACACCGGCGGCCTGGTGATGTGGTGAGCCACGACCTCGAGAAGGCCTGCGGCGAACCCCGCCGTGCCTGGCGCGACAATCCTTTCCAGAAACGTTGACAACCGTCGGGACTGGAAACGATACTGACGGTGCCTCAGGGCAGAATCCAGCGTGTTCGGTGACCCGAACCTTCCAACGGAGGAGCTATCCCATGCGCATCGCTACACGAGGGACCATCGCGGTCCTGACCGGGGCCACGCTGCTGTTCGCGGCGTGCAGCGCTACGCCGGCGGCGACGACGGCACCCAGCGACGCTGCGCCGACCTCGGCGCCATCCACGGCGGTCGAGTCCTCGGCGCCGACCGGGCTCCCGTACACGGCCACGCTCAAGGACGGCTCGGCGTTCACGCTGCATCCACGGGTGGCGGACAAGCTGGCCAAGGGTGAGCCGATCAACTACGTGTTCTCGTACGGTTCCACGGCCATCCCGCTGTTCTCGCCGCAGTACGCGGCCGGGTATGAGCGGACCCTGCCTGAGGCGCAGGCGATCCTGCCGATGAACGGGCAGGCGATCGCGCCCGCCTCCGCCGTCCAGGACGTCAACGAGCAGATCGCCCAGTTCGACGCGCTGTTCAAGGCCGACCAGATCGACTGCCTCTCCATCCAGTCGACCGGCACCGACGCGTTCACGAAGATCGTGAACGACATCATGGCCACGGGCATCCCGGTCTTCACCGTCGGCGTCGAGTCGAACGGCAACGAGTTCTCGAACTTCACCCAGATCTCCAACAAGGAAGGCCATCAGGCCGCCGGGATCATCGTCGACTACATGAAGGCCAACAGCCTGGACTTCAAGGTCTTCGCGGTGTCCGGTGGCGACCCGACCCAGAACTGGGCGCAGGGCCGGATGCAGGGGTTCATCGACGGCATCAAGGAAGCGATCCCGGACGCCACCTTCGTGAACGACGCCACTTCGGCGCTCGTGACCACGTACGACCCGGCCGGCACGTATGACGCCTACAAGGCGTTCATCCAGGGCAACCCGGAAGTCCAGGTCATCGAGAATGTCGACATCGGTGGCGAGCACGCAGCCCGCGCCATCGCGGACTCGGGCAACAAGGGCAAGATGTTCGCCTTCGGATGGAACGTCAGCATCGGGCAGCTCGACGCGATCGAGGCCGGGACCCAGATCGTCGCTCTCGACCAGGCGTGGGGCGACCAGGCCGGCTTCGGGGCCCTCGCTTGCGCGGAGCTCCTGAAGAACGGCAAGGTGCTGCCGAACACGAATGTCCTGAAGCCTGTCACGCTCGAGAACGTGGTCCAGGCACGGGAGGACTTCATGGCCATCGCCGGCGGTTGACCGCCGTTCATCGAGTCTGAGACCGGACCGGTCGACGAGGCGCGCCTCAGCGACCGGTCCGCTTCGCACCTGCCGATGGCAATCGGAGGAGGACCGGTCGCGGTATGACCGACAACGACAGCGCGAAGCGGCCGCAGCAAGCCGTGGCGGCCGCCTCGGTGAGCGAGCGGTGGTCCGGTCGGGCCCTCGCGGCCGGGCTTCGCGTCGGCGGGCTGCTGATCGCGATCCTCATCGTCATCGTGGTCTTCACGGCGCTGAGCAAGCCGAACACGTTCCTGACCATCACCAATTCGCTCGGCGTCATGCGCTCGATGAGCACGATCGCCATCGTCGCCCTGGGACTGACCCTGGTCATCGTCGTCGGCGAGATCGACCTGTCGTTCGGCTACATGTATGGCCTCGCGTCGATCCTCATCGGGGTGTCGTGGATCGTCTGGGGATGGCCGATCTACCTCGCCATCCCGCTCGCCTTCGTCGCGGCATTCGCGGTCGGATCGGCGAACGCTTTCCTGGTGACGGTGCTCAAGATCCCTTCCTTCATCGTCACCCTGGGCACCGGGCAGCTGGTGTTCGGCACCACCCTCCTCGTTTCGAACACGGCGACCCTGAATCCGGCCTATCCGCCGCCGGGCAAGGTGGTCCCGACGGGCGAGGTCGACTGGTTCTTCGGCCTGTCCAACCAGGACCTGCCCTTCGACATCCCGATGCAGGCGATCTGGATGCTCGGCGTGGCGGTGATCATCGGCTTCGTCCTGAGCCGGTCGCTGTTCGGCTTCCGACTGAAGGCCATCGGCGGCAATCCGGCGGCAGCCGAGCTCGCGCGGCTTCCGATCCGGAAATACAAGTTCGCGGCGTTCATCATCAGCGCCTCGCTGGCATCGCTCGCGGCGATGCTGGACTTCGCGTTCATCGGGTCCGTCCAGCCGAACGCCGGCGTCTCGCTGACCTTCCCGGTCTTCGCGGCAGTGATCATCGGCGGCGCAAGCCTGGCCGGCGGTCGCGGCACGGCCATCGGGACGATCAGTGGCGCCTTGCTGCTGGCCATCATCGCCAACGGGTTGGCGCTGCTGTCGGCGGGGTCGTACCTCAGCAACTTCGTATCGGGCGCGGTGACCATCGCGGCCGTCGTCCTGGACCGCTTCACGCAGAGCCTGCGGCGATGAGCGGAGCGGCACCGGCCGCGCCCATCTCCAGCGGGCGCGGCCCCGACCATGCTCCCGGCCTCCGGATCAGGGGGCTCCGCAAGTGGTACGGGGACACCCGCGCCCTCGACGGCCTGGACCTGGAGGCGCGCCCGGGCGAGATCCTCGGGGTGGCTGGGCCCAACGGGGCCGGCAAGAGCACGATGATCAAGATCCTGGCCGGCGAGACGCGAGCCGATTCCGGCGAGATCCGCCTCGACGGGCGGGACTGGTACACGGCCACGAACCGGGGCCGGGTCGCCGTGGTCCACCAGGAGCCGCAGCTGTTCCCGAACCTGTCGGTCGCGGAGAACATGATGGTCGGGCGCGAGGGCACGCGCGCCCTGGTGCGGCGGCTCGACGATGGGGAGCGGCGGCTGATGACCGACCTCGCCATCCTCGACTTCGCGGATCGTCCGCTCGGATCCGTCCCGCTCGCGATCCAGCAGCGGGTCGAGATCGGTCGGGCACTGGCCCGCGAAGCGGCGGTGTTCCTGTTCGACGAGCCGAACTCCGCCCTGACCCAGGAGGAATCGACCGACCTGTTCCGCCGGATGCACCTGCTCGCCGAGAGCGGCAAGGTCGTCGTGCTGGTCTCCCATCGGATCGCGGAGCTGGCCGAGCACGCGGACCGGGTTGCCCTGATCCTCGACGGCCTGTGCACGGCGGTCCTCGAGGGCGCCGCGCTGACCCAGGAGGGGATCGCGGCCGGCCTCGTCACGGGCCAGGCAACGAGGGGTCCGGACGAACAGATCGTGGTCCACCTGGGGGACGACGCCGGCACGGCTCTGCGCCTGACCGACTGGACGCACGGGACCGGCGGTTTCCAGGGCATCGACCTGCACGTCCGGGCCGGCGAGATCGTGGCGATCGTCGGGGTCGAGGGGTCCGGCGCCCGCGAACTCGTCCGCTCGATCGCCGGCTTCGAGCGCGGTACGGGTCACATCGCGGTCAGCGACAAGCCCGGCAGTGCGGCCGTCGCGGCGGGCACCGGCCTCGTCTCGGCCGACCGGCAGGCCAGCCTCTTCACGAACCTGACCATCGGCGACAACATGGTGTCGCGCCTGAACGACGAGATCACCGCCAGGGGCGGCGCCCTGCGTCGCGGCCGGATGCGCGAGATCGCACATGACCTGCGGGAGCAGTTCCAGGTCAAGGCCTCGTCCGTCCACCTGCCGATCCGGTCACTGTCCGGCGGCAACCAGCAGAAGGTCGCGATCGCGGCGGCGATCGTCAAGCGTCCGGAGGTGCTCGTCCTGGAGGAGCCGACCCGCGGCGTGGACGTCGGCTCCAAGCGTGAGATCTACCGCCTGATGCGGTCGTACGCGGCGGACGGCCACGCCGTCATCATCTACTGCACGGAGATCCCTGAGGTCTTCGAGGCCGCCGACCTCGTCTACGTGGTGTCCGATGGACGGCTGTCGGACCCGCTCATCGTGATGAACCACGACGACGTCGAGGCACTGGCGCGGGCCGTCACCCGACTGGAGCGACACGGCGCGGTCAAGGCTCCATGACGCCTGGCGGGGGTCGCCCATGACGGACCGCCGCATCCGCGCCCTGCTGGTCGGTTTCGGGTCCACCAACCAGGCCGTCCTGGAACTCGCCCTGACCCGGCCATGGCTGGACGTCGCCGGGATCGTCGTCCGCTCGCCTGCCCGCGACGGTGAGGCCGCCGTCGATCGCGTTCCGGGCGCGCCCGCGGATCTGCGCTGCTCCACCGATCTCGCCGGCAGCCTGGCCGCGACCCGCCCGGACGTGGTCGTCGTGGCGACCGCGACGCGCCTCGCCGACATCCTGCCCGTGCTGGCGACGATCGCCCCGACCGGGACGCCGATCGTCTGCACCGCGGAGGACCTGGCCTTCATCCGACCGGAGGATTTGCCCGAGGCCGCCCGGATCGTGGATCTGGCGACCGCCCACCGGATCCCGATCGTGGCGACGGGCGCGAATCCCGGGTTCGTGCTGGATCTGTGGCCGCTCACCCTGAGCGGGTTGGCCTGGGACGTCGAGCGCCTGCGCGCACGACGGGTCGTCGACGTGAGCGTCTTCGGGCCGCGGGTACGGGCGTCGCTCGGGATCGACCTGACCCCCGACGCGTTTCGAGCGGGGATCGCCGATGGCTCCGTCGTGGGGCATGCGGGCTTCCCCGAGAGCCTGCGCATCCTGGCCTCCTCGATGGGTCGGGAGCTGGAGCGGGTCGCGATCCTGTCCGACGCGATCCTCGCCGACCGACCCCTTACCCTGCCGAACGGCGCCGTCATCCAGCCCGGACGGACGGCCGGAGCGCAGCAACGCGCCACGGGCTGGTTCGACGGTCAGCCGTGGCTCGAGGTCTCGATGACGCTCCACGTCGATCCTCCGGCGGCCGGGCTGTCGCCGACCGACGAGATCGAGCTGGAGGGGCGCCACCGCCTGCAGGTCCGCGTGGAGCCCGGCTGCCGAGCCCTGCTGTCCACCGCGGCGATGATCGTCAACGGGATCCCGCGGGCCATCGCCGCCCCTCCCGGCGTCCATTCACCGGGCGACCTCCCGCCGGTGGCGCCTTGGCTGGGCGACCGTCCTCCGGCCTGGGTGCCGCTCCGCGACTGAGGGCGGCACCCGCGGTCAGCGGTCGACGCGGTACTTCTCGATGAACGCCTCGTCGAGGACCCAGCCGAGCCCGGGCCGGTCGGGCAGGATGAACTGGCCGGCCTCCAGCGCCGGCCGGTTCTCGATCATCTGCCAGAAGATCGGATCGCGCGCCGGGGAGAAGGCCTCGACGAACGTACCGTGCGGTTGCGACGCCAGCAGATGTGAGGCGACCTGAGCCTCCTCGTGGTGCCCCAGCTGGACCTCGAAGGCCGAGGCGAGCGCGGCGATCCGGCGCCATTCGGTCGGGCCGCCACCCCACGACGCGTCGTAGTTGCAGACGTCGATGGCTCCGGCGGCCATCATCTCGCGCATCCCGACCCGGCTGATCTCGCTCTGCCCGGCAGCCACGTCCACGTTCCCGCGAAACCGGACGTCGCGCAGGCCACGGTAGTCGGCATGCCACCGGGTGGGCTCCTCGAACCAGCGGATGGCGATGCCCTCCGCGCGGACCGCGGCGAGGAACTCGAGCGCCTCCGCCACGGTGTAACCCTGGTTGGCGTCGACCACGAACAGGAAATCGTCGCCGGCGTGGCGGCGCGCCCTGGCCAGTCTCGCCGCGTCGACGGCCGGCGCCTCCGCCCCGATCTTGAACTTCATCCCGACCATGCCGTGCTCGGACTGGAAGAAGTCGATCTCGCGCTCGATCTCGTGGCCCTTGGAGGATTCGTCGTCCGGGATGTAGTAGCCGCCGATGCCGATCATGGGGATCCGGTCGCGATAGCCGCCCCAGACCCGCCAGAGCGGCTGGCCCAGGGCCTTGCCGACGGCGTCCCAGACCGCGGTGTCGATGCAGGCCATGGCCTGCATGGCGTACCAGCGCGGGCGCAGCTGGTCGAAGGTGGCCGGCAGCATCGCCTCCCAGACCCGCTCCGTCCCGAACGCGTCCAACCCAAGGACGAGCGGCACCAGTTCGTCGTGCAGGATCGAGAGGATCTCCGACTGGAGCGGCTCGTCCTCGTCGGCGTTGTACGCCTCACCCACGATGCCCTCGGAGGTCCGCACCCTGGTGATGATCGTGCACCGGTTGCGCATCTTGTAGTAGCTGCCCTTGTAGGTGAACGGCAGCGGCACGCGAAGCGCGATCGTCTCGATGGACTCGATCTTCAACTGCATCCGGAAGGGACCTCTGGGCGGCGGGCGGCGGCGTGTTTGACGGACGGGCGACGCAGGTGCCACCATCCGAAGCGCAATCGTAACTGGAAACGGTACCGCCGCGTCAATGGCGGCGCAAGGAAACCCGACTGCGAGGCTCGTGCCCACCTCCGACGACACCCAGGACCGCCCTGCGCGCGCGGCGCCTCTCGCCGGCGTGCGGGTCATCGCCGTGGAGCAGTACGGCGCCGCCCCTTTCGGCACGCTGTACCTCGCCGACCTCGGCGCCGAGATCATCAAGGTGGAGGACCCGGCGACCGGCGGCGACGTCTCCAGGTACATCCCGCCGGGCCGGTCCGGCACCGACAGCCTGTTCTTCGAGGCGTTCAATCGCGGCAAGCAGAGCATCTCCCTGGATCTCAAGTCGGAGGCCGGGCGGGCCGTGTTCGAGCGCCTCGTCGCTTCCGCTGACGCGGTGATCAGCAACCTCCGCGGCGATCAGCCGGAGCGCCTCGGCCTGACCTACGAGACGCTGGCGCCGTTCAACCCGGCCATCGTCTGCGTGGCCCTGACGGGCTACGGGCGCGATGGGGCGTCGGCCCGGTTCCCGGGGTACGACGCGCTGATCCAGGCGGAGTCAGGCTGGGCGGCGCTGACCGGGTCCCCGGACGGGCCGCCGACCAAGAGCGGCCTGTCGCTCGCCGACTACATCGCCGGGCTGACTGCGGTCGTGGGCCTGATGGTGGCACTGTTCGATGCCCGCCGGACCGGGGTCGGCCGGGATGTCGACACGAATCTGTACGACTCGGCCCTTGCCATGCTCAGCTACCCCGCCACGTGGTACCTGTCCAGCGGCTTCGTGACGGAGCGCCGGCCCCTGTCCGGTCACCCGAGCGTGGTCCCGTTCCAGTTCTTCCCCACGGCGGACGGCCACATCGCGATCGCGACCCCCAAGGAGAAGTTCTTCCGCGTCCTCGTCGAGGGGATGGGCCTCGCCGGACTGGCGGACGACCCCCGCTTCGCCGACTTCGAGGCCCGGGCGGCGCATCGGGAGGAACTGCTGGAGCTGCTCTCCCGACGGTTCAGCGAACGGTCGACCACCGACTGGCTCGCCACCCTGCGCGGACGGATGCCGATCGCACCGGTGCGTTCCATGGAGGAAGCGCTCGACCTCGACGAGCTCCGCTCGCGCAGCATGCTGGCCGAGTACGAGCACCCGTCGTTCGGGACGGTCCGGTCTGTCGGGCTGCCGCTGTCGATGAGCGGATTCACGCCAAGCTACGTGCCGGGACCAGGTCTTGGCGCGGACGGACCGGCGGTCCTCCGCCGCGTCGGGTATTCGGACGCCGAGGTGGCCGCGCTCCGATCGGCTGGCGCGTTCGGGACGGACGGGGCGGCCGGCGAGAGGACCGAAGCGGGCTGAGTCCGGCTGACCTCAGGGCGCCGGGGTCGGTGCAGCCGTCGGCGTCGGGGTGGGCTTGGGCGCGGGCGTACCCTTCCCCACGAGCATGATGCCGGTGATCCTCGCGTAGCTCGAGTAGTACGTGTTCCGGTGGATGACATTGCCATCGCGATCGCGCACGGTCCGGATGGCGGTGACCTGGAAGCCGTCCACCGGGTACTCGATCCGCTTCCGCGCGCCCGGGGCGAGCGTCGACGTGTACTCGACGGTGTCGGTCGCTCGCTTGAGATTCTGGCGGGTACCCGTCTCGATGGTCACCTTGCGACCGGTCGGGACGCTGTACAGGTCGAACCGGACATACCCAGCCGCGCCTTCCTTCCAGCCCCGCCCGCGAATCAGGATCGGGTACTCCGTGTCGTTGGTGAACGACATCGTCTGCTTGGAGCCTGAGGCGCTGATGAAGACGGTGGCATCCAGGCCGAGCGGATAGCGATCGATGTAGTAGTAGTGGTTCCGGCGGGCGCCCATCTCGTAGCCGGCCCGCAGCGCGGCATTGAACAGGGTCGTGGAGCAGGAGCAGATCCCACCGGCGAGGGCGCCCTGGGGCTCCGTCCGCCCGTTGATGATCGCGCCGCCGGACTTGTAGCCCTTCTCGCGGGTCACCGGTCCGATGGCGTCCCAGAAGTCGAACGTCGCACCCGGCGCGACGACGTAGCCGTCGATCAGGCGGGCCGGGATCCAGATGTTGACGCCGAAACCGTTCTTCTCGCTGATCGGGAAGTAGGTCGTCCACGTGCCACCCTTGAGTCGCTCCATCTTCGGCCGCGCCGCCTCGGCCTGGGCGGTGGTCAGGACCGGCTTCGTGACCTCGAGGACCGGTTCGACCGCGAGGTTGACGGGTCCGGACGCCCGTTCGGCCAGCAGGGCCTCGACCTGGGCGACGCTGGCGGGGACATCCAGCCTGTATCCGTCCTTGCTCGGCGTGACCCCGGTGATCTCGCCGCCGGCGGTCTTGAACGACGCGTTGACCGGCGCCTGGTCGATCTTCTTGGCCAGCGCCTCCATCACCTCTGGCAGTTCGGTCGTGTCGATCGTGGGGGCATAGCCGCCATCCGCGGTGGCGGTGAAGGTGACCCAGCTGCGCAACCGCGACGTCGAGATCGATGGCGGCTCGTCGACGTCGGCGACGTCGAGGGTGATCGTGGCCGTAAGTCGCTCCGCGAGCTGCCTGGCACTGGCGGCCTCGGCGGTGGTGACCGCCGGCTCGACGGCCCGCACGGGCACGGCGATCTCCAGCCGGGCCGGCGCTTCCAGGTCGCCGATGCCGGCGAGGGCCAGGGCGATGGGCTCCGCGGCGTCGGCGATCCGACCGTCGGCGCCGGGCACGACCACGAACTCCGATTCGTCGTCGAGAACGACCGCCGCATCAACGGGCTCGCGCGCGATCAGGCCCAGGTAGCCGGCGAGCCGCCCGGCGAGCAGTTCGGCGTCGTAGGTGAGCCGTGGCTCCACGGTGGCTCCGCGGAGTGCCGTCCGGGCATCGGCGACCGCCCGCTCGACCGGATTCCCTGCGCGCCCGACGGCCATCGCCTCCGCCACGACGGACTGGACGTCCACCCGCCGGCCGATCTCGGCATAGGACACGACGATCTCGCGATCCGGCGCGACCAGGACGATCTCGCCGTCGGCCAGTCGACCGTACTCCGCCTCGAGCCGCTCGGCCGCCGCCGAGGCATCGAGGCCGGACAGGTCCACCGGTCCGACGCGCACGCCGGGCAGGACGCGGCCGAGGAACGACTGGTCGTAGGCGTACATCGCCCCGACGCCGAGGGCCATCGCCGCCAGCAGGCCGACGAGGAACGCGACGAAGAACCGCAGCCGGACCGACGGCCGCTGAGGCTCATCCGTGATCCCGATCGATTCGGGCGTGGTGGTGGTCATGGAGCGA
Source organism: uncultured Chloroflexia bacterium (assembly GCA_963704935.1). Taxonomy (GTDB): domain Bacteria; phylum Chloroflexota; class Limnocylindria; order Limnocylindrales; family CSP1-4; genus SPCO01. Next base: position 1,526,183 of record CAVPIF010000001.1, read on the forward strand.
CATCCTAGCAGCCGTGCCCGAAGCTGCCGTTCGAGGCGTCCTGTGCTGACGCCCGGGACTCGACGGCAGTGACGGTCAGCAGGCTCCCGTGGGCCGGCCCGGGGCGTCAGCCGGCGCGCGGCACCAGGACGACGCGCCGGTTCGGCTCCTCGCCGATCGACTGGGTCATGACGTTCGGGTCGTCGCGGAGGGTCAGATGGATCCAGCGCCGCTCCAGGGCCGGCATCGGCTCGAGCTGGAGCATCTTGCCGGTCTCCGCGACCCGGGCGGCCGCGCGTTCGGCCAGTTCGCGGAGCTGGCGCTCCCGGCGCCCCCGGTAATCCTCGACATCGACGAGGACCCGCGTCCAGGCGCCCATCTCCTTCGAGAGCATCAGGTTGACCAGGTGCTGGAGCGCCGAGAGCCGCTCGCCCTTGCGCCCGATGAGCGCCCCGAGGGCGTCCCGGTCATCGCCCTGGGCGACGACATTGAGGCGGCTGGTCTCGCCGGCGTCGACATCGACCCGGGCGTCGAAGCCGAGGTGGCCCATCAGGGTCTCGAGGATCCGCTTGCCGGCGGCGAGAGCCTCCGGCGATGCCTCGGCGGCCTCGAGTTCGGCGCGCTCCGAGGCCAGGGATCCGCGGGCGGCGGCCACCTCTGCGGCCTCGGACGCCGACAGGTCGACTGCCGCGCCTCGGCGCGGGGCACGATCGTCGCGTCGCGGTCCACGATCGTCGCGGCGAGGCGGCCGGTCCTCGCGTGGGCGATCGTCGCGCGGGCGGTCCTCGCGCGGGCGGTCCTCGCGGCGGGGGGGTCGGTCGTCGCGGGGTCGATCCTCGCGGGGTCGGTCGTCGCGGCGGGGTCGGTCGTCGCGGCGGGGTCGGTCGTCGCGCGGGCGGTCCTCCCGCGGGCGGTCCTCGCGGACCGGGGCCGGCGGCGGCGGCGCGGCGGCGGCTGCCTCACGCTTCGGCGCGGCGCCTCCGAGCGCATCGCGCGGCGCGGCGACGATCCGGGCCGGTTCGGCCCCCATCCCGAGGACGCCCCGGCTGCCCGGAGTCAGGATCTCGAAGTCGAGATCGTTGAGGCCGGCGCCGAATTCCTCGCGGGCGGCACGCAGGGCCTCCTCGACCGTCTTGCCGGTGAATTCCTTGTACGCACTCATGTCAGCGTCGTCTCCCTCGGCGGCCCTGTCGGCCGCGTTCACGATGGCGGATCGTCTTCTCTGCCGTCGTCCGCTTGTCGGCGTCGGTCAGGATGGTCGCGCGCTTGGACGGCTCCGGGGGCGGCGGCATCTGCACCGGGAACCGCGGAGTGTGGTCGACCGCGAAGGCCGGGGTCCGACCCAGGAACGGGAACATGGAGCCCCAGCCCACGATGAGGTATTGCTGGGCGATCGAGAAGACCGTTGCCACGATCCAGTAGATGAACAGCCCGGCCGGCAGGAACCCCCCGTACACGACGGAGATGAGCGGCAGGAACAGCATCGTCTGGCGCTGGATCCGGGCGTTCGGATCGCTGTTGGTCGGGTCCGCGGCCGGCAGCATCATCCGCGACTGAACGAGCTGCAGCAGGGCGGAGCCGATGGCCAGGAAGCTCAGGCCGAAGCCGGCGATCGTCAGGAAGGTCTGCGGCTGCGCGATGTTGCCGAGGAACGGCACGACCGAATCGATGCACGGCTTCGTCGCGTCGACGACCCCGGCGACGACGTTGGTGCACTGGACGTCGACGAGCTGGAAACCGAAGACCGACAACATCGCCGACGGGTCCTGGTTGGTCAGCCCGTTCTGGATGACCGAGTACATGATGAACAGGAGCGGCAGCTGGAGGAGGAGCGGCAGGCAGCCGGCGAGCGGGTTGATCCCGCGTTCCTTGAACAGCTCCTGTTGGGCCAGCCTTGCCTTCACCGAGTCGCCCTTGTAGCGCTTCTGGATCTCGCGCAACTCGGGCTGGATCAGCTGCATCCGCCGCTGCGAGACCAGCTGCTTCCGGTACAGCGGGATCAGGACGGCCCGGACGATGAGCGTCAGGACCACGATGGACCAGGCGATGGCCCCGGGCACCCCCAGGTTCTCGAGGAACTGGTAGACCGCGATCAGGATGATGAACATCGTCTGGAAGATCGGCGTGAACACCCAGGCGAGGGTGCCGACCGGATCGGCGCCGGGTTTCGCCGGCTCCAGCGGCGGTTGCGGGGTCGGGGAGACCGCGAGTCCGTCCGAGCCCGTCGGGGTGGCGCCGGGGACGCAGGCGGCGATGACGATCGCGACGATGATCGCGAGCAGGAGCGCGGGCCCGATCCGGCGCAGGGTCGGCGATAGCGTCACGAGTGATTCGCCTCGCTAGCGGACCGGGTCATACCCGCCCGGATTCCATGGGTGGCACCGGGCGATGCGCTTGACGCCCATCCAGCTCCCCTTGAACAGGCCGTGCTTGGCGATCGCCTGCTCCGCATAGTGGGAGCAGGTCGGCTCGAACCGGCACGACGGTGGCAGCCAGGCGAACACGATGCGGTAGAGCTTGATGAACCCGATGCCGATCCGCTTCACTCACTGGCTCCTTCGACGACGCCGCCCCGGACGAGCGTCCGGTGCAACGCACCGACCAGCGCTTCATGGTCGGCCTCGACGATCGCTGGCCGGGCGATGATGAGGACGTCCCAGCCGGGCTGGAACGAGGGCAACATCACCCGGAGTACCTCGCGGAGTCGCCGGCGGACCCGGTTCCGGACGACCGCACCGCCGAGGCGGCGACCAGTCGACAGGCCGAACCTCGTCGTCTCGAGATCGGTCCGCAGGAACCGGGCGGTGAACAGCGGATGGGACCTGATCGTCCCAGCGCCCTGGATCGCCGCGAAGTCCTGCGGGCGAGAGAGCATCACGACTCGCGGCGGGTTTGGGCCGCGATCCGGGGTCAGGCCGTCAGTCGCTTCCGACCACGAGCCCGCCTGACGGCAAGGATACGGCGACCCGCTGTGGTCTTCATCCGGGCGCGGAAGCCGTGTTCCTTGGCGCGATGGCGCTTCTTGGGCTGGTAGGTCTGCTTCATCGGGAGTGTCCTGAGATCCTCTCCATCCGGCCTCGGGGACGGTCGTTCCGTCTTCCCCTAGAGGCACGCAGACGCGCCGGCACCCCTCAGGGCACATGGCGCGTCGTCGTCCGGCGGATGATACGGCGGCCCCGGAACGGGTGTCAAACGGAAGAGGGGGTAGTCGGCGGCGGCGGCGGGTGGCGCGTCGCCCGATGATGCACCAGGATGGTCACGGGCGCCACGCACGGATACTCTTGGGGAGTATCGGAGAATCGCCTTGCGACCGCGCCGATCCCGGTGCTATCCTCTCCGAGCCCTCGGCGCCGGGACGCTTGCGGGAGACCCTCGGACAGCCTCGAGATGGAGGCGGAGGGACCGCGTCACCCGCTCGTCGGACGGCGTCTCGAGCGCTCACGACCGGCTCCCCCGATCCTCGGTTCCCTGGCCGCCCATACCTATCGACCCACCAATCCCGACACCCCAAGGTCCGATCGAACGAATGGATGCGAAGCAGGTCTGGCGAGCCGCCCTGGGAGAGCTCCAGGTCTCGCTGTCTCCGGCCAACTACGAGACGTGGCTGCGCGATACGCAGCTCGTCGACGTGGAGGAGCAGCGATTCCGGATCGCCGTCCCGAACGGCTTCGCCAAGGACTGGCTGGAGACCCGCTACCGTTCACTGATCAGCCAGACGCTCGCCCGGATCGTCGGCTACAGCGTCCAGGTGGAGTTCATCGTCGGGACGGCCGCGGCGCCGGCCGCCTCGGACGGCGACGATCCCACCCCCGCCGAGGCGGCCCAGGCCCCCCTCCCAAGTCAGCACGTTCGCGTCGAGCCGACGCGGGTCGGCGGTGAGGGCGGCGCCACCAACATCAACCCGCGGTACACGTTCACGAACTTCATCGTCGGGTCGGCGAACCGACTGGCCCACGCCGCCAGCCTGTCCGTCGCGGAGCGCCCGGGCCACGCCTACAACCCGCTGTTCCTGTACGGCGGCGTGGGCCTCGGCAAGACCCACCTGATGCACGCGATCGGGAATCAGGTCGCCGCCCGGTTCCCGCGCAAGCGCGTCGTCTATGCGACGTCGGAGAAGTTCACCAACGAGTTCATCACCAGCATCCAGCAGGGCAAGATCGACGAGTTCCGGATCGCGCTACCGACGGATCGATCTCCTCCTCATCGACGACATCCAGTTCATCGCGGACAAGGAGCGGACCCAGGAGGAGTTCTTCCACACGTTCAACGCCATCCACGAGGACGGCAAGCAGATCGTCCTGTCGTCGGATCGGCCACCAAAGGGGATCCTGACCCTGGAGGAACGGCTCCGCAGCCGGTTCGAATGGGGCCTCATCGCCGACCTGACCGCACCGGACCTGGAGACGCGGATCGCGATCCTCCGGGCGAAGGCTGAGGAAGGGGCCGTCCCGATCGGGTCTGACGTCATCGAGTTCATCGCGCGCAAGGTCGTCAGCAATATCCGCGAGCTCGAGGGCGCCCTGAACCGGATCGTGGCGTACGCCTCCATGGGTTCGATGCCGATCGGCATCGAACTCGCGCAGGCCGTCCTGTCGAACGTCCTGTACAACCCGAAGAAGCGACAGGTCACCCCGGAGCGGATCGCACGGGTCGTGTCCGATTACTACAGCGTGCCGATGGACGTGCTCCAGGGCCAGAAGCGGGACAAGGCGATCGTCGTGCCGCGCCAGATCGCGATGTTCCTCATGCGCGAGGAGACGGACGTCTCACTGCTGCGCATCGGCGCCGAGCTGGGCGGCCGCGACCACTCGACCGTGCTCCACGCGTGCGACAAGATCAACCGCGAGGTCGCCGTCAACGACGAGCTGCGGCGGGAGATCGCGGCGGTGCGGGAGCTCATCTACGCGGACTGACCGCGGATGGCTCGGCGTGCGGGACCAGCTGCCGCACCAGTTCGCTGCGAGCGAACGCCCAGCCGGGCAGCGCGAGGTGGCCCCGGACTGGGCGACCCGATCGCCGTCGGCACGCACGGGGGACCCACCGTGGAGAACCGGCCATCCCGCGTGGAAGACGTGCGGGTCACGGGTCCGGTCCACCCGCCGAGGGTTCGGCCGTCCACATCCGTTCGACGGTGCCGTCCCCCGGCAGCCAGCCGTCCTCCACGACGACTGGTCGGCTGTCCACGGATGCGGGCGGCACGGTCACGCACGGCCGTCCACGGTGTCCACACCATGATGACGGTGATGACGGGGTGAGAAGATAGAGAGAAGATACCCACCTAACCCCGCGATCCGGTCGGGATCGCTCCGGACGACCCGGTCGTCCGCCCCGACCTGCCGCACGTGCCCAGCCGCGGCCCCGAGCGCTGCATCGAGTGGAGTGAATCCGACGTGAGACTTTCGGTCATGCAGGAGAACCTGGCGCGCGGCCTGTCCATCGTCAGTCGTGCCGTTTCCAGCCGAAGCACACTGCCGGTCCTGGCCAACGTGCTGCTCAAGACCGAGGACGCCGGCCTGAAGCTCACGGCGACGAACCTGGAGATCGGCATCACCTACTGGGTCCCAGGAAAGATCGACGAGGACGGCGCGATCACCGTCCCGGCCCGCCTCCTGACGGATCTCGTGGGTTCTCTGCCGGCCGGGGACAAGGTCGAGCTGGAGGTCAAGACCGGCGACACGCTCCATGTCCAGGCCGGACGATTCCAGACCCACATCAAGGGGATCGATGCGGACGAGTTCCCGGCGATCCAGACGGCCGGGGATCGACCGACCACCCGGATCGCCCAGAACGTCCTGCGCCGAGCTCTGGCGGAGACGGCCTTTGCCGCAGCGAGCGACGAGGCCCGGCCGATCCTGACCGGGGTCCTTGCCCGCTTCGAGGGTGATCAGCTGACCCTGGCCGCCGCCGACAACTACCGGATCGCGGTCAAGACCGTGCCGATCCTGGATCCGGTCCCGGAGACCAGTGTCGTGATCCCGGCGCGCGCGCTCAATGAGCTCGCGCGCATCCTCGCGGACGTCGACGACCCGGTCGAGGTCGTCCTGGCCGCCGGCCGCAACCAGGTGCTCTTCCACCTTGACGGCGTGGACCTGGTGAGTCGCCTCATCGACGGCCAGTTCCCGAACTACCAGCAGGTGATGCCCCAGTCGCACTCGACCCGGGCGGTGCTGGACCGCGAGGAGCTGCTCCGGGCAGTCCGTCCCGCGGCGTTGATCGCCCATGAGTCGGCGAACATCGTGAAGCTCCAGATCGGTGGGGAAGCGGAACCGGGCATCACCGTGAGCGCCAATGCCGAGGTCGGCGATCACGTCGGCCAGGTCGAGGCGGCAGTGGAGGGCGACAGCACCACCATCGCGTTCAATGCGCGCTATCTCGCCGATGTGCTCACCAACGTGACCGCCGAGCAGTTCACCCTGGAACTCAACGGCCCGCTGTCGCCCGGGGTCTTCAAGCCCGTTGGCGACGACCGATACGTTCACGTCGTCATGCCGGTCCGGACGACGTCGTAGCGCTCGGACCCGGCCACCTGCTCGAGTCACTCTCCGCGCGAGACCTGCGCGGGTACGCCGCGCTGGAAGCCGCGTTCGGTCCCGGGGCGCACCTGGTCGTCGGACCCAACGCGGCCGGCAAGACGAGCCTGCTGGAGGCGATCGTCCTGCTCAGCTGGGGTCGGTCGCACCGGACCACCTCGGACGGCGAGCTGATCCGCTGGGGCAGCGACCTGGCCAGGGTGGAGGGCCGCGTCGGGAACGAGGTCATCGAGGTTGCCGTGACCCGGTCGGGGGCGGACGGCAGCGGAGGACGGAAGCGGATCCGGGTCAACGGGGTCGGGCGTCGCTCCAGCGCACTCGGTGCCGCATTGCGGGTCGTCCTGTTCGCCCCGGAAGAGATGCTCCTGGTCATCGGGGCCCCGACCCTCCGGCGGGCCGCCATCGACGCCCTGGCGGCCGCCCGCTCCCCGGCCTACGCCGACGATCTGGCTACCTATGGTCGAGCGCTCCAGCAGCGGAACAGCCTGCTGCGCGCCATCCGCGACGAGCAGGCCAGCCGCGACCAGCTGACGTTCTGGGACGGCACGTTCCTCGAGACCGGCGCGCGCGTGATCGACGCCCGCCTCCGGCTCCTCGAGGTCCTGGCGGGCCCACTCGCCGATGCGCACCGGGAGATCGCCCCGGAGGAGGCGGCCGTCGGCGGCCTCGCGCTTCGCTACGTGACGAACGCCCCGCCACGGCCCGGCGAGGCCCCCCGGGAGGCGTTGGCTCGCCGGCTGGCCGAGACTGCCGAGAAGGAGATCTGGAATGGGTCGACCCTGGTCGGACCACACCGCGACGACATCGCCTTCGACCTCGGCGGTCGGGAACTCTCGTCGTTCGCCTCCCGCGGCCAGCAGCGGACGGCGATCCTGGCGTTCAAGCTGGCCGAGCTCGACCTGCTCACGGAGCTCGACGGCCGGCCTCCGCTCCTGCTGCTGGACGACGTGTTCAGCGAGCTTGACCCGGAGCGCCGGGCCCACCTGGTCCGGCGGATCGCGAGCCTGCCTCAGGCGTTCGTCACGACCACCACGCTCGACGACCTCGATCCGGCGCTCGTGGCGGTCGCCCGGACGTGGGAAGTCGCAGCCACGACGGACGGCGCCGTCCTGGCGCCCGTGGATGCGAGCCCATGACGACGCCGCGCCGGCGCCCGATGCGTCGACTCGGGGACCTGCTCCCCGATGCGGCGCGAGCTCTCGGCCTCGAGGAGGAGCTCCGCCTGGCGCGGGCCATCGCGACGTTCGAGGCGATCGTGGCCGAACGTGTTCCGGCCGCAGCCGGCGCGTGCCGGGTGATCCGGCTCGTGGGCTTCGCCATCGACGTCGAAGCCGATGCCCCGATCGTCGCCCAGGAGATCCGGCTGCGGTCCACGGAGCTCCTGTCGGCATTCGCGGCGACGCCTGGCGGGCTCGGGGTGCGCGACCTGCGTGTGCATGTCCGGCGCGGAGGTCCGCGCGTATAATCCCCGGACCTGCCAGCCATCTCGGGGCGAGAGTCGGCCGAATCGTGAGGCCATCGGTCGTCCCTCGCCCTTCCATCCGTTGAGCGAGAGGCCCGCATGGCCGCCAGACTCCAATTGAAGCTCGGGCTCGTCGCCGAGCACGACCGCCTCGCCGACTCGCCGGACACGCTCGTCGTGGTCGAACCGAGCGTCGGGTCGGTCGCCCGCTCCAAGGGCCATCTCTACCTGCTGGTGACGGCCCGCGTCAGCACGCGCCACGCGCTGGAGGCCACCCGCCTGGCGGCGGAGACGATCCGCAACGAGTACTACTACGACGAGTCGGCCGGCATCCGGGTCTGCCTGCAGAAGGCCATCGCGACGGCCAACAAGCGCCTCGTGCACCAGGCGGACCGGCTGGGCCTGAGATCGACCGATGGGAACGGTCCGATCGGCGTCGGGGTGGCCGTGGTCCGGGGCAACGAGATGTACGTGGCCACGGTGGGTCCGGCGGAGGCGTACCTGATCCGCCAGGCCCGCCTGTCGACGTTGCCGGATCCATACCGGGAGCGGGGACTCCCTTCCACGGGCCTGGAGCCGGACGTGTGGCGGGGCGAGATCACGGTCGGTGACTCCCTGGTCCTCGTGTCCCCCAACATGGTGGCGCGACTCGGTCCCGACGAACTGAAGGACGCGATGCTCACCCTGCATCCGCAGTCCGCCATGGAGCACCTGCACGCCCGCTTCGTGGCCGCCGACGGGTCCGGCTCCGACGGCGCGATCGCGTTCGAGGCGACCGAGGTGGCGCCGACCACTCGTGCCCGGACACTCGTCCCGGTCCGACCGGCGGAACCGCTGGCGGGCGCTCCCGACCGCTCCCCGATCCCGCTCGCGGACAACGTGCAGGCGGCATCCGCAGCGGTCACCAACGCCGCGGGCAACGCGCGGATCGCCGCCGGCGGGGCGCTGGAGCGGGTCGTCGGGCGCGTGCAGGAATTCCTGCCCCGCCGCCGGCCGGCGTACCGCCGCGTCACGCCGCTCGCGTCGCGCCGCGAGACCCAGCGTCGTGCGGCGGTCGCTGCCCTGGCCCTCATCACGGTCGTCGGCGGCCTGGGCATCGCGGTGTACGCCTTCGGCGGCACCGGAGAGCGTGAGGCGATCAGCTCGGTCAACGCCGGTCAGGCCGCCCTCGATGCCGCACGGAGCCGCCTCGATGAGGTCTCCGGCCCCGGGATCGACCTGATCGTCGACGACCCGGAGCGCGCGATGACGCTGCTGACCGAGGCGTACCGGGAGCTCGACAAGGCGGAGGCGGCCGCCGTCAGCACGCGGGTCGTCGACCCGATCCGCGAGGAGGTCGTCGCGGGCCTCGACCTGCTGTACGGCGTCGTGCCGGTCGCGACGAAGGACCTGTTCACCTTCGTGGCGGAGGACGGTGCCGACCCGTTCGACCTGACGGCCATCGTCCGCGGCCCGGACGATGTCCCGTACGTGCTCGATGCGACGACCAAGGCGGTCTATCGCGTCGATCTCAAGCGGATGAAGGCGACCGTGGTGGTCCGCGAGGGCAAGAAGGCCGGCGGCACGACCGTGGCCGAGCCACTGTTCCTTGCGGTCGGCGGACGGGACCTGCTGATCCTCGACGGCAAGAACGTCCTCTGGCGCTGGCGCCCATCGGACGACGAGGGCAAGGGGACGCTCACCAAGGTGAACGTCAACGGCGCCTCCGAGTGGGGCGACGACGTCATCGCGATCGGGACGTTCCTGCGCGACGACGAGCGCGGCCTGTACAACCTCTACGTGGTCGACCCGTCGGAGGAGCAGATCCGGGCCTATCCTCCGGCCAGCGACGGCGGCGGATTCCCCGCCAAGGCGACCGGCTGGCTGGCGACCGCCCGCGCCGTGGACCGGATGACATCGATGTTCATCGACGGGGACATCTTCATCACCGAGGGCGGGATCCTTGAGCGCTTCACCCGCGGCAAGAGCGATGGCTGGGACGCCGGCCTTCCCGCCGACCGGCTGCTCCGGCCGGCGGCGGACCTGGTCCTGGTCGCCGGCGGGGGCGAGCAACGCACGGGCGCCGTGTACGCGTTCGATCGCCGGAACGAGCGGGTGATCGCCATCGACAAGAGCACCGGCGACTACCTCGTCCAGTACCGACTGGCGGGAGGGCTCCCGGCCTGGTCCGACCTCCGCGGGATGTATGTCGTCCCGGGCGTCGACGAGGCCCCGGGGACACTCGTCTGGCTCAGCCAGACCGCCATCGGCGAGGTGGTCCTGGAGGCCGTCCCGGACGTGGCGCCGGCCAACACCCCGACGCCGCGTCCGTCGCCGAGCGGCAGCGGCGACCCCAGCGCTCAACCGTCCGGCGACGCCTCCGCGAAGTCCTGACCGGCCGCCGGCGATGATCCCGCTGCGCGACGCGAATCCGACGCGGCGCACGCCGGTGGTCACGCTCTCGCTCATCGTGATCTGCTTCGTCGGGTGGGCGTACGAACTGGCCCTCCTCGCCGGCGGAGGCTCAGCCTCCCTGGACGGGGCCATCGCGACCTGGGGCGTCGTGCCGGCCGACCTCACGAGCACCTGGGTCCGCGGGGAGTGGGTGTCGCAGGAGACCGCTACGCTCGTGACCAGCCAGTTCCTCCACGGAGGGTGGCTCCACCTGCTGGGCAACCTGCTGTTCCTGTGGATCTTCGGGAACAACATCGAGGACCGCCTTGGTCGGGCGCCGTTCCTCGTGTTCTACCTGGCCGCGGGCGCCGTGGCCGGCCTGGCCCAGGTCGCGGTCGACCCGACATCGACCATCCCGACGATCGGTGCGTCCGGAGCGATCGCCGGGACGCTGGGCGCCTACCTTGTCCTGTTCCCGCGTGCCCGGATCACGTCGCTCGTGTTCCTGGGGTTCTTCTACCAGCTCATCGACGTCCCGGCGGTCATCGTGCTGGCGTTCTGGATCCTCTTGCAGGTCATCGACGGCCTCGCGTCGCTCGGGTTGACCGGATCCACCGGCGGCGTCGCCTTCTTCGCCCACATCGGCGGATTCGCGTTCGGCGTGCTCGTGGCGATCCTGATCGTCGGTCTGACTCGCGGCCCGGGACGACGAACGGGCACGTTCGGAGCGGACGTCTCCGCCACCCACGGCGGTCCGGCGGGGACGGCGCGCGTGGGATAATCCGGTCATGGACGACGCCCTGATCGAGATGGTCGTCGAGAGCGTGCGAGTCCACATGCTCTCCAGCCGCCACGTGGTGATCCTCAAGGAGGCCCACCGCGACCGGTACCTGCCGATCTGGATCGGGCCGTGGGAGGCGAGTGCCATCGCGATGCGCCTCCAGGGCCTGACGCCGGAGCGACCGCTTACCCATGACCTGTTTGCGAGCGCCCTCGAGGCGGTCGACGCACGCCTGGAGCGGGTGGTCATCTCGGATCTCGCCGACGAGACCTTCCACGCCGTGATGTACGTCGAGCGCGACGGGAAGGTCGGCGTGCTGGATGCGCGGCCGTCCGACGCGCTGGCGCTGGCGGTGCGCGTCGGCGCCCCGATCTTCGCCGCGCCGTCCGTACTGGACCAGGCCGGCCTCGGGGCCGATGCCGCGCTCGGTGACGAGGGGGAGGAGGGCGGCAGCCTCCTCGAGTCGACCGGCGAGCAGATCGTCGACGAGCGACTCGACGTCTTCCGACAGTTCGTGAACTCGCTCGAGGCGGATCCGGACGCGGAGGGACGAGGGAGCTAGGCGGACTCGTCGCGCAGGATCGGCTCGCCACGCCGCATGGCGCGGCCGCGGTCCACCCACATGAGCAGCCGAAGGCGCCAGAAGTCCCGCACCGCCCGGAGGATGACCTGCGGCTTCGCGCCGGTCGCCGATCCGGCGGTCCGCGGGTAGTGGGGGACTCCCACCTCTGCGACCCGGCGGTCCGCGGCGCGAAGCTTGATCAGCAGCTCGGCCGAGAAGAACGCTCCGCCGGATTCCACCCGGAGGCCGTCCAGCGACCCGCGCCGGAACAGCTTGCAGGCGCAATCCACGTCGGTCACGGTCAGGCCGAAGAAGATCCGGTTGGCGAGACGGTAGGCACGGGCGTAGACGGTCCGGATCAGCGGGTCTGCGCGCCGGATGCGGAACCCCGCCACGACGTCCGGAGCGTCGGGCGCGGACATCCGCTCGATCAGACGGGCCAGGTCCTCCACCCGGAATTGCCGATCGCCGTCGGTGAACGCGACGAATTCGTAGCGTGCGGCCCCGAATCCGGACCGGAGCGCCGCGCCATAGCCCAGGTTGACCGGATGATGGACGGCGCGGACGATGCCGGGATGGGCGGCCGTCAGCTCGTCCGCGATGGCCGGAGTGCGGTCGCGTGACCCGTCGTCCACGGCGATGATCTCGAACGTGTCGGCGAGCGTGGGCAGGAAGGCCAGCGCCTCCTCCACGAGGCCCGTCAGGTTGGCCTCCTCGTTGTGCGCCGGGAAGAAGTACGACAGTCGCGGGACGCGCCCACCGGCCGGTGTCACGACGCGCCGGCCCCGCGCCGCGCGACGACGCGTGTCAACTGGCGGGCGTCGGCGCCGCCGAGGTGGTCCAGGACGTAGCGCGACGCGAGGCCGGCGACCTCGCGAGAATCGGCACGGATCACGTACACGGGGCGCGAACCGAGGTTGGCGTCGATCACGGCGTAGATGTCTCCCAGGTCCTGGTCGAGGCGGGTGCGGTCGTCGATGATCGCGACGTCGGGCCGCCGGCCCTCGACGCGCTGTGCGTACCATAGCGGGGTGGAGTAACTCCACCAGCTCACGATCACGGCGTCCGGCTCGACCCGGTCCAGGGTCTGGTCCAGCCACCGACTCGCGGCCTGATCCCCGCTCCGGTCCGCCGATCGGGCACGGTCGCCGAGGTCGAGCGCGGTCGGCACCAGCAGCACGACGGCGAGCAGCAGCGCGACCACTCCGCGCACGCCGGGCTGCCATCCGGATCCCTCCGGCGCCTCCCCGTCGCCCTCCTGGGCCGCCGCCGAAGCCACGGACCCCGCGAGGATCGCCAGCCAGAGCCACGCCAGCAACGCCGGGACCAGGTAGTAGCGTCCGATGTCGGCGTTCTCGTACGACGCCGCGAAGAAGGCGGTGAGGGCGACGACGACTCCGCTCAACAGCGCGAACCGGGGTCGCGCCTGGACCGTGGCGATGAAGCCGATCGGGATGAGCGCCGCCAGCGGCCCGAAGGCCCCGACCGTGCGCGTCACGAGATCGCCGAACTTGTCCGGCAGGTCGCTGAACGGCGCCACCAGGCTGCCGCGGAACTGCTCGGCGAGGACGATCGCCCAAAAGCCGTCCCAGGTCTCCGGGCGCCCGTACACGAGTGGAGCGCGGAATGGCCCCGCCCGCAGGGGGAGCTCGAGGAAGACGAGTGCGGCGGTGCCCAGGACCGTCGCCGTGCAGGCCAGGGCGAATCTCGGCCGGTGGAGGATCCCCGGCTCGACGGCGAGGACGAACAGACCGACGGCGGGTGCCAGCAGGAGCGTCAGCGAATGGTTGCCCATCGACAGGCCGAACACGACCGCCGCGATGAACAGCAGCCGATCCTCGCCGTGCTCCTCCCAGGCGACCAGCACGCGGAGCAGGATCGCCACCAGCAGCAGGTGCAGGGCGTGTGTCTCGGCGTGCGTGCCGATCGACCAGGCCACGCCGGTGAACGCGAGCCCCAGGCCGGCGAGGACGCCGAGCGCGGTCGACCGGGTGAGCGCCCGTGCCAGGTCGACGATCACAGCGGCCGCGACCGCCACGTACAGGGCGGACAGGAGGTTCATCCGGAGTGCCGGCTCCCCGAACGGTGACAGCGCCAGGCTGGCGAGCCAGCCGAGGAGGACGTAGGTCGGGAATCCCGTGGGATGGGCGGTGCCGAGCAGCGGCCCGACCGCCTGGAGTTCGCCGGTATCCCAGAAGTCCACGCCCGGCAGGAGCAGGGGTCGGGTGGCGACGAAGGAGGCGATCCCGACCGCGACCGGGAGCGCGAGGCGAGCCAGCCACGTGCGTCGCGTCGCGCGGCGCGCGCTCACCATCCCAGCAGCCCGCCCCAGGCTACGCCCCAGGCGTTCACCGCGACCGACGCGGCCACCAGGAGACCGACTGCCGCCGCCCCCCATCGCCCGGCACCGACGATTCGCTCCGCGCCGATCGCCGTCAGGATCAGGGCGAATGGCACGACGTCGTTGCTGAACCGGTATCCGAACTGGACCCAGCCCTGGCTGAAGTGCATGAGGTTGACGGTGACGACCAACAGGACGGCGAGCCCGGCCGCCCGGACGAGTCGACGCCGCTCCGCACCCCGCAGGGCGGCTCCGATCAGCAGGTAGGCCGGGCTGGTCAGGAGCACGCTCATCCCGATGTCCCTCGGCACGGCCAGCGGGCATGCGACGTCGAACAGGCCGCGCTGCGCCCCCGATTCCCGACAGACGGGGGTGGCCCGCACGCCGAGCGAGTCCGGCAGGGTGGTCGGGAACAGGTCAGGCATGGCGAGGAACATGATGGCGGCGTTCTGTGGCAGGTAGCGTGGGTCCTCGACGGCCCAGTCGGGCTGGTAGCCGAGCGCTCGGTAGGCGACGGCCTCCCGGCGATACAGGTAGTCGTAGGCCGGATGGAGGAGCTGCCCGGTCGACGCCAGGTTGTAGGCCAGGAAGAGGCCGATCGGGATGGCTGCCCCGAGGCCGGCCGACCAGCCCCGGCGCCAGGCGGATCCGCCCGCCCCTACCAACAGGAAGAAGGGCGCCGCGAAGACGACCGTCAGGCGAGCCGTGCAGGCCAGTCCGAACAGCAGGCCGGCGACGAACTGGCGCCGGTCGACCGCCGCGACGGCCGGTGCGTCCGCAGCACGAGCCTCGGGGTCTGCGTCGATGGCCAGCCCGACGGCGAGCAGCGTCAACCCGACGGCCACGATATGGGCCTGGTACCAGGTCGTGGCGAGCTGGGCCGCATACCAGAAGACCGTCCCGAAGGCGAAGAAGACGGCCATCGTCACGCGGATGGACAGCCGCAGCCGCAGCCGACCCAGCATCCACCAGCAGATCGCGACGTCGACGGCCGCGAGGACCGTGAAGATCGTCTGGTCGTCCGTGGCGAGGCCCCAGACGGCCACGAACGGGACCAGGGCGAGGGCCGGCAGGGGCGGGAACGGCAGCAGGGCCCGTGACACCCCGTCACTCGAGAGGACCGGCAGGACGTCCTGGAAGAAGGCGTTGCCGAAGTCGTCGCCGGACGCCGGGACCGGGTGGCGGATCGCGACCTGCCCCTCGAGGAACGCCGCGGCCTGCCAGACGAAGTGGTCGTAGAAACGCGGGGTCTGGGTCACGAGGTAGATGAGCAGGGCGAGGATCGTGAGCAGGCCGCCGACGACCATCGCGCGGCGACGGGTCACCCGGGCATCCGGCCATCGGTCCAACGCGGGGTTCGCCGGGCGACCCTGTGCTACGCTCCGATCCACCTTCCACGCTCGTGCAGGAGCCGTTTCCCGGTGACTGGCCCCGCATCCGGCGGGCTTGAGCGAGGCACGGGAGCGCCTACGCGGTCGACCGGGACACAGGGAGCCGTCGGCGCGATCCTGATCGTCCTCGCGCTCGGGCTCGCCCTCCGCGTCATCATCGCATACCTGCTCCCGGGGTCCGGGTTCCAGGCGGACCTCGACGCGTTCCGATTCTGGGCCGACGACCTCGCGACCAACGGCCTGTCCGGCTTCTACGGTCGTGATTTCTTCCACGACTACACGCCCGGCTACCTCTATGTGCTCTGGCTGGTCGGGCTGGCGGGGAACGCCCTGGGGGGCATCGGCGACCTGATCAAGATCCCGCCGATCCTCGCGGACCTCGTAGTCGGCTGGCTGGTGTGGTCGATGATCCGCGAGCTCGGTGGCCGCGATCGCCTCGCCCTGCTGGGCGGACTCATCGCCGTGCTGAACCCGATCGCCTGGTTCGACAGCGTCGTGTGGGGCCAGGTCGACGCGTTCGGGGTGGTCTTCCTCCTGCTCGCCCTCCGGGCACTGTGGCGCGACCGGCCGGAACGCGCGGCCATCTACACCGTGGTCGCGGCGATCATCAAGCCACAGCTGGGGATCCTCGTCCCGCTGGTGGCGGTCGTCACCATCCGTCGGGCCCTCTGGCCGGCCCGGGATGCGGACCCGCTCGGTTCGTCGGCCCAGCCGGCAGGCGGCGGCCTGCTCGCCCGGCTGCGAGACCTGGAGCGTCGGACCGGGTCGCCGTGGCGCATCGTGACGACGGGCGTGGCCGGCTACGCCACGGCGCTGGTGCTGTGCCTGCCGTTCGGGCTGTCCGTGCTCGAGTTCAGCGCGGCGCCACCGTTCGTCGCGTCCGGGCTGCTGGACCAGATCGGGGTCGCGGCGGGCGGCTACCCGTATCTGAGCGTCAATGCCTACAACGCCTGGGCGGTCTTGCCGGGCGACACCGGGAACAGTCTCGCCAACGCCGGTACCTGGGTCTGCGATCTCGCACAGGTCCCGGCCGACCGGTGCGGGGCCGGCGTGGCTGTCTTCGGGGCCGTCCCTGCCGTCGTCGTCGGGACCGTCCTGCTCGCACTGACCATCGGCGCCGTCATCTGGATGGTCGCTCGCCGCCCGGACCGACCGACCTTGCTGGTCGGCCTCGCCGCGCTGGCGTTGGCCTTCTTCGCCGTCCCGACGCGGGTGCACGAGCGATACGGTTTCCCGTTCTTCGCCCTCGGCGCGATCCTGTTCGCCGTCTCGCCGCGCTGGCGGATCCCGTTCGTCGTCCTGGCCGTCGCGACCTTCGCCAACATGTACGTGGTCCTGACCACGCTCTACCCGGACAATCCGTCCGTCTCGGATTGGCTGGGTATCGGTGAGGCGATCCGCTCGCAGGCCGGGGTCACCGTCATCGCGATCATGCACACCGCCGCCTTCGTCTGGGTCCTGCTCCAGCTCCGAGCCGACGCGCGAGCCCAGTTGGACGACGATCTTGCGTTCGCGGCCATCGAGCCTGCCCCGGGCGACGCCGCACCCGCACCCGCACCCGCACCCGCGATCGCTGGGGTCGCAGCGGACCCGACCGCTCTGCCGCCCCCGGAGCCACCCGCAGACCCGGGATCCCTGCAGCCGGGGCCCGCCTCCGGCGCCAGGACCATCCTGCTGCCCACCTGGACCGAACGCCGGGGCTTCGCCGAGGCCGGGTTCACGGGGTGGATCAGGGATCGCCTGGACGACCGGCCGATCCGCGCCGACCGGACCGCCGCACTGGCCCGCGAGGGCGGCGGCCGCCTGGATCGCCTGGACCTGTGGTTCCTGATCGTGCTTGTCCTCGCCACCCTGGGCCTGCGGACGTTCCGGCTCGCGGAGCCGTACCAGATGCATTTCGACGAGGTCTACCACGCCCGCACCGCCACGGAGTTCCTCCAGGACTGGCGCTACGGCATCGATCACGACATCTACGAGTGGACCCACCCGCACCTGGCCAAGTACGCGATGGCCGGCGGCATCGCGCTGTGGGGAGAGGACGACGTCAAGGCCACGAGTGCCATCGGGGTGCCGGTCGTCGCGGCGGCCATCGAGCACCGCCGTGATGACCGGGTGACCGGCCTTCGCGCGGGGGAGCTGGTGCACGTGGTGACCGGGACGGAGATCCGCTCGTACGACCTGCGTACCCGCGCCCTGGCCGGCGTCGTCGCGGCGCCCGGGTCCAGCGCGGTCACCGTCGACCCGGCCACGGACCAGCTGCTGGTCGGGTTCGAGGACGGCCGGATCGCGACCGTGGACCTGACCGCGATCGTGCTCGGCGGACTGGCCGGCGGGCTCGAGCCGATCGATCTCGGTCGAGTCGATCATCCGGTGACCCACCTCCTCGCGACCGACGACGGCACTGCGATCCTGGCAGCCTCCGATTCGCGCGTGTCCACCCTGGACGCGCTGACCGGCGCCGTGCTGGGCGCCATCGACCTGCCAGGCATCGTGGATATCGCCGAGGCCGGATCCGGTTCGGCGCTGGTCGCTGCGCCGGCCGAGATCGGCGACGCCGTCGCCGTCGCCGACCTGCTGGCGGAGCTCATCGGTGGTGCCGCCGCCGACTATCTCGCGTCCCTCCAGGGCGCGCCCGACCCGGAAGGCGACGTCGTGTTGGGAAGCCCAGGCAGCAGTGAGGACCGGAGCGCCCTCGACGAGGCCATCGCCGATGGCCGGCTTGCCGGGATCGAGATCGTGAACCTGCCGCGGATCGGCGTCGCCACCGCCGACGGCGTCAGCTTCATCGATCCGGGTACGGCCGGCCTGACCGCCGCCATCGTGATGGCAGGTGGTGCGCACGGCCTCGCGATGGTCACGGGCATCGACGATCCACGCCTGTACGTGACGAACGGCCCGATCGACGATCCCGCCTACGACGTCATCGCGGTCGGCGGCGACAGCGCCAAGGACGGGCCGGTCAGTCAGGGCCGCCATCCCCTCCCCGCCTCGGGGTCCGCCGTGGCCTACGACGAGGCGACCCAGCAGGTCCACATCCTGGGGCGCGTGCCCGGGTCGACCGGGTCCGCGGTGGACGACTGGACCGTCTACGTCATCGAGCCTCATGCCAATGCGGTCTATGCCGACGCGGCCCTGCCGGCGGGCATGACCCCGGGTGCCTGGGTCATGGACGTCGAGCCTTCGTACGTGTCCGCCGACCGACAGGAGCTCCTCGTGTTCGGGACGGACGGCACGGTGGCGTCGATCGCCGTCGGGTCGCACGCATTCGCCTGGCGGCTGCCCGGCGTCATCGCGGGCGCCCTGCTGGCGGCATGCCTGTACCTCCTGGCCCGGATCCTGTTCCGGCGCCGCCTGGTCGCGGGGCTGGTCGCCGCGTTCGTCCTGCTCGACGGCATGCTCTTCGTCCAGTCGCGCATCGGCATGAACGACGTCTACGTGGGCCTGTTCATCCTCGCCGCCTACACGGTCTTCGCGGCGCTCTGGACGGGCTGGTGGCGCGGGCGCGGGGCGTTCTGGATCTCCATGCCGGTCATCGGAGTGCTCCTGGGACTCGCCCTGGCCTCCAAGTGGGTGGCGGCCTACGCCATCGGTGCCCTGATCCTCCTCCTGCTCGTCCGCAGCGCGCTCGGCCGGGTCGTCGCGATCCTGGGGCTGATCGGCATCACCAGCGTGCTCGGCTACATGGCCCTCGCCGTCCCGGAAGGCGGCGGGTTCGGCAACGTCACGTTCCTCATGGTCATGGTCGCCCTGACCCTGGTCGCCGTCGTGGCCTCGGTCGCCCACCCCATCTCCTGGACGGACGAGGAACAGTGGCTCGGACTGCTGGCGCCCGCCGCCGGTGGAGCTGCACTCTTCTTCGGAGCGCTGGCCCTGGGGCGGCTCGATGACCCGGTCATCCTGGGATCGCTCGCGGTCACGCCGCTCCAGCTCGCCCTGGCCCTGGCGCTCGGCTCCGTCGTCGTGGCGGCCATCTATCTGGTGGGTGCGCGACTCGGCTACGGGCCACTGGCCTCCCCGCCCCATCCGCACGAACCCGGGTGGCTGCTGGAGCGCCCGGCCCCGGGGCCGGAGCGGTGGCTCCGCCCTGGCTCGGGACTGGGCTTGCCGCTCGCCTGGGCCGCCATATCACTCCTCGCCATCCCGCTGGCGGTCTACGTCGTCTCGTACATCCCGTGGGCACTCATCGGTGACCACCAGCTCTGGACGGACGTTCCGTCCGGCCATACCGGCCAGAGCCTTGTCGACCTGACGGCCCAGATGTATGGCTACCACAACGGTCTCACCTCGCCCCACGCCGCGTCGTCCCCGTGGTGGGCGTGGCCGTTCGACCTCAAGCCGGTCTGGTTCTACCAGGATTCCTTCGCCGGCGGCACGACCGCCGCCATCTACGACGTGGGCAACCTCGTCGTCTGGTGGCTCGGCGTACCGGCCATGATCTTCGTGTCCATCCAGGCGTTCCGGCGGCGCAGTCTCGCGCTTGCCCTGATCGCGATCGGGTTCGCCGCGCAGTGGGTGCCCTGGGCGCGGATCGATCGTGCCGCCTTCCAGTACCACTACTACACGGCGCTGCCGTTCATCGTGCTGGCGCTCGCCTACTTCGTCGCGGAGCTGTGGCACGGGGCGTCGCGCCGGACATGGATGGCGGCCCGTATCGCAGGGGCGCTCGCGGTCGTGGGACCGGCCGCCCTCTGGACGCTGTCGCGGCCGCTGTGCGCGTTCGTCATGGTGGAGGCGGTGAACCCAGGGTCGGCCGCCTGCCCGGCCGTCATCCCGGACTTCGTGCTGACCGTCAGGACGGCCGGCCTGCTGGGCGTCGTGGCTGTCGGCGCGATCGTGCTCGGCCGCGGGGTCCTTGCCCTCCAGCGCGAGGCGGAGCGCGGATCGGAAGCGTCGTCGGGCTCCTTCCGGATGCTGATCATCGCCGCGCTCGGCATCGCGATCGCGTTCGTGGCCGTGGCGGTGCTGCCGGATTCGCCGATCCTGACCCTGTCGCAGGTCCCGGTCGAACCGATCGCCCTGGTCGTCGGCGTGCCGCTCGTCTACTTCGCTGCCCAGGTCCTGGCGGCCCGGGATGCCCGCAGGTACGTCGCCGGCCTGATGATCGCGGCCGTCGCCTGGTTCGCCGCCGTCTACCCGAACATCGCCGCACTCCCGCTCCCCTCGGTGGTCGCCAACGCGTACCAGGGCGTGCTGCCGACCTACCTGTACGCCTTCCAGTTCCCCGTCAGCACCGCGGAGCGCAATCTGGCCACGCCCCTCCTCTCGCCGACCCTGGCGATGCTCGCACTCGCCATCGGGGTCACCTGTCTCGTGGTCGCCTACTCCACCTCGACCTGGAGGCTGGCGCTCGCCGAATCGAACTCGTTCAGCGGTGCGGCACCGGGTACGGGCCCGGACGATCCGACCGACGTCCTGACACGAACCGGCGGGGGCGCCTGAGGCACCTCGGCGTTGAAGCCGGACGGCAGGGTCCCGTTCGCGGCGAGCCGCCGGATCACGAAGCCGTAATAGTCCTCCACGCGCGCCGTCACCCGCGGCCAGCTGAACTCCTCGGCCCTTGCCTCGCCGGCGGCACCCATCTGCTCGCGGAGGGCCGGATCGCGGAGCAGCCGATCGAGCGCCCGGGCCAGTTGCTTCGGTTCCCGGGGCGGCACCAGGAGTGCCTCTCGCCCACGCCGGACGACGCCCTTGTAGCCGTGGATGTCAGAGCAGACGATGGGGATCCCGGCGGCCATCGCCTCCAGGAGCACGATCCCGAACGACTCTCCCCCGGTCGCGGGCGACGCGTAGACATCGGCGGTCTTGAACAGCTGGGCCTTCTGCTCGTCCGGCACGCGACCCAGGAATTCGACGCCCTTGAGGCCGCGCGTGGCGACGTAGCGCCGAGCCTCCCGTTCCTGTGGCCCGGAACCGACCACGAGCAGCCGAGCCCCGGAGCCCGCCCGGCGCAGGATCCGGTGGGCCTTCAGCAGGTCGAGAAGGCCCTTGCGCGGCTCGTGGCGCCCGACGAACAGCACGTTCGGGGTGCCGTCCTGCCAGCGCGCGATCGGGACCGCGTTGGCATACCGGGCGACATCGACCCCGTTGGGGATGACCTTGTAGTCGCCCGGGAAGAAGCGGTCGATGAAGTGCCGGGCGGCCGCGCTGACCGCGATCCGGCCGTGCAGCCGCCGGGCGTACCCGCCCAGCACGCGCCCACCGAATTCGTACGAGGGCGAGAAGCCGGCATACGCGTGGAACGTCGCGATGTTGACGCTCTCCGACTCGCGCAGCAGGAAGAGCGACAGGAACGGTACGAACGGCTCGTGGAAATGGAGGACGTCGAACTGCTCACGGTCGAGCATCTTGCCGATCTGGGACAGGTAGCGCGGGGAGAAGGTCAGGGTGCCGACGGAAGCGTTGATCGGCACGGAGAACCCGACGCCGAGCCGGATGATGTCGCCGTCCGACGAGCGCTGCGGCCCGTGGCTGGCGGTCAGCACGCGGACGTCGTGCCCGCTGAGTCGCAGGTTCTCGTACAGGAACCGGACGTGCTGCGCGACGCCGCCGGCCTCCGGATAGATGTACGGGCAGACGAGGCCGATCTTCACCGACCGGCCTCGTCGGTCGGGCCGGGGGGCTCGAAACGGGGCGGTCGGGCGCGGCCACCCGGATAGCCGTGGTCCCGACCCGTGCCGTCGCGCCGCACCCGGCCCGCCATCTCGTCCCTTGCGTCCCTCGCCCGTTTGCGGAGTTGCTGCCCGAAGACGCCGACCTGCCCCGCGGTGCCGTGGAACGCACCGCCGTGGCGGGTCGTCCCGGCCTCGATGGCCGCCCGCAGGTCGGCGGCCGTGCGCCCGTCGAACGTCGTCCAGCCGGACCCGATCGCGTCCAGCGCGTGGGCGTCGCTGTTGCCGACCATCGGCAGGCTGTGCCGTTCGGCGAATCGCACGACGCGATCGTGCCACGGTCGTCCGAGCGCCGTGGGGTTGAATGTCTCCAGGGCGTCCGGATGGACGGCAGGGTCCGCATCGTCGAGGAGACGGCGCAGGACCCAGCCCTGGGCGCACAGCGGATAGGGCACCAGCGGATGGGCCGGGATGGCGAGCCCGCCGGCTTCGTGGACGTCGGCGATCGTCCGTCGCAGCGACCGGTACGGCCGGATGGGCCGTTCCACGAACAGCGCGAGCAGGTGCCCGCCGAGGGTCGTGACCTCCGCGCCCACGACGACCTCGAACGGCAGGCCCATATCGACCGCCATCGCCCGGCCGGCCAGCGCCGCATCGACGCGCTCATGATCCGTGATCGCGATGACGTCCAGGTCGGCCAGGCCGGCGACATGGTCCAGGATCGATACGACGTCGGCGGTGCCGTCGGACGCGATCGTGTGGATGTGCAGGTCGGCGCGACCGGCTCGTTCGGTGGTCATGGCCGGTCGTCGCCCGCGGCGCCGCCGACGTCCGCCCCGACCGCGTGCTCGAGATCCGGCCAGATCGGGAAGAACACCGCCCACCACTGCTCCGGGGCGTCCTCGATGACCCGTTCGAAGGCCCGGGCGATCGCCGACGTGGTCGCGATCACGCGTTCCCGCCGGCTCCCCTCGGGTGGCATGGGCACCCGCTCCAGTCGGCCGACATACCGGCCGTCGGCTCGTCGCACGCCGACCACGTACGGGGCGGCGCCGCTCTCCACCGCCAGCATCGCCGGGCCCAGCGGGAGGTTCGCCTGCGCACCGAAGAGCGTGGTCGGCCGGCCGCCGCCGGTCAGGTCGCGATCGCCGACCAGGCCGACGCTGGTGCCGCCCCGCAGCGCGGCCAGCAACTCCCGGCGCGCCTCGCGCAGGCCGACGATCCGGATCCCCATCGCACCGCGTGTGCGCACGAACCAAGCCTGCAGCCCGGGGTCCACCATCGTCTCCATCGGCGCGACCGCGCCACCGACCCGGTCCGCGAGGAAGAGCCCCGGCAACTCGAGTGAGCCGAAGTGCAGGCCGACGAAGATGACCGGGCCGTCGGCGAACGCCTCGGCGACGACGTCCGGAGTCTCGATCTCCAGCCGTTCGTCCAGGTCCTCGGCGCGGACGGCCGGCGTCCGGGCGACCTCGAGGTAGTACCGCGCGGCGTGCTGATAGGCCCGTCGGACGAGGCGCTCGAGGGCCCGCGGGTCTTCGGCCGCGGCATGGACCGCCGGTGAGCCACGCCTCTGCGCTGCGAGGTCGATCGCGACGCGGCGGAGGTTGCGTCGGGCCTGGGCGGCCCGGCCCGGCGTGGCCCGGTACCACAGGTCGCCGACGGCTTCAGCGAGGCGTACCTGGGGGCCTTCCGGCAGGTGACACGCCAGCCACGACGCGGCGATCAACGCGCGGCCCCGGACCCAGGCGGCGACACGGCGGGTGGTCATGGCGTCGCGTTCGACAAGCGGTTCGAAGCGCCGGACGGTCCTGGGTCGGGGCTGCCCGCCCGCATCAGGGTCGCCCGATGCTCCAGGTCGGCGATCTCCGCCGGGTCGCCCGGCCACATCGGCTTGAAGCTGTACCACTGCTCCGGGGCCCCGGCGACGTTCTCAGCAAGAGCGTCCGCGATGGCCTGGGTCGCGCGCTGGAGCTCCGCCGGCTCGCCCGACGAGAGCACGATCGGCTCTGCCCAGTCGACGCTGAAGGTGCCGTCGGGCCGACGGTGGATGCTGACCGGCAGGATCCGCGAGCCGGTCTTCGCCGCGAGCGTGGCAGGGCCGGCCGGCAAGGCCGTCCAGGCGTCGAAGAGCCGGACCGGGATGCCGTCCGATCGATAGCCCCAGTCGACCAGCAGCCCGAGCATCTCGCGACGCCGCAGCACACCGAAGATGGCGCGCAGGTTCCGCCACGGGATGATGGTGACGCCCCAGCCCTCGCGCTGGCGTCGGAGGAGCTCGAACAGCTCCGGGAACGAGGAATCGTCCGCGACGACGCTGATCGGCATGCCGTGCTCGGCGATGGACGCGGCGACGGCCTCGTTGCTGCCCATGTGGGCGACCGCGAGGATCAGCCCGCCCCTCGTGGCCGAATCCTCGCGCAGGAGCGCGATGCCCTCGAGGTCGAGATCCGGGACGAGCCGAGCGATCTCCGTCGCGGACATCGACGGCAGGCGCATGAGTTGGACGAGATAGCGCCCGTATTCGCGGTAGGCGCGCAGTGCCAGCCGCCGGATCCGCGGGTCGCCGGGCGGCAGCCCCAGGACGTGGCTGAAGTTCCGATTCGACCAGCGGCGCTTGGTCGGCCAGCCGAGGTAGGACAGCTGGGCGAGGCGCCCGACCAGCTCGCCGGTCGGGCCCGCCGGCAGGACGGCCAGGAGCCACGCGCTGGCGCGGTACGCCGCGACCGCCACGCGCTCGAGGACCCGGGGCCGGCCGCCCCCTGGTCGGTGCGGCGCCTCAAGCCGACGCTCCTGGCTGGGATCCGGGGCGCGGCCTGCGGGGCGCGGTGCGGCGGTCGGCGTCTCGCCGGCGGTCACGATGCGGCGGTCGCGACCTTGGCCCGGTTGCCGGCGAGCTTGCGGAGCTTCCGGGTGACCGGCTTCTCCGTCCCGACCAGCGTCTCGTTGTCCTCGCCGCGGATGAACGCTTCCACCCGGTTGAAGGCGATGTCGTCGTGGATCTGCAGCGGCGGGCTCTTCATGAAGTACGCGCTCGGGGCGACGAGCGTGCCCGTCAGGCCTCGGTCCAGGCCAAGCTTCAGGCAGCGGATGGCGTCGGTGATGACACCGGCGCTGTTGGGACTGTCCCAGACCTCGAGCTTGAGCTCGGCGTTGAGCGGCACGTCGCCGAAGGTCGTGCCCTCCATCCGGATGTAGCACCACTTGCGGTCGAGCAGCCACGGCACGTGGTCGCTGGGCCCGACGTGGACGTCGTCCGGGTCCAGGTCGTAGTCGAGCATGGACGTCACGGCGTTCGTCTTGGAGATCTTCTTGGACTCGAGGCGTTCGCGCTCCAGCATGTTGAGGAAGTCCGTGTTGCCGCCGAAGTTGAGCTGGTACGTGCGGTCCAGGCGGACGCCGCGGTCCATGAACAGGCGGGTCAGGACGCGGTGGCTGATGGTCGCGCCGACCTGGCTCTTGATGTCGTCGCCGATGACCGGCAGGCCGCGCTCGGCGAACCGACGCTGCCAGTACGGCTCGCGCCCGATGAACACCGGGATGGCGTTGACGAAGGCCACGCCGGCCGCCAGTGCCTGCTCCGCGTACCACTTGGTGGCTTCCTCGCTGCCGACCGGCAGGTAGGAGACCATGACGTCGACTTCGCGCTCCTTGAGGATGCCGACGATATCCGCGGTGGGCCCGGGGGCCTTCTCGATGATCTGGCTGAGGTACTTGCCCAGGCCGTCATGGGTCATGCCGCGCTCGACGGTGACGCCGGTCGGCTGGACCTTGTGGAAGGTGTAGGTGTTGTTCGGCTTCGTGTAGATCGCCTCGGCCAGGTCCTTGCCGACCTTGTTCTTGTCGATGTCGAACGCGGCGACGAAGTCGATGTCGCGGACGTGATAGCCGCCCAGGTTGACGTGCATCAGCCCGGGGACGAAGTCGTCGTCGTTGGCGTTCTCGTAGTAGAAGCGACCCTGCACGAGGCTGCTCGCGCAGTTGCCGACGCCGACGATCGCGACGCGGACCTTGCCGTCGCCGCGCCGGCCGGAGCCAGCCCAGGTGTTGGACGGGGTCGCGCCGCTCTTGCTGCTGCCGTTGCCGTTCTTGCTCACTGCTCTCTCCGCTGCTCCCGGGCTACTGGGCCGATGGGGACTGATGGGTGGTGGTGGACTGCTGGTTCGCTTGTGCGCGGACATGAAGGATCCGCTGGATGACGGTGATGATGGACCCGACGGCGATGATCGCGAGGGCGACGGCCAGCGAGCCACCCTGCGGGAAGTCGCACGGCCCGGCGCACGCCGCGCCGACCGGTACCGCCTCGTGGATGGGGGATGGCGCCAGGATCAGGCCCAGCGACAGGACCACGAGCCGGACCTCGCGCGGCATGATCCCGACGGCGGCCATCCCGCGTCCGGTATCGAACCCGAGGCCTTCCGACCTGGCCCGGGTGTAGCTGACCAGGATCGCCCCGCCCATCGCGGCCGCGGCCAGGACGGGACCCTCGACGAAGCCCGCGAATGCCATCCCGGCAACGATCCCCACGTAGACGGCGACTTCGCCGAGCTTGTCGAAAACGCTGTCCATGAACGCGCCGAGGTCGCTGACCTTGCCGGTGGCGCGGGCGAGCGTCCCGTCGAGCATGTCGAACGCGCCGCCCGCGAACACGACGATCCCGCCCAGGAGCCACTGCTGCTGGCTGACCAGCACCGCACCGACGACCGTGATCCCGAAACCGATGAGCGTCAGGCCATCGGGCGTCAGCCCAAGGCGGCCCATCCCGAGCGCGATCGGCTCGAAGACCTTCTTGACGCGGTCCCGCGCGTCGCTCGACATGACCATCAGGCGGCGCCCTGACCGGCGATCCCCAGGATCGCGCGCTCGCGCTCGGCCACCTCGCCGAACGCCTCGGGCCGCAGCGTGCACACGGTCTCTCGACCGACGCGCCGGCTCTCGATGAGCCCGGCGACGCGCAGCCTCTTGAGGTGATGGCTGACGAGGGGTTGGGACAGGCCCACGTGCTCGATCAGCTCGCGAACGGACGCCTCGCCCTGGGCCAGGCGCCGGACGATGCGCAGGCGGTTCACGTCGGCGAGGGCCTTGTGGAATGCGCGCAGCTCGCGCAGTTCCTCTGGCTGCAGCACGATCGAGGCGATCGTTGATCGGAACCGGGCGGGCGTCGGCACGAGGCGGTGGGGCTCCCTGAGGACGTCGTATCAACGGCGGTTGATATCAACGGGCGTTGATGCTATGCGGGCGCGGCGGAGCGTGTCAAGACCGTCCCGCCCGGGTGACCGGGTACCCTCAGCGAGTGATGGATCGCCGCTCCAGGTTCGTGCTGCTCGTGGTGTTCGGTACGGGCGTGTTCCTGGCCGGCCTGGAGCTGATGATCACGGCAGTCGCGTTGCCGTCCATCCTCGTGGATCTTGTCGACGCCGCCGGTACGACGGCCTGGCAGGAGCTCCGCAAGGCGAGCTGGATCGTCAACGGCTACCTGCTCGTCTACATCCTGACGATGCCGCTGGCGGGCCGGCTGGCGGACCTGTGGGGCGCCAGGCGCCTCTTCCTCGGCTCACTGGTCGTGTTCGTGGTCGGATCCGCGCTCGCGGGGGCCGCCCAGGACCTGGACCAGCTGATCGCGGCGCGACTGGTCCAGGCGGTCGGCGGCGGCGTGCTCGTACCGGTCGGGACGGCGGCCGCGGCGCACCTGTACGACGGCGCCGGGCGCGCCCGGGCGCTGGGGGTGATCGGTGCCCTGACGTTCCTGGGCATGGCGGCGGGCCCGTTCCTGGGCGCCGCGATCCTGGGCGCGGTCCACCCGGAGGGGGCAGTGGCCGCGCTCGGGCTCGAGAGGACGGCGATCGGGGGCTTCCTCGTTCCGGCGTGGCGCTGGATCTTCTATGTCAACGTGCCGATCGGGATCGTGGCGATGACGCTGGCCTGGGCAGCGGCCGACGGCTGGGAATCGCCGCGTCGCCGCGGCCCCGTGGATGTACCGGGTGCGCTGCTGTTCGGGATCGCGCTCGCGGCGGGATTGCTGGGGCTGACCCTCATCGGCGCCGCGGAGATCGCCGGCACGGGCTGGGATCCGGGCACGGTCTCCCTCGCGCTTGGCGGCCTTGCGCTGCTGTCCACCGTCGTCGCGGTCGTCTGGGCGGTGCGCCGGCGGGATCCGTTCCTGGACGTCCGGTTGTTCCGCAGCCCACCGTTTAGTGCCGCAGCCCTCGTCTCGCTGCTGACCGGCTATGCGTTCGCGACGGCCATCATCGGTGGGGCCGTGTTCGTGGACCGGGTCCTGTACGGCGGTCCGGACGAGCAACGTCTCGCCCTCGGGGCGCTGGCGCTGGCCACGGCGCTCGGTGCGCTGGCGGCCGGGTTCCTCGTCCGGATCGCCAGCTACCGGCTGGTGACGATCGGCGGGATCGCACTCAGCGTGACCGGCCTCTTGGCGATGTCCGGCTGGACGCCGGACACGGACATCCGGGACGCCGCCGGTGCCCTCGCGCTCTTCGGGGCGGGATTCGGGCTGTGTGTCACCCCCAGATCCGCGGCCGCCGTCGAAGCGGCCGGGCGCGGTGCGTTCGGAGCCGCCTCCTCGGTCGTGACCGTGGCCCGGATGATCGGCATGGCCGTCGGGCTGGCGATCCTGACGGCATACGGCTCGACCACGATCGACCGCCTGTCCGCCGAGGTCTACGCGACCCCCGAGGCCTACCTCGACTACATCCCCGACCATCTTCGCGACCGCCCGCTGCGGGACCCGCTGGTCGTCCAGGCGCTGGAGTCGTGGGCATCCCGCGAGGCCGCCGCGATCATGGTCGGGTTGTTCCTCGTGGCCGCCGTCGTGACCGTGGCCGCCGGACCTCCGGCCCTGGTGATGGGCGGCGGAGGACGGGCCGCTGGGCGCGACCGGTCCGCTGGGCGCGACCGGGCCGCCGGCGCCGAGCGTATGCTGGCGGGTGATGGCAGGAGAGAGCCGGACCTCATCCTCTGAGCAGACCACCGGGCGGTCCGGCGAGCCGATGACCCGGCGGCACGCCCCGGTGTCGGATGGGGCGCCCGGCCGCGTCCGGATCGTGGCCTTGACCGGTGCCACCCTCCGCGAGACCGAAGGCGATCCGGCGCTCGCCTCGTTGGCCGCGATGCTGGCCGACCCCGGAACGACGGTCTGGGTGGACCTGACCGACCCGTCGCCGAGCCAGGTGGAGGCCGTCGGCGCGGCCCTCGGGCTCCACCCGTTGATCGTCGAGGACGTGCTGGAGGGCAATCAACGCGCCAAGATCGAGACGACCGACGGCGTCATCCATCTCGTCCTGTTCGCGTTGACCCACGACAAGCGATTCGTCGCGAGCGAGGTCGACCTCGTGCTGGGCCTCGGGTCGCTGCTGACCGTCCACGACGCCGGCTGGGACCCGCGCACCATCCATCACCTCCGGTCCGGTCTCGCGACCGTGATGGCCCATGGTCCGGACCACCTGCTGTGGGCGCTGAGTGACGACATCGTCGACGGCTACTTCCCGTTCGCGGACGACCTGGGCGACGCGATCGACGCGGTGCAGGACCGGGTCATCGCGCGAGCGACCCCGGATGTGCTCGAGGAGTTGTTCGCGCTCAAGCGCGAACTCATCGAGGTCCGCCGCGCGGCCAGCCCGACCCGCGAGGTCTTCAACCAGATCACGAACCGCGACCTGCCGCTCATCGACCCGGAGGAACTGGTCTACTTCCGCGATATCTACGATCACGTCATCCGACTGACGGACGAGCTCGACAACTACCGCGAACTCGCGTCGTCCACGCTCGACGTGTATCTGACCCAGATCAACAACAACCTGTCGGTGATCATGAAGCGCCTGACCGGCGTGACGGTCATCCTCGCGAGCGTCGGGGCGATCGCCGGCATCTTCGGGATGAGCGAGGCGCACGCCGAAGCCGGCTCGTTCTGGCTCGTCACGGGCGGGATCGTCGCGTTCGCGGCCGGGGCGGCGGTCATCCTCCGTCGGATCGACTGGATCTAGTACCGTCACCACATCCAGGCCCGGCTCCGGTGAGCGGCCCGGCCCGGCCCGGCTTGGGCGGCCAGGCCCGGCGGGCGGCGCGTCCCGGCCTGGCGGGCGTCCCGGCCCGGCGGGCTTGCATCGGGTACAAGCACGGCGCCTACGCCGAAGCTGACCGGGCCCTCGCCGGTCGGAAACCCGGCGTCCGATGCCGCGTCGTGTGCGATTCCGCCGCGCTCCCCCCGCGGACCGGCGTGTCTGCCCCGGATGCGCGGCAGACACGGCGTCAGATGCAGATCCGTGACCGCCGCGCGACGGTGCGGCCCCGATGCTTGTATCGAGTACAAGCCCGTGCAGCGGATCCGGCATCGGATGCGGCCTCGGGCGCACGATGGGCCGCGCAGCCGGGCGTCGGGCCGCGCAGATGGGCCGCGCACCCGGGCGTCGGGCCGCGCAGATGGGCCGCGCAGCCGGGCGTCGGGCCGCGCACCCGGGCGTCGGGCGATCGCGGACTTCGAGCTAGCCGCAGGCCACGGGCTTGGGTTTGGGATGCGCATCGGCCGGATCGGCGGCCGCGACGGAGAGCGGCATGGCGATGACCTGCGTCTTGCCGGGCGTCCCCTTCGGGCCCTCGGAGGTCTGCAGCCACAGCTCCTCCGAGTCGGCCGCCAGCGCGTCGTCGAGGTCGCGCTGATCGCGGCGAACGTCCACCACCTCGTACAGGAAGCGGTAGTCGTCGCTGGTCCAGACCTCGACGACCATCCCCACCTGCTGGCGTGCCGGCGTCTCCAGGAGCGGCAGGAACATCCCCTTCCGGGCATGCGCGAACAGGTAGGTCGCCCGGTCCTGGCCAGGCTGGTACAGCGCCGTCAGGTACATCGCGACGTTGCACAGCGGGTAGCCGTCCGGGCCCTCGACGACCGGGAGATCGATGCCCAGGGCGGCGATCCGGACACGGGTCGCGACGCGGTCCGGGTCCGCGCTGGGGCTCGCCGACGGTGACGGGCCGGTCGGGAGCGGGGGGAAGGTGATGAGCGGGGAGGGCGTCGTCGCGGGTGCTGTCGCCACGCTCGAGGACGGCGTCGCGAACGGCGTGCGGCCCGGATCGGCCGCGACGGGCGAGGTGTAGGTCAGCAGGCCCGCGGCAAGCATCGCCGCACCGCCCGCGGTCAATAGGGCGGGCAGGATCCGGTTGCGCACCCGATCGGAGAGGTCGGACATCGGACCGGCATCGTATCGCGGGCCTGCCACCGACGCCCCCGGTCGCTGGTACTGGTACCCTCGCCGGACATGTGGCCTCGCCTTTCGATCCTCGCCGGCCTCGTCGCCGGGGTCGCGACGGCGGTGCTGGTCCTTGGGGGGATCCTGGCATTCGCCCCGGAGCCGGTGCCCACCTCCACGCCCGCCCCCCAGCCTTCGGTCGCGGTGGCTTCCGGCACCCCCAGCGAGGGCGCCCCGACCAGTCCGTCCGCGACGGCGTCATCCGGTCCCCCGACGTCGCCGAGCGCAGGACCGGGTGGGCTCTTCGGCGTCGGAGCGCCGGCTCCCGCGCTCGTCGTGCCCCAGGTCGGCGGCGGGACGATCGACCTTGCGAACCTTCGCGGGAAGCCGGTCTGGGTGAACTTCATGGGCACCTACTGCCCGCCCTGCATCGATGAGTTCCCGCTGATGAACGGCTTTGCCGCGCGGTACGCGGAGGACGGCCTGGTCGTTCTCGCTATCGATGTCAAGGAGGAGGAGGGCGTCGTCGCCGCGTTCGCCGAGAGCCTGGGAACGACCTTCCCGCTCGGACTCGACATCGACGGCGCCGTTGCAGAGCGGTGGGGTGCCGCAGCCGCGCTCCCGGTCCATTTCTGGATCGACCGCGACGGGATCGTGCGTGACGCCGCCCTCGGCGGCATCGGGCCGGACATCATGGCCCGCGGCCTCCAGTCGATCCTGCCGGGTGTCACCGTCACGCCGTGACGGCGCCGGCCACCCGCGCAGACCTTGGCGCGGCATTCGATCGACTGATCGCCGCCCGCCCGCCGCTCCTCGTCGTGGCCGACTTCGACGGAACCCTGGCGCCGGGATCGCGTGACCCTGGGTCGGCGGCGATCGACCCACTGGCCCGGCGCGCCCTGCGCCGGCTGGCGAAGGTCGCCGTGGATCGACCGGGCCGCGTGACCGCGGTCGTGCTGACCGGTCGCACGGTCAGCGATGTCGCGGAGCGCGTGCGGGTCGGCGGCATCGAGTACCTCGGCGACCACGGCCTCCAGCACGGTCGGCTGCCGCGCGGGGCCCGGGCCGCAGCCCTCCGCGTCGTCGTCGAGCCTGGGCTCGAGGCCCACGTCGATCCGGCCGAGCGGCTGGCCCGCGGCGTCGTCGAGGAACTCGGTGGGCCGGACTGGCTGTTCGTGGAGCAGAAGGGGCCGTCCGTCGCCTTCCACGTCCGGCAAGCGGAGGACATCGCGGCGGCCCGCGCCACGGTGGTTGCCGCGATCGTCGCCGTCGAGCGACGCGAAGGCCTGTCCGATCATGGCCTTGAGCACTATCGCGGCCGGTCCGTCGTGGACCTGCGTCCGCGCGAGGCGGGCGGGAAGCGCGAGGCGATCGAACGGCTCCTGGAGCGTGAACGCCCGGGTGCGCTCGTGGTGCTCGGCGATGAGCTCAGCGACGTGGACGCCTTCGAGGCGGTGGTCGCGGCGCGCTCGACGCCGGCGGGCTCGGCGGCGGGACGTGGGACGCTCGTCGGCCTGACGATCGCCGTCCACGGTGCACGACCGGCACCCGTGGAACTGAGTGCCGTCGCCGACCTCCACCTGGACTCGGCGCGAGCCGTCGCCCGTGCACTGTCCGCCCTGGCCGGGCGCCTGGAGCGCGAACGAGCACCGTATGGGCCCGCCAGGAGCGAACGGCGAACCTAGCGGGGCGTCGCGACCGCCCGGGCCGCCTCGGCGACGACGTCGAGGAGCTGGTTCGGGAACAGCCCGAACACGATCGTCAGGGCGGTCGCCGCCGCGAGGCCGCCCCACAGGAGGACGCCGTGGCGCAGCGCCGGGGCATCGGCCGCGGGGTCGCGCATGAACATGTACACGACGACGCGCAGGTAGTAGAAGGCGGCGGCGGCGGCGTTGAGGACGGCGATCACGGCGAGGAGGGTCAGCCAGCCACCGGCCTGGACCGCGGCGAGGATCACGTAGGCCTTGGCGAAGAAGCCGGCCGTCGGCGGGATACCGGTCAGTGACAGCAGGAACAGGGTCATGAGGATGCCGAGCGCGGGCTCCCGCCGACCCAGCCCCGCGAACGTGTCGAGCGACGACGTGACGCCGGTCCGTTTCTGGAGCGCCGCGATGACCGCGAACGCGCCGAGGTTCATGAACGTGTACGCCGCACCGTAGTAGAGCAGTCCCTCGAGCCCGCGCAGCTCACCGGCGGCGTAGGCGGCGAGCCCGACGAGCATGTACCCGGTGTGCGCGATGGAGCTGTACGCGAGCATGCGCTTGACGTTGTCCTGGGTCAGCGCGACGAGGTTGCCGAGCGTCATCGTCATGGCGGCGAGGATCAGGATGACCGGCAGCCACGTGTCGGCCAGCGGCCCGAGGGCTTCCACGAACAGCCGGATGATCAGCGCGAAGGCGCCGATCTTGGGGCCGACCGACAGGTAGCCGGTGATCGGGGTCGGGGAGCCCTGGTACGCATCCGGCGTCCAGTAGTGGAAGGGCACGGCGGCGATCTTGAAGGCCACGCCGGTGGTCATGAAGGCGAGGCCCATGGCCAGGCCCGGCGACAGCGGGGCCGCGCCCGCGACGATCCCGGTGAGTGCCTCCGCCACCCCGTCCACCCGGGTCGTCCCGGTCAGGCCCCAGACGAACGCCAGACCGAACAGGAAGATGGCCGAGCTGAAGGAGCCGAGCAGGAAGTACTTGATCGCACCCTCGGTCGAGTAGGCATCGGTCTTGTGGTAGCCGGCCAGCATGTACCCGGGCAGCACCATGAGCTCCAGCCCGAGGAAGAGCAGCAGCAGGTCGGCGGACCCGGCGATCAGCATCGCCCCGCACATCGCGAAGATGAGGACGATCGCGAATTCGGCCACCGGCAGCTTGCGGGGCAGCAGGTAGTCGGGGGCGAACAGGATGGTCAGCACGACGATGGCGATGAACAGGATGTCGAGGAACGTCGTCAGCGCGTCGACCGTGTACGACCCACCGAACGCGGTCCCCGGCGAGGCGCCCACGATGAGCGTCACGACGGCGGTCGCACCCAGCGCCACGAGCGCCGTCGCGATCGCGACCGGCGACCGGCCCGGCCAGGTGAGGTCGACGATGAGGACGGCGACTGCGGCCAGGACCGCGACGATCAGCGGTGCGATCGTGACCAGGTCCTGGGAGGTCAACGGGCGGCCCCGCCTTCCGTCGCAGCCGGCGCGGCCGGGGCCGCGGTCGGGGCCGCGGTCGGGGCCTCACCGCGCAGCAGCGCCCACCCGGTCCGGGCCACGATGCCGACGATGACGAGCCCGACCACCCCGACGACGATCTCGCCGCCGATCGCGATCGCGCTGCCGGTTCGGCCGGCCTCCACCGTGGCGTCGACCGTGCCTGCCACGAGGTCCAGCAGGAGCCCGGGCTGGATGCCGAAGACGACGACCAGCGTGGCCAGGGGGATCAGCGTGAGGAGCTCCACGGGCTCGATGTCGGTGAGGTGGTCGCCGAGGCCGGCCAGGAAGTCGGACACCTCGCCGAACACGATCCGTCCGTACATGTACAGCAGGTAGCCGGCCCCCAGGATCATGACGAAGGCCGCGATCGCGGCCGCGGCCGGGCTGACGGCGAACGTCCCGACCAGGGTCAGGAACTCGCCGACGAAGCCGGACAGGCCCGGCAGGCCAGCGGACGCGAAGACGAAGAAGCCGAACAGCGCCGCGTACACCGGGGTCCGGGCGGCCAGGCCGCCCATCCTGGCGATCGTGCGGTCATGGGTCCGTTCGTAGATGACCCCGACCAGCAGGAACAGTGCTCCGGTGATGAGGCCGTGGTTGACCATCTGGAGGATGGCGCCCTGGACGCCCTGCTCCGTGAACACGAAGATCCCGAGGGTCACGAAGCCCATGTGGCTGACCGACGAGTACGCCACCAGGCGCTTGAGGTCGGGCTGCACGAGGGCCACGATCGCGCCGTAGATGATCGCGATGAGCGACAGGACGATGATCACCGGTGCCAGCGTCTGCGCCGCGTCCGGATAGAGCGGCAGGGCGAACCGGATGAACCCGTAGCCGCCCAGTTTCAGCAGGACGCCGGCCAGGATGACCGATCCCGCGGTCGGGGCCTCCGTGTGGGCGTCCGGCAGCCAGGTGTGGAACGGGAACATCGGGACCTTGATGGCGAACGCCAGGAAGAAGGCCACGAACGCTCCGAGCTGGAGGGCGGAGGCGAAGCCGCCCTGCGGTCCGGCAGCGAACTCGCGCAGCCGAACGAAGTCGAACGCGCCGTCCCACGATCCGGTCGCGGCCTGGAACGCGAACGCGGTCGCGAGGATCGCCACCAGCATCAGCAGCGACCCGACGAGGGTGTAGAGCACGAACTTGATCGTCGCGTAGATCCGGTTCGCCCCGCCCCAGATCCCGATGATCAGGTACATCGGGACGAGGACGATCTCCCAGAAGATGTAGAAGAGGAAGAGGTCCAGGGCGAGGAACACCCCGATCATGCCGACCTCGAGGATGAGGAAGGCGATCATGTATTCCTTGATCCGCGTCTGGATCGGCTTGAAGCTCGCGAGGAGGCAGATCCACGACAGGGTGGTGGTCAGGACCACGAGCGCCGCGGACAGGCCGTCCACGCCGAGCTTGTACTGGATCCCGAACAGCGGGGATCCAGCTCGCGACCTCGACGTACTGGAACCCGGGCTCCTCCGGCAGGAATCCGGCGAGCAGCACGAGCGACAGCACCCAGGTCGCCAGGGCGAAGCCCAGCGCGACCGGACGGGTCAGCGTCGACGGCAGGATCGCCACGACGACCGCCCCGAGCAGGGGCAGGAAGACGATGGCCGACAGGATCGGGATGCCGTTCAGGTCCATCGCCTAGTTCCCGGCCAGCAGCAGGTACGAGCCGGCCATGACGATCAGCCCGATCGCGATCCCCAGCGCGTAGTTCTGGACGCGCCCGGTCTGGAACCGGCGCAGGCCGCGGCCGGACAGCACGGTGGTTCGGCCGATGCCGTTGACCGTGCCGTCCACGACGTTGCGGTCGAACCACCACATCGCCTGGGCCAGGCGCCCTCCGATGGCGATGAACAGCAGGTGGTTGAGCTCATCGAACCACCACTTGTTGAGCGAGGCGCGGTACAGGAACGGGACTCTCGCCGACAGTTCGCGGACGCGCTCGGGGCGGGCCCCCATGCGGAACCCGGGGAGCTCCACGCCGAAGAACCGCCAGGCCAGGACCAGGCCGGTCGCGGCGACGGTCACGCTGGCCAGGATGAGGACCCCGTCGATGCCGAACAGGGCGTAGGGCTCGTGCGGCAGCGCTAGCAGGTGTTCCGATTCGGCGAACGTCGATTCCAGCCAATGGACGAGCGTGCTGTCGCCCAGCGGCAGACCGAGCGCCATGCCCGAGCAGGACGGACGGGATCGCCAGCAGGATCAGGGGGATCGTCATGACGGCGGGCGACTCGTGGATCCTGTCCCAGATCTCCTTCGGCCCACGGAACTCGCCCCAGAAGGTGAGGCCCATCAGCCTGAACATGTAGAAGGCCGTCAGCAACGCAACGAACAGGCCGACCGCCCAGACCCACAGGAACCCGAACTTGAAGGCCTCGCCCAGGATCTCGTCCTTGGAGAAGAACCCGGCCAGCGGCGGGATGCCGGCGATGGCGATCGACCCGATCAGCATCGTGGCGTAGGTGATCGGGATCTTCCTGGCCAGGCCGCCCATCTTCCGCATGTCCTGCTCCTCGTGGACAGCGTGGATGACGGACCCGGAGCCCAGGAACAGCAGCCCCTTGAAGAAGCCGTGGGTCATCAGGTGGAAGATGGCCGCGGAGAACGCCCCGACGCCGAGTGCGGCAAACATGTACCCGAGCTGCGACAGCGTGGAATAGGCGAGGACCCGCTTGATATCCGTCTGGGTCATCGCGATGCTCGCCGCGAGGATGGCCGTGAAGATGCCGATCCCCGCGACGATGACCATCGCGTCCGGCGCCGACGCGAACAACGGATTGGCCCGGGCGACCAGGTAGACGCCCGCGTTCACCATCGTCGCGGCGTGGATCAGGGCGGAGACCGGGGTCGGGCCCTCCATCGCGTCCGGCAGCCAGACGTGGAGCGGGAACTGGGCGCTCTTGCCCATCGCCCCGGCGAACACCAGCAACGCGACCACGAACAGGGGGATCGGGTTGGCGTTGCCCTCGTGGAGGAGGATCTCGATCGACTTGCGGATCTCCAGCGTGGCCTCGCCGGCCGCGCTCGTGTTGATGAAGATCGCCATGATCCCCAGCGCGAAGCCCACGTCGCCGACGCGGTTGACGATGAACGCCTTCTTGGCGGCGAGCATCGCCGAGTTCTTGCGGTACCAGAAGCCGATGAGCAGATAGCTGGACAGCCCGACCAGCTCCCAGGCCACGAACACGACGAGCCAGCTGTCCGAGAGCACGAGCAGGAGCATCGAGAACATGAACAGGTTGAGGTACGCGAAGAACCGCCAGAGCCCCGGGTCGTGACTCATGTACCCGATCGAATAGACGTGGACCAGCAGGCCGATCGTCGTGACGACGATGAGCAGGCACGCCGTCAGTGGGTCGATCAGGATCCCGACATCGACGACGAACTCCCCGGCGGGGATCCACTGGAACAGCGTCAGGGCGTAGCCGTGCGTCTCCTCGCTGCCCTCCAGGAGTGGCGCAGCACCGGTCAGCACCTGGACGACGAGGCCCATGGCGATGACCCACACCGCCAGGATGCCCAGCACCGGGATCCAGTGCGCCTGTTTCCCCAGGCGGCGACCGACCAGGGCGGTCAGTGCGAATCCGGCCAGTGGCAGGACCAGCAGCAGCGGGGCGAGCGACTCGAGGCTCATTGGCGCATCGCGTCGTACTCGTCGACGAGCGGCGTCTTCCGGTTCCGATAGATCGCGATCACGATGGCCAGGCCGACGGTGGCCTCGGCCGCGGCGACCGCCATGACCATCAGCGCGATGATCGACCCCTGCGCGCCGAGCCCCGGGATGAACGCGCCGAAGGCGACGATCGACAGGTTGACGGCGTTGAGCATCAGCTCGATGGACATCAGCATGCTGATCGCGTTGCGCCGGGCGAGGAAGCCGAACGAGCCGATCGCGAACAGGAGCCCGGAGAGGACCAGGTAGGCGTCCAGGCTGTCGCTCATGACGGACCCCCCGGCTCGCGCTTGGCCAGGAACACGCCGCCGATCACCGCCGCCAGCAGGAGGACGCTGACGATCTCGAACGGGAAGACGAAGTCCTCGAACAGGAGCTGCGACAGGTCGCGGGTCGCGACCCGGAGGCGCTGGCCGACCTCGTTCCACTCGGTGGCGTTGATCGCCAGCGCGATGACGACGGCGATGACGAGCGAGGCGACCGCCGCCGCGCCTGCCTGGGTCTGGAAGACGAGGCGAGCCGGCGCGTCCTTGGTCTGGGTGAGCATGATCGCGAACAGGATCAGGACGCTGATGGCGCCGATGTAGACGATGACCTGGGCCGCCCCGATGAGCGGGGCGCCGATGAGCACGTAGATGCCGGCGAGGGCCCCGAAGCAGACGATCATCGCGAGGCCGCAGCGGATGATGTCGCGCATCGTCACGACGAGCAGCCCGGACCCGAGCATCACCGCGGCGAGGATCCAGAACAGGGCGTCCGCCCAGTCCTGGCCCAGGAAGACCAGCATCAGCGCGGCGATGCCGAACACCGCGCCCATGACGGCCAGCGCGATGACGATCGGGATCAGCTTCTGCACCATCTGGACGTCGGCTACTCGTGGCCACCCGGGCCGAGCGCGGCCACGGCGCCGTGGCCGTTGCCGTGGTCGTGCCCGTGGCCGTTGCCCCGACCGTTCCCGGTCTGGACCCCGGCGATCGCCGGCGGCAGCATCGGCAGCATCCGCGCTGGGTCGACGACCCGGCCGTCGGCCGCAGCCCGGGCGGCCCAGTCGCGCTCCCGGCGGATGTAGGTGACCTCGGTCTCGCGATCGATGGCGGCCAGCGCCATCAGGTCGATCGTCGGGTCGACGCGACCGGTGTGGGCGAGCTCGAAGTCGCCACCGTCGCGCAGGGCGTCGTACGGGCAGGCATCCACGCAGATGCCGCACAGGATGCAGCGGCTCTCGTCCACCTCGTACTTCTGGAGGACGCGCGGCTTCGGCATCAGAGCCCCGGTCGGACAGGTCTCTGCGCAGCGACCGCACGACACGCACGGGGTGTCGTTGAGGCTCATGTCCAGCGGGGTCGTCACGAGGGTGTCGAAGCCGATCCGCATGAAGTCGTAGCAGGCCGCCCCGACGACCTCCGAGCAGACCTGGGCACACCGCCCGCAGTCGATGCAGCGGGACGGCTCCCGGAGGATGAACGCGTGCGAATCGTCGCGGATGTAGTCGTGGTTGATCCCGGTGAACCGGTTCTCCGTGACGCTCCGGTAACCCGCTCCCTGGTGGTACTGCGGTTCCAGCGTGCGCAGGGTCGTGCCGTACTCGATCCCCAGGCGACGCAGGTCGCAGAACCCGATCGCCTCGCAGGTGCACTGGAGACAGCGGGTGCTCTCCGCGACGGCCGCCTCGCGCGTGTACGGCAGCTCGTACTCGATGTAGCTGTGGTTCCGCTCGTCCGCCTCGAGCGCCGTCATCCGATAGCGCGGCTCCTTGACCTCGGCCGTGAACGGCACGATGGACAGGAACTCCGGCTGCGGCTCGGCCAGCGTCTGGCGGGTACGGATCGCGGACAGGTCCAGGCCCTTGAGGTAGGCGTCCACGGCGTACGCCGAGCGGCGGCCCTCGGCGATGGCCTGCACGACGGTCGCGGCGCCGATCCGCACGTCGCCCGTCCCGAACACGCCGGGTCGGCCGGTCTCGAAGGTGACCGCGTCGGCCTTGAGGCGGCGCTGCTTGGTGGCCTCCGGACCCTCCGATCCCGGGCCGATCCAGGTCAGGTCCGGGCCCTGCCCGATCGCCAGCAGCACGCGGTCGCACGGGATGACGAACTCGGTGCCGGGCGCCGGCTCCGGTCGCCGACGGCCCGAGGCGTCCGGTTCGCCGAGCTGCATCCGGATGAACTCGACACCGGTCACCTTGCCGGCCTCGTCCACGACGACCCGTGTCGGGCCGGCCTGGAAGATCGCAGTCACGCCCTCCTCGATCGCCTCGTGCACCTCGCCGGCCGCCGGCATGTCCTTCATGTCGCGGCGATACACGAGCGTGACTTCACTGGCGCCCTGGCGTACCGAGGTCCGCGAGCAGTCCATGGACGTGAAGCCGCCACCGATGACGACGACCCGTGTCCCTTCGTGGCCGGGGTAGGGCAGGCCGAGCGTGGCGGTGCGCAGGTACTCGAGCCCGTCGATGACGCCGTCGGCATCCTCGTTGGGGATGCCGAGCTTGTTCGTGTCGTAGCACCCGATGGCGACGACGACGGAGTCGAAACCCTGGTTCGTGAGGTCGTCGAGCGTGAAGTCGCGGCCGAGGGCGGCGTTGCAGACCATCTTCCCGCCGAGCCGGGTCACCGACTCGTATTCGGCCTCCAGGACCTCCACCTTGGGCAGGCGGTACTGGGGGATGCCGTAGCGCAGCATCCCGCCGGGCGCCGGGTCGCGCTCGAAGACGGTGACGTCGTGACCGGCCAGCAGCAGGTAGTACGCCGCGCTCATGCCCGCCGGGCCGGAACCGATGACCGCGGCACGCCGGCCGCTCTTCGCCTGCTGCTCGAACGGGATCGGCGGGTCCACGCCGTCGTCCAGCATCGACTTGAGGACCTGGTCGCCGGCGTAGCGGTGGGAGTCGCGGATGGCGATCGCCTCGTCCACCTCGTCGCGCCGGCAATGGTCCTCGCAGGGCGCCGGGCAGACGCGGCCCAGGACGGACGGGAACGGGATCGTCCGCTTGAAGATGCGGGTGCTCTCCTGCCAGTTCGCCTCGGCGTTGGCCTTGAGGAACCCCGGGATGTCGATGTGGCTCGGGCACTTGTTCTGGCAGGGCGGCAGGCAGTACGCGTTGTGGTCGCTGAAGATCAGCTCGAGGTTCGTCCGGCGCAGTCGGCGGACCTCCTCGGTCTGGGTCTGGACCTTCATCTCCGGCTCGCACACCCGAGAGCACGAGATCGGCGGGTGCTCCTCGCCCTCGACCTCGACGACGCACATCCGGCACGCCCCGAAGCCGGGCAGCTTGGGTTCATAGCAGAGGGTCGGGATCTCGATCCCGTTGTCGCGGCAGACCTCCAGGATGGTCTGGCCCTCGAAGCCCTCGACCACCCGGCCGTCGACCTCGATCCGGACCCGCGCGGTCGACTGCGGGCGCTGCGGCGACTGCGTGTCCAGCAGGCGTTCCGCGAGCGAATCCGCGTTCGTCTGGGCGGTCGTGGCCGGCACGGGGCGGCGCTCGGGACGGGCCAGGGTGTCGGTCATCGGGTGGCCTCGGTCGCGGCCGCGACGGGTCGGCCGGGAGGATCGAATTGGGACCTGAAGTATCGCATCCCGCTGGTCAGCGGGAGGGTGGCCAGGCGCTCGTGGTCGCACAGGGCGGACGCCGCGACATCATGGGCGAGGTCCAGCGCCAGCTGCGGGTC
Source organism: uncultured Chloroflexia bacterium (assembly GCA_963704935.1). GTDB lineage: Bacteria > Chloroflexota > Limnocylindria > Limnocylindrales > CSP1-4 > SPCO01. The sequence continues at coordinate 1,567,944 of CAVPIF010000001.1, forward strand.
GGACGGGCGGGCAAGGCCACGTTCCCGACGCTCCACGATCTCGGCCAGCCGCCGCGTGCCGATCCGGCATGGGATCGACTTGCCGCAGGCCTCGCTCGAGCAGAACCTGGTCAGCACCCCGACCAGCTCGACGAGGTCCGTCCGGTCGTCGATGACCATCACGGAGCCCGAGCCCAGGTGGGCGCCCGCGTCGCGCAGGGCGGCGAACGTCAGCGGGGTGTCCAGCGCGGCCGGCGGCAGCAGGCCGCCGGACGGCCCGCCGACCAGGACGGCCTGCACGGTCCGGCCGGCCGGCAGCTTCCCGCCGAGGGCGATCACCTGCCGCAGCCGGGTCCCGGTCGGGACCTCGGCGACGCCATCGCCGCTGGGCGTCCGGAGCTGGACGAGGACCGTACCGGGGCACTCGGGGGCCCCGATGGCGGCGAACGTCTCGTCGCCGTTGCGGATGATCCAGGGGACGGCGGCCAGCGTCTGCACGTTGTGGACCACCGTGGGCATGCCCCACAGGCCGCGCTCCGCCGGGTGCGGCGGACGCTGTTCCGGCTGCCCGCGCTTCCCCTCGAGCGCCTTGAGCAGGACGGTCTCCTCGCCGAGCATGTAGGCGCCCTGGACGGGCCGGACGGCGACATCGATGTCGTGGCCGGAGCCCAGGACGTCGGCGCCGAGGTAGCCGGCGTCCGTCGCGGCGCCGATGGCCGACCGGAGGCCGGCGACGACTTCCGCGTCCTCGGCCCGGACCGCGATGTAAGCCTTCGACGCGCCGACGGCCGAAGCCGCGATGGCCACGCCCTCGACGACCGCGAACGGGTCCCGCAGCAGCAGGGTCCGGTCCGTGTGGGACGCGGGATCGGCGCCGTAGCCGTTCGCGACGACGTAGCGCTGGTCCGCCTCCACGGCGGCAGCGGTCCGCCACTTGTCTCCGGCCGGGAATCCGGCCCCGCCCCGTCCGCGCAGCCCGCTGGCGGCGATCGTGGCGATGGTCGCCGTCGGGCCCAGGTCGCGGATCGCGATCCGGAGCCCCTCGAACGCCCCAGCCGCGACGGCGGCATCGAGATCGGTCGGGTCCGTCGCGTCGGCCCGGGCGAGGAGGATCTTCGGCCAGGCGGCCGGCGTCCGGAGGAGGTCGGTCATCGACCTACGCTCGCGCCGGGGCGCCGGGTCGCCCGTCACCGCTGAGCGCAGCCTCGAGTGCCGCGAGGTAGCTGGACTCGGCCAGGCGGTGGGCGCCGACCGCCGCAGCCTGGGCAGTGGCCGTCTCCGGCTCGAAGCGCAGGTGGGCGTAGTAGCTGGCCGTGCCGTAGATCATCGCGTACCAGGCGCCCGTCCGGTGGCTGATCCGCTTGAGCGCCGCGACCGGCAGGTAGCCGTAGGCGGCCTGGGTCGTCTCCAGGATCTCCAGCATGCGCGCCGGGTCATGGTCGAATGCCTCCAGGACCGCATCGACGACGGTCAGGTCCACGGGTTCGAACGGCTGGTAGGCCGGATCCGGGACGGGTCGGCCGGAACGGCGGAGCGCGGATTCCTCGCGTCGCTCGCCGTACGTCTCCGGTGCACCCCAGTGGACGTGGAACCGGCCGCGCGTGTCCATGCCGCCCATGTCGATGCACTCGATCGGGCACGCCTGCGCGCACTGGAAGCAGGTCTCGCACTTCAGCGTCCCGTATTCGTCGTACAGGAGCTGCAGGCGTCCCCGGAACTTGTGCGGCACGTCCAGGCGCACCTCCGGGTACTTCACGGTCACCTTCGGCTCGAAGAACCGGCGCAGGGTCAGCGCCATGCCCTTCACGATGCCGAGGCCCGGGACGAAGCTCATGCGCGCGACCTCAACTTCTGACCACGACGATCGCCGCGGCGGTGACGAACAGGTTCAGCAGGGCCGCCGGGAGCAGCCACTTCCAGGCGAAGTCCATCAGCTGGTCGATCCGGACCCGGGGAAGCGTGCCGCGCATCCACACGAAGGTGAACACGAAGGCATAGGTCTTGCCCATGAACCAGAGGATACCGGCGACCCAGTCCAGGCCGACGAACGCCCAGGCACCCAGCAGCCCGACGATGACCAGGTTGGCCAGCACGAAGCCGCCGATCAGTGCCTGCCAGCCACGGATGCGGCTGCTGGCGATCCAGAATGGGGCGGCGAACAGCACGGTCAGGACGACCGGCACGACCGCCACGAGGAGGAGCAGGCCGATCCCCAGGGACGCCGGGTCGAGAGCCAGCTCGATCGGCCACGGCCACGGGAACGGCGCGTTCCAGCCGCCGAAGAAGAGGGTGACGGTGAGCGCCGAGATGATGAACACGTTCACGTACTCGGCGAAGAAGAAGAACCCGAAGCGCATGCCGCTGTACTCGGTCGCGAAGCCGGCCACGATCTCGCTGTCCGCCTCGGTCAGGTCGAACGGGGTCCGGTTGGCCTCCGCGGTCGCGGCGATGAGGAAGATCAGGGCGCCCAGCGGCTGCTGGAAGACGTACCAGTCGGTGAACCAGCCGGACTGGTTCAGCACGATCTGGTTCAGGCTCATCGTGCCGGCGAGCAGGATCAGGCCGACGACCGACAGGGTCAGGGGGATCTCGTAGCTGACGACCTGCGCAGCAGCCCGCAGACCGCCCAGCAGCGAGTACTTGTTGTAGCTGGACCAGCCGGCCATCAGGAGGCCGACCACGGACAGGCCGCCGACGGCGAAGAAGTAGAGCAGGCCGATGTTGAAGTCCTGGCCGAACAGGCCCGGCGCGAACGGGATGACCAGCAGGCTCATCACGGAGCCCAGGTAGACGACGACCGGGGCCCAGGTGAACACGAGCGGATCGGCACCCGTCGGCGTGAAGTCCTCCTTCATGAGGACCTTGAGCCCGTGGACCACGGACAGCAGGGACCCGAACGGCCCGACCCGGTCCGGCCCGATCCGGAGGTTCATCAGGGCGATGACCTTCATCTCCATGTAGATGATCAGGAAGGCCGTCGGGATCGTCATCAACAGGACGGCGGTCGCGGCGACGACGAACCGGACGACCTCCAGATTCGCCACGGCGAGGTCGACCAGTGGCTGGCCCAGGATGACGATCGCCACGACGAGCCCGACGGTGAGTGCGACGATGAGCGGGATCGCCGTGAAGACGATCTTCCCCGGCAGGGTCAGGCGGCTCCAGCCGCGCGCGATCACGGTCATGCCGCGCTCCGGCGAACCATCACTTGTCCACCCCGCCCATGATCGGGTCCAGGGAGGCCATCACGGCCATCGTGTCCGCGATCAGGTGACCGGGGGTCATCACGCCGACGGCCTGGAGGTGGATGAACGAGGGATCGTGGATCCGCATCCGGAACGGCTGGTCCGTCCCGTCGCTCACGACGTAGGCGGCGTACTGGCCGCGCGGGCCCTCGATCCCGGCGTAGGCACGCCCCGGGCGCGGCCGGAGCAGCCGCGGCAGCTTGGCCATGACCGGACCGTCCGGCATCTGGTGGAGGCACTGGTCGATGATCCGCAGGCTCTGGCGGATCTCGTCCATGCGCAGCAGGTAGCGGGCCAGGCAGTCGCCCTCAGACCGCGTCGGGATATCGAAGTCGAGCTCCGGATAGACGCTGTATGGATGGGCGCGCCGGACGTCGAACGGCACGCCGGTGGCCCGCAGGTTGGGGCCGGTCATCACCATCCGGAGGGCGGCCTCGGAATCGATCTCGCCCAGGCCACGCATCCGGCGGACGAAGATCTCGTTCTCGTTGAGGAGGGTCTGGCCGGCCTCGATCTGCTCCGTCGCGCGGCTCATCCAGTCACCCAGGCGGCTCATGAACTCGTGGTTGAGGTCGCCGTTCACGCCACCGATCCGGAAGTAGTTGAACAGCATCCGCTGGCCGGTCAGGGACGCCAGCATGTCGACGATCTCGTCGCGCTCGATGAACGACCAGAGGATCGGCGTCAGGCCGCCGAGATCCAGGGCCATCCAGCCAAGGAACAGGGAGTGGCTGGCGATCCGGTTCAGTTCCCCGGACAGGACCCGGATGTACTCGGCACGGCGCGGGACCTGGACGTCGAGGAGCTTCTCGAACGCCATCACGCCGGGCCACTCGCAGAACAGCGAGCTGACGTACTCGAGCGGGTCGAGGTAGCAGATCGCCTGGTGGTAGTCCGCGTTCTCGCAGAGCTTCTCGACGCCGCGGTGGAGGTAGCCCAGCACGGGGTCCAGGTCCACGACCTTCTCGCCGTCGAGCTTGAGGACCACCCGGAGGACGCCGTGGGTCGAGGGATGCTGCGGCCCCATGTTGATGAACATCTCGCCGTCGCCGAGCGTGTAGAACTCCGCTTCCCGCTCCGTCCGCGGCGGGTACGGCGGGACGGGTTCGAAGACCCCCAGGTCGCGGTCCAGCGTGACCCGCGGATCATCCGCGGACTGGCGTGGCGCTTCGTGGCGGCCGGGGCGAGGGGTCGTGGCGGTCATCGGTGTCGGTCGTCCTGGCTCGCGGCTATGTGCCCCCACGGCGGACCAGGGCGGTCGCCGGGGCGTTGCGCGGGGTATGCGTCCGTTCCATCGGGCGGACACCGCCGCCCGGGGAGCGGGCGGCGTCGTCGGCCAGGTAGAAGTCCTTGCGGAGCGGGAAGCTCTGGTAGTCCGGTGGCAGGTAGATCCGTCGAAGGTCGCGGTTCCCCTCGAACGTGATGCCGAACATGTCGTACGCCTCCCGCTCCATCCATTCGGCGCCCTTCCACAGGAACGTCGCCGATGGCGCGCGCGGGTCATCGCGGGACAGGTCGTCCGCGATCACCCGGAGCCAGTCCGTGGTCGAGACGCTCCACAGGTGGTAGACGACCTGCATGGACGAACCCGTGTCCACGCCGCACAGGTCGGCCAGGAATTGGAAGTCGAACTCCGGCTCGTCGTGGAGCGCGGTCAGGACCGCGACGACGTCACCGGCGGCGATCCGCATCTCCGTCTCGTCGTGGCGCTGCCGGATCGGGCCGGACAGCTGGTCGCCGAAGCGGGCCTGCAGGCGGCCCTTGAATGCACGGTCCATGCCTAGACGTCCGCCGGGACGGTCGGCCCGATCGCGCGGTCCGGCCAGTGGCCCCGCCGATCCTTGACCAGTTGCTGGAGCTTCATCATCCCGTAGATGAGGCCCTCCGGCCGGGGCGGGCAGCCCGGCACGTAGACGTCCACGGGCATGACCCGGTCGATCCCCTCCACCGTCGAGTAGCTCCGCTTGTAGCGGCCGCCGGAGCAGGTGCAGTCGCCCATCGCGACGCACCACTTGGGCTCCGGCATCTGCTCCCAGAGCCGGACGAGCGGGCCGGCCATCTTCGTGGTGAGCGTGCCGGCGACGATGAGCACGTCCGCCTGGCGCGGGCTGGCGCGGAACGGGAACATGCCCCAGCGGTCCATGTCGTTCTTGGAGGTGGCGGCCGACATCATCTCGATGGCACAGCACGCGAGGCCGGACAGGAGCGGCCACAGGCTGTTCATCCGGATCAGGTCCAGGACGTGGTCCGCCGTGGTCGGCACGACCTCCAGCAGGCCACCCCAGCGGGCGTCGTCGCGGCGGCCCAGGCCGCTCGCCTCGAACTCCGCGAGGTGGGTGATGTCGCTGGCGCGGCCGCCATCGTAGGCGGCCGGATCGGCCGCCTGCCAGAGCGTGTTGGCGACCACGATCGGCGCCGTCACCCCGCGCTCCCCGTCGGCCGTGGCAAGGACCGTGTCGCGGGGTCCGGCCGCCGCCGCGGCGGGAGCCTCGGGCTCGTCCGGCGTCAGCGCCACGTCAGCGCCCCCTTCCGCCAGGCATAGGCCAGCCCGAGCAGCAGGATGGCGACGAAGATCAGCATGCTGATCAGGCCGCCCAGCAGCAGGTCCTGGAAGGCCATCGCCCACAGATAGATGAAGATGACCTCGATGTCGAACGCGACGAACAACAGCGCGTAGATGTAGAAGGACAGTCCGAATCGGCCGTGGGTGTCGCCGTAGGTGTCGATGCCCGACTCGTAGGGCAGGCCCTTGTGCTCGTCACCGCGATTGCGGTGGGAGATGAGCCACGCGGCGCCGATCGTCAGGAAGACGAACGACACGCCCGCGACGGCGAAGCCGACGATGTACCAGATCCCGGTCAATCGAACTCCCTTCGAGCCACGCACCAGACGATCTGGGCGGTACGCCGCTCGGACACGGACGATCCCCTGGAGCAAGCGGGCAGGCTGTCCTCGTCGGGTCGCCCACGCCGCGGCCATTCTAGCAGCGGCACGCGGCGCGCCGACGCGAGGCTCAGACCGGCGGGGAGGGGAAGGGACGCCACCGGGACCGCGGGTGTCGGCTGCCCGTGCGCGCCGGCCCCGGAGTCGTCCGCGAGTCCTCGCCTGGGGCGAGGTCGAGGGGCAGGGCGCGCCGAGCGCGCGTGCAGGTTCGCGCTCTGCCCCTCGCCGCAAGCGTGGCCGCTGCCGGCCGAGAGCGGCAATAGGGCATTCGCCCTAGTCCGGGGCGGTTTGCGCCGGTCAGCCGCGGCGTGGACCCGGCCTCGTCCCAGGCTCGTCGCCGCTCCAGCCGGGGACCGGGATCGACGTCGTCTCCTCCTGCCAGGAGACGTCGCGGTCGTCGACGCCGACGACCCCGTCGATCGTCGCGATCACCTCTCGGGAGGCAGCCGCCACGGCCCGGTGGCTGACGCTGCCGGCGATCCGCACGACACCCTCCTCGACGGCCACCACGCGCAGGCCGTCGACCGCTCGGACCGCGTCCCGCGCCGCGACGAAGAGGTCATCGTCCGTCCGCGCGTAGGCGCGGACGATGTCGGCGCGACTGAGGATCCCGACCAGCCGGCCACCCTCGACGACGGGCAGTCGGTTCACCCGCTCGTCCGTCATCCGGCGCGCCGCTTCGCTGAGCGGACGGTCGGGGCCGATCGACGCCACCGGCGTGCTCATCGCCTCGCCGGCCGTGACGGCATCGATCCGCTGGCGCGCCGCGCGCGTCTCGCGATCTCCGCCCAGCAGCCACTGCAGGGGGGATCGACGCTGGCGGGTCGCCTGGCCGGACGCCTCCTTCATGAGGAAGTCCGCCTCGGTCAGGATGCCGACGAGCCGCCGGTCGATGTCGACCACGGGCACGCCGCTGATCCGGTGGTCCACGAGCAGGTGGGCGACCTGCTTGAGCGGGGTCTCGGGGTGGACGACCACGACGTCGGTGGTCATCAGGTCGCGAACGTTCATCGGAATCCTCTCGGCGCTGTCGTTGCTCGACCGCATCGTCTAACGGCGCTCAGGAGCCAGGAAGGGCCGAACGGCCCGGCCCGCCGCCCGAGCGGACCTGGATCGCCGGTCCGCTCAGCGGGGGCGGCCGCCGGGCATCCGGTAGCTCAGCAGCCCGAGCGGTTGCGCGGAGGGATCGGCCGGCCAGCCGCGCCCGAAGACCATCACGCGGAAGCGACCCATGGCCGCCGGGTCCAGGAGGCGCATCAGCGATGAGCGGAGGAGCGTGTAGGCCTCGATCGTCGTCGACGGATCCATCTGGATCGCCCGGAGGCGATCCTCGATGCCGAGGCCCATGAGCGCCTCGGCCTGCGTGGTGATCCCGAGGGTCGTCAGGCCGGCGTCGTGCGCCGCCCGCTCGACGGCGGTCACGTCCACGTGGGCCGTCAGGTCCTGCCGGCCGACATGGCGGTACGGATCGTCGTGGACCTGGTGGCGGACGTACGCCCGGAGGGTGCCGTCCCGTCGCCGGATCGGGTCGTACAGCTCCCGCGCCGGCGCACCGTAGTCGATGAGCAGGACGAGCCCGCGACGGAGTGGCGCCGCGGCCGCCGGGACCCAGTCGTCGATCGCGAGGCAGATCTCGGCGGTCTGGCCGTCGGCCAGACTCACGTCCACGTCGGCCAGGCGGCGCGCGAGTTCCGGGGTTGTCGGATCGACCTCGACCTCGACCAGGCGCTCCGCGTCATCGAGCGCGACGGCGATCTCGCGCAGGTCGGCGCCGCGTCGACGGACCCGGTGGACCGGCAACGCGTCGAGCACCTCGTTGGCGATCACGACCCCTTCGAACGACCGGCTGTCATCGGTGTCGAGCATCCCGGCGAACCCGGCGGCCGTCAGTCGTTCCTCGAAGGCGGCCAGGCGGCGCGGGTCGACCTCCACCGCCCGGTAGCGCAGCGCCGCCAGGAAGGCGGGCTCGTCCGCGGCGCCGAGGATCGCGAGGGCCAGCGCCCCGGTCCCTGCCCCGTGCTCGCGGACCACGAAGCGGTCCGGCCGGCCGAGCCGGTCCCAGGCTTCGCGGAGTCCCGTCGCCAGCGTCGCTCCGAAGATCGGATGCAGCTCCGGTGCCGTAAGGAAGTCGCCGGCGCGACCGGGTCGGGCATCAGCCGAGCGGTAGTACCCGCCGTCGGGGTCGTACAGGGCGAGCTCCATGAACCGGGCGAACGGCATGGGCCCGCCGGCGCGGATCGCCACCCGGATCCGCTCAAGGAGCGCTTCGTCCTGGCCGACGTCGGACAGGTCGGTCGGTGGTTCGCGGCGGAGAGATGCTCGGGGATCGTCCATGGCCGGCCCGAGACTACCGCCGTCCGAGGACGAGCCGCAGGCCCGGCCCGACCAGCGTGTGGCCTCCCAGGAGCACGGGGATCCGGGCGTCTGCAGCCGCCATCGTCAGGTCGCGCAGCCACGGATCCGCGATCCGCTCATGGAGGAGCAGGTCGGACGCGAACCGATCCTCGGGCGGCGGCCAGGCACGCTCATCCCTGCCGAGACGATGGGCCAGCAGCACGCGCGAGTCCACCAGCGCCGCCTCGCCGAGCCGTTCCAGGTGCTCGCCGAGGGAGCCCGGGCCGTCGCGGTCCAGCAGCGCACCCAGCGCACTGGCCGGCGGTCGCTGCCCGGGGACCCCGGTCCGGAGTCCGCGCTCCTCCACGAGCGCCCGCGTGCGCGCCGCGCCCGCGCGGGTCAGCCACGCCAGCGCCTCCGGCGAGGTCCGCCCGGTGACGACCAGCTCTGCGCCTGGATCGGCGACGACGGACCGGATCGCTCCGATCCGCGCTGTCACCCGGTCGACGTCCGGTGTCGGCAGGGCGCTGGACCAGCGGGGGCCCAGCATCACGAGGTCGAGCGGACCGTCGATATCGACCCCCAGGCGCCACCGACCGCGCAGGTCCGCGATGTCGTACCCAGCGGACTCCGCGAGCCAGCGTGGGAGGATGTTGTCGGTCGCGAGGTCCGGGAGCGCGGCGATCGCCGGTCGCGCCGTGGCGATCGCCACGATGTCGGCCGAATACCGGTTGTTGGCGAGCGCCAGCCGTCCATCGGCCGCGGCGACCGCGACGAAGCGTCGGCGATCCGCAAGGGCCAGCAGGGGGACCGCTCCGGAACCCAGGACGACGAGTCCCCCCGGGCCGATACCGGCGGCGACGCCGCGCAGTCGAGCGCCGAACGGCACGGCGTCCGGTGGCCCCGCGATGATGCGCACGTTGGTCGCGCCGGCCTGCCGGAACCCGACCAGGTGGCGCTCGGCGAGCGCTGCGCGAGCGGCCGTGACCGCCTGGACGAGCGGACCGTCCTGCGCGGTCGATGCCGCGTGGAAGATGACGACGTTGACGTCGCTCACGGAAGCCGGCGGGTCGGCAGCGAGATCGGAGGCGCTCGAGAAGCCGCCGCCGCCCATCGCGACGATGGGTCGGCGGATCACCGGCTCTGGGCTCGCGGACGATCTGCTCTGGCGGTCCATCGCCGGATAGTAAGGTGCGTCGCATGGCCGAGCCGCTTGTCCCGGGTGCCGTTGTCAGCAGGCCGCGCCTGCGCGTGCGGGCCTACGTCGGCCTCGGCGCGAATCTCGGCGATGCAGCCGGGACGCTCACATGGGCAGTGGCCGCGCTGGACGAGCTGCCCCGTGTCCGTGTCCGCGGTGTCTCGCGCCTGTTCCTGACCGCGCCATGGGGCGTCACGGACCAGCCGGACTTCCACAACGCGGTCGTGGCGCTGGACGTGACGGCGACGGGCGACGCGACGTCCGCGGCCTTCGGCTTCCTGGCCCGCCTCAAGGACGTCGAGCGCGCAGCCGGCCGCAGGCCCGGCCGCCGCTGGGGGCCGCGCGAGCTCGACCTCGATCTGCTCGTGTTCGGTCGCCATCGCCTCCGTGTGGAGCGGCCGTCCGGCCGTCTTGAGGTCCCGCACCGCGACGCCGGGGAGCGCCTGTTCGTGCTCGCCCCGCTGGCCGACCTCGCTCCCGGACTCGTGCCGCCCGGCTGGGAAGTCACGGTCGGGACCCGCTGCCGGACCGTCACCGCGGAGGAAACTCCGGATGCCGTCCGACCGGTCGGGACCTGGGATCCGGCCGCCCGGCGCTGGGCGTAGGAAGGGCAGCGCCGGGGCCCGCTTACGGCGAGACGATCCGGAAGCCGATGTGCTTGTCGGAGTAGGTCGGTGGATCCTCGAAATGCCGGTATGCGGAACGGGCGACGAACTCGTTGCTGCCCCACCAGCCGCCCTTCTCGACCTTGCGGGTCCCCGTCGCGGGCCCCGTCGGGTCGTCGGTCGGACTCGCGGCGTAGTAGTCCTCCGACCACCAGTCCGCGACCCACTCCATGGCGTTGCCGGACATGTCCAGGGCCCCGACCCAGCTGGCGCCGGCCGGGTAGCCGCCGACGGCCTCGGCTGCCGTGCTGTCGAGCACGTTGGCCAGGCCCGGGTCCCACTCGTCGCCCCACGGGTACACGGTCGACTCCGGGCCGCGCGCGGCGAACTCCCACTGGGCCTCCGTCGGAAGCGTCCCGCCGCGCCAGACTGCGTACGCCTCGGCTTCGAACCAGGTGATGCAGCGACGCGGCACGTCGGGGGCGTCACCCGCGCAGCGCTTCGGCAGGCCGCGCGGGTCGAGCCGGCCGACCCACGCCCAGCCGTCGGCGGACCAGTACGCCTCCGTCGTGTACCCGCCGGCCTCCACGAACGCCGCGAACGCCGCGTTGGTCACTTCGGTCGTGTCGATCCAGTAGCCGGCCGTGAGCCGGACCGTGTGCTGCGGCTGTTCGCTGGGGAACTCCTCGAGGACCCACGCGGGCGGTCCGGCGGCGGTGAGCTCGGCGATGGTCGCTGCGTCCGTGCCCATCCTGAACTCACCGGCTGGGACCCAGACCTGGTCGATCCCGGTGGCATCCGTCCGGGTCGCCCCGGCGACGGGTGCGGCGGTCGGTCCCTCGGCAGGCCCGGTCGCGACCGGAGTCTCGGGTGGCGGCGGCCCGGTGCAGGCGCTGACGAGCAACAGCGCGGCGAGCAGCACGGTCGTGCGCGGGACGGTGACGGCGCGGGCCGATCGAGGCACCGGATCTCCCTGGGCGTGACTGCCGGACCCTCGGCCGACGGCGGACGACACCCCCCGGTTCCGTCGCGACCCGGTCATCCGAGCCGGAGCTTCGGGAGCACCTCCGCGCCGAAGACCTCGATGAACTCGGCCTGGTTGCGGCCGACGTTGTGGAGGTGGATCTCGTCGAAGCCCATGTCCACGTAGTGCTGGATGTGCTTCGCGTGGGCCTCGAGGTCGCTTGAGATCAGGACGCGGTTCTTGAAGTCCTCTGGCCGGACGAGCTTGGCGATGCCCTCGAAGTCCTCCGGGTTCTTGATGTCCTGCTTGGGGAAGAACGCCATCCCGCCGTTGGGCCACTCGACCATCGCGTTCTGGGTCGCCTCCTCGTCCGTGCGCGCCCACGACACGTGGATCTGGAGCAGCTTCGGCGCCTTCGAGGGGTCCTTGCCGGCTTCGCGCGCCCCTTCCTCGAACTTGCCCCAGAGCATGCCCATCTTCTCGTCCGCAGCCCCGACCGTGATGATCCCGTCGGCGAACTTGCCGGTCTTCTTCGCGTTGACCGGTCCGGCCGTCGCGACGTAGACGGGCACGGGCTCCTCGGGCCGGGTGTAGAGCTTGGCGCGCTCCAGCGTGAAGTACTCCCCCTTGTGCCGGACGACGTTGCCGGTGAACAGCTTGTTGATGACCTCGATCGCCTCGAACATCATCGCGGAGCGGATGGGCACCTCCGGCCAGACTCCGCCGATCACGTGCTCGTTGAGCGCCTCGCCGGCACCCAGGCCAAGGTAGAACCGACCCGGATACATGGCCCCCAGCGTGGCCGCCGCGTGGGCGATCACGGCCGGGTGATAGCGGAAGCCGGGGCACGTCACGGCGGTCCCGAACCGCAGCGACGTGCGCTGCCCGAGCGCGCCCATGAACGACCAGGCGAACGCGCTCTGGCCCTGCTGGGGGGTCCATGGGTGGAAGTGTTCGCTGACCATGAACCCGGCCTCGAAGCCGGCGGCCTCAGCCTGCGCGCACCAGTCGAGCAGGTCGGTCGGGTGGAACTGCTCGAGCATCGCGGCGTAGCCGATCTTCGTCATCGCGGGCACCTCATCGGTCGGGAGCGGCACTGGTGGCCGCGAGGGCAGTGGCGGCGCGCCAGGCGTCGTGGTAGCTGTTGTAGAGCGGCGCGGGTGCGAGCCGGAGGATATCTGGTTCGCGGAAGTCGCCCACGACCCCCAGCGCGCCGATAGCCGCCAGGCGCCGCGCGGCATCGGGCAGGCGGATCGAGAGTTGGGCGCCACGCCCCTCGCGGTCGCGCGGCGTCAGGATCTCGGCATCCGGCACCAGGGCGTCGACGAGCGATTCGAGCCACGCCGTGACGCCGACCGACTTCTCCCGGATGGCCGCCATCCCGACGGAATCGAAGATGGCGAGCGACGTCGCGATCGGGGCAAGGGACAGGATGGGCGGAGTCGAGATGCGCCAGCCGTCCGCGCCGGGGCCGGGCATGAACCGTTCGGCCATCAGGAATCGGGTCCCGGGTTCGTTGCCCCACCAGCCGGTCAGGCGGGGTGTCCGTGCGTCGCGGGCGTGGCGCTCGTGGACGAACAGCTGTGCCAGCGCGCCCGGCCCCCCGTTGAGGTACTTGTAGGTGCACCACGCCGCGAAGTCGACGCCGTCGTCGTGCAGGGCGAGCGGCACGTTGCCCGCCGCATGCGCGAGGTCCCAGCCCGCCAGCGCGCCCACCCGGTGCGCCGCCTCGGTCAGTCGCGCGATCTCGTGGCGCTGACCGGTCGCGTAGTTGACGCCGGCCAGCAGCGTCATCGCCAGTCGCTCGCCGACATCCTGAATGGCGGCCTCGAGGTCCGCCGTCCGCAGCGTGTCCTCGCCCGAACGCGGCCGGACGACCACGAGGTCGGTCGTCGGGTCCAAGCCGTGGTGGCGCAGCTGCGACTCGACCGCGTACCGGTCCGATGGGAAGGTCGGGGCGTCGATGAGGATCGCTGTCCGGGACCCGGCGGGACGGTAGAACGACGCCATCAGCAGGTGCAGGTTCACCGTCAGCGTGTTGGCCGTCGTCACTTCGGACGGCCGGGCGCCGACCAACCGCCCGGTCATCTCGGCCAGCGCCCGCTCCGCGTCCGTCCATGGGCGATCCGGGGCGAACCAGCCGTCCACGGCGAGTCGCTCCCACCTGTCCAGTTCGGCGACGACGGCAGCGCGCGCGTCGACGGGCTGGGCGCCCAGGGAGTTGCCCGCGAGGTACGCCGCGGGCGCGCCGTCGGGTCCGGCCGGGAGCCGGAACCGGGCGCGGAACGGTGCCAGCGGGTCGCCGGCGTCCAGCGCGTGCGCGGTCGCCGGATCCTGAAGCTCTGAGGTGGGGGTCATCCGTGGTTCGTCAGCTCGGGCGAGCCACCGACGCCGACCAGCCGGACGTCATACCCCGCCGCGTCGAGCACGCTTGCGGCGATGGACGCCCGGGCGCCCGACTTGCACAGGACGGTGACCGACGCGTCCGCCGGCAGCTCGTCGAGGCGAGCCGACAGTTCGCCCAGCGGGATCTCCACGGCCCCCGGTACGCGGCCGTCGTCCCGAACCTCGTGGGGATCGCGGACGTCGAGCAACCCGATCCCGGCGTCGTCGGCGAGCTCGGCGCGCAGTGCCCGGGCCGTGACCATCGAGTACGTGGCGAGGGGGCCGCCGTCCGCCAGCCAGCGCTCCACGCCGGCCTCCAGCCAGCCGACGATCCGGTCGTACCCGATCCGCACCAACTGGGCGGTCGCCTCGGCGAGCGCCTCCGCGGCGGGCTCCGGGAGGATCAGGACCAGCGGCGTCCCGAACGGGACGAGCCATCCCACGTACGACGCGAACGTGTCGTTCAGCTCGATGTCCAGCGAACCGGGCAGGTGGCCCGCAGCGAACGCCCGGCGCGACCGACCGTCCACGACGCGTGCACCTGCCGCGATGGCGGTGCGGAAGCCGGTCGGGTCGAGCGGCGGCGGGACCGGCAGGCTACCCAGCAGCGGTGGTCCGGCCCGGTTGATCGGCGCCATCTCCGCGTAGTAGGTGGGGTACGGGCCCAGGCCGGCGAGCATGGCGGATCGGAACGCGGACGCGTCGGGCGTCCGCAGCAACGGGTTGGTCTGCCGTTCCTCACCGATGGTCGACGTCCGCCGTCCATCGGACGGGCCTGCGGCGCAGAAGCTGCCGGCCCCGTGCGTCGGCAGGACGGCCACCTCGTCTGGCAGTGCCGCCAGCGCGCGCAGCGAGTGGTATTGCGCGGCGGTGAGCTCGTCCCTCCGCTCGTCGCCCAGCAGGTCCGTGCGCCCGGCGCTCCCCACGATCAGGCTGCCACCAGTCAGGACGGCCTCGGGAGCCGCCGCTCCGTCCCGGAGGACGTCCCACGCCAGGTGCTCAGGCGTGTGTCCGGGTGTCGCGCGGGCGACGAAGCGCAAGTCGCCGACGCGGACTTCGTCGCCCTCGTCCACGGCGCGGTGGTCGAACGCATAGCGGCCACGCGCCGGGGCGACGATCTCCAGCCCGGCGGACGCCCGAAGTTCCAGGGCCCCCGACAGGTAGTCGTTGTGGACGTGGGTCTCCAGGACGTGGGTGAGTCGCCAACGGCGGGCGTCGGCCGCGGCGGCCACCCGCCAGGCGTCGCGGGGTGGGTCGATGACCGCGGCTTCCCCGCCGGACGCGACGAGGTACGTCGCGTTGCCGAGGCCCGGGGTGAGGATGATCTCGAGGTCCATGACGTCGGACCCATGGTAGTCCCGCCTGGACCTCGCGGGCCTCAGAGGCGCACGCTCGGCGGCTTGTCCCGGTCGAACATGTGGACGGTGTCGACGAAGCGGACCTGCTTGGTCTGGTAGGCCATCACGAGCGAGTGGGTCCGGGCGCCACCGCCGAAGAAGCGGGTCCCCTGGAGCAGGTCCCCGGTGGTCACCCCGGTCGCCGCGAACACGAGGTTCTCGCCGGGGGCCAGGTCCGCCGTGCTGTAGACGCGGTCCTCGTCGCCGTGGCCCATCCGCGCGCCGCGTTCACGCTCCTCGTCGCTGCGGTACCGGAAGCGCGCCTGGATCTCGCCGCCCAGGCAGCGCAGGGCGGCGGCCGTGATGACCCCTTCCGGAGCGCCGCCGATGCCCATGACGGCGTGGACGCCGGTGCCCGACACCGCGCACGAGATGGCGGCCGACAAGTCGCCGTCGCCGATCAGCTTGATCCGGGCCCCGGCCTCGCGGACCTCGGCGATCAGCGCGTCGTGTCGAGGGCGCTCCAGGATCACGACGGTGATGTCGCTGACCTTGCGGCCCAGCGCGGACGCGATCGAGCGCAGGTTCTCCGTGGGCGTCGCCCGCAGGTCCACCCGACCGGCCGCGATCGGCCCGACGCACAGCTTCTCCATGTAGGTGTCCGGGGCGTGCGTCAGGCCACCGGCTTCCGAGGCAGCCAGGACCGTGATCGCCCCGGCCTGGCCGTGCGCGACGAGGTTGGTCCCTTCCAGCGGATCGACCGCGATGTCGATCGCCGGCACGTCGGCATCATCCGGCCCGGCGCGGCCCACCCGCTCGCCGATGTAGAGCATCGGCGCCTCGTCGCGCTCGCCCTCGCCGATGACGATCCGCCCGGCGAATTCGATCTCGTCCATCGTCCGGCGCATCGCCTCGGTCGCGGCCGCGTCGGCCTCGTCGCGGGCCCCCCGACCCATGAACCGGGCGGATTCGATGGCCGCGGCCTCCGTGACCCGGACCATCTCCAGCGCGAGCAGCTGTTCCACGTTGGTCCCCTCCTGAGGCTGTGGTCAGACGATGGGTCGGTCACCGTCGGCGGGTTGGATGGACCGCCGTCGTCCACCAACCCTACGCGACTGGTTCGAAGCGGGCCTGGAAGAAGCGCAGGTACTTCGGCTCGTAGGTCATCCGCAGGCCGCCGGCCGACTCGCGCGAGTCGAACGCAGCCTTGACCGACTCGGCGACGACGTCCATGTGGGCCTGGGTGTAGACCCGCCGCGGGATGGTCAGGCGGGTCAGCTCGAGCCGGGGCCGGTTGTGGTCGCCGGTCTCCGCATCGCGACCGGCCGACGCGATGCCCCGCTCCATCGAACGGATGCCCGAGTCCAGGTACAGCTCGGCGGCGAGTGTCTGGGCCGGGAACAGGTCCTGTTCCAGGTGCGCGTAGAAGCGCCGGGCGTCGAGGAAGATGGCGTGACCGCCGACCGGCTGGACGATCGGGATGTCCCAGTCGGTCAGCAGCTCACCCAGATAGCGCACCTGCCCGACGCGCGAGCGGATGTGCTGATCCTGGACCGACTCCTCGATGCCGATGGCGAGCGCCTCCATATCCCGCCCGGCCATCCCGCCGTAGGTGTGCAGGCCCTCATACACCACGACGAGGTTGCGCAGCTCCTCGAAGACGTCCTGATCGTTGACGGCCAGCCAACCCCCGATGTTGACGAGGTTGTCCTTCTTGGCGCTCATCCAGGCGCCATCGGTGAGGGAGCAGAACTCCAGCTGGATCTCGGCGATGGTCTTGTCGGCGAAGCCTGCCTCCCGCTCCTGGATGAAGAAGCTGTTCTCGGCCATCCGGGTGGCATCCAGGAGGAGACGGATGCCATGGCGGTCCAGGAGTGCCCGGAGTTCGCGGGCATTGGCCATCGACACGGGCTGGCCGCCGGCCATGTTGACCGTGCCGGCAAGGCTCACGTACGGGATCCGATCGGCTCCGACTTCCGCGATCAGTCGCTCCACCTTGGCGAGGTCCACGTTGCCCTTGAACGGATGGAGGGAGGCCGGGTCGTGCGCCTCGTCGATGATGACGTCGTGGAAGGTGGCCCCGGCCAGCTCCTGGTGGAGGCGCGTCGTCGTGAAGTACATGTTTCCGGGCACGTGGTCACCGGGCTTGATCAGCGTCTGGCTGATGAGGTGCTCGGCGGCGCGGCCCTGGTGGGTCGGCACCAGGAAGCGGTAGCCGTAGTAGCGACGGACGGCGTCCTCGAGGTGGTAGTAGTTGCGGCTGCCGGCGTAGGCCTCATCGCCGAGCATCATCCCGGCCCACTGGCGGTCGCTCATGGCCGAGGTCCCCGAATCCGTCAGCAGGTCGATGTAGACGTCGTCCGAACGAAGGAGGAACGTGTTGTAGCCGGCTTCCCGGATGGCGCGCTCACGGCCGGCCCGGTCCAGCTGGGTGAGCGGCTCGACCATCTTGATCTTCCACGGCTCGGCCCACGACCGGCGGCCGAACTGCTGCCCCATGGTTCGCGGCGGGTCGCCGCGGTGCTCGGTCGTCATCGCTGGCCTCCTCTGGGGCGGCAGCCGCTCAGTGGCGGAAGTGGCGTCGGCCCGTGAAGACCATGGCCAGGTGGTGACGGTCGGCGACCTCGATGGCCATCTCGTCGCGGATGGAACCGCCCGGCTGGATGATCGCGGTGACCCCGGCGGAGGCGGCCGCGGCGATGCCGTCCGGGAACGGGAAGTAGGCGTCCGAGGCCATGACTGCGGTCTTGGCCCGGTCGCCCGCTCGTCGCAGCGCGATCTCCACGGACACCTGCCGGGAGGCTTGGCCGGCGCCGATCCCGATCGTCGCCCCGTGACGAGCCAGCACGATCGCGTTCGAACGGACGTGGCGGACGGCCCGCCAGGCGAACAGCAGGTCGGTCAGCTCCTCAAGGGTGGGCCGCCGCTTGGTCACGACCTGGAGGTGCCCGCGGTCCAGGCCGAGTTCGTCGAGGTTCTCCACCAGCAGTCCGCCGGCGACGCGCTTGAAGTCCAGGTTTGCGATGCCGTAGTCGCGCATCCCGTCGGTGGGATCCGGCGGGACGGCCAGCAGTTCCAGGCCTGGCTTCTCGCGGAGGATCCCCAGCGCCGATTGGCTGAACCCGGGTGCCACCACCGCTTCATACGAGTTGGCGGCGATCTCGCGCGCGGTGGCCCCGTCCAGTTCGCGATTGACTCCGACGATCCCGCCGAACGAGGCGACCGGGTCGGTCTCGAGGGCGTGGCGATACGCCTCAACCAGCTCGTCGTTGGAGGCCAGCCCGACCGGGTCCGTGTGCTTGACGATCGCGACGGTGGGGGCCGTGTAGTCGCGCGCGATCCGATACGCGGCATCGAGGTCGAGCAGGTTGTTGAAGGACGGGCTGCCACCCTGGATCTGGGTCGCGTCCGCCAGGGTCCCGCTGCGGTGCGTCGTCTCCCGGTAGAAGGCGGCCCGCTGGTGGGGGTTCTCGCCGTAGCGGAGTTCCTCGACCTTCTCCAGGACGATCGCCAGGCGGCTCGGGAAGGTGTTGCCCGCGATCTGGTTGAGGTACGCCGCGATCTCCGCGTGATAGGCGGCGACCGTGCTGAAGGCTTCGGCGGCGAGACGGGCCCGCAGTTCCGGGCTGACCCCGCCGAGCCGGCGGATCTCCTCGATCACGGTGCCGTAGTGGGCCGGATCGGCGATGGCCGCCACTCCGGCCGCGTTGCGGGCCGCCGCGCCGAGCAGCGCCGCGCCGCCGACGTCGATCATCTCGATCGCCTCGTCGATGCCGAGGAGCCTGGCGCCCACCGCCGGCGCGAACGGCTTGACGTTGACGACCACGAGGTCGATCGTCCCGATGCCCTGGGCCTCGAGTTCGGCGAGCTGCGCGGGGATGTCGCGACGGGCGAGGATCCCGGCATAGATCGTGGGGTGGAAGGTCTTCACCTGGCCGCCCACCAGCGGCGACGCCGCCGTGAGATCGGACACGCTCCCGACATCGACGCCTTCGCCGGCCAGGAATTCCCGCGTGCCGTCCGTCGCGACGATGTCGACGTCGAGGTCCCGCAGATCTCGCGCGAATCCCGCGAT
This sequence comes from uncultured Chloroflexia bacterium, assembly GCA_963704935.1. GTDB lineage: Bacteria > Chloroflexota > Limnocylindria > Limnocylindrales > CSP1-4 > SPCO01. The sequence continues at coordinate 1,587,009 of CAVPIF010000001.1, forward strand.
CCCCTCGCGATTCGCGACTGACAGCAGGGCTCGCACCCGGGCCTTCCTCCCATCCGGCCGGCCTCGGCGGCGCGTCACCCGGGGCCGCTACTCAAGATCCCCGAACAGTGCGCGGCGGCGCCGGCCGCTGCGGCCGAGTATAGCGTCCGGCATGGCATACTCCGGAGACCCACCCGCACGGTGGGACCCGCCTGCCGCGACCGCCCACCTGCCGCCCGAGCACCGAGGTCCAGCGTGACGCGCCTTCCCTGGGATTACCTGTTCGAGTCGTTCAGCAGCCATAACTTCCCGGACGTGTTCCACCCCACGTGGATCGCGGCCGCTGCCCTCCTGGCCCTGCTCGCCGTGCTCTACAACGTGCGCGGCCGGGCCCTCCACAAGCACCAGCCGTACCTGGACCTCTGGGAGTGGCTGTGGTGGACCGGGCTCATCACGTTCAGCCTGATCGTGATCGAGGCCCTGTTCATCTTCGACTACTTCCTCGTGCTGCTGACCCAGGTCATCGGCATCGGGACCCTGGTCTGGATCCGCTTCATCCGCTTCCCGCCGATCCTGCGCGCCCACGAGCAGCGCCTGGCCCGGGAGCGCTACTACAGCAAGCAGAAGTTCGCGGACCCGGAGGCCACCATCCGCCGGCGCGGAGGTCGGCGACAGCCGCGACCGCAGCGGCGCCGCCGGTAGGCGATGCCCATCGAGGTCCGCCGGTTCGGGGTCGGCCACCGGCGCCCGGACGGCCCGCCCGGCTCCAGCGGCGTCACGGGCCAGCTCATCCACTCGGACGACCGCGGCATCGTCTCCGAGCTGGCCTTCGCCCGGAGCGCCAGGATCGAGCCGCACGCGGGCCCCAACCCGGCCTGGTTCATCGTGATCGAGGGTGGCGGGTGGGTCGGGGTCGGCGACGAACGGACCAGGGTCGCCGCCGGTGAGGCGGTGCTGTGGCCCGCCGACCTGCCCCACGCGGCGTGGACGGAGCACTCCCAGATGCGGGCCTTCATCGTCGAGTTCGCGGGCGAGGCCGACCGGACGGCGGACGGCCTCATCGACGGCGAGGCCCGGGCCCTGGCATCCGGCGCGACCGGGGCGCTGGCGCGCGGGGAGGGCAGCCTGGCCGCCGATGGATCCGGGTCGCCGCGACCCGACCCGACGGCCGGCGAGCCCGACTGACCCGACGCCGGTTCAGGACGCCGGACCGCGACCCCGGACTCGCGCGAGCCCGACCCGCAGGCGCCGGACCCAGCCGCTTCGCAGGACGCGACGCGCCCGCCGACGAATCCGTCCCACGCGATCGCCGAGGCCCCGCGGCCCCGACCGCGAAGCCGCCGTGACGGCCGCCGGCCACGGCGTCGCGTCCGCTCGCGCCGCGAAGGACGGCTCCGATTCACCGGCCTCCGACGCGTGCTGGAGTCCGTGCCGGGCGAGGAACGTGGTGAACGTCGCGAAGCGGTCCGGCTGACCCGCGTTGAACGCCGTGAAGTCGGCCTCCGCGTAGAGGTCGGCGGCGTCGACGTCGGGGGCGACGTCCCCGATCAGGCGATGCGGGATCGCGAAATAGCGCGCCAGTTCCAGCGTGCGCGAGTCGTGGGCCAGGACGACCGCCGGGGTACCCGCCATGAGCGCGGCGATGTTGCCGTGGATCCGCGTCCCGAATGAGAAGTCGACCTCGCGGAGATAGGCGAGCCACGGCCAGGGATCGACGAAGAACCGGACCTTGTCGTCACGGAACAGCGGGTGGGCGCGGTGGATCGGGCGCGGGTCGGACGCGTCCACGTCCGCGCCCCCGGAGCCCCACAACAGCAACTCGAGCGTGTCGATGTCCTGGGCCACGTAGGTGAGGCCCCGATAGCGCTCCACGTGATGCCGGACGATCGGGCCCATCGCCTTCACGTACGGCGACACGTTGATCGCCACCCGGGCGTCCGGGCCGAGTCCCGGAGCCCGTTTGGCGACGCGCAGGTCGGCACCGTCGAGGAACAGCGACGGGCAGCCGATCACCTCGACGTCGCGGAAGCCGAGGCCGCGCAGGTAGTCGAGCGTCAGCTCGCCCCGGACCCCGATCGACGGCGACCGGTCCAGCACGGCGCCGACGAAGGCGCGCACCGCCGGTTCGATGGGTCGGAGTCGCTCGGTCCGGTATCCCACATCGGCCTGCGCGCCGACGCCGAGGATGACGACCGGGATGCGGAGCCGGCGGATGAGCGCGGTGAGTCGATGGAGGATCGGCTCGTAGCTGGGACGAAAGGCGTTGGCCAGCGGGATGACATAAGCGTCGAACCGCTCGTTGATCCGGTCGGCGTCGCCCGGGTCCACGACGAACCGGTCGGCGGTCACCGTCGTCGTCGCCGTCGCGAGGATGCGCTGCGCCGCCATCGAAAAGATGAGGTTCCCGGCGTTGTCCGCGATCGTGTTGTGGACGAGGCTGTCCTGTGGCGACACGACGTCGAACGCGTCCTTGCGGGCGCGCAGCAGGAGGTGCTTCATGGCGGCTAGCGTAGCCGCCGCGATCAGTGCCGGGCGAGCACGGAACCCAGCTGACTCAGGATGCGGGCGGTCGCGCCCCACACGGACAGCCCGTCGACGTCGTACGCGCCGTAGCGCATCGGCCAGCCATCGACCGTCCGCTCGACGATCACGATCGGGGCGTCTGGCAGGAATCGCGCCAGGGGCGGTTCGATGATCCGGGCGACCTCACGGGGATCCGGCGCCAGCAGGGGGGTGCGCTCCGCCAGCGCCACGATCGGCGTCACGTGGAAGTCGCTGACCGGGATCCAGAACTCCTCCAGCCGGCCGACGACCCGCACCCCGGCCGCGACCGTGTCCAGCGCGACCTCCTCCCGGGCCTCGCGGATGGCCGTGGCGGCGAGATCGGCGTCCCGGGATTCGGGCTTGCCGCCCGGGAAGCTCACCTCACCCGAGTGGTGGCCGTCGTGGGTCGCCCGCTCGATCAGGACGACGCGGGCCTCCCCGGCCCGGTCCGGATAGAGCAGCACCAGGACGGCCGCCGGCCGGACAGCGGTCGACGGCGGCGGGACCCGTCCGGCCCGGCCATCCTCTGCGCCGGCCAGGACCGGCATCAGGATCCCGGCCGGGGCCGGCAGCGTGCCCGAGGCGCCGTCGGGCAACCGCCTCATGCCATCGACCACCGCCTCGAACCGCATCCCGTTGCCGCGCCCCGTTCTAGTTGACCAGCTCGCCGCCCTCGTCGCGCGGGCGCGTCGGCGGCAGGTCCAACGGTGACGAGGTCCCGCCGCCGCCACCGGCACGGACGGCCGGGTCGGCTGCCCGCGCGTCACGGCGACTCCCGTCGGTGACGACGGTCGCGCGATCCGTGGAGAACACGAGCATGCCGCCGACCAGGTCCGCGTCGCCGCTGATCGTGTCGCCCGGTGCGAACTCGCCGGCGACGAGTGCCCGGGCAAGCGGGTTCTCCACCAGCCGCTGGATGGTGCGCTTGAGCGGTCGCGCCCCGAACGCTGGGTCGGTCCCGTCGCGGACGATCAGGGCGAGGGCCGCGGGCGTCAGTTCCAGCACGAGGTCCTGCTCCGCCAGTCGTCGACCCAGGTCGGCGACCAGCAGGTCCACGATGGCGGCCAGGTCGTCGTCGGTCAGCGCGTGGAAGACGATGACCTCGTCCACGCGGTTGAGGAACTCGGGTCGGAAATGGGAGCGGAGCGCGTCCGTGACGTCGCGTTTCATCTGGTCGTAGGCGTCGTCCCCCGACAGCGCCCCGGTGGCGGCGATGGCGGCGGAGCCGATGTTGCTGGTCATGATCACGACGGTGTTCTTGAAGTCCACCGTGCGACCCTGCGAGTCGGTCAGCCGACCGTCGTCGAGCACCTGGAGGAGGACGTTGAACACGTCCGGATGGGCCTTCTCGATCTCGTCGAGCAGGACGACCTGGTACGGCCGACGGCGGACCGCCTCGGTCAGCTGGCCGCCCTCCTCGTAGCCGACGTAGCCGGGGGGCGCCCCGACCAGTCTCGAGACCGCGAACTTCTCCATGTACTCGCTCATGTCGATCCTGACCATGGCGTGCTCGTCGTCGAACAGGAACTCCGCCAGCGCGCGGGCGAGCTCCGTCTTGCCGACGCCGGTCGGCCCCAGGAACAGGAACGACCCGATCGGCCGGCGTGGGTCCTTCAGCCCGGCCCTCGCCCGGCGCACGGCGTCCGATACGGCCTGCACCGCCTCGTCCTGGCCGACGACCCGCTCGTGCAGCCGCTCCTCCATCCGGATGAGCTTGGCCGTCTCGCCCTCCAGCAGCCTGCTGACCGGGATGCCGGTCCAGGCGCCGACGATCTCGGCGACATCGTCCGCCCCGACCTCCTCCTTGAGCAGGGCGCCCGGACCCTGCAGCGCGGCGAGTGCCGATTCCTGCTCGCCGAGCCGGTCCAGCAGCTCCTTCTGGGTCCCGTACTTGAGCTGCGCGGCCGTCCCGTAGTCCGTCTCGCGCTCCGCCTGCTCGATGCGGACCTGGAGCTGCTCGAGTTCCGAGCGGGTGGAGCGGATCGCGGCGATGGCGCCGGTCTCCGCCTCCCAGCGTTGGCGCAGGCCGCCAAGACCCTCCTCCAGGTCGGCGAGTTCCTTCTCCAGCGCCGTCAGGCGCGCCTTCGATGCGTCGTCCGTCTCCTTGCGCAGGGCCTCGCGCTCGATCTCGAGCTGGATCCGGCGGCGCTCGAGTTCGTCGAGCTCGACCGGCATGGAATCGATCTCCATCCGGAGCCGGCTGGCGGCCTCGTCGACGAGGTCGATCGCCTTGTCGGGGAGGAACCGCTCCGTGATGTATCGATCCGACAGGGTCGCGGCCGCCACGAGCGCGGAGTCGGTGATCCGGACCCCGTGGTGGACCTCGTAGCGCTCGCGCAGGCCGCGCAGGATGCTGATCGTCTCCTCCACGGTCGGCTGGTCGACGAGGACCGGCTGGAAGCGCCGCTCCAGGGCCGCGTCCTTCTCGATGTGCTTGCGGTACTCATCGAGCGTCGTCGCGCCGATCGTGTGCAGCTCGCCGCGGGCGAGCATCGGCTTGAGCAGGTTGGACGCGTCCATCGCGCCCTCGGCCGCGCCCGCACCGACGACCGTATGCAGCTCGTCGATGAACAGGATCACCTGGCCGTCGGAGTCCTTGATCTCCTTGAGGACTGCCTTCAGCCGCTCCTCGAACTCGCCGCGGAACTTGGCCCCGGCGATCAGGGCACCGAGGTCCAGCGCCACGACCCGCTTGTCCTTGAGCGTCTCGGGGACGTCGCCGCGGACGATCCGCTGGGCAAGGCCCTCCACGATGGCGGTCTTGCCGACGCCCGGCTCTCCGATGAGGACCGGGTTGTTCTTCGTCCGGCGGCTCAGCACCTGGACGACGCGGCGGACCTCGTCGTCGCGGCCGATGACCGGATCCAGCTTGCCGGCCCGCGCCTCCACCGTGAGGTCGCGCCCGTACTTCTCGAGGGCCGCGTAGGTGCTCTCCGGGTTCTGCGACGTGACGCGCTGGCCGCCCCGGACGCTCTGCAACGCCTGGAGGATGGCCTCCTTGCCGGCCGCGTTCCGCTCCAGGATGGTCTGCGCCTCACCGCCGGCGTCCGCCACCCCCAGCAGGAGATGCTCGGTGGAGACGTAGTCGTCGCCCAATCGCCGAGCCTCCGCCTCGGCGCGCTCGACGACGGCCTTGGCGCGCGGGTCGAGCGCGAGCGAGCCACCCTGGATCCGCGCTCGACGGGCGAGGACGGCGGCGATCTCGCCACGGAACGCCGGCAGGTCCACGCCCAGTCGGCGGAGGGTCTCGGCGGGGATCCCGTCGTCCGGTTCCACGAGCGCACTGAGCAGGTGCTCGGCGTCCAGGACCGGGCTCTGCAGTCGCTGGGCGGTCTCCTGGGCGGCGACGACGGCCTCCTGGGCCTTCTGGGTGAATCGATCGAGTTGCATGTCAGGTCTCTCGCGTACGTGGATCGGGTTGGTCGGCGAGTTCGATGAACCGGCGGGCGGCATCGCGCGCCTCGTCGGACAGGCCGGAGGGCAGGACGACGCGGGCCTTGACGAAGACGTCGCCGTGGCCCGTCGACTTGAAGCGCGGCATCCCGCGGCCGGTCAGGCGGAAGGTCCGGCCGGACTGGGTGCCGGCCGGGATCGTCAGCAGGACCCGGCCCTTGGGCGTGCGGACCGGGACCTCCGCGCCGAGGAGCGCCTCGCCCAGGCTCAGCGTCAGCTCCCGTTCCAGGTCCGCACCCCGGCGCCGGAAGACCGGGTCGGGGCGCTGCCGGACGACGACATGGAGGTCGCCACCGCCCGGCGCCTTGCCCGTCAGGCGGATCCGGGTTCCGGTATCCGCCCCGCGCGGGATCGTCACCTCGAGGCGCCTGCCGTCCACGTCGACGATCCGGGTGGTGCCGTGGAAGGCCTCGTCCAGGGTGATCTCGGCGACCGCTTCCGCGCTGGCCGGCCGGGTCGTCGGCGCCTTCCGGGAATGCGTCCGGGTCGCTCCGGTCGCGTCCGGACCCATCCCGGCCAGGATCTCCTCGATGGTCGGCGTCCCGGCGGCCCGCTGCCCACGGCCCGGGCCCGTCGCGCCCGACGGTTGTGACGCTCCCGCGAAGAACGCGTTGAAGAAGTCGCTGAACTCGCCGGCATCGCCGGTGGAGTGGAACTCGTAGCGGATCCCGCCGGGCGCCCCGGCGAACCCGGCGAACGGCCCGCTGGCGGCGCCCCCCCGCCCCCGGGCGCCGCCAGCGGAAGCCGCGCCCGCAGCCGATCCGGCTCGCGCGTAGGACTCCCAGTCCGCTCCGAGGCGGTCGAACAGCGAGCGCTTCTCGGGGTCCGACAGGACCGCGTGTGCCTCGTTGATCTCCTTGAACCGTCGTTCCGCCTCGGCGTCGCCCGGCCGCGTGTCCGGATGATGCTCGCGGGCGAGCTTGCGGAAGGCCTTCTTGATGTCGGTCGGTGACGCGGTCCTCGGGATGCCGAGGACCGCGTAATAGTCCTTGTACTCCACGTCAGGTTCTCCGGGCTCGTCGGCCCGCCACCTGCATGCTCGTCGTGCGGCCGCGCGCGGGCGTCAGCCGCCCCGCACCACGACCGGTGGCTGGTCCGTGGGCGGGTATTCCGATCGCCGGGCGCGGGGCGCCGGCGTCGAATTCGATGGGATCGTCGCCCTTGCCGATCTTCGGGGGCTCGACGGGCAGGGCCTTCGGCTTTCGCCGGAGGGCGGCCTCCAGGACCTGCTCCATCGAGTCCACGAGGACGAGCTTGATCGACTTGCGGATCTCCTCCGGGATGTCGACGAGATCCTTCTCGTTCTTGCGCGGGAGGATGACGATCTTCGCGCCCGACAGGTGAGCGGCGAGGATCTTGCTCTTGAGCCCACCGATCGGGAGGACCCGACCGCGGAGGGTGATCTCGCCGGTCATCGCGACGTCCTTGCGGACGGGGATGCCGGTCAGGGAGGACACGATGGCCAGGGCCATCGTGATCCCGGCCGACGGGCCGTCCTTGGGGATCGCCCCGGCCGGGACATGGATGTGCAGGGTGTTCTTCTCGAACACCTCGCGGTGGATGCCCAGTTCGCGGGCGTGGGCACGCGTCCAGCTGAGGCCGGCCCGCGCGCTCTCGCGCATGACCTCGCCAAGCTGGCCGGTGAGGATGAAGTCCTCCTTGCCCTCCATCCGGGTGACCTCGATCGCGACGACGTCGCCGCCGACTTCGGTGACCACCAGGCCCGTGGCCGAACCGATCTGGTCCTCCGGCTCCAGCTCGCCGTACTCGAATCGCTGGGGACCGAGGAACGCAGCCAGCTTCTTCGGGTCGACGACGGTCTTGGCCTTGCGGCCCTCGGCGACCTGCCGCGCCGTCTTGCGCATGACGTTGGCGATCTCGCGTTCCAGGTTCCGGACACCCGCCTCATGGGTGTACGAGCGGACGAGTTCCGTCATGGCCGGATCCGTGATCGCGATGTGCTTCGCCTTGAGGCCGTGGTTGGTCATCTGCTTCGGGATGAGGAAGCGCTTGCCGATCTCGATCTTCTCCTGCTCCGTGTAGCCGGGCAGGTAGACGATCTCCATCCGGTCGCGCAGCGCCGGCGGGATCGGGTCGAGCAGGTTGGCCGTCGCGATGAAGAGGACCTTGCTGAGGTCGAACGGCACCTCCAGGTAGTTGTCCTGGAACGTGTTGTTCTGCTCCGGGTCGAGGACCTCGAGCAGGGCGGACGATGGGTCGCCCCGGAAGTCCATCCCGATCTTGTCCACCTCGTCGAGCATGAAGACGGGGTTGTTCGACCCAGCCGTCTTGATGCTCTGGATGATCCGACCCGGCAGCGCGCCGATGTAGGTCCGCCGATGGCCGCGGATCTCCGCCTCGTCGTGGATGCCGCCGAGGCTCATCCGGACGAACTTGCGTCCCATCGCCCGGGCGATGCTCTTGCCGAGGCTCGTCTTGCCCACGCCGGGTGGGCCGACGAAGGCGAGGATCGGGCTGCGGATCTCGTCGGCCAGCGTCCGGACCGCGAGGTACTCGAGGATCCGCTCCTTGATCTTCTCCAGGCCGTAGTGGTCCTCGTCGAGGATGCGGGCTGCCTCCCGGATGTCGAGCTGGTCGTCCGTGGAGGTGTCCCACGGCAGGCTGATGAGCCAGTCCACGTAGGTCCGGATGACCCCGACCTCCGGGGAGGCAGAGGGGATCCGGCTCATCCGGTCCACTTCCTTGATGGCCCGGGTCTTGATCTCGTCCGGCATGCCGGCGGCCTCGACCTTTTCGCGGAGCTCGTTGATCTCCGCCTGCTGCGGGTCGTCCTCGCCGAGCTCGCGCTGGATCGCCTTGAGCTGCTCGCGGAGGATGTACTCGCGCTGGGTCTTGTCCATCTCGGACTTGACCTCGGACTGGATCCTCCCCTTGAGCTCAAGGATCTCGATCTGGTGGGCGAGGAAGTCCGTGACCAGCTTCAGCCGCTCGACGACGTCGACCGTCTCGAGCAGTTCCTGGCGCTGTTCCGTGGACATGTCCGGGCTGTAGGCGACCATGTCGGCAAGGAGCCCGGGTTCGGTGATGTTGCGTGCCGCCACGGCGGCCTCCGGCGGGACCGGGGCGCCGTTGGCGACGTACTGCTCGATCTGGGCCTGGACCGTCCGCATCAGGGCCTGGAGTTCCAGCCCTTCCGGCGCTTCGTCGGACAGCTCCTCGACGGACGCGCGGAGATACGGATCCGTCTGGGTGAACCCGTGCAGGCGCAGGCGCGACTGGCCCTGGACGATCGCCCGCACGGTGCCGTCCTGGAGCTGGACGACCTGGGCGATCTTGGCCAGTGTGCCGATCTCGTAGAGCTCGGAGGGATCACCGATCTCCTCCTGCTCGGCCTGGCGCTGGGTGACCAGCGCGATGGGTCCGCCCTCGGCGACCGCGGCGTTGAGCGCGTTCACGCTCTTCTCGCGGCCCACCTGGAGCGGGACGATCATCTCCGGGAAGATGACCGTCTCCCGGAGTGCGACGAGCGGCAACTCGCGCCGGCCTTCGGTCGGGTCGGGCTGCTTCTCGACCGGCTTGGACGGTCGCTTGGCCATGGCTGGTTCTCCTAGTCGGTGGGGACGATGCCGGCGGGACGGGGCCCCGCCGGCGGGTGGATCGACGGTCGCTCAGTCAACGGTCTGCCGTCGATCGAACGGGAGCGGTCGCGGTGGGAGCGGGCTTGCCGGCGGGTCGACGGGTCGCCTCGGCGTCACCCGTCCCCTCGGCGTAGAGCGCCTCGAGGACACGGGCGCCGAGGCGCTCCTCGAGCTCGAACAGGATCCTGATCCCGGCGAGGTTGACGCCCCGCTCGCGGGTGAGGTGCCGGATCCACATGATCCGGCGGACGTCGTTCTCGGAGTAGAGCCGGATGTTGGTCGGCGTGCGTGCCGGACAGAGCAGGCCCTCGTCCTCGTAGATCCGCAGCGTGCGCGGATGTGCGCTGACGATGCTCGCCGCCACGCTGATCACGTAGACGGGTCGCGTCGGGTCGCGGTCCGGCCCGGGGGACGCCATCCGTCAGGCCTTCCGGCCGATTCCGGCGACAGGGCCCACGTCGGGACGGCGCACGTTCGTCACGGTCATGCAACTCCTGCAGCTGGCCGGCCAGGGTCCCATGACACCCGGATCCCGGACACATGCGGATGCTAGAACCATGACAATGACGTTGTCAAGAGTGTTACCAGAATGAGCGATCGAGATCTTTTCGCAGACCGGTTCGCGGGACGTCCGGCGCCTGATCTCAGCCGCTGGCGGTCCCCTGCGGGTCGCCGATCAGCTGGCGGTGGAGCAGGTCCTCGCAGTCCTGCCGACCGATGGCGATGACCTTGTCGCCCTCCTCAAGGACGCTGTCCGACCGGAGCGGGGTGGCGATACCGTTCCGGATGACCGCGAACAGCGAACAGCCCTCCGGGATGTCCAGATCGCTTGGCGCCCGTCCGATGGCGGGCGATCCGGGTTGCAGGTGCGCCTCGATGATCTCCAGCTCGCCCTCGCCCAGGGCCGCCAGGTGGAGGAGTTCGTGGACCGGGATGTCCTGCTCGATGGAGCCCAGGATCATCCTGGTGGGGCTGACCAGCTCGTCCACGCCGAGGTGGCGGAAGAGGACTTCGTTCTTCGGGTTGTTGACCCGCGCGATGGTGCGTGGCACGTCGAAGTGGTGCTTGGCCATCTGACAGATCACGAGGTTGTCCTCGTCGTCGCCGGTCACGGCCGCGACGACGTCCGCCCGATTGCACCCGGCCTCGCCGAGGTACTTGCCCTCGCACCCGTCGTGCGCGATGACGATCGAGCCGACCTCGTCGGCGATCTGGCGGGCCCGGCCGGGGTCCTTCTCCATGAGGGCCACCTCATGGCCCGCGTCGATGAGTTCCTTGGCGAGGTAGTAGCCGACCTTGCCTCCGCCGACGACCAGCACGAACATCGCTCAGGCCTCCATGGTCGCGCCCGGCGCGGCGGCATCGTGTTCGCTCCCGGGGTGGTGGTGACCGGACGACGCCTGCATCCCGGGCAACCCGGAAGGCGGCAGGCCGAGGTGCGCGTTGAGCGAATCGAGCATCATGCCGGTCCGGCACAGCGTCGCGATCCCGATCTCCGCGTAGGCATCGGCCCGCAGCGGGTCGTTGATCTTGGCGATGACATCCTGGACGCCGAACGCCTCCGTGGCGACCTGCGCCGCCATGATGTTGCGGTTGTCCCCTTCGGTCAGGGCGAGGAACACGTCCGCGCCCTCCACCCCGGCCCGCCGCAGGACGTCCTCGTCCGTGCCGTCGCCGCGGATGGCGGTCCCCCCGAACGACGACGACAGGCGCTCGAAGGCGCGGGTCACGATATCCAGGATCACGACCTCGTGGCCGTCCTTGTCCCAATGGTCGGCTGCGGACGCGCCGACGCGGCCGCAGCCGACGATCACGATCTTCACGATGGTTCCTCGCTCATCGGCTCGCGCACGACCCATACCGTGCACGGCGCGTTCTGCAGGATGTACGGGATGGTCCGGCCGATGGCGAATTCGCCGCCGAACCGCTTGCGGTACGGGAGCCCGACCACGAGCAGGTCCGCGCCTCGCTCGGTGGCCTCGTCGACGATCGCCGCACCCACGTCGCGCGCCTGGAGCAGGACGGGTTCCATCGGCTGTCTGTAGCTTTCGGCGATCCCCTCGGCCACGTCGAGGACCCGCTGGACTTCTTCGGAGCGTCCGGCGATATCGGCGTCCAGCGGCAGGGTCCAGTCGATCTCCACGACGTGGACGGCGATCAATTCCGCCTTGGTCCGCACGGCCTGGCCGGCGATCAGGCGCACGATCCGTTCGTCGCTCGGGCCGCCGTTGAGGGCGATGACGGCCCGGCGAAAGGGTGGGGCATCGGTGTCGGGCATGGGACGGTCACGATACCACCGGGACGGGGGGCAGTCGGGCGTCTGGCTCGGGACCACGGGGGTCGACGCGGGCGCGAGACTTCGGTCAGTGACCGCGCCGGTATGGGACGTCCGCGATGACGGTGTGTTCCCGCCCGATGATTGCGGCCTTGAGGCGCTTGGCGGTCTGGTTGTAGAGCATGCGCTCCCACCAGTGGCGGGCGACGTACTCGGGCAGGACGACGATGGTGATCGGCACCTCCCGATCGGGCGGCCAGGCCTGGTCCAGGACGTCGAGATAGGCAAGGACCGGCGAGATGACGGCGCGGTAGGGGGACTCCACGATGACCAGCGGCACGCCCGGGACCTGACGCTCCCAGCGCCCCCGGAGCTCCTCGCCCGCCTGGGGATCCTCGGTCACGAACACGGCCCGGATGTCGTCGCTCATGGTGCGCCCGAAGTTCACCGCCTGGATCACGGCCCGGTTGATCCCGTTGACCGGCACCACCACACGCTGCTCGCGATGTGGACCCTCCACGACCAGGTCGTCACGGACATGCAGCTCGCGCGCCTGGTCGGCGTACTCCCGGTGGATGAACAGCATCAGCGCCACGAGGACCGGGATGAGGATGAGCACGAGGTAGGCGCCGTCGACGAATTTGACGGTGGTCACCACGACCGCGACGACCGCGGTCGCGACGCAGCCGACCGCGTTGATCGTCAGGCGCCGGCGCCAGCCGGGCGATCGCTCGCGCCACCAGTGGCGAACCATGCCCGCCTGCGCGATCGTGAAGTCGATGAACACGCCGACGGCGTACAGCGGGATCAGTGCGTGGGTGTTGCCGCCGAACGCGACCACCAGCGAGGCAGCGATGAGTCCGAGCGCCACGATCCCCATGGAGAACGCCAGCCGATCGCCGCGGAACGAGAACTGGCGGGGAAAGTACCCGTCCCGGGCCAGGACGGCCGCCAGCCGCGGGAACGCCGCGAAACTGGTGTTGGCGGCGAGGAAGAGCAGCATGGCGGTGAACAGCTGGAACAGGTAGAACCCGATCGAATCCCCGCCGAACACGCGTGCCGAGACCTGCGCGATGACCGTCTGCTTGACCGGCTCGTCGATCGGGACGATCCCGAACTGCGTCGCCAGGAACGTGATCCCGACGAACAGGACGCCGAGGATGACCGCCATCACCATCAGGGTGGTCGCGGCGTTGCGCGGCTCGGGCGGCTTGAACGCCGGCACGCCGGTGGCGATCGCCTCTGTCCCGGTCAGGGCCACTGCCCCGGACGCGAACGCCCGCAGGAGCACCAGGGCACCCACGGCCTGGGTGGTCTGTGTCGCGCTCTCGATCGCCTCGGGCGTCACCGTTCCCTCGCCGAGAACGACGATGCGGAACACGCCGAGGCCGATCATCAGCAGCGCGCTGCCGAGGAACAGGTAGGTCGGGACCGCGAAGATGTTGCCGGCCTCCCGCAGCCCGCGCAGGTTGCCGATCGTGATGAGGCCGATCGCCCCGACGCCGATGCCGACCGAGATCGGGGCGAGCCCCGGGACCGCCGAGACGACCTGCTCCACCGCCGACGAGGTCGAGACGGCGACCGTCAGGTTGTAGTCGATCAGCAGGGCTGACGCGGCGATCAGGGACGCGATCCGTCCGAAGCTCGCCTTCGACACCGAGTAGGACCCGCCGCCCGTCGGATAGGCGATGCAGACCTGGCGATAGGAGAAGGCCACGATCCCGAGCAGGACGGCGATGGCGATCGAGACCGGGATGGCCAGGGTGAGCGTGGCCAGGGCCGCCCCGGCGAGCAGGAACGCCCGCAGGATCTCCTCGGTCGCGTAGGCCGATGAGCTGATGGCATCCGAGCTGAAGATGGCCAGCGCCTTGCGCTTGGACAGCCGCTCGCCGATCTCCTCCTCCGACGCCAGCGGCCGTCCCAGCACGACGGCCCGGACCCGCGCGATCATCTGGGCGCCCGGAGTGGTCGGGATGCTGGCCGCCTGCTTGGCCGTCAGCTGGCCCTTGCCGGTGTAGCGGAAGTACGGCGCGTGCGGGCGCTCGACGCGGACTCGCCGGTCGCCCGGCTTCCGGCCCTGGAGGGGTCGTCGACCGCCGATCATGCGCCGAACGCCAGGCGGTCGGCCAGCCGGGCCGGAAGGCCGGCAGCACGGATCGCCGCCTGGACGGCCTCGACGTCGTAGGCGACCCGCTGCCACGTGGCGACGCCGGCATCCGGGTCGAGGACCAGATACGCGGCGCGCGGGTCCCCGTCGCGTGGCTGCCCCACGCTGCCCGGGTTCAGCAGGGTCCGGCGCTCGTCGAGCGACAGCTGGCCGACGTCGCGCGGATCGACCAGTTCGATCCGGCGGTCGTCGTCGATGAAGGCGATCGGCACGTGGGTGTGCCCGTGCAGTCCATACCGGGTCGTCAGCTCGGCCAGGTTCTCGCGCGCGGCGGCCAGGGAGGCGATGTACTCGCGAAGCGGGTCGCGCGGGCTGCCGTGGACGAGCGTCACGTCGCCGATCTCCATGACGACCGGCAGCGCGTCCAGCCAGGCGCGCGTGTCGTCGCGGATCGAATCGCGGGTCCAGGCTGCCGCAGTCCGGGCATCCGGGTTGAACCAGTCGATCTCCGGGCCGCCCAGGGCCGCCGCATCGTGGTTGCCGCGAACACCGACGGCGCCGAGGTCGGCCAGTCGCCGGACCACACCGTCCGGGTCCGGCCCGTAGCCGACGACGTCGCCCAGGTGCCAGATCGCGTCGACCACGCCGACGTGCTCCAGGACGGCATCGAGGGCGACGAGGTTGCTGTGGATATCGGACAGGACGGCGACGCGCATCGCGCGAGAGCGTAGCAGCGCGCGGCCCGCCCCACGCCGTCCGTCACCACGGTCGGCGCCGGCGTGCGGTCGGCTCGCGCGGGTACTCGTCCGGGACACGGCCGGCGCGGGTCGCCACGACCAGCCGATGCAGGGCCAGGCCGGGGAGGTGGACCTCCGTGACCTGGATCCAGCCGCCACCCAGTGCCCGGACGGCGGCTTCGGCCGCGCGCAGTTCGTCGGTCTGGGTCGCGCGCTTCCAGGCCACCAGCCGCCCGCCTTCGGCGAGGAGCGGGAAGGCGAGCTCCACGAGATCCGCGGTGGAGGCCACGGCCCGCGCCGTGACGACCGGCCAGCGGCCCCGCTGCTCCGGGTCGCGCGCCAGCGATTCCCCGCGTGCGACGGCCACCTGGACCCGGCCGGCCAGACCGACCGCCTCGGCGGCCGCGCGGAGGAAGCGCGCCTTCTTGGCGATCGGCTCCACGAGCACGGCCTCCGCCGGCAGCGCGGCCGCCAGCGGGATCCCCGGCAGTCCCCCACCTGAACCGAGATCGAGGAACCGCTCCACGCGGAGCTCCCGGAGCAGCGGGACGGCGGTCAGGCTGTCCGCCACGTGCGCCGTTGCGGCGACCACCGGGTCGCGGACTGCCGTCAGGTTGATCGCGGTGGTCCAGGCCAGCAGCAGACGGATGTGACCGTCGATCGCGGCACGCGCCGCTGCCGGGAGGTCCAGCCCGAGGCCCGCGAGCGCGGCATCCAGGGCGGCGTCGTAGGCCGCCGGAAGCGCCGGGGTGTCGTCGACGCGCGTCGGGAGCGGCTCACGTACGCGATCTACGACACGCCTCCTCGAGTCGTGCGTGCCGCCGGCGTATGCATGCCGCTCCCGGCGTGGTTTCGTCTCGCACCGGCGCGCCTGTTCGGTCTTCCGCGATCCGTTCGGTTCACGGCCGGGTTTCCCCAGGCCCCTCGTGGACCGCGGTACCCTGCGGTTCGCCCTGTGCGGGAGTTGGACGTTAGGAGCCGCGACCCGTCCGGGTCAACGGGGTTATCCACCAAACGCCGGCGCGGCCACCGATTCGTGGATAACTCAGGTGCTGCGCGACCCGCCGCGGACCGGCCGGCCCAACGACCGACGGACGACGTCGATCACCTCGGCGACGTACTGGTCCGCTTCGCCTCGTTCGGCCGCCGTCCTGACACAGCCCTGGACGTGGTCCTCCAGCACGAGGATGGACAGCGAATCGACCGCCGCCCGCAGGGCAGCCGTCTGCTGGAGGATGTCGACGCAGTATTCCTCGCGCTCGATCATCCGGGCGATCCCGCGGACCTGCCCCTCCATGCGCGACAGGCGGCGCATCAGCTGCGCCGTGTCCTTCGAGTAGCTATGGCGGAAGTGGCTCGGGTCGGGTGCCGGCGCCGGGCGCCGTCCGGTCGTGGTGGCCATGCGCGACATCATACCCCCCAGGGGTATCGACGCGCAATCGGTCCGTGCGGAGCCACCGCGTCGGGCCACGCTCGGGTAGACTGGCCGCCGATGGACCCCAGCACCCCGTTCGCCCATGCCAGCGAGGCGGAGATGGCCCGCATCCTCGATTTCTATGCGGTCCACTGGGAGTACGAGCCCGACACGTTCCCGATCCTCTGGAACCTGGACGGTGACGTCGTCGAGAGCTTCTCCCCGGACTTCTACCTTCCGGACCTCGACCTCTACCTGGAGATGACGACGCTCCGCCAGAAGCTCGTGCGCAAGAAGAACCGGAAGCTCCGCAGGCTGCGGGAGCTGTACCCCGGCGTCAACATCAAGCTGTTCTACGCGCGGGACTTCCGGGCCCTGATGCTCAAGTACG
Source organism: uncultured Chloroflexia bacterium (assembly GCA_963704935.1). Taxonomy (GTDB): domain Bacteria; phylum Chloroflexota; class Limnocylindria; order Limnocylindrales; family CSP1-4; genus SPCO01. The sequence goes on from CAVPIF010000001.1 coordinate 1,603,508, forward strand.
GGAAGGTGGCGCTGATCGGCGGGCTGTCCGGGTCGTCCGGCCAGGTCGCGCTGCCCCACGGTCCGTCCAGCCGGGTCGTCGTCGATCCGGTGAGCCTGCCGTCGCTGTCTCGCACATCTCCGGGATCTCCGGGATCTCCGGGCCGACCGGCCCGGCGTCGCGGGTCCGTCGCGCCACCACCGGCTGACAGGCCCGTGGTGAGCCGATGAGCGATCGGCGGGTCGACCTGCACGCGGATATCGGCGACGTGCTGGTCGCGGAGGCGGATATCGCGGCCCGGGTCGCCGAACTCGGGGCGCAGATCGCGGTCGACTATGGTGGTCGGCCGGTCACCCTGGTGTCGGTCCTCAAGGGATCGCTGCCGTTCATGGCCGACCTCATGCGCGCGATCGACCTGCCCCTCCGGATCGACCTGATGGAGGTCAGTTCCTACGGCGGCAACAACACCGAGTCATCCGGGCTGGTCCGCATCCTCAAGGACCTGTCGGCGAGCATCGAAGGTGAGGATGTGCTCATCGTCGAGGACATCATCGACACCGGGTTGACCCTCAACTACCTGATCCGTTACCTGCGCGGCAAGAACCCCGCCTCGCTGCGGATCTGCACGCTGCTGGACAAGCCGGCCCGTCGTCTGGTCGAGATCCCCGTCGACTACATCGGCTTCACCATCCCGGATCAGTTCGTTGTCGGCTACGGGCTCGACTACGGCGAGCTCTACCGCAACCTGCGGTTCGTCGGGGTCCTGCGGCCGGAGGTCTACGCCGCCGGAGAGCCGGACGAGGGCGACGCGTGACGATGCAGCGCCGCCCGCTGGGGCAGGGGCGGACCCTGGCCGCGCTCGGTGGCCTGCTCATCGTGGTCGGGTCCGTGTTGCCGTGGTGGCGCCTCGGCGGCGAGACCGGCATCCCGGCTGTCGGCGGGAATGCGTTCGAAGGGAGCGGCATCGTCGTCTTCCTGGTCGGCGTGGCCACGCTCGCGCTGGTCGCGCTGCCCTACGCGATCGGGGATCGCCCGACCGCGGTGGACCGGCCACTGTCCTTCGGGCTGCTGGTCGTCGTGGGCTGGCTGGGCCTTGCGTGGCGGGTCTTCGACCTGCTCATGGTCGGCGCGTTCCGCTTCGACGAACCGGCCCAGGTGTTCACCAACGGGCCAGGCGTCTGGCTCGCGGGGCTCGGCCTCGCGATCGCCTCTCGAGCGGTGTACCGGATGACGCGGGAGCCGGTCTACCGCTGAAGAGCGCGGCGCCCTCCGACCGCCGTGGACCGGCCAGTCTCGCGCGGCGTCGTACCATCGCCGGACATCCGTCCGCAGCAGGTGCGCCCTTGCCGACATCGCCGCACGATCCGGGTGCCGCTGATCCGCCGGAGCGGGGCGAAGCCGGGTTCCGCGTCCCGGTCACCCGCGTCGCGCCCGGTCCGAGGCGTCGCTGGTGGACAGGCGGGGCGCTGGCGGTCGCGGCGTTCGCGGTCGCCCTCGCGAATGGCCTGGCAGCCCAGGGGCCGGAGATCCCGGCCCCGTCGATCCCCCCGCGGCCCACCGAGCGCCCATCGGCCACGGTGGGACCGTTCGCGACGGCGCTGCCCGCCCAGGAATGGTTCACCGCGCCTGCGGCACCGATGCACGGCGTCCTGCTCGAAGGAGACGCCGTTCGCTGGCTGCATCTCGCCAGCGCGCGCACCACCGAGCCCCTCGACGGGACGATCGGGTGGGACCTCCTGCTCCGGGCGGCAGGCGGCGGGACCGTGTGCCTGTGCATCGACCTGGAGACGCCGGCGGATGGCGGCGCCGCGACCCTGGAGCTGGTCCGTACCGATACCGATCTGCACGAGCAGTCCCGCGTCGTCGTCCGCACCCTGCCCGCCGACGACCCGTCGAGCTCGGTGCCCGCGGCGACGCTGGTCGCGATGGAGCCCGCGCCGGACGGGCGGACGGTCCTGCTCGCGTGGCTCATCCCGTCGCCGGCGTCCTGGCGCCTCGGCCTCGACCTGATCGATCTCGCGACCGGGGAGGTCGCCGATTCGACCGAGCTCCGAGTCGCCCCACCCGAGGAGTACTACCTCCTCCCCGCCGTCCCGTCGCCGACGGTGCGGTTCGCGCCGGACGGGCGGCGCGCCTTCGTGGCGGTCTCGGCAGCGGCGGAGTCCCGGGCGTCGCTCGATGCGGCCGCGCGAGCCGCCTGGCTGGTCGAACTCGACGGCAGGTCCCTGGGCGGCGTCACGTCCGTGATCCTGCCCGCCGCGTTCCGATCGGACGGGTGCCTGTTCGACTTCGTCACGCCCGAGGCGGTCGCGGCGATCTGCGACGACGACTCCACGGAGGACGGCGGCGACATCATCGTCCGTCGCTGGGCGACCGATGGCGGCGCCCTGCCGGGCGACCCGCTCCGTTTCGCCGGTATCGCCAGCGGGAGTCCGCTGATCGACCAGACCCGTGGCCGAACCTTCGTGTGGGATCCGCTCGGCCACGTCATGGTCGGGCTGGACCTGCTCCGTGGCGGGATCCGCGCGGTCTCGGTTCCCGAGCGAGATACCCCGACCGTCGTCGTCCGCCTGGAAGGCGCCGACCGGGACGGGACACCTGCTGCCGCCGTCCCAACGACCTGGTCCGACGGGGCCACCGCGACCTGGCCATCGGCGCCGCCGCGCGATCTGGTCGGCTCACCTGACGGGCGCTGGCTGTACGCGGCCGGTCGAACGGGCGAGCCACTGGGCGCGAGCACGGGGATCTGGGTGTTCGATGCGCACACGGTCCTGCCCGTCGAGCGCTGGCCGGCACTCGCCCTCTACGACGACCTCACGTTGCTGGAGGACGGGCGGTGGCTGGCCGCCATCGGGCGGCCGGGGGTGACGCCGGCCGGCGGACCGGCGGACTGGGGCGTTTCCCTGACCGTGCACGACACGACGACGGGCATGCCGGTGCGGCGGATCGGGGACCTGGGGCTCGGGTCGGTGGGCTTCCATCGCGACCTGCCGGTAGTCGGCGCGCCGCCACCCTGATCGGCCGCGCTTCCGCCGCCTCGGCGGCTGCCCGCCGGCGGTCAGTCGATGCCGAGATACGCCTTCTGGACCATCTCGTTGTCGCGCAGCGCAGCGGCGTCCTCGGCCAGCACGATCTGGCCGGTCTCGATGACGTACCCGCGGTCGGCGATCGCGAGCGCCTTGCGGGCGTTCTGCTCCACCAGCAGGATCGTCGTTCCTCGCGCGTGCAGCTCGATGATCGTCTCGAAGATCTGGTCGACGAGCAACGGCGCCAGCCCCATCGACGGCTCGTCGAGGAGCAGGACCTTGGGGTCGGACATCAGGCCTCGGCTCATGGCCAGCATCTGCTGTTCGCCACCGCTCAGCGTGCCGGCGACCTGGTTCTCGCGCTGCTTGAGGCGCGGGAAGAGCGCGAAGGCCTCGTCCGTGCGCTGGATCACGAGCGCCTTGTCGTTGACGACGAACGCGCCCATCTTGAGATTCTCGGTCACGGTCAGCCGGGCGAAGATCCGGCGGCCCTCGGGCACCTGGACGACGCCCTTGATCATGATCTCGTGCGGCTTGTACTGGCCGAGGTCCTCGCCCTGGAGCAAGATCTGGCCGCTCTTCGGCCGGACCAGCCCGCTGATCGAGTTTAGCGTGGTGCTCTTGCCGGCGCCGTTGCCACCGATGAGCGCGACGATCTCGCCCTGGTTGACTTCGAGCGAGATGCCGCGCAGGGCATGGATGCTGCCGTAGTACGTGTTGACGTCGACGACCGACAGGACCGGCGTGCTGGTCGTGGTCATGCGTGGTCCGCCCCGTCGGCCCCGACTGCGACCGCAGCGGTCTCCGCGGCGCCTTCGCGGCCGAGGTAGGCCTCGATGACCTGCGGATCGCGCTGGATCTCCTTGGGGGTCCCCTCGGCGATCTTTCGGCCGTAGTCGAGCACCGTGATCTTCTCCGAGATGTCCATGACGACGCGCATCTCGTGCTCGATCAGCAGGACCGTGATCCCGAGCTCACCGCGCAGCCTCCGGAAGAAGTCGGTCATCTGGAGCGTCTCGATCGGGTTCATGCCGGCCGTCGGCTCGTCGAGGAGCAGGAGGCGCGGCTTGTTGGCCAGCGCCCGTGCCACCTCCAGGCGGCGCTGGTCGCCGTACGGCAGCTTGACGGCGAGGTAGTCGCCGCGGTCCTTGAGGCCAACGAACTCGAGCAGGCGCAGCGCCTCGACATGGGCGGCCTCCTCTTCGCGTCGCTGCGCTCTCGTGCGGAAGATGGCGCCGAGCCATGTGGAGTTCATGTGGTTGTGCTGACCGACCAGGATGTTCTCGACCGCGGTCATGCTTCGGAACAGGCGGATGTTCTGATACGTCCGCGAGATCCCGAAGTGGGCGACCTGGTCCGGCCGGAGCGTATGGATCGGGTGGCCGTCGAACGTGATGCTGCCTTCGTCCACGTGGAAGAACCCCGTGAGGCAGTTGAAGAACGTCGTCTTGCCGGCGCCGTTGGGCCCGATGACGCTCGCGATCGAGCCTTCCTCGAGCTCGAAGTCGAGCTCGCTGACGGCCGTCAGCCCGCCGAACCGCTTCGTGACCTGCGAGGCCTTCAGCAGGATCATCGGGCCCTTGCCTCGCGTCGTTCCTCGTCGGTGATCAGCTGGTCATCCGGCAAGGCGAGGACCTCTTCGCTGGTATGGAGCTCTCGTCGCCTCACTCTGGACGGCAGCAGGCCCTCGGGCCGCATGATCATGATGCTCATGAGGGCGACGCCGTAGAACAGGAGCCGGTAGTCGGAGAATTCGCGGAACAGCTCCGGCAGGCCGATCAGCACGAGGGCACCCAGCACGACGCCAGGGATGCTGCCCATCCCGCCGACGATCACGATGGCCGCCACATTGATGGACAGCTGGAGCTGGATGCTCGACGCGAAGATGGACCCGACGAGGCCGACCGAGATCGCGCCGGCGAGACCGGCGAACGCTCCGCCGAGCATGTAGGCGAGCAGTTTCGTCTGGACGAGGTTGACACCCATCCCCTCGGCGACATCCTCGTCTTCGCGGAGCGCCATCCAGGATCGCCCAAGGCGTGAGCCGCGCAGCCGCCACGCGACGAATGCCACGATGGCGGCGCAGATGAGGGCGATGTAGTAGATCTGGACAGGCCCGGCCAGCCAGTCGGTGGGCGGTACGTCGATCGGCTTGGGGATGTTGAGGATGCCCCGCGGCCCGCCGAGGATCGGCTTCAGCAGGTCCGATCCGGCGAGGATCCGGATGATCTCGCCGAAGCCCAGGGTCGCGATGGCGAGGTAGTCGCCTCGGATGCGAAGGATCGGCAGCCCCAGGAAGAGCGCGACCAGCATCGCGAACAGCACGCCGAACGGGACGGCTTGCCAGAACGACCAGCCGGCGAGCCCGTACTCTGCGGTCGAGGTCAGGAGCGCCACCGTGTAGGCGCCCACCGCGTAGAAGGCGACGAAGCCAAGGTCCAGCAGACCGGCGAGACCGAGCGTGATGTTCAGGCCGAGGCCCAGCAGGACGAACAGGGCGACGAGGGCGATGACCTGGGCGAAGAACGGTCCGAGGGCGAGCGGGAAGAAGAAGACGAATACGAGGACCAGGATCGCCAGCGGCCCGAGCACGAGTCGCCGTTGGGCGGGCGGCAGCGCGTTGACGCGACGCCTCGGCTTGGTGGTCCGAACGAGCACGCTCGTCGCGACGCTCAGGATGAAGACCAGGATCGCGCCGATGACGTTCAGCCCCTCCGAACCGAACAGGGTCCTCGCCAGGTCCGCGAGCGGGGTCACGAGCATCGGGGTCCGCAGCAGTCCGGCGAACAGACCGAAGAAGACCAGCGACGACAGGCCGACGACGAGCGGCGAGCGGATGCTGGTCGGGAGCCCGAAGACGACCGCCGCGAGGCCCCCGGTGATCGCCCCGACGACGATCGGCACGTACGCACCGGTCACCACGATGCCGTTATTGAGGAGTTCATACAGGACGGGTGATGCGTTGAGGAACATCGCCCGCAGGTCCACGATGGACCCGAACCCGATCAGACCGGTCACCATCGCGCCGGCGATCCCGCCGGAGATCGCGCCACTGACGACCGCCCTGGACAACGACGTCCGGATGTGGCCGCGCGCCGCGACGTACCCGATCGCGCCGAAGGCGATCAGCAGGGCCGCCTGCCCGAGTTCGACGACGCCGATGATGAGCGGCCGGACGGCGAAGACCGGGACGATCCCGACCAGGCACAGGTAGATCGCGACCGCCCCTCCACCGACACCGATCTTGATGAGCTTGGACAGGTGCCAGCTGCCGCCACCGACGGCGCCGCTCATACCGGGCGGTGGAAGGGTCGTCGCGGTCATGCTCGACTCCTCGTCACGCGCTCACCCAGGAGGCCGGAGGGTCGGAAGACGAGGACCAGGACGAGCATCGTGAAGGCGACGACGTCCTTCAACTGGTTCGTCGCCGGCACGCCGAATCCGGCCAGGAATAGCGTAGGTCCGATCGCCTCGATGAGGCCGAGGAAGAGGCCACCGAGCAAGGCACCCGGGACGTTGCCGATCCCGCCGAGGACGGCCGCCGTGAAGGCCTTGATCCCGGGAACGATGCCCATGAAGAACGTGACCTGGATGAACGCCAGGCCGTACAGGACGCCCGCCGCACCGGCCATCGCCGCACCGATGGCGAACGTCAGGACGATCGCGCGGTTCGCATCGATCCCCATGAGGGCGGCCGTGCCCTTGTCCTCGGACACGGCGCGGATGGCCGTCCCGAGCTTGGATCGCATCACGAACAGATAGAGGCCGGTCATCATCGCCAGCGAGGCGATGACCACGAGGACGTCTACCCAGCGCATGCTGAGGAACGGGATCGGCGACTCCTGCTGCAGGAAGCTCGGCGTCGGGTAGGCGTAGAGGCCCGACCCGAAGAAGCCTCGGAAGGAGTACTGGAGGAACAGCGAGGCCCCGATGGCGCTGATCAGCGGGACCAGCGTCGGGCGCGTTCCGCAGTGGCCGGTAGGCGATCCGCTCGACGCCGATGGCAAGCGTGACGGACACGGCCATCGCGACCAGGATGGCGAGCAGGATCGCGAAGAGGCTGACGATCACGTTGTCGGTCAGCATCCCGGCGCTGGCGAGCGCCACGATCGCGAAGTAGCCGCCGAAGGATCCGGCCATGAAGATCTCGCCGTGGGCGAAGTTGATCATGCGCAGGATGCCGTAGACCATCGTGTAGCCCAGGGCGATCATCGCGTAGATCGAGCCCTGGGTGAGCCCGGCGCCGACCAGCTCGAGCCAGTCGGCCCCCGTGTACGTGCCGGCGAGCAGGGTCAGGAGGGACCCGACCCCGACCAGGGCGATGACGGCCACCTTGAACGCGAGCATGAAGACGTCGATCGCGACGTCGGTCAGTCGGTCGAGTCGTCGGACCTTCAACGGGCGGCCTCCGTCGATTCACGGCCTTGGGGGAGTATCGGGGACGAGCGGGCGGTGCCCGCTCGTCCCCGAAGATCGATCGTCCCTCTTAACTCAAGAGGGGATACGGCCTACTTCGGCCAGATGGGAGTCGCCGGCATCTTGAGCGCGTCGACGTCCGCCTGGGTGACCTGGTAGACCGCGATGACCGGTGCGCCGCAGTCACCGGTGGCGGTGCAGCTGAGGGTGCCGGTCAGACCGACGAAATCCTTGGTCGCGAAGATCGCGTCGCGAAGGGCGCCCTTCGGGACCGACAGGGATCCGTCGGAGTTCTCGACCGCGACCTTGGTGAGCGCCGCGAACAGCATGTTCGTGGCGTCGTAGGCCTGGGCGTGGAACGCACTCAGGGCGTCGCCGCCGAACTTGGCCGCCCGCTTCTCGAGGAAGCCGGCGTAATCGCCGGTGAAGGCCGAGAAGTTCGGGCTCGTCTGGTAGTGACCCACCGCGGCGGATCCCGCGGCCTTGAGGAAGTCGGCGGAATAGTGGCCGTCGGCGCCCATCGTCTCGACGTTCTCAAGACCGGTGGTCGACGGGATCTGTGACTTGAGGAAACCGGCTTCGGCGATGAACAACGGCATGTAGATGAATTCCGGCGACGCCGCCGCCATCGTCTTCAATGTCGTGCTCATGTCCGTGGTGCCCTTGGCGATGGCCTCGGAGGCGACGATCTCGCCACCGAGCGCCTTGAACTCGGTCTCGAAGACTCCGACCAGGGCTTCGGCGTAGCCGCTGCCGTCGTGGATCGTGGCGGCCTTCGTGACCTTCAGCTCGTTGTAGGCGTACTCGGCTGCGACCTTGCCCTGGAACTCGTCGTTGTGCGCCGTGCGAGCGTAGCCCGCGTAGGTCGCGTCGCGATCCGCGGCGGTCAGTGCCGGGCGGGTGTTGGACGGCGAGATGGTGGTCAGGCCGGCCTCGGTGATGGTCTTGATGCCACCGACGACCTCGTCGGAGCAGGCCGAACCGACGAGACCCACGAGGGTGCTGTCGGCGGCGAGCTTGACGGCTGCCGTGGCGCCGCCCTCGGGCGTGCACAGGCCGTCTTCGGTGGTCAGCAGGATGTCGTGACCCTTGAACTTGCCACCGAGATCGTCGATGGCCACTTCGACGCCCTGCTTGGAGTCCTCACCCAGGGACGCATCGGGCCCCGAGAGGACGCCCCAGTACGCGACATGGACCGGCTCGCCGGCCGGGATGTTGACGGTGCCGAGTGGATCTGTCACCGGCGCCGCGCTCGGCGTTCCCGAGCTGCACGCTGCGAGCACCATGACGGCGGCCGCCGCGAGTGCTCCGATCTTCGTGAACTTCATGTTTCTCCTCCGTGATGTCCGATCGTCCGGCGGTCCCGGAGCGATCCCTCGGTCGAAGCCCACTGGCCCCACCCCGACGCGGTCAAGGAGTCCGCACGAGCGCTCAGAGCCCCGATGCCGTTGACGCGCCCCTCCCAGGGCGTCGGCGGAAGTGGGCGGCGATGCGTATCGGGCGGCGACGCATGTCCATGTTCGGGCGGCGCGCAGGTGACCGCCGAAGCGATGCCGTATATTAGGCATCGGCGACCCGAATGCAATACCGGTCGGCCGCCCCTTCGTCCTTCGCGCTCGTGCGCGGTCCGTGAACGTCATCCGCTCGCGATCGGGACGAGGTCGCTGGCCTCCTGTGCCGGCCATGGGTCGGATGCCCCGGTCGAGGGGCGACGGTCGCCGTCCTGTGAGGTACGAACCTTCGGCGTGGAATACCTGGTCCGAGCCGCCCGTGTCACCGATATCGATCGTCTCGTCGCCCTCGGCGACGCGGACCTTCGTGTGGACCGTGACCCGAGCCCGCTCGATGCCGCGGACCTGCTCCGACAGCTCGTCTACCTGCCGCAGGCGAGCATCTTCGTCGCCGAGACGGGGCGTCACGTCGTGGGAGGAGCCGTCCTGGCTCTTCGCCCGTCGGTCCGCTCCGGGGGGTTCGTCGGCACGATCGATCTGCTGGTCGTCGACCCCGACCATGACGTCGACCGAGTGACCGCCGCCCTCCTGGAGGAAGTCATCCGCTCGGCAAGCAACAAGGGCTGTACGGTCGTCGAGGCGGTCCCGCCGAGCGACCCGATCGCCACCGAGCGCTGGACACGACTGGGGTTCGCCCCGGCCGGTCCGCGCATCCAACGACCCGTGGCCGCGGCCGGCATCGCCGGGCGCCGCCCATGACCATCGCCCCGCCGAGCAGCGTCGTCGCGCCGGCCAGGGCGCCAACCATGACCCTCTAGGAGTCAATGTGGGCAAGAACGTCGCCGTCTTCGTGGACGTGGCGAACATCTTCTATGCGGCCAAGGCCGCCGGCGTGGACATCGATTACGTCACGCTTCTCAAGGCGGCCTCGGCCGGACGCGACCTCGTGCGCGCCTACGCGTACACGGGCCTCGACCCGGACAACGAGAACCAGCGCAACTTCCATGACTTCCTGCGCCGCAGCAACTACAAGGTCGTCAGCAAGGACATCCGCAAGTACGGCGACGGCAAGGTCAAGGCCAACCTGGATATCGAGCTGGTCGTCGACATGATGAAGACGGCCCGGAATCTCGATATCGCGATCGTCGTGTCCGGCGACGGCGACTTCGCCCCGGCCATCCGCGCCGTCCAGGAGATGGGCGTGCGCTGCGAGGTCATCAGCTTCCGCGGCAACACCTCGTCCGATCTGATCGAGGTCGGCGGACCAGTTCACGGACATCACCCAGCTGGCCCGCGTCGAGAAGGGCTCCAGGTCCGGCCGGCGCGTCGCCGACGCGGACGACCTGTCGATGACCGAGGTGCCGGACAAGCAGACGGAGGGCACCGGAACCGGCCGCGGTCGCGGTGTCCGCGGGCGCGGCCGAGCGCGGGCGGAGGCCGAGCCGGTCGCCGCAGCTTCGCGCGGCCGAGGACGCGGACGAAGCGCGCCGGTATCCGCGGGGTCGGACGGCGGCGGCGATCCCGGGCTGCGCGCCCTTCCCGGAGAGCGCCTGTCCAAGGCGGTCGGCAGCCTGACCGAGGCGGATCTCGCCGCAGCCGAGGTCTTCACGCTGGACGCGGGTGATGCGCCGTCCGGGGCACCGGCCGCGATCGACACCGACACCGGCGCGCCGCGGTCCGATGAGGAAGGCGATGGCCAGCGCCGCCGCCGCCGGCGCGGTGGTCGCGGTCGCGGTCGCGGTCGCGGTCGCGAGGACGGGGCGCCGATGGAGTCCGAGGCACCCGTCGCGGACGCGTTCGAACCCGAGGAGGACGACGACGAGCCCGTGGCGGCTCCGCGCGCCCCACGATCCACCCCGTTCGGCTCGGTGTGGGACTCACAGCTCGGAACGTCGGCGTCGCCGGCGGCGGCCGCAAGTCTGCCGCCCGCCAGAGACGACGAGGATTTCGACGAGCCGGAGATCCCCGAGTACCTCATCGCGGAACAGCGTCGCAGTTCCAGCGGTGGTCGGGGCGGCCAGGGCGCCCGTGGTGGTCGGTCCGCCTACCAGTCCGCGATGGAGCGGGAGCGCTACGGGCGCGGGAGCGGCGGCGGTATCAACCGCTATCCGGACGTGAGCGGCCGCACCGGCCAGGGCAGCCAGGGCGGCCGCGCCGGCCAGGGCGGCAGGACCGGAGGGGCCGAGGACCGATCGTACGGCCGTGGTCGCGATGAGCGACCGCGCGACCGGGTCCCGGCACCGCGCTCGTCCAGCGAGCCGTGGAGCGAGGTTCCGCCGGAGCTGGAGGCCATGTTGCGGGCGCAGGTCGCCCAGAAGCCCGGTGGTCCCCCGACGGAGACCGTCGAGGCATCGAAGCCGGCGCCGAAGCGCCGGACGACCCGCAAGACCGCGGTCGACGCCGAGGCGACCGGAGCGGCCTTGACCGAGTCGACCGAGTCGACCGAATCGACCGCCCTGGAGGCCGAGGGGTCGAAGCCGGCGCCGAAGCGTCGGACGACCCGCAAGGTCGCCGCCGGGTCGATCGAACCGGCGACCGACGCCGAAGCCCCAGCCTCCGCTCCGGCGGTGAAGCCCCGGGCCACGCGCAAGCCGGCGGCGTCCAGGGTGAAGGCCGGGACGGCAACGCCGACGACCGGATCGGGTGACGGGGGTGCCGACGCCACCCCGGCGGCCAAGCGCCGGACGACCCGGAAGCCCGCGGCCCCCAAGGCCGGGGACGAGACCGCCTGACCCGGACCATGGACGGCGCCCGGACCCGGGGGCATGTGGCCGCGCTCGGCGCGGTCGCGGCGATGATCCGGGGGCGGGCGCCCCATGCCGTGCTGCTCGTCGGCCCGGCGGGGGTCGGCAAGACCACCCTGGCGCTGGATCTGGCCGCCGGGCTCCTGTGCACCGCGGAGGACCGGGATCGCCGCCCGTGCGGCGCCTGTCGCGCCTGCCGCCTCGTCGCATCAGGCGGTCACCCGGACCTCCACCGGCTCGGCCCGGAGGGGCCCGGACGCCAGGTCGTCATCGGGGGCCCGGGCGCGCGCCTGCGCGGCGTCCGGGATCTCGTCGGCGACCTGGCGCTGATGCCCGTCGAAGGAGGTGCCCGGATCGCCATCGTCGAATCCGCCCAACGGATGAACGACGACGCCCAGGCGGCCCTGCTCAAGACGCTGGAAGAGCCGCCGGCCGGCGTCACGATCGTGCTGTGCGCCGACGCGGAGGAACCCCTGCTCCCCACCGTCCGGTCGCGCTGCGCGCGCCTGCGGCTCGGCCCGGTCGGGACGCGGGACATCGAAACACTGCTCTCCGACCGTGGTGTCGCCGATCCGCCGACCGCCGCTCGACTGGCCCGTGTCGCGGCCGGACGCCCCGGGGTCGCGCTGGCCTGGGCGGCCGACCCGGATGCCCTCCGACGGCGGGACGAGCTGAGCCGGATCCTGCTGGACCTGACGTCGGCGCGGCCGTCCCACCGCCTGGAAGCCGTCCGCTCCGCCGCGGTCGGTGCCGTCGCACTCGCCGCCCTGTCGAGGTCTGGCGACGGGGGCACCCGCACCGCCGTCGGATCGGCCAGCCCCGCAGTCCGCGGTCGCCGGCGCAGAGCGGACGACGACGCCCCCGGATCGGCAAGCGACCAGCGCCAGGATCCGGACGTCGGTGACGCGTCGGAGGGTGACCTCGAGGTGGGCGCCCCCGGCAAGGCTTCGGCCGCGGATCGTCGGCGCGCCGCGGAGGTCCTCGTCAGCGTCTGGACCGATGTGGCCCGCGACCTGTTGCTCGGCCGGCATGGGCTCGCCACCTCACTCCGGGACCCGCGGCTCCTCGAGGAGACCATGGCCGTCGCGGAGGGGGCGGACGAGGCGGCCCTGCGGGAGTTCCTCGACCGACTCGGTCGCGCCGCCGTCCGGCTCGCTGGCAACGCCGCGCCGGAGCTGATCCTCGACGATCTCGCGCTGGCCTGGCCGCACCGACGGTCCGCCGCATGAGCGCCGCCGCCCGGCTGGACGCCGTCATCCGCGGCCGGGTGCAGGGGGTCGGGTTTCGGTTCTTCGTCCTGCGTCGTGCCGCAGCTCTCGGGCTGGACGGCTGGGTCGCCAATGCCCCGGACGGGTCGGTCCGGGTTCGCGCCCAAGGTGCCCGGACCGCCCTCGACGAGCTGGTGGCCGCCCTCCGGGAGGGGCCCTCGGGCGCCGCCGTCGACGCCGTGGACGTCGCCTGGGGTGAGGTCCTGGGTGACCTTCCCGCGTTCGGCGTCCGAAGCGGCGCCCATCCCGGTGACTGAGGCCGTCGTGACCCGGATGCCGGGACGCTGAGAGGACCGGTGGGCTATTCCCACCGGGACCATCGTCCCGCACAGTGGGCACGATGGAGTCGAACTCGCCGGCTGAGGATCTCCCCGGGCTCTATCGCGCCATCCTTGATCGCGTCGCTGAACTCGAGGCGACCGGGGACCGCGACGAAGCCAGGCGCGTCCGTGTCGCCGCGACGCGGGAGTATTCGCGTGCGTGGGACGAGCGAGCCCACCGCCACCTTCGGGCGCTCCTCCAGCGTGCGGATCGCCCGACGGTGCGGGAGCGCAGCCTGGGCCGCGGCACCCGGCCGGGTCGGTCAGCTCCGGTCGCCGGTCGCGCCCGCCGGGTCATCACGCCGGAGGGCTGAACCGGGCATCGGACGGCAGCGCCGGGCGTACATTTGACGACATGACCGATCCCCGGACCGTCGACGCCGCCATCGGGCGGGCGCTCGAAGCCCTCGATGCCCTCGCCGAGCTCGGCGAGGAGATCGACGACGAGTGGACCTACGTCACCGATCTCGCGGCCGCATGGCGCGGTCACCTCGAGGTGATCGCAGCGGCGCGGGCGGGTGAGGCGCTTGGCCCCGACGTCGACGCCGCCATCGATCACGCGATCGACGAGACCTCGCGGATCGCCGACCCGCACCGCGCCATCGACTGGCTGTCCACGTTCCCGCAGGTGGTCCTCCTGGCCCTGGCGGAACCGACGTGAGGTTCCAGGACGCCGCCCGAGACGGTCGCGCGGTCGTCTATGCAGGGATCCAGTCGGACCCGCTCGTGGCCCGCGTCGCGGACGCCCTGGTCGATGCGACCGCTGGGCAGCGGATCCTCGCCCGGGCCGTGATGAACGGGGAGTCGACCGATCCCGCCATCTGGCATGCGATGTTCCCGACGTTGTTCGGCGCGGGTGCCGACCCGACCGAGCGCGACGGGTCGGAGGTCGTCCTGGCCGTCTCCCTCGCCGTCGCCGAGCGCGGCGACCAGGTCCGCAGCCAGGTTCGCGGAGCGATCATCGAGGAGATCACCGCTCGCCTGCTCGCCCGTCGCGTGGGAGCCGCCGCCGTCCGGCGCGAACGGCGGATCCTGTTCGACGGCGTCCGCGCGGAGATCCACCCGTACGACGTGACCGTGGAGCGCGACGGCGCGGCCGAGGCCTGGGACTGCAAGTGGGGCGCGCGCGGCATCGGTGCGGACGTGCTGCACCAGCTCGATGACGCGCGGACCCATGCGGCCGACGAGGACGATGTCCTCCGCGTCGGCCTCGTCGTGTTCGACGCGGGTCGGTCCTGCGCGGTCCGGCTGGACCGGCAGACGGCCCCGACCGGGGGCACGACGATCATCGCCCTGGAGAACCTCCCGCAACTCGCCGGGCCGGCCAGGTGACCGATCGGGCCATCGCGGACTCGGCCACCGCCGACGGAGCCACGAGGTCCGCCCCGTTCCGGCTCCGGTTCGACGAGGCCGGGCCGGACGGATCCCTGCGCACGTCGACGCTCCTGCGGTTCGCCCAGGACCTCGCCTGGCAACACTCCGACGAGCGCGGCTTCACCCGGGCGTGGTACGCGGATCGCGGGCTGGCCTGGCTGGCACGCGCTGCGGAGGTGGCCGTCCTGCGCCGAGTCCTCGTCGGGGACCGGCTGATCGGGACGACCCGCGTGATCGGCTGGCGACGGGTCTGGGCACGCCGACGGACGGAGTTCAGCAACGAGGCGGGGCACTCGGTCGCCACGACCCACGTCGACTGGGTGCTCCTGGATGGGCGGGGCGCCCCGACACGGATCCCGGCCGACTTCGAGGCCGCGTTCGGGGCGCCGCAGGGGTCGCTCACGCTCGCCCGGGTGGACCTGGGACCGTCTCCGGCGGAGGCGGATCGCGCGACCTTCAGCGTGCGACCACAGGAGCTCGACCCGATGGATCACGTCAACAACGCCGTCTATGCCGACTGGATGGAGGAGCGCGTCATGGCGACCGGCGGCGCCGCCGGGATCGCCGCGACCCGCGCGCTTCCGCGCGTCGCGCGGCTCGAGTACGTCCGTGCCGCCGATCGCGGGATGTCGGTCACTGCCCGGACCTGGCGCGCCGGCGATGGGGGCTGGTCGTGCCGGCTCCTGGATCCATCCGGCGCAGACCTGCTGCGTGGCCGACTGGAATGTGGCTGACGCCGGGTCGACTCAGTCGGGGACGATCTCCGTCCCGGCCTCCCCGGCCAGGGCGGCCTCCATGCCGTCCGGAGAGGTGATGATCGCCCTTCCGCCAGCCTGTTCGAGGTACCAGATGCACGCCTCGATCTTGGGCTGCATGCTGCCCGGCGCGAAGTGGGTGCCCTCGGCGAGGTAGCGCTTCGCCTCGCCGATCGTGAGGCGGTCCACCCAGCGCTGCTCCGGTCGACCCCAATCGAGTGCGACGCGCGGCACCGACGTGCTGATCATGAACACGTCGGCGCGCAACTCGATGGCCAGGAGCGCGGAGGCGAAGTCCTTGTCGATCACGGCGGCCACGCCGTGAAGATCGCCGTGCTCGTCCGCCACGACCGGGATGCCACCGCCACCGACGGTGATGACGACGAAATCCGCACGCAGCAGCGAACGGACTGCGTCGAGCTCCACGATCCGTCGCGGTCTTGGCGACGCCACGACCCGTCGCCAGCCACGGCCGGCATCCTCGCGCACGGCCCAGCCGTCATGGTCCCGGCGGCGGATGGCCGTGGGCTCGTCCATGAACGATCCGATCGGCTTGGACGCCTGCTCGAACGCTGGATCGTCCGCGGCGACCTCGACCTGCGTGACCAGCGTGACGGCTTGCCGGTCGATGCCGAGGCGCCGGAAGTCGTGGCCGAGGTTCTGCTGGAGCTCGTAGCCGATCGCGCCCTGTGAATCGGCGTCGCAGACGTCGAGCGGCACCTCGTGGAGCTCATGGGCCGCGAGCTCCGACCGGCGGAGGATGAAGCCGACCTGTGGCCCGTTCCCGTGGCCGATCGCGACGTGCCAGCCGTCCTTGATGATGCGGGCGATGTGCGTGCTCGTCTCGCCCAGCGCCTGGTACTGGTCCGGGACGGACATGTGCTGGGCGTCCTTGATCAGCGAGTTGCCACCGATGGCGACGACGAGGACCTGGTTGGACATCGATCTGCCTCCTGGGCGTGGGCGACGCCTCTCCGCGCTCTGCCGACGCGCCGGTCAGCGCATCGTCAGGGCCATGACCGCCTTCTGGGCGTGGAGCCGGTTCTCGGCCTGGTCGTACACGACCGACCGCGGACCGTCGATGACCTCGTCCGCCACTTCGACGCCGCGCTCGGCCGGGAGCGGGTGCATGTAGATCGCGTCGTCGGCGGCCATCGCCATCCGGCGCCCATCGGTGATCCAGTCCGTGTAGCGCGCGGCGATCGCGGCGCCGTCCGCGTCATCCTTCGCGTGGAGCAGGGCGCCCCAGCTCTTGGCGTAGACGACGTCGGAGCCGCGGAAACCGGCCTCGAAGTCGTCCAGTCGTTCCAGGCTCCCATGCGACACGCGCGTGTTCTCCTGTGCCTGGGCGAGGATGTCGGGCATCAGCTCGAACTCCGGTGGGTGGACCAGGCGGACGTCCATGCCGTAGCGGGTCGCGGCCAGCAGGAGGTCCTGCGGGACGCTGATCGGCTTCTGGTAGGACGCGGCGTACGCCCAGCTGATGGTGATCGTCTTCCCCCGCAGGTCGCCCTTGCGCTCGCGCATCGTCATCAGGTCCGCCAGGATCTGGTGGGGGTGATAGACGTCGCATTGCATGTTGAGGACCGGGACGCGGCTGGCCGCTGCGACGTCGCGGATGTACTGGTTGCCGATCCCCCAATCCACGTTGCGGATGGCGATCCCGTCGTTGTAGCGGCCCAGGATCTCGCCGATCTCGGTCGGCGTGTCGCCGTGCGCGATCTGGGTGGTCCGGCTCTCGATGAACTGGGCGTGACCGCCCAGCTGCGCCATCCCGGCCTCGAATGAGGCCCTGGTCCTCGTGCTGGAGAAGAAGAACAGCATCGCCAGGACCTTGTCGCGAAGGAGCGGGTGGGCGACGCCCATGGCCCGGTCACGCTTGAGCTGGAAGGCGACGTCGAGGATCGTGTCGATCTCGTCCGTCGTGAACTCCTGGAGGCTGATCAGGTCGCGGCCGCGGAGGTCGGTCTGCATCGCCGCGCCCCTACTCCGTCGCGCCCAGCACGAGGCTGAGCAGGGCCATGCGCAGGACGACGCCGTTGAACGCCTCCACCCAGTAGCGCTGGTGGCGCGTCTCGTCGACGTCGGGCAGGAGTTCGTCCATGCGCGGCAGCGAGTGGAGGATGATCGAGCTTGACTTGGCCTTCGCGGCGAGCAGCTCGCGAGTGACCCGATAGGCCTCCGGCGTGGTCGGGAGTTCCCCGCTCCGTTCCTCGCGGCCCTTCGTGTAGTCGGCCTGGACCACTGGCTCCATGTAGATGACGTCCGCCTGGGCGATCCCCTCCTCGACCGACGCGATCTCGCGGTAGCGCACGTTGACGGCGTCCAGTTCCGCCTTGAACTCGGGCAGCAGCGACATGTCCGGCGGTCCCACGACGAGGGCCTCGGCATCGAACTGCGACAGCGCATAGAGGATCGAGTGCATCGTCCGCATCCGCATGTCGCCCACCAGGAGGTAGGTCAGCCCGTCCAGCGTCCCGAGTTCCGTCCGTACGGTGTACAGGTCGGTCAGGACCTGGGTCGGGTGCTCGCCCCAGCCGTCACCGCAGTTGATGACCGGCACGGACGCCCAGCGCGCGGCCTCGGCCGGTGCGCCCTGCTGGAAATGCCGGATGGCGATGACGTCGCCGTAGTACTCCAGCATGTGGAAGGTGTCCTTGATCGACTCCTGGTAGAAGTCACCGGCGCGGGTCATCTTCGCGTCGGAGAAGCCGAGGACATGGCCGCCCAGCCGATGCATCGCGGCCTCCGTGGAGAGGCGGGTCCGGGTACTGGGCTGATAGAAGGCCGTCAGCAGGGTCTTGTTCTTGAGCAGGTCGCCGTTGCGCCGGTCGCGGGCGTATGGCTTGAGGTCGTCGCAGACCTCGAAGACGCGCTGGAACTCGTCGCGGCTGAAGTCCTTGAGCGACAGGATGTCGCGGCCGAGGAAGCTTCTCATGGTGCACTCCGATCGGGTAGGGGGTTGCCGTGGCGGACGCCGGTGAACAGGATCGCGACGCGCTCGTTCCCGGCGATCTCGCGCAGCCGCTGGAGGTGGAGCAGCCCGGCGAGCCCGGCGGTCCCGGTCGCATCGGCGGGGATCCCGGTGGCCTGGTCGGCGAGCAGGTTGGCAGCCAGGAGCTCGGACTCCTCGACGACGACGGGCCGCCCGCCCGTGCCGAGCATGGCCTCGACCACGGCCAGCCAGTCGTAGGTCTCGTCATCCAGGATCCCGTGGGCGACGCTGCGCGGCTCCGTCTCCCACGGCCACATGTAGTCCGACCGATGGCGGGCGGCGTGATCGAGCACGGCACGGACCTCGGATCGGGTCACGTCCACGGGGCCGAGGCTCGGGACCCCGCGACGGTCGAGGTCGGCGACGATCCGATCGTACGCCCGACGGAGCGGCCAGGCACCGGTCGTCTGGACGGTATCCATGCGCGGGACGGAACGGATGACACCCAGCGTCCGGGCCTCGGCCAGACCCTGCGCGCACGCGGAGGCCAACGCCCCACCACCGACCTGGACGATCAGCCGCGACACCGCCAGGTCGCCGCGCGCCATGGCCTCGGCCATCTCATACCCCAGCGTCTCGCCGCCCTCGATCGCCAGGCCGTTCACCGGCCCTTGGCAGGTGAACGGGATCGCCCCGCCCTCGATCGCGACGCGCAGGCGGCGGACCGTCGGGTCTCCGCGCTCGTCCGCGTCGCGCCGGACGACTTCGATCCGGGCGTGCAGGTGTTCGAGGCGCTCCAGGATCAGCGGGTCGGCGTCGGTCGGCACGAACACGTCCAGGCGGCGGCCGGCGGCATGGGCGACGACGGCCGCGGCCAGCGCCGCGTTCCCACAGCTGGCGATGGCCAGGGGCCGGCCCTCCAGCGTCGGGTCCAGCGTTTCGGCGACGAGGAGCTCCAGCAGGATGCCCATCAGGTGGCGGGCCTTGTGCGACCCGGCGACCCCGCCTGTCTCGTCCTTCACCCAGACGCCATCATCCGCGGTGAACCCGAGCGTGGCGCTCAGCGTGTCCGCGCGCAGGAACGGGGTGATCCGGAAACCGCGTCCGTCCACTGCCGCCACCGCCCGGTCGAGGCGGTGCACGTGGTCGACATACCGATCGTCCGACCAGCCCGCCGCGCGTGCGACGTGCCAGGCCCGGAACATCTGGCGATACCGGACGAACGGGTTCGGGTCGTCATCGGCCACGAGCACGATGCGCGAGGGGTCGAGGCGGCGGGTCACCAGGTGGTCGAGGTCGTCGCCGTCGACGGCTCGCGGGCAGCGGGCGGGAAAGGCGTCGTCGGCCGTCGCCTCCCAGCCACAGCCCGCGCAGTCGACGGCGACCGCGGTGACAGGCATGGGCGGCAGCGTGGGGCTCACGTCGATACCGTCGCGCGGCGCATCACCGCTTCGAGCGCCCCGGTCCGGACGTTGAGGTCCTCGATCCGCCGGTCCCACTCGGTCACGATGGACCGCGTCTCGGCCCAGAACGCCGGTCGGCGGCGAGCCTCGAACTCCGCCACGGTCACGCCCTGCTGTTCCACCCAGGTGAAATAGCCCAGGTTGAAGATCCGGTCGCGGTCCGTCCGGCGCAGCTCCACGACGTGGTCGGTGGTCGCGCCGGCGAGGAACTCCCCGAACGTCTCGGCGGCCTCGATCGCATCGAACCCGTGGGGGAAGTCCCGCGCGATGATCCGGGTGCGCTCGGTCTCGTACATCGCCGCGCCATCCGTCGCGACGGTGACGATGAGGTCGTCTGGCCCGTAGCCCTCATACCGGGCGACCTTGATGGCCGCCAGGACGTTGCAGATGCTGGACAGCCCCATGGACTCGAACGCCGCGATCGTGGCCGCGTCGACGCCGTGGCGCTGTGTCAGGTACTCCCGGCCCTCAGGCGTCGCGAGCAGGACCGCGAGGCGGTCCGTCGCCCGATCGGACACGCCCACGACGAAGTCGGTGGCCATCACGTCGTGGATCAGCGGGATGTGCTTGTCGCCGATGCCCTGGATGTTGTGCTCACCGAAGCCGTTTGCCAGCATCGTCGGGCATTCCAGGGCCTCGACCGCCACGGTCCGCGAACCGAGACGCTCCCGGAGGTAGTCGCCCGCGCCGATGGTCCCGGCCGACCCGGTCGCCGACACGAAGGCGCGCAACCGGACGGCGGGATCCGTCGCTGCGAGTCGCTCCACCACCGTTTCAGCCGCCCGCCCGGTGATGACGTAGTGGGCGATGTGATTCCCGAACTCGGAGAACTGGTTCAGGATCACGGTGTCGGGCTCGCGGTCCAGCTCGGCACACCGGTCGTAGATCTCCTTGACGTTGCTCTCCGTCCCCGGCGTGCGGATGACGTCACCCGGGTCCGTGACCCAGCGGGCCAGCCAGTCGAAGCGCTCCTGGCTCATCCCCTCGGGCAGGACCGCCACACCGCGGCACCCGAGGATGCGCGAGATGGCCACGCCGCCGCGGCAGTAGTTGCCGGTGGATGGCCAGACCGCCCGCTGGACCGTGGGATCGAACTGCCCCGTGACCAGCCGCGGTACGAGACAGCCGTACGCGGCCAGGACCTTGTGCGACCGGATCATCGGGAAGCGATCGCCCAGCAAGACCACGATCCGCGCCGCCACGCCCGTGAGCGCCTGCGGCAACTCCACGTGGGCGGGCACGTCCACCAGGTCCTGTCGATCCGGGCCGTTGAACCAGTGGGACCGGAAGAGATTCAGCGGGTCGGGCGCGTCCGGATCCACGCCCGCCAGGCGATCTCGGATGGCTGCGGGGATCGTCGACGGATCCGCGAGCTGCGCGAATGTGGGGAGCAGGACCCCCGCCTCGCGAAACCGCGCGACGGTGCGCTCGAACGCGTCGGGATCCACCAGATCCCGCTCCAGACCCAATCGACGCACGACCTGCTCTCCCGTCCGGACCGCGACCAGCCACGTGGGCGCCGATCGTGGTCGATCCGCTCGAAGGTCCGAACGGGCCCCAAAGGACGGGCCCAACAGCAGGGCCCGCACATGAGAGGCGTTTCCTATGCTGTCGAAGGGGCCGACCCTCGGGATAGGGCCGGATGGCCGCCATGGAGCAGGCGATATGGCTCAGTTGACGTTCACGCTGAACGGCCGCGCGGTTTCCGCGGCGGTCGGATCGGGGACCAGCCTGCTCGAGCTGCTCCGGGATGAGGCGGGCCTGCTGGGCCCGAAGGACGGGTGCGCACCGGAGGGCTCCTGCGGCGCCTGCACGGTCATCGTGGACGACCGTGCCGTCGTCACGTGTGCGCAGCCGGCCGAGCGCGTGGCCGGTCGGGCGGTGACGACCCAGGCCGGGCTCTCCTCCGAGGTCCGGGCCCAGTGGGCGGATGCATTCGCGCTGACCGGGGCCTCGCAGTGCGGGTTCTGCTCGCCCGGCATCGTGATGAAGGCCGAGGCACTGCTCCGCCGGGACCCCGCCCCCGCTCGTGATGCCGTGATGCGGGCGCTGGCCGGGAACCTGTGCCGCTGCACCGGATACCACCGGATCGCCGACGCGATCGAGCTGGTGGCGGCCGCAAGACGCGGCGAGACCCCCATCCCCGCGCCGGAGCGTCGCCCCGATATCGGCTCACGGGCCATCCGCTACGAGTCCCGGGAGCTGGCGCTCGGGACCAAGCCGTTCGTGGCCGACCTGCGCGTGCCGGACATGCTCCACGGGGCGTTGCGCTTCGCGGACCACCCGCGGGCGGTCGTCCGGCAGATCGACACGGCCCGCGCGGCTGCGCATCCGGGTGTCGTCGCCGTCGTCACCGCTGCTGACGTGCCGGGGGAGCGGGTGCAAGGGCTGATCCGCGCGGACTGGCCGGTGTTCGTCGCGGTCGGCGAGACGACGCGCTACGTCGGCGACGTGCTGGCCGCAGTCGCCGCCACCACCCGCCGTGCCGCCCGCGAGGCCACCGCCCTCATCGATGTGGACTACGAGGTCCTCCCGCCGGTCACGGACCCGTTCGAGGCGCTGGCCGCGGACGCTCCGCCGATCCATGAGGGGGGCAACCTGTTGTCGCGGTCGGAGATCCGCCACGGCGACGTGGACGTCGCGCTCTCCGGTGCCGCGCACGTGGTGACCGACACATTCCGAACCGGGCGGATCGAGCACGCGTTCCTGGAGCCCGAGGCGTGCCTCGCGGTCCCGGCCTCGGGCGAGGCAACGGCGATCCCGGACGTGACCGCCGCCGCGCCCGAGCCGAGCCTGCACCTCTTCTCGCCGGGCCAGGGGGCCTGGGACGATCGCCGGCAGGTCGCCTCACTCCTGGGTCTGGCGGCATCGGACGTGCGGGTCACGCAGGTTTCGACCGGCGGCGGGTTCGGCGGCAAGGAGGACCTCAGCGTCCAGGGCCAGACCGCACTCCTGGCCTGGCGGACCGGCCGTCCGGTCCTGCTCGCCCTCTCCCGCAAGGACAGCCTGCGTCTCCATCCCAAGCGCCACCCGTTCTGGATGGACTACACGGTCGGCTGCGACGCGGACGGTCGCCTGGCTGCCGTCCGGGCGAGGATCGTCGGGGACAACGGCGCCTACGCGAGCGTCGGGATGAAGGTCCTTGAGCGAGCCGCCGCGCACGCCTGCGGCCCGTACCGGGTCGGCGCGGTGGATGTCGAGGCACGGGCTGTCTACACCAACAACCCGCCGTCGGGCGCGATGCGCGGGTTCGGCGTCAACCAGACCGCCTTCGCCGTCGAGGGGATGCTGGACCGACTCGCAGAGATGGTCGGGATCGACGGCTGGGAGATGCGCTGGCGCAATGCCCTGGAGACCGGTGATCGCTTCGCCACCGGGCAACGGCTGGGCCCGGGCGTCGGGCTCAAGGCGACCCTGCTCGCGGTTCGTGATGCCTATCGGGCGGCCCCGCGAGCGGGGATCGCGTGTGGCGTGAAGAATTCCGGCATCGGCAATGGCCTGACCGAGCACGGCCGCGCCATCCTCCGGCCCGAGGCCGACGGCAGCATCACGCTCTACCACTCGTGGACCGAGATGGGCCAGGGTTGCCACACGGTCTTCGCCCAGCTCGCCGCGTCGGAACTTGGCGTCCCGCTGGACACCATCCGCGTCGTCGTCGATACCGAACGCGAGCTCGATACCGGACAGACCACGGCCTCGCGGGCCACGATGCTCGGCGGACGGGCGGTGCTGGAGGCCGCCGCAGCCCTTCGAGTGGAGCTGGCTGGCCGGCCACCGCGGGACCTGGCGGGTCGCGAGTTCCCCGGTGAGATCACCATCGACTGGACGACACCGCTGGACACGGATGCCGCCGAGCCGATCACCCACTTCGCCTTCGGCTGGGCGACCCAGGTCGTGATCCTCGATGACGAGGGCCGGATCGCCAGGGTCGTGGCGGCCCACGATGTCGGCCGCGTCCTCAATCGGACCCTGGTCGAAGGTCAGGTGGAGGGCGGCGTCCACATGGGTCTCGGCCAGGCGCTCAGCGAGGAGTTCATCGTTCGCGACGGGGTGCCGGTCACGGACACGCTCAAGTCACTGGGGATCATCCCGGCCGCCGGGATGCCCCCGGTCGAGACGATCCTCGTGGAGGAGCCGCAGCCCGAAGGTCCGCTCGGGGCGAAGGGGATCGGGGAAGCGTGCCTGGTTCCGACGGCGGCGGCCGTCGCGGGAGCGCTCTACCGGTTCGACGGCATCCGGCGGACTCGCCTGCCGATGCGTGATTCGGCGGCCGCCCGCGCGGCGGTCCCCAGGTTGGCCCATCTCGCCGAAGCGCCGGCCCTGGCTCGGCGGGCGCCATGACCACCGTGCTGTCGGGTGGGACGGTCGTCGCCGGGCTGCACCCGGCCGAGATCGTCGTCGGTGACATCGTCATCGAGGGCGACCGGGTCGCGGCCGTCGGCTCCGGTCCGTTCGGGCCGTCCCGACCGCACGCCGGATCGATGGACGTCGCCGTCGTCGACGTCTCGGGTTGCCTCGTGATCCCGGGCAACGTCTGCGCGCACACCCACGCCTACTCCGCCCTGGCCCGCGGGATGCCCTATCGACTCGCCCCACCGCGGGACTTCGTGGAGATCCTCCGCCGCGTCTGGTGGCGCCTGGACCGGGCACTCGACGAAGCCACGATCCGGGCGTCTGCCCGGGTGGCGGCCGCCGAGGCGCTGCTCGCCGGGACCACCACGCTCGTCGACCATCATGCGTCGCCGCGTGCCATCGATGGCTCGCTCGACACCGTCGCGCAGGCGTTCTCGGAGCTCGGCGTGCGCTCGATCCTGGCCTACGAGACGAGCGATCGGGACGGGCCGCTGGCGGCGGCCGGCGGACTGGCAGAGAACCGGCGGTTCCTGGCCTGGGTCGCGGCCGAGCATCCGCGGCTGGTCCGGGGCATGGTCGGAGCGCATGCCTCGTTCACGCTGTCCGACGCCACGCTTGACGGCTGCGTGGACCTTGCGCGGGCGAGCGGCTGCGGCCTCCACATCCACGTTGCCGAGGACGCCGCCGACGAGCGGGATTCGGCGGCGAGCCACGGGGTGCGCGTCCTGGATCGACTGGAGCGGGCCGGCGCCCTGGACCCGGCCCCGTTGCTCGCCCACGGCGTCCACCTGGACCAGGCGGAGGCGGCCCTGTTCCGGGCGTCGGGCGCGACCCTGGCGCATAACCCGCGCTCCAACATGAACAACGCTGTCGGGCGGGCGCCCCTCGGCCTGCTGGGCCCGCGCGTCGCCCTGGGCACGGACGGGATCGGGGCGGACATGTTCGAAGAGAGCCGGGTGGGCCACCTGCGCCTGGTCGAGGAGGGTGGCAGCCACACGGACGGCGCCGCCTGGCCCCTCGCGCGGCTGACCGCCGGAGCGCGTCTCGTCGGCGACGCCTTCGACGAGCCCACGTTCGGGCGGATCGTCGCCGGCGCGCCGGCGGACCTCGTCGTCCTCGACCAGCCGCTGCCGACGCCGATCACGCCGGACACCCTTGCTGGTCACTGGGTCTTCGGATTGTCCGCCCGGGCGGTCCGCGATGTGATCGTGGCCGGCCGGGTCGTGGTCCGCGACCGGCGCCTGACGAGCGTGGACCAGGACGTCCTGGCCGCCGAAGCCCGGGTCGAGGCGACCCGACTGTGGGAGCGCATGGACGCGATCGGCGAACACCCGTTCGCGTCCGGGGAGGTGATGGTGGGATGACCTCGTCGACCGGACCCGTGGCAGGCACGACGGCCGCCGCCGACCTCGCGCCCACCCCCGTCGACCTCTCCGTCGAGGTCTGCGGCATCCGCTTCCCCAACCCGGTCTGGACCGCAGCCGGTCCGCCGGTCCGCGACGGCGCCGCACTGCTGGCGTGTGCTGCCGGAGGCGCAGGTGGGCTCGTCACCAAGACGATCTCCCGGACCGCCGCCGAGCCCACGACGCCGAACATGGCCGAGATCTCGCACGGCTTCCTGAACGCCGAGCTGTGGTCGGAACTCCCGCCGGAGCGCTGGATCGAGCGCGAGTACGCGATCACCCGCGAGGCCGGATTGCCGGTCATCGTGAGCATGGGCTACAGCGCCGAGGACATCGCTGACCTCGCGCCCCGGGTGCGACCGTTCGCCGACGCCCTGGAGCTGTCCACGCACTACATCGGTGAGGACGCCGAGCCGATGGTCGCCGCGATCCGTGCCGCCAAGGCCGCGGTGGACGTCCCGGTGTTCGTGAAGCTGAGCCCCCTTGGACGCGAGATGCGGAGGGCCGCTGAGCAGGCCCAGGCGGCCGGCGCGGACGCGATCGTGGCGATCAACTCGTTCGGGCCGTGTCTCGCCATCGACATCGAGGCCGCGATGCCGCATATCGGCGGCGACGACGGCTACGGGTGGTTGTCCGGCCCGGCCCTCAAGCCGATCGCGATCCGCTGCGTCCACGACGTCGCATCCGTCGTCGACATCCCGGTGATCGGCTGTGGTGGGATCTCGCGCGGGACGGACGTCATCGAGCACCTGATGGCCGGGGCGGTCGCGACCCAGGTCTGCACGGCCGCGATCCTGCGCGGCCCGGGCGTCCTCGGCAAGATCGCGACGGAGACGGCGACCTGGCTCGGCAAGCACGGCTATGCGAACCCCGCGGCGGTCAGCGGCCTCGCCCTGCGCCGGACGTCGACCGACCCGATCCACGCACCGATCCTGGACCTGGACCTGTGCAACGGCTGTGGCCTGTGCGAGCTGTCGTGCGACCACGACGCGGTCAACGTGGTGGACGGCAAGGCGATCCTCGACGAGGAGATGTGCACCCGCTGCGGTCTGTGCATCTCCCGCTGCCGGCCGGGCGCCCTGCTCTGGGAATCGCCGGCCTGACCCGCCTCCGGTACGATGCCGGACGGCCATGACCGATCCTTCCCGGCCGCTGCCCCGCGACCTCCTGTTGACCGGCGAACGCGTCCGCCTGCGCGCGGTCCGGCCGGACGACCACGACCGACTTCGGGAGATCCTGCGCGAGCCCTCGGTGGCCCGCTGGTGGGGTCCGCCGCGCCCCGGGGTCGATGTCGTCGACGACTGGCTCGACGCCGACGAGGACACGCTCGTGCTGGCGATCGAGGTCGATGGCCAGGTCGTCGGCAGCCTCCAGTTCGCCGAGGAGGCCGACCCTGATTACCGGCACGCCGGCATCGACCTGTTCCTCGCGACGGCGTCGCAGGGCCGCGGCCTCGGCACGGACGCGATCCGGACCGTCGCCCGCCACCTGTTCGACGTCCGCGGCCATCATCGGCTGACGATCGACCCGTCCGCGGAAAACGAGCGGGCGATCGCCGCATACCGGCGCGTCGGCTTCCGGCCCGTCGGAGTCATGCGCTCGTACGAGCGCGGCTCCGACGGCAGCTTCCACGACGGCCTGCTCATGGACCTGCTCCGCGACGAGTTCACCGGGTGAGCAGCCGGGGATCGGCGGACGTCGCCATCGTCGGCGGCGGAGTCATCGGGAGCGCGATCGCGTATTTCCTGCGCTCGGACCCGGGCTTCGACGGGCGGGTCGTCGTGATCGAACGGGACCCGAGCTATCGGCGCGCCTCGTCGGCGCTGTCGGCGAGCTCTATCCGGCAGCAGTTCTCCACGCCGGAGAACATCCGGATGTCGCAGTTCGGGTTCGACTTCCTCCGCCGCACGAGCGAGCACCTCTCCGTGGACGGCGACGTGCCGGACATCGGGTTGACGGAGCGCGGGTACCTCTTCCTGGCGACCCCGCGGCACGAGGCCACCCTGCGGGACGTCCACACGATCCAGCGTGCGGAGGGTGCCGAGGTGGTCCTCCTGTCGCCCGCCGAGCTCGCCGACCGCTACCCCTGGATGTCCATCGACGGGATCGCCCTGGGCTCGCTCGGGCTGCGACGCGAGGGCTGGTTCGATGGCGATGCGCTCACCCGGGCCTTCGTCCGGGCGGCGAAGGCGCGCGGCGTCGAGTACCTGCCGGCGGAAGTCGTCGGGATCGAGGCGGATGGGTCGCGGATCAGCGGCGTGCGGCTGTCGGACGGCGCCACGCTCCGCTGCGGAACGCTCGTCAACGCCGCCGGCCCGTGGGCTCGCTCGGTCGCCGCGATGGCCGGTGTGCCGCTCCCGGTCGAGGCGCGCCGGCGTACCGTGTTCGTC
This sequence comes from uncultured Chloroflexia bacterium, assembly GCA_963704935.1. Classification (GTDB taxonomy): domain Bacteria; phylum Chloroflexota; class Limnocylindria; order Limnocylindrales; family CSP1-4; genus SPCO01. The sequence continues at coordinate 1,631,385 of CAVPIF010000001.1, forward strand.
TTCGGCGGTCGCGAGCCGATCCCCGATTGCCCGCTCGTCATCGACGCCTCAGGGGCGTGGTTTCGGCCCGAGGGCGGTTCGTTCATCGGCGCGATCTCCCCGCCGGAGGCGGACGACCTCTCCGACCTCCCGCTGGATCCGGATCGCGGCCTCTGGGAGCGTGCCCTCTGGCCGGCCCTCGCCGCGCGCGTCCCCGCGTTCGACGCCCTGCGGACGACCAGCGCGTGGGCCGGCTACTACGAGGTCAACACCCACGACCACAACGCCATCCTGGGGCGGCACCCGGAGATCGCGAACCTGCTGTTCGCGAACGGGTTCTCCGGTCACGGGATCCAGCAGGCGCCCGCGGTCGGGCGCGCCATCGCGGAACTGATCCTCCGGGGCCGGTACGTCAGCCTGGACCTGTCGGTGTTCGGCTACGAGCGGATCGCCGCCGGGCGCCGGGTGGAGGAGCGCAACGTCATCGGCTGACCGTTGACGCCGGGGTCGCGGACGACTTCACCCGCTCAGATCGCGCTGGCCACCCGCAGCCCCTCGAGGATGGCCTCCTCTACGGTCCGTGGTGCCAGGCAGTCCCCGATGCCGTGGACCTCGCCGTCGAAGGTGCCGAGCGCGTCGAGCGCGGTGAGCAGCCCGTCTACCGGGTCGTGGCCCTGGGCGAGTACGAGGCCGGCAACGTCCTCCACGATCGCGGCCTCCCCGGTGAGGACGTGCTGGAAGAAGACGGCGGAGCCGTCGTACCCGAAGAGTCGAACCAGGGGGAGTACCTGGACCCCGGCCCGGGTCACCGACGCGATCATCGCGTCGCGGACGTACTGCTGGATCCGCTGCCCCGGCATGTAGCCGTCCACGCCCAGCGTCACTCGCCGGCCGCGCTCGGCGAGGAGCTCCGCGAGGCCAAGGCCCACCCAGTCGCAGCGCCAATCGGCAACGACGAGCCGGCCTTCCGGGAGCTCGGCGCCGCGCAGGACCTGCCAGGCGTCCAGGACGATCGGCGATCCACTCAGCTCCAGCGGCGGTCGGCGCGGCAGCGCGCCCGTCGCCACGACGACCACGTCCGGTCGCTCGCGCCGGATCAGGTCCACGTCCACGGTGGTCCCGGTGATCACCCGAACGCCGGCCCGCTCCGCTTCGCCGGTCAGGTTCGTGACCACGCCCCCGAACTCGGCCCGCCCGGGCAGGCGTTCCGCGAGCAGCACCTGGCCGCCGACCCGTCGAGCGGCTTCGTAGAGGGTCACCCGATGGCCGCGCTCGGCGGCGACGGTCGCCGCCTTGAGACCGCCGGGACCGCCACCCACGACCAGGACGTCGCGGACACGCGTTGCGCGGACCGGCGGGCCGAACTCCAGTTCGCGGCCACTCTCCGGGTACTGGATGCAGGAGATCGGATAGCCGGCGTGGAAATGACCGATGCACGCCTGGTTGCAGCCGATGCAGGCGCGGATCTCGTCCGCCCGGTCGTCGGCTGCCTTCATCGGCAGCAGCGGGTCGCAGATGAGTGCCCGCGTCATCGCACAGGCGTCCGCCTGCGCCAGCTCCAGGATCCGCTCCGCCTCCTGCGGCTGGTTGATCCGGCCCGCGACGATGACCGGGACGCGCACGACGGCCCTGGCCCGTGCGGCGAGTGGCGCCGTGTAGGCGTTCGGGAGGGTCATCGGCGGCACGATGTGGTCGGAGCCTGCGAGCGTCGCCGATGTGCCGGCCACGACGCTGACGTAGTCGATCAGCTCGTCTGCATCAAGGGTCGCGAGCGCCGGCAGGACGTCGTCCGGAGTGAGGCCCTCCGGGGTGATCTCGTCGATCGAGATGCGCAGACCAACGACCGGCTCGCGGCCGATCTCGGCCCGGATCGCGGCGATCGTCTCGCGCAGGAAGCGCAGCCGGTTCTCCGCGCTGCCGCCGTAGCGGTCCGTGCGCAGGTTCACCCGCGGGTTGAGGAACTGGGCGGGAAGGTAGCCGTGGCTGGCAACGACCTCGACCCCGTCCAGGCCCGCGTCGCGCAACCGCCGCGCCGCCGAGGCGTAGCCGGCCCGGATCTCCTCGATGAGCGGGATCGGCATGGCGCGCGGCATGACCCCGAACCGTTCGTTCGGGACGGCTGACGGGGCGAGGGCGACCGGCAGCGTCCCGTCCATCGACTCCATCAGTTCGCGGCCGTCGTGGAAGACCTGGCCGACGATCGCGCTGCCATGCCCGTGGACCGCTTCGGCCAGCCGGCGGTACCCGGGGATGCAGGCGTCGTCGGTCGCCATCAGGACGTGCGAGGTATACCGCGCGCTCTCGTGGACGCCCGCCACCTGGACGACGATGAGCCCGACGCCGCCCGCGGCGCGGGCCGCCTGATACGCGATCAGCCGCTCCGTCACGAAGCCGTCGACGGCCATGACCGTGTCGTGCCCCGACGACACGATCCGATTGCGCAGCGTGACGCTCCCGATCCGCAGCGGCGAGAACAGCCGCGGGAACGGCCGCGCGGGCGGCGCGCCCGGGGAGGGCGCGGGTAGCGGATCGGACATCGACGGACGGACTCCATCTCGGTGTGAGCCGGGCCGCCTCACTCTAGCGTGACGCCCGCCGGCCCGTGACAAACGAAATAGCGAAGTTGGTGAGGCAGCACGGATCCACGCTGCCGAATGGTCGGGTCGCACCGAGCATGCACGCGGTCGACAGATTCTCAGAGCGTTCTCACGGTCCCAGCCGACGATCTGGGGAATGGTGACGTCAGACGACCCGCCTGCCCGCTCAGCCTGGAGACCGACCGTGAGACCATCCCTGGAGCTACGGAGGATGCTGCCCGTGTTCGCCGTGGCCGTCACCCTGGTAGCGGCTGCTTGTGGCGGATCGGCATCCAGCGCCGGCGTCGCGACCCTGCAGTCGGCCGTTCCGGCCGCCTCGGATCCCGCGGCCTCCGCTGCGCCCGTCGACTTCCAGCAGGCTCTCCTCGATTACACGCAATGCCTGCGCGACAATGGCGTCGACGTCGCGGACCCACAATTCGGCGCGGACGGACGCCCCGAATTCGGCGGTGCCGCCGATGGCGGAGGTCAATTCGGGGATGTCGACACCGGCAGTCCGGAGTTCCAGGCCGCCCAGGAGGCCTGTGGCGACCTGATCGTCGGGGCCCAGCGGCAGATCGATCCGGAGGGACAGGCGGAGCGACAGGCGCAGCTGCTGGTCTTCGCCGAGTGCATGCGCGACGAGGGGATCGACTTCCCCGACCCGCAACTTGGCACGGGCGGTGGCGGACCGGGCTTCGGCGGTGGCGGTTTCGCGGACCTCGACTTCCAGTCCACGGAGGTCCAGGCCGCGCTCGATATCTGCCGCGCCGACCTCGGCGGATTCGGTCCGGGCAGCGGGCCGGGCGCCTCGGCCGGCACTGGCGATTAGCAGTGAAGCGCATCCTGATCGCCGGCGTCGTGTTCGTCGTGTTGGCGGCGGCCGGGGTAGTCGGCGCCTATTCGGCCGGGCTCATCGGTGGCTCCGCGGCCACGGCTGCCGCGACCGAAGCGCCCCGACGCGCCACCGCGATCGTGACGCGCCGCACGATCGAAGCGGTGGAGGAGCTGGACGGGACTCTCGGCTTCGAGGGCTCAGGCTCCATCGTCAACCAGCTCTCGGGCACCGTGACCGCGGTTCCCGAGGCCGGGACGATCATCGAACGAGGTGACTCGATCATCGAAGTCGACGGTGCGACTGTCTCGTACCTGATGTACGGCGCCAGGCCAGCCTGGCGCACGCTCAAGGCCGGAGTAGACGACGGCCCCGATGTCCAACAGCTCCAGGAGAACCTCCAGGCTTTGGGCTACTTCGACGAGGACCTGGAGCCGGACGAAGTCTTCGGCGACCACACGGAGGCCGCCGTCCAAGCCTGGCAGGACGAACGGGGCGTGGAGGAGGACGGGATCGTCCGACTCGGCGACGTCGTGTTCCTGTCCAGCCCCGTCCGGCTGACGGCGATCGCGGCGCAACTCGGCACCCGTGTCAGTCCCGGGCAGAACATCGCCACGACCAGTTCCACGAATCGCATCGTCACAGTCTCACTCGATGCGAACCGCCAGGACATCATCGCCGTTGGCGCCCTGGTGAGCGTGGAGCTTCCCGACGGGACCGCGGCGCCGGGATCGATCGCCGAGATCGCCAGCGTCGCGACGGCTGCGACCCAGCAGGGTGGGAGTCCGCAGGTGGCGGTGACGGTGACCCTGGACGACCCGGCCACAAGCGGGTCGCAGGACGGCGCGCCGGTGACGGTGACGATCGTCCGGGAGCGACGCGAGAACGTGCTGACCGTGCCGGTTTCCGCCCTCGTAGCTCTCTCCGAAGGTGGCTACGCTGTGGAGCTGGCTGCGGATGATGGGACCACCCGCCTGTTGGCCGTCACCCCGGGCCTGTTCGCCGGGACCGCCGTCGAGGTCCGATCTGACAGTCTCGCCGAGGGCGACCTGGTCGTGGTCCCGGCATGATCGCACCCGCAGGCATCGCAACGGCCGATGGGATCGTCCTCCGCCTCGACGATGTGTCCAAAGTCTACGACGGCACCCCGCCGCTCCAGGTCCTCCGCGACGTGAACCTCATCGTGCGCCGCGGGGAGCTGCTGGCGATCGTCGGACCGTCGGGTTCGGGCAAGTCAACGTTGCTGCACATCGTCGGCACCCTGGACGCGCCGACGACCGGCACCGTGGAGATCGATGGACTGGACACCTCCACGCTGTCTGACGGCCGGCTTTCCGGGCTCCGGGCGCGGTCGATCGGGTTCGTCTTCCAGCAGTTCTTCCTGATCGATGGCCAGTCCGCGCTGGAGAACGTCGCGAACGGCCTCCTCTACGCCGGGACCTCGCCAGCGGAGCGCCGGATCCGGGCGGAGGAGGCGCTCCGACGCGTGGGCCTGGGCGAGCGCATGAGCCATCCGCCCCAGAAGCTATCGGGCGGCGAACGGCAGCGCGTGGCGATCGCCCGAGCGCTCGTCGCGAGGCCGGCGATCGTGCTTGCCGACGAGCCGACCGGCAACCTCGATTCCGCCACCGGCATGGGGATCATCGAGCTGCTCGAGGAACTGAACCGGGCCGACGGGACGACGATCGCGGTGATCACCCACGACCGCGACCTGGCCGCGCGGATGCCGCGTCGCGTCGAACTCCTGGACGGCCGGATCGTGCTGGACAGCGCCGCGTGAGCGACGCCGGATCGCTCCGCACCGCACAGGCCAGCCGCCTCCATCCTTCTGATCTCCTCAGCATCGGCGCGGTCGGGCTCCGCTCGCGGCGCTTGCGCGCCATCCTCACGGCCGCCGGCATCGCGATCGGGATCGCCGCGATGGTGGCCGTGCTGGCCATCAGCGATTCCAGCCGGGCGGACCTGCTGCGGTCGCTGGATCGCCTCGGGACGAATCTGCTGACGGTCTCACCCGGCAACACGTTCCGGGGGGAGGCAGCGAGCCTGCCGGACGCCGCTCCGGCGATGATCGCCCGCATCGGGCCGGTCGAATCGGTGGCGGCGGTGGCGGGCGTTGGTGCGACGGTCCGCAAGAACGACTACATCCCGGGGACCCAGACGGGCGGGATCACCGTCTATGCGGCGGACTTGGATCTCCTGGAGACCCTGCGCGGCTCGCTGGCCAGCGGCAGCTTTCTGTCCTCCGCCAACGAGGCCTATCCCGCCGTCGTGCTCGGGACGACATCCGCGTCCAGGCTGGGGTTGGATCAGGCCGGTGTCGACATCTGGCTGGGCGAGCGGTGGTTCACGGTGATCGGCATCCTGGAACCCCTGGAGCTGGCCTCGAACCTGGATTCCGCCGCCATGATCGGGTTCCCCATCGCGGCCAGCGCGTTCGATCAGGACGGCACCGCTTCGACGATCTATGTGCGCGCCCAGACGGACCAGGTTGCGGCCGTCCAGGGCGTCCTGTCACGGACGGCGAATCCGGCAAGTCCCAACGAAGCGGAGGTCTCGCGCCCGTCCGACGCGCTGGAGGCACGCGCTGCCGCGGCCACGGCGTTCACCGCGCTGTTCGTGGGTCTCGGGGCCGTGGCCCTGGTGGTCGGCGGTGTGGGGATCGCAAACGTCATGCTCATGTCCGTGCTGGAGCGCCGGTCCGAGATCGGCTTGCGCCGCGCGCTTGGCGCCACGCGCCGGCATATCGCCCTCCAGTTCCTCGCGGAGGCGTTGATCCTCGCTCTGCTGGGCGGCGTCCTGGGCGTCTCCATCGGCGTCGCGATCGCGACCGGGTACGCGACGACCCAGGAGTGGACGCCCGTGATCCCACCCGTCGCGATCGTCGGGGGGCTCGGAGCGGCGCTGGCGATCGGGGCGGTCGCGGGCCTGTATCCGGCGGTCCGGGCCGCGCGCGTCAGCCCGACCGACGCGCTTCGCGGGGTCTGAGGCCGACCGGCATCCTCCAAGTCCCGCGCGATGATCGCGGAGTCTGTCGCGGCCCGTACCGCGCTCGTGATGCGCAGCGCCGATCTCGGCCCGGATCGCGGCGATCGACTCGTGCCCGTGGACCGCTTCGGCCAGCCGCGGGAACGGCCGCGCGGGCGGCGCGCCCGGGGAGGGCGCGGGTAGCGGATCGGACATCGACGGACGGACTCCATCTCGGTGTGAGCCGGGCCGCCTCACTCTAGCGTGACGGCCATCAGCCCGTGACAAACGACAGCGTGACGCCCGCGGCGTAGGGTCGCCGTGTCGGCAGCCCGACAGGCCTCGCCCGCAACATCGGGCCCGGCCGAACGTCTAGCTGCCACACAACGCGTCCGAGGGATATGAGATGCGCGCTTCGCTCCCGCGGAGTGTCGTGACGATCGTCGTGGGCCTGCTCGTCGCAGCCTGTGCGACGACATCGAGCCCGGCTCCCGTGATGACGTCCAGTCCGGTCCAGGGCCCATCCTCGACGTCGACGCCCACCAGCACATCGCCTCCGACACCGCCACCGCCCGCTGTCGGCATCGTGATCAAGGCGATCGCCGCCGGCACCGTCCATACCTGTGCGGTCACGAGCGCCGACGCGGTCAAGTGCTGGGGGGCCGGCGGCCTTCTCGGCGATGGCACGACGACCCAGCGCAACGCCCCGGTCGACGTGGCGGGCCTGGCAGGCGGGATCAGCGTGATCGCCGCAGGCTACGGGCACACGTGCGTGGTCACGACCGATGGCCGCGCCTGGTGCTGGGGCTCCAACGGGACCGGCCAGCTCGGCGATGGCACGACGACCGACCGCACCAGCCCGGTGAACGTCGCGGGTCTCGAGAGCCGGGTCAGTTCGGTCTCGACCGGCGGTTCCCACACGTGCGTGGTCACGACGGCTGGCGGCGCCAGGTGCTGGGGCTCCAACGGCATCGGCCAGCTCGGCGACGGCACGACGACCGACCGCACCAGCCCGGTAGACGTCGCGGGCCTCGAGAGCGGGGTCAGCGCCGTCGTCGCGAGCGACGAGCATTCGTGTGCGTTGACCACCGGTGGCGGGGTCAAGTGCTGGGGCTACAACCACGTCGGCCAGCTCGGCGACGGCACGACGACCGAAAGCAGCAGCGTTCCCGTCGACGTCTCGGGCCTCGGTAGCGGCGTCTCGGCGATCACCGCCGGCGGCAGCCGGGCCTGCGCGCTCGTGATCGACGGTGGGGTCAAGTGCTGGGGCAACGGCCAGGCCCGGCCTGTGCCCGTTTCAGGCCTTTCCAGCGGCATCACCGCGATCGCTCTCGGCGACAGCCATGCGTGTGCGCTGACGAGCGCGGGCGGGGTCAGGTGCTGGGGCGACAACTCCTACGGCCAGCTTGGCGACGGCACGACGACCGAGCGCAGCGCTCCCGTCGACGTCGTGGGCCTGGAGAGCGGCGTCAGCGCGATCGCTGTCGGCGACGGCCACGCGTGCGCCCTCACGAGCGCCGGCGGGGTCAAGTGCTGGGGCGACGATTCGTACTGGGAGCTTGGCGACCCCACGTTGTGCGGCAACGTCAGCAGCGTCCCGGTCGACGTGGCCCTCTCCCCGGCCACGATCACCGGCGGGCCAGGCGACTCGTTCGAGCATGCCGCTGGCCCCACCGACGTGGTCCTTCGCTTCGACATCGGTCCGGACCTGCTGTTGCCCGGTCAGATGAACCTTGCGGCCTTCGCGCCCGGGCCGGAATTCACCCTCTATGGCGACGGCACCGTCATCTTCCGCGACGAGCGTGCGGAGCCGCCTCCGGCCGAGGGTCCGATCGTCCGCGCCCGCCCATTCCGGATCGCCCAGCTTGGCGAGGACCAGGTCCAGTCGCTCCTGCGCTTCGCCCTCGGGGAGGGCGGACTCGGGGACGCCTGCGCTCGGTATGAAGCTCCGGCCACCGACGATCCCACCACGTCGGTCTTCGTCGTTCGCGCCGGCGACCTCGACCGGCGCGTGGAGATCGTCGGCACCGCCAACCCCCTGGAGCGCCTCGCCGACCACCTTCGGATGGTCGACACGCTGACGGGCATCGCCTCGCAGATCTGGGTCGCCGATCGCTACTGGGGCAACCTGATCGACGCGACCTCCGTCGTCGAGCTCGGCCTGCTCCCTGATCCGCGCGACGCCGGGATCTTCGCGTGGCCGTGGCCCGGCATCACTCCCCGAGACTTCGTCGCGCCGACCGGGGCGACGTGGGGATCGCCACGCCGGGCCATGTCGACGGACGAGGCGGCCGTGACGGGCTTCTCGAAGAACGGGGGCGTGGTCAACTGGGCCTACGTCTCCGGGCCGGACGGCAAGACGGTCTACACCTTCTCGCTCTGGCCGATGCTGCCGGACGACCCGGCACGCCGATGAAATACCCGCACCCGTCGAACGCTCCCTCCGGCATGGAGCCCGTGCCGACGTCAACCACCGACGTCGACCCGTCAGCGGTCCACCGGCACGTCGATGCCGGTGCGGAGGCGTTCGTGGCGGCGGCGTACGAGGCTCACCACGCGCGGGTGTTCGGGTTCCTGGCTCGCGCCACCCGGGATCGTTCCGCCGCCGAGGATCTGCTGCAGGAGACCTACCTCCGACTGACGAGCCAGGCCCGACTCGGGCGCGAGCCGATCGAGGTTCGCGCCTGGCTCTTCCGTGTCGCGTCGAACCTCGTCATCGAGCGTTCTCGCCGCCAGACGACGGTGCGCCGCTGGCTTGGCCGATACGGCCGAGGGGAGTACGAGCGGATGGTCGCGCCGTCGCCGGAGGCTGGCGTCCTGAGTCGCGAACGGGCCGCGGAGATCGATCAGGTCCTCGAAGGACTACCCGCGGACGCCAGGCTCGCGTTGCTCCTGTCGAGCGAGGGGTTCGCCGGTCACGAGATCGCGCAGGCCATCGGTCGGTCCGACAGCGCCACCAGGGCCATGCTCTGTCGAGCCCGCGTCCGCGTCCGGCTGCGGCGGGACAAGATCGCGGAGGCGGCCCGATGACCGTCCACGAGTCGTCCCTGGAGCTGGCCGCCGCGGCGATCGACTTCGATCTCGAGGAAGCCGCTCGGCTGCAGCTGGATCGGCATCTCGCCGAGTGCGCCGCGTGCCGGAGGAGTGCCGCCGCGCTCCGCGCCGACGCCGTCGCGATCGGATCCGAGGCCGGGCCGCCCCTGCCACCGGCCCGGTCCGCGGCGATCCTCGCCGCGATCATCCGGCCGCCGAGGCGCCGCCCCTCGCTGCGCCTCCTGGCCGTCGCAGCATTGTTCGCGGTCGCGGGCGGCGGTCTCATCGTCGCGGGCATGGGCTTCAGCCGCCTCACCCAGGATCCGCAGCTCGTCATCGCGCCGAGCCCCAGCCGATCCTCGACACCTGGACCCTCGGCTGACCCGCAGGCCGAACCGTCGAATCCAGCGGGGCCGACCGCACTGCCGCCCGCCGGGTCGCCGCGCCCGACCGAGTCGCTATCCCCCTCCGCGCAGCCGGTCGGGGGATCGGCAGAGGAGCTCGGGACGATGGTTCGGATGGCGCCCGGTGCCGGTGACGACCTGTACGTATCGATCCCGGCGGCGGGGGGCGTGGTCCTGACCTCGCTCGACCGGAACGGCAGGCCCCGCGCGGGATGGCCGGTCGTGCTCGCCGGCACGACGTCGTGCGAACTCCTGCTGCCGGCCGAGGACGGCTCGGTCCGAGTCGTCTGCACGCTCGAGGATGCGGACGGAGTGGGGACCGGCCGGACCGGTGCGTTCGCGTTCGACCCGGCGGGCGCGTCGATGCCGGGCTGGCCGATGATCCTTGGCGACCACGGGGCCGAAGGCTACTTCGCGGGGCGTGTCATGGGCGACGCGCTCGCGCTCTACGTCTGGGCGACGCTGAAGTCTGCCGCGACGGGTGAGCCCGATGGCACGGGCTGGATCATGGCCGTTGCCGCCGACGGAGTCGTCCGCAGCGGGACCTCGCGGCCGATCCTCGACTGCTGCGACGGCGACTGGGCGATCGGGCCGGACGGGGTCGCCTACGGGGTCATCCGCCGATACGACGATCACCCGTTCGCGCCGGCGTGGTCGTCCGAACTCCGTGCCATGAGCTTCGATGGGGTCCCGGACGGCTTCCCGAAGCACCACGATTCCAGCGCTGCCGAGCGGATCATGATCGACGGCATCGCGTCTCGACCGGCGTTCGACACCAGCGGCACGATCCGGATGGTCGTCGCCCGGGAGGCCGGTGGGCCGGCCCGGGTCGCCGCCTATCGCCCGAACGGAAGCGTGGCGGTGGACACGGAGATCGAGCTGGGGTTCGTGGCGACCGATGTCTGCACCGGGATCGAGGGGACGTGCGAGACGCCTGCACCGCCCCTCGTCGGCGCAGATGGCACGACCGTCGTGGTCGGCGCGTATTTCACGAGTACGGCGGCGACGGCGGTCGATCGCGGCTACTACGGGATCCTGACCGGCTGGCCGTATGCCTCCGACGCCGGCCATCAGGCCGCCGGCACCTGTCGTGGGAGTGACGTGTGTGAGGGCTACGGACTGGCCCTCCCGGCGCTCGGGCCGGGCAACGTCCTTTACCTGGTCCATCGCGCCTCAGACCCCGCAGTCGGCGGCGGAAGCATCGTCGCGGTCGGCGTGGACGGCGGGGTCGTCGCCGGCTGGCCGGTCGCCCTGACGACGGCTGGCGCGGCGTTCTGGTCGGTGGTCGTCGGCGCGGACGGGACCGCGTATGCGCTGGCCATCGAGCCGGAGGCCGGCGGCGGTTCGTCGGCGACGATCGTCGCCATGGCTCCGGACAGCACGGTCCGCTGGACCACGACGATCATCGAGCCGTAGGGCGTCCGGGAGGGACGGAGGTGGGGGGTCACACCGATGGGCAACGTCCTGCGCCGCATCCGCCGTCTGGCCTGGGTCGGGGTCGCGCTCGCGGTCGTGGCCTTGCCGCTGGGGTTGTTCGCACTTGCCAGCGCGTTGTCACCGGACATCGGCGACAACGGGATGGGCGACGCGATCGCGCTGGCCGCGGGCCTCAGCCTGCTGATCCTGGGTGTCGCCGTCCTGATCCTCGGGAGCGGGCTGGCGGTCCTTGCCGGGCGCGTGGCGGCCGATCCCGGCGAGATCCTCCGGGACGCGTCGTATCGCCCTCGCCGTCGGTCTTGCCGTCGCCGGCGGGCAGGTGCTGGTCTCGACCGTGCTCGGTGGCGGGTGGTTCACCCTGTTTGGCCTGGGCGCTGCGCTCGCCGCCGGTTTCATCGTCGTCGGTGCCGCGTCTCGTCGACGCGTCGAGACCGCTCTGGCCGGTGCTGTCGCCACCATGCTCCTCGGCTTGGGGGCGGTCGTCGTCATCGGCCAGGCCTCGCAGGACGACAGCCTGGCGCGACGGATGGAGCGGGTCGCCCTGTTGCCGCCCGAGATGTCGGTCGCGGTCGATGCGGCCGCGGCCGTCGCGCCAGATCCATGGGTGGTCGCCTTCCTGGCCGGCAGGGTGACCGACTTCTCGCCCTCCGAAGAACTCGGTTACCTGCCGACGGGGCTGGTCGGACGACCGCTCCGGGGCATCGTCGTCGTCGACTGCGCGGGTTCAGAGAGCCTCGAGATCGTGGCGCAGGACGGGGATGGACTGGTCGTCCTGGGTACCGTGTCGTGCGATCGTGAGCCGCAGGTCGTGTCGATCCAGGTGCCGGAGGCCACCGTACACACGGACCCGGCAGCCAGCTTCGTCGACGGCATCGAGGTCAGCGACGTCAACCAAGGGCCAGCGGGCGGGATGATCCGGGCGCTGCTGCTCGTGTCCCTGACCGACACGTCGGACCCTGATCGCGGCGCGCTGCTTGCCACGTTCGTCGCCGCGTTCGGTAGCGACGAACCGCGCTGAGGGCTCGACGGAGGATCGCCGAGGAGATGACTGCGGCCGGAGCTACAGGCTCCGCAGCATCCCGTGGCCGTGGAACACGACGAGCGTCTCCCGCCGGCTGCCGGGACCGACCTGCTGATCTGCCACGAGCGCGTGGCCGGACAGGGTTCGTCCGTCCGCGGTGTGGCCCGACAGTTCTCCGCCTTCGACCTCCGGGCAGGCTCGGGTGAGGACGCGGGCCAGCCACTGGGGCTGGCCGTCGTCGTCGTCCCAGCAGTCCATCGTTGCGCTGGGAAGCGAGACCCCGGCGAAGGTCACGTCATGGAGTGCGAACCGCTCATGTCTTGAAGCCACCGACGAACGGTACCACCCTGCCGGGTCGGCCCGGTGCGAGTTCGCTCCCGTACCACGCCGTCGCCGAGGCGCGCCGCAGGGCCGAGGTCGTGCTCGCCAGATCCACGCCGTCGAAGATCGCCACGACGTCGAGTGGCGCGGGGGTGGATGATGGAGGCATGCGAGGCTTGTCCGGCCGCGCGGTCACCGCCGCGATCCTCACCGTAGTCCTCGGCGCGAGCGGCTGCAGACCGGTGGCGACGGCACCAGCGACAACGTCCACGCCGGAGCCCGCGTCGACGGCCTCGACCGCGGACTCGGCGGCGCCCTCGACCGGCGGGTCCGCGACGCCGGCTCCCGTCCCGGTCGATCACCGGATCGGCGTTCGCGTCGTCGATGGCGCCGGCGAGTTCTTCGACACGGCCACCGGGGAGCGGTTCGTCCCGCGCGGCGCGAACCTCATCCGCCTGTCCGCCGGGAGCCACTCCACGCTGGATGTCGGTCGATACGATGCCGCGCGCGTCAACGCCACCTTCGCCGCGCTGGCGGCCGACGGCTACAACACCGTCCGGATCTTCCTGAACTCCTACCCCGGCGGGTTGCCCGGTGGCGACGATGGGCTGTCGAGCGCCTACCTCGACAACGTCGTCGACGCGCTCCGCCTGGCGAAGGCCAACGGCCTGGTCGTCCTCCTCACCCAGGACTGGCTGCCGGAGAGCGCCGACTGGACGTTCGGCTCCGACCCGATGATCGAAGACGTCAACGGGATGTACCTCTCGACCGCCGGTGTCGCGATGAACGAACGGTTCTTCCGCGTCTTCACGACCGGCCTCGTGGAGCGCCGTGCGCCGCTGGACGCCCTGTTCGCCTACGAGCTCCGCAACGAGCTCTACTTCACCTCCCGGTATGCGCCGTTCTCGCTGACCTCCGGCAGCGTGCGGACGGCGAACGGCCAGACGTACGACCTCTCATCGGCGACCGAGCAGCGCGCGATGCTCGAGGACAACCTCGTCGCCTGGATCGACCGGATGCGGTCGGCCATCCGGGGCGTGGATCCGTCTGCGCTCGTGACCGTCGGCTTCTTCCAGCCGCAGGGGCCGAATCCGTCGCGGATCGGCGACGACCGGTTGATCGAGACGCGGGAGACGATCACGCGGTCCACCGCCGACTTCATCGATCTCCACGGCTATCCCGGCGGGGAGCTGAACCTCGCCCAGGTGGTGCAGAACTACGCGTTGCCCGCGGTGACGAACAAGCCGATCCTGCTCGGCGAGTTCGGTGCGGAGCACGGGGCGTTCCCGACGGCCGACGATGCCGTCCGCGCGCTGGTCGCGTGGCAGGTCGAATCATGCGCCGCGGGCTTCGACGGATGGCTCGTCTGGACCTGGGATTCGCTCGAACAGCCCGAGTTCTGGAACGCCGTCGAGGCCGACGGAGCCATCGAGCGGGCGTTGTCGCCCACGGTCCGACCCGACCCCTGCGTGATCGGCGACCTCGGCATCCCGTTCGAGCTCGCCAGGTCGGCGACCGCCACGGCATCGCGGGCGCTCCACGATTCGGCGCCCGACGCAGCGCTCGACGGCCTCGCCGACACGCTCTGGAGCTCGGGCAACGACGCGCCACAGTGGATCGAGATCGATCTCGGTGGCGAGCGGACCGTCGAGACGATCCGCCTGCTCGTGTCGCAATACCCGAACGGACCGTCCACCCATGTCGTCTCCGTGCGCGGGTCCGGCGGGACCCGGGTCGTGTCGACGCTCTCCGGTCCCACGGCGGACGGCGACTGGCTGACCGTCACGCCGCCGGCGCCCCTGGCCGGTGTTCGGTACGTCCGGATCGAGACGACCGCGTCGACGTCGTGGGTGGCCTGGCGCGAGATCAGCATCCTCGGCGAGGGCTAGCATGGAGCCACACCAACGACGCAGCGAGCCGGTTCGCCGGCACGCCGGGAAGGGATCGAACGGGCATGACCGCTGTCATCGAGACCGAACGACTCACCAAGAACTACGGGAACCACCGCGGGATCATCGACGTGGACCTGTCCGTGGAACAGGGCGAGGTGTTCGGCTTCCTGGGTCCCAACGGCGCCGGCAAGACCACGACCATCCGGACGTTCCTCGACCTCATCCGGCCCTCCAGCGGCCAGGCCCGCGTCTTCGGCATCGAGTCGTCCGTCGACCCGGTCGCGATCCACCGCCGGGTGGGTTACATCCCCGGTGAGTTCGCGCTCTACGACCGTCTCACGGGCGGCCAGACCATCCAGTACTTCGCGAACCTTCGGGGCGGGGTCGAACCCCTCTACCAGCAGGACCTGATCGCCCGCCTGGACCTGGATCCGTCCCGCCGATTCAAGGAGTACTCGAAGGGCAACAAGCAGAAGGTCGGCATCGTCATCGCGCTTCAGCACCGCCCCGACCTGCTCGTCCTCGACGAGCCGACCGCGGGCCTCGACCCACTCGTGCAGCAATCGTTCTTCGGACTCGTGCAGGAGGCCAAGGCGGAGGGTCGGACGGTCTTCCTCTCGAGCCACATCCTCGGCGAGGTCGAGAAGACGTGCGGTCGCGTCGCGATCATCCGCGAGGGGCGGATCGTCAAGACCGACACGGTCGAGGCCCTGCGCGACCTCGCCCATCACCAGGTGGAGTTGCGCTTCACGAACACGGTACCGATCGCGGCCTTCGAGAGCCTGCCCGGCGTGAGCGACGTCGTCGCCGACGATCATGTCCTGCGGCTCCGGGTCACCGGCGCGATCACCCCGGTCGTCCGGGCAGCCGCCCAGTACGACCTGCTCGACTTCGTCAGCCGCGAGCCGAGCCTCGAGGAGACGTTCCTCGCGCAGTACGGCCCGCAGGCCGTCCAGGAGAACAGATGATGTCCGCTAGTGCCGGCACGCCGCCGCTGGCGGCGGCCCGTACCCAGATCCCGCGCCTGAGCCGGATCTACGGCCTCGGCAGCATCTACGGCAAGACGATGCGCGACTCGCGGCTCGCCTTCATCATCGCGGCCGGTCTCCTGGGCGGGATGGCGATCGTCATGGGCGCTGCCCTGTCGACCGTCTTCCCGACCCCGGCCGCGCGCCTCCAGGTGGACGCGCTCATCGGAAGCATGCCGGCGTCCATGGTCAACCTCTTCGGTCGGCCAGTGGAGCTTGGGACGCTGGGCGGCTACATGACGTTCAAGTACGGCGCCATCTTCGCGCTGGGCACCGCGCTATGGTCGATCATGGCCCTCTCCGGCACGCTCGCCGGCGAGGCCCAGCGCGGCAGTCTCGACCTGGTCGCCACGGCGCCCTTCGGCAAGCGCCGCATCGCGCTCGAGAAGCTGACCGCCCACCTGACGATGCTGGTCCTGGCGCTGGCGATCTTCGCCGTCGTCACCTCGCTCAGCTCGATGATCTTCGGTGACGCTGCCCTCGGCGACGGGATCCCGCTCCGGTCGTCCGTCGGCTTTGCCCTGTGGGTGGGGTTCCTCGCGCTCTTCTTCGGCGGGATCACGTTCGCGCTGGCACCCGTCCTCGGCCGCGCCGGCTCCGCGGGTGTCGGGGGGATCACGATGACGGCCCTGTGGGTGGCCAACGGGCTGGAGATCGGCGGACCGCTCGTGGACCTGAGTCCGTTCGCCTGGACGGCGGACCATATCGCCCTCGTCGGCATGTTTGACTGGCCCGCCCTCGCGCTCGTGGGCATCCTGGGCGTCGTCTTCCTGGCGATCGGTGTCGAGCTCTTCGTGCGTCGCGATCTCGGGGTCACGGCCGGCCTCTCGATGCCCGGCCTGCCTGCAGGCATCCTGGGCGTCCACGGGCTCACCAGCCGCGCGTTCGGCGATCAGCTGCCGCGGGCAGCGTCGTGGGGGATCGGTCTCGGTCTCGCCGGCGCGCTCCTCGCGTCGCTGGTCGGTCCGATGGCTGACCAGATCCGGTCCAGCCCTGACCTGCTGCTGGTGTTCAGCACCTTCTTCCCGGACTTCGACCTCGGCTCGGCCGGCGGATTCCTCCAGCTGTACGTGGCGCTGCTGTACATCGCGGCTGGGTTCGCCGCCACGACCTTCGTCTCGAAGTGGGCTTCGGACGAGACCGACGGCCGCCTCGAGCTGGTCCTCACGTCACCGGCCAGCCGGGCTCGATGGGTGATCGCCGGCGGCGTCGCCGCCCTGGCGGCGATCGTCGTGATGAGCATCCTGCTCGCGGCCGGCATCGGGCTCGGTGCCGTGTCGAGCACCGTGGACGCGGGCGAAGCGATGCTCGGCTCGGCGGCGCTCGGACTGTATGCCGCGGCGATCGTCGGGATCGGCGTCGCGGTCGGAGGACTGTGGCGCACATCGCTCGCCGCGGAGATCGCCGCCCTGTTCGTCGTCGCGACGTACCTCACCGACCTCCTCGCACCGGCGTTGTCGCTCCCGGACTGGGTCCACCAGCTTGCCCTGACCTCACACCTCGGCCAGCCGATGGCCGGCACGTGGGACACCATCGGCGTCGGCGCATGCATCGCGATCGCCGTCGGGGGAGTGCTGCTCGGCGCCTGGGGCATGCGACGGCGGGACGTCACCGGCTGAGGGTGGTGCTCCTCAGCGCGAGTCACTGCGGCACGTGGCAGCGTCGGATACAGGCCCGAGCGCCGAACGGTGCGCACAACGTATCGCACTCCCGGACAAGTCGGATCGGCGGCGGCAAGTACGCCCGACCAAACCGTAGAAGCTGCGTCCCCGAACGACCTATCACCTGACCGGTACGGGGCAGTTCACGGGGCCGTGCGGGGCCGTGCGCCTCAGGGTCGGCCCCGCCGAGCGGCCAGGGCCTTGCCGTAGAGCACGCAGCGTCCTCCGCCGCGCCGCTTCGCCTCGTACATCGCGTCGTCGGCTGCAGCGATCATCTCATCGGCGGTGCGGAAGTTCGTCGGGCCGACGGCGACGCCGATGCTCGCGGGCACGCTCCGCGGACCACCCCCGATCTCGTACGGTGCCTGCAGCACATCGCCGAGGCGCTTGGCCACGAGCATCGCCGCCGCACCGGTCGCCACATCATCGAGTTGCACGGCGAACTCATCGCCACCAAGTCGAGCGGCGATATCGCTTGCCCGAAGCCAGGCAGTCAGGCGTCCCGCCGCGTCGACGAGAAGCCGATCGCCGGCGGCATGGCCCAACGTGTCGTTGACGGCCTTGAAGCCGTCAAGATCCAGGAACAGGACCGCGAAGGGGGTCTCACGCCGGCCCGCGAGGGCGAACTGGTGCCCCACGTGCTCCCAGAAGACGGCACGGTTCGGCAGGCCGGTCAGCTCGTCATGGAGCGCCCGGTGGGCGAGTTCCTCCGACGCGAGCGCGAGTTGGGCCGTCCGGTCGGCGACTCGGCGCTCGATCTCCTTGAACGAAGCGTCGAGCTCCTCGCCCAAGAGGTTCACACCGGCCGCGACGGCGTCGACGATGTCTCCGTCAGGGCCGACCGGGGCGCGGGCGTCGAAGTGGAGGTCGGCGAACTCTCGGATCGTCGTCACGACGTCCTCCAGGCGCTCCTCGAGGCGCCGAGCTGCGCTGCCGTCCGCCGGCTCAGACATCGCCCTTCAATGGACGAACCTGTGGAGCCAGGCGAGCGCAGACGCCTCATCCTGGAACAGCCGGGTCGGCGCCACGGGCTTGCTCACGCTGAGGAAGAAGTTCGCCATCATCCGGCTCAAGGGGGTGCCGACGATCAGCGCGACGGCCGACACCAGGTCTGGCCGGCGGGTGAACTCGGTGCGGGCCGGCCGATCCATCGGGCCCTGTTCATGCACGTCCACCAGCAGGGGGCTCTGCCGCCCTCCGGTCAGCTCGGACATCGCCTCGATCGCGCCGACGGCGTCCTCGAGTGCGATCGCGGCCCGCGGAGCCCAGACCAACTGGACCACGCCGTCAGACCGCAGCCATATGCGGAATTTCGGGCGGACGATGACGCCGTCGTGGTCCATCGATTCGTCGGTCATCACCGAGTCGATCGTCTCGGTCGTGCCGTGCCGCTGTCGGCCGGTTCGTGGCGAGCCCGGAGCGTCCGTCTGGCCATCGATTTGAACGGATGCTGGCGGACATGGGCGGCGACGGGCTCCGGCCGTCGGAGCAAGTACCCCTGGTCGAACGGTGCGCCAAGTCCGTGCGGCATCTCGAGTTGGGCCGGCTCCTCGATCCCCGAAGCGAATCCCCGATCGGTCGCAGCATGGTAGCAGGGCGTCAACGACACGAGACTCCGCAGGGGTCGGAGAGCCGCTTCGTCCGGCCGACGGGTCGTCGCACTAGGGGCCCGGCGACTCCGGCGGAGTGAACAGCTGCTCGGCCACCGTGTTGACGGCCCACTCGATCCAGTCGTCGTGCGTCCAGCCGAAATCGAGGACCAGGACGCGATAGACGTCCGTGCCGAGGTAGAGCAGCAGCAGGTGCGCCGCCCGCTCCAGGGTCAGGCCGTCGCGCAGGGCGGATTTCCGGCACAGGATCTCGAGCATGGCGCGGTACCCCTCGGCGCGAAGGCGCTCGCTGAGCGCGCGGACTCGGGCCGTTTCCGGGTCGTTCTCGGCGCTCGTGCGGACGGCGGTATCGAGCGGCGTGGCCCGCGTGAGGATCGCGCCGACGCCCCTCACGGCATGGCGGAGGGCTGCGGTCACGTCCGGCTCGGCGCTCATCTGTGCGTACCACGGCTGCCGCTCTGGCGGGAGCGCGTCCTCACCCAGCACGGCGAAGTCATACGTGCGGCTGAGCAGCTCGCTCTTCGTGTGGAACGCGAAGTACACGGTCTGCACCGCGACCCCGGCCGCGTCGGCGATCTCGGCCATGGTCGTACCGGCGTAGCCACGCGCACAGAAGAGCGCGTAGGCGGCCCTCGTGATGCGGAGACGCGTCGCCCGAGCGCGCTCACGCCGCGTTGGTCGAGTCGCGGAGGGTGGCTTGACAGCGGACATGGTGATGCGCATATTACGCGAGCGTCTCACTAGTGACCATCACTAGTGATTGATTCCATTGAGGTCCGACCACAGATGCTGAGTTCCGCGCTCTTGTTCCTGCACATCCTCACGGTGTTCGCCGTGGTGGTGATCCACTCCGGGTCCCAGGTCCTGGTGCTGGCCGCGGCCCGGGCGGGCCAGCCTGCGGCGGTCGTCGCGATCGCCGGCATGTACGCCAGGACTGGGCGCTTCGTCCCGCCGCTGGGCATGCTCGGCCTGCTGTTCGGGCTCGGCACGGCGCTGACGGGCGGCTTCAACCTCCTGGCGCCGTGGCTGTTGATCGCCTACGGGTTGTTCCTGCTCATGGTGATCTACGGCGGGGTCAAGAGTCACCCGTTCATCGTCGACCTGGGTGAGGCTGTCCGTGCAGGTCGGCCGGGTCACGAGGAGATGCTCGGTCGGCCGTTGACGGTGGTCGTGGGCGTCGATGCGCTCATCATCGTGGCGATCATCGCGGACATGGTGCTGAAGCCCTTCGGAGCATGAGCTGCCAGGACCACGTGTCGCCGGCAATGAGGAGCAGCCTGTGAACCTCCTGCGACTGGGGCGTTCGGGTGTCGCGGACGCCGCCGGTATCGATGTCCGCTCGAGCGCGAGCTGACGAATGATGACTGACGGCCTCACCGTCGCCGCGCTGCTCCTCGTGGTCGGCCCGATCGTCGGCGGAATCGGGTTGGCCAGGCCGGCTCTCTTCTCCGTCTGGACGGCACCACGCGACGAGCACCTGGCGCTCGTTCACGCACATCGCCGGGACTGGGCACTGGCCAACGCGGGTTTCGCGACCGCAACCGTCGCCACGGCGGCGGGGATTGGCGTCCTGGCCGGATCCGTGGATGCGGCCCAGGGTCCGAGGTCCGTCCTTGCCGCCGCCTCCGTCGTGTACGCGATCGCTGGGGCCCTCTGGTGCGCCGTCGTCGCGATCAGGGACCGGACCACGCCGACTCTGGCCGAGCTCGTCGCGGCCCGCATGCCGACCGAGCCCGCGGAGTCGCTGCTCGGCGCTGCGCTCAGTGGGCTGTTCTCCGCGTTCATGCTGGCCAGCAGCGCGTCCCTCGTCGCGATCGGGCTCACCCTCGCGATCAGCGGCGGCATCGCCGCACCAGTCGCCTGGGTCGCGACCCTTATCGCGGCGAGCCCGATCGTGGGTGCGCTTGCGTCGCGCGAGGTGATCCCGGCGGTGATCTACTTCCCGACCTTGCTCATCGGCCTTGCGCTCCTGCTCGGCTGGTCGTAGGGCGCCGTCGACGAGGGGCTCGTCAGTCATACCCCGGGCGCCGATGCGCGTGCCGCGGGCCCCGACCGCGATCCCGTTGGTCCCACGCGCGGCGTCAAGCCCGAGCCGGACCGCCGGACAGCAGGAAGTCAAGTACCTGACCCGGCGTAGGATCCACCGGAGAGCGCTCTCTTGACACGCCGTGCTAGTGTCTGTCGTGGCGCGTGAGAGCGCTCTCACAGTGAGGAGCGAAACCGGTGGCGAACCCCAAGTCGCGGGATCGGCGAAACGGCACGACGCTTGAGGAAGTCGCCTCGCGTGCCGGCGTGTCACGGGCCACGGTCTCCCGGGTGGTGAACGGTTCGCCGCGCGTCAGCGAAGACATCCGCCGCGACGTCGAGGCGGCCATCACGGAGCTTGGCTACTCCCCCAATCGGGCCGCCCGAAGCCTGGTCACCGGTCGTACCGGCTCGATCGCCGTGGTCATCACGGAGCCCTCGGGCCGCCTCTTCAACGACCCGTTCTTCCCGAGGCTCCTGCGCGGCGTCAGCGGTGCCCTCGCCGCGCGCGACCTCCAACTGGTGCTGTTGATGCCCGCCTCCCCGGCCGACGAGCACAGGACCGGGGACTACCTGATGGCAGGACACGTGGACGGCGTCCTCCTCGTCAGCCTGCACGGCGACGACCCGCTACCGAATCGGATCGCGTCGGCGGGCATCCCGATGGTCGTCGGTGGCCGGCCGCTGAAGACCGCGCAGGTCAGTCTCGTCGACGTCGATAACCGCGGTGGCGCGCGCTCGGCCGTGGAGCATCTCCTCCTCCACGGCCGACGCGTCATCGCCACGATCGCAGGGCCTGTCGACATGGCCCCGGGCGTCGACCGCCTGGCTGGCTATCGCGATGCCGTCGAGGCGGCCGGTCTCAAGCGCGACGCGTCCCTTGAAGCCTTCGGCGACTTCACGCAGGACGCCGGCATGGCCGCGATGACCCAGCTCCTTGCCGCTCGTCCGGACCTCGACGCGGTCTTCGCCGCGTCCGACCTGATGGCAGCGGGCGCGATCAGCGTGCTCGATGCCGTCGGACGTCGGGTCCCTGAGGACGTGGCTGTCGTCGGGTATGACGACTCGACCATCGCCGAGACCCTTCGCCCACCGCTCACCAGCGTGCGCCAACCGATCGAGGAGATGGGCCACGAGATGGCCCGCCTGCTCATCGACATCGTCGAGGGCGGCGATCCCGTGCCACGGCACGTGATCCTCTCCACTGAGCTCGTGCTGCGCGCCTCGAGCGCCGGGAGGCGCATGCCCTGAGCCGGCCGGCGACCGGCGACCCGACCGAGCTGGTCGGCCCCACCCCATTTTCGACCTCACATCGAGGTGGAGATCGATCCCGATCTCGAAAGCGGAGGAGTCAATCGACATGAACCAGTCACGTTCGAGTCCGCGATTGCTCATCGCGATCGCGGGAATCGTCGCCATCGTGGCGGCGGCCTGCGGAAGCACCACGTCCAGCCCGAGTGCGGCATCGATCGCACCGACATCAGCCCCCTCGGCCGCGCCGGTGGCGACCCCCACGCCGGTCCTCGTGACCCCCGAGCCGATCCCGGTCGGACCTGGCCCCAACGGCGGGACCGTCGTCCGCTGGTTCATCGGTCTCGGAGCGGGCACCCAGCCCGCGCAGATCGGTCCCGAACAGGCGTTCATCAGTGCCTACAACGCGTCGCAGACGGACGTCTACATCCAGTACGAGATCGTCGACAACACGCAGGCGGCGACGATCCTCAAGACGCAGATCGCGGCCGGGAACGCGCCGGACATCATCGGTCCGGTCGGCGTCGAGGGCCTCAACCTGTTCGCCGATCAGCTGCTCGACCTCAAGCCCCAGATCGCGTCGACCGGCTACCAGTCCACGGGTGTCGATCAGGCCCTGGTCGACTTCTTCAACTCACTGGGCCAGAACGGTGCGACCGTCGGTCTCCCGTTCGCGGTCTACCCGTCCTTCATCTTCTACAACCAGGATCTCTTCGAGGAGGCCGACCTCCCGCTGCCTCCCACGAAGGTGGGCGACCTGTACGACGGCAAGCCCTGGGACCTCGACGCGCTCCGGACCCTGGCGATGAAGCTCACCGTCGACAAGAACGGCAAGGACGCGACCAGCCCGGACTTCGACGCGGCGAACATCGAGCAGTGGGGCTTCGAGTCCCAGTACATGGACAACTACAACGTCCGCGCCGAGACCGCATTCTTCGGCACCGGGGCCCTGATCGGTGCCGACGGCAAGGCCGTCGTGCCCGACCAGATGGCGCAGGGTGCGAAGTGGTACAACGACGGCGTCTGGAAGGATCACTTCATCCCGACGGCGGCGCAGGTCACGAGTGATCTGCTGAGCGGTGGCAGCGAGTTCGCCTCCGGCAACATCGCGATCAACGAAGGACACACCTGGTTCACCTGCTGCGTCACCCCGCCAGCGCCCAAGAAGCCCTTCAAGTTCGGGTTCGCCGTGCAGCCGACCGTCAATGGCACGATCACGTCACCGCTGCACGCGGACACCTTCAGCGTCCTCAAGACGACCAAGGTCCCCGACGCAGCGTTCAAGGCCCTCACCGCCATGGTGGCGTCGCCCGAGCTGCTGACGGCGTATGGAGCGATGCCCGCCGACTCGACCAAGCAACAGGCCTGGTTCGACTCCATCGATGCCAACTTCCCCGGCATGAAGCTGAACTGGGATGTCGCGAAGGCGATGCTCGCCTACCCGGACATCCCCAACCATCAGTCCTATGTCCCCGACTACGCGTCGGTCCGGAGCGCCATGCAGGCCTTCGGCAACACGTATCGGACGACCGAAGGCCTGGACATGGATGCTGAGCTCGCGAAGCTGCAGCAGACGCTCCAGGGCATCTTCGACGCCGCGACACCCTAGGGGCGTTCGGCGACCGACTCCGCGGCCCCCTCGGACTTCCGGTCCGAGGGGGCCGACCGACAGGATGGACCACAAGGTTCGAACGAGATGGCCGACACGATCGTCGAAGCCCAGCCGCCACCGACACAGACGCACCCCGGCCGCCCGACGATGACGCCATCCCGCCGCGAGGCGATCTGGGGACTGGCCTTCGTCGCCCCATGGATCTTCGGCTTCCTGGTATTCACGGTCGGACCGCTGCTGGCCTCGCTCGTCCTGTCCTTCACGGATTTCAACCTGGTCCGACCCGAGGTCACCCAGTTCGTCGGCATCGACAACTACGTTCGGATGGCGTCCGACCCGCTCGTCATCGGGGGGCTCCTGGTCACCGTCAAGTTCGCCCTCATCGCGATCCCGACCACGATGATCGCCAGCCTGGGGATCGCGGTGCTCGTGAACAGCCCGCGGCTCTTCGGCCGGAGTGGCTTTCGGACACTCTTCTACATGCCGATCCAGATCCCGCTGGTGGCCAGCACGCTCGTCTGGTTGGGGTTCCTGAATGCCGAGACCGGCTGGCTGAACGGCCTGCTGGAGGTTGTCGGGATCCAGGGTCCGGACTGGACCAACGACACGACCTGGATCTACCCGGCCCTGACCCTCATCGGCCTGTGGGGTATCGGGAACTTCATGGTGATCAACATCGCCGGGCTGCAGTCCGTGCCCACGGAGCTGTATGAGGCGGCGCGGATCGATGGCGCCGGAGCGTGGAGCCTGTTCCGCCGCATCACCATCCCGTTGATGTCCCCGATCCTGCTCTACAACCTGGTGATCTCGCTGATCGTGACGTTCCAGTACTTCACCCAGGCATACGTCCTCACCAACGGTCGCGGGGATCCGAACAACGCCACGCTCTTCATCAACCTCGTCCTGTTCCGCGACGCCTTCGTCAACAACCAGATGGGCTACGCGTCCGCGATCGGCTGGCTGCTTTTCGTCATCGTGCTCGCCCTGACCCTGGCGCTGTTCGCCTTCAGTCGCGAGCGCGTCTACTACGCAGCGGGTGAGGAGTGAGCACGACCGCCGAGTCGCGACTGCCGGCGATCACGGACCGCAGCCCGATGGCCCGCGGTCAGCGCCGGTTCCTGGCGCGGGCGTCGATCACGTTGCTCGCCGTGATGATCCTGAGCATGTTCCTGCTGCCGCTCCTGGCGATGGTCACCGCGTCGCTTCAGCAAGCGAGCCAGCGGACGACACCGGGCGCGCCGATCTATCCGGCGAGTCCCGCGACGGGCATCTATCAGGGCGAGGCGTTCGACATCTACGCCGTTCCCATCGACGGCGTCACCCGGGACCTGCTGCTCGTCAAGAAGGGACGGAACGAGAGCACGTTCATCGACCCGGCGGACCCCACCCAGACGCCGATCGTCTGGCAGGGCTCCTGGCGAACGCTCGAGCAGGCGTGGGAATTCGACGTGTACTTCGGGAACTTCGCCCAGGTCTGGACCGACCTGGACTTCCCGAGGCTGCTCTTCAACACGGCCGCCGTGGCCATCCTGAGCACGATCGGGGCCGTGATGTCGTCGGCGCTGGTCGCCTACGGGTTCGCCCGGTTCC
The DNA here is from genome assembly GCA_963704935.1 of uncultured Chloroflexia bacterium. Taxonomy (GTDB): domain Bacteria; phylum Chloroflexota; class Limnocylindria; order Limnocylindrales; family CSP1-4; genus SPCO01. Next base: position 1,656,624 of record CAVPIF010000001.1, read on the forward strand.
GGTTTCCGGGCAAGAACATCCTGTTCGTGATCCTCATCGCGACGATCATCCTGCCCTTCCAGGTGACGCTCATCCCGACGTATACCGCCTTCACCACGTTGGGCTGGAATGGGACCTGGCTCCCATTGATCGTGCCGCACTTCTTCGCCAACGCCTTCAACGTATTCCTCTTGCGCCAGTACTTCCTGTCGATCCCCCGGGACCTGGACGAAGCCGCGACCATCGACGGGGCCGGGCCGTTCAGGATCTTCCGCTCCGTGATCCTCCCCTTGTCGGTCCCGGCGATCACGGCGGTCACCCTCTTCCACTTCTTCTACTCGTGGAACGATTTCTTCCTGCCGCTCCTGTACCTGTCCGGCAAGCCCGAGCTGCAGACCCTGCCGATCGCCATCCAGCAGTACAACGCGCTGTTCGTGTCGCAGCCGAGCCTCATCCAGGCCTCGGCGTTGATGACCATGGCGGTGCCGGTGGTCGTGTTCTTCCTTGCCCAGGGTGCGTTCATGCGGGGCGTGGTCGTGACCGGCGTCGACAAATGAGCGAGCGACCGTCCATCCCGCGCGCGGCGTGGACGCGCGGTATCGGCGTGCCCGCCGATCGGGTCGGCCACCCTCGGGTCCGCATACCGATGATCGACGACGGCGAGTTCGCCGGCGTGCCGCTCGGTGGACTCGGCACGGGGAGCATCGGACGCACGTATCGCGGCGACGCGGCGCGTTGGCATCTCGAAGTCGGCCAGCACCTCCATCGACCCGTCGCGGCCGACGCGTTCTCCCTGTTCGTCGGCGGCCCGCACGGGCGGCAGGCCACGGTCCTCTCGGCGCTCCGATCCGACGAACTCCCGGCGTGGGGTTGGGATCTGCCGGTTGGCGGCGGCACGTATCACGCGCTGTTCCCGCGTGCCTGGCAGACGTTCGAGTCGGAGGTCGTCGGCGTACGCGCCATCGGAGAGCAGCTCTCGCCGGTCATCGCCGGCGATCTCACCCGGAGTGCGCTGCCGGTCGGGGCGTTCGACTGGTGGCTGGAGAACCCCGGACCCGACCCGCTGACGGTCGGGCTCCTCTTCACCTGGGCCGATCCGCCGTCCGTTGACGGGACGATCCATGCGCGCCCGCACGAGGTCGTCCGGGCGGAGGGCGCCATCGGGGTCCGCTTCGGCGATCCCGGGGAGGGTGCGCCGACGGGGCTGCGCGGCTCGCTCGCCATCGCAGCCCTGGGCGGGGACGGGATCACCCTTTCGGCCCGGGCTGCGTTCGACCCGGTCGGGGACCGTGGGCTGTGGGCGGATTTCGCGGCGGACGGGCGGCTGGACGATGACGGTTCGCCCGGCGAGCGACGATCAGGGTCGCCGTCCGGTGGCGCGGTCGCGGCCACCGTGATCCTCGCTCCCGGTGGATCTCGATCGATCCGGTTCGCGCTGGCGTGGGACTTCCCCACGGTGGAGTTCGGTGCCGGGCGGCGATGGTGGAAGCGCTACACGCGCGATTGGGGTCGATCGGGCACGCGCGCCTGGGACCTGGCACGACATGCGCTGGAGGAGGCGCCGTCATGGCGCGCGGCCATCGAAGCGTGGCAGGACCCGATCCTGAAGGACCCGGAGCGGCCGGCGTGGTACAAGGCCGCCCTCTTCAACGAGCTCTACTTCCTGGTGGACGGCGGCTCGTTCTGGGAGCACGGCGAGGTGGGCGGAGCCGAGCCCGATCCGAATGACAGCGGGCGGTTCGCCCTGCTCGAATGCGTCGACTACCCCTTCTACGACACGGTCGATGTCGACTTCTACGCGTCCTTCGCCGTCCTGGAGTTGTTCCCGGAGTTGGAGCAGCGGGGCATCCGCGATCTGCTCGACGCGATTCCCGTGGACCTGCCGGAGATCGTCACGTTCGAGGCGAGCGGGTCCCGTGCTCCACGAAAGATCGGCGGTACGGTTCCGCACGACCTGGGCGGCCCGGCCGACGATCCGTTCCATCGTCCGAACTGGTACATCTTCCAGGACGTCAGCGACTGGAAGGACCTGGGCCCGAAGTTCGTGCTCCAGGCATGGCGCGATGCGGTCGCGGCCGGCCCCGCGGCGGACGCCCTGATCCGCGACGTCTGGCCGACGGTCCATGACGTCCTGACTCGGCTGTCGTCGAGGGATCGGGACGGGGACGGGCTGCCCGAGCACGACGGCCTCCCGGATCAGACCTACGACACCTGGCCGATGGCGGGGCCGTCGGCGTATGGAGGGTCCCTCTGGCTGGCGGCCGTCGCCGCGGCTGTGGCGATGGCGACCCGGCTGGGCGACCACGAGGCGGCCGTCCATTGGGCAGGGTGGCTCGAGCGCGGACGGGTCGCGTTTGACCGTCGATTGTGGCGGGGCGACCACTACGCGTACGACGACGGCGGCGGCGCAAGTTCGGATTCCATCATGGCCGACCAGCTGGCCGGCCAGTGGTACGCCGATGTGACCGGGCTCGGCGACATCTTCGCGCCTGACCGAGTGGAGACGTCGCTCCGAACGATCCACGCGATGAACGTGCGCCGTTTCGAGGGCGGGTCGATGGGGCCCGTCAACGGCATGCGCCCGGATGGGTCCGTCGACGATTCGAGCGAGCAATCGGCGGAGGTGTGGGTCGGGACCGCGTATGCGCTCGCCGCCCTGATGATCGGGCGCGGGCTGGTTGAAGAAGGATGGGAAACGGCCCGCGGGGTAGCCGCCGTCACCTATGAACGGGGCCTCTGGTTCCGAACGCCGGAGGCATTCGACCGCGCGGGGAACTTCCGGGCGGCGATCTATCTGCGGCCACTGGCCATCTGGGCAATCGAAGAGGCCCTCCGCCGGGTCCGTACCGCCGACTGACGGCCGCGCGGGCGCGTCAGCGACACCTAGTCCTGCGCGAGCGCCTGCTGGCGCCGCTCCATCATTCGCCAGATGATCGGAGTGAAGATCAGCTGCATGGCCAGGTCCATCTTTCCGCCGGGGCACACCAGCGTGTTCGGCCGCGACATGAACGAGTCGTGGATCATCGAGAGCAGGTAGGGGAAGTCGATGCCGTGCGGGTCCCGGAAGCGGATGACGAGGAAGCTCTCGTCGAGCGTCGGGATGAACCGGGCGATGAACGGATTCGACGTATCGACCACCGGCACGCGCTGGAAGTTGATGTGCGTCCTGGTGAATTGCGGCGTGATGTAGTTCACGAAGTCGGGCATCCGCCGCAGGATCGTCTCGGTCACAGCCTCGGTCGAGTAGCCCCTCGTCGACTTGTCGCGGTGGATCTTCTGGATCCACTCGAGGTTGATGACGGGCACGACGCCGACCAGGAGGTCGGGATGTTGGGCGACGTTCGCCGCGTCGGTCGCCACCGCGCCGTGCAGGCCCTCGTAGAACAGGAGGTCCGTGTCGGCGGGAATGTCCACCCAGGGGGTGAATGTGCCAGGAGACTGACCGTATGGAGCCGCCTCATCCTCGTCGTGGAGGTACGTCCGCAGCCGGCCGCTCCCGTCGGCGCCGTAGTCGTGGAAGAGCGTCTCGAGTTCCTCGAAGAGGTTGGCAGCCGGACCAAAGTGGCTGAACGAGTGATTGCCGGCTGCGGCCTCCTCCGCCATCCGCTGGGCCATCTCAGCCCGGTCGTAACGGTGGAACGCGTCACCCTCGACGAACGCGGCAGTCAAGCCGTCGCGGCGGAAGATCTGTCCGAACGTCTTCGAGACCGACGTGGTCCCGGCGCCGGACGACCCGGTGACCGCGATGATGGGATGTCGTGTCGACACCTTGATCTCCTACGATGCGTCGCGGAACAGGCCGCGCGAGCCGAATAGGGGGGCGTCAAGCAGCCGCTCGTTGTGGTCTCGGTGGTACTGCTCGATCCGCTCGACCTCCGTGCGGGCGCCGAAGACGAAACCCGTCCGCTGATGCAGACGCTCAGGTTGGACCTCCAGGATCGGGCCATAGCCAGTACTGGCTCGTCCACCCGCCTGCTCGATCAGGAACCCGATCGGGTTCGCCTCGTAGAGGAGGCGAAGCTTGCCGCGTCGCCCGTGCTGTCTCGTGTCCCTCGGATACAGGAACACCCCGCCGCGCATGAGGATCCGATGCGTCTCAGCCACGAGCGAGGCGACCCAGCGCATGTTGAAGTCCTTTCCGCGGGGACCACTCTTGCCGGCGAGACACTCATCGACGTAGCGCACGACGGCCGGCTCCCAGAACCGCGCATTCGACGAGTTGATCGCGAATTCGCTGGCGTGCTCGGGCACGGTGAGGTTCGGATGGGTCAGGATGAATTCGCCGATCTCGCGGTCCAGCGTGAAGCCGCAGACGCCGCGCCCGAAGGTCAGGACGAGCATCGTGGACGGTCCGTAGATCGCGTACCCGGCACACACCTGGCGCGCGCCCGGTTGGAGGAAGGCGGCCTCGCCGGGTTCGGTGACGCCCTCGGGACAACGGATCACCGAGAAGATCGACCCCACCGAGACGTTGACGTCGATGTTCGACGAGCCATCGAGGGGATCGAACGCCAGGAGGTACCGGCCGCGCGGGAATTCGTCCGGGATGCGATATGGCTCGTCCAACTCCTCGGAGGCCATGCCCGCGAGGGACCCTCCCCACTCGTTCGTCCGAAGGAAGATCTCATTGGCAAGGACGTCGAGCGTCGCCTGTTCCTCTCCCTGGACGTTGGACGTCCCCGTCTTGCCGAGCGCCCCCGCGAGCGCGCCTTTGCCGACGAGGTAGGCGATGCGCTTGCAGGCCAGGCGGAGGTCATTGACGATGGCCGTCAACTCGCCCGTCGCGGACGGGATCCGGCGCTGCTCGCCGATGATGAACTCCGTGAGTGTCTTCCTATGGACCAACTTGTCCTGGCCTCGTATCCCTGAGCCGGCGGTCCTGTCCCGGTGCCCCGCTTCCGGCGGCGTGAGGCTCCGGGCCGGTGGTTCGAGCATCAGGACTTCTCGTCTCCGGCGTTGCCGAAAACGCGGCTGACGCGGATATCCTCGGCCTCGATGGTCATCAACTCATCGCGCGTGAGCCGCGCGCCGCGACGTGCGAACAACCTGTTCGCCTGGCGCAGGCGCGCCCGATCGAGCGCGTTCCGGATGGATCGGGCATTGGCGAAGTTCGGCTGCGCACGCCGGAGCGCGATGTACTCGACGAGCGCCGGCAGGGCGCTGTCGGACAACCGGTATTGCATCTGGACCAGCATCAGCTGCGCGATGGCCAGGAGTTCTTCGGGCGTGTAGTCGGGGAAGTCGATGTGATGGGCGATCCGTGAGCTCATCCCGGGATTGCTCTGGAAGAACTGATCCAGCCGATCCTTGTATCCGGCCAGGATCACCACAAGGTCGTCTCGCTGGTTCTCCATCACCTGGAGCAGGATCTCGATCGCTTCCTGGCCGTAGTCGCGTTCGTTCTCGGGGCGGTGCAGGTAGTACGCCTCGTCGATGAACAGGACGCCGCCCATCGCGCGCTTGAGGATCTCCTTGGTCTTGGGCGCGGTATGCCCGATGAACTGGCCGACAAGGTCGTCCCGGGTGACCGCCACGAGATGGCCCTTCCGGACGTAGCCCAGGCGGTGGAGGATCTCGGCCATCCGGAGCGCGATGGTCGTCTTGCCGGTGCCCGGGTTACCCGTGAAGCTCATGTGCAGGGACGGCGGCCCGGCGGAAAGGCCCACCTGCGTGCGCAGCTTCTCCACGAGGAGCAGCGCGGCGATCTCACGGATCCGGGTCTTCACCGGGACGAGACCGACCAGCTCGCCGTCGAGCGTGGCGAGGAGCTCCTCCACCCCGGAACCTGCCAGCGCGGCACCCAGGTCCAGCGGCGGGGCTGCCACCTCCGGGCCGGCCTCGTTGGGCGGATCGTCCGGCATGGTCATCGTCTTCACCGATAGCGCTCGCCTTCGGGCTCGTCCAGCGCGTACGAGCGAATCGTATATCGGATCGCCCGGCCGGCCGCCTCTTCGCGGACCAGCACGAAGCCCGGTTCGCGATCGGGCCTGTTGACGATGAAGGACAAGCGGAGTGACTCGACCCCTCGCGTCGAATCGAACGCATTGACCTTGATGTAGCGCTCCGGGAACGCCTTGCGCGCGCTTTCGATCTCCAGGATCACGCCGGCCGCGTCGTGCAGGTCGAACATCGGCATCCCGAACATCTCCCAGTATGTGTTCCGCGGATGCGGATCATCGGTGTACTCGATCGACATGGCCCAGCCCTGGGTCAGGCAGTACTCGATCTGGCTCCTGATCTGGTCATCCGTCAGGTCGGGCAGGAACGAGAACGTCCCTTGCGTGATCCTCATCGCGGCATCCCTCAGGCTGGCGTCGTCGTGGGCACGAAGTCGGGCGTGTCGGTGCTCGTGTAGTCGAAGGTGATGTCGCCCCACGTGTCGAGGGCGGCCCTGAGCGGCAGGCAGTCGCGCGCGGCGTCGGCCAGGATCTGGGGCCCCTCGTTCCAGATGTCGCGGCCTTCGTTCCGAGCCAGGACCATCGCCTCCAGTGCGACACGGTTGGCCGTGGCACCGGCCTGGATCCCCATCGGGTGACCGATCGTGCCGCCGCCGAACTGGAGGACCACGTCGTCGCCCAGGTAGGTAAGCAGCTGATGCATCTGGCCGGCGTGGATGCCGCCCGAGGCGACTGGCATCACCCTGCGGAGGCCGGCCCAGTCCTGATCGAAGTAGATCCCCCGTTGCAGATCGACCGGATTGTGCGGCTCGCGGAGGACGTTGTAGAAGCCCTGGACCATGTTCGGATCGCCCTCGAGCTTGCCGACGACCGTGCCAGCATGGATGTGGTCGACGCCCGCCAGGCGCATCCACTTGGAGATCACTCGGAACGAGATACCGTGCGACTTCTGTCGCGTGTAGGTGCCGTGGCCGGCGCGATGGAGGTGCAGGATCATGTCGTTTCGGCGTGCCCACTTCGACATCGACTGGATGGCCGTGTAGCCGATGACGAGGTCGATCATGACGACGACGCTTCCGAGCTCCCGGGCGAACTCGGCGCGCTCGTACATGTCTTCCATCGTCGCGCCGGTCACGTTGAGATAGTGCCCTTTGACCTCACCGGTCGCCGCCGACGCCCGGTTGACGGCCTCCATGCAGAAGAGGAAGCGATCACGCCAGTGCATGAACGGCTGAGAGTTGATGTTCTCGTCGTCCTTCGTGAAGTCGAGGCCACCCCTGAGGGCCTCGTACACGACGCGTCCGTAGTTCCGGCCGGAGAGGCCCAGCTTCGGCTTCGTCGTGGCGCCGAGCAGCGGTCGTCCGAACTTGTCCAGGCGTTCGCGCTCGACGACGATCCCGGTCGGCGGCCCGTCGAACGTCGTCACGTAGGCCGCCGGGAAGCGCATGTCCTCGAGGCGGAGTGCCTTGAGCGGCTTGAACCCGAACACGTTGCCGATGATCGACGCCGAGAGGTTGGCGATCGAGCCCGGTTCGAAGAGAGCGAGGTCGTAGGCGATGTATGCGAAGTGCTGGTCCGTCGACCCAGGGACCGGCTCGACCCTGTACGCCTTCGCGCGATACGTGTCGGCCGCGGTCAGCCGGTCGGTCCAGACCACCGTCCAGGTCGCGGTCGACGACTCGCCGGCCACCGCGGCCGCGGCTTCGACCGCGTCGACGCCGTCCTGGGGGGTGATCCGGAAGAGCGCCAGGATGTCCGTGTCTTTCGGCTCGTAATCGGGATCCCAGTACCCCATCTGGGCGTACTTGAGCACGCCCGCCGCGTAGCGTGTCGCCGCGTCAGGTGGCGTCCTGCGATCGGTCATCGGTTCCACCATGTCTCTCCTGTTGCCCGCCGGCCAGCGTCGGGATGCGCCCACGAAAACCTCGCACCCCGCGTCGTCCGCCGTCGGGCGACACCGTCCACCGGCCGACGCCAAGGCGCCGAAACCGAACCCTTCCGGATGACGATCGACGCCGGTGAGCCCGACGGCGATCGAACCGGAGGTTGAAGGCTAGTCGAGCCGCTGGATGCTGTCTAATGCATCTTCATCATCAACGGCATCGAGTATGCGAATACATCGATCCGCGAAGAGACGACTTCACCGCTCCGACGATCACTCCGTGGCGATGTGCCCGCCGATGGACCCGCGCCAGTGCGCTTCGCCGATGAACCGAGCGAACGCCGCGGCCGCGGGGGAAAAGAGCTTGTCGCGCGCGAAGAACATGTGCCACTGTCTTCGAAGGGGAAAGCCCTCGAGCGGGATCTCGACGAGCAGGCCGATCTGGATCTCAAGCGAGGCCGCGAAACGCGAGACGACCGATACGCCGAGGTCCTGGGCAACCGCTCGTTTGATCGCGCCGTTGCTGGCAAGCTCCATGATCGGCCGCAGCGAATGGCCTGCCCCGCGAAACGCCGCCTCGGTCGTTTCTCGGGTCCCTGAGCCGGGCTCGCGCCCGATGAACGGCAGCGCCGCGAACTCGGCCAGTGTGACCCGCGACAAACCCGCAAGCCGGCTGCGCGGCGAGGCGATCGCGATCAGTTCGTTGGCGAGGAACGGCTCGACGACGAGCGGGATCGGCGCAGGGTCCCACGTGCGCCCCCCGAACGCGAAATCCACCTCGTTCGCCACGAGGCGGCCCAGAACGTGCTGCCGGTTCCCGATGTCGAGGCGAAGATCGATGCCCGGATGTTCGCTGCGGAATGCTCCCAGGACGTCCGGCAGTACATAGATGCCGACCGTGGTGTCGGCGACGACGCGCAACGAACCCCGACGCAGATCCTTCAGCTCGTCGAGGTCGGCCCTCGCCGCTTCGAATTCGGAGAGGATTCGACGGGCATGACCGTCGAGGATCTCGCCCGCGGCCGTGAGCTGGACTCGCCGGCCGACGATCTCCACGAGCGGGACGCCGAGCGCCAGCCGGAGAGCCTTGAGTTGGTGAGACACGGCGGGCTGGCTCAGACCCAGGGATTCGGCCGCCCGAGAGAAGCTCGCATGATCAGCCACGGCGACGAAGAGCCGGAGCTGGTGAACCGTCGCGAGTTGGTCCGGCCCGATGGCCGTCCGTCGGTCGTCGTCGCTCATGCAGCGCACTGCGATGGTTTCCCACTTCCCATTCAGCCATTCTATGAGGCCGGCGCTAGCAGACGCTCGGGATCGCGGGCTGGTCGGGTGATCCATCTCGCGCCGCCTGCATCAACGAGGAGGCTCGATCAGGCCGGCTGTCCAGGCGCCTCCCCGAACAGGTAGTGCCGACGGTCGAAGTCGATCGTCCACGAGAAGTGCCGGAGGAAACCCCAAGAGACGAGGGCATCTACGCGGATCCCGCCCCAGTCGCCGAAGTCGCGCCACGTGGCATCGGGGATCGGGTAGGCGGCTAGCCCGTCCCGTGCCGCGGGCCCGATAGCAAGAGAGCCCGGCAGCTCCGCAAAGCGACCGTCTGCTGGCAGGGCGAGTCCCCAGGAAGACAACGTACCTCGGGAGGCGAGGAGTGCGGCCTGCCCCTGCTCGGCGGTGAACGCGACCAGCCCGGAGTCGACGAACAGGTTGGCGTCGGTCAGGCCGCCCACGCGGCCGCGCGCGATCATCAGGTGGTCGCTCCACAGGGCGAACGGCGCCTCGTGCTGAGCGGCACCGAGGCGGGCGAGGTGTGCCGTGCGGGCCTCTGGGTCGCCGCGGCGCGACAGCAAGAGTCGCTGACCGGGCGCGTCGACCGTCGTCAGGAATCGCTCCAGGACGTTGGTGCCGATGATGGGCCCCAGCTCGACACCGAACGCCTCGGCGATCGGTCCGGTCGGAAGCGCGCCTTCGTGGACCGCGACGGGGGCATTGCGGAGGTGGATCGGCCCCAGCTCCAGGTCCGCGAACCCGTGGCGAACCTCGTGCCAGCGGAGGGCCGCGAACTCTCGCTCCGCGACGATCGCCTTGACCCCGTAGGCTTCCGCGGCCTTCGCCGACATGTGAACGTACGACCCACCCGTGTCGAGGCGGGCCACGGTTGGCCGGCCGTTCAGGAGTGCGGTGAAGCCCGGCATGAGCCGCGTAAGCGCGTCATCGGTGAACGGGACGTCGACCACGCCGTCGATCTGGACATCGAGGGGGTTCTCCAGCGCCAGGCGGAGCCGCTGTGTGACGACGCCGCGTCGACCAAGTCCGCGCCGCTCGGCGAAGGCGAGAGCGCCTGCGATGTCATCCCGGTGGACATGGGCCCACAGAACCGGTTCGTCCAGTTCGGCGAGGCGGCGGTACCGGGGGTCGATCAACTGGTGGGTCGCGATCGCATCGTCGTATTCGCCAAGGACGCACGCGACAAGCGTGACCAGGTGCCGGGCTTCGTCGATGGCCTGCCCCGCGTCGACGAGGGCGGCCGCGTGCTCGCGCGCGACCGTGAAGTCGCCGGCGTGCCAGGCGTCCCAGGCTGGCCAGGCATCTGCGGAGCCACGCGGACGCCGGTTCCCCGGGCGTGTGGCGGTCCGTGCCAACCTGCTGAGTGCGTTGGTGACGCTTCGGACCGTCCTCATCGGTGAGTCCCCTTCCTTGTCGCCAGCCGGATCGACTGTCGCTCGCCGTTCGGATCCAAAGGCCACTCAGGAGAAGCTTCCGTGGGCTTCCACGGACCGATACGATGCCGTCGTTCGCAGATGGAGGTCGTGGCCATGAAGGTCGATGCCAGCTCGTCGTCGATCGGCCGGTCGAGGCAGTGTGGGCGTACATGATCGACTTCGCCGATGCGGCGGCACGAGGGTGACCCTGACCGGTGACGCGGATGTCGGCCTGGTCTGCCGGCTACCCGCGCCGTTGATCGCCAGTTGGTCAAGCCGCGCGAGCGGCGGTCCGTGATGTCACAGGGTGCCTTCGACCTGTCGCCGGCCATCGTCGAGGAAGCGCGGGCGTGGAACTCCATCGCTGACGGCTGGCACGCCTGGATCCCGAGGATGCGCGAGTGGTACTTGCCAGCGACCGAGCTCATGCTCGATCTCGCGCATCTAACCGTCGGAAGCCGGGTCCTCGACATCGCCGCCGGGGACTGCGATCAGTCCATAGCGGCCGGGGGGCGGGTCGGTCCGGATGGCAGCGTCCTGGCCATCGACGTAGCCGAGGACCTGCTCGAGATCGGTGCCCGGTTCGCCCGACAAGCCGGCATGGAGAATATCGAGACGCGAGTGATGGACGGAGGGGCCCTCGACCTCCCGGACGCCTCGTTCGATGCGGTCATCTGTCGGTTTGCGTTGATGTACCTACCCGATCCGAGTGACGCCCTGCGCGGCATGAAGAGAGTCCTCCGTGGCGGTGGGCGAGTCTCCGTCGTCGTCTACGGGGTCAACGGCAGTCCGGAGTTCCCGGTCGCCCTCTCGGCCGTTCGTCGACAACTGGGCCTTCCCCAGGCCCGACCCCGGGCGCATGGACTGGGAGAGCCGGCGGTCCTGGAGCGGACGCTGACCGCGGGCGGCTTCCGCGATGTCGAGATCCATGCCCTTACCCTGCCGATCCGGATGGCATCGGCGGACGAGTGCGTCCGCTACCTCGCGGCCACGTCCCCCACGCTGGAGGAACTGACCTCGCCGCTATCCGAGGAGAAGCGCCGGCAGGTCTGGGATGAGGTACGAGCCGCCCTGTCGGTGTTCGTGGGCGACGCAGGCTTCGAGGTCAAGCACGAGGTCGTCGTCGCTGCCGGCGGCACAGCGACCTGACTGGATCGCGGCCGTGTTGCGATCAGGCGACGCGATCGGCTCGAGCCAGGTCGGAAGTACCCGGCCAGGGTGACCTCCGGGGTCCTGACCCGGCGATCGATGGGGCGCACCATCCCCGCGCCATGTCGGTGACACGACGCATCGCGGCCTTGCCCCTCGCCACCGCCTGTGCGCTGCTGTCCCTGTCCCTCGCGTTCACTCTGCTCGCGCTTGCGACGCCGCACTCGACGCGGGCCGCCGATCCGTCGCCCGAGCCCAGCCCGCTCGTCTTCAACACCCCGCAGTACCTCGTCTGGATGGACGGCCACTCGACCTACAACGGCCCGGTCGAGGACAACGTCTACTGGCTGTACGTCGCGCCGCCCGACGAGGACGGCCGGTTCGTCGTGCCGGCCGGGGACGGGACCAGCTTCCACTACCGGGGTCGCCTCGTCGGCGGGCCGTTCGCCGGCGAGGCCGACGCCTGCCCGGCGATGCTCGCGGTCGGCGTCACGAGCCTGCAGGCCTGGTGGGTGGCCGCCGGCGAGCAGGCCCAGATCGCCGACTGCTCCCGCTACCTGGTCAGCGATGCACCCGCGGCGGCAGCCCCCGACGAGACCGCCGCCGGTCCGGCGACCGGCCCCGGCCCGGCGAGCGACGAGGACGTCGACCCCGAGGCGCTCGGGCTCGCCGTGGCGCTCATCGGCGTCCTCCTGTTCGGCGGTGGCGCGCTGGCAGGCGTCAGCACCCGGCCGCGGCCAGTTCCGGCGGTCGACACCCCGCCTTCGGCCGAGCCGCCGCCCGACCCGTGCGCCGAGCAGGCCGAGGCGGTCGGCCGGGCGAGCGCGACCGGTCGCTACCTCAACGGGCTCCTCGCCTCGTGTCGCCGCCACGAGGCGCTCCTCCAGGAGCAGATCGACATCCTCGCCAACCTGGTCCTCCCGGGCAGCGTCCTGCTCGACCTCGGGTTCGCCGCGGGCGGGCTGTCGGGCGGCCTCTCCGGTGCGCTCGGCCGAAAGCTCATCGCGTCGGACACGTTCCGCCGGGCGGTCGGCGAGGCGGTCGTCAAGGATCTCGTCAAGGATCTCGGCAAGCAAGGCCTCGGCAGCGCGGGCGGCGGGCTCGACACCGGGACGCTCGGGGCGGAGGGATCGAAGAGCGCGATCAAGCAGGCGATCCTCGAGGCGACCGAGGAGGGGATCATCGATCGGCACTTCTTCGACTCGATCCACCCGACGGCGCCGACCCGGGTCTTCCGCGACGCCGGCGAGTACGCCGGGTTCATGAAGGAGCTCGAGGGCTACGCGAACGACGTCGCCGGGCCGATCAAGGATGGACTGGGGGCGCTCGTTGACCTGTACGAAGGGGTGAGCAGCGGCCTCGAGCTCAAGGCCCGGCTCGATCAGCTCCGCGCCCTCCGCGACGGGATCGCCGACAAGCGGGTGGACCTCGAGATGAGGTTCGAGGACGCGCTCGGCGAGCAGCGCTTCGCGGTCGACCGGCTGGCCCACTGCCGCGCCATCAACGCACCCGGCTGGCGGCCGTGATCGGCGGCCGGGCGAAGGTCTCGCGCCTCTCGATGGTCCTCGGGGTGGCGTTCATGGTGGCCGGCGTCGGGATCCGGGTCGGGGCGGTCCCGACCACGCTCGGCGGCGGATCCGGCGGTCCGCGATCCAGTGGCAGCCCGATGAGCGGCGATCCCAGCGCGACGCCAGTGATGGCGACACGCTCGCCGGTTCCGGACGTCTCGGGCCCACCGGCCACGCCGTCGCCGGTCACCTCGGCCGCGCCCGACACCACACTGGACTCGGCTGACCTCGCCTCGCCAGCGGTCAGCACACTCTGGTTCGCCGATGACTTCGACACCGTCGCCGCCTGGCCGGTCGGCCCACTCGACTGGCTCGCGACCGCCGTCGCCGACGGGACCTACCTGATCGACGCCCAGCCAACCGATCTGCCGGTCGTCGTCATGGCCGCCGCCGGCGAGGGCTCACCGGGGGACGCGCTGACGGTGACCGTCGAGCTGGCCTTCACGGCGGATGCCGACCCGGAAGCCGGTGCCGGGCCGGTGATCGAAGACGATCAGGGCACCCGGTTGCTGGCACTCGTGTCGGCGGACGGTCGCGTCACGCTCTTCCGGGATTCGGTCGAGTCGCTCGACCTGCTGGCATCGGGGTCCATCTCCCCGCCCTCGGGCCCGGTGGAGCTCGAGCTGTCGGTCGACGCGAATGGCGCGACCGTGTCGGTCGACGGGGTCCCAGTGACGTCCGCAACGGCGAGTCTGGCACCGATCGCGTTCGGTCTTGCCGTCTGGGTGGTGAGCCGATCGACAACGATCGTTGTCGACGCGTATCGCGTCTGGGTGGTGGATGGGGCTGCCTGACCCTGCCGGGCCCTGGCGAAGAGGGTCTGACCTGTCGAGCTGTCGCGGAGCCATCGTCGATGGGACGTCGCAGCACTCTGACCTGACGACCTCCGGGCGTCCCGCCGGATCCGGGAGTCGACGGCCGGCCAGTACGACCGCCACGGCCCGGCCAGCCAGCGCGACCAGCAGGAATGGTTCATCGAGCGGCACGGCCTCCCTCGGGCCGCTTCGACCTGCTCCTCCATGCTGCTCGGACCGCTGGCCGCGCAACCTGCGGTGAAGCGCGACCTCGCCAACCTGCGAGCCCGCTCAGGCCTCCCGACCGAGCAGCTGATCTACCGGGGGCGGGCGGAGGGGTGGCTCGTTGTTCCGAGTCTGGGTCGACGAGCTGTCGGCCCGTTACGGTCTCGAGGTCACGATCTGACGGCGGCAGAGTGCCGCAAGGCGGCGTCGCCTCAAACGGACTCGTGCGCCGGTACGGGGACGGCGGCCTAGACGACCTCGAGCAACGCTCGCCCTGGCTGATCACGGGTGTCACCGATGTCGCGACTCAAGACGATGGCGCGCCCGACAGGTGTTGGGCGCGCGTTAGCAACCTACGAGCGTGCCGATCGAGGGGCGGGATGAGTGGGTCGCGGCGGCGAGGCGCCTGGCGTGAGGAACTCGGGTCAGACTGGTCGAGCGTCCGGAGGCCCGGCGACGGAGCGCGAGCTCGCGGTGGTGGCCGCCGTCATCGCGGCAGGGTCGGAGAAGGCCGCCGCCCACCGCCTCGGGCTGTCGCACTCGACGGTCAAGCACCACTTGGCGAGCGCCCGGTCTAAGGTCGGGGCTACGACGACGGCTCAGCTCGTGTGGATGCTCAGGGCGCGCCTGCCGGATTCGGAGGGCCTCGCCGATCCCGACGAGCTCCCGTCTGCTCCACACCGTGCTATTGGCGCCGGGTCGGGACCTCTGCCGTAGCCGCCAGGGTAGGCGGCCACTCGACACGCCCGATTCGATCCGTCCGGCACTGTCGCTGCCCAGCCGTGAACGGCAGAATGAGCTTGGGGAATTGAGCGGAGAAGCCGGTAACTGCTTCGCGCCTCCCGCGTTTGATGAGTCCGCAACCGTGAAGTCCACAGCAGTTGATCGACGCGATCCACGGGCCATGCCCGGCATGTACGCGCACCTGCCCACGTTGACGCTCGCAGGCGGCTTGGCGTTCTGGGCAACGAACTTCGCCACGTCCCTGTTGCCCATCGCCGCGGAGTACCGCGCTGCGCTGTCGATCTCTTACCTGCCCATGGTCTTGGTTGAATCGCTCATTGGCGGCTTGATCGTCGGGCTGGTGGTCAGCTTCTTCCTGCTTCGTCTCTACGACAGGCTGCCGACCGGGAGCCCGATGCTGAAGGCCACCCTGCTCAGCTTCGTCGCGCTTGTCGTCCTGACGATCGTCACGTGGGCAGCGGGCAACTTTGGCGGGCCAAGCGATGCCGCGCGCTTCTTCCTCGTCGGCACGGTGCTCAACTTCCCGCGCTTCCTCGCTCTCGGAATCGCTGTTGGCTACTTCCACAAGCGGTCGACCACCCCGCGTCGACCGAAGGAGGGTCCCGGATGACACCGAACACCAGTCTCGACCTCGCGCCGATGAGGGTCGCCAGGATGACGGGCGGCATTTACGTCGTCTACATCGTCGCCAACGTGCTCGCGACGATGCTGGGGCAGATAGGCATGGGCGGCGCGCCCGAGGTCTACCAGGCGATCGCCACGAACGAGGGGTCGTTCCGGCTCGCGCTGACCCTCGCGCTGGCCACCGGGCTGCTCTTCGTCGTAGTTGCCTGGGGGCTGTACGTGCTCCTGCGCCCCGTGAACCGCAGCCTCGCCCTGCTGTTCCTGTTGCTCAACGCCGTCGGCGTCGCGATCGCGGGTGCGAGCCTCATCTGGCTGATGCCGGCGCTGCTGCAGGGAGACGCCGGCAGCCACATGCAGGCCTACTCGGCCGGGCAGCTCGAGGGCATGGCGTTCCTGTCGATCAACGTCTACAAGCTCGGCTTCGTCACGTCCCAGCTGTTCTTCGGCACGTGGCTGTTCCCGCTCGGATACCTCGTCTACCGGTCCGGGTTCCTGCCGCGGCTCCTGGGCGTCTTGCTGGTCTTGGATGGCATCGCCGTCATGATCTGGTTCCTCCAGGCCCTGCTCCTGCCCGACTACCCCGCGATCCATACCCCGGGGCTCGTCGTGAGCTTCGTGGCTGAAGTCGGACTGGCGTTGTGGCTCCTCGTCATGGGCGTGAAGGTCGTCGACCCCGCAGCACGGCCAGTTCCATCCGTGCCGGCGCCCTCCATCCCGCGATGACCATCCGTCTGACGCCCGCGGAGGACCCGCACCCGGGAGCGCCCCGGTTCAGGACGCGGGACAAGGATGACCAGCCGACCGCCAGCTCCGGCTGCCGCCGACCACGACAACAGGCGCAACAGCGATCGGAAGAACACCATGTCGCATGAGCAGACCACAGGACAGCGTTCGACCCAGGCAGCATCTCTGCCGCCGCGCTGGTTCATCCGCCTCTTCTGGGTGGTGCAGCGCGCGGTCTACTCGGTCACGCGCGGCCGGCTGGGCCTCCGCAGGGCGACGGCCGCCCAGTGGGGCATGCTGCGGCTGCGGACAGTCGGGCGGCGCACCGGTGAGGAGCGAGTTGCCATCCTTGGCTACTTCGAGGACGGTCGTGACCTCGTCACCATGGCCATGAACGGTTGGGCCGATGCCGATCCCGCTTGGTGGCTCAACCTGCAGGCGCACCCTGACGTCACCGTCGATCTGCCGGGCGGTGAGTCGCGCGCCGTCCACGGGCGCGCGGCGAACCAGGAAGAGCGGCCCCGCCTGTGGGCGATGCAGGCCACCTACGACAAGGATCTTGACGCCTACGCGGCACGCCGTTCCCACGAGACTGCGGTCGTCATCCTGTCGCCCCGGCCCGAATAGCGGCCGCCCAGGACGCTCGCGTGCTGGCAGCAGCCGCTCGATCTCGCCGAGTAGCAGCTCGAGGCCGAACGCAAACCTAGCGTTGTCGTCGAACGGCTGCTCCGCGTACGCTGCCGCGGGCAGCTCGCCGCATGCAGGGGCCCGCGGGCCCAACCCTCCTCGAAGCTCTGAGCCAGGGCCCCAAGGCGCCTGCCCCCATGGGGACTCGCTCGGCGGCAAGACCGGCGGCATGGCCCAATCGGCCAACTAGAACCCGAGGCGCGCCGCCCTCACGCTACGGGCCATGACGGCGCGCTGGTCCGATCCACATCGACTCCCGACTCCCCCCACCGGGCACGTCCGGGCCGTCAGCCCCTCGGGCGGCCCAATGAGCGGGGTCGAACTCGTCGTTGACGTTTCTCGCCGGGGTGGTCATGGGCGGCGCCCTCGACCGCTTCGTGCTCCCGCTGCTCGTCGATGCGTGGATCGACCGACTGCGCCGGCATGGGCGATGAACGGGGTGACGATGCGGACCAGCGGCGAGCCGATGTCTACTCCTCGGCCCGGATCGGCGCCGCTGCCGCGCTCACGATCGTCCTCGTCGTGCTTCTCGTCCTCGACGTCGCCGTCCCCGACTACGACATCAGCCCAGGCATCCTCCTGCCCCTCCTGGGCGCGATCCTCGCGCTCCTCGGACTCGAGGCCTCGGCGGTCTGGCGGGGCGTGAGGTGAGCACGATCTACTGGGTCGGCTCGCCCAAGTTCACGCCCGGCCACCCGGCACCGCTCATCGCGCTCGTCCATCACCGGATGGTCGGCACGCTGCGCTCGACCGACGACGCGTTCACGTCGACCGACGGACGTGAGGCGTCGACCCACTTCGGCGTCGGCTACGGCTGCGGCCGCGCCGGCCACCCGACGTCGGCCCACGTCCATCAGTACGTGCGGCTCGGCGACCAGGCCTGGGGCAACGGCAACTGGGACCCATCGGGCGCCTGGGACGACCGCTACCCGACGACACCGCTCAACAGCCGCACGGTCAGCATCGAGCACCACGACAACGGCGGGCGCACGGCAGGCTCCGGCAAGGGCGTCGTGCCCGAGGCCGTCATCACACCGTCGATCGCGCTCGATGCCCTGCTGCTGCGCGGCGACCTCGCCGAGCTTCAGGCGGCCGGGATCCGGTTCCGCGCCGGCACCGAGGCCGCGATCACCCGCGAGCTCCGGGCGATCCCGGTCGACCGCCACCACCTCATCGACCACCACTACATCGCCGGGCGGCTGAAGCCCTCCTGCTGGCGGCCCTGGGCGGACGACCCTGTGGGCTTCCCGCAGGCCCGCTACCTCGCCGCCCTGGTGCCAGCACCGCCCGCTCCGGAGGAGATCGTGAACAGCTACCCCGTGCCCAAGGTCCCGTCGGTCGCCACCGTGCCCGCGGGCACCTGGCTGTACGCGACCTCCGCGCTCGAACCCTCGCCCGACAACATCTGTGTCGACCCGGGGCGCGACATGCCCTATCTCGGCCAGCCGGCGAGCACGGTTCGCATCGTCGAGTACGTCGATGCGAAGGGCGTCCATCAGGGTCGCTCGATGTTCGCGAAGGCGTCCGAGGTCACCACCATCCGCCCGGCGCCCGACCCCACACCGTTCAGCCAGGCGCAGCTCGACGCTGCCGAGAAGACCGCGGCCGCGGCGGTCAAGGCGGCCGCTCGACCGGCGGCCGCGAAGTACGGGGTCTGAGGCATGGAGGACCTCACGTTCGCCGTCGTGCTCACGGCCGCCGGCGCCACCGCCTCGGCCGCCCTCGTAACCGGCACGATCGCGATCCTCAAGCAGCTCGTGGTCATCGGGCCGTGGGTCAACGCTGCCCGCGAGCCCACGCTCGCCTTCGCCCTGTCCGCAGTGCTCGTCGCCGTCGCGGTGGTCTCGGTCGGCGTGTTCACCCCGACCGCGCTGTTCGCCGCGTTCCTGGCGTGGTTCGGGATCGCCCAGATCGCCATGGGCGTCCACGACACCGTCAAGGGCGCGACGAAGGGCGCCGCGTGATCCGCAGCTGCGACAACGGGCATCCGCCCACCCGCGTCCAGCAGGGCGATCCCGTTGTGGGCCGCCCCCGATGAGGGACGGGCACCTGCGGGGCTCGCTCCTGCGGACGCCGACCGCGCGCCAGGTCGACGTGCTCGCGGCCTTCGTCGCAGCGGGAGGCTCAGTGGCAGAGGCGGCCGCGCGCGTTGGCGTCCGGCCCAGCACCGCGAAGCGACACCTCGCTGATCTGCGGGCGCGGTCGGGACTGACGACCGAGCAGCTGATCTACCGCGGGCGGGCCGAGGGGTGGCTTGTCGTGCCGAGTCTGGAGTCTCCGGGCGCGCCAGTTGCCTACGCTGCTGCCAGCAGTTCCGCAGCGGAACGAACATGCGGGTTCGAGGCATCGCGCCCCGGCCCAAGGTCGATGTCAGCACCGCTGGGACGGGCGCGTTGATCGAAGCCTCTCCACGAGCTCCCGGGCACGATCTTCGGGAGCCGGCGGGCAGCGGTACCCCGAGCGCCTCGGCCGTCCCCCGCGAGGCAACCGCGAAGAGATCCATCGTCGTTGTGAGCGCGGCCCAGACGTCTTCCTCGTCGTAGCGTGCGAACGCCGTTCGCAGGTCTTGCAGGAGCACCGGGTCCGCCCACTCCTCGAAGAACCGGCCGCGGAACCACGGGTCGCGACCGGCAGCCACGGCCTCCCACTCGAGAACACGGCGCAGGAGTTCCTTCATGTGGGTGTCGCAGGCGAGCTTCGCCCACCACAGCTCGCCCCGGCGCAGATGCTTCGCCGTCCAGACGGCGTGGTACCAGAAGTCGGATGCGACCTGCTCGAAGGCGTCGGCATCCGGCTGGACAGCGGACTGGGCCGGGGACATTGGAGTCGCGCCCAGCAATCGCGTCGCCACACCGTCCTTGTCGAGCAGGATCCGAAACCCGCGACCGAAGGCGGTGCCCGCTGCCCGAGGATCGGCCACGGAGAGCGCCTCGATCTCGTCCACGGCGAAGAACGCGAAGTCGACGTCCACGCCCCCCGCGAAGAGCACGCGGCGCTCGGATCCGTGACCGCTGGCTGTCGGCTCGATGAACGAGATCCAGGCTTCACCGATGTTGCCTATCCATCCTGGATCCCGGACGTAGTCGGAGTCCGTGCTGGTGAGCACCACAATGTCGAGGTCGGCCCACTCGTCAGCCGGATGGTCGGTGCGAGCTCGCGAGCCGATGACGACCGCTGCTCTGATGGCATCCTCGGTGCTCGCCCACGCGATGAACCGCTCCGCGATCGCCTCGTAGTCCTGTGCCGCCCAGCCTGGTCCCGCCATCGGCGCTCCCTCATGGTGCGCGTCAGTGGGCGCCTCGCCGGCGACTGACCACCACCCAGACCACGAGGAGCACGAACCCGACCACGCACACCCAGCCGAGCCAGCGCCCGAGCGACGAGTACAGCGTGTCCACGTGCGCGACCGGCACCTGGGCGACCATCGTCCTGTCCGCGGCGTCGAAGAAGTCGGTCTGGGCCAGGACCCGCCCGTACGGGTCGACCGCGACCGACACGTTCCCCTCCGCCTGACGCACCAGCGAATGCCCGTTCTCGATGGCCCGGAACACCGCCATCTGCGTGTGGAGCGGGTCGATCTCCGCCCAGTCCGAACTGGGGACCAGGAGCAGACCGGTACCGTTCCGGCCGGCCTGCCCGATCACCGCGGGGTAGTCCGTGTCCCAGCAGATCACGCCCGACAGCACGCCGAGCGGCGTGGTCACGGCCTGGAGCGTTCCGTCGCCGACGAGGCGATTGGCCTCGATGATCGAGCCCCCGTACTTGACGTGATCGATCACGATCCCGCCGGTCGGGTCGATCAGCAACAGCTTGTTCTCCGTCGGATCCCCTGTGTCCTTGTGCTTGACATAGAGTCCGATGGCCACATACACGGCCTGCTCGCGGGCGACATCCTGGGCCTGGGCGACCAGCGAGGAGGCTTCATCCGAGCTGAATGCCACACCCGAGACCTCCGGCCAGACGACCACCTGAGCGCCGGCCTTGGCCTCGCGCGCAGTCTCGTCGAAATAGGCATCCCAATGCGACTGGATCGCTGCCGCGATGGCCGCGGGATCCGACATCGCGTCGGTGCGCTGAGCCAGCGAGCGAGCCGGATCCGCGGTGATCCCGGCCACGCGGATCGTGTCACCGGTTGACGCGAGGTTCAGGCGCAGGAGACCGAACACGAGGACGAGCACGAGCACCGCCCCGAAGACGGCCACCCCCCGTCGAAGGTCGGTGCCACGGCTCCGGTTCTCCCAGGCCCAGTTGGCGACCGAGGCGAACCAGCCCATCAGGAAGGTGATGCCGATCATGCCGGTCACCGAGGCCAGCTGCATCAGCGGCAGCTCGCCGTACTGCGTGAAGCCCGTCGCCCCCCAGGCGCCGACCGGGTTGACCGAGGTATTGACGAACTCGAGGCTCGCCGCCGCCAGCGGGTAGACGAGCGTGCTCGAGAATCCAGGCAGCCGTCGGCTCAGCAGCCGGTCGGCGAGGTACGGCAGGCTCCACACGAGCCCGTAGAGGACGGGGAGGGCGACGACCAGCGGCAGCGCCCATCCCGCCGACCTCCAGATCGCACCGAACCCGACGACGAACGACAGCGTGCAGGCGGCGAGAACGAGGAGCCAGCCGCGCCCGACCGAGTGATCGCGCGCGAAGCGCATGATCAGGACGGGCCCGATCCAGGCCGCCGGCGGCGCCAGCCAGCTGCCCATGGAGAACCCCACCAGCAGGCTCCCGGCGAGCAGGATCGCCAGCGAAGCGCCCCACCCGGACACGCGGGCCGTCGCGGATGCAGTCATCTGCTGATGTCCTCCTGGAGCATGTCCCGAATGGCCACGGATCGAGCGGCGCCGGCGGCCGGCGCTACCCCTGGGCGCGAGTGTGTGACTCCGCCCAGGTACGCCAGAGCACGATCAGGCCGATCGCGACGATGACGACGCCCCAGTAGTCGAGCAGGTTGACGGCCTGGCCCCCGATCAGCAGGGCAGCGCCGACCACGGTCAGGATGCCGCCCGGGATGACCGGCCACCAGTGGTGCCGGTCGACGTGCGCGATCGCGCCGATCACCCAGATCGACAGGAACCCGAGACCGAGGCCCAGCACGATCGTGCCGCCGGTCTGCTCGTCCGCCAACGTGAGGCTCTGTGAGGCGATGAGCCCGGCGCCCAGGCCGGTCATGATCCCGCCCGGGACCAGGTAGCCGTACTGCCGCGTGAACGCGAACGCGACCAGGAACCCAACGCCGATGACCGTGACGACCAGGCCACCCAAGTCGGCGGTGAGGTCGAGCACCTGGGTGGCGAGCCCGGCCACGCCGACGACGATGAGGATCACCGCGACAGCCATGCGATCCCGCGGACCCGTCCCGTCCCCTTGCTTCGTGCCAGACATGCCGTCGCCTCCTCGCTGGCGCCGGCCGCTGCCATGGGCGGCCCCGGAACGCGACGCTCCCATTGGAATGCAATAGCCGCACGGCTTGCAGAAACAGTGCCACTTGGCCCCCGCCGGGTAGTCCAGTCGGCCTGCGATGCAAGACGGCAACAAGGGCACCGGTGAGATCGTCGATCCGCGCGGTGGGGGACCGCGATGTTGTTCGTCCGCGCCCGACGCCGGTCTAGCGAGACGCTCACGTCGGCCGAAGCCGCGGCTGGCGTACGGGACCAACACCCACGCACGAGGCGTGAGTGCCTAGCGGGGGTGCGCGGCTAGTTCGGCTCGTCCCTCGATGCCCTTCAGCATCCGGTGCTCCATGGCGAAGTCGCCCATTTCCATCGGCCGCAACCGGCCGAGAGCCGGACAGCGCCTGGACTTGGCGCTTCACGCCATTGTCTGATGGCGGCACTCGGCTCGCATGAAGCAGGACCACCGATGGGAGACGCCAAAGGGCGGACTAGCGGCGATGCCAAGAACCAGGGGCGGTCAGGGCGTCAAGGGCGAGGGCGTCGCCTTTCCGGTTCGCGGCTCCGTCGGCGATCCATCCAACGGTACGACCCTTCTTACTGGCCCTGCACGCCTAGCACCGCGAGCGTATGGACCACGCCAGGCGGCCCGCTCGACGATCTGCGGGTGAAGCTGTGCACGGTCTGTGGTGTCGTCACCAGCCGCGCTGGTAGTCGCTGCACCGAGCACGCCCGGCAGTCCAACCGCAGCCGGCACAACGCCCTGTACAGCACGCGGGCCTGGCAGCGGCTCAGCGCCCGCGTGCTCCGCGCCTGGCGTGGCGAGCACGGCGACTGGTGCCCGGGCTACCAGCGTCCAGCCCACCGAGCCGCGCGACCTGACCGTCGACCACGTCGTGCCGCTCGCCGCTGGCGGTGCGCCGTTCGACATCGGCAACACCGCGGTGCTGTGCCGCTCGTGCAACTCGACGAAGGGTGCGTCGACCGACCGGGGCGGGGTAGCCCATAGTGGCGACGCGCTTGCCGGCTGACCGCGCCTCCCGACTGTGTGCACGCGGCCGAGTTTCGCGAATTATCCCGGTCGCCGATCGGGGACCCGCCCAGGTTCGCCCGTGCGCGCCCACGTTGGCCCACGTGCCGCGATGAGCCGACGCATGGCCACCAGCTCCACCGCGCCGACGACGACCAGCACGTGGCGCAACCGGATCACGCGGGTCCGGCGAGGAGGCACCGGACCAGCTCCTCGCCAACCCGGCCAACTGGCGGATCCACCCGAAGGCCCAGCAGGACGCGCTCGCCGGCGCGCTCGACTCGGTCGGCTGGGTCCAGCAGGTCCTCGTCAATCGGCGCACGGGCTTCGTCGTCGACGGCCACGCCCGGGTCGCCCTCGCGCTGAGCCGCGGCGAGCCGACCGTCCCCGTCCTCTACGTCGACCTCGAGCCCGAGGAAGAGGCGCTCGTCCTCGCGCGAGACGCCGGCCGTGCCTAGCGCGCGGACGCGCCGGCCCGGCAGGGGTCGCCCGAGGGGCACGGGCTTGCTGACCGTGGCGAACGTCCGGGAGACGTACAAGGCCACCCGCGCTGAGCGGGGCCGCCAGCCGACTCAGGAAGAGCTCGCGTCGGCGCTGGACGTGGCCGTCCGCTCGCTCCAGCGCTTCCTGAAACGCCACGACATGGGCTGG
>CAVPIF010000002.1:0-11016 GCA_963704935.1 uncultured Chloroflexia bacterium
AGCCGCCTCGGCTGCCCCGGCGAATCGCGCCCCGGCCTCGGGGTGACCGGACCGAAGCGCAAGATGCGCCGTCATGACCATGCCACCGAGCTGATCGGTCTGCACGCCGGACGTCAATCGGGTCGAGGCCCGCAGATGGACGCGTGTCGCTTCGAAGTCATCCTCGAAGACGGCCGCGCTGGCGAGCAGCATGTGGCTGTCGTGGACTCGATAGGCGGCGCCGATCCGCTGGAACTCGGCGAGATTCGCGAGCTCGAGTTCGCGGGCGGCCCGGAAGTCGCCGGTGAGGAAGTTGACGATGACCAGCGCCTGGCGGGCATGGACGGCCCCGCCGGCGTCCCCGAGGCGCTGGAACAGGCCCAACGCGATCTCCTCGTGCTTCCGCAGGAGGTCTGCGTCGTTATCGACCATCCCAAGGAAGCCGAACTCGTAGTGGGCCTCCGCGAGCGTCGCATCGTCGCCGAGTCCCTCGGCAAGCTCCAGGCGTTCCGAGTAGCGCCGGCGGCAGCGCGGGAACTCCTTGTTCCAGTAGGCCATGCCGCCGTCCGCAGACAGCGCGGCGATCCGCGCCTGCACGTCGGCGCCGGCCGGATGGTCGAGCAGCTCGGCGGTCCAGGCCAGCCCCTCGGTCAGGCGCGTCCGGTGCTGCCAGAACCGCCACACGGCGCCGGCGATCCGCATCCCGACGCCGGGCTCACCGACGTCAATGGACCAGCGCATGGCCGCCCGCAGGTTGTGTTCCTCGTGCTCCACGAGATCGATCCACCGACCGGCATCATCGCCCAACAGCCTCGGGCCGGCCTCCTCGGCGGATCGCCAGGTAGGTCATCGCGTGTCGGCGCTCGCAGTCGGCCCGTTCGCCGGCGTCCGCCAGGCGCTCCAAAGCGTACTCGCGGATCAGGACGTGCCGACCGAACCGCGGCTCGCCGTGGTCGGTGACCTCGACCCGCACGAGGCTCTTGTCGGCCAGGGACTCGAGCCCGTCCAGGACGGCCACGGTCAGGGAGCGGGACGGGTCCACCACGGCTTCCGCGGCCTCCCCTGTCCAGCCGCCGTTGAACACAGCCGAACGGCGGAAGATCACCTGCTCCTCCGGATCCAGCAGGTCGTGGCTCCACGCGACGGTCCCGCGCAGCGTCCGCTGGCGTTCGGGAAGGTCGCGCACCCCGCCGGCCAGAACATCAAGGCTGCCACTCAGCCGCTCCAGGATCGCGGCGGGCGCCATCATCCGGGTCCGCGCGGCAGCCAGCTCGATCGCCAGCGGAAGCCCTTCGAGACGATCCACGATGGCCCGGACCGTGTCGAGGTCAGCGTCGACCGCGTCCCAGGCCCGGCCACTCCGGGCCCGGTCCAGGAACAGCTCGACCCCTTCGGCGCCGGCGAGCGGCGGCACGACGTACTCAAGTTCGCCGCCGACCCGCAGGACCTCGCGGCTGGTCACGATCAACCGCAGGAGCGGCGCGTCGCGCAGCAGCGTGGCGACCGTCCCGGCCGCATCGGGCAGCAGCTGCTCCAGGTTGTCCAGAACGAGCAACGCCTCCGTGGAGCGCAGGTGGTCGCGCGAGGTCGTCGCCACCGGGACGCCGGGCTCCTCGCGCAGGCCCATCGCGACCGCGACGGTGCCCACGACCAGCGACGGGTCGCGGATCGGCGCCAGGTCGACGAACCACGTCCCCCACGGAACCGGTCGCGCACCTCGCCGGCGAGTCCCACGGCCATCCGGGTCTTGCCCGTGCCTCCGGGACCGGTAAGGGTCAGCAGGCGGGAACCCGTGAGCAGCTCGGCGAGCCGGGCGAGCTCGGAGTCCCCGACCGACGAAGCGCGTCGCGAGCGACGGCAAGTTGGACGGCAGGTCCTCCGTGCGCAACGCGCGATCGTCGTCGGAAACGCCCTCGACGACAATTCGGTAGAGCGGCTGCGGGTCGTCGAAGTCCTTCAGCCGCCGCACGCCCTCATCGACCACGATGGCCGCCTCCGGCAACGGACCCAATGCCGCACGGGCCGCCTCGGAGATGACGATCTGGCCGCCGTTGCCGGCGGCGGCGACTCGGGCGGCAAAGTGGACATCGATGCCCACGTAGTCGCCGCCGCCCTCCGTCAATCGACCCGCCCCGCGGTGCAGCCCGATGCGGACCCGGACGGCGGTCCCGGCCCCGTCGAGGGCCCCGGCGGCGAGCGCTCCGGTGATCGCGACGCTCGCGGCAACGGCCTCCGTCGCGTCGGGAAAGACCGCGAAGGTCCCATCGCCCTCGTGCTTGACGACCGTGCCGCGATGCGCCGCGACCGCCCCATCCACGATCCGGTCGTGATCGCGGAGGAGCTGCGCCCAAGCCACATCCCCCAGTCGTTGGGCGTGGCGGGTGGATTCCTCGATGTCGCTGAAGAGGAAGGTCACTACACCCATGGGCAGGGCCACGACGGCGTCCTCGCGGATCCTGGCCGCGGCCCGGATCAGGCCTCGCCGCGGCGGGCGCGCCGGATCTGGTCGGCGTGCTCGTGGCTGTGCTCAGCGTAGATGGCGAGCCAGCGATCCACGGAGTAGGCCCCCGAATTCGCTGTGCGTTCCCGCCCGCGCCCACTCGGCCGGGGTGATCGCCAGGAGCAGCTCGTGGCTGGCGGCCCGGACGGCGCGCAGCACCTCGAGCGAGGACTCGATCGGCCGGTCGTAGTGCAGGCGGCGCGCCCACTCGGGTTCGTCGTAGCCGGCGATGATCGGCGCGTCCTCCGCGAGGACCCGGCGGAGACGGATGTAGGCCATCGACTCGCTGTCGGCCAGGTGGTGGACGATCTCGCGGGCCGTCCATTCACCCGACGGCGGCCGGCGGTCGAGCTCGTCCGGGGTGACGCCCGTCAGGGCGTCGGTGACGTCCGCGGCGGCGGTCGCGTAGCGGTCCAGCTGGGTGGCGCGATCGATGGGGCTCATCCGCGGAATCTACCTCGGTCGGCGCGGCCGCGACGGCCCGGCCGTCCTCCGAGCGCATCGGTGCCCTTCCGCACCGGTTTCGGCGAGTCGAAGGTGCGGTCCGGTGCGGTCCGGTGCGGTCCGGTGCGGTCCGCGACGGTCCGGCACCCGCCATTCGTACTGGACCGCGGGAGTACCTGCTCGCATGCTGTTCACAGCGGGCGGAGGTCGCCCGGGATCGGGGATCCAGCGGGGATCGAACGCTCGTTTCGAATGGTTCCGGTGCCAGGTTCGCCGGGGCCCAGGCCGGCCGTTCGACCGGGTCAGGTCGGGCGGCCGGTCCATTCCGTTGCTTCGCCTCCACCGTTCGGCGCCGTTTCCCCGAGCGGCGCCGGTAGACCGGGGTGCTCGCCGGAGACGGCGGGTGCCCCGGTCTCTTCATGCGCACCCCCGGCCGCGTTGACGGCCGGCCGGGTCGGCCATAGACTCCATATCCGACGAAATCACTCGGATATCGAGGCCACGACCCTGACGACTCCGCCGACCGCCACTCTCCCGCGACCTGCCTACCACGGCACGGGCGCCCTGGCCTTCTCCACGAAGGGCGAGTACGGCGTGCGCCTGATGGTCCAGCTCGCCCGCCATTTCGGGACCGGGCCGTCCAGCCTCGCCGGCATCGCCGCCGAGGAGGACCTGCCGCGCGCCTATCTCGAGCAGCTCGTCGTCAGCCTGCGCGAGGCCGGGCTCGTGGTCAGCACCCGTGGCGCCCACGGGGGCTACGAGCTGTCCCGCCCGCCGGACCAGATCACGATGAGCGCGGTCCTGCGGGCCCTGGAGGGTCCGATCGCGCCGATGATGTGCGCCAGCGATGACCCGGAACACGCCACCACCTGCGACCGGTCCGCCCGGTGTACCGTCAACATCCTGTGGGTTCGCGTCCGCGACGCGATCACGTCCACCCTGGATTCCATCTCCCTCGCCGACCTCGTGCCGCCCCGCGCGATCGGCGTCGATGACCGCCAAGGAGCCCTGACCACCCCGTGAGCGAGCCGACCAGCGCCCCCACCGAGCAGCACCTCGTCATCCGCGGCCTCCGAGTCGCGCCCCTGGCGAGTCGGGAACACGAGATCCTCCAGGGCATCGACCTGTCCGTGGGCCAGGGCGAGGTCCACGCGATCATGGGTCCCAACGGATCCGGCAAGACCACGCTGGCCTACGCGCTGATGGGACACCCGGCCTACGTCGTGACCGGCGGCGAGGTCACCTGGAAGGGCCGCGATATCCTGGCGCTGTCGCCGGACAAGCGCTCTCGCCTGGGGATGTTCCTGGCCTTCCAGTACCCCACGGCGATCCCTGGCCTCAGTGTCGCTTCCTTCATCCGGAGCGCGCTCAACGCCCGGCTGCAGGGGATCGACAAGAGCGCCGACATCGACCCGACCGACCCGGTCAAGGGTGGTGTCTCCATGCGCGACTTCCGCAACAAGATGCGGGAGAAGATGCAGCTCCTCCGGATGGACGAGGGCTTCGCGTCGCGCTACGTCAACGAGGGCTTCTCCGGCGGCGAGAAGAAGCGGCTGGAGATGCTCCAGATGGCCGTCCTGGAGCCGGAGATGGCGATCCTGGATGAGACCGATTCAGGGCTCGACATCGACGCCTTGCGGATCGTCGCCGAGGGCGTCAACGCGATGCTCAACCCGGATCTTGGCGTCCTGCTGATCACCCATTACCAGCGGCTGCTCAACTACATCAAGCCGGACGTCGTCCACGTCCTCGCCCAGGGTCGCATCGTCAAGAGCGGCGGCAAGGACCTGGCCCTTCGACTCGAGGATGAGGGCTACGGCCCGATCCTCCGCGAGGCCGGCCTGGAGGTCAACGTCTCCGACGAAGCGTTGCTGGTGCCCAAGGGCCCCGAGCTGGAGCTCGAGCCCGTCGAAGCCGCCCGCTAGCCCGGGCGCAGGAGTCGACAGCGCGATGGCCATCGAGACGACCCCGCCACGGGCCCTGGATCCGGTCACGCTGCGCGCCGACTTCCCGATCCTGGACCGCCAGATCCATGGGCATCGGCTGACCTACCTCGACTCGGCTTCGACCAGCCAGAAGCCGCGCGTCGTCATCGATGCCGTCGACGACTACTACCGCCGCTACAACGCCAACGTCCACCGCGGCATCTACGAGATCGGCGAGCAGGCGACCGCGGCGTACGAGGCGGCTCGGGCCCAGATTGCGCGGTTCATCAACGCCCCGCACAGCCGCGAGGTCGTGTTCGCGCGCAACGCGACGGAGGCGATCAACCTGGTCGCCTACAGCTGGGGGCGCCGCAACGTGGGCCGCGGCGACCAGATCATCCTGACCGAGATGGAGCATCACGCCAACCTGGTCCCGTGGCAGATCCTGGTCCAGGAGGTGGATGGCGACCTGGAGTTCATCCCGATCACGGACGACGGCATCCTCCGTCTGGACGTGTTCGAGGTGCTGCTCCGGCTCAAGCCGAAGCTCGTCGCCTTCACCCACGTGTCGAACACCCTCGGCACGATCAACCCGGTCCGCGAGATGGTCGAGATGGCGCATGCCGCCGGCGCGCTCGTGCTGGTCGACGGCGCGCAGGGCGTGCCGCACCTCCCGGTCGACGTCCAGGCCCTCGGCGCCGACTTCTACGCGTTCAGCGGCCACAAGATGCTGGCCCCGATGGGCTCCGGCGCGCTGTGGGCGCGGGCGCGAGCTGCTGGAGGCGATGCCGCCGTTCCTGACCGGCGGTGAGATGATCCGCGAGGTCCACCTGCGGCGGAGCGAGTTCAACGAGATCCCCTGGAAGTTCGAGGCGGGGACGCCGGCCGTCGGCGACGCGATCGGCCTCGGCGTCGCGGCGGACTACCTCCGCGGGATCGGGATGGACGCGGTCCGAGTCCACGAGCGCGACCTCGTCGCCTACGCGCTGGAGGTCCTCCCGCGCGAGGTCCCGGGGATCGAGCTGTACGGACCGGCGGATCCGGACCTGCGGGGCGGCGTGGTGCCGTTCAATCTGCCGGAGATCCATCCGCACGATGTCGCCCAGGTCCTGGATCGTTCGGGCATCGCCGTTCGCGCCGGCCACCACTGCACGATGCCGCTGCACGAGCGCCTGGACCTCCCGGCCACCGCCCGCGCCTCGTTCAGCGTCTTCACGACGACGGACGACATCGATGCCCTCGCCGCCGGCCTCCGCGAGGTCCAGCGGGTCTTCAACGGCTGACCCGCCCCGGGCCGCCCTCTTCCCACGCTGGGCTCAGGCCGGCGTCAGCGCGGCGTCAGCGCCCGCCAGGTATCGACCGCCCACTGCCAGTCGACCGGGTCGTCGAACTGGATCCTGATGGCGGCGCCGGAGCCGCGGACGGCCGCGTAGCCCTCGAGAACGCCGACTTCCACCCCGGAGCTCGAATCGGTCGTCAGGCGGGCGCGCCCGATCAGCTCTCCGGCGCGGTGATGCAGGGCGTCGGGCCCCACGTTCGCGTATTGCGCGATGAACGACTCGGCCGGCATCGCGGAGCCGTCCGGCAGGCCAGTGCGCGTCGCCGCCAGGGTGATCCCGCGGCCGGCGCCGCCGGCCCACCATTCATCGACAGTGCGGCGCTCTGCGTACGACCCCGGGATCTCCAGGCTCCAGCCTTCATGCTGGACGCGGACCGGCTCGCGACGATACCCGACCGCCCGTTCCGGCTCGGCCTCTTTCAGGGAGCGGCTGGTCGCCTGCCGCGCCATCGCATCACGATGTCCTCGCAACGCGCAGAGCTGCGCCCAGGCGGACCATGGATAGGCGAGTGACGGCTCGTCCGGGAAGGCGCGGCTGAGGAGTCGGTGGACCTCATCCAGCAGGTCAGCCTCGCCTTCGACGGCGGGGGTGCGCCAGCGGACCTGGAGCCACATCAGCACGAGTCCGCGGTTGAGGTAGTACCGCCCGTCGGTCGCATCGGACCACCATGGCGTGCTGTCCAGCGCGACCCGTGGGTCGGCGATGGCCGCGTCGAGCCAGGCCTCGTCCCGCGGGCCGAGGACGGTGATCAGGGCCGCATCGGTCGTGTAGCGGGTCTCGCCGGGCAGCCCGAGGTGGATGCCACGCCCGCCGCGCCGGACGGCCTCCCGCGCACGCGCCAGCTCCGGACCGAGCCACGCCAGGTAGCCGCGTTCCGCCAAGGCGCGATCCGCGAACGTGAGCGCGCCGTCGCCGTCGGTCCATTCGATACCGACCTCCGCACCGAGGCGTTCCAGCACGCGTCCGACGAAGCGGTGATAGCCGGGTCCCGCCAGCGCCGTCTCTCCCGAGACTGCGACGCGCCCCGCGTCCGAAGCCGTGATCACGAGTGGCGGGGCCGCCGGGTGGAGGTCCATCGCCAGCTCCGCCTCGCCGTTCGCCAACGTCCGGCGGCGGGTCGACCGCACCGCGTCCGCGTACTGGGCGGTCAACCAGACCGCGGCGTCGTCGAGCAGCCGATCGCCGGGCGGCATGCGTGGGATGAGCCCGCGCTTCTGCGCGACCCCGCCGACCTTCGCCTCGAGCCGATCCGCGAGCATCGTTGCCACCGCGTTCGACTCTAGGGCCGGGTGGCCCGCCGGCGGCCGGTCGCATCGTACCGACCGGCCGCACGAACAAGTCCGGTGCGGGACCGCACCACCTGGATCCGGGTGTGCCTGCCGGGCGGCGCCGGTGGGTCCGCCAGGTGGCGCCGGTGGGTCTGCCGGGTGGCGCCGGTGGGGTCGGGCGGGCGGGACGGGTGGGGTCTGCCGGGCGGGACAGGTGGGGTCGGGCGGCCGGCGCGCGGGGGTCTGCCGGGCATCCGGCCGCAGATGCCGGATTTGCCGCAGCGGCTTGCGCCAGATACAAGCACGGGCCTGCTCGCTGATCCGCCTGTCATCGACCCGGCATCAGATGCCGGATTGGCCGCCGGTTCGGCATCGGTGGGCACGGTCCATGGCTGGGCGTGCACCAGATCGGGCATCGGATGCCGCCTTTGGCGCTCTGACCGCCCGTTGACGGCCAGGCAAGGCTCGGGTGCTTGTATCAGATGCAGGATTCGCTCAGGCGTGCGGCGCGCCGGGTCTCGCGGCGCGCCCGGGTCTCGCGGCGGCGCCCGGGTCTCGCGGCGGCGCCCGGGTCTCGCGGCGCGCCCGGCCCTGTCCCGTCCGCCGCGGCACCCGCCCCGATTCCAATCCCGACCCCGCTGGTCGGGATTGAGCGAACGCGATATAGTCCGAGGTCGAATGGACGACCTCTATCGCGACTACATCCTGGAGCACTACCGGCGGCCCCACAACTTCGGGGTCGTCGAAGATGCCGACGCGAGTTTCGAGGGCGCCAACCCGCTGTGCGGCGACCGGATCACGCTGATGGTGGGGGTCAAGGACGGCGTCGTGGATCGGGTCGGGTTCACCGGTCGTGGGTGCGCCATCAGCCAGGCGAGTGCGAGCCTCCTGACGGACGAGATCAAAGGCAAGCCGCTCGCCGAGGTTGCCGCCATCCGTGCCGACGACCTGTTGGACATCCTGGGCATCGACATCAGCCCGGCCCGCCTCAAGTGCGCCATGTTGAGCCACGACTCGCTCCAGCACGTCCTGGAGGATCTCGGCGTCGCCGCGGCGGAGCCCGCCGCCGTCTCGCCGACCCCCGAGTCCGCTGAGAGGCCGTCCTGATGGGCCGCTGCAGGTGTCACGGGCCGGCCTGACCGCCGGCACATCGCGCGCCCAGGGCCCACCGAACCTCCTTCGGGAGGACGGTCCCTGGGGCATCGTCCTCATCCGCCCTGGCCGCAACACGCGAGCCAGCCCGTCGACCATCCGGAGCTGACCAGCCCCATGCCGAAGACATACGCGGACCTCCTCAAGGAGGCCCGCTCGAGGGTCCGGGAACTCGTCCCCGCAGGCAGTCGCCGCGCTCACGCCGGGCCGCGACGCGCTCGTCGACGTCCGTGAGGCGAGCGAGTGGGATCAGGGCTACGTGCCCGGCGCCGAGCCACGTCTCCAAGTGGTACATCGAGTCGCTGATCGAGTCGTCGTGCCGGACCGCGACCAGCCGGTGATCCTGTACTGCGCCGGTGGGGTCCGATCGCTGTTCGCGGGCGAGACGCTCCAGCAGATGGGCTACACGGATGTCGCGTCGATGTCGACGGGCTTCCACGGCTGGAAGGGGGCCGGACTCGAGTTCGACACGCCCGTCGTCCTCAGCCGCGAGCAGCGGCATCGCTACAGCCGTCACCTGCTGATCCCGGAAGTCCGGTCGGCCGGTCAGGCGAGGCTGCTCGGCTGCAAGGCGTTGCTCATCGGTGCGGGCGGGCTCGGCTGTCCGGCTTCGCTGTATCTCGCCGCCGCCGGCGTCGGGACGATCGGCCTGGTCGACTTCGATGTCGTCGACGTGAGTAACCTGCAGCGCCAGATCGTCCACACGACCGCTCGGGTCGGCGAGCGCAAGGTCGAGTCCGCGCGGATCGCGATCAAGGCGCTGAATCCCGGACGTCAACGTCATCGAGTCACGAGGAGATGCTGGTCGCGCGCCAACGTCGAGCGGATGATCGCCGGCTATGACGTCATCCTCGACGGGACGGACACGTTCGAGACGCGCTACATCCTCAACGACGCGGCGGTCGCGGCCGGGATCCCGGTGATCCATGCCAGCGTGTTCCGCTTCGAGGGCCAGCTGACCACCTTCGTCCCGTTCTGAAGGCCCGTGCTATCGGTGCCTGTACCCGACCCCGCCGCCGCCGGAGCTCGCCCCTGGCTGCTCCGTGGCCGGCGTCTTGGCGTGGTACCCGGCATCCTCGGCCTGCTCCAGACGAACGAGGCGCTCAAGGTCCTGCTCGGCATCGGCAACACCCTGGCCGGCCGTCTCGTGCTGTTCGACGCGCTCGAGACGGAATTCACCGAACTCCAGCTCCGCCGTGACCCGAACTGCCCGGTCTGCTCCGACGAAGCCGTCGCCGCGCGCCGGGACGGTCGGCCGCTGACGACGACCACGCTGGGAGCCGACGCCCCGTTCCTCATGACCACGACGGCCTTGCCGCGTACGGTCTCCCCGGAGGCGCGCGCGTGTGAGCACCGTGTTCATCCCACCCGTGCTGCGCGCGAGTGTCGGCGGCGTGAAGTCGCTCGACATCGACGGCGATTCCATCCGGACCGTCGTCACCGGGCTGGTCCAGCGACACCCGTCGCTGGGCGGGCAGCTCTGCTGACCGAGGACGGCGACATCAATCGATTCGTCAACGTCTACGTCAACGGCCAGGACGTTCGCTACCTCGCCGGTCTGGACACGCCGGTCACGCCGGGCGACGAGGTTCGACTGCTCCCGGCGATGGCGGGCGGCTGAGGCCCGATGGCGATGCCGGCGCTGCGGGCGGTCGGTCAGGTGAACCCCGACGATCACGGGCACGGCCACGGTCCGGACCTGACCGACGACCACCCGCACTTCCACGACCACGATGAGCTGCCCCGTCACGGCGGGCGCTTCGGCGACATCCTGCAGGCGATCGGGCACACGCCGATCGTCGAGGATCCCGCTGATGTCGCCCAACCCTGGCGTCCGCATCTTCGCGAAGCTGGAGATGATGAACCCGACCGGCTCCGTCGAGGACCGCGTCGCGAAGTACCTGATCGAGGACCTGGAAGCCCGCGGCCTCCTCCACGAGGGCTCGATCATCCTGGAGCCGACATCGGGCAACACGGGGATCGCCCTCGCGATGATCGGCCGACGGAAGGGATATCGCGTCGCCCTGGTCATGCCGGACAACGTCACCAATGAACGGCGGCAGATGGCCGCCCTGTTCGGCGCGGAGGTCATCGACTCGCCCGGCGCCCAGGGCTCCAACGGCGCGATCGCCCTGGCCAAGCACCTGGTCGGCAAGGACGACCGCTTCGTGATGCCCTACCAGTACGGCAACCAGGCGAACCCGCGGGCCCACTACGAGACGACCGGGCCGGAGGTCCTGGCCGACTGTCCGGAGATCGACGTGTTCGTCGCCGGTCTGGGGACGAGCGGGACCCTGATGGGCGTGTCCCGCTACCTGCGCGAGCACAAGCCGGGGGTCCGGATCGTGGCGGCGGAACCGCTGCCCGGTGAGCTGGTCCAGGGCCTGCGTTCCCTGGAGGAGGGGTTC
>CAVPIF010000003.1:0-1390462 GCA_963704935.1 uncultured Chloroflexia bacterium
CGCCGGAAGAACTGAAGGATCTCAAGAAACTCGGCAAGGTTGACCTGATTCTCGTAACGCATGGACATTTCGATCACACCGCGGACGTGCCGGCGCTGGCTGAAATGACGGGCGCCAAGGTCGGCATGAACGCCGACATGGGAAGCGTCTACGGCAGCCTCGGCCTGGTACCCAAGGAGCAGCTAATTCGCTGGAACAAGAGCGGCACGATTACGCCGCTCGGTGACGACATAAAGATCACGATGGTCCGGGCCGAGCACAGCTCCAGTGTCACCCACGACGGCGCCGTGCACGCGGGGGGTGAGCCGGTGGGTTATGTCATCGAACTGGAGAACGGGTACAAGATCTATCATTCGGGCGACACCGGTGTGTTCGGCGACATGAAGATGATCGGTGAGTATTACAAGCCCGACCTGGCCCTGGTGTGCATCGGCGGCTGGTTCACCATGGGGCCGGTAGAGGCCGCCTATGCGATGGACAAGCTGATGCAGCCAAAGATGGTTATACCCATGCACTATGGGACCTTCCCGCCCCTGAAGGGGACGCCGCAGGAAATGATCGATGCGCTCGGCGAGTCAACCGTCAAAGTGAAGGTCATGAGCCCCGGCGAGACACTGACGATGTAATCGCAACGAACGACTCCGGATCGCAATCCAGCGTCAGTTACCTATCTGCCATAACGACACCTGAGCGCGATACTTCGTCGACTAGATAAAAGATGGAACGGTACTCGATTCCACCCAGGCCGCTCAATCCGATCTCGCAGGTGCGGCTGTTGCTGTAGCCGCGCGTGCAACCGGACGGGATCTGTTCCTTGAGCGGCGCCAACGCTGAGTGCGTGAGTTCCGGGAAGTTGAAGCCTCGGTCACCTGAAAAGCCGCAACACTCAATGTGTTCGGGCAGGATGGCCTGCCGCGCACAACGTTGGGCGACGGACATGACCGTCGGCTCCAGGCCCTTGCGACGGCTGGAACAGGTCAGGTGGATCATGATGGTCTCATCGAGCGGTGCGACTTTCAGCCGCTGCAGCACGAACTCGTCAATAAACCCGAACGGCTCGTAGAGTCGCAAAGGGCTGTTCGCGGGCAGACAGCGCACCGTCCTGAGGTTGCAGGGACTGGTGTCGATCAGCACGGGATAACGCCCCTGCTCGCTGGCCTCCAACAGCGCCTCCTGCCAGGCAGACTGCATATGCGCCGCCGTGTCGTCGAGGCCCTTGGAGGCAAACGGCAGCCCGCAGCACATGGCATCGAGTCCCTCCGGGTAACGAATGCTGAAACCCGCACGGGTCAGGACGCGTTCGACGACGGCGATCTGGTCCTCGCGCTCCGCGCTACCGCGCTGCGGGCCCATCCCGCGCGATACGCAGGCGGGCAGGTAGACGACGATGTCGTCGCCGTCACCGACCGGGCCGTTGGGCCGAGACTTCGCGCCCGGCGGCAAGGTGGGCCACCAATAGGGAATCCGATTCCCGCTGAGCTTGCGGAAGGTCCCCGCGATACCCGCCATCGCCCGCGTCCCGATGAGGCCGCGCATGCCGTCGGCCAGGCTCAGACCGATACGCATGGAGCGAACGACCCCGGCAAAGTGGCGGTCGGTCCAGTCGGCCATACCGGCGTATTTGCTGTTCTTCTCGATGCGCAGCTTGTGGATCAGCTCGCCGGTGTTGATGCTCATCGGGCAGGGTTCTGCACAGACGCCGGGGACCGCGCAGGTGTCGATGCCGAGGTACCGGAAATCCTCCTCCCACTGCGCGAGGCGCTCGGGCTCGGTACCCTCCGCGCGCATACGCTGAATCTCGCGCCAGACGGTGATGCGCTGGCGTGGAGACAGGCTCAGCTGGGAGGCCGGGCAGGTCCGCTCGCAGAAGCCACACTCGATGCAGGTGTCGACGATATCGTCGGCCGCCGGGATCGGCTTCAGGTTCTTCAGATGGATCTGCGGATCGTCGTTGATGATCACGCCCGGGTTCAGGATGTTCTCCGGATCGAGCAGGGCCTTGATGCGCTTCATGACATCGAAGGCGTCCTGACCCCATTCCAGCGGCACATAGGGCGCCATGTTTCGGCCAGTACCGTGCTCGCCCTTGAGCGAGCCCTGGAAGTCCACCGCGACCAGTTGGCAGACGGCGTCGAGGAAATGCCGGTAGCGCTCGACGGACTCGGGCGTCTCGAAGGTCTGGGTGAAGACGAAATGCAGATTGCCCTCGAGCGCATGCCCGTAGATCACCGTCTCCGGGTAACCATGCGCCTGGAAGAGCCCCTGCAGGCCGGCGACGCCGTCCGCGAGCTGCTCGATCGGGAAGGCGACGTCCTCTATGAGTACCGTCGTGCCCTTCTCACGCATCGCGCCGATACGCGGGAACGCGCCCTTGCGCGCATTCCACAGGACGCCATATTCCTCGGGCCTGTCGGTGAACGGGATCTCGGCCTCGAGGGTATAGGCGCTCAGGCACTCGTTGATCTGCGCAATCTGAGCAGACAGGGTCGACGCGTCGGCCGCGCGGCTCTCGATCAGCAGCGCGGCGCATCCCCCGGAGAGCGACCGCACGAACCCGGGCAGACCGTCGAGGTCCTCGATCGATCGCAGACAGGCGCGGTCCATGAGCTCGACGGCCGACACCGGCAGCGGCTTTAGCGCCAGCACGGCCTGACAGCAGCCCGGCATATCGGGGAAGAAGACCATGGCGGTCGCCTTGTGCGGATGCTCCACCACGGTGTGGTAGGTGATCTCCGTCATGCAGCCGAGCGTGCCCTCGGAGCCCACCATCAGGTGCTGCAGGATCTCGACTGGATCATCGAAATCGAGCAGCGCATTGAGCCCGTAGCCGGTGGTGTTCTTGAGGCGATACTTGCGCCGGATCTTGTCTGCCAGTGCCGCATCCGCGCGCACCTCGTTGGCGAGTCCCTCGAGCCCGCCCAGCAGTTCGGCATGGCTGCTCCGAAAGCGCGCCAGCGAATCCGTGTCGCCGGTATCTACCAGGGTGCCGTCGGCGAGAACCAGTCGCATGCTGGCGAGCGTCTGATAGCTGTTCTCCGCGGTGCCGCAGCACATACCCGAGGCGTTGTTGGCCACGATGCCGCCAATCATGGCTGCACCGATGGAGGCGGGATCGGGGCCGATCTTGCGGCCGTAGGCCGCGAGATAGCCGTTGGCGCTGGCGCCGATCACGCCGGGCCCGAGGGTTATACGCCGACCCTCGTCCTCGATGCGATGGCCCCGCCAGGCGTCGGTCAGCAGCACCAGCACCGAGTCGGTCACGGCCTGCCCCGCGAGGCTGGTTCCGGCGGCGCGGAAGGTCAGGCCGACGCCATGGCGTCGGGCCGCCTGGATGATGCGGACCACGGCCGGCTCGTCCGGGGTCCGTATGACGACTTCGGGCACCATGCGATAACAGCTCGCGTCGGTACCATAGGCGTAACGGCGGAGGGCGTCGGTCACGATGGCGTTCTCGGGCAGGAACTGCCCGAGCTCGGCAGTGAACGCCTCATACGGATCGGTACGTCCCTCGCTACGCTGAGTCAGGCCCATCCGCCACACCTCCAGAACGTGTGCGTCTTGCTTGCCAAAAAGAAAAACGTGCGGCCGTACCGAGGGCGCCCGCCGCAGGCGCGCCTCGCAGCCAGCTGCAATAGAGAAGCGAAACTAGGAAATCGGTTTCGGCTTGGAGCCCATCCGGTCTGGCCCCTTTAACGACCCGCCGCCCCCGATGCTCGAAGGATCGATGATGTCACCGCGTTCCTTGACCTCCGCGTACCAGAGATCGTGGTGCTGCTTGGCCCAGTTCTCGTCCACATAACCCGTGGTCATGGCCTCCAGCGCACCCTCGACACCGAACGCCGCCAGGTAGACATGGACGAAGAAGAACGCGAGCACGATCACGGATGCGATCGTGTGAAACAGATGCGAGCCCATCATGAATTCACGGCTGATCTGAAAATAGTTGGGGAACAGCAAGATCAGCCCGCTGACAGACAGCACGATGCCGGTGAGGACCGCGGTCCAGAACCAGGTCTTCTGGCCGGCATTGATCTTTTCCGCACTCGGCTCCGCACCACCCAGGTAGCCGCCGGCGCGCAGGAACCACTTGCCATCGACCTTGAGGTTATACATGTTGTCTTTCAACCAGACGAAGAACATCAGCGGTACGGCCACGACGAACGCCGGGCCGACATAGTCGTGGATGATCTTTGCGATATTGGCGGTCGCGCCGAAGCCCTCGGGTCCGAGGACCGGGATGAGTACCCAACGCCCATACAAGAGTACCAGGCCGGTGAGCCCCAGCAGCACGAAGGTGGCCGCCACGAACCAGTGCGCCGCGATCTCGAAATTACTCTGTCGCCGGATCACGCGCCCGCTGCGCCCGTGTTCGATACGGATCTTGCCCCGTATCAGGTAGTACAGGATGAAAACGCCGATCATCGCGCTGAGGACCATGGCGCTGTAGGGCACCAGCTTCTCTACCCGGTAGTTGCGCCAGGCCTCACCGGCATCGTCGATGAGTACCCCGCGGTCCGTACCCTGGGCCTGGGTGTCGGCGGCGATCCCGCCTCTGATCTCGCGCCACAGATCGCTGCCCGGGTTCGGCACATCTATTGCGGCCGAAGCGTCGGTGAATCCATAGGGTATGAGTGGCACGAGCAGCAGCAGCGAGATCAGCATGAGGCTGAAGACGATCAGGTTCTTGCTGCCCCTGCGGTGGGATGGCTTTGCGGTCATTCTTTCGGTCCTCCAGAGGCGGGGGCTCTTTTGCGTTCGTTTCCCGCTGTTGGCCGCGGGATTGACGCGAGTGTTCTCACGATGAGTTTTTCGGAGTGTAGGCCAAGTTGGCCTATGCTATCCAGCGGGGATCGCGCCGTCTGAATCAGACAGGGGGTTTCGGCTGTTTTTCGAGCCCGGTGCGGTGAAAGTGCGAAAAACGCCTAATTATTAGGGTCTTTGCACTGAAGCTAGCCTGGGTATTGCATCACCGCGCTAGGGACGAATCCCGGCCGGAAAGGACCAGGTCTTTCCGTCGTATTGGATCTCCGCAAGGACCTTCTTACGCCTGTGGCAACTGTCGCAGGCCTCTTTCTTCATCGGGACACCGCCCTCCAGGGAGCCGTGCACCATGCCCGAATGACAGGCGGTGCAGGTGGATTCAGGATCGCTGAAATGCGCCCGATGCAGCGCATCGGCGATATACAGCGGATCCGTGCCGAACGCAGGGTTTGGCTGGAAGGTCGGCGATTTGCTGAAGAAGTGGCACTTCATGCAGACAGGATCCTCGACTACGGCGTGAATGTTGCCGATCTCGCCGAAGTAGTGCTGCACCATCTGCCGGGCGCCGCCGATCTTGGCCTTGATATAGCCCCCGAGACCGGTGCCCGAATGGCAGTCCATGCACTCGACGCCGTTGTGCGTCGACCGCGTCCAGGACACATAGCGGGTGCTCATCTCGTGGCAGCTGGTACAAAACGACGACGTCGAGGTGTAGGCACTGCCGGCGACACCGCCGGCAATGCCCACCACCAGCAAAACGATCAAGACAATCGGCAGGATGCGGACTGCCTTAGCCATTCGACCCACCGGCTTTCGCTCGGGTGGCCAACGGCTGCTTGGCCGCGTCCAGGGCCTTCTGCAGCTCGGCCGGGTCGTGGTCCTTGTGGTAATGACAATAATTGCAGGAGTTGGCCTGCTTTTCGAGGCCGCCGTGTTCGAGCGATACCTTCGGCTGGATCACCTTCATGGTGTGATCGTGCAGGTCGCCCGATTCTGCGTTCTTCACGATCTTGGCCATATGGCAGGAGATGCAGCTGTTCATGCCGTGCAGGCTGTGCGAACCCGTCGGGTTGTTGTTGGGTGTGTGGCAGCTCAGGCACAGCTTGTCACCCGGCAGGCGGGTCTGGTAGCGGGTCGCCGCCCCGGTGTCGTGCACGGTGTGGCAGGAGATGCAAGTGACGCCCTCTTTGGCATGCTGGCTGTTCTGCCAGTCCAGGTATTGCTGGTGGTGTGCCTTGGAGTGTCCGTTCGGCCAGAAGTGCTTATCATCCGAACCCGCATCGATGGGGACGTACTTGTTGAGCAGGCTCATCCCCGGCTTGAAGCCGACCGGATAGCCGTGCGCGCCGGAGGGATCCTTGCCGCGGGTGTGGCAGGAACCGCAGACCTGGACCTGCAGGCCGACCGCCAGATTGGCCGGATTGGTAATGGTGGCCGCGACCATGGTCGGGCGCTCTTCGACGATGTGCTTGCTGCCCGGACCATGGCAGGCCTCGCAGCCCACCGCGGGCTCAACGAAAGTGCGGGCCTCGTCGTTCAGCCCGGTGACATGACAGGCGCCGCACTTCTTCAGCCAGGGGCGTTGATCCCAGTCCTTTGGATGATCGGGGGCCCGGCGGCCGGTCTCCAGATTGTACTGCGCCGGGAGGATGTACATCTCGTCGTCTTTCTTGATGATGTAGCGCTGCTTCCACTGGTTGCCGATGGTGTAGATGATGCCTTCCTTGCCGAAGGTGCGTACGTCGGAGGGGGGTCTCGAAGTCGCCCACGATCGCATTGGGGTTCTTGCTGACGTCCGTGGACATCTGCGCATGCAGCGTCTGTTTCCAGGTCTTGTAGATCTTCTGATGGCACTTCTGACAGGACTCTGACCCGACATAGCTCGCGCCCTCCTGCGATGCGCTGACGCTGCCCGTCAGGCACAGGACGAAAACAGGACGGGCTCGCGAAGGCCCAGATAGTGCTGATCTTGCTCGACATGGTTCTTGATCCTCTCGCCGTCGACGGTTTTTCTTGCGAACGTTTCCT
This sequence comes from uncultured Chloroflexia bacterium, assembly GCA_963704935.1. Taxonomy (GTDB): domain Bacteria; phylum Chloroflexota; class Limnocylindria; order Limnocylindrales; family CSP1-4; genus SPCO01. The sequence continues at coordinate 6,790 of CAVPIF010000003.1, forward strand.
TCCAGCCTTGAGGAGGCTCAGGACCCCTGACACCAGGTGACCTGGCGGGTCCGCAATGCATTCAATGCTGTCTGATTTTCTTTAGAATTCTTCGAAGCGTCTTCCCACGCCACCCTGCGACCGATGCGATGCCGCTGAGAAACATGCGATCTGGTCACCGGCAACATTTTCTGACCGCATAGCAACAAAAAATAGCCCATCTGCGAGAAAAAGATACTTTATTTAGGGTTTTCCTGGGACACGGTCGACCCGGGACACCGCCGGTGCCGGCGCGCAGCTCACTTGTCCTCGGTCTCCACTCTGTCTTCCGTCAGTTGGTAGACGGCCTTCAATCGCGAGAGCAGATCGATCGACGCCTGATCGGTGTTCTCCAGATCGAAGGAGTGGCCCTGGGCAATGATGGCGGCGTAGGTGCGGGCCAGCGATTCGACCATCTCTTTCGAGTCGTCAGGCCAGCCCTTGGACCGGTAGTAGGTTCGGGTCCAGTTCATGTAGCCCTTGGAGACGTTCAGCCCGGTGCAGTATCTCGGTGGCCTTGCCCGCCACCATGGGAAGGCCGTCCCTGTTGTTCTCGTAGTGACAGATCCGGCAGGTGTTCTCGACCATTTCCCGGTAATAGGGCTTGCGGTTCATGGCCTCATGACAGGTGCTGCAGGTCGGGGCATCGACGTGGTCCTTGAGCCCCTTGTAGTGCTCACTCTCTCTGAACTGCTTGGTCTCCTTCTTATGGCATTCGCCACAGGTCTCCGGCTGGTTCCTGTAGAACAGTTGGCTGCGTGGATCCGAGACTGGCAGTACGCCCTTATGGGCATCTTCCATGCTGCTCGCCTGTGGGTCGCCGCCATGGCAGTCGTCGCAGGTCAGGCCGTTCAGATGGTGCGGCGAGTTCAGCCAGTCGCGGTAGTACCAGAAGATCTTCTTGTATTGCACGAAGTTGCGTTGATCCGAGTGGCAGTGCTCACAGCTGGTCGGGGGTTCACCCTCGCTGGCTACCGTACCCGGCAGCGGCCCACAAAAGAGCAGGACGCTGACCAACCGACACCACCTCGAAAAATGCAGGCGCTTGGCCCCGATAGTCATGACGTCACTTCCTTTCTTGAACTCCCTGCGGATCCGAGTGGCAGGGATGAACGCTTGACCGATTGCTTGTAGCGCACATCGCCCAGCTCGATCGCGATCGTGGCCTTGGCCAGCAGCGTGAAGACCAACAGGCCGATGGCCCAGATGCCCAGAGAGATCATCAACTCGGTCAAGGTCGGGCTGTACTCGAAGATCTCTCCCAGCGGTGTCGGTATGAAACCGGGCACCACCAGACCCATGCCCTTTTCGATCCAGATGCCGAAGAATGCCATCACACAGGCGAGATTGAGCATCATCATATTGTTGCGCAACGGATGGATCATCAGGATCACCAGGGCGGCTACATTCAATGCCAGCGCACTCCATATCCATGGCCGCAGTCCGTCGAAACCGTGCAGGCCGAGAAACAGATAGCGTATCGACGCGGCATGTCCGCCCTCGTTGTAAAAATCGGTGAACAGCTCCGCGCCGACGAAAAACAGATTGATCTGCAGACAGACCGCCATGATCAACGCCATGGTCCGGATCACCTCCTGGCTTATCGGATAGCGCGTAACGCCACGGAGGACCTGCATGGCAATGATGATCAGGGCCGGTCCCGACACAAACGCCGAGGCGATGAACCGTGGCCCCAGCAGTGCGGTATTCCAGAACGGGCGCGCCGAATTCGCAGAAAAAAGAAAGGCAGTGACCGTATGGATCGAGATCGCCCAGAACATCGCGAGCACAACGAACGGAAAATACAGCCTGAAGTTCGGTTCCAACCCCTTGTAGTGGCGAAAATGGACATAGGCGGGGATCGAGAGGTTCAGCAGCAGGTAGCCGGAGAGCACGACCACATCCCAGGCCAGCAGCGAGATCGGAAAATTGAACTCCCCCAGCAGCGGGATCATGTGCCACATGCGGTCCGGTCGGCCGAGATCCACGATCACGAACAACATGGCCATCGTGACCGCGGCGACCGCCATGCCCTCGCCGAGCAGGACCACGTGCTTGATGTCGGCGCGGTGAAAGATGTAGGCGGGGATCACCAGCAGTACCGCCGAGGCCGCCACGCCGACCAGAAAGGCGAAGTTGGCGATGTAGAAGCCCCAGGACACCTGGTCGCTCATCCCGGTGACGATCAGGCCATGCTGCAGCTGCTGAACGTAGAACCACAGGCCTGCCGCGATCGCGACCAGTAGCGTCAGCACCCAGGCCCAGTATCCCAGGCCGCCGCGCAGCATCTCCCGCGCTGCGTCGTAGAGATAATGCATCACCACCATACTGCCGCCCTCAGTCCGTGAAGTACCAGAACTTCGGTTCGGTACCCAGATCTTCCTTGAGTCGAAACACCGTCTTGTTCTCCAGCACGTAGCGGATCTCGCTGTTCGGGTCGAGCAGATTGCCGAAGATCCTGGCGCCGGTCGGGCACGCCTCCATGCAGGCCGGCTGTCTGCCCTTGCGCGTGCGCTGGATGCAGAAGTGGCATTTCTCGACCACCCCGCGCGGGCGCGGGCGATTGCCGAGATAGTGGGTGTTGGGATTGAGTTCGTCGGCCGGGATCTGCGGCTCGGTCCAATTGAAATGCCGCGCCCAATACGGACAGGCGGTCATGCAGTAGCGGCAGCCGATACACCAGTCGTAGTCGATCACGACGATGCCGTCGGGCTCCATCCAGGTGGCCTTGACCGGGCAGGCCTTGACGCACGGCGGATCGTCGCACTGCATACACTGCACCGGGAGATAGTATTTGCCCTCGACCGGCACCTCGGCCGGATCGTAATAATGCTCCGACTCCTCGAGATTACTCGACCCTGCGTCCATCTGAAGGACCCGGATGTACTGAATCTCCGACGCCCTGCTCTGATTGTTTTCCTGCACACAGGCGTGCACGCAGTCGCGGTATCCCTTGCAGCGCGAGATGTTGAGCGCATAACCGAATACCACGCCCTCGCGCGGCGGCGTATCCTCGCAGGTGATTTCTACGCCGTAGCGGCGCTCGGCCTTGCGGGCTATCCTCGCCAGGGTCTCCTGCATCTCCTCGGGCGTCATGCGTCGGTAGTAGGTCTGGAAGAAGTCGTTCCAGGCGTCCTCGAAGGTCTGGCCACCCCAGGCCGGTTTCGCCGCCCCTGCGGTCAACGCTGTCGCCGTGGTGGCGCCGGCGGCGCCGGTTTCCGCAGAAAGTTTCTGCGTCCGGCGTCGCAGCCGCCAATGTCCGGGTCGTTGCGATCGCCTCGGTCACTCATGCGCCATCTCGCCGCCGGCTATGCCCGGCAATTCCCAGCGAGGCCGGTGATTCGGTATCTCAGGTTCCACCCGCTGCAGGCCGAGTCGGACCTGCGGCGGCGGTTTGGGGTCGCGTGGTTCGATGGCGGGCTCGTGTGGGTCGTGGCAGCTGGTGCAATTGTGGATGACGCGCTCGCCATCCCAGGTCTCGACACGCTTGCCGTGCGCGCCAAAGTACCAGTCCTTCTGCTGCAGCGCATGACAGGCGCCGCACTGCAGGTAGGCCTGGTCTGCCTCCAGCTTTTCGCCGACCAGGGTGCGCAGATAATTGCGCTCTTCCTGATCGTGGCAGACCAGGCACCAGACCCGGCCCTTGCCGTGCGCTGATACTGTCAGTGTGAGGTGCGTCCGGGAGTCGGCGCACGGTCGGATCCGGCACCATTTCTGCGTGACAGCGGATGCAGCGCGGCAGTTTCGAACGCCGCTTCGGCGCAGCGACAGTGAAGCTCGGAGCCGTCGGATAGCCTTGGAAACGCAGCGGCGGTTGCGCGCGGCTCCTGCGGGTCGGCAGCAACGCATGGCATAGCAGCGCCCAGCACAAAAAGGGCAACAAAGATCACGGTTCGTTTCATCGCAGCCTCTGTCCCAAGCTGTTCAGCGAAAGGGCGGCATCCAGCACCAAGCGGCGCTGGTGATAAACACAAACCTTGCAGCCAGACGTGTTGAATCCGAAAGGCTGCGGGCCCGGCTATACGCGACGCGACGTAGCGGCCGGGCCCTTAGGCCGACTACCGTGTCATCATTCTGTAAGCGTAGTCGAAAAAGGCGCGCTATCCGCGCCCCCTGTGCTGCCTGATTGCAGAAAGGCGGCGCTGTGTCCGCGCAGGCAATGGCAGAATGGAAATTTTCGGCAGCTGTATCAGCGCTCTGCCTCCCTGCCCTTGATGTTGCCGGCAACGGCACCCGCGACCGCACCGATGGCGGCGCCGCCCAGCCCTGCCGCCGGAAAGGGCGGCTATCCCGGCACCGGCCGCTGCACCGAGCGCTGCACCGGAAAAGGTACCCTGCTGTTCCTTGGTCATGTTCGTACAGGCCACCGAGCTACCGAGCGCCAGTGCCAGCAATGTATAAGTGTATCTTTTGTTCATCGTTGCTCCCTCAGCGTTTCCATTCTCGGCAAGGCCATCTCGAGATACAGCACCTCGAGCACCGGCCTTTTCAGTTGTTCGGGATTACCGCTGTAGTAGGTGTCGAGCTCTGCGACCATGTCCGGGAGTACCGACGCCCGATAGCCCATTCAGGAGAACGGGATACGATGCTGCGTCCGCGCATCGCCGCGAGATTGTCACCGGCCATCGCCTGCTCGACCTCCAACACGTTGCCGATCCCGATCAGAAACGCCCGTTTCTGTGCGAGGTCGGCAGTCGTCCAGTGCTCGCCGGTAACGAGCGGAAGATCTTGCGGAGTACTGTTGGGCGGACCAGGCCGCGATAGACAACGCCAGCAGCATTATCGATACAAACGGAACAAACAGTCTCTTCATGCTAACTCCTTTCTTGATTTGACTCGGTGAAAGGATACACGAACAACACGCAGAATGATCGCGCTGCGCTCGCGTTTCTCATGTCTGTATCGAACAATCGATCCAAGGTCTGTGTCCGGCAGACCATACAGCCGACACGCGGGCGAGGCTCAGGGCGCTGGCGCGAGGTTGAGCCGGCTCGCCACGCGCTGCGGATTCGCCTGCTCGACCGCTGCCGGCTCCAGCAGCTTCATCCGGCCGGCGGGCAGCGCTGCTCCAGCTGCGCAACAATCGCCTGCGCTCGGTCACGCGCCAGCTGCGGCAATACGGTCGCCGTCAGCGGTTCCTTCTCGCGAAGCTGATCGTAAAGTCGTTCGACCAGCGCCGCCTGCCGCTGACCCGCCGGCATGGCCTTTACCGCCTGCTGTTCGCGGGCGAGCGCCTCGGCGCCGAGGCGTTCACCGAACAGCGCCTCCACGGCCTTCTGGGTATCGCCATTGGTGAGACTCACCGGACCCGGTGCCTCCCCGGGTGCCAGCTTGATGCCCTGCTTCTGCAACAAGGCGCGGTTCACGGCCAGGGTGCGCAATGCCGCCCCGTCTTCTGCCAGTGAGTACCCGCCCTGGATCTCCAGGGCCAGCTTGGGGCGGTCGGCGAGTATTTTCACCACGGTGGCGAGCTTCTCCCGCTCGGGCGGCGGCAATTGCGCGGCGCCGGGGGCGAAGGCGATGGTATCCAGATCCTGACCTTTGACCCCGAGCGCTCCGGCCAGCAGGCGGAACGGGGCGGTGACCGCCTTGGTGATCAGATTCCCCAGGGCCTTCCAGACGATCTGCCAGCAATACGTTGCCCTTGCGGGCACCGATACGACGTATTGCTGGAGACTGTTGGTGAATCCGCCCAGCACATTGGAGAGGCCGTAGACCGCCTGCACATCGGCCGGAGCGGGCGCGATGACGAGATAGCTTTGCCCGGCGATGCTGGTTCCCTGCGGAAACGTGAAGGAGACATTGCCCGCGAGCTGCCAGCCGCCGAGATTCTCCGGCCACGGATTCGAGTTGTAGAGTTCGATGAACTCGAGGTTGCGGCCATCGGTGCGGTCGCGCGGATGATACATGATTTCCGAAAAGGCCAGTCCGCTGCGCCGGCGCGGCGGGCCGATGGGTTCATAAGCAGGTTGCGCGGGCGGCGTGAAAACTGCGGTGAGCATCGCGTTGGAGCTTTGGGCCGACCCGGCGGAATTCGAAACGATCACGTTGTAGATGCCCGTGTCGGAGGTGGAGACGGAGTCAATCGAAAGCGTGGCATTGGTCGCGCCGGAAATTGGGCTGTTGTTGAGCCGCCACTGGTAGGAGAAAGGCTTGCTGCCCGTGGCCTTGACGGTGAAGGCGGCGGGATCCTGCAGGCTGACGGTCACGGATTGCGGGTGCGCGGTGATGGTGGGCGGCGTGCCGGGCGGGAGCGGTGGGTCCGCCGTGCCGGGCTAAGTTCAGCGCGAAAGCCAGTGGGATTGACCGTGGTGCCGGCGTTGTTGATCACGAAGTCGAGCGTGTTGGTGCCATCGATGAATCCGCTGCTGATGGTCCAGTTGCCCGAGAACGTGCCAAAGTTCCCGTCGTAGTTGATGCCGGTGCGGGTGCCGTTGATCAGGATGTCGGTCGCGCCGTTGTCCGAGGTCCACCTTCCGGTGATGACCGCGGTGTCCGGGTCAGATCGGTCAGGCTGAACGTGAGGCGATAGACGTAATTGCCGGGCAGATTGCCGCTGGCCTGGCTGGCCTGGGGCGAAATCCATTTCGAGGTCGGGCCGTTGGCGAGCCACGGCCCGGCGCGGGCCTAGCACGGTCACCGCGTGTCCGATCGACGAACTCGGTGCGATCACGAGCGGACTCATCTCTCTGAGCTTGACGAGCGCGGCTTGACGATAGTCGATCGCGGTCGACTGCTAGCCATCTTCTCCCCACTGATAGAAGCATCCCGTGAGCGCCTGGCCGAAGAGCTCGAGACCAACCGAATTCTCATCGGACAGACATACGGCAATGAGGGACTCGAGTCCTTCCGGACCTTGACCGACTTCGAGGCGCCAGTCGCGGTCGGCAGCTATTTCCGGCAGAAGGCAGACGAGCTCTCCAGCGCCAGCTCGATGCTGAGCGCGCGTCGCGTGAGGCACTTGCTGAGCGCAAACGGCTGGGATGACTCACAACGCGAGGAGTTGGCGCGCCTTCGAGCCGCCGAGAAGCAACGCAAAGCCAAGATTGCCGCCAAGCAGCGGTCCGTTAGGAATAGGCGTCGCCGATAGACGTAGACATAACTCACCTTATCGGCAGTGAGTAACGGACCTTGCGGACGGCGGTGGCGACGGTTTGTCGTTCGTTCCAGATCCCGGGGTCGACGATGACCAGGCCACCCGCAGGCGTCTCCGCCCCGACGCTCCTACGTCCAGTTCCGCGGATCGAGCATCTGGACCAGGTGGGCGGCGCCGCGCACCAGGCGTACATCGGTCGTCAGGATCGAGCACGACAACCGTTGCGCCAGGACGACGTACTCGGCGTCGTAGGTCTTCGCCCAGCCGAGCGAGCGCGCCAATGCCAGCGCTGCGCGCCGGTGCCCGTCGTCGGTCTCGAGGATCTGCACGGTCATGGCCTCGAGCCGATCGAAGGCGTCGAGTACGGCGCCCTGCGGGATCGCGCCACGAAATGCGGCGGAGGCGAGCGATGACGTTCGCTCCGACAGGAACAGCGGCGGTGCGACCAGCTCGAAGCGCTCCAACTCGGCCGTCGGGCCATCAGACAGGGCGACATGGAGGGCGGCACTCGCGTCGACCACGAGCGCCGGCATCAGTGTTCCGACCGCTGTTCACGGACGATGGCAGCCCAATCGGGCATCGGCCCACCCCAGAATCCTCGCTTCCAGTGTGCTGGCAGAGGCATCGTGTCGGATGATCCTCGCAACACTTCGGCGAGGTCCTCCTCTTCGAGGACGTGCTGGGTGCCCACCTTGCGAGCACGGAGTTTTCCCTCGCGGATCCAGCGGCGGATGGTCTCCGGATTGCGCCCAGCGCGCTTCGCGGCTTCAGGGACGGTCAACATCGTTGTTGCATACTACAACATGTTGTCGTGGGGTCGACCACCTGTCACACCATACGTCCGGGCAGCCCGTCGAGGCGCTACATTTCGCGCAGGTCCGACGCTGTGACGGACGCATCGACCGACGGGGGCGCCGATGGACCTCGAGCGGAACGTGACTAGCGTGGCCTGTCCGGCTTGTGGGCACGAGATCCTCGTTGATCGGCGGTTCGTCCCTTGGTGCGATGCGTGCGAGTGGAACGTCGACGTGGGGGTCCCTCCCCCGTCCACCCATCGCCTGGATCGGCTGGTTTCGGGAGTGTCCGGCACCCTGGCCTCCCGCCTCGCCGCCCGCGAGGACCTCGCCTCGGCCTCGGGCCGGCGCTTCGGTCGGGCGATCGTCGTGGCCGTCTCGATCGTCGTCGTCGGGCTCTGGGTCTGCCTCGGCATCGGCGGGATCTGGATCGTGTTCAACACGCCGGGCTTCCTGCCGCTGGTGGGCGGCGTCCTCGTGCTGGCCGCGTTCGCGAGTCGCCCGAGGTTCTACGCGGCCCCGCAGGTGCGCCTGGACCCCGCGACGACGCCGGCCCTGCATCGGTTCGTTGCGGACATCGCCGACCGGATGGGGTCACGGGTTCCGGACGCGATCGCCTTCGACGAGCAGTGGAACGCCGTCACGTATCGATTCGGCGTCCGGCAGCGGACGGCGATGGTGATCGGGATGCCCGTCTGGCGAGCCCTGGGACCGGCGGCCCGTGCGGCGCTCGTCGGGCATGAACTCGGCCACCGCGTCAACGGCGATCTGCGGCGCGGGATGCTGGTCGGTACGGCGATCGAGACGCTGGTGACCTGGGCCGCCTTCCTGACCCCGGAGGACATCACCGGCGGCGATCGGGGCCTCACCGGGATCGTGATGATCCCGCTCAACATCGTGCTGTACGCGATCGCCCACGGAATCCGCCTCATCGTGCTCGGCATCCTCGTCCTCACGTTCCATGACGGTCGCCGAGCCGAGTTCCTGGCCGATCGCAAGGCGGCGTCGGCGGCGGGCATCGATGGGACCAGGACGGCCCTGCGGACCATCCGCGATCAGGGCGCCTTCGAACGCGCCGTCGCGACGGTCGTCAGGCGCTCGCTGCCGCCCGGCGATCTGTATGCGGCGCTCGTGGCCGAGCTGGACGCGACGCCGCCCTCCGCGACGGAGCGCTTGGACCGGCTCCAGCGGCGGGCGGGGCCGCAGCTGGGCGAAACGCACCCACCGATGTATCAGCGCCTCGAGCGACTGGCCGTGCTGGAGGGGCTCCCGGACGCGATGGTCGTGGACCCCGAGCTCATGGCTGCGATCGACCGAGAGCTCGCACCGTTCGAGGAGGCCCCGGCGAGGGCGGCGGCCGACGCCTATCGCCTCGAGATCCTCGGCTAGTCCAGGGCATCAGCCGCGGGTCGATACTCGCTGATCTCGAACAGATGGCCGTCCGGGTCCCGGAAGAAGCAACGCGTCTCGGCGCCGTTGGTCACCGGCGGCGTCAGGAAGACGGCGCCGCGGCCTCGGAGCTCCTCGCAGACGGCGTGGCAGTCGTCGACGCGCATCGTGAACAGGTGGTCCAGGGTGGTCGGATCGGCCGGCGGGACGAGGGTGACGTCCGGCTTGTCGTCGGTCGGTCCCCCACCGGTCACCAACAGGAGCCAGGCGGTGCCCAGCTGGAGCACGACGGACGTGCCGCCGTACTCGCCGTAGAGCTTCGCGCCGAGCACGTCGAGGTACCACGCACGTGACCGCGCCAGATCGGAGACGACGAGGATGGTCGTGACGGCAAGGTCAGGGTTCGGGAACGGCATACGCCATCCTGCCACGAGCGCGACACGACCCGCTCACCGCCACCGGATCATCCGGAGCAGGTTGTGCGTCCGGTCGAGTCGACGGAGGAGGCTCAGAGGTCCTGGAGACCGATCCCGGTGCCGGTGTCCGCCTCGGCGCGCCCCCGCTCGACCCGTTCCCATGCCCCATCGATCCCGTCGAGGATCTCCGTTACGCCGTGCGCGTCGGGGTCGACCTCGGCCGCGAACTGGAGCCGGTAAAGCCGCGCATACAGCCCCTCGCGCGCCAACAGGGCCCCGTGCGTCCCGAGCTCCACCAACCAGCCGTCGTCGAGTACGGCGATCCGGTCCGCCTCGCGGATGGTCGACAGCCGGTGGGCGATGATGATCGTCGTCCGCCCGCGCTTGAGCCGCTCCAGCGCCTCCTGGACAAGCCGCTCCGACTCGTTGTCGAGCGAACTCGTGGCCTCGTCGAGCAGCAGGATCGGCGGGTCCTTGAGGATCGCCCGGGCGATCGCGACGCGCTGGCGCTGGCCGCCGGACAGCCGCATGCCGCGGTCGCCGACGGTCGTGGAGTAGCCGTCCGGCAGGGCGGCGATGAAGTCGTGGGCGTTGGCCGCCCGGGCCGCCTCCACCAGTTCGTCATCCGACGCGTCCAGGCGGCCGTACAGGATGTTCTCGCGGATCGAGCCGCCGAACAGGGTCGCTTCCTGGGGCACCAGGCCGACCTGGGCGCGCAGGCTCTCCACCGTGACCTCGCGAACGTCCTGGCCGTCGATCCGGATCGCGCCGTCGGTGACGTCCCACAGCCGCGGGATGAGGCCGGCCAGCGTCGTCTTGCCCGCACCGGACGGCCCGACCAGGGCGAGGACCTCCCCTGCCGGGATGTCCAGGCTGATGTCGCGCAGCACCGACCGCTCCGCGGTATAGCCGAACGACACGTGGTCGAGCTCGATCCGCCCACGCACCCGGGCGAGCGGCCGGGCGCCTGGGGCGTCGACCACGGTCGGGCGCAGGTCGATCAGCTCGAACACCCGCTGGACGGCGCCGGTCCCCTCCCGGAACTGGCCGTACAGACCGGCGATCGAGCCCAGGCTGGCGCCGATGGCGACGCCGTAGAGCAGGAACCCGGTCAGCGTCCCGATCCCGAGCGTGCCGTCGATGACCTGGCGCCCGGTGTACCACAGCAGCGCCGCGATGGCCCCGAACCCCAGGAACCCCATCAGGGCCCCGAAGCCGGCCCTCCACAGGGCCAGCCGCGAACCGGCCGCTACCACGCCACGCAGGGCCTCGTCGTAGCGATGGAGCTCCCAGTCCTCGCGCACGTAGCTCTTGACGACCCGGATCCCGGAGAGGGCCTCCTCCGCGGTCGTCGTGCTCGCGGCGATCATGTCCTGGACCTGCGTGCTGACCCGCTGGAGCGGCCGTCCGAACACGATCGCCACCGCGATCAGGGCCGGGGCCAGCAGGAGCACGACGAACAGGAGGGTCGGGCTGAGGGTGAACAGGATGATGATCGAGCCGATCAGCCCGATGACCGACGACAGCAGGCTGGTCGTCGTCTGGGTGAGCATCGTCCGGATCAGGGTCACGTCGCTCGACAGGCGCGACACGAGCTCGCCGACCCGGCGCTCCCCGTGGAAGTCGAGCGACAGGGTGATCAGCCGGCCGTACAGCTCGCCGCGCATCTGGGCCACGACCCGCTCCCCCACCACCCCGAGGAGCCAGGTCTGGATGAAGCCGCCGACGGCCTGGAGGACGAACAGGGCGACGAGCAGGAAGATCAGCCGGTCCAGGCCGGCGAGATCCCCGCCGGCGACCACCTGGGTCGTGATGCCGGCGATGATCAGCGGGAAGGCGAGCCCGATGGCGGAGCCGAGCAGCAGCCCGACCAGGGCGACGGAGAACGGGCGCAGGTGTGGGCGGAGGTAGCCGAGTAGTCGCGCCCACGGCACCCCGCCGAGGCCGCGGACCTCGCGGACGACCTCGCCGGCATCGGTCGGCATCCGCGCGAACTGGCGGGTCATCGCAACCCCATGTGCGCGACGGCCAGGGCGAGCGGGACGCCCGGACACACGAAAACGCCCGAAGGAACTACCGGTCCGTAGTCGACACCGCCGATGTAAACACCTGCGACACCGCTTTCGGTCTGGAGCCCCTTCGAGCAACAAGAATGTACCCCGGGGGCGCATCCCCGCGAAAGCCACTTATCCACGAGATTCGAAGTTGCCTGCCGGTTTCGGGATGGGTTGTCCACACCGCGTCCACATTTCAGTCCTCGAGCGGCCACGCCCGGGCGTCGCGCAGCACCGTGGAGCCGGTCGGATCGAGTTGGATGTCGAGGACTTCCGGGGAGTCCACGGACCGAAGCTCCCAGGTCCCGTGCGGTCGCCGCTGCACACGCCAGCGCTCGGGTCGCGGTTCGAGGGCGTCATCGACGCGGAGGGCGGCGAACCCATCCTGCCCGCCCGCACCGGCAGCGGGACCCGCCTGCTCGACGGCGAGCTCCGCGAGGATGGGTGACTCCGGGAGCACGATCACGTGATCCGGGCTCCAGTCGAAGGTCAGGTGGCGGATCCCGCCCGGCGTGACGACGTTCCCGTGCAGGGAGCTCCCATCCGGTCCCGGGTGGAGCGTGAGGAGCCCGGCAGCGGTGCTCAGTTCCAGCCGCGTGACCGTGCGCGTCGGGGAGATCTCCAGCAGCAGCGAGCGCCGCAGCTCGCCGTCGGCCGTGCTGATCGCCTCACGACATCGCGTGCCGCGAACGCCTTCGGCGGTGCTCCAGACCAGTCGCTCGCCGGAGACCAGTGTCGCCCGGCCGCCGCGCCGCAGCCAGGGCATCAGGCGATCGGGGTGGTTGCGATCCCGGCCGGCTCCGGGGCGCCTCCGCGGCCTCCGCCCAGCGGACGGCGGCGGAGTCCAGTTCGCCGGCGAGGGCCGGTGCCACCCGTCCCAGGATCCGGACGTCGCGCTCCCCGTATTCGATCTCGATCGTCCCGCGCTCGCGGACCCGGGCCAGCAGTTCCCCTTCCGCGTATGGGAGCCGGACGTCCACGTCCACCCACAGCGAGGCGAGGACCGCGGCGACTTCGGCGCGCAGCGTATCGAGACCGAACCCGGTCAGGGCGGAGACCAGGACCGCGCCCGCGATCGCCGGGGCGACCGCCCCGCCGTCGAGGGCCGCGCGCTCCACGAGATCCGCCTTGTTGAGGGCCACGACCCGCGGCTTGTCGCCCGCCCCGAGCTCGTCGAGGACGGTCTGGACGGTGGTCCGGTGTTCGGCCCGATGCGGATCCGCGGCGTCCACGACCTCGATGAGCACGTCGGCGCGGTTGACCTCTTCGAGGGTGGCCCGGAACGCGTCGACCAGCTGGTGCGGGAGCTTGTGGATGAACCCGACCGTGTCGGTCACGATGGCCGTCTGGCCGTCACCGAGCTTCACCTGGCGGCTGGTCGGGTCGAGCGTGGCGAACAGCTTGTCTTCCGCCTTGGCGACCGTCGTCCGACCAGCGAATTGAGCAGGGTCGACTTCCCGGCGTTGGTGTAGCCGACGATGCCGACCGTGGGCCAGTAGACGCCGGTCGCGGCCGCGGGCGGCAGTCGAGCGCTGTTGGCGGACCTGCTCCACCCGCTCCTTCATCTTCGTGATCCGGGTGCGGATGATCCGGCGGTCCGTCTCGAGCTGGCTCTCGCCCGGGCCCCGCGAGCCGATGCCGCCCTGCGTCCGCGACAGGTGCGTCCACAGGCGGGTCAGTCGCGGCAGCAGGTACTCCAGCTGGGCGAGCTCCACCTGGAGCCGACCTTCATGGGTCTGGGCGTGGAGCGCGAAGATGTCCAGGATCAGGCGACTCCGGTCGATGACCTTGACGTTGAGCAGCTCCTCCAGGGAGCGCTGCTGCGATGGCGACAGCTCGTCATCCGCCACGAGCGTGCCGAACCCGGTCTCGCGCTTCGCCGCGAGCAGGTCCTCCGCCTTGCCCTTGCCGATGTACCAGTTCGGGTCGATATGGCGCCGGTTCTGCCATTCCGCCCCCGACGACCTCCGCTCCGGCGGTCACGGCCAGGCTGGCCAGCTCGGAGAGCGATTCCTGGGCGCTCCAGCCGTCCGCAGCGCCCGTGTCGACGGCCACGAGGAAGACCTTCTCGGCGGGCGGCTCGAGGTCGATGAGCTCGGTCATGCGGGGCATCCTCGAAGGATAGTCCCTAGCGCGCGACGAGACCGCTGATGCGCCGGGCCGCGTCGCGGTCCAGGTCGGGAGCCGCGGCGTCCAGCCATGCGATCCCGGGTTCTGCGCGGAACCACGTCGCCTGGCGCTTCGCGAAGGTGACGTTGCGCTGCGCGTCGAGGTCGATCGCCGCCTGGCGGCTGAAGAGCGCCGTCGAGTACGGACCACGCCTCGCGATAGCCGATGGCGCTGAAGGCGGGGAGCGCCGGGTCGTAGCGCTCGCGCAGGCCGCGCGCTTCCTCGATGAGCCCGGCGTCGAACTGCGCGCGGGCGCGGGCCGCGATGCGGCGCTGATGCTCGGCGGGGTCCAGCCGCAGCCCGAGCCAGGTGGACGGCCCGTCGTAGCCACGTGGCTCCGGCAGCGGCCGATCCCCCACGAGCTCGGCGATCTCCAGGGCGCGGACGACCCGCCGCGGGTTGCGCAGGTCCAGCTGTTGCGCGCGCGACGGGGCGAGCACGGCCAGACGTTCGACGAGGCCGGCCAGCCCGTCGGAGGCGAGCTCCGCCTCCAGCCGGGCGCGGACGGTGGCGTCGCTCGGCAGCGCATCGGTGTCGATCCCGCGCCCGATCGCGCGGAGGTAAACCCGGTGCCGCCCACGAGCAGGGCGACGCCGTCGCGGGCGGCCAGGTCGGCCAGCGCGGCGCGGGCGTGGGCCGCGAAGTCGGCCACGCTGAAGGGCTCGTCCGGATCGACGAGGTCGAGGCCGTGGTGCGGGACCCGTGCCCGGTCCGCGGCGTTCACCTTGGCCGTGCCGATGTCCATCCCGCGGAAGACCTGGCGCGAATCGGCCGAGATGATCTCGGCCGGTCTGCCGCCGGCGACGATCGACTCCGCCAGCCGGATGCCGAAGTCGGTCTTGCCGGTGGCCGTCGCCCCGGCCACGATGATGAGCGGTGGCGCGGCGGTCACGCTCCGTCCGGGCCCGGAGGTCCCGCCGTGACCTGGTCCTCGATCGGCCGGCCGCGGAGCGCGTAGGGACCGGCGTGTTCGATGCGGACGCGAAGACGACCTCACGACCGATCAGCCGCTCGTCGCCCGGGAGGTGGACGAGCTTGTTACCACGCGTCCGACCCGACACCTGCGCCGTGGTCCTGCCGGCGGGCGCCGCCGCGGAGCCGCCATCGTCGCCGGCCGCGCCGTGTTCGTGGGCGCGCGGCGGCGTGACGCTGTCGACGAGGACCGCGACATCCGCGACCGACCCAGGCGGCGTTCCGTTCGCGCCCGATCGTCTCCTGGAGGGCCAGCAGCTCGTTGAGGCGACGCCGCTTGACGTCCGGCGGGACGTCGTCGGCGAGGCGCGTCGCCGGCGTTCCGGGCCTGGGCGAGTAGGCGGCCGCGAAGACCTGGTCGTAGCGGACGGTCTCCAGCAAGGCGGAGCGTCGACTCGGAACTGGGCGTCCGTCTCGCCGCAGAACCCGACGATGACGTCGGTCGAGACGGTGATGCCGGGGCACGGCCTCGCGGATCCGTGGCCAGCCGCTCCTGGTAGTGGTCGCTCGGTGTATTGGCGGCCCATCCGCCGAAGCACGGCGTCGTCGCCCGACTGGACCGGCAGATGGAGGTGCTCGCACACGCTGTGGCAGTCGGCCAGCGCGGCGATCAACCGGTCCGAAAGGTCCCAGGGGTGTGAGGTGACGAACCGCAGCCGCGCGATCGCGCGGTTCCCGTCGGACGTGCGCAGCGAATCGATGGCGCGGATCAGTTCGGCGAGGTCCGGTCGCCCGTGCAGGTCGAGTCGGCGCCCGGCCCAACGTTCGGCATCGACGTGCGCGAACTCGCGCTTCGGGGGCCAGGTCGTGCCCGTAGGAGTTGACGTTCTGGCCGAGCAGGGTGACCTCGCGGTAGCCGGCCGCTGCGAGGGCTCGGGCCTCGTCCACGACCTCGTCGAACGGGCGGCTACGCTCCGGGCCGCGGCTGATCGGGACGATGCAGTAGGTGCACGTCTTGTCGCAGCCATAGATGATCGGCAGCCAGGCGCTGACGGCCGAGCCCCGGGCGACGGTCCCCTCCCCCACGGCCCGGGCCCGGCTGGCCGACAACCCATCGGCGACGCCGACCTCGGTCCGTCCGACGACCGTGGTCGCGCCCGACCAGGGGCCGTCGTCCGAGCGCCGATCGCGGCCTGGGCGGACGCCAGGCCGAGCCGATCGACCAGTTCCGGCTCCTCGTCGGGTCGCAGGAACAGGTCGACGGCCGGGTAGCGGCGCCGGAGGCCGGCGCGGTCCGGTTCGCGGACCGAGCAGCCGGTCAGCACGACCCGCAGCGCCGGGTTGCTCGCCTTGAGCGCGCGCCAGCTGGCCCTGTCGGCCGATGACCTTCTGCTCCGCGCCTTCGCGGATCGCACAGGTGTTGATGACGATGAGGTCGGCGACGTCCATCGATCGCTGCCTCGTCGCAGTCCGGCCGCCAGGAGCCGACCGGCGATCTCCTCCGAGTCGCTCTGGTTCATCTGGCAGCCGAGCGTCCAGACGTGGAACCGCGGCAGGGTCCGCAGGTCAGGGACGTATTCGGCGAGCCGGTCGTCGGCGGGCGTGGCCGGGTGACGCGGGGCGACGGCGGCGCGGGCGTGACGGCGTCGAGGACGTCGAGCACGGGCAGGGCGCGGGAGGCGTGCGGGGGTCGGTCACGGCGGCGCCATGGTACCGACGGTTCCTCGCCAAGGACGCGGTATCCTGCGTCGCCATGGAACTGTTGACCAACCCCGAGACGTGGATCGCACTGTTGACGCTGACGGTGCTCGAGATCGTGCTCGGGATCGACAACATCATCTTCATCTCCATCCTCGTCCAGCGGCTGCCCGAGCGGACCGCGACCAGGCGCGCCTGATCGGCCTTGGCCTGGCGATGGGGATGCGGATCCTGCTGCTCCTGACGATCTCGTGGATCGTCGGGCTGACCGCACCGGTCTTCACCTTCGCCGACAACGCGTTCTCGTGGCGCGACCTGATCCTGATCGTCGGCGGGTTCTTCCTGCTCTGGAAGGCCACGACGGAGATCGGCGAATTGCTGGAGGGAGAGGCGGCCATGAGGCGGACCCAGCCCGCGGGGACCGCGCGCTTCGGGGCCGTGCTCGTCCAGATCATGCTGCTCGACATCGTCTTCTCGCTCGATTCGGTACTCACCGCGGTGGGCATGGCGAACGAGATCGTGGTGATGGTCGCCGCCGTCGTGATCGCGGTCGGGGTCATGCTCGTCGCGTCCGGACCGCTGGCCACGTTCGTGCGCCACCACCCGACGGTCAAGATGCTGGCCCTTGCGTTCCTGCTGCTCATCGGCGTGACGCTGGTGGCCGACGGCTTCGGCTTCCACATCGACAAGGCCTACATCTACGTGGCGATGGGATTTAGCGTCTTCGTCGAGGGCCTGAACCTGCGCGCCCGCCTCCCGACGACGCCAGGAGCCGGTCCACCTCCGCCCGACGTTCGTGAAGGAAGAACCCGAGCCCGACGCGATCTAGGCACCGCCGGGACGGGTAGGGCGCGGGGGTCGCGTGCGCGGCGGCGGGAAGGGCGCGGGCGCGCGGGCCGGGTCCGCGCGCGGGCGCGTCACCGGGTGACCGAACGGACCAACGAGCGATCCGGCCGCACCCGTCATCGGTCGGGCGGGTCACCCCATGCCCCGCTCGGCGATCCGGCGGGGCTATTGGGGCCCCACGGGCCGTTCGTTCGTCGGTTCGGTCATGGGATGACCGGGGCGCGACCGATGGGATGGCCGGGGCGCGACCGATGGGATGGCCGGGGCGCGACCGATGGGATGGCCGGGGCGCGACCGATGGGATGGCCGGGGCGCGACCGATGGGATGGCCGGGGCGCGACCGATGGGATGGCCGGGGCGCGACCGATGGGATGACCGGGGCGCGACCGATGGGATGACCGGGGCGCGACCGATGGGATGACCGGGGCGCGACCGATGGGATGACCGGGGCGCGACCGATGGGATGGCCGGGGCGCGACCGATGGGATGGCCGGGGCGCGACCGATGGGATGACCGGGGCGCGACCGATGGGATGACCGGGGCGCGACCGATGGGATGACCGGGGCGCGGGGGTCGCGTCAACGGCTCGCGCGTCACCGGGTGACCCAACGGACCAACGAGCGATCCGGCCGCACCCGTCATCGGCCAGCTGGGTCACCCCATGCTCCGCTCGGCGATCCGGCGGGGCGATCGGGGCCCCACGGGCCGTTCGTTCGTCGGTTCGGTCATGGGATGACCGGGGCGCGACCGATCGGATGACCGAGGCGCGACCGATGGGGCGCGACCGATGGGGCGCGACCGATCGGATGACCGAGGCGCGACCGAGGGGCGCGACCGATGGGGCGCGACCGATGGGCACGAGTCCCGTGTCTACCCCGCGGCGACCCGCGCCAGCATCCGCTCCCCGACCTCGGGCGGTACCCACAGGGTTGCGTGTGACTCGGCATACGAACCCAGGTCGCCGTGGTAGTCGGTGCCGCCGGTCGTCAGCAACCCGAGGCTGGCCGCGACCTCCCCGACCGCGGCCGTCGTCGCCGCGTCGAAGCTCCGGTAGTGGACCTCCAGGCCCGCCAATCCGACTTCGATGAGTTCCGCGGAGGAGGTCGATCCGGGCCGGCGCCTCGCGGAAATGGGCGAGCACCGGGATCCCCCCCGCCGCCACGACCGCGCGGATGGCCTCTTCCGGGCCCAGGCCGTCACGCCGGACGTAGCCGGGCGCCCCGTGCCCGATGATCCGCGTGAAGGCGTCCTCCACGCTCGATGCGAACCCGGCGCCCATCAGCGCCCGCGCGATCGTGGGGCGGCCCAGCGCGTCGTCATCGCCGGACGACAGGTCGGCGACCTGCGCGTCGATCGGCAGGTCGAGCTCCCGCAGTCGATCGATCGTCCGCGCGAACCGCAGTCGTCGCTGCTCCCGCTGGAGGCGGAGCGCGGCCTCGAACGCGTCGTCGGCCGGGTCCATCCCGAACCCGAGGATGTGCAGCTCTCCCTCCCACAGGCCGAGGTCGCGGGTCACCAGGGCGTTGATCTCGACACCCGGGATGAGCGCAAGACCCGGCGGCACGGCGTCGGCCGCGACGACCTCCCGGTACCCGGCGAGCGTGTCGTGATCGGTCAGGGCGAACGTCCGGACCCCGGCGTCGTGAGCCGCCGCGACCAGCACGGCCGGTTCCAGGACGCCGTCGGAGCGGACCGTGTGGGCGTGCAGGTCCACGGTGGACGGACTCGACGGGACGACGGCGCCATCCGGCGGCACGGGGGCGTGGCGGCGTCCGGTCCGGGGCACCGGGAGCGTCAGACCTCCAGCAGGCGCTGGATGCGCTCGATCTGGAGCGCGCGACCCGTGGCCGGGTCGATGTCGATCTGCGCAGCGTTGAACACCACCGGGCCGCTGCCCACCTCGAACCGCGTCGGCAGCGCGTTGATGAAGCGCGGCAGGACCGTCCGTGGGTCGAAGCCGATGACGCTCCAGAGCGGCCCGGTCATGCCCAGGTCCGACTGATAGGCCGTCCCACCCGGCAGGATCCGTTCGTCGCCGGTCACGACGTGCGTGTGCGTGCCCACGACGGCGCTGACCCGGCCATCCAGGTAAAGGCCCATCGCGTTCTTCTCGCTGGTCAGCTCGCAGTGGAAGTCGACCAGCCGGGTCGGTGGCAGCGGTTCCGGCGACGAGGCCTCGTCGAGCAGGGCGTCCGCGTCGGTGAACGGGTTCTCGATCTGCGCCATCGTGGATCGGCCCTGGAGGTTGATGACCGCGAGGTGGGTGCCGTCCAGCGCGTCGTAGACGCCCCAGCCCCGGCCGGGGACGTCGCGCGTCCCGTAGTTGAGCGGCCGCAGCACCCGGTCCGTCGTCTCGAGGTACGGGTAGATCTCGCGCTTGTCCCAGATGTGGTTGCCGCTGGTGATCACGTCCACGCCCGCGGCCAGCAGGGAGTCCGCGGTGGCCGGGGTCAGGCCCATGCCTCCGGCCACGTTCTCGCCGTTGGCGGTCACGAAGTCGATGCCGCGTTCCTCGCGGAGCGCCGCCAGGGATTCCTCCACGGCGATCCGCCCAGGCTTGCCGATCATGTCGCCGATCATCAGCACGCGGCAGGCACCCGGCGGCCGGGGGGCGCCGCCGTTGGCCGGGTTGCCGAGCCGCGTCCGCCCGATCGCGCCGGCGGCCTCCGACCCCGGGTCGTGCGCCCCTACTTTGCGTACTCCACGGCCCGCGTCTCGCGGATGACCGTCACCTTGATCTGGCCCGGGTAGGTCAGCTGTTCCTCGATCTTCTTGACGATGTCGCGAGCCAGGCGCGTCGCCGTCAGGTCGTCGATCTCCTCGGGACGGACGAGGATCCGGACCTCGCGGCCGGCCTGCACGGCGAACGATCGCTCGACGCCGTTGAAGCTCTCGGCGATGGCCTGGAGGTCCTCCAGCCGCTTGACGTAGGCGTCCATCGACTCGCCGCGGGCGCCCGGCCGCGAGGCGCTGATGGCATCCGCGATCTGGACGATCGGGGCCTCCAGGCAGGCGTACTCGACCTCCTGATGGTGGGCGGCGATCCCGTTGATCACCTTGAACGGCAGGTTGTGACGCTGGGCGATCTGGGCACCGATGGCCGCGTGCGGGCCCTCGACCTCGTGGTCGACGGCCTTGCCGATGTCGTGCAGCAGGCCGCCCATCTTGGCGATCTGGACGTCTCCCCCGATCTCGGCGGCGATGACCGCCGCCAGGTGGCTCGTCTCGACCACGTGGTTGAGGACGTTCTGGCCGTAGCTGGTGCGGTACTTCAGCCGACCCAGCAGCTGGATGATCTCGGCCGGGAGGCCCGGGACGCCGGCATCGTAGGCGGCCTGCTCGCCCGCCTGGCGCATGACGAGATCGACCTCGGCGCGGGCCTTGGCGACGACCTCCTCGATCCGTCCCGGGTGGATCCGGCCGTCGGCGATGAGCTTCGTGAGGGCCAGCCGGGCGACCTCGCGGCGAACCGGGTCGAAACCGGACAGCACGACCGATTCCGGGGTGTCGTCGATGATCAGGTCGACGCCCGTCGCCTGCTCCAGCGCCCGGATATTGCGGCCTTCGCGCCCGATGATCCGGCCCTTCATCTCGTCGCTGGGGAGGTGGACCACGCTGACCGTGTGCTCGGCGGTGTGGTCGGCGGCGACGCGCTGGATGGCGGTCACGACGATGTCGCGGGCCCGCTCCTGGGCGCCCTCGCGGGCGGCGCGCTCGATGGCGCGGGAGAGCCCGACGGCGTCGTGTTCCGCTTCCGCGCGCACGGCCTCCAGGAGGACTCCCTTGGCGTCGTCGGCGCTCATCCCGGAGACGCGCTCCAGCGCGACCACCTGCTCCTGGGTCGCCTTGGCGAGATCATCCTTGGTCCGATCCAGGTCGCGCTCGCGCTCCAGCAGATTGCGGTCGCGTTGCTCCAGCATCTCCGTGCGCTGATCCAGCTGCTCGTCACGCTGGACCAGGCGTCGCTCCTGGGCGGCCAGCTCGCCGCGGCGCGCTCGCGCCTCTTCCTCCGCTTCCCGGGTCAATCGAAGCTTCTCGTCCTTGGCCTCGAGGATCAGTTCCTTCTGGCGGGTGCGGGCCTCCGCCTCGATGCCACGGGCTTCCGACTGGGCGGACTTGATCGTCTGGGATGACCAGATGCCTCGGACCAGGAACCCGAGTAGGGCTCCGCCGGCGGCGGCCACGAGGGCCACCACCACCACGACCGGTGTCTCCATGTCCGTAGTCCTCCCATCCGGACCGGGTTATGCGGCCGGACGCGTCACGTGTGCGGTGGCACGATCGCGTCGAGGACGGTGGGTCCGACCCCCCAGGAGTCGATCCCGGCCCCGTGTCACTCCGTGTGACGGCGGGGCCCTCGGTGGGCCGCGATCGGCCGGTTCCAGGCTGGGAAGCGCCGTTGTCAGAGGCGCCAGTTCATCTGTCGCGTAGCCTACGGCCGACCGTCCGGGGGTCAACCGAGGGTTGCGTTGACGCAACCTCGGTCGGCGGGCGTTGACGAGCGGGCTAGGCTCGCAGGGATGAACGAATGCAGGGCGATCGCGTGACACGACTCGCCGACCGGTTGCGGGGTCTGGTCGGGCGGCGTCCGCCCGCCTGCCGGCATCTCGACCAGGTGCGTGACGTGGCGCCCCGGACCGACGGCTGTGAAGCCTGCCTCGCGATCGGGGCGAAGTGGGTCGAGCTCCGGCTCTGCCTCACCTGCGGACATGTCGGCTGCTGCGACCTGTCGCCGAACCGCCACGCGCGGGCACACTTCGTCGAGACGAGCCACCCGATCATGCGGGCCAGCGTGCCGGGTCACACGTGGAGCTGGTGCTGGATCGACGAGATCAAGGTCTGATCGGCGCGATCCCCTACCCGTCTTCGGCCGCCGCGTCCAGCGTGGCCGCCACCTCACGGCAGGTCTCCGGGTCGAAGCCATGGCGCGCGAGGAGGGCGTAGGCCCGCTGGCGCCGCTGCCGCGGGTCCGCGACGCGGGCGAGCGCCCGGGCGTGCCGGGCCAGGAGCCGTTCCGCCGCGGCCCGGTCCGGGCCGACCGCGACCCCGGCCGCACGGCGTTCATCGAGTACCTCGTCGACCACCGCTCGCTCGATCCCCTTGAGGCGCAGTTCCTCGCGGATCGCCCGTTCGCCACGCGGCCGTGCGCGGTCACGCGACTCCACCCATACGCGAGCGAAGGCCGCGTCGTCGAGCATCCCGAGCTCAGCCAGGCGCCCGATCGCGCCATGGACGAGGTCCGCCTGGTAGCCCGCGCCGGTGAGGCGACGACGCACTTCCGCGACGGATCGCGGGCGCGCCTCGAGGAACCGGGCGGCGGCCTCCAGAACGACGGCCGGGTCGTCGACGGCCGCCCGGCGTTCGCGCCGTTCGGCGAATGACTCCCGCGGTCGACGGCCCTGCACGGGCTATTCCGCCTCTTCGATGCCCTCGACCGGGATCACGACCTCGTTGATCTTGCCGCGGATCTTGCGATCGATGTCCGCGGCGATCTCCGGGCTGGTCTTGAGGAACTCCTTGGACGCCTCGCGGCCCTGGCCAAGCCGGGTCTCACCGAAGTTGAACCAGGCACCGGTCTTGGACACCACGTCCAT
This sequence comes from uncultured Chloroflexia bacterium, assembly GCA_963704935.1. Lineage (GTDB taxonomy): Bacteria > Chloroflexota > Limnocylindria > Limnocylindrales > CSP1-4 > SPCO01. The sequence continues at coordinate 29,776 of CAVPIF010000003.1, forward strand.
CGCCACGCCGACGTCCAGGAGCCCGCCTTCCTTGGAGATGCCCTCGCCGTACATGATGTCGAACTCGGCGACGCGGAACGGTGACGCGACCTTGTTCTTGACCACCTTGACGCGACAGCGGTTGCCGACCGATTCGGTGCCCGTCTTGATGGTCTCCACGCGACGGATGTCGAGGCGGACCGAGGCATAGAACTTCAGGGCGCGTCCTCCCGGCGTCGTCTCCGGGTTGCCGAACATGACCCCGATCTTCTCGCGCAGCTGGTTGGTGAAGACGAGCGCGGTGTTGGAGCGCGACACGGCGCCGGTCAGCTTGCGCAGGGCCTGGCTCATCAGCCGGGCCTGGATGCCGACGAACGAGTCGCCCATCTCGCCCTCGATCTCGGCGCGCGGCACGAGGGCCGCGACGGAGTCGACGACGACGCAGTCGATCCCGCCCGAGCGGATCAGGGTCTCCGTGATCTCCAGGGCCTGCTCGCCGGTGTCCGGCTGGCTGACCAGCAGCTCGTCGACGTTGACGCCGCAGGCGCGCGCGTAGGCGGGGTCGAGCGCGTGCTCGACGTCGATGAACGCGACCACGCCACCGCGTGCCTGCGCCTGCGCCAGGACGTGCTGGCAGACGGTCGTCTTGCCCGACGACTCCGGTCCGAAGATCTCCGTGATCCGCCCGCGCGGGATGCCGCCGACGCCCAGCGCGAGGTCCAGGGCGATGGACCCGGTCGGGATGAAATCGACCGCCTGCCGCTCCGTGGAGCCGAGCTTCATGATCGCGCCGCGACCGAACTGCTTCTCGATCGTCAGCAGGGCGGCCTCCACGGCCTTGCCGCGTTCCGCCGTGGCACGCTCCGCCGCCCGGTCCGTTGCCCGCTCGTCCGTCATCGCCATCCGCTCGTCACGCTCCTATCGACCGCTATCGTGCCGTCGACGGACCGGATCGCGGTGCGATCGGCGCCGATCAGGCTTCGTCCGTTTCCTCTTCGACCACCGTCCGCGGCTTGCGCACCTTCCGGATCAATTCCACGTTCTGCGGTGGCTCCGAAAGCGGCGACAGGCTCGGCTGGCCGGTCTTCGACTTGGGCTTCTTCTTGGCCTCTTTGCTGGGTCGATCTCGCGAGCCCATCGCATCGCCTCCGACTTGTGCTGCAGCGTACCGGCCGATCCTTCACGCCGACTGCTCGGCGACTTCACCACCGCTCATCCGGCCCGCGCGGGTGCGCAGATCGGACATGTCAGCGGGGAACGTCCCGGCCTGGATCGAGGCTCGGATCCTGGCCATGAAGTCTAGGGTGAAGGTCAGGTTGTGACAAGTCGCGAGTCGGTATGCCAGCAGCTCCTTGGCCCGGAAGAGATGGGCCAGATAGGCGCGCGAGAACCGCCGGCACAGGAGGCACGGGCAGTCCGCCTGGACGGGGTCCGGGTCGTCCAGGAATCGCCGGTTGCGCAGGTTCAGCCGCCCGCCCGGTACCCACAGCTGGCCGTTGCGGGCGACCCGCGCCGGAAGGACACTGTCGAACAGGTCCACGCCCCGGTGGACGGCCTCCAGCAGGTCAGCCGGCGACCCGAGGCCCATCAGGTAGCGTGGCCGTGGATCGTCGGCCAGCGGCGTCACCGCGATCTCCAACGCCGCGTCGCGCTGCTCCGGCGTCTCGTCGCCCGCCAGGCCGCCGATGCACAGCCCGTCGAACGGCAACGTCGCGATGAACCGGGTGGACGCCTCGCGCAGCTCCGGGTCCAGGCCACCCTGGATGATCCCGAACATCGCCTGGTCCGGCCGGGTGTGGGATGCGAGCGAGCGCTCTGCCCAGCGATGGGTCCGCGACGTCGCGTCCTCCACCACCTCGCGCGGCGAACTCGGGAAGACCGGCTGGTCGAACGCGACCGCGATGTCCGACCCGAGCGCTTCCTGGACCGCCGTGGCGTGTTCGGGCGTGAAGCGGTGGATCGACCCGTCGATGTGCGAGCGGAACGTCACGCCGTCCTCGTCGACGACACGCAGGTCGCCGAGCGACACGACCTGGAACCCGCCGGAGTCCGTGAGGATCGGCCGGTCCCAGCCCATGAACCGGTGCAGGCCGCCGAGATTCGCGATCCGCTCGTGCCCGGGGCGCAGGTAGAGGTGGTAGGTGTTGGCCAGGATGATGCTGGCGCCGGTGTCGCGGACGTCGTCCGGTGACAGGGCCTTGATCGTGGCGTTCGTCCCGACCGGCATGAACTGCGGCGTCTCCACGACCCCGTGGGCCAGCGTCAGGCGCCCGGTCCGTGCCCGGGTGGACCCGTCCGCCGGTGCCGCGACCGTGACGTCGTAGCGGGCCGCCGCCGAGATGTACGGGGCGATCACGCGTCCGGTGCCGCCGGCTCGTCCCACAGCGACGGCATGCCCGCGTCGGCGCGACGCGGCGGCGGGATCTCGTAGCCCAACCCGGACAGATGCGCGCGGCCCAGGTCCGTCGCGATCCGTCCCTGTGGCGTCCGGTCGATGAACCCGAGGCGCAGCAGGAATGGCTCGTGGACGTCCTCGATCGTGTCCGTCTCCTCGGACAGGACGGCGGCCAGCGCCGCCACCCCGACGGGCCCGGACGCGAACTTCTGGATGATCGCCGCGAGGAGCTTGCGGTCCGCGGAATCGAGGCCCTCGTCGTCGATCTCCATCTGGCGCATCGCGGCGGTCGCCGTCGCCTCGTGGACGCGGCCGTCGCCGTGGACCTGGGCGTGGTCGCGGACGCGCTTGAGCAGTCGATTGACGATGCGCGGCGTGCCCCGCCCGCGCCGGGCGATCGCCCGGATGGCCGCGGTGTCGATCGGCACGTCCAGGATCTCCGCCGAGCGCTCGACGATCTGGGCCAGTTCGTCATCGGAGTAGAAGTCGAGCCGGTAGGTCGCGCCGAACCGGTCCCGCAGCGGGGAGCTGATCCGGCCCGCCCGGGTGGTGGCGCCCACGACCGTGAACGGCTTCAGGCTAAGGCGCAGCGACCGTGCCGAGGGGCCCTTGCCGATCATCACGTCCAGCGCGTAGTCCTCCATCGCCGGATAGAGGATCTCCTCCACCGCGTGGTTCAGGCGGTGGACCTCGTCGATGAACAGGACGTCGCGTTCCTCCAGCGAGGTGAGGATCGCCGCGAGGTCGCCCGCCCGCTCGACCGCCGGTCCGCTCGTGTAGCGGACGTTGACCCCGAGCTCGCGCGCCACGATCGTCGCGAGGGTCGTCTTGCCGAGCCCCGGGGGCCCGTACAGGAGGATGTGGTCCGCCGCCTCTCCCCGACCCACGGCCGCCTGGAGCAGCACGGACAGGTTGGCCTTGACCTCCCGCTGGCCGATGTACTCAGCGAGCGAGCGGGGGCGCAGGCTGCCCTCGATGACGGGGTCCACCTCATCGTCGAGATCGCCGGACAAGATGCGCGAAACGTCGTCGACCATCGCGCGGGATCGTAGCACATCCGGTGCCCATATCGCACGGATGTTCTAGTGTTGCACGAGTCCCGTCCCGCGACCCGGGCGTGCGGACTACCATGCCCGCAGCGGCCAGGTCTCTCGAGCAGACCACGACCACGCTGAGGCACGGCGGGATCGTTCGGACGACCCTCGCCGCCCACGTTGGCTACGCGCCGGCGGGCCGGCGCCCTGGAGTGCTGGGAACCACAGATGCCTACATTCAGGCGCTTCGTACGAGATGGGTTCGCATCTTTCGTCGGTCTTGGGCGGGGGATCTGGCTCCTCCCGCTCGACGTGATGTTCCGGACGGTCGGTCTGCGGTATGGCTGGTTGATGCGACTCTTCACCTGGTCGCCGCCCGGCGTGCTGCGCGGGATCAGCCGACTCCGCGCGGAGCGCGCCGCGTGGAGGGCGACGCGTACTGTTCCGGCCTACGGCCACTACCTGGCGGAGTCCGGGGTCGACGTCGCCGGCCTGTTTCCGCTCGGGATCCTCGCGCATCTACCAGAGACGGACAAGCTGACGTACATCGATCCCTACGGGTTGCTGGAGCGCTGCATCGGCGGCAGGGTGCCCTATCCAGGAACGTCGATCGACGAGTCGAGCGGGTCGACCGGGATGCCGTACAACTGGATCCGTGGCCGTCGCGAACGCGAGGTCGCCCATCGCAATATCGGATTCTTCGCCAGGTACGCGTTCGGTGACGGACCGCTGGTGACCATCAACGCCTTCTCCATGGGGGCGTGGGCCGCCGGTTTCAACATGAGCCTCGGGATGCTGCGTCATGGCATCGTCAAGTCAGTCGGGCCTGATCTCGACAAGATCCTGTCCACCCTCCGCGTCCTGGGCCCGGACTACCGATTCCTGATCTCCGGCTACCCGCCCTTCCTCAAGCACCTGCTCGATGAGGGCGTGCGACGGGGCTTCGAATGGTCCGACTACCAGATCCACGCCCTGGTCGGTGGCGAGGGCATGACGGAGGAGCTTCGGGACATCCTGCTGCAGCGTTTCGTCTCGGTCTATTCAGGGTACGGGGCGACCGATATCGAGATCGGGATGGCGGGTGAGTCGCCGGTGAGCATCGCGGTCCGCCGGCTGGCCCGGGCTCGACCCGACATCGGGCGCGCCTTGTTCGGGACCGACTCGCGCCTCCCGATGGTCTTCCAGTACAACCCGCTGATCCACTACATGGAGGTCAACGACCACGGGGAGGTCATCTGTACGGTGTCGCGCCTTGATCTCCTGGCGCCGCGGATCCGCTACAACGTTCACGATTCCGGGGGGATCGTGCCGTTCGAGCGGGTGCGCGAGGTCCTGCGGGGATTCGGCTTCGACCTCGACCACCTGGATCGATCGCCCGAGGTCCACGGCCCGCGTGGCCCGTTGCCGTGGGCTCGCCCGATTCCGCTGCCGTTCCTGTGGATCCACGGCCGGCGCGATGCAACCGTCAGTGTCATGGGGTCGAACATCTACCCGGAGGACGTGGAGTCGATCCTGTACGGCGACGCGATCATCGCTCCACGGCTGCACTCATTCATGCTCTCCGTCGTGGACGACGAGCGCGGCACGCCGCGACCTGCGGTCGCCCTGGAGATGGCCGACCTCGCAGGCCTCGACCACGCGTGGCGCATGGCCGCCGCGGAGCGGCTTCGGGATGGTCTGAGCGTCCTGAATCTCGACTATCGATCGTCGCTCGGGGAGTTCCCGGGCGCGATGCTGCCCGTGATATCCACGTACGGTCTGGGTGGCGGCCCATTCGCCGGTGACGCGACCCGGATCAAGCAGCGCCGCATCGCCACCAGCTGATGGTCCTAGTCCCGCAGGAGCGTCCGCAGGGCCGCCTTGACCCGATCCTCCAGGGTGCTGCCGACGGCCATGTCGGAGAGGGCCGCCCGGGACGCGTCGCGCGCCTCGCCCAGGGAGTAGCCGAGCGCCTGGAGGGCCGCCACGACCTCGCCCTCCGATGCCGCGGACCCGGCCGCCGCGGACCCGCTGACGGCGACCCCGGCCGCCGCGACCTTCTCCTTCAGTTCGAAGATCACCCGCTCGGCCAGCTTGCGGCCGATCCCCGGGATGGCCACGAGGACGGCCTGGTCGCCGGTCATGATCGCGAGCTGGAGGTCCGCCGTGGGCCGTGAGCCGACGATCGCCAGGGCGACCTTGGGCCCCACGCCGGTGACCGTCAGCAGCAGGTTGAAGAAGCCGAGCTCCTCCGGCGAGCGGAAGCCGTACAGCGCCTGCTGGTCCTCGCGGACGAGGTGGTAGGTGTGGAGCTTGAGTCGCCCTCCGGGTGGCGCCGTGGCGAGGATGGCCGGCGCGGCGAAGACCCGGTAGCCGATGCCGCCGACCTCGATGACGAGTGAATCGGCGGAGATCGCCCCGACCACACCCTCGACCGAGGCGATCACGGTGTCAGTCCGTCCCCGCGGCTAGGAGGCGTTGCGCTTGGCGGCGCGCTTCGCGTCGCGTTCGGCGGCCTTCTCGCGCACGAGGGCCTCGCGGACGGCCCGCTCGTACGAGCTGCCGCCGCGTTCGATCGGGGCGATGGCGGCCCGGTCCATGACCCCGGCCAGACCCGCAGCCGCCGCCGAGCCGTGGGTGTTCGCCGCCCAGACCGCGATGGCCAGCGCGTCCGCCGCGTCGTCCGGTCGCGGGCGCTCCTCCATGCCCGAGCACCATCTGGACCATGCGCTGGACCTGCTCCTTGTCCGCCGCCCCGTAGCCCGCGATCGCGCTCTTGACTTCGTTGGGGGTCGCCTCGCGGACGGGCACGCCGTGCTGGGCCGCGGCGAGCAGGACGACGCCGCGCGCCTGACCCACCCCGAACGCGGTCTGCACGTTGCGCGAGAAGAACAGGCGCTCGACCGCGACGACCGTCGGCTGGTGCAAAGCGATCAGCTCGTCGACCAGCGCGTGGATGGCCATCAGCCGCTCCGGCAGCGAAACGTCCGGCGACGTCTCCAGGACGCCGTGGTCCACCTCGCGGACCCGGCCACGCGTCGAATCGACGATGCCGTACCCCAGCGCGGCGGTCCCGGGGTCGATCCCCAGGATGATCACCCGGCGACCTCGGCGAAGACTTCCTCGGGGATGTCGAAGTTGGCGGTCACCCGCGAGACGTCGTCGAGGTCCTCGAGCAGCTCCACGAGACGCAGGGCCTGGCGGGCCTTGGACGCGTCGAGCTCGACGGTCTGCCTGGCGACCATCGTGGATTCCGCGGTGTCGACCGGCACGCCGGCGCCTTCGAGCGCCTTGCGGACCGCCTCGAGGTCACCGGGCGAGGTGTACACGCCGATGCTCTCCGGATCGTCCGTGTCGACGTCCTCCGCGCCGGCATCGATCGCGGCAAGGGCGACCTGGTCCGGGTCCACGCCGTCGCGCGGGATGGAGATCCAGCCACGCGGCTCGAACTGCCAGGCGACGGCGCCGCTGCCCGCCAGCTGGCCGCCGGACTTGGTGAACATCGAGCGGACTTCCGCCGCGGTCCGATTGCGGTTGTCCGTCTGGGCCTCGACGAGGATGGCCACGCCACCTGGGCCGTAGCCCTCGTAGACGATCTCCTCGAACTGCTCCGCCTCACCGCCGCCGGTCGCCTTGTCGATCGTGCGCTTGATGTTGTCCGACGGCATGTTCACGGAGCGCGCCTTCTCCACTGCCAGGCGCAGTCGGTAGTTGGCGTCCGGGTCGCCGCCGCCCTGCCGGGCCGCCACGCTGATCTCGCGGGCGACCTTCGTGAACAGGGCGCCGCGCTTGGCGTCCGTGACGCCCTTCTGGCGCTTGATCGTGGACCACTTGGAATGACCGGACATCGCGGGCCGGAGTATAGCCGACTATGATGGCCGTACCCCCACAGCGCGCGCCTTCCCACGGAGGACCGTCCACGCCGATGACGATGAAGAGCGTCGATCTGCCCCACCTTCGCAGCGTCGTCTTGGCCGGCCATGCCGGCGCCGGCAAGACGACGCTCGCCGAGCAGCTCCTGTTCAAGGCGGGTGCCATCCCGCGGATGGGCAGGGTGGACGACGGGACCGCGCATCTCGACTTCGAACCCGAGGAGCAGAAGCGCAAGGAGTCGCTGAGCCTCGCGGTCGGGACGTTCGAGTACGACGGGACCCGGATCTCGCTGCTGGATACGCCGGGCTACCCGGACTTCGTGGCCGACGTCATCGAGGGCGTCGCCGCGGCCGACGGCGCCATCCTGGTGATGGATGCGTCCGCCGGTGTGGAGGCGGGACTGGAACAGGCGGTGGCCCTGGCGCGGGCGACCAACACGGCGACCTGCTTCTTCCTCAACAAGTGCGACCGCGAGAATGCCAACCCGACGGCCGCGCTCGACGCCCTGCGCGCCACGTTCGGCCACAAGATCGCGGCGATCCAGCTGGCGATCGGTTCGGCCGATGCGTTCAGCGGCTACGTCGACCTCGTCCACCGCAAGGCATACCGCTGGGACGGCCACGACGAGGTCGAGATCCCGATCCCGGACGACCTCGCCGATGAGGTCGCCCGCCGGCGGGACGAGCTGCTGGAGGCTGCGTCGGAGGCCGACGACGACGTGATGGTCAAGTACCTCGAGGGCGAGGATATCTCCGATCACGAGCTGGAGATCTGCCTGCGCAAGGGCGTCAAGGACAGCGTGCTGGCGCCCGGTCCTCGTGGGCTCCGCCGCGAAGGGGATCGAGCTGCGCGGGTTGCTCGATGCGATCGTCCGGTACCTCCCCTCCCCGGCGGACGAGCCGCCGGCCCGAGCGCTGGACAAGGCCGGAGCTGCGGTCGAAGTGGCCGCCGACGAGGCCGGGCCGCTCCTCGTCCGCGTGTTCAAGACGACGGCCGACCCGTTCGTGGGCCGGCTGACCTACCTGCGCGTCCTGTCCGGCACGCTGCGCTCCCAGGCCCACGTCTGGAACACCACGCGCGACGAGGACGAGCGGATCGGGCAACTGCTGCTGCTGCACGGCAAGGAACAGGAGGCCATCGGGGAGCTGAAGGCGGGCGAGATCGGGGCGGTCGCCAAGCTGGCCGTGACCGAGACCGGCGACACGCTGGCGACCCGGGAGAAGTGGCTCAGCCTGCCGCCGCTGGAGTTCCCGGCGCCGTCCCTCGTCGTGGCGATCGAACCCGTCTCCAAGCAGGACCTGGACAAGATGGGCCCGGCCCTCCAGCGCATGCTGGAGGAGGAGCCGACCGTCCACCTGGAGCGTACGGCGCTGGGCGAGCAGGTGCTCGTGACGATGGGCGAGGCGCACACGGCCGTGATCATGGAGCGCCTCAAGCGCAAGTTCGGGGCGGCGGTGGCGACCCACACGCCCAGGGTCCCCTACAAGGAGACGATCCGCGGGACGACCAAGGTCCACGGACGCTACAAGAAGCAGACCGGCGGGCACGGGATGTTCGGCGATGTGTGGCTGGAGCTCGAGCCCAACCCGGACGGTGGTGTCGAGTTCGCCGAGAAGGTCGTCGGAGGTTCGGTGCCGAGGGGCTTCTTCGCGGGCGTGGAAAAGGGCATCCGCGAGGCCGCCGCCGAGGGTGTGCTGGCCGGCTACCCGCTGTCCGATTTCCGGGCGACCCTGTACGACGGGTCGTTCCACGCGGTCGATTCCAACGAGCTGTCGTTCAAGATCGCGGCGTCCATGGCGCTCAAGGACGGCGTCCACCAGGCGAAGCCGGCGCTCATGGAGCCGATCATGGCGGTGGAGATCCGGATCCCGGAGGCCTACATGGGCGAGGTCAACCGCGACCTCAACGGCCGACGCGGTCGCGTGTTGGGCATGGACAGCGCCAACGGCATGCAGGTGATCACCGCCCACGTGCCGCAAGCCGAGTTGTTCTCGTACGCCACGGAGTTGCGGTCACTGGCCCAGGGACGCGGGTCCTTCAAGGCCGTGCTGGATCACTACGAGGACGTGCCCGGTCACCTGGCCGAGAAGGTCATCGAGACGCATCGCAAGGAACTCGAGGGGGCCGGCGGCCACTGAGGGCCTGGCCGGGATCCTGCGCCCGGCCGGGGAACCTGCGCCGGGCGACCACCCGGCGTTGATGCCACTCGACCGCATCATCGGTGGCGCATCAGCGGCGACGGCGCGTCTCCCGGCGGAGCCGCGGACGGCGTTCAGATGTCGAGCGCGGCCTCGAGCGACATCCCGCCGTCGTAGAGCGCGCGGCCGACGATGGCGCCAGCGCACCCGATCGAGCGGAGCGCGCGCAGGTCATCGATCGAGGCGATCCCGGCGGAGGCGATGACCTCGCCTCGCTCGCAGCGCGACGAGCTCGCGGTAGAGGTCGAGGTCCGGGCCCTCCAGCAGCCCGTCGCGGGCGATGGCGGTCACCTCGAATGTCGTGACGCCCTCGTCGGCGAGCGCGATGAGGGCCTCCGTCACCGGGACGCCTTGCTGGCCGGCCTGCCAGCCGTGCCCGACGGCACGGCCGTCGCGGACATCCAGGGCCACGGCGATCCGCTTCCCGCCGTGTGCCGCGACGAGTCGTCCGGCGAACCGCGGATCCCCGATCGCCGCGGTCCCGACGACGGCGCGTTGGGCTCCGGCATCGAGGACGGACGCCACCGCCGCCGCCGTCCGCAGGCCGCCCGCGACCTCGACCCGGGCGCGGTCCCCCACTGCCACCACGATCGCGTCGATGACCTGGCCGTTGACCGGTTCGCCGGCAACGGCGCCGTCGAGGTCGACGACGTGCAGCCACGACGCGCCGGCGTCGGTGAAGGCCCGGGCAACGGCGACCGGATCGTCCGAGAACGCTGTCTCCCGCGCGAAGTCACCCTGCTCGAGCCGGACGACCCGGCCACCGCGCAAGTCGATCGCCGGCAGGATATCGAAGCCGCTTGTCAACGTCATGTCACCGTGTTAGCGTGTTAGCACGGTAATACGATAGCACGGTAGTGAGGTGAGGCTGACGATGGCCGACGATTGGCGGACGCCGGATGTCGAGGCGCTACTCGGCGCGATCCGGCGCCTGGACACGACGGAGGAGGCCGAGCGGTTCTTTCGCGACCTGTGCACGCTCAACGAGCTGCACGACATGAGCCAGCGTTGGGCGGTCGTCCGGTTGCTGGACGCCGGCCTGCACTATGCCGAGATCTCGCGGGAGACCGGCGCCAGCACGGCGACGATCACCCGGATCGCGTCGTGGCTCAACCACGGCGAAGGCGGCTATCGGGCGATGCTGGACAAGCTGGCCGCCGCCGGATCGTCCGGCACGGACCCCTACCCCACCGCCACGGAACGCTGAGGCCGATCACGCCATGACCGACCCGAACACGGGCCGCCTCCGCCTCGCCATCCCGAACAAGGGCCGGATGGTGGAACCCACCCTGCGGCTGCTCCACGATGCGGGGCTCGTGTTCGAGGAGCACGACCGCAGCCTCGTGTCGAGGGTCCAGAACTTCGAGCTCGACATCCTGTTCGTGCGCACCAACGACATCATCGAGTTCGTCGGGGACGGCGTCGCCGACCTCGGCATCACGGGGATCGACCTGTTGTCGGAGACGGGCGCGGACCTGCCGCTCGTCCGCGAGCTCGGGTACGGGCGCTGCCGCCTGGCGACGGCCGTGCCGAACGACGCACCGTATCGGTCGGTGGAGGAACTGGCCGGTCTGCGCGTCGCCACGGCGCACCCGAACACGGCCCGCCGCTACTTCGCCGGCCGCGACATCCCGGTCGACATCATCCCGATCTCGGGCGCGGTCGAAGTGGCTCCGCGACTCGGCCTGGCGGAGGCCATCGTGGACCTGGTCTCCACCGGATCCACGCTCGTGATGAACGGCCTGCGGCAGGTCGGGGACGTGCTGGAGAGCCAGGCCATCCTCGTCGCCAACCCGACCTCGGCCCGCGAGCGCGCCGACGACCTGGCGGCGATCGACACGATGCTGTCCGCGGTCATCGCGGCGCGTGGGCGCAAGTACCTGATGATGAATGCGCCCGCGAACCATCTCGGGGAGCTCGAGGCCCTGCTCCCGGCTCTCGAATCGCCGACGGTCATCCCGCTCGCGCATGACGGCATGATCGCCATCCACTCGGTCGTCGGGGCGGACGACGTGTGGGGCCTCCTGCCGCGCCTCAAGGCCGCCGGAGCGACCGGGATCCTCGTCCTGCCGATCGAGAAGATCGTCCCGTGACCGCTCCCGCGAACGCGGCTCTGCGCTTCCGCCGCCTGGACCTGGCCGCCGTCGCCGCCGGGGATCCGGAGGCGATCGCCCATCGGCGCAGCCTGGTGCGGCGCGGGGCCGTGCCGGATCCCGCGGTGCGCGAGGCCGCGCGCACGACGCTGGCCGACGTCCGCGCCCGCGGCGATGCAGCGGTACGCGACGCCAATGCGCGGGTCGGTGGGGGGCGTCCGGACGGCCGTATCGTGCTGGAACTCGCGGAGCTGGCCGCCGCCCGCGACGCGCTGCCCCGCGGCATCCGGCGAGCACTGGACCAGGCGATCGCCAACGTCACCCGCTTCGCCGAGGACCAGCGGCCATCGAGCCACAGGACGGTGATCGCGCCGGGCATCGACATCGAGCGCCGCTGGGCGCCGCTGGCGAGTGTCGGGGCCTACGTCCCGGGAGGGTCCGCCCCCTACCCGAGCTCGCTCGTGATGACCGTCGTCCCGGCCAGGGTCGCCGGCGTCGAGCGCGTGATCGTCGCCTCCCCGGCCGACCGTGACGGCGTGAACCATCCCGTCCTGCTCGGTGCCGCCGGCCTGCTGGAGGTCGATGCCCTGGTCGTCGCCGGCGGAGCGCAGGCGATCGGCGCGCTCGCCTACGGCCTCCCGGACGCCGGCATCGAACCCGCGGACCGGATCGTGGGGCCGGGGAATGCCTGGGTCACGGCCGCCAAGATCGAGGTCTGCGGCGAGGTCGGCATCGACCTGCCGGCCGGCCCGTCGGAGGGCCTCGTCCTCGCCGCGCCACCCGCCGATCCCCGGCGCGTCGCGCTTGACCTCGTCACGCAGGCGGAGCACGGGCCCGACTCGCCGGCCATCCTCGTGACCACGGATCCGGCCTTCGCCGATGCGGTGGAGGACGCGGTGCGCGACCTGCTGGCGACCGCACTTCGTCGCGAGATCCTGGCACGCTCGCTCGGGGAGCACGGTCGCATCGTCCTCGCGCCGGACCTGGACGCGGCCATCGACTTCGCGAATGACTACGGGCCGGAACACCTGTCGGTCGATGTCGAGCCGCTGGAGCCCACCGTGGAACGCCTTCGCAACGCCGGCTCGCTGTTCGTCGGCCCGTGGGCCCCGGAGTCGGCCGGCGACTACGCGACGGGCGCCAACCACGTCCTGCCGACCGGCGGCCTGGCGCGGTCGTCCGGTGGCCTCTCCGTGGAGGCGTACGGCAAGTACACCCAGGTCCAGCGCATCACCCGCGAGGGGCTGCTCGGGATCCGCGACACGGTCACGACGCTGGCCGAGGCCGAAGGCCTGCACGCCCACCGCGATGCCGTCGCTCGACGCTTCGACGCGGACGCCGACGCATGAGCCCGACCCCGGTCAGCTTCAGCCTGCCCACGGAACCTGCCGGCTACAGCTGGGAAGCCACGGACGAGGGCGTCGCCGCGCGCTACGGCCTGCCGATCGAGGAGATCGTCCGGTTCGACGTCAACACGTCGCCGACCCCACCGGATCTCGTCGCTCGACTGCTCGCGGCGGGCCGCTTCGAGACCGCCCTGTCCGAGTACCCGCCGTCCGACTACCGCCGGCTGGTCGACGCCGCCGCGACCCGCTACGGCGTCGGGCGCGACGAGGTGCTGGTGGGAGCCGGGGCGGACGAGATCCTGGACCTCGTCGCGAAGGCCTTCATCGCCCCGGGGTCCGCCGCGATCGTCCCCGCCCCGACGTACGCCATGTACCGGATCGACACGGAGCAGCGGCCGGCCCGCGCCATCGTCGTCGACCGGCTCGCTGCGGCGGAGGGCTACGCCCTGGACCTGCCAGCGATCCTGAGCGCGGCACGTGACGAGGCCGCGGCCGTCGTCTGGCTGTGCGACCCGAACAACCCGACCGCGCAGGCCGAGCCCGAGGGGGCCATCGCCAGCCTGCTGGCCGGCCTCACCGCCGATGCCTCACTGCGCGGCGCTGAACCACCCATCGTGGTCATCGACGAGGCGTACTCGGAGTTCGTGGGTCGGTCGCATGTCGGACTTCGCGCTTCGTACCCGCGCCTGGTCGTCATCCGCACCGCGAGCAAGGCCTATGCCCTGGCCGGTCTGCGGGTCGGGTTCGCGCTCGCGCGTCCGGAGCTGATCGCCCGGATGAACCCGTACCGCCCGCCGGGCTCGGTGTCCACGGTGTCGGTCACGGTCGTCACCGAGGCCCTCCTGGATCCGGGTGTCCTGCGCGACAACCTGGCCCGCGTGGAGCGCGAGCGGGACCGCCTTTGCGACACACTCCGCGGCATCGGTTGGGACGTGGGACCGTCGGTGACGAACTTCCTGCTCGTGGCGTTCGGGTCGCCCGCCCGGGCCGGCGCCGCAGCGGAGGGCCTGCTGCGGCGCGGGCTCGTGCCGCGCACCTTCGGTCCGTCCCATCCGCTGGCCGACCACCTGCGCCTGACGGTCCGCGCGCCGGACGAGAACGATCGACTGATCGACGCCGCTCGGGCGATCGGATCCGCCACCGACCCCGACCCGGCCACCGACCCCGTCCAGGAGACACCCGCATGACGACGCCGCTCGGCAACCTCGAGGTCCGCGAGCGGACCGGCCGGCGGGTGACCGTCGCCCGCCAGACGCGCGAGACCGACATCGCGATCACGCTGGACCTCGACGGAACGGGGGGCGCCTCGGTCACCACGGGGATCGGCTTCTACGACCACCTCCTGACGTCGTTCGCCCACCACGGCCTGTTCGACCTCTTCGTGGACGCGCACGGAGACCTCGAGGTCGACGAACACCACACCGTGGAGGACGTGGCTCTGGTCCTCGGCGCCGCCTTCGCGGAGGCGCTCGGCGACCGCGCCGGGATCCGTCGGTTCGGCGACGCTGCGGTCCCGATGGACGAATCGGTCGCGACCGCGGTCCTGGACGTCGGCGGCCGGCCGTATGCCGTCATCGACCTGCCGTTCCGCGGCGAGCGGGCCGGCGGTCTGCCGCTGCAGCTCGTGGAGCACGCCCTGGAGTCGTTCGCCCGGACGTCCGGCACGACGCTGCACCTTCGTGGCACCGGGCGCAACGACCATCACCTCGCCGAGGCGGCGTTCAAGGCCCTCGCTCGCGCGCTGCGGGCAGCCTGCGAACCCGACCCGCGGAGGACCGGCGTGGCGTCGACCAAGGGGTCGCTCGGATGACGTCGACGGTCCGCCGACCGCGCATCGCCGTCGTCGACTATGGCGCCGGGAACCTGGTCAGTATCGAGCAGGCGCTCACGCAGGTCGGGGCGGCCGTGTCCATCGCCACGGACGGCGATGGGCTGCGAGCGGTCGATGCCGTCGTCGTCCCGGGTGTCGGGGCCGCGGCGCCGGCCATGGCTCGACTGGACCGGCGCGGCCTGACGGACCCGATCCGGTCATGGATCGCCGACGACCGGCCGTTCCTGGGCATCTGTCTCGGGCTCCAGCTGCTGTTCGACGGGAGCGACGAGGACGGGGCCGTGACGCTGGGCGCGCTGGCCGGTCGGACGGTGCGCCTCGATGGGGCTCCCACGCTGCCGCACATCGGCTGGAACCAGGTCGTGCGGCGGATCGTGCATCCGCTGTTCGACGGCATCGACGACGGCGCCGACTTCTACTTCGTGCACTCGTACGCAGGCCTCCCCGCGGCCGGGCTGACCGACGAGGCCGTCGTCGCCACGACCGACCACGGCGCACCGTTCGTGTCGGCGGTCGCCCGGGGCTCGCTGCTCGGGGTGCAGTTCCACCCGGAGCGAAGTGGCGACGACGGCCTCCGCCTGCTCGCCAACTTCGTCG
Organism: uncultured Chloroflexia bacterium; assembly: GCA_963704935.1. Classification (GTDB taxonomy): domain Bacteria; phylum Chloroflexota; class Limnocylindria; order Limnocylindrales; family CSP1-4; genus SPCO01. The sequence continues at coordinate 45,101 of CAVPIF010000003.1, forward strand.
AGGTCGTCGGCGCACCGGCCGGGTCCCGCCGTGACGCGGTGCCGGCCTGATGCTGCGCCGGCGGGTGATCCCGTGCCTGGACGTGGCCGATGGACGGGTCGTCAAGGGCACCCGCTTCGTCGATCTCGTCGATGCCGGCGACCCGCCCGAGCTGGCGGCGCGCTACGCGCGCGAAGGCGCGGACGAACTCGTGTTCCTCGACATCACGGCCGCCCCGGAGCGCCGGGGCACCCTGCTCGACATCGTGGAGCGGACGGCCCGACGGGCGTTCATCCCACTGACCGTCGGCGGCGGCGTCCGGACCGTGTCCGAGATGCGCGACGTGCTGCGGGCCGGGGCGGACAAGGTCTCGCTCAACACGGCCGCCGTGGCGGACCCGGACCTGATCTCCCGCTGCGCCGGCCGATTCGGGCGGCAGGCCGTCGTCGTCGCGATCGATGCTCGGCGGCGGCCGACCGGCGGGGCCGACGGCGAGCCGACCTGGGAGGTCGTGGTGAAGGGTGGCCGGGAGGGTACGGGCCTCGACGCCATCGCCTGGGCGTTCCGGGCGTGCGATCTCGGCGCGGGCGAGCTCCTCGTCACGTCCATCGATCGCGACGGGACGGGCCAGGGCTTCGACACCGACCTGCTCCGGGCGATCGTGGATCGGGTCGGCGTGCCGGTCATCGCGTCCGGAGGCGCGGCCGGACCGGCCGACTTCGTGACGGCCGTGCGCGACGGCCACGCGGATGCGGTACTGGCGGCATCGATCTTCCATCGGCGGATCCACTCGATCGCGGCCGTCAAGGCCGCCATGGCCGGGGCCGGCCTGCCGGTCCGGCTCGTGCCGGAGGCTGTCGCATGACCGCGCTCACGGCCGGGATCCGGTACGACGGCGCCGGGCTGGTCCCGGCGGTCATCCAGGACGTCGCCGACGGACGGGTCCTGATGGTGGCCTACATGGATGCCGAGGCCCTCGCGGCCACCCTGGCGACGGGCGAGGTCCATTTCCACTCGCGCTCGCGCGACCGGCTGTGGCGCAAGGGCGAGACGTCCGGCAACGTGCTCCGCCTCGTGTCGCTGGCCGCCGACTGCGACGGCGACGCCCTGCTGGTCACGGCCGCACCCAGCGGCCCGACGTGCCATCGCGACACCCGTTCCTGCTTCGACGACGACGGCGGCGGCGAGGCGGCGGCCACCGCGACCTCCCAGGGGTTCGGCTGGCTGGAGTCGCTGTGGGCGACCATCGCGTCGCGTGCTGCGAAGCGCCCCGAAGGGTCCTACACGACCTCGCTGCTCGAGGGTGGCGTCGACGCGGTCGGCCGCAAGGTGACCGAGGAGGCCACCGAGCTGCTCCTCGCCGCCAAGGACGATGCGACCGACTCCACGCCGGGCACCCGCGACGCGCTGGCGGGCGAGGCCGCGGACCTGCTGTTCCACGCGCTGGTCCTCCTCGCGGAACGAGGACTTGCTCCGGCCGCGGTCATCGACGTCCTGCGGACACGCCACACCGGCTGATCGCGCCCCCGCCTCGGTGGCGGACCTGCCATCCACCATCGGCCTGATGCGGCCGAATGGCATCAACGCAGGCACCCTGCCCGCGGCCCGGCCGCCACGACCTCACCCGGACCGTCGGCCGACCTCCCGCCGCCGCTTCCCGATGCGGACGTCCAGCCACTCCCCGGCGATGGGTTCCGGGACGAACGCCGGGTCCGCGACCCGTTGCCCATTGATCGTCACACCGCCGCCGGCGATCATCCGACGCGCCTCGCCCCGAGAGGCCAAGACCCCGGCCTCGGCCAGCAGCACGGCGGCTCCGGCGGCGAGGGTGGCGTCGTTGAACAGGAATCCACCGGTCGACGCGTGCACGGACGCGAGCGTCGCCGGATCCGCGATCGGCGATCCGGAGAACATCGCCGCCCCGTCGCGGATGGCGGCTTCGGCCGCCTCGACGCCGTGGGTGCTGGTCGTGATGTCGCGGGCCAGCGCCCGCTGCGCGGCGCGCGCCTCCGGCCGGGCTTCGGTCTCCGCGTCGAGCGCCTCGATCTCGTCCCGTGGCCGCTCCGTGAACCAGCGCAGGTACGTCCCGACGTCGCGATCATCCGTGTTCAGCCAGTACTGGTGGAACGCGAACGGCGTGGTGCGGGTCGCGTCAAGCCAGACGGAGTCGCCGGACTCGGACTTGCCGAACTTCGTCCCCGACGGTGACAGCAGGAGCTTGTACGCAAGGCCGTGGGCCGCCACCCCCTCGCCCGGCCCGGTTTCGTCGCCCTCCCCTGCCCCGCCGCTCCGGCGGATCAACTCCAGGCCGGCGGTGATGTTCCCCCACTGGTCCGCGCCGCCCATCTGGAGTTCCACACCCATCGTCCGATGCAGATGCCAGAAGTCGTAGGCCTGCAGGAGCATGTACGAGAACTCCGTGAACGACAGGCCGCGGTCCAGGCGTGTCTGGACGGAATCCTTGGCCAGCATGTACGGGACCGTGAAGTGCTTGCCCGTGTCGCGCAGGAAGTCGATCAGCGACAGGCCGGCCAGCCAGTCCAGGTTGTTCACCAGGACCGCACCGCCGGCGCCGGGCGCGAAGTCGAGGAATCGTTCCAGTTGGGCACGCAGCGCGGCGACGTTCGACTCCAGCGTGTCGCGGTCCAGCAGGTTGCGCTCCGCCGACCGCCCGGACGGGTCGCCGATCATCCCCGTGCCGCCCCCGACCACCGCGATCGGACGGCCGCCGTGACGCTGGAAGCGGAGGAGGCCGAAGATCGGGATCAGGTGGCCGACGTGGAGCGAATCCGCCGACGGGTCGAAGCCGTTGTAGCCGGAGATGGGCCGCCCCGTCGCGAGTCGTTCCGCGAGGCCCGGCGTGGTCGCGTGCAGGATGCCGCGCCAGGTCAGCTCGTCGAGCAGGCCCGTCACAGGGCGGCCGACGAGGTCGTCTCGAACCGGGAGCTTGGCGACGAACGTTCGTTCACGACCCCTATGCTATCTTGCGGGCTCAGATGCAGACGACTCTCGCGCGGCGGCAGCGTCACAGACGCGCCAACCGTCGCCGTTCCGAGAGGGGCGGCGGAGGTTGGGCTCGCCGCATCCTCATCGCCGTCCCCGTCATCCTGCTGCTCCTCAGCCTGCTCACGGCAGGAGCTGGAGCCCTGTTCTCGGTCGCCGCGTACAACTACTACGCGCAGGGGCTCCCGGACCCCAAGGCCGCCCTCACGAACATCGACTTCGAGCAGCAGACGATCGTCTACGACCGGACCGGCAAGGTGGAGCTGGCTCGCCTCGGATCGCTCCGCCGCGAGGTCGTCACGTTCGACCAGCTCCCGGACGAGATGCTCGATGCGACGACGGCGATCGAGGACAAGGACTTCTGGGTCAACCCGGGATTCGACCCGGTCGGCATCATCAGCGCCGGCCTCGACACCATTTCCGGCCGACCGCGCGGGGCGTCCACCATCACCCAGCAGCTGGTCCGCAACCGGCTGCTGCCGGCCGAGACCCTCCAGCTTCCGACCTACGAGCGGAAGATCAAGGAGATCATCCAGTCGATCCGCCTGACGGAGGCGTATCCCGGCGAGGACGGCAAGCGCCAGATCATCACGGCGTACCTCAACAACAACTTCTACGGCAACAACAGCTACGGCGTGAAGGCCGCGGCCAAGGGCTACTTCGGCAAGCCGCTGGAGGAGCTGACCCTCGCCCAGTACGCCATCCTCGCCGCCATCCCCCAGTCGCCGACCAAGTTCGACCTGCTCAGGAACGCCGAGGAGTTCTGCCTCGACGAACCCGTTCCTGGCGCCGACCCGACCGCCAGCCCGGACCCGGCGGCCACTCCCGAACCGACCTCGACCGACACCGTCGAATGCGCGAAGGTGGAGCTGCGGATCCCGACCTCGAGCGAGATCGTCGTCCGCCGCAACTACGTCCTCGATCTCATGAAGTCGCGCAGCCCGCTGTCCGGTGACCGGCACACGGCCGCCGAGTACGAGGCCGCCAAGCGCGAGCCGGCGATCGTCCAGCCGCAGGTCGCCGCGACCTGGCGGGCTGCCCACTTCGTGTGGCAGGTGCGGGAAGCCCTCGCCCAGATCCTGTGCCCCGACGCGCCGGACGACTGCCCGGAGGTCGATACCGGCGGCTACCGGGTGACGACCACGCTCGACTGGGAGATGCAGAAGGTCACGGAGAAGTACGTCTACGCGGCGGCCCGGGCGCCGCAGGCCAAGGACCCTCGGGCGGTCCTCAAGGCTCGCAAGATCCCCGAGAGCCAGTGGGGCTGGATGCTCAACCTGCGTGGACGCAACATCCACAACGCGGCGGCCGCCGTGATCGACTACCGGACCGGCGAGGTCCTCGCCTATGTCGGCAGCGCGAGCTACACCTCCAAGGGTTCCGACGAAGTTCCAGCCCCAGTTCGACGTCCTCGCCGACGGCTGGCGCCAGCCCGGTTCGTCGATCAAGCCGATCGACTACCTGATCGGGATCGACGACAAGACCCTCACCGCCAGCACGATGCTGATGGACGTCGTCACCGACTTCGGCAAGGGGTTCACGCCGACCCAGGCGGACAAGCTCGAGCGCGGTCCGGTCCGGCTCCGCAGCGCCCTCCAGTTCTCGCTCAACATCCCGGCCATCAAGGCCACCGTCATCAGCGGCCTGGACCGCACCTTCGAGCGGAGCAAGGACTTCGGGCTGCGGTTCCGGAGCACGGCCATCCCGGTCGTCTCGATGGGGATCGGCACGCTGGAGACCCATCCCGATCGACATGGTCGACGGCGTACGGGACGATCGCCAACGGCGGCGTCCGGATGCCGCGGCAGACGATCCTGACCATCGTCAACGACCAGGGGACGCGCGTCTGGCCGCTGGACGACGCCCCGGCCAAGGGGACGCAGGTCGCCAGCCCGGCAGGCCGCCTACATCATCACCGACATCCTGGCCGGCAACACGGACAAGAAGGTCAACCCGTACTGGGCCGAGTGGGCCGTCTACGAGGACGGCAAGCGGCGACCCGCCGCCTACAAGACGGGGACGACCAGCAACAACCGCGACGTCCACGCCTATGGCTACACCGCGCCGCCGAAGGACCCCGAGGCGCCGGCACTGGTCGTCGGCGTCTGGATGGGCAACAGCGACGACACTCCGAACAAGGGCAGCCTCTCGCTCGATTCCTCCGCGCCGCTGTGGTCCGCGATCATGACCGCGGTCAGTCGCGACTCGCCGATCGCCTCGTTCACGCCCCCCGATGGCCTGGAGACGGCCGAGGTCGACGCCTTCACCGGGCTCAAGCCCGGACCGTTCACCACCAAGACGGTCAAGGAGCTCTTCCTGCCCGACACCGTCCCGAGCGACCGCGAGACGATCCGCATCGCGCTCGAGATCGACGAGGCGTCGGGCTTGCTGTGGCAGGACGGCTGCGTCGGCCCCAAGGTCACTCGCGGCTTCTTCGACCTGTCGGAGGTCGAGAGCAACTTCCCGGCGTGGCAGAAGGCCAACACCGCCTGGGCGGCACGGGCTGCCAAGGGGACGGGGGTGCGGGGCGGACCGGAGGGCACCCGGACGACCTACTTCTACAACGGTTCCTTCGCCCCGTTCGGTCGGACGTGGGGAGCTCCGTTCGCACCCAAGGAGACGTGCCCGCTCGCGCCGCCACCATGCGGTGTCCAGCCGATCGATCCGGACCCGTCCGACGACATCCCGGCCCCGACGCCGATCCCGTGCCCGACCCCGACCCCGACGCCCGTGCCGTCAGACCCGGGCGACGGCGGTGGCGGCCAACCCAACCGGCCGACGCCTCGCCCGACCAACGCCCCCGAACCCTAGCCGCCCGGTCGGGCGGCGACGCGGTCATGGCCGGTCAGAGCAGGATGATCGTGGCCCCATCGCCGCCCTCGCCGCGCTCGCCCGCGCGGACCGAGCGGACCAGTGGGTGTGAGGCTGCCTCGGAGCGCACCGCGTCGCGCAGGGCCCCGGTGCCGAGGCCGTGGATGACCGTCACCGAGGCCAGCCCGGCCAGGGACGCGTCGTCCAGATAGCGCCCCAGGGCGTCCAGCGCCTCTTCGACTCGGGCGCCACGCAGGTCCAGGGACGACGCGACGGTCCTCGCCCGGGCCAGTCGCAGGGACGCCGCGTTCGACGTCGCCTCGGCGGTCCCGCGTCCGTCCAGCGCCGCCGTCGGGACGTCTGCCGACACCAGGCCCGGCTCGAGGTCATCGAGGTCCACCGTCACGCGCATCCCGCCGGCCTCCAGCGTCGCTCGCCGGCCGTCACGCTCCAGCGCCGCGATCCGCCCCTCCCACCCACCACTGCGACTGCGCGCCCGGTCACCGACGCGCCACGTCGCGGGCTCCGCCGGCGGGGCGACCGGAACGGGGTCCGGTACGGGCAAGCGGCTACTGATGGCCTCGGCGCGTTCCACGGCCGCATCGATGGACGCCGCCGTCAGCGTCTCGCGCTCCAGCGCCCGCCGCGTGGCCGCGAGTTCCGTGCGCAACTCGTCCACGATCCGATCGGCTTCCGCGCGGGCGGTCCGGACCGCTTCGTCCCGCTCGTGCCGGGCGCGTCGGCGCTCTTCCTGCGCGACGCGCAGCGCCTCCGTGGCCCGCGTCTCCGCCGCACGCGCCCGCTCCAGCGCATCGCCGGTCTCACCCTCCGTCGCCTTGATGGCGGCCAGGGTCGCCTCGAACGAGCGCTGCGCCTCCGTCAGGCGCGAGCGGGCATCCTCCACGATGGACGCCGGCAGGCCCAGTCGCTCCGCGATGGCGAAGGCCTGGCTCCCGCCGGGCAGGCCGATCGTCAGCCGGTACGTTGGCGACAGTGTCTCCAGGTCGAACTCGACCGCGGCGTTCCGTGCCCCGGGGGTCGTGTGCGCGTACGCCTTCAACTCCGCATAGTGGGTCGTAGCCGCCACGATGGCGCCGGCGCGGATGAAGTGGTCGAGCAGCGACTGCGCGAGCGCGGAGCCCTCCGTCGGGTCCGTGCCGGCGCCCAGCTCGTCGAGCAGGACGAGGGTGCGCGGCCCGGCCCCGGCGACGATCTGGGTGATCCGCCGGAGGTGCCCGGAGAAGGTCGACAGCGACTGGGCCACGGACTGCTCGTCACCGATGTCGGCGAAGACGTCGTCCCAGATCGGCAGCCGACTCCCGGCCTCGGCGGGCACGTGCAGCCCGGACTGGTGCATCAGGCTCAGGAGCCCGAGCGTCCGCAGGGTCACCGTCTTGCCCCCGGTGTTCGGGCCGGTGACCACGAGGGCCGTGTACCCGTCGCCCAGCCGGATGTCGATCGGCACGACGCGGCCCGCGAGCCCAGGGTGGCGGGCCGACAGCAGCACGACGTCCGGCCGATCCGCGGTCTGCGCCCGGGTCCCGTCCATCTCCGCTGCGAGCGTCGCCCTGGCCGCCCACAGGTCGAAGCGGGCGAGGGCGTCCAGGGTCTCCCGCAGGGCGGCGGCGTTGACCGCGACGAGGGCCGACAACTCGTCGAGGATCCGGGCGACCTCCTCCTGCTCGGCGACCTGCGCCTCGCGCCAGGCGTTCCCGAGCTCGACGGCGACCAGCGGCTCCACGAACAAGGTCTGGCCGCTGCCCGAGGCATCGTGGACGATGCCCTTCACCCGGTTCCGCGCCTCTGCCTTGACCGGCACCACGTAGCGGCCGTTGCGGAGCGTGACGATGGGTTCCTGGAGCGCGCCCCCCAGTTCGGCACCGACCAGCGCATCGAGCCGACGACGCAGCCGTTCGTAGGCGATCCGCACGGCGGCGCGCAGGCCGCCGAGCCTCGGCGATGCGGTGTCCAGCAGCTCACCGACGGGGTCGAAGCTGCGGCCGAGCGTGGTCCGCAGTCCCCCGAGCGGATGGAGTTCCCGGCCCAGATCGCGCAGCAGCGTCCGTCGCTCGTCGGCCAGCGAGGTCGCCAGCCGTGCCGTGGCGTCCAGGGTCTCGGCGATCTCGAGGAAGTGCGCAGGGTCCAGGCGTCCGCCGCGGGCGGCCCGCTCCACCCACGGCCCGATGTCGTGCGCCGCCCCGATACCGACCCCTGGACGCTGCTCCAGGAGGGCCCGCGCCTGGTCGGTCTCGTCCAGTCGCCGGCTCACGATGACCGGGTCGGCGGACGGCTCGAGCTGTTCGGCCAGTCGACGCGATGGCGGGAAGGACGTCGCCTCAGCCAGGCGCGCCCGGATGAGCGGGAACTCCAGGAGGACCTGCGAGCGTGGATCCATCGAGCGGGGCTCCCCCGTCAGCGGGGACGCGATACCGACGCGTGGCCGTCGAGCGCGAACCGCCACGGGACGGTGTCCCAGGGTGCGCCCGCGTAGCCGACTCCGACGCGTGGCCCGGCCACGATGCGGCCGGGCTGCGCGCCGGCGCCGACCGTGCCTCCGGCCTCCAGGTGCAGCGGCGAGTCCGGCGCGCACAGGTCCGTGCCCGTCCACGAGCGGTCGACCCCGAAGCACGCCCCCACGAGACCCGGTCCCCTGGCGAGCGCATGGTCGGGGACCCGCATCAGGCGCTCGGCGGCGTCCATCGTGGACCCCGTCCCCCGTCGCCCGGCCCGTCGGTGTCCACCCACCGCCAACCGGCCCGCGCGCATGATCTCCATCCCGGTCAGGGGCTCCACGGCGCGGATCAGGACGGCGCCCGGTCGCCCGGTGGGGCCGGTCACCACGTTCAGGCAGTCGTACATCCCGTAGACAAGGTACACGTAGGCGATGCCCGGCGGGCCGGCCATGACCGCGTTCCGGGTCGGCGACCCGAAGCGGGCGTGCGAGGCGAGGTCCTCCGGGCCGGCGTACGCCTCCGTCTCGACGATCCGCCCCACGCGCCGACCCGTCTCGTCGTCGCGGACGAGCAGCGCGCCGAGCAGCGCCCGGGCCGCTTCCGGGCCGCCGCTGCCCAGCGATTCGCGCGGCAGGACGCTCAGACGGTACCCGGGTACAGGACCTGGATCCGGTCGGGCACGAGGAAGTCGGTGATCGAGAAGAACACCGGGATGAGGCCGTCGCGGAAGGCGTCCACGATCCGCGAGTCCGCCAGCCCGTTCCACAGGTCGCGCAAGCCGGGAAGCTCCTGCGCATCGGGGGTGGCCCCGCGAATGAAGAACGTGCCCAGGATGACCACGACGAAACCCAGGATCAGCGCCGCCTGGAGGACGCCGAGCGCGCCACCGAGCACCTCATCGACGAAGCGGGCGTTCTGGAACAGCGGCTGGGGCTTGTAGAAGCCCTGTGCGACCAGGGCGAACGCGAGGGCCGCCGCCACGAACACCGTCAGGAACCCGATCATGAACGAGTAGTCCTTGGGGAACTGGGTCCAGTTCGCGCCGAGGAAGTCGCCGAGCGGGATGGACAGGTTGGCCGCAAAGAAGAACGAGAACAGGATCGAGCCGATCCCGATGACCCGGCGGATGGTGCCCTGGGCGAACCCGAGCACGAAGAAGGCCATGAAGTAGAGGACGAGCAGCAGGTCCACCGTCCGGATCCCGCCGAGGAACTCCCCGAAGTCCACCACGCCTCCAACGCTTCCGGTCTGTCCCCTGGACCCGTGTGGGCCGGGGCGGCGCAAGGGTAGCAGCGCCCGTCAGCGGGTCGCAAGGTCCGAACGGTGGATCGGGGCGGCCGGGGCCGGTCCGGAGCGGTCCGTCGTGGTCCGCTGGCGTCAGGTGCGGAGGCGGCCGCCGACCTCGAGCGCAAGCCCGTCCGCAACGGCCGACATGGCAGCATCGACCTCGGCCTCGGTCAGCGTCCGCTCGGGCGACTGGAAGGTCAGTCGCCAGGCCAGGCTCTTCTCCCCGTCGTCCAGTGGTCGACCCCGATAGATGTCGAATAGCCGTGTCGAGCGGAGCAGGTCGCCGCCGTGGCGGACGATGGACGTTCGCACCTCGCCCGCGGGCCGGCCGAGAGCGACGACGACCGCGAGGTCGCGCTCCACCGCCGGGTGTCGCGGCGGGGTCCGCCCGCGCGGGACGGATGGTTCGCCCCCGGACAGGCCGGCGATGGCGACTTCGGCGACGATGACCCGGTCGGCGCGGACGTCCAGGCCCGCCACGATAGCCGGGTGCAGTTCCCCCAGGCGGCCGGCCATCTCCTCACCGGCCCGGACGACGGCGGCCCGGCCCGGGTGCAGGTTCGGGTCGTCGGCGACCGGCGACCAGGTCGGTGCCGACAGGCCCAGCGCATGGGCCACGGCGTCGAGCAGCCCCTTGGCGTCATCGATGTCGTACGGATGCCCGGGGCGATCCCAGGCCGGGGCCGCGGCGAGACCGGTCAGGGCGATGGCGAGCCGCCACCACTCGTGCGTCGCGCCGTCGCCGGTGGCGGCATAGCCCTTGCCCACCTCGAAGACGGCGACGTCCTCGCGTCCGTGGCGCAGGTTCGTGGCGACCACGTCGAGCAGGCTCCCGACCAGCGACTGGCGCATGACCGAATGCTGCACGCTCAGGGGGTTCGTGACGGCGACCGGCCGACCGACGGCTTCGCCTTCACCCGGGATCGTGGTGTCGCCGACCGGTCCGAAGCGATCCACCATGGCCGGCGAGACGAGGGCGTGGGTCACGGCCTCCGTGAGTCCCGCCCCCACGAGCACCGCACGGACGCGGTCGCGAGTCCGGAGCGGGGCGTGTCGGTGGGGCGGCATCGGCGTGTGCGGCAGGATCTCCGGGACGAGGTCGTAGCCACGGACCCGGGCGACTTCCTCGGCGACATCCGCCTCGACCAGCAGGTCGCGGCGCCATGACGGCACGGTCGCGACCAGCGTCTCGGTCGTGCCCGGATCGACGTCCAGCGGCCGGGGTTCCGTGGCGACGATGACCAACGCATCGGCCGGGGCCACGTCGGTCGCGATGCCGACACGGGCCAGCAGGGCCCGCTGTTCGTCGGCCGGGATGCGGGTACCCAGCAAGCGGTCCACGCGCTCCGGGCGAAATGCGACCTGTCCGGGCATCGGCTCGGTCGGGTCGGTATCCACCACGCCGACGGCGACGCGGCCACCGGCCCACTCGTGGATCAGGCGTGCCGTCCGGTCCGCTCCCAGGCGGGCGAGCCGATGCTCCTGGCCCTTCTCGAACCTCAGGCTCGCCTCGGAACGCAGGGCGTAGCGGAAGGCCGTCCGCCGGATGCTCACCGGATCGAACACCGCCGACTCGACGACCACGTCGGTCGTCGTGGAGGAGATCTCCGAGGTGGCGCCGCCCATCACCCCGGCGATGCCCAGCACGCCCCGCGGATCGGCGATCAGCAGGGTTTCCGGATCCAGTTCCCGGTCGACGTGGTCGAGCGTCTCGAGGCGCTCGCCGGGGCTGGCCAGGCGGACGACGATCCGACCGTCATGGACGGCTCGGGCGTCGAACGTGTGGATCGGCTTGCCGAGCTCCAGCATCACGTAGTTGCTCACGTCGACGACGTTGCTCACGGGGCGCTGGCCGGCCGCGATGAGGCGCCGCTGGACGACATCCGGCGAGGGACCGACGGTCACGCCCTCGACGAACCGTCCCACGAACCGGGGGCAGAGGACAGGTTCAACGACGTCGACCCGGAGCCGGTCGGCGATCGGCGGGCCGGTCTCCACCGGGTCCGTGTCCGGGAACCGGACCGGCGCGCCGGTCACGGCCGAGACCTCCCGCGCGAGCCCGACCAGGCACAGGGCGTCGCCGCGGTTGGGCTTGACGTCGACGTCCAGCACCACGTCGCCGTAGAGGTCGACGAGTCGCGTCCCGAGCGGCGTGTCGGCGGGGAGGATCAGGATGCCGTCCGCATCGGTGGTCAACCGCAGTTCGTCGCCGGAGCACAGCATCCCGTTGCTGACGACGCCCATCTTCTCGGTCCGCTCGATGCGACGGTCGCCCGGCAACACCGCACCGACCAGGGCCACCGGGATCCGCTGGCCCGGGGCGATGTTCGTGGCCCCGCAGACGATCTCGAGCGGTTCCCCGGTCCCGAGGGTGACGGTGGTCAGCGACAGGCGGTCCGCCCGCGGGTGGCGCTCCACGGTCAGCAGCTCGCCGACGACCACGGACTGCCAGTCGGCGCCCCAGCGGTCGATGCCCTGGACCTCCATGCCCAGCAGGGTCAGCCGCTCTGCCAGCTGCTCCGGCGTGAGCTGGATGTCGACATAGTCGCGCAGCCAGGACAGCGGTACCCTCATCGGAATGCTCCCAGGAACGTCATCAGATCCCCGGGTCGCCCAGAAGCAGCCTGATGCCGAACGCGAGAGGGCCGACAGCGAGCAAGAACGCGATGCCCAGGACGACTGCCCCGACGGCCAGCGCCTAGACCACCTTGATGGGTGTCATCAGGCGTGACCCTCCAGATGCGGGATATTGCCCTCACCGGAACTGCTCCAGGAAGCGCAGGTCGTTCTCCATGTACAGGCGCAGGTCCCCGACGCTGTAGCGCAGGTTGGCGATCCGCTCCACGCCCATGCCGAACGCGAAACCCTGGTAGCGCTCCGGGTCCAGGCCGCCGTACTGGAGCACGACCGGATGGACCATGCCGGCGCCCAGGATCGTCATCCAGCCGGTGCGCGAACAGGCCGGGCACCCGGAGCCACCACAGACCACGCACTCGACGTCGAACGCGACCGACGGCTCCGTGAAGGGGTAGTACCCGGGCCGGAAGCGGGTTCGCTTGTCCGCGCCGTACATCGCCCGGGCGAATTGGACCAGCAGGCCCTTGAGGTCGCCCATGGTCGTGCCCTCGTCGACCATCAGCCCTTCGACCTGGAAGAACTCGGAGGCGTGACTGGCGTCGATCGCCTCGTAGCGGAAGCAGCGACCCGGCAGCAGGGCGCGGATCGGCGGGGACTCCTGGTGCATGACCCGGATCTGCCCGGGCGACGTGTGGGTCCGCAGCAGGTGGCCCTCGACGTCGACGTACAGGGTGTCCCACAGGTCGCGCGCGGGGTGATCCGGCGGGATGTTGAGCATCTGGAAGTTGCGGACATCGTCCTCGATCTCCGGCCCTTCGTAGACCACGAACCCGAACTGCCCGAAGATCTCGGCGATCTCGGCGATCGTCTCGTTGATCGGATGGAAGGTGCCGCGCCGGATCGGCCGCCCGGGCGTCGTGACATCGATCGCTTCGGTCGCCAGCCGCGAGGCCATCTCTGTCGCACCGAGGGCGGCTCCCCTCCCCCGGAGCGCGGTCTCGATGGCGGTCCGGACCGCGTTCGCCGCCGCGCCGACCTTGGGGCGGTCGTCGGCCGGCAGCGCCCCGATGCCGCGCAGGACACCCGTCAGCCGGCCCTTCCTGCCGAGGACGTCCAGCTCCAGCGCCTCGAGCGACGCGACGTCCGGAGAGGCGGCGACCGCGGCCAGTGATTCGGCCTGCAGACGTTCCAGGTCACGGATCAGGTCGGCGAGTTCCACGATCCTCCTTGGTCAGCGGCCGGGGCCCGGGCCCTCGAATCACGAACCCCCGATCGTCCCGGACGTCGAGGGTTCCGTGGTGCTCGAAGGTGTCGGATCCGGACCGGGTCAGGCGCTCTTGGCGAGGTCGGCGATCCGCCCGAAGGTCGCGCTGTCGCGGATCGCCAGATCGGCCAGGATCTTGCGATCGATCTGGACGTCCGCCTTCTTGAGGCCGTGGACGAACTGGCCGTAGGTGAGCCCGTTCTGGCGAGCGGCCGCGTTGATGCGGATGACCCACAGCTGGCGCATCTGGCGCTTGCGCTGCTTGCGGTCGCGCGTCGCGTAGGCGAGGGCGTGGAGCAGGGCCTCACGGGCCGGCTTGATCAGCCGCGACTTGGCCCCCTTGCGGCCCTCCGCGTCCTGGAGAAGGCGCTTGTGACGCTTGTGGGCGGTGACGCCCCGCTTGACTCGTGCCATGGGATGCGCAGGCTCCTAGAGGTACGGCAGCAGGCGTCGTACCTGCTTGGCATGCACGGCGCCCATCACGGTCTTGCCGGCGTAGCGGCGTGTCCGTCGAGAGGACTTGATCTCGAGGTGATGGCCACGCCACGCGTTGACCCGGACGATCTTGCCCGAGCCGGTCACGCCGATGCGCTTCTGGGCCGCCTTGTGGCTCTTGATCTTGGGCACCCTGGCCTCACTCTCCTGCTTGCACCGGCGCTGCGGCCGGGACGCTTGGCTTCTTGGTCGGCGCCGGGCTCGGGGCCGCCTCGGGGGCGGGAGCCGGCGCTGGTTCGATGGTCGTTTCGGGCGCCTCCGGAACATCCGTCGCGGCTTCGGCCGTTGCGGCTTCGGCCGTTGCGGCTGCGGCCGTCGGACCACCTCGGCGTCCGCCGGATGCTTGCGGTCCGGCGCGTCGTGGCCCTTGGGCTTGTGGGTCGAAGCCATCGTGATGTGCATCGACTTGCCCTCGAGCAGCGGCGTCCGTTCCGCCACCCCATGATCCTTCACCCGGTCGACGAACCGGGCGATCAGGTTGCGGCCGATCTCCGGGTGGGTCAATTCCCGACCCCGGAACCTGACGGTCACCTTGATCCGGTCGCCATCCTCCAGGAACTCCACCGCCCGATTCACCTTCGTGTCGAAGTCACCGACGCCGATCTTCGGCGACAGGCGGACCTCCTTGAAGGTCACCGAGCGCTGCTTGCGCTTGGCTTCCTTGTCCCGCTTGGTCAGTTCGTACTTGTACTGCCCGAAGTCGAGGAACTTGACGACCGGGGGCTGCGCCATCGGTGCGACCTCGACGAGGTCGTAGCCGCGGTCCTGCGCCATCTCGAGGGCACGTGGTGTGGGCATCACACCCAGCTGTGCACCCTCTTCATCGACGACCCGCACCTGTGGGATCCGGATCATCTGGTTGATTCGCAGGTCTCGGCTGATGGTTCACCCCTTGTTCGTCGCGGATTCATCCGTCCGGCACGCACGAAGACGCCCGTGCCGGGCCGAGGCGGAACGATAGCATACCGGTCCCAAAACCGCGACGCGACGCGTCCGATCAGGGCACGGGAACGACCGTGAACGTGCCCTTCACGGTGACCTGGAAGATCCCCCCGATCGCCGCTGTCTTGGACACCGTCACCGTCCCACCGGCAGCGGGCAGTTCGAACTCCATGAGGGCCTCGCCAAACCGCTCCGCATGACCCTCAGCCGGGATGTCCGCACCGCCCGGGTTGCAGCGGACGTGGACCACGTCCCCTGGGGGCGAGACCGCGCTCACAACCATGCGGATGACGGCCTCGGGCCCGCTGCCGGCGAGCGTTCCGTGCAGGACCTTGATCTCCGCCACCTGATCGAGCGGTCCGCTGCAAACGGACGACCTGACGGTTCCCTTGAGGCGGAGCTTGCCCGAGCCGCTCAGGGCGTTGCCCTCAGCCGTGATCCGGAGGTCGCTGATCTCTGCCGTCAACTTGTTCTCGACGATCGCGAAGACTTCCGTGTCCGTGCCTTTGAAGGTCACGTCCCAGGCAGCGGGCCGTACGGTGAACTTGACCATCTTCTTCGCGATCCCGCGGTTCGACACCGTCTCGAAACTGATCTCGCCGACATCGCCGTCGTTGGGTCCTGCCGTGTACTTGACCGTGGCCGGGGCCGGCTGCTTCTCCCCGAGCGGGTCGATGGCGGCGACGCCGGCGAGCGTCGCGGTCACCGGCTTGTCGAGCTCGTTGCCCTCGAAATGGTGTTTGACCTTCGCGACCACGTCGGTGACCGAATCCGGCCCGACATCGCCGCCTTCCGGATCCACGATGAGATCGAGGCACTTCCCCGAGCGCCAGGCCGTCTCCACGGCGGTCGCCGTCGCCCACGCGGCGTTGCTCGTCAGATAGAAGAGCAGGTTGAAGGCGTCCTGGCCGTTCGCCTGGGTCGCGCTGTCGACATCGGTCACTTGCGCGCCGCGACTGGTCAAGCCGCCGCTGGTCCCCGCGATCGTGTAGGCCTCCGCGATCCCGAGGCTGTACCCATGGCGGTCGGTGGCGCCACCCGCCGTGCGCGACCCGCCCTGGACCGTCTGCTCGCCTCGCGAATCGACCTCGGTCCGATCGACCTCGGCCGCGTCGTTCGAAAACACCCGGATGGCCGCCGCGGACGTGGAGTCAAACGATTGGCCGACACTCCCCGCCGCACCGCCGGTCAGGTACGTCTCGGTGGCCGAGAACTCGACCGTGGCCGGGGCGAGCCCGGCGCTGTCGGGACACGAATCCGCCTCGATCCGCGCCTTGCCGACGCCCTCGATCTTGAACAGCAACGTGCCGTTGGCATCGATGACCTCGCCCGACGTCTTCACGTCGATCTCGATGGTGACCTTGCTTCCCGACGGCGTGATCTTGACCGAGGTCTTCGTCCTGACCGAGCCCGTCGACGGTCCGATGGCGATCTGGTCGGTCGTCTCGGTGGCTTGCTCGTAGGGCGCCGTCGCCTCGACGGCCGACTCGACCATCAGCACGGCAGAGACCCACGGTCCGAGGAGCGACATGCCCGGCGGCGGAGGACCAGCCTCAGCCTGGTGCGAGACAGGAGGTCGACCGCCGTCCGTCGAGGCGAGCTGACCAGCAAGATCCGGCCCAGCCACCGTCGCGACGCCGGCAGCCGTCAGGAGGTCACGGAGGAGACGATCGGTCTGCGTATCAAGTGCGTCCGCGACGACCTGCGCGTCCGGACCGAGGAGCGTGATCAGGTCGGCGTCGGCACGGAACGCGGCGCGGGCGGCGATCTCCGCTCGGGCGAGACCGAGCCCGAGATCCGCGCTCGAGTCGAACGTCCTGGTACCGAGCTCGACGGCTCCGACCACCGCCAGTGCCGAAGGATCGGCCAGCGTGGCGGACGGGGTCGCATCGGGCTCGAGCGTCTGGGTCCCCGAGGCGGGAGCGGCAGTCGGACCGCCGCACGCGACGACGAGCGTTGCGATCAGGAGGACGATCGCCCCTCGGCGCATCGCTCGGCCAACGGTCATGACGTCTCCCGGGGTCGTCCGACCAAGCGGTAGGACGTGTCGCCGAACCCTACCGCGTCAGCCCGTGCCGCGAGCAGCCGACTCCGCCGCGATCCGGTCGGCGAATGACTCCCAGGCTTCCGGTTCCTGCTGCTCCCCCGCTCTCGTGCGCGGGGACGCCGTCCGCGCCTCGATCTCGCGGTCGCCGAGCACGACCATGTACGGGACCTTCTGCTCCTGCGCGGCACGGATCTTGTATTGCATCCGGTTGGACGAGCCGTCGACCTCTACCCGCAGGCCGCGCGAGCGCAGCACCTCAGCCAGCTCGCCGGCGGCGTCGAGGTGCCGGTCCGCGATCGGGATGACCACGGCCTGGACCGGTGCGATCCACAGCGGGAACGCCCCGGCGAAATGCTCGACGAGGATCCCGATGAACCGCTCGAGCGAGCCGTAGATCGCCCGGTGGATCGCCATCGGGCGCTGCTCCTTGCCGTCCTCATCGGTGTAGGTCAGGTCGAATCGCTCCGGCAACATCACCAGGTCGATCTGGATCGTCGCCATCTGCCATTCGCGCGCGAGGGCGTCGTCGATGTAGATGTCGATCTTCGGGGCGTAGAAGGTGCCGTCCTTCGGCTTGAGGTCGTAGCTGATGTCCGCCGCGGCGAACGCCTCGCGGATCAGCTGCTCGGCCTGCTCCCACAGCGCCGGATCGCCGATCGCCTTGTCGGGTTTCGTGGCGAACACGAAGCGCGGCTCGAGCCCGAACCAGGAGTACGCCTCGCGGACCTCACCCAGCAGTGCCTCGACCTCTCCGGTCAGCTGATCCGGCCGGACATAGAGATGGGCGTCGTCCTGGATGAACTGCCGGACCCGCGTGAGTCCGGACAGCGACCCGGATCGCTCGTTGCGGTGCAGCCGCCCGAACTCCGACAACCGCAGCGGCAGGTCGCGATAGGAGCGCTTCTTCGAGCGGTAGATGAACGTCGATTCCGGGCAGTTCATCGGCTTGAGGCTGAAGAGCTGCTTCTCGCTTTCGACGATGAACATGTTCTCGGCGTAGTGGTCCCAGTGCCCCGACTGGCGCCAGAGCCGCTCGTTGACCAGGATCGGGGTGGAGATCTCCTGGTAGCCGCGGCGCTCCTGGAGCTCGCGCATCGCCGTTTCGAGCGTGCGCCAGATGCGCTGGCCCTTGGGGTGCCAGAAGGCCGATCCGGGCGACACGTCGTGGAACGAGAACAGGTCCAGCGCGACGCCCAGTCGGCGATGGTCGCGCTTCTTCGCCTCTGCACGGCGCCACAGATAGGCGTCGAGCTCCTCCTGGGTCGCCCAGGCCGTGCCGTAGACCCGCTGGAGCATCGGACGGGTCTCGTCGCCGCGCCAGTACGCGCCGGCGGTCCCGAGCAGCTTGAATGGCCCGATCTGCCCGGTGCTGGACACGTGCGGGCCGCGGCACAGGTCGATGAACGGGCCCTGCCGGTAGAAGGTGGTCGGCGGCATCGGCGTACCGTCGCGGGCGGCCACCGCGGCGAGGTCGTCGACGATCTCCACCTTGAACGGCTGGTCACGCTCCAGGAGGGCGGCCCGGGCCGCTTCCGGCGTCTCCTCGCTGGACTCGAACGGGTGGTCGGCCGCGATCGACGCACGCATCCGCGTCTCGATGGCCGGCAGGTCGTCCGGGGTGAGCGCTCGGGGAAGCAGGAAGTCGTAGTAGAAGCCGTCGGCGATCACCGGCCCGATCCCGAGCCTGGTGCCCGGGAACAGGTCCAGCACCGCTTCCGCCAGCACGTGCGCCGCGCTGTGGCGCATCGGGCCGTAGGCGTCGCCGGCCGCGCCGTGGTCCATCAGTTCGGTGGCACTGCCACGTTCGGCGACCTCGGGCAACTCGTCCTCGACGGCGATCACGTCTGCATCGGCCATGTCCATCGACTCCTTCGAGAATCACGAAACCTCTCGTCCGTCGTCAGGACGAGAGGTCTACTCCCGCGGTCCCACCTGCGTTCGTCGGCCATGGCCGACGCTCTTGTGTGTCGCGCTAACGGGCGACACCCGGATCGGTTCACCGATCGCTCGCGGGTGGTGCCGGTCCGGGGCGATCGTCGGGCTTCCAGCCTGGGCCCGACTCTCTCGTGATCGCTGGATCGGATCGGTGCGTCCCGCTCGACGCATTGATTCGCGATGTGGTGGGCGACACTGGACTCGAACCAGTGACCTCTTGCATGTCAAGCACGCAGGTCGGTGCCGTGCTCAGATTATGTCCGGTGTCAATGGTTCGCGCTCAGCGACATCACATGCTCGCTTCAGCGACTGATGCGGTCCTGACGATACGGAGGAGCGTCGTCGTCCGTGTAGTCGATGCTCATTTCGGGCGCCGCACCAGCGCGACGAGCCCGACGATGACGAGTCCTGCGACGGCGAGTCCGAGGACGAGCAGGTGTTGCCCTTGCGTCAGCAGGAGCAGGCCGATGCCGACCCCGATGCACGCGGCGATGAATAGTCTCACCGTCGCACCAGCGCGTCCACGACGAGGTACACGGCCAGTAGGCTCGCCAGTGCGACGCCAAGCCAGGCCAAGTGGGGCCCGGATGCGACACAGGCCCCGGCAAGGCCGGCAGGTCGCATGGAGGTCACGGGGTCAGTGTCGTCGCCGCGTCAAGGAGCCCGACGGCGCTCGGTGCGTCAAAGGTCCGACGGCCGGCATTCCGTCGGCAGGATACTGTGGTGGGCGACACTGGACTCGAACCAGTGACCTCTTGCATGTCAAGCAAGTGCTCTAACCAGCTGAGCTAGCCGCCCGAGTCGCCGGTCCCTGCTTCGTCGTGACCCGTTGACCGTTGGCTCACGGGGTGTTCCACGTCCCGCGACAGTCCTCGAGCCCCAACGACATCGTCGCCGACGGCCCGGGAATGCTACCAGAGGGTGCCGGGGCGCGACAATGACCGAGGTCCTCGACCGGGGGCGACGCGTTCGGCCATGATGGGGGCGTGGACGACTACGAGCTGCTCGACGCCGGGGGCGGCGCCCGCCTGGAACGGTTCGGCGACCACGTCGTGGATCGCCCCCACGGCGGAGCCCTGGCGGACCGCCGGGCGCCGTCCCGCTGGAGCGACGCGGACGTGCGGTTCGATCGCGACGACGGCTGGAGCGGACCCGCGCTGGCCCACGCCCAAGCCGGCTGGACGGTGCGGCTCGCGGACGTGCTGATGGAGTTGCGCCCCACCGATGCGGGTCAGGTCGGCCTGTTCCCGGAGCATGCCCAGCGACTCGGCTGGCTCGCCGACCGGGTCGCGGCCCGCACTCACAGTGGGGACGGCGTCGAGGTTCTCAACCTGTTCGCCTATACCGGCCTCGCCACGCTTGCACTGGCCCGCGCCGGAGCGAGGCTCACCCACGTCGACTCGGCCCGACCGTCCGTGGCCTGGGCACGGCGGAACGCGACCCTGAACGGGCTGCAGGGATCCCCGATCCGCTGGATCGTCGATGACGCCCGAGCCTATGCGCGTCGCGAGGCCCGCCGGGGGCGGCGCTACACCGGGATCGTGCTCGACCCGCCGACCTACGGGCACGGGATCGGAGGGGCCGCCCCGTGGCGTCTCGAGGCCGACCTGTCCGACCTGCTGCGAACGGCCGCGACACTCCTGACTCCGGACGGCTTCCTGCTCCTGACGGCACATGCGGAAGGATCCGGGCCGGAACGCCTGGCGGAACTCGTGGCAGCCGAGTTCCGGGTGCCGCCGGCCGTCCGGCTGGATGCGCTGGATCTCGAGATGACCGCCGTGAGCGGAGCGATCCTGCGGCTGGGGACGTGCGTGACCCTGGATCGGCGTCCCGCATGACGGCCGAGCGCCCCGTCCCGGATCTCGCCAGCCCGTCGAACCCGCGGATCAAGGCGGCCGCGCGCCTGCGCGATCGACGCGAACGCGAATCGACCGGCCTCACCCTCGTCGACGGGGCGCGCGAGATCCGCCGGGCGCTCGACGCCGGGGTCGACGTGGTCGAGGCCTTCGTCTGCGACCCGATGCTCGCCGGCGCGGACGCGCGCGCGGCCCTGGACGCCATCGAGGCGCGCGCCGCGAACGGGCTGCCGGTCCACCGGACCACGGCCGCCGCCTTCGCGAAGCTCGCGTTCGGCGAGCGGGCGGAGGGCCTGGTCGCGGTCATCCGCCGCCCGTCCTTCGACTTGGCCGACCTGGCGCCGCCGACCGAACCGCTCGTCGTCGTCATCGAGGGCGTCGAGAAGCCCGGCAACGTGGGCGCCGTCCTGCGCAGCGCCGACGGTGCCGGGGCGGACGCGGTCATCGCCGCGTCGCCGCGGACCGACCTGGCGAACCCGAACGTCATCCGGGCAAGCGCCGGCACCGTCTTCTCCGTGCCGGTCGCGGTCGCGCCGTCGGCGATCGTGATGGACTGGCTGCGTGGGCGGGGCATCCGCATCCTGGCTGCCCGGGTGGATGCCGCGGCGCCGTACACCGACGTCGACCTGCGCGGCCCCGTGGCGCTGGTGCTGGGTGCCGAGGACGCGGGGCTCGGTGACGTCTGGTCAGGCGCTGGGATCGAGCCCATCCGCGTACCGATGCGAGGCATCGCCGACAGCCTCAACGTGTCGGCGACGGCCGCGATCCTGCTGTTCGAGGCTCGGCGGCAACGTGATCGTCACGATCGGGACGCAGACTAGGCCGATGCCCATCTTCGATCTCATCATCATCGGTGCCGGGCCGGCCGGCGAGGCCGCCGCCCACAAGGCCCGCGAGCTCGGCGCCTCGGTCGCCGTCATCGACCGTCGATGGTTCGGCGGCAGCTGTCCGCACATCGGCTGCCTGCCGTCCAAGGCGCTCCTCCACAGCGCGGCGGCACACATCGCCGACCCGCAGGCCTATCCGTGGTCACGGGCGTCGGCCCATCGTGACTACATGGTCAACCGGGCGCCCGATGCGTCCGAACCCGACGACGCCGGCCACGTCTCGGGCCTCGAACGCGCCGGCGCGTCCGTCTACCGCGGCGAGGCGTCGATCGTCGGCCAGGGACGGGTCACGGTCCGGCACGACGACGCGACGCACGAGCTCTCGGCGGCCACGATCATCGTCGCCGTCGGCTCCGCCTCCAAGCTCCCGCCGATCCCGGGGCTCGAGGCGATCCCGGTCTGGACCAACGAGCAGGCGACCCTGGCGCGGGCACTGCCACGGAGCCTCCTCGTGCTGGGCGGCGGACCGACCGGCTGCGAACTGGCCCAGGTCTATGCGCGGTTCGGGGTCACGACGACCATCGTCCAGAGCGGCCCCCGACTGGCACCGACCGATCACCCGCGCAACTCCGAGGTCATCCGCAGCGCACTGGAGCGCGACGGGGTGACCGTCCGGACGGGGGTTCGCGCCATCGGGGCGCAGGCGGGGGCCGGCGATGACGGGGCCCACGTCGTGGACCTCGACGACGGCTCCACGGCCCAGGGCCACGCCCTCCTCCTGGCGGTGGGCCGGACGTTCCCGCTCGACGGCCTGGGACTGGAGCACTACGGCCTGGACGGGCCGGCCCCGGCGCCCTATCCGCGCGATGGCCGGCTGCGGGTGGCCGACGGCCTGTACATCATCGGCGACCCCGCCGGCCCCGAGCTGCACACCCACCAGGGCCATTACCAGGGAGAGCTGGCCGTCCGGATGGCCCTCGGCGAGGCCGTCAAGCCCGACTACCGGGCCCTGCCGCGGGCCACGTACACGGACCCGGAGGCGGCCTACGTCGGCCTGTCGGTCGACGACGCGCGCGAGGCCGGGCTGGACGCCTTCGAGCTCGTCGCCGACTACGCCACGAGCGCGAAGGGCTACGCGATCGAGGCACGGCTGGGGCACGTGACGATCGTGATCGACCGGGCCACCCGCGAGTTGATCGGGGCGGCCCTGGCCTGCCCTGATGCGTCCGCCGCCATCCACGAATGCGTGCTCGCCATCAAGGCCCGGGTCCCGGTCGACGTCCTGGCCGAGACGATCCATGCCTTTCCGTCGACGTCGCGGATCCTCAACGGCCTGTTCGCCGACGCGAGACGCGAACTGGACCTCCCGGGCAGCGTCGTCCGGCCCTGAGGCGACCGCCGCCCTCAGGCCTCGTGCACGACCTCCCCGTCCAGCAGGACGAGGGACGGGCGTGCGGTCGCGAGTGGCCCACCCGGCTTGACCGGCTCGTCCACCGCAACGGACGGGATCACCACGATGTCCGCTCGGTGGCCGACGATGAGGCGACCGCGATCCATCTCGCGGGCGGATACCGCCGGACCGAGACACTGGGCCCGCAGGGCTCGATCCAGCGTCAACGCCTCATCGGGTGCGTACGGCGGCGTTCCCACCGGCCAACGCGGGTCCTCGCGGCGGACCGCCAGGGCGAGGCCCGGCCACGGGTCGAACGACTCCACCGGAGCGTCCGTGCCGAAGGCGAGCACCGCGCCCGTCTCCTCGATGCTCCGCCAGGTGTAGGCCTCCGCCTCCGCGCGTCCACCCCACAGCCTGCGGGCCTGGGCGGCGTCCGTCCCCAGGTGGCTCGGCTGGACGGAGGCGGCGATCCCGGCCGCCGCGAACCTCGGTCGATCGTCGGGGTGGAGCATCTGGACGTGCTCGATGCGCGGCATGAGCGGCTGGTCCCGGGCCCCCGTCGTCAGGACGTCCAGGGCCGCCCGGACCGCGGCGTCACCGATCGCGTGGATCTGGGATGCGATGCCTCCGGCGGTGGCGCGGGCGACCTGTTCCGCCAGGGCCTCGCGGTCGCTCATCCAGACGCCCCGGCGCTGCGCAGGCGGCACCGGTCGGTCGGCTTCGGGTTCGATGTCCTCGAGGAGCGCCGCGGTCCGTGACCCGAGGGAGCCGTCGGCGAAGCACTTCTGCCAGCCCACCTTCGCCCGGCCCCGCGGCTCCGCTCCCAGCACCTGACCGCTCCGGAGCCCTCGCTCCACGGCCGTCGCGACCGCCTCAGCGCGCAAGCTGGCGTGCACCCGCAAGGGCAGGTCACCCGCGTCCGCGAGCCTCGCGTACACCGGGAACGAGTAGCTGAGCCCCGGGTCCGGCGCCACGCCACCCGGGTCGTGACAGGCGACCACACCGAGGCGCACGAGGGCAAGTCCGGCGTCGACGATGGCGGCCGCGAGCTCATCCGGCTGGACCGGCGGGATGTGCACCGTCACCGCCCGGCTCGCGGTCTCGTGCAGCACCCCCTCCGGCGTGCCATCCGGCCGGCGCCGGACGACCCCACCTGCCGGATCCGTCCCCGTGAACTCCGCCAAAGCGAGCGCCGCCTGGCTTGCCCACAGCGCGTGATGGTCATGGGCCCACAGCGCGACCCGCCGACCTGGCGCCACGCGCTCCAGGTCGTCTGCGGTGGGCCAGCCGCCCCAGCGATCGCTGTCCCACCCATGGCCCTCCAGCCAGGCGTCCGGATCGCGTTGGGCTCGGTGCGCATCGTGGATCAGCGCCAGTCCGTCCGCGAGCGTCGCGGCCGTCGTCAGGTCGATCTGTCGCGACGCGAGCGCGACCTGGGCAAGATGGAGGTGCGCATCGGTCAGGCCCGGGATGGCCACCTGTTCCGGGGGCAGATCGATGCGTCGCGTGAACGGATCCGCCCGGGTCTCCAGGTCCACCGCGGAGCCCGCGAAAGCGACCCGGCCATCGCGGATCCCGACGGCCTCCACCCACCCGAAGCCGCTCGACCCCGCGAGTGTGGCGATGCGACCGGTGAGGAGCGTGTCGAGCGGCATGCGGCGGTCAGGGTAGCGGGTCGGCCAGCAGCGCCGCGAGGTCGTCCCGGTCGAGGTCGGCGCCCAGGCCGAACGCCAGGGCGACGCGAGCCTTGATCGCACACAGCCGGCCGGTCGGGATCGCACCGGCCCGCACCCAGGTCGCGCCACCGCCCGGGAAGGCGTAGCCCGTGCCGACCGCCCCGGCCGCGCAGCGCGAGGCGAGGACGACCGGGATGCCGGTCGCGATGGCGTCGCGCGCCGCCGCCAACAGGTCGGGAGCCGTGTTGCCGGAGCCGGTCGCCGCGACGACGATCCCGTCCGCTCCGGCGGCGACCGCGGCCCGGAACAGCGTGCCGTCCGTACCGATGCCCGCGGTGACGAGGTGGACGCGGTCGGCGGCGCGATCCGTCGCCACGTGGCGTCGTGGCCCCCTGGCCCGTTCCAGCACCACCAGGCCGCCGGCGACCCGGCCCAGGCTCCCGGCTTCGGGGCTGCGGAACGTCGTGAACGCCGTCGTGTGGGTCTTCTGCACGTCGTCGGCCGCCTCGATCGTGCCGGCGAGGCTGACCACCACGCCGATCCCACGCGCGGACGGCGACGACGCCACGGTGACCGCGTCTCGCAGGTTCGCCGGTCCGTCGAACCCGGGTTCATGGGGCGCCCGCATCGCACCGGTCACGACGACCGGTCGATCGCCCCCGTGCAGGAGGTCCCAGGCGAACGCGGTCTCCTCGATCGTGTCGGTGCCCTGCACGATGACCGCGCCGTCGACCGTTTCGTCATCGAGGACCCGACTGACGTCCCGCCAGATCGCGACCAGGTCGCCGAAGCCGAAGTGGCTGGCCGGCGTCAGCCCATGGTCCACCGCGACGACATCGGCGATCTCCGCGAGCCCCGGCGTTCGGGCCAGGATGGCCGCCCCGTCGAGCGCGGGCACGTTCCCGCCGGCCTCGGCGTCGAAACCCATGCTGATCGTGCCGCCGCTGAACAGGACCGCGACCCGGGGCATCGTCGCGCTCGTCGTCAGTCGCGGTCGGCGAGATCGCCCGGACCCGGCTGATCCACGATCGCCGGACCGGATCCCGCAACCTCGTCTCCGCCGACACCGGATCCCAGCGGGCTTGACGGCGCATCCGGGTCGGCGTGCCACAGCGGCAGGTCCACGCCGAGCGCCGCCGCGATCGGGTCCACGGCGTGCGGGTCGGCGGTGGCTCCCACGATCCCGAGGTGCGGGTCGCGCAGGAAGACGCTCGCCACGCCGGCAGCCAGCACCCCGATGGCCACGATGAACATCACCGTGGCCGTCCCGATCAGGTCCGAGATCGGGCCCACGATGATGATCGGCAGGAAGCTCGACATCGACACCAGCATGTTCAGGACGCCGAACACTCGGCCACGCACGTCCTCCGGCAGGTCCTCCTGGAGCTGCGTCTGCGAGGGGATCGCGACGGCGCCATACGCCACACCGGCCACGAAGGCGATGAACACGACGATCGCCAGCAGCGAGGTGACCGCCGAAAGGTCCACCAGCCCGCTGGCCGCGTCGGCGCTCTGCAGGAACCGGCTGATCGGGCCGGCGACCGACAGCAGTGCCAGCATGATGCCGAGCGCGATCAGGCCGCCCTCGATCACCCGGCGGCGCGGGAGGTACTTCCCGTAGGCGTTGAGGAGCAGGATCCCCATCACGATGCCGCCGCCGAGCGGCAGGACGATGACCGCGAAGTCCTTGGCCTGCAGGCCGAGCGCGGTCTGCGCGAAGTCCGGGCCGAGCACGCCCAGGACGCCGACCAGCGAGGCCGCGATCCCGAGGTAGAGCAGCGACCAGACGATCGACCGGTTGAGCCGGATGAAGGCGAGTCCCTCGCGCAGCTGGGCGATGGTCGACTGGACGGCCTTCTGCGTCTCACCGACCGGGTGCGGGCCGGTGTCGGTCGGCGCGTGGGCCGGCGGCGGCGAGGCCGGCAGCGTGAAACAGAAGACCGCCGCCAGGAAGTAGAGGGCGGACACGACCAGGATCACCGCCTGCGGGCCGGCGATGTTGATGACGAGCGGCCCCAGCAGGGCGAAACCGATCGCGAAGGCCGCGTTGAGTGTCAGCGTGAAGATGCCGTTGGCGGCCAGCAACTGGCGACGCGGGACGACCTCCGGGATCATCGCGGCTTCCGCCGGGGCGAAGAACACCGTCACGGTCGAGATGGAGATGTTCAGCAGGAGCAGGAGCAGGAGATGGTCACCGACCAGGATCAGGCCGATCGTCGCGAACCCGCGCAGGACGTTCGTCGCGATGAGGACGAGCCGTCGGTCGATCCGGTCGACGTAGACCCCGGCGACCGCGGAGAACAGCACCGCCGGGACCAGGAACGACAGGATGAGCAGGCTGACCGCCGTGTTCGGCTGGCTCGCAGACACGATGACGGTCAGGCCGAACAGGACCATGTTCCCGCCGATCTGCGTCGAAGCCTGCGACAGCCAGAGGCGGAGGAACGCCGGGTTCTGGAAGACCGCCAGCGCCCCGGAGGGATCGGCCGGCGTCCCCGCTGGCCCCGAGCCCGCTGGCCCCGGGCCGGCCGCGCGGTCCGTGACCTTCGACGTGGTCCCTCCGTCGGTCATGGGCGCCGCCCGCTGTCGAGGGCCGCGTTCAGCGCCGGATCGCCGCGCTCGACGAACGCCAGGATCCGGCGCTCGAGTGACGTGCGCTCGAGCAGGACGTGGCGACCGCAGGTCCGGCAGGCGAGGCCGATGTCGGCGCCGAGGCGGTCCACCAGCCACTCGTCCCCGCCGCACGGGTGCGCGCGGCGCAACCGCACGATGTCACCGAGCAGCAAGGTCAGGACGGGTCGGGCCGGCACGGCGGCAGGGTATCAGAGGAGCGGCCGGCCATTGACCGGGACGAGGTTCCGGTCTGTCGCCGGGACGTCGACCCGCTCCACCGGCGTGACCTCGACCTCCACGTCGGGCTGCGTCGCCGCCAACTGCGCGATGATCCCGCCGGGCCGCGTCAGCGAGCCGGTCAGCTTGTCCGGGGGACCGATCGCCACGAGCTCGAATGGATCGGCCAGCGGCGTCTCCGCAAGGCGCACTCCGCCACCCGCGCCCGTCACGACGACCCCCGGCACGAGGCGGACGCCGGACAGCGCCATCGCCTCCGCCCCGGCGTTCCGCAGCTCATTGATGAGTTCCTCGACGCCGGACCCGTCGATCGGCCCCCGCACCGTGATGACGATGCCCGGACCCGTGGCCGGATCCACGCCCGCGTACAGCCGGACCCGCCGGAGGTCGGCGCGCAGCTCCGTGATGGAGGCGTCGCCGCGGGCAGTGTTCTGGCCGAGCGTGGCCAGGTCTCGCTCCAGCGTGGCGACCTCGCGCCGCAGCTGGTCGTTGCGGTCGTTGAGGTTCGCGACGAGGACGGTCAGGTCCTGCGAGGACAGGCCGGCAAAGGCCGCGCCACTCGCCTGGGTCCGCAGCTGGACGATGACCAGGATGCCCAGCACGAACATGACCGCCGCGATCGTGACCTGGTTGCGACGCTGGCGCATCCGCTACCCCCCGGGACGCCGGCGGTGGGTGAGGGCGCCGGGCGCGCGTAGCGGAGGGTCACGGTGCCGGCGAAGGCAGGGATGTCCACGCTCTCCGGTTCCGCGAACGAGACACGGATGCCGAAGGATCGGGCCCGGGCGATGATGAAGTCGACGAACCCAGGGGAGGCCGCGAGACGCGGGTAGAGGTCCGCTGCGCCCAGCGCGGTGATCTGGTACGGAGCCGACAGGTAGGCGGAGTTGACGAGCACCGACGGCCCGATGTCGATGACCGCCGTCGAGGGCGTGATCCGCTCGCCGTTGATCGCGATCGCCTCGGCGCCGGCGATCCAGAGTTCCTCGACCACGGCCCGGATGTCGCGCGCTCCGATCAGGTAGTCGGCCTCGTTCGCCTCCGGCGCCACCGGTTCCAGCGAGTCCTCCAACTGGAGGACGATGCCCGTCCCGCGGAGCGGGATCAGGCCGGCCGCGATGCGCGCCTCCCGGAGCTCATCGTTGAGCTGCCGCACCACGAGCGCGGAGCCCTGGCCGGACTGCTCAGCCTCCTGGATCCGCGCGCGCAGGTCCAGGATCGACGCCTTCAGCCCATCCTGCTGTGCCTGGAGCTGCGTCGCGGTCTCCACCAGGGGCGCCCGTTCCTGGGTCGTGTAGCGCACCCGTGGGCCCTGCGCGGCCAGTTGCGCCGCGACGAGGAAGCCGAGGCCGAGGAGCGCGGCGCCGAGCGTCAGCTGCCAGCTCGGGATGGAGCGGATCCGCTGCACCAGCATCATGCCGGCGCGATCGCCCTGGTCGACTGCCGACGCGAGCGCACGACGACCGAGCGTCGACCGCGCCGACCGCCGAGCGCGGCGACGCCGCGGGCCGACGCAACGGTGCGGACGCCGCGATCGCCGCCCGGGCCGGGTCATCCGCCGGCCGACGGCGCCATGCCCGGGCAGGGTCGCCGGCTGCGGGCCGAAGCGGACCGGCGGGTCGGCGCCCACCTCGGCCAGCCAGGCCGCGTCGAACTCGGCCAGCGCCCATCCCGATCGCAGCGCTGAATGCCTCGTCGTCCGTCCGTCCGTCCGCATACGAGCGGATCAGCGACACCAGGGCATCCTGGCCGTGCGCCCGGATGAGGAAGTCGACCGCGCTGACGCTCTCGGCGTAGGCGAGGAAGAAGGCCCGGGCGGAGGTCGGGAACTGGCCCCCGAGGCCGACCAGCGGGATCACGGTCGCGTCGTCGGCGGCGGAGTCGACCGCCGCGCGATCCGAGGCGTCGTACCCCTGGCTGAGGTAGACGGCGAGGCCCTCGTTGAGCCAGCGCGGCGGGAAGTGGTACGGGATTGGCGGCGGCGGTATCGACGACCAGGTGGACCAGCTCGTGCGGGACGACCATGGCGACCCACGGGTCGTCGATCTCGCCCGGGGTGATCAGCGCGAACAGGGTCCGGATCGACGCCATGGCCTGGCCGCCGACGTTCTCACGTGTCCCCGGCCCGAGCGCGTCGTAGAACGCGTCCTGGTCCGCGTAGATGAAGAAGTCGACGGGCTGGTCCTCCGTGACGCCCAGGAGCGCGGCCGTCGCCGCGACGGCCTCCTCGCCGATCCGCAACGCGCGTTGTCCGAACGCCTGCCCGCCTGCGTACCAGTGGACCCGGACCACGTCGCCGGTCGCCGTGCTGCCAGTCGAATCGGCGGTCCTCGAGCACGTCCCGGACGGCTGGGCCGGTCACTGGTAGGCCCCCGCCGGTCGGGGTGATCCGCCAGCGCGCCTCGATCGGCGTGTTGGGCAGGGTGTGCCCGTCCGCCTCGTCGACGATGTAGCGGAGCGTCGTCGGCCCGGCGGCGGCCGGCGGCGGGATGTCGATGACCAGCGGTCCGGGCGCGTCGGCGTAGCGAAGCAGCAGCTCGACACGGCTCGGGGTGGCGTCGAGCGTCACGGGCTGGGCGAGGACGATGCCCTGCCCGAACGTCGCGTCGATCGTCGGCGTCCCGAACACGGGGTCGGCCGCGCGCACAGGGGCGGCAGAGATCCCGGCCGCGGCCAGGGCGAGCGCGGCAAGGACCCACCGTGCCGGGCGACCGGCGCGACCGCTCACGGCGCCCAGTCCAGGCCGGCGAAGCGCAGCGACCCGAGGCCGTTCTGGCCGGCACCCAGGAGGCCGTCGCGGGCGAGCGCCCAGCCCGTGCCGTAGCTGATCGGGACGATGGGCGCGTCACGGCGCACGATGTCCTCCGCGAGGTCATAGGCAGCGCCGGCGGCGACCGCGTCGGTCGTCGCGCCGGCCTCGGCGATCGCGGCATCGAACTCCGGCGATCGCCAGCCGCCGTAGTTGTTCGGTGATCCGGTCCCGAGCAGCACGCCCAGGAAGTCGTTGCGGCCCGGGTAGTCGGCGACCCAGGACAGATTCCACATCTGCGGCGGGTCCGTGTCGAGGCGGACGAAGTAGTCACCGAAGTCCATCGTCTCCTGGGCGAGGTCGATCCCGAGTTCGCGTCGGAGCTCCGTGACGATCGCCTCGTCGTACGAGGATCCGCCGGTCATCAGGACCACGTCCGGGAACCCGGCTCCCCCGGGATAGCCGGCCTCCGACAGCAAGACCCGGGCTGCGGCCGGGTCGTGAGCCGGCAGTACGTCGCGATCGCTCCGGCCGGGGATCCCGGGCGGGACGATCGAGGTCGCGACCGAGCCCGAGTCGGATGAGGCCAGGGTCGCGATCCGCCGCCAGTCGACGGCGGCCGCGAAGGCCTGCCGGATCCGGACGTCGTCGAACGGGGCCCTGGTCGTATCGAAGCCGTAGTAGGTCACGGCCAACGATGGGACCTCGCGGAGCTGCGGACCCAGCGTCGCGTCATACGCGATCCAGGACGCGTCGTAGTCCCCGATCGGCGCGTAGTCCAGATCGCCCGCCTCGAACGCGGCCACGCTGCTGCGACCGCCGAGATCCGTCACCACGCTGATCTGCGCCACCGGGGGCCGCCCGGCCCAGTAGCGATCATTGGCCACGAGCTCCAGGCTGTCCGCGGTCTCGCTCACGATCCGGTAGCCGCCGCAGGCCACGAACGCCGGCGCGGGCTGGAACGTGGAAGGATCGGTGTCCGCCTCTGGCGGGACGACCGCGAACGTCGGGCTGGCGACGACCGTCGCGAATTCGGCCGCCGGCCGGACCAGGTCCACGATCACGTCGTTGGCAGCGTCATCGGAGCGGATCCCGACGTCGTCCGCGGCACCGCCGCCCAGGTAGCCAGGCACCCCGCGGATGTCGAACAGCAACGAGACGAGCGGCGACGGGCCGGCCGGATCGATCAACCGGAACCAGCTCCGGACCACGTCCGCAGCCCGGAGCGGCGTCCCGTCGGAGAAGGCCAGGTCCGGTCGCAGGTGGAAGACGATCGTCCGGCCGTCGCCCTCCAGCCGCCACGACTCGGCGAGGGCCGGTTGCAGCTCGCGGTCCGTGTCGAACGCGGTCAGGCTCTCGAACAGCTGCGCGATGATCGCCGAACTGCCCGCGTCCCCGGCGGCGGCCGGATCCAGGGTCGACGGGGCGCCCAGCAGCACCCGAACGGCACGGTCCGTCGCACCGGCGGGCCCGGCGCAGGCGGCCACGAGGACCGCCAGGACGACGGCCACGATGAGCGGGAGTGTCCGTCGGCGCATCGGCCGGAGTATACGGGCGAGGGCGCTCCGCCCCTGTCGGCGGCTAGGATGGAACGGTGACCCTGCGCCTGCGCGACACGTTGACCAGGACCGTCCGGCCGGTCGAACCCGCCGATGGACGGCGGCTCCGGATGTACACCTGCGGGCCGACCGTCTACCGCTACGCGCATGTCGGCAACCTGCGGACCTACCTGTTCGCCGACCTGATCCGGCGCGCCGTCCTGTACCACGGCATCGAGGTCCTGCACGTCAAGAACATCACCGATGTCGGCCACCTCCGCGAGGACGACGCCGACCGCGGGGAGGACCGGATGCTCCTGCAGGCCGGCCTGGAAGGGCGTCCGGCCGCCGAGATCGCCGACGCCTACGAGGCGGCGTTCCACGCGGACGAGGCGGCCGTCAACGTCCTGTCGGCCCACGTCTTTCCGCGGGCCACCGAGCACATCCCGGAGATGATCGCGCTGGCAGAGGCCCTCGAGGACGCCGGCCACGCCTACCTGTCCGACGCGGGGAATCTCTACTACTCGGTCGCCTCGTACCCGGCGTATGGTCGGCTGTCGGGCAACACGCTCGACGAGCTCCGGGCCGGGCATCGCGGTGACGTGGAGCCCGACAAGCGGGACTCGGCCGACTTCGCCCTGTGGAAGGCCGCCGGCCCGCACCGGGCGCTGCGCTGGCCGACGCCACGCTGGGGCGATGGCTTCCCGGGGTGGCACCTGGAGTGCTCGGCGATGGCCCGCCGATACCTCGGTGACCGGTTCGACCTTCACACCGGCGGGATCGACAACGTGTTCCCGCACCACGAGGACGAGATCGCCCAGTCCGCGCCGCTCGTCGGCGGGCCGCCCGCCCGCCTGTGGGTCCACGGGGAGCACCTCCTCCGGTCCGGCCGCAAGATGGCCAAGTCGACCGGCAACTTCCAGCGGGTCACCGAGCTCGCCGAGCGCGGGGTCGACCCGCTCGCATTCCGCTACCTGACCATGACGTCGCGGTACGGCCGAAAGCTCAACTACACGGAGGCGTCGATCGACGCCGCAGCGGCGGCCCTGGCGTCCCTCCGGACCCGCCTCGCCGACCTCGGCCCGCCACCGGCGGACGGTCCCTGGGCGGCCCCCGAAGTGCTCCGGGCGACGCCGGCCGGAGACCGCCCGACGGGGATCGCCACCGCGTTGACGGGATTCGGTGGAGTAGAGGGCCTGTCGCCTCGCGATCGCGCCCACCAGCCAGCGGCACCGCTGTCGGCAGCGGGCCGTGCCCGGCACGACCGGTTCGTCGGGGCGGTCGACGATGACCTGGACCTGCCGGTCGCCCTGGCCCTCATCCGCGAGACGCTGCGGGCAGACCTGCCGGCCGATGAGCGGCGCTGGCTCGTGCTCGACGCCGACGCCATCCTGGGACTCGACCTCGACCGCGTCTGGGAGTCGCGCGCCCACATGGGGTCGGAGCGGTCCCTCGTGCCCAAGGAGATCGACGATCTCCTCGCCGAGCGCACCGCGGCACGAGGCGCCGGTGACTACGCCCGCGCCGATTCGCTGCGCGCCCAGATCGAGGAGTCGGGCTGGGACGTCCTCGACGCCGCCGACGGCACGACCGTCATCGCCCGCTGACGGGCCGGCCGTCGCCCCGAACGGCCCGGAGGATCAGCCCGCCGGGCGAACGAGCAGGTCGCGGCGCCAGCCGAAGCGGTCGATGATCCGGTAGAAGTTGCGCTTCGACTGGCGGTCGCGATCAGCGTCCGGCAGGCTGGACCAGCCGCGATGCTCGTGGCGTCGGGCAGGCAGGCCGTCGATCCGCACGGCCCGCCTGGCGGGCTCCCCTTCCCCGCCATCGCGCAACACCAGGCTCCACCAGATGTCCAGGTTGCGGTAGAACCGGAACCGCTCGTCGAGCGGGCCGCGATCGATGTAGTCGGCGCGTCGAAACGCCTGGCAGTAGCCCTCGATGGCGTCGACGTCACCGCCCGGGGCGTCGTGGAACTGACGCAGGTCGTCCGAGACGACCCCCCAGCCTCCGGCGACGGCGACCCCGTCGTCGTCGAGAGCCCGGACGAGGGGGGTGACCAGGTCGCCGGTGGGCTCGACGCTCGTGTCCAGCAGGATCACCACGGGAGCGGTCGCCCGCCGGACCCCGATGTTGACCGACGCCCCATGGCCCAGCCGCTCAGCCGTCCAGACGACATCGACCGGCAGGTCGAGCCCTGCCGCGGCGCCACGGTCGCCATCGAACCCCGCTTCCAGGGCCGCAGCCTGGTCGGCCGAGGGAGCGTCGGCGACGATCACGACGGTCGTACCCGCGGGGGCCGTCGCCCGAAGGGCCGCCATCGTCCGGGCGAGGTCGTCCGGGTGGTCCGTGGCGATGAGGACCACGGTGGCCAGGCCGACCGCCGGCTCGTCCAGCCTGGATGGCACCGATCCGCTGGACCCGTGGCGCACGCGACCGGTCTCCGTTTCGACGTCC
This sequence comes from uncultured Chloroflexia bacterium, assembly GCA_963704935.1. Classification (GTDB taxonomy): domain Bacteria; phylum Chloroflexota; class Limnocylindria; order Limnocylindrales; family CSP1-4; genus SPCO01. The sequence continues at coordinate 79,240 of CAVPIF010000003.1, forward strand.
GGCGCCACCGCCGGGCTGAGCGCGAAGTCCGTGCCTTTGTCCACGACCTTCCAGCCGGCGGCCTCGATCTCCGCGCGGAGGCGGTCGGCCGCCTCCCAGTCCCGTGCCGATCGAGCTCGCGCACGGTCGTGGGCGGCCGTGAGGACGGTGTCGGGGATTCGCTGGCGCGTCACTCCCGCAGGATACGACGGGCCGAGGAACGGCTCGCGGGCGGAGGACGGGGAGTACCATCACCAGCCAGATGGGGACGCTGGACGGAGGCTGGATATGAGCGGCGACGTGATCCGCGGTGCCGGGGCCACGGTCCTGGGTGCGCGCTGGCAGCTGCAACTGGTGACGGCGGCCATCCTTGCCGTCGCCGGGATCGTGATGCTCCTGGACCAGGCTCGCGCCGAGCTCGTGGTCGGACTCGTCCTCGGCGCCTACTTCCTCGTCGAGGGCGTCGGCTACATCGTGGGCCGGATGGGCAATCGCGGGCCGGGCCGGGCCGGTGAGGTCGACGCGCTCCGCGCTGGCGTGGGCCTGCTCACCGCTGCGCTGCTCTTCGGGCTGTCGTTCCTCGAAGCGATCACCCTGACCGGTGTACGCGTGATCCTCATCATCGGCGGTGTCCCCTTCGGGGTGCTCGGCCTGTGGCTCTGGCTTCTCTCCCGGGGGTCCGCCGGCCGGCTAGGGTTCGCCGTCGCCAACGTCCTCGTCGCCGCGCTGGGCATCCTCCTGTTCGTGACCCAGTTCGTCGACGGGACCGTGTTCGGCAGGGTCGTCGTCGTGGTCGCGTGGGGAGCCATCATCCTGGCGGCGCTGCTGGCGCTCATCGCCCTGGTCCGCGCCCGCTCGTCCGGCAAGGCGGCCGCGCAGGAGGGCTGAGTCCTCGACCGGATCCTGGGGCGGCACGGAAACCGTCGAAGACCGAGGTCAGGGCGCCCGGCGTTCCAGCCGTTGCCAGAAACCCTGGTTGAGCGTGTTCGGGTCGAAGCCGGGCTGGTCCGACGTCAGGTACCCGCCCTGCGGGTTGACCCAGTAGTCGTTCCACCCGACCGGTAGTTGGACCAGGCCACCGTTGACCGGGTCGACGTAGGTCTCTACGCCGCCGAGTGTCTCCCGGCGGAGTTCGGCGATCCGGTCCTGTGAAGCCAGGCGCTCCTGGGTCACCTGCTCCTGGAGCGCCGCGCTCTCCGCTCGATGGCGGGCCAGCGTCTCGCCGAACGCGACCGTGTCCGCCATCTGCTGCTGGATCCCCTGGTTGAACAGCTGCTGGACGAGCCGGTAGGTGGCCTCCCACTGCGGCGTCGTGGTCCGGCTGGCGATCACGGTGGAGATCACCCCGGCGCTGGCGTCAAGCTGGCCCTTCGGCGCCCGGACCGTGATCGCGTAGTTGACGTACCAGGACGTCAGCTCCGCGGAACCCGAGAAGAGCAGCGCGAACGAGACGTCCTCCTCCCACGTCTGCCCATCCTGGTCGTACTCGTAGCGCAGTCGATAGGCGGCTGCGTCCGCGGGCCCGCCGAACTGGCCGAGGAACTCGTTGGCGATCGCGGGGACCTGCTGGACGCCGACCAGCCGCGCGGCCTGGAGTCGGGGCAGGTCGAACGGCATCCAGAAGCGGCTCACGAACTCCGCGGGATCCGTGATCGGCGGCAGATAGACCTTGCCCTGGTAGTTCCCCCCGATCGGCGCGTCGAGCCCGGCCGGGGCCTGGAACCAGATGAAGTCCTGGATCGGCAGGTACCAGACCTCCGTCCCCGTGGCCGGGTCGACGACCCGCGTGTGGAGGGCGGCGGCGCGGACCCAGTCCGGCAGCCACTCCACGCCTCCCTCCACCTGCCAGCCATCCGGGACGAGGACGCTGATGGCCTCGATGCCATCAGCCGCGGGGTCGGGGAAGACCGCCCGGGTGAAGCGGATCGGAGCACGCGTGTCGCCATCCGCGGTCGGCAGTGCGCCGGGCGTCGCGTCGGGATCGGGCGCGGAGCCGGATTCGAACGGCCGCGGCGCGCCCCCGCAGGCGGCCAGCGCGACGGCTGCCACGATCAGGAAGGCGCGGAGCCGGGGCCGGGTCGACGGATGACGGGAAGGGCGTCGCATCTGGCGAAGGGTGCCACGTCGTGGACCCGGTCCGCTCGCCCATCGCGCACGGCTCCGAGCGTAGACTCTTCGCGTGACAGGGACTGGCGGGACGGGCGCGGCGGTGGAGGCGATCGGCCTCCGCAAGTCCTTCGGCCCGGTCATCGCCGTCGACGGCCTGGACCTGACCCTTCGACCCGGCCGGATCTACGGCCTGCTCGGACCGAACGGCTCCGGCAAGACCACGTTCATCCGCCTCCTCCTTGGCCTCACCCGCCCGACCAGTGGCGAGGTACGGCTCCTCGGGACGCGGATGCCCGACCGCCCGGTCCTGGGGCGGATCGGCTACATGCCCCAGGGCGATGCGGTCTACCCGGAGCTGTCCGTGATCGAGAACCTCCGGTTCTTCGCGGCGCTCATGGGAGGAGCGGACGCGGATCGGCTGGACGCCGCTCTCGAGGTGGTGGACCTCGCGGATCGCCGATCCACGCCGGCCCTGGAGCTGTCCGGCGGCCTGCGACGCCGCCTGTCGCTGGCCTGCGCGCTCGTCCACGACCCGGAGCTGCTCGCGCTCGACGAACCGACGGTCGGCGTCGACCCGGCCCTGCGGGTCCAGTTCTGGACGCATTTTCGCCGGCTCGCCTCAGCCGGCCGCACCCTGCTCGTGTCGAGCCACGTCATGGACGAAGCCGACCGTTGCGATGAACTGATCCTGCTGCGCAACGGGCGGGTGATCGCGCGAGGCACCGGGGACGAGATCCGCGCGCACGCCGGCGTGGCCGATCTCGAGTCCGCGTTCCTGACGCTCGACGGCGCGCGACCATGAGCGGTGCGCGGATCCTGGCGATCACCCGCCGGATCGTCGCCGACTTCCGCCGCGATCACCGGACGATGGCCCTCCTGGTCGTCGTCCCGGTCATCACCAGCGCGCTGCTGGGCTGGATCGTCACCGCCGGCGCGACGTCCCTGCCGCGCGTCGTCGTCACCGTCGCGGACGCCCCACTGCGGGCACCCGTCGAGGCGGCGCTGCGGTCGGCGGACGGCGCGGACATCGAGTTCGTCGCCACGGCCGACGACGAGACCAGCGGTCGGGCGATGCTCCGTGATGATCGGGCGGACATCCTGCTCGTCGTACCCGCCGGGACGGTCGCGACGGTCGCCTCCGGCGGGGCTCCCGCGATGACGCTCGTCACGCCCGGCCTCGATCCGGTGGCGGAGAGCGGTGCGGTCGCACGACTGGGGGGCGTCCTGGCCTCGGTCTTCGCCACTCCGGGCGGCTTCCGACCACCCGCGATCTCGCACGAGACCGTGTTCGGGAGTCCGGAGGACGATCAGCTCGACGCGCTCGGGCCGGTGTTCGTCGGTTACTTCGGCTACTTCTTCGTCTTCATCCTGACCGGCATCAGCTTCCTGCGTGAGCGCGTCGGCGGCACGCTGGAGCGATTGATGTCCACGCCGGTCAGGCGGTCGGAGATCATCGTCGGCTACTCGGTCGGGTTCGGCCTGTTCGCGGCACTCCAGGTCGTCGTCCTGCTCGGGTTCGCGCTGATGGACCTGCGCACGCCGGCGGTCGGCCCGCTCCCGGAGCTGCGCCTCGGGCTCGGCGTCGGCAACGCCGGCAACCCGTTGCTCGTGTTCGCGGTCGTCCTCATCCTGGGTCTCGGGGCCGTCAACCTCGGGATCCTCCTGTCCACCTTCGCCCGAACGGAGTTCCAGATCCTGCAGTTCATCCCGCTCGTGATCATCCCGCAGGGCCTGTTGGGCGGCCTCCTGTGGCCGATCGAGACCTTGCCGGCGGAGCTCGAGGTCGTCTCCCGCGTCATGCCGATGCGTTACGGCATCGAGGGGCTGCGGGCCGTGATGGTCCGCGGCGCAGGCCTGGACGACCCGACGCTCCAGGTGGACCTGCTCGTGCTGGCCGGACTCGCGCTGGGCTTCGTCCTCCTGGCCGCCCGCACCGTGCGGCGCGAGATCGCCTGAAGCTCCGGCCAGCAACGGTCAGCCGGTCGACCTCGCCGGGAGGCGCTCGAAGGCCACGAGTCGACCGCGGCGAGCCAGCCGAACGACCGCGCCGGATCGCTCGAGGCAGTAGGCCGATCGCATCGCGAGCCGCTTCGATCGTCCGGTGGCGGCGACGATGTCCGCCGTGGTGAACGGGTCGGGCAGGCCGGCGGGGAGCAGACCGAGGAGGTCGGCCGCCGTGACGATCGAAAGGGTCTCGACGATCCCGAGCAGGCGACGGTCGAGGCGCCGCCACTCGCGCGGGTAGCGGTACCGGACGCCGTCGGGGATCGGGCCGCGGATCTCCTCCTCGTGGATCAGCGGGAGCTCGATCCGGAAGTTGGGATCGGTGATCAGCGCCGAGATGTGCACGAGTTCATCGAACAGGTCGAGCGCGAGGCCCCGCTTCGGGGAGCGTCGGCGTCGCAGTACCGTTCCGTCGGCATCGACGCGGACGAGCCACTTCTCGACCGCGATGGGGTAGACCAGGACCACCGGATGCGACGCGACGAGGCGCTCGAGCTTGCGACGGATCGACCCGAAGCTCCCTGTCTGGATCTCCACGAGCCCGCCCGGGCCCACGACGTCGATGACGAACCCGTCCACGTCGGCCTCGACCCGGGCCCCGGCGATCGCCGCGGCATAGCGCGCCTTCAGCGCGGCGTGGAGTGACCCTTCGCGGAGCGTCGTGAAGTCGGACCGAGATCGGACGGGCGGGGTCACGCGCTCTTCGGCAGGGCAGCCTCCAAGGCGGCCTCGAACTCACGGGTCAGGGACGCCCGGTCCGCCGCGTCCAGCCACGTGGAGGCGATCCCCTCCGTGGCGATCTGGCCGAGGTCGTGAAGGTCGAAGTGGTAGGCCTCCGCGACCCGCCGGTACTCGCGCCCGAGATCCAGGTCCATCATCGCCGGGTCGTCCGTGTTGATCGTCACGAGCAGCCCGGCCTCGCGCATCGCCCGCAGCGGGTGATCCGCCAGCGACCGGAAACGGTTGGCGATGACGACGTTGCTCGTCGGGCAGACCGTGAGCGGGATGCCCTCCCCCGCCACCCGACGGACCAGCGCCGGGTCCTCGACGATCGCGACGCCATGATCGATCCGCTCCGCGCCCAGGTCGTCGACCGCGATCCGGATGTTGTCCGGCCCGACACCCACCGCCTCGCCCGCGTGACACGTTCGCCGCAGCCCGAGCCGCGCCGCTGCGCGGAATGCCGGGGCGAACGCGCGCATGTCCACGCCGAGCTCCGTCGAATCGGCGCCGACGCCGATCACCCGTTCCGCGCGACCCCGGCGTCGCAGCTCACCGACCTGTCGTGACGAACTCCAGACCGGCGTCGGGTCCATACGCCCGATCGATGTCCGCGATGAGCATGCACCGGGCGCCGGTGGCCGCTTCCGCGCTCTCGATCCCGTCGGTCAGCCCGGCCACGATCCCTTCGAGGTCCTGGCCGGCGGCGAGATGCCGGGCGGGGGTGAAGAACATCTCCCGATACCGGAGCCCGTGGGCCGCCCCGTCGATGATCGACTCGTAGGCGATCCGGGCCCAGTCATCGCTCTCGATCAGCGTCTCCTGCACGAGCCAGAAGACGGCGAGGAAGGAGTCGAGCGAGTCGTATTCGTAGAGCGTGCTCGGGTCGTCGGACGGTAGCGGCCGCCCGGCCTTGTGAGCCAGTTCCACGACCGTCGCGGGACGGACCGTGCCCTCGACATGACAGTGCAGCTCAACCTTGGGGATCAGGTCGTAGACCGTGTCCGTATCGCCGGTCGCCACGATCGCCTCCCGTGGAGCGGAGAGAGGTCGGTTCGGCGCTAGGCCGCGCCGCAGCACCATTGTGGCGCCCCCGGACGGACTCGAACCGCCGACGCAGGCCTTAGGACGGCCTCGCTCTGTCCACTGAGCTACGGGGGCGCGACCTGCATCGTACCCCCGCCCGGCACCGGCCCGCGCAACCGGGGGCGACCGAACGTGGCGCGTGGCTACCATCACGGGGTGGATACGACGACGGATGGCGACCCGGGCAAGGCCGGTATCGATCTCCCCGATCGCGCCCGGGTCGTGGTCGTGGGCGGTGGCGCCAGCGGCGCGAGCATCGCCTACCACCTGACGAAGCTCGGCTGGCGCGACATCGTCCTCCTCGAACGCCGACAGCTGACCGCCGGGACCACCTGGCACGCCGCCGGCCTCATCACCTCGGCCGGCATGGCGACCGAAACGCTGCTCTGGATGAGCCGCTACACGCGCGACCTCTGCGCGTCCATCGAGGCCGAGACCGGGCAGGCCACGGGCTTCCGCACGATCGGGCACCTCCACCTGGCCACGACCCCGCGGCGTCTCGAGTCGCTCCGCCGGGAGGCGGCCTTCGTGCGCGGCTACGGGGTGGACAACCAGGAGATCTCGGCAGCCGAGTTCGGCCGGCACTGGCCGGCCGCCAGGACCGACGACGTCCTCGCCGCGTTCTACGTCCCCGACGAGGGCCGCGTGAATCCGGCCGACCTCACGATGGCCTACGCGAAGGGGGCGCGCCAGGGTGGCGCACGGATCATCGAGGGCGTCACGGTCACGGGCGTGACCTCCGAGCGTGGCCGAGTGACAGGCGTGGTCACCGATCACGGCACGATCGCGGCGGACTATGTCGTCAATGCCGCCGGCATGTGGGCGCGCGAGCTCGGCGCTCGATCCGGCGTCTCCGTGCCGCTCCAGGCTGCGGAGCACTACTACCTCGTCACGGACACGGTCGAGTGGGCCCACCCGGATCTGCCCGTCGTCGAGGAACCGGACCGGTACGGCTACTACCGCGAGGAGGGCGGCGGGATCCTGGTCGGGCTGTTCGAGCCCGTCGCGGGCCCATGGTCGCTCGACGGCATCCCGTCAGATGTCGCGTTCGCCAGCCTCCCGGCCGACTGGGATCGGATCGGCCCGTACCTGTCCGCCGCGATGGACCGCTTCCCGTCGCTCCACGACGCCGGGGTCCGGACCCTGTTCTGCGGCCCCGAGAGCTTCACCGCGGATCACGCGCCGCACCTGGGCGAGTCGCCCGAGCTCCGCGGCTACTTCGTCGCGGCCGGGATGAACTCGCTCGGGATCCTGCTCAGCGGCGGCGTCGGCAGCATCACCGCCCAGTGGATCGTCGACGGGGTGGCGCCGGTGGACGTCACCGGCCTCACGGTCGATCGCACGCAGGTCTTCGAGACGAGCCGGCGGTTCCGGGCTGACCGGACGGTGGAGGCGCTCGGCGCGCTGTTCGGGGACGCCGCCTGGCCGAACTGGCACCCGGGAACCGCCCGGAACGTGCGCCGCTCCGTGCTCCACGACCGACTCGCTGCCGCGGGCGCGCATTTCGCGGTGTCGTCCGGCTGGGAGTACCCGGAATGGTTCACGCCACCCGGGACGCACCCGGAGATCCGCCTGGGCTGGGAGCGCGACGACGCCTTCGCCATCGAGGCGGCCGAGCACCGTGCCATCCGGGAAGCGGTCGGCATGATCGACATGTCGCTGATGGCCAAGTTCCTCGTCCAGGGCCGGGACGCCGCGCGCGTCCTCAACCTCGTTTCGACGGCCGACGTGGCCGGGCCGGTGGGACGCATCGTCTACACGCCGTGGCTCAACGAACGCGGCGGTATCGAGGCCGACCTGACCGTCACGCGTCTTGCCGAGGACCGGTTCCTGGTGGTCGTCACCGACCTCGTCCATCGGCGGATCGAGCCGTGGGTCCGGCGGCACACGCCCGACGACGCCCACGTCACCGTCACCGACGTCACCTCTGGCACGACCCTCATGACCGTCCAGGGTCCGCGCTCCCGCGAACTCATCAGCCGGCTCACGAGCGCGGACCTGTCCAACGACGCCTTCCCGTACCTGAGCGCCCGCGAGATCGACGTGGACTACGCCCGGGTCCTGGCGCTGCGCGTGACGTACGTCGGCGAACTCGGCTGGGAGCTGCACGTCCCGACCGAACTCGCGCTCACGGTCTACGACGCCCTCGCGGCGACAGGGGTCGACCTCGGGTACCGCAACGTCGGCCTCGGGGCGATGGGCGGTCTCCGACTCGAGAAGGCCTATCGCGATTACGGCCTGGACATCGACAACACGGACACGCCGCTCGACGTCGGGCTCGGCTTCACCGTGGCCTGGGACAAGCCGGGCGGCTTCATCGGCCGTGACGCGCTGCTGGCGGCCCGGTCCGCCGCTCCCCCGAAGCGACGCCTCGCCCAGGTCCTCGTCGAGGACCCGGCGCCGCGGCTGTTCGGCGGCGAGCCGGTGTTGCGCGATGGCCGGTGGCTCGGCTACGTCCGGGCGGCGGCCTACGGGCATACGCTGGGCGGGGCCGTCGGCCTCGCGATGCTCGAGGACGACGCCGGCCTCCCGGCCGACGCCATCGAGGGCGGCCGCTTCGAGGTGGACGTGGCCGGGACCCGTTTCCCGATCCGTGCCTCGATCCGCCCGATGTACGACCCGGGCCGGGAGCGCGTCACCTCCTGAGTCGGACCGGGGTGGCGGGGCAGCGCGACGTGGGAATCCAGGGGTCCGCGGAACGCCTTCGCCGGAACCACGTCGCCATCCCCGGCGTCGAAGGCGGAGGGCCGCCGCGCCTCCCTGCGGCGGCCTGACCACGACCGGAGACCACGTCGGACCCGGCCTCGAACGGTCGCACGACTACAATCTGCCTCGCGATGAACGTCACTCCCCTCCCCGACCTCTACCTGTACGGCCGCCCGGACTGCGGACTGTGCGATGAGGCCCGCGGGATCCTCCTGGCGCTGCTGGCCGAACGCGACGCGCACGGCCGACCGACCCCCACCCTCGTGGAACGCGACATCGAGGCCGACCCGGCGTGGGAACGGGCATTCGTCGCGACCATCCCGGTCGTCGAGTTCGGCGACCGACGGCTGGAGACCATGACCAGCCTCGCGAAGCTGCGGCGCTTCCTCGAGGAAGTCCTGGACGGCGCCACCGCGGGGACCACGCCCCGATGAGCGGTGGGACCGATCTCACGATCCTCGTCGCGCTCGCGGCCGGCGTCATCAGCTTCCTGTCGCCGTGCGTCCTGCCCCTCGTGCCCGCGTATCTCGGCCAGCTGACGACGATCGCCGTCGCCGGCTCGGCCGCCGGCGCGGCGCCGTCGCGCTGGCTGGCCGTTCGGCATGCCCTGGCCTACGTGGCCGGGTTCGGTAGCGTGTTCACGCTGCTCGGGATCACCGCGACCTACGCCGCCGGGCCGCTGTACGACTACCTGGCCCCGCTGCGCGTCATCGGTGGGCTGGTCCTCATCGTGCTGGGTTTGAGCCTGGCCGGGATCCTCCGCATCCCGCTGCTGGAGCGGACGTGGCGGCCGCTGGACGCCGGTGCGGCCGGCAGCCTCGCGACGGCGTCCGGGACGGTCGCCCTCGCCACGCCCGGCCGTGGCGGCATGTCGGGCCGCCCGGGTGCGACATCGATGGCCGACCGGATGGGCGGTCGGCTCGTCAACCCCGGCGGAGGCTGGTTCGCCTCCTTCGGGCTCGGGGCGATCTTCGCGGTCGGCTGGACGCCCTGCATCGGCATCATCCTGGGCGGCATCCTGACCATGGCGATGACGTCCGGGACGGCCGGCGCCGGGGTGCTCCTGCTGGTCGCCTACACGCTGGGCCTGGGCCTGCCGTTCATCGCCATCGCCCTCGTCTACGACCGCGCCCCGGCGCTGCTCCGTCCGCTGGTCCGGCACGGACGGCTCGTGTCGCTGGTCGGCGGCCTGCTCGTGTCCGCGATCGGCGTGGCGATGGTGTTCGACTGGCTGTCCCTGCTGCCGCGCTACTTCGACTTCGCCGGGGTCTGAGTGGCGCCGTCTCGACCGGGTTTCACGCACCGACCACCGAGGCACGGACTGGTCGGACCGTTCAGCGGCCGTCAACTCCTCGTCGCTGCGGTGGCGGTCGTCGTGACGGCCGTGCTCCTGGTGGCGGTCACCACGCCGCTGGGCACGACCGGCGCCACGGCTCCGCCGGTCGATCCGCGCGCGACGCCGTTCGTCATCGGCTCCCCGCCGGCGGAAGGGCTCCGTCCGGGAAGCACGGCCCCGGAGTTCACGGTGGACCTCGCCGACGGCTCCACCTACCAGCTGACCGACCTCGGCGGCGCGCCGATCACGCTGCAGGGCCTGCGCGGCAAGGTGGTCTGGATCAACTTCTGGGCCAGCTGGTGTCCACCCTGTCAGCAGGAGACCCCGATCCTGCGCGCGCTGTCGGAGCGCTACCGCGATCGCGGCCTGGAGATCGTCGGGATCAGCGTGCAGGAGACGTCGGTGGATGACCTGGCGGCCTATGCCCGGCGCTATGAGCTGCCGTACACGATCGCGTTCGACGGCTCCGGGCACGTCTTCCGCACGTACAAGGTGTACGCCCTGCCGACCCAGTTCTTCGTCGACCGGAACGGCATCATCGTCACGGTGGTGAACGGCCCCGTCGATGAGCCAGGCGCGGTCGCGCTCATCGAGTCGCTGCTGCCTCCGGCGGCCGCACCGGGCGCCAGTCTCGCGCCGTAGGGTCAGACCGGCTCGAACCGGTAGCGGTCGCGGTCCGGGACCAGCCGGCCCACCGGTCGGACGGACTCATGCGACAGGACGATCAGCCAGTCCTCGTCGACGGCCTGGGCGAACAGCTCCTGCTTGCGGATCACGGAGTCCAGCGGGTGGTCGTCGAATGAGGAGACCCAGCGCGGGTTGGCGCCCCAGCGGCGCATGAACAGATCGCCCAGGAAGGCGACGGTCCGGGCGCGCTCGCCGGTGCCGCGCACGATGACGGCCTGGTGTCCCGTGGAATGGCCGCCGGTCGGGACCACGGACACGCCGGGCAGCAACTCCCGCTCGCCATCCACCCAACCTTCCGCCCCCCAGTCCCGAACGAGTTCGAGCTCGGGCTGGACGTACGACGCCACGAGCCGCGGGTTGTCGCCCAGGGCGACCTCCCACTCGGCTCGCTGGGCGACGATCCGGGCGTTCGGGAAGGCCCGCGATCCGTCGGCCCGCAACAGCCCACCGGCGTGGTCGAAATGGAGGTGGCTCATCGCCACGATGTCGACGCTGTCGGGCGCGACGCCGGCGTTCAGGAGCGTCGGGACGATCCATGGCCCGTCGTAGCCGCGCATGGCACGCGTCCTGTCGTCCACCCGCTCGCCGATCCCGGTCTCGACCAGCACCCTCCCGGCCGGCGTCTCGACCAGGAGGCAGTTGAGCGCCTGGAGCAGGCGCCGCTGCTCGTCCACCTCGTCGCCCGCGACCGGTCCCCACAGGACCCAGGGGACCGGCCCGAAGAGCGTACCGGCGTCCGAGCGGAACGCCCCGGCCTGGAGCAGGGCCACGCTCGTCCCGCCGCCGAGGTCGGCCCGCCAGTCGACGGCGTCGCCGATGGCCACTCGATCAGTCCTTCTGGAAGTCGCGGTGGAATGCCGACGCGGTGGGTTCCCGCTGGCCCTGGTAGCGCGACCGCAGCTCCGGGGATCCATACGGTCGCTCCACCGGCGAGGACATCCGGAAGAACGAGATCTGGCCGATGCGCATCGCGTGATACAGCGCGATCGGCAGGTTGGCCACGTTGGACAGCTCCAGGGTGAGATTGCCCTTCCAGCCCGGATCGACGTACCCGGCCGTCGAGTGGATGAGCAGCCCGAGTCTCCCCAGGGAGCTGTTGTGGGTCGGGATGAACGAGCGCGACACGAGGAAGACGCCGCGCGGTGACGCGACCTGGATGCAGCGGACCGGGACCGACGGGACCTCACGTACCACGTCGATCGCGCGGAACCGATGGAAGCGGGCGTCGCTCGCCTTCTGGCGTGCCAGCTTGCGCCGAAGTCGGAACACCGGCCGGTCTGGAGTGAACTTGACGCGGTACTTCGGTCCGTGGTCTACGCCGTTCAGGGTGGCGCGGCCGATCGTCCGGATCGGCCGGAATCCCAGGCTGGCCGCGAGCTCGACCACACTCTCGGCGAGGTTCTCGTTCGTGCTCGTGAACTCGCACCGGCCCGCGACGTCATCGACGTAGCCGTCGGTGTCCATCAGTCCCTGGAGCAGCGAGAGCCGCTGGCTGACACCAGCCTCCAGGTACGGACGCGGCACGTATTTCCCCTCTCGCATGCCGAGGTTCCGGAGCCGGCTCGACAGCGAGCCGTTGCGGGCATATCGGCCGGTCGCGGCGTCGCGGGTACGGCCGGTCCCACCGATCGACCAGAGATGAGCTCCGTAGGGGAGGAGCCGGACCGCGTAGCCATCGCCACTGATCTGTTCGAGGACTTCCTCGTCCCACGACGTGATCGTGGCCGCCGTCGTGGTGCCGTCGCCGAGCCACGCTCCGAGGGTATACGGCTCGATCGGGAGATCGAGCCGCGGCGGGTACTGCACTGGACCGGCCAACGGAACATGGTGGTTCATCTCGCCGTTGGCACGGATCGTCCGGGCGATCTCATCGGTGGTGCGGACCTCGACCTTGTGCAGTGACCGGCGACGCCCGGCCATGTCGGTGGTGACCCACTGATGGTCCGCGTCGGCCACGACTCGCTGGCCGTCCGAGAACACGACTTCCCGACAGGGACGCCCGATCATCGGTTCGGTTGCGGCGATGACCTTCGTCGGCGCTCCAGATCCGTCGAAGACGACGTCGCCGGGCTCGAGATCGCCCATCGTCCGCCACCCGATCGGTGTCGGGACGGGCGTATCCAACGCCAGCGCCTTACCTTCCAGGCGGGCGACGAGGTCATCGGGCAGCTCGACCCACTCCAGGGTCTGGCCCAACACGAATTCGCCGGGGTGGAGGATGAAGGGTTCGTCATCCTCGATGGTGAGCAGCTCGGTCAGGTCCGGCTGCGGCGCGCGAACGTCGATATAGGCGTAGCGGTTGTTGCGAAACACGCGAAACGAGCGGTCCAGGTGCAGGTCGACCGACGACGGTTGGATGTCCTCGACGTCGTAGGGGTCGATCCGGACGACGCCGGCCTCGAGGGCGGCCCGGATGTCGCGGTCGGACAGGACGCTCACTTGCCGTGCGCCCCGTTGCCCTTCTCGGCGTAGAGCGTGTCCACCTCGCGCTTGAGGTCCTCGAGATCCTCGAAGCTCTGGTACACGCTGGCGAACCGGATGTACGCGATCTGGTCGATGCCGCGCAGCTGCTCCATCGCCAGGGCTCCGACACGCGATGACGGCACTTCGGTGACGCCGGCGGCGCGCAGCTCGGCCTCGATCGCGTCCCCGGCCACGTCCGCCGCGTCGTCGGCGACCGGGCGCCGGGTCAGGGCCTTGCGGAGACCATCGACCAGTTTGTCCCGGTCGAACTCCTGGCGCGCACCGTCACGCTTGACGACGACCAGGCGGGCGGCCTCGATCCGCTCGTAGGTGGTGAACCGCGTCGCGCACAGGTTGCACTCCCGACGGCGCCGGATGGTGGCCGACTCATCGAGGTCACGCGAATCGACGACGCGGGTGTCCCGCTCGCCACAGTGGGGGCAGCGCATCGCTCTCCTGTCCGCCTTCGACCACTACCACTAGTGGTGTGCAGCGAGGATACCACTAGATGGTGTGGTCAGGATCGAGATCCGCGCGCTCCGACCGACCCGGCGGAGACCGTTGGCTCCGTGCTCGGCGTGAGGCCCTGGGCATCGGTGGCCAGCCGGTCGATCGCCTCCCGCGCGTGAAGGAGGTTCAGGTAGCCGCGCTTCATCGCCGTCTGCGCCTCCACTTCGCGACCGCGGCGGCGGACCCGGACGAGGATCGCCGTCCCGTGCTCGACCATCTCCAGCGCCCGGCCGGCGCGCTCCAGTTCTCCGACGATGCCGTCGCGGATCTGGCGAGCCGCGGGTGGACCGGCGAGGGCCCGAGCCTCGACCAGGTAGCGAGCGACCGCGTCCATCGCGGCCTGCAGCGTGTCACCGATGGTGTCGGCGTCGGATCGCCCTCGCCGCACGGCATCGATCCGGTCGGTCGCGCCCTCCAGCGAAGTGTCCACCCGCGCCGTCAGGTCCCGGACCGCCGACCGGAAGCCATCGACCTCCCTCGTCCTCGCGACGATCCGGCCCGCGCGGCGCAGCACGATGGCCGTGCCCGCCGCCAGCACGACGAACGCCAGCAGCGGCAGGAGGATCGCCAGCTCGGTCACGCCGGGACCGTCGCAGCCATCGCTCAGCCGCCCCGGGTGCGCAGCTCAGCGAGCATCGCCCGGCTGACCTCGAACAGGTCACCCACGACCAGGATGTCGGCGAACTCGGCGATCGGCGCGTCCGGGTCGCGATTGACGGCCACGATCGCCTCCGACGTCTGCATCCCGACCTTGTGCTGGATGGCGCCGCTGATCCCGAGCGCGAGATACAGCTGTGGCTTGACGATCTTGCCCGTCTGGCCGATCTGCTGGCTGTAGGCGATCCAGCCGGAATCGACCGCGGCGCGGGAGGCGCCCACGGCTCCGCCCAGCGCGTCGGCCAGTTCCTGCACGAGGCTGAAACCGTCCGGACCGCCGACCCCACGCCCACCGGCGACGATGATCCGGGCGTCGTCGATGGAGACCGCCGCACCCTCGGCGACGATCCGGTCGACGGTGCGGACCGGCGCGATCGGCGCGGCGCCGTCCGTCCGGCGATCGACGACGGTGCCGGGCGTCGCCGACGGTGCCGCCGTCACCGCGTTGGCGCGGACGGTGATGATCCCCTGGTCGCCGATGAAGGCCGATTCGGTCACGAGCTTGCCGCCGAACGCACTCTGGACGACGACCGGACCGTCGTCGGCCCAGCGCGCACCGACGGCGTTGGCCAGCACGCCCCAGCCGGTGAGGGCCGAGAGCACTCCGGCAAGGTCGCGGCCATCCGGACTCGCCGGGAGGAGGACGTGGCCCACTCCATCCAGCGCGACCGCGAGGACCGCGGCTCGCTCCGACGCGGTCGCGTCCGCAGCCAGACCCGTCTCGACGACGACGTCGGACACGTACGGCGCGAGCTCTTCGGCGGCGGCCCGGGCGCCGGCCACCGGGATGACCCCGCTGACGGTCGTGCCGGCCGCGTCGGCCAGCATCGCGGCGAGGGTGGCGACCTCCGCCGACAGCCTGGTCAGCGAACCGTCCGGCGCCACCTCACCGACGACGAGCAGCGTAGCCATCAGATCAGCCTCCGCTCGGCGAGGAAGTCCACGACCTCGCGGGCGGCGACGTCGGGCGTATCGCGGATGACCCGGGTGGCGGCACGAGCCGCGGGTGGCCGCGCTTCGACGACGCGGGTCGTGGCGCCCGCCCGGCCGACCGCGGCCGGGTCGATGCCGAGATCGGCCAGCGAGAGCGTCGTGATGGTCTTGGAGCGGGCGCCCATGATCCCCTTCAGGGACGGGTAGCGCGGCTCCCCGAGTGCCTGCGTGCCGCTGACAAGGGCCGGCATCGGCGCCTCCAGGACGTCGTAGCCGGTCGGGCTGATGCGTCGTACGCGGACCGTCCGGGCAGCTTCGTCCGGCTCGATCTCCGCCGCCCACGATAGGTAGGGCAATCCGGTCAGGGCCGCCACCCCCGCAGGCACCACGCCGGCGAACCCGTCGGATGAATCCACGCCGGCGAACACGAGGTCGAACTCGAGGGTCTTGAGCGCTGCCGCCAGCACCCGGGCAGTCGCGACCGTGCACGATCCCTCCAGCGCCGGATCCGTCACCAGGACGCCGCTGGTGGCACCCATCGCCAGGGCCTTGCGCATCGTCTCGGGGGCGCCGGCGGGCGCCATCGTCAGCAGGATGACCTCGCCGTCGCCGGCCGCCTCGATGAGCTTGAGGGCCTTCTCCAGGACGTACTCGTCGTTGCCGTTGACGACGGCCGGGACGTTGGCGCGGTCCAGTCGACCGTCGGGGAGGAGTCGCTCACCGCCGGACGCGGGGTCCGGCACAGGCTTGGTCAGGACGACGATGCGCACCGGGGTTCGAACCTCCCTAGCGCGGTCAGCCGCCCTTCCCGAGCAGCGCCCGCGCGATGACGAGTCGTTGGATCTGCTGGGTCCCCTCGTAGAGCTGGGTGATCTTCGCGTCGCGCATCATCCGCTCGACCGGGAACTCGTCGATGTAGCCGTAGCCCCCCAGGACCTGGACGGCATCGGTGGTGACCCGCATGGCGGTATCACCGGCCACGAGTTTACACATGGCCGCCCATCGGCTCGCGTCCGGGGCGCCGGCGTCGATCTCGACGCAGGCCGTGTAGAGCAGCCGTCGGGCCGCCTCCGTCTGGGCATCCATGTCGGCGAGCATCGCGCCGACCTGCTGGAAGTCGCCGATCCGCTGCCCGAACTGCTTGCGGTCCTTGGCGTACTGGGTGGCGACCTCCAGGGCGCCCTGGGCGATGCCGACCGCCTGGGCGGCGATCCCCGGCCGGCTCCGGTCGAACGTACGCATGGCCAGCCCGAAGCCATCGCCTTCGGCACCCAGCAGGTTACCTGCAGGGACGCGCACCGCGTCGAACGTGAGCTCCGCGGTCGGACTGCCGCGCAGGCCCATCTTGTGCTCCAGGCGCGCCACCGCGAAGCCGGGGGTCGGGACCTCGACGACGAAGGCGCTGAGGCGTCGATGGCGCGGTCCGTCAGGGTCGGTGACCGCGAAGACGACGATCAGATCGGCGACCGACCCCTGGCTGATGAATCGCTTGCTGCCGTCGATGAGGTAGTCGTCGCCGTCGCGACGAGCGGTGGTCCGTGCGGCGATTGCGTCGGAGCCGGCCTCGGCCTCGGTCAGGGCGAAGGCGATGAGCTGCTCGCCGGACGCGAGCTTCGGGAACCAGCGCGCCTGTTGCTCCTTCGTACCCCCGAGCGCGATCGGCAGCGAAGCCAGTCCCTGGACGGCGAGGATCAGACCGGTCGTCGCGCAGGCCCGGCTCAGCTGCTCGATCGCGAGACACTGCTTCAGCAGTTCGCCGCCAAGCCCGCCGTATTCCTCGGGGAACGGCAGGGCCAGGATGTCGTGGTCGGCGAGCAGACGGCGCAGGTCTTCAGGGAATTCCGCGGTCCGGTCGATCTCGGCCGCCCTGGGGGCGACCTGCTCATCCGCCAGGACACGAACCGCGTCCCGGAGCATCTCGTGCTCTTCGGTGAGTCGGAACGGGCTGCTGGCGCGTTGGTTGCCGGTCATGCGCGGCATCGTACCGCGGGGCGCCACGTTGTTCGCGCCGGGCGGGGTGGGCTACGCTCTTGTGACGGGACGAGGCCGTGAGCGACCGGCCTCCAGTCCCGGTGGGACGAACCGATGGACAACACCACGGCCCTCGTGGCCCTCATCGCCGCATCGCTGATCGGGATCGTGGCGATCCTTGGGATCATGCGTCGACAGCGACAGGAAGTCGAAGATCTCACCCGGGAGAGCCCGTACGCAGTGAGCACCGAAGGCATGAAGCGTTGCCCGCATTGCGGGTTCGGCAACCTCGTCACGGACGCGACGTGCAGCTCGTGCGAGAAGGCGCTGCCCGGCTGACGGTCCCGTCCGATCTCAGACGACCGGCAGGCGCCGAGCCTCCGGGACGGCCGCGATCCGCGCCGCGAGGACCTCGCTGATGTCCATCGCGCGGACGGCCGCGCCGCCCTCCGCCTCGGCCAGCCCGTCGGACAGCATGACCATGCAGAACGGGCACGCGGTCGCGACCGTGGAGGCCCCCGTCGCCAGCACCTGACGGGTCCGTTCGGCGTTGATCCGGGTCCCCGTCGTCTCCTCCATCCACATCCGCCCGCCACCGGCTCCGCAGCAGAACGTCTGCTTGCCGGAGCGCTCCATCTCGACCACGTCCACGCCGGCCGCACCGAGGACGGACCGGGGTGCCGCGACGACGCCGTTGTAGCGGGCGAGGTAGCACGAGTCATGGACGGTCACGCTGCCGGGCCGGTGGTCGCCGGTCGACGAGGCCGCGTCCTCCGGCAGGGTCGCGAGGCGCCCGGACGACACGAGATCGGCGAGGAACTGGCTGTGGTGGACCACGCGGTAGCGCCCACCCAGCTGGCCGTACTCGTTGCCCAGCGAGTTGAAGCAGTGCGGACAGGCGGTCACGATCGTGCGTTCGCCCATCCCGTACCGGTCCAGCGTGTCGATCGTTCCCATCGCCAGCATCTGGAAGACGTAGTCGTTGCCCATCCGGCGGGCCGGATCGCCGGTGCACGATTCCTCCTGGCCCAGGACCGCGAATGACACGCCGGCCGCATGGAGGCAGGTCGCGACCGCGCGCGCCACCTTCTGGTTGCGCGGATCGAATGCGGCGGCACACCCCACCCAGTAGAGGACCTCGAGCGCGTCCAGCTCGCCCGCGGCGGCCACGCTGGAGGCAGTCCGGACGTCGAATGGCAGCGGCTTCGCCCAGTCGAGCCGGGCTGAGGCCGGCTGGCCCCACGGGTTGCCCTGTCCCTCCATCGCCCGGAACGCCGACGTGAGTTCCTGCGGGAAGCGCGAGTCCTCCAGCACGAGGTTGCGCCGGATCCCGACGATCTTGTCGACGTGCTCGATGAGGACCGGGCACGCCTCGACGCAGGCCCCGCAGGTGACGCAGTCCCAGACCGCCTCGTACGGGATGGCGGTGTCGACGAGCGGCGCCGTCATGGCGGCGGACGAAAGGATCGTGTCGTCGAGGCCGTACGTCTCCCGCACGATCGGCGAGTTCGGGATCAGGTCGATCGTCCGCTCCGCGGCCTCGGACATCGAGCGGATGCCCATGATGAAGGCCTTCGGATCGAGGACCTTGCCCGTCGCGTTGGCCGGGCATGCCTCCTGGCAACGACCGCACTGGGTGCAGGTGAAGCCGTCGAGGACGTCCTTCCAGCCGAGGTCCTGGAGCGTGCGCAGCCCGAAGGTGGCGGCCTCGTCCTCGAGATCCATCTTCGGCAGCTCGCCGCGTGGGGCGAGCTTGCGGAACCAGACGTTCACGAAGCTCGTGTAGACGTGGAAGTGCTTGTTCGTCGGGATGTACAGGAGGAACGCGGACAGGACCGCCACGTGGGCCCACCACAGGACGATGAATGCGGCGTCCGCGACGTCCGGGCCGAGCGATCGGAGCGGCACGGCGAGCAGGTTGTTGATGACGGCCCCCGCGATCTCCCCGTGCGCCGCGACCTCGAACGCCTGCGCGAAGAACTCCGTCGACACGACGAGACCGATCATCACGAGGACGCCGAGCCCGGCGCGGTCGAGGGTCATCCGCGTCGGTCGGATCACGAGCCGACGCCAGAACAGGTAGCCGAGCACGCCCAGGACCCCCACCGCGATGACGTTCTGGAGCCCCGTCAGGAATGCCCAGAAGACGCCATCGAGCGGCCACTCGACGACGATCTGCAGAAGCCCGCCGGTGACGATGTTGATGTTCGCGATCAGCAGGATCGTCGAACCCAGGAAGACCACGTAGTGGACGGCCCCGGCCCGCGTCCAGCGGAACATCCGCTGCTGGAGGATGGTGTAGCGCACCAGGCCCCAGGCTCGGCTGCCGATCTCCGACCGGCCGACCGGTCCCCCTTCGGTGTGGACCGCGGTGAACACCCGGAGCCGGCGGGCGATGACCGCGACGAACAGGGCGAACGCGCCCCAGAAGATCGGGAAGACCAGCGGGTAGGCCGGGACGTGCTCGAACGGCTCGAACAGGGTCACGGCACGTCACCCGGCCGGTGCTCGAATGGTCCGGCCAGCGTCTCCAGGGCGTGCTCCAGCACGGGCTCGATCGCGGCCAGCGATTCCATCGCGCCCTTCGGACTGCCCGGGAGGTTGATGATCAGGGTCCTTCCGCGCACCCCGACCAGGCCGCGGGACAGGTCGGCCAGGGGCGTACTCGCCCGACCGGCCGCACGCATCGCCTCGGCAAGACCCGGGACCGGGAAGTCGATGACCCCGGCCGTCGCCTGCGGCGTCACGTCACGCGGCGTGAGGCCGGTTCCGCCCGTGGTCACGATGAGGTCGTGGTCACTGGCGGCGTGAACGAGCGCGGCTGCGATCTCATCGGCCTCGTCCGGCACGAGGACCCGGTCCACGGCGTAGCGGAGTTCCGTCAGCCGGGCCTCCACGGCGGCACCGGACAGGTCCTCGCGGACACCGGCGACGACACCGTCGCTCGCGGTGAGGACGACGACCCGCCGCATCAGCCGCGCTTGCGGCCGGCGGAGGGCCGACCCGTGCGCCCCTTGCTGATCCGGCCCGCGGCCCGATCCCCGGGGCGCCGACCTGCGGCGCTTGGCACGTCAGGGCCGGACCGGTTCCACTCGCCGCTCTTCCCGCCGCTCTTGCTGACCAGCCTGACGGTCCCGATCTCCACGCCACGCTCCACTCCCTTGACCATGTCGTAGACGGTCAGCGCGGCGACCGCGGCGGCGGTCATCGCCTCCATCTCCACGCCGGTCTGGCCCGTCGTCGCGGCCTCGGTCCGGATCCGCAGCACGCCGGCGGCACGGTCCGGAGTGATCGACACCTGGAGGTCGGTCAGCGGCAAGGGATGACAGAGCGGGATCAGCTCGCTCGTCCGCTTGCCGCCCATCACCCCGGCGAGTTCCGCGACCCCGAGCACATCGCCCTTCGCCCCTCCCCCATCGATCACGAGACTCATCGTCTCCGCGGACATCGTGACCGTGGCCTCGGCGACGGCACGGCGGGCAGTCACGGGCTTCGCCGAGACATCCACCATGCGCGGACGACCGGTGCGATCGACGTGGCTCAGCCGGCGACGCTCGGCACGAGGGGCGGGCATCCCGCCGGGCTTGGCATCCATGGCGACGAGGATAGCGGTCCCGGAGACCGGAGGCGAACCCCGACCGGCGCGTCGGGCCAGGCAGGAGCCTCGTGCCCGGCGGGGCCTGTCGTCAGGCGCGGTCGAGCCACCACAGCGCGACCTCCGCCCCGGCCGGCAGGGCGTCGTTCGCCTCCGGGACGATCGCCAGGGCATCGGCCGTCGCCAGCGCGGACAGCACGTGGCTCCCGAGTCCGCTCGTGCCACCGGCCAGCGCGGCCTGGACCCGGCCGCGGTCGTCACGGATCGGCGTCCCGGCCGCATCACGCGCGACGCGGACCCGCACGAAGGCGCGACGTCCGTGGCTCTTGGTCACCGCCTCGGTCAGGACCGCCCGATCAACCGGGCGCAGCAGGTCGTCGTCCCGATGGCCGGCCATCCGTCGCAGCGCCGGACGGACGAACAGCTCGAAGGTCACGAACGTCGACACCGGGTTCCCCGGAAGGCCGAACAGCAAGGCAGGGCGGTCCGGCACCGTGCCCGCAGCGCTGCTGCCAGCCTCCAGCGGCGCCGTGGCCGTACCGAATGCGAAGGGCTTCCCCGGCTGGACCGCGACGCGCCACAGGTCGACGGTGCCGAATCCGGCGAAGGCGGCCCGGACCACGTCATACGGCCCGACCGACACGCCTCCCGAGACGATGATCGCGTCCGCGCCCTCCACGAGGCCGGCGCACAGGCGGGCGCGCACGTCGTCGAAGCGGTCCGCGGCGATGCCCAGGACGCGAGGTTCGCCGCCGGCCGCCTCGACCATCGCGACCAGGCCCGGGCCATTCGCGTCGGGGATCCCGGCCGGGCCCAGGTCCGTGCCCGGCGAACGGACCTCGTCACCGGTCGCCAGGATCCCGACGATCGGGCGTCGATGGACCCGCACCCGATCTCGGCCGACGCCGGCCGCCAGGCCGATGACGGCAGGCGTCGCGGACGTCCCGGCCTCGATGATCGTCACCCCCGCGGCGAGGTCGCTCCCCGCGACGCGGATGGATCCGCCCGCGTGAACGACGGCGTGGACGAGGATGGCGGCCGGCAGCGGGCCGGTCGCGTCACGTCCCCGCGAGCCGGCTGGCGCCCCATCATCGGTCAGCGGGGTCGTCAGCTCCACCGGGACGACCGCGTCGGCGCCGGGCGGCACCGGGGCGCCGGTGGCGATCCGGATCGCCTCACCGCGGCCGACGGGCCGGTCCGGGGCCTGGCCCGCGCGGACCTCACCGGTGACGCGGAGACGGGCCGGCGCATCCTCCCCCGCCGCGGCCACGTCCCCGCTGCGGATCGCGTAGCCGTCCATCGCCGAGTTGTCCCACGGCGGGAGGTCGATCGGGCTGGCCACCGACTCGGCCAACACCCGCCCGAGTGCTTCGCTGAGCCAGATCTCCTCCGCTGCCGTCGGACCCGGGATCGCGCCGAGCACGGCCGTGCGGGCCTCTTCGACGCTCAGCAGTCGGTCATCGCTCACGGCTGCGCCGCCCGGGCGACGACCCGCTGGCGGATCGTCTCGGCGATGGCACGCCGGGTCACGATCCCCGCGAGCCCGTCGGCGTCGTGGACCGGCAGGCCATCGAGTCCGGTGCGAAGGAGCATCTCGAGTGCCGACCGGACCGACGTCTCCGGCGCCACGAGCGGCAGGTTCGCGGCGTCGGCCATCAGGTCCTGCGCCCGGGTCAGCGCCCAGCGGTCGCGGCGCACGGGCCGGACCTGGCGCACGCCGAGCATCCCGACCAGGTCGGACCCGCGCACCACGGGCACGGAGGTCGCACTTCCGGACAGCAACTGATCGGCGAAGGTGTCGAGCGTCAGGCCGCCCGGGATACCGCCGACGCCGGGCTCCATGATGTCCGCCACGCGGATCCCCTCGAGCACCTCCTCCACCTGCGCAGTGCGCTCGACGGCCCGCGCCCCCGACACGAGGAACCAGCCGCACAGGGCGAGCATCGAGCCATCGAGCGCGTCGACGGCAAGGATCACGACCAGGCCGGCAGCCGCGCAGCCGATGCCGAGCCAACGGCCGCTCCTGGCGGCGAGCCGCAGGCCACTGGTCGCATCGCCGGTGCGAGCCCAGCCGACCGCGCGGGCCACGCGCCCACCGTCCAGCGGGTAGGCGGGCAGGAGGTTCACGCCACCGAGCACGACATTCAGGACCCCGATGAGCAGGGCGACCTCACCGACGGCCGCGGCGAGCAACCCACCGGACGGTGCCGCCAGCCCGGCCGCCGTGGCCGCGACGACGAACGCCATCGCTCCGATCCCCAGGCTGACAGCGGGGCCGGCCAGGGCAACCCGCAACTCGTCGCTCGGCGTCCGGGCTTCCAGGCTCGGTGTCGCCGCGCCGCCGAAGAAGTAGACGACGACCGGCCCGCCTGGCATCCCCGCCCGGCGGGCCATCAGGGCGTGGCCGAGCTCATGGGCCAGCGCCGACAGCAGGAACGCGAGACCGACGATGGCCCCGATGACCCAGCGTTGCACCGGTGGCATCGCCGGGGCCGCAGTTCCCACCTGGGCGACGACGGCGACGACGATGACCGCGAGGATGACCGCCCACGACACGTGGATCCGGATCTCGAATCCGAACAGCCTCGCGACCGGCAGGGCGCTCACGACGCGGGCCCCCGGACGCTCGCCCGACGGTGGGCGACGGCGGCGACGGCGGCCGCGACCACGATCGCAAGGGCACCCAGGGCGATGGCCGTCTCCTCCCAGAACCGGAACGGGAACAGCTGCACGAGTCGCTCGGTGGCGGGATCGAAGGTGTAGGACCCGCCGGCGAAGAACAGCTGGTGGAAGACCTCGAACAACTGGTCGAAGGCGACCAGCGCCAGCCCGCCGCCGAGGACGAGGCTGACGATCAGGCCGAGGCCACCGTTCCGGACCGGGCGCCACGTGCCAGACGCGTCCGTGCCGCGTCGGCGGGCGAGTCCGATCGCCATCGCCGCCACCACGAGGATGCCGGTCACGGCGAAGAAGCCGATGAACACGGTCCGGACGTCACGCATGTGCGACCGCTCACGCTCGTTGAGGACCTGCACGCCGCCGGACCGGACGTCGAAGTCCGGCGGCCCGAGCACCAGGTCGGTGAGGATGGAGTCGGTCACGACCCGGAGTTCCCGCTCGTCGAAGCCCGTCCAGGCGGTCGCCTCTGCGCGGCCCTGCTCGAACGCGACCCAGACCGGGTTCAGGAACAGCGGCATCACCAGCGCGACGATCGCGAGCGCGACCGCGACCGAGATGACGAGATCGGCGAGCCGACGGCGAACGATATCCACGGGCGCATCGTAGCCCGTCGAGCGCGACTGGCCGTTACTCGTCCTCCAGCGTCCGCGCCTGGTCCCACCAGCCCTGGACGGTCGGATCGGACGGTGGCTCCATCCCGAGTTCGCCCGCGGCGCGATGGAGTCGATCGCGAAGCGCGTCCACTGCCAGGCCGAGGACGTCGCGCAGGCCGGTGATCCGGGCCTGGATGAACAGCTGGTGCTCGTCCGGTCCGAAGCTGGCCAGGTTCAGCATCAGCGCCTCATCGCGCCACATCAGGACGTCGTTCGTGTCCGCCGCGACCTGGTCGGCGAGGACCTGGCGGCGGGTCGCCGTCTCCGAGCGCTCCAGGAGCAGGCCCGTCGTGAACGTGCCCTGGTGCTCCAGGCGGGCGAGGTGAACGGGCTCGATGCGGGTCAGTTCGGTGATCGGTGGCATGCGCGCATTATCGCGGTCTGCGGGACCCGGGTGCACGGCCATCGGTGCGGCGTATGCTGGCCGGCATGGACCGCTGGACGACGATCATCGAGCCGTTCCGCATCCACGCGGTGGAACCGGTCCGCCTCACGACCCAGGCTGAGCGCGAGCGGGCGCTTGAAGCTGCCGGCTGGAACCTGTTCGGCCTGCATGCGGACGATGTCCTCATCGACCTCCTGACGGACTCGGGGACCGGGGCGATGAGCCGCGACCAGTGGGCCGCCATCCAGCATGGCGATGAGAGCTACGCGGGCAGTCCCAGCTGGTTCGTCTTCCTGGAAAGCGTGCAGCGGCTGTTCCCGTTCCGTCACGTCATCCCGACCCATCAGGGCCGGGCCGCGGAGAAGATCCTGTTCAGCGTCATCGGCGGGCCGGGGAAGGTCGTCCCCAACAACACGCACTTCGACACGACGCGCGCCAATGTCGAGTACACGGGCGCCGATGCCGTGGACCTGGTCATCCCCGAGGGCCGTGAACCAGCCACCATCCACCCGTTCAAGGGGAACATGGACGTGGCCGCGCTCGAGGCACTCCTGGAGGCCCGCGCCCGGGACGTCCCGGTCGTCTTCGTGACCATCACCAATAACTCAGGCGGTGGCCAGCCCGTTTCGCTGGAGAACCTGCGCGCCGTGCGCGCCGTGTGCGACCGGTTCGACAAGCCGTTGTTCCTCGATGGCTGTCGCTTCGCCGAGAATGCCTGGTTCATCAGGAGCCGCGAGCCCGGCCAGGCGGATCGCGCGGTCGTCGATATCGTCCGGGAGATCGGCGGCCTGGCCGATGGCATGACGATGTCGGCCAAGAAGGACGGCCTTGCCAATATCGGCGGCTGGCTGGCGATGAATGACGACGACCTCGCCGAGCGATGCCGCAACCTGCTGATCCTGACCGAGGGATTCGTGACCTATGGCGGGCTCGCCGGTCGAGACCTCGAGGCGATCGCGCAGGGCCTCACCGAGGTCGTGAGCGAGGATTATCTGCGCTACCGGATCCGGTCCACGGCCTATCTCGGCGACGCGCTGACGGCGGCCGGCGTGCCCTTGGTCCAGCCGTACGGCGGTCACGCCATCTATCTCGACGCCCGCGCCCTGCTACCCCACATCCCGGCGCTGGAATATCCGGGCCAGGCCCTGGCCGTGGAGTTGTATCGCGCCGGGGGCATCCGTGGCTGCGAGATCGGGACCGTGATGTTCGGGCTCCGTCCCGACGGGTCGGAGTCGCCGGCGGCGATGGACCTGGTCCGGCTGGCCATCCCGCGGCGGACCTACACCCAGAGCCACATCGACTACGTCATCGAGGTCGTCCGCGACGTGGCAGCTCGGGCGGCCGACCTGCGCGGCTACCGGATCGAGTCCCGGCCGGCCGCCCTCCGGCACTTCACGGCGAGGTTCGCTCCTCGCTCCTGACCGGGCCCGCACGTCCGAGCTCGGGGTGATGACGTCGATCGCCATCCCCTATTCGCGCTTTCGGTCGAGGAATCCTTGAAATCGCTCACGGGTCTCCGGAGACCGGAAGCAGGCGAGCTCGCCCTCCTCCTCGCTGCGCGTCGCCGCCTCGAACGGACCATCGAGGGCGCGATGGAACCCGCGTTTCGTCCAAGCCACGCCCACACGCGGGTACGACGCGACGCGATGGGCGAACGCTTCCGCTTCGGCCAGCAGCGCCTCGGGTTCGGTGACCCGGTTGACGAAGCCGATCCGCTCGGCCTCTTCGGCGTCGATGCTGTCTCCCGCAAGGGTCAGGTACATGGCGCGGCCGAGGCCGATGACCCGCGGCAGTAGATACGTCATGCCGCTCGTCGGGCTGAGGCCGAGCGGCGTGTCGGGCAGCCCGAACTGCGTGCCCTTTGCGGCGAAGCGCACGTCGCACATCAGCGCGAGTTCGAAACCACCCGCCAGCGCGTAACCGTGGATGGCCGCGACGATGGGCTTGGGGCACGCCCGGAACGCGGCCGAGACCCGCATGTAGAGCGAGATCGTGTCGGCGAACTCCTGGTCGCTCATGTCGTGCATGGCCGCGATGTCGCCGCCGGCCGAGAAGGCGCGACCGCGACCGCTCAGGACGGCCGCCCCGATCGTGTCGTCGCGACCGAGCGCATCGACGGCGTCGAGCAGTCCTCGCAGCACGTCGCCATTGATCGCGTTCAGCTTGTCCGGCCGATCCAGCGCGATGAGCGCGACGTCGCCGCTCGTCTTGAAGTCCACGACGGTCATGAGTCGGTCACCCCTCGATAGGTACGGATCACGCGCCGGGCCTTGCCTTCGGTGGCGATGCTGCCCGCCGGAACGAGTTGCACGATCGCCGAGAAGTTGAGTTCCACCTGGAGCCTGGTCGTGACCTCGTGAGCCAGGTCCCCGTGATGTTCCTCGGGCACGTCGCGCTCGACCTCGACCGTGATGGGGACCTGGTAGTCGATCGGTGGCGGTCGATCGAGCACCACCTTGAACTCTCCGGTGAGGCGCGGTGAGAGCTGCATCAGGACCGCCTGGATCGCCACCGGGAAGACGTTCACGCCCTTGACGATGAACATGTCGTCCGACCGACCGAGGATCCGGAAGCGGAAGCTCGTGCGCCCGCAGGCGCAGGGATCGGTGAACACCTGCATCAGGTCGTGCGAGCGCATCCGCAACAGGGGGCAGGCTTCGCGATGGATCGAGGTGTAGACGACCTCGCCCTGCTGGCCGTCGGTGAACGGAAGATCTTCGCCGGTGTCCGGGTCGACGAGCTCGGCGATCGCGATCCCCGTGCCGCCGAAATGTACGCCGTTCTGGTATTCGCATTCGCCGGAGTGCAGTCCCAACTCGCCCGTCCCATACTGGTCGCGCGCCACCATCCCCCAGGTTTCCTGGATCCGCTCTCGATAGCCCGGCACCTGCATGCCCGCCTCCCCGGAGAGATACCCCTTGTGCAGGCCCACGGAGCGCGGCTCGATGCCGAGCTGTCGGGCCACGTCGGCCAGGCGCACGGCGTAGGACGGGGTCGCCCAGATGCCGACCGGGTCCTTCAGCCCGGCCATCATCGTCAACAACCGTTCGCTGTTGCCGACGCCGAATGGGATCGTGGCCGCGCCGACCGTCTCGAAGGTCAGGTGGTCGCTCAGGCCGCCCGAGTAGAGGTTGAAGTTCATGCACTCGAAGACGATTTCGCCCGGCCGGCAGCCCATCGCCCAGAGCGCCCGCGCCCCGGTCTCGCCGTAGTCGGTGATGTCGCGACGGGTCAGGCCGATGCGCATCGGCTGTCCGGTCGTGCCACCCGTCGCCTGGATGCGCACGATCTGGTCAAGGGGCGCACATTGATTCACGCCCAGGAGCGTGCCGTCGGCCTGCGAGTCGGCGATGTCGGCCTTCTCCATGAACGGGATCGAGGCGAGATCCTCGACATGACGGATCTGGTCCGGTCGCACCCGGGCGGCATCGAGCCTGGCGCGGTAGAACGGGCTCGTCGCATAGTCGTAGGCGATCTGCTCGCGGAGACGATCACGCTCGAGGCGACGCACCTCGCTCGGTGACATCGTCTCGATGGTCTCGTTCCAGAACGTGCGCTTCACGACCACCATCTCGTCTGCGACTCGCGCTATTCCGCGGGCTTGTCGCCGAAGACGGTGTAGTGCCAGCCCTTCTCGGGTTCCCCGGTCAGCTCCAGCATCACGTGCTTGACCTGGGTGTACTCCTCGAACGAGTACGACGACATGTCCTTGCCGCTGCCGGACTGCTTGAAGCCGCCGTGCGGCATCTCCGAGGTGACCATCAGGTGGTCGTTGACCTGGACGTGCCCGAAGTTCAGGGTGCGCGCGGCCTCCATGGCCGTGAACACGTTCGTGGTCCAGATGCTGGCCGCCAGGCCGTAGCGGGTGTCGTTGGCCATCGCCAGGGCCTGCTCCAGCGTGTCGAACGGCAGGACGGCCAGCACCGGCCCGAACACCTCGTCCTGGACGAGCTCGCTGTCCTGGGCGCAATCGGCCACCAGGGTGGGCCGATAGAAGGCGCCGTCAGGGAGACCCGGCACCTCCGGCCGGTAGCCGCCGGCGACGACGCGCGCGCCCGCGGCCTTCGCCCGATCCACGAAGCCGGCCGTGCGCGCGACCTGGGTCTCGCTGATCAGCGTGCCGAGGTCAGTCGCGGGATCGAACGGGTCGCCGACCCGGACCCCATCGAACAGCTCCGCCGTCCTCGACAGGAACGCCTCGTAGACGCTGCGATGGACGTAAGCGCGCGTGGCGGCCGTGCAGTCCTGGCCGCCGTTGATCAGGGCCCCGGCCGTCGCGCCGCGCGCGGCCGCCTCAAGGTCGGCGTCGGCGCAGACGATGAACGGCGCCTTGCCGCCGAGTTCGAGGTGGACCCGCTTGAGGTTCGACGACGCCAGGGCCTGGATGCGCTTGCCCGTCTCCGTGTCGCCGGTCAGGGAGATGAGGTCGACGTCCATGTGCGCCGCCAGGGCGGCACCCACCACCTCGCCGCGACCGGTCACCACGTTGAGGACGCCCGCCGGCACCCCGGCCTCCAGGGCGAGCTCCGCCAGTCGGACCGTCGTGATCGGCGTGGCCGACGCCGGCTTCAGCACGATGCTGTTGCCCGCAGCCAGGGCCGGACCGATCTTCCAGATCGCCATCCACATCGGGTAGTTCCACGGGCTGACCTGACCGACGACACCGATCGGCTCGCGTCGGACGAAGCTCGTGTGGCTACCCGTGTACTCGTAGGCCGCCTTGCCCTCGAGGTTCCGGATCTGGGTCGCGAAGAACCGCAGGTTGTCGCTGGCGAAGGCGAAGTCGCTCTCCCGGCGCAGCTTGTACGACGTGCCGGTCTGGAGTGTCTCGAGGCGAGCGAGCTCGTCGGCGTCCCGGTCCAGCAGGTCGCCGAGCCGGTTCATGACCGCGACGCGGTCCGCGAGGGCCATCCGCGACCAGCGGCCGTCCCGGAAGGCTGCCCGGGCGGCCGCCACGGCTCGGTCGACGTCGGCCGCCGTGCCGTCCGGGACGCGGCCGACGATCTCGCCCGTGGCCGGGCTCCGGACCTCGATCCAGCGCCCGCTGGTCGACGACGCGGTGACGCCATCGATGAACATCGGGAAGTCGGTGACGTGGGCCTCGACGGCCATGACGGATCTCCTCGGATGGGACGGTATCGTGGGCCCGAGTCTAGCGCAGGGAGCGGGGGGTCCTGCCCATGGAACCCGGCAGCGAAGGGGTGGCGTAGATCCCGGGGGCGCGTCGGTGCGACGCGATTCCGGCACGAGCCCTGTGTGGATGCCGGCCCAGGATGCACGAGATGTCAGGCTTGGGGGCGACCTCCGCACGGCTGTGCGGGAAGTGCGTCGCATAGACGCGGCCGGGCGGTCCGCAACGAGTCAGGTCGCGCGGCCGCGCATGCCCTCGATCAGGGTCGCGGCGAAACCGGCCAGGGCGACGTCCTCCAGCGGCGGGTTGATCAGCCCGGCGCGGGCGTCGCGGAACGCACGCTCCAGCCGGCCCGCCAGGAAGCCCGGCCCACCGGCGATGCGCAGGGCTTCGTCCGTGGCGGAGACCGCTGCGCGCGTGGCCACGAGTTTCGCCAGCGTGAGGTCCGAGCCATCGCGCTCCTCGTCCCACCGGCGAGCCGCGTCCAACAGCACGATCCGGGCGGTCCGCAGCTCGGCGTCCATCCGGCCGATCCGCAGCCGGACGCTGGGGATGTCGGCGACCGCGGTGGACCCATCGCCGGGTCGCCGATCGATCGCCCATCGAAGGACGTCGTCCTGGGCACCCTCCCCCACCCCGAGGTAGGTGGCCGCGACCGCGAGCGAGAACCAGTGCGCCGGGGCCGGCCCGCGTGGGTCGGCGTCGCGACCCCGCCGCCGCTGCACGAGCTCGCCGATCGCCGCTTCGAGGCCCAGGCGGCCGGAGGCGGACCCGCGCATGCCCATCGCCTCGAATCCCGGGCGCCGCGTGACGCCGCCCGCCTTCAGATCGACGAGAAAGGTGCCGACCTCGACGGGTCCCGCCTCTTCCGCACCTGATCCGGAACCAGCCGGCAATCGGGCCGTCACGAACGCGAGGCTCAGGTTCGGAAGCCAGGTCGTCCAGGTCTTCTCCCCGGTGAGCCGCCACGTCCCATCGGCCGCGAGGATGGCCACCGTCCCCGGGACGGCGCCACGGGCCGGCGAGCCGCCGCCTTCCTCGGTGGCGGCGTTGTTGATGAGGGCTCCGTCATCGACGATGGCGCGGTAGATCCGGTCGCGCACCCCGCTCGGGTAGTCGATCGCGTCGCGCATCCCGCCGACGACGTGGGTCTGCATCGCGAACCCGAGCGCGGTCGCGCCATCGACGGCACCGAGCGCGGCCAGCACCTCGCCCGCCTCGATCATCGACGCCCCGAGACCGCCGGCCTCGCTCGGCACGCACAGTCGATGCAGGCCGGACGCGACGATCGCGGCGGCCGCCCGTGGCTCGAACCGATCGTCAAGGTCCAGCTCGTGGAGCCGGTGCTGGGCGTCCTCCAAGCCCGCCCGGATGTCGGGCCTCACGCTCGCGCTGCCTCCCGAAGGAGTTCCCAGGTCCGCTCGACGTGACGTGGCTCCGTGCGCAGGTTGCCGATCGCGACCCGGATCGCGAACCGGCCGTCCAGGCGCGTATGCGACAGGAACGCCTCGCCGGTCCGGTTCACGGCATCCATGATCTCGGCGTTGCGGGCATCCAGCGCCTCCTCCGTCAGCGCAGGACCGGCCGCGCTCGGCTTCCAGCGGAAACACACCGTGGAGAACGGGACGGGCGCCAGGCGCTCCCAGTCCGGATCGTCGTCGACCCGACCGGCGAACGCCTGGGCCATGGCGAGGTGGCGATCGATCCGTCGTCGAAGCCCGGCGAGGCCGAACCAGCGCAGCTGGATCCACAACTTCAGCGCGCGGAAGCGCCGACCAAGTTGTGGCGTGTATTCATGGTAGTCGCGCACCGGGGCGATCTGGCCCAGGGTCCGGAGGTACTCGGGCACCAGGCTGAATGCATCGCGCAGGACGTCCATCCTGCGGGTCAGCAACAGCGAGGCGTCCACCGGCGTGAACAACCACTTGTGCGGGTTGACGACGATCGAATCGGCCCGTTCCCAGCCGACGAATGGCGCACGTCGATCCGGCAGCATCGCCACGACGCCGGCGTAGGCCGCATCGACGTGCAACCACAGCCCCTCCCGCTCGGCGATGTCGGCGACGGCTGCCACCGGGTCCACCGACGTCGATGACGTGGTCCCGATGGTGGCGACGACGGCGATCGGTCGATGGCCGGCCGCCCGGTCCGCGACGATGGCCGCCGCGAGGTCGTCGGCCCGCAGCTCGAAGCGATCGTTGGTCGCGATCCGGACCAGGGCTGTCCGGCCCAAGCCGAGCGTCATGCACGCCTTGTCGATCGACGAGTGCGCTTCAGAAGAGGCGTAGACCCGAAGCATCGGGACTTCGGTCCGGCCCGCGAGACCGTGAGCCGCGACGTCCAGCCCGGCGGCCTGGCGCGCCCCGGCGAGCGCGATGAGCGACGACGTCGAGGCGGTATCGGTGAGCAGCCCGTCGAACCCCTCGGGCAGCCCGAGGGCCTGGCGCAGCCAGTCGACGACCACCTGTTCCAGCTCCGTCCCGATCGGGGACGTCCGCCACAGCATCGGGTTCTGGCCGATCGCGGCCGTCAGCATCTCGCCGAGGATCCCGGGACCGGAAGCCGTCGAGGCGAAGTAGGCGAGGAACCCAGGGTGCTGCCAGTGGGTGGCGTTCGGCTGCACCAGGCGCCCGTAGTCGGCGAGGATCTCGGCGAGGGGCTCCGGGGCCTCCGGCGGTTGGGCCGGGAACAGGCCACGCAGGGACCCGGGTTCGATGGTCGGGAAGACGTCGAATTCCTCGACCGCGGCGAGATAGTCGGCCATCAGGTCGACGACCGCGTGGGCGGCGGCCCGGAACGTCGCCGGGTCCATGTCCCCGAGGCCGTCGAGCTGCTCCGCGACGAGGCGTTCGCGATCCACGGTCAGATGGACCGCCCGACCTCGAGCAGGTACTCCTCGATCTGGGCGCCGAGGAAGATGAGCAGGATGATCGGCACGACGATGAACAGCGTCGCCAGGAGGAGGCAGCCGACGAGCGCCGCGTTGGAGCTCACGCCCTCGCGCTGGAGGACGAGCGAGCCGACCACCTGGTCGTGGATGCCCTGTCGCAGCGGTCGGGTGAGCACCGTGGCGAGCAGGATGACCAGCCACAGGAGGGATGCCAGGCCGACGATGCCGCTCTGGATCGGCAGGAGCCCGACGAGGCCGATGGCGCCGGTCAGGAAGAGCCAGCGCGATGCCGCCTGGACGGTGCTCAGTCGATGGCCCGTTCGAGCGTCGGTCACGCGGATCCGAAGCAGCCGCATCCCGAGCGTGGCGCGCCCGCGGCTCGTCCAGAACCCGACGAAGTAGATGAACTCCAGGCAGAGCACGACCACCTGGGCCAGCAGGACCGTCAACGACGGCGCGACGCCAGATGGGGTGATGGTGGCGGCCGGGTCGAAGAGACCTGGATCGGCGACCCACAGGATGGCGTAGTTCGCGATCCCGAGCAGCACCGCGTCGATCAGGTACGCAACGAGGCGGCTGCCGGTCCCGGCGATGACGAAGCCGGCGATCGGCGAGGCCTGTCGATGGTCCTGCGGCACCTCCCAGCCGACCACGGCGCGAGGGGTACCGTCGGGGCCTGCGGTGCCGGTACCGGGCTCCGCGCCGGCACCCTGGCCCGCGCCGGCACCGCCCGACGGGGCCCAGCTGATCAGAGGGCTCGGTCGAGGATCCGCTTCGGGTGTTGCCGGCGGCTCGAGCGAATCACCCTCCGCGTCTTCAGCGGGCAGGTCGGCAGGAAGTCGCTCCGGCTCAGGCACCGGCGCGGCCCCGGGAGGGGCACCGGGTGCATCCCAGGGCATGGGCCGGCGATCGTCGGGTGGTTGCGCCATGTCCTCACTCCTGCGATGGGCCGGAGGACATGATAGGTCCGGCGACCCGAGTGCGGCGATCACCGTCAGCCGCGGCTGGATCCTGGTCAAACCGGACAGGATCATGCCGGCGGCTGTCTGCCAGGCGACCCTCATCGTGCGGGAGATCTGGTCGGGGCGGCCGGATTTGAACCGACGACCACCAGTCCCCCAGACTGGTGCGCTACCAGACTGCGCCACGCCCCGTCAGGCCACGCAGTCTAGCACGGGCCCCGTTCACGACCCGCACCCGCGGCGAAGTCGGCGGCACGCGGACACGATCCTGAGCCGGGGCCGGACCGGGCCTCCACGCTATCCCATCGCACGTCATGCACCGGGCGCATGACGCAAGCACGACGGCGCTGGATCGGCCGTTGAGGGCGCCCGGCGCATACGCGCGCCTCATTCGCCCCAAGGATGTCGTGCGAATCCGCCGGCTGGCACGCCGACCTCCGCCGGCCTGTGTGAAGGCCCCTGTGGCCCGGCGAATCAGACGATGTCACCGAGTTCGTCCCGCGACTCGCGGGACAGCAGGTCGACGAGGCAGCGCTGGACGCTCTTGCCCTCGAACAGGGCACGGTGCACCTCGCGGGCGATCGGCATCTCCACACCGAGGCGGTCGGCGAGGGCGAGGGCGGCGTCCACGGTGTAGGCGCCTTCCGCCGTCCCAGGCATCGTCGCCTCGATCTCCGACCACGGCCGGCCCCGGGCGAGCTCCTCGCCCAGCCGGTGGTTGCGCGACAGCCTGGAACTGCAGGTCGCGATCACGTCACCGATCCCGGCCAACCCAGCGAACGTGAGGGGATTCGCGCCCGCCGCCGTTCCCAGCCGGATCATCTCCGCGAGTCCACGGGTCATCAGGCCCGCCTTGCCGTTGTCTCCGAAGCCGAGACCGTCGGCCGCCCCGGCGGCGATGGCGACGACGTTCTTGAGCGCGCCGCACAGCTCCACGCCCAGGATGTCCCGATTGACGTACAACCGGAACTCGCGGCGGCCCAGCCGCCCGACGATCCGGGCGGCAAGGGCCGGATCGTCAGCGGCCACGACGGCCGACGCCGGCAGTCCGCGAGCGATCTCATCGGCCAGGTTCGGTCCGGATAACGCCGCGATCCGAGCGGCGTCGACATGGGCGGCGTCGGCGATCACCTCGCTCATGCGCAGCAGCGTCCCGTTCTCCAGGCCTTTCACGACCGACAGGAGGTCGGCTCCGGGCGGCAGGTGCCCGGCCAGCCGCCCGAGCTCCGCGCGAAGGTGTGTCGACGGCACGGCCACGATCACGAGGTCGACCGCCGCCGCGAGCACCGCCAGGTCGGCGGTCGCGACGAGGTCCACCGGCAGCTCGATCCCGGGCAGCCGACGCTCGTTTCGGCGGGTCCGTTCGATCTCGGCGGCGTGCGCCGCGTCGCGGCACACCAGCGACACGGGCTCGCGTCGCCCGACGATCGCGGCGAGGGTCGTTCCCCACGCACCCGCCCCGATGACGGCGACGCGCGGATCGGGCATCAGCGCGACCGGCGCGTCCGCGGCGAGGTGGAGCGGCGGGCGCCCCGAACGGGCGCCGACGACCGCGTCTTGCGCCGGCGCGGCAGCTTGACCGAGGCGCGGTCGCGGAATACCAGGCGGATCGGCGTCCCGTCGAAGCCGAACGTCTCGCGCAGCCGGTTCTCGAGATAGCGGCGGTACGAGAAGTGGACCGCCGACGCGTCGGACGCGAAGAACACGAAGGTCGGCGGCGCGACGGCGGCCTGGGTCGCGTAGAACAGCTTGGGCCGCTTGCCGCGCACCGGTGGCGGCGGCGTCCGCTCGGTCGCCGCCAGGAGCAGTCGATTCAGTTCGCCGGTCGAAACCCGCTTGCGACGTTCCGCCCAGATGTCGACCGCGAGCTCGAGCACGCGTCCGACCCGCTGCCCGGTCTTGGCGCTGATCGAGACGATCGGGGCGAAGTCCAGGAACGGGACCTCGTTGCGGATCCACTCCGTGTACTGGTCGAACGTGCGATCGGTCTTCTCGGCGACGAGGTCCCATTTGTTGACTGCGACGATCAGCCCCTTCCCCTCCTCCACGGCGTAACCCGCGACGTGGGCGTCCTGGGACGTCAGCCCCTCGACGGCGTCGACGACGAGGACGGCGACGTCGGCGCGGGACAGCGCCGAGAGGGCCCGGAGCGTCGAGTAGCGCTCGGCGGCCGGTCCCGACGCCACCTTTCCGCGGCGACGGATCCCGGCAGTGTCGATGAGGACGATCTCGCTGCGACCCCAGGCGAGACGGGTGTCGATCGCGTCGCGTGTGGTCCCGGGGATCTCCGACACGATCGCGCGGTCCTCGCCGAGCAGCGCATTGAGCAGGCTGGACTTGCCGACGTTCGGCCGACCCACGAAGGCGATCGCCGCCGGTCCAGATTCGGCCTCCGCGGCCATGGCGGCATCCCAGCGGGCGGCCTCGGCAGCGTCGGCGTCCGTCCCGGCGTCCGACGCGGCGCCATCGTCGGGCTCGTCCGACTCGGCCTCCGGCCCACCCACGACGAGCGGTTCCAGGCGGCCGGCTGCCACCTCATCCGCCCATGCCTCCGCCTCGACCTCGCGAGCCTTGCGCGCGAGCTCCTGGTCCGTCTCGGGGGGAAGGGCCCAGACGATGGCGTCGAGCAGGTCCCCGGTCCCCCGGCCATGCGCGGCCGAGATGGCGTAGGTCTCGTCCCAGCCGAAGGCGTGGAACTCCATCCCTTCCAGCTCGCGCTTCTCGTTGTCGGCCTTGTTGACGGCAACGATGACCGGGGCCGTGGCCCGACGGAGCAGCTCCGCCGCCTCCTCGTCCGCGGGCGTCATCCCGCGGGCGGCATCGACCACGAAGACGATCACGTCCGCCTCGGCGATGGCCAGGCGGGCCTGCTCCTGGACGCGCGCCTCGATCGGATCGCCCGGGTCCAGCTCAAGGCCTCCGGTGTCGACCACGACGAACCGCCGGCCGTTCCACTCGGCGTCACCGTACAGGCGGTCGCGCGTGGTGCGGGCCCGGTCCTCCACGATCGCCGTCCGGTGACCCACGATGCGGTTGAACAGGGTGCTCTTGCCGACGTTCGGGCGCCCGACGACCGCCACGACCGGGAGCGTGCCACCGAGGCGCGTCGTCGTCGCGCCCCTGGTCCGCCTCG
Organism: uncultured Chloroflexia bacterium; assembly: GCA_963704935.1. Lineage (GTDB taxonomy): Bacteria > Chloroflexota > Limnocylindria > Limnocylindrales > CSP1-4 > SPCO01. The sequence goes on from CAVPIF010000003.1 coordinate 115,829, forward strand.
CGGCCACGATCAGACCGCGCCGGCGGCGGAGCGCGGGGCGCCGAGGCTCGGCAGGGAGGTCGTCCGACCCGCCGGGGTCGCGGCTCGCTCCAGCGCCGCCTCGGCGATGGCGGTGGCGGCGGCCTGGACATCCGGTGTGCCGGCGATCTCGAGGATGCGCTGGGCGACGTCGCGCAGGTCCTCGATCGGGGTGGAGGTGCCGCCCGTCACGCCCACGATCCCGGCGTCCCCGAACACGGCCGGGTCGACCAGATCGCGAGCCCCCTCGATCTGGATGGCGTGCGTGCCGGCGATCTCGCACAGGCGCGTCAGCTCCTTGGTGTTGGCGCTGGAACGCCCGCCGACGACCACCATCATGTCCACCTCCGCCGCGGACTCGATCGTGTCCTGCTGGCGGCGGATCGTGACCGGGCAGACCGTGTTGACGATCTTGAGTTCATGCGCTCGCGACACCATGTGGGCGGCGAGCTTCTCGAACTTCCAGGGCGGCTGGGTCGACTGGCTGATCAGCGCCATCCGCTTCCGGCGCGGGATGGCGGCGTCCCACTCCTCCTCGTCGTCGACCACGATCGCGTCCGGCGCGAATCCGAGCAGGCCGACGACCTCCGGGTGCCTGGGCGTTCCGAGCAGGACGATGGTGTAGCCCTCCTCGACGAGACGTGCCAGCTCCTTCTGCTCCTGGATCACCCAGGTACAGGTGCCGTCGATGACCTCGAGGCCGCGCTGGTCGGCCCGCTCCATCACGTCCGGGCGCACTCCATGGGCACGGATGACGACGGCCGCGCCCTGGTCGACGTCATCGAGCGAGTCGACCGTCCGGATCCCCAGCGACTGGAGGTCCCGGACAACGCCTTCGTTGTGGACGACCTGGCCGAGGGTATGCGTGAGCTTGCCGTCGGCAGAGGCCTCCTTGGCCTTGTCGATCGCCTCGCGCACGCCGTAGCAGAACCCGGTCCGCCGCGCGATCCGGACTTCCTGGACCATTCCCACCGGCCGATTATCGCACGGGGTCCCGCCAGGACCCTTCCCCTACGGTTCGGGTGTGACCGAGGGCTGGATGGCGGCGTAGCGTCCGCGCTGGCCGGGCGGGAGCAGGGCCGCGATGCGGCGCATGATCACGTCGGTCGCCTGCGACTTGGCCGCCTTCCGGTCCAGGTCGGCCGGCAGCTCGTCGTCGAGGCGGAACGGCACGCCGACACGGACCGTGACCCGGCCGCCCGGGTGCGGCAGCCTCTGGCCCCGCGGCCAGACGGCGAACGACCCGGCGATGGCCACCGGCACGATCGGCGCGCCGGTCCGCAGGGCGAGGACCGCGACCCCGTCCCGGGCCTCCTGGAGCCTTCCGTCGGGACTGCGGGTGCCCTCCGGGAAGACGAACAGCGCGTGGCCCTCATCCAGGATCCGCTTGGCGAGCCGGTAGGCCTCGACGTCCGCCGTGGACCGGTCTACTGGGTGGACGCCCCCGTTGGTGGCCACCCACCCGAGGATCGGCCAGTCGAACAGCTCCTTCTTGCCGAGCCACTGGAGGCGCCGGCCCAGGCGCGGCATCAGCGAAGCCGCGATCACGATCGGGTCCAGGTTGGAGGCGTGATTGGCGGCGACGAGCACCGGCCCGACGTGCGGGATCTGGTCGATCGCACCCTCGACCCGGACCCGCGTCAGTCCGGCCAGGCCCATCCGACTGGCCGCCGCCAGCGCGCGCATCCAGGGCGTGATCTCCTCGACGATCGGTGCACGAGGCGGTGGTCCCGCCGGCCTCCCGGGAGCGCCACCTCCGGGCTCCGTCACGGGGGAGTCCCGTCAGCCGCCGGGCCCGTCGCGTCGCGCCGCCGCGCTTCGGCATCCCGGATCGCGCCGACGACGGCGGCCACGGTGTCCTCGAACTCGTTGCCGTCGGTCGCGATGATCCAGGCGTCGGTCGGGACGCGCAATGGCGCGACTGCGCGCTCGCTGTCGAGCCGGTCGCGCCGGCGCAGCGCCTCCAGGATCGCCAGCGCCTCCGGTCCGTCGGCGTCCAGGCCGCGCTCTTCCGCCCGCCGCCGGGCGCGTTCCTCCACCGAGGCGTCCAGGTACAGCTTGACGTCGGCCTCCGGGAGGACGACCGTGCCGATGTCGCGGCCGGCCATCACGATGCCGCCCGGCGAGGCGAGGGTCCGCTGCCGGGCCAGCAGCGCGCTGCGAACATCGGCCACGGCCGAGACCGAGGAGACCGCGGCATCCACGGCGGGGCTCCGGACCTCCGCCGTGTGGTCGACCCCACCGACCAGGACGCGCGACAGCCGTCCCTGTGCATCTGCCCCCAGCTCCACGTCCTGCACGAGGTCCACCAGGCCCTGGGGATCGTCCACGGGGACGCCGCGGGCCTCGGCGAGCCAGGTCACGGCCCGATACAGCAGGCCCGTGTCACAGAAGCGATACCCCACCGCCTGAGCTGCGGCGGCCCCCACGCTGCTCTTGCCCGACGACCCCGGTCCGTCCAGGGTCACCACGAGTCGCTGCATCAGGCGAGGATAGCCGTCAGCGCGGCTGCGTCGGTCGCGGCGTCGCTCCCCGGGACCGCCCGGCGCCCGCGCCAAGGCCGCGAACCTCCGGGGCCTTCAACGGCCGGATCGCGCCGGTTCGCAGGCCGTCGATCCGGACCGGGCCGATCCGGACGCGGACCAGACGCTGGATCGGCGCACCGACGGCACCGAACATGCGTCGAAGCTGTCGCTTCCAGCCCTGGGTCAGTGTCGCGCGATACCAGACGAGGTCATGGGCCGGCGGCGGGCGAAGCAGGGCGGCGAGGCGCTTCCCTTCGACCTCGGTCATGGTCCGCAGCCCGCCCAGCGTCGCCATCCCCTCATCGAGCGCGATGCCCGCACGCAGCCGGTCCACCTGCTCGACACCGAGCGGGGAGGCGAGTCCCAAGGCGTATTCGCGTTCGACACCGTGGCGCGGATGGAGGACTCGTTCGGCCCAGTCACCGTCGTTCGTCAGCAGCAGCATCCCTTCCGAGTCCAGGTCCAGCCGACCGACCGGGTAGAGCCGGGCACCGTCGGGCACGAGGGCGGTCGGGATCAGGTCCATGACGGTCGTCTCGGCGTGCCGGTCACGGGTCGTCGACGTCACGCCGGCGGGCTTGTGAAGCACGAGATAGGCCTGCCCGACCGCACCCCCGATCGCGCGGCCGTCGACGGCGACGACCGCTCGCTCCGGGTCCACCTGCATGCCCGGGGTCGCAGGGCGGCCATCCACCGTGACGCGACCCGCCGCGATCATGGCCTCAGCCCCGCGTCGCGAGGTGACGCCGGCCGCCGCGAGGACCTTCTGGAGCCGTTCGGGTGGCATCAGGTGTCCGCCTGTGGCGTCGCATCGCCACCGAACGACGCTGCATCGACCGGTTCTCCGCCCTCGTCCCCGAGTCGCGCGGCGATCTCGACTTGCAGTGGTGGCAGCTCTTCCAGGCTGGTCAGGCCGAACCGCTCCAGGAATTCGAACCCGGTGCCATACAGGAATGGCCGCCCCGGCGCGTCGGACCGGCCCAGCTCCACGATCAGCCGGCGGTGCAGCAGGGTCCGGACCGTGTAGTCGGAGTCGACGCCGCGGATCCGGTCGATGGCGGCCCGCGTCACAGGCTGCCGATAGGCCACGATGGCGAGTGTTTCGAGGCTTGCCGGCGACAGCCGGACTGCGTCGGCGCCGACGTAGCGCGCGACCAGCGCACCCGCTTCGGGAGCGGTCGCCAGCTCGATCCGGTCACCATCGACAAGCAGGCGGATGCCGCGACCGGCGAGCGAGACCTCAAGGTCTCCGAGGCGCGCATCCACCGTGACTCGGTCCGTGCCGGCCAACTGGGCGATGTCGCGCCGGCCCAACGGCCGCTCGGCCACGAACAGGAGGGCCTCCAGGGCCGCCTCGGTCAGTTCGATCGGTGGGCGTTCGACGTCGTCCGTCATGCGAACGACTCCAGCGTCTCGTCCAGCGGCGACTCGTCGTCGCCCCCGGGTGACGCCAGACCCGCGGCGGCACGCTCATCCGGGGTCGTCCGGCGAGCGACGATCGGGCCCCAGGGCTCGGCCTGGTCCACGACGATCTCGCGGCGCTTCATGAGCTCCAGCAGCGCGAGGAACGTGATCGCGATGACGACTCGATCGCGGACGCCGGCGAGCAACTCCTGGAGCACGACCGTCGGGGCGTGGCGCAGCGCCGCCCGGATGATGGCGGCCCGCTCGGTGAGGGTGATGACCCGCGGGATCACCTCGACGGGCAAGGGTGGCGGCGGTGCGATCGTCACGAGATGGGCAAGCGCGCCGACGAGCCGGAGTGGATCGATCGGCGGCGCGTCGGCGGGACGGGCGCCGGACAGGCCGGATGCCCGCGCGGCAGACGGTTCGCGACGGAACAGCCCGATCCGCTGGAGCGCCCCCTCGGCAAGTCGATGACCGGCGTCACGGTGTGCTCGGTAGAGGATCAGGCGCGCCCGGAGTTCAGCCTCCGGGTCCGGGCCCTCGTCCGGCGGCCCGCTGCCCACGTCGGCGGCCCGCAGCCTCGGAAGCATCGCGCGGCTCTTGATCAGGATCAGCTGTGACGCGACCGCGACGAAAGAGCTGACGTTCCCGATGCGGTCCGCGTCGAGCGTCGCCAGAGCGTCGAGATAGGCCTCCGCAAGTCCGCCCAGCGGCACGCTGAGGACGTCGAGCTGACGCGCCTCGATGAGCGTGAGGAGGAGAGCCAGCGGGCCATCGAACTCCGGCATCTGCACGGACGTGGCGGTCTCCGGCCGTCGGCCGGCCCCGAAGCGCACCCCGGGGGCACCGGTGAGCCCGGGCGAGACCGCGACGCCGGAGACCGGTGCCATCACGGGGATCCCCGGTCCCCCCGATCCCGCCTGAAGGTCGTCCATCAGTTCGCCTCGTCCGCGAGCTTGAGCAACCGACCGTGGACCGGATCGACCGGCGCGTCCTGGTGCCGGATCAGCTCGACCGTCCGCGACGTGCAGCCGGCCGCCGCGGCCATCTCCGCCGACAGCTCCGCGTGGTCGCGCAGCCTCGCCAGGGCGTCGGCGAACCCGGGCAGCACGGCAGCCGCGCGCCAAACCCACGCGCCATGCGCCGCACCGAGCGAGTACGCCACCCGCGGCCAGACGCCCGTGGCCCCCTTGCCGGCGTCGTGCAGGAGACCCGCGACGAGGAGGTCGGGGTCGTCCACGCCCTCGGTGCGCAGCGTGGCGACCACGTCCAGTCCGTGGCGCTGATCGGCCACGTGCATCCGGTCGAACAGTTCCAGGGAGGCGGGCGTCAACCAGCCGGCCAGCCCGGACCGCTCCCCCGGCGCCACTCGCGCCCGCAGGTGCATCCGGAACTGGCGGGCCTTAGACGCCCACCAGGAGGCTGAAGAGCCCATCGAGCAAGGGGATCAGGACGCGGCCGCCGATGGAGCCGCCGGGGGGCAGGAAGAAGATCACGAGGAGCAGGACGAACCCGTACTGCTCCAGGATCGGGCGCCAGCGCCAGACGGTCCGGGCCGGCAGGAGCGCGAACAGGACCTTGGATCCGTCGAGAGGCGGGATCGGGAACAGGTTGAAGATCATGAGCACCAGGTTGATGAACACGAAGATCGCCATCGTCTGGATGACGACGTCCGGGATCTGGGCCGCCAGGTCGGGCGTGTCGAGCAGGAAGCGCAGCGGCAGGGCGACGGCGCTGGCCATGACCAGGTTCGAGATCGGGCCCGCCGCCGCGACGATCGCCTCGCCGTTGCGCCCGCCCTGCAGGTTGGACGGATTGACCGGCGTCGGCTTGGCCCAGCCGAAGCCGAAGGCTCCACCGGAACCGAGGAAGGTCAGGGCCAGCAGGATCCCGCCCAGCGGGTCGAAGTGGGCGATCGGGTTGAGCGTCAGGCGACCGAACAGCTTGGCCGTGCCGTCGCCCAGCCGATAGGCCGCGAGAGCGTGCGAGAACTCGTGCACCGGAAAGCCGATCAGGAGCATGATCGCGACGGCGATCGCGACGGGCAGGAGTTGATCCGGGTTCAAGCAGCACCTCTGGCGGGGTCCCGCGTATGGTAGCCGGGCTGCCTCCCGGCGGCCGGAACGTCAGGCATGCCGGGCGCGGGCCTAGAGCCGCGAGAGGATGTCCGCCTTCTTGCGCTCGTACTCCTCGAGGCTGATCGCCCCCCGGTCGCGCAGGTCGGCCAGGCTCGCCAGGGTGCGGGTGAGGTCGTCGGCCGTCGCGGTCGAGGGCGGAGAGCCACCGCCGACGACGGTCGACACGGTGGGAGCCTCGTCGGGGTCGGGTCCGGCGTCGGGCGGCCTGGTCGTGGCCGTCGTCACGGCCGGGGCCGGAGCCGCATGCTGCGGCGGACGGGGGGGCTCAGCCCGCAGGGGCGGCGCTGGGAGGTCGCGTTCGTCGCCGCCGGAGACCTCCATCTCGTACTCGTGCTTGGCCTCCAGCATCGCCTTCTTGAACTTGATCGGTCGGACCAGCATCTTGAAGTCGGAGATCGCGGCCTCCGATGCGGTCAGCACCTCGAGGTCGCCGAAGCCGAGGGCGCGCCCGAAGATCGACTGCTCCAGGACGGCGTCGTTGATCTTCTCCAGCGAGCTGTCCACGGCGCGCTTGTTGACCACGCCCTCCACCTGGATGACCCGGCGGTTGGTCACGACGTACTCCAGGTTGAGATAGCGCAGCGTGGTCCACAACAGGAGCGCGAGCCCGCCGATGAACAGGGCGGCCGTCACCCAGCCAAGCGCCGTCCGGAGCGTTCCCGCCACCCCGTCCTCCGGGATGTTGCCGCGGAGCAGGAAGAAGACGACGGCGATGATCACGGCAAGGATCGTGTAGCGGGCTCCCCACACGAAGACCCACCAGTGCTGTTTCTCGCGATGGACGACGCGCTCCCCGGTGGACAGAAGACCGTCGGCGTAGCTCATCTTCCTGGACCTTTCTTGGGTCAAGCCCGCGGGTGCGCCCGGCGGTAGACGTCCCGGATCCGCTCTCCGGTGAGATGGGTGTACAGCTGGGTCGTGGAGATACTCGCATGTCCGAGCAACTCCTGGACGACCCGCAGGTCTGCCCCACCCTCCAGCAAGTGTGTCGCGAACGAGTGTCGCAGCGTATGCGGGCTGACCTTGCCACCGAGGCCGGCCCGCGTGGCGGCCCTCGTCACGGCGGCCCACGCCTGCTGGCGGGCCAGACGGCGGCCTCGGTCGCCGAGGAACAGCGGACCACCGCGTACCGGCTCGACATGGTGCCGCTCCAGCAACGCGGGGCGAGACCCCGACAGCCAGGTCGCCAGCCAGTCGATCGCCTCATCGCCGATCGGGACCAGGCGCTCCCTGTCGCCCTTGCCGATGACCCGGACGAACGTTCCATCGATGGACAGGTCCTCGCGGTCGAGATTGATCGCCTCACTGACCCGCAGCCCTGCCGCGTACAGCAGTTCCAGCAGCGCCCGGTCGCGAACGCCTCCGACCGCGGCCGCCTCCAGGAGTCGCTCGACCTCGTCGACGGCGAGCGTGTCGGGGAGCTGGCGCGACTGGCGCGGGAGATCGAGGTGGGCAGCGACATCGACCGCGATCAGGCCCTCACCGTAGGCGAACCGGTAGAACCCCTTGATCGCGGCGGCCCGGCGTCGCAGGCTCGTTGGGGCGAGCCCGCTCGAACGGCGGACGGGGCCGTTCTCGACGCTGTGGCGAGATCCCCGGGGCTCACGACGCGCCCGGCTCGCCAGGTATTCCACGGCCGCATCCGCCGAGCGGTCCCACGCGGCATCCGGTCGATCCGGAGCACAGCGCCGGAAGTCCGCCAGGTCGCCGCGATACGCCCGGATGGTGGCCTTCGCGAGGCCGCGCTCCACGGCCAGGTAGGCGAGATAGTCCGCGATGGCGCGGTCGAACGCGTCGAGACGGCGGGCCACCGGTCAATCGCCGCGCGCCGACCCGACCGGGGTGCCGCGCCAGGCCTCGGCCCGGTCCAGGAGCTCGCGGGCCGACGCGAGCGCGGCGGCATCGCCCGGGCCACCACCCAGCATCGCCGCGAGCTCGACGATCCTCCCCTCGCGGTCGAGCCGCTCGACCTCCGTGACGGTGCGACCATTCCGCTCGCGCTTGGCGATCCGATAGTGAGCGTCCGCATGGGCGGCGATCTGCGGAAGGTGGGTCACGCACAGGACCTGGTGACGGCGCGCCAACCCCCACAGGCTGCGGCCGACCGGTTCCGCGCTCCTTCCGCCGATGCCCGTGTCCACCTCATCGAACACCAGCGTGGGGGTCGCGTCGGCCTCCGCGAGCACGCGCTTGATCGCGAGCGCCACCCGCGAGAGTTCGCCGCCCGACGCGATCCTGGCCAGTGGTCGCGGCGGTTCGCCGGGGTTCGGTGCCAGCTCATAGACGACCTGGTCGATGCCCGTCGCGTCGAACGCCACGGCGTCGCCCTCGACCTCCACGGCCGGATCCCCCGCGGGAGCGGCTCGCCGGCCGACGGCGACCTCGAAGATGCCCGACGGGAAGCCGAGCTCCTCGAGCACGGCTCCGACCGACATCGACAGCTCGCGAGCCGTCGTGGCACGGGCCTCCGACAGGGTCTCGGCCACGCCGGCGACATCCGCCAGCAGGCGGGCGTCGTCGCGCTGCCGGCGAGCGCGCTCCTCGTCGAGCCCTCGCAGCCGCTCCGCCTCGGTCGCGGCACGCTCAGCATGCTCGATGACCGCAGCCTCGTCGTCCCCGTAGCGTCGCAGCAGGCCATGGATCGTGCCCAGTCGCTCATCGAGCTGGGACAGCGCCCTCGGATCGTGGTCGATGCCCTCGGCCAGGCGGCGGGTCTCGTCGGCGACGTCCTCCAGCTCCGCCTCGAGGCCGGCCAACCGTTCGGCGATCGGCTCGAAGCGCGGGTCGAGGCGCGCAAGACCGCGGGCCTCGTGGAGCGCCACCGCCGTCGCATCGCGTGCGCCGGCCCCTTCGGCGGTCAGGGCGTCGCGCAGCGTCGCGGCCCCGCGAGCGATCGCCTCCCCGTGCTGCGCGGCAGCCAGGCGGGCAGCGATCTCGTCAGCCTCGCCCGGCCGGAGAGACGCCGACAGGATCTCGGCCGATTCGTGTTCCAGCAGGTCCATCCGGCGGGCCACCTCGCGGGGATCCAGCGCCGCGGCGTCCAGCAGGGTCCGGTTGTCTCGCCATCGTGCGACCGCGCCGGCCACCGACGCGCGCAGTGCCTCGTGTCCGCCGAATCGGTCCAGCAGCTCGCGCTGCCACCGCTCATCGAGCAGACGACCCTGATCGTGCTGTCCGTGGACCTCGACGAGATCGCCGACCTCCTCCGCGAGTCGGGCCGCGGTCACCGTCGCATCGTCCAGCCGGGCCGTCGACCGCCCGCCCGCCGACAGCTCACGGACCGCGATCAGCGGCTCCGGGAGGCGGTCGAACAGCGCTTCCACCCGCGCGCTCTCGGCGCCGTGACGGACCAGGCTCGTATCCGCCCGCGCGCCCAGGGCCAGGCCCAGGGCGTCGATCAGCAGGCTCTTGCCGGCCCCGGTCTCCCCGGTGAGGACGTTCAACCCGGCATCGAGCGCGAGTCGCAGGCGTTCGATCAGGGCGAGATCCGCGACGGCCAGTTCCAGAAGGCGGCCGGGAGCCGCTGCCACCGCGTCACCGTCCCGGTCGCCGACCGCCCTCACGACGGCAGCAACTCCACCTTGCGGCGCAGCAAGTCCCAGAACGAGAGGGCGCCAGCCGGTTCCAGGAGCCGGATCGGTCGCTCCACCGCCCGGACCTCCACCACGTCCCCGACGGCGATCGGCAGGTCCTCCCGGCCGTCGACGGACACGAGCGCCTCGTGCGCATCCACGACCCGGCAGCGGACGACCTGGTCCGGGCTCACGACCACGGAGCGGAACGCCGACAGGTACGCCGCGATCGGGGTCACGACGAGGTTGCGGGCCACCGGCTCCAGGATCGGGCCGCCGGCCGAGAACGAGTAGCCGGTGGATCCGGTGGGACTGGCTACGATCAGCCCGTCGGCGATGAACGTGGCGAGGTGGGTGTCGTCGATCGAGACGTCCAGGCGACAGACGCGGGCGAGCGCGCCACGGGCGACCACGATGTCGTTGAGCGCCAGGTGGCGGTCGGACTCCCCGACCTGCCCGCCGCGCAGGATCCGGCCTTCGATGACCATCCGCTCATCGATCCGGTAGTCCCCGGCGATGATGCTCTGGAGGACCGACTCGAAGTCGCCCTCCTCCGCCTTCGACAGGAAGCCGACCTTGCCGAGGTTGATGCCCAGGAGCGGCACGTCCACCTCGGCGACGGCTCGCGCCGCGCGGAGGAAGGTCCCATCGCCGCCGAGCACCACGAGGGCGTCCGTCGTCGGCAGTTCGCGGAGCAGCACATCGAGCTGACCGGCCTGGGCCTGCCACTCGCCCACGCCCCGGACCCGGCACCAACCGGACGCGCGCGCCGCCAGTTCGATCGCCGCTTCGCTCGTGGGGTTGTAGGCGAACCCGATCCGCTCGATGGTCACCGGGCCCCCGCTTCCGGCGACGGCGCCGAGACCTCGGTCAAGCGGTCGCCGATCTCCGCACAACCGGGTCCGGGTGCGAGGTGGACCAGGAACTCGCGGTTTCCCTCCGGTCCCAGGATCGGCGAGGCGATCACGGCGCGCGTCCCGAGGCCGACGGCGGCCGCCTCGGCGGTCACGCGCCCGAGCACCTCACGGTGGATCGCCGGATCGCGGACCACGCCGCGGTCCGTCCGCCCCTTGCCGGCCTCGAACTGGGGCTTGACGAGGGCCACGATCTGGCCGCGCGGCGCGAGGGTCGCGGCGACCGGCCCCAGCACCTTGGCGAGCGAGATGAAGGACACGTCGATGACCGCGAGGTCGATCGGTTCCGCCAAGGTGGACGATGTGAGGGTGCGGGCGTTGATGCGCTCCATCGACGTCACCCGAGGGTCGCGGCGAAGCGAGTCCGCCAGCTGGCCCCGGCCGACGTCCACGGCGTGCACGTGGCGCGCCCCCCGCTGGAGGAGGACGTCGGTGAACCCGCCCGTGGATGCCCCGACGTCCAGGGCGACGACGCCGTGCGGATCGATCCCGAAGGCGTCCAGCGCGGCCGCGAGCTTGTGACCCCCGCGGCTGACGTACGGCTCCGGCACCTCCACGGCGAGCGCGATGCCGGGGTCGACGAGGTCGCCGGGCTTGTGGTCCAGCCGCACCGCGTCACCATCGCCGACCCTGACCTTGCCGGCCTGGACGAGGACCTGGCCACGGGCCCGCGAGTCGACCAGGCGTCGGTCGACCAGGAGCTGATCGAGGCGGACACGCCGAACGCGAACCGTTCGGCCCGACGAAGGTGCGGAGGCGCCGACCGCCGTGGTGCGGCCGCCGGGAGCTCGGCTCATGGACGTATCGTGCCACGCCCCGCTGCACTCGGGCTCGACCGCGCGCGCAGCCCGTGCAAGACGAGCGCCGCCCGCCGCCCGACCCGGTCAGCGCGCGGCGATCCCGGTCGGGGAATGGCCGGGCGTCGCCTGCAACATCTCGAGGGTCTCGCGGACCTGTGCGGCGAGGCCTTCGGCGTCAAGGCGTAACAGGCGTCGCAGGTCCGTGACCGAACCATGGTCGACGAATCGGCCGCCGGGGATCCCCACGATCCGGAGCGCGACGTCCCGGTAGGCGGGATCGGCGAGACGGGCTTCCTCGACCAGTTCCAGGACGCCACTCCCGAAGCCACCGGTGGCGACGCTCTCCTCGAAGGTGACGACCAGCCGCTTGCCGCGCGCCGCGTCCAGGATCAGCTGCCCATCGAGCGGCTTGGCGAACCTGGCGTTGATCACGCCGACGCTCCAGCCCTCCGCCTCGAGCGCATCGGCCGCCTCGACGGCCCGCGCCACGATCGGACCGAACCCGACGAACAGGAGGTCGCGGCCCTCGCGCAGCGTCTCAGCGCGCCCGACGGGCAGTACCTGCGGCGCCACCTCGGGCAGCCCGAACCCGGCGTCGCGCGGGTAGTGGAGGGCGAATGGATGATCCTGGGCGAGCGCGGTCCGCAGCAGCGAGCGGAGCTCCTGCTCATCCCGGGGAGCGGCGATGATCAGATTCGGGAGCTGCCGCTGGGCCGCGATCGTGAACATGCCCTGGTGGCTCGTCCCATCCTCCCCCACCAGGCCTGCCCGGTCGACCGCGATCAGCACGGGCGCGTCGTTCTGGCAGACGTCGTGGACCGTCTGGTCGAAGGCGCGCTGGAGGAAGGTCGAATAGAGGGCCACGACCGGACGCATCCCGCCCATGGCCAGACCGGTCGCGAAGGTCACGGCGTGCTGCTCGGCGATCCCGACGTCGAAGACGCGGTCCGGGAAGCGCGCGGCGAGCTTCGACATGCCGGTCCCGGTCGGCATCCCGGCCGTGATCCCCACGATCCGTCGGTCCGCCTCCGCCAGCTCGATCAGTTCAGCGGCGAAGACGGCGGTGTAGTTCGGCGGCTTGGCCAGACCGCCGGGCGCGGTGGCCGGTGCCGCGGCATCGTCGGCCATCGACTCGGCGGGCATCGGCCGGGGCAGCGGCGGCAGTCCCGTCGCTTGCGGAAGGGCGGGGACGGCGGCCGACGGCCCGGATCCGTTGGTGCTGCGGGTCGACGCCGGGGACAGCGCCATCGGTGGCAACGCGGCGCCGTGGAACGACACCTGGTCCGCCTCCGCCGGGCGATACCCGCGACCCTTCTGCGTGCGCACGTGCACGATCGTCGGGCCGGGCAGAGCCAGGGCGGCATGCAGCGTTTCCAGCAGCGCGTGCAGGTCGTGTCCGGGCACGACGCCGATATACGTCAACCCGAGGTCCTCGAACAGCTGCCCGGGTTGTCCAAGCCGGACGACCGATGCCCGGAACCGACGCGACCATTCGAGCGCGGTCGGGCCGATCACCGGGATGCGCTCCACGGCCCGGTCGTAGGCGCCCTTGCTCTGGCGCCATGCTCCGGACAACTTGATCTGGGACAGGTAGCGCGACACCGCCCCGACGGTCGGCGAGATCGACATCTCGTTGTCGTTGACGACGATCAGCATCTGGGTCTGGCGCTGGCCGATGTCGTTGAGGGCCTCGAGCGACAGCCCACTCATCAACGCCGCGTCGCCGACGACGACGGCGATGCGCTCCAGGCCGTGGCGCAGGTCGCGCGCCTCGGCGAGTCCCTCCGCGATCGACAACCCGGTGCCGGCGTGGCCGCCATCGAAGGCGTCGTGGGCGGATTCCGTCCGACGCGGAAACCCACCGAGCCCGTCGAGCGCACGCAGCGTGTCGAATCGATCCAGGCGGCCCGTCAGGAGCTTGTGCGGGTAGGCCTGGTGGCCGGTGTCCCACACGATCCGGTCGCGGGGGGACTCGAGCAGTCGGTGCAGGGCGATCGTCAACTCGACCACGCCGAGCGAGGACCCGAGATGGCCACCGGTCACGGCCACGGTCCGGATGATCGTCTCGCGGATCTCGGTCGCCAGCTCGGCCAGCTCGTACTGGTCCATCCCACGCAGGTCGGCTGGGCCCTGGAGTTCGGAGAGCAGGGACACGGTCGGGGTCGACTCCGGTGCGGCCGGTCCGGGTGTGACCGGCGATGACATGACCGTCAGTGTAAACCTGTTCCCGTCAAGTCGCGAGTTTCGGGCGCAGCCTCACCGCTGCGCGCGGAACGTCAGCCGGCCGCCGGAACCCCGTCGTCATCGGTGCGGACGTCTCTCGTCTCCAGGGCGCCGCCCGCCCGCTGGACGAGTTGCTGGACGCGCGACTCGGCATCGGAGATGAGCCGTTCGCAGCGGGCCTGGAGGGCGACGCCACGCTCGTACAGGGCGATCGCGGCCTCCAGGGGCTGTCCGCCGGATTCCAGCTCGGCGACGGTCCGCTGGAGCTCTGCGAGGGCGTCGTCGAACGACAGTGACTCGATCGCGCTCGCGTCGCCGCCAGCGGCCGGTTCAGTCGTGGAGTCGGTCGTCGTCACCGGATCCTTCGTCGCCTCCAGGTGCGGGGTCGTCGTCGCCTGTCGTCGCCAGTCGTTCCAGCCCCGGCGCCACAAGCATACCGATGCGGATGCCGACCACGGCGATGACGACGACAGCGCCGAGGTAGACGGCGATCTCAACCCCCATCAGGACGCGCCTTTCCGGGTCAGCCCCGAGGGCGCCGCCTCGCCGGCCGTGGCGGGAAGGTCGCCGGCCGCGACCCGGATCGTCAGGGCGGTGCCGGCCGGCGCCTGGGCCGGGTCCCGGATGATCGCGCCATCGGTTCGGCGTCGGGCGATCGCATAGCCCCGATCCAGGGTCGCTTGCGGCCCGAGCACCGCGAGGGCCGCGACGGACGTCCCGAGGGTCGCCTGGGCGCCTGCCAGCCGTCGCGCGGCCAGGGCTGCCATCCCATCCATCCGGGCCAGCCGCGATCGCTCCCTGCCCAGCCGGTCCGGCAGCGTCGGACGGAGCCTGGTCACGAGTCGTTCCGCGGACCGTCGCCCGCCGTCCAGCCGCCCGACGACGGCACGCGTCGCCCGGTCCAGGAGGAGGCCGGTCCGTTCCCTGGCTGCCGCCAGTTGCGTGGCGGGGTGCAGGCGTTCCAGCGCGCGCCGCTCCTCCCCCGCGGTTCGGGCGGCCTGGCCGACGCGGCGGCTGGCGGCCGCGTCGAGACGAAGCCCGCCGCCGGCGATCGCGGCGGACAGATCCCGTCGATCGGGCACGACGAGTTCCGCGGCCGCCGATGGGGTGGGGGCGCGGACATCGGCCGCGAAGTCGGTCAGCGTCACGTCCGCCTCGTGGCCGATGCCCGCGATGACCGGCACGCGGTGCGCGACGACGGCCCGCACGACCCGCTCGTCGTTGAATGCCCAGAGATCCTCGAGGGAGCCGCCGCCGCGGGCGACGATGGTGACGACCGGGGCATCATCGGGCCGGCCTTCGCGGGTACACGCGTCGATCCAGCGCTCCACCCTGGTGAGCCCACTGACGATGCTCTCGGGAGCATCCTCGCCCTGGACCTTGGATGCCACCAGCAGGACCCGCGCCAGCGGCCAGCGACGCGCCAGCACCTGGCAGATGTCCCGCCAGACCGCTCCGGTCGGACTGGTCACCACGGCGATCGTCCGCGGGCGGACCGGGAGCCGGCGCTTCCTCGCCTCGTCGAACAGGCCCTCCTCCGCGAGTCGCGCCTTGAGCGCTTCGAAGCGGAGCGCGAGGTCCCCGACGCCGGCCGGCTGGAGCGAATCGACGTACAGCTGGAGTGCACCGGTGGGCTCGTACAGGTCGATCCGACCGTGCGCCACCACATGGAGTCCCGCCTGGGCCTCGAACGCGGAACGGAGCCGGTCGTCCCGGAACCAGACGCACTGGAGCTGGTTGCGATCGTCCTTCAAGGCGAAGTAGGCGTGGCCGGCGGAGGACACCGTGACCCGACCGACCTCGCCCTCCACCCACAGGTCGACGAGGCGCGGATCGGACCGCACAGCGCCTCGAACGGCCCGCGTGACCTCGCTGACCGCGAGGATCCGGGCCCCGAAGTCGCCGGGGACGCCGGGACTTCCGGGGGTGCCGCGGGACTCCGGGCGATCCACCATCGGGTCCAGCCGCTCAGACGCGGGTCTGGTAGTCCCCGGTCCGCGTGTCGACCCGGATCGTGTCCCCGGTCTCCACGAAGATCGGCACCTGGACGACGAGCCCCGTCTCCAGCGTGGCCGGCTTGCGGGCACCAGATTGCGTGTCGCCCGCGAACCCTGGCTCCGTGTCGGTGACCGACAGGTCCACGGTGACCGGCAGTTCGATGCCGATCGTCTCGCCCTGGTAGCTCGTGCGGTCGATGCTCATCCCATCCTTGAGGTACTGGGCCGCGTCGCCGAGCATCTGTGCGGTCAGCATGAACTGGTCGTACGTGTCGTTGTCCATGAAGTGGAAGTCGTCGCCGTCGCGATAGAGGAACTGGACCGGGCGCTTCTCCATCGACGCGCGCGGCCATTTCGTCCCGGCCTGGAATGACCGCTCGACCGTCTGCCCGCGCTTGATGTTGCGGAGCGTGATGCGAACCTGGGCGGAGCCGCGCCCCATCTTGATGTGGTGGTAGTCGAGGATCTGCCAGAGCTCGCCGTCGAGCTCGATGGCCACGCCCTTCTTGAGTTCACCGGTACTGATCATGGGCGATGGGCTCCTGGGTCCCGGCGCGGCACGCGCGCCGACGGGGTCGGGCTCGTCGGGAGGGCTACCGACGCATTCTAGCCGAGGTGCCGCGCACCTTCGGACCCCCACACCCGCGTCGTGCGCCGAGTCGACCGCGACTACTATCTCGCCAACATGCGGACGACCTTCGACTTCGACGCAGTGCTGGCGGCGACCCCGCCCGACTTCGACGAGGCCGCGATCATCGACATCGCCCACCGTACGTTCGGGGTCCGGCCGGCGACCGCCCGCGACCTCGGCAGTGAACGGGACCAGACGTTCCTGTTGCAGGGCGAAGGCGCGGCCCCGATCGCCGTGATGAAGCTGTCCAACGGGGCCGAGGATCCGGCGACCCTCGACATGGAAGCGCTGGCCGTGCTGCATGCGCTGCAGGTGGACCCAGGGCTGCCGCTGGCCATCCCGTGGCGCCGCCCGGACGCGCCGGCCACCGCGTCGCCCGGCGTCGATCGGCCGGATCCGGCGGCCTTTCGGGCCACGTTCGTCCACGCCGACGGCGCCCACCACGTCCGCCTGTATGACGTCCTCCCAGGGCGCGAGCGGGTGGACCCTCGCGGCCTGCCGGATGACGCGCTGGTCGCCTGGGGCGAGACGTCCGCACGGCTGGGTCGTGCCCTGCGGGGATTCTTCCATCCCGCGGCGCAGCGGACGATGCTGTGGGACGTCCAGCACGCGACACGGACGCGCGACCTGGTCCACGCGATCCGCGACTCGGAACGTCGCCTCCTCGTGGAGCGGGTCCTGGACCGCTACGACGCGGTCGTCGCGCCGGCCTGGTCGTCGCTCCGGGCGCAGGTCGTCCACGGCGACCTGACCACTGACAACGCCCTGACCGACGACCTGGGGCGGATCAGCGGCATCATCGATTTCGGTGACATGAGCCACTCGGCGCTGCTGATCGATCCCGCGAGCGTGCTGGATTCGTTGCTCAACCACCGCGACGCGGACGAGCTCTTCCGAGTCGCGCGGTTGGTCCTGGACGGCTACCAGGCGATCACCCCATTCGAGCCGCTGGAGCTCCAGCTGATCGGCGAGGTCCTGGCGACCCGAGCCGCCGTGACCATCGCGATCTCCTCCTGGCGGGCCGATCGAGGACTGGAGGATGCGGCCTTCGCCGAGCGGTACAACGCCTCCGTCACCCAGACCATCGAGACCCTCATCGCCGTGGGCTGGGATGAGGTCGCCAGGCGGTTCGGCGCTGAGGTCCTGCGCACGACGGCGGACCGGACCGAGCTCGTCGCGCGGCGGGAACTGGCGATGGGTCCGGCGCTGGAGTCGCTGACCTACGAGCAGCCCATCGTGATGGCGACTGCCCGGGGCGTGTGGATGACCGACGTCGACGGCCGGCGCTACCTCGACGCGTACAACAACGTCCCGTGTGTGGGCCACGCCCATCCGCGCGTCACCGAGGCGATCGCCCGCCAGTCGCGCCGGCTCAATACCAACCTTCGCTACCTCCACGCTGGGGCGATCGAGCTCGCCGAGCGTCTCGTCGCGACGATGCCCGTTGGCCTCGACACGGTCTTCTTCGTCAACTCCGGGTCGGAGGCCAACGACCTCGCCTGGCGACTGGCGGCCACGTTCACAGGACGTCGTGGCGGGCTGTGCACGCGCAACGCCTACCACGGCATCTCCGACGCGGTCGCGTCCCTCTCGCCGGAGACCTGGCCCGGTGGTCGGCAACCGGATCATGTAGAGACCTGGGACGTGCCCGACCGGCTTCGCGGCGACCACCTCGATGCGGAGTCCTTCGAGGCCGCGCTGGGTCGGCTGATGGCCCGGGGCGTCCCACCGGCGGCGACGATCATGGACGGCATCCTCACCAGCGACGGGTTCGCGCCGGCGGACGCCGGCCTCGTCCAGGCCTGGGCCGGCATGGCCCAGGGAGCGGGGGCGCTGTGGATCGCGGACGAGGTCCAGGGCGGCCACGGCCGGACGGGCGAGGCCCTCTGGTCGTTCCAGCGGCACGGGATCACGCCCGATCTCGTGACGCTCGGCAAGCCGATGGGCAACGGCCACCCGGTCGGGGCCGTGATCACCCGGCGCGAGATCGCTGCGGCCTTCGCCCGGGAGACGGTCTTCTTCAGCACGTTCGGGGGCAACCCGGTATCGGTCGCGGCGTCCCTGGCCGTCCTGGACGTGCTGGCCGACGAGCACGTCCTGGAGCGCGTCGTCGTCACCGGCGGCGAGCTGCGGGATGGCATCCGGGACCTGTCCGCGCATCATCCGGCGCTGCTCGATGTCCGCGGGGTCGGTCTTGCCGTGGGCGTCGAATTCGAGGATGCTGCGACGACCGCCGAGGTCAAGGAGGGCCTCCGCCAGCGCGGCGTGCTGGTGGGAACGTGCGGGCGACAGGGGAACGTGCTGAAGATCCGTCCACCACTCGCCTTCACGACGGCCGAGGTACCGGTCTTCACCGAGGCCTTCGCCGCGACGCTGGATCCGACCGCGACCCGCGGTCAGTGAGCGTAGCGGCCTATCCCGCGGACCCCACGGGCGCGGACGCCGGCACGGGCAGACCCGGACCCTGGACGTCGCCCGGCCCGGTCCCGGCCCAGCCCATCACGAACGAATCCCGTCGCCCGTTCGAGTACAGCACCTCCACGCTGACATCGCCCTGCTGCAGCGTGCAGGGCCGTCGCGTGCAGGTGGCCCGGATCCGGACCGGCACGGTCCCGGGGTCAGCGTTGCGCCGGGCATCGGTCACGATCTCCTGACAGGTCCGTGCAGGGATCGCCACGCATTCGATCGGTGGTTGCGCCTGGTCGATCGGCCCGAAGGTCGCCGCCGTCGGTGTACCGTCGAGGCACCCGGCCGCGAGCAGCGCAGCTCCGATGATGGCCGCCAGCAACCGCATCTCGTCAGCTTACGACGATGACGTCCCGGGGAAAGCGGGTAAGCCTCTCGACCCGCCCGGCCGCGGCATCCAGCGATACGAGGTCCTCGATCCGGACCCCCATCTCGCCGTCGAGATAGACACCGGGCTCCACCGAGAAGACCGTCGGGCTGGGGAGCGGCGCCTCCGAGGCGGTCCTGCCGAGCGAGGGGGCTTCGTGCGTGGCGAGCCCGATCCCGTGACCGGTCCCGTGGCCGAAGTGGTCGCCGTGGCCCGCGTCCGTGATGAGCTGCCGGGCGATGCCGTCCAGGGCGCGGCCGGAGGGCAGATCCCCTCCCCCGGCGACGGCCGCCTCCAGTGCGGCGATCGGGGCTGCCTGTGCCCTCGCGACGAGCTCATAGATCGCGAGGTCCCGCGCCGACGGCTCGCCGACGAACACGGTCCGGGTCATGTCGCTCCGGTAGCCAGCGACCTGCGCTCCGAAGTCGAACAACAGGACGGTCCCCACCCGCACCGGGCGATCGCCGGGAGCGCCGTGCGGCAGCGCCGCCTCCGGACCGCCCAGGCACGCGACGTCGAACGCCAGCGCCTCCGCACCGCTCGTCCGCATCGACCACTCCAGTCGGAGCGCCAGGTCCGCCTCCGTCCGGCCGGGCACGATCTCCGGCAGGAGCTTCGCGAGCGCGCGGTCCGCCACGGCGCAGGCGGCACCGATCCGCTCGAGTTCGGCCGGCTCCTTGACTGCCCGGTCGGCCTCCACCCAACCCTCGATCGGCACGAGTTCCACGTCCGGCGCAGCCGAGGCGAGCCGGGTCCAGGCCGCGTGGGACAGGTGTCCGGCTTCCACGCCCACGCGCCGTGCCCCGATGCTGGCCACCAGGTCCGACCAGCGGGTCGGCAGGTCGCCGTACGCCTCCGCCACCCGGACATCCGGCGCTTCGCGTCGCGCCTGGATCGTGTAGCGCGAATCTGCGAGCAGCACCGTCTCGTCGCTCGCGACCAGGAACTGCCCCGAGTTGCCGGCGACCTTCTCCTCGCCGTCAGCGAGGTCGAACCCGGTCAGGTAGCGCATGTGTTCACGACGGACGCCGAAGTAGGCATCGATGTCGGCCGACGCGAATCGCGCCTTCAGGCGCGCGATCCGAGCGGGGCGAGCCTCCCGATCGGCGGCCTGCCAGTCGGCCAGCTGCCCAGGCGTCGGTGGCGGCGCGAAGTCCTCCGGGGCGGGCCGGGCGCCGCTCACTGGTAGCCGTACTCGGCGCGGTTCGCGTCGTGCTCCTTCTTGGTCTTGGCGAAGACGTGCGCGCCGCTGCCCTCGGGGATGGCCAGGAAGTAGATGTACTGATCCTCGGTGTCCGGGGCCAGTGCAGCATCGATCGACGCCAGGGTCGGGGTCGCGATCGGGCCCGGCGGAAGGCCCGGGATGACGTACGTGTTGTACTCGGCGAGCGGTTCCGGCAGCTCGAGCTTCGCGAGCGGGGTCTCCGGCACCGTCCAGAAGACGTAGCGCTGCCATCCGTCGAAGCCGGTGGCACCGAGGTTCACCGTGTCCGCGGCATAGATGACGGTCGGGTCCGCGTTGAGCAGCCCGGTCTTGACGCCGGGCAGCTTGTCGACCCGGTTCTGGTACACGCCCGCGATGAGCGGGCGCTCGTCGTCGAGGACCGCCTCGCGCTCGACGATCGAAGCGAGGGTCAGCACCTGGTACAGGTTGAGGCCGCGCGCCGCGGGCACCGTCAGTCGATCCTCGCCGACCGCCTCGCGGAAACCGTCGAGCATCAGGCGGACCAGCTCGTCTGGCGTGGTATCGGGCAGGACCCGGTAGGTCGCCGGCCAGAGGAAGCCCTCCAGGGTCGCTCCCTTCGGCGCGTCGCGGAGGATCCTGCCGAGCCACGGGTAGTCGGCGAGCAGGAGGGCCGGCGGGTCGGTCACCAGTTCGTAGAACTCCCGCACGTCCATCTCCAGGCCGTCGATGGTCTGGAGCTTGGCCGTGATCTGCTCCAGCCGCAGGCCGGTCCGCAGGGCGATGTCCAGGTACGGGATCGCCGGTGGGGCGAGCAGGGCGGTCACGAGGTCGTCCGGCGACAGGTTCCGTCGGAGCAGGAACGTGCCCTGCTGGAGGTCCCCGGTGAGACCGCGCTCGGTCGCGATGAAGACGAACGCGCGGCGGTCGATCAGCAGCTCCTCCTCCTCCAGTCGGGCCGCGATCGTCGACGCCGTATCCCCCTGGAGCACGGTGAACTCGATCTGCGCCGGATCGGTCGAGGCGGGGCGGGTCATCGCCGCGCCAAGGTCCTCGCGGACCAGCTCGGCCACGAAGTCGATCCGGAGCGCGGCCGGATTGTCGGCAGCCCATGACAGGATCGCCGAATTGACCAGGGGTCGCAGGGCGGTCAGCCCGACGACGAGCACGATCCCGGCGAGGATGACGGCGAAGACCAGGAACTTGAGGAGCCCGACGAGCCCGCTGCCACCGCCCCCTCCCCCACGTCGCCCGGGACCGCGATAGTCGCCCCGCCGCGAGGGCTCATACGCCTCGGGGACGTATTCGGTCGCATAGGCGTCCGGCTCGTACGGGTGGGCCTGGGGACGGCGCGCGTCCCGGGGGTCACGAGGGCGACCACCGGAGCGGATCGTCATGAGGTGATCTCCATGGTGCTCGGGGGCCGGGCGGGCGATGTGCGGCTCACCCGCCGTTGGTCCAGTGCATCTTGCAGGATGATCGCGGCGGCTTCCCGGTCGACGCGGGCGCGGTAGGCGTCACGCTGGGTCGCACTGGGCGGCCCGCCGGAGCGGCCGCGCTTCATCGGGCCCAGACGCTCCTCGGCGAGATGGCTGGTCAGGCGCTCGTCCTGGAATGCGATCCCGGTCCCCTCGTCCAGGAGCGGCTCCACACCGCGGACCCACTCGCGGGTCAGGGCCGCCTGCGCGCCTTCGTGGCCGGCTGCCTCCAGCGGCAGGCCGACGACGAGTTCGGAGGCGCCGTGGCGGGTGAGGAGCTCCCGGATCGCGGCCGCGTCGGCGGCGATCGTCCGGCCACGTCGGAGCGTCGTCAGGGGTCGGGCCGCGTCGCCGTCGGTATCGGCGATCGCCACGCCGATCCTGCGCTCGCCGAGATCGAGCCCCACGATCGCGCTCACGGGCTTGATCCCGGGCTGTTGACCGTGACGTCCACCCGCGAATCCAGCGTCGGGATCGCCGAGACCCAGTCCGGCCAGACCACCAGCTCGACGTCACCGTAGGCGGCGAGGATGTCGCGAGCCTCGCCGAGCGGCTTGCCAAGGACCTCCGCCTCGAGCTTCGCCGGGTCAAGGGTCGCCACCTGCCTGGCCGTCGCGACGACCGGGTAGGTGATCGTGCCGCCGTCCAGCACGGCCGGCGACTCCGTGATCTCACTGGAGCCGTCCACCAGCGTGTGGCCGGAGTCGACCAGGGCCTCCAGTCGCGCCGCGGCGATGACTCGCACGGGCGCGGCGTCCACGGTCGTGACGGTGCCGGTCGCGCTCAACCCGAGTGCGAAGTCCGCGGCCTCCTCCCCGACCAGGGCGTCCGGATCGACGGTCGGGGTCGCGGGCCCGAGCGTGGCCGTCTCCGGGAAGACCGTCACGTCACCGGAGGTGAGATCCGGGTCGTCCAGCCGGTCGGCGAAGACCGCATCGAGATCGGCGGCCAGGGTCGCGATCGCCGCGTCGACGTCTTCCTGGGTGACGCGCGGGAACTCCGTGCGGGCGCCTCCCGCAGTCGGTTCCGGGTTGTTCACCTTGAGGAACAGCGGTTCCTCGCCGCGCGGGATGGTGGCGATCGTGTTCGCGGCGAGGTTGCCATCCGGCCCTGCGTCGACCGCGGTCACGGCGACGGATGCGGTCGCGGGCTCCACCGTGAACTTGCCGGCGACCGGATCGAACACGAGTTCCGCCGCGGGCACGGTCACCTTGGCGTCGGTGCGGAACTGGACGCCGCTCGACGAGCGGACCACCGCGTTCATGGCGATGCTGTTCGAGCTGGTCGGATCGAGGTTGACGAAGCGGACCGAGCCCTTCGCCTTCGTTTCCTCGATCCGCTTGCCGGTCGCCGCGAACGTGTCGTCGACCCGGACGTCGACCTCGACGATCTGCGCGGGCACGAGGCCAGCCTCGACGTCCGGCGCGTCGATGGCCGTGCTGGCCGAGATCCGAAGGGACACGGGCCCCACCGTCTCGAGGCGTGGGCTGACGGCGATCGTCGCTGACGGCAGGTACAGGTACGCACCGACACCGCCGACGACCGATGCGAGGGCCAGCACCGCCAGGCCCACCAGGATCTGCCAGCGACCGATGCGCGGGCGACCTCGACCCTTGCCCCGCTCGACGCTGGGGCCCGCTCGAGCGCCCGGATGGGCTCGCCGGCCATCGTCGATCACCGCGGGCTCCGGGGGCACCGGCCCCGTGACCGCGTCGCGCACGGTCCGCTCCACGGTCACGGCAGCCGTATCGCCATCGTCGGAGAGCGGTTCCCTCTCCGGATCCACTGGATCCGCAGCGCCGCGGTCCGGCGCGGTCACGATCGTCTGCGAGCGCTCCACCGGATGATCGGCGATCGCGCCTTCCGTCGCGAGCGACGATTCGTACTCCACGACGGAGGCGAACACGGGCAGTCCGGCGGATGCAGCCAGGGCCCGCGCCGCGGCATCACCGGCCACGATCGACAGGCGCTTCTCATGGGCCATCGCGTCGCGGGCGAGCAGCCGGAAGTTGATCCGCGACGTCGACACCCGCGAGCCATACGGCAGGACGACCGCGACCCGCCGGCCCTCCGAGCCGCGGATCCGCGAGGCCGCCGAGGTGATCTCGTCATCGATGTCGAGGTAGATGACGCCGCTGGCCACGATCAGACCTTCATCGCTCGCAGGACGCGCCGCAGCGCGGCGTCGAGCGCGTCCTCCGTGGTCTGCAGCTCGATGGCCTGGAATGCGAGGCCGAGCGGCGTGACGTCCTGCTGGTCGACCAGCAGCCCGGTGCTGTCGGAGATCGTGTCGATCTGGTCCGGCGACATGATCGTGACTTCCGGCGGACGCGAGAACGGCATCCGCTTCCAGAACGCCTCCCCCGCGAGGGCGTCGCGGATCTCCGGCAGCCGCGACCCGCCACCGCAGAGGTAGATCCGCCCGGGGAGCAGGTCCCCTCCGGACAGCTCCTCCATCACGAGTTCCACGCCGGCCGCCCAGACGCGAACATCGTCGCCGATGATCGCGGCGACCTCCGCGCCGTCGTCGACCGGCAGACCCCGAGCGTAGTCCACTTTGAGCGCCTCGGCGCGGGGAAACGGGAGATCCAGCCGGTCGGCGATCGACTTCGTGAACGCGCGTCCACCCAGGGCGAACATCCGGGTGCCTTCGATCCCACCCTGGCGGACGAGAGCGACGTCCGTCGTCCCGCCCCCGACGTCCACGAACAATGCGCCCGACTGGCGGACCTGGTCGACGCCGAGGACCCGGGCGACCGCGTATGGCTCCGCGACGATCTCCAGGAGCTCCAGGTCCAGCTGGCTCGCGACGCTCTGGAGCGCCCCGAGGTGGACCAGCGGGGCGAACGCGTTGAAGATCCCGATCTTGATGTGACGCCCCTGGAAGCCGACCGGATTGTTGAGCGGGTAGCCGTCGATCGAGGCCCCGGTGATCGCGGCGTGGACGAGGCGGACGTCGACCTGCGGCAGGCCGGTCTCCCAGGTGACCGCCCGCTCCGCTTCGCGCAGCGCCTCCCGCTGGACGCCGTCGATGAGCTTCTGGAGTTCGCCTTCCGTGATCGGGACGTTCGGCTTGCGGCGCTCCTGCTCGTAGGTGGTGGTGAAGCCCTTGACCAGCTCGCCGGCGATGCCGATGACGACCTGGGTCGGCCGGAACCCGGCCATCTCCTCCGCCTCCTGGAGTGCGACCGCGCAGTTGTCGACCACGGCGGCGATGTCGGCGACGGTGCCCGACTGCATGTGGGCGAGGCCCTGACGCTTGCGGCCCACGCCGCGGACCGTGCCGTGGCCGCTCTCGTCGATGTCGAACACGAGCGCCTTGGCGAACTCCGTCCCGATGTCCAGCGCGGTGCAGGCGGCGAGGCTCTCGGCCGACTCGCGTTGCCAGATCCGGCGCCAGAAGGCCATCAGGCCCTCGGTCCGAGCGCTGCGCGGATGGCAGTCAGCGCGTCGGCGATCCCCTCGCGACGCGCACCGCGGCCCTGGGCCATCTCCGGTCGGCCGCCGCCCTTGCCGTCCAGTGCCGGCATGGCGATCCGCACCAGGTCGCCGGCCGAGACGCCGGCACCGACGAGGTCGTCCGACACGGTCACGAACAGCTGCGGCGTATCGGCGTCAAGGGCCAGGGCGATGACGCCGTTCCCGAGCGCGGCGCGCGCCTCGCGGGCAAGACCCTTGAGTTCATCGAGGGACGCCGCCGGAATGGCCGCGATGACCGCTCGGCGGCCGTTGCCCAGCTCCTCCACGCGCGCCGCGAGGTCGGCCGGCGTGGGCATGCCTGGCCCGCCGCCAGCCTTGAGGCGCTGCTTCGTCGCGCGCAACTCGTCCTGGAGGCCGGCGATCCGGTCCTCCACGCTGTCGAGGTCCTGGGCGCCGATCGCCGTCGCGATGCGGTCGAGTCGGTCCAGGCGTTCGCGCAGGAACGCGTCCGCGCCGGCCCCGGTGAGGGCCTCGATCCGGCGCATGCCGGAACCGATGCTCCGCTCGCCGGTGATCACGAATGAGCCGATCTGGCCGCTGGCCCGGCAGTGCGTCCCGCCGCACAGCTCGAAGCTGTAGTCGTGGACCCGGATGGTCCGCACGGTCTCGCCGTACTTCTCGTCGAAGAACGCGTCGGCTCCCTGCGCGATCGCGTCCGGCATCGACAGGAAGGCGATACTGATCGGCCGGTCATCCCGGACGACGGCGCGGACCTCGTCCTCGATGGCGCGCCGCTCGCCGCCGGTCAGCGCGCGGTCGAACGGGAAGTCGAAGCGGAGATACCCGGGCGTCACGAGAGACCCGGCCTGCCGGGCCCGATCGCCGACCACGTTGCGCAGGGCGCGGTGCAGCAGGTGCGTGCCCGTGTGGTTGCGCATCGTGTCGGCCCGGCGGTCGGCATCCACGACGGCCTGCACCGGTTCGCCGACCTTGAGCCGCCCCCGGAGGGTGCCGCGATGCACGATCAGGCCACCGACCGGTCGCTGGGTGTCCTCCACGCTGAAGAGCTCGCTGCCGCCTCCGGGTTCGCGGATCACGCCCTGATCGCCGACCTGGCCGCCGCCCTCCGCGTAGAACGGCGTCCGATCCAGGACGACCTCGGCGGACCCGTGGCCGGTCAACTCGTCGTACTCCATCCCGTCCCGGACGATCGCCACCACGCGTGCCTCCGCGCTGGTCGTCTCGTAGCCGACGAACTCCGCGTCGCCGGCGCGTGCCTGGATGGCGCCGTAGAGCGATGTCGAGATGGCGGCGGCCGCGAGGCCCGACTTCGTGTGGCTCCGGCTGCGCTCGCGCTGCTCCGCGAGCGCCGACTCGAAGCCCGCCCGATCCACGGCGACGCCGTATTCGGCCGCCAGCTCCACGGTCAGGTCGACCGGGAACCCGTACGTGTCGTGGAGGCGGAACGCGACGTCGCCCGCCAGTCGCGGGGCATCGGTCGCCAGTCCTTCCTCGCGCCGGCCGATGACGCGCGCCTCGTCCGTCAACGCTGCCAGCGCCTCCTCCAGCTGGGACGTGCCGGCGTCCAGCGTCCGGGCGAACTGGGCCTCCTCCCGCGCGATGGCGGCCAGGATCTCGTCACGGCGCTCGGCAAGGTGCGGATAGGCGCCCGCCATGACATCGATCACCACCGCGGCGGTCTCCGCCATGAACGGCTCGTCCCGGCCCAGCAGGCGGCCATGGCGGACGGCCCGGCGCAGGATCCGGCGCAGGACATAACCTCGTCCCTCATTGCTCGGAAGGACGTCATCACCGATGAGGAACGTGACGGCACGTGAATGGTCGGCGATGACCTGGTAGCTGAACCGCTCCTGCTCGAAGTTCTCCGGGTCGTGGCCCAACAGCTCGCGCATCCGATGGTGGATCGGCGTGAACAGGTCCGTGTCGTAGTTCGTCGGGACCTGCTGGAGCACACTCGCGAGTCGCTCCAGGCCCATCCCGGTGTCGACACCGGGCGCCGGCAGCGGCGTCAGGCTCCGGTCCGGGTGGAGCTCGAACTCCATGAACACCAGGTTCCAGATCTCCAGCCAGCGAGGACAGTGCTCGCTGTGATCCGGGATGCACTCCGGCCCCTCGCTCAGGTGGGCGCCGCGATCGAAATGGATCTCCGAGCACGGCCCGCTCGGGCCGATGTCCGCCATCCGCCACCAGTTCTTCTCGTCCCCGTTGGGGAAGTCGCCCCACCGGACGAGGCGTTCGGGCGGCAGGCCGATCTCGTCCCGCCAGACGTCGAAGGCGAGGTCGTCCGTGGTGTAGGTGGTGGCCGCCAGCCGGTCGCCGGGGATGCCCAGGTCGCGGGTCAGGAAGTCCCACGCCCAGTGGATGGCCTCGCGCTTGAAGTAGTCACCGAAGCTCCAGTTGCCGAGCATCTCGAACAGCGTGTGATGGCGCGGCGTCCGGCCGACCTCCTCGAAGTCGTTGTGCTTGCCGGCGACCCGCAGACAGCGCTGGTAGTCGACGGCCCTGGTATAACTGCGCTGCTCGGCGCCCGTCAGCAGGTCCTTGAACTGGACCATCCCGCTGTTCGTGAACAGGAGCGTCTGATCGCCGGCGGGGACGAGACTCGCGCTGGGCACGACCGCGTGGCCACGCTCCTCGAAGAACTCGATGAACCGCCGCCGGATCTCGACGGCAGGCAGGTACGTGATCCGGGGATCAGAAGTCGGTGTTGGGGTCGGCATCCGGCCGCAATGGTACCGAACGAGAGCGGTTCACCGAGCCCACGCTCACGGGTCAGCCGCGTCGCAACCTCGACCAGATCCGCGATCCGGCGATGATCGCGCCGAGGATCGCCCCGATCGTCAGGCCGCGCACGAATCTGGCCGTGGACGGTTCGGGCGGCCGGCGCGTCATCGCCGTGGACCGCCGGCCACCGGTGTCGGGCCCAGGACGGCGACCACCGACACGAGGCCGATCCCTACCCAGGCGAGGATCGACGCCCCGACGAGGTGGTAGTCGCCGATCGTCACGACCTCGACGCCGAGGCGCCCCATGACCGCATCACCGGCCCAGGCACCAAGGATCGACGCCCCGACCAGGAGCGGCAGTCGACCGCCCGCCGAACCGCGGATCAGGACTGCAAGCGCCGCGTGGAACGCGCCGACGAGGACGGAGAAGACGAGGGAGGGTTCCAGGCTCACGCCGATGCCAGCGCCGGCGCCCGGTCCGCCGCCACAAGGACCGGTGCGGCCGATCGCTCGATCCGTCCGCCGCCGAGGAGCTCCTCCCCGTCGTACAGGACGGCAGCCTGACCGGGCGCGGCAGCCCACACGGGCTGATCCGTCGTCACGGCCCAGCGTCGGTCGCCGAGCGGGGCGACGGTGGCCGCGATCGGGGTCGCGCGGTGCCGGATCCGGACCGATGCGCGGAGATGGTCCCCGGGCGGTGGGCCGTCGAGGAACGACGCCCGCTCGATCGTGAACGACCGGGTCTCGAGATCCGCTCGGCGTCCCAGCTGGATCGTGTTCGTCACGGGATCGATCCGCGCCACGTAGCGAGGCTCCCCGAGCGCCACGCCGAGACCCTGGCGCTGGCCCACGGTGTACGCGGCCGTCCCGCCGTGCTCGCCGACGACCTCGCCGCCGACATCGACCAGCGCCCCGGGCTCCGGAGACCAGCCGGCGCGGGAGCGGAGCGCGTCCCGATAGTCGCCCCCCGGGACGAAGCAGATCTCCTGGCTCTCCGGCTTGTCTGCCGTCGCGAGACCCAGCGACCGCGCGACCTCGCGGACCTCCGGCTTCGTGAGTTCGCCCAGCGGGAACCGGGCGTGTTCCAGTTGGTCCGCCCGCAGGCCGTACAGGAAGTAGGTCTGGTCCTTGTCCTCGTCGCGCGCCCGCAACAGGTGCGTCCGACCGTCCAGGCCGACCACGCGCCGCGCATAGTGGCCGGTCGCGACCGCGTCGCATTCGTACAGGTGGCGAGCCCGTCCCAGCAGGGCGCCGAACTTGACGTACGTGTTGCAGTCGACGCACGGGCTGGGTGTCTCGCCGCCGAGGTAGGCGTCCAGGAACGGCTGGAGGACGCCGGCGTCGAACTCGCGCTCCAGGTTCATGACGTAGAACGCGATCCCGAGTTGGGCGGCGACCCGACGCGCGTCGTCCGCGGCATCCAGCGAGCAGCAGCTCTTCTTGAATTCAGAATACGTGTCCGCCACATCGTGGAGGCGCATCCAGACGCCCACGACCTCATGACCCTGCGCATGCAGCAGCGCGGCGGCCACCGACGAATCGACGCCGCCGGACATCGCGACGAGGATGCGACTCACGCGGGCACGCTCGTGGTGGCGGCATCCTCACCCGTGCCGCTCATCGGGACCTGGCCCAGCGGATCGGCCGCGACCGCCACCGAGCCGCGGCGCATCGAGGCCAGCACGCGGGGCACGACCGTCTCGGCCACGGTCAGGTCGTCATCTGATGTCGTCCGCCCCAGCGACAGCCGCAGCGAACCGCGGGCCTCATCGTCCGGATAGCCCATCGCGGAGAGGACGTGGCTGACCTCCGTCGAGCCGGTCGTGCAGGCGGAACCGACCGAGGCCGCGATCCCCTCGAGGTCGAGCGCGACTGCCACGGAAGCGCCGTCCGTGTCCCGCGCGATGATCGACAGGAGGCCGGGCAGGCGATCGACCGGATGGCCGGTCAGCTCCGTGCCCTCCACCGCGAGGACCGCGGCGGCCAGGCGCTCACGCCCGCGCCCGACGCGCTCGACCACCGCCGGCCGTTCGTCGCAGGAGAGCTCGTAGGCCGCCGCCATCGCGACCGCGCCGGCCACGTTCTCCGTGCCGGCCCGACGATGGCGCTCCTGCGTCCCGCCGTGCTGCTGAGCGAGGATGTGCGTCCCGTGGCGAACGTAGAGTGCGCCGACGCCCTTGGGTCCCTCGAACTTGTGGGCTCCCAGCGACACCAGGTCCGCGCGCAGGGTCCGGACGTCGAGATCCACCCACGGCGCAGCCTGGACAGCGTCGACGTGCAGCAGGATCCCCTTGCGGGTCGCGACCCGGTCGGCGATCGCCTCGATCGGCTGGATGGAGCCGACTTCGTTGTTGGCGAGCATGATCGAGACCAGGATCGTCTTGTCGGTCAGCGCGGCGTCCAGCTCGTCGGGATCGACCCGCCCGTAGCGATCCACCGGGAGTTCCACGATCTCGAACCCGAACTTGGCGAGGTAGCGGAGGGTGTGCCCGACGGCGTGATGCTCGACGGCGGACGTCACGATGCGGTGGCCGCGTCCCTTGCCGGCCCAGGCCGCCCCCTTGAGCGCGAGGTTGTTGGCCTCCGTCCCGCCGGACGTGAACACGATCTCGCGCGGCTCGCAGCCGAGCTTCGCGGCCATCCGGGCGTGCGCCTCGTCGAGCGCTGCGCGCGTGACGCGACCGTAGCCATGGGCGGAGGACGGATTCCCGAACGCCTCCGTCAGGTACGGCAGCATCGCGTCGAGGACCTCGCGGCGCAGGGGCGTCGTGGCCGCGTGGTCGAGATAGATGGACATCGGGCGGATTGTACGCCGGGGTGGCTGGACCACCCCGGCCGGCCGCCGACGCGGGCTCGACGTCAGGCGGTCGCGGGCTGCTCCGGGATCCCTCCGCTGCCTCTCCGCCCGAGGAGTCCGACCACGATGCCGACTCCGATCGCGAGGATGAGAACGATCAACGGCGTGTTCTCAGCAAGCGGCAGGATCGCGTGGCTGATCAGCAGCACGGATGCTCCGAGGCCGAGCAGGATCCCACCGAAGATCGACGTCAGCGTGTTGCCGCGGAGTCCCGCGATCAGCCCGAGGGCACCCAGGACGGCCATCACCAGGCCGGCGATCCACGGCACGGTCCCGACCGGGTCACCGCGGAGCAGGAACCAGCCGCTGCCGGTGCAGTCACCACCCTCGCCGGAGTACGTCCCGGTCACGTGGTAGAGACCGGCGGCGCGGAACGGCGAGTTCGCCGCGACACTGACGGACCCGTCGCCTTCCGTGTCGTTGTCGTCGTTCGGGTCGCCGCCCTGGAGCGGGGTGGGCACCCCGAAGACCTCGATGTGGTAGGTGTAGTCCTTGATCACCTGGACCGTGGAACCGACGTAGCCGACCTCTCCCTCCCAGTCGACCTGGAATGGGTCGGCCTGGGTGGCGTCGTCCGCGCCCCCGGCCGCGGTGTCGAGCGGTGCTCCGCTCGCGTCGGTGGAGGTGAGTTCCATCGTGCAGGTCGAGAGCGGGAAGGCCCCGACGCTCGCCGGAACGACCACGGACAGGATGAGGGCCGCCGGCAGGACAGCGGCCAGGACGGACCGTCGCATGTTCCCTCCACCGCAGACGCCCGGCGATCGCGCCAGGGTGCGTCCGCCCCTGAAACGTACACCCGGTGTCCAGCGCCCATCGGGCCCGGAAGGGTCAGTCGAAGGCGCGGTGCAGGAACGCGGCCATCTGCCCACGGGTGACGGCGGCGGTCGGGCAGTAGGTCGTCGACGTGCAGCCGCTCGTGATGCCGGACGCGGCCAGGCGGTTGATCGATGCCTCGCCGGTCCGACCGGCATCGTCGCTGAAGTAGTCGGTGGCGGTCGGCGGCAGGTCCAGCGCCCGGTCCAGGAAGATGGCCATCTGCTCGCGGGTGACGGCGGCGGTCGGGCAGAAGGTCGTCGGCGTGCAGCCGACCGTGATGCCGGACGCGGCCAGGCGGTTGATCGATGCCTCGCCGGTCCGACCGGCATCGTCGCTGAAGTAGTCGGTGGCGGTCGGCGGCAGGTCCAGCGCCCGGTCCAGGAAGATGGCCATCTGCTCGCGGGTGACGGCGGCGGTCGGGCAGTAGGTCGTCGGCGTGCAGCCGACCGTGATGCCTTCGTACAGCAGCCAGTGGATGTCGTCGAGGAACGAGCTCGACGCGATATCCGTGAACTCCGGCGCGATGACCCGGAACAGCGTGCCGCCACGGTTGACGACATAGAGCTCGCCCGACTCGCTTTCGCCGAACGACGTGATGAGCAGGGTCGTATCGAGGCGCTCGGTGATCGTCGATCCGCCGGCCGGCAGCGTCCAGATCCGCCCACTGCAGAAGTCGCCGAACACGTACAGGCCCTGGAGGTCGCGCTGCGTGGGACCTCGATAGACGTAGCCGCCGGTGATCGAGCAGCCCTTCGCGTGGGTGTACTCGGCGACCGGCAGGGTGAGCCCGGTCTGGTCGCACGAAGCGGCGCTATAGCAGTGCTTGCCCTCCATCGTGGCCCAGCCGTAGTCGCGACCCGGCGTGCCCGGGGCGGCGTCGCGATCGATCTCCTCGTAGGTGTTCTGGCCGACGTCGGCGATCCACAGGGCGTCGG
The DNA here is from genome assembly GCA_963704935.1 of uncultured Chloroflexia bacterium. GTDB lineage: Bacteria > Chloroflexota > Limnocylindria > Limnocylindrales > CSP1-4 > SPCO01. The sequence continues at coordinate 148,323 of CAVPIF010000003.1, forward strand.
TCTCGCGGTCGAACGAGATCCGCCACGGGTTGCGCAACCCCGAGGCCCAGATCGCGTCGTCGCCGGTCACGCCGACATACGGGTTGTCTGACGGGTAGTCGTACGCGCCGTTGGGGCCCTGGCCCGTGCCGTCGACGTCGATCCGCAGGATCTTGCCGAGACGCGTCGTGATGCTCTGGCCGTTCGCGCTGTGGCCGCTGCCGCCGTCCCCGACCGCGACGTACAGGAACCCGTCCGGCCCGAACGCCAGGCCGCCGCCGTTGTGGTTGGTCTGGTCGCTGTGCTCGATCGTGAACAGGATGACCTCGCTCGCCGAGGGTGCCGAGGTCCGCGCGCCGTTGGCCGTGAGGCGACTGACGACGACGTCACCGTCGCCCCGTGTGTAATGGATGAACAAGCGTCCGTTGGACGCGAAGTCGGGGTGGAACGCGAGGCCCAGCAGGCCCCGCTCGCCGTTGGTGTCGACCTTCGCCGAAACGTCCAGGAACGATCCGGCCAGCAGCTTGCCGCCCTGCACGACACGGACGCGCCCGCCCTGCTCGACGACGAAGAGGCGCCCGGACCCGTCGCCCGCATTGACGATCCCGAGCGGGTCCGAGAAGCCACCGACGACGCTCTTGAGCGCCAGCTGGCCGGCCGACAGCGCCGCGCTGGCGGGTGCCGGCGGCGAGATGCCGATCGCGAGGGCGGCGGTCAGCGCGGCCGCGAGGAGCGCTCGGGCGCGCGACATCGGCGTGGTCCGGGGATGCAGCATGGTGTCACCCTAGCGCGTCCTCCCCGATGCCGCCCGCATCCGATGGTCCCGGCGCGCTCGTCAGGCTGTCGGGGCGGCCTCGGGTTCCACGCGTGACAGATCGTAGGCGCGGCCACGGTCGCGCTCTCGCTCGTGCCTGGCGAGCAGGCGCTTGCGTAGGCGGATCGACTGCGGGGTGACCTCGACGAGCTCGTCGTCGGAGATGAACTCGAGCGCGGACTCGAGGGTGATCGGTCGGGCGGGCGTGAGCCGGAGCGACTCGTCGTGCGAGTGGGTCCGGATGTTGGTGAGCTTCTTCTCCTTGGTCGGATTGACGTCCATGTCGCCCGAACGGCTGTTCTCCCCGACGATCATCCCCTCGTAGGCTTCCACGCCGGCCCCGATGAACAGCTCGCCCCGCTGCTCCAGGTTGAACAAGCCGTAGGCGTTGGACGTCCCCGCCCGGTCGCTCACGAGGACGCCGTTGGTGCGGTGGGTCACCTCGCCGGCCCACGGCCCGTAGCCCTCGCCGATCTGGTGGAGGAGCGCGGTGCCCCGCGTGTCGGTGAGCAGTTGACCGCGGTAGCCGATCAGGCCACGTACCGGCAGGACGTATTCCATCCGGACCCGGCCGTCCGCGTCCGTGCTCATCTGCTCCAGCCGCCCCTTGCGGCCGGCCATCGCGCCCTGGATCTCCCCGATGTAGTCGGGCGGGATGTCGATCGTCACGCGCTCGTATGGTTCGTGGACCTCGCCGTCGACGGTCCGCAGCAGCACCTCGGGTCGCGAGGCCGTCAGCTCGAAGCCCTCGCGGCGCATCTGCTCGATCAGGACGGCCAGCTGCAGCTCGCCGCGCCCGCGGACCTCGAACGCCTCGCTCGACTCCGACGGGCGGACCTCGATCGACACATTGCCGAGGACCTCCTTCTCCAGGCGCGCCTTGATCTGTCGGCTCGTGACGTACTTCCCTTCCCGGCCGGACAGGGGTGACGTGTTGACGCCGAACGTCATCCGCAACGTGGGGGCGTCCACGTCGAGGCGCGGCAACGGGCGCGGGTCCACGGGATCCGTGAGCGTGTCGCCGATGGTGACTTCGGGCAGGCCCGCCACGCTGACGATGTCCCCGGCGCTCGCTTCGGTGATGTCCGTGCGCTCGATGCCGTGCGCCGTCTGCAGGCTCGTGACGATACCGCTCAGGGTGACGGTGCGGCCCGGCTCCACCGTGCCCGCCGTGTCGTCCGCCTCCTCGCGGATGACGGAGATCCGCTGACCGACCCGGATCGTGCCGTTCCAGATCCGCCCGACCGCCATCCGGCCGACGTACTCGTTGGCAGACAGGTTGGTGACCAGCAACTGGAGCGGGTGGCCGGGCTCGAAGACCGGCGGCGGGGTCACCTCCACCAGGAGGTCCAGCAGCGGCCGCAGGTTCTCGCCCGGCTCGTCCAGGCTCGTCGTCGCCGTCCCGGCCTTGGCATTCGTGTAGACGATCGGGAAGTCGATCTGGTGGGCATCGGCGCCGAGGTCCATGAACAGTTCGTAGACGTCGTCGAGCACCTCGGCCGGACGCGCGTCGGAGCGGTCGATCTTGTTGAGCGCGACGACGACGGGCAGCCGCCGGGCCATCGCCTTCTGGAGCACATAGCGCGTCTGGGGCAGTGGGCCCTCCGCGGCGTCGACCAGCAGCAGCACGGAATCGACCATCAGCAGCGAGCGCTCGACCTCACCGCCGAAGTCCGCGTGTCCGGGCGTGTCGACGATGTTGAGGCGGAGGTCGCCGTAGTCGATGGTCGTCTGCTTGGCGAGGATCGTGATGCCCTTCTCGCGCTCCAGGTCACCGGAATCCATGACCCGATCCACGACCGCCTGGTTGGATCGGAAGGCGCCGGTCTGGCGCAGCATCGCGTCCACGAGCGTGGTCTTGCCGTGGTCCACGTGCGCCACGATCGCCACGTTGCGCAGGTCGTCGCGCGTGCGGCGGGGGGCGAGCCCGTCGGCGGACATGGGGGGACTGGCAACGGTCGGTTCGGTCATCGGGGCCTCGCAGTGTCGCACATCGTCGCGATTCCGGGCCGGCGCGGGCCTCGGGGCGAGCGCCCCCGCCGTCCGTCCGGCCCGCCCTGCTAGCATCTCGCAACGATGACCGTCGCCGCCGTGATCCTGTCCGCGAGCACCGAGGGCGCCCTGGCCGACACCCTGGGCCAGCCGCGCGTGCGCCGCCTGGTGGACCTTGCCTGGTCCGGCGGGGCGTTGCCGGTCGTGGTCGTCGCCGCGGATCCGGACGGCACGGTGGCCAAGGCCCTCCTCGGCAGCGAGGCGGTCCACGAGTCGCCGGCGCCGGCTCCGTCCGGGCCGGCCGGACAGATGGCCCATGGCGTGGATCGGGCCAGGGCAGAGGTACTCGGCACGACCGCGGTCCTCCTCTGGCCGGCCCGATACCCGTGGGTCGGACCGGAGACGGTCACATCGCTGATCGAGGCGCACGGGGCGGCACCGGGCGTCATCCTGCGTCCAGCCTGGGATGGCGCGCCCGGCTGGCCGGTCCTCCTGCCGCTGCAGCACCTCGACGAGCTCCGGGCCGCGGCGCCGGAGCTGATGCCCCAGGACGTCATCGCGGCCCTCGCCTCGCGGATCGCGACCCGAACCGTCGATGTCGGGGATCCGGGGGTGGTGTACGACGCGGACACGCCCTTCTCCGACCTGCCGCCGTACGAGGGTCCGCCGGACCCGCCGGCCGGTCACACCCACGAATGGGGTGCGGACGTCGCCGCCGAGGCCGGCCTCACCGGCGAATAGCGCCCGGCGACGGCTCGATCAGCCCGGGGCGCCTCCGGGTCGACGCAGTCCGTCCCGCAGGCGGGCCACCGGGACCGTGGCCACCGCGATGCCACCGATGACCAGGGCGACCCCGAGCAGCTGCATCGGCGATGGCCGCTCCTCGAGCAGGACCATCCCCAGCCCGACCGTCATCACCGGCTGGACCAGCAGGATGATCGAGGTGATCACCGCGGGCAGCCGCGGCAGGGAGATCGAGATGGCGAGGTAGCCGGCCGACTGCGAGGTCACCCCCAGGATCGCCAGCCAGCCGAGGCTCGCCATCCCGGGCGCGAGGTCCAGGTCGCCGACACCCGTCCCGACGGCACCTGCGGCCAGGGCGGCCGCGAGCGTGGCGATCGCCACCGGACCGGCCGGTCGCCGCGGGTCACGTCCGCCGTGGCGGATGATCAGCAGGTAGCCCGCATAGCACACGGCCGTCAGGAGCCCCAGCACCACGCCGAGTGCCGGATCCGCGCCGTAGGCCCCCGCGCCCACGACACCGGAGATGAGCACGATGCCGACCAGGACGACCGGCAGGGCGACGACCGTGGATCGGGACGGCCGCTCGCCGAAGACCACGAAGGCGACGACGCCGACGACGAGGACCTGGAGGTTGCCGAGCACGGTGGCGAGGCCGGCGCCGACCGCCTCGATGGCGTGGTGCCAGAACAGGAGATCGGCAGCGAAGAACAGGCCGGCGATGGCCGCCAGCCGACGAGCCCGCCCGGGGAGCGGCCCATGCCGACGCCGTTCAGCCAGCGCGACGAGGGCCAGGAGCGGGAGCCCGAAGAGCAACCGGTAGACCGTCCCCGTGGACGGGGACACCTCCGCATAGCGGTAGAGGATCCCGGAGAACGCGATGCACAGCGCGCCGATCAGTGCGGCGATCCGTGGTCGCCGTGCGATCACATCCAGGATCGGGATCCCGAGCTCGGGCGCTGCGGTCAGGCGTACACCTCGCCGCTCAGGCAATTGAGCCCCGAATCGACCTGGACCGTCGCCACCCGCCGCCCGGGACCGAGCCGCCGGACGAGCGGTATCCGACCGATGGCGGCGAGTCCGCCGGTTCGCGCGGCAACGACCATCAGGTCAACCGTCCGTGGGCTTCGGGGGCAGGCCGACGAAGCGCAGCCCAAGCTCCGCATACTGTTCGGGTTCGGGTGCGGACGGGGCGTCCAGCATCGGGTCGTTGCCGGACTGGGTCTTCGGGAAGGCCATGACCTCGCGGATGTTGGTCTGCCGAGCGAACAGGGCCGCCCAGCGATCGATCCCGAGGGCGATCCCGCCGTGGGGCGGCGCACCGTACTCGAACGCATCGAGCATCGCCCCGAACTTCTCGCGCATGCCGTCGAGGGTGTGGCCCTGGAGCTGGAGGCTCCGTTCCAGCAGGTCGCGGCGATGGATGCGCACGGATCCACCGCCGAGTTCCCAGCCGTTCAGGGCGAGATCGTACTGGACCGCCCGGGCGCGACCCGCCGGATCGTCCGGTGCGGGGCGCGACGGATCGCCCGATGCCGTCACGAGCAGCGCTTCGTCCTCCGGGAGGACGCCGCTGAACGGATTGTGGGTGGCGTGCCAGCGGGCACTCTCGTCGTCCCACTGGTACATCGGGAAGTGCGTGACCCAGACGTAGGCGAGGACGTCGGGATCGGCCAGGCCAAGTCGCTCGCCGAGCTCGGCGCGCAACCGCCCGAGCACATCCGCGGTGACGGTCGGCGGCGTCCGCGACGATCAGGATGAGGTCCCCCTCCCCCGCCCCGGTCAGTTCCAGGATCGCCCGGATCGCGTCGCTGGACAGGAACTTCGCGATCGGGCCCTTGACGTCACCCGCGGCATCGAGCGCGAGGTAGGCGAGGCCACGCGCCCCGAACCGCTTGGCCCGCTCGGTCAGGTCGTCGATCTCGCGGCGCGTCGCGCCGCCCATCCCGGGTGCGACGATCGCCGCGACCCGCCCGCCGCTCGCCAGTGCGCTGTCGAACACGCCGAAGCCGGAGGCCGGCCGGCCGTTCGCGTCCGTCAGCGCGCGCGCCAGGTCGACGAGCTCCATCCCGAACCGAAGATCGGGCTTGTCCGACCCGTAGCGCTCCATGGCCTCGTCGTAGGTGAATCGCGGGAACGGGACCGCCTGGATCGGCCGCTCCGGCGTGGTGGAGCGCGAGACCTCGATGGCCATCGCCTCGACGAAGGCCATGACGGCGTCCTCGTCGACGAAGCTCATCTCCAGGTCCAGCTGGGTGAACTCCGGCTGGCGGTCGCCGCGCAGGTCCTCGTCGCGGTAGCAGCGGGCGATCTGGAAGTAGCGATCGATACCACCGACCATCAACAGCTGCTTGAGCTGCTGCGGGCTCTGGGGCAGGGCGTACACGCTACCGGGCTGGAGTCGCGACGGGACGATGAAGTCGCGGGCACCTTCCGGCGTGCTCTTGATCAACGTCGGCGTTTCCACCTCTACGAACCCCGCCCGGTGGTGCGCCTCCCGGATCGCCTGGACCATCCGCGAGCGAAGCATCAGCCGCTCCGCCATCGGCTGGCGGCGGATGTCGAGATAGCGGTACCGGAGCCGCAGGATCTCGTCGACCGGGGCGTCCGGATCGTTGATGTAGAAGGGCGGCGTCTTCGCCTCCGACAGGATGCGCACCTCCAGGCCGCGAAGTTCGATCGCGCCGGTCGGCAGCCTGGGGTTCTCCGTGCCGGCCAGCCGCGGTGCCACCTCACCGATGACCTCGATCACGAACTCGCCACGGACGCGACTGCCGATCTCGTGTGCCTCCGGCGCGTCGTCGCGGTCGATGACGACCTGGGTGATCCCGTGCCGGTCGCGCAGGTCCAGGAAGATCAGCTGCCCGTGATCCCGGCGCCGGTGGACCCAGCCGGCCAGGCGCGCGCTGCGACCCGCGTCGGACGCGCGGAGCGCCCCGCAGGTATGCGTCCGATAGGGCGTGGCGAGGCTGGTGGAGGGGTCGGTCATGGCCGCCGTATCGTAGACGACCGGAGGGGCCGGCCACTCCTACCCGTCCGCGCGACGCCCCTCAGGGGATCCAGGACATCCCGGTGCCGTCGTCGTACAGGACCTCTCCGCCGTCGTGCAGGGTGAGCCGGATCGATACGACCCTCTTGGGTGGCTGCATCTTCCGCGCTTCGTCGACGAGCCTGGCCGCCTGCCGCTCGCATTCGACCCGCGGCAGGTCGACGCAGGTCAGCACTGGCGTCGACGGGAGGAGTTGACATCCGCCGATGACCCAACCCAGGACGAGGGCCATCCGGACCGACCGCCACGCCCCGCGCATCAGGCGCGGTCCGGTCTCACGCTCCACCCGACCTCAGGCGTGCAGGTCGATTCGGGTCGGGACGTTCCAGCCGATCAGTTCGCAGCCCAGGTAATGCGGTGCCCCGACCCCTGGCGTGCAATCGACGCAACCCCACGGCGCGAGTCCACCCTCGTCGGGCAGGAACGTCAGATCGCAGGCGTTGAGGGTCGGGTCGCAGTCGCGGTGGTGGCAGGCGTGGTCGCAGTGCACCCAGTGCTCACACGTGCACGCGGCCTCCGCCGAGGGCGCCCGCAGCACGGTGGCGGGGAAGGGACCGACCTGCATCACGGCGTACCTCTGGTGGCGAACCCGATCTGGTCGATTGTGCGCCGGTCGTCAATCCAGACGGATCATCCGACCTTGCGCAGCCGCCAGATCGATTCGGCCGGCCAGCGTCGGGACCACGCGATCGCCTCGGCATCGCGATACGAACTCGTAGCGCCTTCCGGCGGCCGTGGTTCGATCAGGTCCTCCACGACCAACCCGTTGGCGCGGAAGAGCCGGATCCACGCACCGTACGGCAATTGGAACGTCGTCTCGCCGTCCTCGACGATCGTCCGCAGGTCGAAGTAGTCGAGGACGAGCCGGTCGCCCGGCCGATCGGCCCCGACGGGCCAGCAGATGTCCGAGAGGGTGGAGCCGTGGTTGAACGCGAACAGCCCGCCCGGTCGCAGCAGGCGCGCGGCTTCCGGGACCGACCGGTACGGGTCGGCAAAGGTCATCGCCCCGTGATCGCAGAACACGATGTCGAAGCTTTCGTCCGGGAGCGGCACGGCCTCAGCACTGGCGTGCAGGAGAGGAAACTCGACGCCCGCCGCCGCCATCCCGCGGCGAGCGTGCTCCAGCTGGCGCTCCGACAGGTCCAGGCCGACCGGACGAGCGCCGAGCCGGGCAAGGCCGATCGACCACGCCGCTGCGCCGCAGCCGAATTCGAGGATGTCCAGGCCGGCGACGTCGCCGAGGACGTGGATCTCAGCCTCCGGGATCTGCGCGACGCCCCAGGCGAGCCCGCCGAACCCAGCCAGCTGCGATCCGTGGCGCGCCTGGTAGTCGTCGCTCTCTGCGTTCCACGACGCTCGGTTGGCCGCTTCGTGGTCGCGCAGGCCGGCGGGGCCATCGACGGACGGCGACTCGCCCGTCACGTCGGATCCGTCGGCGCGCCGTGGCGATGCGAGCCGTGGGCGCGCTCCACGGAACGGGCGAGGTCCGCCAGCGGCACGGCCTTCTGCGTGCCCGCGGGCAGGTCCCGCAGCTGCACCTCCCCGGAGGCCAGTTCGTCGCCGACGATGACCGCAAGATGGGCCTGCTCCCGGGCCGCCGATTCGAGCTGCTTGCCCAGCTTCCGGTGCCCGAGCTCGGCCCGCGCGGCGATGCCCGCCGTTCGCAGTTCCGTGGCGATCCGCAGCCGCGTCACCGTGTCAGCGGCATCGGCGCCGACCACCACGACCGTGGGTGCCTCCGATGCCTCTGGGATCCGTCCCCCGCCCTGCTCGTCGAGGGCGAGCACCAACCGGTCCAGGCCGATCCCGAAGCCGATCCCAGGCGTCGGCCGGCCGCCGAGCAGCTCCACGAGCCCGTCATACCGGCCGCCGCCCCCGAGGGCCTGCTGCTGGCCTTCGCGGCCCGAGACGTAGAACTCGAACGCGGTCCGCGTGTAGTAGTCGAGGCCCCGGACCAGCCCGGGCTCGAGCCGGTACGGCACGCCAAGCGCGTCGAGGTGCGACCGGACCGCCGCGAGATGATCGGCGCAGGCGTCGCACAGGCGATCGGTGATCCGTGGCGCCACGGCGTTCATCGCCGCCATCGCCGGGTCCTTCGAGTCGAGGAGGCGGAGCGGGTTCCTCTCCAGCCGGTCGCGCTCGAGCGGTGGCAGGGCATCGGCCCGCGCCTGGTAGTAGTCGGTCAACTCCGCGACGTAGGCGGGCCGGCACGCTGGGTCCCCGATGGAATTGAGGAGGACCTCCACGCCGGAGAGGCCGGCCTCGGCATAGAACCTCGAGCCGAGCTCGACGATCTCCGCATCGATGGCCGGCCCTGCGTCGCCGATCGCCTCGATGTCGAATTGCCAGAACTGGCGATACCGGCCCGCCTGCGGGCGGTCGTACCGGAACATCGGCCCGATCTCCGACAGCTTCACGGGTTGGGGCCAGCTCTGCATGCCGTGCTGGACGTAGGCGCGGACGATGCCGGCGGTGGGCTCCGGTCGGAGCGACCAGGACTCGGCCTCCTCGGTCCGCGGCGCGATCCGGAACAGCTCCTTCTCGACGATGTCGGTCACCTGGCCGACGCCGCGCTCGAAGACCGCGGTCTGTTCGAACAGTGGCGTATCGATCCGGCGATAGCCGTAGCGGGTTGCGAGATCGCCGGCAAGCCGCTCCAGGCGGGTCCAGGTCGGCGTCTCGGTCGGCAGCAGGTCGCGCGTGCCGCGCGGGGCCTTGAACGTCCGCATCCGCGTGATCCGCCTACCCCAGGTCGCGCTGGACGTTGATCACGTCCTTGAGGTTCTCGATCCGACTCATCACCCGCGCGAGCTGTGACACCGACTGGACCTGCAGTGTCGCCGTCACGAAGGCCGTGTGGTCGGCGGTCACCCCGACCGATGCCGACAGGATGTTGACCTTGTTCTCCGCCACGACCTGGGTGATATCGGACAGGAGGCCCGTCCGGTCGTACGCCTCGACGCGGATCGCGATCGGATAGGTCTGGGAAGCCGCCGCCTCCCACTCCACCTCGATGAGCCGGGTCACCTCACGCTCGTTGATGACGGTCGGGCAGCTGCGGAGATGCACCGTGACGCCCTTGCCGCGAGTGATGAAGCCGACGATCGGGTCGCCCGGGATGGGAGTGCAGCATTTCGCGAAGCGGACGAGGAGGTCGCCGACGCCCTTGACCCGGACCCCGCCGGTGCGGGCGGCCTGGGGCGGGGCGACGGTCGGCAGCTGGCTCTGGCCATCGTCGACGACGCCCAGGCGCATGACCACCGACTGGGCGCTGACGGCGCCATAGCCGACGGCGGCCAGGAAGTCGTCCACCGACTCGTAGGTGAATTGGCGCGCGACCTCGCTGATCTTCTCGGCTCCCACGGCGCCGATGGAGGTCCGCGCCAGACGCCGGAGCTCGCGCTCAAGGGACTCGCGTCCATGGATGATGTTCTCGTCGCGGTCCTTGCGTTTGAACCATTGGCGGATCTTCTCGCGAGCGTGGCTCGTGCGGACGACGTTCAGCCAGTCACGCGATGGGCCGTGCTCGCCCTTGGTCGTCACGATCTCGACGATGTCGCCGTTCTTGAGTCGGTAGTCGAGCGGGACCAGGCGGTTGTTGACCTTCGCGCCGATGGTGCGGTGGCCCACGTCGGTGTGGATGCGGTAGGCGAAGTCGAGCGGCGTGGCGCCCGCCGGCAGGTCCTTGATGTCGCCGCGCGGCGTGAACACGAAGACCTGGTCCTGGAAGATGTCGAGCTTGATTCCCTCGACGAACTCGGTCGCGTCGGATTCGGACACATCGCGTTGCCAGTCCATGAGCTGGCGCAGCCAGGCGAGCTTCGCGTCGTACTCGCGATCCGACTTCGTACCCTCCTTGTAACGCCAGTGGGCAGCGATCCCGACCTCGCTGACCTGGTGCATCTGGTTGGTCCGGATCTGGATCTCGAGCGGCTTTCCGTCGATCGCGATGACGGCCGTGTGGAGCGACTGGTACAGGTTGTTCTTCGGGACGGCGATGTAGTCGTCGAACTGGCCCGGGATCGGACGCCAGATGCTGTGCACGATCCCCAGGGCGGCGTAGCAGTCGCGCACGTCGTCCACGAGCAGTCGGATGGCGTAGACGTCGTAGATCTCGCCGAACTCCGCGCTCTTGCGCTCCATCTTCTTCCAGATGCTGTAGATGTGCTTGGGCCGACCCTGGACGTCCGCCTGGATGCCCGCGGAATCCAGCTTGGGCCGGAGTTCGGCGATGGCCCGCTCGATGTAGGTCTCCCGACCCTTGCGCCGGGTGTCGAGCAGCCTGGCCAGCTCGCGGAAGCGCTCCGGCTCCAGCGCCTTGAAGGCGAGGTCCTCCAGCTCCCACTTGATCTGCCAGATCCCCAGCCGCTCCGCGAGCGGCGCGTAGATCTCCATCGTCTGGTGTGCGATGCGCTGTTGCTTGTCCGACGGGAGGCCGTACAGCGTTCGCATGTTGTGGAGACGGTCGGCAAGCTTGATGAGGACGACCCGGATGTCCTCCGCCATGGCCAGCAGCATCTTGCGGATGTTCTCCGCCTGCTGCTGCTCGTGGCTGTGCGTGGAGAATCGCGAGAGCTTGGTGACGCCGTCGACGAGGTGGGCGACCTCGCCTCCGAAGCGCTCCTCGACATCGGTCAGGCTGAACTCGGTGTCCTCGGGGACGTCGTGCAGCAAGGCCGCCTGGATGGCCACGGGATCGATCCCGAGCTCGGCCAGGATCTGGGCGCTGGCGATCGGATGGGTGACGTACGGCTCGCCGGTCGCCCGGGTCTGGGTCCGGTGCGCCTCGACGGCCATGTCGTACGCCGCGTCCACGGCGGCGAGATCGACCGTGGGATGGTGCTCGGCGATGGAGGCCCTGAGCGCGGACCGGAGGACCTCGAGATCGATCGCCGCACCGGGGGCTGTCGCCACGGCCGACGCGCGGCGCGGCCCGCCTCGCGTCCCGGCCACGTCACGCGGAGCGCGACTGGCTGGAGCGGCGGCCTTGGATCGTGGGGTCGTCGTGGCCATGGGCCGCAAGGATAGCAGTGGCCCCGTGCGGATCAGGTCGGTCCGGGATACCCCATCGCGGCCAGCACATCCTCGGCGACCTGCCGCTCATCCCAGGGCGTCTCGCCATCTGCCCCGATGATCGATCGCTCGTGGCCCTTTCCGGCGAGCAACACGACGTCTCCGGGTCGCGCCGCCGCGAGGGCCACCTCGATCGCCCGGCGCCGGTCCGCGATCAGCATCAGGTCCTGATCGCGGCGTCGGCCGGCGGATTCCGCGCCACCGGCGATCGCGTCCAGGATCGCCAGCCGGTCCTCGCCGCGCGGGTCCTCATCGGTCACGACCACGAGGCGGCATCGTTCGCCCGCGATCCGTCCCATCAGCGGCCGCTTCGCCGTGTCCCGCTCCCCCGCGGACCCGAACACCGCGATGACGCCGCCGCCGCGCTCCGCCGCCACCGGTGCCAGCAGGTCGAGCACGGCCTCCAGTGACGCCGGGCTGTGGGCGAAGTCCACCACGACACCGAACGGCTGGGCGCGATCGATGCGCTCCATCCGGCCGGGCACGCGCTCCAGCGCCTCGAGACCGCGCCGGACGGCGGCCGGATCGAGTCCCATCGCCTCCCCGAGCGCGACGACGGCCAGCGCGTTGTGGACGTTGAACCGGCCGGCTAGCCGCAGGTCCAGGTCCGCGTCGCCGAACGGACCGCGGACCGCCGCGTGGAGGCCCGCGGTATCCTCCCTGATCCTCGTCGCCCGGATGTCCGCGGCCTGCCCGCTCCCGTAGGTGATGACCCGCGCCCCGGCCTGGCGCGCGACGCTCGCGAAGGAGTCCGCCGCCGGGTCGTCGGCGTTCACGATGCCGACCGCGGCTGGTCCGGTCAGCCGGGCGAACAGCGACAGCTTGGCATCGCGATACGCCTCCCAGGATCCGTGGAGTTCCAGGTGTTCATGGGTGAGGTTCGTGAGGATCGCGATGTCATAGGCCACGGACGCGACGCGGTCAAGGGCAAGGCCGTGCGAGGTGGTCTCGATCACCGCCACCGAGTCGCCGCCGTCGACCATGGCCCGGAGGGCGGCCTGCAGCTCCGGGGCCTCCGGCGTCGTCGCGTGGGCGACATGCTCGTCCGTCCGTCCACCGATCCGCGTGGCGATCGTGCCGATCATCCCGGTCCGGCGGCCGGCCGCCTCCAGCGCCGCGACCGCGAGGTAGGCGGTCGTGGTCTTGCCATCCGTGCCCGTGATGCCGACGACGGTCAGCGAGCGCGACGGATCGCCGAACCACCACGCCGCGGCGCTCGCCAGGGCCCGTCGCGTCGCGCCGACGACCAGCTGCGGGACCGCCAGCCCGGGAAGCGGCTGCTCGACGATCAGCGCCGCCGCGCCCGCGGCGACGGCGGCGGCCGCATGGTCATGCCCATCCGCACGCAGCCCGGCGACCGCGACGAAGAGCGCTCCCCGAGCCACGGTCCGCGAATCCTGGCTCACGCCCGTGACCGATACCTCGCCGATCTCGGCGACGGCGGCGGGCCGATCGGCGATCCGCGTCTCCCGCAGGAGACCCTCCATCGCCAGCCGGTCCGCCAGCTCGCCGAGCGGTCTGGCGGCGGGCGGTACGTCGAGGTCACTCATCGGCCGAGACCTCGCGCCACCCGGCCCGTGAGGCGCCCGAGCTGGTACCGCCACGGACGGACGACCCGTTCGTGCGCCCCGATCATCTCGACCCACCCGGCACCGAACGCGCGCTTGTGCTCGTAGAGGCCGGCCATCGCGTCACCTGGTCGCGGCTCGCCGTGGTCAGGCCCGACATCGACCCCACCCAGGTCCATCTCCGTCCGCCCTTCACGGATCGCCAGTTGGATCGCCCGCCAGCGGAGCAGGTGCATCACGCCCGGGTGGGTGTCCCGCACGCCCGGTGCGTCGGCCGAGTGCACGGTGGACAGCCGGTCGCCGTGGCGATAGAGGACGAGACCGCCGAGCGTCCGACCCGGGTCATCGCCGTCGACGACCTCCAGGTAGATCAGCAGGCCGGCGGCATGAGCCGCCGACCACCAGTCCAGGAAGACCGCGCGCGGCCCGAACCGGAAGCCGCGCCGTTCACCGGTTCCCTCGAGGAGCGTGGCGAAGCGCTCTAGCGCGTCGCGCGATGGGCCGTGCGGCCGGGTGAATTCGGGGTGGTCTCCGGGCCAGCCGGCTGTGTCATGCCGGGACACGACGATCCCGTCGCGCTCCGCAGCGGCGATCCGTTGACGCGTACTCTTGCCGATCCCCGCGCGGACCGCGGCGTCGTCGGTGTCCGGCGCGAGGGCCAGGCTCACCCGGTGGCGCGAGGGCTGGATCTCCGGGATCCGATGGAATCCGGCGGCAAGCAGCGTCTCACGCACCCCGGGCGAGGACGCGGGGATCTCCGCGTCGGTGGCGATGACATCGATCCCCCGCGTCGCCAGCCAGTCGGCCAGGGCGATCGTCCGGGCGGCTGCCTGGCCGGGCGCGTCGTGCGGGTCGGCCACGGGACCGCGCGGGATGTAGGCGCCGGCGCCGCCGACCCACCGGAACGGACGGACCAGCACCAGGGCTGCGTGCTCGTCGTCCAGCATGACGTAGAGCGGCCGCCACCCAAGCCGCGCTCGTTGTTCCGCCCAGGCGCTCGACTGGTAGACATGCCCGCCCGGGACGCGGACCGTGAGCCGATCCCAGTCCGCGAGCTCGGCCGGGGTGGCCTCGCGCGGTGCGATCACTCGTCGCCTCGGTAGGCGGACGCGCCGCCCGCCCCGGACAGCCCGTGCCGCCGACGGGCCCATCGGACGCGCGCCCGCAGCGCGGCCTCGTAGATCGACCGCCCGACGGCGTCCAGGGTCAGGTCGTACGCCCCGATGTAGCGGATCTCGCGACCTCCGAACCCGGTCTTGAAGTGGGCGATGCCGCCGGTGGCAAGGCCCCACAGGTCGTAGGCGGTGGCCCCCCGCTCCCGTGACGACCGGATCGCCTCCCACTTGAGCAGGTAGTTCGCCCGGCTTTCGGCGCCGGCGGGCGTCATGCCACCGTACGGTTCCACGACGCGCGAGCCGGCGCGGACGAGGAACAGCGTCGCGACGGCCTCGCCGTCCGGCAACTGGGCGAACAGGAGTCGGGCGCGGCCGGCGGGCCGGAAGGCCTCCCACACGTCGCGGTAGGCGCGCTCGGTCCGGATCAGGAACCCGGCCCGCTCGGCGGTCTCCCGGTAGATCCGGTGGAACTCCCCGAGCCGGTCACCCTCGGCATCCACGACGGTCACGCCCGCGGACCTGGCCTTGTTGACGTACTGGCGCCACTTCTTGCGCAGGTCGCTCCAGATGGCTCCTTCGTCGGCGCGGAGGTCGATCACGCGGGTCGACGCCGGCTGGATCGGCGGGGCCGGGCGCCAGCCGGATCCGTGGAGAGCGCGCCGGAGGCTGCCGTCGATGTCGGCTGGTCCGTCCCACTCGATCTCTGGGTCGATGCGCAGATGTGACACCCGGCCGGCCGCCGGTCGCAGCCCGGATCTGACCTCCTGCGTGAATGCCCGGATCGCGTCCTCCGACCAGTCGCCGGACACCGGGCCACGCGGGGCGTAGGCAAAGCCCCAGGGCAGCGGCCGGGGGCGGCGAACGAGCACCTGGGCGCCGATCCGCATCGCCGACGGTTCGGCCCCGGGAGCGTCATCGGACGGGACCGTCAGGCGATGCGCCGACCACCCGTTGACCGCCTTGACGGCCGCCCAGCCCGACAACTGGAGGTACGACCCAGGGTCATGCGATTCGACGAACGCGTCCCAACCGGCAGCGTCGACTGCGGCCTCGCGATCGGCGTGTGGCACGAGTCCCGTCGCCTCCGTGGCCGGGGTCGGCTCGATGGCCGTCACGACGGGCGCGGGCGGCGAAGCGCGTCGACCATGAGCCCGACGATAGCGGGCAGTTCCGCGATCCGCAACGCCCGGGCCGACAGCAGGAAGACCGCCCCGAAGACGGCCGTCACGGCCGCGATGACGACGGCCGAGCCGACGACGGCCGACATCGACGCCGCGACCTCGGCGATCGCGCCGCGGACCAGGATCCCGGCGGCCGCGGCGATCACCGACGCCACCGCGGTCAGGAGCATCGTCCGGCCGACCAGGCCGAACCGCAGCGCGGCATTGCGTCGGTGGAGCAGGGCGGCCAGCGCTCCCGCCTCCAGCCACGCGGCGGTGGCGATCGCCAGCGCGACGCCGGGCAGGCCAAGCGGGCCCGCGAGGAGCACGGCGAGGGTCGTGTTGACCACGACCGCGGCGATCGCCACGAGGACCGGCGTGAGCGTGTCCTGTCGAGCGTAGAACGCACGTGCGAGCACGGCGATGAGCGAGTGCGCCACGAGGCCGACGAGGAAGGCCAGCAGGGTCGACGCGGTCAGCGCGATCGCGTCGGTGGAGAAGCCGGGGCCGAACAGCATCGTGACGGTCTCCGTACGGACGATCGCGGCGAGGGCAGCGATCGGCAGCATCGTGAAGACGATGATCCGGAGTGCCCGGGTCAGCAGGGCGATGTACTCCGCCTCGCGGCCCGACGCCACCTCACGCGCGAGGGACGGCATCAGGACGACGCCCAGCGGGACGCCGATCACGCCGATGGGGATCTGGAGGAGCGTGAACGCGACCGTGAACGCCGTCACCGCACCGATCCCGAGGGTCGTGGCGATGGACGTGACGACCACGAACGTGATCTGGCTGGCCCCCAGGCCGATCGCCCGCGGGACCATCAGACCGATCGCCTTGCGAGCTGCCGGGTCACCGGCGTCGATCGACGGCGTATAGCGGAATCCGATCCGCCGGAGCGGTGGCACCTGCACGAGCACGTGCCCGACGGCGCCGGCCACCACGCCGAGGGCGATGCCCATGATCCCCATCGACGGGTACAGGATGAGCGTGCCACCGATGATCGCGAGGTTGTAGATGCTGGGTGCCACGGCCGCGGCGGCAAACCGGCCCGACGCGTTCAGGGCACTCGTCGCGACGGCTCCCATGGCCAGCGCCACGGCAGACAGCAGCATGATCCTCGTGAGATCCACGGTGGTCGCCGTGGTCGCGGCGTCGAATCCGGGGGTGATCACCGGGACGATCGCCGGGGCGAGGACGAACATCACGGCCGCCAGGAGCGCAAGGGCCACCAGCATGAGGTTCGCGACCGTGGACACCACGCGCCAGGCCCGCGCCGAGCCGTCCGTCGCCAGCAGGCTGGAGATGATCGGGATCAGGGCGGAGCTCAGGGCGCCGGCTGCCACCAGCTGGAAGATGAGGTCCGGGATCCGGAACGCCGCGTAGAACGCGTCGAGGTCCGCGGTCGCGCCGACCGTGTTGCCGATGGCCACGAGGCGGACCCAGCCCAGGACCCGCGACGCAAGGAACGCGCCGGAAACGATGAGGCCCGCACGGGCGAGCGTCCGGGACGCGGTCACGGTCGACCGGGCGACGGGCGACGAGCGCGCGGATGGGCGTCCCGGTACGCGTCCCTGAGGCGGCCCGGCGAGACGTGGGTGTAGATCTGCGTCGTGGCCAGGTTCTCGTGACCCAGCAGTTCCTGGACGACGCGCAGGTCCGCCCCACCGTCCAGCAGGTGCGTCGCGAACGAGTGCCGCAGGGTGTGCGGCGTCACGCCCTCGGGCAGGCCGGCTCGCCGACACAGCCCATCGAGGCGGTAGCGCAGTCCTCGGACACCCAGGGGCCGGCCGCGGTGATTCAGGAAGATCTCGGCGGGCGGCGTGACGCCCGCACCGTCGGCAACGACACGCGACAGCAGGATCGGTCGCGCCTCCTCCAGGTACGTGACGATCGCGCCGATCGCCGGCCGGCCCAGGAGGCCGACCCGTTCCTTGCGGCCCTTGCCGATCACGCGGATCTCCCCGCGCCGAAGGTCCAGCGAACCGAGATCAGCCGAGGCCAGCTCGCTGATCCGCAGGCCGGAGGCGTAGGCCGTTTCGACGAGCGCCCGGTCGCGCTGTGCCAGGGCGACGGCGACGGCTGCGCCGGTCCCGGTCCGCGCGGCCGCCTCGGTCAACTCCTCGTCCACGGCCGCCAGCAGGCGTTCGACTTGCGACGACTCGAGGACGCGCGGAAGGCGGCGCGGGAGGCGCGGCGTCGCGATGGCGCCCCACGGATCGCCCGGGGCGAGATCCTCCCGGGTCGCCCACCGGTGGAACGAGCGGATCGCAGCCAGGCGCTGGGCGACCGTCGTGCGCGAGCCGGTCTCGGCCAGGCGGGCGAGATAGGCCCGCAGGTCGACGCGGCCCGGACGGCGCCAGTCGACCTCGCGCTGCACCAGCCAATCGAGGTACGCCTCGACGGCCGTGCGATAGGCGCGGACCGTGTTGGGCGATGCGTCCCGCGCCACGAGCGCCTGGAGGAACCGTTGCAGCGCCGGGTGAGCCGAGGATCCGGGCGCGTCCCGGCTCACGCGCCGGCGGCCGGCTCGGTCGGGCGTCCGCGTCGCATCGTGTTGCGGGTGCCGCCGCGCGACCCTCCCCGGCCACGGGTGCCCGCGCCACCGGAGCGGGGCGCCCGCGCGGGTCGGGCCAGGGCAGTGGGGTCGGCCGGACCACCGGCGTAGCGGGTCCCGGGGGCGACGTTCTCGGGCGAGACCTCACTCGCCGAACCGCAGATCAGGCAGATCGCCGCCTCGCCCTTGCGCGCCAGCGGGCCGTCGTCGACATCGTGCAGGCCACCGAGCGGCTCGTAGTTCGTCGTGAAGTCACATTTCGGGTACTTGGCGCACCCCCAGAAGACGTTGCCGGTCCGCCGGGCTCGCCGCGGCACGAGCAGGCCGTCGCCATTCTTCGGGCAGGTGACCGCGAACGGGAGCGGGTCCGGCGGCGGCGGGCCGTCCTTCTTGATGTAGTCGCAGTCGGGGTAGCGGGAGCAGCCGACGAACGGTCCGAACCGACCACGCTTGCCGACGAGCGTGCCCTCGGCACACTTCGGACACACCTCTCCTGTCCCCTCCTGGGGCGGCGGCTCATCGCCGGGGAGCGGGCGTGATTCCTTGTGCTCCGGGAAGAGCGAGCAGGCCAGGAACCGGCCATTCCTCCCGAGGCGGATCACCATCGGGTGGCCCTCGGAACAGACCTCGTCCGACGCTTCGGTCGTGAAGTCGCTGCGCCGAAGCTCGCGGCGCTTCTCTTCGACACGATCGCGAAGCGGGGCGTAGAACGCCTGGAGCAGCGGCACCCAGGGGCGCTCACCCCGCGCGACCTCGTCGAGCTCCTCTTCCATGCGGGCCGTGAAAGCGAGATCGACGTAGTCGCCGAAATGCTCGACCAGGAGGTCCGTCACGATGCCGGCCACGGGCTCCGGCCACAGCCGGCGCTCCTCGACTCGGACGTACCCGCGATCCACGATCGTCGAGATCGTCGCCGCGTACGTGGACGGGCGCCCGATGCCGTGCTCCTCCAGCGCCTTGATGAGGGTCGCCTCCGTGAACCGCGGCGGGGGTTCGGTGAAGTGCTGGGTCGGCGTGACCTCGCCGACGGTGGTCACGTCGCCCTCGGCAAGCGACGGCAGCCGGCCCGTATCCTCCTCCTCGTCCGCGCCGTCGTCCCTCCCCTCCGTGTAGACCCGGGCGAACCCCTCGAACAACGTCCTGGTGGAGCTCGCCCGCAGTTCGTACGGCCCGTCCGCCAGGTCGGCCGTCGTCGTCTCGAGCTCCTTGGGGGCCATCTGCGAGGCGAGGGCACGCTGCCAGATCAGCCGGTAGAGGCGCAGTTCTTCCGGCTTGAGGGCGTCGGCCAGCGAATCCGGATCCCGTCGGAAGGACGTCGGCCGGATCGACTCATGGGCTTCCTGGGCACCCCTGGCCTTGGTCTTGTAGACGCGCCCCTTCGGCATCGTGAACGATTCCCCGTAGCGCTCGCCGATGACGTCCCGTGCCTCACTCATCGCGACGCCGGCGATCGCGGTCGAATCCGTCCGCATGTAGGTGATCAGACCCACTTGCCCGTCCGGGGTCGCCACGCCCTCGTACAGGCGCTGCGCCACCGACATCGTCCGCTTGGGACTGAACGACAGCTTGCGACTGGCCTCCTGCTGGAGCGTCGAGGTCGTGAACGGCGGGGCGGGAGAACGCTTCTGGGTCCGAACCGCGACCTTGCGCACGACGGGTTGCGCCGAGCCGAGCGCGGCCACGTGCCGCTCCGCGGTGGCCTCGTCCGGGACGTCCAGGGCCTCACCGTCGATCCGGACGAGCTCGGCCGCGAACGTCTCGCCGGTGGCCGTGGCCAGCAGGGCCTGGATCGTCCAGTACTCACGCGCGGTGAAGGCATCGATCTCGCGTTCTCGTTCGACCACGAGCCGCACCGCGACGCTCTGCACGCGTCCAGCCGACAGGCCGCCACGGACCTTGCGCGACAGCAGCGGACTGAGCGTGTAGCCCACGAGCCGATCCACGATCCGGCGCGTCTGCTGCGCGTCGACGAGGTTGCGGTCGATCTGCCGCGGGTTCGCGAACGCCTCGAGGATCGCGACCTCCGTGATCTCGCTGAAGGTCACGCGCTGGGTCTTGGCCGCGGGGACGCCGGCGGCCTCGGCGACGTGCCAGGCGATCGCCTCGCCCTCGCGGTCGAGGTCGGTCGCGAGATAGACCATGTCCGAGCCGCGGGCCGCCTTGGCGATCTCGTTGACCTGCTTGCGCCGGTCCTCGCTGATGACGTACTCAGGGGCGAAGTCGTGGTCGACGTCGACACCGAACTTGCCCTTGCCCGGGTTCTCCGGCAGGTCGCGGACGTGGCCGTAGGACGCCAGGACGCGGTAGTCCGGACCCAGGTAGCGCTCGATGGTCCGCGCCTTGGCGGGTGATTCGACGATGACAAGGTTCTTCGGCACGGCCGGGAGTGTAGCACCGGGTCCTGCACCCACCCGTCGCCGTCGGCGTCGCTTCGCGGTGGTCGCAGCGGCGCGCCCGAAGGGCGCGGCCGTCAGGCCTCGCGGATGCGACGGAGGAAGTCCTCGTCGATCTCCAGGTCTCCGTCCTGGTCACCTGCGGAGCCTGCCACGCCGTTGCCCCCGTCTCCGGTGGCGGCGCCGACCGGCAGCGGGACCTCCAGGGACGTCCCCAGGGCCGCGGCGGGCGGGATCTCGACGAACCGGACATGCAGGTACGGGAAGAAGAAGACGGAGGCGATGTCATCGACGAAGACCGGGCGCTTGCCGTTCAGCATCCGCAGGTTCGTGCAGCGCAGGCCGACGTCACCGGCTTCGGGCAGTTCGAAGAGGTCGGCCTGGAGTGGCTGCTCGTTGTTGAGATGGATGACGGCATTACGGATCACCGGCGCATGGTGCGCCCGGGGAGGCCGGTCGGCGAGGGACCCGAAGGTCCGGTCTACGGGTGGTAGAAGTCGACGACCAGGCGGACGCGACCGGACGACACCCAGACGCCGATCCCGACGCGGTCGTACTTGCTGTTCATGAGGTTGACGTAGTGGCCCCCGTTGTAGGACTTCTCGCTCTGGAAGTAGCGATGGCTTCCCAGGACGGCGGCGTAGGCGTTCCCGGACCGACAACCGAGGTTCTCCGCCCAGGTGTAGTTCGTGTACCCGGCGCGGCGCAGACGGTCACCGGGGTTCCCCCCGATGAAGTGGCTGCAATCGCCGCGGGTGGCGAGGAGCTTGGCGTACGGTCGGGAGACCTTGTCGCTGATCCCGGCATTCAGCTTGAGGGGGGCGACATTGCGGCCACCCGGGCTACTGCACGATCCGCTCGACGTGACCGTGCCGCCGGTCCGCGTGCAGTTCATCAGGCCCAGGTAGTAGCGTTCCACGGCCGCCCAGCTCCCCGACCCGACGGACCCGCCGCCGCCGCCGGTCCCGGCGCCGCCGGACGACCCACCGCTCGAGGTCTCGGGGGCCTTGGTCTCCTTCTTCGTGCGGAAGGTGGCACTGGCGGCCTGTTCGACCCCTGCGCCCTCTGCCGATCGGGCATCGGCGCCGACGGTCGCCACCACCTTGGCGTCGTAGGGGAGGATCTTGTCGGGATCGAACACCAGGACGGTGTCCTCCTCGGCGAACCTGATCTTCCCCGCCACGGCCTTCCCGTCGACGAGGACCGTGAACGCCGCCCGGGTCGAATCGCGGTCCATCGACCGGGTGAAGCGGACGGAGATGGCGACGTCCCGCTCCACGGCGGTCGTATCCGCCCGCGGCCGGAAGCGCACGACCGCAGGAGCGACGATGGTCTGGACCTGGAGCGAGCGCTGCCCGACAGGCAGGCCGTCAACGTCGCGGACCCCGTCGACCACGAGCCGGTACTTCGTCCCTGCCGCCAGCGGCGCCTCCGGCCGGAAGGTGTAGCGGATCTGCCCGTCGACCACCGGCAGTGGCGTCAACAGACCGTCGACCGCGGGATCGAGGCGGACCGCCCCGACGAGCGAGGAACGGTCGATGGCCCGATCGAACGAGATGGTGAACGCCGTATCCGCCGCGACCCTGCTGTCGATCCGACGGTCCGCGGACAGGATGGTGACCGTCGGCGGCCGGGTCAGGAAGACGGATCGCACGGGCATGGACAGGGGTCGGCCGTTCTGGGCGAGTGCGCCTGGCTCCACCGTGACCGTGTGGTACGCGCCGGCCGACCATCGCGTCTGCGGGTCGATGGTGAGCATCGTCCCGGCCGCGTCCCAGGTGAGCCGGATGGGCGTTGCCGGATCCACGACGATGGCCGACGCGACCGATGCCGCCACCATCGGCGTGCTGAACGTGATCGTGATGGGGGCATCGACGGCGAGGTCCGTGGCGATCCGCGTGCTGAACGCCGCCTGCGTCAGCGGCACGATCTCCGTCGGGGGGGACGCCGTCGTCGCGGTGGGCCGGACGAGGGACATGATCCCGAGACCCATCAGCGCGCCCAGCACGAGTCCGGCCCCGAGCCGGGCGACCAGTGACCTCCGCAAGGCGGCCGTGAGATAGACGGCAGCGAGGACCGGGATCGCGACGAGGGCGACGAGAAGCTTCCGCAATATCGTTCCCGGCTATTCGCACGGTGGGGACGGCGCCGGCTGGGGGCACCTTGGTGGCCGTCCGGGACGCGCGGTAACGCGACCACGGGTCAGGGTAGCATCGGCCGGCGAACTGCGGCAAACGGAACGGTTCGCGGAGTCAGCGGGGCATCGGCGGCGGCGGCTCCCCGAGGAGCGGGCCTGCAGCTCGGTAGCGGCCGTGCACGCCGGCCGCCAGCCCGAGGTGCTCCAGGTACCCGAGAGCCGCCAGGACGGTCGCGACCGTCAGGTC
This sequence comes from uncultured Chloroflexia bacterium, assembly GCA_963704935.1. GTDB lineage: Bacteria > Chloroflexota > Limnocylindria > Limnocylindrales > CSP1-4 > SPCO01. The sequence goes on from CAVPIF010000003.1 coordinate 171,148, forward strand.
CGTCGTCGCGACGAGCTCGTCCACGGTCGCCAGCCCCTGGAGCAGGCCGGTGGCGACGAGCTGACCCGTGCGGCCGAGGTCCTGGAGTGCCGCAGCGGCCAGCCGGTCGGGGGCCGGGCCGTCGGCCAGCGTCCGGATCCCGACTTGAACGAGACCGAGGTCGGCGATCAGCTGGGGAATGCCCGCCACGATGTGCGTCGCGACGTGGAACTCACGCAGGAAGGCGAGGCAGCCGGCCGACGCCGGGTCGTCCAGCCGTCCCGGCACGAGGTAGCACTCGCGCCCCTGCTCAAGGGCCCAAGACGCGGTGATGAGCGCGCCGCTGCGGGCCGGAGCCTCGACCACGACCGTCGCGTCGGCGAGGCCACTGATGATCCGGTTCCGGCGCGGGAAGGTGCCGTGCGTCGGCTGCACATCGGGGCCGAGCTCGGAGACGACCGCGCCACCGGCGGCCAGGATCGCGTCGGCCAGGCGGCGATGCCCGGGCGGGATCGCGACGGCATGGCCACCCCCGATGACCGCGACCGTGGTCCCGTCGGCGCGGATCGTCGCCTCGTGCGCCGCGCCGTCGACGCCGTAGGCCAGGCCGGACACGACCGTGGCATCCGCGGCCACGAGGGCGGCGGCGATCCGACCCGTGGTGGCTCGCCCGGCGGCGGTCGGCCGACGAGTCCCGACCACGGCGACCGCGGCGTGGCGGGCCAGCGCGTCGGTCGCCCCACGTACGTACAGGACGTGGGGCGGCATCGCGATCGCCGCAAGCCGGGCCGGGTATGCCGGCTCCTCCATCGTGACGACCCGGATGTCGAGGGCGCGGACTCGCTCCAGCACATCGTGCCCATCGTCGGCGGCGTCGACGATGGCAAGGGCCAGGCCGGGCGGCACCGGTCGACGGACCCGCCGCCCTGGTCGCCGATCCTGCGCCGGCGTGTCGGCGAGGCGCTCCAGGGCGCCCGGATCCCCGGCGGCGGCCACGATCGCACGTGCGGAACCGAACCGCGCCAACAGCGCAGCAAACGCGACGGGACCGAGGCCGTCCACGACGCTGAGCACGGTCCATGCGTCCCGCTCCCCCGCATACGGATCAGGGCCGATCCCATCCGCGGGCGCGCCAGTCGTACTGGCAGTACCGGTGGCGGGGGCACGGGCGACCGGTCCGCTCGTCCCGACGCCCAGCATCAGGACGCCAGCGCGGCGCCAGGCCCGGAGGCCTGGACATGATGGACGGCGGCCTCATCAAGGTGGACCGCGGTGACCTCCGGGGCGCCGTCGAGATCGGCGATGGTGCGGGCCACTCGCAGCAGCCGCTCCGTGCCTCGCCCACTGGCGTCGCCCGAGTCCGCGAGCTCCTGCGTGCGACGGCGGGCCGCCTCGTCCAGCCGGCAGATCGAGCGAAGGTGTCGACCGCGGAGTCGCGCGTTCAGATGACCCCCGTTCCGGGCCAACCCGAGCAGTCGGGCCGCGGCGATCCGGGGCGCGACCGCCGAAGACGACTCCGGGTCCCGTCGCCCGACGAGGATCGACGGCGCGACGCGGGGCATGGTGACCCACAGGTCGATCCGGTCGCGAAGGGGCCCCGACACCTTGCGGGCGTACCGCGCGATCGCGGCGTCCGTACAGCGACAGCGGCCCTCCGGGAGCGATCCCGCGTAGCCGCACGGGCAGGGGTTCATCGCGGCGACCAGCTGGAAGCGCGCCGGGAAGGTCACCGTCCGACCGGCTCGCGCGATCACGACCCGCCCATCCTCCAGCGGTTGGCGCAGGGCGTCGAGCACATCACGGTCGAACTCCGCGAGCTCGTCGAGGAAGAGGATCCCATGATCCGCCTTCGTCGCCTCACCAGGCGTGAGCGCCGGTCCCCCACCGATCAGCGCCGCCGACGATGCGGTGTGGTGCGGACACCGGAACGGGGGTACGCGGCGGAGGGCACGGACCGGACCCTCGCCGGCGGCCGATGCCACGACCGTGACCGCCAATGCCGCGGCGTCGTCAAGCGGGGGCAGCAACCCCGGGATCGTCCGCGCCAGTAGCGTCTTGCCGACGCCAGGAGGCCCCGAGAGCAGGAGGCCATGCCCACCGGACAGGGCGATCTCCAGGGCGCGGCGAGCCTGGGCCTGGTCGCGCACCTCCGCCAGGTCCGGGGGCGGCAGCTCCGTGGTGGGCCGACCGCCGGTCGTGAGCTGCGTCGTCTTGGGCTTGCCCCGATGCGATCGTGACCCGCGGCATCGCGACCGGAGGCCGCCGTGAACGGCGGCCGCGGACGGCGGCGGCCGCTTCCGCCAGCGTCGCCACCCCGGTCACGGTGATGCCATCGACCAGGCGTGCCTCGTCCACCGCCCCTTCAGCGACGACCACGCGGCCGACCCCGCGTCGAGCGAGGGCGGCGACCATCGGCAGGGTCCCGGCCACCGCCCGCACGTCGCCGCCGAGCGAGAGCTCGCCGACGAGCGCCACCGCATCGCCGCCAGCCCGGACCTGCTCGGACCCGAGGAGGATCCCCATCGCCATCGCCAGGTCCAGCGATGCCCCGGCCTTGCGCAGTCCGGCGGGGGCGAGATTGATCGTGATCCGTCGCGGCGGGAATGCGAAGCCGGCGTTGCGGATGGCGCCGCGCACGCGCTCGCGTGCCTCCTGCAGGGCGGCGTCCGCGAGACCCACGACCGTGAAGCCCGGGAGGCCGGGCGCGACATCGACCTCGACGCGGATGAGGCGCCCGTCGAGGCCGTCGAGGGTCGCGGATGGGAGGACTGCCAGCACGGGCGAACCCTAGCCGCCGGCACTTATCCCGCGGTCACCACGAGGTCACTTGCGGCACACCGGCCCCCCGGCCACCGCTGCCGGGACGGACTGCGTTCAGCGGGTGGTGACCACCGCCTTGGTCACGACCGGCTTGTCGACGGACCGTGCGAACTGGAGCAGCGACGAGCCCAGGGGCGAGTCTGCCTTCGTGAACATGAACGGCGACCCGGAGTTGAGCGCGCTGATCGCCCCGCGGTATTCGTTCACGACCTGGTGGTCGATCGACCGCTTCAGGGCACCCTCGGCGTTCTTCACGTTGATCCCGGTGAAGGCGTTCGATCGGTTCAGCACCAGCTGGACCTTCGACGCGGGATAGCCCAGGTGCCCCATCGTCTCGAGGATGAGCCGGACGTTCTTGAGGCACGACAGGTCCGCCGTCATGACCACGAACACGTTCTCGGCCGTCTCGAAGATCCCGAGGTTGACGTCATCGAGTCGCTTGTCCACATCGATCAGGACGTAGTCGTACAGCGTCCGCAGATGCTCGATGATGAGCGGCAGGTGCTCGGCCCGGACGAGGTCGGCGCTCTCCGGTGACGGCGGCGCCAGCAGCAGGTCGACCCCCGAATCGTGCTTGACCATCACCTGGCGGACGAGATCGACGTCGATGTTCGGGGCGCTGACGATGTCGACGATCGACTTCTTGTCGAGACCCAGATCCAGGAACACCCGGTGGTCGCCGAACTGGAGGTTGGCGTCCACGAGGCAGACCTTGCGACCGAGCTCGCGATGCAGGGCGATGGCCGCATTGATGGAGATCGTCGTCGTCCCGACGCCACCCTTGGCGCCGTAGAGAGCCAAGACCCGGCCCATCGGCGGACGCGCCAGCAGGCCGTCCCGCGGCGCGAACCGGGCGAGCAGGCTCTTGATGCGCGCCAGCAACTCCGCCGGGTGGAACGGCTTGATGAGGTAATCGTCCGCGCCGGCCCGGAGGCCCCGGACCTTCTGCTCCACCTCGCGCTCTGCCGTGAGCATGATGATCGGGACGTGGGCGGACCCGCCCTCCTCTGCCCGGATCTTGGCCGCTACCTGGTAGCCGTCGAGCTTGGGCAGCATGACGTCGAGCAGCAGGAGATCGGGGGCCTCGGCACCCCACAGGCGGAATCCCTCCGCGCCATCGGCCGCGACGACGACTTCGTAGCCCTCCTGCTTCAGCGTGTACTGGAGCAGTCGTTGGACATTCGGATCGTCGTCGACGACGAGGATCTTGGCCGCCATCAGTCCTCCACAGGCGTCACGTGGTTGGGGAGGCCGGCTGGGCCACCGGCGCCCCGATTATAGAGCCGTGCCCGTCGTCGCTGGCATCGTCCTTCCGGGCGTGGGCCAGAGCCACCCGCAGGAAGTCCGTGACCTCGCGCTCATAGTCCTGGGTCATGGCTTCGTGGGCGCCGCTGTGCCCGGCGCCCGGGACCACCCAGTGCCGGGTCGAAGGCCCGGCCGATCCCGCAAGACGCCGTCCCGCGGCGATGGGCACGGTCTCGTCGGCATCGCCGTGGATGAGCAGCATCGGCACCGGCTCGACAAGCCCGATGATGCGGGCGGGCTCCATCGCGCGGGGATCGGCCCCGAGCGTCCGCGACGCGCCATCGAACAGCCGGGCGGCGATGAACCGGGGAGCCGGTCCGGGCAACCGCGCGGCGATCGGGATCTCGAGCTCCGGGGCCACCGAATCGGCGACGATCGCGACGATCCGCGGTCGCGGCGGCGGGTCCACGTGGCGCGGCGCCGCCGGGTCGACGTCGGCACCCGTGAGGCTGCCGTCACCGAGCGTCACGACCGCCACGATGGCGCTGATCCCGCCCATCGAGGTCCCGACCAGGGCCGCCCTGGTCACCCCGCGATCACCCAGCCAGGCCAGGGCACCGGCGATGTCCTCCGTCTCGAGCAGCCCGAAGGTCGACGGTCCATCGTCTGACTCGCCGTGTCCTCGGAAGTCGAGGCCGAGCACGGCGGCGGTGCGGCGCAGGAACGGGCCGTATTCGACGAGATCCGGCACGATGGAGCCGGTGTAGCCGTGCAGCAGGAGGATGGCCTCGTGCGGGTCGGGGGTCCAGTCGCCCGACCCCGCGGCTGCCCCATCGCCCGCGGCGCCCGCCTCGACCGGCAACCAGCGTGCCGCCAACCGGAGTCCGTCACGTGACCGGAACCTGATCACCTCGCCGCCGAGCGCGTCCAGTGCGGGTCCCAGGTTCGCTTCGTCCGGCGTCACGCGTGGCGCGCGCAGGAGCCGATCCCCGCCGCGCCGACGCAGGGCCCGGGCGGTCGCGAGGGAGAGGGCGGTCGCGCCCGCGGCCGCCAGCAGGCGACGGATCACTCCGCCGCCGGTGTCGCTGGCGGAGTCGCCGAAGGCCCGGGCCCGACCCGCGGCGACGCAGCTGCCGACCCGCCGGCCGGCTTGGTGTACTCGAGGAACGGCTCCAGCAGTCGGGTGAACTCGAACGGGATCACGAACTTCGTGGCCGGCCCGGCGCCCAGTGCCTTGAGGGCCTCGAGGTACTGGAGCGCCATCGTCTTCTGATCCACACCGGATGCGGCCTGATAGATCCGGGTCAGCGCGTCGCCGAAGCCCTCCGCGCGCAGGATGGCGGCCTGCCGCTCGCCCTCCGCCTTGAGGATCTCCGACTGCTTCTGGCCCTCGGCGACGTTGATCGCCGACTGCCGTGCGCCCTCCGACTCGGTGATGACGGCACGTCGGGTTCGCTCGGCCGACAGCATCCGGTTCATCGAGTCGAGGATGTCCCTGGGCGGGGTGATCTCGCGGATCTCCACCCGGGTGATCTTGCCGCCCCAGTTCTCCGTGATCTCGTCGAGCTTCGTGCGCAGGACTTCGTTGATCTGGTCGCGCTTGGACAGGACATCGTCGAGCAGGAAGTCACCGACCACCGCGCGCAGGTTCGTGGTGGCGACGCCGGCGAGCGCTCCGACGAAGTCCTGGACGTTCACCACGCTCTTGAGCGGGTCGATGATCCGCCAGTAGATGAGGAAGTCGATCGGGATCGTCACGTTGTCCTTGGTGATCGCCGTCTGGCTCGGGACCTCCACGTACTGCTCGCGCAGGTTCACCCGCTGCGGTCGGTCGATGATCGGGATGAGCAGCACGAGGCCCGGTCCCTTGACCAGCGAATCGTCGGTGTTGCCCAGGCGGTAGACGACGAGCTTGTCGCCGCGGTTGACGACCCGGATGGCCAGCCACAGCACCAGCAGCGCGAGGACGACGATCGCGACGATCGTGATGGTCAACGGCAGGTCGTTCATCAGTGCTCCTTGCGTTGTGATCCGTCAATCATGCGTCGGCGGAACGATCCGTGGTTCACGGATCGTCGGCCGCTCGATCGGCGAGCGGCTCCACGATGACCGTCAGGCCCTCCTGGCGGAGGATGCGGACCGGGACGCCCTGGCCCACCGGCTCCCCATCGGCCGTCCGGGCGGACCATTCCTCCCCGGCCACGAACACGACACCGGTCGGCGACAGCGACGTGCGCACCAGGCCCGCCGCGCCCGCGACCAGCACGGGACCGGTGGCCCGACCGAGCGTCGTCCCGACCCGCCGACGCCATCGGACGACGATGAACAGGATGAACAGCATGTAGCCGGCCGTCGTTGCCGTCAGGACGGCGATGATCGCCGGATCGACCGAGATGGACGGAGCCGTCGGGGTGCCGGGCTCCGTGTAGAGCGCCGATGCGCCCAGCGCGAAGCAGACGATCCCACCCACCGTGAGCAGGCCGTGGCTGGTGACGGTGAACTCGAGCAGGAACAACACGATGGCGAGACCGATGAGCAGGATGCCGGCGACGTTGAGCGGAAGACTTCCGAAGCCGACGAACGCCAGGACGATGGCGAGCGCCCCCAGGATCCCGGTCACGAAGTTCGGGCTCTGGAGCTCGAACAGGAGGCCATAGAAGCCGAGCGTGAACAGGATGAACGCGATGTTCGGGTCGGACAGAAGGTGCAGCAGTTGCTGGGCCGGGTTCATCGGCAGGTCGATCGCGATCGCGCCGGCGGTCGCGATGACGGTCGACACGCCGCGGACCGAGACGTCCCGACCATCGACGAAGGCGAGGACCTCCTCGATCGACCCGACGATCCCATCGACCGCTCCGAGCGACAGCGCCTCCGTCGCCGGCGACGAACGAGCCTCGGCGACGGTGTCCTGCGCCCAGTCCACGTTCCGACCGCGCGCCTCCGCGATGGAGCGGATGCTGGCGATCGCGTCGTTGCGGACCTTGTCGCCGAGGGCGCCCTCGATGTCCTCCCCCTGCCCACCCACCGGGGTCGCCGCCCCGATGTTGGTGCCGGGGGCCATCAGCGCGACGTGACTCGCCAGGGTGATGAAGGTACCCGCGCTCGCCGCCCGCGCTCCGGCCGGGGAGACCCACACCACGGTCGGCAGTGGCGCATCGAGCAGTGACGAGACGATCTTCTGTGTCGCGTCGAGACTCCCGCCAGGCGTGTTGAGCCGGATCACGACTGCCGCAGCGCCGTCCCGGTCCGCCCGGGCGATCCCCTCTTCGATGTAGCCCGCCATGACGCTGTCGACGACGCCGGTGGTCGGCAGCACGACGACGGTCGGGGCGGGACCCGTGGCCTCGGGGGACGAGGTCTGCGCGGCAGCCGAGCCGCTCGAGATCAACTCCAGCGCCCCGATGAGGAGCGGGAGGACGAGCACCAGCCGGATGATGGATCTCGACATGGGCCACCTCGGTCGCCCTATCGTACCCCGCTGGCGTCCAGTGTCTCGAAGGCGAGTCGGCTCCAGGTCTCCATCCCGTCCACGGTGGCGGCGACCTCGGACGGCGCGGCGAACGCGCCGTGCAGCTTGTCGCGCTCTCGCACGTCGACCGGGCGACCCGCCGCGTCGGCCGTGTAGACGACGCCCAGGTGGACGGCACCGACGTCTGTCGTGTCGTCGTTGAGCAGCGCGATCGCGTGGAACTGTGGCACGAACGCCGCTTCCAGCTCCTCGTGCCATTCGCGTCGCAGCCCGCCCAGCAGGTCGTCGTCGCCCGGGTTCACGTGCCCCCCCACTCCGATCGACCAGCGATCATGGAGCCGGGCGTCCGCGCCGGCCCGGGTTCGCTGCATCAGGAAGTAGTCCACCCCGTCGCGCAGCACGAGGTACGGGATGAGCTGCTTCCAGGCGGGATCGTGTTCCATCCGGTCGCGCGGTTCGAATCGGGCGTGCGCCGCGACGGCCGCGAGCAGGTCGGCGATGCCGTCCGAGCGCATGCCGTACCAGGAAGCCCTGTCCGGTACATGTTCGCGAGCGATCACGAGGACCCGCTCGACGGTCACCCGGGCATCTCCTCGAGGATCCCTCGCGCGGCCCCGAGCCGGTCCGCGACCAGCCCGGCGTCCGGTCCGCCAGGTCGCTCCAGTTCCTCGACCCATCCGTCCAGGACCGTGATGAGGTCGCGGACCCGCGCCGCGATGGCTTCGGCGTTGGTGACCACGATCCCGGTCCCCATCGCGATGTCTCCCCGGGCCAGGCGCGTGGTATCCCGCCAGCCACTGGCAGCCAGCATGGCGGCCACGGCCCAGTCGTCGCGCCGGGTCGCGGCGGATCCGGCCACGGCTTCGACGAGCGACGCCGCCGTCAACAGCGGCAGGTGGCTGATGGCGGCCACCGCGGCATCGTGCGGTCCCGCCGCCAGGCGGATGGGGCGGGCGCCGGTGGCGCGGACGAGTGCCTCCACCCGCTCGACCGCGGCCGTATCGTTCGTCGGAACGACGACCCACGGACGGTCAGCCAGCAGCTCCGCGTCGGCCGCGGCGAACCCGTGGGTCTCCCGCCCGGCCATCGGGTGACTGCCGACGAACCTGAGGCCCAGGGCCGTCGCGCGCAGCACCAGGGCCGCCTTGGAGCTGGCCACGTCGGTGATCACCGCGTCCGGGTCCAGCGCGGCTCGCCACGTCCCGGCGAGCTCGTCCAGCATCGCGAGGCAATCCGGGACCGGCGCCGCGAGGACGACCAGTCCGGCGCCGTCGATCGCCGCTTCCGGCGTCGATGCCACGACGTCCACGACGCCGGCCGCACCGCCGGCGGCCGGTCCGACACCGCGCGGGGTCCAGGCCGCGATCGACCAGCGCGAATCCGGGCCCGCGGGATCGGCCAGGCCTGCCCGGAGGGCGTGGGCGATCGAACCCCCGATCAGACCGAAGCCGAGGAATGCCACGCGCATGCGCCCGAGTATCGCAGCCGTGCCTGCGCGACGCTCGGACGGATATCGCGTACCATCGCAGGGTCGGCAGTTCAAGCCCGGGCGTGCGCTCCGAGGATGGCGCAGACCCGCTCGTTCCGTATGGAGGTTTGCTGCATGGCGTTCCAAACCGACCCGATCCGCGTCCTGTTGGTCGACGACCAGCAGCTGCTTGCGGACTCGCTCGCCCGGCTCCTTGGCACGGAACCGGACATCCGGGTGGTCGGGGTGGCCGGCAGCGTGGCGGCAGCCAAGCAGCTCTCTCGCGAACGGATGGACGTCGTGCTGATGGACTACCGCCTGCCGGACGGCACCGGGGCCGATGCGACGCGGGCGATCAAGGCGCGCTGGCCGTCGGCCCGGGTCGTGATGCTCACCGCGGTCGCGGACGATGAGACGATCCTCGAGTCGATCCAAGCCGGCGCCGACGGCTACCTGACCAAGGACCGGGCCCTGGACGAGGTGGTCGCGGCGGTCCGCGATGCCGCCGCGGGCGAGACCCTGCTGCCACGCTCGGTGATCATGGGTATCGCCCATCGAGTCGCCGAGGCTCGTGACCGCGCGGTCGAACGCCCGCACATCGAATCCCTCACGACCCGCGAGCTGGAGGTCCTGCGCGCTCTCAGTGAGGGCCTGGCGAGCCCGATCATCTGTGAGCGTCTGAGCATCTCGCGCAACACGTTGCGAACACACGTGCAGAACATCATGACCAAGCTGCACGTGCACTCCAAGCTGGAGGCCGTCACGGTGGCCCTCCGGCTGCGGATCATCGACGCCCCGCGGGGGAACGACTCGCTGTACTGAAGCGGCCGGCCACGGCAGGCGATCGGCCGGCGCTGGTCAGCTACCGACGGACCGACGCAGGAACGCCGCCATCTGTTCGCGGGTCACGCTCGCGGTCGGGCAGTACAGGGTCGGCGCGCAGCCGTTCGTGATGCCGGCGACCCGCAGGGCGTTGATCTCGGCCTCGAAGCTGGACGTCTCGTCGTCGGTGAAGACGTCCGTGGCGCTCGACGGCAGGGTCAGGCCACGCACGAGGAACGCCGCCATCTGTTCGCGGGTGACGGCTCGCCGTCGGGCAGTACAGGGTCGGCGCGCAGCCGTTCGTGATGCCGGCGGCCCGCAGGGCGTTGATCTCGGCCTCGAAGGTGGACGTCTCGTCGTCGGTGAAGACGTCCGTGGCGCTCGACGGCAGGGTCAGGGCGCGGACGAGGAAGGCCGCCATCTGCTCGCGGGTGACGGCCGCCTTCGGGCAGTACAGGGTCGGCGCGCAGCCGTTCGTGATGCCGGCCAGATACAGCCACTCGATATCTGCCTGGAACGTGGAACTGGCGATGTCCGTGAACGGCGTGGTCGGGCTGGCGGTCCCCGTGGCGATGATGCCCGGGCTCCCGACGCTCGGGGTCGCGGCCTTGGCCACCTCATAGACCTTGCGGGTGGCGCCATCGAGCACAGGGCCGTAGAGGTTCGGGTCGTTCAGGATCCGGTAGGAGCTGACCGACGCGACCTCGCCGGCGGTACTCGCTGGATCGCTCGCACCATACAGCCATGGACCGCCGGAGGCCCCCGAAGTCATGTCACATGCGAGACCCCAGCTCCCAGCCACCGGCTGAACGCCGATCGATGCGAGGCAGTGGATGAGATCGTCGCCCTGGTAGGGTGAGGCGGCCGGGTAGCCGAACGCGTGGAGGCGGTGGCCTTCGGACACGCCATCGATCCGCAGTGGATAGGCACCCAGCGCGTCCAGCTGCGCGGCGCTGTCGAGCTCCGGCCCGACGACCGCGATGGCGTAGTCGTGCTGGACGGCGGCCACCGTGAGACCTTCCTCATCGGCCCAGCCGGCATGGACGACGAGCGTGAGGGCCTCCCAGCACCCGTACGTCGTCTGACTGCAGCCACTGGCGTCCGGGGTCAGGTCCCACGCCGGGATGAACGTCCAGGCCGACGCGAATTCGTCCGTCGTCTCGTCGTAGGCGCAGTGCGCGGCAGTCATGACGAGCGAGTAGTCCGGGTCCCCGGCGTCGGAGACGATGGAGCCGCTGCACGAGTAGTCGGTTCCGTTGAGGGTGAAGAGGATCAGCCCGGAGCGCTGCAGGATGGCGCCGCCCCCGGTCCACGGCGCACCTCCGACATCCCCGGGTGCCGCCTCGGGAACCGGATCGGGCCCGCGCCCGCCGGGCGAGCGGGTGCCCAAGGGTTCCTCCAGGACGATCTCCCGCGGGGTCGCCGCCCGGATCCGATCGCCGGTCCAGTACCCGGTGGGTCGCGCGACCTCCGCAGCGACCACCGGGACGACCCCGACGGGCGATTCTGGCGTCAGGGCGAGACCGGCCACGGCCATCCAGATCGCCGCGGCGAACGTGAGGAGCCGACGTGCGTCGAACGCGCGCCGGCGGCCGGTCAAGCGCCCGCTCGACGACGATCGACGCGTCGCTCCGCGGACCGTCGTTCCTCCTCGTCGGCGGGCGGCCCCGGGTCGGACGGCGGGTTCTGTCGCCGCATGACCGAGCGACGCTCCAGCTCACGCCGTTCGGCGTCGAGGAAGGCGCCGCAGCGCGGACACCGGCGTTCCTCGGCGAACAGCGAGTCGATCGGCGATACGGTATAGATCTGGCGCCCGCAGGACCAGCAGGCCAATCGCGGCATTTCCCCCGTCCTTCGTCGCTACAGGTGTCTTGCCGTCACACGGCCGGCAGGTGCGCCAGGGCAGCTTCCACCATCTCCGCAGGGTACTCGTAATCCTCGAGTGAGCCGTCGAGGTATCGCTCGTACGAGGACAGGTCGAAGTGCCCGTGCCCACAGAGGTTGAAAAGGATGACTCTGGACTCGCCAGCTTCGCGAGCCGCGAGCGCCTCATCGATCGCGACCTTGATGGCGTGGGTCGGCTCTGGGGCTGGAAGGATCCCCTCGGCGCGGGCGAATCGAACGCCCGCCTCGAAACTGGCCACCTGGTGGACGCTCCGCGCCTCGATGAAGCCATGCTCCTTGAGGAGGCTCACGAGCGGTGCCATCCCGTGGTAGCGCAGCCCGCCGGCGTGGATCGGCTCCGGGATGAAGTCGGCGCCGAGGGTGTGCATCTTGACGATCGGCGCCATCTTGCCCGTGTCGCCGAAATCGTAGGCGTAGACCCCGCGGGTCAGGCTGGGTGCCGCCTCCGGCTCGACCGCGATGATCCGGTGTTTCGCGCCATCCCGGAAGTTCCGGCCGAGGAAGGGGAATGTGAGCCCGGCGAAGTTCGAGCCGCCGCCGGTGCAACCGATGACGATGTCCGGGGACTCGCCGGCCATCCCCATCTGCTCGATGGCCTCCTGGCCGATCACCGTCTGATGGAGGAGCACATGGTTGAGGACGGACCCGAGCGAGTACTTCGTGTCGTCCCGGGTGGCGGCGTCCTCGACGGCTTCGCTGATCGCCATCCCCAGTGACCCCGGGCTATCCGGCGTCTCGGCGAGGACGGACCGCCCGTAGTTCGTCGTCGATGACGGGCTGGCGACCACCTCCGCGCCGTAGGTCTCCATGAGGATCCGGCGGTACGGCTTCTGGTCGTAACTGGCGCGCACCATGTAGACCTTGACCTCCAGGCCGAACAGGGCGCCGGCGAAGGCCAGGGCACTCCCCCACTGGCCGGCGCCCGTCTCCGTGGCCAGGCGCGTCACGCCGGCCTCCTTGTTGTAGAACGCCTGGGGGATCGCCGTGTTCGGCTTGTGGCTGCCGGCCGGGCTGACGCCCTCGTACTTGTAATAGATGTGGGCCGGCGTATCCAGGGCACGCTCCAGGCGGTGGGCCCGGTAGAGCGGACTCGGGCGATATAGCCGGTAGGCGTCGCGCACCGGCTCCGGGATCTCCACGTTTCGGTCGCCGGACACTTCCTGCCCGATCAGGGCCATCGGGAAGAGCGGCGCCAGGTCGTCTGGACCGATCGGCTGCCGAGTCGCCGGATGGAGCGGCGGTGACTGGGGCACGGGCAGGTCGGCGGCGATGTTGTACCAGGCGCGCGGGATCCTCGACTCGTCAAGCACGAACTTCGTCTGGCGGGGATCCGTGGGCGCCATCTGGACCTCCGAGGTCGATTCGGCCGGTCGTCTGCCGGAACCGGGACGCGAGCCTAGCGCGCGCGGCCCGGGCCGCGCAACCGCCGGGGCCGCGTGGGTCGGATGGTCCAGGCGCCGGCGGCCGCGGCGAGGGGCAGGATCGCGAAGATGCCTCCGTCCGGCCCGTCATCCCGGTCGTCGTCGTCCCCGTGGCCGTTGTCGCCGTGGCAGGGCTTGTCCGTCCGATCGCCGCCCCTGTCGTGACCCGCAGGCAGAGCGTCGTCGGACGGGCAAGGCGGCTTCGGCTTGTGTGAATGGCTCGGCTTCGGCGTGTGGCTCGGCTTGTGTGAATGGCTCGGCTTCGGCGTGTGGCTCGGTTCAGCCGTCGGGGTCGCCGTCGGGGTTGCCGTCGCAGACGGCGTGGGCGTATGGCTGGGCCTGGGTGTCGGTGTGGTGGGTGGCGTTGGTGTCGCGGTGGCGGTCGGTGTCGGCTTGGCGGTCGATGTCGGCGAGGGTCGCACCGTCGCTGTGGCGATCGGCGTCGGCTTGGCGGTCGGTGTCGGCTTGGCGGTCGATGTCGGCGACGGTCGCACCGTCGCTGTGGCGATCGGCGTCGGCCTGGCGGTCGGTGTCGGCCTGGCGGTCGGCGTCGGCTTCGGGCTCGGCGTGGGCCTGGGGCTCGGCGTGGCGGTCGCGGTCGGCCTGGCGGTCGCGGTCGGCTTGGCGGTCGGTTTCGGGCTGGGCTTGGCGGTCGGCTTCGGGCTGGGGCTGGGGCTCAACCTGGGGCTCGGCGATGCCGGGAGGGACGGCGTGGGCACCGCGGTCGCCGTGGCCGTCGGGCCCGGCCCCACCGAACCGCTCGGGCGCCCGGATGGACTGGGCGATGGGGATGAGGAACCGGGGACCAGGGTCGGCGTCACGGGCGCCTGGGAAGCGGTCGCACTCGGATTCCGACTCGCGGACGAGGTGGCGGATGGGACGGCGGACGACGGGGTCTGCGTCCGCGTCGGCGTCGGGAGGACCGCCACGGGGCCGCTCGGCGACGGCGATACCTCGGCACGTTCCCGCATCTCGAGACCGCCCAATCCGATCGCGGCCGTCGCGAGGACGACGTTCACGATGCCGAGCGCAAGAACGAGACGGGCGCGCTGGCTGGTCGACACAGCGATACGGGCACTCCTGGGGTCCGCTCCGGGAGGGTCAGGGGATGTCCGGATGGTACACGGGAGCCGCGTTCGGCGACGCGCCGAGGGCAGCCTCGGTGATCGGCAGGTACCGCGCAGGACCCTCCCCGGTCACGCTCTCGAACAGCCCGATCCGATCGATCATCGCCGGGATCCGCAGTCCGGTCATCGCCTCGGCGAGCCGATCGGCGACCAGCCGCCCGGCCGGGATCCCGTCGGACCTGGCCAGGGTGAGGTGCGGCCGGAACGGGCGTTCATCCACCGGCCATCCCGCCGTGGCCAGCTGGCGTCCGAGCTCGCCCGCCAGGGTGGCGAGCGCATCGGCACCGGCCGTCAGGCCGATCCAGATCGCGCGCGGCCGGCCTTCCGGCGGGAACGTGCCGGCGCCGCCCAGTTCGGCCTCGATCGGCGCGCTGGTCTGCGCCGCGCGAAGGACTGCGGCGCTCGTAGGGCCGAGTGACTTGTCGACCGTGGGGCCCAGGAAGCGCAGGGTCAGGTGCAGCCCGTCGAGGCGTACCCAGCGCACGTCCCGGGAGCCGGCCGGGATCCCCATCGCGCGGACCGCCCCGACGACCTCGGCGACCGCGTCGACGGCGGCCTGCGGCAGGGTCACCGCCACGAAGGTCCGTCGGCCCGGCTGCCCGGCGAACGGGTCCACCCAGCGACCCGGTCTGCTCACCGGCTGTGTGACTGCTCGTGGCCCTCCGCGAGCCAGATACCGCGATCGGTGCGCAGGACTTCGAGCGCGCGGTCCCGCTCGCGCCAGCCGACCATCTCGACCGTCTTGTCCTCCAGGGCCTTGTAGGTCTGGAAGAAGTGCTCGATCTCGACCAGGCGGTGTGGCCGAACCTGCTCGAGGCGCTCGATATGCTGCTGATGGGCATCGCTCAGTGCGACGCACAGGACCTTGAAGTCGAAACCCTTCTCGTCGCGCATCTCCAGGCCGCCGATCGGTCGCGCCCAGACGTGACAGCCGGTGAAGGTCGGCTCGTCGATCACCAGCAGGGCGTCGGTGTGGTCGCCGTCGCCGGCGCGGGTCCCCTCGATGAACCCGTAGTCGAAGTTGTAGTAGACGGCACTCGACAGCACCCGATCGAGGCGATAGACGCCGACTTCCTCGTCGTACTCGTACTTGTTTCGCGACCCGCGGGGGATCTCGACGACGATCTCGACGACATCAGGGAAGGGACCCGGGCTCTGCATCGGGCCAGTGTAGGCCCAGCGGCGGTCGACCGAGACGGAGGCGGCTTGGGGGCCCGGTCAGTCGGAGAGTCACGGGTGACGACCGATGCATCGAACGCACATCGTGCGCGGTCGTGTCAGCGCAACGACGACTGTCTGGACGATCAGGAGATCGACCACCAGTCAGCCGGTGGGCTGCTTCGAACATCGCGCCGAAGCGCGCCGGCGAGCTCCTCGTCGAGGCGGTCGAACGGTCAGTCGTTGTAGAGCCGCTCCTCGATGAGCTTCTCCTGGACCGTCCTGCCGCTGGGATCGAAGCACGAGAACTCGAAGTGCTTCTCGAACTCGAGGTCCACGTTGTCCTGGCCGCCGCGGTTCTTCTCCACGGACAGGATGATCCAGTCGCGGAACCGCTGTGCCTGGTACGGGTTGAACTCGATGTTGACCTTCGCGACGATGTGGTACTTCTCATTGAGGATCAGGATGATGTCGGCCTCGTAGTTGATCGCCGACGAGCCGCGCAGGTGGAAGTTGCGCAGGCGACTGGCCTTGAGGCCTTCCTTGTCCGCTGCCACGATGGCCACCATCGGCACGTCCTCGGACAGCGCGATGTCCTTGAGTCCGTTGACGACGAAGGTCACCTTCTCCGACTCGTTCTCCGGCTCCGGGATCTGGGGCACCTTCTGCATGTAGTCGACGAACACCACGAGGCGTCGATCGCCGGACAGTTGGCGGTGCTGCTGGACGAGCCGGCGGACATTGTCGACGGTGCTGGCCGTCTGGGACCCACGCAGCAGGAACAGGTTCTGCCCGTATCGGGCGATCCGGTCGAGTGACGGGCGCAGCCGCGGATTGTTCGCGAGCTGTGGCGCCGTGGCACCCTCCGCCATCCACGTGCCGAGGATCTCCTTGCGCACGTCCTGGATCTTGATGGCGCCCGTCTTGTGGGGCAGGTGGGCAAGCGCCGATTCCATGGCGATGAGGCGGTTCATCAGGTACGCCTCATCGTGCTCGAAGCACAGGTACAGCACGTTCGCCTGGCCGCCGGAGGCGATGTTCCGCGCCATCTGGAGGGCCATCGTGGTCTTGCCCGTCCCCTGGGCACCACCTATCAGCATCAGCTCGCCGGCGCGAAGGCCGGATCCGATCGTCTTGTCCAGCGGCGTGAAGCCGACCGGGACGGGCTGGTACTCGGCGAGTCGACCGGAGGTGACGCGCTCGTTGAGGTCCACGAGGACGTCGAGAGCGGACCGCGGGGCCATGCTGCCGTTGTCCGTGTCGAGACGCCAGGTGCGGCCTGCGGATTCGGCGGCGGCGGCGTCGGAGGTTTCGGTGCTCACGCGGTGGTTTCCTCCCCGGAGGGTGCGCGCGCCGCGGTGTGCGGCTGCCACAGCGTAGCACTCGCGACCGCACGATTCACCCACCTGCACCTTGCTGTTCCGCACCAGCGGCGGCGAACGCGATCCACTTCAGCGAGGGATGTCGGCGATCTCCTGGAAGGTGCCGATGATCGTGCGGATGGCGCCCTCGTAGTTGGCCAGATCCATCCACTCGTTGGGCGCATGGGCATTCTCATATGGCTGACTGAACCCGAGGAGCACGACCGGGAGGCCCAGCACCGATTCGAACATGGCGGCAACGGGGATCGACCCGCCTTCGCGGATGAACACGGGGGCGCGACCGAACTCGGCCTCCAGGGCTCGCGCCGCGGCCTGGGCGATCGGATGATCGATCGGGGTCCTGCTCGGTCGGCCGCCACCGAGCATGCGGATCGTGACCGTGACGCCTGGCGGTGAGATCCCCTCCACGAAGGCGCGCAGGGCCTCGAAGATCGCCGTCGGGTCCTGATCCGCGACGAGACGACAGCTGACCTTGGCGTGTGCGTGCGCGGGGATGATCGTCTTCGCGCCGTCCCCCTGGAAACCGCCCCACAGGCCGTTGACGTCCAGGGTCGGCCGAACGGAACGCCGCTCGAGCGTCGTGAAGCCGACCTCACCGACCAGCGCCGGCACGCCGATGGCCTCCCGGTAGGCCTCCTCGTCGAACGGGAGGGCAGCCAGCGCGGCTCGTTCATCCTCCGTGAGGTCGACCACGTCGTCGTAGAAGCCGGGGACGCGGATCCGGCCGTCCGGGCCCTTCAGCGCGGCGAGGATCTGGGCGAGGGCCAGGGCCGGGTTCTGCACGGCCCCGCCGTAGCCACCCGAGTGGAGATCGACCGGCGGTCCGACGACGTCCAGCTGGGCGTACATCATCCCCCGCAGACTGACCGTGATCGCCGGGATGTTGCCCTCGAAGAACCCAGTGTCGCTGATGATCGCCACGTCCGCGGCCACTCGCTCCCGATGGGCGGTGAGCCAAGCCTCGAGGTGGAGGGACGAGCTCTCCTCCTCGCCCTCGAAGACGTAGCGCACGTTGAGCGGGAATCCACCGCTCGTCGCCACCATCGCGGCCGCGGCCATGACGTGAGCGTGGACCTGGCCCTTGTCGTCGGCGGCCCCGCGCCCGACCATCCGGTCGCCGTCGACGATCGGCTCGAACGGCGGGGTGGCCCACAGGTCCAGGGGGTCGACCGGCTGCACGTCGTAGTGGCCGTAGACCAGCACCGTCGGGGCCCCGTCGGCGTGGAGCCAGTCGCCGATGACGACGGGGTGCCCGCCCGTATCCGATACCTCGACGTGTTCGATCCCCGCGACCGCCATGGCCTCGGCCAGCCACGCGGCGGCCCGGCGAACGTCCGGTGCGCTGTCCGTCAGGGTCGAGATGCTGGGGATGCGCAGGAAGGCGCGATAGCTTTCGAGGCGCGCCTCCCGCGTTGCGTCCAGGTACTCGTGAAGGGTCTGTGTCGCCCGCCTGATCGAGTCGGTCATGGACACGAGTCTACGGTTCGAGGGGCGCGCAGCGAGCGTGCGGGGGAACCCGGCACGCTCGTCGGCTGGATCGCTCGAGCGGGGCTCAGGCCGGTTGCGGGTTGGTTTCCGGGATGGGCTGACCGGGACCGACCAGGGTCGGGTGGCCGCGATCCTGCGGCTTCGGCGGCAGGTCCGTGAAGAACGTCTCGAACTCCTCGGCGTCGACGGTCTCCTCGGCGACAAGCCGCTCCGCCAGCGCCACCAGGCGGTCCCGGTGGGTGGTCAGGACGTCCGTGGCCCGCTCGTACGCCTTGTCGATGATCGCCCGAGTCTCCTCGTCGATCTGGCGGGCGACATCGTCGCTGTAATTGCGCTGCTCACCGATCTCGCGTCCGAGGAAGACGAGCTCGTCGCGCTTCCCGAACGAGAGCGGCCCGAGCTTGTCGCTCATCCCGAATTCGGTGACCATGCGCCGGGCCAGGTCGGTCGCCTTCTCGATGTCGTTGCTGGCGCCCGTCGTCGTGTCGCCGAAGATCATCCGTTCGGCGACATTGCCGGCAAGCAGCCCGGCGATCTTGTCCTCGAACTCGGTCTTGGACTGGAGGTAGCGGTCCTCCTGGGGAAGGGCCATCGTGTAGCCGAGGGCCATGCCACGGCTGATGATGGTGACCTTGGCGACCGGATCGCACTTGGGCAGGATGCGCTGCACGATGGCGTGGCCGCCCTCGTGGTAGGCGATGATCGCCTTCTCCGCGTCGCTGATGACGCGCGACTTGCGCTCCGGGCCGGCGATGATCCGCTCCAGGGCCTCCTGGAACTCGGACATCCCGATGACCTTCTTGTTGCGCCGGGCGGACAGGATGGCCGCCTCGTTGACGAGGTTGGCGAGGTCCGCACCGGAGAAGCCCGGCGACTGCTTTGCCACGCCTTCGACATCGACGCCCTTGTCGAGCGGCTTGCCCTTCGTATGGACGCGCAGGATCTCGGTCCGGCCGCGCATGTCCGGTCGGTCCAGGATCACCTGCCGGTCGAACCGACCCGGGCGCAGCAGGGCCGGGTCCAGGACGTCCGGCCGGTTCGTGGCGGCGACCACGATCACGTTCGTGTTCGTGTCGAACCCGTCCATCTCGACGAGGATCTGGTTGAGGGTCTGCTCGCGTTCGTCGTGGCTGCCGCCGAGGCCCGCCCCGCGCTGGCGGCCGACGGCGTCGATCTCGTCGACGAAGACGATGCACGGCGAGTTGCGCTTGGCCTGTTCGAACAGGTCACGGACGCGGCTGGCGCCGACACCGACGAACATCTCGACGAACTCGGAGCCCGAGATGCTGAAGAACGGCACGGCGGCCTCACCCGCCACCGCGCGGGCCATCAGCGTCTTGCCCGTACCGGGAGGTCCCACGAGCAGGACGCCGCGCGGGATGCGGGCGCCGAGCGAATTGAACTTCTCGGGGAACTTCAGGAACTCGACGACCTCCTGGAGCTCCATCTTCGCCTCGTCGACGCCGGCCACGTCGGCGAACGTGACGACCGTCTTGCTGCCGAGGAACATCCGGGCGCGACTCTTGCCGAAACTCATCGCCTGGTTGTTGGTGCCCTGGGCCTGGCGCATCATGAAGAAGATGAATCCGCCGATGATCAGCAACGGCAGGACGGCGGTCAGGAGCAGGCCGAGCCACGACGTATCGGGCGCGGGTTCCGCGGTGTAGACCGACGCGCTCAGCTTCACGCCGCCTTTCTGGGCGGCCGCCTGCATGTCGCCATAGACGTCCTGGAGCACGCTCGGCACGATGACCTGGTACTTCCGGCCCGACGCGTCGACCTCCAGCGTCGTGCCCGCCTGGACGACCTTGGTCACCTTGTTGGCCTCGACGTCGGAGAGGAACTCGGAATAGCCGATCGCGGTCGGCGGTGAGCTCGTGGAGATCCAGGTGAACAGCAGCGCTGCCGTCCCTACGACGAGGACGAGCATCACGATGCCGTTCCGGAAGAACTTCGGGTTCAAGTGGGAGCCTCCGGGGTAGCCGGACGCCGACCGTGCGGCATCACGTGCAGGCGAGTATAGCGGCGGGGGCCGGAACGCACCCCCTGACGGACGTCCCGGTCCGTCCTTCCATACGGACGCCTGCGGTGGACGGATGGCTCCGCTCCGAGAGGTGAAGGAATCGACACGACCCCCGGCCGCTCCGGAGTGTCGTGATGGGGTCGCGAGATGGTAGCGGAGGGCGGATTTGAACCACCGACCAAGGGCTTATGAGTCCCCTGCTCTACCACTGAGCTACTCCGCCGTGGAGCGCGATTCTACCGCACCCCCGCGAGGGCGACTACCGGGCGAAGGTGTCGCAGTCGTCGACGTTCCCGCTCCGGTATCCCGTGGTGAACCAGGCGGTCCGCTGCGCCGCAGAACCATGGGTCCACGACTCCTTGTCGATCCGACCACCGGTCGACTGCTGGATCCGGTCGTCGCCGACGGCCGACGCTGCGCTCAGGGCTTCGTCGATGTCCCCGGCCTCGAGGTCGGAGGCCGCCGAGTGGGCCCACACGCCGGCCAGGCAGTCGGCCTGGAGTTCCTGGCGGACCGATAGGTCGTTGCGTCGCGACGAGTCCTGCCCGGCCTGTTGCTGGACCGCGTCCGACACGCCCAGCACGGTCTGGATGTGATGACCGAACTCATGCGCCACGACGTAGGCGATGGCGAAGTCGCCGCCGCTGGCCCCGAATCGGGATTCCAGCTCCGCGAAGAAGCCCAGATCGAGATAGACCTTCTGGTCGGCGGGGCAGTAGAAGGGGCCGGTCGCCGCGGACGCCGACCCGCAGCCGGACTGGGTGGCACCGTCGAACAGGACGAGCCTGGTCTCCGGGTAGTCGCGCCCGGCCGCGCTGAACGTGGCGGCCCAGTGGTCCTGGATGTCGCTGACGACGTAGGCGAGGAACTGGTCCGTGTCGCTCTGCGGCTTGAGGGTCCCACCCGGCTGGACAGCCCCTGCGCCGCCGAGCCCGGACAGGCCCGACAGCCCGCCGCTACCGCCCAGGACACCGCTGACCAGCAGGAACAGCACGACGACGACGATGATCCCGCCGAGCCCACCGCCGGTGCGGCCGCCCGGGATCGGGATCGGCAGACCAGCGCCGCCGCCACCGAGCGTCCCGCCCAGGCCGCCGCTGCCGCGGCCCTGTCCACGCCGATCCTCGATCTGGTCGAAGCCGGTGTTGCGCTTCCATTTCATCGCCCGATCGCCTCGTCACGCGTCATCATCGGTGACAGGCTACGACAGCACCCGCGTCGGCGCCGGTGAGGTCGACCGCGGACGTCAGACGACCTCGTGAAGCCGGCCCGTCGCGACGTCGAAGATCAGCCCGTGGATCGGCACCGGACGGATGAGCTGGTGCTCCCTGAGGATCGTGACCTGGGCCCGGACGTTGGCCTCCAGGTCGCCGAACGAACCGAATTCGAGTGCGACATCCTCCGCGTTGACGCCGACCGACGCCGCCAGGCCCTCGCGGATGACGCGCTCATCGACCCCGTGCAGGCCGCAGCCTGTGTGTTCGATGACGACGACCTCGTTCGTACCGAGCAACTGCTGGCTGACGATCAGCGACCGGATGACGTCATCGGTCACCAGGCCACCGGCGTTGCGGATGACGTGGGCGTCGCCGGTCCGCAGGCCCAGCGCCTCCTCCACGTCGAGTCGCGCGTCCATGCAGGCGATGATCGCCAGACCGGACAGCGGTGCGGCCGTGAGCGCGGAGCGATCGAACGCCTCCGTATAGCGGACGTTCTCCTGCAGGAGCCGCGCGTATTCGGTCGCCGCCCGCTCCGGGTCGCTCACGCCGACCCGGCGTGAGCGGGCACGGGGATCGCAGGCACGCTATGCGCTCCGGCCGCTGCCGTAGCGATCGATCAGCTCGCCGATCGTCATCGCGCCGTAACGCTCGCCGAGGCGCTCACGAGCCATCCGCCACATCGTTCGGAGAGGGCGCGGGCCGCTGCGCTCAAGCTCGGCCAGTCGTACGCCGCCGAACCGCTCGATCCCGGGGACGGCGCGGAGGTCCCCGGCGAGTCGCCGCGCCGCGTCGTCCAGGGTCGTCTCGCGGTCGATCGCGGCTGATGCGGGGCGAGCCGGGCCCGCGGCCGTATCCGTGCGGGCCGGTGGCGGTGCGGCGGCGGTCCGCAGTGCCCGATCCGCGTCGGCGAGCGCGGCGTCGATCGCCTCGGGCGTCGTGAAGCGCGGCGGTGCGACCGTGGTCACCGGCGCCGGTGTCGCCCCGCCACCCCTGGTCGTCGCGGCGCCGCCCGGCATCGTCGGCAGTCCCGATCCTGTCGAGCCGGACGCCGATGCCCGTGGGCCGCTGGTCGACGAGCCGCCGGCTGGACCGCCGGAGCCACCGCTGCCTCCCCTGGGCTTCGGCCGAGGCGTGGTCCGGGTCGGCGTCGGCTGGTCGTCACTGCCCGTTCCGACTGCCTTGCCGAGCAGGTCCGGGATGTCGATGCCGGTCAGGCCCTTCACCGTGGCGCTTGCCTCGGTCACCGTCCGCGTCACGTTCTTGACCAGGTCGGACGCCCCGTCCGTCGACAGGACGGTCAGCTGGTCGATATTGCCCATCGGCTCGGCGGCCGCGCGGACGATCTCCGGCAGCATGGACAGGACCGTCTGGATGATGGCCGCCTCGTTGAACTGCCGGTACGCCTCCGCCCGGAGGGCCAGGGCCTTGGCTTCTGCCTCGCCCTTGGAGAGGACGATGCCGGCTTCGGCCGTTCCTTCGAGGGTCGTCTGTTTGGCGGTCGCCTCGGCGGTCACTTCGACGACGCGCGCCTGCGCTTCGCCCGCGAGCTTGACCCGTTCGGCATCGGCCTGGGCCTGGGCGATCATGGCGCCCTTCGCACCTTCCGCTCGACGGATCTGCGCCGCCGCTTCGGCCTCGGCCGGCCGGACGGTCGTCGCGACCAGCTCCTGCTGCTTGCGATCCGCCTCCAGCTGGGCCAGCTCGGTCTGCTTGCGGGTGACTTCCTGGGTCGCCTCCGCCTCGGCGAGCGGCCCGGCCTGTGCCGCCCGAGCCTGGGCCGCAGCCGTCTGGGTCTCGGTCTCCGCGCGGCGCAGGGCCACGTCCCGCTGGGCGTTGATCTTGACCTGCTCCGCCTCCGCCTCGCGCACGGCGGCTTCCTGGTCGGCGGATGCCTTGGCCATCCGGGCATCGCGCTCGCGGCGAGCGGTCTCCTGCTGGCCGATCAGCTCCATGTACCCCGATTCGTCGCGGATCGCCTGGATCGTGAACGAATCGATCTGGAGGCCGGATGTCGAGAGGTCGCCCTTGGCCGCATCCTGGACGGCCTGCTGGAACTTCATGCGGTCGAGGTTCAGCTCCTCGACCGTCAGCGTGCCGACGATCGACCGCAGCGAACCTTCGAGGACGTTCTTGACGATCGAGTCGACCTCGGCCTCCTGTGCCTCCAGGAACCGTTCGGCGGCGTTGCGGATCGACTCGTCGTCGGCACCGATCTTGAACGTGGCAACACCCTGGACGGCGACCTTGATCCCTTGCCGGGTGACTGCGTCCGCCAGGTTCACGTTGATCTGGCGGGCAGTCAGCTTGAGCTTGCCGACCTTGTGGACGAGCGGCAGGACGATGACCCCGCCGCCACGGACGACCTTGAGGTTCTTGTGACCGTCCGGCGATCGATCGCGCTGACCCGAGACGATCAGGGCCTCGTTGGCTCCGGCGACCTTGTAGCGACTCCCGATGTAGCTGACGATCAGGACGACGACGATGATGATCAGGAAGATCGGGATCACGCCCGCCCCGATGAAGTCGATGATGTCAGGCATTGTCGGTCCCTCCCTCGCTCGCGGCCGGGGGGTCGACCGGCGCGGCTGCTTCGACGATGAGTCCGGCGCCCGCGACGCCGGACACCTTGACGACGCGCCCGGCCGGGATGTCGGCAGACGACGTGGCGCTGAATTCGTGGGTCTGTCCCTCTGCCTTGACCAGGACGCTGCCGTGTCGACCGGCCGGGATCCCCACCTGGACGTAGGCGTCCCGGCCGACGAGGTCTGCCGTCGAGAACGGCTCCAGTGCCTCGGCGCGCCGAAGGGCACTGAAGATCCCGTAGGCGATGCCGAGCCCGACGACACCGAAGCCGCCGCCCCACGCGGCGGCCTGGCCACCGTGCACGTCCAGGACCTGCGTCGCGAACAGGCCGCCGACCCCGAACATCGACACGAACGACAGGAGCAGCGGCATCAGCGATACGCCGCCCACGTCGAAGTCGAAGATGGCGCCCAGGATGTCGTCGACGAGGACGGTGATCAGCAGCAGGCCGCCGCCGATCAGCGCACAGACGACGAAGATGAAGTCCTCGATCGGGATCTCGAACATCGCGGCTGCCCGCCCTCCCCTGGCCGGTGCGATCGCTCCGGGACGCAAGGATAGCGACCCCGCCGCGCTCCGCGCGGCCGAACCTCAGCGAATCAGCCTGACGGCCCGAACAGGACGGTGAGCCAGCGCTCCAGCGGCGTGACGGGTTCCCCGCCCGCGCCGACCCTGGCGGCGGCCGACCCGGGGGCGTCGGCGGGCAGCGGCGGGGCGTCCGCCGCGAGCGTGAACGGGATCTCGCGCGAAGTCCCGAGCCCGTAGCCCCGGGCCTGTTGCTCGATGTAGCGCTGGTGACCGATCTGGTCGAGCTCGCGTGCCAGCGTGGAGATCTCGACTCGCAATCCCGCGTTGGCCGCCGCGATGTCGTCGGCGCGCGCCATGGCGGCCGAAGCGGCCCCGACCTGCCGGGCGAAGACGATGACGATCCAGGCGGCCACCACGCCGGCGACGATCGTCGCCATCCGCCGTCGGGTGATCCCGGCGATCGGCAGGGCGGCGAGCCCCGGTTCCGTCGCGTCCGGCGCGAGCGACCGGTCGGCGTCAGGCGCAGTCCCGGGATCGGAGCGGATCGGGTCGGCGTCGACGTCGTCGGGCGGCGCGGAGAAGAGCCGTCGCAACATCGCCGGGAGCGTAGCTACCCCCAGCTGGCGTGTCAACCCGCGCGGCGTGACAGGCAACCTGTCACGCGAACGAGCGACGGTACCGCTAGACTGCCGGTCATTCCGAACAGATGTTCGGTACCGGAATCATGGTGGTCCCGATATGCGCACGTATGCCCCCGCCGACGCGCCGACGGTCCTGTCCGGTCTCCTCGAGGACCCGTCGCTCGCGCGCGGCGTCGTCCATCACGCCGTGATCCCGGCCCGCTCGCCCGTCCATGCCCCGATGCCGCCGTGGCTCGACTCTCGGATCGTCGCCGGGCTGGCGGGCCGCGGCATCCGGGAGCTGTACAGCCACCAGGCGGAGGCGATCGATGCCGTCCATGCCGGCGAGGACGTGGTGGTGGTCACTCCGACGGCCTCCGGCAAGACCCTGTGCTACGCCCTGCCGGCCCTGCAGGCGATCGCCGAGGATCCGTCCGCGCGCGCCCTCTTCCTGTTCCCCACCAAGGCGCTCGGCCAGGACCAGGTGACGGAGTTCGGCGAGCTCTCGGCGGCGGCCGGGCTTTCCATCGTCACGTCCACCTACGACGGCGACACTCCCGCCCCGATCCGTTCGGCCATCCGTGCGGCCGGCCAGGTCGTCGTCACGAACCCGGACATGCTCCACTCGGCGATCCTGCCGCATCACACCAAGTGGTTCCAGCTGTTCGAGCAACTCCAGCTCATCGTGGTCGACGAGCTGCACACCTACCGCGGGGTGTTCGGCGGGCACGTCGCCAACGTCCTGCGACGATTGCTCCGCATCTGCGCCCACTACGGCAGCCACCCCGTCATCGTCTGCTGCTCGGCGACCATCGGGAACCCGGGTGAGCTCGCGGAGATGCTGACCGGGCGCCGGAGCCGCCTCGTCGACACGAACGGCGCCCCGGCCGGCGAGCGGCACGTGCTGCTCGTCGATCCGCCCGTGATGGAGCCCGCGAGCGGCGCCCGCGGGTCCGCCGAGACGCTGGCCCAGCGCTGGGCACTCCCCTTCCTGCGCGCCGGTCGCCAGACGATCGTCTTCGGGCGGTCACGCGTGGCCGTCGAGATCCTGCTCACCGGCCTGCGCGAATCGATGCGCGAGAGCTACGGCCCACGCTCGCGCGTTCGCGGCTATCGCGGCGGATACCTGCCGACCGAGCGACGCGCCATCGAGCGCGGCCTGCGAGACGGCGAGATCCTTGGCGTCGTCGCGACGAACGCCCTCGAGCTGGGGGTCGATATCGGGCGGCTGGATGCGGCGATCCTGGCGGGATATCCGGGCTCGGTCGCCTCGACCTGGCAGCAGATCGGGCGCGCGGGTCGGCGCCTGGAGACCAGCGTCGCGATCCTGGTCGCCTCGGGCGCACCGGTGGACCAGTACGTCATCCACCACCCGGAGTTCCTCCTCGACGCGACCCCGGAAGAGGCCCGGCTGGACCCGGACAACCTTCATGTCCTGCTCGCCCACCTGCGTGCCGCCACCTTCGAGCTGCCCTTCGAACCGGGCGAGGTGTTCGGGCCTGGTCCGGCCGACGATCTGCTGGCGTTCCTTGCCGAGGAGCGTCACGTCCGGCAGGCGGACGACGGCCGCTGGTACTGGTCCAGCGAGAACTTCCCGGCCTCGGAGATCTCGCTGCGGACGGCCGCCCCGGAGAACGTCGTGATCATCGACACCACACCGGACCGTCCCCGCGTCCTGGGCGAGGTGGACCTGTTCAGTGCCCAGGTCCTCGTCCATGAGCGGGCGATCTACCTCCACGAGTCGGTCCAGTACTACGTCGACCGGCTCGAGTGGGGCGAGCGCAAGGCCTACGTCCACCGCATCGATGCGGACCACTACACGTACGCCAACCGCGCGGTCACGCTCAAGCCGCTCGAGATCTTCGCCGAGGCCCCCGCCACCGGCGGCCGGCGGCTCCACGGCGAGGTGATGGTCGCGAGCCTCGTCACGCTGTTCAAGAAGCTCAAATTCGTCACCGACGAGAACGTCGGCTGGGGCCCGATCGACCTCCCGGAGCTGGAGCTCCAGACCACGGCGTACTGGCTCACGGCAGTGGGCGTCCGCGACCACTGGCGTCGCGACGACCTGGACATCGCCCTGCTCGGGACAGGTCGCGCCATCCAGACCATCGCCTCCGTGCTGTTGATGGGCGACCCCCGCGACCTTGGACTCGTCACCCAGGTCCGCTCACCTCACGGGGAGGAGCCGACGATCTACCTGTACGAGGCGGTGCCCGGAGGGATCGGCCTGGCGGAACGACTGTGGCAGCGGCACGACGAGCTGATCGACGGGGCTGCCCAGCTGATCGCCGGCTGCGATTGCGAGGGCGGCTGTCCCGCCTGCACGGGACCACGCCTGGAACCCGGCGTTGACGCCAAGGCGCTCGCCCAGCGACTGCTCGCCGGCCTGGGCGCCCGCCCGCCGCTCGTTCCCGCGTGACGCTGCCGGTGGCGGACCGAGCGGTCGCGGACCGAGCGGTCGCGGACCGAGCGGTCGCGGACCGAGCGGTCGCGGACCGCGGCTCAGACCTCGCCCGCCGGCTGGAACGATTCCGCGCCGGGCGGGCCGGCGACGGTCCGCCGGACGGGCCGCTTCCATCGCGACCGATCGGCTCCCGGGAACTCGCCGAGCGGCTCGCTGATACGCTCGATGGCGAGGTCTCCCGGACTTCGGGTGGCCACCTCGTCCGGATCGAACGTCCGGCCGTGGACATCCCGGTCGATCGGGTCCGTCTCGCCGGACTGCCCGGCCAGCCGCCCGCGGACCGCCCGCTGGTCTGTCTGGACACGGAGACGACGGGTCTGGCGACGGCCGCCGGTACGGTCGCCTTCTGCATCGGCCTTGGTTGGTGGGTCGGCACCGAGTTCCGCCAGGTCCAGTTGCTGCTGCCGGACCACGCGGACGAACCGGCCCTCCTCGAAGAACTGGACCGACACATCTCGCCGGATGCGTGGCTCGTGACGTACAACGGCCGGGGGTTCGACTGGCCCTTGCTCGTCGCGCGCTACCGACTCGCCCGACGCGCGGCACCCGTCCACGACGGCCACCTGGACCTGCTGCCGATCGTCCGCCGCCTGTTCCGCCATCGGATGACGGACGCTCGCCTCCAGACGGCCGAGACCACGCTCCTCGGCATGGTCCGGCATGACGACGTGGACGGCTGGGAGATCCCCGCCCGCTACCTCGGATTCCTGCGGGGCGGCCCGGCGCACCCGTTGCGCGCGGTCGTTCGCCACAACGACGTGGACGTCCGCTCGCTGGCCCGCATCGTCGCCCTCCTGGACGGGTCCTACGCCACCCCGGAGGCGCGGCGGACCGTCCCGGCCGGCGACCTTGCCGGACTGGCCCGCGCGTACCTCCGGGTCGGCCGGCACGAGGAGGCCCTGTCGTGTCTCGACGAGGCGGTCGAACGCGGAGGCCCGGCGTCGCCGATGATCGCGCCGGCCGTACCCGGCACGCAGCCCGTCGAAGTCGCGCCCTGGTGGTCGCCCCGCGCGGTCGCGGACTTCGGGGGCCGGCCGCGTCGGGCCGCCGTCGTCCCGTGGTCGCGCCGCGCCGCGTTCGCGTCGCCGTGGGATGCGAACCGGATCGCCGTCGATCGGGCCCACCTGCTCCGCCGGCTCGGGCGATACCCGGCCTCCCACGAGGCGTGGTCGTCGCTCGCGGCCGGACCTAGTCGGATCGCGCTGGTCGCGTGGGTGGAGATCGCGAAGCTGCGAGAGCACCGATTGGGTGACCTCCCGGGGGCACTGGAGGCTGCCCGGATCGGACTCGCGGCCGCGGATCGCCGTCGACGCGTCGCGATGCCCGAAGCGCGCCTGGAGGCCGACCTGCGCCGCCGGATCCACCGACTGGAGCGGCGTGCTTCGAAGGGACGCTCAGTCGCGGTCCAGGTCGTCACGCCGCATGCGCGCTCGAACGGCGGCCAGGTCCGGCACGCTCGCCACGCCGGAACCCTCCACGACGAGCGCCCCGGCCGCCGCCGCGAAACGCAGATCGTCGCCGACCCCGCGCCGGTTCCCGAGGACCACCGAGGGACGCAGAAGAGCCGCGACGAGGGCAGCCAGGAAGACGTCGCCGGCTCCCGTCGGGTCGGCCTCCCGGTCGGGGCGCGACGCCGCATACCGACGCCAGCGGACGGGGCCGCATCGCGGGACCGTCGTCGTGGTTCCGCCGTCGCGGCCGCCGGTGACCACCAGCCGTGACCCGGCCCGGAGGAAACGGACCAGACCGTCGATGTCGACGCTCGGTGCGAGGTCGTCCCGGCTGACGCCCACGATGTCCGCGCGACGAAGGAGGCCACGCTCGGTTGGCGCCAGTCGGATCACGGGCCGTCCCTCGGTGAGACCGCGGAGCATCCCCTGCCAGCCGACGGCGACCAGCGAGTCGTGGGATGCGAAGGCCGCCCAGCCATCGTCGAGCTCCCCTGCCACCGGCACGAACGCCCATGCACGGGCACCAAGGACGACCGGCGGCAGCGGCAGCGGCAGCGGCGCCATCGGGCGCCCGACAGCCAGCGCCGTCTGGCGTCGTCCGCCCGGCGCGTCGGCGTTGTGGAACGCCGGCCCCTCCTCGATCTCGACCGGCAGGAGATGGACGCCGGCCGCTCGCAGGAGGTCGAGCTCGACGGCTCCGCGCGCCGTCCGATCGACCCCGATGACGGCGACCGTCGACAGCCCCAGGCGAGCCGTGGTCAGCGCGCCGTAGGTCGCGCCGCCTCCCAGTCGCCAGCCGCGGGGATCATCGGGCGCCAGATCGCGCGAAGCGGCGCCGACGTGGACCACGTCGACCGTCGTACGGTTCATGCAGCCTCCGGGCGTATACTGCGCGACCCACAGCAGAGGTTGGAGCACCGTGTTCTTCTACGAACTCCACGAGGGCGATGACGAGGTCTACTCCGACGTCCTGGTGGTCAGTGAGTCCGAGTGGGAGCCCGATGAGTTCTTCGACCTCGTGCAGCGCATCCGGCGCGACATCCAGGACTCATTCACCCACCAGACGCTGAG
This sequence comes from uncultured Chloroflexia bacterium, assembly GCA_963704935.1. Taxonomy (GTDB): domain Bacteria; phylum Chloroflexota; class Limnocylindria; order Limnocylindrales; family CSP1-4; genus SPCO01. The sequence continues at coordinate 201,392 of CAVPIF010000003.1, forward strand.
CGAGGCGATCGCGGCCGTGCTCGAGCGGGATCACGGGTTCGTCTTCGTCGGCGACGATCGCCTGACCGCGGCCGTCAACGTGTCGAAGGAAGAGGACGACAACTTCCTCGCCGACCTCGATCCGGACGACGAAGACGACGATGATGATGACGACGACGACGGGACGCCCAGAGGCGAGTTCCGGACGATCCTCGCCGACGTGGATCTTGACGAGGGCTCCCGGCTGAACTGAGCGAGGGCCGGCCTGTCCTCCGAGCACCCCGCCGCGGCCGAGCCGGGGGCGTTCGCGTCGCGGCTCACTTGCTGAACAGGATCTCCACGACGTCGCCGTCCCGGACGCGGTAGGTCTTGCCCTCCGACCGGAGCTTGCCGTGCTTGCGGGCCTCGGCCATGGACCCGAGGGCGACCAGGTCCTCGAACCCGACCGTCTCCGCGCGGATGAACCCCTTCGCCAGGTCCGTGTGGATCGCAGCCTGCGGCGTCCACGGCCGATGATCCGTCGGGGATCGGCCACGCCCGCACCTCATCGGGCCCGGCGGTCAGGAACGAGATGAGGCCCAGCAGCCGATAGGACAACGCGATCACGCGGTCCAGGCTGGACCCCGCGATGCCGAGCTCCTCCATGAACACGGCCGCTTCGTCGGGCTCCAACTCCCCGAGCTCCATCTCGATGCGGGCCGACAGCGCGTCGACCATCGCGTGTCGGTGCTGGTAGGCGGCGGCGATCCGGTCCACGAGCTGACCTTCCGCGGCGACATCCCCCTCCCCGACGTTGAGCAGGACCAGGACCGGCTTCTCGGTGAGGAACCGGAAGCCGCGGATGGCCTTGGTCTCGTCGGCGTCGAGCTCGAGGTCGCGGATCGGCTGGCCGGCCTCCAGGCCCGCGTGGATCCGCCGCAGGACGACCTCCTCGCGCTCGGCCGCCTCGCGCTCCGCCTGCGTCCCGTGGCGCCCGCTGCCCTTGAGTCGCTCCAGGCGCCGCTCGGCCATCGCCAGGTCGGCCAGGATGAACTCGAGGTCGAGCTGCTCAAGGTCGCGCGCCGGATCGACACTGCCGGCGGGATGCGGATGGACGGGGTCGTCGAAGGCGCGAACGACGTGGAGGAGGGCGTCCGAATCGCGCAGCCGCGCGAGGTGGTCGGCCGGAAGCTCCTCCGTGCCGACGCGCCCCTCCGACGAGGCCGGCGGCGCGGGCAGGTCCACGTACGTGACATCGGCGTGGACGGTCTTCCGTGGCTTGAAGATGGCAGCGAGCCGGTCGAGTCGGTCATCCGGGACCTTCACGACCCCGACGTTGAGGGTGACGCCCCCGTAGCCACCGGTCTCGGCGTGCCCGCGGGTCAGGGTGTTGAAGACGGTGGTCTTGCCGCTCCCGGCAAGACCGACGATGGCGGTCTGCATGGGACCGATCGTACCGGGGCGAGCGACACTGCGCCGTCGGTGGCCGCGGGCCGCCGCGAGTTCGTCGCTCCCGGTCAGTAGCCGGCGGCTGGATCGACCACGTTGAGGAGGGGCTCGCCCGCAGCGAATCTGCGCAGGTTGTCGCAGAACAGGTCGACGCTGCGGTCCAGCACGCGTCCGCTGGACCACGCCGTGTGGGGCGTGACGATGACGTTGGACAGGTCGTAGAACGACGACGTCGGGTGGAGCGGTTCGTCCCGGAAGGTATCCAGGACCGCCCCGCCGAGCGGCCCGTCGCGAAGCGCCCGGAGCAGGGCCCGCTCGTCGATCAGGCGACCGCGGGCGACGTTGATCAGCCACGCTCCGGGCTTGATCATCGCCAGCGTGGCGTCGTTGATCATCCCCTCGGTCTCCGGCGTGAGGGGCGCAGCCAGCACGACGAAGTCCGACTCGGCGAGGAGCTGCGGGAGCGTCTCCGGACCGCCGACGCGATCCAGCATGGCCGTCCCGAACGTACCTTCCTCACCGGCGCTGCTTCCCTCCCCGGCGCCGGCCCCATCCCCGTCGTGCTCCGGCCGTCGCCGAACGGCCACGACCCGGCAACCGAACGCGGTCGCCAGGGCGCCGACGGCCCGACCGATCGAGCCGAGCCCGACGATACCGACCGTGACGTCGCGCAGTTCCGTACCCTCCAGGGGCTGCCAGGTCCGCTCGCGCTGCAGCTCGAGCAGCTGCGGCAGCCGACGGCTCACCGACAGGATCATCATCAGGACGTATTCGGCGATCGGCCGGCTGAACACGCCGCGGGCGTTGGTGACGACGATGCCGCGCTCCCTGGCGGCCGGGGTCAGGGCCCGCTCCACGCCTGAGGTGGCCGAGTGGACCCACGACAACCCCGGGGCGCGAACCAGCAGCCGATCGAAGGCCTCTGAGCTCAGCCACCCACGGAGCATCACCTCGACGTCATCGAGCGGCCCGTCGGCAAGGCCCTCGACCGAGACCGTGACGAGCCGCGCTCCGGGCGCGGCCGCCCGGATCTGCTCGAGATCGCGCTCCCGGTACCGAGCCGACAGGATCGGGCTGAGGGCGATGGCCGTCGGGGTGCCGCCGGGCCCTGTCCCGGGGCCCGCCGATCGCATCATGCCGCGCTCCCGTCGAGCACCCGCCGGATCCAGCGCTCCGGTGCTTCGATCTCGCCGTCGCGCGGAAGTGTCAGCGGGCCATCCCACAACCGCCCCAGCGCGTCCCGACCGCGCGCGTCCGCGATAGCCCGCACGAAGGCCTCTCCCTTCTTGTACTGCTCCATCTTGAGATCCATCCCGGTCAGCCGGAGCATCGACCGCTCGAACGGCGTGCGGCGATTCCGGCGCTCATGGAATCGTGCACTGATCCGCCGCACGTCCGGGACGAGGTCCCGACCGACCTCGTCCATGATGTAGTCGCTGAACCCCTCGAGCAGGCTCATCACGGCCTGCGTCTCGCGGAACAGCCGCTTCTGCTCATCGCCCATCAGGGCCTCCAGCCAGTGCTCGCCGCTGGTCTCGCCGCGCAGGGCGCGGCCGAGCGCTCGCATCGCCTCGCGGCCCATGCCTCGGACGTCCGACCCGAACAGCGACATCTGCCGCTCCAGTCGGGTGGCGAGGTACGGCCGCAGCCACGGATGGGCCTCGAATTCGAACGCGTGGGTCGTCTCGTGCAGGGCGATCCAGGTCCGGAACGGCCCGACCGGGACCCCGAGCGAGGTCGCCGTCTGCCGGATGTTCTCCTCCACGAAGAGGAGTCGACCGGGGGTCGCCTCCGCCGAGAGCAGAGCCAGGTCGTACTGGCCGAGGACCCGCTGGCCCATGAACCCGAGCAGCAGCCCCAGCTGGCGCGTGGTGATCCAACGATTGGCGAGCGCCATGGTCGCCTTCCCCAGGCCACCACCGACGGGCACGACCTGGTCGAGGAGATCCGCCTCCAGCTTGCCGATCAGCGAGGCGAAGGTGCTCGTGTTCGCCCGCACCCAGCCGGCGCGATCGACCACGGCGGAGCGATCGACCACGCCGGGCAGGTCCGTCCCGAGCACGCCCGACAGCGCCGGGACGATCCGGTCCATCGCCGCCAGGTACTCCGGTTCCGCCGCCCGAAGCTCGACCGGGGATAGCACGCCCGGGGCCTTCGCCAGCCGCCGGATCGCGATGCGCTCCACGGCCGGCCAGTCGACGAGCCCCTCGCGGGCCTGGCGCTCCATCCGTCGACCCACCACGGTGGCCGCAGCTCCCAACGCGGACCCGATGATCAGGCCGGCCTGCCAGGCGCGGTCGTCGCGCCAGGAACCGCCGTGGCCGGGACGGGCGTTCGCGCGCTCGGTCACCGGCCGGTCGCCCCGGCGGCGAGGGGGTCGGCCGTCGCCGGACCGAGGTCGATCGGATCGATCCCGGGCAGATCGGGTCCGAACAATCGGACGGCCACCTCGCGGAACCGGTCCACGTCGCCGGTCGTCATCTGTCGATGCGTGGCCGCGACCACCGGATCATCGGGACGGGCGTGCCCGCCCAGACCCGCGTCGGCCGCCGTGCCGCGGGTGGTGCCCGGGGCCTCGAGGCCGTTGACGACGAGCAGCTCGGCGAGGGCGGAGGCGGTGGCCGTCGCCGAATCGACGATGGCGACCCGGTCGCCCGCGATCGCGGAGATCAGTGGCCGGAGCAGCGGGTAGTGCGTGCAGCCCAGGAGCAGCGTATCGATGGTGGCCCCCGGCGGTCGCGGGAAGATCGATTCACCGTCGGAATCCCGCTCGCCGAGCAGCGGTGCCAGCGCCGCCGCGACCGCCGTCTCCGCGTCCGGCCCGGACAGGACCCCGGCCTCCACCAGGGGCACGAGGGTCGGCGTCGCGTGCTCGTAGACCTCGATCGCAGGGTTCTCGTCCTTGATCGACGCGAAGTAGGCGTGCGACCGGATGGTGGCCGGAGTCGCGATCACGCCGACCCGCCGATTCCGGGTCGACAGCGCGGCAGCCGAGGCGCCTGGCCGGATGACCCCCAGGACCGGCAGGGCGTAGCGCCGTCGGAAGGCGCCGATGCCGACCGCCGTCGAGGTGTTGCAGGCCACGACGATCGCCTTGACGTCCCGTTCCGCCAGCGCGTCGAGCGCCTGGGTGGAGTACGCCAGGACCTCATCGTCCGTGCGTGGTCCGTAGGGAGCGCGGGCGTTGTCGCCCAGGTAGATGGTCGACTCGTTGGGGTTCCGCCGGATGATCTCGCGCAGGACCGTCAGGCCGCCCACCCCCGAGTCGAACACGCCGATCGGCCGCGGGTCGGACACGAACGAACCTAGCGGCGTCCGGCCGCGACCGGGACGCGGATCGTCTCGAGCAGGTCGCTGGCGACCCTGGCGACGTCCCGGCTGACCTCCGCGGCAGGATCCGCCAGGACGAATGGGACGCCCTCGTTGTTGCTGCGTACGACCAGGTGGCCGTCGGACACGACGCGGTGTTCCGGGACACGCCCGAGGGCACGATGCAGGTCCTCCGGATCGATCCCGCCCGGACTGTCCGCCCGGTTGACCAGGTAGCGCACCTTGCTCGCCGGATATCCGATGGAACGGAACGTGTCGGCCATGGAGATCGTGTTGTGGATCGTGGTCGAATCGTAGGTGACGATCTCGATGATGGTGTCGCTCGCGTCGAGGAACGCGAGGTTGATGTCGTTGAGCGCGCTCGACATGTCGATGACGACCGAGCCGTAGAGCCGGCGCAACAGGGACAGGATCTTGTCAACATCGCGCGGGTTGATCATCTCCGCCATCTCGATGCGCGGCGGGGCGAGCAGGATGTCGATCCCCGACGGGTCGCGCCAGAGGACGTCGACCAGGTCCGATTCGGCGATCCGGTCGGTCGGCAGGTCCATGATCGACGGTGCGTCCACGGGAACCTTGAGCAGCGACCGCAGGTCGCCGAACTGGAGGCTACCGTCGATCAGGACGGTCCGTTGCTCCTGTTGACCGAGCGAGACCGCGAGGTTGAAGGCGATCGTCGTCTTGCCGACGCCGCCCTTGGGCGCGAAGACCGAATACGTCCGCGTGGCGGCATCCGGCGAGCTGTCCGCGTGGGCGCGACGGACCCCGGCGATCAGGGTCATCAGATCGAAGCCGCTGAACGGCATGGCGAGGACGCCGTTGACGCCGGCGCCCGGGTCGACCTCGACCGGGTTCTGCGGCACGGTGAGGACGATCACCGGCACGTCCAGTTTCGCATCGCGGATCTGTTCCACGAGCTTGGGGCCCTTGACCCGGCCCTGCAGGAGCGCGTCGACCAGCACGACGTCCGGACGGAGTTCCTGGATCTGGGCCAGGGCGCGCCCTCCGTCGGTCAGCACCTCGAGCAACTTGACGGCGGCCTGCGTGTTGAGCAGGCCCCGGATGTACTGCGCGACCTGTGGGACATCCTCCACGATCAGGAGGCGAGTCTGGTCCGTCCTGGCATTGGCTGACATGGGCTTCGACGATACCACGAGGCCCCGGTCAAGGACCCACCCGGTGGTCCCGTTCTGGGCCCCGTACGGTTCAGGGCTGGACGGCGATCAGGATCGCCCGTTCCGACCCGGGAGCCAGGGGACTGAGGTCGTACCCACCGGCGATCACCTCGATGCGCAGGCCGGCGTCCTCGGTGAATCCCGCGAGCTCGTCTGCCGACACCAGTCGGAGCCGATCGCGTCGCAGCCAGCGGACCGGTGCCGCGCCCTGGAGTCCCTCCTCGTAGATGGAGGTGAGTGTCACCGTGCCGGTCGCGGCGTCGTGCTGCGCGGAGCCGGTCTTCGTCACCACCCGACCCGTCTCGGGATCGGTCCGCGGCCATTCCAGCATCACCCTGCCGTCGAAGCGCGCGAGATCCTCCGCGTCGGGCAGCCACACGTCCAGGACAGCGAGGCCGCCGGGCGCGAGGTGGTCCGCCATGGTCCGCACCGCGTCGCGCTGCGCGCTTCGGGTCGGCAGGAGCATGAGTGAGTTCAGGGCGATGAACGCGAGTGCGTAGCGGCCCGCATCCGGCAGGCGGACGTCGCACATGTCCGCCGCGACGAACTCGATCTGCCCGTCGACGAGGCCGGCCGCTCGCGCCCGGGCGCGGCCACGCTCGAGCATGGCCGGGTCAAGGTCCACCGCGGTCACGCGGTGACCCGCCGCAGCGATCGGGACGCCGACGCGGCCGGTGCCCGCGGCGAGTTCGAGCACCAGGCCGTCGGCGCGGTCGGCGAGCGCGAGCCACAGATGCAGGTCTCCCGGGTCGTCCGCCAGGTCCAGGTCGTAGAACCGGGCCAGGGCGGCCGCCGTCTCCGCGTCCGGTCGGTCGAGCACTTCGTCGTCCAGGTCAGCCCGGATGGCCGTGCCGCTCCGGCGGTCCGGCGGGGAACCGGCTGGCGGCCGGTCGGCGGCCGGCCCAGCGCACGGGCTTCCCGGAGCGCTTCCGGATGGCCAGGGCGCTGATCGCCTCGAGGGCGGCGCGGTTGGCGGCCATGGACGTGGTCTCGGCGTGGTCGTATGGCGGCGACACCTCCACGATGTCCATGCCGGCGAGGTCGACCGACAGGACGATCTGGCGGATGGCGCGCAGCACCTCACGGGTGAGCATGCCGCCGGGCTCCGGCGTCCCGGTGCCGGGTGCCATGCCCGGATCGATGACGTCGATGTCGAGGCTGAGGTAGATGTAGTCGGGCCCATCCAGCGCCTCGTCGATCGCCTGGGCGACGACGGCCTCCGCGCCGCGCTCCTCGATCTCGCGCATGAAGTGGTAGCGGAACCCCTGCTCCTTCATCCACTCGAACGTGTCGACCGGCGGCCAGTAGCCGCGCAGACCGACCTGGACGAAGTTCTTGCCCTTCACCGCCCCAGACTCGACGAGCCGCCGCATCGGGGTGCCGTGGCCGGACAGGACGCCCCAGTCGTCCGGCGCGGTGTCCGCGTGTGCGTCGAAATGGACGATCCCGATGCTGCCCGGCGCCCGGACCTCGGCGACCGCGGACGCGCTCGGCCAGGTGATCGAGTGGTCGCCGCCGAGCACGATCGGGATGGCACCGGTCTCGGCGACCTCGAGGACCTTCCGATAGATGAGGGCATGGGCGCGGTCGATCCAGGCCGGGATGATGTTCGCGTCCCCGGCGTCGACGACCTCAAGGACGTCGAACGGTTCGACGTCAAGCTGGAGCGAGTTGATCGATCCGGACGTGTACTGCGCCTCGCGGATGGCCCGCGGCCCGAAGCGGGCGCCTGGTCGGTGGCTGACGGCGTCGTCGAACGGCGCTCCGATGATGGCGACGTCGGCCTTGCGACGACGGATCTCGGCGGCGTCCGTGATCCAGGGCAGCTTCATGAAGCTCGTCTGGCCGACGTAGGTCGGCAGGTCGAAGTCGTCGAACGTCTCGTACTCGCGATCCCAGCCGTTGGCGGCGGCATAGTCCGGCGCGGCAGCCGACGCGGTCGCGGGACGGTGTGGGCGCTTGGCCACGGGATCCTCCGGCAAACGGTCGCCCCGGGTCCGACCCGGGTGCGCAAGGCACCGTCTTGCTACGGGGCGCCGCCGGTTCGCGTTCGATCGTCCAGCGGGGCGCGTCGAGGGATGGTAGCACCGGTCCGGCCGGTCATCCCGTCCCCGGGTCGGCTGCGGAGGAGGCCGCGGCCGTGGCCGCGTGCTGGCTCCGACCCTTCGTGGCCTCGCGGAACGCCGCCCAGGCCGACTCGACGAGGGTCGGGTCGACGAACAGGTCGTACGCGGTCTGGGCCACGAGTGTCGCGGCGAGGAGGGTCGTCTCGTCCGCCCTGGGCGTCGCCGCCGCATCCCGAAAACGCGTCGAATGCGCAGGCACGCCGACCTCGCAGATGGCGAGGTCCGGGTGGATCGTCGGGCAGACCCAGCTGACATTCGCCATGTCCGTGCTTCCGGCGTTGAGGTCGTCCCCCATGTCCGCCACGCCGTAGGCCGCCATATTCGCCCGGAACCGCTCGGCGAGGACCGGGTTGTTCACCATCGTGGCCGACCAGCCGGAGAAGGCGACGTCCACCTCCGTCCCCGACGCAAGTGCCGCGGCCCGGCACATGGCCTCGAACACTTCGCGCATCCGGGCGTAGTCCGCGACGTCGTCGCTTCGCAGCATGAACCAGGCGGAAGCGCGGTCCGGGATGATGTTGGCGGCCGTCCCACCCTCGCGGATGATCCCGTGGACGCGTGCCGTGGGTCGGAGTTGCTGCCGCCACAGGCCGACAGAGCTGAACAGCAGGATCAGGGCGTCGAGCGCGTTCCGTCCCATCCATGGGTCGGCCGACGCATGGGCCTGCAGTCCGGTGAACACGACGTCCACGTCCTCCGAGGCGAGCGGATGGCTCTCGACGTGGTCCCGGTCGCATGGGTGATACAGGAGGGCCGCGTCCAGCCCGTCGAACAGGCCGTCGTCGATCATGATCTGCTTGCCGCTGCCCCGCTCCTCGGCCGGCGTCCCGAGGAACACGATCTCGCCGGGGAGCTCGTCGGCGATCGTGGCCAGGGCGATGGCCGCCCCGACGCCGGACGCCGCCATCGTGTTGTGACCGCATCCATGGCCGAGCCCGGGCAGCGCGTCGTACTCGGCGAGGATCCCGATCCGGGGACCCGACCCGCCGCGACCGCCGCGGCGCACCGCCCGGATCGCCGTCCCGAGGCTGCCTGCAGGATGTTCCACGTCGTACCCATGGGCCCGGAGCGCCTCCGCGACCCAGGTCGCCGCCTGCGTCTCCTCGAAGGCCGGCTCCGGGTGCGCGTGGATCCGATGCGACAGCTCCAGGATCTCAGGCCGCGCTGTCTCGATGGCGGCGGCGAGGCGCGCCTTGCCCTCGGCGTGGGGTTCGGCGGGACGGGTCACGAGCAGATCGGGCATGGACGCTCCTCCGGCAGCCGGTCGGGATGGGTGAGGTCGGGCCCGGAGAGCGTATACCCGACGACCACTGTGCTGCCGGGCGACGCGGTGATCCGGGCATGAGCCGCTCACCAGGGACGGCTCGCCGCGGGCGAGCCGCGGTCATCGCTCCGTGGAGAGCGTGGCCTCCGCCACCGCCGTGAGGGCCAGGATGAAGAGCGCGATCGGCAGTTCCAGCGCGCCCTGCAGCCGGAGCACGATGAAGACGGCGACGATGAGACCGACCCACGCCCCGCGACGGCCGGCCCTCGCCCAGTCGCCGCGATATGGGACCCCACGGTGGCGACCGAACACGAGCAGCCACCAGACCGGGATCGTCGTCAGGGCGATGGCCAGCCCGATCAGCGCCGCTCCGAGAAACCCCGCGACCGGGTCCGCGATCGGGTCGCGCGTCGTGACGACGAGTCCGACCAGGACCCAGATGACGGCAGCCGCGGCGAAGATGCCCAGGTTCGCGAGGCGGTCGCGCCGTTCCATCGCTACCGAGTCTAGGCCGTCCGGGGCGACGTCTATCGGCCGGTCCGCGTCCCGCCGGCGCTCGAGGGGCAGATGTCGCGGAACGCGCACCAGGTGCAGGCGAGCTGGTCTGGCGTCGCTGCGTAGTCCCGCCGGCGGATCCCGGCCGCGGCGGTCGCGATCTTGTCGCGCGCCTTGGCGAGTCGCTTTGGGTCCACCGCGACCTTGCCGACGAGCCCGGACTCCAGGAAGTGGAGGGCGATCGCGTCCGGAAGCCGGCCGGTCATCGCCTCGTAGCCCATCGCGTAGATCTGGAGCTGGAGCGAATCTCGCGCGCGCTGTCGAGCCCGGGCGGGATCGCGCACGTCCGATGACTTGTAGTCCGTGATCGTTACCCGCTCGGGGCCCAGGATCCCGAGGGTCGGGCTGACGACATCGGCTGACTGGGTCGCTTCAGCCACCTCGGCCACGGACCCTGCCGGTTCGTTGGCGCCAGCAGCCGCGCTGAGACGCTCGACATCGACCCGGTCCCAGCGACCGCGGACCCGGTCCCCACCCAGCATGAAGCTGAACTCGCGCTCGACGTAGGTCGGGATCACCGCTCCGGGCTGCAACTGCTCCTCGCGGAACCGGCGCAGCGCCGCGCGGCCGGCGGCGAGCCGCGCCTCTTCGTGCTCCCGGCTGACGAAGCCCTCGTTGGACCAGGCCGAGTCGAGGACCTCGTCCAGCTCCAGCTCGGACATCACGTGTCCGCGGGCGTGCTGGTGGTGGAAGAGCTGGACGGCCTTGTGGAGCGCGGCGCCGTACACGATGGCGTGGTGCGGAGCCAGCGGGACCCGGAGGACGTGGGCGTACTGGTACTTGCGCGGGCAAGTCAGGTAGTCATCCACCTGGTAGAAGCTGAGCGACAGCGGCTCGAGGATCGGGCCCCGGACCGCCGGCACCGGGCTGTCCGCCGCGGCGTATGCCGACAATCGATCCTCGGCCGAGACCGCCCGAACGCCGCGGACCGGGTCGGCGCTGGCCGGCGGCAGGTCAAGGGCCTCCAGCACGAACGGCGAGATCCGGCGGGACCGTGCGCCGCCGTAGTCGACCGCATGTGACAGCACGAGCTCGTCGCGTGCCCGGGTCATCGCCACGTAGAACAGCCGTCGCTCCTCGGCGAGCGATCGTTCCGACGATGTCGCTTCGCCACGACCCAGGCCGACCGGGAGAGCGAGCGGTTCACCGCGGCCGTTGCCCGGAAACCGACCGGCGACGAGACCCGGCAGGTAGACGACGGAAAACTCGAGCCCCTTGGCCTTGTGCACGGTCAGGACGGCGACCGCGTTGGCATCGGGATCGAGGTCCGCCGTCGCGGGGTCGTCGCCGGCCTCGACGAGCGTCTGCAGGTGGCGGGCCACGAAGACGGCTCGGTCATCGGCCAGCAACCCCGACTGCGCCCGGACGATATCGAAGAACCGGGCGACGTTTCCGAGCCCCTCGTCGGCGCCGCTGGCGCCGGAGGCGGCCAGGCGCGCAAGCAGGCCGCTCTCGCGGAGGAACGCGTAGAGCACCTCCCCGGCCGGGCGTTCGCTCGCCATCGTCCCGTAGCGGGCGAGGTCGCCGATCAGACGGTGCACCGCCTCCCGGGTCGCCGGCGCGACCCGGAGGATCCCCGGCTGCCGGTCCAGTTCTTCCATGACCTCGCGCACGGACCGGTTGCGCCGCCGCGCGGCGTTGACGATCGCGGTCAGGTCCGCACCGGCGACCCCATAGACATCGGACGCGGCGAGGGCGTAGAGGTCGACGCTCGAATCCTGGTCCGCCACCGTCCGCAGGAAGGCCATGAGCAGACGGACTTCGGGCCGGGCGTAGAGGCCGGATGAGCCCGAGAATCGCCATGGGATACCGGCGACGTTGAGCGACCGCAGGATCGGATCGGCGTGTCCGTTGGCCCGGACCAACACCGCATGATCGCGCGGCTGTGCCCCTTCGCCGAGGCGGCGGCCGATGTCCGCGGCGATCCAGTCCGCCTCCTCTGAACCGGTCGCGAAGGCCTCCAGGCGCACTGGGGCCGGTGCCGGTTCTCGACGGACCGGCCGCAGCCGCTTCACGACCCCGGTCCGAACCTCCAGCCGGTCCGGATCGTTGAACCGGACAAGCCGGTACGACGCGTCCAGGATCGGCGCCAGCGAGCGGTAGTTCCGGCGCAGCACGACAGTCCGGGCTCCGGGGAATCGCGCCTCGAAGTCGAGGATGTTGTCCACCGCCGCGCCACGGAACGCGTAGATCGCCTGGTCGTCGTCGCCGACGACGGTGACGTTGCGATGCGACCCGGCGAGCAGCGTCACGAGCTCCGCCTGGGCTCGGTTGGTGTCCTGGAACTCGTCCACCAGGATGTACCGGTAGCGACCCGCGATGCTGCTGCGCGCAGCTGGCGAGTCCCGAACGAGCCGGAGCGCGAGGGCGACCTGGTCGCCGAAGTCGATGAACCCGTTGGCGGCCATGAGCTCCTGGTACGTCGCGTACGCACGACCCAGTTCGGCCTGGCGGCGGGCGTCCTCGGCGAGGGCGTCTGCGACATCACGATCGGCCTCGTTCGCTGCCGCTTCCAGGACCCCGGCGGCGTGCGACGCATAGTCCGCCGGGGTGACGTCCTCGTCCTTGCAGCGGCTGAACAGCATGGCGAGCGCGGACAGGAACCGAGTGGGGTTGCCGAGGGGTCGGTATGCGTCCAGGTCGAAGTCGTAGAGGTGCTCGCGCAGGAAGATGACGACCTCGGGGCGACTGAGCACGCGCGTGTCCGGTGGGAGACCGAGTTCCAGCGCGTGCTCGCGGATGAGTCGATCCCCGAAGGCGTGGAACGTCGAGATCTGGGTGTCCGTGTAGCCATACGGCACGAGCTGGTCCACCCGGGTCGACATCTCGTCCGCGGCCTTGTCCGTGAACGTCAGCGCCAGGATCTCCGATGGGTGTGCCCGTCGCGAGGCGATCAGCCAGGCGATCCGTCTGGTGATGACCTGCGTCTTGCCAGTGCCGGCGCCCGCGATCACCAGCATCGGGCCGTCCTCGTGCGTCACGGCGCGAAGCTGGTCCGGGTTGAGCCCTCCGAGCAACGCTTCCATCCCGACCGGGTGACGAGGCTTCGCAAGTGCCGGGTCCATGACCGGCACCAGTTCGCCCCAGGCGGGGATCTGCTCGAGCGGCGAGGGTTCCCGCCGACGCGGCCGCGTCGGGCTACGAGTCACGGACGGGATCCGGGGGGCGTGGACGGTGGGGGCCATGCACGGAGCATCGCGGCCGCCCGTGACACCTAGGCTGTCAGGCGGTCGCCTGGCGAAGCGCGGCCGATTCCTCCTCGGACAACGCGGTCTCCGATCGACCGCCAGCGATCGCCTTGGCATAGACGCGGGTGCCGGACCGAGCGTGCAGGGACGACAGGACCCAGCCGTCTCCGTCGGCGTCGAGCAGCGCCAGGGCGAAGCTCTGGTTGCCGCCCGTCTCCTCGAATGGGTTGTAGCGCACCAGCCCGACCCGGCTGAACGCCTTGCGACCGGCGGCCTCGAGGACCGCCGTCCGGGCGGCGAGGTCGTCCAGGTCGCGCGCGACGCCGAAGACCTTCTCGAGATGCGCCTCCAGGACCGCCTCCAGCGTTCCGCCGTCGTCGCCGCGGGTGAGACCGTGCAGGCGACCGCCCAGTGACCGGACGCGTCGGACGAGCCAGGCGACGAGCAGGACGAGCACCACGACGACGATCGCCAGGGCGACGACGATCGCCTCGACATTCGGTCCGATGCTGGCGCTGAGATCGATGTCCTGGGTCCTCCCTGACGGCCGGCCGAGTCTAGCAGGGGGCACTGGCCCGCCATGTATCAGGCCCGTGATCAGCGTCGGCTCGACGCGGCTTGGCGGTCCGCGGCCTGGGCCTGGGCCCGGACTTGGGCCGGTGTGCCGGTGTGCGCCGCGGCCGGGACCTGGGCCGCGTGTGCGCGCATGGGCCGGTGTGCGCCTGGGCCGGTGTGCGCGCATGGGCCGGTGTGCGCCGATGGGCCGCGGCCGGGGCCTGGGCCGCGTCGGTGCGACGCGATCTTCGGATGAACCCCTCGTCGATGGTTGCGCAAACGACACGAACCGTCAGATGGCGTCCGGTGCCACGCGCATTCGTGCCGGGATCGCGTCGGTGCGGCGCGGCGCATCAGGTCCGGTGCGGCGCGATGCCCACGGCATCTGCGCCGCCCGCGTCGCCCACGGCACCCGCGGGCCGTCGTCCTGCCACACACGCGCCCCATGCAGGACTGTCCGGGTCGGAGTGCTATCCTCTGGCGCTGGCGGCACCTGATCCGGCGCGCGGCGCCCATGAGACCGCCGCCGGCCAGGAGGACGTTCCCGGATCATGGCGAAACGAGCACGCGGCAGCACCACAAGACCGGGCCAGCGTGCCCCGCTCCAGCGTGGTCCCACCGTCGGCCGGGCCGCCGTCAGTCCGGCGATGACCCCACGACCGGCGACCCTCACCGCCGAGGAAGAGGCCCGCGCCGCGGCTCTCGAGGCCGAGATCCTGGCGGAGGAGAAGTCGGCCGAAGTGGCAGCACGCTTGACCCGCGAGCGCGGCCGCCGTGCACCGGACGGCGAGGCGACGACCAGGCCGGGATCGATCGCGCTGCGTGCGTCGCAGGAGTACGCCTACGTCGGGCGGGATGTGCGACGGATCGTGAGGATCGGCGGCTCGATGCTCGGGATCCTGCTCGGACTGTGGATCGTCGTCCAGGCGACCGGCATCGGGCCGTTCTGACCCGCTGACGCGGGCACCGCCCGCGCGTACCATCTGACGGCCATGCCCGCTCCACGACGCCCGGTCGGTGCGCGACCCGAAGCCCTGTTCCAGCCTCCGCCGGAACGGCAGCCGCTCGCCGCACGGATGCGCCCCCGGAGCCTCGAGGAGTTCGTCGGACAGGAGCATCTCGTCGGCGAGCGCGGCCCGCTCCGCCGCAGCATCGCCCGCGGCCATCTCGCCTCGCTCCTGTTGTGGGGCCCGCCCGGCACCGGCAAGACGAGCCTTGCCCGGCTACTCGCCGCTGAGATCGGCGCGCACTTCTCCACGATCAGCGCGGTCATGGCCGGCGTGGCCGACGTGCGCACCCTCATCGCCGAAGCCCAGGACCGGATCTCGCTTCACGGCACGCGAACCGTCCTCTTCCTCGACGAGATCCATCGGTTCAACAAGGCCCAGCAGGACGCCCTCCTCCCCCACGTCGAGGACGGCACGATCACCCTCGTCGGTGCCACGACGGAGAACCCGTACTTCGAAGTGAACGCCGCGCTGCTGTCGCGGATGCGGGTCTGGCGCCTCGAGCCGCTGACCGATGACGAGGTGGCGACCGTCGTCCGCCGAGCGCTCGCCGACGAGGAGCGCGGCCTGGCCGGGCCGCTCGGGCCCGACGGCGGCGTCGCCCTCGCCGAGGCGGCGTTCGAGCATCTCGTCGGCCTCGCCGGTGGCGACGCCCGGGCGGCGCTGAACGTGCTGGAGGGAGCGGTCGCACTCGCCGAATCGGAAGGCATCCGGGAAGGCGGCGGGCACATCGCCCCGCGCCTGGAGGACGTCGAGGCCGCCGCCCAGCAGCGCATCCTCGGCTATGACCGCGCCGGCGACGGCCACTACGACACCGCCTCGGCGTTCATCAAGAGCCTGCGCGGCAATGACCCGGACGCCGCGCTGTACTGGCTCGCTGCGATGATCGCGGCCGGCGAGGATCCCCGCTTCATCGCCCGGCGGCTGATCATCAGCGCGTCCGAGGATGTCGGCAACGCCGACCCGCGCGCCCTCCAGGTCGCCGTCGCGGCGGCCCAGGCACTCGACCACATCGGCCTTCCCGAAGCTCAGTACGCACTGGCCCAGGCCACGACCTACCTGGCTACGGCGCCGAAGTCGAATCGCAGCGGCTCGGCGTTCTTCGCGGCGGCCGCGGACGTCGAGGCGCGGGGATCCCTCCCGGTGCCACTCCACCTCCGCAACGCCGCGCATCGCGGCATGAAGCAGCACGGGATCGGCGTCGGCTACAAGTATTCGCACGATTTCGAGGGCGCCGACGTGGCGCAGCAGTACCTGCCCGATGGTCTGGCGGATCGGCGCTACTACCTGCCGACGGACCAGGGATACGAGGCGACGATCGCGAACCGGATCGCGGCCCGGACGGAGGCGCGAGCCGGCGGCCGCCCGCGGCGGGACCCGAACCCCAAGCCGGAGATCTCGGGCGGCGGCGACCTCATGCGGACCCGAGAGGCCAGCCGCAAGAGGCTCGCCGAGACCGAGAAGCGCGACGCCGAATAGCCATCGGTCCGCGGTCGGCGGCAGGCCTCAGGGCTGAGAAGCGCGTGCGGCGATCGAGGCAGCCACGACCTCGGCGTCCTCCCCCACCCCGAGGAGGAGCGGCGACTTTCGCGTCCGCAGGAACGGCACGCCGACGAAGTACAGACCGTCCACGAACGTGCTCGCGCCGTCCGTCTGGATCGGGAAGCCCAGGTCGTCGAACGCGGCCGACCACGGCAACCATGATCGATAGTCGGGTCGGAAGCCCCCGGCGAAGATGACCGCCCCGAAGCCGGCCAGAGACACGGTGTCGGGAGAGCTTGCGTCGAATGGCGCCGGGTCGGGCACGTTCGGTCGCGGCCAGCCGCGTTCCACCGCCGTCCGGTCGAAGAGCTGCATCAACTCGCCGAATTGCGCGTCCCCCCAGGCGATCGTGTCGGTCAGGTCCTGGGCGAAACGTGCCCGGTCGCCATCGGCGCCGAGGAAGTGGCCGACGAGGGTGACGCCAAGCGCCTGCAGCGTTCGGAGGTCAAGGTCGTGCGGTTCGCCGTGGCCGGTCGCCAGGATGTTCGCGCCCAGCCGGGCGTTGGGCGACGGCAATGACGCGGTCGTGCCCTCGAGAAAGCCCGACTCCACCGCCCACCAGTACATGTCGTGGTCCCCGATCCGGCGCGGCGCCCAGGGCGCCTTGCCGCACGCGAGCACGACCTCGCGACCGGCCTCGTGCAGTTCCTCGGCCAGCTGGCAACCGGACTGGCCGCTCCCGACGATCAGGACGCGGCCGGGCGGGAGCGCGGCCGGATCGTGGTAGCCGTGCAGATCGAGCTGCAGGAGGTCCGTCGGCAGGGTCTCGGCTCCCGGCGGGCGGTGGGGACGCTGGTAGGCGCCGGTGGCGATGACGACGTGCCGCGCCTCCACCTCCCCGACTGAAGTCGTGGCGGAGAAGCCCCCGCCGGGCGTCGACTCGAGCGACCGGACCTCCACCCCCTCCCGGACCGGGGCCGCGGATCGGGACGCGTAGCGCTCCAGGAACGCCACGATCTCGTCCCTGGGCATGAAGCCATCTGGGTCCGTCCCGTCGTACGCCCCGCCAGGGAGTCGGACTGACCAGTTCGGCGTCACGAGACAGAAACTGTCCCACCGGTCACGCCAGGATTGGCCGATGCGGCCACGCTCGAGCACCGCATGCTCGACGCCAAGGCGCGTGAGCTCGTGGCTCACCGCCAGGCCCGCCTGCCCGCCGCCGATCACGAGGGCCTCGACGTGCTCCGCATGAGCCGGAGCACTCATGCGGCTGTCCGCGCAGCTGTTGGCACGTGGTCTCCCTTCCGAGCCGCGGCGACTCCTGTCTATCGACCGCGCGCCGACCCTACCACGGGCGGCTCGAGACCCAGACCTCAGCGAGCGCCGATGACCCGGGCTAGGAGCCGGAAGCCTTCATCCGTGCCCGACCATCGGCGGCGCAGGTCGTCCGCTCCGAGGCGGCGGCGCACGTAGCGCATCGCGACGACGGCCACCACCACATCGTCCAGCGGCCCGAGCACCGGGATGAACTCGGGGATGAGATCGATGGGCGACAGGATCCAGACCAGCAGGCCGACGAGGACCAGCCGCACGTCCACGGGCGCCGCGCCGTCCCGGATGATCGACCTGATCAGCCGCAGGATGTCGGGGACCATCGCCGCGATCACGCGGACCGGGACGTCCCTGGGGCGCAGTGCCCAGAACAGCACGAGCAAGACGGCCCACAGGGCGACGACCGCCACGAGGATCCCGAGGAGCGCGGCAACGTCCATCCGGATATCGCTCCGGGCCCGGTCCGTCAGGCCTCGGGCAGGGCTTCTCCGCGCGCCAGCGCGACGTACGACGTCGCCACGAGCGCGTCGATCTCGGTGGGCACGGGGACGACGCACGAGGTCGCCGGCACGCTCCCGCGGGCGACCGCCTCGAGGCAGCGGGCCTGGAGCGTGAAGCCCAGGTCCATCGATTCGATCGAATTGCCGAGCGGCCGCGGGCCCGCAAGGTTGACCATGTGGCCTCGGGTCAGCACGTGCACGGACCGCCCGTCGCGCAGACGCAGGGTCGTGATCCCGTCCGTCACTTCGTCGGTCGACTCCACCGATGGATCGCCGACGAGCGTGGGCAAGTCGAGCTCCCACGGCAGGTGGCCGGCGCTGATCAGGACGACCCCGTCGCGGAGGATGTCCAGGTCGGCGCTCGTCACGACGTTCGGTGCCCCGGTGACGGTCACGACGACGTCGGCCGTGGCCAGGGCCGCGTCGCGATCCGGAACGTCGAACCCGTCGAGCATCGCGCGCAGCCGGAGGACCGGCTGGCGTTCGACCACCGACACGAGCGAGCGAAAGCTCCGGAAGTAGTCGGCCACGCCACGCCCGACCGAGCCGTATCCGAACACGGTGACTCGCCGCCCGTTGGTGATCCGATTGGTGATCCGGATGAACGACTCGACCGTCCCGGCACCGACCGCGTGGGTGTTCTCCCCGAATTGCTTGATCGGGCTGTCGTTGATCACGAGCAGCGGCAGGTTGATCCGGTCGCGCAGCGGCAGCAACCGATCGCGGCCGGACGTCGTCTCCTCGGTCCCCCCGAGGAGCCCGGCCCACGGGTCCTCGACGTACCGCGTGAACAGGTCGCCGCCGTTGTCGAGCATCAGGTCCGGCCGGCTGGCGATGACCTCGCGCAGGTCGCGGTCGTGGACCTCCGGGTCGGCCGTCGGGCCGCCGATCACCGTGACGCCCTCGGCGCGAAGGTAGTCGACCGTCTCCTGCTGGGTCGAGTTCAGGTTGCCGGTGGAGACGACCTCCGCCCCGCCGCGGCGCAGGGTCAGTAGCAGCGCCGCGGTCTTGGGCTCCAGGTGGATCCCGGTCCCGATCCGAAGTCCGGCGAACGGCCGGGTGCGCTCGAATTCGTCTCCCGTCTGGCGCAACAGGCGGGCGCTGTCGGCGACCCACGCGAATCGGGACACGGCTGCCTCCTCCATCTGGCCGGCGCGCGTCGGACGGCCGCGACGGCTAGGGTACGCCGCGGAACCGTCGCGCGACCGGACGGCCGCCCGTCACACTGGCCCACACGCCACGCGGCGCCATGGGGAGGGACATGCGCGAGCCAGCACCACCCGCCGAGGCCGCCCGAACCCGCGGCCGCGCTCGTGCGCGTGCCCTGGTGGAACGGCTCATCCCGCGGGGCGCCATCCTGCTGTCCGTCCTTACGTTCGGCAGCTATCTCGTTGGCCTGGTCCGCGATCGGATCCTGACCCAGACCTTCGGCGCGGGGGTCGACCTCGACACCTTCAACGCGGCGTTCCGGATCCCGGAGCTGACGTTCGGGGTGATCGTCGCGAGCGGACTCGCCGCCCCGTTCGTCCCGATCTACGCGGGGCTCCGGCGGGACGACGGGGATCCGGCCGCGCATCGGTTCGGCCAGACGATCCTGACGCTGGCCATCGTGGCCATGGGGCTCGTGGCGATCGTGCTGTTCGTGACGGCGCCGCTCACGGTCGAGTTCGTGGCCCCGGGTTTCGACGCCGCCCAGCGAGCGCGCTACACGGAACTCTTCCGCCTGATGACCGTGACCCAGATCCTGTTCGCGGGGTCGATGGCTCTGGGCGAGGTCCTCATCGCCGAGCGGAGGTTCTTCTTCTACGGGGCCGCCCCGCTCCTCTACAACCTGGGCATCGTGATGGGCACCGTGGCGTTCAGCCAGAGCCTCGGCATCTTCGCGCCGGCGATCGGAGCCGTGCTGGGCGCGGCGATGCACCTGACGCTGCGGGTCGTGGGGGTCCGTGGCAGGACGACGTTCCGCATCCGGCCGCGCCTGGCACTCCGGACCGCTGCCATCCGGGAGTTCTTCCGGCTGATGATCCCCAAGACGGCCAGCAGCCCGCTCGAGCCGATCACGTTCCTGTTCTTCACCAGCGTCGGGTCCGGCCTCGTGGCGGGGAGCATCACGACCGTCGACCTGGCGCGCAACTTCCAGAGCGTGCCGGTGAGCCTGATCGGCGTCGCGTTCTCGGTCGCCGCGTTCCCGACCTTCGCGGCCGCGTACGCCGCCCGCGATCGTGGCGCATTCGCCCGACTCGTCGGCACGACGGCGTTGACGGTCGCGGTCGCCACGGTCGCGGCCGCGGTCGGGCTCGTCCTCGTCGGGCCCCTGGCCATCGACGTCCTGCTGGGCGGGGGCCGGTTCGACGCGGACGATGTGGCCCGCACGGCGAGCGTGCTGTCGGTGTTCGCGCTGTCCGTCCCGTTCGAGAGCCTGGGGCATCTGCTGAGCCGGGCGATCTACGCCACGCACCACACCCTGCTCCAGGTCGGCGCCTCGCTCGTCGGGTTCGCCGTCACCATCGCCGCGACGCTGTACCTCGTGGACGGTCTCGGCGTCCTCGCCATCCCGCTCGGATTCTCGTTGGGGAGTGCCGTCCGCCTCATGTTGCTGGCGGCCGTGCTGATCGGGCGGATCCGGCGGATCGGGGGCGGACCCAGTGGACCAGAGGGCGGTGTCAGCCCGCCGGCGTGACCGCGATGGTCGGCGCGACCGTGATGAACAACCCATCGCGATCCGGATAGCGGCCCTCCGGACGCTTCCACTTGAGGAAGTTCCGCTCCATCTCCGCCTCGTCCTGGAACGTGCCGGGCGGATCCGACGGCCCCCAGATCGACGAGATCCACGGATACCAGGGGTCCAGGATGTACGCCCCCTCGACGTGGGCGTCACCGAACACCGACGGGTCGGCGTCTGCACGGAACCCGGTCATGATCCAGGTGTGGGCTCCGCGCCAGGCGAGCAGGATCACCGGCGCGCCGGTCTTCTGGATCGCCCGAGCCGCGTCCCGAAGGGCGCCCTGGCGGGACTCGAACGCGCGGATCTCGTAGCCCGGGGCGCCGTAGTCCGCCACGGCCAGTGCCATCGCGGCCGGGCCCCACTTCCCGTTCCGGCTGTCGTCGAGCGACTCCCACTCGCGGATCCGGCCAGCGATCTCGTTCTGCGTGGCGTCCGACGTGTCCACGAGACCATGAAGGGCCAGGACCATCTGGGTGCCCGCGACGGCGCACCAGTCCTTGTGGATCTCATGCACGAAGACGGCCTCCGGGTCCGCTGCGATGTCCACGTCGACCGGCGAGCGCGTCGGCTCCGGGCTCGACGTCGGGGTAGGCGTCGGGGTCGTCGTCGCGCGCGGGCCCGACGACGGTTCCGACGAGGCGGTGGGCACCGGCGACGGGGTGAGCGTCGGTGATGGCGTCAGCGGCGGATCCGTGACCCGGACGGTCGTCAGCGTGGGCCGGTCCGGGACCGGACCGGCAAGGAGCCGGTCGACTCGCGCCAGGACCGACTCCCATCGCTGCCCGGCTCCGAGGGTGTCCGTGGCGATCGCCAGCGTTCCGATACTCGCGGCGGCCACAGACAGGACGAGGACGCCGCTTGCGAATCGTCGGAGGCGGCGCCGGGAACGGGATGGTCGACGGGTCACGGGGTCAGGACGCTCAGGGATGGCCGCGTGCGACGGGCGCCTGCCTGCGGGCCTGATCGGTCGTCAGCGCGTGTCCTCCTGCAGCCACGCGGAGGTCGCGCGGTCCGGTACCGACGTAGGCCGCGAGGTGCTCGCCGGTGAGGGTGGAGCGCGCAGCGACGAGGTCGGCGGGTGTGCCCTCGAAGACGATCCGGCCGCCGTCGCGGCCGGCGCCGGGCCCAAGGTCGATGATCCAGTCGGCGTGCGCCATGACCGCCTGATGGTGCTCGATGACGATGACGGACTTGCCGGCATCGACCAGGCGGTCGAGCAGGCCGAGCAGGTGCTCGACGTCCGCGAGATGGAGGCCGGACGTCGGCTCGTCGAGGATGTAGACGCCGCCCTTCTCGGCCATGTGGGTGGCCAGCTTGAGTCGCTGCCGCTCACCGCCCGACAGCGTCGGGAGCGGCTGGCCGAGCCGAAGGTAGCCGAGCCCGACGTCGGTCAGGCGCTGGAGGATCGCGTGGGCGGCTGGGGTGCGCGCCTCGCCTGCGCCGAAGAACGCGTCGGCCTCGCTCACGGACATCGCGAGCACCTCGCTGATGTCCCGGCCGCCGAGCTTGTAGTCCAGCACGGTCGCCTCGTAGCGCCTTCCTTCGCAGTCCTCGCACGTGGTCGCGACGGTATCCATGAACCCGAGTTCGGTGTAGATGACCCCGGCGCCGTTGCAGGTCGGGCAGGCTCCCTCGGAGTTGGCGCTGAACAGCGCCGGCTTCACGCCGTTGGCCTTCGCGAACGCGGTCCGGATCGGGTCGAGCAGGCCGGTGTACGTGGCCGGGTTGCTGCGCCGCGACCCCTTGATCCCGCCCTGGTCGATGGCCACGACGCCGTCGCGATCGGACACCGAGCCGTCGATGAGCGAGCTCTTGCCCGAGCCTGCGACGCCGGTCAGGACCACCAGCACGCCGAGCGGGATGTCGACATCGACGTCCTGGAGGTTGTTGGTGCTTGCGCCGCGCACCTCCAGCGCACCGGACGGCATCCGGACCGACGGCTTCACGGACGCCCGGTCGTCCAGGTGCCGGCCGGTCAGCGTGGAACTCGCTCGAAGGCCCTCGATCGTGCCCTCGAAGACCACCTCGCCGCCTTCGCTGCCAGCGCCCGGGCCGAGGTCGACGACGTGGTCGGCGATCTCGATCACCTCGGGCTTGTGCTCGACGACGAGCACGGTGTTGCCCTTGTCGCGCAACCGGAGTAGCAGATCGTTCATCCGCGCGATGTCGTGGGGATGCAGGCCGATCGTCGGCTCGTCGAAGACATACGTCACGTCGGTCAGCGACGACCCGAGATGGCGGATCATCCGGATGCGCTGGGACTCGCCCCCGGACAGCGTGCCCGACGGTCGGTCGAGCGACAGGTAGCCGAGCCCGATCTCGACGAAGGATTCGAACGTGTGCAGCAGGCCCGCGAGCAGCGGCGCGACCGATGGCTCGTCCAGTCCCCGCAGCCACTCGGCGAGGTCGTCGATCTGCATCGCGCAGGCCTCGGCGATGCCGATCCCCTGGATCTTCGACGATCGGGCCGGCTCGTTGAGCCGGGTACCCCCGCACTCCGGACACGGAGTGAAGGTCACGGCCCGCTCCACGAACGCCCGGATGTGCGGCTGCAGGGCGCCGATGTCCTTGGACAACATCGACTTCTGGACGCGGACGACCAGACCCTCATAGGTGAGGTTGATACCGTTGATCCGAACCTTCACCCCTTCCTTGTGGAGGAAGTCGTCGAGCTCTGTCGGGGAGTAGTCGCGGATCGGTTTGTCCGGGTCGAAAAAGCCCGACTCGGCGTACAGACGGGTCGCCCACCCATCGGCGGTGTACCCCGGAACGCTGATAGCGCCCTCTGCCAACGACTTGCTCTCGTCGTACAGCTCGCCCAGGTCGATGTCGGTGACGGAGCCCATGCCTTCGCAGCGCGGGCACATGCCGCCGTAGTAGACGGCGTCGCGCACGACGATCCGCTCTCCCTTTCCGCGATCGACGGTCATCGCCCCGCTGGCCCTCCGCATCGGGACATTGAACGAGAAGGCGGTCGGCGGACCGACGTACGGATCGCCAAGGCGACTGAACAGCACGCGCAGGAGCGCGTTGGCGTCCGTGGCGGTGCCGACCGTGGACCGGGCGTTGGCCCCCATCCGCTCCTGGTCGACGATGATCGCGGTCGTCAGCCCGTCGAGTACGTCGACCTCGGGCCGCGCCAGCGTCGGCATGAAGCCCTGCACGAAGGCGCTGTAGGTCTGGTTGATCATCCGCTGCGACTCCGCGGCGATCGTGCCGAAGACCAGCGAGCTCTTGCCCGAGCCCGAGACGCCCGTGAACACCGTGAGCCGGCGCTTCGGGATCTCGATGCTCACGTCCTTGAGGTTGTTCACGCGCGCGCCGTGCACGCGGATCAGGTCGTGGCTGTCGGCAGGGTGCAGCGCAGGCGACCGCGTGTCCGTCCTCCCGGCCATGCTTATCGTGTCTCCATCGGCGGCCAACGGCGGCTGGCTCAGCGCAGCTGCTGGCTGCTGATCGGGTGGCTGGCGGGATGCGGGAGGTAGCTCGCGTGGATGGTGATCCGCATGACGGTCATGCTAGGTGACCTCGCCGACCGGCGCTTTTCGATCCCTGATCGGGCTCGTCGCCTGGTTCGCCGCGCACGACGGCAGCTCCGCCGTCGGTCGCTACGGCTCCAGGTCCAGCGCTCGAACGTGTCTCGGCCGGAAGATCGCGATCGGGCGACGATCGAACGACGCCACACGGCGCACGCCGAGACGCTCGGCGGTGGCCACGAGCACGGCGTCTGCGAGGCGCGGCCCGTGCTCCGCGGTCTCGACCAGCAGCTCCCCGGCTCGCGCCAGGTCTACGGCCGACGGTGCGACGACGCGGACGGCCCCGTCGGCCACGGAGCGCAGGACCGCGAGCGTCGCCGCCGGCCCGAGCTCGCGCTGGAGCAGCACGTCCAGCTCGCCGAGGGTCAGCGCCCCGAGCAGCAGTGGCTCGTCGGCCCGCGCGAACCATGCGACCGCGATGTCGTGGTTGAGGTCGGCCCGGTCGGCCGCGGCAAGGACCGCGGAGCCATCGAGCAGGATCGCCACTGGACGGTCCTAGCGCGGGCCGGAGCGCCGGCCCGCCTCGCGCCGCGCGATCCGCCGGCCGTCCAGGGAAAGCCGGCCGTGGGCGCTCTCCCCCACCGCCACGAACGCGACCTCCGGCGTCACATCGTGCTCGGCGAGCCACGCCTCGACGGCTGCGGTGATGACCGCGGTCTTCGTCGTCCTTTCGCGGTGAGCGACCCGACCGAGACGGTCGAGCAGGTCCGGGTCGATGAGGATCGTCGTTCGCGCCTGCATATGTCGTCATATATGCCACGGTGGCCGGTCGACGTCAACCCGTGGCACCATCCCTGGGCCGAGCGTCGCCCCAAGGAGTGCCTCCGTGGACCGATTCGAGCCGAACCTGCGTATCCCAGGGCCGACCGGCCTGCCGTCGAGCGTGCGGGTCGCCGGCGGTCGCCAGATGATCAACCACCGCGGCCCGGAGTTCGCCGCGATGCTGGATCGGATCCTGACCGGGATCAAGCCGTACTTCGGGACCAGCAGCGACGTGGCGATGATCACGACGGCCGGGTCGGGCGGGCTGGAGGCCGCGATCGTCAACACGCTCTCCCCGGGCGATCGAGTACTCGGCGTCAGCATCGGCTCCTTTGGCGATCGTTTCGCCAAGATCGCCGGCGTGTACGGCGCCGACGTGACGAAGCTCGAGGCCGAATGGGGCTATGCGGCCGCTGCCGACGAGATCCGCGAACGTCTTCGCTCGATGCCCGGCACCAGGGCGGTGCTGCTCACCCACAACGAGACGTCGACCGGCGTGATGAACCCGATCAGGGAACTGGCCGCGGCGATCCGCGAGGAGACGCCGGAGGCACTCATCCTGGTCGACAGCGTCTCCGGGCTGGGCGCCGTGCCGTTCGAGATGGACGCGTGGGGCGTGGATGTCGTCGTGACCGGGTCGCAGAAGGCCTGGATGTCCGCGCCCGGGCTGGCGATGATCGCCGCATCACCGCGCGCCTGGGAGGCGATGGAGTCCGCGACGATGCCGCGCTTCTACCTGGACCTGCGGGCCCATCGCGACGCAGCGGCCAACGGACAGACCCCGTTCACCCCTGCCGTCGCGGTCGTCTTCCAGGTGGACGAAGGCCTGCGCCTGATGACCGACGAGGGCGCCGAGGCGATCTTCGCGCGACACGAAGCGTGTGCCGCCGCCGCGCGGGCCGGGCTCGTCGCTCTCGGCTTCCAGCTCTTCGCCGACCAGCGGTACGCCTCGCAGACGGTGACCGCGGCGCACGTTCCGGACGACCTCGACTGGAAGGCATTCAACGGCGAAGCCAAGCGTCGAGGGGTGGTCCTGGCCGGGGGCCAGGGCAAGCTCGCCGGCAAGATCTTCCGCCTCGGCCACCTCGGCTCGGTGACGCTGGAGGAGATGCTGGGCGCGTTCAGCACGCTCGAGATCACCGCCATCGGCATGGGCCGCCCGGTCGTGCGCGGGCGCTGCGGTCGCCGCGGCGCAGGCGGCCGGCCTGGCCTCGCTCGGGATCAGGGGGCCGTCCACGGTGGGCGCGGGCGGGGCCGCCGGGTGAGGGTCCTCGTCGCGGAGTCGATCGCCCGCGAAGGCGTGGATCTGCTCGCGGCGCACCACGAGGTCGACGAGCGGATCGACTGCACCCGCGCAGGACTGGCGGCCATGCTGCCGGACTATGACGCGCTGATCGTGCGCAGCCAGGTGAAGGTCGACGCCGAACTCATCGCGGCCGGCAGCCGGCTGGTCGTCATCGGGCGGGCGGGCGTCGGCGTCGACAACGTCGACCTCGACGCGGCGACCCGCGCCGGCATCACCGTCGTCAACGCCCCGACCGGGAACACCATCGCCGCGGCGGAACACACCCTCGCGCTGCTCTACGGCGTCGCCCGGCGGACCGCCGCGGCCGACGCATCCGTCCGCCGCGGGGAATGGGAACGCGGTCGGTTCACCGGCCTGGAGCTGCGCGGTCGGACGTTGGGGATCGTGGGCCTCGGCAAGATCGGCCAGGCGATCGCCGACCGGGCCCGCGCGATGGAGATGGTCGTCCTGGGCGTCGATCCGTTCGTGACCGCCGAGCAGGCCGCGCACCACGGGGTGGAACTCGTGGGCTTCGAGGCGATGCTCGACCGCGCCGACGTCGTGACGGTCCACGTGCCGTTGACGCGGGCTACCCGCGGTCTGATCGGCCGCGCCGCCATCGCGCGCCTGAAGCCGGGATCCATCGTGCTCAACGTGTCGCGCGGCGGGGTGGTCGACGAGGCGGCAGTCGCCGAGGCCCTGGCGTCCGGACACCTGGGCGGTGCGGGGATCGACGTCTACGAGCACGAACCACCTACGGGTTCCCCGCTCCTGGACGCGCCGCACACGCTCCTCACACCGCACCTGGGGGCATCGACGGCGGAGGCCCAGGTGCTCGTCGCCGAGGAGGTCGCCGCCCAGGTCCTCGACGTCCTCGACGGTCGGAGCGCGCGCTATGCCGTCAACGCCCCGCTCCTCACGCCGGAGACCGCCCGGGCGATCGCCCCGTACCTCCCGCTGGCGGAGATCCTCGGCCGGTTCTTCGCCCAGTTCTCGCGCGGCGGCGTCCGGACCCTCACGTTCGAGATCGCCGGGGAGCTCGCGGAGTACGACGGCACGCCGCTCACCGCGGCGGTCCTGCGCGGCCTGCTGGAGACGGTCACGACGGAGCGGGTCAACCTCGTCAACGCCGGTGCGCTGGCAAAGGCCCGGGGCATCACCGTCGTCGAGCGGAAGACCCCTGACGCCGGAGCCTTCGCCGCGCAGTTGACGCTGTCGTCCGAGGCCCGCGACGGCCGGCCGCTCGCGGTGGCCGGCACGGTCGCCGGTGGCGAGCCACGGATCACGGGCCTCGGCGAGTACCGCCTCGACATGGCCCCCGCCGACGTCATGCTCATCAGCCGCCACCGTGACCGGCCCGGCATGGTCGGTCGGATCGGGGCGATCCTCGGGGAGGCGGACGTCAACATCAGCGCGATGCACCTGGCCCGCAGCCGGCCGCGCGAGGACGCCCTGATGATCCTCGCCCTCGACGACGACATCCCGCCGGCGGTCGAGGCCGCGATCCGCGACCAGGACGCCGTGCTGGACCTGTGGACCATCCGCCTCGGAGGCGAGGGCTGATGTCCCTTCGCCCCGACGCCACGGCGGCGGCCGCCGACCGCGACCCCCTCATCCCCGAAGGCCTGGACGCGACCCTCGTGCTCATCCGTCACGGCGAGTCGGAGTACATCGTCGAGGGACGCTTCCAGGGGCAGGCCGACACGCCCTTGACCGAGCACGGGCTTCGCCAGGCCGCGCTCGTCGCCGATCGACTCGCCGATCCCCACGGCAGTCCGCCGTTGCCGATCCCGGTCGGTCCGGCCCTCGAACTCGTCCACTCCCCGCTCGCCCGGACGCGACGGACGGCGGAGGCGATCGAGGCCGCGATCGCGGCGGCGACGGCATCCCGCGCGACGACGCCCGCCGTCGCGGGACCCGCTCTCCGGCCCGACGACGGATTCAAGGAGATCGGCCAGGGCGCCTGGGAGGGCCTGCACCGGGATGAGATCGCCGCGCGCTATGCCACCGAGCTCGCGACCTGGCGGCGCCGGCCGACCGAGATGTGGGCCGACGGCGGCGAATCCCTGGCCGACGTCCAGCGACGGGTCCGGCCGGCGCTGGCCGGACTCCTCGCCAGGCTGGCCGCCGCCGGTGTCCCCGGTACGCGCGATCGCGACCAGGTCGCCGGCTACGGCGAGGCGAGCACCTCCCACCCGTGGTCGATCCTGGTCGGGCACGACGGGGTCTTCAAGGTGTCGTTGCTGACCTTGTTCGACCTGCCGCTCGAGCGGTTCTGGATGTGGACGATGGACCTGTGCGCGATCTCCGTGATCGAGTTCCGGGCCGGCCAGCCGGTCATCCGGGCCTACAACCTGACGGGTCACCTGGCTCCTCTCCTCGACGAGCGGGCCGTCGAGGCGCAGGAGGCGCGCAGCCGCAGCGGCGCGCTCTAGTAACGGCTGCGGCCTGAGCCCTCAGCGGCGCGACCGACCCCGCCCGCGGCCCCGCCGGAATGCGAGGCGCAGGAGGCTGGTTCGCAGGCGACGCTGCGCCTCCCTGAGGGGAGCCAACCGCTCCTCGCCCAGGGGTCGCGCCCCGTATGCGACCTCCACCTTGGCGTCGGCCACGACCGTGAGCTCGGCGCGGGCATCGGGCAGGATGTCGGCGATCGTCCCCGCATATTCGTAGACCGTCTGGTTCGGACGCGGCGCGAACCCGAACCACGACGCGAACCGCGTGACCATCCGGTACGCGCCGTCAGCCGTCACTGGCCCGCGCGGCCCGCGACGCCACGCGGCGATGGCGAGGGCACCGACCGCGACCGCGAGGAGGACCGCGACGACGACGTACGAGCCGAGTGCCGTGCGGGGATCGGTCGGGTCGCCCGTGACGCTGCCGCCCGGCTCCACGATGTCGCGATCCGTTTCATCCGGCCGAGGGGCGCGGCTCGGACTGGCCGCGGGGTCCACGCTTGCCGAGGCGACCGGTTCACCGGACGGCAGCGGCGACAACGCCGATCGACCGCCGCCGGTCGGATCGAAGTCGATCCAGCCGTAGCCCGGGAAATACGCCTGGACCCAGGCGTGCGAGTCGGCGTTGATGACCTGGTACACGCCGGTCGCGGGGTCGAGCTCGCCGGCCAGGAACCCCTCGACGAAGCGGGCGGGGATCCCGAGCGCCCGCAACATCATCACCATCGTCGTGGCGTAGTACTCGCAATAGCCGCGCTGGAACCGCGCGAAGCAGTCCACGATGGAGAGGTCCGAGCAGGCCATGTCGCGGACGTCGACGTCGTAGGTGAACCGCGCCGGATCCTGGAGGGTCCGGACCATCTCCGCGGCGAGGTCGTACGGATTGTCCCCGGCACGCGCGACGATGCCGCCGAGCAGGTCCCTTGATTCGGGCGTGGCGAACGTCCCGGCCGGCACGGCAGGCTGGCCGTAGCGTTCGCTGATCTCGCCAGGGTAGTCGCGGCCGGCCGCTCGAAGCCGGTTCTCGGTCGGGCCGCCGTCGACTTCCGGCGCCGGGATGAGCGCGGTGATGGTGTAGGGGGTGTCGGAGGTGGGCCGCTCCAGCTGGGCGAAGTACCCGTCCGTACCGACGAGCCGGACCGTCGCCGCCTCGTCGATCCGCAGCGGCATCTCCGGAGTGAAGACGATGGACCGCGACAGGGCCGGCGTGACCGTCACGGTGATCTCGCGGCGACCGGCAGCGTCGAGGGCATCCGCCGTGTCGTCGAGGAGCTCCTCGTCCGGCGCGCGGTCCACCTCCTGGGCCGGGCTGATCCGCCAGCCGTCCAGCTCGAAGAGGTCGTACACGGCGGCCGCGAGGTAGGGCGGGTCGTCCAGCGGCGCCGATGGCGCCCAGGTCAGGGCCGGATCGGCGTTGCTGGTCCACACCCCGCGGATATTGGCCGTCGCCCCGAACGACGGTCCGATCGACCGACCGGAACCCGATACCGGCAGGTACCGCTCCAGGAACTGCGACCATTCGATGACGCGCCCGCCCAGGTCGTTCCAGGTACCTGCCAGCGGCGCCGAGGCCGCCACGCTGGTGAGCAGCATGGAACCCATCACGGCGACGGCGATGAAGACCGTCCCACCGCGGAGGTACAGCCCGGAGATCGCCGCCGGATCGCCGATCCGGCGGCGGATCCAGTCCGACTGCTCGTCGAACGTATGGAACCGGACGAGCAGGAACAGCGCCGCCAGCGAGAACAGGACGAGGTAGACGAGCTGGTCCCGGATCGTCAGCGACATGTTCGCGACGAGCAGGACGCCGATCAGGAGGACCGCATTGACGGGGCGTCGGTGACCGAATGCGACGAAGCTCGCGAACATCGACGAGCCCCATACGATGAGACCCAGGACCAGCAGATGGTGGCCGAACTCGGGCGTGGACAGCCGATTCGCGACGATGAGATCGCGCCACGCCCCGACCGCCGACCCCGCGGTGGCCCCGAAGAGGTCCGCCGGCGCCGCGCCGTCCGGGATGAGGACCCCGCCGACGAGCAGCGGTGTCAGGAGCGCGGCGAATGCAGCTCCGACCGCGTACGTTCGCCAACGGCCCCAGCCGACCGTGGCCCCGATGAAGGCCGTCAGGACTCCCCCGACCGCGGGCCAGACGAGGAAGTCGGTGAGCTCGTCCCGGCCGAGCACCAGGAGCGCGTCGTCCAGCGACCAGGCGAGAGACAGGCACAGCAGCAGGACGAGACCCAGCGTCAGCCAGCCTTCCGGCGGCGCGAGCGGGATGCGGCGACCCGCCGGTGTCGCGAGGCTCATCCGGCGAGGACCTCTCCCAGCGGTCGGCCGGGGGTCACTGCGAACGAGCGCAGTTCGTACTCCGCCAGCGCGTGGCGCAGGGCACGGGCCCGCTTGGCGTCCTGCTCGGCATCCCCATCGGTCCTCACGACCGGCGGGCGGCCATGCGCCGAGGCAGTCGCGGCCGATGCCGCCGTGTAGGCGGCCGCATCGATCAGGACGACGACACAGGCGACGCCGCGGGCCCGCAGCGCCGCGAGGGGCCGGACCCAGGCCGAGTCCTGCGAGGCGGTGATGACCACCGCTGTCATCCCGCGCCGCAGTCGGCCGACCGACCCGATGAGGGTCTCGACCAGCGGCGTCGGCGAGTCGGCGTCGACCGCCGCGAGCAACTGCATGATCTTCTGGTGCTGTCGTCCGCCGCGGTCCGCCGGGAGGTACGCGGTCCGACCGGCGTTCACGGTCATCCCGACGGCCCGGTTCTCCGCAAGCGCCTTGTCGGCGATCGCGGCGGCCGCGCGGACGGCGGCCTCCGTCGTGGATTCATCACCCTCGCCGGCCTGGATACCGCGCTGGAGGTCGAGGACGATCCAGGCGTCGGCCGTCTGCTCCAGGTCGAACTCCTTGACCTGGATCTCGCCGTGCCGGGCCGTGGAGCGCCAGTGGATCCGATTCATGCTGTCGCCCGGGGCGTACGGACGGACCGTCATCGCGAGCGGGGTGGTCTGGAGCGTCCGCTCCGGCGACGCGTGGCTGCCCTCCAGGCTGGCCGACGGAAGCCGCCACATGGGGATGGGCTCGAGCCGCGGGTAGACGACCACGCCGACTCCCTGGCCGACCGTCGCCGCCGCCTCGAAGAACCCGAACGGATCTCCCGTCCGGACGTGCAGCGGTTCGATCCGGAAATGCCCCCGACGAGTGAGCGGGGCCCGGATGAGCCACGAGCGCTCGCCGCGCCCGCCAAGGCTGATCGCCCGACCGGGGAGACCGCCGGGCATCGTGGTCGGGTTGTGGACCTCCAGCCAGGGCTTCGGGATCCGGCTGCTGTTGCGGAGCGTGTAGGTGACGCGCATCCGGTCACCGACATATCCGTGCAACTGGCTGACGGCGTAACCGGCCTCCAGGTCCGACAGGCCGAGACGGACGAGGACGTAGGAGCCCCCCACGACCAGGATCGCCAGGTAGAGCAGGTAGAAGAGGAATGGATATCCGCTGGAGAACGCGGCGACGACCAGGATCGTGGCGACAGACAGGGCCTGGAGTCGTCGGATCATCGGCCGGGGCTAGGCGCCGGTGCTCGAGGTCTCGCGCGACGCGGAAGGTCGCAGTTCGGTCGGACCTCCCCCGGTCGGGCGGATGCCGTCGATCGGGATCGAATCCAGGATCTCCCGAACGACCTGGCCGGCCTGGACGTCATGGATCGAGGCACTGGTCTTGATGATCAGCCGATGGGCGAGTGCCGGTTCGGCGAGCGTCTTGATGTCGTCCGGGATCACGTAGTCGCGGCCGAGCAGGCCAGCCAGGGCCTGGCCGGCCCGGTACAGGGCGATGGACCCGCGCGGGGATGCGCCGAGGTAGACATCGGGATGATGCCGCGTCGCGTTGACCACGCGAACGATGTAGTCGGAAACGGTCGAGTCGACGTAGATCTCACGCACGGCCCCCTGGAGGCTTCGCAGATCCGCCGCCGCCAGGACCACCTCGAGGTCCTCCAGCGGGTGCGTGCGCTTCTGCTCGTCGAGGATCACGATCTCCTCGATCGGCTGCGGGTACCCGAGCCGGATCCGCAGCATGAACCGGTCCAACTGGGCCTCCGGCAGCGCGAACGTTCCCTCGTACTCGATCGGGTTCTGCGTGGCGATGACGAGGAACGGATCGGGCATCGGGTGGGTGATGCCGTCGATCGTCGCCTGGCGCTCCTCCATGCACTCGAGCAGGCTGGACTGCGTCTTGGGGGTCGCCCGGTTGATCTCGTCGGCGAGGACCACCTGGCTCATGATCGGCCCCGGTCGGAACTCGAACTCCTGGGTCTTCTGGTTGTAGATCGACAGGCCGGTCACGTCCGAGGGCAGGAGGTCCGGGGTGAACTGGATGCGGCGAAACGTGCAGCCCAGGCTGCGCGCGATCGCCTTGGCCAGGACGGTCTTGCCGGTCCCGGGGACATCCTCGATGAGCAGGTGTCCGCGACACAGCAGGGCGACCAGGGCGAGGCGGACCTCATGGTGCTTGCCGACGATCACGCGCTCGACGTTGGCGAGGACCTTGTCCCCGGTCTCCTGGATCTTCGTCATTCGCCTCTCTCACGGTGTGCGGCGACGGACCGGTGCCGCGCGGTCGGTGGTTCAAGGGAGTACGACGCGCCACTTCGCCATGGCGTGGTGTCGGGAGATAGTACGTCGCTCGCGTCGAACCGGTTCCCGGCGGTCCGGCCGAGCCCTCACCATGGGCGGATGACGACCGCTCCGCGCCCCTTGCCCTTCCACGAGTGGCTGGTCACCAACGGGCTGGGCGGGTACGCGATGGGTCCGCTGGCCGGACCGCCGGTCCGGGCCTACCACGGTCTTCTCGTGGCGGCGCTCCGGCCGCCGGTCGGTCGGACGATGCTCGTCGCCGGGCTGGAGGCCGCCATCGACCTCGCTGGTCGCCTCGTCCCGCTCGGCAGTCCGATCGCGGTCCGGCTGGAGGGTCGTCGTCCGGTGTTCACCCATGAGGCGGCCGGCGTCCGCCTCGAGCAGACGGTCTGGATGCCGGACGGCCGGAACACGACGTACGTGCGGTTCACCCTCGCGCCCGACTGGACTGGCACGGTCGATCTGCGCCTCGCTCCCCTTACCACCGCCCGCGACCATCATGGCGTCCGACGGGCGTCCGATGGCATCCCCGAAGGCCCCCTGCGGATCCTCGCCCCCGGCGCCCGGATCGTCCCGGAGCATCGCTGGGTCAGGGACGTGCGGCTTCCGGAGGAGACCGCCCGCGGCCTGGCCGACGTCCAGGACCTGTGGGCCCCGGTACGGATCGAGGCCACGCTGAGGCCGGGGGTCCCGTGCACCTTGATGCTGACCGCGGACGACGACGAGCCGCCGGACCCGGATACGGCGCTGACTGCCGCCCGAGATCGCGACGCCGAACTCCTGACCCTGGCCGGGGCACCGGCGCCGGGATCGTTCATCGGTCGCCTGGCCCTGGCCGCCGATGCGTTCCTGGTCAGGCGGGAGATCCCGGGCATCCCCGACGGTCGGTCGGTGATCGCGGGCTACCCGTGGTTCAACGACTGGGGGCGCGACACGATGATCGCCCTGCCCGGCCTGTGCCTGGCGACCGGCCGGCACGCCGAGGCCGCGACGATCCTCCGGTCGTTCGCCCGGTTCGAGCGCGACGGCCTGATCCCGAACGACTTCCCGGACGATCCGGGCCGGGAGCCCGCCTACCACACCCTCGACGCATCGCTCTGGTTCGTCCAGGCCGTCGCGGCCTACCTCGATGTCACCGGCGACGACGCGCTCCGGGCGGACCTGCTGCCGACGATGCGCTCCATCGTCGACCACCACATCGCGGGCACGCGCTTCGGGATCGGGATGGACCCGGACGGCCTGATCCGCGGCGGCGCCGAGGGGGTCCAACTGACCTGGATGGACGCCAAGGTGGACGACTGGGTCGTCACCCCGCGCCGGGGCAAGCCGATCGAGATCCAGGCACTCTGGATCAACGCCTTGCACCATCTGGCGGCGTGGGCCGGCGAGCCCGCCTACGCGGCGCTGGCGGATCGCGCCGAGACCGCCGTCCGCGTGCGGTTCTGGCGCCCGGACCTCGGCTATCTCCTCGACGTGGTGGACGGGCCGGCCGGAGACGACCCCGCGCTGCGGCCGAACCAGCTCCTCGCGTTGTCCCTCCCCCATCCCATCGTCGATGCCACGGTCGCGCGGTCGGTCCTGGCAGCGGTCGAACGCGAGCTCCTCGCGCCGCTCGGATTGCGGTCGCTGGCGCCGTCCGATCCGGCCTACCGTCACCGGTTCCAGGGCGACCGCCTGGCGCGCGACGGTGCGTACCACCAGGGCACCGTGTGGACCTGGTTGATCGGCCCGTACGCGGACGCCGTCGCGCGCTTCGGCGGCGGGCCGGCGGCCGCGCGGCGTGTCCTGCGCCGGTTCGAGGACCACCTGGACGAGGCGGGCCTGGGATCGGTCTCGGAGATCCTGGAACCGGAGCCGCCCCACATCCCGCGTGGCTGCCCGTTCCAGGCATGGGGGGTCGCCGAGGTCCTGCGGGCGTGGCGGACCCACGGCGGCCGCTGAGGCGGACGACCGGGCGCCGCGAGCGCTAGCCCCGGAACAGGGTCAGGGCACCGACCCATACGGTCATCAGGGTCCCGATGGCCCCCATCACGGCTAGGAACGGCTCCCCACCGATCCAGGCGGCGAGCGCCACGCCGCCGAACAGCGTGGCGAGCACGGCGGCGATCGCGGCCATCCCGATCCGCTCGATCAGTGGCCGCCGCTCCCGCACCGGCGGGGGTACCGGTGCATGGGGCTGCCGGTCCGGTCCGCGGTCCGTCATGGGACCGTCGCCAGGTACGTGGCCATCAAGTCTCCAGCGATCGGCGACGCGACCTCACCGCCGCGACCAGCGCGCTCGACGACCACCGCGATCGCGATCCGCGGCGCCTCCGCCGGAGCGAACCCGATGAACCACGAGTGGGGCTCGCCGGAGCCCCCGAGCTCGGCCGTCCCGGACTTGCCGGCCGTGACGACGCCGGGCACCTTCGCCCCGGCCGTGAACTGCCGGCCGAGTTCGCCTTCTACCGCGGCGACCATCGCGTCCGTGATGGCGGCCGCATCGGTTCGACCGAGGATCCGGCCCATGGAGACCGGCCCGAGCGTTCGCGATCCGCCCCGGCCACCGATCCCGCTGACCAGGCGCGGCCGCATCAACTCGCCGCCGTTGGCGATGGTGCTCACCACCAGGGCCATCTGGAGCGGCGTGACGAACGTCTCGGCCTGACCGTAGGCCGCATTCGCCAGCTCGACGTCGTCGAGGAAGCCGCCCGGACGTCCGCCCGAGCCGCCGGTCACCTGCGACACGGCGGTCGGCAGGTCGAACGGGAGCGGTGCCCCGAATCCGAGTCGACCCGCATACCCGACGAGGTCGTCGCCGCCGACCGCGAGGCCGGTCAAGGCGTACCAGATGTTGCACGACGCCTCGGTCGCCCCGACCAGGTCCAATCGCCGGTCGCCGGTCGATGGGTGGTGCCCGTCACGGACGCGATACCCGTCGACCAGCAGCCCGTCCTCCTCCGCCCCGGGTTGCTCTTCCCAGGTGGTCTCCGCCGTGATGGCCCCGGTGCCGAGTCCGGCGATGGCAGTCACGATCTTGAACACGGAGCCGGGCACGTAGCGGCCGAGGGTGGCCCGCGGCAGGAGCGGTCGTCGGTCGTCGGCGCGGAGTCGGTCGAACGTCTCCCGGGCCGTCGCCGGGTCGGCGATGGCCGATGCGTCGTAGGTCGGCGTCGAAGCCAGCGCGAGCACCTCGCCGGTCGCCGGATCGAGCATGACGATGGCCCCGTTCCGGTCGCCGAGCGCCCGCACTGCCGCCTGTTGCAGGGCCAGTGACAGGGTGAGCGTGAGGTCCTGGGGATCGCTCGACTCGTCCATGAACTTGCGGAACATGTCGGCCATCGGGTCGCCGGCCACGCCGGACAGCTCCGCGTCGTAGGCGAGTTCCAGGCCCGCCCGCCCGAACTGCGCCGATGCGTACCCGACGACCTGGCTGACCGCGCGGCCGGCATAGGTGCGATGGACCTCCCCGTTCGCCCCGGTCTCGTTGCTGGCGAGCGTCTCGCCATCCCGGTCGAGGATGGATCCGCGCGGAACCGTCCGGGCCGCGGCGATGACCGCCGGATCGTCCGCCGAGCGAACGAGTTCCGGCGCCCGCACCACGGACCAGTAGCCCGCAGCGCCGGCGAGCGTGCCGAAGGCCAGCGACAGCACGACCGCCACGTGGACGATCGTCCGGCCGATCGGGCGCCGGCCCGCGGGTCCGACCGACATCAGCGCGGCCCGCGCCGAAGGCGTGACCGCCAGCCGTCGGCCGATGGCGCCGGCGGCGGCTCGACCCCCTTGTCGGACAGGGCCAGCAGCAGTCCGACGACGACGGCGTTGGCCAGGAGCGACGAACCGCCGTAGCTGATGAACGGGAGCGTCACCCCGGTCAGCGGCAACACCTTCAGGTTGCCGGCCGCGATGATCACGGCCTGGACGCCGACCACGAGCGCGAGGCCGGTCGCCAGGATCGAGCGGAACCCGTCCGCCGCCGCGGCGCCGATGCGCAGGCCACGCTCTACGACCACGAGATACAGCGCGAGGATCGCGATGACCCCGATGAGCCCGAGCTCCTCGCCGAGGGCGGCGAGCGGGAAGTCGGTGTGGACCTCGGGGATCGGCAGCCGACCTCCGACCATCGGGAGGCCGTTCCCGAAGCCCATCCCCAGGAGCCCGCCCCGCGCGAACGCGTGGAGGGATTGCACGACCTGGTAACCGGCTCCGAGCGGGTCGGCGAACGGGTCGATCCAGATCTCGATCCGCGACCTGACGTGGTCGAACAGGTTGGCCATCAGGGCGCTCCCCGCGATGAACAGGGCGAACCCGATGACCACCAGGGAGAGGCGGCCGGTGGCGGCATAGGTCAGGGCCAGGAAGACCGCGAAGAAGAGGAGGGCGGCGCCCAGATCCCGCTGGACCACCACGATGCCGAGCGCGATCGCCCACATGGCGACCATCGGGGCGATGTACGGAAGGGGCGGGAGTCGGAGCGGACCGAGCCGGGTGTCCTGCTCGATGAGCAGCGACCGGTTCTCCGACAGATAGCCGGCGAGGAAGATGACCAGGATCACCTTGAGCAGCTCCGACGGCTGGCCACTGAACGGGCCGATCCGAAGCGTCAGGCGCTGGCCGCCGATATCCGCCCCGAGGACGAACGTCAGCAGCAGCAGACCGATGCCCAGCGCGGCCCAGGTGTACTTGTAGCGCCGCAGCCAGGCGTCGGATCGCACCGCGATCCCGAGCGCGGTCGCGATGCCGATCGCCAGGACGAGCCAGAGGAGCTGGACGTCGCCGAGCCCGAGCGTGGTGCCGCCCAGGTCGAGCGTCACGAGTCGCTGCGGGAGGCGTTCCATCAGCAGCAGCGAGAGGCCGCCGAGCATGCCCACCACCGGCAGCAGCACCTGGTCCGAGCGCCGGCCGGCGAGCACCTGGAGGACGTGGGCGATCCCGAGCGCAGACAGGTAGATCGCGAGACCGGGAGCGTCATACGGTGCCAGGACGCCGGTCAGCGTCGCTCCCAGGGACACGCTTCCGACGAAGAGGGTGAGCGCGACGAGCGCCAGCAGTCGTGCCTCTGTCCAGCGCGGTCGCGGTCGGATCGGACCGAGGAACCGCGGCCGTTGCCGCTGGGCCGAGGCGGCGGTGGCCGGCGGCGCAGCGGAGGCGATCGGTGCGGCGCCCGCGGGGCCTGCCGTCATGTCCGCCGAGCTCGCTCGAGCCGGAGTGCGACTTGCCCGATGGCGAGCTCGTCACCGAACCCGAGCGCCGCGACCGCCTCGACGCGCCGGCCGTTGACGAACGTCCCGTTCGTGCTGCCCAGGTCCTCGACGTACCAGCCCTTCCCGCGGAAGGTCAGGACGGCGTGGTCCGTGGAGGCGAACGGATCCTCGATGACGATGGCGTTATTGACGTCGCGCCCCAGGGTCGTGATCGTGTCGAGGTCGAACGACCGGCCCTCGCCGGGTTCGCCGGACGGCGACTTCACGACGACGAGTCGCCCGAATGCGCTGCCCGGCTCTCGGGCGGCCGCCCGTAGATCGCGCAGGAGCGAGCGGATCACCCGCGCCAGGAACAGGTAGAGCAGCGCCAGGAACAGGATCCGGACGACCCAGACGACCAGCAGGAACCCGTCCATCGTCAGGTCACGTCGCCGGCGACTTCCACGACGATGACCGTATCGCCCAGCTCGATCCGGTCCCCGACACCGAGAACGAGCTCCCCCACGCTGACGCCGTTGACGCGCGACCCGTTGGTGCTGCCCAGATCCGAATAGACCAGCGTGCCGCGGCGTCCCGACAACAGGGCGTGGTGGCGCGAGACGCGCGTATCCGGCAGGACGAGGTCGTTGTCCGCTGCCCGTCCCACCGTCATCGTCGACCCGTCGAAGGACCAGATCCGCTGGCCGCCAGCAGCATCCACGACCCGCAACCGGGCGCTGGGCGCCGTCGGGCGCGGCACCGTGAAGACCATCGTGTCGGCGTGACCGCCACCGTGCGACGGCCGGGCCGGTTCGTCCATCACGGGCACAGAGCCGGGGCTCGCCGCGATGTCACGCCGCTCCAGGCCCGCGATGGGATCGGCATAGCGGGCCGTGACGCGGATGTCGGCCCGCTCGACGGTCGGATCGCCCAGCAGGTCCACCCGCGGACGATCGACCAGCGTGTAGCGCCGGGTACGCGCGAACAGCAGGGCCCCGTCGGCGAGCTCCGAAGCGAGCGACGCGGTCATGTCCCCAAAGGCGGCGAGGTCAACGGGATGCAGGTGCACCGTGAACCGATTCGGGACGAGCGTCCGGTCCGCCGCGGCCAGCCGCTCTGCTTCCATGGCTCGCTCGATGCGACGCTGGAGCTGGACCGGCTGGAGGCGTGCTCGGAACAGGCGCGCGGACGGGCGCTCGAAGAGACGTTCGAAGAACCGCTCGATGGCGGCCAGCGGCGGCATGGTCGGTGGGCGAGTCTAGCAGAGGGTCCGTGACGACCTCGGCGACCCGGACGGGACCATCCGCGAGCCCACTCGGTACCCCCGGCGGAATGGGCGCCAGAAACGTGGGGGTATACTCTCGCTCCCGTTCGGGCGGCGCCTGACGTCCGAACGCGTCCAGCGCCATCTGCCCGGGGGCCGACTTGCCCGAGATCCTCACCGAGTCCTTCTG
Organism: uncultured Chloroflexia bacterium; assembly: GCA_963704935.1. Lineage (GTDB taxonomy): Bacteria > Chloroflexota > Limnocylindria > Limnocylindrales > CSP1-4 > SPCO01. Next base: position 241,330 of record CAVPIF010000003.1, read on the forward strand.
CGAACGATGTGGCACTCGATATACGTTCGAGTCGGCTGCCCCGCGTGCCGCGCGCCTGAAGGGCGTCAGGGTCCTGTCCCGTGGGTTGAAGAACTTCGTCATGTCGGACGACACGTCCATGGACGAGGCGATGGCCGCCGCGCGGAGCGAGACCGATCGCGAGGTCACGGCCCACCAGCTGGAAGCGTTCCACAAGACCTTCAACTTCTGTATGACCTGCCGGCAGTACACCTGCAGCTCGTGCTGGAACGAGCCGGAGGGTCGGTGCCTCTCCTGCGCACCGAGCGAGAGCGCGGAGGGCCTGCCCGCGGCATTCCCGGGCTTCGAGGAGGCCGCCAGGCTTTCCCTGGGGCTTGGGCCGAGCGGGGCTAACGGGCACCCCCACGACTCGTCGCCACCGATGGCATGGCCCGGTTCGGACCTCGCGACCCAGGATGCGTCGCCACCGAGCGCCGACCCGTTCCCGACCGCAACGGCTCCGGTACCGTTCGCGTGGCCGACCGACGACGTCGATCCGGCCGCCGGCACCCCGGAACCACCGGGCGCCTCCCAGGATGCCGCCACTCCCCCACCCTGGTCGACGCCGGACTTCCCAGCCGTGGATCCCGCCGATGTCGCCGGTCGAGCGGCCGCTGCCGCCGACCGGACGCAGGACCTGTTCGGGCGCTTCCGGCCAGGCCAGAGCCTCGATGACGAGCTCGCCGCCTACGAAGACACGATGGCAACCGAGGTTGCGGCGGCTGCCGCCGATGGAGCCGTGACCGTGCCGGCCGTCGACGCCGCTGAAGCCGCCCGAGCGGACGCCGAGATCGCAGCCGCGGCGACAGCCGAAGCCGCCCGGGCCGAGGCTGAGGCGGCCGAAGCCGCCCGGGCCGAGGCTGAGGCGGCCGAAGCCGCCCGAGCGGACGCCGAGATCGCCGAAGCCGCCCGGGCCGAGGCTGAGGCGGCCGAAGCCGCCCGAGCGGACGCCGAGATCGCCGAAGCCGCCCGAGCGGACGCCGAGATCGCAGCCGCCGCCGCAGCGGTCACCGCCAAGGCCGAGATCGCCGCTGCGGCCCGGGCTGCCGCGGCGAGAGCTGCCGCGGAGGCGGAGGCCGCCGCGGCCGAAGCGGACCGGGTCGATATCGTCGAGCAGCCGACATGGCGGATCGTCGCGCCGGAGACGGCGACCCCGGCCGCCGAACCGGTCCCAGGCGACGAGGCGTCACCGGCGATCCCGTCAGATCCGCAGTGGCCGGCGCGACCAGAGTGGCCCAGCCAGCGCCCCGCCGCGGGCCTGCCGTTCCTCGGTCGCCCCACCCAGCCCGCCGGCTCGCTCGATTCACTCTGGGCGGAATCGGTTCGTGAGGTGACGGACGCCCCGGCTGCCCGACCTGCATCTGGCGTGGCGCCGTGCGTCAGCTGCGGTCTGTCACTCTCCGCCACCGCCCGGTTCTGCCGACGCTGCGGCACCCGTCAGGGCTGACGCCGCCGCACGTGCTCGGACGTCGCGGACCCGCACCCAGGCTGCACCGTATAGCAGGGCCTGGAACGTGAACGACAACCAGGCAAGCGCGATGAACACCGTCGCGAGCGACCCGACCAGCGCGGCCACGCCGACCAGGCGCGGCGCCAGGTAGACGAACAGCTGGCTCAGCAGGGCGATCGCCACGGCAGCGGCCACGGCCGGGAGCCACAGGGAACGCCAGGCTGGTGTCCTCGGTGGCAGGAACCGGTACATCAACATGACGGCGGTGACCGTGAGCGCCAAGAGCGCGGGCAGTGAGGTCGCGACCGCCACGACCAGCCGTCCCAGGGCGAATCCTTCCGGGAGCAGCGCGTCTGCCGCCGCCGCGAGCGAACCCACGACGATGACCCCGACGACCAGGCCAAGGAGCGACGCGACCCAGACGAACCCGCGCGCCGTGCGGCGGACGACGTCGCGTTGCGGCGCCGCGAAGAAGATCCGCGAGAACGCGACGTCGAGCGTCACATAGAGCTGGCTGACGGTCCAGATCAGCCCGACGACGCCGACGATGGACGAGACGGCGGCTCCACTCGCGAGAGCGGCGAGCGCGCCGTCGATGAGCTCGCTCAACGGCGGCATGGCCTCCTTGAGCAGTCCTGCGAGCTTCGACTGGGCGCCAGGGTCGTCGACCAGCACCCCGGCCAGACCCAGCGTGACGAGGGCGGTCGGGATCGTGGCGAACAGTGCCGCGAACGCCAGGCCGTTCGCCAGCAGGCCACCGGCCGCACCGCCGTACGTGTCCAGCACCTCGCGGACGTACGCGACCCGGGGCCGATCGAGGAACCGCTCCAGGACCGCGGCCGGATCCATCGGTCGGCGGGTCAGTCCCGCAGCTCTTCGAACAGCCCGGCCTGGACCGAATCGGCGGGGACTCTGCGTGGCGCGCTGACGAGGGCTCGGACTTCGCCGCGGCGGACATACCGGCGGCCGCCCAGCTTGATGCTCTGGAGCCGACCGCCCCGAGCCCACGAACCGATCGTGGAGGCGGAGAAATGGACGTTGACCGAGGCCATGATCTCCTGGGCCTCGGCCAGCGTGATCCAGTCGGCGGCGCCGGCCATCGTCAGTCCGTGGTCGCTGGTGGGACCGACGCCTTCGTCGCCACGCCAGCCGTGGTCGCCGGAGGATCGGCCGCCACCTTTGGTGGTGTCGACTCAGGCGTAGACCCATCGGTCGTGGCGGGCGGCGTCACATCGGACCCATCAGCCTTGGCGGGTCCGGAAGCGCTGGTCGCGCGCCGTTCCATCTTCGCCCAACCCGATCCCTTGAAATGGAACGTCGGCGGCGCGAAGGTCTTCTTGATCGGCCCTCCGCCACAGCTTGGGCAAGCTACCGGGGGATCCGCAGCGACGCCGTGGACGACCTCGGACCGGGCGCCGCACGCGGCGCAGTCGTAGTCGTAGCGTGGCATCGGCGATCCCGTCGCGCTCAGCCGCGCAGGAGGCGCATGCCGCACTTCGGGCAGTAGAACGCCCGCTCGTGAGCGGAGGCAAACCCACAATGCGCGCAGACCAGGCCGCCTCGGCCGGCCGCGGGCATCGGGCGCTCCACCACGGTCAGGCCCATCGCGTGCTGGTTGGCGAGGATGTTGGTGAGCAGGCCGGCCAGCAGCTTCGAGCCGAGCCGATCGGTATCGCCGCGGACGCCGCGGCCGCCCCATCCGACGACGGCGCGGCAGATCATGTCGCCGGTGGCCTCGTCCCAGTGGGCCGCGACACCACCGATCACGGCGTTGTATTCCGGATACCCGCTCGTGTCGACCTCACCGTCCAGCATGGAGCACACGAACGTGTCGAAGGCGAGGTCGATGGCGTCGATCGACTCGAGCACGACCAGGGCGTGCCGGGTGATCGGCGAGCGCACGTGATGGGCATTCAGCCACTGCATCGCCTCGGACGGTCGCGTGATCGTGGGGGTAGCCTGGCTGAACTCGATCGGCAGGGGTTCGACGACCTCGACGTCCGACTTGGCCAGCCCGAGCAGCATCGAGGGCAGTTCGACCATCGCCTGCGGACCCGCCTGCATCCGCACGCCCTCGCTCGTCTTCCCGGCGTAGTACAGCTTGAGCTGGAATTCCTGGGCGACGACCTCCTCGGGCAACGTCACGCCGCGGGTGGGAGCGGCGCCCGGCTCGGGCGTCGAGGCGACGACGTCCCCGGAGTTCTTGCGCTTCAGGAAATCGAGCGGCATGGATGGGCTCCCCGGCGGGCGGATGGGTCCGCGCCATGGTAGCAGGCACGCCACGGGGCCACGGTCGCGACCACCCGGGCGCTACGGCACCTGGCCAGCGGCGAGGATCACGCCTTCGAACCCGCGAAGCCGGAGCGTGATGCCGTCCGACATCGGTTGCGCCGGGTCACGCCGGGTCCCGGCGATGGCGCGCCAGGTTCGGTCCGCTCGTCGCCGCGCACGGGGGCGCGGCAGGGTGACCTCCGCACCATCGGCGCCGAACGCGACGACGACGACCACCTCGGCACCGGAACCTCGGCGGCGGAAGGCCAGGACGTCGGGGTCCGCCACACGAACGAGGGTCAGCGCTCCATCCTGCAACGAAGGGAGGTCTCGGCGAGCGGCCAGCAGCCGGCGGTAGCAGGCCAGCACGGAATCGGGGTCGGCCTGTTGGGCCGCGACGTTCCGCACCGCGACATCCGGCCCGAGTCGCAACCATGGCGTCCCGGTCGTGAAGCCCGCCCCGACGCCGCCGGTCCACGGCATCGGGGTGCGCGACCGCGACCGGTCCCACCAGGTGAAGTCCTTGCCGACCCGAGCGGCTGGCGGATCGATGCTCTCCTCCGGCGGGATGGCGACATCACCCATCCCCAGTTCCTCCCCGTAGTAGAGGAATGGCGTGCCGCGCATGCTCAGCAGGAGGACCGCAGCGGCCCGCGCGATGGCTTCCCGCTCCTCGCCGGCCGCCCCGACCGAGGCCGCCAGGCGTGACGCGTGCCTCGGTTGATCGTGATTGGACAGCACGACCGTCGGCCAGCGTCCCTCGAACGCGCGCTCGCGTCGCCGCAGGGCGGCCCGAAACGCGCCCGCGGACCACGGTCGCGACATCAGTTCCCAGTCGAACACCAGGTGGCGCGGCGCACTCAGCGCAGCGGCCCCTTCCGGCGTCCCGACGAACATCTCGCCCACCGTCATCCGGCCGGGCCGCTCGTCGATGACCTCCCGGAAGCGCTCGAGCAGGACCGGAAGATCCGGTTGGTCGATGTCGTAGCGGTGCTCCTGGCGCGTCCACGCCGACGACCCGCGCCGACGCGGATTGTCGGCCAGCCCGGGGTCCTTGAGGAACACGTTGAAGGTGTCGAGCCGAAAACCGTCCACGCCACGGTCAAGCCAGCCGCGCACCATCGCCACCTGGGCTGCCTCCACGGCCGGCTTCCGCCAGTCGACCTCCGGTTGCTCCGACAGGAACGTATGGTGGTAGAACTGCCCGCGTCGCGGCTCGAAGGTCCAGGCGGGCCCGCCGAACCACGACACCCAGTCGTTGGGGGGAAGCGGCCGGCCGCGGCGGTCGATCCCCGACGGGTCGCGCCAGATGTACCAGTCCGCATGCGATCCGTCGCGCGAGCGCCGCGAGTCCTGGAACCAGGAGTGCTCGTCGCTGGTGTGGTTCATGACCAGGTCGAGGACGACACGCAAACCCAAGTCGTGTGCCCGCGCGACCAGTCGGTCGAAGTCGTCTTCCGTCCCGAAGCGCGGATCGATGGCGCTGTGGTCGCTGACGTCGTAGCCGACGTCGCGGCCCGGTGACGGGTAGATCGGCGATAGCCAGATCGCATCGACATCGAGGCCATCCGGGCCCAGGTGTGGCAGGTGTTCGATGATCCCGGGCAGATCGCCGGTCCCGTCGCCGTCCGTATCGGCGAAGCTCCGCGGGTAGATCTGGTAGACGACGCCGCGCTGCCACCAGTCGTCGCCGAACCGCGGGGCGGTCGTGGTCGAACCCCTCGGGCCGCGCCGACGGTCGACCAATCAAACCTCCCTCGACCGCCGCCTCCGTCGTGCCCCGGTTGCCTCGATGGTAACGGCTGGGGCTTGACAATGTGGCGCGAACCGGTCATTGATACGCGTTACTGACACGCGTTAGTCGACCACGTCGAACGCGCGGCGTCAAGGAGGAGGACCGAGCGTCGACCATGCCCCGCCGCCCGACGAGTGCCGATGTCGCCACAGAGGCCGGAGTGTCCCGGACCACGGTCTCGTTCGTGCTGAACGGCCGGACCGACGTCAAGATCCCGGCAGACACGCGCCAGCGGGTCAAGGCGGCGGCAGAGCGGTTGGGCTATCACCCGCACGCGCCGGCCCGCCAACTGGCCGGCGGTCGCAGCCATATCCTGGCCCTGGTCCTGCGCCAGACACCGGAGCAGGTCGCCGGTGACGCGGTCCTGGCGGAGACCCTGCGCGGGTTCGCGGCCGCGGCCCGCGCGGGAGGCTTCCGGGTCATGGTCGAACCGCTCCCGCCCGACGGCCCGGACGCGACGTACGCATCCCTGTTGCGAGCCCAGCATGCGGATGGCCTGGTGATCTCCGGGCCGCGCATCGACGACCCGTCTCTCCTGGAATTGGTGCGCGACGACTTCCCCATCGTCCTGCAGGGCACCCTGCCGGGCGTCGACGTCGGCAGCGTCGACGTCGACAACGTCGCCGGAGCGCGCCACGCCGTGGAGCACCTGCTGTCGATCGGCCACCGGCGCATCGCCTGCATCACGAATGCACCGCTCGTCTATACGGCCGCACGGGATCGACTCGACGGGTATCTCGAAGCCCTGCGAGACGCGGGTGTGGAGTCCCGGACGGAGTGGATCGCCGAGGCCGCTTTCGACGCACCCAGCGGCCGGGCCGCGATGACCACCCTGCTTCAGGGACCCGATTTCGATGCCGTGTTCGTCGCAAGCGACGTCGTCGCCCTGGGCGCGATCGGCGCGCTCCGGGAGGCCGGCCGCAGTGTCCCGGACGACGTCTCCGTCGTCGGGTTCGACGACATCCCGCTCGCGGCGTATTTCGACCCCCCGCTCACCACGATCCGGCTACCCGCTTTCGAGCTCGGGCAGGCCGCCGGACGGGCACTCCTGGAACGGATCGCCGGACGGGCGATCCCGGACAGGACGCTGCTCCCCACCGAGCTCATCCTCCGCGCGTCGACGGCGCCGCCGCCGGCCGCCTGAACCCTGGACCGTCGAGCCATCTCGACGGCCACCCCCAGTGCCCAGGAAACGGACCCGAATGGTCGGGTCCAGGATCCGGGAAAGGAGAAACGACATGGAGGAGCGGACAATGGGCCGGCGCAGAGGCGTCGGGCTCCTGGCCGTCATCGCCCTCGTGGCGGCGGCCTGCAGTAGCGGCACGGCGACCGGCAGCCCGGCCGCCGCCAGCGCGTCGCCAACGCCGCCGCCGGCCAGCACCGAACCCGCCCCGAGCAGCGACGGCGGCCAGATCGGCGGTACCGTGAGCGTCATCGGGACGTGGGGCGGCTCCGAGCAGGAGTCGTTCCTGGCCATGGTCGCCCCGTTCGAGGCGGCCACCGGCGTCGACGTCCAGTACACGGGCACCCGCGACATCAACCTGATCCTGTCGACCGGCGTCGCCTCGGGCATCCTGCCCGACGTGGCCGGCCTGCCGGGTCCCGGCCAGCTCGTCGAGTGGGCCAAGGCCGGTGCGATCAAGCCATTGGACGACGTGCTCGACACGGCGACCTACAAGGCCGACACGGCGCCCGCGCTGGTCGACCTGGGGACCGTCGATGGGAAGATCTCCGGCGTCTTCATCAAGGCCGCGGTCAAGGGCCTGATCTGGTACAACCCCGGTGTCTACACGGCCGGCGAGCCCGCCTCGTGGGACGCGCTCCAGGCGACGTCGACGGCGCCCGCCAAGAGCCTGTGGTGCATCGGCCTGGAGTCGGGCGCAGCGTCCGGCTGGCCCGGCACGGACTGGATCGAGGACTTCGTCCTGCGCCAGAGCGGCCCCGACGTCTACGACGCGTGGGTCGCGGGCACCCAGAAATGGAGCTCCCCCGAGATCAAGTCGGCCTTCGAGGCCTTCGGCGCGGCCGTCGCGCTCGCCAATGGCGGTTCGGACACGGTCCTGACCACCAACTTCGGTGACGGCGGCAACCCGCTGTTCACCGATCCACCCGGCTGCCTGTTCCATCACCAGGCCAGCTTCATCACCGACTTCTTCAAGAACCAGGGCGGCGCACAGGACGGTCAGTACGACTTCTTCCGCATGCCCGACCTCAACCCGGCCTACGCCGGGGCGACCACCGGCGCCGGCGACCTGTTCGGGATGTTCAACGACACCCCGCAGGCCCGCGCGCTGATGGCCTACCTGGTGACCCCCGAAGCCCAGGCCATCTGGGTCGGACGTGGCGGGGCACTCTCCGCCAACACCAAGGTCACCGACTACCCGGACGAGATCAGTAAGCGGTCCGCCGACATCCTCGCCAATGCTGGCGTCTTCCGGTTCGATGCGTCGGACCTGATGCCGAACGCGATGAACGATGCGTTCTTCAAGGGGATCCTCGACTACGTCAAGAACCCCGGCGATCTCGACGCAGCCCTCGCCGCGCTCGACGAAGCCCAGACCGCCGCCTACGGCGGCTGACTCCCTGCCGGCCGGGGTCCCTGTGGCCCCGGCCGGCGACACGCCACGCATTCGGAGGGTTCGATGGACGGACGCGTGATCACCGCCCTGATCGTCGTGGTCGGCGTGCCGGCCGTGTTGTTCGGCTACATCGCCGTCACCGAACGCCTCATCAAGCTCGCCCCGGACCGCTTCCAGGATCGTCTCCGGCCGTGGGTCTGGCTGTTCCCGGCGATCGCCTTCCTGACCGTCTTCCTCATCTACCCGACGCTCTACACGCTGTACCTGAGCTTCCTGGACAAGTTTTCCACGGCGTTCGTCGGACTCGATAACTACGTCTACTTCCTGACGACGGGCGACACGCTCGTGGCGCTCCGCAACAACGCCATCTGGCTCGTCCTGCTGACCACGCTCGCCGTCGGCGCCGGACTGCTCATCGCGATCCTGGTCGACCGCGTGCGGTATGAGTCGGTCGCGAAGTCGATCATCTTCGTGCCGCTGGCGATCAGCTTCGTCGGCGCCGGCGTCATCTGGAAGTTCATGTATGACTTCCGCCAAGCGGGCCAGCCCCAGACGGGCACCGTCAACGGCGGCCTCGCCGCCGTCGGTGTCGACCCCGTGCCGTGGCTCATCAACGACCCGCTCAACACCATCGCCCTGATCGTCGTCGCCGCCTGGATCTGGACCGGTTTCTGCATGGTCATCCTGTCCGGCGCGCTGAAGGGCATCAGCACGGAGCTCCTGGAAGCCGCCCGCGTGGATGGGGCGAACGAGCTGCAGGTCTTCCGCAGCATCACGTTCCCGCTGCTGCTCCCGACCATCGCCGTCGTGGCCACCACGATGGTCATCACGTCGCTGAAGGCGTTCGACATCGTCTACGTCATGACCAACGGCGCGTTCGACACCGAGGTCATCGCGAACCGGATGTACAAGGAGCTGTTCCTCTTCGGCCAACCCGGCCGAGCGAGCGCGACGGCGATCTTGCTATTGCTGCTGATCATCCCGGTCATGGCCGTGAACATCCGGCGCTTCCGCGCCCAGGAGGCGATCCGATGACCGCGATGACGAACCCCGTGCGCGGCCGCCGGTTCCGCTTCAAGCCGTCGCGGCTGGCCCTGCACGTGACGATCGGCGCGCTCATGTTCATCTGGGTGCTCCCCACCCTGGGGATGCTCGTCAACTCGTTCCGACCGGCCGCCGACGTCAGCCGGACCGGCTGGTGGACGTCCCTCACGCCGACGAGCCAGTTCACGACCGAGAACTACGCGCACGTCCTCGCCCAGAACGGCCTCGACGCGGCGTTCATCAACAGCCTGTTCATCACGATTCCGGCGACGATCATCCCGATCGCGATCGCGTCGTTCGCCGCGTACGCGTTCGCCTGGATGAAGTTCCCGGGACGAGACGTGCTGTTCATCCTGGTCGTGGGCCTGCTGGTCATCCCGCTCCAGACCACCTTCGTGCCGATCCTCCGCCTGTTCCGGGACCTCGGGATCGCCGGCGACTTCCTGACGGTGTGGCTGGCCCACACCGGCTATGGCCTGCCGTTCGCGATCTTCCTGCTCCGCAACTACATGGGCGGACTGCCGCGCGAGGTGTTCGAGTCGGCCGCGATCGATGGCGCCAGCCCTGCGACCGCATTCTTCCGACTGGCCCTGCCGATGAGTATCCCGGCGATCGCCGCGCTGGTGATCTTCCAGTTCCTGTTCGTCTGGAACGACCTGCTCGTCGCCCTGATCTACCTCGGCGCCGCGAACGCGGCAAACCTGCCGTTGACCGTCCTCGTGGCGAACCTGTCCAACTCGCTCGGTGGCGAGTGGCACTACCTGATGGCCGCTGCGTTCATCTCCATGGCGCTGCCGCTGATCGTGTTCTTCGGGCTCCAGCGGTTCTTCGTCCGTGGCATCACGGGAGGAGCCGTCAAGGGCTGACTCCGCCGGTTCTCCTCCTCCGCCTCGCGCGCTGGCTCCGTCAGCGCGCGAGGCGGTCTCGCAGCCGATCGACCTGCTCGGCGAGTTCGGCCTCACGCGCCCGGGCGCCCTCGACCACGGCCGGCGGCGCCTTCGTCGTGAAGGCCGCATCGGCGAGTCGTGCCCGCGCCGCGGTCAGCCAGGCCTCCGCCTCGGCGAGGTCGCGTTCCTGACGGGCGCGCTCCAGCGCCTCGGCCGCGGGATCGACCGTGGTGGTCGGCGGGTGGACGATCGCCTCGAGCTCCCCGCTGATCACCGCCAGGGTCCCGGCTCTCCCGACCAGGGCCTCCCGGGTCAGCCGACGCTCGATGGGGCGGACGCGGGCGAGGCGCTCCACGGCGGGTCGCAGGGATTCGAACACGGGCCCCAGCGTGGCCGGCACGACGACCTCCGTCTCCAGCCAGGTCGCGGGCTCCAGGTGGGCCTCTGAGCGAGCGTTGCGGATGCCGCGAATCAGGGCCAGGACCGCCTCGACGCCCGATTCGACGGTGTCGTCCCGCTCGCCTGCCGCGGGCCACCGGCCGACGATGAGCAGCTCCGGGTCCCCGTCGCGATGCGGGAGGCTCCCCCACAGCGCCTCGGTCACGAAGGGCATCACCGGGTGCAAGAGGCGGAGATACGTGTCCAGCACGTCGACCAGCGTCCACCAGGTCGCCTCGCGCGCCGCCTCCCCCAGCGATGCGTCGGCCAGACGGACCTTGGCGAGCTCGACGCCCCAGTCGCAGTACTCGTTCCAGATCGCGTCGTAGAGCAGCCGGCTGACCTCGCCGACGGCGTAGTCGGCCATCGCCGCGTCGACCGCCTGGACCGTCGCCGCTGCCCTCGACAGCAGCCACCGGTCGGCGGGCGACAGGTCGTGTCGATCGGGCAGCACTCGCACAGCGTCGGGCGCGATGGACGACGGCCGTGCTCCGAGCACGTAGCGGGTCGCGTTCCACAGCTTGTTGGCGAAGTTGCGGGCGTTTTCCAGCTTGGCTGGCCCGATCCGCTGGTCCTGGCCCGGCGTCGCGCCATGGATCAGGGCGAATCGCAGGGCGTCCGCCCCGGTCTCGTCGATGACCCCGAGCGGATCGACGACGTTGCCCCTGGTCTTGGACATCTTCTGGCCGTCCGGATCGCGGATGAGGCCAGACAGGTAGACCGTGTGGAACGGGGCTTCGCCGGTCAGGTGGATGCCCAGCATGACCATCCGGGCGACCCAGAAGAAGATGATGTCGTAACCGGTCTCCATGACCGAGGTCGGGTAGAAGCGGCCGTAGTCGGCGGTGTCGTCCGGCCAGCCGAGGGTGGAGAACGGCCACAGGCCGGAGCTGAACCACGTGTCGAAGATGTCCGGATCCTGGGTCAGCTCCCCCGCCGGGCGGCCGCAGGCCTCGCAGGCCGAGGGGCCGGCGGTGTCCGCCGAGACGGTGACATGCCCGTCCGGGCAGTACCAGGCGGGGATCCGGTGACCCCACCACAGCTGGCGCGACACGTTCCAGTCGCGGATCGTCGTCAGCCAGTGCTCCCAGGTCTTCTGGAACCGATCCGGCAGGATGCGCACGCGCCCGGAGCGAGTCGCTTCCAGGGCGCGCTCCGCCAGCGGCTGCGTGCGGATGAACCACTGCGTCTTGAGCCGCGGCTCGACGACATCGTGGCTGCGCTGGCAGCGACCGATGACCATCTCGTGTGGCCGCTCCCCGGCGAGGTCGCCACGTGCGGCCAGGTCGGCGACCATCCGGCGCCTGGCCTCGTAACGGTCCAGGCCGTCGTACGCGGTCCCGGTCCCGGTCACGGTGGCGTCGTCGGCGAGGATCGTCGGGCTGGCAAGGTCATGGCGTGCGCCCGTGGCGTGGTCGTCGGCGTCGTGTGCGGGGGTGATCTTCACCGCCCCGGTCCCGAAGGCCGGGTCCACGACGGCGTCCGCGATGACCGGCACGTCCCGCTCGACGAACGGGATCCGCACGCGCCGTCCGACCAGCGCCCGGTAGCGGTCGTCGTCGGGATGCACCGCGACGGCGGTATCGCCCAGGATCGTCTCCGGCCGGGTCGTCGCCACGGTGATCGTCGCGTCGGGATCCGGTGCGCCGGTCGCGTCGTCGATCAGGTGATAGCGGACGGACCACAGGCTGCCGACCTCCGGAGTCGGGACCACCTCGAGATCGCTGACACTGGTCCGGCAGCCCGGACACCAGTTGACCAGCGCCTCCGTCCGGTAGGCGAGCCCGTCGTGATACAGCCGGTCGAACGCGACCCGGACCGCGCGGGCCGAGACGTCGTCCATCGTGAACCGCAATCGGCCCCAGTCGGCGGACGCCCCGACCCGACGTTGCTGGGCGAGCATCACCGTGCGGGTCGTCTCGACGAACTCGCGCATCCGTTCGAGGTAGCGGTCCCGACCCAGCGACTGACGGCTCTCACCCTCGCCGGCAAGGATGCCGTCCAGCACGAACTGGGCCGCGATGCTGGCGTGGTCGAGTCCGGGCAGGAAGAGTGCCTCGTGCCCGCGCATCCGCGCGTGGCGGATCAGCAGATCCTCGACGGTCGTGCGCTGGGCGTGGCCCACGTGCAGCGAGCCCGTGATGTTCGGAGGCGGCTGGATGATCGTGAACGGGGCCAGCCCGTGATCCGCGGTGGAGCCCGCGCCGTCGGGCGCGAAGACGTCAGCGTCGAGCCAGCGCTGGTAGATCGCGCCCTCGACCTCGCGCGGCGTATAGGCCTTCGGCAGATCCGTCATCGTGCGCGCCTCGGTCCTCGGTCATCAGGGACGAAAAGGCCCGCTCGTCCAGCGGACGAACGGGTCGTGGTACCACCTGCTGGTTCGGCGTCCGGCGGCCCGCATTCATCGTGCGGTCCGGGTTCCCGAGCGCCCTCGCGACGCGCTATCGGGCGTCAGCCGGCACGGCTCGCGAGTGACGTTCTGGCCGGCGATCCAGCGCGGCTCCCACCATCCCGCGCTCGCTCGATGGACCGGTCGTCCGTACTCCTCTCGGTCGTCGACGTGCGGCCGGAGTGTAGCACGGGCCCTGCTGCGGTCCGGGCCACGATCCCGACATCCGCCGCGATCTCCGTGTCGGTGGTGCGTCGGCGACGAGTCGGGCGGCGTCGAATGCGGGGTCGTCCGCGGCGACCAGGCTCCTCGCCGTCGGCTTCGAGCAACGTCATGTCGCGGTCGGTAACGAAGGAGCTGCCTGGGCGTCTCCCTCATGTTGGACCCACCGTGAGGGCAGACCATGGACGATCCATCGGCGAAAGTCGACACCGCGCCCGGCACCGACGGCGCTGGGCCTCCTCGATCCGTCCTCGTCATCAGCGTGGCGATCGTCACGCTGATCGTCGTCGCCCTGATCGCCGTCGTGGCCCTTCCCGATCGACCGACCGAGTATCCGGCCGGTTCGCCAGAGGCAGCGTTCCAGGACTTCTACGACGCCTGGGAGTTCCGGGACATCGAGGCCGCGTACGCCCTGCTGTCGAGCGACATCCGGTCCGGCATGTCCCTGGAAGACTATCGCCGCATGGACAGTGAGATGAGCTGGCCTCGGGACGAGGATCGGCGGATCGTCCTGCTTGACGTGACCGTCGCCGGCGACCGGGCCCTGTTGGACCTGCGAGTCGATCAGTTCTCCAGCGGTGCGTTGGGCGGCGAGCGGTATTCCCACGATCAGACGGTCCCACTCGTCCGCGAGAACGGTGCCTGGTATGTCGACCAGGGGCTCCTCGGCGTCGAGGTCGTCTTCTACCAGGGCATCGGCTGACACCGGAGGTACATCGCGATGGGCGTTCCCAGACGGCTCTACCTGTACACGGTCTCCGCGGTCAGCCTGTTCGTGCTCGCAGTCGGGTCCTACAACCTCGCCGCGTTGGTGCTGGGACAGCTGGCCGACGCATTCGGAGCGAGCCTCATCGGCGGCGGGCCCGGAACCGATCGCGCGCAGGTCAGCCTGGCCATCGCACTGGTCCTCGTGGGGGCACCGGTCTTTGCCGTCCACTGGGTCCTGGTCGGTCGCGGACGGCGCGGCACGGATGCCGCTGCCGTCGACGATCGGTCGTCCTCCATCCGGGCTTTCTACCTCGGCCTCGTCGCCACGGTCGCGTTGGGCCTCGGCGTCATCGGTGGGCTACAACTCGTCGCGAGTGGCTTCCGGTGGATCATGGCCGCCCACGATCCTGCGCTCGGCGATCCTCGGGTATCCGACGCGACCGCGATGCTGATCGTCGCCCTGCCGATCTGGTGGTATCACCAGCAGCGACGCAACGTCGATCTCCGGCACGAACACCTCAGCGGGTCGGCGGCATGGCTGACGCGCTTGCACCGATACGCCTGGGCGTTCACCGGGCTGATCTTCCTCGTCGCGGGAGCGAGTCAGGTCATCGAGACGATGGCGTCCGTCCTGATCGGCCGGCCGGGCTTTGGAGCGGCTGACGCCTGGTCGGGGTCAGTCGCCTCGTCCTTGTCACTGATCGTGGTCGGCGCCGCGGTGTTCTGGTTCCACGCCAACGACGCTCGGCAGGTGATCCGGGACGCGGCGGTCATCGGCGAGGACGACCGAGCGTCAGCCCTGCGGGCAGCGTACTTCGGCTTCGTCATCCTCATCGCGCTGACCGAAGTCGGCGTGACGGTGGCGTCGTCGCTATCCGAACTCGGACGCTGGGTGCTGGGCCTCACCGATCAGCCCAGCGTCACGTCCTTCCTCGAGCTCGTCGTCGGACCGCTGCTGATCGCGATCCCGTTCGCCATCGCCGGCTGGTTGCATTGGACCGCCCTGCGCACCGAAGCGACGGGTCGGTCGTCAGTGGCCGGCGCGTCGGCCGAGCGGCTGGAACTCCACCTTGCAGCCGGCGTCGGCCTGGTCCTCCTTGCCGGCGGGGCCGCACAGCTCATCGGTCGCCTGTTCGAGATCGCGCTGGGTGCCTCGGCGTCCGGTGGATTCGTCCGAGCCGAGATGGCGTGGTTCATCGCGCTGATCGTGGTCGGCGCCGTGCTCTGGGCCCCGGCCTGGACGTTGGTCATGCGCCATCGCCGCGCGAGTCCGGCGACGGAGCGGCTGGCCACGGTCGGGCGGGCGTACCTCTACCTGGTGGTCGCCGCGTCGCTCATCGCCGGGGTTCCAAGCGCCGCCCTGACCCTGTACAGACTGATCGACACCATTCTGGGCGGTGGTGGGGTAGCCCTTGGCTCGGAGCTTGCCATCCCGGTCGCCGTCGTCCTCGTTGCGATGCTCATCGCGACGCACCACGGGAGGCTGCTCATCGCCGACTTGCGCCTCGGGGCGGAGACACGGCCGGCCGAGGCGACCGCGGTCATCGCCGCCGGAACGGACGGGATCTCACGCACGCTCACCTTGCGCGGTCCGGTCGGGACGGATCTTGACGCCGTCGTTGAAACGCTTCGAGAGCGCCTGCCGAACGGTGTGCTCCTCGACGATGGAACGCCGATGCCCTCTCGCGGCGAAGATCAGGCGGTCTCGCCCCGGGTGGCCAGCCACTCGTCGTAGTTCGTCTCGTCCACGCCCTCGTCGATCGCGGTCTTCGTCAGGAGGAGGGGCGCTCGTCCCTCGCGGATCGTCTCCTCCGTGATGATGCACCGACGGATGTCCGCCCGCTCCGGGATGTCGTACATGACCTCCAGGAGCGCCTCCTCGACGATGGACCGCAGGGCCCGCGCGCCGGTCTTTCGATCCAGGGCCACCTCGGCGGCGGCGCGCAGCGCGCCGGGCGTGAAGGCAAGGTCGACCTTGTCGAGCGACAGGAACTTCTGGAACTGCCGGGCCACGGCGTTCTTGGGCTCGGTCAGGACGCGCACGAGGTCGTCCGCGGTCAGCGCGGTCAGCGTCACCATGACCGGCAGTCGCCCGATGAACTCCGGGATCAGACCGAACTTGAGCAGGTCCTCCGGCATGACCTTCTCGAGGATCTTCCCGCGCTCCGCGGCGCCCATCGGTGTCTCCGACCCGAAGCCGATGGCTCGCTTGCCGACCCGCTCCTCCACGATCCTCTCCAGCCCGTCGAAGGCACCGCCGCAGATGAACAGCACGTTGGTCGTGTCGATCTGGATGAAGTCCTGGTGCGGATGCTTGCGGCCACCCTGCGGCGGGACGTTGGCGACCGTCCCCTCCAGGATTTTCAGCAGGGCCTGCTGGACGCCCTCGCCGGAGACGTCGCGGGTGATGGACGGGTTGTCCGCCTTGCGGGCGATCTTGTCGATCTCGTCGATGTAGATGATCCCGCGCTGGGCCCGGGCGACGTCGAAGTCGGCCGCCTGGATGAGCCGCAGGAGGATGTTCTCGACGTCCTCACCGACGTAGCCCGCCTCCGTGAGGGACGTGGCGTCGGCGATGCAGAACGGCACGTCGAGGACCCGGGCCAGCGTCTGGGCCAGCAGCGTCTTGCCGGAGCCCGTCGGACCCACCAGCAGCACGTTCGACTTCTGCAGCTCGACGTCGTCCACCTGGTGTCCGGCGTTGACCCGCTTGTAGTGGTTGTAGACGGCGACCGACAGGACCTTCTTGGCGCGCTCCTGGCTGATGACATACTCGTCCAGGGCATCCTTGATCTGGTGCGGGTTCGGGAGCTTGGACGCGGCCGCCTTGGGCCGCGGCGCCTCCAGCATCTCCTCTTCGATGATCTCCTGGCAGAGGTTGATGCACTCGTCGCAGATGTAGACGCCCTGGCCCGCGATCAGCTTGCGGACCTGCTCCTGGCTCTTCCCGCAGAAGGAGCAGCGATACGGGACCTTGGGCCCCTTGCTGCTACTCGTCGTCGTCACGTGCCGTTCCGGCCTCTCGTTGCCTGCTACTCGCCCTTGGAGCGTTTGGGCTCCGGAGCATCCTTGGTGTCGGCGGACGCTTCCGCCACCTTCTCGTCGTGGTGCTGGGCAGTGAGGGAGTCCCACTGTTCCGAGTAGACCGCGTCGATGATGCCATAGTCCTTGGCCGCTTCGGGAGACATGAAGAAGTCCCGTTCCGTATCCCGGACCACCTTGTCCAGGTCCTGGCCGGTATGGCGGCTCAGGATCTCGTGGTTGCGGGCCACGAGGAACTCCCATTCCTTCATCTGGATCAACGCATCCGTCGGCGCACCGCGGAACCCGCCCGAACCCTGGTGGATCATGATCCGGCTGTTCGGCAACGCGAAGCGCTTTTCCTTCGCTCCGGCCGCCAGCAGGACCGCCGCCATGGAGGCCGCCATCCCGATGCAGATCGTGCTGACGGGCGCGCGGACGTACTGCATCGTGTCGTAGATCGCGAGACCGCTGGTCACCTGGCCACCGGGCGAGTTGATGTACAGGCTGATGTCCTTCTCGGGATCCTCGGAGTCGAGGAACAACAGCTGGGCGATGACGAGGTTGGCGAGGTGATCCTCGATCGCGTCGCCCAGGAAGATGATCCGCTCCCGCAGCAGGCGCGAGTAGATGTCGTAGGCGCGCTCACCGCGACTGGACGATTCGATGACCATCGGGACGAGCATCTGGGTCTCCTGGGTGATCCGGTGGAAGGGCGAGGGTGGTCGCTGACTCAGCCGGCCACGGCCGGTTCGACGATGGACGGCGGAGCGTCCTCCAGGTGGGGCAACGCCGGGTGCTCCGGGTGGTCCACCAGCCAGCGGTCGATGATCGTCTCCACGACGCGGCTCCGCCGGAGGGTGCTGCGGACATACGCCCGGCCGCGCACCGATTCGAAGTACTCGATCAGTCGCCGGTCGTCGGCGTACCGCTCGCGGCCCTGGGCGATCTCCGCCTCGACGTCGGCATCCGGCACCTCGATGCCCTCCGCGTCGGCGACCTTCGACAGGACGAGGAGGGTCCGCACCCGCTTCTCCGCGCCCGGCCGAAACTCGGCGTGCAGCTCGTCGCCCTTCTTCCCGGTGGCCTTGATGTAGGCCTCTTCGGTGATTCCCTGGCGGGCGAGCGAGCCGCGGAACTCGTCATGCATGACCTCGACCTCCTGGTCGACCAGTACGTCCGGCAGCTCGACGGTCGCGTTCGCGACGGCGTATTCGATGATCCGGTCGGCGAACCCATGGCGAGCCCGATCCAGGGCGTTGCCTTCCAGGCGCCGTCGGACGTCGTTCCGCAGTTCGTCGACGGAAGCGAACGCGCCGAGACCGGCGACGAAGTCCTCGTCGAGGTCCGGCAGGATCTTCTCGCGCAGCTCCTTGAGGTCGACGGCGAAATGGGCGACCTTGCCGGCGAGTGACGGCTCTCCATAGTCGTCCGGGAAGGTGATGTCGAAGACCGTCGATCCGCCGACCTCCAGGCCGAGCAGGTTGGCCTCGAATCCCGGGATCAGGCGCTCCTGCCCCAGGATGAGCGGCATCCGCTCCGAGGTGCCGCCGTCGAACGGCTCACCGTCCCGCGTGCCGACGAACGAGATGACGGCATAGTCGCCGTCCTGAGCCCCGCGATCCTCGACCGCGGCGAGGCTGGCGTTCTGGTCGCGCAACTCCCCGACCACCTGGTCGACGCGGGCGTCGTCGATGACGTCGATCTCCGGGGCGAAGTTGAACCCCCGATAGTCGCCGAGCACGACCTCCGGGCGGACCGGGACGGTGGCCTTGAAGACGACCGGCTTGCCTTCCTCCGCCTGGACCACCTCGACATCCGCGTTGCTCAGGGGAAGGATGTCCTCCGCGATGAGCGCTTCACGGTAGGCGTCCTGGATCAGGTGGTCGACGGCCTCATCGAGGACCGCACCGGGGCCGAGCGCTCGCTCCAGCACCGGGCGGGTCGCCTTGCCGGGCCGGAACCCGGGGACACGCGTCCGCCGCGACAGGACCCTGACGGCCTGCGTGACGGCGCGGTCCAGTCGCTCCGGGGGCAGTTCGATCTCGAGCAGGATGGATGACTTGGGGGCGGGGGTCTTGGTGATCTGCATCGCCGGGGAAGTATAGGGCGGTGCCGCCGGCGCGGGCCTGTTGTGGTGGTCGAGCTGCCACGGCACGAGGAGTCGAGGCCCGGTCTAGGCGAGTCCCGCCGCCGTCCGTTCGACATGGCGGTGCGCATGGGCGACCGCGTCATCGAGCGCCGAGAAGACGTGGCGCTCGTCGGCGAGCGCATCGATCACCCCGACGGCCCGCATGATCTTGAGGTGATCCGGCCGGGGGCCCTTGAGCAGGACCGTGATGCCGCGACCCTCGAGCTCCTCGATGATCTCCGTCAAGGCCTGCGCCCCGGTCGCATCGAGGACCTGCAGTTGCGGCAGGCGGAGGATGACGACCCGGACGTCCGCCACCGCGGTCAGCTCTGCGAGGAACCGCTGCGCCGCGCCGAAGAAGAGCGCGCCGTCCAGTCGGTAGGTGAGGATCCGCTCGGCGAGCAGCCCCGACCCACGATCCGCGTCCACGCGTTCTCCCGGCAACGGCTCGACGGTGGCGACCGCCGTCCCGGCCACCGCCCGCAGGGCGAGGACGACAGCGACCGCCACCCCCACCTCCACGGCGAGGATGAGGTCGAACAGCACGGTGACGACGGCGGTCAGCACGAGGACGCTCGCGTCGCGCCGCGTCGAACGCAGGATCGCCCGCACGTTCCACGGATCCACCATGTGGACGGCGGTCACGATGAGGACCCCCGCCAGCGCCGCGATCGGGATGCGGGCGACGAGATCGGCCCCTACGAGCATGACCCCGACGAGCACCACCGCATGGGTGATCGCGGCGAGCCGGGTCCGCGCGCCGGATCTGACGTTGACGGCGGTCCGGGCGATCGCGCCGGTCGACGGCATACCACCGAACAGGGGCGCCACGATGTTCGCGAGGCCCTGTCCGAACAGCTCCCGGTCGGGATCGTGCCGACGCGTATCCACCATGCCGTCCGCGACGCGTGCCGACAGCAGGCTCTCCAGGGCGACCAGCAGGGACACCGCGAGCGCGGCGGAGAACTGGGCGCTGATGACCTGCGTCGAGATGGCCGGGATGGCCGAGCTGGCCAGGATCGCGGGCATCGTGCCGATCCGGGCGACGCCGGGCGCCAGGACCTCCGCGATGATCGTTCCCGCGATGACGGCCACCAGCGACGCAGGCAGCGACCGTCCCACGCGCGGCACCGCCAGCATCACGAGCGCGACGACCGACGCGACCGCCACCGTGGCGACCTGACCCGCCGTCAGCGCCGCGGCGATCGTCGCCGCGGCGATCGCCAGGCTGTTGTCACCCTGCGGCACCGTGACGCCGAGCAGGCTGGGCAGCTGTTGCAGCCCGATGATGATGGCGATACCGACCGTGAAGCCCTCGACGACGGGCCATGGCACGAACGCCAGGTAGCGCCCCAGCCGCAATACGGCCCCGATGAGGAGGATCGCGCCGGCCATCACACCGACGAGGATCACGGCATCCGCGCCGTATCGATGCACGATCGGGACCAGCACGGCGGCCATGGCGCCGGTCGGGCCGGAGACCTGGACGTTGGATCCGCCGAAGACCGCCGTCACCAGGCCAGCCACGACGGCCGTCGTCAGACCGGCGGCCGCGCCGAGGCCGGTCGTGATGCCGAAGGCGAGGGCGAGCGGCAGCGCGACGATGGCGACCGTGACCCCGGCCAGGACGTCGCCGCGCCAGGACTCTCGAACGCCGCGGTAGTCGCCTCGGTCGGGCAGGAAAGCACGGAATTCCCGGAGCGCGATGCGGGCGAGCGGCAGCGGCCGGATCCCTGCCAGGCGCCGCGATGACGACTCGGTCACGCTTCGTTCGGGCGGTCGAGCAGATCGGCGAGCAGCGCACGCGACTCGGTCAACGAGTGGATGAGCATCCGCCGGGCGACGGCGAGCAGTTCCACGAGGTCCTCGTCGCGGATCTCGTACAGGACGGACGACCCGACCTTCCGGCTCGTCACGAGGCCGGCACGCCGCAGGACCGCGAGCTGCTGGGACAGGTGCGACGATTCGATCCCGACCAGCGGCTGGAGTTCACCGACCGCACGCTCGCCGTCGACCAGCAACTCGAGCACCCGGATCCGCGCGGGGTGGGCGAGGGCACGGAACATGTCGGCCTTGCGCTCGGAGATCGGCCGGCTGGCGTCGGCCGATTCGACCGACGAGGCCGGCGGTGTCGCGTCACTGGTCAACGTCATCACCTGCAAATTCGATGAGTTGACGACTTTATCAGACGCGCAGGTTATCTGGTAGGCGAGAGAGGGGTCGAACCTCCACGTCCCTCACGGGACACCGGCTCCTAAGGCCGGCGCGTCTGCCATTCCGCCACTCGCCCGTGTTCGGAGTCTAGCGGGCCTCTCCGGACAAGGCGCAAGGACGGCGGTCAGCTTCGAGACGGCGGCTTGATCGAGGAATCCGGCCGCACCGCCGCCTTCGGATCGGCCCGACTGCCGCGCTCCCGCAGCTCGCCGAGGCGCCGGGCGATGTCCTCTGGATCGGCGGACAGCAGCGCATCGGCCGCGGCCTTGGAGGCGCGGGCCATCAGCGGCTTGAGCATGGACGACCGCACGGTCGACTGGAGGGACGGTCGCTCCTTCTGGGCCCGCTTCGCGTAGTCGGCGAAATCGCGCTCAAGGGCGGCCCGGACCTTCGATCCATCGTCGCCCATCGAGCGGAGCGTCTTGTCGACCTCGTCGGGCAGCAGGCTCTTCGGCATCGGCGAGGGGGGGCCGAAGACGGCACGACGAGCGGCACCCAGCACGCGCTGGGGGCCCTTGAGCGCGAGGAACCCGACGCTGCCGGCGACCGCGGCCGCCTTGGCCGGACTGCGACGGATCCGCGCGGGGATGTCGACCGCTGCCCGACCCGACGCCTCCAGGACCCGGAGCTGCTCGGCCAGGTCCTCGCGTGCGGCTAGGACCCGATCCCGCGCGGCATCTTGCTCTGTAGCCACTCGAGCGTCTCCTTGCTGGTGTCGATGGTGAGGGTCGGGTAGAAGCGGGCCTTCAGGGCATCGAGGTCCACGCCGGTCCGGGCCATGTCCGCCCCCATCAGCACGATCCAGGCCGCATACCCGACTGCCGCGCCCAGGCCGATGCCGGGTTGCGTCCCGAACGTGATCGCCGTGAAGGCGCCGACCAGAGCTCCGACCACGACGGCGCCGAAGACGGCGGCGATTCGATCGCGCGCCGACGGCACCCGTGATGCCAGGACGAGGCCGGCGAGGAGGCCGATCACGGCCACGACGAGGATGCCACTGACCAGCGGCCGGACGCCGGCTTCGATGCCCGGCAGGACGGAGGTGCCGACCTGCGCGTAGGCCTGGTTCGTGAGGTCGAGGGCCAGGACGATCGCGACCAGGACGCCGATCAGCAGGGCGGCCAGGAACGAACGGCCGATGCGACCCGCCGACATGCCGATCGCCGCGAGCACCGCAGCGGTGGCGATCCCGGCGAAGAGCAGCACCCCATGCAGGATCCCCCAGCCCATCGACCCGAGCAGCCACTCCGCGGTGAACAGCGACAGCCCGACGACCAGCAGGATGCCGATCAGCAGGACAAGGGCGACCGCGATACCGACGAGCGCGGCCGCACGGGCGATCTGGCCACCGATCGCCGAGATCTCCGCCTTGGCGAGATCGACGTGGGCCATCGCGAGCCGACGCACGGAATCGCGCGTCTCCCCCAGCTGCGCGAACATCCCCGGGGGTGCGGACTTCGGGTCGGAGCGTGGATCGTCCAGGTGATATCTCCGGCTCAGACCACCGGCGAAGGGCCGGCGACCGTCGCATGGCGGAGCATCCATGATACCAGCCGGACCGGGCCCGTCCGCCGGATGCGGATCGCGCCGAGGTCCGTGGGCCGGTACGCTGAGACCGTGTCCGACCCCGTGCCGCCCACCGATCGTCGCCTTCTGACCGCAGAGTTGCTGAGCATCGGGTCCGAGCTGCTCGTCGGGGAGACCCGCGACACCAATGCCGGAGAGCTCGCGCGGTCCTTGACCGACCTCGGCATCGTCGTCGGGCGAGCGACCGCGTTTCCGGATCGGCTCGACGTCGTGGAGACCGCGTTCGCCGACGCCCTGTCCCGTGTCGACCTCGTCGTCTCGACCGGCGGCCTGGGTCCGACGCCGGACGACCTGACGCGGGAGGCGATCGCCCGGGTATGCGGTGAGACCCCGGTCGTGGACCCCGACCTGGAGCGCTGGCTGCGCGAGCTGTGGGCGCGCCGCCGACTCCCCTTCCCCGAGGCGAATGTCAAGCAGGCCTGGGTCATCCCGTCGGCGCTCCACCTGCCGAATCCCAACGGCACCGCACCCGGCTGGCTGGTCACGCGCCCGGATGGCCGCGTGCTGGTCGCCATGCCGGGGCCTCCTCGCGAGATGCGACCGATGTGGCATGACGAGGTCGTGCCGCGACTGCGGGGGCGTCCCGGCGGGCTGGGTGCCGAATCGGCGTCCCATACCCTGCGCCTGACCGGCATCGGTGAGTCCCAGGTCGCCGAGATCCTCGGTGAGGCGATGCTGCGCGCGACGGATCCCGAGGTCGCCACGTACGCCCGCGCAGAGGCGGTCGATATCCGGATCTCTGCGACCACCCGACCAGACCGGTCGGCGGAGGAGGCGGTCGCGGAGGTGACGACGATCGTCATGGAACGGTTGGGGTCGTTCGTGTGGGCGACCGGTGCGACGACCTGGTCCCAGGCGATCGGCTCCAGCCTCGCGGCCCGCGGATGGACGATGGCCGTCATGGAGATCGGCACGCGCGGCCAGGTGGGCGTTCTGCTGGGCGACGTGGACTGGCTGCCGCTGACCGAGTCCCGCGTCATCGACGAGCGCCCTCCCGAGAATGCGACCGACCTCGACCGACTCCAGCTGGAACGAGCGCGGGCGATCCGGATCGCGGCCCCGGCGGAGGTCGGACTTGCCGTCGCCGTCCACGATCCCGGGCCGGATCCAACCGTGCACGTCGCGGTCGTGACGCCGGACCGCGAGGTCGTGGAGCGGCGTGCGATCTTCCTCGGCGGGTCGATCGGCCGGACGCGAGCCGCCCTCACCGCGGCCGCGATCGTGCTGGCGACGCTCCGCGAGACGGCCTAGCGGCGCGACGCGGCGAGCAGGCCGCCCATATCCAGGATCGCGATCCCGTCGCGGTCCATCCTGACCAGGCCGTCGTCGGTGAACTGGCCGAGCAGCTTGTTCACACTCTGGCGCGTGCAGCCGACCATCGCGGCGAGGTCGGCCTGGGTCAGGTTCGCGCGAAGCCGCACGGTCCCGTCCGGCGCAGGTACGCCACCCTCCTGCGCGAGTCGAACGAGTCGCGCGGCCAGCCGGCCCGTCATGTCCAGGAAGTGGAGTTCCTCGACATGGGTGGTCAGCCGACGCAGTTCGCCCGCGATCGACGCGAGCAGCGCATCGCGGACGCCTGCTTCGGTCGCGATCAGCTCGCGGAACCGGTCACGGGGCAGGACCACGGTCTCGGTCGCGGTGAGTGCCGTCGCGCTGGCCGATCGCGGAGCGCCGTCGAGCAGGGCCAGCTCACCGAACACGTCACCCGGACGGAGGGTGGCAAGGATCGCCTCGTCGCCGGTCTCCGACGGCAGCGAGATCTTGACGTCACCCGACATGAGAACGAACAGGGCATCGCCGGGGTCCCCGAGGTGGAAGATGACCTCCCCTCGCCGGAAGCGACGCGATCGCATCCCGGCGGCCACTCGTTCCAGCGACTCCGGGTTGAGTCCGGCGAAGAACGGGATCGCGGCCAGCGAAGCGAGGACGGGGCGACCTGCGAGCATGCCTGCATCCTAGCGGCTGTCAGAGGTCCGACAACGATCGCGTCGGCGCCGCCGCACCCGGGTAGCCCGCAGACCCTAGGATTGGCGCGATGCGCGCCCCCCTCGGAGAACGACTTCGCCTGACCGTGCTCGGCTGCAGCACGGCCGCACCCGACCCGGCGACGCCGACGGCCGGTTTCCTCGTCGAGTGGGGCACCACGGCGCTGCTCCTCGACGTCGGGCAGGGCGTGATCCGGAATCTGCAGCGGGTACTTGATCCACGGGAACTCACCGCCGCGATCGTCGGGCACATGCACGCCGATCACTACCTCGACGTCGTCGGCCTGCGCTACCTGTTTCCGTGGGGCGAGCCGGCCGACCGTCCTCTCCCGCTCCACCTGCCGCCCGGGGGTCGCGCGCGGCTGGACGCCCTGGCCGTGGCCGTCAGCGAACGGGTCGGGTTCTTCGATGCCGCGTTCGACGCGGTCGAGTACGACCCGACCACCACGCTCACCGTCGGGGATCTGCGGGTCCGTTTCGTGCGCGGCCGGCACTATGTTCCGGCATGGGGGGTCGTCGTCGAGGCGCCCGATGGCGCCACGCTCGCCTATACCGGCGACACCGGTCCCTCCGCCTCGGTCGCCGACGGCCTGTCCGGGGCGGACCTCCTCCTCGTCGAGGCTGCCCTTCGTGACTCGCGGCACGACGACCTGGAGCGCGGTCACCTGACACCGGCGGAGGCTCTGGACCTCGCCCGTGCGGCGCGAGCCCAGGCGGCGCTCCTGGTCCATTACGCCCCCGACCGGCGGGCGGAGCTCGAGGCGCTCTGCCGCGAAGCCGGACCATGGGCCAGCGTCGCCGTGGACGGGCTGACCGTCACGGTCCGGCCAACCACCGACCGGGCGTCGATCGACAGGGCCGGACGCCATGGGGCGACCGCGGAGCGATCGCCCTAGACAGGTCCGTCCCTGGCCGCCCTGAGCCGTGGCCGCCTCGTCGCCAGTGCATCCTCGGCCAGGCTGCGGTCCCGGCTGGCGGCATCGGGTTCCTGTGGTTCGGCGAGATCGGCGGCCTGTCGCCAGAAGGCGGCGGCCTCTGTCGCTGCGCCCAGAGCCATCGCCTCCTTCGCGGCCTGTCGCAGCAACGGGAGAGCGAGCTCGACGTCGCCGGCCGCAGCGCGGTGGGTCGCGATCAACCCCAGCGGTGCGGCAACGGTCTGCCCGGTCAGGTGGTCGGCCAGGCGTGCATGCAGTTCCCGGCGTCGGCTGGCGAGGACTCCCGCGTACGCGACGTCGTGGATGAGCTGGTGTGCGAATCGCCACTCCCCCACGCCGTCCGGCGCGATGATCGCCGCGTCCGCGAGCCGATCGAGGATGTCCCGGCCGGGCGGTTCCCGGGCGGCCAGGGCGCCGACGGTCGCGGCGTCGAAGCGCACGCCGATCACCGATGCCACCCCCAGGACCTCGCGGGCTGGCTGATCGAGGGCGTCGATGCGCGCCCCCAGCACGGCTCGCAGCGTCACCGGCAGCCGGGGTGTCCCGGATTCGATCAGCGCGACGCGCCCGTCCCGCCACTCGAGCGTGCCGTCCTCCAGATAGGCTCGGACGGTCTCGCCGATGAACAGGGGGTTGCCGGCGGTCCGCTCGTGGATGCGCCGCGCACCATCCGCGTCGACGGCGGCGCGGGCGACCAGCGTCGCCAGACGCGCCGTCTCCGGCTCGCGAAGGCCGCGCAGCTCGATGGCCACTGCCCGCGCGGTGCGGAGGTAGTCCGGAAGTGGGCCGGGCCGAGACCCCAGGAGCAGGATCAGCGGATGGCCCACGGCGGCCCGCACCAACACCTCCACCATCCCGGCGCTGGAGTGATCGAGCCAGTGCAGGTCGTCGACGACGACGACCCGCGGGCCGCGCTCCTCGAGGAGGCGCTGGACGTATCGCGCGGCGACCTCGGTGAGCGCGGCGGCGATCTCCGCCGGATCGGAGGGCGTGTTCGAGGCCTCTTCCTCCCAGCCGGAGAATGCCGCGTCGCGCGCGATGGCGGCGATCGCCCCGCCGTAGCGCCGGACATCGTCCGGGGACAGGTCCTCGGTGAAGAGCAGGCGTCGAGCGAGGGAGCCTGAATCGATCCCGACCTCGTCGGCGACGGTCTGGGCGAAGAGACGGCCGAAGCGATACGGCTCACCACGCCCGTAAGACACGTTCTCCGTCCAGGTCCAGGCGAAGCCAGCCCGGCGGGCGTCCGCCTCGATCTCGGTCAGCAGCCGGGTCTTGCCCACGCCGGCCTCGCCCACGATCGTCGCGACTCCCCCGACCCCGGTGGTCCGGGTCCGGTCGATGAGCGCTCGGAGCCGCGCCAGTTCTGCGCTTCGTCCGACGAGCGGCCCCGCGGAGGCGGACCGCTGCCGTGTCCAGGTACTCATCCCGACTTCGCCCTGCAATCCGAACAGCTCGACCGCGCGCGACTGGCCGCGGAGCACGACCGACCCGTGAGCCTCCGCGGCCAACCGGCCGCGGGCTGCCCGCAGCGTCGCACCCTCGAGCAGGATCTCGCCCGGACGGGCGAGGGACTGGATCCGGGCGGCCGTCGTGATCGCCTCGCCGGTGAGTCCAAGGTCGCCGTCGCGTGACGGGCCCGGCGCGCTCGCGACCACCTCACCGGTGGCGATCCCGATGCGGACCTCCATCGGCTCGACGCCGTCGCCGATCTCCTGGAGGCGGGCCCGGATCGACAGTGCCGCGAGGGACGCCCGCACGGCATCGTCATCGTGGGCGCGGGGCCAGCCGAAGACCGCGAAGACGGCGTCCCCGATGAACTTCTCGCGGGTGCCGTCGAACCGCGCGATCGCCTCGGACATCGTGGCCAGGGCGGCCGTCACGCGGGCCCGGACGACCTCGGGGTCGTGCTCGGCCAGCATCCGGACGTAGTCGACCAGGTCGGCGAACAGAGCCGTGACCACACGCCGGTCACCGGGAGCTTCGGCCGCCCCCGCCGGGAGTCCAGTGTCGGAGGCGGCCGCTTCCCGGGGACCCACGCCGTCCGTCAGGGGGACGCCACACTGGCCGCAGAAGCGGGCCTCGGGCGACGTCGCCGACCCGCACGAGGCGCATCGCACGGCGTCCTGGCCCCGCGCCGCTCAGGAGACGGTCAGCAGCGGGCGCGTCTCAGCCGTCGCGGCCCGCACGCTCATCCGGGCGGCCACGGTCTGGGCCACCGCCCGCAGCGCCAGGGCCGCGGGTCCTGGTTCACGCTGAGCGACGGCCGGGACACCGACGTCCCCGCCCTGGCGGACGGTGATGTCGAGCGGGATCCCACCCAGGTACTCGAGGTGGTGTTCCGCGGCGAACCGCTCTCCGCCGCCGCGCCCGAAGATCTCGGTCAGTTCGCCGCAGTGTGGACAGGCGAACGCGGTCATGTTCTCGACGATCCCGAGGACGGGCACGCTCATCCGCTGGAACATCGCGAGGGCCTTGCCGACGTCCGACAGCGAGACCTCCTGGGGGGTCGTGACCAGGACCGCGCCGCTGATGGGCACGGACTGCGCCAGGGTCAGCTGCGCGTCGGAGGTCCCGGGCGGCAGGTCGATGACCAGGTAGTCGAGGTCGCCCCACTCGACGTCGCGCAGGAACTGCTGGATCGCGCCACCCACCAGCGGACCGCGCCAGACGATGGGCTGACCCTGCGGCACGAAGAACTGGATGGAGATGGTCTTGACGCCGTAGCGCTCCAGCGGGGTGATCTTGTTGTTCGGGCTGGCCGCCGGCTGGCCTTCGACGCCCATCATCTGCGGGATGTTCGGGCCGGTGATATCCCCGTCGAGCAGGCCCACCGCTGCGCCCGCCTGGGCGAGGGCGACGGCGAGGTTGACGGACACCGTGCTCTTGCCCACGCCGCCCTTCCCGGACGCCACGGCGATGATGTTCTTGACGCCGGGTACGAGCTGCTCGGCCTGGCGAGGCTGGGCGCGTCGCACCATCGCTCCCCAGGTGATGGCCACGTTCTCGACGCCGATCCCAACGAGCGCCGCCCTGACGTTCGTCTCGATCTCGTCCTTGAGCGGGCAGGCCGGCGTGGTCAGCTCGATCGTGAACGCGACATCGGCGCCCTCGATGGCGACGGCCTTGACCATCTCGAGCGTGACGATGTCCCGGCCGAGCTCGGGCTCCTGGACGGTGCGCAGGGCGTCAAGGACCGCCCCTTCGGTGATGGTTGTCATGCGGGGTTCAGACCTCGTTCTGGCACGGGAAGCGCCGATATCGTACCCCGGCCGAGACCGCACGCCATCGGGGTGACCCGCGGCGATCGGGAGGGGGGTCGCAAGACCTGGTTCGAGAGTTCGAGACTCGCGGCCGCTCGGTGCGACGGATGCGAATCTCGCACGCCACGGTCAGGTGCCCCGCGAGGTGCGTTTCCTTGACACCCCGTGGACTGCGCCAATATCCTCGCCGCACCGGACCGCCAGCGTGGGCCCGGTGGGTCCTGCGCCGGGGGAGGATCGGTGCCGGACCGTCAAGCGTCCCGCGAGGGGCGCGCCCTCGGACGCCCAGGAGTGCGAACGAACGTGCCCGCCGTCGATGTCAGACTCGTCGACGTGGTCAAGCGGTTCGGCGAGGCTGTGGCCGTGGACCATATCGACCTCGAGGTGGAGGATGGGGAGTTCTTCAGTCTGCTCGGGCCGTCCGGCTGCGGGAAGACCACGACCCTGCGGATGATCGGCGGGTTCGAGGAGCCGACCTCCGGCCTGATCGAGCTCCAGGGCCAGGATGTCACGTGGCTGCCGCCCTATCGCCGGAACGTGAACACGGTGTTCCAGAGCTACGCGCTCTTCCCGCATCTGTCCATCTTCGAGAACGTGGCGTTCGGACTGCGGCGCCGCGCCGTCAAGGACAGCGAGATCCGGAGCCGCGTCTCGGAGATGCTGGCGCTGGTGGAACTGCCGGGCTACGAGAAGCGGAAGCCGAACCAGATCTCCGGCGGCCAGGCACAGCGCGTGGCGCTCGCTCGCGCGTTGATCAACCGGCCGGCGGTCCTGCTGCTCGACGAGCCTCTGGGAGCGCTGGATCTCAAGCTGCGACGCCAGATGCAGGTCGAGCTGAAGCGGATCCAGCAGGAAGTCGGGATCACATTCATCTACGTGACCCACGACCAGGAAGAGGCGATGACGATGTCCGATCGCATCGCCGTGATGAACCGCGGTCGGTACGAGCAGCTCGGTGATCCGGCGAGCCTGTACGAGCGGCCCACGACGCCGTTCGTGGCGGGCTTCCTCGGGATCAGCAATCTGCTGCCCGGGACGGTCGAGGGAGCCGAGGGCGACCACGCGACCGTGCGGCTCGCGGACGACACGCGAGTGCGCGCTCCGAGCAGCCTGGTCGGCGGCTTCACGGAAGTCAGCATCGGCGTCCGGCCGGAGAAGATCCGCTTGCGGGAGTCCGGCGACGAGACGCCGGCCGGCCACAACGAACTGAGCGGCGTCGTGCGTGACGCCTCCTATCTGGGCGTCAGCACCCAGTACCAGATCGAGGCCAAGGGTGGTACGACCCTCACCGTGTATGAACAGAACGTCGAACGGGCGACCCGGACCGAGCTCTGGGCGCCCGGCGAGGCCGTCCGGTTGACCTGGTCACCGGACCACAGCTTCGTCGTCCACGATCAGCCATAAGCGAATGGCCGAACCTGACCCCGCGAGAGGAGCGATCATGAACGACTTCCATCCGGCGATCCCGGCCCTCACCCGCCGACGCTTCCTCCAGGCCACTTCCCTGACCGGGGCCGCGGCGTTCCTCGCCGCATGTGGCACAAGCGGCACCGGGAGTCCGGCCCCGACCGGCGCCACGACGCCGGCACCGACCGACACGACGCCCTCCGCCGAGCTCAACTTCGCCAACTGGCCGCTCTATATCGACACCGACGACGACGACACCACGAAGCACAAGTCGCTCGAGGATTTCACGGCCGAGTTCGGCACCGTGGTCAAGTACTCCGAGGTCATCAACGACAACAACGAGTTCTTCGGCACGATCAAGGCCCCACTGGAGGCCGGGCAGGACACCGGCTGGGACCTCGTCGTCCTGACCCAGTGGATGGCGGCCCGGATCATCCGATTGGGGTGGGCGGAGCAGTTCGACGTCGCGAATTTGCCGACGTTCACGGCCAACCTTGAAGATGCCTACCGCGCCCCGGACTTCGACCCGACGAACGAGTACCACGCCCCGTGGCAGGCCGGCATGACCGGGCTCGGCTTCGACAGCGCCGTGACCGGCGATCTGACCAGCTCCGCTGCGCTGTGGGACGAGCAGTGGACCGGCCGGATCACCTACCTCTCGGAGATGCGCGACGCGGTCGGGCTGACCCTCCAGAAGCTGGGCTATGACCCGAGCACGGTGACCACCGAACAGTTCGACGAGGCGATCGCCGAGATGGCCCGCGCCGTGGACGCCGGGATCGTGCGTGCGTTCACCGGCAACGACTACGCGGAGGACCTGGTGGCCGGCAACGTGGTCGTCGCGATGGCCTGGTCCGGCGACATCATCCAGAAGCAGCTGGAGAAGGAGAGCCTGCGGTTCGCCATCCCGTCAGAGGGTGGGGCACTGTGGTACGACAACATGCTCATCCCGAAGGGGGCGGCCAACAAGTACACGGCGGAGCTGTTCATCGACTTCGTCTACCGGCCCGCGGTCGCGGCCCAGATCGAGGCCTGGGTCAACTACATCTGCCCGGTCAAGGGCGCGCGCGAGGAACTGACCAAGATCGACCCGGACCTGGCGGAGAACGTCCTCATCTTCCCGACCGCGGAGATGCTCGAACAGGTCAAGCGCTTCAAGTCGCTCGACGAGGAAGAGGAGACCTACTTCAACGACCAGTTCTCCTCCCTGACCGGCGTCTGAGACGCGGTGACCGGGCGTTGAAGGGCTGAGACGGGGGCCGGAGTCGAGTGGGCGCCTTCCTGCACCGGAACCGCTGGGCGATCCCCTACCTGCTGCTGGCCCCCGGGCTGCTGTGGCTGGCCATCTTCTACGTCTACCCGGCGTTCCAGATGTTCATCTCGTCCTTCTGGACCGGGTCGGTGGAGACCGGCTTCACGTTCTCGCTGTCGAACTGGACGACCTACACCGACGCACTCGACCGATACGCGTCCCAGTTCGGGCGCTCCCTGCTGTACGCGAGCGCGGCGACCGTGCTCACGTTCCTGATCGCCTATCCGCTCGCCTATGCGATCGCGTTCCGCGGGGGACGCTACCGGAACCTGATGCTGTTCCTGGTCGTCGCGCCGTTCTTCACGAGCTTCCTGCTCCGAACGGTCAGCTGGAAGATCATCCTGGGCGACGATGGGATCATGCTCGGCCCGCTCAAGGACCTGGACCTCCTCGCACCCGGGTTCCGGGTCCTGGCCACTCCGATCGCCGTGATCTCCGGGATCACCTACAACTTCCTGCCGTTCATGACCCTCCCGATCTACGTCTCGCTGGAGAAGATGGACGGTCGCCTCACGGAAGCGGCACAGGACCTGTACGCCGGCCCATGGCGTCCGGGCGGGACGATCGCCGGACTCGTCGTCGGGGCGCTCCTGTTCGGCCTGCTCGGCTTTGCGTTCGACCTCGAAGTGCTCGTCACGTCGATCGTGGGAGCGGGTGTCGGTGCCGTGGTCGGGACGCTGTTCCTGTCCGAGTCGTTCGTCCGGGTCACGCTGCCGCTTTCCTTGCCCGGCGTCTTCGCCGGGTCGCTGCTCGTGCTGATCCCGGCGCTCGGCGATTACGTCAACGCGGCGTTGCTGGGCAATCCCGCCACGAACATGATCGGCAACGTCATCCAGAGTCGGTTCCTGACCAACGCCGACTACCCGACGGCCTCCGCGCTCAGCTTCATCCTGATGGTCGGGATCCTGGCCGCGGTCGCGGTCTATGCCCGGCTGCTGGGCACGGAGAACCTGACCGCCGGACGAGGGGTGTGAGGTGACCGCGTCGACCGTGCCCGCGCGGACGACACGTCCCGTCGGCGACCGCATCCGTCGGTTCCTGGATCGCTATCTGCTGTGGGCGTATGCGATCCTCGCCATCGCGTATCTCCTGCTGCCGGTCGCCGTGATCGCGCTCTTCTCGGTCAACGACCCGGTCGGGCGGAGCAACTTCGCGTGGCGCGGGTTCACGCTCAAGTACTGGCTCGACCCGTTCGGCGTTCCCGGGCTCGGCGATGCCGTCGTGACGAGTCTGCGGATCGCCTTCGCGTCCACGGTGGTGGCGACCATCCTCGGGACGCTGATCGCCCTGGGCCTGGTCCGCTACCGCTTCCGGGCGGCCGGTGCCGCGAACCTGCTGATCTTCCTGCCGATGGCGACACCGGAGATCGTCCTGGGAGCCTCGCTGCTGACGATGTTCGTGGCGATCAGCCGGCCGCCATTCTTCCCGCTCAGCGAACTCACGATCCTGATCGCCCACATCATGTTCAATATCAGCTTCGTCGTCGTCACCGTGCGGGCCAGGCTGGCCGGCCTGGACCGGCACCTCGAAGAGGCGGCGATGGACCTCGGGGCGACGGAGTGGAGCACCTTCTGGCGGATCACCTTCCCGCTCATCCTGCCTGGGATCATGGCTTCGGCACTCCTGGCATTCAGCCTGTCGATCGATGACTTCGTCATCACCAACTTCACGGCGGGCCGAACGGTGACGTTCCCGATGTTCATCTGGGGCGCTGCCCGGATCGGGATCCCGGTGCAGGTCAACGTCATCGGCACGGCGATCTTCGCCATCGCCGTCGGTCTCGTGGCCGTGTCCGTGCTCTTCCAGCGCCGCGGCGGACGCTGAGGCCGGATGAGGAGCCACCGATGACCCAGGCCCCAGCCCCGACCGACCAGGCCCACCCGACTCCCCTGCCGGACCACGCCGTCGTTCCCGCCGTCTGGGGACGCATCACCAACCTCGATGTCGACCGCGGCGAGGGCTCGTGGCTGATCACCCGGGACGGCGAACGCTATCTGGACTACACCTCGGGCATCGGCGTGACGAATACGGGCCACGCTCATCCGCGGGTCGCTGCGGCGGTCGCCGCCCAGGCGCAGCGCCTCCTGCATGGTCAGCAGAACATCCTGTACCACGAGGCCGGGCTGCGACTCCACGAGCGGCTGCCGCGGCTCCTGCCCGGCGGGCCGTACGGGGCGTTCCTGTCCAACTCCGGTGCGGAGGCGGTCGAGGCAGCCGTGAAGCTGGCCCGCGTCGCCACGGGCCGCCCGGCGGTGCTGGCCTTCCGCTACGGCTACCACGGGCGCACTGCCCAGACGATGGCCCTCACGACCGCCAAGGACGTCTATCGGGCCGCCTTCGAGCCGCTGCCTGGATCCGTGTATCACACGGCCTACCCGTACTGCTATCGCGCCCCCGGCGGGCCTCACCCGCCGAGCGCGTGTACCTGCGACTGGGAAGCCCAGCTGGACCTGACGTTCCACCAGTTCATCTACCCCGACCGGGTCGCGGCGGTCATCGTGGAGCCCGTGCTGGGCGAGGGTGGCTACCTCGTGCCGCCACCCGGATTCCTGCCCCGCCTCCGCGAGATCGCGAGCGAGCACGGGATCCTGCTCATCGCGGACGAAGTCCAGACGGGTTTTGGGCGGACCGGCGAGATGTTCGCCGTCCAGCACTGGGACGTGGAGCCGGACATCCTGGTCATGGCCAAGGGGATCGCCTCCGGGCTGCCGCTGTCGGGGATCCTGGCCAGGCAGGACCTGCTCGCGACCTGGAGACCCGGATCGCACGGCGGAACGTATGGCGGGAACGTCGTGTCGTGCGCGGCGGCCAACGCCACGCTCGACGTGATCCAGGACGAGGGGCTCGCCGCCAACGCCCGCGTGCGCGGCGTCCAGTTCCTTGCCGGGCTGCGCGCGCTCAAGTCGCGCTATCGTTCCATCGGCGACGCCCGCGGTCTCGGCCTGATGGTCGCCATCGAACTCGTGCGACCCGAGGACGGCGATGGACGGGTGCCCGACCCGGACCTCGCGAAACGGATCCAGGCGGAGGCGCTCACCCGGCACCTCCTCGTCCTCACGGCCGGCACCTACGTGAACGTCATCCGGATCATCCCGCCCCTGGTGACGACCGCGGACGAAGTCGACCAGGCCCTTTCCATCCTCGACGAATCCCTGGCGGCCGCCGGCGCCTGAACCCCGGACGGACCGGATCGGAGTGGTCTCGGGTCGGGCGCATCGGCCCCGGCGAAGATGACCGATGGACATTGGCCTTTGCTGAGCGCCCGGGCCATGCTCTTGCTGTGCGCCGACGCCGCATCGTCGCCGGTCGGCGCCCAACGGATCGGAGGACGCCATGCGCATCCTGCTCGCCCTCGACGGGTCGCAGGGCGCCGAGACTGCCCGAGCCCTCGTCCACGGTTTCACCTGGCCGGCACCGTCCCACGTCGATGCGGTTCGCGTGATCGAGCCCATCTTCGACCTGTTTGCGATGACCGCCGTCGAGTTCGACGGCTCCATGGAGGATCTCCTCGGCGCCGACGACGTCCGGCGCGCCCTGCAGGCCGATGCATCCGGCCTCGCCTCGCCGTCCCTGTCGATCGACACGCACGTGGTCGTCGGCCGACCGGCGACCGTCATCATCGAGACGGCCGAGCGCCTGGGATCGGAGCTGATCGTGGTCGGCAGCCGTGGCCGCGGACCGATCGGATCCATGGTCCTCGGGTCGGTTTCGGCCGAGGTGGCCGACCATGCGCCGTGTCCGGTCCTGGTGGCGCGCAGCGAGGACTGCCGCCGGGCCGTGGTGGCGCTGGACGGAACGCCGGTGTCGGACCGGATCGTCGATACGGTGGCCGGATTCGAGTTCCTGCGCGCCACGCATCTCGAGGTCGTCAGCGTCGCTCCATCGATCGTCCCGGGCCCCGGCGTCATGCTCTCGGGCGCCTACGGCACGCCGATCGCCTGGTACGAGGACGCCGTCGTGGCGGCGCACGATTCGCTCCAGGATGTGGCTTCGACGGCGGCCCAGCGATTGCGGACGAGCGGCTTCGACGTCAGCTGGGCAGTCCCGGACGGCGACGCGGCGGCAACGCTCCTCGACGTCGCCGAGCGGGGCGCGGCGGACCTCATCGTCGTGGGCACGCACGGTCGAACCGGTCTGTCGCGGCTGCTGATGGGCAGCGTGGCGCGCAACGTGCTGCTGCACGCCCACGCGTCGGTGCTGGTCGTTCGCGAGCCGGCGGCAGAGGCGGCGGCGGACCAGCCGGCGGCGGACCAGCCGGGCTAGCGCCGGCGCCGCAGCCTTGTCACCGCCGCGGCGATCACCAGGTCCTCCCTGGCGGCCACACGCAGGATCGCAGGGCGCGACCCGGGACGGCCCAGGAATGTGTCACCGCGCCCAGCGGCGGCCCTGATCGGGGCGACCCCAAGGATCGCCAGTCGACGCACGATGGCCGACCGCACGCGACCGGCGTTCTCGCCGATGCCGCCGGTGAATACGACGGCGTCCAGGACGCGCAGTCGGCTGGCCGATGCGGCGATCTCCGCCGCGGCCCGATCGACGAACATGTCGATGGCCAACCGGGAATCGCGATCGCCGTCGGCCGCGCGCTGCATCAACGACCGCATGTCGGCGCTGCCGCCGACGCCGAGCAGACCCGACCGATGCACGAGGTCATCTTCGACCGCGGCCGGGCCGTGCCGCCCGCCGCGCAACCGGTCGAAGATGATCCCCGGGTCGATCGATCCGGAGCGCGTGCCCATCATCAGGCCCTCCAGGGGCGTGTAGCCCATCGAGGTGTGGACGGATCGCCCCCGGTCGACGGCCGTGACGGACGCCCCGGCGCCGAGGTGCGCCACGACCAGGCGCAGCTCCCCGACAGCGGCTCCGAGCAGCGTCGCGGCGCGCCCGACGGACCATTCGACCGATAACCCGTGGAAGCCATAGCGACGGATCCCATCGTCCGCGAACCAGCCGCGCGGGACGGGATAGCGCAGGGACGCCGCCGGCATCCGAGCGTGGAACGCCGTGTCGAAACAGGCGACCTGGCGGACACCGGGAGCGCGTCGCTCCATCGCGCGGATCACGGCGACCGCCGGCGGGATGTGGAGCGGGGCGAGCCGGGTGACGGCCTCGATCGCGGCCAGGACGTCACCGTCGACGATGACCGGCGCCACGAGCGCCGGCCCGCCGTGGACGACCCGGTGCCCGACGCCGAGCAGCCTCTCCGGCCGTGGATCGCCGAGGTCCGCGAGGGCGCGCGCGACAGCCGCATCAGCCGCCGAGTCGCCGACCGTCTCCGGTTCGCCGGCCCAGTCGACCGTGACGGCGCCGAGTGGCCGCTCCTCGCCACGCTGGAGCAGGCTCGCCTTGAGCGTGCTGGAGCCCGCGTTGAGGACCAGGATCCGGTCCGGCTCCCGGCGCTCCCGCCGAGCCGCGGTGGCGCGAGGGCTCACCCGGGCCAGGTCCAGTCGCGGATCTCCGGCGGGTCCTCCCCGTGCTCGCGGGTGTAGGCCCGCGCCTCGAGTCGGCGGTCGATCATCTCCTGACGCAGGTGGGCGGCACGCTCGGCGAGACCCGGGACGCGGTCGATGACGTCGATGACCAGGTGGAATTGATCGAGGTCGTTGAGCATCACCATGTCGAACGGCGTCGTCGTGGTGCCCTCCTCCTTGTAGCCACGGACATGGAGGTTGTCGTGGTTGGTGTGCCGGTAGGTCAGCCGGTGGATCAGCCACGGATAGCCGTGATAGGCGAAGACGATCGGTCGATCCGTCGTGAACAGGGCGTCGAATTCCGATCGTGACAATCCGTGCGGATGCTCGCGCTCATCCTGCAGGCGCATGAGGTCCACGACGTTGATGACGCGGACCTTGAGCTCCGGGAGATCCTGCCGCAGGAGGTCCACGGCGGCCAGCGTCTCCAGGGTCGGGATGTCACCCGCACATGCGAGCACGACATCCGGCTGGCCGCCCTGATCGTTGCTGGCCCACGGCCAGATCCCGATCCCGCGCGAGCAGTGGGCGATCGCCTCGTCCATCGACAGCCAGTTCAGGCCGGGCTGCTTGCCGGCGACGATGACGTTGACGTAGTTGCGGCTGCGCAGACAGTGGTCGGCCACGGAGAGGAGGGTGTTGGCGTCGGGCGGCAGGTAGACCCGGATGTGCTCCGCCTTCTTGTTGACGACGAGATCGATGAACCCGGGGTCCTGGTGCGTGGATCCGTTGTGATCCTGCCGCCAGACATGGCTGGACAGGACGTAGTTGAGTGAGGCGATCGGACGGCGCCACGGGATGTCCGAGGTCGCGCTCAGCCACTTGGCGTGCTGGTTGAACATCGAATCGACGATGTGGATGAAGGCCTCGTAGCAGTTGAAGACACCATGCCGTCCGGTCAGCAGGTAGCCCTCCAGCCAGCCCTGACAGAGGTGCTCCGAGAGGACCTCCATGACGCGCCCGTCCGGCGCGAGGTGGTCGTCGCTCGGGAGAAGCTCGGCCATCCACGTTCGGTCCGTGGCTTCGAAGACGGCCTGGAGCCGGTTGGAGGCCGTCTCGTCGGGACCCATGACCCGGAACGTCTCGGGATTCAGGCGGATGACGTCCCGCAGCAGCTCCCCGAGCTTGCGGGTGGCCTCGGAGAACGTGGCGCCGGGAGCCGGCACGTCCACCGCGTAGTCGCGGAAGTCCGGGAGGCGCAGGTCGCGCAACAGCTCGCCGCCGTTGGTCACGGGATTGGCGCTCATCCGGCGGGTTCCCCGTGGCGCGAGATCGGCGAGCTCGGCCACGAGTCCGCCGGCGGCGTCGAATAGCTCCTCCGGCCGATAGCTCCGCATCCACGACTCGAGGATGGCGAGGTGCTCCGGCTTGCCCCTGACGTCGCTCATCGGTACCTGGTGCGACCGCCAGGAGCCCTCGGTGGGCGCCCCGTCGACCTCGGCCGGGCCGGTCCAGCCTTTCGGCGTCCGCAGGATGATCATCGGCCAGCGCGGGCGCTCCGGGGGCGGCGCCGCCGGACCCACGCCTCGCGCAGAGCGCTGGATCGCATCGATCCGGTCGAGCGCCGAGTCGAGCGCCTCGGCGAACGCCCGATGTACGGTCGCCGGGTCGTCGCCGGCGACCTCCAGGACGGTGTGGCCGTAGCCCTCCATCAGCGACCGAAGCTCGGCGTCCGGGATGCGGGCAAGGATGGTCGGGTTGGCGATCTTGTAGCCGTTGAGGTGGAGGATCGGGAGCACGGCCCCGTCGCGACGTGGATCGAGGAACTTGTTCGAATGCCAGCTGGCCGCCAGCGGGCCGGTCTCCGCCTCGCCGTCCCCCACCACGCACGCCACGAGCAGGTCCGGGTCGTCGAAGGCGGCCCCGTAGGCATGAGCAAGGGAATACCCGAGCTCCCCACCCTCGTGGATGGAGCCGGGTGTCTCCGGCGCGACATGGCTCGGGATGCCGCCGGGGAAGCTGAACTGGCGGAACAGGCGGCGCAGCCCGGCCTCATCCCGGCTGATCGCCGGGTAGACCTCGCTGTACGTCCCCTCGAGGTAAGCGTTGGCGACGAGCCCGGGGCCGCCGTGCCCGGGGCCGGTGACGTAGATGGCGTCGAGGTCGCGTTCGCGGATGGCGCGGTTCAGGTGGACATAGACGAGGTTCAGGCCGGGCGTGGTCCCCCAATGGCCGAGGAGACGCGGCTTGACGTGCTCGGGTCGAAGTGGCTCGCGCAGGAGCGGGTTGTCCAGCAGGTAGATCTGCCCGACCGACAGGTAGTTCGCCGCTCGCCAGTACGCATCGATCCGCGCCAGCAGGGCATCGTCGAGGACGGGTCGCGGCGTCGCGGCATCAGTGTCCATGACCGGCTGCATCACGCTGCCTCCCTACCAGAGCCCGAGGTCGTGGGCCTCCGTCTTCAGGCCGTCCCGATGATCCGGGTGGGCGATCCCGATCAGGGCCGCCGCGCGCTCGCGCAGGCTCCGCCCGAACAGCTCTGCCACACCATACTCGGTCACGATCGTCCGGGCATGAGCCCGGGTCGTCACCACGCCGGCCCCCTCCTTGAGCGTTCCGACGATCCGGGACATCGTGCCGCCGGCGGCGGTCGCTGGGAGCGCGATGATCGCCAGGCCTTCCGCCGCCAGGGCCGCTCCGCGGATGAAGTCCATCTGGCCGCCGACGCCCGAATAGACCCGCCGGCCGATCGAATCCGCCACCACCTGGCCGGTCAGGTCCACCTCGATCGCGGAATTGATGGCGGTCATGCGCGCGAACGAGCGGATGACGTGGGTGTCATTGGTGAAATCGACCGAACGCATCTCGATCATCGGGTTGTCGTCGACGAAGTCGTACAGGCGACGGGAGCCCATCATGAACGCGGTCACGATCTTCCCGCGGTTCCGCTCCTTGCGCGAGCCATTGACCACGCCCGCCTCGACCAGGTCCACGATGCTGTCGGTGAACATCTCCGTGTGCACCCCGAGGTCACGCCGGTCCGTCAGGGCCAGGGCGGTCGCCGCCGGGATGGCGCCGATCCCGAGCTGCAGGGTGGCCCCGTCCGGGACGAGCTCCGCGACGTACTCGCCGATACGGCGCTCGATGGGTCCGATCGGGTCGAGTGGGCGCTCGAAGGGCGGGACGGAAACCTCCACGGCCAGGTCGATGTCGTCGACGTGGATGAAGCTCTCGCCGAGGGTCCGGGGCAACTCCGGATTCAGCTGGGCGATCACCGTCGTCGCGGCCCGGATCGCGCTGTGCATGGCCTCGACGGACACGTTGAGGGAGCAGAACCCGTGCTCGTCCGGCGGCGTCACGTTGGCGAACACGACGTCGAGCGGGACGGCGCCCGAGTCGAACAGGCGCGGGACATCGGACAGGAAGACCGGCACGTAGTCCGCCCGGCCCTCGTTGATCGCCGCCCGGGCGTTGGGGCCGACGAACAGCGCCCGGTGGCGGAAATGCGGCGCCATCCCCGGGGCGAGGTGCGGCCCGGACCCTTCCGTGTGCAGGTGCACCATGCCGACGTCCCGCAGCTCCGCGGCGCGCTCGACGAGCGCGTCGAGCAGGACCGTCGGGACCGCGGCGGCGCACTGCAGATAGACCTGGGCCCCGGAGCCGATGCCGGCGACGGCCTCCTGGGCGCTGACGATCCGCATGGGCCGATGATGCCCTACGAGGCGGGTGGCCGGTACCGCCGGCGCGCCGGTACGTCCGCCACATCGGCCGCGTCCATCCAGGGCTCCACGTCGACGATCCGATCCGGCCGATGGGTCACGGCGACGAGCGCCCGCTCCAGCGGCGTTCGGGCGTACGCGGGACCGGCGACCGTGACCGTGCCCGCGTCGACGAGTTCGTCGACGACACGGGCGGCGAACGCCGACTCTGGCTCGAGCGCGCCCCGCCCGAGCCGTTCGACGAGCGGAGCGCCGTCCCGATCCTGCGTCGCGATGATGGCCTGCTGGTGATCGATCCAGACCAGGGCGTCCGCCGCAAGGCCGGACGCGACCGCTCGCTCCGGCATGTGCGCGTCTCCGATCATGGGGTCAGCATGGCGGAGCGGGGCGATGCGACCTACCGCCGCATGGCACGGTCCCGGCGGGCCGACCGGCAGGTTCCCGCCCGTCGGTTCATGCGCCGATCAGGCGATCCCGGATGTCGTCGTGCAGGTGCCCATTGGTCGCCAGGAAGGACCCGCTATCGATGGAACGACGCCCCTCGAGATCGGTCACCCGGCCGCCGGCCTCCTCGACCAGCAGGAAGGGCGCGGCCGCATCGTACGCATTCAGCCCGACTTCCACCATCGCCTCGCCTGCACCCTCCGCCACGAGCGCGTAGCCCCAGAAGTCCCCGAAGCCACGCTCGCGCCACACGGACCTCAGCAGCGCGTCGAAGCCGGGGGCCAGACCGGAGGCCCGGATCCCCGTCCCGCCGCCGTACAGCACCTGGGCGTCGGCCAGCTCCCCCACCCGGCTGACCTGGATCCGGCGTGTCGCACGGGTGCCGCCGGCGGCGGCGCCCGCCCATGCGCCGCCGCCTCGGTGCGCCCACCAGCGCTCACCGAGCGCCGGCGCGGACAGGACGGCGGCCTGCAACTCCCCATCGCGTTCGACCGCCAGCAGGGTCCCGAAGATCGGGACGCCGCGCATGAAGTTGTGGGTCCCGTCGATCGGGTCGATGTACCAGCGTACGGGCGCGTCGGCGCCCTGCGTCCCGAACTCCTCGCCGACCAGGCCGTGAT
Source organism: uncultured Chloroflexia bacterium (assembly GCA_963704935.1). GTDB lineage: Bacteria > Chloroflexota > Limnocylindria > Limnocylindrales > CSP1-4 > SPCO01. The sequence goes on from CAVPIF010000003.1 coordinate 283,177, forward strand.
CCGGGAACGCGTCGAGCAGGCGCTCGCGGATCCGCGTCTCGATCTGCGTGTCAGCCTGCGTGACGAACGTCCGGTCGGGCTTGGCCTGGACCTCGAGGTCACGACGGAAGTGGTTCCGGGCGATCCCGTCGGCCTCGTCACAGGCCGCCTGGGCGACTTCCAGCCAGCGGCGCAGCTCGGCGTCCGTGCCACGCCGGAGCGACGCCGACCAGTCCGGTCCGTATCCGGGCGCGCCGCTCACGACCGGATCCTGGCGTTGGCCGGGTCGTACAACGGTTCTCGCATCACCTCGAACCCGACCGACCGGCCGAAGACCTCCAGGTCGCCGCGCGTCCCGATCGCCGCCTGCTCCGCCGGGAGGTAGGCGTAGGCGATGGAACGCTCCACCGCGAACCCGTAGCCCCCGCTGGTCACCCGCCCGACCACTTCGCCGGCGATGCGGACCGGCTCGTTGCCGAGACAGACGGATCCGGGATCGTCAAGCGCGAGCGCACGAAGCCGCTTGCGCGGTCCGGCCGCCTTCGCCGCGACGAGCGAATCGCGCGCCTGGCACGGAACGGCCTTGTCGAGGGCGACCGCGAACCCGAGTCCGGCCTCGTATGGGTTCTCGTCCGGAGTGATATCGCTGGACCAGACGCGATAGCCCTTCTCGATGCGCAGGGCATCGATCGCCCGGTACCCGCCGGCCAGCAGGCCGTGTCCGCGCCCCGCCTCCCACAGGGTGTCCCACAGCGCCCGCCCATATTCCGTGGGGGCGTACAGCTCCCAGCCCAGCTCGCCGACGTATGTGACTCGCAGCGCAAGCAGCGGTACCTGGCCGATGGTGATCTCCCGGGCTGTGAGATACGGGAATCCGGCGTCGGACAGGTCATCGCGAGTCAGCGGAGCAAGGATGTCCCGCGCCCTTGGACCCCACAGTCCGTAGCACACTCGCGAGGCCGTGATGTCGCGCACGTCCACCGACCCGTCGTCCGGCAGGTTGGCCCGCAACCAGGCGGCATCGTGGTTGGCATAGGCCGTCCCGGTGACCAGCAGGAACCGCTCGGCAGCCAGCCGGGTGACCGTCAGGTCCGCCTGGATCCCGCCCCGTCGATCCAGGAGCTGGGTATAGACGATGGATCCGACCGGGCGGTCGATGTCGTTGCCGGCGACGTGCTGGAGGGCCGCGACGGCGCCGGGTCCGCTGACGTCGAGCTTGGCGAACGAGCTCTCGTCGAACAGGCCGGCGGTCCGACGCGTGGCCAGGGCCTCTGCGGCGATGGCCGGCGACCAGTGGTGGCCGGCCCAGCCACGGGGGCGCAGCTGCTCCAGGGCCTCGCGCCCGCCGAAGCGCGGGTCGTCGGCATTGGGCTCGAACCAGTTCGGGCGCTCCCAGCCGGACTTCTCGCCGAATACGGCACCGAGCCTGGCGAGCACTTCATATGCGGGGGCCGTCCGCAGCGGTCGGCCGGCCTGTCGCTCTTCGTTCGGATAGTGGATGTCGTAGTAGGTCGCGTAGTTCTCGACCGTGCGCGCCAGCGTGTGCTGCCGTGACCGATAGGCAGCGCCGAATCGGCGGATGTCCATCTTCCAGAGATCGAGCTCCGGTTCGCCCTCCGCGATCCAGGACGCCATCTGCCGGCCGATCCCGCCCGCTCCGGCGATCCCGTGCGCCGAGAAGCCGGCCGCCACGTAGAAGCCGCGGACGTCCGATTCGCCCAGGATGAACTCGTTGTCCGGCGTGAACCCCTCCGGGCCGTTGATGATCCGGCTGACCCGCGCATCGGCCATCGCCGGCACGCGCCGGATGGCCCCCTCCATGATCGGCTCGAAGCGCGGCATGTCCGGCGCCAGGAGCCGGCCGTTGAAGTCCGCCGGCACGCCATCGAGCGACCAGGGTGCCGGGTCGCGTTCGTAGCCGCCCATGCACAGGCCGCCCACCTCCTCGCGGAAGTAGACGAGGTTGTCCGGGTCGCGGAGCTGCGGCAGGCCCGGGTGAACGCCCTCGATCGCCTCGGTGAACAGGTACTGGTGGGCCATCGGGATGACCGGCACGGTCACGCCCACCATGCGCCCGATCTCCGGCGCGAACATGCCCCCCGCGTTCACCACGACCTCGGCCCGGATCTCCTCGCGTTCACCACGGTGCTCCACGGTGACGCCGGTGACCCGCGGAGTCCGGCGCATCGGGCTGCCCGGGTCCACCTCGATGGCGACGACCCGCGTGTGCGGACGGATCTGCGCGCCACGCTGGCGGGCACCGGCAGCCAGGGCCTGCGCCAGGCCGGACGGGTCGAGCCAGCCGTCGGTCGGCAGCCACACACCACCGACGACGCCTTCGGTGGACATCAGCGGGAAGCGATCCCTGGCTTCCGTGGGCGTGATGAGGTCCATCGGGAGGCCGAACGTCTTCGCCCAGCCGGCCTGGCGCTCCAGTTCTTCCATCCTGGCCGTCGACGATGCCAGCCGGATCGAGCCGACCTCGTGCCAGGAGGGATCGACCCCGGTCTCGCCAAGAAGGCGCCGGTACAGCGCGGAGCCGTACATCATCATCCGGGTCAGCGTGACCGAGCCGCGCAGCTGGCCGACCAGGCCCGCACTGTGGAAGGTGGAGCCGCTGGTCAGCTCGGCGCGGTCGACCAGGACGATATCCGTCCACCCGAGCTCCGTCAGGTGGTAGGCGATCGACGTGCCCCCCACGCCTCCGCCGATGATCACCGCCCGGGCGTGCTGCATCCCGCCGATGCCCTCCTGTGCCGACCTCCATGGACAGGGGAAGCCTAGCGTCGGAGGCGGGCCGCGCGTTGCCCGGTTCCGACATGGGCTAGGCTGGCCGGCGGATGGACGACGAACCGCATCACGCGCTGCCACCGCCCGCCCCGGCGCAGCCACCCCGGGGGGCGAGGTCGCTCCTGCTCGGCAGCGTCATCTTCGCGGCCACCCTGCTGGTCCTGATCGGACTGCTCGGCGTCGTCGGCCGGGCGCCGGCACCGGCGGCGGCGACACCGACGGCGGGAGCACCGACGGCGGGAGCCGTGGCGTCGGTCCCCGCATCGGCGGTCCCTGCGAGCGTCGAGCCAACCGCGTCGAACCGGCCGAACGCGCCGGCCTCCATCCCCACCCCGACCGGTGATCCCGTGCTCGTCGGGGCAGGTGACATCGCCGACTGCGACTCGGACGGCGACGAGGCGACGGCGGCCCTGCTGGACAAGATCGAGGGGACGGTCTTCACGGCGGGTGACAACGTCTACCCGTCAGCGACCGACACGGCATTCCAGGACTGCTACACCCCGTCATGGGGCCGCCACTTGGCCAGGACCCGACCGGCGGCCGGCAATCACGACTGGCAGGACGGCGGTATCGACGCGTACCGGACGTACTTCGGGACCACGGCTGTCGGCGGGGACGACCGCACGTGGTACGCCTACGATCTGGGCACGTGGCGGATCATCGTGCTGGATTCCGACTGCGCGGCGGTCGGCGGATGCGACCCCCACTCGGCGCAGGGTCGCTGGCTCGCGGCCGAACTGGCCGGCCCGAACGCCGCCTGCATGCTGGCCATCTGGCACCACCCGCGGTTCAGCTCCGGCATGCACGGCGACGACGCGAGCGTCGCCCCGTTCTGGGAGGCGCTGCATGCCGCCGGCGCCGACATCGTCGTCAACGGCCATGACCACGACTACGAGCGATTCGCTCCGCAGGATCCATCCGGTCGCGAGGACCGGGTCGCCGGCATCCGGGAGTTCGTCGTCGGGACCGGTGGCGCGCCGCTGCGCGATTTCGCCGAGATCCGGGCGAACAGCGAGCTACGGGCCTCGATCGACCACGGGGTCCTCGCCTTCACCCTGCACGATGGGTCCTACGACTGGCACTTCCACGCGGCAACGGCGGACTTCTCCGACGCCGGGACCGCTCGCTGCCACTGACCGGCCGATGGGGACGGACGCCGGGCTCCGCGGACCGCTACCCTGCGGGGTCGAGGAGGCATCATGACCCCGACCATCGAGCAGGTGATCGCGGCCATCCCGGAGTGGGTCGGGCGGCCCGTGGAGGCGGAACGGATCCCGGCCGGACTGACCAACCAGAACTGGCGCGTGAGCGTGGACGGTGAGCCGGCGTTCGTGCGCATCCCAGGCCCGGCCACAGACCTGCTTGCCGTGGACCGCGGCAACGAACTGCACAACACTCGCGCAGCGGCCACGGCCGGCGTCGGGCCCGCCGTGCTCCATCACCTGCCGGCCTCGGACGCGTTCGTCCTGGCCTGGATCCCGGCGACGACGATGTCCAACGGGGCGTTCGCCGCGCCGGGCGAACCCGGTCGGGTCGCGGCGACGCTGCGCCGGCTCCACGCGGGTCCCCGGTTCCGGGACGACTTCGACATGTTCCGGCTATCCGAGCGGTACCTGCGCCTGGTCGACGAGCGCGACATCGCGATCCCGGGCGGATACCGGGAGCGACTGGACCGGCTCCCGAGGATCGAGGCGGCCCTGGCGGTCCACCCGCTCCCGACCGTTCCGTGCCACAACGACCTGCTGGCGGAGAACTATCTCGACGACGGCGAGCGCCTGTGGATCGTCGACTACGAGTACAGCGGCAACAACGACCCGACCTTCGAGCTGGGCAACACCTGCCAGGAACTGGGCTGGGACGAGGCCCGCATCCGGGACCTGTGTGCCGCGTATTTCGGGGAGGCGACCGACGCCCTCGTCGCCCGGATGCGGCTACAGATGATCATGTCGGACGTCGGCTGGACGCTGTGGGCCGCGATCCAGGCCGCCATCTCCTCGATCGACTACGACTTCGCGGGCTGGGCCGAAGAGCGCTGGGCACGCGCCCGGGCCGTCCTCGACGGACCGGACGTCGAAGACTGGCTGGCGACCGTCTCGGCCTGACCGGCCCGGGCAAGGAGCGACCCGGACGGCGGTGCCGCCCGGGTCGTTGTCTGGCGAGAGCGCTCAGGCGCCGTCGGTCACTCCGGCGGGATCTCCTTGAACGCGTAGTCGACGTTGATGCCGCTGGCCCGACGGGCCAGCTTCGTGGCGACGTACCAGATGGCGGAGAAGACCAGGACGCCGCCCACGACGGTGTACGCGAGGTCGCTGGTGAGTCCGAGCTCCGCATTCGTCGCGAACAGGAACAGGAAGATCGACCCGGTCACGAACCCGAGCAGGCCGACGACGGTGACGGCCGGGTACCCGCCGATGGTGTACTTCGAGCCCGGCGAGGCCTCGTACAGCGCCTTCGCCCGGAACGGCAGGAGCGCGCCGGCCAGGGCCGTCGCCACGAACACGTAGCCGCAGGCGAAGGTGACACCAAGGGTCAGCGACGCCCAGGTCGTCGTGTCGTCGCCTTCGCCGTAGGCGAAGTTGTTGTACAGGATGATGACCGGGATGCTGGCCAGGAAGTAGATCAGGTGCGCGTTGACCGGGGTGTGGAACCGGTCGCTGACACGGCTGACGTACTCCGGGAGCAGCCGATCCAGGCTCATGGCGACCATGACCCGGGTCATCCCGATGTAGCAGTTATGGACGATCTGGTGGCCGTTCATGATGAAGCCGAAGCTGATCAGCAGGACCACGATCGGGCTCGCCGAGATGGCGATGGCGATGACGTTCGGCCAGAGATAGACCCCGTTGAAGGTCGACTCGGCGACCCCGGACCAGTAGCCGGCACCGGCGACGTACAGGAACTCGGTGCCGATGGCCCGCTCCAGGACGAAGGCGAGGACCGCCAGCAGGAGGCCCGTCACGATCAGCGAGCCGACGATGATGAACGCCTGGCTCTGGAACGACCGGGCGTCCTTGATCTCGCCGTTCTGCTGGGTCGAATAGGTCGCCCACTGGAGCGACGTCCAGGCGATGGGCGCGATGAGCAGAGTCGCCAGCAGGCTGAACGGCGGGTTCGTGTCCACCCCGGCGGCGATGGTCGCGGCGATCGCATCCTCGTAGAACGTGGCCGAACCACCGAGCGACGTGGAGAACGCGTTGAGCGATCCTCCGATGCTCGCGGCGGTCGCGGTGGCGAGGACGACGAGCATGGTGCCGAAGGCGACCAGGATGGCGACCCACATCACCCGCTGCAGGCGGACGTAGTTCTTGAACCCGCTGGTGAGGATCACCATCGCCACAAAGGCGTTCAGGATGCTGACCGGAACGATGCCGTCCCCGGCGAACCAGACGGCCCAGTCCAGGAACATCTGGTTGCCGAGCGTGGCCCCGAGACCCAGGAACAGGCCAGCGAAGCCGAGATAGCTGAGCAGCCACCCGGACAACGCCACCCACTGGAGGATCCAGATCACGAACCCGGACATGACCAGGGTGAAGGCGATCCCGCCGCCCAGCACGCGGCTCTGGAACACGTAGTCGCCGCCGGACCTGGGCAGGGCCGTCGACAGCCAGACATAGGCCAGGGCGATCGGGATCTCGAGGACCATCGCCAGCAGGATCCCCCAGACCAGCTGGCCACCGGGCAGGGCGCCCGGCGCCCACAGGTAGGTCCACGGGAAGATGAGGCCCATCGTCAGGATGTTGTAGACGAAGGCCGATCGCGAGGACATGACTCGGACGAGACCGGAGGACTTGCGGACGAAGACCTCCGGGGTCGCGACTGCTGTCGCCATCAAAGGTCACCTCAGTACGGATATCCGATAGGGCCGGAACCGCTCAGGATCTGTGACTGCACCTCCTCATGCCCCCGCTCCCTCCTTCGCCGGCGTTCAGCCGGCCGTCATCTGGTAGCTCTGCACCTTCCCATCGGCGATCGTCAGCAGGCAGCCGCGGAGGACCCCCTCGCCGTACTCGCTGCCGGGGTTCACGCAGAGCGTCCGGCCCAGCGTCGCCGCCGCCTGCGATTCGTGGATGTGCCCGTGCAGCCCCAGGGCGGGCTGGTAGCGCTCGATCGCGGCCCGGACCGACGTGCTGCCGGCCCCATACAGGACCGGCTGTCCGCCGGTCACCAGCTGGGACGGCGGGTCGGTGGTCCAGTCCAGCTGGGGACAGGTGTCCAGGGTGGAATCGATCGGCGGGGCGTGGAAGTTGAAGATCGCCCGGGCGTGGTCGGGCAGGCCTGCGGCGATGGTGTCGATACGATCCGCCAGCTCCGCTTCCGGGGCTTCCCTCGGCGTCTTCCAGGGCGTCGGGTTGACGTACGGCATGCTGACCATCACGTGCTCGTCGTCCAGCGGCACGGCGCGGCCCTCGCAGGCGACGAAGGCCTGGGCGTCCGGCCGGTCCATCGCCGCCATCACCTCGTCGACGTCATCGTTGCCGCCCGTCGCATAGCAGCGGATCCCGGTCCCCGCCAGTTTCGATTCTGCGAGGTCCATCCAGCGAACCAGGCGCTCCGTGGCGAGCTCGACGAACAGCCGGTCGATCGCCCCCGGGTCTGCCTTGGTGGCCGCGTACTGGGCCTCATCCATGATCGTCGAGTAGAACCCGAGGAAGCCGATCTTCTCCCGCGCGGCCTCCACCTCGGCGGCCGTCTGCAGCCGCTCGACCCGCCCATGGATCGTCGCCCGATGCTCGCCGCCTGCCCCGCGGATGATCGGGATGGTCAGCTTGCCCATGACGTCGCCGCCCATGACCAGCACATCCGCGCCGTAGAACGCGCCCGCGTTGAGGAACTTTCGCCATGTCCGCTCTGACCCGTGCACATCGGTCGCGTAGAAGATCCGCGTGCCCTTCGAGGTGCGTGGCCGGCGGAACAGTCGCATCTTCGGCAGGTCAGCCGCGCAGCCGGTCGCCGGCCGGGTCCCACAGGACATCCGGGGCCAGGGACGCCGGGACTCGGCGATCGAATACGTCCACCGTGAGTCGCACTCCCTCCACGAAGTCCGGTGCACGATACACATACCCGATGGTGCGTGCCACTGTCGGTCCATAGGCCACGCTCCGGATCCGGCCCACGACTTCCCCGTCGGCGCGGACCGCCTCCCCGCCGTAGACCGGCAGGTCGTCGGCATCCTCGCCGATCGTCAGGGTGACGAGCCGCCGGGCGGGACCGTCCGGTGCCGCGTCGCGAGCGGCCAACAGGGCGTCCCGACCCACGAACGAAGGCTTGCCGAGGCGAACAAGGCCGCTCAACCCCGCCTCGAACGGGGTGTCCAGCATCGTCATGTCGGTCCCGTAGTAGCGATAGCCCTTCTCGATCCGGAGGGCGTCCAGCGCCCGGTAGCCGAACGGCTCCAGGCCGTGCTCGGTGCCGGCCCCACGCAGCGCATCCCAGACGCCGACGGCGTCGCACGACGCGGCCGTCAGCTCCCAGCCGAGCTCGCCCGCGTAGCTGATCCGCGCGGCGAGGACCGTGGCCGCGCCGACCCGGATCCCACGAGCGTGGCGGATCGACAGCGCGGCATCACTGACGTCATCGTCCGTCGCGGCCGCCAGGATGTCCCGGGCGCGCGGTCCCCACAGGCCGATCGTCGCGAACTCGTCGCTCACGTCACGGATCTCCACCGGCTCCCCGGCGACGCGGTTCCAGCGCAACCAGGCGCGATCGGAGGCGGCGTACCCCGCCCCGGTGACGACGCGGAACCGGTCGCCGGCCAGGCGGGTCACCGTCACGTCCGCGACCATGCCGCCCCACTCGTCGCACCAGGGTGTGTAGACGATGCTCCCGACCGGTCGGTCGACATCGTTCGCGGCCACCCGCTGGAGCAACGACAACGCCCCCGGTCCGGTCACGTCGACCTTGCCGAAGGAACTCAGGTCGATGATCCCGGCCCGCTCGCGGACAGCCGCCACCTCCGCCACGACGCGCTCGTGCCATGGTGGACGGGTCCAGCCGTAGGCGGTCTGATCGCGGCCCGATCGCCGCCACGGACGACCCGGCTCGTGATGATCGGCCCGCTCCCAGCCGGCCTTCGTGCCGAACACGGCCCCCGCCTCCTGGAGCCGCCCGTGGAGCGGTGACAGGCGCCTCGGGCGCCCTGCGAGGTCCGCGTCGTGGGGATAGCGCAGTCGGTAGTAGTCGCTGTAGGTCTCGCGACCGAGCCCTGCCGCAAACCCGGGATCCCGATAGGTGTCGGAGAACCGCCACGCCCGGTACGGGCCGATGTCCACGCCGGGATCGCCGGCGGTGATCCACCCGGCCATCGCGCGGCCGATCCCGCCCCCTCCCCCGAACCCGTTCAGCGACAGGCCGGCCGCGACCCAGAAACCGCGCACGTCCGGCAGCGGACCCAGCAGCGGGTTCGCATCCGGGGTCATCGCATCGGGATGGCAGACGAGCCGGATGACCTCGGCGTCGGCCAGGAAGGGGAACCGTTGAACGGCTCCGGCCATCAGCGGCGCGAACCGCTCGTAGTCGGGCGGCAGCGAGCGGGCGGCATGCTCCCACGGGACGCCGTCCTCCCAGCGCGACGCAGGGTCCAGCTCATAGCCACCGAAGACCATCCCGCCGTTCTCACTCTTGCCGTAGACGAGGTTGTCCGGGTCCCGGAAGCAGGGCATCTCGCGCGGCAGCTCGTGACCCGGGACCGCCTTGAGCGCGATGTGCTGGTGGTCCACCGGAGTGGAGGGAATGAACCCGCCGACCATCGCGGCGACCTGGGGCGCCCACATCCCGGCGGCGTTGACGACGATCTCCGTGTCGATCGGGCCACCATCGGTCAGCACCCGCCGCACCTCGCGACGAGCGGTCAGTTCGAAGCCGGTCACCCGGACACCCTGGCGGATCCGCACGCCCAGGGCCCGTGCCGCGTCGGCCACCGCGTGGGTCGCACCGTGGGGATCCAGGTGACCGTCCGCCCCGAGGTGGACCGCCCCGTACAGGTCGACCGGCGAGATGGCCGGCAGCAGGCCCAGCGCCTCGGCGGGACCGATGACTTCTGCGTCCAGTCCGATGCCACGGGCTCGACTGGCGGTGCGCTGCAGCTCCCGGAGCTGGTCCGGCGACGACGCGAGGCGGAGGCTGCCGACTGCCTGGAAGGCTCCCAGCCGTCCATAGAGCTCGATGCTGTAGCGGCGGAATGCCATCATCGTCGACGACGGATTGAAGGCCGTGACCAGGCCGGCAGCCTGGCACGTGGACCCGGCGGTCAGCTGCGCCTTCTCCACCAACAGCACGTCCGTCCAGCCGGCCAGGGCCAGGTGGTAGGCGACGCTGCAGCCGGTGATCCCACCGCCGATGACGACGACCCGCGCCTGGTCCAGCTCCATGACGCGGAACGGTACGTCGCCAAGGCTCGCCCCGTGCGGCCGTCGCGCATCGGCAGGTCCGCTCCGCTACGATCGGCGACTGTGACGCACTCCACCGACCAGACCGCCTTCGTCATCGACCGCGCCAGCCTCGAGGCCGAGGTCGCGCGGATCATCGACGCGACCGACGCGGCCGGCCTCGTCGTCCGCGTGCTCGGCTCGATCGGCGTGGCGCTCCACAGCCACGATGCGGCGGCGATCATCCCGAGCTTCGAACGCACGTACGCCGACATCGACTTCGCCGCGTACCGGCGGGACGCCAAGGCACTCGCCCGGGTACTTGCCGGGCTCGGCTACGCGGACGACCGCGAGGTCTACATCGCATCCGAAGGCGCCCGCTCGATCTTCGACGATCCCGGGCGGCACATCCACCTCGACGTGTTCTACGACCAGCTCGAGTTCTGCCATGTCATCCCGCTGGCCGGTCGGCTGGAAGTGGACCGCCCGACGATCCCGATCGCCGAGCTCCTGCTGTCCAAGCTCCAGATCGTCAAGATCAACGAGAAGGACGTCGTCGACATCGTCCTGCTGCTCCTGGACCACCCGCTCGGCAGCGGGGATGACGACACCGTGGACGTGGGACGTGTGGCGAGGCTCTGCGCCGATGACTGGGGCCTGTGGAGGACGATCACCCAGACCCTCGACAAGGTCGCGAAACTGGCGATCACCTACCCGCAACTGACCCCGGACCAGCGGTCGCGGGTCCTGGCCACCGGGCGCGAGCTCAAGCAGCGGATCGACGCCGTTCCCAAGTCGATGGGCTGGAAGATGCGCGATCGGGTCGGCGACCGGCGCCAGTGGTGGACCGACGTGGACGAGGCCCGCTAGGTCGGCGACCGGATCTCATCCGGGTGCCTGTCAGTCGTCTGCGGCGACTCGCAGGGCGCGTTCGAAGGCTGGCGTCGAGCTGTTCGCCAGCAGCCGGTCGAAGTGGTCGCTCGCGTACGCGACGAAATCGACGTCGAGAGCGCTGATCCCCTGCTGGAGCACTCCCCACATCGCCTCGCGGAAGTCCGAGACGACCCGCATGAGCGCCAGCCTCGCGAGCCGGTCCGGGCGCGGGGTGCCCGGCTGGCCGTCGTAGGCGGCAAGCAGGATCGCATCCTGCTCCTGGGTCAGGTCGTGGTTGATGCTGAAGTTGCCGAGGTCGAAGAATGGATCACCCATGCCCGCGTACTCCCAGTCGACGATCCGGATCCGGACGCCGTCGTCGATGAAGTTCGCGTTCAGCAGGTCGTTGTGGCAGGGCCGAGGCTCCAACGGCGCGGCCAGGCAGGCGAGCTCGATGCGCCGGCCGATCGCCGCGGCGAGCTCGTATTCCGCGGGGATCCGCACCCCGCGAGCCAGCGCCAGCGCCCGGTACGACTCGACGATCCGGAGCGGGACGAAGATGCCCGGGATCGCCGGTCCATCGTGGATCCGGCGGAGCGAATCGGCCACGCGGCGAAGGGTCTCCGGCCGTCGGACGGCGTCGTCGTCGACGGGCGAACCCTCGATGAACCTGGTGACCAGGTAGCCCTCCGGCCGAATGAACGCGCTGACCTCCGGACCCACACCGACGCCCGCGGCGGCCACGGTGGCAGCGTGCTCCACCTCCCGGCTGATGCCGAGCAAGTGCGTATCGTTCCCTGCCAGGCGGATGACGTAGCGATCGGTCGCGGCCGGGATGGTCACCAGGAAGTTCCGGTTGGTGATCCCCCCGGACAGCGGCGTCAGGCGCAGCTCACGACCCGCCAGGTCCGGCACGCGCTGCATCGCAGCGACGAGATGGTCGCGCAGCTCCCCGCGCAGGCCGTCGTCGGCGGTCACGGGTCAGTCAGGACGCGGATCGCAGCATCGTCGCCCGCTCGCTCCGGTCGGATCACGGACGGGGCGTCAGTGTGCGCCGACGGCCTCGCGCAACCCGTCCGGCAGCGGCCGGTGGACCGCCACGGGCCGGATGTACGCCGCGATCATCTCGCGCGACCCATTCACCCCGAGCTCCGTGAACAGGAATGCGATCTTGCGTCGCTGCGCTGCGAGGATCTCGTCCTTCGTGGCGAGGTCCCAGAGCCCGCGCTTGAACGGACCGATCGCCTTCTTGCGGGTCGTGTACACGAACTGCTGGTCCGTCTGGTCAGGCTTCCGCTCATTCGCCGCGTTGGCAAAGCACCACGCCTCGATCTCCGCGTGGAGCTCGTCCGGGAACGCCGGGTGCTCGTACAGGGCGTTCTGGAACCCGGTCGCGAGGTGGATCTCGGCCGTCTCCACCGCGGGGAACCGGTGGAACAGCTCGTCCGGCAGGGTCGAGGCGCCGTGCTGGACCGCTCCCGCCAGGCCGTACTCGCGGGCGACGACCCCGAGCTCGCGCAGGACCTCGAAATCGAGCTTCACCTCGGCGACACCTCCGCCGGGCAGCGGCACGCCACCGTGGCTGGTGCCCGTCTGGACGCTGACCTTGGAGATCCCGACCGCGCCCCGCATCCGGGCGTCCAGTTCGCGACGATAGCCGTCGAGATAGGCCCGAAGCTCCGCGACCGTGGAGTTCTGGGTTCCGACCTCGCCGATCTCACCGCCGACGCTGACCGTGACGCCATCGCCCTCCAGGGTGCGGATGAGCGCGGTCAATTCCGCCGCGCGCAGGTAGTTCTCGCGCTGTTCCAGGTCGACGTCCGGCTGGGAAAGGTCGACGAGCGTCGAGGAATCGATGTCGATGTTCCGATAGCCGGCGTCCACGGCCAGCCGGCAGGCGCGCCGGATCTCCTCGGTCATCGCCTCCGGATCGGCGGCGTACTTCTTGGCATTGAACTGGTAGTGGTCGCCCTGGATGAACACCGGCGCCCGCCAGCCGGCGGCGATGGCGCCGGCCAGGACCGACGTCGCATAGTCGATCGGTCGCTGGAAGGTGTAGGTCTGCTCGCTGCGGGCGAGCTCCAGGATGACCGCCCCGACGTCGGCGCTGATGGCGGCCTCGAAGACCGTGCGCGCCATGTCGAAGGTCTGGGCGCGAAGATTGATCGCGGGGACCGTGAAACCGGCGACTTCGCCCCGCGCCCTCGCGCTGTAGAGGTCCTGGATGCTCGCGGTCTGAGCCCCCAGGGCCTGGCTTGCCTCCCAGACGAGCCACTGGGCCGCGGTCGTAGTGGCCTCGTCCTCGGAGAACGCCGCGGTCCAGGCGAGATCGCGGATCGCCCCGGCCCGGAACGCGGGCTCGTCATCGATCACGAACAGATTGCCGTCGAGGTGCGCGGCGGACCGGATGGCAGCGAGAAGGTCGGCGGGGGACGTCGCGACATGGGGCATCGGAGGATCTCCTGGATCAGCGGGCTTCGCTACTCCCCATGGTACGGCGACCGGGGTCGTCCGGCTGGCGCTGGTCAGCCGACGCCGGCCCCGGGGGTGCGGATCAGCCGCCCGGCTTGACGACCATGAGGAAGACGATCACGACGACCAGGGCGCCGAGCATCATCCCGCCGCGCTGGACCTTCCTGACGGTGGCGATGAATTCCGGTGGTGGGCCCCCCGTTGCGCCGGGGGTCGGAGGCGCGGACGACAGCTCGATGATCCGATGGAGAGCCGACCGCTGGACGGTCAGGGCGTACACCACGGCGATCAGGTAGAGCACGATCCCGGCCGTCAGCCACGGATGGTCCATCACCGGGATCTCGCCGATGATCATCAGGATCAGGCCCGTGATGCCCTGGACGATGGCGAGCGGATAGGCGATCCGCGATCCGATCTGGGCCGTGACCCGCAACCCGAAGTTCGCGTGTTGCGGTTCCTTGCCCCCCATCGCGCCGATGATCGAGTACGCGAACGTCGGGCCGAACGCCAGGATCGCGCCCATGACGTGAAGGAACAACACATACGGGAACCACTGCGCCATGGACGGACCTCCGACTTCGCCCGGCATGCCGCCGACTTGGACCCGGGCCCGCCGAGGATACCCCTACGGCCGACCGTCCGCGAGCGCGGCGCGCACCGTGGCGACATCCATGACGCCGGCCGCGAGGAGGCCTCCGATGAGCTCGCGCCGACGCTCAAGCTCGAGCTCGAAGTCCCCGGCCTTCCGTCCCACGCGGATGGCGAGCTCCGGGGTGATCCCCCAGCCGAAGTGCTCGAAGCGATCGCGGATCGGATCCCATGTCGCCAGCACGGCCGGGCCGAGGCGCTGGACGTGCCCGTGCTCGTCGCGGGCTGTGGGTCGAAGGTAGTGCGCCGCCACCACGCGCGGTCGTTCGTCGTTCGGACGGCGGATGATGAGGACGACCCCGATTCTCGATAGCTCATCGTCGCTGGCCGACACCGGCGGCCTCGCCAACCGGTCCAGGACCTCGTCGAGGCCGTCCGCGCGGATCGACGCGGCCAGCCCGTACCCGATGGTGGCGGCGCGGATGGCGATCCGGGCCGCCTCACCCCATGTGGACGTCGGCAGGTCGTCGGACAGGTCTGCTGCCACGAGCATGGTGGCGTCGGGCCGGACCGGTGAGGACCGGACCGGCGACCGGATGTCGCGGTCGCCGGAGCCGGGCCGGGCATGCCAGCCGAGCTCGGTCGCCTGCGGCAGCCAAGCGAACGTCTCCTCCGCCCCGGCCAGTTCGATCCTCTCGACCCGCGGCGGGACGAAGTCCAGGATCGCCCGCATCAGGGTGGATCGGCCGGACCCGCGCTCGTCGGCGGCCACGATCACGGGAACCCGTGCCTCGACCAGGAGCCAGACGGTCGCGGCCAGTTCCGGGTCGAGCATCCCGTCCCGGATCAGCTCGACGATCGAGCGCGGCTCGGGCGTCGAGCGATGAGGGGTCCACCGGTCCCGCGCCGGCGAGGTGTCGGCCAACGCTGTCTCCCGGTGCTGGGCTGGCGGTCGTATGGGGGGACCGGCAGCGTACGACCGGCGCCTCCGGAGCGTCAATCGCCGGCGCGCGAGTCGTACCATCCGCGCCATGGAGCTCCGCTTCCTGCCCCTGACGCCGGACCGCCTTCCCGATCTCGCCGCGCTGTTCGGCCAGGGCGGCGACCCGAAGCGTTGCTGGTGCGCCTTCTTCCGGACCCGCAGCCGCGATGTCGCGACGTGGACCGCCGAAGGGAACCGCGACGTCCTGGACCGGGCGCTGGAGGAGACCGTCAACGACGGGCGCGCCCCCGGGATCATCGCCTACGACGGTGAAGAGGCCGTCGGGTGGACGGGGTTCGGCCCGCGAGAGGACTTCCCGAGGATCGTGCACTCGCGGGTGCTGACTCCGGTTGACGCCGCCCCCGTGTGGTCGATCGTCTGCTTCGTGGTGGGTCGCCGGTCGCGAGGCCGGGGGATCGCGGCGGGGATGCTCGGCGCTGTGATCGCGTACGCGCGCGACCACGGGGCGACGATCCTGGAAGCCTATCCGGTCGACCTGGACCCCGGCCAGCGGATCCCCTCTGCGAATGCCTACCGGGGCACGCTCGCGATGTTCGAGCGTGCCGGGTTCACGGTCGTCGCCCGTCGCCGGGCCCCGGGGGCGATCTCGGCGCGGCCGATCGTGCGGCTCGCGCTCTGAGGGCCTGCCGGCGGATCGTCGGCGGAGGATCAGGGGCGGCGGCGGCACGGCGGGACGGGTGGCTTGGTCGGCAACGGCTGCGCATGCGAGGTGGCGGCCGCGCCCGCCACCTGTTGCGTCGCAGGGACGCGGATAAGGCACGAACGTGAAGGGGGTCGCCGCCCGATCGACAGGTAGCGTCCGATTCCGACTTGGGCCACGCTCCCTGATCGCAGGATCGCGTCGCCACGACGCAGCCCCGACAGTCGCACGCTCGCTGATCGCAGGATCGCGTCTCCACGACGCATCCGGGCGTCGCGGCCGGGCGAAGTGTCGCGGCCGGGCGAAGTGTCGCGGCCGTCGACGTTGACAGCCTCCCGGCGACCGGCTTAGACTGCCGCTCGGCTCGCATGTCGCGGGCACGGATCGCTTGCAGAAGGAGGCGGCTCGGATGATGACGAAGACGCTCCTTCACCGATGCGTTGCGCCCATCCCTGATGGCGCACGCGGGAGATCTGTGCCTATCTCGAGCTAGCCGCAGGCGGTTCATCCGCCTTCCGGACAGACCCCGAGCCGTGGGCCAGATCGGGCCCCCGGCTTTTTTGATGCCCTCCCCCGCCGACCGGCGACGCCCGGATCCGCGGACCGGGACCGAAGCGCATCACGAGCCGCGAGGCCACCCGACCAGCATCGGATGGGCCTGCGGCTCGTTCCATGTCCAGCTCCTTCCCGGACACCGCCACTTCACCCCGGAGCACCATCGTGACCACCCTCATCGAACGACTGAAGACAGGCACTCCGGCCATCCGGCCGACCGACGTGGCGGCCGATCCGGCCGTTCCCGCCCTGCTCATCTCCGGGCTCAGCAAGTCCTTCGTCGTCGGCCGCAAGCGCATGTCCGTGACCGCGATCCGGGATGTCGATCTCCGCCTGGAGCGTGGCGACATCCACGGGATCCTGGGCGCCAACGGGTCGGGCAAGTCGACGCTCATCCGGCTCATCAGCGGCCTGCTGACCGTCGACGCCGGGCGTGTCGAGATCTTCGGGCTCGACATCGAGCGCGACGAGATGGCGGTCAAGCGGTTGATCAACCGGGTCAGCGTCGACGCCGCCTTCTTCAAGAAGCTCAGCCCGATGGAGAACCTGCTCTTCGCCGCCCGGCTGTACGGCCTGGATGGCCGCACGGCCAGACACGATGCCCTGGCGATCCTGGATCGACTCGGGATCAGCGAGAAGCGGGTCGGCCGGCCGGTGGAGCAGATGAGCCGGGGGATGCAGCAGAAGGTCGCCATCGCGCGAGCCCTGCTGACCAGCCCGACCCTGCTGTTGCTGGACGAACCGACCACCGGCCTGGACCCGCGCAGCAAGCTCGACGTCCAGACCTTCATCGAGGAGATCAACCAGGCCCACGACGCCACGATCGTCCTGACGACCCACGACCTGGCAGAGGCCGAACGCCTCTGCTCCCGGATCACGGTCCTCAACGACGGCCGCACCGTGGCCGAGGGCACGTCGGCCGAGCTCAAGGCGCAGACCGCGGCTCGGCTCGGTCGCGAGGCCAGCCTGGAGGACGTCTTCATGACCTACACCGGCCGCTCGCTCGACGACGACGTCGAGGACGACGAGCCGGACGACGACTAACGACCGAAAGGAGGTGAGAACCATGCAGTCGCAGATCCTGTTCGCGCTCGACGTCGCGCGCGAACGACAGCAGCGGGCGATCGAGCAGGCCTCGATCGACCGGCGCCTCGCGCGCCCCCGCTCGTCCATCCGCCGTTCGCTCGGCCGACGCGTCATCGCGGTCGGTCGGCGGATCGCCGCGGAACCATCGCTCGAGCTGGCCCGGTCCCGCTGAGGGGCCGAGCCAGCTCCATCGAACCTTGAGGAGAACCTCCCGTGACCGTCGTCACCCATGAGCTGAAGGCCTCCTACGCCTTCATCGAGCGAAACTTCTTCCTGACGCGCCGCTACTGGGGCTGGGAACTCGCGTTCCTGGTCTATTCCGTCGCGGGCGCGCTGTCGATCTCGCTCATCGGTGCCGACCAGGGCAGCCCGACCTTGCTGCTGACCTTGATGGTCGGGGCCATCTTCTGGAACTACCTGTCGGTCGTCTTCAGCTGGATCGCGGAGACGATCTCCGTGGAGCGCTGGGAAGGCACCCTGGAATACACCTTCATGGCCCCGGTCCAGCGCTGGTCGCAGCTGCTCGGCTCGGTCGTCTACGCGATGCTCTACGGGCTGATCCACACGGCCGTCATCTTCGTGGCGCTCGTCCTCTTCTTCCCGCAGCTGGACCTGTCGCACGCGAACCCGGTCACGGCGGTGGCGTTCATGCTCCTGGGGTCGTTCAGCTTCGTCGGGATCGGGATGATCGCTGCCATCCTGCCGCTGCTGTACGTGGAGCGAGGCGCCCAGATGACGTTCGTGCTGCAGTCCGTGCTGCTGCTCGTCAGCGGGGTGTACTACTCGATCGAGATCCTGCCGGACTGGATGCAGGTGCTCTCGCACCTCTCGCCAGCCACGTACGTCCTGTCGGGCGTTCGGGCGGGACTGGTCCGCGGCGCGCCGCTGTCCGAGCTGACCGGCGACATCTGGCCGCTCCTGGTGGCCGGGGTGGTCCTGATCCCGTTCGGGCTGTGGGCCTTCGGGCGCGCGGAACGCTATGCGAAGCGCACCGGCAAGCTGAAGCGAGTCGGATGATGGCGATGGCCGGTTGGGATGCACGCTGGGCAGACGCCTTCGCGCCGTTCGCTGGAGACGGCCGCGCGCCCGGGCGGGTCGTCGCGGTGCACAAGGAGACGGCCATCGTGCGCGGCCGGGACGGCGTCGACGTGCCGGCGACGGTGTCGGGGCGATTCCGGTTCGAGGCGCTCGCCCCGTCCGACTATCCGGCGGTCGGCGATTGGGTCGTCGTCTCCGGCGCGCCCCCGGTCATCGCTGCGGTCCTGCCCCGCCGATCGGCATTCATCCGGAGCGCCGCCGACGCGAGCCGACGGACGGCAGGCCACCTCGCCGATGAGCAGGTCCTGGCCGCCAACGTCGACGTCGCCTTCCTGGTCGCCGGGCTGGACCGCGACTTCAACGTCCGCCGCCTGGAGCGCTACCTCGCCGTGGCGTGGTCCAGTGGCGTCTCGCCGGTCATCATCCTCAACAAGGCGGACATCGCCGACGACCTGGAGGGCCGCCTGGTGGCCGTGGAGGCCATCGCGCCCGGCGTGCCGGTGGTCGTGCTGTCCGCCCTGACAGGCGATCACCTGGCCGATCTGGGCCGGCACCTGCGGGCCGGGCACACGTCCGTCGTGCTGGGGTCGTCCGGGGTCGGCAAGTCCACCCTGGTCAATGCGCTCCTCGGGGAGGCGCGCCAGGCGACCGCCGCCGTTCGCGATGACGACTCGCGTGGGCGCCACACCACCACCCACCGCGAGCTGTTCGCCCTGCCCGGCGGCGCCCTGCTCATCGACACGCCAGGCATCCGGGCGCTGGAGGTGGCCGGCGCCGAAACGGGTCTCGAGGCGGCATTCGATGAGATCGCCGACCTCGCCGCCCAGTGTCGGTTCAGCGACTGCCGCCACGGGGACGAGCCGGAGTGCGCCGTGCGCCGCGCCATGCACGACGGGACGCTGACGGCGGAGCGGCTCGCCAGCCACCAGAAACTGGAACGCGAACTCGCCCACGCAGAACGCAAGGGTGATCCGCGTGCGCAGGCCGAGGAACGCCGTCGCTGGAAGCTGATCAGCAAGTCCGTCCAGCGCCACATGTCGACCAAGTACGGGGACGAACGATGAGCATCGCGAACGGCACCGAACTCACCATCGACCGTGCCCCGGGCATCGCGGGACTGCGCTTCCGGCGCCCCCGCGGCGACGACGCCGATTACGAAGCACTTGCCGCCCTCATCGGGGCGGCGTGCCAGCACGATGGCGTTCCATGGCGACCCACGGCGCGGCAGCTACGCGACGAGGCGGAGGCGATGCTCGACCGCTTCGATCCGTCCCAGGACGCAGTGGTCGCCGAGGTGGGCGGCCAGCTTGTCGCGAACGCTGAGGTGGAGCGTGTGACCCGCGACGGTGTGGCGGTCTTTGAGATCGGCGGGCACGTGCTGCCAGCCTACCGCCGGCGGGGCCTGGGGCGCGCGCTCCTGCACCGAAACCTCCTGCGTGCCGCCGAACGGGCGGCCCTGGAACCCGCCGACCAGCCGGTGATGTTGGGAGCGTTCGCGGAGGACAGCGAGGTCGGGCACCAGGTGCTGCTGGCGACTGCCGGGTTCGAGCCAATCCGCTACTTCTTCCTGATGCAGCGCGACCTGGACGAGCCGATCCCCGACCATCCGCTTACCCGGGGGCCTCGAGTTGCGGCCGGTGACGCCCGATCAGCACCGGGCGATCTTCGACGCGGAGGTCGAGGCCTTCCTCGATCACTGGGGGGCGCGGGTCAAGACCGACGAGGACTTCGCCCTGACCCACGCTCGCGAGGAGTTCGACCCGGCGCTGTGGATCGTGGCCTGGGACGGCGACCAGGTGGCCGGCGTCGTCCAGAACTGGATCTGGCCGGAGGAGAACGCGCAGCTGGGCGTACAGCGTGGTTGGCTCGAGCACATCAGCGTGCGCCGGCCCTGGCGGCGTCGTGGACTCGGCCGTGCCATCACGGCCGCGTCGCTCCATCGACTGCGGGAGGCCGGCCTCACGTCGGCGGCCCTCGGCGTCGACGCCGGGAACCCCACCGGGGCTCTCGGGTTGTACGAGAGCCTCGGGTTCACCGTGATGACCCGCTCCACGGCGTATCGGCGCGACATGACCCGGACCTGAGAGCAGGCCCTCGAGCTCAAGCCATGCCCGATGGGTATCATCAGGGACCGCATCCGGAGCGCGCGTCGGTCCCGCCATGAACTCTCCCGAACCGCCAGCGTTCGACCACGTGCCGGGTACCGGCGCCGTGGCAGGGCGACGGCCGGTCCATCGTGGAACGGCACCCGAGCGACGGTGAGATTCGAGGCGCTCGGGCCGGTCGTGGTCTTGTCCGAGGATGAGCCGGTGCCGCTGCGGCCCGCCCACCGCCGCTTGCTGGCAGCGTTCCTGCTGACTCCCGACGTGCCGCTGGCCATCGACACGTTGATCGACCGGATGTGGAACGACGCCCCACCGAAGACCGCACGGCGGGCGATCCATGTGCACCTGTCTGCGTTGCGCCGCCGGGTGCCCGATGTCATCCGCTCGAGTCGCGACGGCTATTCCCTCGTGCTCGCCGCGCATGAGTTCGACGTCCCCCAGTTCACCATCCTGGTGGACCGTGCAGGGCGACGGCTGGCCGACGGCCGGTTCCGGGACGCGAGTGACACCGCTGCGCGGGCGGCCCGTCTGTGGCGAGGCGACCCGTTCCCGGAGCTGGCCGACCTCGACGCGGCGCGGGGCGAGCGAGACCGGCTTTCGGAGCTGCTGATCGCGACCCGGACGACCCAGGCGCGGGCCCTGACCCTGCAAGGACGGATCTCCGAATCGATCGCCCTCCTGCGCCAACTCGTCGCCGAACAGCCACTCAACGAAGAGCTCTGGGAAGAACTCGTCCTCGCCTACTCCATGGCCGGGCGCACCGCCGACGCACGGGCCGCGCTCGATGCCGCGCGCGAGATCCTCAGTGACGAGCTTGCGGTAGCTCCCGGTCCACGGCTCGCGGAACTCGAGCTGCGCGTTCGGCGCCATGACCCCGACCTGGTCGCGCCGACGGCCAGCACCGTGGCCCACAACCTCCCGGCGCTCGACTCCAGCTTCATCGGACGCGACGACGACCTCGCCGCGGTCAACGACCTGATCGATCGCCATCCGCTGGTCACGATCACCGGACCTCCCGGGATCGGCAAGACCAGGCTGGCCGTGGAAGTGGCGACGCGTCGACTCGGCCAGGATCAGGCGGGGGCCTGGTTCGTCCGACTGGCCGGCGCCCAGACGTCGACCGACGTCCTGGCCACGCTGGCGTCGGTGCTGGCGATCACCGACCCGGTCGACGATCTCGCGCAGATGTACCGGCTGCTCGCACCGCGTCCGGCCCTGATCGTCCTGGACAACTGCGAGCACGTCCTGGATGCGATCCGACGGCTGCTCGACACCCGGCTCCATGGCGACCGCGTGCGGATCCTGGCGACCAGCCGTTCGCGGCTGGGCGTCGGAGACGAGACGGTCTGGCCGCTCAGTGCGCTGTCGGTGCCCCGGACCGTCGAGGAGATGTGGGGCTCGGCCACGATGCAGCTGATGATCGACCGTGTGCGCGCTGTCGATCCCGGCATCGACCTGGGCGCGACGGACGCCACGGAGCTGATGGACCTCTGTCGTCGGACGGGCGGCATGCCGCTCGCGGTAGAGCTTGCAGCCCGGAGGCTCCGCTCACTCGAGCTGCGACGGGTGACCGGCCTGGTCTTCGCGGAAACCGAGCGATCGATCGGGCCAGCGACATCGGGTGAGACATCCGTGGCCGACGCCATCGACCGGAGCCTGGCGCTCCTGGATCCAGCGGATGAACGGTTGTTCACCGCCGCCGCGGTCTTCGCCGACCCGTTCACGGCCGCCGCGTTCGGGCGCGTCTGCGGTGGCGGCGACGTCGCGTTCGATGCTGCATTGGTCCGACTCGTCGAGGCATCGCTCCTGGATCCCGAGCGCTCCGCGAGCGACGAGGTGCGCTACAGGATGCTCGAGCCCATCCGCGATTTCGGGTTGCGCCGCCTTGCCGACGATCACGGACGAGCCGGCCGTCCGGGACCGACACGCGGCGTGGTTCGTTGCCGCGGCGCGTCGCGTGGCGGATGCGACCTGGACGGCGGACGAAGCGGACGTCCTCGACGACGCCGAGGCCGCGATCGCCGACTACCGCGTCGCCATGCGACGCCTCCTCGACGCGAGCCAGCCACAGGCGGCGGCCGAGATCGCCGCCGGGCTCACGCAGTTCTGGATCAGCCGGTTCCTTGGGTGGGAGGGGCAGCGCTGGCTCGCCGAGTGCCTGGCGTTCGAGATGGACGACGAGACCAGGCTGGAGGTCGTTGCGGCCGCCAGCGGCGTCGCGTTCTTCGTCGGCCGGTATGACGAATCTGCGGCGCTGAGCGAGGAGGTCCTCGAGCTGGCCGAGCGTCGCGGCGACCGGCGTCTCCAGGCGCAAGCGCTGTACGGGATCGGTCGTGTCGACGTCCATCGACGGCCGGCCGCAGGGATCGCCCGGATCGAGCGGGCGATCGCGATCTACGAGGAGGTCGGGGACCATATCGCGGCCGCCGAGTGCCGGGTCGCCATCGGGATCCAGGCGGCGTATGCCGGAGATCGCGCCCTGGCGGACGCGACGCTGGCCGAGGCGACCACGTTCCTCGAGGCATCCGACTACCCGAGGATCGCCTCGGTCGGCCATCGATACCTGTCGCTGGCGGCGTGGCATGACGACGATGAGCCGGCGGCGCGGGCCTATCTGGAGCGCGCCATTGCCCTGGCGGATCGGGCCAGTGATCGACGAGTCCGGTCCGGAGCGCTCGCCCAGCGCGGACTGCTCGAGGCGAAGTGGGGCGATATGGCGGTCGCCGCGAACGCACTCATCGAGTCGATCACGCTGACGGCGGGCCAGCACGGGATCTACTTCGCGCTGAGCGCATTCGGCGCGTTGCCGCTCCTGATCCGCGGGGCGGACTGGTCCATGGCCTCGCGGCTGCTGGCCCACTTCGACCAGGTCCATCGCGACTACGGATGGATCCCGCTCGACCAGCGCAATGCGGCCACCGCTGGCTATCGTGCCCAGGTCGCGGCCGGCCTGGCGTCGAGCGGCGAGCGGCCCGATCCGTCTCCGGTCCGGACCTCGGCGATGGCCGAGGCGTTGCTCGAACGGCTGCGAGGCATCGCTCGCGCCTGACGGGTTCGGAGGCCTCACCCCGGACAGCGGATCTCGAACGTTCCCGAGACCGGCCCCGGGAATGCCGTCTGGCTGTGCCAGGCCTGGAAGAATGCGGTGGTCTCGATGAAGGTCGCAGTGCCCCAGATGCGGTTGCCGTCGAACGTGATCTCGTCGATCTGGCTGTCGCCCGGGGGGACCAGGTGGAAGACGGTCATGTTCTCGCGGTCGTCGTTGGCCATCCACCCGAGACCTGCGGGATGGTCCATCACGTCGAGCCTCCCGCCGTCCGGACGCAACTCGGCCGAGAAGGTCACCCCCTCGAAATCGCCGTCGACGGTGCCTGCGGTCACGACGCCGTTTGCGCCGACGAGACAGCCGCTGATGAGGTATTCAACCAGTTCGAACTCCCAGGTCTGTGACCCCACGGTGATCACCGCTCCGGTCCCGTGCAGCGCAACGTGGACCGAATAGCGGCTCTCCCCTCCTTCCGGCAGCAGGACGATGGCTGACAGTTCCGTTTCGCCGAGGGGCAGACCGAAGCCGATCTCGATCTCGTGGCGGACGCTGTAGGAGTACGGGAGATCGCCCGGGATCGCCGACGCCAGCCCGTACGTCTCGCCCGTGGGACGCCCGTCGATCTCGTAACGAACCGAGTAGCGGGAGGGATCATCGATCCCGATCAGACGCAGGTCGAGCGCGAGTGTATCCGCCCGGTCATCTCCAGGGGTTCCAGTGACGGACGACGAGAGTTCGGCGCCGTCACGCATCGGCTGCCCATCACGGATGAGGGTAGGCAGTTCGACGAGGCGCACCTCGTCGTCGTCCGGTGCGATGTGCTCGAGCGCGGTGATCCGGCCCTCGCCGTTGTCGGCCGACGCGAGACCCGCCTCGATGACCGCCTGGTACGCGAGCTGGCTCGTCAGGCCCAGCGACAACTGCTCGATCATCAGGTTCGAAGCCCTGGTTGCGTCGTACACGTAGACGGATTCCGTCCAGGCCATCATCACGAACGAATCTCCGCCGGCGGCGGCAGCCAGCTCGTCGCCCTCGACCGATCCGGTCTCGCACGAATCCAGGATCAGCAGCGTGTGGTCCAGGCCATTCGGGTAGTGGATACGGAAGAAGTCCAGGTCGGCGCCCACCCGGTAGTCCAGCGTGCTCTGATCCGGGTCGAACGCGGCGGTCAGGAGCAGACCGCCGAACAGCCCGGACGTTCCGAAGTCGAACGCACTGACCCGGATGCCCGTGCTGAGGACCGTCCGACACAGGAGGCCATCGCCGACCGAGGCGTCGCACAGTCGCTTGCCATGCGTTGCGAGGACGATCGCGTCGTAGTCGTCGAACGACCGCCAATGGTCGAGCGTGACGCCCTGGGTGGTCTCGGTCTTCATTCGCGACATACCGCACATTGCCGTCGTACCCCGTCATGCGTTCGAGCTGGTCGACGAGCAGGTCGGCCCGGTACTCCGGCCACTCCCACAGCGCGGGCGCCAGGACCAGGGCGCGCTTCTTGTCGCGGTTGTCGACCTGGCCGTCGCGGGTCGTGTCTTCGCCGACGACCGACGCCAGCCGGATCCCCGTGTCGAGCGGTTGGCGCGGGGAGACGCGCCCGATGCCATCCCGCCGCACGAGGCCCGAATGGTCGAACAACCACGCGGGCGGAGCCCCATCGACGCGGAACGTGATGTCCCTGTCGGACCCGAACGCATCCACGATGTCCGGTTCGGCGCGCAGGAAGGCCAACGCGTCGGCCATGGTCCCGCCCGCCAGTCGGTCACCGGCCTGGGAGAGCAGGTCGGTGGTTCGTGTGATGAGCGCCGGCCGTGTCGAGGCGAGATCGCACGGATAGTCGAGCGCTTCGCAGTCAAGCGTCGGCGACGGCACCTCGGTCGCAGATCCGCCACGGACGCCCGTGGCCACGGGCGTCGGCGGCGCCACCGATCCATCGACCGCCTGTGGCTGCCCCGAGCACGACGCCACGATCAGCCAGGCGATCAGCCAGACGGCCGCCGAGGACCGGCGCCGGGTCAACAGTCGATCGTCAGGGTCGCGGGCGCGCTGCCGCCCGACGACGTCATCGTCCCGCTCCACGATGCACTGGTGCCGGACCCAACGAGCTGGACGCCCTGCGCGGTCCACGCGGTGCCGTCGGGGAGGTTCAAGGTGGCGTCTCCGTTCGGGGAGACGAACAGACGGTGGAGGTCCGGATTCAAGGCCACGAAACCACCACCGACGACATCATCCGTCGCGCATCCAGGATGGGTCCACGTATAGGTCGTTCCCCCGAGGATCAGGGTGATCGCGCTCGACCCTGGGTCGGTCGGCTCGGGCAGCGATCGCACCGGGCCGTCCGTCGGCTCCGGGTCCGCGCCGCCGAAGGCGCGCACGTCGCATCGGACCCCGATGGTCACGTCGAGGAAGTCGCCGGATCCCGATGGCAGAACGTCGTGCATCCGCAGCTGGATCGTGGCATTCGTCCCGTCGACGTCGACGTCCCAGGTCGTGTCGGCGTCGGTCGAACTCGCGACGAGCTCGTAGGGCGTGGGCGGCTGGGGATCAAGGCCTCCCGTGTTGACCACGCCGAACCTTGCCCGGGCGTCGTCGCTCTGCCACCTGACGTCGACCGTGGCGAGGCCCGGGAAGTCCAGCCGAGCCACATGGACCCGTACCTGGTCCGCGCTCACGTCGCAGGTCCCGTACGTGTGCCCGAACGTCACGCCGGCGATCGTCGTGGTCACGGGACCGTCCTTGAAGTCGTCGACGTCGGCGGAGCCTGGGCCCGTGCCGTCGCTCGCTCCCGCGGCCCCGCTGCCGCCACCGTTCGCGGCACTGGCGGAAGCGCCACCACCATCGACCCCCGCGCCACCGCATGCGGCCAGCACCACGGCGAAGACGACGAACAACAGGAGTCGGCCATCGACCAGGCGGGCCAGCGGGCTGCGATCCATCCGATCAGTGCGCTGCATGTGATGCCTCCTCGCTGCCGGCGTGGATGCCGCAGTCAACTTGATCCTCGGCCTCAAACCAGACTCCTTCCATGTGTGGCTGCGACGTTTTCGAGATAGGCCGCGATGCTGGGAACGGCGGTCAGCACTCGCTCGAAGTACTCGTTGACGGCGCGAATGGCGTCGTCACGGACGCCGGCGATGTCGTCGGCCCGGTCCTTCGCCTCGGCCCGCCGGCCGATGGCGTCCCGCAGGTGAAGCAAGCGGCGGACCATGTCGGCCTCGGCCCGGCCCTCGAGGGCGGCGATGGCCGACATGATCAACTCGTCGATCTGGCCGACCATCGCATCGGTCTCGAAGGTATCGCCGGCGTCGGCCGCCTCGTCCAGCGTGCGCAGGAGGGCAGCGACCTGGTAGAGCGCGGTGACGGGCTCGTCGAACAGCTCGCGGATGTACGCCGCCTCGGCGTAGCGACCCGTGAGCCGGAAGATGTTGTACATCCGTCGCGCCGCCTTGCCGTAGTCGGGCGCCCTGACCGTGTACTTGTGGACTTCCTCCGTCAAGCGCTCGACATAGTCGGCGACCGAGTCGGCGCCCATCTCCTTGACCAGCTTGGAGAAGAGCGGGATCGAGTCGGTCTCGAGGTAGACCTCCTGGAAGTACGGATCGAGGTAGCCGTCCAGCGGCGTGATCGTCCCGTCCGGCGCCTCCCACGTGGGATCCAGCACGTTCGACGCGTTGGACAGACGTCCCTCGGCCGCATCGGCGATCACCCAGTCGAGCTTGCACCAGCCCGGATCGAGCGCCGCTTCCTCCCACAGCAGTACGGCATCGGTGCGGTCGGGGCGCACGTAGGCGATGGCGCCCGTCTCGACCTGTGCCGGTTGCCACGAGACCGGCGAGCCGGCTTGCACGGGTCCCTCGACGGTCGAGCCGTCGCCGGGCCAGCTTCCGAACTTCACCTCGTGGAGCCGATAGCCATCGCCGCGCATCGTCGACAGCACCTTGTGGCGGATCACCTCGGCCAGGACCCGACAGGCCTCCTCGCGGGTGTCGGCCCGGATGTGGATGCGCTCGAAGAAGTCGGCGTCGGCCGGGAACCGATGGATGCGCGCCTGGGCGGCGGAACCGGAGAGGGCCAGGGCGGTCATGACCATCGGTGGCCGATCGTCGAAGCCGACCACTGCCGCCATCCGACGGAACCGGTCGAGCTCCGCAGGGTCGTGGTCGGCCATGGTCACGCGATGGCCGTAGACGCCACTGTCGACGTCGACCGTCACGCTGCCCGACGCTTCCGCCGACATCGCTGCGATCCAGCGCTCCGCCTCCTCGCGGTCGATCTCGATTCCCATCAGGACCGCGGAATCGAGCAACCGCGTGGTCGCCTCATGCGCATCGAGAGGCTGACCGAGATCAGGCATCGCGCACCCTCAGGCCGCGGAGAACTTGGCCACGACGCCCAGGATCAGTCCCTCGACGACACTCCAGCCCACGAGCGCTGCGAGCATGGACGGGTTGAGGCCCGCACCCAGACCGGGGGCGGCGCCGCCGCCCCCGAACAGACCTCCCAGCGAGTCGCCGAGGCCGCGGACCGGCGCGGCCAGGGCGTCGCTCCAGGCGAGGATCGCGTCGACGAGCCCCAGGTCAGCCGGGATGACGCCGAGGTCGAGCAGGATCCGGGCGACGAGGATCAGCTGGATGACGGCGAACCCCAGGAGGACCAGTCTGCGGACCAGCCCCATGAGGCCCCCGCCCCCGGAAGTCACGCGCGAGACGGGTCCGAACATGCGGGTCGCCTCCTATGGTCGTGGGCAGCTGACTTCGAAGGTCCCCGAGATCGGGACGAGGTCCGCGCCGAAGTCGGAGATCTCGACGAAGGTGGCGCTTCCCGATGCCCGATACCCGTCTGTGGTGAAGCTGTCGACCTGGCTCATCCCGGGCTGGAAGTCGGGCAACAGATCAAGGACGTCCCCACCGGCCCGGTAGTCGGTCCGTGGCTCATCGACCTGCAGGCGGATCGAGGGTGGGTCCCAATCCTGTGTCGTGGATGTCTCCCAGTCCTCGGGCGGGATGCCGAAGTCGACCTTCGGATCACCACCGACGGAAGCGGCTGACATCGCGCCTCCGATGTTGACGCAGTAGAGGTTCGCGAATTCGTATCGCTGCCCGTCGATGATCACGACCGCGGTGGCTTCTTCTTCCCCGAATCCGAGCGGATCGTCGGGGTTCACGCTCGGTTCCCCTGTTGCGTCGCCTCCGCCCGTCGCCGCGGGCGACGCGTCAGCCGTCGCGCCAGGGGCAGCAGGCGCCGCGGGTGCCTCCGTGACGCCGGCACCGGACGAGCAGCCGGTCACCACGAGCATGGCTCCCATCGCGATGATCACGCTCCGATGCATCTCGTCCTCCATGATTCACGTGCAGCGACGTCACGGCGCCGAGGACTTCACGTCCCCGCCACGACCGAGATCGGCCGATCCCCGGGGCCTGGATCAGGACCCTACGGCCCTGCGACAAACGCGGCGCAAACGCGGCGGCGCGCTCAGGCCCGACGGTCGGGCACGCCCACGGCACACTCACAGCGGCAACGCACGCCGTGACCGCCGTCAGGCGAACAGCCGCCCACCGTCGCGGACCAGCTCCAGCCACGCTCGCTCGCGACCGATCGTGGTCGCCTCGCCGTGCCCCGGCAGCACGGCGATGCCGTCCTCCAGGTCCGTGAGGCGCGCGAGTGAGGCGGCCATCGCCTCCGGATCACCGCCGGGCAGGTCCACCCTCCCCCAGCCACCCGCGAAGAGGGTGTCGCCGCTGAACAGCAGGCCCGCGTCGCGGGCGTACAGGCAGACCGAGCCCTCGGTGTGGCCGGGGGTATGGAGGACGCTGAGCCGGATGTCGCCGAAGCGCACCTCTCCGCCCTCGGCGAGGTCGACCGCGGGGACGGACGGGACGATCTCGAACGGCGCCCACAGGGGCTCCGGATCGGTCAGTCGATCGCGGTCCAGCGGGTGGACGGCGATGTCCGCTCCGGTGTGCTCCGCAACGGCAGTGTTGTCACCGATATGGTCCCAATGGCCGTGCGTGGAGACGATCAGCCGGAGCGTCCAGTCGCGAGCCGCGAGCTCGCCCGCGATCCACGCGAGCGACGGAGTCGCCGTGTCGATGGCGATCGCCTCGCGGGTCCGTGGATCGGCCAGGACGTGCACATTCGTCGCGATCGGGCCGATGACCCGATGCAACCGTTCCATCACCGCCCGTCGTCGACGCCGCCTACCGGGCCACCCTCATCCGGCGGCTTCGAGCTTCGTCTTCATGCACTCGAAGGTCTGGCCGATCATCTTGTTCGCCGTGCCCTCGATGAGGCGCGCGCCGACGCTGGCCAGCGTGCCGGCGAGGTTGACATCGGCGGACCAGTCCATGACCGTCCGCCCGTCTCCGCCATCGGACAGGTTCATCTGGGCGGTCGCATCGACCGCACTCCCGGGCGCCTGGCCGTGCGCCTTGATGGTCGCCGCATCCGGCGGAGTCGTCTCCGAGAACTCCATGTTGACCACGAAGCGGGCACTGATGAACCCGATCCCGACCTTGGCCACGACCTTGAAATGCGTCTCGTCGACGACGTCGATCGACTCGACGCCGGGCCCACACTGACCGACCTGCTGCGGGTCGATGACGAAGGCCCACACCCGATCGCGGGGTGCTCCGATGTCGACGGAACCTGAGAACTGCATCACGCCTCCCTGGGTTGACGGTGGTCGAGGACCGCGGGCTTGCGGTGGGTCAGTCGAAGGCGCGGCGAAGGAACGCAGCCATCTGACCGCGAGTCACGAGCGCGGTCGGGCAGTACGTCGTCGCGCCGCAGCCCGTCGTGACGCCAGCCTGGGCCACGAGGTCGATGTTCTTCTCGTGCGTGTTGCCCTCATCGTCGGTGAAGGCGTTCGGCGCGGCTCCGGACAGCCCCAGGGCCCGGGCGAGGAACGACGCCATCTGGTCGCGCTTCACGTTCGCGGCGGGACAGTACAGGCCGGTACCGCATCCGGTGGTGATCCCCTCCGCGGCGATCCGGTCGATGTTCTTCTCGTGCGTGTTGCCCTCGTCGTCCGTGAAGGCGTTCGGCTCCACGGTCGTCAGGCCGAGGGCGCGGGCGAGGAACGACGCCATCTCGTCACGGCGGACGTTGGAATCCGGGCAGAACCGGCCGGCGCCGCAGCCCTTGGTGATCCCTTGCTCGGCGAGCCAGATGATGTCGCTCTTGAACGAGGACGTCCCCAGGTCGTCGAAGTAGTTGCCCCACGACGTGACGTACTTGCTGGATGGCCCGTAGCCGTCGGTGACCACGACCGTGTTCCGGATCGGGATCGGGACGCTGTTGATCTCGTAGACGGACGAGATCCCGATCTCGTACGGCACGGTCCCGAAGGCCGGGATCGATCCGAGCAGCACGGGATCGGCCACCTCCAGCACGTCGCCCGCGGAGGTCTCCGTCGTCGCCGTCGCGTACGCCGTGAGCGTCACCAGCACGTTGCTGACCGCGAACGCATTGGGGTTGTGGATCGAGCCCGGGTAGAACCGCACGCCTGTGTCCACGTAGCTTGCCGAAGAAGTGATGTCCAGCCCGCCAGCGGGTGCGACCGTGGTGGTGGTACTGGACAGGATCTCGACCTGGAAGGCCCCCACGCCCGAAGGCGGGGTCGGTTCGAACACGACGAACGGCCCGACGGCCCCGCGGGCTACGCCGTCAAGCAGGACGGTGTCGGTCGTGTTCCCGAGTTCCGTGCCACCCTCTTCGGACGTGAACCACGTCACCCGGATGGTGATCGCCGTCCGTCGAAGCGTGGTGTTGTTCAGCACCTCGCCGACGATCGCGATCGAGTCGTCATCGTAGACCCAGCCGAGGTACGACTTGAAGCCGAGGGTCCCGGCGGGAACGTTGAACAGGGTCGACGTGCGGTCCGGTGAACGGTGCGGCAGGACCGTCCCGCCATCCCTGGCCTTCGGGTTCGCCCCGACGACCGGGCCGGCGAGCCCGGCGAGCAGCACCGTGATGGCGGCGAGGAGGACGACCTGGCGCAGACGGGACACTCGGCGGGCCATGGATCCTCCAGTGGCGATGTTCACGGGTCGGGTGCGACCCGCGGAGCGAGGTAGGCGGCGGGCTCGCGGATGAACCGCGTCCGGCAGCCGATGGAGCAGAAAGCGTAGACCAGACCGTCGTGTTCGGCGAGATGGCGGGCATGGGCGCGCTCCACGGTCATCCCGCAGACCGGGTCCAGCAACACGATGTCGTCCACCACCGGCTCCAGGTCCACGACCTCGGGGATGCTGCCGGCCACTGTGGCCGGTCCCGGGCTGGCGACGAAGTCGGCCCGACCGCGTCGGACCTGGACCAGCTCGGCGAGGACCGACAGGGCGACCTCCTCCGCGGTTTCCGCGCCGAGATCCAGGCCGGCCGGCGCGCGGAGCGCCGCGATCCGTTCGTCCCCGACGGTCGTCTCCTCGCGAAGCCACTCGCGGACCACCGCGGCGCGCGTGGGCGAGGCGATCAGGCCGACATACGACGCCTCGCGGGTGAGTGACAGCCCGACCGCCTCCTCGTCCCAGATGCCCTGGCTCGCGACCACGACGTACGGGGACGACTCGGGATCGAGGCTCCGGATGTCCGCCGAGGCATGGACGCGTTCCGCGCTCGGGAACGCATCGGGCTCGGCGATCGGGTCGATGACGGTGACACGCCAGCCGGACGCCGCACCCAGGGTGGCGAGGGCTCCGGCGATCGGGGTCGTGCCGATGACCCACAGCAGCGGCGCGGGCAGGTGTGGTTCCACGTAGATCTCCAGTGTGCCCCCCGAGTGGCAGGTCATCACGAGTTCGATCACGCCATCGGCCCGCCGTCCCTCGGCGGGGCCGTCCTTCGAGAGACGGAGCAGCCTGGGCTGGCCGTCGGCGATCGCCCGCAGCGCCTCACGGACGACGACGGGTTGGGCACAGCTGCCGCCGACCCAGCCCTCGATCGTGCCATCCGGATGGATGATGCCGCTGGCGCCCGGCCGCGCGGAGGTTGGCCGCCGGACCGCCACCACCGTGGCGACCGCGAACGTCCGGCCGGTCGCTTCCAGCGCAGCGGCGCGCGCGAACGTCGTCGCCGTCACCGGGGCGTCCAGCTCGCGCGGGCCGGTGTCCGGGCTGGCGCCGGTGGCCGGGAGGCGCCGCATGTCCTGGGGTCGCGAGAGGACCGGTCACCGGGCAGGGACCGGTCACCGGGCGACTCAAGCGACGGTCGAGCGGCCGGGCGCGCGCGCCGTGATCGATCGCCGAGGTGTTCCACGGCCATGTCGATCACCCGGTGACCGGACCGGCGACGGATAGACGATCCGGAACGGCTGTCCGTCGCTCGTTGGTCCGTTGGGTCATGGGGTGCCCGATGCGCCGGCGGTGGCCCGCCGTGCGGCCGTCAGGAGATGCCCTTCTCGTGGAGGATGGCCCAGACCTTCTGGGGCGTGATCGGGATATCGATGTTCCGGACGCCGAGATGCCACAGGGCATCGACGACCGCGTTGGCGATGGCCGGTGGTGCACCCACCGTGGCCGACTCGCCGACACCCTTGGCGCCGATCGGGTGATGCGGCGAGGGGGTGATGGTCTTGCCAGTCTCCCAGGCGGGCGTCTCCATGGCGGTAGGAACGAGGTAGTCCATGAACGTGCCGTTCAGGTTGTTGCCCAGCTCGTCGTAGGTCATCTCCTCGTACAGCGACGGGGCGAGGCCCATCGTGAGTCCGCCGTGGATCTGCCCATCGACGATCATCGGGTTGATGATGTTGCCGCAGTCGTCGATGGCCACGAAGCGACGAACCTTCACCTGGCCCGTGCCCTTGTCGATGTCGACGACGCAGATGTAGCTGCCGAACGGGAAGGTCAGGTTCGGCGGGTCGTAGTAGTCGACCGCCTCGAGGCCGGCCTCCATCCCCTGCGGGTGGTTGGTGTAGGCGGCGAAGGCGATCTCCTGGATGGTCTTGAAGCGGTCCGGCGAGCCCTTGACGCTGAACTTGCCGGGCTCCCACTCGAGGTCGTCCTCCGACGCCTCGAGCAGGTGGGCGGCCAAGGTGCGCGCCTTCGCCTGGATCTTGCGGGCCGCGATCGCCGTGGCCGCGCCGGCGACGGGGGTCGAACGGGACGCGTACGTTCCCAGCCCGTACGGCGCGGTGTCCGTGTCGCCGTACTCGATCTTGATGTCCGCGACCGGGAAGCCGAGTTCCTCGGCGATGATCTGGGCGAACGTCGTCTCGTGGCCCTGGCCCTGGCTCTGGACGCCGATTCGGGCCAGGACCTTGCCCGTCGGATGGACCCGGATCTCGCAGCTAGTCGAACATCTTGATGCCCAGGATGTCGAAGTCGTGGGACGGTCCGGCGCCGACGATCTCGGTGAAGCTGCTGATGCCGATCCCCATCAACTCGCCCCGCTCGCGCTTCTCCGCCTGCTCCTTGCGCAGGTCGTCGTAGCCGATCATGTCGAGCGCCTTCTGGAGCGCGGCCGGGTAGTCGCCCGAGTCGTACGACCAGCCGGTCGGCGTCTTGTACGGGAACTGCTCGGGCTGGATGAAGTTCTCCATCCGGAGCTGGGCCGGGTCCTTGCCGATGTCGTGGGCGAGGATGTCGACCATGCGCTCGATGGCGTGGACGGCCTCGGTCACCCGGAACGAGCAGCGGTAGGCCACGCCACCGGGCGGCTTGTTGGTGTAGACGCCGTCGACTTCGACGAAGGCGTTCGGGAAGTCGTACGAGCCGGTGATGACGTTGAACAGGCCGGCCGGGAACTTGGAGGGATCGGCGGCCGCGTCCGTGTAGCCGTGGTCGGCGATCGTGCTTGCCTTGAGCGAGGTGATCTTGCCTTCCTTGGTGGCGCCCATCTCCACCTTCATGTGGTAGTCGCGGGCGAAGGAATCGGCCTGGAGGTTCTCCGAGCGATCCTCGATCCACTTGACCGGCTTGCCGGTGAGGAATGAGGCGGCGACGGCAAGGACATAGCCCGGATAGACCGGCACCTTGCCCCCGAATCCACCGCCGATGTCGTGCGTCTTGACCCGGATGTTGTGCTCGTAGATCGGCAGGCCCGCCCCCCCGGCGACGAGTGCGAGCACCGTCCGGATGGCGTGGGGCGCCTGGGTGGTCATGTGGAGCGTGAGCTGACCGCGAACCGGATCCCAGTCCGCGACGCAGCCGCACGTCTCGATCGAGGCGACGTGGATGCGCGGGATGTAGATGTCCTGCTTGATGTGGACGTCGGCGGACGCCAGGTCGGCATCGGTCGCGGCGCGATCGCCCGACTCCCAATGCCAGGCGTGGTTGTTGGCCTTCTCCGGGCCACGATCCGGACGCAGGACGAACGCGTCGGGCTCGAGCGCCTTGTGCGGGTCGACGATGACCGGCAGCGGCTCGTAGTCGACGAGGACGGCGGCGACCCCGTCGGCGGCGGCGTAGCGGGAGGTCGCGATGACGGCCGCGACCTCCTGCGACTGGTACATGACGGTGTCCACGGGGAGCACCATCTGCATGTCGCCCGCCAGGGTCGGCATCCAGTGGAGCTTGTACCCCTCCAGATCCTTGCCGGTGACGACGGCCGCGACGCCCGGGACCTTCAGGGCCTCGGTGGCGTCGATGCTCTTGATCGTGGCGTGGGCGTACGGGCTCCGGACGATGTCCAGCCAGAGCTGGCCGGGCAGGTTGACGTCATCGATGTACTCGCCCTGCCCGCGGATGAAGCGCGGGTCTTCCTTGCGCTTGACCGAGTGGCCCATGCCACCGATCTCCGGGCTGGTGCGGGGCTTCGCTTCTGTGGTCATCTCGTCACTCCCCGCTCAGCCGGCCGCGACCGGCGCAGCGCCGGCAGCCTGTGTCTCGGCGGCCGCGGCCATCTCGGCGGCGGCCTGCTGGATCGCCTTCACGATGTTCACGTAGCCCGTGCAGCGGCACAGGTTGCCGCTGATCCCCTCGCGGATCTCCTGTTCGGACGGGTCCGCGTTCTCCCCGAGCAGCCAGGCCGACTGCATGATCATGCCCGGCGTGCAGAACCCGCACTGGAGGCCGTGCTGGTCCCAGAACGCCTGCTGGAGCGGATGGAGCGTGGCGCCGTCGGCCATGCCCTCGATGGTCGTGAGCGAGCGACCGTCCGCCTGGACCGCGAGCATCGTGCACGACTTGGCGCTTTCGCCGTCGACGTGGATGGTGCATGCGCCGCAGTTGCTGGTGTCGCAGCCGACGTGCGTGCCGGTCAGGCCGAGGTCGTCGCGCAGGAAATGGACCAGGAGGAGTCGCGCTTCGACGTCCGCCTCGTGGGTCGCCCCATTGACCGTGACCGAGATGTGGTGGGTCGTCATGGAGTTCTCCTACGCGTGGGCGAGGGCGCGGGCGACGGCGCTGCGGAGTGACCGGACGGTCAGCTCCGCGGCCATCGCACGCTTGTATTCGACGGGCCCGCGGACGTCGCCGGCCGGTCTGGCCTGGGCGCCGGCTGCCGCGCCCGCCGCCCGGAACAGGTCCTCGCTCGGGGCCTGACCGGCCAGCACGGCTTCGGCGTCGGTCGCCGCGAACGGCGATTCGGCGACCGCCGTCAGGGCGACGCCGGCCCACTCGATCCGGCCGTCACCCGCCAACCGGACGGCGACCGCCGACCCACACGTGGCGAAGTCGCCGACCTTGCGCTCCAGCTTGGTGTACGCCCCGCCCGCCCCCTTGGGCCGCCGAGGCATCCGGATCTGGGTGAGGATCTCGGTCGGCTCGATGGCCGTGGTGAACGTGTCGAGGAAGAAGTCGCGCGCCTTGATCGTCCGCTCCCCGGACTGGCCGCGACAGACCACGGTGGCATCGACCGCCAGCAGGAGAGCAGGCCAGTCGCTGGCCGGGTCGGCATGGGCGATCGACCCGCCGATCGTGCCCCAGTTGCGGACCTGCGGATCACCGATGAGCGCGGTCGCCTCGTGCAGCATCGGGTAGCGGCCGGCGACGATCTCGTGCTCGTGGATCTGCCGGTGGGTCGCCCGGGCGCCGATCCGCAGCTCATCGTCCGTCTCGACGATACCGTCGAGGCCCGTCACGTCGCGAAGATCGACGAGCAGTCCGGGCTGTGCCAGGCGGAGCTTGATGAGCGGGATGAGGCTGTAGCCGCCGGAGAGCAACTTGGCCTCGCCCTCGCGATCCTTGAGGATCCGCAGCGCTTCGTCCAGGTCTCCTGGACGAACATAGTCGAACTGGCCGGGGATCATCGCGCTGCCTTCCTCCTCTCCGCTGCGGCGGAGGCTGGTCGGCCCATCCGGCCCGGACGGGCACAGAGCTGCTGGCGACGGCTCGACGGCCGGTCCACGTGGGCGGGTATGTTGGCCCGGGGATCGGTCGCGACTCGGGAAGTGTTGCGCGTCAGTATCGGCTGGGGTCGTCGTGGCGTCAACGACGTGACCTGACCCGACCTGCGCCGACCAAGGCCACGACACGCGGGCGCCAGGAGGCGTGGACGACGCCCTGTTACGCCACGAGCTGGGACTTGACCCGGCCGGGACCGGAGAGGGCGGATCCGAGTGGTCATGGCCTGGTCGCCGGCATCAGGCATTCGCTCCATGACCGAACGGGCGAAGGAGCGATCGTCGGCTGGCCCTTGGCGAGTGCTCTTCCGCCGAATGGAGCACCCGGTGACCCGGACGACGGCCTGACGGTCCGGACGTGACCCGCTCGGATCCTCCATCCGCCCGTTCGGTCACCGGGAGACCGACGGCGCATGGGACGCCGGCGCAAGGGACGCGCGGCGCATGGCAGTCCAGGCGCCGGCCGCCGCCGGGACCCCCATCATGTGGACAGCACGGAGGGCCCATGACCGACCAGCCGCGCGTCCGGCTGCGAGACGCGACCACCGACGACGCGGACCTGCTCGACTCGTGGGAGACCCGCGAGATGCGTGGCGTCTTCAACGACTTCGGCCAGCCGCCGCGGGCCTCGCTCCGTGACGCCCTGTCGAACGGCCCGCTTCGGAGCGAGCGGAGCGGGACGCTGATCGTGGAGCGGGTCTCCGACGGCCGGGCGATCGGGACCGTCGGATGGCACCTGGCCTGGTACGGCCCCAACGACGCGTCGCGCGCGTGGAACATCGGCATCGCCCTCATCCCCGACGGACGTGGCCAGGGTCTTGGCGGCGAAGCGCAGCGCCGCCTGGCGGACGAGCTGTTCGCCACCACCGATGTCGACCGGGTCGAGGCATCCACCGATGTCGACAACACCGCCGAGCAGCGCGCGCTGGATCGAGCCGGCTTCGTCCGCGAGGGGATCCAGCGCGGCGCGCAGTATCGGGCCGGCGCACGTCACGACCTGGTCACCTACTCGCGGCTGCGGACGGATCCCTGAGCCCTGGATGGGTCGAACGGGTCAGCGGCGTCGGTCGCGTGGCACCGGCTGGTTGGCCTTCTCGTTACGGGCCGCAAGCCTGGCGGTCTCCTGGATCCGCTTCGCCCGGGTCTCCGGCCGCTTCGCCTGGCGGATCCACCACAGGATCCCCCGACGCGTGGTCTTGCTGAATGCGTCCCAATGCTCGCGACCGGGCGGCTCCACAGCGAAGGCGGCTGCCAGGTCCTCGGGCACGACCAGGTCCTCGACCTCGTCCAGGATCGCCCAGGTCCCGCGCCGCTTCGCCTCCTCGATCGCTGCGAGCCCCGCCGGCAGCATCAGGCCGGCGGGAATGAGGCGGGCGACCCGCTCCTTGTTCGACCGCGACCAGGCACTGTGCGGGTTGCGGCGGGCGAACCACTGGATGGAACGGTCGGCGTCCAGCGTGCGCAGCGTCGAGTCGATCCATCCGACGCAGAGGGCCTCCTCGACCGCCTCGTCGTAGGGAACGCTGACGCGATCCGAGGCCGGGCGCCACGACACGAGGTACGCGCCGCGCATCGTCGCGTGATTGGCCGCCAGCCAGGCGCGCCAACCGGCTCGATCGAACGGACCGACCATCGGTCGGCCATCCGGGGCGAGGCTCTCCGTCACGCGAGGCCCCGCGGATCCCACGTCACGATGCCGATGGGCAGTGGGCGCTGGCCCCGCAACCCCACGCGACCGTCTTCATCCGTCACGAGCAGCGGCCCCAGCGACGCGAGGAAGCGGCGGTCAGCCTCGCTGCCCGCCTCCACCCAGAGTTGCCGCCGCAGGAATCCCTCCAGCTCCTCGCGCGACCCGAAGCGGCGCGGTTCGCGCTCCAGCCGCTCGATCGACGGCGCGCGCCCGCGCGCCCGAAGCAGTTCCACGAACTCCGGGAGGGCCGGCAGCGGGATCCGCGGCTCCCCCCACACCGGCGGCCAGCAGACGTCGGCGATGGACGACGGCTGGCGCTCCATCAGGACCGCGACACAGCTCCGGCGGGCGGCCGACTCCATCGCCCGGACGAACGCCCCGATGTCGGCGATGTCATAGCTCACGTGCGCGATGAGCGCCACGTCGGCGTCGTAGGGTCCGATCTCCCCGTCCGATGGCGGCCATCGGGTCTCGACCGTGCGCACGTTCGAGATGTGGAACTCCGCGGCGATCTCGCGCAGCGAGTCGAGCATCCCGCCCGACGGATCGACGGCGATCACCTCCCCGCCGGACGGAGCGACGGCACGGGCGATCGGCAGCGCATAGCGACCGGCGCCGGCCCCGATGTCCAGCCAGGTGTCGCCGGGCCGGACCATCGCGAGCAACGTGGCGAGGGCCGGCTCGTCCGTCCGGGTCGGATCCGCGCGGAACAGGCTGGTGACCGGCGCGTAGAAGTCGGTCGCGTCGGGAACCTCCCGGAAGCGGTCCACCTGCTCGTTGTTGGCGTGCACGCGATCTGCCCATGCCGCCTCCAGCAGGGTCACGTAGTCCGCCCGCGTATCCACGTCAGGGTTGGCGCCGACGCCCTCGACGGCCACTTCACGCACGAGCTCCGGGTGGGCCTCGATGACCGGCCCCAGACCTCGATCGCCCCGCGCCCCGGCGACCAGGTCGAAGGCGGCGCGACCCAGCAACACCGGGTTGCGACCCCCGTCGCCGGCGTAGACCGGGACGACGACCGGCCGATCCGGCTCTGGCCCAGCCTCCAGCAACGCCTCGATCGCCGCGGCCGACACGAGCGGCTGATCGCCCAGGACGATCAGGGCAGCGTCCGTTCCTGCGGTGAGCGCGTCGAGCCCGACCTGGAGCGAGCTCGACAGGCCCCGCGACGGGTCGGGATTCCTGAGGCGTCGCTCGGAACGCCAGCGAATGGCGTCCTCGACGGCCTCGGCATCGTGGCCCAGCACGACGACCACGTCGTCCAGCCTGACCCCGGCGAGCCGATCCAGGACGTGCTGGAGCATCGGTCGCCCTCCGATCGGCGCCAGGAGCTTGCCTCCGCCGAATCTCGTCGCGGAGCCGGCCGCGAGCACCACGGCTGCGGGTCGCGCGGAGTCTCGCGAGTTCGGCATCGGTCGATGCTAGCGGTTGCGGGGCTGGAGTACCTTGGGTCGGCAGACGGGCGCCGGCCCAGAGGCGCTCGATGCCCGAGAGGGAGCCAGCGTGATGACCGACCCGACACGTCCGCCCGATCCGGTCGTCCCGACCGAACCCACCGGAGCGGAGCCGCCACCCGCGACACCCACGCCGGGAGCATCCGCGTCCGAGCCCATGGCCGCCGCTTCCGCGGCGGCCCAGGCGATGGTGAACCTCGACGCGCCGTCCCAGCGGATCCTGGGGGCCGGCGCAGCCGTCGTGGTCCTCGCTGTCCTGGGCGCCGGCGTCGGCGCCATGCGCGTGGACTGGAGTGCGATCATCCTCATGCTGGCCGGGATCGCCGCGGCTACCGCCGCCTGGATGACCACCTCCGGTCGACCCGTCCGACCGATGGTCGTCGCGTGGCGCGACATCGGCCTGGCCGGCGCATCGGTCGCCGCGGTCCTCGGGGTGCTGTTCGTCGCAGAGATCCTGTTCGACCTCGACGATCTCGACGACTACGGAGGCGTCCTCGGGGCGCTGATCCGGGTCCTCGTCGGCGTCGCCGGGATCGCCCTGTACGTGCTCGTCAGCCGACGCTGGTTCCACGGCATGATCGGCCACTGGACCGCCGCACTCGGGGCCGGCCAGGCGACCAGGCTGATCCTGATCGGCGCGGCCGTGGTCGAGCTCGGCTGGCTCGGCAATGTGACGGTGGGGGTGTGGTACTTCGAGGCCGGCGTCGAGGTCTTGACCCTCGTTCTCGTGGCCGCGATCCTGGCACGAGCCGCGTCCGACCCCACGGAACCGCTGGCGCAACGGCCGGCCGCGGCAGCGACCGGCGTCCTGCTGATCCT
Source organism: uncultured Chloroflexia bacterium (assembly GCA_963704935.1). Taxonomy (GTDB): domain Bacteria; phylum Chloroflexota; class Limnocylindria; order Limnocylindrales; family CSP1-4; genus SPCO01. The sequence goes on from CAVPIF010000003.1 coordinate 323,952, forward strand.
GTCCGCGATCATCGCGCTCCAGCACACGCTCAGCTTCGTGGGCGAGGGCTTCGGTCTCGACGACTGGATCCCGCAGCTCGTCTATGCGGCCGGCGTGGCGATCGCGGTCGCCGGGGCCGCGATCTGGGCGCTCGCGGAGTTCGGGTCCGCGCTGCCAAAGATGGCCGGCGATGATCCAGGGGCGAGCCCGCCCCCGGCTCCGCCCGACCCGGAGGGGTAGAGAGGGCGGACCGGGCTTCGGCAGGTCAGGTCCCGGCGCGCTCCCGGAGCGGCGCGCCGGATCCGCCATAGCGCTGGGCGACGATCTCGGCGAGGATCGCGAGCGCGGTCTCCGCCGGGGCCCGGCCGCCCAGGTCCAGGCCGACCGGGCCGCGAAGTCCGGCCAGTTCGCCCGCGGTCACGCCGGCGTCCAGCAGCCGCTGGCGACGGTCGCCCTGCGTCTTGCGCGAGCCCACCGCGCCGACGTAGCGACAGCCACGACGCAGCGCCTCCACGATCGCGGGCTCATCGAACTTCAGGTCGTGGGTCAGGACGGCGACGGCATCGTTGGGCCCGAGCTCGATCTCGTCGGCGACCTCGTCCGGCCAGCCGACGATGAGCCGGTCCACGTCCGGAAAGCGCTCGGGGGTCGCGAACGATGCCCGACCGTCGATGACGACGGTCTCGAAGCCGAGCTCCCGGGCGAGGCGCACGAGCGATCTGGCCACTTCCACTGCGCCGACGACGACGAGGCGGGGTCGGACGGGGAACACCTCGAGAAACAGGGAGCGCCCGCCGAGTTCCACGGTTCGTGACAGCCCGGTACGGAGGGCCTCACCGGCAGCCTCGCACAGGAGCCGGTCGTCGTCCGGGTCCCCGAGCGACCCATCCAGTCGGCCGTCATCGTGGACGACCAGCGCCGCCACCGGTGGTGAGCCCTCCCCCGGCGTGTGCTGGCCGAAGCCGGCCGGCGGCGAATCCGCGGGGAGCGGCGTGACGACCGCCGCGCCGTGACCGCCGGCTCCCAGCGACGCCACGGCCGCCGCGACCGCCGCGGACGGCACGACCGGCTCCACGAGGACGTCGATCGTGCCGCCACAGGCCAGGCCGACGTCCCAGGCCTGTTCATCGCTGATGCCGTACCGGATGACCCTGGCCCGGCCCGTCCGGCGGGCGACCTCGATCTCCTCGGCCGCGGCGCCCTCCACGCAGCCCCCGCTCACCGAGCCCGCGATCCGGCCGTCCGACGCGAACAGCAACACGGCGCCTTCCGGGCGTGGGGCCGACCCAAAGGTCCGCACGACGACGGCTCGACCGACCTCGGCCCCGTCGTCCTGCCAGGTCCGGAGCGTGTCCAGCAGCTCTTTCATCGGATCGGCCTCGCGGTGCTCGGATCCGTGGACCGGCCGACGACGAGGGTGGGCGGGGCGCCCATGCCGGGATCGGCGGCCGGCGCGGGCGGGATGGCGGCGTGCGCCGCCGCCTCGGAGCTGCGTCGAACGTCGGCCGAACGGACGCCGCCCAGGATCTCGCCGAGGCGCTCCAGGCTCGCGACCGTGCCGGCAGGGAGGAAATCGTCGACGTACGGGAGCGCGGCTCGCATCCCCCCGGCAAGCGGCTGGTATCCCGGCGTCCCGGCGAGGGGATTCAGCCAGATCAGCCGATGGCAGTTCCGTCGCAGCCGGGCCGTCTCCGCCGCGACGAGTGCCGGGTCGCCCCGGTCCCATCCGTCGCTGACGACGACGACGACCCCGCTCGTCCGGAGCGTCCGACGCGCCCAGTGCTGGTTGAACGTCCGGAAGCTCTCCCCGATCCGCGTGCCGCCGGCCCAGTCGTTGACGGCGTCGGCGACGCGGGCGAGGGCCCGGTCGCGATCGCGGTCCCGAAGCAGCCGCGTCACGCGGGTGAGCCTGGTCCCGAAGACGAATGATTCGGTACGCACCTCGCTGGCCGCGCTCAACGCCTGGACGAATCGCAGGAGCAGCCGCGAATGGCGCTCCATCGACCCACTGATATCGCAGATGACGACGAGGGACCGAGGCTCCTTGATCTGGCGCCGCCAGACCCAGTTCATCAGCTGGCCGCCCGTGCCCAGGTTGCGCCGGAACATCGCCCGTGGCGCCAGGCGCCGACCGTGCGAGTGCAGCTCGTACCGGCGGGTCCGACGACGCTCAAGACGCGGGATGAGTTCGTCCACGAGTCGCTCCGCGTCGCGGAGCTCCGCAGGCGTCATCCGGTCGAACTCGCGGTGACGCAGCAACTCGCCCCGCGAATAGGCATCGGGCGCGACGACGACGCCCTCGATGTCGTCGTCGTCCGGCGCATCCTCGTCGCCCGCCGACGGCATCGGGATCCCGCGCTGGTCGGCGTCCTGGTCGGCTCGTTGCTCACCAGGGGTGGGAAGCGTCTCGCCGCCGGCCTCTTCGCCCTCCATGCCGTCCTCGGCCGGGCGCTGGAGCGGCGGCGCCTGGAAGTCGCCCTGGCGGCGCGTGCGCTGCCGCCACCATCGGGCGAACACCGCGTCGTAGACCGCTCGGTCGTCGCGGCGCCGGACGAAGACGGCCTCGCCGGCCGCCCGGACCTGCTCCCGCTCGCCCAGGTCGACCAGGGGCAGCGCCCGCGCGTAGTCGACGGCGGCGCCGAGGTCCACGTGCAGGCCGGCGGCCCGGAGCGCCCGCCCGAACCCGACCGCCTCGTGAAGAAGGCGTCGGCCGTCGACCTCCGGTCCCCAGGGGGCCCGGACGATGGCGGGATCTGGTCGAGCGTCCATGGTCGGTCCGTCAGCCGCGGGCGGCGACCTCGGTCAACATCCGCCTGGTCTGTTCGCCGCGAAGCTGGCGGATGTCCTCCTCGTACTTGAGGACCACTCCGAGGGTCTCGTCGACGAGCTCGGGCGTGAGCTCCCGAGCGCCCAGTGACATCAGCGCGGCGGCCCAGTCCAGCGTCTCGGCGATGCCCGGGACCTTGGTCAGGTCCGCCTCACGGAGTCGATGGACGAAGCCGACGACCTCCCTGGCGAGCTGCTCCGGAGCGGCGGGCACGCGAGCCAGGACGATCTCGTACTCCTTCTCGGCGGTCGGGTAGTCGATCCAGTGGTAGAGGCAACGGCGCTTGAGCGCGTCGTGGACCTCGCGCGTGCGGTTGCTGGTCAGGATGACCCGCGGCGGGAGCTCGGCCGTGATCGTCCCGATCTCGGGGACCGTGACCTGGAAGTCCGACAGGATCTCCAGGAGGTAGGCCTCGAACTCCTCGTCCGCCCGGTCGATCTCATCGATGAGCAGGACCGGCGCCACGCCGTCGTGGACCTCCAGCGCCTGGAGCAGCGGTCGGCGGATGAGGAAGTCCTCACCGAAGATGTCGTGGGCCGTGGCCTGATCGGCCTCGCCGCGCGCCTCCAGCAGCCGGATCTCCAGCATCTGCCGTGGATAGTTCCACTCGTAGACGGCCGTGCTGACGTCCAGGCCCTCGTAGCACTGAAGGCGGATGAGTCGCGCGCCAAGACTCGCGGCAAGGACCTTGGCCAGCTCGGTCTTGCCGACCCCGGCCTCGCCTTCCAGCAGCAGCGGCCGACCCAGTTCCAGCGCCAGGAAGACGGCCGTGGCCAGCGATCGATCCATGATGTAGTCGCGACCGTGGAAGTCCTCGGTCAGGGCTTCGATGGAGCGGGTGCCGGCGGGGCGCTCGTCGCGAGCCGGTGTCGTCGGGCGGTCCGGGCGATCGGTCATGGGCGGACTCTACACGGACCAACCGCGATCGGTCCGCGTTCGAGCCGCTGCGTCGGCCCGGCGGCGGCGTCGCGGCCCGCGCGGTGCGTCGGACGGGCGCGTTCGGCGCACAGGTCAGCGTAGTGCCCGCCGCGGCGCGTCGGACGGGCGCGTTCGGCGCACAGGTCAGCGTGGGATATCGACGAATTGGACGATCGGTGTCGATCCGGAGGTGGTCCACGAGGGGTTCACGGCAAAGGTGCGTCGGAGCGACGCAATGGTCCCGCAGGCTCCTGGGGCGGCGGCTCCGGCCGGCCCAGCTCGCCCGGCGGCGGCTCACGGACCGACCGCGACCGGCCCCGACCTAGCCATCCGGGGCGTCCAGGTCACGGGCGTACAGCGGGAACCGGAACCGCTGTGACCGGGTGAGGATCCCGCCATGACCCAGCTTGGCCACCGTCTTTTCCGAGGCGGGCTCCCCGCTGAGCAGCCGGGGCAGCAGCAGGTCCACGGCCGTCGCCTTCGAGTACGCACCGCACGTCGGCAGGCCGAGGATCGCGGTGTGACCAACCCGGGCCAGCCACAACATGGAGCCGGGGTGCGACGGCACGCCCCGCCGGACGATCCGTCCACCCAGTGCATCGATCGCGGTGAAGAACGCATCCTCCGGGTCCGTGCTGGCGGACCCGGCGGTCAGGATCAGATCCGCGGTGTCGGCGCCGCGCACGAATCGCCCGAGCGCCGCCTCGACGGCATCCGGCTCATCGTCGACGTAGACGATATCGATGATCTGCGACCCGAGCCCGGCCACTTTGGCCCGGACGCTCGCCTCGAAGCGCTCCCGGGCCGTGGCCCGCACCGATTCCTTGACCACCACGCCGACCCGTCGCGAGACGAACGCGGCGACCCAGACGATGGGCTGGGACCCAAAGCCCGCGATCCGAGCCCCGGCCTCGACGACGGCCGCATCCACGATGTGCGGCGCCACCTTGACGCTGGCCACGAGGTCGCCCCTGTCGACGATCTGACCGTCGAAGACCGTGAAGACCTCCAGCGGGTCGAGTCGGTTGAGACGCTCCAGCTCGGCGACCTGGACGTTGACGACGCCGGCCGTCGAGGCCACGAGGTCGAGGCGGCTCTGGTTCGGGCCGCGGACATCCAGGTTCGGGCCGGCGACGGCCCTGGCCAGCCGGACCGCCGCGTCGTCCTCGTGGAGCTCCCCGGGCTCGGGGATGACGACGGTGACCGGCGGTCCCGGGTCCGACGCGGCCAGGGCCAGCAGGTCGTCCGCCGACAGACGCCGACCCTTGCTCCAGCGGCGCCCTCCCACCGTCAGGTCGCGGGTGAGCACACTCCCGACCAGGCGGGTCGGCACGCGCCGACCCGGGGTGACCCGCTCGACGCGCACCTGAGGACGCTGGCGCTCGGGCGCGTCAGCGGCCGAGCGCGGCCTCGATCGCCCGACGGGTATAGACCACCGCCATCCGCGCTCGATACTCGCGGTCGGCATGGATGTCGCTGTTGACCGTCTGGCCGTCGGCGGCATGCCCGGCGGCGGCGGTCACGGCGGTCGCCGAACCGTCGCTCCCGACCAGGGCCGATTCGACGGCCTTGGCCCGATAGGTCACCTCCCCGACCCCGGTCAGCGCGACCCGAGCATGGGTGATGCTCCCGCCGGACATCGCGAGGACCGCGGCGACGCCCACGGTGGAGTAGCCGGACGCCGGCTGGGCCAGCTTCCGATAGGCGCCGGCGGCTCCGTCCGGGAGCGGGCCGCGGACGCCCTTGACGAGGATCTCGTCCGCCGCCATGACCGTCTCGAACGCGCCGGTGAAGAAGCCGTCGAGTGGCACGGTGCGCTCGCCGCGTGGCGGAACGAAGCACGACCGAGTAGTCGAGCGCCAGCGCCAGTGCGGGCAGATCCGACGCAGGGTCGGCGTGACTCAGCGCCCCGCCCACGGTCCCCCGGTTGCGGACCGCGATGTCGCCGATGCCGGAGATGCACTCCCGGGAGATCCCGAGCCCGGTGGTCGCGAGGACCTCCGCATACGTCACCAGGGCGCCCATCTCGTAGCCACCATCCGGCGTCGGGCCGTGGGCTCTTGAGTTCGGACAGCCGGCCGATGTCGATCAGGGCGTCCGGATGGGCCAGCCGCAGCTTCATGAGCGGCAGCAGGCTCATCCCGCCGGCGATGACCTTGGCCGAACCGCCAGACGCCGCGAGGGCCGCGACGGCCTCGTCGAGCGTGGCCACCCGCTGGTAGGAGAACGCTGCCGGGATCACGCCTGGCCTCCCTTCGCCGACTGGATCGCCGCCCAGACCTTCTGGGCTGTGTACGGCATGTCGAGGTGCCGGATGCCGAGCGGACCCAGCGCATCGATCACGGCGTTGGCCGTGGCCGCCGTGGACGCGATGGCCCCCGCCTCACCGACCCCCTTGACGCCGAGCGGATTGACCGGCGACGGAGTCACGGTCTCGCCGAGCTCGAACTGCGGCAGCCACGACGCCTTCGGCAAGGCGTAGTCGAGCAGTGAGCCCGACAGGAGCTGTCCGTCATCGCTGTAGACGGCGCCCTCCCACAGTGCCTGGCCGACCCCCTGGGCGATCCCGCCGTGGAGCTGGCCGTCCACGATCATCGGGTTGATCTTGTTGCCGACGTCGTCCACGGCGACGTAGCGGACGAGATCGACCACGCCGGTCTCCTCGTCGATCTCGACGATGGCGATGTGCGTGCCGAACGGCCAGGTGCAGTTCGGCGTGTCGTAGTAGGCCGTCTCGTCGAGGTACGGCTCCATCCCCTCGGGGGCATCGAAGGCGAGATCGAGGGCGAAGGCGATCTCCTGGAAGGTCTTCTTCTTGTCCGGGCTGCCTTTCACCCGGTACTCGGCCCCGTCGATCTCGATGTCCTCGACGTTGGCCTCCAGCATATGGGCGGCATAGCGGGCGGCCTTGGCCCGGATCTTGTCGGCGGCCTTGATCGCCGCGGTCATCCCGACGGACGAGGTCCGGCTGCCGTAGGAGCCGTAGCCGAACGGCGTCCCCTGGGTGTCCGAGTGCTGGACGATGACATCGTCCATCGGGATACCCAACTCATGGGCGATCACCTGGGCGTAGGTCGTCTCGTGGCCCTGGCCCTGCGGCTGCGTGCCCATGGTGACGACGACCTTGCCGGTCAGGTGGACCTTGATGTTGGACGACTCCCACATCGCGGCGCCCCAGCCCTCACCGACCGCACCGATCCACTTGGATGGCGCGACGCCGCAGACCTCGATGTACGTGCTGAGACCGAGACCCAGCAGCTTGCCCCGGGACTTCGCCTCCGCCTTCTTGGCCGCGAGGTCCTTGTAGCCGACCGTCGCGAGCGCCTGGTCCATCGCGGGCTCGTAGTCGCCGGAGTCGATATAGATCTTGGCGCCGCCGGACGCCGTGCCAAGACCGGACGGGTTCTCGTAGGGGAACTGGTCCGGAGCGATGAAGTTCTTCCGGCGTAGCTCGGCACGGTCCATGCCGATCTCCGCCGCGAACAGGTCCATCGCCCGCTCGATGACGTAGGTCGCTTCAGGCCGGCCGGCGCCGCGATAGGCATCCACGAAGGTGGTGTTGGTGTAGACGCCGGTCACCTCGGCGTAGACGTTCGGGATCTTGTAGCAGCCGGACAGGACGCGGGCGTAGAGCGTGGTGGGGATCCCCGGTCCGATGGTTGACAGACGGCCGCCGAGGTTTGCCAGCGTCTTGACCCGCAGGCCGGTGATCTCGCCGGCGCGCGTGCCGGCGATCTCGAGATAGGTGATGTGATCGCGGCCGTGGATCGTGCTGCCGTAGCTCTCTCGACGACCTTCCACCCACTTGACCGGTCGACCGCCCAGTTGCTTGCTCGCGAAGAGCGTCAGCGGCATATCGGCATAGCAGAAGATCTTGGTCCCGAAGGCGCCGCCGACATCGGGGCTGATGCACCGGAGCTTGTGCTCCGGGATGCCCATCACGAACGCTGCGAGCAGGAGTCGCTGGATGTGCGGCGTCTGGCTGGACATCCAGATCGTGTACTCGTCTGTGCCTGGGTTGTACCAGCCGATGTCGCCACGGGTCTCCATCGGGTTCGGGATCAGTCGCTGGTTGACGATCCGCTGGCGGACGACGACCTCCGCGTCGTCGACCGCCGCATCGGTTCCGGCCTTGTCGCCGACGTTCCATTCGAACACGACGTTGTTGGGAGCATTCTCGTGCAGCTGCGGCGCGCCGTCGGCGACCGCCTTCTCGGCGTCGACGACGGCCGCCAGCGGCTCCCAGTCGACCTTGATCGCCTCCAGGGCGTCGTAGGCCTGTCCGGCGGTCTCGGCGACGACCGCGGCGACCCCCTCACCCGTCCACTTCACGCTGTCCGTGGCGAGGGCCCGCGGCGTGCTGACGTTGTTCTGGAGCCCGGCGCTGCCCCCTGCCGGCCAGGCCATCGGCAGCGGGTTGTACGGGATGTCGGCGCCGACGTAGACGGCGACGACGCCGGGCATCGCCCGGGCCGCAGCCGTATCGATGGAGCGGATGTTGGCATGGGCATACGGGCTGCGAAGGATGACCATGTGGGCCATCGACTGGAGCTTGATGTCGTCGAGATAGCGGCCCTCGCCGGTGATGAAGCGAGGGTCCTCGGTCCGCTTGATCGGCTGGCCCAGCGGGGAGGTGGGGGCGTCGAGCACGTCGGTCATGGTCGTCTCCCTGCCCTTAGGCGCTGGCCGGGGCGCCGGCCCCGTCGCGCATGGCGACCGCCGCGGCCTTCACGGCGGCGACGATGTTCTGATAGCCGGTGCAGCGGCAGATGTTGCCTTCCAGGGCGTCCCGGATGGCTGCCTCGCTCGGGTCGCTGTCGCGGGCGAGGAGATCGGCGGCGGTCATGATCATGCCCGGCGTGCAGAACCCGCATTGCAGGCCGTGCTTCTCCCAGAAGGCGGTCTGGAGCGGGTGGAGCATCCCGCCGTCTCCGGGGGCAGCCATCCCCTCGATGGTCGTCACGCTGGAGCCGTCAGCCTGGACGGCGAGCATGGTGCAGGACTTGACCGCCATGCCGTCGACATGGACGGTGCAGGCACCGCACTGGCTGGTGTCGCACCCGACGTGGGTCCCGGTCAGGTCGAGATCCTCGCGCAGGGCCTGGACGAGGAGCCGCCTGGGCTCCACATCGAGCTCGCGCCGGGCTCCGTTCACGGTCAGGGAGATGTGTTCGCCCACGGGCCGGACCTCCTTCGACATTGCTCGCGTGACCAAACCCCACGGTCACGGCGCTGACGGATCACGCGTCCACTGGGAGCGCTCGGGGCCTCGCGACGATCGAGATCCGGGGATCGCCGGACGGATCGGCGGAGGATCGTACGATGGTGGCACCGTCGAGTGGTGGAATCAAGTCACCGGGTCGCGAGGCGGTCCGGTCGGCGTCGGTCAGACTTCGCCCGACGGCCGACGCCGCCGCAGCGGGGGATCCGCGCGTCCGAGCGCGGCGCTCCGGAGGTCGACCGCGCGAGGATCCACACCGGCCCGACGTTCATCGGGGGTTGCCTCGACGAGCCGTGCGGCCTCGCCGAGACGACGGACCTTCGTCGCCGCCGCGTCCCAGGGCAGCGCGCCGAGCGAGCCGCTCGTGGCCAGACCCACCCGCGCGAGGCCCCGCCCCCCGGTCGATGCCGCGTAGCCGGCCGCCCAGATCAGCGTCTCGGGTCCGTCGCGGCTCTCCTCCCGCGCGGACAGCGCGCCGCAGACGATCCCACGGTCGCCCGGCGCTGCCACCGCCAGCCGCCAGTTGTCCGGACCCTCGATCAGGTCCAGGCCCAGGCTTGCGTAGGCCCCGGCAAGGATCGTCGCGACGCCGGCGGCGTCCGCGTTGCCGCCGGTGATGACCAGCGACAGGTGCACGCCGTCGAGGCCGGCCGTCAGGTCCCGGTGCAGATTCGCGAATCGGGCCCGCGCGGTCGGATCCGTCCCGATCGCCACGGCCGCCGGCTCATGGATCTCGATCCATGCGCACCCGGCCTCGGCGAGCTCCAGCGCCTGTCGTCGTTCCGCGGCGCCCGACGAACCCGACGTGAAGGGCCCGAGCAGGACCGCCTTCGCCAGTCGATCGGCGCGGGACTGCGTCGTGCGCCAGGCGGCGACTGGGTCGGGACCGGCTCCGGCGCGCGGGTCGACGCCCCATCCGGCGTCCGTGACCGGCTCCAGGCCGTGCTCGACCTGGAGCTGCAGCACCGAGTCCAGGATCGCCTCGGGGGCGGCGTCGTCGGCCAGCGGTGGGCGCGGCAGTGGCCCCAGCAAGGTCGCGAACATCGCCCCGATGCTAGCGCACCGGATGCATCGACCAGGTCAGGCGCGGGCGACCGTCCCCGCCATCAGCCCGGCGATGACCACCGTCGCCACGACGCCGAACGCGAGGATCTGGACGAGCCACGGCACGGTGGCGAGGTGACTCGTCCGCGAGGCGTCCGGTCGCTGCCAGAGCGACGCCAGGGTCTCGACCCGCGTCGGTGGCAGGACCGCCCCCAGCCACAGACCCGCCGCGAGCCCGCCCAGGTGGGCGGCGTTGTCGATCCCGCGCACGGCCAGACCGAACGCGATGTTGATGACGATCAGCATCCCCAACTGCCGCACGAGCGCCCGGCTCTGCCGGTCCACGGGGTGATGGAGCCGACCGGCCGCGAGGAGCATCCCGAACAGGCCGAAGATGGCGCCGGAAGCGCCGACCGATGGGATGTCGCCGCCGAACACGAAGCTGCCGACGGACCCGGCGGCCGCACAGGCGACGTAGACCAACAGGAACCGGAACGACCCGTACCAGCGCTCGACGATCGGACCGGCCAGGTAGAGGGCGTACATGTTGAAACCCAGATGGAGCAGGCTGCCGTGGAGGAGGGTGACGGTCCACAGCCGCCAGACCTCACCGTCGGCGACGGCCGGCTTGTCCAGCTGGAGGGCGTCGAACAGGAACCGCCCGTCCTCCGACAGCAACGCGGACAGCGACACGATCACCGTCGCGGCAAGCAGGATGATGACGACCGACACGAGCGGCCCGTCGCCGCGACCTCGCGCGAAGTAGCGGCGCGCCGCGCGCGGATCCCCCGTCTCCTTCGTCAGCCAGCCCAGTCGGGTGGCGATCTCCGCGCGGTCCGCCGGCGGCGCCCGGCGCTCCGCCTGGCGATAGGCCTCGACCGCCTCGGACAGCTCGCGGGCTCGCACCCGCGCCGCGGCCACGTTCCGCCAGGCGGCGTAGGTGGACGGCGTCTCGCCGATCGCCGCGGCCGCCTGCCAGGACGCCAGGGCACCATCGTCATCATCGAGCCGGTAGCGCGCCTCGCCGAGCCCGACCAGCGCGGCCGCGGTCACGGCCGGGTCGTCGAACCCGACCACGCGTCCGAAGCGGAGGGCTGCCTCGCGGTACTCTCCCTCGGCGAGCGCAGCGTCGCCCGCGGCGAGGTGCGCCAGCGCGTCCTCGCGGGTGAGGCGCCCGGCCCGGGCCGGGTCCGGACCGGATCGCGCTGGGGGCGGGGCGTCATCCATCGCGGCGACGATACTAGACTTGCCCCGATGTGCGGACGATTCACCCAGCAGCGACCGGCCTCGGAGCTCGCCGAGATCTTCGCGGCAGAACCGCTCGTCGAGGATCCCGGGGCCAGATTCAACGTCGCACCGACCGATGACGCCCTCGTGGTGGTCCAGCGCGAGGACCGCCGGGCGATCACGGCCTACCGCTGGGGCCTCGTCCCGCACTGGGCGAAGGACCTCAAGACCGGCTCGCGGATGTTCAACGCCCGGGCGGAGACCCTGACCACCAGCCCGGCCTTCCGCGATGCCTTCAAACGCCGCCGCTGCCTCGTGCCGGTGGACTCGTTCTACGAATGGAAGCGCGAGGGCACGCTCCGGCAGCCGTACAACGTGGCTCGCGAGGACGGGCGACCGCTGGCCCTGGCCGGCCTCTGGGCAGGCTGGCGCGATCCCGCCACGGAGACGGTCCGGCGCACCTTCGCCATCGTCACGACGACGCCCAACGACGCGATGGCGGACCTCCACGATCGCATGCCGGTCCTCGTCCCGGACGACCGCTGGGATCGCTGGCTGGATCCGACCGGCGAGGACCCATCGGAGCTGCTGGCGATGCTCGAGCCCAGCGACGAGATCGCGTTGCGGATCTATGCCGTGAATCGCGATGTCAACGACGTCCGGCGCGAGGGCCCGGAGCTCGTCGAGCCGCTGCTCGCCGGCCCGCCGCCGGGGACCCTCGGGATCTAGCGATCGACCGTCGTCAGGGTGACGTACGCCCTGTCCGGCGCGTCGCCGCGATCGACTGCGGCGGCATAGGACCCGAGCCGGGCTCCGATCGCGGAGTCCACCCCGAGCTCGGCTGAGACCTCCAGGACCAGGGCCGTCGGCGCCAGGTCCGGCGTGACCTCCGCCCCCGGCAGGTTGACGAGGATGAGGTGTGCCCCCGCCCAGGCGCTGGCCGCGGCGGCCTCCGACGCGATGGCTGTCGTCGGATGGACCGCGATGACGACCCGGTAGTCGGCAAGGTACTGAAGGGCGAGGTCCACGTCGGCCGACTCCAGGGCCAGGCCGGCGGTTTCGCCGCCGTCTGGCGGATCAGCATCCGCATCGATGTCCGCGGGCGACTCGTCCGATGCCGGGCGACGGGTCGTGGCGTGGGCGGCGTCGCGCAGCACCGCGACGTGCCCGACGCCGGCACGGGCCAACGCCAGCATCAACGCATCGCCGATGGGTTCGTCGCCGACCTTGGTGATCAGCTCGACGGCCGCCCCGTCGGCGGCGGCAGCTGTGGCGATCCGGCCCGCGAGCCCGTCCGCCACGGCGTCGAGCCCATCCCCACGCAGGTCAGTGGACCCGATGACGACGATCATCGAACCAGCCTAGCGCCCCCCGGCAGGACGTGTCATGGCGGCTCGTGGCGGGTCGCGAGACGCGCGTGGTACCGGCGACGAGCGAGTCCTAGGACGATCCCGGATCGTCGGAGGGCTTCGGGGTCTTGGGCGGCTCCGGCGTGTCGTCGGGATCGGGCGTGTCGTCGGGATCGTCGGTTTCCGATGGTTCCGGGGTATCCGATGGTTCCGGGGTCTCCGAGGGCCGGGCGGTCGGACGCGGCGTCACGCTCGGCTTCGCGGTCCCACCGCTGCTACTCCCGCTCGACTCTGGAGTCTCCGATGGCTCGGGCGTCCCCGATGCGTCGTCGCTCATCTCGGGCGAAGGCGACGGCGTGGGCGACGGGAGCGCGGATGGCGGTGTGAGGGTCGGTGTCGGGACGGCATCGGACGGGGTCGGGCCGGGCTCCACCGTGGGCGGTGCGGTCGGCTCGTCCGCGAGCAGGCTGGCGACGCCGACGGCGGCCAGGGTCCCGGCAGATCCGAAGGCCACCGCCACCAGCAGCACCAGCGCGAACGCCTGGGCCCGGACCGCCAGCGGCCGGCCCCCGCTCCAGGTGATCCGCCACGCCTCGCGCACCGTGGCGAGGAAGCGGGCGGGCGACCAGCCGCGAGCGACCGTCCGCGGCGGTGCCTCCGCCGCGACCGCCGCCATGACCCGATCCTCGAAGCCCGGGGAGGGCTCGACGGTATCCGCCCGCGCGAGGGACTCGAGATCGCGGGCCACCACGTGGATCGCTGCCAGTTCCGCGTCGTCGATCGGTGCGCCGCCGGACCCGGCGAGCTCGGACGGGTCGAACCGGTCGCGATCGGTCATCGCTCGACTCCCGGGAGCTCGATCCGCAGGCGCGCCAGCCCGCGATGGAGGTGGGTCTTGACCGTCCCGAGCGGACGGCCGGTCTGGCGGGCGATCTCAGCGAGCGAGGCCTCCCCGAAGAACCGCAGGGCGACCGTCTCACGATAGGGCTCGGGCAGCTTGGTGACCGCGCGGCGCAACTCCGTCGCGCGTTCGGCACGCAGCGACAGGATCGCCGGGTCGGTCCAGGCCGAAGCCGCCACGGAGTCACGGTCCACCGCGCGGTCCGCCGCGCTGGGAGCCGCGTCTGCCACCCGGCCGCCGGATGGGTCTCGCCAGGCGACCGTCCGGCGACGACCGGCCTGCCGAAGCGCGATCCGCACGGCGATGCGGGTCAGCCAGGCGCCGAAGGGCCCATCGGACCTCCATGTCGCGAGGGATCGGTAGGCAGTCACGAATGCCTCCTGGGCTGCGTCCTCGGCCTCGGCGTGGTCGCCGAGGACGCGATGGCAGGCGCGGATGACCGCCGCCGATTCGCGCTCCACGAGGCGCCGGAAGGCGTCCTGATCGCCGGCCAGGACGGCCGACACGATGGCACGCTCATCCGAGTGCTGGGCCGCGCGGCCGGCGGCCGCGGATTCCTCGCTGATCGTCGTCCTCCCCGAGGCACCGGGCTGCCCGTCGCCGAGCCGGCCGAACCGACCCGCCACGACGGTGTCGTGGGTCGGGCCGGTCCATGCTCGCGCATCCGGGCGCACCGTGCTTTCGGGTTCCGTCAGTCGTCGTCGTGGGAGTCGTCGTCGCTGCCTTCGTTGTCGCCGTCGTGGGAGCCGTCGTCGCTGTCGTCGTCGGCGTCGTCGGCGTCGTCGTCGTCGTCGTCGTCGTCGGACGCGTCGGGTGTCTCACTCGGCTCCGCCGATGCATCGTCGTCGTCGTCGTCGGTCGCCTCGGGCGTCTCCTTCGGCTTGGAGGTAGCGGCCGCCCCTGCGCCGTCCGTGGCATCGGGGGACTCGCTCGGCTCGGCCATCGCGTCGTCGGCGTCGTCCGCGTCCTCGCCGTCGGTCGCCTCGGGGGTCTCGCTGGCCTCCGGCGTTTCGGACGCCTCGAAGGTCGCGTCGTCGTCCGGGTCGGCCGTCTCGGCAGCCGGCGCAACCGTGGATGCCGTCGGCTGGAGGCCGTTGGCCGCGAATGCCGCGCCACCGACCAGGAAGAGCGTGATCACGCCGGTCCCGAGACCGCGGATCATTCGGGGATCCAGTCGCATCGTTCGTAGCTCCTGTGTGGTCGCCGATCGGAGGAGGTGACCGGCCACTACCACCCTGAGACGGGGAGCTGCGGAAAGGTTTCAGGCGCCGAGACCGGAGTCCTCGCTGGAGGTGTCGGACGAGGCGGGATCGTCCGCCGTGCCGGGAAGCGTCGGCTCCTCCGCGCCGGCCGTCGGGCCCAGGTCGGCCTCGTCGTCCGTGGGACCGGGGGCCTCGGCGACGGCGTCCTCGACCGGCAGGCCCTGGACGTGCGGTCCCTCATCGCGGTCGATGATCATGCGTCCAAGACCGGCCGCTTCGAGGGCCGGGCCGAACGCGTCCACGTCGCCCACGAGCACGATGGCCGCTCGGTCCACGTGGAGATGGGCGCGAGCCGCCGCCGCGACGGCCGCGATGTCCACCGCCTCGACCCGCTGGCGGTAGTCGATCAGCTCGTCGACCGGCAGACCGTGGACGGCGAGGCCCGACAGCGCCCCGACCACGGCGCCGGGGGTCTCGAAACGCAGCGGAAAGACGCCGATCAGGAAGTCCCGGGCGGCGGCGAGTTCCGTCGGCAGGACCGGCGCATCGCGCATGCGCTCGAGCTCCGCGAGCGTGTCGAGCACGGCCGGAACCGTGACCTCCGTGTTGACCGCGGCGCGGGCGATGAACGGACCCGCGCCTCGGCGCAGATCGAAGCCGGCGCCGGCGCCGTAGGTGTACCCCTTGGCCTCGCGGAGCTGCATGTTGAGCCGGGAGTTGAACAGGCCGCCGAGGATCGCGCTCATCACGGAGACCGCGTGAAAATCGGGGATCTGCCGCGGCAGACCTGGATGGCCGATCCGGATCTCCGTCTGGACGCTCCCCGGACGGTGGACCACACGGACCACGCGGCCCGCCCCGGACGCCGCGTCGTCGATCGCAGCCGTCGAGGCCCGGCTTCCGACGGACCAGCCGGCAAGCAGCGGCTCCACGATCGCGACGACGTCCTGCCCGCCGAGGTCGCCCGCAACGACGAGCGTGGCACCGCCGGTTTCGACGGCCCGACCGTAGGCCCGTCGGACCGCGGCGGCATCCAGCCCGGCGACGGTATCCCGCGTCCCGGCCGACGGTCGATGGTATGGCGAGGTCGGTGCGTAGACCGTGCCGATGAACGTCTCGTCCGCGCGGCGGCGTGGATCGGCCTGTGCCTGCAGCAGGTCGTTCAGCCGCTCGTCGCGCAGCCGCTCCACCTCGCCGTCCGGGAACGTGGGGCGCAGGACGACCTCGGCGAGGAGCTCCAGCGCGGGCGCCAACCGGGACGCCGGAACGTCCACGCCGACACTGGTGGCGTCCCAGCCCGATTCGGCATGGAGGGACGCCCCGAGCCGCTCTGCCGCCTCCGTCAGGCGGACGGCGTCGTACCGGTCTGTACCCTCGGTCAGGGCGCGCGCGGCCAGGACCGCCGATCCGGCCTCGGCTGCCGGTTCGTCCGCGGCGCCGGCGGTCAGGATCATCGCGGCGCTCACGAGCGGGCGACCCGGGAGGTCCGCCACGAGCACGGTCAGGCCGTTCGACAGGCGCGTCGTGGAGATGGCCGGGAACTCGTACGGGCGCGGGGTTCCGGCGCGCGGACGCTCGGAGACGACGATGGCGTCCGGCGCCGGTCCACCGCTCGTCATGCCGCCACCTCCGTCTCCGCGGCGCCGGCCCGGTCGTCGGCATCGGAGTCGACCACCTCGCTGTCGGCGGGTGGCACCTCCGGGAGATAGGTGAGGACCAGGCGGTTGTCCGGTCGGAAGGTCGCGGCCGCCACCTCGCGGATGGCCTCCGGCGTGACCGACAAGTAGCGCGGCAACATCCGGTTGATGAGGTCCGGATCATCGAACAAGGTGGCATACATGGACAGGCGGTCCGCCCGCTCTTCGACCCGCTGCAGTGCGCCGAGTTCATCCGCTTCGACGAGCGCAAAGGCCCTGGCCAGTTCGTCGTCGCTCACGGGTTCCGTGGCGAGTCGGGCGAGTTCCTCGTGGAACGCCTGCTCCACGCGCTCGACGGTCACCCCGGGCCTGGCCGTTACCCACCCGGCACAGATCGACGCGCCGCCGGTGAAGCCGAGGGTGAACAGCGCCACGTCCTGGGCGATGCGCTCCTCGCGGACGAGGCGCCGGTGCAGCCGACTGCCCTTGCCGCCGGCCAGGATCTGGCCCGCGACGTCGAGGGCATCGAGGCGTGGGTCTCCATAGACCGGGGCCCGGTACCCGACGTAGATGCGGGGCAGCGGGACGCGGTCCTCGACCGTCTCGCGGCGCTCCGCCCCCAGGGTGGGCGGCAGCGACAGGTCCGGCAAGGACGGGATCGCCGGGTTCGCGGGGATCGCCCCGAAGAAACGATCGACGCTTGCCCGGACCTCCGCGGCGTCCACGTCACCGACGATGGACAGGACCGCATTGTTCGGCGCGTACCAGGTCCGGAAGAAGGCCTGGACGTCCTCGAGCGAGGCGGCATCCAGGTCCTCCATCGACCCGATCGTCGAGTGATGGTACGGATGCTCCTTCGGGAAGAGGTGACCCTGCAGCTTCTCCTGCCACGACCCGTACGGGCGGTTGTCGTACGACCAGCGCTTCTCGTTCTTCACGACCTCGCGCTGGTTGTCCAGGTTCTCCTGTGAGAGCGCGTCGAGCAGCGTCGCCATCCGGTCCGCCTCCAGCCAGAGGCCGAGATCCAGCTGGTGCGACGGCAGCGTTTCGAAGTAGTTGGTCCGGTCCAGCCAGGTCGTTCCGTTCATCGTCCCGCCGGCCGCCTGGATCAGGGCGATGTGCTCCGCCTTGCCGACGTTCCGGCTTCCCTGGAACATCACGTGCTCGAACAGGTGGGCGAACCCGGTCTTGCCCGGCTCCTCGTGCTTGGAGCCGACGCCGTACCAGAGGTTGATCGCAACGACCGGGGCGAGGTGGTCCTCCGCGACGATCAGCCGCAGGCCGTTGGGCAGGCGCTCATCGGTGAAGGCGACGCTGGGGACGCTGAGGGACACGCAGGGCTCCTGGGTGCGGGCGGTTCCGGATCCGTGGCAGAGGCGCGTGCGGCCGCGATCGTCGGCTCGCACCTCGGCGCGGGGCGATCGTACCGCGTCGGATCGAATGGGATGGCCTGCCAGCGCTGCCCGCGCGATGTCCGTAGACTCGGCGGCATGCGACGAGACGTCCCGCTCCCGCCGATTCGTGCGCTGTTCCTGTCCGTGGCCGCCCTCATGGCGCTCACGCCGCTGGCGGTGGCCGCCCACGCGGAGCTTGACGGCCCGACCCCGGCTGATGGCGCGATCGTCGCGGGACCGCCCGGCGAGGTGTCCGGCACGTTCACCCAGGATCTCGACCTGGCCGGCAGCTCCATGCAGCTCCGCGACGCGGCCGGGGAGGTGATCGCGAAGGGCGCCCCGGACCGGGAGGACGTCCGCCGGATGGTCATCGCGGACCTCCCCGACCTCGGACCCGGTGCGTACGAAGTCCGCTGGACGACGCTCTCCAGCGAAGACGGCGAGCTGGCCCGCGGAACCTGGTCGTTCACGGTGGCGGCAACACCGACCCCCTCCCCCAGCCCAAGGCCGACCCCGACCGCCACCGTGGCGGCCTCCGTGATCGCCTCGCCGGCCGGCGTCCCGTCGGACGCGGCGACGCCCGCGTCCACACCGACCAGCACCACCACCACGGCCGCGACCCCGGCACCCGGCGACGCCGGAGCGTCCGGAGCGACCGCAGCGGAGGCCGTCATCCCGATCGTGGTCGGCCTTGCGTTCGTCGTGGTGGCCGCCATCGTCCTGATGCGACGACGCCGGAGGGGCGTGTGAGCCCGCGCTCGCGGCACACGGCCGCGGCGGCCCTGGCCGGAGCGTCGGCCGCCGTCGCGCTGCTGTCCCCTGCCGCCGTACTGGCGCACAACCTCGGCGTCACCTACACGAGCCGACTTCCGCTCGCGGTCTATCTCGCCGGGGCTGCGGTCACCGTGGCTCTGTCGTTCGTCTTCGTCCTCGCCCGGGACGTCCAGGCGGACCGTCCCGCTGCGTCGCACGAAGGCGACCCACCCCCCGCGGTCCTTCGGCTCGCGCTGCGCGGGATCGGGCTGCTGGCCTGGCTGTGGATCGTGGCCCAGGGGTTCGTCGGCGGCTCGAGCGATGCCGAGGTCGCGACGCTCCTCCTATGGGTGTTCGGTTGGGTCGGCGTCGCGATGGTCGCCGCCCTGGTCGGTCCGGCGTGGCACTTCCTGGATCCGTTCTCGACGCTCCATGACATCGGCGCCGCGATCCTGCGCCGGATCGGTATCCGGCCATGGTCGGTCGCCCCCTACCCGGTGGCGCTGGGCCGCTGGCCGGCCGCCCTGGCGTTCGCGGGCGTCATCTGGCTCGAACTCGTCCTGGAGGCCGGGCCCCAGGTCCTGTTCATCGTCCTGCTCGGCTACACGGCGCTGACCCTCGCGATGATGGCCCAGTTCGGACGCGACACCTGGCGCTCGAACGGGGAGATCTTCACGGTCTGGTTCCGGCTCCTGGGCCGGCTGGCACCGCTCGCCCTGGTCGACGAGGACGGGCGCGTTCGGCGGCGCGCGTTCGGCGGCGGCCTGCTGGAGCCCGGCTTCACGGCGGCTGACGTCGTCATCGTCGCGCTCGGTGTCGCCTCCATCCTGTTCGACGGGCTGTCGCAGACCCAGGTCTGGTTCGACTGGTTCGGAGTGCCTGGGGTCGCCGGCGAGACCGTACTGCTCCTGGGCTTCCTCGGGATCGTGGTCGGGTCGGCCATCGTCGTGACCCGGGTCGTCGGGGTCGGGGCCACCGCCGCGGGCCTCCTGCCGATCGCAGTCGGCTACCTGGTCGCCCACTACCTGACCTACCTGCTGATCGACGGGCAGCGGATCGTCATCGCGATCTCCGACCCGTTCCAGCGCGGCTGGGACCTGTTCGGGACGGCGTTCTTCGAAATCTCGGCGGTCTGGCTCCCGCCGGGCCTCGTCTGGACGGTCCAGCTCGCAGCGGTCGTCGGCGGCCACATGGTGGGCGCGTGGGGGGGGCACGTCGTCGCGGCGCTGGAGGCCGGACCGGGGATCTCGAGGGGCGACCTGCGGACCCGGCAGGTCCCCCTCGCTCTGGTGATGGTGGCGCTGACCACGCTGACGCTCTGGTCGCTGGGCCAGGCGATCGTCGTGGCGCCGGAGGACGAGGCCGGGGCAGGTCAGGCCGGGACAGCCGCCCTGGGCTGACCCGGGTTCGGGACCCACTCGCCGAGGGACCGCACCACGGAGAGCTGCGCGGCGATCGCCGGATCGAGGGCTTCGGCGGCAGCCACGGCGGTCTCCATCGCGGTGAGGCAGAGGATGCCCTCGGCGGTCGCCGCGAGCCGGATCTCGGCCGCGTCCCGCACGGCACCGGAGCGCGGCGTCGGCGAGTTGACCACGAGCCGGACCTCGCCGCCGGCGATCAGGTCGAGGATCGCGGCCTCTCCCGCGGACTCGTCGGCGGTCTCCCCGAGCTTGGCGACCGGACGCGCCTCGTGGCCGGCGGCGGCGAGCGCGGCCAGCGTCCCGGGCGTCGCCGCAAACCGGTAGCCGGCGGTGGCGAGCCCGGCGGCAAGCCGCGGCAGGAGCGGCTTGTCGCGATCGGCGATCGACAACAGCGCCAGGTGGCGAGCGTCACCGTCGAGATCGACGGTCGGCCGCGGCGGCACGAGGGCGGCCCCCACGAGGGCCTTCGCCAGCGCCACTCTCGGGTCCTCGTGCAATCCGATGACCTCCCCGGTCGACTGCATGCCGGGGCCGACGGACGGATCCACGCCACGGAGCTTGGCGGTGGAGAAGACCGGCGCCTTGACCGCCACGAATGGCGGCGGAGGCAGCAGCCCGCCCGGCCAGCCGATGCCGGCCAAGGTCTCGCCCAGGGAGATCCGCACGGCGAGCTCGACCATCGGCACGCCCGTGACCTTGGACATGAACGGGACCGTCCGACTGGCGCGAGGGTTCACCTCGATGAGGTAGACGCCGTCGTCGCGGACGATGAACTGGGCGTTGACCAGCCCCCTGGCTCCGAGGGCGAGCACGATCCGCTCCATCGTCGCCACGATCAGCGCCTGATCGCCATCGCTGACCGTCTGCGGCGGAAACATCCCGACGCTGTCGCCACTGTGGACGCCGGCCTGTTCCACATGTTGGAGCAGGCCCGGGATCAGGACGCGCTCGCCGTCGCTGACGGCGTCGACGTCGACCTCCACGCCCTCGAGGTACCGGTCGATGCGCACCGGGCGGTCCGGGTCGACGACGGCGGCGGCGGTCAACTGGCGGGCCAGGTCCTCCGGCGAGTAGCAGAAGTCGATCGCCAACCCGCCGATGACGAACGACGGCCGGACGATCACCGGGTAGCCGATCCGTTCGGCGAGGGTCAGTGCCTCGTCGACGCTGTGAGCCATGCCGCCGTCCGGCTGCGGGATCCCGAGCCGGTCGAGCAGCGCGGCGAAGCGGACCCGTTCCTCGGCCTGGTCGATGGCCTCGAGGTCGCTGCCCAGCAGCGGGACGCCCCCGGCCGCAAGCGGCGCCGCCAGGTTCAGGGGCGTCTGCCCACCGTAGGCGACCACGGCCGGGAGGAGGTCGTCGGCCGCCGATTCGGCGTCGATCACGCTGCGCACGCTCTCCGGGTCCAGCGGCTCGAAATAGAGTCGGGAGGACGCGTCGAAGTCGGTCGACACGGTCTCCGGGTTCGAGTTGATCATCACCGCCGACCAGCCATTCCGGCGCAAGGTGTCGGCCGCCTGCACGGCGCAGTAGTCGAACTCGATCCCCTGCCCGATCCGGACCGGGCCGCTGCCGATCACGAGGGCGGCGGGCCGACCCACCGGCGGCAGCCTCCGGCACGGAGCCGGATGCTGCATAGGTCGCGTAGAAGTACGGGGTCTCCGCCGCGAACTCGGCAGCGCAGGTGTCCACCATCGCATAGCCGGGCACGATCCCAAGAGCCAGTCGGGCGGCGCGCAGCGCCTCAGACGTGGTCCCGGCCAGACCCGCCAGCTCCCTGTCCCCGAACCCGGCGCGCTTGACCGTGGCCAGCAGCGTTCCCGCCCCGGGAATCGTCGGGTCGGCGAGCCGCGCGCCCATCTCCGCCACGTCCCGCTCCAGCGCCACGTTCCGGCCCATCTCGGCGAGGAACCAGGCGGAGATCCCGGTCGCCTCGCCGACGACCGGCTTCCGGAACGCCACGTCGGAGCAAGCCGAGCAGGCGCCACAGGCGCGAGTCCGACGGCTCCAGGAACCGGCGCAGGACGATCGGGGCGGCGGTCCGCTGGGCGTGGCGCGTGGATTCGCAGACCTGCCCCGTCTCGTCGACCCAGTGGATGGGCTCGTCGTCGTCCGGGTCGCCGCCGTACACGCCGGCCAGGTAGTCGAACGTCGGGGTCCAGGCGAGATCCTCGGCCAGCGGACCGACGCCCGCCTGCTCCAGGCCGCGGAGCGCCTTGTTGAGCGCCGACCCGAAGGTCCGGTCGATGGCCATCACCTCGCCGGTCGCCTTCATCTGGCTACCCAGCGTCCGGTCGGCGTTGGGGAACTTGTCGAACGGGAAGCGCGGCAGCTTGACGACGACATAGTCGAGCGCCGGCTCGAACGCCGCCACGGTCGTCCCCGTCACGACGTTGGGGATCTCCGCCAGCCGGCGGCCGACGGCGATCTGCGCCGCGACCCGGGCGATCGGGTAGCCGGTCGCCTTGCTGGCCAGCGCGGACGAGCGCGACACGCGCGGGTTGACCTCGATGACCGCGTACTCGGTCGAGTCCGGAGACAGGGCGAACTGGACGTTGCAGCCGCCCTCCACGCCGAGCGCGCGGATGATCGCCAGGGCGGCGCTGCGGAGCCGCTGGTGGACCGGGTCGGGCAGGGTCTGGACCGGGGCGACGACGATCGAGTCGCCGGTGTGGACGCCGAGTGGGTCGACGTTCTCCATGGAACAGACCGCGATGCACGTGTCGTCGGCGTCGCGCATGACCTCGTACTCGATCTCCTGCCAGCCGGTGAGGTAGCGCTCCACCATGACCTGGCCGATCGGGCTGGCTCGTCGACCGGCGCGGATCCGCTCGCGGTAGGTCGATTCCGAATCGACGATCCCTCCGCCGGTGCCGCCCAGCGTGAAGGCGGGCCGGACGATCGCGGGCAATCCGATCTCCAGCAGGGCCCGCTCCGCGTCCTCGTCCGTCTCGACGATCCAGCCGGGGGCGTACGGCTGGCCGATCCGGTCCAGCAGGTCGCGGAAGGCCTCGCGGTCCTCCGCCATGTGGATCGCGTCCAGCGGCGTCCCGAGGAGCGTGATGTCGTGGCGCTCGAAGACCCCGGCCTGCGCCAGGGCCGTGGCGAGGTTGAGCGCCGTCTGGCCGCCCAGCCCGGCGAGCAGACCCTCCGGCCGTTCCCTGGCGATCACGGCCTCGACCGCCTCCACCGTCAGCGGCTCCAGGTAGATGACGTCCGCGACCTGCGGGTCCGTCATGATCGTGGCCGGGTTGCTGTTGACGAGGATCGTCCGAACGCCCTCGTCTCGCAGCGCACGACAGGCCTGCGTCCCGGCGTAGTCGAATTCGGCCGCCTGGCCGATGACCACCGGACCGCTGCCCAGGATCAGGACCGAGGCGGGCTTGGGACCCGGGGCGCTCAAGGGCGATCTCCTCGCGCCGCCGCGACGAAGCGGTCGAACACGGCCAGCGCGTCCAGAGGCCCCGGCGCGCCCTCCGGGTGGTACTGCACCGTCTCGATCGGCTTTTCGCGGTGGCGCAGCCCTTCCACCGACCGGTCATTCAGGTTCACCTGACTGACTCGGAAGCCGGCGGCGTCCGGCAGCGACTCGCCGACGACCTGGACCTCGTGGTTCTGGGCGGTCACCTGGACGAGTCCGAGGTCCAGATCCTGGACCGGATGATTGGCCCCGTGATGACCGAATCGGAGGCGTCGGGTGTCGGCGCCGGCGGCTCGCCCCACGATCTGGTGGCCCAGGCAGATGCCCAGCAGCGGACGACCGTCGTCGACGATCCGGCTCGCCAGCCGGACCTGGGCGTCGAGGCGCGCCGGGTCGCCCGGGCCGGGCGACAGGATGATCCCGTCGATGTCCGACGACAGGACCTCGGTAGCCGTCGCGGTGTGCGGGAAGACCCGGACCCGGGCCCCCCGGTGGCGCATGGCGCGGACGATGTTCGACTTCAGGCCGAGGTCGATGATCCCGATCAGCGGCCCGCCCTCGGCCGTATCGCCGACCTCGACGACCGCCGCCGGCGAGACCTCGCGGACGAAGTCCTGGGCCTCCCAGCGCGGCACGCGACGTGCGGCGTCGGCGGCCGCGGCCGCGTCGACCTGGCCGGGTGCGGTCACGACGCCTCGCAGGCAGCCGTTGGCACGAAGGTGCCGGGCCAGGGCGCGCGTATCGACGCCGGCGATGGCCGGGATGCCGCTCTCTCGCAGGAGCGAGGCCAGCTGGCGCGCGTCGTCGAGCACCGCTGCCGTCGCGTTGGCGACGACGAGGGCGCGGAGCCACGGCCGGAGGGACTGGTCGTCGGCGATCAGACGGCCGTAGTTACCGATGAGCGGGTAGGTCATGACGACCACCTGGCCCGCATACGACGGATCGGTGCAGACCTCCTGGTACCCGGTCTGGCTTGTGTTGACCACGAGGTCGCCGCCCGCCGTCGACGCGGCGCCGAACGCGACACCGGGGAAGACCGTGCCGTCCTCCAGGGCGAGCACCGCCGGACCAAGATCCCCGATCCGCGGATCGACGATCGCGCTCGCCCGTGGCAGCGGCGGGACGATCACGCGGCGCGGCTACAAAAGGACCCACCCGCCGCGAGGGCGTGGTGGGCGAGCGCGTGCGCGGACATCTCGGGCCTCCTTCGCCGGCCTCACGGGACCGGTACGCCAGCCTCACAGGACCGGCCATGAAAGGACGACGAAAGGGTAGCACGGGGCCGAGGCGGCGGGGCGCGGACTGCCGGGGTACTCTGACCGGACTCGGGACCGCCACCGGCCTCGATCGCTGGATCCGATCATCCCGGGGAGAACGTGCACGACATCGAGCCCATCGACCCATCGTGGCGGGAGCCCAGACGCCTGGGTTCCTCGACCGTCTCGGTCGGGCGGCTCGGGCTCGGCCTGCGCGAGATCGGGCGCGATCCTGAGAATACGCGCGTGCTCCTCGATACCGCTCGCGGATTCGGGATCTCGTACGTCGATACGGCGGCCACGTACGGCCATGGCATCGCCGAATACCGCCTTGGCCAGTACCTGCGCAGCATCGACCGCGACCAGATGGTGGTCTCCACCAAGGTCGGCCAGCTGCTCCGCCCGCCGAGCACCAGGCGGCATCTCGCCGACGTGGTTGCGGAGACGGTCGCGGGCGGCGAGCCCGGGCTCGATGCCACCGCCAGACGGGCACGTCACGCCGCTTCGCGCGTCCGAGGCCAGATCACCACGCGCCTCGGCTCCGTCACGACACGCCTCGGCGCGCGAGCGGCTGCGCCGGCACCCGAACTCGCCCCCGCCCCGGACGCGACGTCGCTGGTCGAAGCGTGCGACTACTCGTATGACGGCGTCCTGCGGTCCCTCGACGAGAGCCTGGAGCGGATGGGAACGGACCGGGTCGACCTGCTGTACCTGCACGACCCCGAAGTCCATCGTCGACAGGCGCTCAAGGGCGCCTGTCGGGCGCTCGAGCGGCTTCGCGCCGAGGGGACGATCGGGGCGATCGGGGTCGGGATGAATCACGCGCGACGGCTGGCCTGGTTCATCGAGCGGACCCGGCTGGACGTGGTCATGATCGCCGGCCGATATAGCCTCCTCGACCAGACCGCCGAGCGAGACCTGTTCCCGGTCGCCCGGGACCACGGGGTTTCGGTCGTCGTCGCCGGAGCGCTCAACGGCGGGCTGCTGGCCGATCCCCGGCGCGGCTCGTACTACAACTATGCGCCGGCGCCTCGCGCGATGGTCACCCGAGCCCAGCGCCTCCGGTCGATCTGCGAGCGGCACGGGGTCCGCCTGATGGCGGTCGCCCTCCAGTTCTGCTTCGCCCATCCGGATGCGACGGCCTTGCTCCTCGGAGCGGCCACGCCACTCGAGCTCGTCCAGAACGTGCAGGATCTGCAGACCACGATCCCCGCCGGGCTGTGGGCGGAGCTCGATGCCGCCGGGGTGACGTTCCGAGGCGACCGCAACGCCTGACGCGGACGTCCGGGCAGGCGGTCGACCGTCGTCAACGCACCCGGGCACGCCTCGCGAACGTCTCGAGCAGGAGCCGCACGAACTTCGGCTCGTCCGCGTCGAGGGCGACATCGACGTTCGGTGCCCGTTGGCTTCGCCGGTTCGTGTCGACGACGGTCTCCCCGATCGTCAGCTCCCCGTGGGTCTCGACGTCCACGTGGAGGTGCTCGGTCGCGATGACGCTGCGGTCGATGATCGCGGCGACCGCCAGCGCGTCGTGGACCGGGGCCGCGTGCGGGCGAGCCATGGGCTGGGTCGTGTCGTAGCCCTGGATCCGTCGCTCGGTGAACCTGGCCGCCGCTTCCCCGGCCGGGGTGCCGAGTGCGCGCAGCCGCGCGCAGTCGTCGAGGGAGACGAGGGCCTTGTGGGTCGCGTCGAGCGGGACGAGGGTGATCCTGCGGACCCCGCTGCCGATGACCGCGCGAGACGCCTCGGGGTCGGCCCAGATGTTGAACTCGGCGCGAGGCGTCACGTTCCCGTGGTGATGGGCGCCACCCATGATGACGAGCTCGGGGATCCAGTCCGTGAGCCGGGGCTCCTTCGCCAGCGCCGTCGCGATGTTCGAAAGCGGGCCGACCGGGACGAGGATGATCTCGTCGGTCGCCGCGCGGTAGGTCTCGATGAGGAAATCGATGGCGCCGGTGGCCTGTTTGGTCGATGTCGCCGGCGGGACGTCCAGGTAGCCGCCGTGGACCGCGTTCGAGCTCTGGATGTCCGGCCGCGGGATCGGGAAGTCAGCCCGCGCGATCGGGCGGTCGACGCCTTCGTAGACCGGGACATGTACCCCGATCCAGTCGAACGTGCGCAGCGAGTTCTCCGTGCAGTAGTCCACGGGAACGTTGCCGTTCACGGTCGTGGCACCGATCAGCTCCAGGTCCGGGTGGAGCGCGGCGAGCATCAGGGCGACCGCGTCATCGGTCCCGGTATCGACATCGAGGATCAGCTTCTGTGGCATGGCGCCGAGTGTACCGAGCGTGGCCGGGCATGGCCGACCTAATCGACGGGTGGCGTCGCCTCGCGGGCATTCCGGATCTGGTCGGCACATGCATCGGCGAGGACGCCCGAGGTGACCCGGGGCGGACGCGCGGTCCGCGCGATGACGTCGCCCACCGGCAGATACGGGTCCAGGTGCGGTTCGTGGGCGGCCCCGTAGACGAGTTCCGCGATCCCGGCCTTGACGATGGCCGACATGCACATCGAGCAGGGCTCGGCATTGGAGTACAGGGACCAGCCCGACAGATCCGGCGATCCCCGGATGATGCCTGCGGCGCGGAGGGCGTTGACCTCGCCGTGGCCGGTTGGATCGTTGTCCGACTTCTGGGTGTTCCGGCCACGGACGACCTCGCGGCCGGTCTCGTCGCAGAGGACGGCACCGAAGGGCGGATCGCCGGCCGCGGCGGCGATGGCGGCCTCGGCGATGCACAGGCGGATGAACGACTCGTGTCGTTCGCGGTCAGCCGGATCCACGGGATCGGGTTTCAGGGAGTGTGGTGAGCCCGGAAGGACTTGAACCTTCAACCCAGTGATTAAGAGTCACTTGCTCTGCCATTGAGCTACGGGCCCACGAACGCGGCTCGCGCGAACCGGGTACTGGTCGGAGCATGGCCGCACCGTGAGGGCCGATGATCGGTTCCTGTCACAGACCCGAATCAAGATAAGTCCGACGGCGCGTCCAGCACCGACCAGTGCCGCGCATGGTACATCGGCAAGCACGAACCTGGGCCGATGCCGGTTCTCGTCCAGCTGGACTACGGGATGCTGTTCATGTTGCCGGCGAACGGGATGACCATGGCCGACATCGTGCCGACGCCCGGGTAATTGGAGCAGGAGCCCTCCCCATCGACATAGACGAGCGTCACGGTGTGGCTACCCGGGCCGACCGGGGTGAGCGTCTGACCCGCGATGTTGTTCGTGACCCAAGTGTTCGGCGGCACGGTGTTGATCCGGTCGTACATCATCGTCACGCCGACGGTCGAGCCGTCCACCCTGAAGCGATACGAGTTCTCACACGGGAAGGTGCCCGCCGTGTTGTAGGTGAAGGCGAAGAACGCGGTGCTGATGAACAGGTACTCGTTGTTCAGGCTCGTGACCGTGAGCGAAGCGACGGTTCCGCCGTGGGCGGCCGCCCCACCGGGGGTCGCCCCGAGCGGCGACGCGAAGTCGACGGCCGATGCCCGCGGCGCCGCGCGATTCAGGAAGGCCGACATCTGCTCGCGCGTGACGTTGTCCTTGGGGCAGAACTTGCCCCCGCCACACCCACTCGTGATGCCCGAGTTGGCCATGTTCACGATGTTCGTGTAGAAGGTGTTGCCCGGATCCACGTCGCTGAACGGGCTGGCCGCAGCCAGCACCACCGATGGGAGCAACAGGGTGATGGCCAGCAGCACCGTGGTGAGCAGGCGCCGGTGGCGCTGACGTGGCGCTGCGGGCTCCGCGCTGCCCTGCCGGATCGGTACGTCCACGGCTGATCCTCCTGTGACTTCGACAGACGCGGGTGGTGCCGCGTCACTGCGTTCGCCTAGCAAAGGACGACGCTGGGCCCGTTGTCAAGGCGCCCCGATCTGACCCTTCCCAGCTGGCGCCGGCGTCACGCCGGTCACCCCTGGGACCGTAGACTGCCGACCATGCCCAGCAGCGCCCTCGGTCCCGGACACGGTCACATCATCGTGTGCGGCCTGGATCATCTCGGTCTGCGGACCGTCGACCAGCTTCGGGCGCGCGATGAGACGGTCGTGGCGATCGGCGCGACGGACGACGCCGCCGAGCAGCTAGCAGCCTCGGACGTCCGCCTGGTCATCGGGGATCCCGTCCAGCCTCGGACGCTCCGCGCAGCCGACGTGGAGCTGGCGGGGGCGATCGTCATGACCGGCGGCGCCGACCTGGACAATCTCAACATCGCCCTGGCCGCGCAGGAACTGAACCCCGGCATCCGGGTCGTGATCCGGATGTTCGATACGGAACTGGGCGGCCACATCCCGGATCTCTTCCCGGACGGCGTGGCGCTGTCGTCGTCGGCGCTGGCCGCACCCGGGTTCGTCTCCGCGGCGATCGACGGCGAGACCGGTGGCCGCTTCGAGCTGGCCGGACGGATGCTGTCCTCCCGCACCTCGATGGACCCGCCCCGCGGCGACCGGTCCATCGCGCTCGCCAGACTGCGGACCGACCGATCCGTCGAGATGCTTCCCGACGCGGTGGTCACGGACCCGGACCTGATCCTGGTCGACGCCGCCCTGCCCGGCACCGATGACGCGGAGGAGGGCGTCCCGACGGCCGACGCCTCCAGGAGCGGCCTGGTCCAGGGAGCTGTCGCAGCATTCCGCGATCGCATCCGGGCGCCGGAGCAGCGGCTGCTTCGATTCGGGACCGCCCTCGTGGTCCTGGCCGTGACGTCGGCGCTCTTCTTCGAGCTGACGGCTGGCCTCACTCCGCTCGATGCCTTCTCCTACGCGATCACCTTGCTGACGGGGGCCTCCCTGCCGACCGAGATCGACGCGACGAAGGCACCGGTCGCGCTGCGGATCTACGCCATCTTCCTGAGCCTGGTCGGGGCCGCGATCGTCGCCATCGTGTACGCCTTCATCACCGACGCCCTCATCCGCTCGCGGCTGCTCCAGACGCTCGGACGTCGAACGGTGCCCGGGGGCATCCGCGACCACGTGGTCGTGGCCGGTCTGGGAGCGATCGGCTATCGCGTCGCCCTTGGCGTCCAGGCCCGGGGCGTCGCGGTGGTGGTCGTCGAAGCGCAGGACGAGGGTCGTTTCGTCGCGGCGGCCCGGGCGGCAGGCGTCCCGGTCGTGATCGGCGATGCACGCCATCCCGAACTCCTGCGAGAGGTCCGGATCGAGCGCGCCAGGGCCCTCGTGTGCGCCACCTCCGACGACCTGGTGAATCTGTCCACGGCCCTCAACGGGCGGGCCCACCGACCCGACCTCCGCGTCGTCGTCCGGCTGTTCGACCCGGACTTCGCCGTCCGCGTCCAGCGTGGATTCGGTATCCGATTCACGCGCTCCGTCTCGCAGCTGGCGGCGCCGGCCTTCGCCGCGGCGGCGACCCGGTCCGAGGTGGTCGCCACGATCCCCGTGGGCGATCGGCGCGTGGCCCTGTTCGCCCGGCTCCGGGTCCCGGCCGGATCTGCGCTGGAGGGTCGCCGGGCCGCTTCGCTGGAGGCCGCCGGCGTCCGGCGCGTCCTCGCCGTGGCGGACCCTGGTTCTGAGGCGGCACGCTGGGACGTGCCGGCAGACGAGGTCCTCGAGGCGGATGAAGAGATCGTCGTCGCGGCGACGCGGGCCGGCCTGGCGGAGCTGATCCACCTCGCGGCCTCCAGCGCCGCGCCGGACTGAACGGTCAGCCCGGCTGGTTGTCGATCTGCGCCCGCTGGAGGCGCCCGGAGAAGTCGACGTAGATGGACTTCCACTCCGTGTACGTGTCGAGCGCCACGTGCCCGGCCTCACGGTGGCCGTTGCCGGTCTCCTTCCAACCGCCGAACGGCAGATGGGTCTCCGCCCCGGTCGTGCCGGCGTTGACGTAGACGATCCCGGTCTCGAAGTCGCGCATGGCGCGGAATGCCCGGTTCACGTCCTGGGTGAAGATGCTGGAGGAGAGTCCGTAGCGCGTCTGGTTGAGAGCGAGCATCGCCGCCTCGTAGTCGTGCACCGGGATGACCGACAGCACCGGCCCGAAGATCTCCTCCTGTCCGATCCGATCCATCGGGCCCACGCCGGCAAAGATCGTCGGCTCGAAGAAGTTGCCCTCTGCCAGCTCGCCGATGGTCGCCCGTCCACCACCGACCACCAGCTCCCCTTCCCCACGACCGATGTCGACGTAGGACGACACCTTGTCGAGGGCGACGCTGTTGATGAGCGGTCCGACGTCGACCGTCTCGTCCAGGCCGGAGCCGAGCCGCAGGCCCTTCGTGCGGGCCTCCAGGCGCTCGAGGAGGGCCTCCACGACCGGCCGCTCCACGATCACCCGGGAGCAGGCCGTGCAGCGCTGGCCGGTCGTGCCGAAGGCGCTCCACAGGATGCCGTCCGTGGCCAGGTCCAGGTCCGCGTCGGCCAGGACGACCACGCCGTTCTTGCCCCCCAATTCCAGGGAGAGCCGCTTGAGCCTCGCACCCGCCTTGGCGGCGATCGACTTCCCCGTCGTCGACGAGCCGGTGAACGAGATGACGCCGACATCCGGGGACCCGACGATGGCCTCGCCGACCTCGGCACCGCCGCCGGTCACGAGATTCACGACCCCGGGCGGGAAGCCTGCCTCCACCATGAGCTCCACCAGGAGCGTCGCGCAGTGCGGCGTGTCGCTCGCGGGCTTGAAGACGACCGTGTTGCCGGTGACCAGGGCCGGCATCATCTTCCAGCACGGGATCGCCATCGGGAAGTTCCACGGCGTGATGATCCCCGCAACCCCGATCGGTTGGCGGATGCTCATCGCCCACTTGTCGGGCAGCTCGCTCGGCACGGTCTCGCCAGCCATCCGCCGGCCCTCGCCGGCCATCAGGAAGGCGATGTCGATGCCTTCCTGGACGTCGCCGCGGGCCTCGGACAGGACTTTGCCCATCTCGCGGGTCATCGCCCGCGCCAGTCGCTCCTTGTGCTGGGCCATGAGCTGGGCGAACGCAAACATGATCTCGCCACGACGCGGAGCCGGGGTCCGGCGCCACATCGGGAAGGCGGTCTCAGCGGCCTTGATCGCCATCGCCGCATCCGCAGCCGTGCCCTGCTGGAATCGTCCGACGATGTCCCGCCGGTCGGCCGGGTTGCGACTCTCGAAGGTGGCTCCCCCGCTGGAGTCGCACCACTCCCCGGCGATGAAGTGCTGGAACGTCGGAATGGCCGGAAGGGTCGGATCGATGGTCTCGGTCATGCGCCGAGTGTAGCCGCTCGTCCGTGCCCGACAGCCCATCGATTTGGTGCCGTTCCGCCCATGACCGGCTGGGGTGACGAGGCCACGATCGAGCGATGGATGCCACCTGGACGCGGGCGCGGATCGCCGCGCACGTCACGGCCCTGGCCGGCGAGATCGGTGCACGCCCGTCGGGGTCGCCGGCGAACCAGCTCGCGACGGAGTACGTCCGCATGGTCCTGACGGCCGCCGGTCTCGCGGTACGGGAGTTGCCGTTCCGCTGTCGCTGGTGGGAGCCGGGCGTCGCGAGCCTCCAGATCGGTGGCGCCTGGGTGGACGTGCCGCCCGCCCCGTTCAGCCGTCCATGTGATGTCCGCGGCCGCGCGACACGCCTGGCCACCGATGCGGACCTCCGGGACGCCGCGTTCTCGCCGGGGCGGATCGTCGTCATCAACGGCGATCTGACCGCCGAGTCGTACTTCCCGAAGGCATTCCCGTTCGTCTCGCTCCCCGCCCAGCAGGAGCGGATCGCCCGCCTGGAAGCGCTGCGGCCGGCCGCCGTGGTCGCGGTCATCCCCGCGTCGCGGGCGATGCCCGTCCTGGAGGACGGCGACCTCGCGTTCCCGTACGTGATCGTGCCCTCCGGGATCGGTGACCGCCTGCGGGAGGACCGAGCCGTCGGCGTCCGCATCGGCGGGGCGCTCCACGACGGCGAGGGAGTCAACCCGTCCGTTTCATCGGCGGGCGCCGGTCCGCGCACGGTCCTGTCCGCCCACATCGACACGGAGGTGACCTCCCCGGGCGCCTTCGACAACGCCGGCGGGGTGGCGACGTTACTCGCGTTCGCTGAGGGCGGTCTGCCGCAGGGCCCGCCGATCGAGCTCGTCTTCTTCAACGGCGAGGAGCACTACCTGGCTCCGGGCGAGCAGGCGTGGCTGGCCGCGAGCGACGTCGCCGCGGTCCGCCAGGTGGTGAACCTGGACGGCGCCGGAGTCGTCGGGCACGACACGACCGTCGCGACCATGGCCTGTCCCCCGGACGTCGTCGCTCGCGTCCGGTCCGCCGTCGAGGATCGGCGCGGGTGGTCGATGGGACCCGAGTGGTACGAGAGCGACCACGCCATCTTCGCCATGCGGGGCATCCCCAGCCTCGCCATCACCTCCGCCGGTGCCCACGACGTGATGACGAACGTGATCCACACCGAGCGGGACACGGCCCGGCTGGTCGACCCTGCCATCCTGGCGGGCATCGTCGAGTTCCTGGAGCACTGGCTCGCCAGCGACGCCGCGACGCCGGGCTGAGCTGTTCGGTCAGACGCGCTCCACCGCCATCGCGACGGACCCGCCGCCACCCAGGCAGAGCGTGGCGAGGCCGTACCGGCCCTCGCGCCGGACAAGCTCGTGCAGCAGGGTCGCCACGATGCGCGCCCCGCTGGCGCCGATCGGATGGCCCAGCGCGATCGCCCCGCCGTTCACGTTGACGCGGTCCCAGTCGAATCCCAGGGCGCGCCCGTCGGCCAGCGTCTGGGCGGCGAACGCCTCATTGATCTCGATGAGATCGAACGCATCGATCGACAGCTCGATCCGCTCCAGCAGGCGGCGGACGCCTTCCACCGGGGCGAGGAACAACCACTTCGCGGCGACCTCCGCCTGGGCGTAGCCCACGATCCGGGCCAGCGGCGAGAGCCCGAGGCGCTCCACCGCCCGCTCGCTGGCGACCAGCGTGGCCGCCGCTCCGTCCGTGATCCCGGGCGCGTTGCCGGCCGTCACCGTGCCGGAGGTGGCGTCGCGGCGATCCTCGCCGTCCGGCAGGGAGAACACCGGCTTGAGCCTCGCGAGTGCCTCCGCGCTCGAGTCGCGGCGCGGACCCTCGTCCTCGGTCACGACCGTCTCACGGCCCTTCGCGTCGCGCACCGTGACCGGCGCCATCTCGGCGTCGAACCGGCCGGCGTCGATCGCCGCGATGGCCTTGTGGTGGCTCGCGAGGGCGAACGCGTCCTGATCCTCGCGACTCACGTGATCGCTGATGGCCACCCGCTCGGCGTGCGTACCCATGTGGCAGTCCTCGATCGCGCACCACAGGCCGTCGGCGACCGTCGAGTCGATCAGTCGCGCGTCGCCGAGGCGAAGCCCGAACCTGGCGCCGGGCAGCAGGTACGGTGCCCCGTTCATCGATTCCATGCCCCCGGCGATCACGAGCTCGGCGTCCCCGGCGCGGATCTCCGAGGCCGCCAGCATGACCGCCTTGAGCCCCGAGCCACAGACCCGGTTGATGGTCGTGGCGCTGGTCGTGTCCGGGAGTCCGGCCGTGAGGGCCGCCTGCCGCGCGGGCGCCTGACCGGCACCGGCCTGGAGGACCTGGCCCATCAGGACGTCGTCGAGCTCGATCGTGGCCGGGTCCAGGCCGGCCCGCTCGACGACCGCGCGGATGGCCACGCCACCGAGCACGGTGGCCGGCACGGTGCTCAGCGAACCGCCGAACTTGCCGATCGGCGTGCGAGCCGCGCTCACGATGTAGGTGCCGCCGTTTGGCTGTCGCATGGTTGGAGTCTATCGCCGGTCGTGGGAGCCGTCGCCGGGCGGCCGCTACGATAGTCGCGTGCGAGGCCCCATCAGACCGGACGAGACTTCCTCCCGCGCTGGCCTGTCCTCGCCCGGCCTGGTCGTGCCCGGCCTGGCTGCCCTTGCCGACCTGCTGCCGGATGCCGTGACGGCCGCCGACCTGGACCGGCGCGTGTTCGTCTGGAACCGGGCGGCGGAGGACCTGTACTCGATCCCGGCCTCGGACGCCCTTGGGCGCCCGATCGACGAGCTCTACGACTCGACGGTGGTCGGCGGGGGCACAAGCGCGAGCGCGCGGGCACTCGCCCTGGACCTTGGAGTGTGGCGAGGTCGGGTGCTCGATCGACCCCTCGTCGGCTCGGCGGTCGGTCAGGAACGCACGCTCGACCTCGTCCTGAGCCGGCTGGAGGATGCCGGCGGACGCGTCGTCGGGGTCCTGGCCATCAAGCGCGACGTCACCATGACGGTCCGGATCGAGGCCGAGCTCGCCACGCTCGGTTCGGCCGCCACGTCCGCCGGCAGCGATCGGCCGCGCGAAGCATTCGCCGAGCGGGCCCTCCAGGTCATCATCGGCATCACCGGGGCGCAGCATGGCAGCATCATCGGTGCGGTCGGATCGGCGGGACGGATCCTGGCCGGTCATGCCGTGCCCGACGCGGTGGCGACCATCGCGGCTCAGCCGTGGGCGGGACTGCCGGCCGTGCGGGCGGTCGCGGCGCACGGGCGCGTCATCAACGGAGCCGTCGTCGGGCTTCCGCTGGCGCCCGGCACCCGCCGAGCTTTCCTCGACGCCGGGATCCGGAAGCTGGTCCTGGTCGGCCTCCATCGCGGCGACGAGATCGTGGGCATGCTGTCCCTGGGCTGGCGGGACGAGACGGCTGCGGGGCTGTCGGATCCCGCCGTGCTCGCCATCGCCGCGCAGCTCAACCGCGGGTTTGAGCACGCTCGGCTGACCGACGAGGTCGCCCGCCGAGCGGAGCGTGAACGGGTCACGGCCGCCCGCCTGCACACCCTGGACGAACTGATCCGGGTCGGGACCCAGGCCGACACGATCCAGGAGCTGGCCGACCGCTCCAGCCGCCTGGTCAACACAGCCCTGTCCGCGGCCGGGACAGCGTACGGCCTGCTGGCGCCCGACGGCCAGTCCTACGTGGTCACGAGCTTCGCGGAGTTGTCGCCATCGATCGAGCGGTGGCTGCGCGACCATCGCCCCAGCCTGCGCTCCGCCTTCCGGCGGTGGCGGTCCGGCGAGGGAGCCTTCGTCGAATCCCTCGAACCGGGGGTCGTCCCGCTGTCCGTGGTCGACCTCGCCCAGGAGGTTGGCGTCCGGACCTACGCCGCCATCCCGATCCGCGAAGGCGATATCGTCGTGGGTGGGATCGCCGTGTATTTCGACCGGGCGTTCGACGATCTCCCGATCGACCGTGGGGTGCTGGAGCGGGTCGCCACGATCGTTTCCGTGGCCCTCGCGAACCATCGCCTCCGCGAACGGCTTCTTGGGTCGGAGCGCCGCTACCGGACGCTGTTCGAAGAATCGCCAGACGCCCTGATCGTGGCGATGCCGGACGGATCGATCATCGACGCCAACGAGGCCGCCGATCGCATCTTCCGGACAGACCGCGAGTGGCTCGTGGGTCGCCGCCCGGGCGACCTCGCCGAGTTCGAGGACGACGCGCCGTTCGGCGGCCCTGGATCCGCGAACCGCGTGACCGGGTCCCCCTACTCGGGTCGGGCGATCGGGCGGCGTCGCGACGGCGAGCGCTTCCCGGTCGACGTCCACGTTGCGCCGATCGAACTCGATGGCAACCACCGACTGCTCATCCGGGCTCACGACCTGACCGACCAGGAACGCCTCCAGGCCGAGCTCATCCAGGCCCAGAAGATGGAGGCCACCGGCCAGCTCGTCTCAGGAGTCGCGCACGAGCTGAACAACCCACTCGCCTCCATCCTCGGTTTCAGCGAGTTGATCCGGCGCGACCCGAACCTGCCGGAAGACCTGCGCCACAACGCAGACCTGCTGATCGAGGAGGCGACCCGGACGCGCCAGATCGTCCAGAACCTGCTCGACTTCGCGCGGCAACGCCCGCCGGAACGGCGCCTGGCGTCGATCCGTGCGCTCATCGACAGCGTACTGGCGCTCCAATCCCACAGCCTCGGCCAAGGACGGATCGAGGTCCAGCTGGACGTTCCGGAAACGCTTCCGCCCGTGGAACTCGATCGCGGTCAGCTCCAGCAGGTGCTGGTGAACCTGCTCCACAACGCGATCTACGCCGTCCACGCGTCCGACGGCGGCCGGATCCGCATCTCCGCCGCGGAGGAGGGCCCAGCGACGGCTCGGCGGGTCCGGGTCACCGTCATGGACGACGGTGTGGGCGTCGCACCGGAGGACGTCGGTCGCCTGTTCGAGGCCTTCTTCACCACCAAGCCCTCATCCGAAGGCACCGGCCTCGGCCTGCCGGTCTCGTACGGGATCGTCCGTTCACACGGCGGTGAACTGCGGTATGCGCCGGCGTCGTGGGGCCGTGGGGCGGCCTTCACGTTCGACCTCCCCATCCGCAGCATCCCCGAGGATCCGGGCGCAGCGGTCCTGCCCCTGCCGGCCCAGGTGCGGATCCCGGCCGATGCCGACTCACGGCGGGACACCGCCCGCGGAGCCGGGCCGCGGGTCCTCGTCATCGACGACGAGGCGTCCATCCGGGTCTTCCTGGAGCGGGCGCTGCGAACGCTCGGGTATGAGCCGGTCGTGGCCACGACGGGCGAGGAGGCCATCGCCCAGGTCAAAGAGGGCGACTTCGCCGCCCTGATCTGCGACCATCAGATGCCCGGCCTGACAGGCCTCGACGTCCACGCGGCGATCCTGGCCACCCGTCCTGACCTGGCCGATCGATACATCCTCATGAGCGGCGACGTCCTGAACCCGACGATCGACGCGTTCTTGACGACCCACCAGGTCCCGGTGCTGGCCAAGCCGTTCGACATGGAAACGCTCGACGGGACCGTTCGACGGGCGATCGCGGCCGGTGACCGGGCGGCGGAGATCCAGGCGCCCGACTAGGTTCGATCAGTCGCGCGGATAGACGTGGAAGCCTCGCCCGGTCTTCTGCCCGAGGTGGCCCCGGGCCACCAGATCCTCCAGCACCCTGGGTGGCCGCAGGTGCTCGTTGCCGAGCCCGTCCTCGAGGACCCGCATGATCCCCAGGCACACGTCCAGCCCGATGAAATCGGCCAGCTCCAGGGGGCCCATCGGGTGGTTCAGGCCGACTCGTGCTCCGGCGTCGATATCGTCCGCGGTCCCGACGCCCTCCTCGAAGGCACGCATCGCCTCCACAAGGAACGGGATCAGGATGCGATTGACGATGAAGCCGGGTCGGTCGGCGGACAGGATGACCTGCTTGCCGAGTTCGACAGCGACGGCGCGGATGGCGGCGACCGTCTCGTGGCTCGTCTCCGGCGTCCGGATCAGCTCGATCAGCGGCATCACCGGGACGGGGCTGAAGAAGTGCATCCCGACGAAGCGGCGGCGGCGCTCCGGATGGACGACCGCGGCAAGCCTGTGGATCGCGATCGAACTCGTGTTCGACGCGAAGATGGCCGTCGCGGGGGCGTGGCCGTCGAGTGCGCGCCACAGCTCGTGCTTGACGGCAAGGTCCTCGAACACGGCCTCGATCACCAAGTCGGCGTCGCTCGCCGCGGCCGGGTCCGCCACGGACCGGATCCTGGCCATGGTGCGGTCCCGCTCGTCGCCGGCCAGGCGCCCCTTGTCGACGGCGCGCTGAAGGTTGGCCGCGATGCGGTCCCGACCTGCCTCCGCCCGGGCCAGGGCCGGCTCGTAGAGGATCACGTCCTTTCCGACGGCGGCGTGGACCTGGGCGATCCCGTGGCCCATCAACCCCGCGCCGGCGACGAACACGCGCTGGATGGACGTCATCGGGGCAGTCCAGGGCGGGGATGGCCGACCACGCGGCGCGAGCGCGGACCGGACCCGCGGCTACTCGCCGACATGGCCCAGCGCCTGCAAGAGCCGGTCGGCCGCGGCATAGGGATCCAACCGATGGTCCGCCACGTCGGTCACGGCCGCCTCCGTGAGCGCGGCGAGATCCTCCTCGCGCAGGCGATCTCCGATCCGGTCGGCGAGGATCGCCTTGACCTGGGCCGAGGCTCGCAGTCGCCGGGCGTCCGTCGTCAGGCCCTCACGCGCCGCGGCTCGATGGCGGTCCAGGGCGGCCAGCAGCTGCGGGACCCCCTCCCCGGTCGCGGCGGTCGTGACGAACACCTCCGGCCGCTTCGGTCGCGGCCTGTCCGCGGCCTCGCGCGGGGGCGGAGCGAGCATCGCCCGAAGCTGGGCGGCGGTCCGCTGGGCCCCGGGCTTGTCGCCCTTGTTGACGACCACGAGGTCCGCGACTTCGAGGAGTCCGGCCTTGATCGCCTGCACCTCGTCGCCCATCTCGGGTGCCTCCAGCACGACCGTGGTGTCGGCGGCGGCCGCCACCTCCACCTCACTCTGGCCGGTCCCGACGGTCTCGATCAGCACGATGTCGAACCCGGCGGCGTCAAGGACCGCGGCCGCCGACGTCGTGGTCGACGCCAGCCCGCCGGCGTGTCCCCGAGCGGCCATGGAGCGGATGAACACATCGCGGTCCCCCGCATACGCCTGCATCCGGACCCGGTCACCCAGGAGTGCGCCGCCGGTGATCGGCGATGACGGGTCTACCGCCACGACGGCGACCGCGCGGCCGGCGGCCCTGATCTCGGCCAGCAGCGCGGCGACGAGGGTGGACTTCCCGGCGCCGGGCGGCCCGGTGATGCCGACGAGGTGGGCAGAACCGGCCTTCGGGTAGAGCCGGCGCAACGCGGCCTCGGCGACCGGTGTCCGATTCTCGACGGCCGTCAGCAGTCGGGCGAGGGCCAGCCGGTCGCCAGCGACCGCGGCATCCGCGAGCTTCGTCGCCTCGGCGGTCGGATCGTCTGCCACGCTACGAGCGCGGTCGGGCGTTCGTCCGAAGGAAGTCGGCGACCGAGGCGATCGTCGTGCCCGGCCCGAACACGGCGGACACGCCGGCCTCCCGCAGCGCCGGAACGTCATCATCCGGGATGATCCCGCCGACCGTCACCAGGACGCCGGCCATGCCCTGGTCCTGGAGCAGGCGGGTGATCCTCGGCACGAGCGTCATGTGCGCGCCGGACAGGATCGACAGGCCGACGACGTCCACGTCCTCCTGGAGTGCGGCCGTGGCGACCATCTCCGGCGTCTGGCGGAGGCCCGTGTAGACGACCTCGAACCCCTCGTCGCGCAGGCCTCGGGCGAGGACCTTGGCACCACGGTCGTGGCCGTCGAGCCCGGGCTTGGCGATGAGCACCTTGAGGGGTCGGTCGGGCATGGACGTATCCTAGGCGCCCGGGCCACGCCGGGCGAGGTGGTCGAGGAACTCGGAGCGCGTCCGATCGCGCGTGCGGAACAAGCCGAGCACGGACGATGTGGTCATGATCGTGCCTGGCTTGCGGACGCCGCGCATGGCCGCGCACAGGTGGGTGGCCTCCATGACCACCCCGACTCCCTGTGGCGCCAGGTGCTCCTGGAGGAAGTCGGCGACCTGCTGGGTCAGCCGCTCCTGGACCTGAAGCCGGCGCGCATACATCTCGACGATGCGCGGGATCTTGGACAGCCCGATGACCCGGCCGCGCGGGATGTACGCCACGGACGCCGTGCCGAAGAACGGCAGCAGGTGGTGCTCGCACAGCGAGTAGAACGGGACGTCCTTGACGACCACCATCTCGCTGTAGTCGACGTCGAAGATCGCGCCATTGATCAGTCGCTGTGGATCGACGTGATACCCGGCGGTCAGCTCGGTGTACATCCGGTGGACGCGTTCCGGCGTGCCCAGCAGGCCCTGGCGGTCCGGGTCCTCGCCGATCTCGATGAGGATCTCGCGCACGGCCGCCTCCACGCGGCCGTTGCCAGTGTGCCGACCGGCGCCCTCGATCCGGTGGCCGGCTGCGTCCGGCAACTCGCCGATCTCCGTCTCGATCTCATCGACGATCGCGCGCACGTGGCTGGGCAGGTCGGGCAGGCCGGACATGGACGGGATGGTACGCCGGATCGCCCGCTGCGCGGCGCCAGGTCGATCAGCCGGCCGCGGCGCGGGTCGATCAGTCGGCCGCGGGATCCTTCAGCTCGACCCCGATGACCACGAGGTCGTCCGGGCCCGTGTTCTCGATCGTGTGGCGTGGCGTGGATGGTGAGAAGAGCACCCTGGGCAGGGCGACAGTCGAGGTCGCCCGCGTGTCGACCATGACCTCATCACGTTCGTCGCGGCGGACGAACTGCGAGCCCGACACGACGTAGAGGACCGTCGGGGCCAGGTGCGTATGCAGCGGCGTCCGGTCACCCGCGCGGATCGTCGTCTCGAGGACGCGGACCCGGTCGTTCTCGAACAGGACCCGGTGGTGGTCCGGTGCGGCGAGGACGCCGTCGAGTTCGTCGGCCACGGGTCCCGGACCGCTGGCGGCCGTCACGATGCGCTCCCGCCTGCGACCGCGCCGCCGACGAAGTCGCCGCCCGACGGGAGCGGGTCGAAGTCGCGACCCTCCGCCCCGCGCAGCCAGGCCCGCGCGTTCTCGCCCAGCGAGGGCCGGTGGTAGCCACCCTCCTGGAGGATCACCAGCCGGCGGCCGAGCGCCGCGACCCGGCGGCCGACCTCGTGATAGACGTCCGTGGTCAACGCGAAGTCGCCGATCGGGTCCAGGCCGTACGTATCGAAGCCGAGTGAGACCACGACCACGGAACCCGGCACGGCGGCGATCGCCGCACAGGCTCGGTCGACGGCGTCGAGATACGCGGCGTTGGTGGTGCCGGCCGGGAGTGGGATGTTCAGGTTCTCCCCGGCGCCCGGCCCCTCCCCGGTCTCGTCCTCCCTGCCCAGGAAATACGGATACTGCCGGTCCGGGTGAGCGTGGATCGAGACGTAGCGCACGTCGGCGCGGCGCCAGAAGATCTGCTGCGAGCCGTTGCCATGATGGAAGTCGACATCCAGGATGGCGACCCGCTCGCCGGCCCGCCTGGTGATCTCCGCAGCGGCGATGGCCGCGTTGTTGAAGAAGCAGTACCCGCCGTACATGGACCGGGCCGCGTGATGGCCCGGCGGCCGGCACAGGCCGTAGGCCGCCGATGCGCCGCCGTCCAACACGAGGTCGACGGTCGTCAGCGCGACGTCGACGGCCCCGCGTGCCGCCACGTACGTACCCGCGACCAGGGGCGCCGCCGAATCGAGGCCCCAGAACCCGGCGCGACCACCAGCGAACTCGGGCTCGCGGGCCAGGCGATCCACGGCGTCCGCCGTCATCCCCTCGAACATCGCCCGATTCGGGTAGGTGTCCGCCGACAGGAACGCGCGCGGGATGGCCTGACGGCGCACCTCCGACCAGGCCTCGGCCAGGAAGCGGACGAGCCCCGGGTCGTGGATCGCGGTGATCGGCGTGTCGCCGTGCTCCGTGGGTCCTGAGCGCAGGAAGCCGCCGTCTGCGTCGAGGGCGGCGCGGATGATCTCGGCCCGCTCGGCCACTTCGTTGGCAGGCACGAGGACGCCCATGAACGTCTCGTGGGTGATGTCATGGCCAAGATGGGACGGTGAGTAGACGACCTGCATCGGGGACCTCGTCAGTCGGAGGGCGTCGGCGCTGCAGCCCGGGCGCCCCGGATGGACAGGATCGCTGAGACGACCTCCCCGGCACGGTACCGCATCAGGTTGTGCCCTACCGGTGGGAACGGCACCAGGCGGATCTCGGGAAGGTCCCTGGCGGCGCGAGCTTGCGCCGCGACCGCGAGGGCCCGTGACCGCGCGCCGTCGACGTCCCCGGCGAGCAGCGCGGTGACCGGACTCGTCACCGCTGCCAGCGTGGCCACCGGGTCGTACCGGAACATCGCCCGGACCGACGCCTCCATGGCATGGGGACGGGTGGCCGGCACGACCCGACCCGCGTGCGTCTCGACCACGGTCGCCCTGGCGGCTGCCTCCTGGTCAGCGTCCCAGGTGGCCGGGTCGAATCCGCGGCGGTCCGCCAGGAACGCGCGAAGCGAACGCATGACCTCCGGGGGTTCATCGAGGCCCCGAAGGAACTCATCGGCGTCCATCCCGAGTGCTCCCGCCATCGACTCCCATCCCCCGTCGACGAGGACGAGGCCGGCGCAGCGCGGACCGAGCGCGGACGCGACGGTCGCCGCGACGATGGCCCCGAACCCGTGGCCGACCAGCACGACGCCGGCGCCGACCACTCCGCCTGGCTCCAACAGGCCCGCGCCCTCGGCGACTGCCGTCGCGTCGCGGGCAAGGAGGTCCAGGTCGTACGCCCCATCCTGCGTCGGAGCATCGGACAGCCCGT
The DNA here is from genome assembly GCA_963704935.1 of uncultured Chloroflexia bacterium. GTDB lineage: Bacteria > Chloroflexota > Limnocylindria > Limnocylindrales > CSP1-4 > SPCO01. Next base: position 366,598 of record CAVPIF010000003.1, read on the forward strand.
GGCCGCGAAGGTCCATCGCCACGGTCGGGACGTGTGTCGCGAGATCGCGTGCGACAGGCGCCCAGATCCAAGCCGTCTGCGCCAGGCCGTGCACGAGCAGGCATCCAGCGAGGTTCGTCGCCGGCTCCCCGCCCCAGTCCAGGAAATGGATGCGGGCCCCGTCGTCGGTCGTGACCACGTAGCCAGCAGGTACCTCGCGCACGACCCTAGGATACGGACCCATGCCGAAGCGTCGTCGCGGTTCCCGATCCGCTCACCGCCATCCACCCCGCTCCCCTCGGCATCGCCCGTTCGTGGACCTCGTGGACGATGCCCTCGCGACGATCCCGATGCCGTTCGCGGCCGCTCTCGACGAGGTCGCCATCGTGATCGCCGACGAACCGTCGAGCCACCAGCTGGCGGGCCACGAGATCGGCCCGGATGAGGTGCTGTACGGCCTGTACGAGGGCGTACCACGCACGGAGTGGGGTGCCGACTGGGTCGCCGAGCCCAACCGAATCACGCTCTTTCGGCTGCCCCTGGAGGCCGACTTCGCCGATCCGGACGACCTCGCCGATGAGGTCTGGGTCACGGTCGTGCACGAACTCGCCCACCACCTGGGTATCGATGACGATCGGCTCCACGAGCTGGGCGTCGACTGACCGGGTCGCTTCAGGCGAGGAGCGCGGTCACCGTCCCGGCCAGCAGGGCGGCACCCAACGCGAAGCCCAACAGCATCGCCAGGGTGTAGGTGCGGAACCGGCGCCCTCCCGTCCGATCGGACCCGGCCGGGTCGTCGCGGCCACCGGGCCGCACGTGGTCCAGGCCCATCGTGGCCTGGGTCAGGCCCACGAACATCACGACCTGGGGCGCGACCGTGATCGCGATCACGGTGTAGAGCAGCGTTCCGAACGCGAAGACCGCTGCCACGATCCCGCCGGTCATCAACGCCAGGCCGGCCGGCCCGGAGTCGAAGCCGAGTCCCAGCGCGTCCAGGGTCCTGATCGCGAGGTCGAGTCCGGTCATCGCGCCGAGGAAGATCAGGAGGATCGCCACGGTCTCGAAGATGACCACCAGGGAGGCGGCCACCTTGCGGGCGCGGAAGACCCGGAAGGAGCGGCGCACGGATTCGAACGGGTCCACGTCACCGAGCACGACCCCGGCCAGTACATAGGCGAACGGGCCCCCGACGAGGCCCGTGACCAGCGTGGTCGTGGCGACGGTGGCCTCGACCGCGTCGCCGACCAGAGGCGTGACGACCGCGTCCGCGGCGGCCTGGACGATGCCGAGCGGGATCGCCACGACGATCGCCGCGACGACCGCCCGCCAGAACACTCGACGGGACCGGGCAAGGGCGCGGCGCGGGCTGAGTGGCCGCCCGGCCATCGCACTCCCGAGCAGCGACATCGCCATGACCCGGCTCTCGACCGCGGCGACGACGATACCGACGCCGGCGAGCGTTCCCGCGAGCGTGACGGCACGGCTGATGCTCAGCTCCAGCGCGGCGTCCGCCGCCGAGGGCGGTCGGACCGCGGCGACGACCCCGGCCGCCCAGGTCGCGAGCGCGAGCGGGCCCACCGTCCCGAGCACGATCGAGCCGATGTAGAACGACGCTCGACGCATCTCCAGGCTGGAGCGCGTCAGGAGGTCGAACGCCACGGGGAGCAGGCGACGCGCCGATACCACGGGGATCGGCTGCGGACCCACCGGGTCCGGCACTGCGGCGAGGGATTCCGGCGACGCCGCGGCGCCGTCCATCATGCCCCGGCGCCGGGCAGCACGCTGGCTCCCGCGACCAGCTCCCCGAGCCGGTCGATCTCGACATTGCCGCCCGATAGCACCACGGCCACGCGCTCTCCGTCGCGATACGGGATCCGGCCCGCAAGGACGGCGGCGAGCGCGGCCGCGCCGGCCGGCTCCAGGACCTGCTTGAGGCGCTCCAGCGCGAAGCGCATCCCGGCGAGGATCGTCTGGTCGTCCAGCAGGACGATGTCCGTCACGTGGCGACGGGCCATGGCGAGCGTCCATTCGCCCGCGAACGGCGCCCCCAGGCCGTCGGCCACGCTGGCCGGCTGGATGGTGACGAGCCGATCCTGCGCGAGGGCCCTGGACAGCGCGTCCGAACCGACCGGCTCGACGCCGTAGATGCGCGCCGCCGGCCGCCGACCACGGACCGCGGCGGCGATCCCCGAGATCAACCCGCCGCCACCCACCGGGACCACGACGACGTCGACATCGGGCAGGTCGTCGACGATCTCCAGCCCGGCCGTGCCGTTGCCGGCGATGACCTCCGGATCGTCGAACGGGTGGACAAGGGTCAGCCCTTCCGCGTCCCGGATCCGATACATCTCCGGGAACGCCTCACCGACATGCGCACCATGGAGGATGACCCGCGCCCCGTATCCGCGGCAGGCCTCGATCTTCGAGCGCACCGCGCCGGTCGGCATCACGACCGTGACCGGGACCCCGACCGCCCGGCCTGCCCAGGCGTATGCCTGGCCCGCATTCCCCGCCGACAGGGTGATCACGCCGCGAGCCCGTTGTCCCTCGGGCAGGGTGGCGATCCGGTTGGCCGTGCCGCGCGCCTTGAACGAACCGGTCGTCTGGAGGTGTTCCGCCTTGAGGTGGACCCGCCCGGCGGCCGGACGGGCCCCGGTCGCCCGCTCCGCCAGCGAGCCGGCCGTGGTCGATCCGAGGAGCGGCGTGCGGCCGATGAGGCCCGACAGGCGCTCGGCCGCGGCCTCGATCGCGGCGAACTCGACCAGGTACTCCCGGTCGGCGGCCGGATCGACGACGGACGACATCGCGGCGAGTATCGCACGGAAGCAGTTGCGTGTTTGCGCAAACACTGATAGGCTTGCCGTCGTGTTGGACTACCTGCCGCTCACCGCGGACGCCGATCGAGAGCGCTATGCCGCCATCGGTCAGGCGTTGGCGGACCCGAAGCGCCTGTGCGTCCTCGAGTCGCTCGCCGTCGGCGAGCGCTCGGTCAGCGACCTCAGCCTTCGGGTCGGCTGCCAGGTACCCAACATGAGCCAGCACCTCGCGGTCCTCCGTCGAGCCGGGCTCGTGACCAGCCGGCGTGACGGCAACACCATCCTCTACCGCCTCGCGGATCCCCGTGTCCTGGAGGCCTACCGACTCATCCAGGATCTCGCCCGGTAGGGCGGATCACCCGTCCGCACACAGCGGACATCGACGTCCCGCAGGAATGCAGGCGGGAGAAAGGACTCATCCCGACATGGCGGAGATCAAGCACGCGACGGACGCCACATTCGAGGATCTCGTGATCAAGGCGGAACGCCCGGTCGTGGTCGACTTCTGGGCGGCATGGTGCGGGCCCTGCAAGATGGTCGCGCCGGAGATGGAGAAGCTCGCCGAGAAGTACGACGGGGCGGTCGACGTCGTGAAAGTCGATGTGGACGCCAACCCGCGGATCTCCCAGGCGTTCAACATCATGAGCATCCCGACGATCGCGTTCTTCAAGCCGGGTTCGCAGCCCCAGGGCGTGGTGGGCTTCCGCCCACTGGAGCAGCTGGAGCAGCAGTTCGGCCTCACGGAGTTCGCCACGGTCAAGGCGGACTGACCCCGGCGACGATCTCGTCGAACAGACGATCCGCGACCCCGGTCAGTCGGCCGGGGTCGCTTCATGTCCGGCGGTCAGGACTCGGCGCGTCGAGCCGCCGCTGCGAACCAGGCCGTCGCCCGGTCGGCCGCGTGGGCGTCGACGGCGCGAGGCGCGAACGCGACCCAGTCCAGGCCGCGGTCCGAGCCGGCTGTGTCCGGCGTCCGCCGAGCGGCACTCGCCAGCACCGGGTCCAGCCGGAAAGCGGCGGACCTCCCCGCTGCGTCGAGCCAGGCGAATACGCGGGTGCCGATCGCCCAGGTGACGATGCCGTCCGGACCGGTGTCCGGATGGACCCCGACCCCGGCGGCCGCGGCGTCGAGGACCTCGCGGAGGGTCACCCTGCGGCGGCCGCTTCCATGACCGCCGCGAGATCGTGGGCATGCTCCTCGTAGTGCGAGATGGTCTCGTCGCTGAGCGAGCGCAGGTGCTCGGCATGTTTGAGCCAGCGGATCTCCGGCACGACCGTCAGATAGCCCCGCAACTCGCCCGGCTGGGTCCGGAACCGTTCGCGCAGTTCGGACATCGGTCGCTCGGCCCACTGCCGCGTCAGCTCCTCGTTGACGACGTCACCGCCACGGGTCTCCCAATCGGCATCGACGCGGGCGATGGTCGGACTCGCCTCGTTGACGGCGAGCTCCGTCGCCACCTGGAGGGCGATCGCCTGCCAGGCCAGCATGTGGGCCATCAGGTCGCGCCCGGACCAGCCGTGCGCCGCCTCCACCGGCCGCTCCAGCACCTCGTCATCGAGCGCCTCCAGCGCCTCGTACGCGGCCCAGGCGTCCCGCTCCTCTTCCAGGAACTCCATCGCGTCCAGGTACATGGCCCGAATGGTAGCCGGGCGCACGCACCGCGTCAGACAGCGGCCGTCTCCCGGTACTCCCCGAAGACCCCGCGCAGGACGGCGCACTGTTCACCGAGGGTCGCATATGCCCTGGCACAGCGGATGAAGTGCGGCATCAGGTTGTCCTCGCTGGTGCCGGGTCGCGAGGCCGCCTCCCGGAGCCCCCGCAGGGCCGCGCCGACCTCGGTCGCGTCGCGCTCCCGGCGGGTTCGCTCGAGCCGGGCCAGGTGGCGCTCCAGCGAACCGTCCGGGACCGTCAGGACGGGGACGCGCGTCACCTCGTCCCGGTCGACGTACGCGTTGACCCCCACGACCCGCCGCTCTCCAGAGTCGAACTCGCGCTGGTAGCGATAGGCTGCGTCGGCGATCTCTCGCTGTGGATAGCCCTCCTCCACCGCGGCGACCATGCCGCCTCGCCGGTCGATCTCCTCGAGGTAGCGCCGGACCCCGCGTTCCGTCTCGTCGGTCAGGGCCTCGACGAACCACGACCCGCCGAGCGGATCGACGGTGGCATCGACGCCGCTCTCCTCGGCGATGACCTGCTGCTGGCGGAGCGCGAGCAGGGCCGCCTCGGCTGTGGGCACGGCGAGCGCCTCGTCGTAGGCGTCGGTGTGGAGGGACTGGGTCCCGCCCAGGACGCCGGCGAGGGCCTGAAGCGCCACCCGGGTGAGGTTGTTGAGCGGCTGCTGCGAAGTCAGCGAGACGCCGGCGGTCTGCGTGTGGAATCGCATCCACGCACTCCGCTCATTCTCCGCCCCGTAGCGCTCCGTCATGAGGTCGTGCCAGATCCGCCGGCCCGCCCGGAACTTGGCGATCTCCTCGAAGAGATCGGAATGGCTGTTGAAGAAGAACGACAGGCGCGGGGCGAAGTCGTCTACCCGCAGGCCGCGTTCGACGGCCGCCTCGACATAGGCCATCCCGTCCGCGATCGTGAAGGCCAGCTCCTGGATCGCGGTGGAGCCGGCTTCACGGATGTGGTAACCCGAGATCGAGATCGTGTTCCAGCGAGGCATCTCGCGCGTCCCGAACTCGATCGTATCGGTCACCAGCCGCATGGACGGCCCGGGCGGGAAGAGGAATTCCTTCTGGGCGATGAACTCCTTGAGGATGTCGTTCTGGAGCGTCCCCTCCAGGCGATCCCGGGCGACGCCCGCCTTCTCCGCGGCGACGATGTACATCGCCCAGATCGGCGCCGCCGGGGAGTTGATCGTCATCGACGTGGAGACTCGCTCCAGGGGGAGGCCGTCGAGCAGGACCTCCATGTCTGCCAGCGAGCTCACACCCACCCCGCAGGTCCCGAACTCGCCCTCGGCCTCTGGGTCGTCGGTGTCGTAGCCGTACAGCGTGGGCATGTCGTAGGCGACGGACAGGCCGGTCTGTCCGGCCGCCAGGAGCTGGTGGAAGCGGGCGTTCGTATCCTCCGCGGCGCCGAACCCGGCGAACATCCGCATCGTCCACAGGCGGGACCGGTAGCCGGTCGGGTGGATGCCGCGCGTGAACGGCGGCTCGCCCGGCAACCCGATGCGCTCGGCCGCGTCGTCGGCCAGCGACCACGGCCCGTACAGCCGCTCGATCGGCATGTCGCTGATGGTGGAGAACCGTGCCCGGCGTTCCGGAGCGCGGCGCAGCGCCGGCTCCAGCCGCTCGCGCTCCCAGGCGTCGCGGCGGTCGCTCATGGCGGCGACTCTAGCACCGGCGAGTCGACGTCAGCGACCGGCGAAGGCCGCGACGGCCGCCTCGATCTTCGGATCGGGCAGGTCGTTGGTGATGACCACGTTGACGAGATCCGGATCGGCCGCCGGCCACACGATGACCGTCTGGATCCGCTCACCGGTTGTCGAATCCAGACGGCGGACGACCTCGCCGGCAAGCGTCGCCGTCGACTCCCCGGTGACCTGCGTCCGGTTCGCGCTTCGCGCGCTCGTGGCGTAGAAGTCGGCGATCTCGGCGGCGGTGAGCCCGGGGGCGCTGAACACGACGAGGGCCGCCGCCCGGTTGCCGCCGAAGTCCCAGGCGCCGCCGGCGAACCGGATCTCCGTCAGTCCGGAGTCGGCCAGGCTTCCCAGGTTCTCCGCGGTGCAGTTCCGGCCCGAGTCGAGCGTGTCCGGGCCTCGATCCTCATAGCTGGCCGGGATCCGGTCCTCGAGCTCCGGGTAGGCGCCCGGTGCCGAGCCGTCGGAGGTGCACGGCCCGGTCGGATCGAACGGTTCGGGGCTGGCGCACGCGGTCGACACGACGGCGACGGCCAGCGCGAGAGCAGCGAGGGCGAACGGATGACGGCGCACCGACTGAGGGTACGGGAGGAGGGCCTCGTCCGTCTGGCCGGTGCATGGCGTCACCTGGTACGGGCGTCCCGGGGTGGTGCGCGCGTGCGCCCGACCATCGCCCGTCGCCGGTGGGACAAGGGTTCCATTGCCCATCCACTGACGCAGGCCGTAGTGTGCTGCTCACGCCGACCCGCGATCTTCTGGGAACACAACCTGGGGTGTCGGTCACGGATCGGGAAACGGACGCTCATTCGAGGAGGTTCGAGTGGGGGATCCCGGATCCCGGTCACGAGCCGAGTAACCGGATCTTCGGCCATCGGGCCCAGACGGACGTCGGGACGGCAGGACTCATCGCTCCTGGCGCGAACCATCGCATCGATCGCCCTCCGGTATCGGGGGGCGATCGCGCGTTCTGGGTACCGAGGGCCCGGCCGCGCCTTCAGGCCGTGCGGCCAGGCCGCAGCGACGCCGGTCGGGCGCGACGCCCGACACGCCTGGCGTCCAGGTCGACCTGGATGACCCTCGCGGCCGCCACGAGGTCAGGATCCCGGGTCACGGTACCTGCCACCCAGTCGATGTAGGACGGCTCGAATGCTGCGATCTCACCCAGCGTGTGCCCGTGGAACTTGCCGAACTCGATGATGTGGCTTCGGGCGGCCTCCAGGGTCGGCGGCGTGGGGCGGCGGAAGTAGCGGACGCGACCTCGTTCGGCCGGGCCGGTCGGCGTGGAGGCCCGGGGCGGCTCGGAGCGGACGGGCTCACCGCGCGGTGGAGGCTGGCTCCGCAGTCCGCCCGGACCACGACCATCGCGGCTCGTCGCTCCGGCGGTGCCCGTGGTCTGGTTCCGGGGCTGGAAGCTGTCGCTCATGTCGACCCGGCCGGTGACCGGGCGTGACGGTCGTGGTCTCGGGGGGCCGCCGCGTCGGCGGGGCCGGTCGTCCGCGACGCCAGCCTGCCCGGTCGACGTCGAGCCGCCACCGTCGCCCGTCTCTCGAGTCAGCGCTGCGTAGGCGTCATTGATCTCGGCCATCCGACGGGTGGCTGCGCGTGAGGCCGACGGATCGTCCCCGGTCAGGTCCGGATGGTTGGCCCGTGCCAGTCGCCGCCAGGCGGCCTTGATCGCCGCCGGACCCACGCCGGGCTGCACTTCCAGGACGTCGTGCGGGTCGCGCTTCACCACATCTGCCAGTGTACGGCCGCGTCGGCCCGGGCCACGCTTGACAGGTCGGCCATCGGTGCCGTCCCCTTCACGACATGGGATCCGTTCGTCGTGCCGGGCTCGTCGCGGCGATCGCGGCCGCGCCACTCGGCCTCGCCTACCGCTTCGCGCTCGCGTACCGCGCCCGGGCCGGCTTCCCGCAACAGCACCCGCCGACGCTCACGCCCGCGGACCTCGGCCTGTCGTTCGAGGTGACGACCGTCCGCTCCGGCCTCCTTGACCTGCCGGCCTGGTTCATCCCGGCCCGCGGTGGTGCACCCGGGCCGGGCGTGGCCCTCGTCCACGGATGGGAGTCCGCTCGCGACCGGACGCTGCCGAACGCCGTGTTCCTCCACGCCGCAGGCTTCCACTGCCTGACCATCGACGTCCGGGGGCACGGGGCCAATCCGCCCGAAACGCTACCGATCAGCGCCGGCGAGTTCGGCCTCGATGCGCTCGCGACGTTCGAGTCGCTCCTTGAGCGTCGCGAGGTCACCATCGGCGCCGTCGCCGGCCATTCGATGGGCGCCATCGGCGCGATCCTCGCCGGGGCAGCCGACTCCCGCGTCGCGGCCGTCGTGGCGACCTCTGCGCCGGCCGATCCGCTCCGGCTGACGCGCCAGACCTTCCGACTCGCCCGCCTGCCGATCCCGGGCCTCATCGCCTACCCGTTGGCCTGGCTGACGACCCGCGTGTATCTCCGCCCGCGGGGTCACCGAGTCCCGGAGATCAGCGCGTCGGCGGCGATCGGGCGCTACCGCGGACCGATCCTGCTGGCCCACGGCGAGCACGATTCGGTCGTGCCCGCGAACCACACCACCCGACTGGCGGCGGTGGCACGAGCCGCGCGGGCGTCCGACCCGGACGCGGCCCAGGTCAGCTCCATGGTCGTGGCCGGCGGGCAGCATTCCTGGCTGTACGAAGACGCCGGCTATCGGGAGACCGTGGCAAGGTTCCTCGCCGAGGCGCTCGGCGGGCCACTGGAGCCGGACGAGGCGGGACGGATCGCGGCCGTCACGCCCGCCGAGCGGATCCCGGACGGCGAGGCCCGGTTCGCGGCCATCGCCGCTACGCCCGGCGGGCTTCGGACGCTCGCCGGGGTCGCCGGGCCCGGCGCGACGAGGCGACCGCCGATCACCAGTGCCGTGGTCCAGGCCCCGGACGATCCTGCAGCCGAGACGTGAACGGGCACGACGCGATCTGGGCGGCCATCTCGGCCCGGCGGGCGATCCGGGCGTTCGCAGACCGGCCGCTTGCGGCGGAGCACCTCGAGCGCATCCTGCTTGCCGGACGGCGAGCCGGCAGCTCCAAGAACCTCCAGCGCTGGTCCTTCATCGTGTGCCGTGACCGCGACCATCTGCGGGACCTGTCACGCCTGGGGCCGTACGCGGGCCACCTCGCGGGGGCGGCGACCGCCGTGGCCCTGGTCACGCCGGATCCGCGCGCCAACGACGCGCCCCTGTCGATCATGTTCGACCTCGGGCAGGTGGCCGACTCGATGATGCTGGCGGCCTGGGAACTGGGGGTCGGCAGCGTGCCGGCGACGGTCTACCAGCATGATCTGGCGCGCGACCTGCTCGGCTATCCCGCAGGCCTGCACTGCGAGTACCTGCTGTCGTTCGGTTACCCGGCCGATCCGTCCGATCTCACGCGCCCGCCGCGGCACGGTGGACGGCGCCCGCTCGTCGAACTCCGGCACGACGAGCGCTGGTAGTGTCCGAAGGGTCCGGGCGCCGCCGGGAAGGTCAGGACCCGGGCGGGTCGGATCCGCGCGATGCCTCGAGTCCACCGGGCGTCCGCGGTTCGATGTCCCAGCCGGTCGACCAGTCGATGTCGAGGAGGACCGGCGCCCCCGGATGGGCGGCATCCGCCTCCGGCGCGGGGGCACCGAGCCCGATATAGGCCTCCACCGCCGCCTCCAGGCCGACGTCCGTGCCCGCCAGCTCGGAGCGGATCCATTTCTCCTCGAGGACGTCGCAGTAGGCCTGCAGGGGATCCCGTCCCGTGCCGATCACCGGGAGGAGCTTTGCCAGCGTCGGCTGAAGGACATCGTCGACCCACGTGTCGGCCGCCACTCGTTCAGGGATCGGCTGCCCCCGGTCGGACTCGAGCCAGGCGTGGTGCTCGTGCAGGTCGTTCAGGAGGAGGCGGGCCTGGCCCTCGAGGGCGACGATCCCGGTCAGGCGATGGAACTCACGGGCGTGGAATTGCCGGTTCGCCACGGCTACCTTCAGGCGGACGACACCGTGTCGACCGGCCGCCGGCTCCAGCGAGATCTCGTCGACGGCGAACCCGAGATCGTTGAGTCGACGGATCCGGGCGCGCACGCCGTGCCGGTCATCTGCCGTCAGCTCGGGTTCCAGGTGGAGCTCGTCCCACAGCGCGTCGTAGCGGGCGCGGACGGTCTCCGCGGCGTCCACCGCATCATCCGCCACGTCCGCGCGACCCTGCATGGCCCCGAGGTCAGCCAGTCCGAAGGCCACGTTCTCGACCAGGATGTCCAGGTCGTAGGCTCGCTGGCCATCGGACAGGGCCGGGTGGACCTCACTCGTCTCGGCGTCGACCAGGAAGGCCTGGATCTTGTCACCGTCCCGCCGGAACAGGGTATTGGCCAGCGAGCAGTCTCCCCAGAACACGCCCGCCCGATGGAGGTCGACCAGCAGCCAGGCCATCGCGTCGAGGAGGCGGTCCCGATATGGCCCGGGGCCAAGCGGCAGGCGCATCAGGAGACGGCGGTACTGGATGGAGAATCCGAGGTACTCCGTCACGAGGATGGCCGCGTCACGATCCGACGCTTCGACCAGCCCGACGGCACTCACGGCCGGGAGGCCGAGGGCCTCCAGGTGACGGAGGACCGTGAACTCCGTCCGAGCCACGCCGACGGGCTCCTCCTTGAGCGCATATGTCCGACGGTCGCTGACGAGGAACCGCACGAGGTGCCGCGACGGCCCGATGGGCATGGCCCGGAATCGCAGCCCGTCGAACGTCCCATCGTCACCGGCGTCCCACGACTCGAGGGATCGCTCCCACGGCAGGTCGAGCAGCTCGGAGGCGCTCTCGCGCAGGCGCAGCCGTGGAAAGCCGATGCCCGCCGCCCGAGGGGGTCGGTCAGGCTGGGGCGGAACGGGCAAGCCGGTCCGGTCGGTCAGAGCTTCTTGCGCAGGTACGCGGTCACCGTCGCATCGTAGCCACAGGACTCGTACAGGTGGCGGGCGTCCGGCCGATGGTGACCGGACGTGACCTCGATGAACGCCGCACCCAGTTCCCCGGCGATCCGCTCGGCTTCCGCCATCAGCGCGCGCCCGACGCCGCGCTCTCGTGCGCCCGCATCGACCACGAGCGCGAGGATCCGGACGATCCGGTCGTCGTGCTCGAAGCGCGGCATGGCATGGAACGCGATGAAGCCGAGCAGGCTGCCGTCGTGCTCGGCCACGAGGACCTGGGAGTGAGCCGATGCGAACCGGGTGAGGCGCTCGACGATGTCGGACGGTCCGGCTGGGTAGCCCTCGTCCGTGAACATCGTCGCGATCGATTCGGCGTCGGCGGGGACGGCGGGGCGGATCGACGGGGCGAGATCGGTCATGTCCGGATGGTAGCGGCCCGGGCCAGGAGGCGGTAGGGCCCGGTGACCGGATCACCGAGCACGAGGCGCTCCGGGCCAAGCGGCCCGGGAAGCTCCGCCGAGGCACGTCGGCCCGCTGCACCGCCCTGCTCCCAGGTCGCGCACCACGCCTCGCCGTGGCGAGCGAGCGAGGCGGCAAGCCGACCCTCGGTCGATGGCTCCAGCAGCACGACGAGCGGCGGGGCGGCCGGGCCGGGGCCCGCACGTCCGACCCGGCATCGTGCGCCGAGAAGGAGGCAATCCGGCGCGGTCTCGAACGTCTCGCCTGGGGCCAGCAACCCGGCCAGTTCGCGGGCGGCACGGTCGAGGTCCACGGTCGCCCACCCCGCCGCCAAGGTGTCCGGTCCGGCCGCGGCAGTCATCCGGTGAGGATCATGTCGGGTCCGGCATCGCCCACGTAGCTGAACCGCAGGCTCTCGTACAGGGCCCGGGCCGGGCGGTTCTCCCAGAAGACGCCCAGGTGGACCAGCTCGCTCCCGGCCGCGAAGGCGTCGACGGTCGCGGCCGCCGTGACAAGGCGCCCAAGACCGCGACCGCGAGCCGCCGCCACGGTCCCGACGGACGACAGGTAGCTGACGCCGTCGAAGGTCGCGCGCCGAGCGACCGACGCCGGTCGCCCGTCCGCGCGGACCAGGTAGTGGGTGAAGCGCGGATCGGCGAGCGATGCGAGCGTCTCCGCGATGACGCCGGGGCGACGCTCCTCCCCGACCCCGAACGCGGACAGCAGCACGCCGACGATGGCGGTGGCGACGGCGTCCGCCTCTGACCCTCCCAGTCCACTGTGGGTCGTCACCGAGACCCCCTCAGGGAATGGCCGATCCAGGGCGGTCCGGCAGGCGGCATCGTCCGTGGCGGCCATGAGGTGCCCCGGCCCGGCATCCTCGAAGCCGTTGGCGATCAGCCGCGCGTGGAGGTCTGCCGGCTCATCGTAGGGCGGCAGGAGCCAGATGTGCGGCTGCCGTGCGAGGGTCGCGAACAGCACGCCGAGCTCGGCCAATCGCCGATCGAAAGCACCGTTGTCCTTCGGGAACCGGACGCCCGCGACCCGGTTCCAGAACGGCTCCGCATCGGCAGCGTCATGCAGCAGAAGGGCGTCGCCCAGATCGCGTACCTCGCGTCCCGGGACGGCATGGACCTCCGCCTCGTGGCGGACGAGCCGAAGCACGACGGAGCGGTGGAGCGGCATCGCCGGCGACGACACTTGACCGCTCAGGCGGGCCGCTCGACCAGGAACGCGGTCGCGCCGGACGGCAGGTCGATGACCGACGGCGCCGGCAGACCGGCCTCGGCGAACCATTCCAGAAAGCGTTCGCGCGATACGAGGGCGGAACCCTGGTAGACCTCGTCCAGCTGCATGCCTGCGAGCAGCTCGCCGTGCCGGCTCCGGGCTTCCTCCGGCCCCGCCGGGAGCGGCCAGTCCAGGACCACGACCCGGCCGCCGGGTCGGAGCGCGGTCCAGGCTGCCGCGAGCACGGCCGGGGCGTCGGGCAACTGGTGCAGCGCGTATTGGAAGTAGGCGAGGTCGACCGAGCCGGCGTCGCCGGGTTCCGTCGCGTCCGCTTCGCGGATGGTGACCCGATCGGCGAGCCCCTCCGCCACGATCGTCGCCCGGGCGCGTGCCAGGGAGTCCGGCTGGAACTCGACGCCGACGAGCTCGACGGCCGGGAAGCGGCGAGCCATCGCCACGAGCCAGCGACCGCCTCCGCAGTGCACGTCCACGACCCGCCCGCCGCGCGCCAGGTCGGCGACCAGTTGCGGTTCCGCAGCCAGGACTTCCTCGAAGAAGACGGCGATGTCCTGGCGGGTGAGCCGTTCGATCGACGCCCGGTAGCGGTCGGGCCGCCCGGCGATCGGAACGCCCGTCCGGAAGAACGACGCCATCCCGTCCCAGTCCAGCGACGCGACCACCGCGTGCGAGAACTGGCCCCCGAGATGATCGGCCCGGTCCGCATCGAGCAGCATCCCGGCAACGTCGTCGGCCATCGTCAGTCGCCCGTCCTGCAGAGTGGCGAGACCATGTGCATCCACGGCCCATGACCAGGTCTGGACCGCCGGATGGTGCGTGCCGGTGGAATCGGCCAGGGCGTCGGGAGTGATCCCCGCCGGGCCGGCGCCGCGGATACCCGCGAACAGGCCGAGCTCCAGGCCAAGGTAGACGAGCCACGTGCGGTGGAAGCCGCTCACGCTCGCGATCAGATCCTCGAACCGGTCGTCGTGGCCCATCGCGGCGATTGTCGCACGGCCGTCGCGCCCGGCAGGGAGGTCGCGCGGTTACCGTACCGAGATGCAACGGTCCGGCGCGGAACGGGGTTCTGGGCATTGATGGACAGAGCCGACGCGCCTGCTGTTCCCGCCGACGATCCGGATGCGCGACTGGTGCGCGCCCTGCTCCACGATGTCGATCAGGCCTTCCCGTCGCTCGTGACAGGGCACCAGGACCGGCTCTACACGATCGCGCTCCGGATGCTCGGCGACCCGCACGACGCGGAGGACGCCACCCAGGACGCGCTCGTTCGGGCCCATCGGGCCCTGTCCGACTACGACGATGAACGGATCGCCGCGCTCAGGCTCCGCGGCTGGCTCGCGACGATCGTGCTCAACCGGTGCCGCAGTCGGCTGGCTCGTCGAGGAGCCGGCGGGTCGTCGGTATCGCTGGACGCTGACGCCCCGGCAAGGGCGGGGGCGCGGACACCCGACCGCCTGGCGCCGGAGGCCATCGCGCTGCGCCACGCGGACCGCGAGGCGTGGGTGGCTCGGCTCGAGAGATTGCCGACCCGCTACCGAGCTGCCGTGGTCCTGCGGCACGTCGACGGGATGACCTACCCGGAGATGGCGGCAGCGCTCGGTCGCCCGGAGGGAACGGTCAAGGCCCAGGTCCACCGGGGCATCGCCCTGTTGCGCACGATGCTGGAGACCGAGGCCCGGTCCCGGCCGGAGGAGATGACGGCATGACCCCCGACGAAGGCACCATCGAACACGCGCTCGGAGCGCTCACCACGACCGCCCCGGCGAGCCTGCGACCCGCGGTCCTGGTGCGGACCGGCCTGGCCGACGCCTACGCCCGCTTCGACTCGCCCATCGGTCCCCTCGTCGTGGCCTGGAACGGACTCGGGGTCTCGCTGGTGGACGCCGTGTCGGACGACGCGGCGTTCGAGGCACGCCACGCGGCGGTGACCGGGCGACCGGCGATCCCCGCGGCGGCCGGTGTCCCGGTTCGCCTTGCCGCCGCCATCGCCCGCCGGCTTCGGGGCGACCGTCGCGTCCGCATCGACCTCGACCTGCGCGGCCACTCGGAGTTCGAGCGAGACGTGTGGCGCAAGGCGCTGGAGATCCCGCGCGGCGAGGTCCGCCCCTACGGTTGGGTGGCGGGCGAGATCGGTCGACCGCGCGCGGTCCGGGCCGTTGGCACGGCACTCGGCCACAACCCGGTCCCCTTGATCGTGCCGTGCCACCGGGTGGTGCGTTCGGACGGGACGATCGGCCAGTACTCGCTCGGCGGCCCGCGGAACAAGCGCGCCATCCTGCGCAGCGAGGGCCTCGATCCGGACGATTTGGAGCGCCAGGCCGCGGCTGGGACTCGATACATCGCCTCGGATACGACCGGCGTGGTCTGCCTGCCGACCTGCCGCAACGCCCGCCGGATCACCGATCGGCACCGGGTCGCGTTTCGCTCCATGGGCGCCGCGGCGGCCGCGGGCTATCGACCGTGCGCCGTCTGCCGGTCGGCCTCGGGAGCGGCCGTCGCGGCCTGACGGTGACGTGACCGTGACCGTGTATGCTCGCCGCTTGGACCAGCCTGCTATGCCAACTCGCCCCCGGCCGTCTCCCCGTCGCTGGGCGGTCCCGCTCGCGATGCTCGTGCTCTACTTCGTCTGGGGCTCGACCTACCTCGGCATCGCCATCGCGGTGGACACCATCCCGCCGTTCTCGATGGCGGCCATCCGGTTCGTCCTCGCCGGACTCGTCCTGTTGTCCTGGTCGATCGCCCGCGACGGCCGGTCCTTCCAGGCGCCGACGCGCCGCGAGTGGCGGGACAGCGCCATCGTCGGCAGCCTGCTGCTCGGCGGCGGGATGGGGATGGTCGCCTGGGGGGAGCAGACCATCCCGTCCGGCGTCGCGGCGCTGCTCATCGGCCTGATGCCGGTCTGGGTGGCGATCCTCGGCCGGGTGTTCCTGGGCGAGCGCCTGCCGTGGCTGGCGGGGATCGGGATCGTGGTCGGGTTCGCCGGGGTGGCGATCCTCGTCGGCCCGACGGCGCTCGGGACGGCCGGCGCCATGGACCCCGCCGGCCTGGCGGCCATCCTCGTATCCCCCCTGGCCTGGTCGACCGGCTCGCTGTTCGCGTCCCATCGGGCCACGCTCCCGGGCCGGCCGCTCGTGGCGACCGGCGCGCAGATGCTCGCCGGCGGTGGCGTCCTGGCCGTGATGGCCGCCCTCACCGGTGAGTATGGCCGGCTCGACATCGCGGCGGTCTCCGCGGACTCGTTCTGGGCGCTGGCCTACCTGACGGTCATCGGCAGCCTGCTCGCGTTCACCGCCTACGGCTGGCTGCTGCGGGTCGCCCCGCTGCCGCTCGTCGCCACCTATGCGTACGTCAACCCGATCGTCGCCGTCATCCTGGGGGCGATCATCCTCCGCGAGCCGGTGGACCTGCGGACCGTGGTCGCCGGAGCCGTCATCGTGGGGGCCGTGGCGCTGATCGTGACCGCGCGGGCCCGGATGGTCGCGCCCCGAGCGCAGGATCCGCTCAGGATTCCGCCAGCACCGTCCGTGCCACCCGTCGAGCCAGCGCCATCACGGTCAGCATCGGGTTGACGCCCAGGGCCGTGGGGAACAGCGAGGAATCCGCGACGTAGAGCCCGTCCACGACGCGATCGTCGCTGGACCCGACCCGGACGCGCCCGGCCGGGTCGGTCGCATGGTCGGAAGATGACCTCCCCATCCGGGCAGTTCCCATCTGGTGCGCTGAGAAGACCGTGCCCCGGTTCGGCGTGAAGTCGAAGGCCGTCAGGCGGTCCAGGTAGCGCTCGAACGCGCGGTCGCCGTCTCCCGCGTCTGCGCTCCGGAACCAGGCCGGCCGGGTAGCGGCCGCCATGATGTCGACCGCGCCGGCGGCGCGGGCGAGCCGAGCCATGCTGATGAGTGCGTGTCGGAGCGTGGCCACCCCGTCGCGATCGAGGCCGTAGTCGATCCGGACGCGACCGGCTCGCGTGAGTCGCGTCCGACCGGTCCCGCCGTCCCGGGTCACGGCGATGAGCGCACCCAGGTGGCGGGCATCGGCCATGATCCGGGCGTGCGCGACGGCCCCCTCCCACGGGACCGCGAGAGCCAGCAGTCCCGGGTGCGCCGGGGCCGATTCGATCGCGTAGCCGGAGCGGCCGGGCGTGCTCTCGACGAACTCCAGGCAACGGGCCCCCTGCATCGGGCCGCGCCACAGCTCGACCATGTGGGGCATCCGGGTGAGCACGCCGGGCACCGGGTGGATGCGCAGGTGCCGGCCGATCGCCGGGTGCGTCAGCCCACTTCCTTCAAGGATCGCCGGCGTGCGCAGGGCACCGGCCGCCACGACGACCTGGCGCGCGTGCACGCGGACGGCCCGGACGCGCACGCCCCCGGGCGCAGAGGGGTCCGCGATCGGCTCGTCGGTCACAGGATCCGGCAGCAGGGCCAACCCCTCCACCCCGACCGCGCGGCCCTGCTCGAGCAGCACGCGGGTCACCCGGACGCGCGGCACGATCCGCGCCCCGGCTCGGTTGGCAACGGCCAGGTGGACGCGGATCGCCGACTGCTTGGTACCCCGGCGGCACCCGAACGCACAGCTCCCGCAATCGTCGCAGTCGGGCCCGTTGCGCCGGATCGGGGCGACCTCCCAGCCGAGCGCCGACCCGCCACGGAGGATGTCGTCGTCCTTGGGCGCGGGGTGCGGCGTCGCCTGGACGCCGAGTTCCGCCTCGAGGTCCCGCACGTCCGCGCCCCACGCCTCCTCGTCCCGGAGCTCGTCGAGGCCGTGCTCCCGGGTCCAGTCCTCCCGGACGCTGGCCGGCGCGGGGATCGTCGTCATCCAGTTGACGAGCGTGCCGCCGCCCACCCCGGAGCCGGCGAGCAGGGTGGCCGACCCGTCCCACGTTGCCAGCAGGCCGTGGTTGAGGTACAGCCGAGCGAACGCATCCAGCTCGTCGCCGGGCATGGTGCCCTCGTCGACGAACGGGCCGGCCTCCAGGACGACCACGGACCGGCCCGCGCCAGCCAGCGCGGCCGCGACCACGCCGCCACCTGCCCCGGAGCCGACGACGACCACGTCCGCCTCCAGGTGGATCGGGCTGTCCAGGTCACCCACACGGAGCGGAAGTGCATGCGGCACGATCGTCGTAGGTTCCGCTGTCACCGGCGGCCGGTCGGGCAGATAGCCGATGGTCGCGTGGCGCGGCTGGACGCCGTTCTCGCCCGGGTCGGCGTAGGCGAGGAACGTCATCAGCTTGCGGAGACTGCCGAAGACGGTCCGGCGCTGCGGGATCCGGGAGTGGGCCCAGGTCAGCAGATAGCGCTCCCTGGCCTCGTCGGACATGGCCGAGAACGGCGTCGGCCCAGCTCCCAGGGCGAAGTTGGCGGCGCGCGACTCCATGGCCCGAAGGACGAGTCGCAGTTGCGCGACCTGGCTCGGGTCAGCGGCGCGCTCCAAGGCCTGGCTCGTGAGTCCGGCCCGCCGCTCCCCATCGTCCCCGGCGACGAACGACGCAGCGAGCCGGGCCAGGGTCGCGAGCTCGCGCGCGGTCCAGGAGGCCCGATCCCGCGTCAACCGGCGGGACGGGTCCAGCCCTGGGCCGGCCACGGCTCGCAGCGCAGCGACCGATCCTCCCGGTAGTCCAGCGCGTAGTCGGCCTGGATGAGCGTGTGGAGCTGGCTGGTGCCCTCGTAGATGACGGCCGCCTTGGAGTTGCGCAGATAGCGTTCCACCGGGAACTCGTTGGAATAGCCGTTCGCCCCGTGGATCTGGATCGCGTCCAGCGCCGCCTGGACGGAGTGATCGGTCGCATGCCACTTGGCCATGGACGTCTCGCGCGTGTTGCGCAGCCCCTGGTTCTTGAGCCAGCCCGCCCGCCAGACCAGCAGCCGGCCGATCTCCGTGCCTCGCACCATGTTCGCGATCATCTGCTTGACCAGCTGGTGGCGACCGATCTCCTCCCCGAACGTCTGCCGCTCGTGGGCATACTTCACGCTGGCGTCGATGCACGCCTGGGCGAGGCCGACGGCCCCGGCGGCCACCGTATAGCGACCCTGGTCGATGGCACTCATGGCGATGAGGAACCCCTCCCCCTCCTCGCCGATCCGGTGCTCCGCCGGGACACGCACACCGTCGAGGTTGATGAGTCCCGTGTTGCCGGCGCGGATCCCGAGCTTGCCGTGCAGCGTGCCGGTGGTCAGGCCGTTCATGCCGCGTTCCAGGAGGAACGCCGTCACACCCTTGTGGCGCTTCTCGCGATCCACGGTGGCGAACACGAGGAAATGGTCGGCCAGGTCCGCGAGGCTGATCCACAGCTTCTGGCCGTTGAGGACATAGCTGTCACCGTCGCGCCGGGCCGTGGTCTGGAGTGCCGCCGCATCGGTGCCGACGCCGGGTTCGGTGAGGCCGAACGTGGCCAGCTTCTCACCCTTCGCCTGCGGGACGAGCCAGCGCTGGCGCTGCTCCTCCGTCGCCCATTGGAGGAGGGTCAGCGAGTTCAAGCCGACATGGACGCTCTGGATCACCCGGAACGAGGTGTCGGCGCGCTCCAGCTCCTCGCACAGGATCGCGAAGCTGAGGTAGTCCATCCCGGAGCCGCCATAGGCCTCTGGGATCGGTGCGCCCAGGAACCCGAGCCCGGCGAGCTTCCCGATCATCTCGCGGGGGAATCCGCCGTCCTCGTCCCAGGCCCGGATATGCGGCAGGATCTCTGCCTCGGCGAAGCTCCGGACGGCGTGCTGGACGAGCTTGTTCTCGTCGGTCAGCGTGAAGTCGACCATGCGGGCATCGTACGCGGCCCGGGCGGACCTCGCGCCGGCTTCCCGGTCGATACACTCAGCTCATGGACACCGCCCCCAACCTGACGCCCGTCCTGGGCCGCTACTTCGAGCGCGAGTGGAGCCACGGCGAGGGCCATCGACTGATCGACACCGATGGCAAGGCCTACCTCGACTTCGCGAACGGCATCGCCGTCACCGCGCTGGGACACGCGCACCCCCGGGTGACCGCGGCCATCCATGCGCAGGTGGATCGGCTCATCGGGCCGATCTCGGCCATCGGCTTCACGGCACCGATCTCACGCCTGGCGACCGAGATCGCCGCCACATTCCCGGACCCGATCGACTCCGTCCTGTTCCTCAATTCCGGCTCCGAGGCGATCGACGGCGCCCTCAAGCTTGCCCGACGGGTCACCGGTCGACCGGGGATCATCGCGTTCCGTGGCGGCTTCCACGGACGCACCTGGGGCGCGACTTCGGTGACGAGCTCAGCGATCAACTACCGGACCGGGTACGAGCCACTCCTTCCAGGTGTCCACCTGACCACCTTCCCGGCGGCGTACCGCGGGTTCGGCGGTGACGACGACGCGGCGGTCGCAGGCGCGATGTCCGACCTGCGGGCCCTGATCGCCACCGAGATCCCCCCGTCGGCCGTCGCGAGCATCCTCATCGAACCCGTCCAGGGCGAGGGCGGGTTCAACCCGGCTCCGCCGGCCTTCCTCCGCGAGCTACGGGCGTTGTGCGACGAACACGGCATCCTGCTGATCGTGGACGAGGTCCAGTCGGGCTACGGGCGTACCGGGAAGATGTGGGCCTTCGAGCATGCCGGGATCGTGCCGGACGTGGTCGTGATCGCGAAATCGATCGCCAACGGCCTGCCCCTCTCGGCGATCGTCTCGTCCCGGGATCTCCAGGCGCGTTGGGGTCGTGGCGCGCACGGTTCCACCTACGCCGGCAATCCAGTGGCCTGTGCCGCGGGCCTCGCGGTCCTCGAGACGATCCGCGAGGAACGGCTGCTCGAGAACGCCGTCGCGCGGGGCGCGGAGCTGCGGGCAGGCCTCGAGCGGATCGCGGCGGAGGACGACCGGATCGGCGATATCCGCGGGTCCGGGCTGATGATCGGCGTCGAGTTCGTCAGGGACCGGGCGACTCGGGAACCTGACGGCTCGCTCCCGGACCGACTCATGGCGGCCTGCGTCGATGCTGGCCTTCTCGTCCTCACCTGCGGCCGCCAGCACGAGGTCGTCCGCTGGAGCCCGGCGCTCGACATCTCGTCGGCCGAAGTCAGTGAGGCCGTGGAGATCTTCGGGGAGACGCTGGCGACGATCCCGCGCGACTGACACGCAACGAGCGCCCGGGGAGGGACCGGGCGCTCGAAGGGGGTAGGGTCGGGTCGCCCCAGCGACCGCGACGCTGGGTGTGGTCTAGCGGTTCTGGGCCAGGAACTTCATGACGTCGTCGAGGCGGAAGCGGCGATCGCCCCGCTTGCACACGCGATAGAAGGGAAGCTCACCCCGGTCGCCCAGCCGCTTCACCGTATTGACGTGCAGGTGGAGCATGTCGGCGACTTCGGTCGCGGTGAGCATCGGTCCCAGCTCATTGACGGCCATCGATGCCATGTGGTCGTTGCCTCAGTTCTGCGCACCAATCATCGGTTCCGGGTCCCTGGGTACCCACGGGTAGGGTCCAGCCCCCTGTGAGGCAGACTGTAGGAGTCGGAGACACGGTGCTCCAAGCCGTACTTTGGGGTACCCGCCAGTACCACGGACGTCTCGTCCCGACTTGCGCCGCCCGACGCATCCGTACGGGCGATTCAGCCCTTGTCGCCGCCGCGGGCGATCCGGCGCGCCTTGCGGGTCACGCGCGCGAACTCACGAAGGTGGCGCCAGGGGCGGATGTGCGAGGGCTCGCCCGCATAGATCGTCCGGATCGGGACCCACGAAAGCGGCAGTCCCAGCGCGACGCAGCGCGCGATCATCTCGACCTCGAACTCGAAGCCCGACTCGTCGCTGTCCAGCAGATCGCCCAGCAGGGTGCGACCGATCAGCCTGTAGCCCGACTGGTTGTCCGGGATGGACCGACCGACGGCCGCCGACACGGCCAGGCCGCCGATCGAGTTGGCGATGCGGCGCGCAAGCGGCATCTCGGCGAAGTCGCGCCGCCCGATGACGAGCTCCGGTCTTGACGCTGCAAACGCGGCCAGGAAGGCCGGGATCTCGTCCGGGTCGTGCTGGCCGTCCGCGTCCAGGGTGACGACCGCCTCCGCTCCGGCGTCGAGCGCGTGCCGGAACCCGGCGCGCAGGGCGGCGCCCTTGCCGGCGTTGGGGACCTGTCGCAGGACGGCGGCCCCGGCGGCGGCTGCGACCACGGCCGTGTCGTCCGTGGAGCCGTCGTCGACGACGACCACGGGCAGATACCGCATCGTCGCGGCAACGACGGCCCCGATCCGGGGGCCTTCCTGGTAGGCCGGGATCACGGCCAGGATCGGCGCGGGCTGGTCGCTCACCGGAGCAGTATCGCGCGGCCCGCGCCGATTCTCAGGACCGACTCAGAAAGCCGCGCCACCGTGTCGGGCAGTCGACGCCTCCGAATACCGGCGGCGCACCACACGGAGGTCAACGATGACACCGATCAACGAACGGGATCCACGAACGGGCCGGCCGGGCAAGCTGCGGGTCGGCGCCGTCGCTGGGGCGGCCGCCGTCCTTGCAGTCGGTGCGGTCGCCACGTCGTTCGCAGCGTCGCCGGCCCCGCCCGACCCGCTCGCCGCGACCACGATCTCCACCGGGTCCTTGGATCTCGGCGCGGTCGAGGGCATCGGCCCGCTGTTCGCCCCGGCACCCGCACTCGACGACCTCGACGAGGCGTTCGATCACGGCCGGATGGGCAGCATCGGTCGCGACATCACGATCGCGTCGATCAGCGGCTCCGCCGTCTCGCTGAAGACCGACGACGGCTGGTCGCGGACGATCAGCGTGACCGAT
Source organism: uncultured Chloroflexia bacterium (assembly GCA_963704935.1). GTDB lineage: Bacteria > Chloroflexota > Limnocylindria > Limnocylindrales > CSP1-4 > SPCO01. The sequence continues at coordinate 389,115 of CAVPIF010000003.1, forward strand.
TCGGTCACGATCACCAAGGGCGGACAGGACACCCCGCTGTCCGGACTGGAGGTCGGCGACCAGGTGCGGATCCTCCAGACCCGCAACGCCGACGGCACCTACACGGTCGACGCACTCGTCGTGGTCGTCCCGAGTGCGCGGGGCACGGTCAGCGAGGTCGGTTCCGGGGGCTTCAAGTTGACCGCGCGTGACGGCTCGGTCTGGACCATCACCGTCAACGGCTCCACGCAATACCAGTTCGGCGCGGGCACCGGCTCGCTGTCGGACGTCACCGACGGGGAGATCGCGCTCGTTCTTGGAACGTCCACCGGCGACAACGCGCTGACCGCGCTGACCGTCCGGGTGTCGCCCGATCGGGCGATGGGCACGGTCGCCTCGAAGACCGCCGACACGATCGTCGTCACCCGGCGTGACGGTAGTTCCCTGACGGTCCACGTCGATGCCGACACGACCTACCGGGTCGCCGGGGCGGACACCGGCTCGCTCGCCGACGTGACGGTCGGAATGGCGATCGGCGTCAGCGGCCGGGACCGGGCGGACGGCTCGGTCGACGCGGACATCGTCGTGGCCGGCACCGGGCGCGGGATGCCCGGCGAGGGCCACGGGTTCGGCGGCCGCGGCGGGTTCGGTGGCCGCGGCGGCTTCGGCCCCGGGCCTGACGGGTTCGGTGACCAGGACGGCGCCGCGCCGTCGGCCGCACCGACCACCTCGTCCTAGTCTTGATCACCCTCCCGGAACGGTCCGGGCGACGCCGGGCGGCCCGAATGGCCCGCCCGGCGTCTTCGTATCACGCGCCGGCGGAACGGTGCGCCATGGGCCCGCCGGGAGGCCCGCCGGGCGATCCACCGGGCAGCGTGGTCTCGGCGGCCGGTCGATCGGCCCCCAATGCAGCAAAGACGCGGACGCCCAGTACGACGGAGACCAGCGAGATCGTCGCGAACAGCGCGATCGGCACGATCTGGAGCACGTCTGTCACGAGGGCTTCCACCACGAGCATCGCAGCGATCCCCGCACCCATCGCGGCACCCTTGACGACGACGACCGCGGCCAGGACGTAGCCGACCGGCATCCGCCGCCAGACGGTCACCGCCGTGAACAGGCCCAGCGGGACGAGGAGCCCCAGGTCGAAGGCCTGCACGACGAGCGTCGTGGCCCCATCCAGCTCCGGTACGACCGCCTGCCCGTAGCTTCGCGCGATCAGTGGCAGCCACATCCCCGCCAGCAGGATCGCCATGAACAGGCCGAACCCCGCTGCCGCGCGGCGCGGGAATCGCGCTCCGACCCCGTCGGCAAGAGCGCGGAGGTCGATGTGCGCCAGCAGGATCGCGATCCCGGACAGGCTCAGCGCGAACGTCGCGACGTACAGCAGGAAGAGCGGGCCGTAGGCGAGGAACATCGCGTATTCCGCGTACTGGTACAGGAAGTAGGCAAGGATCCCGGTCGCCAGCAGGAGGGCACGGATGGATCCGCCCAGCAGCGCCGGCAGCGACACGTACAGGATCGGGACGACCAGGAACAGCGTCACGCCGTCCCAGCCGATCCCCTCGGCGGCGACCGCCTCACCGTTGAACCGGTAGATGCCACCGGTCAGGATGTCGACGTCCTCGCCGCGAACGGTCGTGAAGACCCGGGTCGCGAGGTCGCCGCGCAGGAAGACCCCGCCCGCGCTGGCGACGGCCGCCAGGAACCCGGTCAGGGCCACGAGGCCGACCACCGGTCGGCCGACGGTTCGATGCATCGATCCCTCCATCGGGTAGACCCTGGGACCTCGCGGGAACCGTGCCTCGCGAGCGATCCATGAGGATGCCCCGATGTACGAGCGTGTCCGAGCCGGCCCGGCCGCCGCTAGGGCCCGACGGCCCGGAATCGCGGGGCGAACGGCTCAGGTCCGCCGGGCCCGGCGCCGCTGGCCGCCTCCACCTCGGGATGGCGTCCCCGGCAGGATTCGAACCTGCGACCTTCCGCTTAGAAGGCGGTTGCTCTGTCCACTGAGCTACGGGGACGGTGCGCGGCACTGAGTGTACGCACGATCGACCGCCGGCCCTGCCCGCGGGCCGCGCCCAGGGTCAACCGACGAGCACGCAGGACACCCACGCTGACGCGCCGGATCCGGCATCCGAGGTCGAGCAGGTCAGGTGTGAAGCCTGGGTCTGGGAGGCCGTGACACCGGCCAGGGTGATGAACAGGTCGAGGTAGGTCGACGGGCTCGTCTCGGTGTTGAAGACGCCGATCTCGCCCGGGCCGAGGTTCGCGAACTCCGGCTCCGCGGTCCCGTGATATGTCGACATACCGGCGATGACCAGGCGCTGGGTCCCACTGGTGTTGACGATGCGGACCGACGCATTCCCCGACGTCCGGGTGCGCACGTCCGCGCCCGTACGCGGGTCGAGCAGCACCCGCGTGTCGACCATGCCGTAGTCGACGAGGCCGGCGATCACGCTGGTACTCCGCTCGAAGGCCCGCGAGTCCAGCCCGTCGAGCTTGTCGGCGTTGACGACCGGGGTCTTGCCAGGCCCGAGGGCGCCCAGGCGGTTGAGGAAGGCGGCCATCTGTTCCCGCGTCACGCCGTCCTTCGGGCAGTACTTCCCGTTCCCGCATCCGGACGTGACCCCGGAGTCGGCCAGGGCATCGATGTCGGCGTGAAAGGGATTGCTGTTCGGGACATCGCTGAACTGGTGGCTCGCGAGGACGATGCCGAGCGGCACGCCCAACGCGAATGCCGCTGTGGCGAAGATGACGGCGAACCGATTGATGCGGAGCTGTGACATGGGCTGGCACCTCTTGGCCGCTCGGATCGGCGGCAGCACGAACGGAGGCCCGCCGCGACCCCGGGATCGAGCCGGGGGCGGCGGGTCATCCGGCTCGGAGGGGGCCTCTTCGCCGGCGAAGGCCGGACGGTGGGGACGGGGCTGCGCACGGACCGGGCGCCACGTAGTCGATCCAAGGGACCGTCTCCCTGGCGCTCGGGACGAACACGGTTCCGCGTGATCCTCGAGCCTGCGCCCAGCGTACGCCTTCCCGTCCAGCGGCGCCGGGCGCCCCGGTCGTGCGTGCTATGCTCCGCGACCCGTCGGGCCGACCGGTGATCGGACCGCGGGCCAGGGAGGATCCGACACGCCCATGTCGGCCGGTCCGACACGTGCCCAGTCCCGAGCCGCGACCGCGGGCGCCCGTGCCCGGACGGCCGGCCAGCTGGCGCTCGACCTCCCACTCGAACTGCCGGCGATCGGCATCGAGCCGGAGTGGAAGGCGCAGCAGCGGCTGTGGGGTCACAGCTTCCACCCCATGTGCTCCTACCTCGCGAGCTTCCCGGCAGCGCTGACCCACAGCTTCATCGCCCGCTACTCGCGCCCGGGTGACGTCGTCCTGGACCCGTTCTCCGGGCGCGGGACGACACCGCTCCAGGCCTGCGCCGAGGGTCGCGTCGGCGTCGGCAACGACCTCAACCCGTTCGCCCACCTGCTGACTGCCGCCAAGGTGGAGCCGGCCACCCGCGCCGCCGCGACGACCCGGCTCACCGCGCTGCGCCTGGCCTGGCACGCCGACGCCACGGCCTGGACGAACCTGGCAGAACGCGTGATCGCCGACCCGCTCGGTACGGCCATCCCACGCGCGGGATCCGGCGTGGGACCGGCGCCCGCCTCGGCCGGGGCCGGTGAGGTCGTCCCGCTGGAGGTGGCCGTCGCCTTCCACCCGCACACGCTGGCCCAGCTGCTGTCCGTCCGGACCGCCCTCCGCCTCGACGAGCGGACGGACCGGTTCCTCGCTGCCGCCATCAGCGGCATCCTGCACGGCAAGAGTGCGAGCTACCTGTCCGAGCTCATGCCCAACACGTTCAGCATGGCGCCGCGCTACGTCCGCGACTTCGCCGCGCGGACCGCGTTCGCATCGCCCAGGCGCGACGTGTTCGACGGACTGGGCGCCAAGCTGGACCGCCTGTTCCGCCAGCCAGCTCCGCCGACGGAAGGCGTCGCGCTGCTGGGTGACGCCCGCGACGTCTCGGTCCGCGCGCGCCAGGCCCTGCGCGAGCGAGGGCGCCCGGATCGGGCCCGACTGGTGATCACCTCGCCGCCCTATCTGCGCGTCGTGAAGTACGGCTACTACAACTGGCTGCGCACCTGGTTCCTCGGGTTCGATGCCCGCGAGATCGACGCGACGCTGGACGACGCCCATCACCGCGAGCCGTATCTCGCGTTCCTGCGCGACGTCCTCGGCGGCCTCCGACCCGTCCTCGCCGACGACGCCGTCGTCATCCTCGTCATCGGCGATGTCGAGACGGACCGCGGTCGCAAGATCAAGGGCGGCGTCGGCCTCGCCGAGCGGACCTTCGAGCAAGCCGCGGAACCAGAGGGGTACCGACTGGCCGGCGTCGCCCTCGACGACGTCGCCGCCGTCCGCAAGATGACCAAGCTGTGGGGCGACGAGGCCGGTCGAGCGACGAAGACGGACCGCATCCTGGTCCTCGGCGCCACAGAAGCCGGCCGACGCCGCGCCCTCGCCGGGACGACGATGGATGTCGACTGGTCGTGGCCGCCGCGGAGGCTGCGCGCCCTCTGACCTCGGGCCCGCATAGAATGCGGCCATGCAGCAGATGTACCACCCGTCGGATCTCGCCTCGATGGATCCGCTGGTCCTCATGAAGAACCTGGATCACGTCCGGATGACCAGCCGGCGGCTGTCGTACATCCTCCAGCAGCAGGTCCACCTGTACACGCCGGAGGCGAACCAGCTGCGCGAGCAGATCGACCGCTACGTCGAAGCGGAGCGCCAGATCGAGGGCGAGATGGCCAGGCGGCGCATCCGCGCCTGATCAGACCCTGGCCGGCACCGCGACGAACGGGGCGTCCGCTCGTGCCTCCCGCTCGACTGGCGCCTCGGCCGCCGGCACCTCGATCGCGCTCACGGGGGCGAGCGTCACGGTCACCGGGCGCCGCCGGGCCTGCTCCTCGTCGATGACCCGCCGGGCGAGAGTGGCCAGGGCGGGCATGTCGAACAGGCTGAAGCCGATCCCGAGCGCGGCAAGATCGTCGGCACCGAAGCCGCGAAACGCTCCGCGACCGGCCACGGCACACATCTCGTCATACAGCTCCGGCCAGCCCACGCGTCGGCGGTGGTAGCAGAAGCGAACGAACTCGACAGCATCGGGGTCGGGGACTCGCGTGGCGGCGGCATGCGGATCCATCGATGGCGTGCCCTCCCTTCGTCCGGGCACGGGCATCCTCAAGGGAACCGCGGCGCGCTCGGCATCGTGGTGTGCGTGAACCGATCCGACGGGCGCGGCCGATCGACGGCAGCCCGACGGAGGGCGTTCTGGACGGTCCGGTCGATCCATCGCTGGGGCTCGGGTCGCCGGGCGGACCCCCATCGTAGGGCGGCCGCGACGATGCCGGTAGGGGTATTGTCCACGACTTCATCCACCAACTTATCCACAAGAACAGGCGTTCGCCGAACGCCTGTGCGGTCCGAGCGTGAACCGGTTCAGGCAGTCCCCCATGTCGCACAAGATGCTCACCGCCGGCCACTGCTCCGATATCTCAGTGGGTACGGCCAACCTTGGTACCACGCGGCCGATCGATACGGGCACGGTCGGTACGAGACGTGGGGGATCGGCGTCACTCGGGACGCTGATGTCGGCCTGACCACGATCTCCGATGACGAGATCCCGAGCCTCAAGAACCAGATCTACGTCGGCATTCAGAACGTCCGCAGCTTCACCGGGACGCGAAACCTGTGGGAGTATCCCGAGGGCGCGGCAGTCCAGCGGTACGGCACCGCTAGCGGATGGGACCAAGGGCTCATCCTCCTCCGGAACGTCACGCGTGACAGCTGCGTCGACGGCTAGGGTTGCATGACGGTTAGGAAGACTGCCGGAGTCGACTTCGACTCGACAGGTGGAGACAGCGGTGGACCGGTCTTCGCGGTGGCACCCTCGGGTGGGATCAACCGGATCACACTCGGTACCCACGTCCACTCGGATCCGGACAATCAGGCGAGCGCGCATGGTTGGTACAGCCCGCAGGACGTCGGCCGCGCTGTCTATGACTCCGTCACTCCTGGTGCGCCATACGAGATCTGTTCTGGCATCCTTTCCCCCTGTCCCTAGGCACAACCACACGGTTGGGTCTCGAGGCATTTGGGCTTGCCACGCGTTGTTGTTGGGCGTCCTGATCACGGGATGCGCAGCATCGCCGTTCCCGCCTCCGGTCGCGACGGTTGCGCCCGCGGTCAGCCCATCCCCGACAGTCGATCCCGCGATCGTCAAGGCGATGGAGTTCCGCCGGAAGGTCGGCCTTCGCGCGGACGAGGCATGGGTTCGGGCGGTGGCGGAGAACCCGGCCTCCCAGGTGGGCACGGAGAGCTACGAGATCCCGCTGATGCCTCAGGAATATGAGGACCTGCAGTCGAGACTCGATCGGCGTGAGGACGCACTCTCGTTCGGGCGGTCATACGCCCAGACGTTCCCCGATGGCTTCGCCGGCGTCGCCATCGACCCCGCGGCCGGGGACCGCCTCGTCCTGATGTACGCGAAGGATGTCGACGTGCATCAGGACCGGATCGACGGGCTCTTCCCGAACGCCCTACGGCCCGAGGTCCGGACCGCGACCTCGACGTTGTCGGAGCTCCTGACGGCCCGATCGGCGATCGAGGAAGGCACCGCGCTCGACACCGCGCTCGACCCCGCGATCACCCTCTACGAGGTCAGGATCGACATCCTCGCCAACCGGGTGGTCATCGACTTCGGCGGACCGAGTCCTGAGGCTGGGGAGGCGGCCTTCCGGCGGTTCGGCTCGAACCGATTGATCGCCCTCCGCTGGTTCGGTCCCACCGAGCCGGTCGACCGACCCGTCGGCGGGCTGCTCGTGACCGTGGTCAACGCCGCAGGTGATGCCGTGGCGGGATACCCATGTCGCTACATGTCGCTCGACAGCGCGGTGCCGGCTGACGGTGGTGGCTCCACTTCGGACCGCGGGCAGTGCCGCTGGCTTCGCGTGCCGGCCGTCGTCTACCGGCTCGTCATCCTCGAGCCCGATGAACAGGTCGATCGGATCGTGGCGACCGAGACAGTCGAGGTCGTGGCTGGCGGCATTCGGGAAGTATCGATCGTCATTCCCTGACCGAGGGAGACTCGGACCGGACCGGACGCCTATCGGCTCGTCAAAGCCTCAGGTCAGCGTCCCGGTCGAGTCCGAGACCAGGTCGATCGGCCAGGTGCCAACGCTTGTCCGGCCCGAGCTCCAGCCCGCGGAACGGATCGTCGGCAAGCAGCAGACACCCATCGAGATCGACCCATTCGGCCAGCGACGCGACGACCGCGGAGGCCGCGATCCCGACCGACGTCTCCTCCATGCACCCGAGAAAGGTCCGGAACCCCATCTCGCGGCCTTCCGCCAGCATCCGGTAGGCCGGCCCGATCCCGCCGCATTTCGCGAGCTTCACGTTGATGCCGGCGACGACGCCCTGCAACGGGGCCAGGTCCTCGGGAAAGACGCAGCTCTCGTCGGCGACGATCGGCAGAGGTGAGCGCTCCTGGAGCCAGGCGAGGTCGCGGTAGGCGCGAGCGGGGAACGGTTGCTCGATGAGCTCCACCCCGAGGTCGACGAGTTCGGGCAGCAGCGCCGCGGCGTCGGCCCGAGACCAGGCCGTGTTGGCATCGACCCGGAGCGGTCCCGGGTAGACGGCCCGCACGGCCTGGAGCGTGGCGAGGTCGGCCGGGCCGCCGCACTTGATCTTCAGCGCGGGGAAGTCGGCCGCTCGCCGAGCGCGCTCGGCCACGACCTCCGGCTCGTCCAGGCCCAGCGTGAAGTCCGTCGGCGGCACGTCGGGCGACAGGCCGCGCAGAACGTGGACGGGCACCCCCTGGACCTTGCCGGCAAGGTCGTGGAGGGCGATGTCGATGGCGCACTTGGCCGCTCCATGCCCGCGGATCGCGCGGTCCATCGCATGGTCGGCGGCGACCACCCCGCGTTCCGTCATCGCAGGCTCGCCGACCGCCTCGAGCAACGGAGGAAGGATCGCCGCCATGGTGTCCGGCGTCTCGCCGTAGAAGCGATCCGGATAGCCCTCCCCCACCCCGACCAGACCAGGGTGGTCCGGATGCTCGAGCTCGACGATGACCGTCGTCACCCTGGTCGCCTCGCCGTGGTCGTCCCGGGCGATCCGGAACGGGTCACGCAGCCGGAGCGACAGGACCTCGTGGCGCAGGGTCAGACCCACGGCAGTGCCTCGACCCGCTCACGGACGGCATCCCACAGCCGGTCCGACCCGAACCTGACGGGGTCGTCGGCGGGCAGGCCGGTCTCGGCCGCGATCCCGGAGATGACCCGGCGTGCATCGCCATCCTCCGGGATCAACGAGGTGTTCACGGCGACCGCCACCACCGCCGATGGGGCGACCATGCCCGCGATGCGCTCGTGCAGCTCGATGGACGTCCGCAGGTCCGCGATCGGGAACGAGGCGTCGGGCAGGTGATCGAAGTCGTGCTCGGCCAGGCCCGGCTTGTGCACGAGGACCATCGCGTGGGGCGTGGCTCCGTGGATCAGCCCGAGGGTCACGGCGCTGTAGGCCGGGTGGTCGATGGCTCCCTGGCCCTCGACGAGGAGCCACTCCGCGCGGTGCTCACCCTGCTCCACGAGCCACTCGACTGTGCCATTGAGGAAATCGCTGATGACCCGGTCCACCGCCACCCCCCAGCCCTCGATCATCATCCCGGTCTGGCCGGTCGGGACCATGACCGCGGACAGGCCGGCCCGCCGCGCCGCCGCCACGAGTTCCAGCGCGACCGACATCTTGCCGATGGCGCAGTCCGTGCCGACCGTGAGGATCACCCGGCGCCCCGGGAGATGCCGTCGCCCGACGGCCGTCTCCATCCGGTCCGGTGCGCGTCGGTAGTCGACGATCCGTGTCCCCGCGGCGGCCGCCGCCGAGGCGAGCTCCGGATCGTCGCCAAGGAACTGATGGAGGCCGGAATGCAGGTCCAGCCCGGCGGCGATCGCGGCCAGCAGGACGGGCCGCCAGTCGTCGGGCAGCCGACCGCCGGTCGGCGCGATGCCGATGAGCAGCCCGTTCGGTCGGACCGGGCCATCGAGCGCTTCCCGCAGGTTCGCCACGATCGGGATGTCGTGACCCGGCAGGACCTCGGACACGCTGCGTCCCGCCCTGGTCGAATCGAGCACGGCGACGATCTCGTCGTGGCCATAGCGGATGACGCCCATGGCGGTCTTCGCCTCGTGGACGCTGAAGCTGCCCTCGGCCAAGATGATCAGGCGACGGGGATCGTTCGGAAGCACGTTGGTCAGTCTACGGACGCGGGGACGCCCCCGGGGCGCGGTCCGGGGGCGTCGGGAAAGGCGATTGGTACCGCATACCGGATTCGAACCGGTGATCTCCGCCTTGAGAGGGCGGTGTCCTGGGCCTCTAGACGAATGCGGCGCTGCCGGCGGTCAGGATAGCAGCGGGCGCCCGATGCCTCAACCGAGCTCGTGCGTCACAGGCGATGCGTCTCCAGGAACGCCCGGATCCCCTCGGCGACCTGCTGGTGACTGTGTTCGCCGGCCACCAGGCCGAAGTGGGAATGCGCCCCGTATGGCTCGTACTCCGCGCTGAGCCAGTCCGCGAGGCGCTCCGTATCGCCCAGCGGGACCAGGCGGTCCAGCCCGCCACCGATGACGAGCCTCGGGACCTCGGCCACGAACCGCCGGTCGACCGGCACGCCGGACAGGATCTGGCGCCGGGCCGCGCCCGCCTCATGGGGCTTCTGACCGAGCAGGTGCTGGATCTTCAGCACGTCCGCCAGGGTGAGGTCGCGGTCATCGCGGAGCAGGCGCTCCGGCAAGGTCTCCCAGCCGATCACGTCCCGGCCGTAGACCTCCGGGATCTCGCGCAACTGGAACGCGCGAGCAGGGATGCGCAGGTCCCGGGGCAGCTCGGCGCTGATGAGCACGAGCGCGGAGATGGCCACCCGCTCGGTCGCCTTGAGTGCGAGCAGTCCGCCCATCCCGTGGCCGATGGCGACCGTCGTGGGACCAAGCCGATCCAGCGCTGCGGCGACGTCCTCCGTGTACGTGTCGAACGAGAGCGTGGCGGGGTCGGCCGTCAGCGACCAGTAGTGGTTGCGCAGATTCAGGGCATGGCCTTCCCAGCCCCGGCCGGCGAAGTAGCCGAGGTAGCGCTCCCAGACCCAGGAACCGGCCAGCTCCCCATGGATGAACAGCAACGGCTTCCGCCGCGACCGTCGCTCGGGCAGCCAGGATTCGATGTAGACCCCCCGGTCGTGCAGCTCGATCTCGTCCTTGCGTACGGGGCGCCCGTTCACCGGCGGCACCTGCGCACGTGAAAGGATCGGGTCGGGGATCGGGTCGGGGATACGGTTCACCGGGCGGTCACCACTCGTGCGGGTTGATCAACAGGCCGGTCAGGGCCTTGGGGTAGAAGTAGGTCGACTTCTGCGGCATCACATCGCCGTCGCGGGCCACGGCCTGGATCGATGCTACTGGCGTCGGCTCCAGCAGGAACGCGGCGTCGGCCCCGACCGAGTCGACCTCGTCGATCGCCTCGCGGGCGGACTTCGTGTAGCTGACCGCTCCGCCGGCGACCGCCGAGGCGTCGACCCCGAGCAGCCGGTCCAGGGCGATACCCAGGAGCGTCACGTCCAGGCCACGGAGCGCTGCGCCGCCGGTCGGCAGGGCCGATGCGAATGCGTCGTGCCGCGCGGTCAGGAACGCACCGCCGAAGCGCGTCCACAGGCCGAAGCGGCCTTCGCCGCCGCGTGCCAGGCCGACGTCGTCGAACCGCTCGACCAGCGCGCCCGACGACGCGACGGACTCGACGTCGAAGAGCTCGCGCGCTCGGTCGAGCAGATCCTCGCCCCCGAAGGTGGAACCCGTCACGATCCGGTGCGTCGGCAGCACGGTCAGTGGCTGGCCGGTCCCGATGAACAACGTCAGGAGATAGTCGAAGGCGGGGTCCTCCTCGCACGAGCGGGTCATCCGCCGCTCGTCCCGGTAGCGGAGGGCCGTCTCGTAGCGGTGGTGGCCGTCCGCGATGAAGACCGGGCCGGCGGCCGCGACGCCGATGAGCCCGGCGGCGATCCCCGCCGACGCATCCTCGCCATCTGCCGCGATGGACCACAGTCGATGGCGAACACCGTCGTCATCGACCACCTCCACGTCGGCCGGGGTCGCGGCGATCGTCGAGAGGTGGGCGGCCGCCTGACCACTGCCGTCGTCGAACAGCCCGACCACCGGGCTCGTATTCACGCCCGTCGCCCGGAGGAGGCGGTACCGGTCCTCCTTCGGGCCGATCAGGGTCCGCTCGTGCGGCAGCACGCCGCCGCCCGGCCCGAATGCCTCCAGCCGCAGCCGGGCGAAGAATCCGCGCTGCGTCCGCTCCACCTCCGTACCCGGAACGACATAGGTCTGCTCGTACGCATACACGGACGGATGCGGGTCCTTGCGGAGCGTCCCGTCCGACCGCCAGCCGGCCAGTGTCCGTGCCGCTCTGCGATAGCGGTCGTCCGGCTCGTCCCCGGACTCGTCGGCGGGCAGGTCCAGCCGCACCACATTGGCCGGGTGACGCTCCATCAGGCGGGCCCGCCCCCCCGGATCGATCACGTCGTACGGAGGAGCGACCACGCGCCCAAGGTCGCCGACGACGGACTCGTCGAAGCGAAGCGCGCGGAAGGGACGGATATCGGGCACGGTCTCCTCGGGGGATCGGCGCGGCGGCCGTGGCTCCTGGGACGGCTCCATCGTACGATACGTCGCGCCACGGCCGCGTCCGGGGTAGGTCGGTCCGCGCGACAGGGGGTGGCGTCGGGGCCGGCGCAACTTTCTCGGGGGTCAGGGCGTCCTTGCTCCGATCTTCCCGCTCGGATCAACCTCGGAGTCTTCGTGCCCCGATCCCGACCCACCAGGCCACTGTCCCGGATCCTGACACGCCGATCCGCACGAGCCCGCGCGACGGTCCCGTCGGGCCGACGATGGGGCGTCTTGCGTGCAGCACTCGCCGTCCTGCTCGCCCTCCCGTTCCTGGCGATGGGGTCGGTCTCCCGGGCGTACGCGGCAGACGGGCTGACGATGGAAGCGACGGTCCTCCTCGAGGGGCATGCGCGCAGCGGGCAGTGGATGGCGATCGACGTCCACCTCGCGAACGCCGGGCCGGCGATCACCGGCGAGCTGCGACTCGCCGGCGGCGCGCAGGGAAAGACCCGGTTCAGCACCGTCGTGGACCTGCCGACCCAGTCGGACAAGCGCTTCGTGATGTACGTCCAGCCACCGGCCTTCGGGCGGGAACTGGAGGTCGCCCTGGTCGATCGGGATCGCACCATCGCAACGGTCAAGGCGGCGTTCCAGGTCCACGACCCGAGCCAGCTCGTGGTCGGCATCGTGGCGGAACAGCCCGGCGACATCATCGGGAGCCTGCACCTCCTGCCGAATGCGAACAACCTGGCCCCCTTGACCATCGCGCTGGACCCGACCGACCTGCCCGAGCGCGTCGAGGCGTGGAACACGCTCGACCGGATCGTCTGGCAGGACGTCGACGCCTCCCGCCTGGACCAGGCCCGGCTCGACGCGATGCGCGGCTGGGTGGCGGGCGGTGGCCAGCTGGTCATCGTCGGAGGGACGAACGGCCCGTCCGGCCTGTCGGCCTTCCCGGACCTCCTCCTCCCGTATCGGCCTACCGTCACGGTCGACGTGGCGCCGGGAACGCTCAGCGGGCTGCTCGGCCAGCTCCCGGCGGACGCCACCGACCTCCCCGCCCTGTCCGGGACCATGATCGAGGGTCGGGCGCTCGTGTCCGTCGGGGACCAGACCGTCGCCGCGGAACGCTCGTACGGCAGCGGCCTCGTGACGCTGCTCGGGTTCGACCCGACCGTGGACTGGATCGCCGGGGCGGGCATCGGCGACGGGCTCTGGCGCCGACTGCTCCCACCGCGGACCGGCGGAGGACCGATCCTCGGCGACGACAGCCAGATCGTCTCGGCGGCGACCCAGCTGCCGTCGCTGGCCCTGCCTCCCATCGGCGGCCTGATCCTGCTCCTCGGCGCCTACATCCTGCTCATCGGCCCGGTCAACTACATCGTCCTCCGGCGGCTCGACCGTCGGGAGTGGGCGTGGGTCACGATGCCGGTCCTCATCGTGGGCTTCGCCGTGGGGGCGTACGGCTTCGGCGCAGCACTCCGGGGCAGCGAGCTGATCATCAACGAAGTCGCCATCGTGCGCGGCGCACCCGGCGCCACCGACGGGATGGCCCAGGTCTACCTCGGCGTGTTCTCACCGTCTCGCGGGAGCTACCAGCTCCGGATCCCGGGCGGCGCCCTGCTGTCGTCGCCGATCAGCGGCGACTTCTTCGGCGGGGACGGGACCGCGGCAAGCCTGGACGTGCTCCAGGGCGACCCGGCGATGATCCGCGACCTCGATGTCGGCTTCGGGTCGCTGCGGACCGTGCGGGCCGAGAGCGCCGTGACCGTCCCGCTGGTGGAGGCAGAGATCTCGCTCCAGGACGGGCGGCTCAAGGGGACCATCCGCAATGCCTCGGAGGAGACGCTCCTGCGGCCGGCCGTCGTCCTGGGCGGGACCGTCGCCACCCTGGACGACCTCGCGCCCGGGCAGACGGCGACCATCGACGTGGCGGTCCAGTCCGGTCAGATCGGCGAACAGCTCTCCGACCGGATCGTCGGGCCGGTGTTCTTCGGTGACCCGCGGCAGCTGGGCGATGACGCGACGCGCCTGTATGCGCGCCATACGATCATCGACCAGCTGACCTACGACCCGAACTTCGGGTTCAGCGGGACGCTGCCGGCGGATGGACCGGTCGTCCTCGCCTGGGCGGAGCACGACCTGCTCCCGGTCGTGATCGAGGGCCAGACGCCGCGCCGCACGGGCAACATCCTGTACTTCCTGCCGACCCAGCTCACGATCAGCGGGTCCGTGACCTTCCGATCCGATCTTCTCCGCTCGACGGTCATCGCGTCCAACGCGGGCTTCTTCAGCAAGGACCCTTACAGCATCAGCCTCGGGCGCGGCAGCGCGGAGATCGCCTACCGACCGGTCACCTTCCGGGGTCGACTGGATGCGTCGCAGCTGGCGATCGGCCTCAATTTCGGCGACCCGGGCTTCAGCGTGGAACCCAAGCCGATCACCCCGCTCGACGAGATCCCCGAACCGTGCCCCGACCCGCCGACCGAGGATTGCCTGGCGGCCGGGTTCGACGGCCTCCCGGAGGTGGAGCTGTACGATCTCCTCGACGCCGCCTGGAAGCGACTCCCGCACCTCGCTGCCGGGTCCCGCTATGCCGTCGTGGAACCGCAGCGCTACGTCGATCCGGGTAGCGGGACCGTGCTCCTGCGTTTCGTCAACGACCGCAACGATGGCGTCGGGTTCAGCTTGGACCTCGCCATCACCGGAGCCCTGCGATGACCGCGATCATCCGGACTGAAGGCCTGGTGAAACGCTATGACGGCACGCTTGCGGTAGCCGGCGTGGATCTCGCCGTGGAGGCCGGGGAGATCTTCGGCCTGGTGGGGCCCAACGGCGCGGGGAAGACGACGACCCTGCGGATCCTCGCCACGCTCCTCCTGCCGTCGGCCGGGACCGCGGAGATCGCCGGCCACTCCGTCACGAGGAACCCTGACGAGGTCCGGCGCGTCCTCGGGTTCATGCCGGACGTATTCGGTGTCTATGACGACATGAAGGTCTGGGAATACCTGGACTTCTTCGCGCGCTGCTACGGGATCGACGCCCCGGCGCGCCGCCGGATGATCGGAGACCTGCTGGAACTCGTCGATCTCGGCAACAAGCGCGACGCCTACGTGCAGACCCTGTCGCGCGGGATGCAGCAACGACTGTGCCTGGCCCATGCGCTGGTCCACGACCCGCAGGTCCTGCTGCTCGACGAACCTGCCTCTGGGCTGGATCCACGGGCCCGGGTGGAGCTGCGCGAGCTGTTGCGCGAGCTGCGCGTCCTGGGCAAGACCATCCTCATCAGCAGCCACATCCTGCCCGAGCTCGAGGAGTTGTGTACCAGCGTCGCGATCGTGGACCAGGGCCAGGTCCTGGCCCACGGGCGGGTCGCCGAGATCGAGCGTCGCCTCCGCTTTGGTGCCGTGCTGCGAGTCCGTCTCCTGCTCGAGGGCGAGGCGCTGATGGCGGCACGCGATCGATTCACCGCGGATGCGGACGTGGCGACCGCGGTGATCATGGAGGACGGGACGGTCGAGCTCGGCTTCCGGGGCGACGACGCGGCCTCCGCGCGACTCCTGGCGGAATCCGTGGCCGCGGGCCTGCCGATCGTCAGCTTCGCCCGGGCGGCGAGCGATCTCGAGGAGCTCTTCCTCCAGGTGACCGCGCCGGAGCGCCCGCCGGTGGAGGCAGCGTGACCATGGACGCCGGCGCCGAAGCCACCATCGCCACCGATCCTGTCCCGACGCTCCCCCGTCGGCGGCGGCTGTCCGCGGTCGCGCGAGCGACCGGCGGGGTGACAGCCATCGGGGTCAAGGAACTCCGGGGTCGGATGCGGGGTCGGCGCGCATTCATCATCCTGACCATCTACCTGCTCCTGCTGGCAGGCTTCGCGCTGATGGTGGAGACGCTCATCGAGCGCAGCTACCAGACCGGCTTCGGCGGCTCCTCGGCATTCGCGAGTGCGGCCATCGGACAGGGGATCTTCGCCGGACTGCTGATGCTGATGACCCTCCAGGTCGCCTTCCTGGCACCGTCGTCGACCTCTGGGGCGATCAGTCTCGAACGGGAGAAGCAGACCCTGGAGCTCCTCATCGCGACGCCGATCAGCTCGGTCGCGATCGTGATCGGCAAGCTCCTTTCGGCCCTGGTGTACGTCTTCCTCCTGATCGCCGCCTCCATCCCGCTGATGGCCGTGGTCTTCGTGTACGGCGGGATCGCGCCGGAGGATGTCGTCCGCGGGTACATCGTCCTCGTGGCGACCGCCCTCGGGCTCGGGTCGTTCGGGCTGATGTGTTCGAGCCTGGTCAAACGGACGACGGCGGCCACCGCGATCACGATCTTCGGGGTCCTCGCGATGACCATCGGCACGGCGTTCATCCTGATCTTCTGGACGGCCATGGGGTCGTTCGACGCGAACGGCAACCGGACGGGCGGCCCGTTCGGGATCCAGACCCCGGCGCCCCTCGCCTATGTCAACCCGTTCATCGCCCAGGCAGATGTCATGTGCGAGACGGAGGCCAGCTTCGGGGGAACATGGTGTTCGATCGTCCAGGGCATCGTGCCCACCGCGGGCGGGTTCCCCGTCCTGGACGGTAGAGACGTTCCGATCGCGGTCCCGGCGCCGCAACCGGGGGTGGGGCTCGCGGAGGGAGGCGTCGTGTTCGACACGGGCGGTGGCATCACCCGCCCGGACGACGTGGTGCCGCAGCCCCTGCTGCCCGTCGCCCGTGATGCCTTGTGGACGAAGAGCGTGATCACCTGGTTGATCCTGTCCGTCGTCTTCCTCGGGCTGTCGATCCAGTTCGTGTCGCCGACCCGACGCTGGAGGATCCGGCGACCCGTGAGGCCTTCGAGGAGACGCCGCGCATGAATGCCCCGAAACCACGGCGCGACATCCGCCGCCGACTTGGCGCTCGATCGAACACCCTCCGTTCGCGCGGCTCCGCCGCCGGCGCGGCGGTCGCGGTCATCCCGCCCGACCCTCGTGCGCTCATCCCGGGACCCCTCGACCCGACGCTGGAAGCACTCCGCGTCGCGCTGGTCCCGCACCGGCGGCGCCTGTGGGTGCGGCGGATCGTCCGCCGGGCATGGATCGCGCTCGCGGCGATCGCGGTCGCCGAAGCCGTCCTGTGGGGGATCGCGCGTGTCGTCCCCCTGGAGTGGGCGCCCATCGCCGGGGCGGCGATCCCGCTCGTCGCGACCCTGTCGCTGCTCGTGGCGGTCGTCCGCGCCCGTCCCTCACTCGGTGCGGCCGCGCTGGCCGTGGACATGGAGGGCCACCTGGGCGATCGGGTATCGAGCGCTCTCGAACTTGCCGTCGGGTTCCCGACCACCGCGCTGCCGGCGACGAGCGACGACGAAGCGACGCCGCTGCCGATCGACGACGCAGCCGAGACGGACCGCTTCGTACGCCGCCAGCGGCGGGATGCCCTCTCCGCACTCCGCGCGGCCCCGGCGCTCTTCCGACCTCGCTGGTCGCGCAGCCCGGCAGTCGCCGTCCTTGCCGCCGTCGTCATTCTCGTGCCGATCCTCGCCTTGCCGAACCCGCAGGACGCCGTCATCGCCCGGCAGCAGGACATCCGCGAGGCAGCGGACCGGCAGGCCGATCGCCTGGACGAGCTCGCCGACGAGCTCGACTCCAAGGGCGAAACGGCCGAAGACCCACGGCGCCGATTGGCCGAGGAGCTCCGGGATCTCGCGCAGCGGCTGCGCGAGCAGCCCGGCGAACTGGCGGCCAACCTCCGGGAGCTGGGCGCGGTCGAGAACGACGTGCGCGCCAGGATCGACCCGTCCACGGAACAGCGCGCGTCCGCGATGACCTCGCTCGCGCGATCGCTGTCGCGGGCGGCCACCGGGAACCCCGATGCGAATCGCGATGGGGATCCGGAACAGACCCGCGAGGACCTGGACGCGCTCGCCGATGAGCTCGACACGATGACGCCGGAAGAGCAGCGCGACCTGGCTCGCCAGCTGGCCGAGATGGGGTCGACGGCCGCCGGCGCAGATGGTGCGGCAGCGCGGGCACTCCGTGACGCGGCCCAGAGCCTCGCCCAGGGGGATGCGGCCGGGGCACGGTCGGCCCTCGACCGCCTGGGCGAGTCATTGAGCGGAGCGCAGGCCCGAACGGAGACGAATCGCGACCTGGCAGGGGCTGCCTCGCGGCTCCAGGACGCCCGCCGTGATCTCGCCGATGCCGGCCAGCAGAGCCAAGGCCAGGGTCAGGGCCAGGGTCAGGGTCAGGGGCAAGGCCAGGGGCAAGGCCAGGGGCAAGGCAGCCCGCAGCCCAGCGGTCAGGGTCAAGGTCAGGGTCAAGGTCAGGGTCAGGGCCAGGGCCAGGGGCAAGGCCAAGGCCAGGGGCAAGGCCAAGGCCAGGGGCAGGGGCAGGGGCAAGGCCAAGGCCAGGGTCAGGGTCAAGGCCAAGGCCAGGGCCAGGGGCAGGGGCAAGGCCAAGGCCAGGGGCAAGGTGGGATCGGCGGTGGTGGGTCGAATGCCCGCCAGCTCGGGTCCGGCCAGGGTGGCAACGTCAGGCCGGGCGCCCCGACCGGCGCGAACCGGGCCGCGGAACTCGGCGAGGACCGATCGTCCGTGTTCGCCCCGTTCGATCGCGTCGGTCGGCCCGGCGACCCGTCCTACGTTGCCGGGACCGGCGGCGACGGCCAGTCGCAACAGGGCAACCAGACCGGGACCGGGACCGACAACGGCGCGCTGACCCCGTATCAGCAGGTGTACACGGACTTCCAGCGCTATGCGCAGACATCGCTGGACCGCGGCTATGTCCCGCTGTCGGTCAAGGACTTCGTGCGCGACTACTTCAGCTCACTGGATCCCTCGAACTGACGAGCCCGGTCGACCCCGGAAACGGTCGACCTCCACCACCGGAGGCAGCCATGGAAGCGCCCACCACGCCAGAGACTCCGCGCCTCGCGCCCGAGGCCTTCGCCGAGCGGGCCCAGCAGATCGAGCGCGAAGTCGGGCGGGTCATCGTCGGCCAGCGCGACCTGGTCCGCCAGACGCTGACCGGTCTCCTGGCGAACTCCCACGTCCTCCTGGAGGGCGTCCCGGGGCTCGGCAAGACGCTGCTGGTCCGGACCATCGCCGACGTCATCGACTGCTCGTTCAACCGGATCCAGTTCACGCCGGACCTGATGCCGGCCGACATCACCGGCACGAACATCCTCGTGGAGGAGGGCGGCCAGCGGATCTTCCGGTTCCAGCCCGGCCCGATCTTCGCGAACCTGGTCCTCGCCGATGAGATCAACCGCGCGACCCCCAAGACGCAGTCCAGCCTGCTCGAGGCGATGCAGGAACACCAGGTCACGGTCGCCCGCCAGCGGTTCCCGCTCGACCCGCCGTTCTTCGTCCTGGCCACCCAGAACCCGCTCGAGATGGAGGGCACCTACCCGCTGCCGGAGGCGCAACTCGATCGCTTCCTGTTCAAGGTGATGGTCCCCTTCCCCTCGGAGGAGGACCTGGTCTCGATCATGGATCGCACGACCGGGGCGGAGGCCGTCACCGCGGACAAGGTCACGACCGCGGCCGACATCGTCGAGATGCAGCGGCTGGCCCGGGCCGTGCCGATCGCCCCGCACGTGACGGCCTATGCCGTGAGCGTGCTCGCGGCGACGCACCCGGATCAGCCTCGCGCGCCCGGCCTCGTCCGCGACTACGTCCGCTACGGCGGCTCGCCGCGTGGCGCCCAGGCGCTGGTCACGGCCGGCAAGATCTATGCCCTGCTCGACGGCCGGTTCAACGTGTCGACCGACGACATCCGGGCGGTCGCCCTGCCATCGCTCCGGCACCGGATCATCCTCAACTTCGAGGGGGAGGCCGAGGGCATCACGAGCGAGGCGATCATCCGCACGATCCTGGACAGCGTCGCCATCCCGTCGGTCGAATAGGCCGAGCGCACGATGTCCGAGCGACCCGGCCCCGACGTCGGGGCCTCCCCGCCCGCGGCGGTGCCGGTCGGGACGCGTGTGGCATTCCTGCCGAGCGAGGTCGACCCGACCGTCTTCGACGAGGCTTTCCTGCGCCAGCTGGAACGCCTCCTCCTCCTGATGCGGTCGCCCGTCCGCGGTGGCCTGAAGGGCGGACGCCGCAGCGTCAAGCGCGGCCAGTCGGTCGAGTTCGCCGACTACCGCGACTACACCATGGGCGACGACCTGCGCCAGCTGGACTGGAACGTGTACGCGCGCCTGGAGCGGCTGTTCGTCAAGCTGTTCATCGAGGAGGAGGACGTCACCGTCACCCTGCTGGTCGACGCCTCTGCCTCCATGGCGACCGGGCGGCCGGAGAAGCTCGTCTTCGCCAAACGCGCCGCGGCGGCGCTCGGCTACATCGGACTGGCGAGCGAGGACCGGGTCGCCGTGAGCGCCCTATCGGGTCGGATCGCCCGACGCCGGGGCGCCCTGCGAGGGTCCGGTCGCGTCTTCCGCCTGCTGGCCGACCTGTCGGCCATCGAGCCGGCCGACGGCCCGACGGACCTCGTGGCCGCGTGCCGGCACGCGGCAGCCCAACTGCACGGCCGCGGCGTGGTGGTCCTGCTGTCCGACCTGCTGGACCCGGGCGCGGACCGGGTCATCCGCGAACTGGCGGCGACGGGATCGGAACTCATCGTCCTGCATGTCCTGGCGCCGGACGAACTCGATCCGCCGCTGGAGGGCGATCTCCGGCTGGTCGACACCGAGACCGGCGACCGGGTCGACATCACGGCCGATCTCGTCACGATCGACGCGTACAGGGACCGCCTGGCGGCGTGGAAGGCCGGACTCGCCGATCTGGCCGCCAAGCGCCGGGCGAGCTACGTGGACCTCGCCAGCGACGTCAACCTCGCCGAGCTGATGTTCGCCGAGCTCCGGCGACGCCGGGTCCTCGGGTAGGCCAGCGTCACCGATGCCGTTCACGACGCCGCTCGCGCTGCTGGGCCTGCTGTTCATCCCGGCCGTCATCGCGATGTACCTGCTGAAGCTGCGCCGCGACGAGGCCGTCGTGCCATCCACGCTGCTCTGGACGCGCCTCGTCGCAGACGTGGAAGCGAACGCGCCGTGGCAGCGCCTGCGCAGGAGCCTCCTGCTCCTGCTCCAGCTCCTGTTGGTGGTCATCCTCGCCCTGCTGGCCGCCAGGCCGTTCCTCGAACGACCGGCGGGACTCGCCCGCGACATCGTCCTGGTCATCGACACGTCGGCCAGCATGGGCGCGACCGATGTCGTCCCGGACCGGCTCACGGTGGCGAAGGCGGCCGCCGTCGACGCCCTTCGCGAGCTGCCGACCGGCGGCAAGGTCACGGTCATCGCGGCGGACCGCACGGCCCGGATCGTCGTCAACGAGTCGACCGACCTCGGTCGCGTGCGCGACGCGATCCAGGCTATCGCGGTCACCCCGGCCCGCGGCGACCTGGGAGACGCCCTGGAACTCGCGTCCAAGCTGGCAGCCAGATCCGGCGACGCCCAGGTCCTCGTCGCCACCGATGCGGCCCTCGCATCGACGCCGACGGCCCGGGTTGACGCTCCGATCACGGTCCTCCCGGTCGGGCGGGATCGCCGCAACCAGGCGATCGTCGCGCTGGCGGTCCGCACGTCGCCGTCGTCCGTGACCCGGTCCGTCTTCATCAGCGTGGCCAACCTGGACCTGCAGCTCGTCCCGCGACGCGTGGAACTGTGGGGCGACGGCCGGCTGCTGGAGGTGCGCGACGTCCTCCTGGAGCCGCAGGCCAGGGCGGACGTGATCGTCGATGACGTCCCGGATGACGTCCGCACCGTGGAGGTCCGGCTCACCGGTCCCGATGCGACAAGCGTGCAGCCGCCGGACCAGCTTGCCGCCGACGACCGCGCCTGGGCGGTGATCCCCCCCGACCGGCGCCGGCTCGTCCTGCTGGTCGGCGACGGGGACCCGTATCTCGAGACGGCGCTCAGTTTCCTGCCGAACGTGGAGCTGTACGGTGTGGCCCCGGCCGAGTATGGCCCGGCGACGGAGCGCACGGACGGTCGACCCTGGGACCTGGTGATCTTCGAGGGGTACCTGCCCGCCACGTTGCCGGCCGCACCGATCCTCGCGATCGCCCCGCCGCGCTCCAGCCCGCTCGGTGACGTCACGGGTACGGTCCAGGGCCCCGGCATCGGCTCTCTGGACCCGGATGAGCCGGTCCTGCGCTACGTGGACCTGTCGACGACCCACATCGCCGAGGCCTCGCGGCTCGCCCTGCCAGCGTGGGCGAGGGTCATCATCCCGGGTCCACGGGGCGCGCCGCTCCTGTACGCGGGACTGCGAGCCGGCCTCCCGACGGCCGTCCTCGCGTTCGAGCCGCGACGATCCGACCTTCCGCTCCAGGTGGCGTTCCCGATCCTGCTGGCCAACCTCACCGGCGAGCTGCTGGGTGGTTCGTCGGCACCGACCGAGGCCGTCGAGCCCGGGACACCGGTCCAGCTCCTCATCCCGGCCGGGGCCGCCAGCCTGACGGTGACCCATCCCGACGGGACCGTGACGCAGCTGGTGCCGGCCACGGACGACGGCCTGGCGGTCACCTTCGCGGGCACGAACGAACCGGGCATCTACACGGTCACGCCGGTGCCGGCTCCCGACGCCACGGCCGGGCCCTCCCCGAGCCGGGCTCCGACGGGGGCGCCGAGCCCCTCCCCGAGCCTTGGCCCGTCACCGGGCGCGTCCGCGGGCGTGTCACCTCCACCCGACGCTCCGTTCGCCCCTGCCCGGTTCGCGGTGGCCCTGTTCGACGTGGACGAGTCGACGATCGCCCCCGGCTCGGCGGCCGCCATCGAGGCGCTCGGCACGGAGACGTCGCCCACCCCGGACGGCGGTGCGTCCATCGAGCGACCCACGAGCCGCGACGAATTGTGGGTGCCGATCGTCCTCGTCGTGCTGCTCGCGCTCAGCGTCGAGTGGACGATCTATCACCGGGACGCCGTCATCCGCATCCGGCGAGCGACGGCGACCCGATTCGGTCGCGGGTCCGGGGTCGAGTCCTGATGGGCGTCACCTTCGACACCCCGCTGGCGCTCCTGCTGCTGATCCCGGCGATCGGCCTGACCGTCGTCCTGCACCTGGCGGCTCGACGCCGGGTCGGGGCCGGACGCCGGCGGACGGCCCTGGTGGTCCGCACGATGCTGCTGTCCGCCCTCGTGCTCGCCCTGGCGGGATTCCGCCTCGTCCTGCCGGTCGATCGGGTGGCGACCGTATTCGTCGTCGACCTGTCCGACTCGGTCGGCAATGAGGGCCGCGAGGACGCGCTCGCCTTCCTGCGCGAGTCGCTCGACGTCATCCCGGACGGCGATCTCGCCGGGATCGTGGCCTTCGGCAGGGAAGCGCTGGTGGAGCGTCTTCCCTCCGACCTCGGGGAGATCGATCGCCTCGCCTCCACCCCGGTCCGTTCGGCGAGCGACATCGGGGCGGCATTCCGGCTGGCGACGGCGCTCTTCCCGGACGACACCCAGAAGCGGATCGTCCTGCTGTCCGACGGCAACGACACGGCCGGCACCGGCCAGGCGGAGGCGGCCCTGGCGGCGACGCGGGACATCCGCATCGAAACCCGGCTGATCGGCCTGGGGGCCGCGAACGAGGTCCTGGTGGAGCGCCTCACCACGCCGTCCACGGCAAACCTGGGCGAGTCGATCGAGGCGATCGCCGAGATCCGGTCGTCGGTGGCCCAGACTGCCGCGGTGCGCCTGTTCGCGAACGGCGAGCTGGTGGCGACCGAGCGGGTCGACCTCGACGTCGGCCTGACGCGCGTCGTCTTCGACGTCACCCCCACGGAGGCCGGCTTCCACACCTTCCGGGTGGTGGTCGAGGCCGCGCTCGACACGTTCAGCGAGAACGACCGCGCCGATTCCGACACGATCGTCAAGGGCGAACCGCGGACCCTCGTGCTGGCCGGCGACCCGGACGTCGGCGCCGAGCTCGTGGCGGCCCTGGAGGCCCAGCGGCAGCAGGTCGACACGATGATCCCGGAGGCGCTCCCGACCGATTTCGCCGCCCTCGCCACGTACGACAGCATCGTGCTGGTCGACGTCCCGCGGATCCGCCTGTCCGATCGCCAGCTGGCCGCGCTCCAGGTCTTCGTCCGCGACATCGGCCGTGGGCTGGTCATGATCGGCGGACCCGATTCATACGGCGCCGGCGGGTACCAGAAGACGCCCCTGGAGGAGACGCTGCCGGTCGACATGGGCGTGCGCGACCGCAACAAGCAGCCGGACGTGGCGCTGGTCGTGGTCATCGACCAGTCGGGCTCGATGGACGCCTGCCACTGCAACTCGTTCGACGGCGGCGGGGGCGGGGGCACCCAGGTGAACGGGGCGCGCAAGGTGGACATCGGCAAGGAGGCGATCCTGCGGGCCGCGGCGGCGATGACGGAGCGTGACGAGCTGGGCGTCGTCGCGTTCAACGAGCAGGCCCACTGGGTCGTGCGGACGCAACCACTCGGCGGTGTGGATGACCTCCAGGCCCGGATCGCGGGGATCCAGCCGACCGGCCAGACGAACATCTTCGTCGGCCTGGAGCAGGCGGTCGAATCGCTCGAGGGCGCGACCGCCACCCGCCGCCACATCATCCTGCTGACCGACGGCTGGTCGTCGTCCGGCCAGTACGACGCGATCCTGGAGCGGATGCAGGCGGCCGGCATCACGCTCTCCACGGTCGGGGCGGGCGGCGGCTCGAACCCGTTCCTGGAGGGCCTCGCCGAGCGCGGCGGTGGTCGCTTCTACGATGCCGCCAACCCGGCCAGCATCCCGGACATCTTCCTCAAGGAGACCCAGCAGGTCAGCGGCCAGCAGATCGTGGAGGAGGACTTCTTCCCGATCAAGACCTCGTCGTCGCCGATCCTGCGGGGCGTGGAGGACGCCGGGCTCCCCCGCCTCCACGGCTACAACGGCACGACGGCGAAGCCCGCCGCCCAGACCGTGCTGGTGACCGGGCGTGACGATCCGCTCCTCGCGCAGTGGCAGTACGGCCTGGGACGGTCCGTGGCGTGGACTTCCGACTCCACCGGGCGCTGGGCCAGGGACTGGCTCGGCTGGAGCGGCTTCGCGCGGTTCTTCAGTCAGCTCGTGTCGTGGACCTTCCCGGGCGAGGAGACCGGCGGCATCGAAGCTGCATTCGACACGACCGGGGGCCAGACCCGGCTGCACGTCGAGAGCGTCGAACCGGATGGTTCGCCGCGGGACTTCTACTCGACCTCGGCGGTCCTCGTCGGGCCGGATCTCGAGCCGGTCGACGTGGCCCTGGTCCAGATCGCGCCGGGCGTCTACGAAGCACCACTCGGCGAAGTGGATCCGGGTGCCTACCTGGTCCGCATCACGCAGACCCGCCCGGGCACCTCGCCCCTGGGGCGCACCGTCGGCCTGGTCGCCCCGACGGCGACCGAGTACCGGTCGCTCGGCGCGAACGAGCCCTTCCTGGCCGCCGTCCGGACCGCGACGGGCGGTTCGGTGATCGAGACCCCGCTCGACCCGTGGGTCCACGACCTGACCGCCACCAGCCGCTTCACCGATCTGTGGCCGCTCCTGCTGCTGCTGGCGCTGCTGCTGTGGCCGCTGGACATCGCCCTTCGGCGGGTGTCGATCGGTCGGCGGGAGTTCGCAGCGGCCGGCCGGTGGGTCCGCGAGTTGCCGCGTCGTCGTCACCGAGTCGCTCCGCGCACCGTCGCCAGCGAGGGCCTGCTTGCTGCCCGCGACCGAGGTGCGTCCAGCGCCGTGCGCGCGGCGATGCGCGTCGAGCCGACCGGCACCGCGAATCCGATCGTCGTCGTCGCTCCCGCCGCGGACGCCGAGCCGTCCACGCCAGCGGAGCGTCCGCCGGCCGCGCCACCGACCGTATCGCCCGACCAGCCCGCACGGCCGACCGGAACGCCGCCGGTGGAGGCGACCGCGGACACGATGGAACGGCTGCGCGACGCCAAGCGCCGCGCCCGGGATCGCTGAGCCTGACCTGTCCGGAAAACCCGGCCGTATCAGTCGTCGGAGGACGAGAGCTCCTCGAGGACCGGGCCCGAGTTCCCCTCGTCGACCCCGTGCGCGGGATCTCCGGCCGCACCCCGCCTGCGCGGGCCGGCGATGCCCGTGACGACGACCCCGATGAGCAGTCCGACGACGAGGATCGCTGGCCACGGGAGGACGCGATAGTCGACGCCGCCCACGACCGAGACGTCATGGGTGGTCACGTTCCCGGCCGCGTCGCGCGCGACGACGCGCAGGGTCTGTGGCCACGGCCCGATGGTCATCTCGAATGCGAACCGCCCGTCGGCGTCGACGGATACGTTGCCGACGCCCGGTACCGTCACGGCGGCGCCCACCTCGACGACGCCCTCGAAGGTGGCGGGCACCGGCCAGATCGGGCTGAGGAACGGCGCGGGCACGGACACGATCGGGCCCACGACGTCTCGCCGGACGGAGCCCTCGACCAGTTTCCCGACCTCACCGAGATCGTCGATGGTCAGCACCTCCACGACCCAGTGGTCCGCCCTGCCACCGTCCGCCGTCCGGCCGACCAGATCGATCATGACAGAGCCCGTCGTGCGCCCCGAAGGGGCGCCGGTCGGGACGTCGATCCGCGGCATCAACGGGATCGGTGAAGCCGCCGCATCGGAGCGAGGGAGCGCCGAGCCCGGGTCCGTGTTGGATGCGGCCGGCGCGGTGGAGGCCACGATCCGGGACCCGGACGGTGCCACGATCGACACCGCCGGCCCGTTCGCCGCCACGGTGTCGATAGCCACGGCCCCGGCGGGCACCGTGAACGACAGACCGCGGGCCGGGACCTCCGCCAGGGCGAACGGACGCCCGAACCCGTGGCGCCACGATCCGTCCGCGCGTCCAGCCCATGGGGCGGGGGTCGCCGGTCGCAGGATCACCGCTTCGACTTCGAGTCCGGATGCGACGAGCAGGCGACGGTCGCCCGGAGGGCCCAGGGCCATGAGCGGCCGGGTGCCGACCCAGGCCGGACCCGGAAGCAGCTGGTCCGTCGCGCAGACGATGATCGCGGTGGGCAGGAACAGGTCCGGACACGACGGGTCGACGAGGGCGATTCCCGATCCGACCGGTGGTGCCTGGCTGAACGCCCCGATCAGGGCTGATCCGACGACCAGGTTCCAGCGCTGTGTCGGCGGGTCGGCGTCCCACATCACCGTTGCCGGTCCCGTGTCCAGGATCCCGGTCGCCGATCGAGTCACGAGCTCGGTCCCGATATTCCCGCGGCCGGCGACGGACGGCTCCATCCAAGCGACCCGAGCCTGCGGCAGGCCTCCGGCAAGCAGGCCCCCACGGCCGGCCACCGCCCCGAGCGGGATGGCGTTGCCGGTCGCCAACCGGGTGTCCGCCCAACCGCCGGACGGATCCAGGACGGCCAGGCCGCGCGGGACCAGGGCGAGCACCTCGTGGCGGCCGTCCCCATCCGCGTCGAAGCGGACGGGCGGTGCGACGAGCACCGGACCGTCGGCGCCCGAGACCGCCGCCTGGTCGTGGACGGTGGATCCGTCCGCCAGCCGGATGAGCTGGAGCCGGAGTTCACCGGTGGCGTCCGGACCCGCCGGGCAGTTCGGATAGGCGTACGCGACGAGGTCGTCGCCCGGGATGTCGTCGAAGGCTCCCAGCACCCCGGACGCCAGTCGGACACCGTCGACCGAGAACGGCACGGGTCGGCCCGGTGCGCCATCGCCGAATACCCAGAAGTCGGAGCCCTGGCAGGTCGCGCCGCGCCGGACGGTCCGGGCACTCGCCACCACGAGGTCGGCGCGGCCGTCGCTCGCGACATCCGCGGCGCCGGCGTCGCTGACGACTGCGTCCACCAAGGATCGTCCGACTTCGACCACGACCGGGCCACCGGCCTCGGCGACCACCAAGTGAACGATGTCGGTCCGCTGGTCGGCCTCCGACGGAGCGATGAGCGCGAACCGGTCGTCCCCGAGGCCGACCAGCCACGGCTGCTCGGTGGATGGCGACGACACTCCGGGTGTCTCGACGGTCCAGGTGCCTGCCATGACCCAGGCGCCGTCGCGCTCCAGGATCGCGAGTCGGACGCCCGTCGCCCCGAGTTCGACCGGATCCACGACGAGCAGACGCGGAGTGCCATCCGGTCCCGGGCCTGCCAGGACGGCCACGTCGCTCCGCACGTGATCGAGCACGTTGGCGGAACTCGACGGGTCGGCGGCGATGACGGGTGACATGGCGACGGTCAGCCACCCGGGCGCGACCATCGCGAGCGCGATGGTCGCCCGCGCGAGGCCGGACGACCACCGGCCGCGGGGCAAGCGGAGCGAACGGCGGGACACGGCAACCCTGGACACGGGCGGCCATCGTAGCGTGGCGGACGGTCGACGCCTTCCGGTGATAGCCTCCCGATCGATGCGTGCCCCTCGAACCGCCATCCTCGCCGTCGGCAGCCTGGTCATGGCGTTCGCGCTCGGAGCGTGCGGGGCCATCTCGACGTCGCTGCCTGCGCCCACGCCCGCGGATTTCCAGGGCATCGCCTCCGAGCTCACGAAGCGCGGGATCGCGATCGACGGCCTCGTGTCCGGAGACGCCGGCTGCACCGATCCGGTCCTCATCCCGACCGCGATCGGCCTGACCGCGACGGGCCTGGATCAGGCCGACCCGATCCGGATCCACCTGTACATCTTCCGCAACCGGTCATCGTTCCAGAAGCTGCGGGCATCCGTGGACACCTGCGCCCGCGACTTCGTGACCGACCCGGCGACATTCGAGAGCGTAGAGCAGTCGCCGTACGTGGTGGTCGGCCAGGGTCCGTGGGCGCCCGAGTTCGAAGCGGCGATCCGGGACGCGCTGGAGGTCTCCGCCGGAACCGGCGACTGACGCTGTGACCCTTCCCGGACGGTCCGGTGCGGTCTGGGCCGGCACGATGACGTCCGTGGTGGAGCGATGACCTCCACCTTCCCATGCGGCGTGGGACTCCCGGGGCACAGTTCGGCGACTCCGGCGGCCGGACAGTGGGACCATGCCCACCCGGCCCCGAACGCCACGATCCGTCCTTGCCCTGGTCCTCCTCGCGGCGACCCTGACGATCGGCCCGGCGGGGATCGCGCACGCCCGTCCGGGCCATGCGCTGGTCGTCTCCCGCGGGCCATCCGGCGCCGGTGCGGTCGAGGCCGCTGTCCTGGGCACCGGCCCGGCACCGTCGAGCGGCGCCGCGTCGTTCGACGGCTCGGCAGGGCTACGCTCGGAGCACCTGCGGCCGCGTCTCGCCACTCGTGCGACCGAGGCCTGGACCGCTCGCCCGACCACGGACACCCCGGTGCCGGCCGCTCGCTCGGAAGCCGCGACCTCAGCGTCGCCGGGCTCGGGACCCGCTTCCTTTTCCGGTCGGAACCGGGTCTGGATCCCGTCACTGGGCATCCGCCAGTCGGTCCGTGCATTCGCATGCTCGTCGACGGCCTACCCGGGCGACCGCGTCTACCGTTGGGGCTGTGCCGGGAAGCACAACATCTACCTGTTCGGACACGCCCACGGCATCTTCAAGCCGCTGCACGACGCCTACGTCCGCGGGAACCTGGCGAAGGGGATGCGCGTGTACTTCGCGGACGGGGCCGGCACCGTCGCTACCTACACGGTCTCGTGGTGGAAGGTCACGACCCCGGACAAGGGGGCCTTCGCCTACGCGGCCCAGTCGCGACCGAGCATGACCCTCCAGACGTGCGTCGGCGCCGACAGCCAGTACCGCCTGATCGTGCGCCTGGCGAAGGCCTCCTGACCCACCGTCACATGACGCGGAGGTCGAGGACCTTTCGCCCGATGACGAGTCGCTGCACCTGGCTCGTCCCCTCGCCGATCTCGGTCAGCTTCGCGTCGCGCAGGAAACGCTCCACCGGGTAGTCGGTCACGTAGCCGTAGCCCCCATGGATCTGGACCGCGGCATTCGTCGCACGGCTGCTCACCTCCGACGCGAACAGCTTCGCCTGGGCGGCGGCCAGGCCGTAGTCGCGACCCTGATCCCTGAGCCAGGCCGCTTTCCAGACCATGGACCGCGCCGCCTCGATCTCCGTCGACATGTCGGCGACCATGAACGCCACGCCCTGGAACGAGCCGATCGGCCGGCCGAACTGCTCGCGTGTCCGGGCGTAGGGGACGCTGGCGTCCAGCGCCGCCTGGGCGAGGCCGACCGCCATCGCACCGATCCCGATCCGACCGCCGTCGAGGATGTTGAGGAACGTCCGGAAACCCTGGCCGAGTTCGCCCAGCAGGTTTGCGACGGGGATCCGTGCCTCCTCGAAGCGGAGCTCCCCGGTTGCCGACGCGTGCAGGCCCAGTTTGTCCTCCAGGCGTCCGACGCTGAAGCCCGGGGTGTCGGCGGGAACGATGAAGGCGGAGATCTCCGGGTTGCCCGTCGCGCCCGTCCCCGTCCTCGCCGTGACGATGTAGGTACCGGCCTGGCCGGCATTGGTGATGAACCGCTTGGCGCCGTCGAGGACCCAGGTCCCACCATCGGGGCCGGCCTCGTGTCGCGCGGTCGTCCGCGTACCGCCGGCGTCGGAGCCGGCGCCGGGTTCGGTCAGGCCGTAGGCCCCCAGGACACGGCCCTGGGCCATCGGCACGAGCCAGGTCTGCTGCTGCTCCGGCGTCCCCGCCAGCAGGAGCGGGCCGCACCCGAGCGAGGTGTGGGCGGCAACGATGATGCCGAGCGATCCCCAGACCCGCGAGATCTCCTCGATGGCGATCGCGTAGGCCAGGGTGTCGAGGCCCGCCCCTCCGTGGGCTTCCGGGATCGGGATACCGAGCCAGCCCAGCTCGCCGATGCGACGCACGATCTCGGCCGGGAATCGGCGCTCTCGCTCATGGTCCTCGATCACGGGCGCCGCCTCCGCGAGCATGAAGTCGCGGACCGTATCCCGTAGCAGGGTGTGTTCCGGGGCGAGGTCGAGATCCATCGCGGCGAGCCTACCATCCAGTCCTGGGCCGGATTCCGGGCTCGGTGTCACGACAGCGCGACTCGAGGTCCGGTGCTAGCCTTCCCGGACCATGCACGACCCGAGCGCTGCCACGCCCGAGCCGACCCGCCACGCGGCCGAGGCCGCCGTCAACGGCGCGTTCGGCCTGCGTCGGGAGATCCTGATGCGTCTCCGCCATGACGGGCCGAGCCCGCCGGAACAGCTCGCCGCGGAACTCGGCGTGAGCCGGACGGGAGTCCTCCAGCAGCTCCACGCGCTGGAGGCAGCCGGGCTGGTCACCCGCGAGGCGGTCCGCCACGGTGTGGGCCGTCCGCGCCACGTCTACGACGTCACCGATGCCGCCCAGGATCTCTTCCCGACCAACTACGACGGGCTGGCGCGGGGCCTGCTGGCTGCGATCCACTCCATCGGCGGCGAGGAACTCGTCGACGGAGTCTTCGAGGAGCGCCGTCGGCTGGCACGCGATCGACATCGCCAGCGCATCTCGGACCGCTTCCCGGCGGGCGCGACCCTGGCGGACCGGGTTCGCGAACTCGCCGTGATCCAGGACGAACAGGGCTACCTGGCCGAGGCGGTCGTCGGAACGGACGGGACCATCCGGCTGGTCGAGCGCAACTGCGCGATCCACCGGGTCGTCGCGGACCACGCTGCCGCGTGCCAGGCGGAGCTCGATCTGTTCCGCGAGGTGCTGGGCGCCGACGTGGAACGGGAGACCCACATCGCGTCGGGGGACCGGTGCTGCACGTACCGGATCGGCGGCTCCCCGGGCTGACGATCACGGCTCCGCGCGCTCGCGCTGGGCCCGCATGCCCGCACGCCGGTCGACGACGTGCGCCGGGTGACCCGACCGGCCAACGAGGCGTCGGCAGTCGGGCTCTTCGACCCCCGGATCGCCAGCCCGGTCGCTCGCTGCATCACCTGGCGAACGGCACGTGCTGACCGGTCGCGCGTTCGCTCGTTCGGTCACGGAGTGCACGGCCGATCTCGGGCTGCACGGGCGGCTCTGGCTGCGCCGAACGCCCCGGCATGCCTCGACCGATCGTCGGTCAGGCCTCTTCGCGCTCCACGACGACGCGTGTAGCCGGCTCCAGGACCGCCGGGGGCACCTCCGAGACGTTGGGCACGAACGAGGCGGCGAGTGACGTCGCGGCCGCGTGCTCGAGGTCGGCGAGCGACAGGATCCCGAGCCGCCCGAGGGTGGCCATCTCGTCGCGGATGTAGGTCTTGAGCAACTCCGGCCCGTCCGTGTTGATCGTGAACCGGACCTCGTTCCGCCGAAGGGTGTCGAAGATCCAGCGGAACTCGTCCCAGCCGGACACGACGCGCGTGTTCAGGTTCGAGGTCGGGCAGATCTCGAGGACGATGCCGCGGTCGCGGATCATCGCCATCGCCCGGGGATCGTAGGCCGCCTTGACGCCGTGGCCGATGCGGTCCGGCTCCAGTAGCTCCACCACGCGGGCCACCTCGTCGATCGGGCCCGATTCACCGGTGTGCACCGTGATCCCGAGGCCGAACTGGCGCGCGCGCCGGACGAGCCGTCGGTAGTCGGCGACCCGGAAGGTGGACGCCTCCGGGCCGGCGATGTCGATGCCGACGACGCCCCGGTCGCGCCAGGTGATGGCCTTCTCCGCGATGATCTCATTCAGCTCGTAGGGAAACGCCCGGTCAAGGCAGAAGATGAGGCCTGGCTTGACGGGGTACTCCAGGGTGGCCCGGTCCATCCCCCGGACGGCGGCGGCGATGATGTGGTCGAGGTCCTGTTCGCCGCCGCGGTTCCGCTTCATCGGGTTGAAGCGAAGCTCCATGGTCGTGACGTTGTTCTTGCGGTAGCCGCCGCCGATGACCTCGTAGACGGCCCGCTCGACGGCGATCGGTGAACTCTGGATGAGCTCGGTCCAGTGGAAGAGCTGCAGGTAGCCGTCGAAGCTGCGCGATCGACGCGACACGGTGATCATGTCGCGGAACTCCCAGTAGTCCTTGGTCGGGAGCTTGATCCCCTGGGAGTGGGCGATCCCCCACATGATCGCCGGCGTGACGGCACCGCCAAGGTGGCAGTGCAGTTCGGCGAGCGGGACCCGGCGGGCCAGGTTGCGAGGCATCGCCCTGAGGATAGCGGACGTCATGCCGGAGCGGCGCCGAGGGTCGTCACGCGCAGAACGGCAGGAGCTTGGGGCCGTCGCGCCGGAGCAGCT
Organism: uncultured Chloroflexia bacterium; assembly: GCA_963704935.1. Classification (GTDB taxonomy): domain Bacteria; phylum Chloroflexota; class Limnocylindria; order Limnocylindrales; family CSP1-4; genus SPCO01. The sequence continues at coordinate 421,886 of CAVPIF010000003.1, forward strand.
GAACGACGAACCCGGTCGGTGACGTGAACGTGGCGTGGTCGGGATCGCTCACGGCGAGGATGCCCGTCGTCGCGTTGACGGCCTCCCCCGAGTCCATCGCGACGGGTCCGACCGGGTCCCACCAGCTGCCGTCGAAGTCGATGCCGCTGAAGACGCCGCAATGGCCGAGGGTGAACTCGGTCGGCCCGCGGCCGGCGGCGGGTGGTGAGGCCGGCGCGACCTGGATCCCGAAGGCCGACTCGCGCGCCGCCTGGAACGACCCGTCCGCGGCCACCTCCAGATGGACGTTGATCCCGCTCGCGTCGGCGAATTCGATGACGACGTCGCCCTCCGGGCGGACCGCCAGCGACCCAGGGCAGCGTTCGCCGGTCGCGCATCCGAATGGTCCGACCTGGATGTAGCGGACGGCGGGATCGTCGCCGGTCAGCTTGGTGGCCGCGAATGCGCGGGCCCGCTCGCAGTCCGGGGCGGCAAGCGTCAGGCAGGCGGTCGGGACATTCGTGAAATCGTGCGCGGCCGGGATGTCGGACGGGACCTCGGAGCCAGCCGCGGACGGGGCCGGACTCGCCGACGGACCATGGCTCACCGGGGCGTTGTCACACGCCACGAACAAGGTCGCGACGAACAGGAGGCCGACAGCCGTCCGAGCATGAGAGCTGGCGCGAGGCAACAGGGTCATCCCGCCCGGACGCTGGACCACACCGCCCGGTTGCACGGGCACCGTTCGGACGGCGGAGCGGCCGCTGGTCATCCGTCCGTCGGCGACGCCCCGAGGCAGACGGTGAACCCGGTCGGACCATCCCGACCGTCCATCGTGAAGCGGTAGATCCCGGGGGCGAACGTGGCGGCCCGCGCTGGGGCGACCAGGGTCAGGCCCGGGACGACGCCTGGGGCGATCCGGAGGCGCAGGTCGATCGTCCGACGCGTCGGTCCCTCGATCGTGGCCCGGATCGAGGAGGGGGCGTCGTCCGCCTGGTGGCCGATCCCGAGCACCTCCGGGGTCTCGCGGATGATCGACCGGTCGCACCCGATCGTCTCGACCAGGGGGAACGCGCTGACGGGCGGTCCCCCCGGATCCGGATCACGACGGCTGCCGCCGCTCAGGATGAGGGCATCGTTCCCGGCGAAGTCCGCATACCGTCGCGCCGCCCGAAGGAGTGGCGGTGGGCGCGCAGACAGCGGACCCGGGCCAAGCTCGATGTGCCAGATCGCCGACTCTCGGCCGCGGAATCCGTCCCACGACAGTTCGAGCGCGTAGACGCCCGGCTCGAACCGTCCAGCGGCAACCTGGTCGAACTGCACCACGGTCCGCCCGATCCCGGCGGTGTCGAGACGAACGCCGACCGTGGCAACCGGTCCATCGAAGGCCGCGTCAGGCGACAGGCGTCGGATGACACCGGCCGGGGCTCGCGCGGAGACGCGCAACATCACCCCAAGACCGGTCGTGCGCGGGAGGTCGATCCGCGCGATCGCGTCGCCGGCGAGCCAGGCCTCGGCGGCGGTCATCGGGTCTCCCGCCCGGGCGATGACCGGCCGGCCGACGCCATCGGCGATCGCGAACGGCCCGAGTGGGATGCCGCCCGGCCACGGATCGGCGGTGGAGCCGGCCACGACCGGTGCGAGCGACGGGACGGTCACCGGCGCGTCCGCGTTCTCCGCCCCCGGACCCACCGACAGATCGATCCGGGTCACATATCCGCCCATCAGCAGGTCGAATCGATAGCGTCCCGACGGCCAGGCCGGCAGGAAACGGCCGTCGACGACCGGCGGTGGCAGCAGCAGGTCCGCATCGGCGCGGTCCGAGGTGAACCGGCCGACCTCCAGCCAGTGCCACTCGCCATCATGGCCGCGCGCCCATACCCGCACGTCGAGCGGCGTCTCCGTCGACGGGGCGGTGATCCGGATCGCGGCGATCTCCGAGGCCGAAGTGACCAGCAGCGGTGCGATCTGCACCACTTCCCCGGGGGCGGCCCGCTGCCAGGACTCCGCGAACATCGGGCGCGGACCCGGGTCGGCCGACACCACGCCGATCCCCCAGGCGTCGTGGAAGGCCAGCGCCCGAAGGATCGCGACACTCGTGCGGGAGTCCCCGGAGTCGAGCGGCGGGACGGCGACAGCACCAGCGGTCGCACCCGGAGACGGCCGGGGAGCACGGCTGATCGCACCCGGCCCGGCGTCCCACGGCTTCAGGACGGCGACGACCAGGGCGAACGCGACGGCGATGGCGGCGAGCACGACCCGGTCTGGGCCACGGTGGTGGCTCGCGCTGCGGATCGGGACCGGCGCGAAGTCGACCGACGTCCGGGGATCCGGCGCGGCCGGCGCTTCGTCGGCGTCAGCCGGCGAGCGGGACGACCCGGCCCTCGGCATCGATGCTCGCCTGGCGGCGCATCCGCTTGAGTTCCCCTCCCGGCACCTGATCGCGGGCGTGGTAGCTGGAGCGGACCAACGGCGCGGACTCGACATGCTTGAAGCCGAGTGCGGTAGCCGCGACCTTCATCTCCGCGAACTCATCGGGGTGGTAGTAGCGCTCCAGCGGCAGGTGCCGGAGCGAGGGCCGCAGGTACTGGCCGATGGTGAGGATGTCGACGTCGTTGGCCCGCAGCGCCTCGAACGCCTCCTGGAGTTCATCGCGGGTCTCGCCCAGGCCGACCATCAGGCTCGACTTCGTGTGGACCGCGTAGCCGATCTCGCCCGCCATGACCTTGGCCTGCGCGAGCACGTACAGGCTGCGATCCCAGCGGGCCCGCTTGCGCACAGGCTTCTGCAGGCGCTTCACCGTCTCCAGGTTGTGGTTGAGGATGTCCGGGCGGGCGACCATCACGGTCCGCAGGTTCTCATCCGACCCGTCGAAATCCGGGATGAGGACTTCGATCCCCATGCCGGGCGAACGGTCCCGCATGTGGTTGATCGTCTCGGCGAAGATCCGCGCCCCGCCGTCGGGCAGGTCGTCCCGCGCGACGCTCGTCACGACGACGTGCTCAAGGAGCATCTGCGCGACGGCCTCGGCGACTCGGCGCGGTTCGTCGTCGTCGAACCAGGTGGGGCGCCCGGTCTTCACCGCGCAGAACCCGCAGGCTCGCGTGCAGGTGTCACCGAGGATCATGATCGTGGCAGTGCGCTGGTCCCAGCACTCCCCGATGTTCGGGCAGCGGGCTTCCTCACAGACGGTGTTGAGGTCCAGGCCGCGGAGCAGGCCCTTGAGATCGTGGAAGCCCTCGCCGGACGGCATCCGGGCGCGGATCCAGTCCGGGTGTCGGCGCTGCGCGTTGGATCCATCGGTCGGCGGGAGGCCGACCGGGCCGCCGCCGATCGAGATCGGCAGCTCGGATAAGGCGTGGTGAGGGTCACCGCCGGCGGACGGCGGTTCGAGGACCGGGAGCTCGCGAGCCATGGGCGGAGTGTAGTCGGTAGGTCCTTCAGCCATCGCCGAAGGTTGCCCGCAGGCCGCTCGCCAGGTCGCGAGGGCCGTACCCGAGCTCCGTGGCGGCCTTGGCGGACGACGCCCAGTAGGTGACGCCCAGACCGGCCCGCACGACCTCGCCGAGATCGGCCGGCAACCCGAGCGCCCCGGCAAGGCCGGCCGGCGCCTTCGCCAGGAGCCGGAGCGCGGCGGACGGCAAGGTCAACCCTGGCAGAGCCCGACCGCCGAGCCGGGCCGCTGCTCGCATGGCGTCGATCAGGCGCGTGTTCTCGCCGCCGAGCACGTAGGACTCCCCGACACGGCCCCGATCCAGGGCGGCGACGATCCCGCTGGCGATGTCGTCCACGTGGGCGACCGACATGCCGGTATCGGTCATCGCGAGGTAGCGCAGGGTTCCCTCGAACGCGGCGCGCAGCTGCGCGCCGACGGCGGAGCGGTCGTCACGGCCGTAGGCGAACCCGGGCATGGCGATGACGATCGGGGCGCCGGCCGCGATGCGCTCCTCCACCGCGCGGTGTGCCAGGAACTTCGTCTCGTCGTAGTAGCTCAGGAACCCGTCCGCCAGATCGCGGCGATGCCGCTCGTCGACGATCCGCCCACCGGTGTCGCCGAAGACGTTGACCGTGGAGATGGCGACCAGTCGCTCCAGGCCGGCGATCGACGCAGCATCCAGCACGCGGTGGGTCACTCCGACGTTGGCATCGAGCATCGCCGGTCGGTCGCCTGCCGCGATCCCGACGCGGTAGTCAGCGGCGAGGTGAACGGCCGCGTCGGTCCCGCGCATCGCGTCCACGATGGCCGCGGTCCTCGACAAGTCGCCGATCCGCAGCTCCACCCCGAGATCGACGAGGGTCGTCGCCCGGCCGGGATCGCGCACGATGGCCAGCGCCCGGTCGCCGCGGCCGACGAGCTGGCGAACGACCGCCGACCCGATGAACCCGGTCCCTCCGGTGACGAGGACGCGCATCAACCGGGACCGGGGGCGGTGACGACGCCCCGCGGGAGGGCGCCGGCGTCAGTAGACAGGCGTCTCCGGCCCCACGGCCTCCAGCCGTGCCTTGACGATCCGCAGGAACGCCGCGGCCTGGGCTCCGTCGTTCGCACGATGGTCGATGGCCAGGACCATGTTCATCATCGGTCGGATGGCGATGACGTCGCCGTCCGACGTCTCCAGGACGACGGGTCGCTTGGTGATCGCCTCCATCGTGAGGATCGCGACCTCGGGCACGTTGATGATCGGCATGGTGAGGTTGGACCCGAACCAGCCGGTGTTGTCGATGGTGAACGTGCTGCCACCGTAATCGTCGAGCTTCAGCTTGCCGGCACGCGCCCGGGCCGCGACCTCCGAGATCGCGCGGTTGAGGCCCGAGATGCTGAGCTGGTCGACATCGCGGACGACCGGTACCAGCAGGCCGTCATCGACGGCCACGGCGACGCCCATATGGACGCACCGCTTGGCGAGGAGCCCCTGCTCCGTCCAGTGCGCGTTGAAGGCCGGGAACTGGCGCAACGCGTCGACCGCGGCCTTGATCACGAACGGCACGTAGCTGAGCGAGATCCCCTCGCGGGACTGGTAATCGCGCTTGGCGCCCTCGCGCGCCCTGACCAGGCCGGTCGCGTCGACCTCCATGTGGACGTAGGCGTGCGGGACCTGGAGGGAGCGCGTCATGTGGGCCGCGATGCCCTTGCGCATCTGGGTCATCGGCAGCAGGACTTCGTCGGCGCCTTCCGGGAATTCGATGCCACCACCGACCGGGCCGCGAGCCGGCGGCGCTGCGGCGGTCGGGGCCGCACCAGGAGCCACGACGGGAACCTGAGCCGTGCCCCCGGTTCGGATCGACTCCACCACGGCCGTGACATCGTCCCGGGTGATCCGGCCACCGCCACCGGTGCCGACGATCTGATCCGGGCTGAGGCCGTGCTCGCGAAGGAGGCGACGGACGGCGGGGGTCATCCGGGCATCGGGGTCGCCGGTGGCCGCGATCGCGGCCGCAGGGGCGGCGGTCGGGACCGCAGGGGCGGCGGCCGGGACCGCAGGGGCGGCGGCCGGGGGTGGGGTCGCCGCGACCGGGGATTCGTCCGAGCCGGCTGGGCCGGTGGCGGGCGCGGCCGCAGCAGAGGTGCTCGGCGTCTCGGCGGCCGCGGCCGGAGACTCGGTTGCCGCGGCGCCGTCATCGGCGGTCTCGATCACCGCGATCTCGGCGTTGTTGGGCACCGTGGCGCCTTCCTCGGCGAGGATCTCCTTGAGCACGCCCTCGAACGGGGACGGGACCTCGGCATTCACCTTGTCCGTGATGACCTCGAGCAGCGGCTCGTACTTCGCGACATGGTCGCCCGGCTGCTTGAGCCACTTCCCGATCGTGCCCTCGGCCACGCTCTCGCCCAGTTGGGGCATCGTCACCTTCGCCACGTTCGCTGCTCCTTCGGGGTCGCCCGGGTCTCCGGATGGGCCGTAGTTTCCCCCATCTGACCGATCGCGGTCGAGTCGGTGGATCCGAGGGCTCGCGAACGGGTATGGTGAGACCTCCGGTCCCGCCGGGGCCGCGTGGTCCGTGGAGGTTCGAACGTACTCGTGGCAGCACGACCAGGCGCATTCGTCGTCGGTCCCGGCGGAGGGACGGTCATCCGGGGACCCGTGGGCGGGCCCACCATCATCAAGGCCCGCACGGAGACGACCGCGGGCTCGCTGACCCTGCTCGAGAACGTCATCCCGTCGCTCCAGGGTCCGCCGCTGCACGTCCACGCCCGCGAGGACGAAGCCTGGTATGTCCTGACCGGGCATTTCCGGTTCCGAGCTGACGACGACCTGCTGGATGCTCCGGCCGGTTCGTTCGTGTTCGTCCCTCGCGGGACCCGTCACTGCTTCCAGAACATCTCGGGCGAGGACGGGCGGATCCTGGTCCTCTTCACGCCGTCGGGCATGGAGCGGTTCTTCGAGGAGCATGCCAAGGTGCCGGCCGGCCCGGTCGATCCCGCGACGTACCGGGCGATCGCCAACGCCAACTGGATGGACGTCGCGGGCCCGCCGCTCGCCGAATCCGACCCGTTGTGAGCGTTCAGTACGCGGCGAGCGTCCGGATGCCGTCGGCGATCTTCTCCGGGTTGACCATGAACCACTCTTCCAGGACGTGGTTGTACGGCACCGCTGGGACATCCGGGCCGGCGACCCGGGTGATCGGGCCGTCCAGGTAGTCGAACGCCTCCTCGGCGACGATCGCCGCGATCTCCGCGCCGTAGCCACCGAACTTGTTGTCCTCGTAGACGATCAGGCACTTGCCGGTCTTGCGTACGGACTCCAGGATCGTCTCGGTATCGAGCGGGCGGAGGGTCCGCAGATCGACGACCTCCACGCTGATGCCTTCGTCGGCGACGCGGTCGGCGGCCTCCAACGCGTAATGGGCCATCAGGCCATAGGCGATGACCGTGATCTGTGACCCGGGATGGGTCACGGCCGCCTGGCCCAGCGGCACCACGTAGTCCGTGTCCGGGACCTCGCCCCGAACACTGCGATACATCTTCTTGTGCTCGAAGAACAGCACCGGGTCCTCGTCCCGGATCGCCGATCGCAGGAGCCCGCGAGCGTCGTACGGGGTCGACGGCACCACGACCTTGAGGCCCGGCACGTGGGCGAAGAACGCCTCGACGCTCTGCGAGTGGTAGAGCGCCCCGTGGACGCCGCCGCCGTACGGGGCGCGGATGACCATCGGCACGCCGTAGCCGTTGTTCGAGCGGTAGCGCATGCGCGCCGCCTCGGACACGATCTGGTTGAACGCCGGGAAGATGAAGTCGGCGAACTGGATCTCGCAGACCGGGCGCAGGCCGTTGACCGCGGCCCCGATGGACGCACCGACGATCATCGATTCGGTCAGCGGCGTATCGATCACCCGCTCGTCCCCGAACTCCGCCCACAAGCCGTCCGTGGCCAGGAAGACGCCGCCCTTCTTGCCGACGTCCTCGCCGAGCACGATGATCGACGGGTCGCGGCGCATCTCGTCGGCGAGCGTCTCGCGGATGGCGTCGATGAACGTCCGGGCGGGCATCAGTCGACGTCCTCGGCATACACGTAGCGCATCGCCGTCGTGGGGTCCGGGTCGGGCTGCGCCTCCGCGTAGTCGGTCGCCTCGTCGACCTCGGCCTTGATGTCGGCGGCCAGCGTCGCCTCGACCTGCGCGGTCAGGACGCCGGCGTCCGCGAGCTGCGCTCGGAACAGCGGCAGCGGGTCGCGCGCCCGTTCCGCGGCTAGTTCCTCCGCCGAGCGGTATTTCGTCTGCTGGTCGTCCGAGGAATGCGCGGTAAGGCGCATGACCTTGGCCTCGATCAGCGTCGGGCCACCACCCGCCCGTGCGCGTTCGACGGCCTCGCGCGCCGCCATGTAGCAGGCCAGGACGTCCGCGCCGTCCACGACCACGCCGGGGATGCCGTAGCCGGGGGCTCGGTCCGCGACGTTCGGCACGGAGACCTGGCGGGCGGCCGGGACACTGATCGCGTAGCCGTTGTTCTCCACGACGAAGACCAGCGGCAGCTTGTGGATGGCCGCGAAGTTGAGGCCCTCGTGGACGTCGCCCTGGTTGCTGCTCCCCTCACCCATCGAGGTCATCGCCACCTGTCCGGTCTTCCGGATCTTGGCGGCCAGCGCGATCCCGACCGCGTGAAGCAGCTGGGTCGCGACCGGCGACGAGACGGATACGAGGTTGTGCTCGCGCGACCCGTAGTGGCCGGGCATCTGGCGGCCTCCGGAGGACGGGTCGTTGGCAGTGGCGTACTGCGCGGTGAGGATGTCCCGCGCGCTCATCCCGAAGGTGAGGCAGGTCGCGATCGAGCGGTAGAACGGGGCGATCCAGTCATGACCGCGCTGGAACGGCCACGCGATGCCGACCTGTGCGCCCTCGTGGCCCTGGCCGGAGATGACGAACGGGATCCGGCCCGCCCGGTTGAGGATCCACATCCGCTCGTCGAGCGCACGGGCGAGGGCGACGTAGCGGTACATCTCGACCAGGTCGGCGTCAGCCAGGCCGACGGATGCCGCGAGGCTGGTGTCCGTGCCCGTGGGGTCGGTCATCGCGGGAGTCGGCCTCCGTTCGTTCGTACCGCGGACGTCAGAAGTTGATCGATCTCCCGTCGACCGCCAGGGCAGCCTCCCCGATGACCTCGGAGAGCGTCGGGTGGGCGTGGGTGGCCCCACCGATCTCCCACGGCGTCGCCTCCAGCTGGAAGGCGAGGGAGGCCTCCGCGATCAGGTCCGTCGCGTGCGGTCCGACGATGTGCACGCCGAGCGTCTCGTCCGTGTCCTTGTTCGCGATGACCTTGGCGAAGCCCTCGTACTCGCCACCGATGATCGCCTTGGCGATCGCCTGGAACGGCACCTTTCCGACCTTGTACGGGGTGCCCGCGGCTTTCACCTGTTCCTCGGTCAGGCCGATCGAGGCGATCTCCGGGCGGCAATAGGTCGCCCTCGGCTGGGTGTCGTAGTCCATCGGGTGGACGTCGGCCTCGCCGGCGATGACATGCGCCGCGATGATCCCCTCGTGGGCCGCCGTGTGGGCCAGCCACAGGCCGCCGACGATGTCGCCGATGGCGTACACGTGGGGCTCCCTGGTCCGCATGCGGCCGTCCACCTTGATGATCCCGCGGTCCGTCTCGACGCGGGTCGTCTCAAGGCCGATCTCCTCGATGTTGGCGGCCCGGCCGGTGGCCACCAGCAGCATCGCCGCACGGAGCTCCGCTGGTTCCTTGCCCTCCGGGCCGACCATCAGGGTCACCCCGCCCTTGGCGGCCTTCACCTTGGCGGCGTCGAAGCGGGCGGACGTCATGACCTCGATGCCGCGCTTGATGAAGCTGCGCTCGACGACCTTGCTCACCTCCGCGTCCTCGAGCGGGACGATCTGGGGCAGGTACTCGAGCACGGTCACCTTGACGCCGACGTCGTGGAACATGCTGGCGAACTCGACCCCGACCGCCCCGGCGCCGACGATGATGATGTCCTTCGGGAGCGACGTCATCCGCAGCACGTCATCGCTGGTGACGATGACCTTGCCGTCCGGCGTCAGGCCGGGCAGGCTCTTCACCCGGGAACCCGTGGCGATGATGATGTCGGTCGCCTGCAGGACACGCTCGCCGCCCTTGCCGGGCGTGCCGTCGTCGCCCGGCTGGAGGACACGGACCTTGTTCGGCCCGTCGAGTCGGCCACGCCCTTCCACCCACGTGACCTGGTTCTTGCCAACGAGCGTCTTGAGGCCGGTCCACATCCGCTTGACGACCGCGTCCTTGTTGGCGGCCATCGCCGCATAGTCGATCGACGGCTCGCCTGGCAGGGTGATCCCCAGCGACTTCGCGTGGCGGATCCGGTCCACCAGTCCGGCCAATTCCAGGAGCGCCTTGGTCGGGATGCAGCCGCGATGGAGGCACGTTCCGCCGATCTTGTCCTCGTCGACGAGCGCGACCTTCAGTCCGAGCTGGGCGGCCCGGAACGCGGCCGAGTAGCCCCCCGTGCCCGCGCCGAGCACGACGAGATCGAAGTCATTGGACGAGCCGACTGCCATGGGTCAGGGTGCCTCGGAGAGCCTCGGCGCGATGGACATCGAGGGGCCGTCCGCGCCGGATACGGCACCGTCGTCGAGGCCCTGCGCGGGCGGGTAGGTCATCGCCCTCGATGGTACGCGGGCCGTCGCGAACGGCGCAACCGGTGATGCCATCCCCGATGCTAGACTCGCGGGTCTGGGCGCCGGTATCTTCCGGTGCCGGCGGTTCTCGAGGTTCGAGCCAGCGGTGGACCCAACGACGCTCCTGCCGGTCGCGCTGCTGATGATCGCCTCGTACCTGGTCGGTTCGATCCCGGTCGGGTCGATCATCGCCCAGCGGGTCGGTGGCCCCGACCTCAGATCGGTCGGGTCCGGCCGGACCGGCGGAACGAACGCCCTGCGGGCGCTGGGCCGCAAGTGGGCCGCCATCGTGGTGCTGGGGGACCTTGCCAAGGGCGCCGTCCCGGTGCTGGTGGCGCGCGTCGTCACGGGTGAACCGCTGGTCGAGGTCATGTGCGGTGGAGCGGCCGTCGCCGGCGCGATCTGGAGCATCTTCGCCGGCTTCCGATCGGGTCGCGGCGTCGGGAGCGGAGTCGGCACGATGCTCGTGATCCAGCCGGTCGCGGTCCTGCTTGCCACGCCCGTATTCGTGGTCGTGATCCTGCTGACCCGCTACGTCTCCCTCGGATCGCTGCTGGGTTCCGCGGCGATGCTGCCGGCCATGCTGATGGTGCTCCTCGTCGTACCGGAGACGCCGTTGCCGTACGTGCTCTACTCCGCGGTCGGCGCTGCGTTCGTCTGGCTCGCCCATGCGGACAACATCGACCGGCTGCTGCACGGCACAGAGCGCAAGTTCGACCTCACGCTCCTCGCAGGCAAGCGCCCGAGCCGCTGACCCGGGGGATCGCGGGATCGCGGGATGGCGGACAAGAAGAAGGGGCCGCCCGGTGGGCGACCCCTTCCGATCGAACGCGAGCGTTCGGTCAGCTGCCGTCGATCTGCATCAACAGGAGCTGGCCGTTCTCGCGCCGCATCTGGTAGGTCGTTCCGACCGGCGGTCCGGGCGGTCCGGTCCACACGAACGGCGTCCCGGTGGTCTCTGATTGGTTGGTGTGCGACTGGACGTCCAGGGCCCACCAGCCGGCACCGAACCAGCGCGAGGCGTCGACGATGCCGCTCGTCTCGGCGGTCGGCTGGGTCGCGGAGGCGACGTGCTTCCAGGTCTTGCTGCGGAGCGAGTACTGCCACACCTTGGCGTTGGCGGCATCCTCCTGGACCATGATGCTGCGATGGCCGACTGCCAGGTTATCCGGGCTGGTCATGCCGATCGCGCTGGCATCCGCGAGGATGCTGAAGGAATCGACCTTGGTCGGATTCCACTTGTTCATCACCATCTTGAAGACGCGCCCGCTGGATGCGAGCGTGTTCGGCGTCCCGCTCGGAGCACGCCATAGGCGGCCGGAGCCGGCATCCTGCAGGAGGCGGGAGTTGCCGGTGTCGGTGAAGTAGACGACCCGCGGTAAATCGGGGTCGTAGTCGATGTCCTCGATCCGGATGAACTGGAAGACGTTGTTGGCGTTGGACCAGTCCTCCAGGGCGTCCTGCGGCTTGGAGGCGGTCGTGCCGGCGGCCACGTCGTCCGGGACCGGGATGAACTCGCCCTTCCACGTATCGCCGACGGCGATGTCGAAGTAGTCGTTGGCGCCGTTGTGAGCGTCAGCCGGGTCCACCTTGCCACTGCCGGTGGCCGTGACCCGGAAGGCCCACAGCTTGCCGTCGTCCTTGAGGAAGTGGCTGGCATTGCGAGCCCCGTACATGTACAGCTGGCTCAGGTTTGGTTGCGCGGGGGACGACGTCGAGGTGAAGGTGTCGTCACCGGTCAGGGCAAAGGTGCCCTTCTTCCAGCCGGGCACGACGACCAGGTTCTCGTGGTTCATCCGGCCGGCGCCCGCGATCACGTCGACCTTGCCGGTCTTCGTGTCGAGGTATGCCGCGTAGCCGCCCTGTCGATTCGGGGCGAGGAACGGATCCGATCCGTAGGGAGCGCCGGCCGGGACCGGCAGGATGTCGTTGGTCTCCTCGTTGACGAGGAACGTGTAGTGCGAGAACCCCTGCTCCGGACCGGCCATGAACGCGGAGCAGAACCGCGTGAACCCGAGATCCGGCGACAGCACGACGTCGAGGTCCGTGACCGTCTTGGAGCGGATGTCCACGCGGACCCGGCTCACCGACGAACTCTGGTAGTCGGCGAAACCACCGAACGGGACGGGCGACTGCTCGTGCGCCACGTACAGGTCGATGTAGCCGGACCGGCGACTCCCCGGGACGACGCCGATACCGTCCGGGATGCCTTCGAACGTGGCGCCGAAGGCGACCTCACCCGAATTGATCAGAGCCTTGACCGACCCTCCGACGCCGGCTTCCAGGGCCACCCAGGGGGCCGAAGGCGTCGTGTACCCATTCTTGCCGTGGCCACCGCCATGTGCCGCGGCGGCACCCGGGATCGTGGCCACGAGGGCCAACCCGACCGTCAGTGCGGCCAATCTGATTCGTCGCGATCGACGTGCTTGAAGGACTCCCACCATGCGTGAACCTCCTCCGTGTCGGGACGTGGGCGCGACGTCACGCCACCGTTCGGCAGCGATGGCTTGGACCGGCGACCTGCGTCCCATGGAAGGTGCCATGGTGCCTCGACATGCTGGTCCGGGCAAGCCGTCTGGACCCCGCCGGTGCGTACGGGCACCACCATTCGCCGGCTCGGCTATCGGGCCGGACGGCGAACGACCCGGGTCGGCTGACGACCCGGGTCGGGGATCCACGCTGGCTCGGCGGGTCGTCGGTCGGCCCGCGCCGAGAGGACTGAGGGGTCAGGCGCCGCGCATGCTCCGGAAGCAGTCGCTGCAATAGACGGGCTTGCCGCTCGTGGGTTGGAAGGGGACCTGGGCCTCCTTGCCGCAGTTGCTGCACGTCGCCGCGAACATCTCGCGCGGACCCCGCTCGCGATAGCCACCGCCACCGCCACCGTAGCCGCCACCACCGCCCGCGGAGTACCCGCCGCCGGCGCCATAACTGCCGTAGGAGCTGCTGCCGCCACCTTCACTGTTGCGCGCTGCCTTTCGGCTGGCACGGCACGATGGGCAGCGGCGGGGCTCCGTGAAGCCGCGCTGCGCATAGAAGTCCTGCTCGGACGCCGTGAACACGAACTCCTGCCCGCAGTCCGCGCAGGTCAGGTTCTTGTCGCTGTACACGAAGACGAAACTCCTCTCGATAGCCGGCGCGATCCCGTCGGGTTCTCGCGTCAGCCGTGAGAGGAGTGGGAGTTGCGTCGAGCTACGTTCTGGTCACGAAGCGATTCGTGACGTTTGCGGCGGGATGGTACGCGGTCGAAACGGGCTTGTACAGCCCCGACTTTCGGCGCGCCGGAAGGCCCGGAGCCTGTCGTGGATCAACCCGCCTGGAACGGGGCGACCGCGAACAGGTGGCTGAACTGCTTGCACCAGATGAGAGCGCTCCGGAAGCGGGACGGATCCGTGCCGGCCGGCAGGTCGTATCCGAACGATCCGTCGGTCGCCTTGAGGTTCCCGAGTTCGAGGGCGTCGTCCGCATAGCCCTCGAGGTCCGGGGACAGGTAGACGAACAGATCCGGCCCGTTGCGGACGGAGAACTCCTCCAGCCGAAGGTGGAACCGTCCCGGAGCGGTCTCGACGATCGACGCCGTGCCGCTCCCGAAATGGAAGTCATCCGTGCCGTGGAACAGGCCGCTCGTGATGATCGTCGGGGTGAACGTGGTGGGCGCCGGCGTAGTTACCGCACTGGGCGCGGCGCTGGGCGTGGTGTCCGGGCTCGGCGTGGGCGCGGCGCTGGGCGTGGTGACCGGGCTCGGCGTCGCGCCCAGGCTCGGCGTGGCGCCCGGACTCGGGCTCGGCGCATCGGCAGTGACCGTCACCGGCGCGCCGGTCGGCAGCTCCTCGACCAGCGAGGTCCGGATGAAGATCGGCGAGGCGAGATACCAGCCGACGGGCAGGGCGACGGCCAGGGCGATCGCGACGGCGACCGTCGTCCTCGCGGGGTGGCGACGGGCGGCGGCGATCCATCCCCGCCGTCGGGCGATCTCGACGACCACGACGACCGCCACGATGGACAGGATGGCGATCGGGACACGAGCCTCGTACAGTGCGGCCGCGAATCCGTTGGCGATGTCTCCGATGGATGGCATGGCGGTATCGTCGCCACGATCCGTGACGACCCGATGACGGCCGCCGCTCAGCCGGGCGGCGCCACGGCGTACTCGCGGCGCGCCAGACCCAGGTAGGTCTCCACCTCCAGTGTCTGGCGGCTCTCGCCCCACCCGAGCTCCGCAGCCATGATGGCCGCCACCCGCGAGGCGACCGCCGCTCCACGATCCGACAACTCGGGGCTGAGTCTGAGCCGACGGGACAGGACATCGTCGATGGACAGCGCGAGTTCGTGGCGGACGGCCCAGGCGACCTCGATCTCGAGGAACGGCCTCCCGGGCACGAGCGGGCGCAGCAGGCCGAGTTCCGCCCCCGTCGCCACGACGGCCGATGCCTGGGTCCCGTGCCGGGCGACGAGCCGGGCCGCGGCCTGCGGGTGGGCCGCGGCGATCTCCGGGATACTCGCCAGCTCAGCGATCAGCCGGTCCAACGCCGGCGGGTCCGCAGCTCCGAGGAGTCGGTGGTCCGCGGTCGCACTGGGGCGCAGGCGCGCATCGCCTCGACCGAGGGCCGCGTCGACCACGTCGGCAGCCATCACCCGATAGGTGGTGTACTTGCCGCCGCCGATGCGGACGACCCCGTTGGGCGCGACCGTCACGCGGTGCTCGCGCGAGGCCTTGACGGTGGAACCCCCTGATGGGGCGACGAGCGGCCGCAGCCCCGCGAACGTGCCGACGATGTCGGACCGATCCAGGTTCACGTCGAGCGTGGCGTTGACCGTGTCGAGGAGCTTGTCGACCTCCCAGCCGTCGGCAGTCGGGCGTTCCGGCGCTCCGTCGAACGGCGCGTCGGTGGTGCCGATCAACCAGAAGTCCGGCCACGGCACGAGGAACACGATCTTGCCCGGAACGCGGATCGTCAGGCCCGCAGAGGCCGGGATCCGCTCGCGCGGCACGACCAGGTGCGCGCCTCGGCTCGGAAGGATCCGTAGAGAGGACGAGCTCGCGAACGGGTGCGACGGGTCGGCGGCCCAGACGCCGGTCGCATCCACGACCGACGATGTCCGGATTCGCAGGTCCTCGCCGGTGAGCACGTCCCGCGCGGCCACGACTCGCCGCGACGGATCGGCGTCGTCGAGGTCCAGGCCCGTCGCCCGGACCCGGGTGACCGCCACGGGAGCGGCCTCTGTCGCCAGCGCCGTGCGCAGGACGGCGAGCGCGTACCTCGCGTCGTCCTCCACCCCGTCGTGGTAGAGCAGGCCGCCGCGCAGGCCCTCCCGGCGGAGTGCCGGGGCGATCTCGAGGGTTTCGCGGACGTTCAGGCGCCGATGCCAGCCCCCGTCGTGCCGCGCCCCAAGGATGTCGTACAGGGTCAGGCCCGCGTCGTAGAAGGCCTTGCTCAGAAATGGGATGCCGTAGATCGGGAAGAGCAGCGGCTCCAGGGTGACGAGGTGCGGCGCCAGCCGCAGCAGGCGCCGACGCTCCGCCAACGCCTCACGGACGAGCGGCAGACGAACCTGCTCGAGATAGCGCAGGCCGCCGTGGATGAGCCTCGACGAGCGAGATGACGTGCCGGCCGCGATGTCGTCCTGCTCCAGCAGCGCGGCGTGCATCCCGCGCGACGCGGCATCGAGCAGGGCCCCGACGCCGACGATGCCGCCGCCGACGATCACGAGGTCGAACGACTCCGAGGACAGCCGCTCGACGTCCAGCTGCCGACGGTCGAGCGGTGTCGCTGCGAGTGGCTCGGTCATGGTCGTGCTCGCGAGATGCGCCACAGCAGCCAGCCGGTCCCGAGGATCAGCACGCCGATGAGGACCGGCCCGTGGAAGATCGCCTGCTGGATCTGGGTCGGCAGCAGGCTCGTGACCACCGACGCGCCGAGGACGACGGCCACGACCGCTGCTGCGACCAGTGCGACCTGACGCCAGCCCGGCTGCGGCCGGATCTCAACCACGGTCCGCCTCCGCTGGGATCCCGATGGGCGCCACGAGGACCTTGCCGGCGTGCGCCATACCCCGCCGGGTCGATAGTCCGGTCTTGGGCCGATGGAACGTCACGGTCAGGTCGGCACGGACGGCCGGCTCCGACGGTTCGCCGCTGGACAGGTCGATGGCGGTGGGGGTGTCGACCGCCACGACCGGGATCCCGCCGGCCCTCGCCCGCCCGATCAGTTCCACCGCGGAGCGGATCGGCTCGCGGAGGACGCCGCGGACTCCGGTGCCGAGCAGCGCGTCGACGATGACTGCCGCCTTCTCGATGCCCTGGCCGAACACCGCGACGTCCCGTGCGACCGCGGCGTGGACCTTGGCGATCCCCGCATCCTGGGCGATGCGATCCCAGTTCCGTGCGGCAGTCGGGTTGCGCGGCCTGGCCTCCGTGGCGATCACCGCGACGACGACCTGGGCTCCAGCCAGGGCCAGTCTCCGCGCGGCGACGAACCCATCGCCACCGTTGTTGCCTGGACCACACAGGATGACGATCGGCCCGGTGCCCCAGCGGTCGGTGTCGACGGCAAGCGCCCTGACTGCGGCTGCGACTGCCGTGCCGGCATGCTCCATCAGCCGCTCCTCGGGCACGCCGAGGGCCTGGGCTCGCCGGTCGGCTCCGGTCATCGCCTCGGCGCCGATCGGCGGGAGCGCCGCTCGAGCTGCCCATCGAGCCCTGAGCCCGCGCAGGTCCATGCCGAAGATGGCCTGGTCGTTGCCGGGCAGTGGCGGTTCGGCGGCAGCGTCGCGCGGATCGGCGGCGAGCGGGGTCGGGGGCATCGGGTACAGCGTACGCGCTCGGGACGCACCGGGTCCGCCCGGGACCCGCTGGGCGCGCTCGAGACCCGCCCGGGTCCGGTCAGGCCAAAGGCAGCCGCGCCCGCAGCGGCTGATCCTCCGCCCCGGCGAGTTCCAGGAGACCGTCAGCGGCCATCGCGACCGCCGCCGACCGAACCCGGTCCGGCCCGTGCTCGCCGATGGCGTCGTCCAGGGTCGCCCACGACCCATCCGGGATGGCCCGGACTCGATCGAGGATCCGCCCGCGGAGCCAGCGGTTGGTGGACCGGAAGGGCGTCGCGGGGCTGCGGATCTGCGCGGTGGGCGGGACCACGCGACGGGCGCCGTCGGCGGCGTACCGGCACCATGGCTGAGCCGGGCAGTCGCTGCAGCGCGGCGATCGAGGCCGGCAGGCGGTCGCCCCGACATCCATCAGCGCGTGGGTCCACGCTCCCGACTGGGCCGGCGGCACGGCCGCGTCGGCAACGTCCTGGAACCGGCCTGCGGACAGGTCGGCCACGTCCGGGCCCAGGATGCGGCCCAGCACGCGCCGGACGTTGACATCGACCGCGCCCACCGGGGCTCCGAATGCCAGGGCGGCCACCGCCCGCGCCGTGTACGGCCCCACGCCCGGCAGGGCGCGGAGCGCCTCGATCGACGCCGGAACGCGTCCGCCGTGCTCCGCCTGGATCGCGATCGCCGCCCGCCGAAGGGCGAGCGCCCGGCGGTCGTAGCCGAGCCCCTGCCAGGCGCGCAGCACATCCGCCGGGCTTGCTGCGGCGAGGGCAGCGATCGTCGGGAACTGCGCCAGGAACCGCTCCCAGTAGGCCGCCGCCCGGGACGCCTGCGTCTGCTGGGCCATCGACTCCGACACGAGGATCGCATAGGGGTCGCTCGTGCGCCGGAAGGCCAGCGGCCGTCCGCGGGCGGCATACCAGGCGAGGATCGCGTCGCGAGCGGCGGCCGGGAGACCGGGAGTGGCGGACACGACCGCGAGGATAGCGGGACCGGGTACGATCGATCGATCGACGCGTTCGGAGGAACAGCATGGCCGTCGCCAGCACCACGTTCACCGGCTTCCGACCGGAAGCCATCGATCTCCTCGCCGACCTCGCCCAGAACAACGATCGGGCCTGGTTCCAGCCGCGCAAGGCCGACTACGAACGGCTGCTCAAGGAGCCGATGGAGGCGCTCGTCGCCGCCTTCGCCGATCAATTCGCCGCGCGCGAGATCCCGCTGCGGGCCGACCCGAAGCGCTCGATCTTCCGGATCTACCGCGACACGCGATTCAGCAAGGACAAGTCGCCCCACTAGAACAAGGTGATACTGGCCCAATGGAGCTCACTGAGCGGACGCTGCACCGACTGCAACGCGACTTCAAGGCGTCCGAACTGGACCGTGCGCGATACATCATCGAGTCGGTCGATATCGGGGGACACGACGAGACCCAAGGGTCGGAGCGCATTCAGGTGGCGATGCTCATTCTCGCGGGACGCAATCTCGACCGGCTCCTGGAGGCGGCCGTCCTGACCGAGACGGATTGGCGTGACCTTCTGGTCGATGCCGACCTTGCCGACGACGACTGGCGTCCCAAAGTCGATGCGTACCTAGCGCCTTGACCGCATTCAGCAAGTCGCCCTACAAGACGAGCGTCGGTGCGAGCTTCCCGTACGTCGCCGACGGCACGCCGGACGACGGGGCCCACGGCAACGGCGCGTACTTCCACCTCGAGCCGGGCGAGAGCTACGCCGGCGGCGGGATGTGGATGCCGGAGAAGTCTCGACTCGACGCGTTCCGCCGGGCGATCGTCGACGCCCCCGAACGCGTGCGTTCGATCCTGGAGGACCCCGGACTACTGGAGGCGTTCGGGCCGGTCCAGCCGCACGACACCTACAAGCGCGTGCCGCCGGGCTACCCGGCGGACCACCCGATGGCCGACTACTTGCGCTACAAGGACGTCGTCTTCGGCCGGCGCCTGTCCGACGACGAGATCCGGTCCCCGGACCTGCCCGATCTCCTGGCCGACGCGTGGGCCGCGGCGCTGCCGCTGTTCCGCTTCCTCGCGACGCTGCGGTCCTGATGCGCTTCGGCGCGGCGTTCTGGATCCAGCGCACGGCGTGGTCGTCACTCCGCGACGCGTGCCTGGCGGTCGAGCAGACCGGGTGGGATTCCCTGTGGCTGGACGACCACCTCCTGTCGGACGAGGGAGATGCGACCGACCCCAAGCTGGAGGGGTGGGCCGCGCTCGCCGCCGTGGCTGCCCTGACCCGGCGGGTCCGCCTCGGACTCCTGGTGTCGGCCAATACGTTCCGGCCGCCCGGCGTGACGGCGAAGCTCGCGACGACGGTGGACCAGGTCTCAGACGGTCGAGCCGTGCTGGGGATCGGCGGCGGCTGGTTCGGGCGCGAGCACGAGGCGTTCGGGATCGACTTCGGCTCGGGGTTCGGCGAGCGGCTCGACCGGCTCGACGAGGCGGTGGGACTGATCCGTCGACTGCTGGACGGCGAGACGGTCACCCACGAGGGCCGCTTCTATCGGATGGACGCCGCCGTCTGCCAGCCTCGTCCCGTCCAGGCCCGGCTGCCGATCCTGATCGGCGGGTCCGGACCGAACAAGACGCTACGCACCACCGCCCGCTACGCGGACCTGTGGAATGGTTACGGCGACCCCGCCGAGATCGCCGCGACGTCGGCGATCCTGCGCGAGCGGTGCGAGGAGCTCGGGCGACCGTTCGACGCGATCGAACGGACCGTCACGGTGCACGCGGTCATCCGCGATTCGGCGGCGGCCGCCCGACGGGCGTGGGGTCCCATCGCGCTACGCCACGGACTCGTCGGGCGGGTCGGGGCGGACGGCACAAGCCGCGAACTCACGATCGGCGGGTCGCCGACCCAGGTCGCGGCGTTCGTCGACGGCTACCGGCGGATCGGGGTCGGCGAGGTGATCTTCGTGTTTCGCGACCCGTTCGACCGGGAGACGATCGAGCGGATCGGAGAGGTGCGCGCGGCCCTCGACGGCTGACGGACCGGGCGGTCAGGTCCCTCCCGGGACGCGGCGCCAGAGCTCGGCCGCCACGACCTCGGCGACCACGGAGTCGACGAGGCTCCGCCGGATCGGATCCGTGTCGGCCGCAACGGCCTGGACGACGACGCCTCCGCGCCGGCGGACCGTGTCGGCGACCTCGTCGTCCGCCGCGGATCCCGGGAAGAGCAGGGCTCGGTGGCCGGGGAGCGCCAGGTACACCCCGGTGTGCAGCCAATCACTGGTCTCGCACGCCCGGGCCGGAAGACGCGGGCCCTCGCGGAGCATCAGGGCTGCCTGCTCGGCCAGACCCAGCTGTGCGGCGTCGGCCATGACGTCGATGGACGGAGCGGCATCCAGCGCGTCGGCGATGGGCGGCAACCAGGTGTCGCGGCTGTCGAGCCGGCGGGCGAGCGAGGTCACCGCCGGGCGGAGCTGGGCCGCTGTCGCCAGGCCCGTGATCAGGGCCAGGGCGGCGATGGTGGCCCGGAAGGTCCGGCACGCGATAGCGGACCTCTCCTCCCCTGCCCGGAGATCGACGGTGATGTCCGCGACAGCGGCCAGCCTTGAGGTCGGACCGTTCGTGACGGCGATCACGAGACTGCGACCTCGATGCCGCTCGGCAGCCTCAAGCACCTCCCGCGTCCGGCCGGACGCCGACACGGCGACGAGCGCAAGGTCGTCGCCGGGGGACGTCGGCGTGCCCGAGGACGGGTACTCGACCCAGGCCGTTCCACCTCGATGTCGGACGGCGGCGGCCACGATCAACGCCGCGTACCGGGAGCTGCCGAGGCCGGCGAAGGCGATGCGGGAGCGACCGCCCAGGCCGGCTGTCGGTCCGTGCATCGGGAACGGTGGCCGCCACCCGTCGAGGAGGTCGCTGAGCGCCGCTGGTCCGGTCGCGATGTCCGCCTCGAACTGGTCGACCCGGTCCGGGCTCGCGCGCCGGCCCGCCTCGTCTGCCCGATCCAGGGTCACTCGATCGCTCCGGCGTATAGGCCGCGCATCCCCTCGGTCGGGGCCCACAGCCAGGACGGCAGGTAGGTCGCGGCGTAGGCGAACTCGACCAGCTCCTTGTCGACTTCGAGCGCGAACAGCAGGTCGGGATCAAGGCCGGGGGTGATGCGCGACTCCAGCAACGCTGCCCGGTAACCCTCCAGGAAGCGCTCGCGAGACCGGCTGAGCCAGCCGGGCAGGTCCACGCCCGTGTGGTCCAGCGGACCGCCGTGCCGCCGCTCCGCCCGTCGACCGGCACTTCGGCCGACGTGATCGATGGACCGCAGCATCGATGCCACATCGCGCAGCGGGTGCCGGTGGGCACGCCGCTCCTCCACGGTGCTCAGGGGTTCTCCCTCGAAGTCGATGATCCGGAAACCGTCGGACGCGACGAGGACCTGGCCCAGGTGAAGATCGCCATGTGCCCGGACGACCTCGGGGACCGTCGGCAATGCGTCGAGGAGGGTGAGCGTCGCCTCGATCCGCGGAGCAAGCGTGCGCAGGGTCGCGGCGGCACCGTGGTCGTCCGGGGCGACGTCCAGGGCGCGCCCCAGGTTCTGGTGAGCCCGGGCGGCCCAGTCGCGGAGCTCCTCGCGGGTCGCCGGGCGCGGTGCCATCTCGGGCAGCCCGTGGCCGGCCGGGTCCGCCATGACCGCGACATGCAGGCCGGCCGTCAACGCGCCCATGTCGGCCGCGATCTGCGTCGCGTACTCCAGGCTGACCTCTCCGGGCGCCAGCAGCCAGGCGGTCAGCGTCTCGGCGATCGACTCGAAGGCGTCCGCACCGTCCGACACGAACTGCTGTGCCATCGCGACCGTGGACGTGCCGTGCTCGACTTCGACCAGTTCGGCGAAACCGGCGAGTGGCGGCACGGCCCCGAAGTCGGCCTGCTCGCTCAAGAACGCGGTCATCTCCAGGTCCGGGTTCAGGCCGGGATGCAGTCGCCGATAGGCCTTGAGCAGCACGTCAGTGCCCAGGACGACGCTGGTGTGGCTCTGGTCCGCACCCAGGTCGCCCTCCGGGCCGGGGCCTCCGGGCGGCATGGCCGGCGCCGGCCGACAGACGAGAGCGGCGGCCACGGCCGCCTCCGGGTCGCGCCGCAGGCTGGGGATCGTCCGGCCGTTCGCCATCGCGACGGCGAGCGCGCGCCACGCGCCGTCACCGGGCTGGGCTTCCCGGAGCGGGTCGCCGGTCAGGGCCAGGCTGTAGCGCTGGCGAGTGCCGTCGTCCACGGTCGCGGTCAGGATCGCGAGCACGTGCGGGCCGTCGTCGTCCAGCACGGAGCCGTCGTCCAGCACGAAGGCCTGATCCAGGTTGATCGCCCGGATCGCGTGGCCCTTGGCAGCGAACCAGCGCGCGCTCGAGATGGCCGCTCGGTCCAGGCGGTCGACGGCCGCGGCAACGTGGCCTGCGGTCACGGCGGCTTGACCTGAGGTCACGGCATCGTGGCCTGCGGTCACGGCGGCGCTCGTGACGCTGGGTGGGGTCGGGTCCGGCGTGGCGGGCATCGGCACAGGGTAGCCGGGGCCGGCGCGGCCGGCTCGCGGTCCCGGCTTCCCGGCGCGGCGGGCTCGGGGGCCCGGCTACCCCGGCGCGGTGGGCTCGCGGGCCCGGCTACCCCGGCGCCCCGGGTCCCAGGCTCGGCGCCCCGGGTCCGCCTGCATCTGATGCAAGCACCGGGGCCGATGGCGCCGTTCGGCGGGTCAGGCGTGCATCTGGGACGGCGTCAAATGCCGGGATTCCCGCACACAGTGTCGTTCGGGCCGTGACGGCCGCCCGTCACACGTCGATGGCGCGGCGGATACGGCATTCGATGCCCAGTTCGCGACCACCGGGGGCCCGCGGACCTCAGTGCTTGTATCGAATGCAAGTCGGTGCAGACGATCCGACATCAGAGGCCGGAATCGCTGCAGAATGGCCGATCGCACCGCCGGCGAGGCACCGCCGGAGCGGCACCGGCCGGTCGCACCACCCGCGATGCACCGCCGGAGCGGCACCGCCGGCGAGGCACCGCCGGAGCGGCACCGGCCGAGGCACCGCCCGCGAGGCACTGCCGGAGCGGCCCCGCGACCAGAGAGTGGCTACTCGCCCGTATTGATCATCACGTGCTTGATGAACGTGTAGTCCTCGAGGGCGTACTTGGAGCCGTCCTTGCCCCAGCCAGACTGCTTGACCCCGCCGTGCGGCGTCTCCGACGTGAGCGTGAAGTGCTCGTTGATCCAGACGTGCCCGAATTCGAGCGCCTTGGCCACGCGCATCGCCTTGCCGATGTCCGTGGTGAAGATGGAGGAGGCCAGACCGTAGGGGGTGTCGTTGGCCCATGCGATCGCCTGTTCCTCGTCGCTGAAGCGCTGGACCGTGACGACCGGGCCGAAGATCTCCTCCTGGATGATCTCCGACTTCTGGTCCGGCCCGGCGATGACGGTCGGGGCGTAGTAGGAGCCGGCGCGATCCGGGCGCTCACCACCCACGACGACTTCGGCGCTGCCACGCGCGCGATCGACCATGCCCTGGACCTTCTCGGCCTGGGCCTGGGCGATCATCGAGCCCATCTCGATGTCGTCGCCTTCGGCCGGGTCGCCCCACTTGATCGTCCTGACCTGGTCGGCAAGCGACGTGACGAACTTGTCGTACACGGCCGGGCCGGCGATCACGCGGGTCGCGGCCGTGCAGTCCTGGCCGGAATTCCAGTACCCGGCGAAGCGCAGCGTCTCGGCCGCGAGGTCGACGTCGGCGTCGTCGAAGACGATGATCGGGGCCTTGCCGCCGAGCTCCAGGTGGAGACGCTTGACGGAGTCAGCGGCGATCTTCGCGATCCGCTTCCCCGTCACCGTGTCCCCGGTGATCGAAACCATGCGGACGGTCGGATGGCCGACCAGCGCATCGCCGATGTCGGCGCCGGAGCCCGACAGGACGTTGGCCACGCCGGGCGGAAGGATCTCGGCGAGCAGCTCGGCGAAGGCGAGCGCGGAGAGCGGCGTCCGGGCGGACGGCTTGAGCACGACGGTGTTCCCCGTCGCCAGGGCCGGCCCCAGCTTCCAGCTCGCCATGTAGAGCGGGTAGTTCCACGGTGCGATCGAGGCGACCACGCCGATCGGGTCGCGCCGGATGATCGACGTGTGCCCGGCCACGAACTCGTTGGCCGCCAGGCCGTCCATCACGCGCGCCGCACCGGCGAAGAACCGGAACAGGTCGGCGCACACACCGATCTCGTCGATCGCGGCGCCCACTGGCTTGCCGGCGTTCGCGCTCTCGAGTCGACCGAGTCGGTCCGCGTTGACCTCCAGCGCGTCGGCGATCTTGAGCATGAGCAGTGAGCGGTCCTGGGGGGTCGACTTCTTCCAGGTCTCGAACGCCTTCGCGGCGGCCTTGACCGCCCGATCGACATCCTCTGCCGAGCTGGCGGGAACGTTGGCGATGACCTGGTCGTTCGCGGGGTTGATCACGTCGGCCGTCCGGCCGTCGGCGGCGGTCACGAACTCGCCCCCGATGAACTGCTGGTACGTCTTGGCTCGCTCGAGGGTATCGGTCACGGGACTGCCTCCTAGGCGTGACGGGGTCGAACGGGGATTGTCGACATCCTAGTCCGGCCCGTGGTGATGCGTCCCGCCACGTGGGCGTTGCCGGACACCACGACAGGCTACGCAACCCGGCTGGTCCGGCGTCGCGGAACCCGGCCCAGTCGCGAGGCGGTCGGACTCCGCGAGGCGGTCGGCCTGGCGGCGAGGGCGTCCTGGCGGCGAGGCGGTCGGCCTGGTGGCGAGGCGGTCGGACTCCGCGAGGCGGAACACGGCCGGTTGGCGGGGCGATCGGCCTCCGAAACCGACATACCGGTGTGCCACGGAACACTGGGCGCAGTCGCGTCGCCAAGTCAGGCTCGCGAGGGCACTTGTCTCGCTCGATCCACGCTCGATCGCTCGCATGGATCGCTGCCAGGACGCCCCGATCGAGCCCACCCGGCCGGGCCGAGCCGCCTAACGTTCCATGACAGGTCTGTCTGTCGGTGTCGCGGGGCACGCCAGAGTCGTGGGGCTCGCGCGCCGGGCCCACGAAACGGTCGCGTCAGGACAGGCCGACCCGCTCGATGAGGTCCGCGGCGCGGATCGTGCCGGACGATGCCTTGATCCGGGCGGACATCGCGGCCAACCGTGCCGCCAGCCCTTGGTCCGCGAGCAACTCATCGATCGCGTCCGTCAGCTCCTCGTCGCGGAAACCGTACGTCGAAAGCCGCCGGCCGAATCCTGTCTCGTCCACCCGCTGGGCGTTATCCACCTGGTCCCAGAACAGCGGCAGCACGATCATCGGCTTGCCGTGATGGAAGGCCTCGGTGACCGTGTTGTTGCCGCCGTGGGTGATGACGAGGTCGACCTGCGGCAGGATCGCGGGCTGCGGCAGGAACGCCTCGCCGACCTGGTTCTGGTGGAGCGTGATCTGGTCCGCCAGCGGGCCCTTTGACACGATGACCCGGTGCTCCGTGGTGGCGAGCAGATCCACGAGCCGCTGCATCAACGCCACGTCCGCGGAGCCGAGCGACCCCAGGGAGAGGTAGATCAGCGCCCCATCCCGCTCGGCAACGTGCGCCGGCAGTACCCAGGTCGCGTCCGCTGCGCGGACCGTGGAGTCCAGCCGGTGCCAGGTGGGACCAAGGGCGACGGTCCGCTCGTAGTCCGCCTCGGCCGGGTACGAGTACAGGTTGAGATAGGGCGACGTGGCGATGAACTCCGGCCCCAGCGATCCGTATGAGAGACCGGACTCCCCGTGGTCACGACAGAACGCGTCGAAATCCGCCCACATGTCGCCGTGCGTCCGACGGACCTCGTCGAGGAAGCCGTCCCACCCGGACCGGTCCGTCACCGGGTACCCCGACGAGAACGGGGCGATCCGCGGATCCTTCATCTCCATCGGGTTGCACGACACGATCCGCACCCATGGGCGCCCGGACGCGCTGATCGCCGGGAACGCGACGACGTTGTCCTCCACGATCACGTCCGGGGCGACCTCGTCGAAGATCTCGCGCAGCCGCGGGTCCACGTATTTCGCCCCGTCGACGAGCGCCTGCCAGGTCGGGGCGATGAACTCCTCGAGTTGCTCCAGCGTGGACTTGCGGAAGACCGGCGAGGTGTCGCGGATGAAGTCGATCCAGAACTGGCCGGGCACCTCCGGCTCTGCCGGCGGCGGGCCCAGGCGCATGAGCCGCTCCTCGAATCCCTTGGCCTCCAGCGTGCCCGCGAACGACTCCTCGACGATGAACACGACCCGATGGCCGCGCTCGCGCAGGACGTTGCCGATCCCGACGCAGTTGTTCGTCGGGCCGTAGGCACCTTCGGGGAAGAAGACGATCGTGCGCGCGTCGGTCACGTGGGCCTCCGATGTGGCATGCAGGCGTGGCTCGCGTGGATGCGCGGACGATACCGCGCCCGGGCGACTCCGCGCCGGAGCGACCGGGAGGTCGCGCGCGCCCCGCGAACTGACGACGATGGGCCTATCGTGCAGGGCCGAACGGCACGTCGCCACCCGCATCCGGTCGCCTACGCTGCTTTCGAAGGAGACCTTGTGATCCGATGACAACCGACCTTGCCTCGACCGCCCCGGCGCTGGCCCTGCCGGCCCCCACTCGATTGCGGGCCGTGCTGGAGCACGCCACCGTCCGCGAGATCCTCATGGGCACGCAGGACAACCTCACCAACGTCCTGGCGGTGATGCTGGGCGTCTCGATCGGGTCGGGGCGGGCGGACCTCGTCGCCCTGGCCGGCCTGTCGGCGGCCGTCGCCGAGTCCGTGTCGATGGGCGGCGTCCTGTACAGCTCGACGCGGGCGGAGGGTGCACTGGACCGGCGCGAGGCCGCAGAGGCCGCAGAGGCTGCCGAGGCCACGGCCACGGCACGGGCCTCAGAGACCGCGTCCACGGCACGGGCCTCAGCCACGGCACGGGCCTCAGCCACGGCACCGACCCCGGCAGCATGGACCCTGGCCAAGCGGTCGGCCACCGGCCTGGACATCACCCCACGCCGGGTCGGACTGACCCCGTTCCAGTCGGGCTCGACGACATTCCTCGCGGCGCTGGTCGGTGGTCTCGTCCCGCTGGCGCCGTTCGCGTTCCTGCCGCTCCCGACGGCCGTCTTCGTCTCCGTCGGCATCTCCGCCCTCGCCCTGTTCGCGCTCGGCTCGGCGATCGGCCGGGTGAGCGGCTCGAGCTGGTGGCGCGACGGCCTTCGCCTGCTGCTGGTGGCCGGCCTCGCAGCCCTCGCCGCCGCGCTCGTGGGAGCCGCACTGCCGATCGCCTGAGACCCACGAGATGGTGTAGCGTATCGACCGACCGACCAGTCGGTCGGTCGCAGTCACGCGGACGTTCGGGAGATCGAGCGACACCAATGGTCAGACGTGCCAGGCCGGATCCCACGGAACAGAGTCGGAGTCGGCGCGAGCGGATCCTCGATGCCGCGTTCACCACGTTCGCCGGCCGCGGATACCGCGACGCTTCCATGGACGACATCGCGTCCGCCGCGGAGACCTCCAAGGGCGGCGTCTACTTCCATTTCTCGACCAAGGAGTCGATCTTCCGCGAGCTGATGCGGACGACGGCAGACAAGCTGGTCGCCAAGGTGGAGCGTGCCGTCGCGGCGGAGGACGAGCCGATCGCCCGAGCGGAGGTGGCGATCCAGACCGTCCTGGCGATCTTCGCCGGGCATCGGACGATGGCTCGGCTGCTGTTCCTCGACGTCATCGGGGCAGGCCGGGTCTTCCAGGCCGAAGCCAACGCCATGCACGAGCGGTTCGCGCTGCTGATCCAGGGCTACCTGGACGAGGCCGTCGCGGACGGCGTCATCCCACCGACCGACACACGCGTGACGAGCGTCGCCTGGTTCGGCGCACTCAACGAGGTCGTCGGGCGCTGGCTTGGCGCGGAGCGGCCGGAACGCCTGGAGGATGCCTATCCGGCACTCCGCGCGATGCTGCTGCGGAGCGTCGGCGTCGACGAGGATCGGATCGCCCGCCTGCCCGCACCGGACGCGCCGAGCGCGTTCCCGGAGGCACCCGGGTGACGACCGTCGAGGCGACGACCGCGCGAGCGAGACCCTCCGATCTCGTCGTCCGGACCGAGCCCGCGGAGGCGTTCGACCCGATCGCCGTGCACGCAGCGGCCGTGGAGGCCGGCCTGGAGTCCGCGCTGTGGCTGCACGCCTCAGAGGATCTCGCCCTGGTCGGCCTGGGCCGTGCCTGGTCCGTGGACGCCGACGGCGACGACCGCTTCGCGGCGGCCGACCACGCCTGGCGGTATCTCGCCCGCGAACTGGGCCCGGACGACCCGGCACTCCCCCGAGGCGTCGGGCCGGTGCTCATGGGCGGTCTCGGATTCACGGGTCGGTTGCCGGCCTCCGGCGACGCGTGGGAGCCGTTCGGGGCCGCATCCCTGGTCATGCCGGAGGTCATCCTCGCCCGGACGGCCGGCGGCTCCTGGGTCACGACCACGACTGGCGCGGCGCCCAGTCCGGGTGCGCGCCGGCGATGGGAGCGGATCCTGTCGCGTGCCCGCGAACTCGCGCCGGCTCCGGGGGGCCTGGTCGCCCGGCCGGTCGTCCACCCGCTGTCGATCCTCGAGGAGCGGCCGGACCGGGAGCTGTGGGATCGCACGGTCGGCCTGTTCGCCGGTGCGGTCGGTCGTGGTCGCCTCGACAAGGTCGTCCTGGCACGACGCGTGGTCCTCGCCTCACCCGCCGACCTCGATGTCGAGAACGCGCTGCGACGTCTCGCCGCGAGCGCCCCGGAAAGCACGGTCTTCGCCTTCCGGCGCGACGGCCGGACCTTCCTGGGCGCCACC
This sequence comes from uncultured Chloroflexia bacterium, assembly GCA_963704935.1. Taxonomy (GTDB): domain Bacteria; phylum Chloroflexota; class Limnocylindria; order Limnocylindrales; family CSP1-4; genus SPCO01. Next base: position 450,602 of record CAVPIF010000003.1, read on the forward strand.
CCGGAACGACTGATCCGGACGGACGGACGGGCCTTCCGGACGGTGGCGATCGCCGGTTCCGTGGGGCGCGGCGCGGACGCCGCAGCGGATGCGCGGCTCGCGGACGCGCTGCTCGCTTCGGAGAAGGACCGCGAGGAGCACGACGTCGTCGTGGCCGCGCTGCGCGAACGCCTGGCCCCCATCTCCGAGCGCCTGTCGATCGAACCGGAGCCGCGCGTCCTCACGCTCCGCCACGTCCAGCACCTCATCACGGAGATCGAGGGCGTCGTCCACGCACGCGAGGGCCTTCTCGCGCTGGCCGGGCGCCTGCATCCGACGCCGGCGGTGGGTGGCGAGCCGCGGGACCTCGCCCTCACGCTCATCGACGAGTACGAGGGCTTCGACCGCGGCTGGTACGCCGGGCCGATCGGCTGGCTGGGCGCCGACGGCGATGGTGAACTGATGGTCGCGCTGCGCAGCGGGGTCGTGGATCGGACCCGGGCAACGCTGTTCGCCGGCTGCGGCATCGTCGCCGACTCGGACCCGGAGACGGAATGGGAGGAATCGCGGATGAAGCTCCGCGCCGTGGCGTCGGCCCTGGGGCGGCCGGGCGACGAACCATGAGCTCCGACCCAGCTTCCACCGTCTTGCGCGCGTTCGTCGAGGAGCTGGTCCGCTCCGGCGTCCGTGATGCGGTCCTCTGCCCTGGGTCGCGCTCCACGCCGATGGCCCTGGCACTCGCCGCGCACGATGGGCTTCGGGTGCAGGTCCTGCTGGACGAGCGGTCGGCGGCGTTCTTTGCGCTCGGGATGGCGCGGACCTCGGCCCGACCGGTCGTCCTGCTGGCGACGTCGGGCACGGCCGTGGTCAACTTCGCGCCGGCCGTCGTCGAGGCCTCGCTGGCCCGCGTGCCGCTCGTCGTCCTCACGGCGGACCGTCCGGCGGAACTGCGGGACCGCGGTGCGCCGCAGACCATCGACCAGGTGAAGCTGTACGGCGGCTACGTGAAGTGGACGACGGAGCTGCCTCTGCCGGACGAGGCCCCGGAGACACTGGCCCACGTCCGCTCCGTGGCGGGTCGCGCGGTGGCGGTCGCGACGGCCGGACCGGCCGGCCCGGTCCACATCAACGCTCCGTTCCGCGAACCGCTGGTTCCCGTCGGGGATCTCGGGCCGTGGCCGGATCTTCCGGGAGAGGCGCCGTTCAGCGACGCCCTCGCGGGGGCCCGTCGGCTCTCCCGCGCCGATGCCACGCGCCTGGTCGAACGGATCGCAGCGACGCCGCGCGGCCTGATCGTCGCCGGCCCGATGGAGGCCTCCGGCGCGGTCGACGAGATCGCAAGCCTGGCCGCGGCCGCTCGATACCCGATCCTTGCCGACCCGATGTCCGGACTTCGGGCGGGGCCGCACGACCGCTCCAGCGTGGTCGCCCGCGGCGACCAGCTCGTCCGGCCCGGACCCTGGACCGATCGCCACCGACCGGAGCTCGTCATCCGGTTCGGCGCGATGCCCACCTCGAAACCGATCGTCGAGTTGCTCCGGCGAACTCGCCCGGAACTCGTCGTCGTCGACGGCGATGCCGGTTGGCGTGAGGCGGCATTGCTGCCCGCGACCTTCGTCCATGCCGACGCCGCTGCGACCGCCGAAAGCCTCGTCGCCGGGCTCGTGGCGATGCCCCGACATGACGACGATGACCCCGGGGTGGACCCCTGGCTGGCCGACTGGCTGGCCGCCGACGCCGCCGTCGATGCTGCGATGCGAGGCTGGCTCGCCGGCCTCGATGAACCGTTCGAGGGGGCTCCCTTCCATCATCTCGCCGAGGTCCTGCCGGACGGGGCCGTGCTGTGGGCCGGCAACTCCATGCCGGTCCGCGATCTGGATGGCTGGCTGCCCGCGACCGACAAGGCGATCCGCGTCCACGCCAACCGGGGCGCGAACGGCATCGACGGCGTCGTCTCTACGGCCCTCGGCTCCGCGGCCGTCGTCGACAGCCCGGTCGTGCTCGTCGTAGGCGATGTCTCGTTCCTGCATGACCTGGGGGCGCTCGTGACGGCCCGGATCACCGGCGTTCGCCTGGTCGTGGTACTCATCGCCAACGACGGCGGCGGCATCTTCTCGTTCCTGCCCCAGGCCGCGGCCGACGCACCGGAGATCGGGCTCCCGGAGCGGTACGAGCAGCTGTTCGGGACGCCGCACGGGATCGCCGCCGGGCCGATCGTCGAGGCGGTCGGACATCGGCACGAGCTGGTCGACGAGCGGTCCCTGGCCGGAGCCCTTGCGGCCGCGATCCGACAGCCGGGACTGACCGTCCTGGAATTGCGGACACATCGGGCCCGCAACGTCGAGCTGCACCGGGCCGCCGCCGCCGTTGCCGCGACCGCGTTGGCCTCCGGCGCGCCGGAGCCTGCCCCGTGACCCGCCTCGCCGTCGACGGCCATCGGTATGAAGTCCGGACCGCGGGCGCGGGCCCGGCCGTCCTGTTCCTCCATGGGTTCACCGGCCGCGGGGCGGACTGGGGAGCGTTCCTCCCCGCCGTCCGTGCCGCCGGCCAGGGGACGGTCGTCGTCGACCTGCTTGGCCACGGCCGGTCCGACGCCCCGCGCGACCCCGACCGCCACGCCGTGGAGCGTCAGTCCGCGGATGTGGCCACGATCCTGCGCGGCCTCGACGCCGCGCCGGCCGTCGTCGTCGCCTACTCGATGGGGGCGCGCATCGCCCTGCGGATGGCCGTCGCGCAGCCGGACGTCGTCAGCGGCCTGGTCCTGGAGAGCCCGTCCGCGGGCATCGCCGATCCCGCTGACCGTGCCACGCGCCTGGCTGCCGATCGCGCCCTGGCGGACCGGCTTGAGCACGACGGCCTCGCGGCCTTCCTGCGTGCCTGGGAGGCGAACCCGCTGTTCGCCGGCGAGCACCGGCTGTCGGCGGCGCGCCGCGACCGGATCCACCGTGCCCGTGCCCGGAATCGGGTGGAGGGCCTGGCGGCCTCGCTGCGGGGCGCCGGCCCCGGGTCCATGGAGCCGCTCCACGACCGACTTTTCGGGATCGCGGCACCGACCCTGGTCATCGCCGGAGGACTCGATCCCGTCGGGCTCGGTCGAGCTCGCGCCGTGGCCGACGCCATCCCGTCTGCCCGCCTCGTGGCCCTCCCGAACCACGGTCACGCACCGCATCGGGAGTCACCCGCCCAGTTCCGCCGCCTGCTCATCGATCAACTCGCCAGCTGGAGAGCCGCATGACCGCCTGGACACCCGTCGTGGCCGACTACTCGGACATCCGCTTCGAGCGCTCGGAGAGCGGCGTCGCGAAGATCACCATCGACCGCCCGGAGGTCCACAACGCGTTCCGGCCGGAGACGGTCACGCAGCTGATCGACGCCTTCGCCCGCGTCCGCGACGACCCGACCATCGGGTGCGTGCTCCTCACCGGCGCCGGCGACAAGGCGTTCTGCTCCGGCGGCGACCAGCGCCACAAGAGCCACGCCGGCGGGTACGTCGGGGCAGACGGGGTCGCCCGACTCAACGTCCTCGACCTCCAGCGCCAGATCCGCTCCCTGCCGGTGCCGGTGATCGCGCTCGTGAACGGCTACGCCATCGGTGGCGGGCACGTCCTGCACATCGTGTGCGACCTGTCGCTCGCGTCGGAGAACGCGATCTTCGGGCAGGTCGGCCCGAAGGTCGGCAGCTTCGACGCCGGCTTCGGGATCGGCCTGCTGGCACGCCTGGTCGGCGACAAGAAGGCCAAGGAGATCTGGTTCCTGTGCCGCCGGTATTCGGCCGCCGAAGCGCTCGACATGGGCCTCGTCAACAAGGTCGTGCCGCTCGCCGACCTGGAATCGGAGGGCGTCGCCTGGGCGGAAGAGATCCTCCGGATGAGCCCGACCGCGATCCGCTTCCTGAAGTCGGCGTTCCTCGTCGCGACGGACGGCCTGGCCGGCCTCCAGGAGTTCGCCGGCAACGCGACCGGCCTCTACTACACGACCGACGAGGCGCACGAGGGCTCCGACGCGTTCCTGGAGAAGCGCCCGCCCGACTTCAGCCGATTCCCGCGCCGGCCCTGAGCGACGCCGCCCGATGACGAACGAGCGACCGGCGGCGCCGGAGCGACCGACCGCCGTGCAGACCTGGTGGCTCGCGATCCGGCCGGCCACCCTGCCGGCGGCCGTCGCGCCGGTCCTCGTCGGCCTGGGCGCGGCCCTCGGGTCGGGGGCGGCCTTCCGCGGGGATACGGCCGCGGCGTGCCTGGCCGTCGCGCTCCTGCTCCAGGTGGCCGCGAACCTCGCGAACGACTTGTCCGACTACCACCGCGGCGCCGACACGCCCGACCGGACCGGCCCGGTTCGGGTGGCCGCGACCGGGCTGCTCACCACGCGCCGGCTGGAGGTCGGCATCGCGATCGTGCTGGCGACCGCCGGCGTCGTCGGCCTGTACCTCGTGAGCGTGGGCGGCGTCGCGCTGCTGGTCGTCGGGGCGCTGGCGATGGTCGCCACGCTCGCCTACACCGGTGGGCCGTGGCCGTACGGCTATCGGGGCCTGGGCGAGGTCTTCGTGTTCACGTTCTTCGGGCTCGTCGCGGTCGTCGGGACGGCGTACCTGCAGGCCCTTCGCCTCGAGCCGCTGTTCTGGCTGGCGGCGATCCCGGTGGGCGCCCTGATCACTGGGATCCTCGTCGTCAACAACCTGCGCGACATCCCGACCGACCGCGCCGCGGACAAGCGGACGCTGGCCGTGGCCTTCGGCGAGCGCTTCGCCAAGACGGAATACGTCCTGTTGCTGGCCGTCGCGGCGACCGTCCCGGTCGGGCTGGTCGCGACCGGCCAGGGCGGTGTCGCCGTGCTGCTCTCGCTGCTCGCGGGAGTGCTGGCCGTCGAACCCCTTCGACGCGTCGTGACCCTGGGTCCCGGCGACGACCGGCGGTCGCTGAACCCCGTGCTGAGGGCCACCGCCCGGCTGTCCCTGGTGTATGCGGCGTTGTTCGCCGTCGGGCTGGCGGCCGGGTGACCACGTGAGCCAGGGGCCAGCGGCGCGGCGGCTCGAGACCGCGGCCGTCCGCGTCCGGATCCCTCTCCGTCGACCCTTCGCCACGGCCGCCGGGACGTGGCGCGAGCGGGACGCCTGGATCGTCCGCCTTCGCGACCGGGACGATCGCGATGGCTTCGGGGAGGCCGGCCTGCCGCCATCCGCCGGTACCGCCGACCTGGACGAGCTGGCCGCCTCGATCCGTGCGGCCGTAGCCCGACTGGGAGTTGACGGCGACCTCGATCCGTGGCTGGTCGATGTCCCGGCCTCGCCGGCAGGGCGCGCCGTCCGCGGCGCCATCGAGAGCGCGGCCCTTGACCTGGGACTCGTCGGCTTCGGTGTCGAGGCGGCGGCCGACATCGCCGTCAACGCCACCATCGCGACCGAGGACCAGGCGGAGAGCGTCGCGGCTGCCCGTCATTCGGTGGAGCTCGGCTTCCGCTGCCTGAAGCTCAAGGGCGGCTCGGAGGCGACGACGGCAGACCTGGTGCGTCGACTCGCCGCAGTCCGGGTGGCGGTCGGACCGGACGTGTCCCTGCGGCTCGATGTCAACGGCGCGTGGGACCCGCGCGACGCCCTCGACCGGATGGAGGCGATCGCCGCCCTCGACATCGCGTACGTGGAGCAGCCCATCGCGTCCGACGATCCCGCTGCACTTGCCGTCCTGCGGCACGCCGCCCCGGTGCCGATCGCGCTCGATGAGTCGGTCACCTCACCGGCGGCCGCGCAGGCCCTCATCGCGGCGGACGCGGCGGACGTCCTCGTGGTCAAGCCGGCTCGCGTCGGTGGTCCGGCGACGGCGATGGAGATCGCCCGGTTCGCGGTCGAGGCCGGAGTCGGCGTCACGATCTCCACGTTCCTCGAGACGGGCGTGGGGCTCGTCGCAGCAGCCCGCGTCGCGGCAGCCCTGCCGGAGCGCGGCCACGCGCACGGACTCGCCACCGGCGACCTCCTCGGCGACGACCTGCTGGCGTCGCCACTGACAGCGCAGCAGGGTCGGCTCAGCGTGCCGGGCCCGGGACTGCGCATCGCGGGAGCGGCGATCGATCGATGGGCGGTGGACCGAGCGGGCGCGCCGTGGTGACGGCGGGCGGCGGCCCCACCCTGCTTGAGGACTTCGTCCGGCACCACGCGGCGCGGCAGCCGGAGTCCGCTGCGCTCCTGGACTCGGTCACCGCATCGACCTGGTCGTGGGCGGAGCTTGACCGGCGCGCCGTGGCGATCGCGGGCGTCGTGCGAGCCCTCGGCCTGGGACCGGACGAGCGGGTCGGACTCGTGCTGGGAGGGACGGCCCTGGGGGTGGCGGCGCTTCACGGCATGGTGCGGGCCACGGTGTCCGCCGTGCTCGTCCACCCGAAGCTCGCGGCCCCGGAGGTCGAGTCGTTGTTGGCGCTGTCGGCCTGCCGGGCGCTGCTGATCGATCCAGCGACCGGCGTCGCGGCACCGACCGGCATCGCGGCGGTCGCGCTCGACGAGATCGACGTCGACGCGCGCATCGAAAGCGTGGCGACCGCCGTGGCCACCGCCGAGCCGCTCCCCGAGTTCCTCCTCGCTACGTCCGGCTCGACGGCGCGGCCCAAGCTCGCCCGTCTGCCACTCGACCGGATCGCGGCGAGCGCCGAGGCCTGGACGACGTTCCTGCCGCCGGCGTCCGGCTGGCTGCTGTCGCTCGGGCTGGCGCACGTCGCGGGGATCGGGATCGTCGCGCGGGCCGCGCGCGCCGGCGTGCCGGTGGTCGTCCCCGGGGGCCCGGGGGCCGCGGCCCTCCTGGCCGCGATCGATGGCGCGGCGAGTCGGGGCGTCGTCGTCAGTCACCTCTCACTCGTCGCCGCGCAACTCGCGGCGATCCTGGATGCCACGGAGGATGGCCCGCCACCCGACGGCATCGCGGCGGTCATCCTCGGCGGCGGTCCCCTCCCCGAGTCCCTGCTACTTCGCGCGGTCGCCGCCGGCTGGCCGGTGATCCCCTCGTACGGGATGACGGAGACGGCATCGGGGGTCGTCGCGCTCGCGGTCGCGGAGGTCGCGAGCCACGCGGGGACTGCGGGCCGGGCCTTGCCGAGGGTGGACCTTCGCCTGGATGGCGGCCGGATCGCCGTCCGCGGGCCGATGGTCTTCCCCGGGTACCTCGGCGACCCGGGTCCCGACGGAGGCGACGCCGACACCGACCCCACCGGTCCCGACGCCCACGGCTGGTTCCACACCGGCGATCTCGGCACGCTCGACGCCGACGGGCGGCTGACCGTGCTCGGCCGGGTGGACGACGTCATCGTGTCCGGCGGCGAGAAGGTCGCCCCCGCGGAGGTCGAGGCCGTCCTGCTGGAGCACCCGGACGTCCGCGACGCGGCCGTCGTCGGCATCCCCGACCCGACCTGGGGCAACGCCCCGGCTGCAGTCGTCGTGCTGCAGCGCGGCGCCGACCCCTCCGACGACGACCTGCGAGCCCATGCCCGCGCCCGCCTCGCGGGCTACAAGGTGCCGATCCGTTTCGTGCGCGTCGCCGCGCTCCCGCGAACCGATCTCGGCAAGGTCGCCGGCCCGGCGCTCGCGAGGCTCCTCGCAGAGCCGATCGGTCGCATCGTCACCGCCGACGACGGTCAGCGCATCGCCATCCGTGAGCTGGCAGCGACCGCCGGTGACCCCGAAGCCCCGGTCGTGGTCCTCCTCCACGCCACGTTGTCCACCTCCGCCCAGCTGCTCGCCCTGGCTCGACGCCTGGCGGACCACGCCCGGGTCGTCCTCGTCGATCGACGCGGCAGCGGCGACAGCCCGATGGCGAACCCCGCGCCGGTGCGCGTTGCCCGCCACGTCGCCGATGTCGTCGCGGTGCTGGACGCCGTGGGGGCCGTCGGGACGACCCGCACCGCGCTCGTCGGCCACAGCTTCGGGGCGGTCGTCGCCCTGGAGACCGCCGCGCGCCATCCCGACCGCGTCGCGTCGGTCTTCGCCTGGGAGCCGCCCTATCTGGCCGTCGCCGCACCACCCGTCCGCGCCGAGCTCTCGCGCGTGGCCGGCGACGTCGCGACAGCCTTCGCCGCCGGTGGCGGAGAGGCGGCCGCCCACCGGTTCCTCGACGCGGTCGCGGGCGCCGGCGCCTGGGATCGACTGCACCCGCGACAGCGCGACAGCATCGGGCGGGAGGGCACGGGCGCCCTCGCGGACGCCGCCATGGACGGCCTGGAACCCGATGGCCTGGCCCGCATCACTTGCCCGGTCGTCATCGCGAGCGGTGGCGCCAGCGAGCCGTTCTACGCTCCGATCGCCGACGAGCTGGCCGCGCGCATCGGCCCGCATGCCGTTCGCGAACGCCTGCCGGGCCTGCGACACACTGCGCCGATCACCGATGCCGCCCTCGTCGCCGACCTTGCCGTCTGCCGGCACATCGACCCCGACGCCCAGGAGACCGCCCCGTGACCCACGACCCCGAACACGTCGCCGCCGACCCGCTCGCCGATGCTGCCGCCGACTCGCCCGGCGCGACCCCGTCCGGTCGAGCCACAGATCGCGGCAACGCCTCGCCCCCGACCGAGGTCGGGGCGATGTTCGACCGGATCTCCGGCGTGTACGACGTCATGAACCTCGTCATCAGCGGGTTCCAGGAGCCCCGCTGGCGCGGTCGGGCCGTTCGGACGGCCGGTGTCGGGATCGGGGACTCGGCCATCGATATCGCGACCGGGACCGGCAAGGTCGCGGCGTCGCTCAAGGACCAGGTCGGGCCGTCGGGGCGGGTGCTCGGCGTCGATCTTGCGCCGAAGATGATCGAGCGCGCGCGGCGGACCTACGCGAAGCGCGACGGCCTCGAGTTCGTCGTCGGCAACGCGCTGGAACTGCCGGCCCCGGACGTCACGTTCGATGCCGCGACGATCGCCTTCGGGATGCGCAACCTGCCCGACTACGGTCGCGGGTTCGCCGAGATGCGCCGGGTCGTCCGGCCCGGCGGCCGGGTCGTATGCCTGGAGATCGCCCGCCCGGGCCACCTCATCGCACGCATCGGCCGGGTCTGGTTCGAGCGGATCGTGCCCTTCCTGGGTCGGATCGCCGGCCAGGGTGATGCCTATGGGTACCTCGTCGAGAGCGTCCGGAACTACCCGGACCCGGAGCGGATCGCAGGGATCATGCGCGACGCCGGCCTGGTCGATGTGACGTGGACCCCGATGACGTTCGGGATGGTCACGGTTCACGTGGGGCGACGCCCGACCGGATAGGCGCACCGGCAAGGATCGCCTGATGGATCGCCGCCGCGACGACCCGCAGGCGGGCCCGCGTCGTACGGCATCGGCCGGTCGCGCGGATCGAGGAGATCACTCGGCGTTGCGTGCCTCGTTCTCGGCGACCCGGATCCTCACGATCCGGCTGATCAGATCGAGCGGGAGCGGTCTGTCCGCGGGGAATCGGATGGTGCCCTTCCCGGCCAGGAACGGCTGGATCTCCGCCCCGAGTCCCTCGACCACGCCATCGCTCGCCGGGAAGAGGCTGTAGTGCCGCTTGAATGCGTCGTACGACACGAGGAACTGACCGTGGGTCCGGAGCGCCGGCATCTTGTAGGCGAGGACCTCCGTGGCATCCGGGGCGGCGGCGTTGATCGCCTGGCGCATCGCGTCCATCGCGACGCGCCGGTCCTCCGGCAGCGTGGCCAGGTACTCGTCCACGGTTCTCGGTCCGGCCATGCTATCTCCCTCGATCGCGGGGTCGCGGCGGGCATCATCCCATGAGGCAGGGCGGACCGTCGCGGACGCGTCGCCGCGAGCCGATAGCCGTCAGCGCTCCGTGACGATCCCGAACGGGCAGATGTAGAAGGCATCGTCCGGGCCGAGACCGCCCCCGAGGCTGTCGAGCACGTCCCCCTCCCGACCGACGACGCTGCCCCACGGATCGGCGAGGACGGCTCGACCGTCGACCCGCCACGCGGCGAATCCGCTCGGCCAGACGACGTGGACAGGTTCGCCCGATGCGACGGTGAGGAGGACCAGGTCATCGCCGGCTGTCGCCACGCGTGCCGGCGCCAGGAGGGCTGTCGCGCAGCCGAAGGTCAAGCGCGGGAAGGCCGTACGGACGTGCAGTCGGGTGGCGTTCGCGGGCAGCGCCGGACCCGTGAACAACGGCAGAACGCGCAGCCCCACGGCGCCAAGGACGATCGCCCCGGTGACCGCGAGGGCGACCAGCACGGTTCGCTGTCGACTCATGGCGGCATTCTGCTCCGGTCGCGAGCCCTGGTCGTCGCCCGTTGAGGACGTCGACGAAGCAGGCAACGGTCCCGGCAGGCTGTTCAGCCCGAACAGCCGCCGAAGTAACCCACGTTGACCGGGCCCACGATCGGGGCGCCGGGCCGAAGATCCATCTCGTAGTCCGGTCGCGAGCTGCTGGTCTGCACGATGAGGATCGTGAGCGAGACGATCGGGAGGTCCGCCGCGTCGTAGAGCGTGCAGTCGTCCGCGGGACCGACCAATTCGATCCGGCCTTCGTTCGGCGCCATCGGCTCGTCAAGCAGCACCATCCGGCTGTTGGCGGGGACAAGCCACGCCCAGGCGGCCCGATCCGTCGTGATGCTCACGAGGAGTGGACGGTCTGCGTTGACGACGTCGACCTTCCACGCACGATTTGCGCCGGTCGGTATCGTGCGGTCGCTGGGCGTCGGAGCCGCGATCGTCGACAGAGCGACGGGTGAGGCCGTGATGGCCGGCGTGCCGCTGAGCGGCGAAGGGCCACACGCGCCCAGGCTGATCGCCAGCATCGACACGAAGAGCCGGTGCAATCCTGCCACGCCGACCAGACGGTTGAGGACGTTCTCGTGCTGCGTGACAGCGCAGAAGGGATCGGCAGGAATCCGAACCGGCGGCCGATGTCTCGGCCGCCGGTTCGGTGCGCGAGTGGAGGAGGGTCAGTCGGGCTTGCGCGCGACCCAGATCAGGCCGAGGCCCAGGAGGCCGAGCGTGCCGGCCAGCCCGCCGATGACGCCGACGAGGCCGAGGCCGATGGTCAGCGTTGAAGCGGTGACTGCACCGACGCCGAGCTCACCGATGAGCGCGTGCGCCGTACCGGTCCAGATCGCGGCCCGGGCTGGGCCCTCGATCGGGTGCGAGCGGTCGAACCCGGTCCAGTAGCGGCCGTCGTTGACGAACTCGTAGTCGCCGGCCGCGAAGGTCTCGCCGTTGTACTCCACGTCCTCGGGAACGTTGACGGTCACCGTCGAATGCAGGGTGTGATAGGCGATCGTACCCATCTGGTACATGTACTCGGAGGCCGTGTTCACGAGCGGGTCATTCGGGTTCAGGTCGCCGTCGGAGATCGCGTAGCCCCAGTCGTTCTTCACGAGCTCGAGGATCGCCTGCGCGCCCTCCGGAGTACCGCGATCGACGAGCTGGCCCTCGTCGTTGTAGGTCAGGGTCACGTTCTGAGCGGTGCTGAACGACTGGAGGGAGTTCATGCCCTCCATCGTCTTGATCAGCGTGTACCCGCCGACACCAGCGCCGAACAGGCCGGAGGCGACCATGACGACGCCGAGGAGCTTGAGTCTGGACTTCATGCCGTTGGGCCCTTTCGTGATCTGCGGTGGATCATCCCGGTATCGCGCCGCTGTTGCGGCGGCGTGGATGCCGCTCGCCCTCTACGGTGCGGCAGGGTGAGGTCGTCGGTGGAGTGCCACGAGGACTGCACTGGATGGGCCATCAGGCACCCGCCGACCGTGCCCGATGGCGGCCGTCGCCGGGGCCGGTCGAGGCTGGCGTCACGAGCCGGTCGTCGTGCATCGGCGGTCTGGACCGGACAGCCTTGCTGCGAGATCGCGGACGTCAGCCCGGCAGCAGTCGGACCTCGGCTCCAGGCAGCACCTTCCACCAGTGGGCATAGCGGCGATACACGGCGGGATCGCGGTCGGCGAGGAACCCGACCAGGGCGGCGGCCTCCGTCGCGAGCCCGGCCCACGCCTCATCGGGGAGCGGGTGGAATGCCGTGGCCTCGATGCCTCCCTCGAGCGGGCGCCAGACGCCGGCGACCTGGCCGTCGACAAGCAATGTCGGCAGGACGTCGCCGTTCTGCCGGGTGACGATGCGACGGTAGTCGGACGGGATCACCCGGCTGCGGTCCGCGTACGCGAGCAGGACGCTGTCCCACATCGGCATCAGCCTCGGGGGCGCCGGGGTGTCCTCAGCGGGCAGCAGGCCGTCGGGCACGTCGAACAGGATCGACCCGTCGGGACCCTCCAGCTCCACGAGCTCACCGGCGAGCCCGTTCATCGCGTCCCGGATCACGGACCGCTGGAGCAACGTGAACTGGGCGACGTCCGGCACGGAGGCGGGACCGAAGGCCTCCAGGTACCGCCGGACCAGCCGCTGGACGGAGGGGCCGTGGCACTCCGGCGGCCGCCGTTCGGTAGCCGCGACGAACGATGCCCGGGGGCCGAACGACCAGGGCCCGCCGGTCGGGACATGGTGCAGTGGCGCGAACGTCCGGAGCGCCCACCAGGCGCGCGGTTCGCGGTCGCCAGTCTGCGCCTCGAGGCGGTCCTCGATCGCGACCCGGGAGCGCGGTCGTTCCGCGAAGTCGAGGAGATCGGGAACGAGCGCGTCGACCTCGGCGATGGTCAGCCCGCTGGACGTGAACCGGCGGTCGTAGAGGCGCGAGGCGCGCAGGCTCGGCAGCATCGCGCTGTGGAACGCCGGGTAGTCCTCGGCATGCACGGCATGGAGCGTGATGCGCATCAGCGTCGCCTTGACCAACGCTCGGTCGGCGAATGCCGCATCGACCTCGGCCGGCTGGAGGCCGATCAGCCAATTCCACAGGGCGACGTACGGCGATGCCGCTTCCTGCGCCTGCACCGCGACGATGCGGCGCACGGCATCGACCACCGCCAGCGGTTCGCGCTGCAGCAGCAGTTGGCGACCGAGCGTGGCGCGGTTGAGTCGCCGGGCCGTCAGGGACCGAGGATGGACCGTCATGGGATCCACATCCAGCCCGTGTCGAGCACCACGGCGGCGCCCCCGCGCCACGTCACGCCGCCCCACACCAGCAGCCGATCGTCGGCCCACGCGGTCGCCGCCCCATGATCGGGCGCTGCCAGGGGTCGCGGCAGCGGGATCCATCGACCGGTCGGCACGTGGAGCACCCATCCCTCCGTCGATACGGCGAACTCGCCGCCGGCGACCGAGAGCCCGGGATACCCGGCACCGCCGGCCGGCGGTGCCGGCAGGTCGCCCCAGATCCCCGGAGGCGTCAGCGATCCCCCGAACGGGAAGTGGCGGCCCCAGTTGTTGACCTCACCGCCGTCCGCGCTCCCGATCGTGGGATTGACGATGCTCCCGCCCGCCCAGAACCAGGCCGGATTCCAGCCGACGATCTCGGAATCCGGAAGCCGATGCCACTCGCCGGATTCCGCGTCCAACGCCGCCGCTGCATAGGTCGCAGGCCGGTTCGGTGGCCGCGTCGGGTCGAGACGGATCCCGAGCACGACCGCCTCGGTCCCGGTCCAGACGACGGAGCGATCGAACGCCGGAGCGATCGGATCCAACGGCAGATCGAGCCACGCTCCCGTCCCGGGGTCGTACCAACGGTCCGGAACGAGGCCAAGCTCCTGCGTCGGACTGAACGCGATGACGCGAGTCCCGGCCGCGACGAGTTCGAGCCCCGATGGGGGATCGGGCGGGGCCGGCAGAGCCTCCCATCGGTCGTCGGCGATGTCGTACCGGAGGAAGGCCCCCGAGTCCTGAGCCCAGAGATAGAGGTCCCCATCGACGATGGCCCCGGAGAGGGGGCCCAGTGGTACCGGGGCTGGGCTGAGCACGCGCCACGTCCCGGCGCGGAGGTCGACGGCCGCCCCGTCGCGTTCGAATTCCGCCGGGTCCCGGTTGCAGTCAGCCTCCGGAGGACATCGCGGCGGCGCCGAATCCCCGCCGAGGATGAGAGCCTCCGTGCCGGTCCAGAACGCGTGTGCCGAATGACGAGCGGACAGGTCGCCGGCGGCGATCCGATGCCAACCGCTGACCGCTGGGCCGGCCTCGATGTCTTCGGGCGGCTCGTCCGCCGGGGAGCAGGATGCGGCGACGATGGATGCGGTGATCGCCACTAGGAGCGCCGCGACGGCGATCGTCCTCGTTCGCATCGACCGATGCTATCCGGCCTGCGTCGAACCGGCTCACCTCCGTTGGCCCGACGTCTCTCGGGCTGGTCGCAACGTGTAGACCCTGGCCTGCATGAGCGCCAGGTCTTCGAGGTCGGTCGTGGTGCGGACGTCGTACGAGGCAAGCTCGACCAACGCATCGGTCGGCAGGTAGCGGCGGCCCGGATCGCCGATCAGGACGTCGATGCCGTGCTCCCAAGCCCGAAGCAACCACGGCAGGACACGCTCGCCGAGCCGCGCGTCGTACCAGCAGTCGCCGGCCAGGACGATGTCGACATCGGGTGGCTCGTCATCGAGCACGTCACGACGCACGACCGCGACCCGATGGCCGTTGGCGCGCGCATTGACCCCGATCGCGGCGGCGGCGAAGGCATCCGTGTCGACGCCGGTCGCGCTCGACGCGCCGGCGTGCAGCGCCGCGATCGCGCACAGCCCGGAGCCTGAGGCGAGGTCGAACACCCGCCGTCCGGCCACCGCCTCCGGGTGCTCGCGCAGGTAGCGCCCGATCGCGAGCCCGCCGCCCCACGCGACGGCCCAGTACGGCAGGGCGGCGTCCGGGTCGCTCGTCTCCACCTGGCAGGCATGCCACAGCGGCAGCACCTCATCGGCCAGGTGGAGCCTGACCTCCTCGAGGCCCGGGACGGGCCGCAGCTGCGTGTGGCGGAGGACGAAGGCTCGATGCGAGGCGGCCATGGCCGGACTCTAGCGCCGTCCGGGACCAGCGTCGGGGACGCCGACCCGATTGGGGGGTGGCGGCCAGCCGGGAGTAGGCTGCTACGCTGCCGGGCGGAGACGGCCGGAGTGTCGTCGCGACAGAGACGATCATGCCCGAGCCACTCGCCCCGACCAAAGAGGCTGGCGTCGCCGCCCGCTCCGTCGCCCTCGCGATGGCGATCGGGATCGTGGTCGCCGCGTGTGGCTCGATCTCGGCGCCGCGAGCCACGGCCGGCCCGATCGCCACGGTCGCGCCGGCCGCCTCCATCGCGCCGGCGACACCGTCACGGAGCCCGGACACCCACGAGGCGGCGATCGCGGCGTTCGTCGAGTCGGTGACGAGCGGCGACCTGACCTATCGAATCGCGTACGCCGGTGAGATGCGCCTGTCAGCGAGCCTCGCGAAGATCAAGGGCGCCATGACGGTGGTCGGCGAGGACTTCGCGACGGCCTGGACGTACGACTTCGACGAGGGGCTTCCCGAGCAGGACGTGCAGGTCCGCGGCGTCGCCGGAGAGGGCTACGTCAAGCGCGAGGGGGAAGGCTGGACCTCGATCAAGGGATACGACCTGGACGACTCGTACGTGCCGTTCAAGCACGTCGGCGACTCCGGTGACGTCAGATACCTCGGGCCGGTCGTGGTCGGTGACGAGACGCTCCACCGCATCAGCGTGCCCGACGCGCTGCTCATGCACCCGACGACCGTCGTCGGCCGCATGCGCGAGGAGAAGATCGAGCGGATGACCACGGAGGTCCGCATCGACGACAAGGGCCGACCGCGGACCGGCACGTGGGAGATGAGCGTCAAGGCCCGCATCGGCGGCTCTGGCCAACTCCAGCGCGTCGTCTACGAGCTCGAGCTGACCTTCTCCAAGGTCGGGGACCAGCTGACCGTCAAGAAGCCCTGATCCGGTAGCCGCGAGGGCGACGCCGCCGGCATCTCCTGACCCTGATCGCCTACTTCCAAGGTGACGGCAGGTGGGTCAGCGGCTCGCGGTCGGGCAGGACGTCCACCTGGAGCGCCGGGTCCGCGGCGGGCACGTAGCGTCCCTCCAGCCCCAGCTCCTCGAGGACGAGGTTCCGCGCCTGCGCGATCGCGGTGGCCTTGTAGAACGCGATCGTCCGGCTGAACCCCTGCCGGCCGAAGCCGCAGTCGCTCGACAGGATCAGGTTCTCGGCCGGGATGACCTCCAGGGCGCGCCGGATCCGCGCGGCGACGACCGGCGGCATGTCCGCCTGGAGCGTTCGGTGATTCACCACGCCGACCGCGACCTTCTTCTTGAGCGACCCCGCGTACGGCTTGAACAGGTCGATCTCGGCCAGCTCGTTCTCGGTCGCCTCCACGGTCCAGACGTCGCCCTTGAGCCGCTCGAGGTAGATCTCGATGGAGTTCGCGTACGACTCGCCGGTGTAGACCTTCTGCATGTTCGGGTTGCCCCAGCAGGTGTGGATCCACAGCTCGACGTCGTCCAGGCCGTCCACCTCGTGGTTGAACGCGTCGACGAGGAAGTCGAGCAGCTCGGTCTGGTCGGGATAGAAGCACGCGACGAAATGGATCGTCGGCTCCTCGATCTGGATGACCTTCGCGCCGGCTGCCGCCAGCTGGCGGAGCTCCTGGTTCATCGCCGTCGCCATGTCCCAGATGAGCTGCTTCTTGTCCTCGAGGTCGTACTCGGAGGTGTGGCTGTCGAGGAAGATCGAGAGGACCTGCGACGAGCACGTCCCGAACTTGACCGGCTTGCCCGCACGCGCCTGGGCGATCCGCCAGAGCTTCGCGTACTCGAGCGGGTTGCGCGGGTCATGCTCCACCTTGCCGACGACGCGAGGCCAGCGCCACGTCGTCTCGATCTCGTTCATCAGCGTTCCCGGCGGGAACTCGAGGAGTCGATCGCGCGAGCGCTCGTACTGGAGCTCCTCGTGCTCCAGGCCGGTCCAGCGCTGGAGCGGGTAGTGGTGCCACGAGCGGCCGGCGAAGTCCTCGTCGAGGTGGTAGTCGCCGTTGGTCAGGATGTCGAGGCCGGCGCGCTCCTGGTCGGCGATCACGGTGCTGTGCGCATCCAGGAACTGCTCGCGGAACTTCACGTCGAGGAGCGCCGTGTCGAGCGGCCGGCCCCACAGGCCGCCGTCGTACCAGCGCGGCCGCGGCCACGAGCCGGTGACGGTGGCGGGGAGCATCAGGTCCTTGGTGGCCGTGAGCATCGGGGGTGCGCCTCCTCGTCGAGGTCGGTCTGACTACCAGACCGTGATCGGCCTTGGGTGACGGTGGTCCCGGAGCCGCCGGTCCTTGGTCACGAGCGACCAGCCGTTCTCCACCGCGGTCGCATAGATGAGCCGGTCGACGGGATCACCGGGGAATGAACTCGGGAGAGCGACCGCCGCAGCGGCGATCGCCGGCGTCGTCCCGACAGTCCGGACCTGCTCGGACAGCCCCTGGAGCCATGCCAGGAGCGGGATGGACAGCGCGATCCGCTCGTGGGATGCCAACCACGCCAGCTCGAACCACGTGATCGACGCCACCGCGAGCTCCTCGGCCTCGCCGACGACCGTCCTCGCCGACGCGCTCAGACGATCAGGCTCGGCCGACCACCAATGGAGCACGTGCGAGTCCAGAAGGACGGTCGTCACGGCAGATCCCAGGTCGCACCGGTCGCGAACAGTTCCTCGTCCTCGGCGACGCTCATCGCGACACCGGTGAACCGACCGCGCAGCGCGTGCCGGCCACGCGCCGGCACAAGCCGGGCGATGGTCCGACCATGTCGACTGATCTCGATCTCGTCGCCCGCTTCGACGTCGTCCAGGAGGGCGAGGATCCGCGCCTTGACGTCCGTTGCAGTCATCGTTCTGACCATACGGTCACTATGATGCCCAGTATGCAGCGATGTCAAGCCGAATCCAGGAAGGCGCCGGTCGCGATGAACCGTATTGACGTCCAGCCGATGAGCGCACAGGCTACCGCTGATCGCGACGGCGACGGAGGTTCGAGATGAGCACCGTGATCGGCCCGACGGCATCCAGCCGGAACCCGTGGCCCCGATACGTCGCGGCGGTGGCCGTCCCTCTGTCGCTGGCGGGACTCGCGTATGTCCTGTGGTGGATCAGCGACCGCCTCCTGTATATCGGTCCCCTCGACCGAGCGGCGTTCGGCTGGCTCGTCGTCATACCCGTGTGGATCGGCGCCCCGGTCGCTGCCGGGTTCGCGTGGCGAACGCTGGAACCGACCTCGACGCGGCTGATCGCGGCACTGGTGGGAACGGTGGTCGCCGCCGTCGCCGCGCTGCTGCTGTGGCAGGCCGTGGCCTTCCCGAACTGCGGAACGGGCACGATCCGCACCCCGCAGGAGATGGTGCTGCCGTCGATGCTGGTCGGAGCGGCGCTCGGTGGCGGAGTGGCTTGGAGCGGTCTGGTATCGGCAGGTCTCGCGCGACGTGGACGGCCGATCGCCGCGCTGGTCCTCGGCGCAGCGGCGGGAACGCTCGCGCTCGCGGTGGTGATCGCGGTTGCCGCGATGACGGTCCTCGGCCCCGCTTGCCAGCGACCATCGCCCTGAGGCTCTCCGGGAACTCGGGCAGGTCGTCGCGGTCCCGTCCTCATCCCACTCGTGGGGAGGTGATCGAAGACCTTCGTCTTGCGCTACGTAGCCGGCTGGCCAGAGCTCCGGGGCTAGGACCGCCGCTCCTCCGCGAAGGGAGGCGTGAGCTCCCGAAGGGACGCCTCGCAGTCGGCGACATCCTCTCGTGCGCACGAGAGCCAGAGCGCCCACGGTCCCAGTTCGGTGGCGATGTAGTACTGCAGGTGGACGACGTCCTCTCCGTCCGGGCCGCCGGTCATCTCCAGGCGAAGCGCCTCGCCGAGCTGCAGGTGGACGCGCCCCAGGGAGTGGATCCGCAGCTCCGTCGCGCGTGGATGCATGCCATATCGCCATCGGTTGATCGGCGATGCCAGCGACTCCGTCATTCTCGTCCTCCCGATACCTCCGCTGGACCCGCGAGGAGCACGTCCTGCGGATCGCCGCCCGAGCATACGCTGCGTGGCGCCGATGCCCGAGTTGCATCGATCATGACCCCACCATGGCGGGCCCTCCGGTGCCCAGGACCCTAGTGCCCATCCACGTTGGGCTCGGTCGGCGGGTCACTGTGCACTGTGCCCTCCGGGTGCGTTCCGACCACCTCGACCCGGCAGGTTCCATCGCCGAGGAAGAGCAGGAGATCGGTCTCGAGTTTGGTCTGGAGCGTGTAGCGCCCGTCACAAGCCTGGCCATTCACCTGGATGCCTTCTTCACCCGGAAGGCTCGAGAAGACGACGAGGATGGTGTCGCCCCAAGCGAACTCGTGATAGGCGCGCGAGGCGGAGCCTCCGCTCAGGTATCGAAGGACCACCGGGTACGGTGCCTGGGGAGGCTCAGCGACGAGATGGATGCGCCCTGGAGACGGGGGCTCGGCAGCGGTCTGCGGCTCACATCCGGTGAATGCCAAGGCAAGGAGGGCCGCCACGATCGTTGCGCGAAGCAGCCCAGGGACGCGCGCACCGAGAGCCACGAGGGCGGTCGCTGCGTATTCGTCAGGCAGCGATGGAGGCCGGGGGGTGCTCCTCACGGGGGTCCCGCGCGCCGGTGACATGAGTCGCCTACCTGTGCGGGCGGCCCAGGATCGAGCCAACCCCGACCCGTCCGACCCCGTGCACCCGCCGCAGCATGATCGCGCCCAGGAGCGCGCCGAAGACGACAGCGGTGGCCAGCGCGTTTGTGTCGAGCGGCCGCGGGATCGAGATCCAGGTGCCGCTGGAGTCAAGGCCCTCCATCGTGAGTGGGCGGAGATAGAGGAATGCGGCTCCGCCGATTCCTCCGCAAAGGATCCCTCCGACGAGGACCTGCAGCCGACGGCCAACGGGCACTCCCGCAACGACGAACGTTGCGACCGCGACCGTGAGCGCCATCACGGGCAGGCCGACGCCAACGTCTGGCACCACGCCGGTCGCCTGCGCGCACTCGACGGCCGTTACGCCAAGCGGTCCGCGGCACATCCCGACCTGACCGCCGAAGAACAGTGCGGCCGTCGCGCCCAGCAGCACGAGGAGGCCCGCGACGAAGAAGCGGGCAGCGAGGCTCATCGGCACACGATCCGACGACCGCCGCCACCGGTCAATCGCGGCTTCCAGCAATGCGGCGCAACCGGCGATCGGCTCTTGGTGGGTTCACCAAGACCAGCTGGCGCCGTGGGGTCTGGTACGAAGCAGGACGCCATCTCGACAGGGGTAGTCGCCACGTTGTCGCTTCGACGTCGCGCATCGACACTTGACGCGGCGACGGACGCGGAGAACCGGAGGTTCTGAGCTAGCTCCATCAGGGGTCGCTGCCTGCCGGTCGCTCCTCCCGCGGGCTCGTCCCAAGGCGATGGAGCGCCAGCGCAAACGCCGCCACGGCCAAGATCGCCAGCAGGGCCCAAGGCCAACTCCCCGGTGGCCCGATATCCGGGTCGGGCACGGTACTCGTATCCGACAAGCCGGCCGCAACGAGGGCATCGCGCGCTGCGGAGCGACCCATGGCGAAGAAGAGGTTGTCCGCACGCGGGTCTCGCGGGTCGTGCACTCCACGGACGATGAATCCCCACTCACCAGTTCGGATGCCGTCACATGCGGCACCCGCCTGTGCGCGTGGGACACGGGAATCGGCCGGACCGCGAACGACGACTTCGACGTCGACAGTCAGATCCATCCAGAACGTGTCGACAGGCTCGGCCCGCGCGATCCGGCCAGCGTAGATGGCGCCGCCCGATCGGCCGACGGCCTCCTGGAACGTGAGCGCGCTCCCGGTGCACGCGTTCACGGGCTCTGGGCGCCCCGCCATCCCGGCCATGCCCGCCAGCGTGAGGAGGATCGCAGCCCGAAGCGCTCGCATCACCCGATCGTGGGCGGGGCCACCGAAGACGTCAACCCTTCGGACAACGTGAACCACGCGGGGGCCGAGGCGGTTCCATCGTCGTCGTAAAGCGTGCGGAGATATCACTCGCTCCCGCGCCGACCTATGCCGTCATGGCGCTCTTGCCGCGGCCCATCCGTTCAGCGATAGTCGACACCGAGCGAGAACGCATCGATGGGACGCGGAGGACGGGACCGATGACCGAAGCGCTGGCCCTTGGAGTCCTGATCGGCGCCCTGGCCGTGCTCATTTCCGGGATCCGCCGCCTGGCGTGGCGCTTCCGAGTCCTCCTGGGCGTTGGCTTCGCGATCGTATTCACCGCCCTTCGCCTCGCGATGTCGGGCGGGGACCCAGGACTTCTCGTGCTGATCGGTGCCTTCGGCGGAGCTCTTGCGACCGTGGGTTCCGAGCAAGGCGAGCGCGACCGCCAAGGGTGATCTGCCACGAACCTCGAGGTCTCGTCCGATCTCCTCACTCAGCGTTGGCGAATGTCACTCGACAACGATCACCCCGCGGTCACGTCGCGATCTTCGCGGTGGCCGGGGAGGTCGCCGGCAATGAGCGTCGCTGGCTCGGCTCGCGTCAGGTGGAGACCGTTGGGCCGGCGGGCGTGTTCGCACCAGGCTCCGTGGCTGGTTTCGGCGGCCGGAGGCGCCAGATCGAACGGGTCAGGTCGGGCGCCGCCACGAACACGATGGCGAAGGCGACGATGACGATGAGCAGCGCCAGCGGGATGCCGGTCGCGACGACCATGTCCTTGGCTCCCGTGGTGAGCGCGCCGTAGAGCAGTGCCGCCACCACGACGCCGCCGGGCCGCCGACCGGCGAGCAGGGCAAGGGCGATGGCGACATACCCCAGGTCGAACGGCGCGCCCGACGAGCCCCAGGCCGGCCCGAGGTTGAAGAAGGCGCTGCCCATCCCGACCAGGCCGCCGGACAGTGACATCGCCAGCACCATGGTCCAGCGTGTGCGCATGCCGGCCACGCCCGCCGCAGCGCTGCTGAGGCCCGTCGCCCGGATCTCGAAGCCGCGCGTCGTGCGGAACAGCAGGAACGACACCAGGGCGGCCATCGCGACGGCGACGACGAACCCGTAGTCGACCCGGATCGTGGGCAGATCGAGGAGCCGTGGCACGGCAGGGATCGCGGGCCGCGGCCCCGGGAGTTCGATGGCTCCGGCGATGAGGAAGGCGAGGCTCGGCGCCACGCCGTTGAGCATCAGGGTGGTGATCACCTCGTGCGCCCCAGTCCGCGCCTTGAGGAGGCCGGGGATGAACGCGTACGCACCGCCGGCGATGGCCCCACCCAGCACGGCGACCACCAGGGCCAGCAGCGGCGGCAGGAACCCCGCCACGAGCGCCGCCGTGATCAGGGCGCCCAGGCCACCGATGAGGAACTGCCCGTCCGCTCCGAGGTTGAACAAGCCGGCGTGGAACGACACCGCGAGGCCCAGGCCGGCGAAGATGAACGGCGTGGCGCTGATCAGGGTCTCGGACATGGGCCGAAGGGCCGCCGCGACGTCGTCGGTGGCACCGCTCTGGATCGCGGCGACGATGCGACCCGGGTCGCCGATCGCCCCGGAGAACATCGCTCGGTAGCCGTCGAACAGGTCAGCGAGCGCGCCGCCGATCGCTGCGAGCGGATCGGCGCCGATCTGTCGCAGGTGCTCGAAGTCGGTCAGCACGATCAGGACCGCGCCCACGAGGAATGCCGTGAGCAGGGCGAGTGCCGGGTGTCCTGCCCGACGGAGTTCGGCGCGGATCCGCTGCATCCGCCCAGTGTCGCCGCCGCGCGTCCGCTGCGTCCGTCCGCGGGATGTCAGACTGCTCGAACGAGCCGATCGAAGCTGACCAGTCGGCAGACAGGCGACGACATGAGTGGGCGATGGATGACACCGGGGGGTTCTGGCCCCCTATGACAACTCCACGACCACGCTGCCCGTCGCAACATCGATGGGACCGCGATAGCCGCGCGCGGCAGCCGCCCGCGACGCCGCGGGATCGGTGCCCGGCATGAGGTGGGTGAGCATGAGCCGCTCGACCCGCGCGCGCGCTGCCTGTCGACCGACCTCGAGGGCGCTGTTCAGGCTGCCCGTGGTGGCCGGCGGCACGGCATCGACGTAGGTCGCCTCGGCCAGCAGGAGGTCCGTGGCCTCGGCCAGGTCGACGAGGTCGTCGGACGGGGCGGCGTCGCCCGTGTAGGTCAGCGAGCGCGATCCCGTCGCGATCCGGAACCCGGCGTTCGGGGCGGGATGGGGCAGTCGGCGCGACTGGACCGTGAAGGGACCGATGTCCAGGACATCGCCGGCCTCGAACTCGCGGACGTCGCAGGCCGCCGTCAGGGCCTCCATCCGATCCAGCGCCAGGACCGCGGTCAGGGCATCCGGGAGCGCATACGTCGGCAGCACCGGCAACGGCACGTCACCCATCACCCGGGCGCGCAGGAGCGGATTCAGGTCCGCGACGTGGTCCGGGTGTCGATGGCTGACCAGGACGGCGTCGATCCCGGCGTCGGGCACGATCGCCAGCAGTCGCGGCAGCGTCGCATAGCCCGGGTCGACCAGCAGCCGGAACCCGCCATGCTCGATGAGGTAGCCGCTGCAGGCACCGTGGGCAGGTGGCCAGCCACCGGCGCCGCCAAGGACCGTGAGCTTCATCGTTCGAGGGTAGCGCGGACGCAGCGCGCCAGCCTGACGCGTTCGGCGCCCGGGTCGTTCAGCGGGCGGTCGCGAGGGCCCCGAGCAGCACCGCGGCGGCGGCCACCCCGACGACAAGGTCGAGGGACTGCCACCGGACCTCCCGATACCGCGAGCGCGGGCCGGACCCGAAGGCCCGGGCGTCCATGGCGAGGGCCATCCGGTCGCCGTGGCGGATGGCCAGCACGAGCAGGCCCACGAGGATCCGCGGGTGCCACGACCCACGCAGGCCGCGCATCCGCCGGGCAGCCCGAAGGTTCGCGAGGTCGGCCCCGAAGCGCGGGATCGCCCCGTAGGCGGCCAGCGCCCCGTAGGCGAACCGCTCGGAGACACGGGCCTGCTGGACCAGCGCGTCGACGAGCCGGGTGGAGTCGGTGGTCAGCGCGAAGACGGCCCCGACCGCCCCGATCGCGATGACCCGCAGTCCGAGCCCGACCCCCGCCTGGAGCGCCTCGCCGGTGATCCGCCACGGACCGACGACCGCGAGCGTGGTCGAGGCGGGGTCGGCGTTCGACGCCCCGAAGACGGTGTTGAAGAAGGCAAGCCCCAGGGCCGCGATCCACAGCGGCGCCACGGCCCGGGCGAGGTCGCCGGCCGGCACCCGGCCCACGGTCAGCCCCGCGAGCGCCACCGTGGCGGCCAGCACGATCGGTGGCGACCAGGCGGTCGTCGTCGCCAACCCGACCAGCCAGACGAGCGCGATCCCGAGCTTCAGCACGGGGCTGGTCCGCCCCAGCGCGCTGTCGAGCTGGGCCTGGGCGAGGTCGCGCACGGCGATCACGTCGTGACCCGTCCGTCAGCCACGGTCAGGACCCGGGTCGCGACATCGGCCACGAACCGGCGGTCGTGGGTCGCCGCCACGATGGCCGCGCCACGGTCCACGTGCTCGTCCAGGATGCCGAGGAGGGCCTCGTAGCCCAGTCGATCCTGGCCGTAGGTCGGCTCGTCCAGCACGAGCAGCGCGGGCGCGCGCACGAGCGTGCAGGCAAGGCTCAGCCGCCGCGCCTCGCCGCCGCTGAGCCGGTAGGGACTCCGCTCCCCGAAGACGTCGAGGGGCAAGGCGAGCCGCTCCATCAACGCGGGTGCCGCCGCGCGCTCCGCGGCCGACAGCCCGAGCATGACCTCGTCGACCACCCGGTCCGTGAGGAAGCCCGACTCCGGGTCCTGGAACACGTACCCGGCCCGTCGGGCCAGCACGGCCGCCGGCAGTCGGGATGGGTCGTCGCCGCCCTCGCCGCGGCCATCGCCCGCTCCGTCGCGGTCGAACAGCCGGACCGTGCCCGCGTCCGGCCGCAGCAGTCCGACCAGCAGTCGACCCAGGGTCGACTTCCCGCTCCCGTTGGCGCCGACGAGCGCCAGCCGCTCCCCTGCCCCGACCTCCAGGTCGACGCCGTCGAGTACCGGCGCGCGGCGCTCGTAGCCGAACGCGACCCCGCGCGCGATGACACTCGGCCGCATATTGCCGTCCATCGGGACCGTCCGCGTGAGCCCTGCGTCCCCGATATGCGGTCGAGTGGCATCAACGTCGGACGTGTCCGCCGGACGCGCCCGTGCCCAGGGGCGGGCCCGGGGCCCGTCGCCGGGCAGCCAGGTCCCGGCGTCGGCCATCCGCTCGCGCGACCGCGCAAGCACGTCGTCGGGCGCCCCGACATCGATGACGGACCCGTCGCGGTCCAGCGCCAGGACCAGGTCCGCGAGCGGCCACGCCTCCTCCACGTGATGCTCGATGAGGATCAGCGTTGCCGCCCGTGCCGCGCGCAGGTCGCGCAATCGCCCGAAGAACGCGGCTGCGGCGTCCGGGTCCAGGTTCGAGGTCGGTTCGTCCAGCACGAGGCAACCGGGGCGCGGCGCCAGCACGCCGGCCAGGGCGAGGCGCTGCTGCTGGCCGCCGGACAGCCGGTTCGACCGGCGCCGCTCCAGCCCGCTGAGACCCGCCTCGGCGATGACTTCCGGCACCCGGGATCGCATCGCGGCCGGCGGCCAGGCGCGGTTCTCCAGCCCGAACGCGACCTCGTCTTCGACGCGCTCCATCACGAGCTGGCTCTCCGGGTCCTGGAACACGATCCCGACCCGCGTCGCGAGAACGGCCGGCTGGTACGCCTGCGTTTCCGTGCCATCGACGACGAGGGAGCCCGACATCGACGCCCGGATCTCGCGCGGGACGAGGCCCGCGACGGCCAGCCCGAACGTGCTCTTGCCGCTCCCCGACGGGCCGACCACGAGCAGGCAGGCGCCGGCCGGCACCTCCACGGAGACGCCGGTCAGGGCCGGTCGGTCGGCGCCGGCGTACGCGATCGAGAGATCGCGGGCGACGACCTCCACCGTGGCGGTCAGTCGGGGAAGCCTTCGAGCACGCCGGACCGCCGCAGCGACCGCGTGAGCGCCACCGTCCCGCCGGCCACGATGACGAACGCGGAGATCGCCATCGCGCCACCGCGGACCAGCTGGATCGTGGTGTCCGTCTCGGCGTAGTAGAGGACCCAGTCGTGCAGCCACGCGGCCAGCGCACTCGCCACGGCGGCCATCGCGAGGACCGGGAACGACCATGTCCGATACAGCGTGAACGCGAACACCAGCTCGGCCGCGGCGCCTTGCAGGAAGCCGGACAGCAGGGTGTCCACCCCCCACTGGCTGCCCAGCAGCGCCGACACGCCGGCCGCGACCATCTCCGCGAACAGCGCGGCGCCCGGCTTGCGGATGATGAACGGCGCGAGGACCGCGGGCACCAGCCAGACGGCGTACAGCAGGTCCTTCAGCGGCGGCGCGGCGGCGAAGATCGGGTCGAACGCCGGCCAGGCGAGACCCCACGCCCAGAAGACGACACCGAACGCGACGCCGATGACCGCGGCGATGACGATGTCGCGCGTCCGCCACCGGGTGTCGGGCAGGGGCGTCGGTCCGGCGGGGTACGTGGTCGTCATGTCGGCCATCCTCCGATCTCGGGGTCCGGGGACGGCGTCGACGAGTCGATCGACCCTGGAGTCGATCGGGCCTGCTTCCTTCGCCGGTACGAACCGGATCAGGTTCCGCGGGTCTGTGGCCTTGCCACACTCTCAGCGCTCGAAGCGCTCCCCGGAGGCGTATTCGATTGAGCCGTCAGCCTATCACGCGTCGCAGCCAGCCGATCACGGCCTCGATGATCTCCGGGCCCTCGGGTTCGTTGTGGAGTTCGTGCCGGATCCCGGGGTACGTGCGCCGCTCGGTCATCGGCGCCCCCTCGAATCCAGCCGACGCAGCCACCGGGACGAGCGGGTCGTCATCGCCGTGGATCACGAGCGTCGGGAGCCCGAGTCCGCCGCCGTCGGCGATGGCCGCCCGCACGCGGGCCTGCTCCCGGAGCGCCTCGGCCCCGAATCGCGCCGTGCTGACCGGCACGTAGTCCGGATCGCGCGCTACCCGGGCGCCGACCGCCGGATCGCGCGACCGCCAGGCGGGCTTGATGTCGGTCGGCACGGCGAGCGTCGGGAGGACACGACCCAGGATCGGGGCGATGGCCTTCTTCCAGGCGGGCAGGCCGTCGTCGAGCGCCGGCGCGCTCAGCACCACGGCGTCGGGCTTCGGTCTCGGGGAGCGGCAGTACCCGGCGACCAGGAGGCTGCCGAGGGAGTGACCGTAGACGGCGACCGGGCGGCCCGGGACGGCGGAGCGGACCGCGAGGAGTCGGTCCTGGAGGTCGTCCTGCATCAGGCTCCAGCGGTCCACGTGGCCGCGCCGGCCGCTCGATCCGCCCGCGCCTCGCTGGTCGTAGGCGTACACGTCCTGGCCTGCGGCGGCCAGCTGATCGCCGACGTGCTCGTAGCGGCCGGAGTGTTCGCCCAGGCCGTGGACCAGCACGACCGAGGCCCACGGGGCGCCCGCCCAGGCACCGCCCGCCTCCGCCTCGTCCGCCGGCCAGTGACGGGTGATCAGGTCCGTGCCGTCGGCGGTGGTCGCACGGCCCACGATGGATGGCATATCGATGCGTACCATACCGGGCCATGGGCGTCGCGGACGGGTGGGTGGAACTCGGCGATCGATTCTTCGTGCGCCGCTACGAGTTCTACGACCAGAACATCGGGGTCGTCCTGGGTCGCGGCGAGGCGCTCGTCATCGACACGCGGTCCACCCACGTCCACGCGCGCGAGATCCTGGCCGACCTCCGCGAGCTCACGACGGACCCGGTCACGGTCGTCGTCGACACGCACGGGCATTTCGATCACGCCTACGGCAACCACGCCTTCCGGCCGGCGACGATCTGGGGACAGGCGGGGTGCGTGCCGTTCATGGCACGGACCGGGGAACAGCGGAGGGCCGGGATCGCCGCCGAGGAACCCGAACTCGCCGCGGACCTGCTGGAGGTCGTCATCGACCCGCCGGACCGCACGTTCGACGACGCGGCAACCATCGAGGTGGGCGGTCGGGCCGTGTCGCTCCACTACCTGGGCCGCGGCCACACGGACCACGACGCGGTGATCACGGTCCCCGGCACGGACGTGGTCTGGGCGGGCGACCTGCTGGAGGGCGGGGCCGTCCCGTTCTTCGGCGACGGCTATCCGATCGACTGGCCCGCGACCGCGGCGGCGCTCGCGGCGATGATCGACCCGACGCGGGGCATCGTCGTGCCCGGCCACGGCGATCATGCCGGGATCGAGTTCGCCGAAGCCCACGTGACGTCGTTCGCGGCCCTCGCCGAGCTGGCTCGCCGGGTCGTCGCCGGTGACATCGACCTCGACGAGGCCGTCGCGGCCCATCCATTCCCGGACTACCCATCGGAAGCGGCCCACGGACCCCTGAAGCGCGCCATCGCGCAACTGGAGGGGAGGCTGAGGTGAGCTACCCGCTCGCCTGACCGAGCCGGACTATCCCGCGATCCGGACGACCCACCGACCGCGGGCCGCGCCCGCCAGGATGCCGTCGAGCGCCGGTTCGAGCGTGTCGAGGGTGACCTCCTGGGCGTGCTCACCGAGGGCTCGCGGGCGGAGGTCCGTCGCCAGCCGGTCCCAGATGTGGCGCCGCCGGGCGATCGCCATGTTGACCGAGTCCATCCCCAACAGGGCCACGCCCCGCAGGATGAACGGGAAGACGGTCGTGTCGAGCTTCGGGCCGCCGGCATTGCCGCTGGCGGCCACGGCACCGCCGATCTTGAGCGTGCGGATGACATACGGGAGGGTGGCCCCACCCACGGCGTCCACGGCTCCTGCCCAGCGTTCCGCTTCGAGCGGCCGGCCCTCGCCGGTCACCTCGTCCCGGGTCAGGATCCCGGCTGCGCCCAGGGTCGTGAGGCGGGCCGCCTCGTCCGCCTTGCCGGTCGCGGCCCAGACCTCGTAGCCGCGATCCGCGAGGATCGCGAGGGCCGTGCCCCCGACCCCACCGCTCGCGCCGGTGACGAGGACCGGGCCGTCGTCCGGGGTCAGGCCGCGCTCCTCCAGCGCGACGACGGACATCGCCGCGGTGAACCCGGCCGTGCCGATGGCCATCGCCTCCCGCGCCGTCAGGCCGGGGGCGAGCGGAACGACCCAGCCAGCCGGGACCCGCTGGTACTCGGTGTAGCCGCCATGGCGCGACACGCCGAGCTCGTAGCCGTGGGCGACCACCGCGGACCCGACGGCGATGTCCGGGTCGTCGCTCGCGATCACCTCGCCCGCCAGATCGATGCCCGGGATCAGCGGGCTGATGCGCGCGACCTTGCCGTCCACCCGGGTGGCGAGGCCGTCCTTGTAGTTGACGCTCGACCATTCGACCCGGACCTCGACCTCGCCCGGCGGCAGGTCTGCCTCGGCGAACACGCGTACGCCCCGCTCGACGCGGGGCTCGGCGGTGCCATCGGCGGCGTCGAGCTTCTCGGCGACATAGGTTCGGAACGTCGCGGGAATGGCGGTCATGCGCCAAGCGTAGCGTGGCGGGACCGTAGTCGGCTTGCCGTCCCGCGCCCGCCCTATCGCACGTCATGCATGGGGCGCATGACGCCCGCACAAGGTCGGCGTTCCGGGGGCCGCCAGGACCGGGCACCAGCACGCCGTCATGCACCGGGTGCATGACGTGCGATGGCAAACGCCAGAGCACCGCGCCGCCAGGTTGTATTTCGGCGTCGAGGGTTGACGCCAGCAGCGATCGGCTCCCGCACCATCCGCTGGCGATGACCAGATCCCTCCGCTCCCACGACATGTGTATGCGCTGGCGGCCCCGCCGTGCGGAGGATGGGGTCTGAGGTCACGCGCTACCTGATGACGTAGGAGCGGGACCCAGACACCGGTCCCGGGGCCGCGGACTCCATATCGGAGCCGCGGCTTTTCGTTTGTCCTCCGAACCACACGACGGGTGTCCGCCAGGCAGCTCGGCCCTCCCCGGGCCACCGGGACCGACCACGACGACGACAGGCACGACCACGGAGACCAGACGACGATGACCGACCTCGACCCCACGACGTTCCGTCCCGAGACCCGCGCGCTGCACAGCGGCCAGAAGCCCGACCCGACGACCAACGCCCGAGCCGTCCCGATCTACGCCACCACGAGCTACGTGTTCGACGACGCCGCGCACGCCGCGCGGCTGTTCGGGCTCCAGGAGTTCGGGAACATCTACACCCGGATCATGAACCCCACGACCGACGTGTTCGAGCAGCGCGTCGCGGCGCTGGAGGGTGGGGTCGCGGCCCTCGGCGTGGCCTCGGGCCAGGCCGCCGAGACGCTGAGCATCCTCAACCTGGCCCGGGCCGGCGACAACATCGTCAGCTCGTCGTCGCTGTACGGCGGCACCTACAACCTGTTCACCCATACCCTGCCCAAGATCGGGATCACCACGACCTACGTCGACGGCTCCGACCCGTCGGCTTTCGGGCGGGCGATCAACGAGAAGACCAAGGCCGTGTTCCTGGAGCTCATCGGAAACCCGCGCCTGGACGTGCACGACCTGGCGTCGATCGCGGACGTGGCGCATGCCCGGGGCGTACCCGTCATCGTCGACAACACGTTCGCCCCGCTCCTCGCCCAGCCGATCAGGCACGGCGCCGACATCGTCATCCACTCGGCGACGAAGTGGATCGGCGGTCACGGCACGGCCATCGGCGGGGTCGTCGTGGACGGCGGGACGTTCGACTGGGCCGCCAGCGAGCGGTTCAAGGCCGACTTCGTCGACCCGGACCCGAGTTACCACGGCATCAGCTACACCGCCGCGTTCGGCAACCTGGCGTTCATCCTCAAGCTCCGCGTCCAGGGTCTCCGCGACATCGGCGCCGCGCTGAGCCCGTTCAACTCGTTCCTGTTCCTGCAGGGCCTGGAGACGCTGCCGCTGCGTATCACCCGTCACAGCGAGAACGCCCTCGCCGTGGCCCGCTGGCTGGAGACTCGTCCCGAGGTGACCTGGGTCAGCTATCCGGGCCTCGAGTCGCACCCGAGCCACAAGCAGGCGAAGCAGTACCTCACCGGCGGCTTTGGTGGCATCGTGACGTTCGGGGTGAAGGGCGGCGTGGAGGCCGGCCGCCGGCTCATCGACAACGTCCAGATCTTCTCGCTGCTCGCCAACGTGGGCGACGCGAAGTCACTGATCATCCACCCGGCGTCCACGACGCATTCGCAGCTGGGCACGGAGGAGCAGGCCTCGACCGGCGTGACCGACGACCTCATCCGCCTGTCCGTCGGCCTGGAGCACATCGACGACCTGATCGCCGACCTGGAGCAGGCACTCGCCGCCTCCACGGCGGACGCATCGGCCGACGGCGCGCTCGTCGGCGCGGCGGGGTGACCCTGGACCTGCCCACGACCCGGCCGGCCACCGGCCGGGTCGAGTCGGTGTCGCTGGGGTCCTTCGAGCTGGAGGACGGCCAGACACTCCCCGAGCTGGTCGTCGCGTACCGGCATGACGGCCCTCCCCCCGGGGAGGCGCCACAGGTCGTCGTCGTCCACGCCCTGACTGGTTCCGCGGACGCGGCGGGCGACTGGTGGGAGCCGCTCATCGGGCCCGGCCGGGCGCTGGACACCGACCGGTTCGGTGTGCTCGGCGCCAACCTGCTGGGCAGCCGCTACGGGACGACCGGCCCGACGTCCATGGACCCTCGCACCGGGCTGCCCCACGGGAACACCTTCCCCGCCGTCTCGACCCGGGACCAGGCCGACGTCCAGTGGCGGGTGCTCGATGCCCTCGGGATCGACACCGTCGAGCTCGTCGTCGGCGGATCGCTCGGCGGGATGGTCGCGCTGGAGCTCGCGCTGCAACGGCCCTCCGCCGTCCGCCGGGTCATGCCGATCGCGGCGCCTGCCGCCACCGGCCCGCTGGCCGTCGCCTGGAACCATCTCCAGGTCCGGCTCGTGGAGCAGCTCGGTCCCGAGGGCCTCTCACTCGCCCGGCAGCTGGCGATGACGACCTACCGGAGCGAGGCCGACTTCGACGAACGCTTCGGGCGATCGACCGAACCGGACGGTCGGCTGTCGATCGTCAGCTACCTCGAGCACCAGGGTCGCAAGCTGGTCGACCGATTCGACGCGGCGACCTATCGGGTCCTCGCCCAGGCGATGGATCGACACGATATCGGAGAGCGGCGGGGAGGCCTGCACGCGGCCCTTCGCCTGCTGGCCGGCGGCGGCACCCGGCTCACCGGGGTGGGGATCCAGGACGACATCCTCTACGGGCCGCGGCAGGTGCAGGCCCTCGTGGATGCCGCCCAGGCGGCCGGCGTCGGCGCGGACTACCGACAGATCCACTCGACCAAGGGACACGACGCGTTCCTGGTGGAGTGGGACCAGCTGACCGCGTTGTTGCGCGAGGGACTCGCGTCCTGACTGACCGTGGGGTCGCCGCGGACCTGTCTTCCGCCAGGCCGGTGACCGGCGACCTTGGGCCGCGCCGGAATCCCCTTCGCACGTCATGCGTCCGGTGAATGACGCGAGCGCGCCGAGCCAGCCCGCGAGCACGACGGCGCCGTGCCCCCTGCGTGCGTCATGCGTGCGGTGAATGACGTGCGAGTCAATTCGCCGGAGGCCCGGGCCCGGCCAGGCTGAGAACGACAGGGCTACCCGACGGGATCGGCGGAGGGGGCTTACCGGGTGCGGCGCGGACCCCCGGTCACGAGCTCGACGCGCGGGGGCGTCTGCTCCTGCCACAGGAACTCACGCAAGGTCAGTCCGGACGCCCGGACGGCTGCCGCCCGCTCACGCCCGATATACCGGTAGTGCCACGGCTCGTAGGTGTAGCAGGTCACACCGGTCTTGCCCTTGGGGTACGACATCACGAAGCCGTATCTCCAGGCATTGGCCTTCGTCCAGGCACCGGCCTTGGTGGTCGCCCAATCGGAGACGTCCCAGGGCGCGGGGCCGCCGTAGCTACGGAAGTCGATGGAGGTGCCGAGCTGGTGCTCGCTGTGGCCCGCGCGGGCACTCTCCAGGATCGCCACCTCGTAGCCGTGGACACGGACCCAGTAGTCGAAGGTCGACTGTTGCGTAGCGTAGCTCCGGTAGGCGGACTGGACGGACAAGCGCGCCCCCGCGGCTCGGGCGGCCTTGGCCATCGCGGTGAGATCGGCGAGCACGTGTGCCCGGACCTTGACGCCGCCGTTCAGCCCGGCATCGGCGGTCGATCGGAGGTCGCCCGGGGCGTACGAACTCGTCAATCGGAACCCGCGGTCAAGGAGGGACCGGGACCAGTCGCTCAGAAGTCGATGCTTGGTAAGGTCGTCTGCGATCGAGCAGCCGGGCACGGGCGGGATCGCGGCCGCGGCGACGGTCGCCGGGGAGGCGGTCGCCATGACGCCCGCCACGAGACCGGCCGCCAGCAGCAGCGCAACGAGCCGGGGCCGAGGGTCCATGGTCCGTGGCATGATCGATAGGGTGCCCCGGATCACGATCCGTGTCACTCCCCCGAACGTACCGCGGGACCCATGACGGCCCGAGCGTCCCGATAGCCCGGGCCATCTGGCCCTTGCATCGCCCCCCATCCGGCACCGACGGTCGGGGCCATGACCCGCACCCCCCGAACCTCGCGCCCGGCCGTCGATGACGATGGACCGGTCGCCCGCCTCTCCGTCACGCGGATCCTGCGTGCCGACCCGGCAGGGCTTTGCCGTGCCTTCCTGGATCCGGGATGGCTGGGTGGCGTGATCGCCGGGCAGGGTGCGCGGCCCGGACTCCAGCGCGTCGAGACGGACCTCGCGCTCTCCCTGACCGACGACCCCAGGACCCTGACGTTCCGCAAGGCCGCCTACGTGGACCTCGGCGTGGAGACCACCACCGACGGATCGTGCGTCGGCGTCGTCGAGTGGCGTGCGGCGACCCTCGCCCCGCTCTTCCCGGTCTTCGTCGGCACCGTCGTCGCCCGCGACGGCGGCCTGCGCATCGAGGGCGCCTACGCGCCGCCCGGCGGTGGCGTCGGGCTGCTCGTCGACCGCGGCTTGCTCCAACACTTCGCCCGGCGCACCGCCAGCTGGTTCCTTGACCGCCTCATCGAGGAACTCGCCGCGAACGCGGGAACGGGCGCAGCGGACCCCGGCTGAGGGGTCGTCAGGCTGAGGGCTGGTGGCGATGCAGTATCATGGCCGGCGCACTGGCGAGTGGCCAAACGGTAAGGCACCTGTCTCTGGAACAGGGGATTGAAGGTTCGAAATCCTTCCTCGCCAGCCAACTCCCCGACCCTGATCAGCCCAGGGCCGCCGAGATCAGCCGGCCCCGTCGCGCAGTCGCCGGCCCATCGGGTCGTACGGGATCTCCCGCAAGACCCGGGCGTTCCGGGCCTCCCCCACGACGTCCACCGTGAGCTGCCGGCCGGTCGCCGCGGCCGCGACATCGACGTACGCCAGCGCAAGGCTCATCCCGACATGGTGGCCGTACGCGCCGGAGGTCACGACCCCCACCAGGCCGTCGTCGAGCCAGATCCCGTCGTCCCTGGCGGCGTCGGCGTCGGCTGCATCGACCGCAAGCAGGACCAGCCGCCTGGTGCCGACCTCGCCGACCTCGCCGGCCTCGCCCGCGTCATCGGCCCGACGGTCTCGTAGCGCCGCCGCGCGCCCGATGAAGTCGCCCTTGTCGAAGGCCACGAACCGATCCAGGCCCGACATCGCGGGCGTCACGTCCTGGCGGTACTCCGCTGACCAGATGCCGTAGCCCTTCTCCAGCCGGAGGCTGTCGACCGCCCGGTCGCCGACGAGCCGCAGGCCGTGCGGTCCGCCCGCCTCGCGCAGCGCCTCGTAGAGCTCGCGGTGCCGGGCGGTCGGGACCACGATCTCGTAGCCGAGTTCGCCGGTCAGCGAGATCCGCCCGACGACGGCCGCGGCCCCCGCGACCGCCATCTCCCGGATCGTCATGAACGGGAAGGCCGGCCCCGCGACATCGTCCTTCGTCAGCGCGGCGAGCACGGCCCGTGACGCCGGACCGGAGATCGAGAAGCCCATCAGGTCGTCGGTGACGTTGCGGAGCGCGACCCCGTTCGCGGGCAACCGGCTACGGAACCATCGCCCGTGCCACTCCTGGAGGTAGTAGGAGCCGGTCAGGCAGAACCGATCCTCCGCGAGCCGGGCCACGGTCAGGTCACCCATCAGCCGACCGGCCTCGCTCAGCATCGGTGCCAGGCGGATCCGCCCCACGACGGGCAGCCGCGCCGCCAGCAGGCGGTCGAGCCAGGCCGCCGCCCCCGGTCCGCTCACTTCGTAGCGCGCGTACTGGGCGATCTCCGTGGCGCCCACAGCGGTCCGGACCGCCATGACCTCGTCCGCCACGAACGGTTCGGCATCCGAGCGTCCCAGCGCCTCCGTCTCCACGAAGTCCGCCGTGGAAGCGAAGTAGAGCGGGACCTCCAGGCCCCAGTTGACCGTGTGCCGGGCCCCGGCCGCCACGAACGGCTCGTGGCAGGGCGTCGTGCGGAGCGGGCGGCCGGCCGGGAGTTCCTCGTTCGGATAGGCCATCACGAACCGCTTCGCGTAGAACTGGGCGGTCGTGGCCCGCAGGTATGCGTCCTCCGCGGCGAACGGTCCGAACCGGGCCACGTCCATGCCGAACACGTCCAGGCCGGGATCGCCGTCGACGATCCAGTTCGCCAGCGCGAGCCCCATCCCGGCGCCCTGCGAGAAGCCTGCCATGCAGCCGCACGCGGCCCAGTAGCCGGGCAGGCCGTCGACCGGACCGACGAGCGGGTTCCCGTCCGGCGTGAAGGTGAAGGCGCCGTTCACCCACTTCCGGATCCCGACGTCGTGCAGGACCGGGAAGCGCCGGAAGCCCATCTGGAGCTCGGGCAGGATCCGGTCCACATCCTCCGGGAACAGGGTCATCCCGTAGTCCCACGGCGCCCCGTCCACCGCCCAGTGGACCGGATGCTGCTCGTACACCCCGAGCAGCACGCCGTCGCCTTCCCGCTGGAGGTAGGTGAACCCCTCGAGGTCCGTGACGGCCGGCATCGGCCCCTGGATCGCGGCGACCGCCGGAATGGCTTCGGTGACGAGGTAGTGGTGGAGCATCGGCACGAGCGGGTGGTCCACGCCGACCATCCTCCCGACCCGCCTGGCCCACAGCCCGGCGGCATTCACCACATGCTCGGCGACGACCGTGCCGCGCTCGGTGACCACGTCCCATCCGCCATCGCGGCGCCGCGACAGCGATTCGACGCGGTTCCCCTGGATCACCTCCGCGCCGCGGGCCCGCGCCGCCGCCGCGTAGGCGTGGGTCGCCCCGTTCGGGTCCAGGTTGCCCTCGTCCGGATCGAACAGCGCCCCGAGCAGCCCGGTCGGCTCGATGATCGGGACCCGCTCCACCGCCTCGCCCGGGGTCAGGAGCGTCGCGCCCTCGCGGCCCTGGCTGCGCATCCAGGCGAGCTCGGACTTCAGCCAGCGCCAGCGCTCCGGCGTGCCGGCCAGTTCCATGCCGCCGGTCAGCTTGAGTCCGATGTCCTGGCCGCTTTCCGCCGCGATCTTCGGGTAGAGGTCGATCGTGTAGCGCTGGAGCGCCGCGATCCGCGAGTCAGCGTTGAGCGCATGGAACCCGCCGGCGGCGTGCCACGACGACCCCGACGTCAGCCGATCTCGCTCGATGATCGCGATGTCGGTCATGCCGCGCAGCGCCAGGTGGTACGCGACGCTGACGCCGACGATCCCGCCACCGATGATCACGACACGGTACTGACTCTTCACGCCCGGCAGGGTACCGGCCGGCCGACCGGCCCGCGTGACGGCCGCGCACCACGGACGCCGCCAGACCGCGGCCGCCCCGGACGCCAGCGGCTCGCTAGACTCGAACCGATGGGCGCGTTGACCGGGACCAAGGACGGCGATCGGCCCGCATCGCTGGGCGTCGTCTTCGCCTTCTCCCTCGGACTGGGTATCTCGACGGTGGTCATCCCGCTCCGGGCCCTGGCAGCCGGCCACGACGCCGCGACCGTCGGTTTCCTCGTGGCGATCGCGGCCGGGTCCGGGTTCGCCACCCGTCTCGCGCTGCCGTGGTTGCTCGGCCGGTGGGAGGATCGGTCCCTCATCGGAGCGGCCTGCCTGGCGATGATCGTCGCGTTCGGGTTGCTCGTCGCGACCACGGCCCTCCCGGTGTTCGTCCTGGCCCAGGTCTTCCAGGGGGCCGGCCGGGCCTTCTTCTGGACAGGCAGCCAGGCGCACGCCATCCGCGGCGAGGGCGATCCGGTCCGACGACTCGTCGACATGAACGTGGCCGGCAACTTCGGCACGCTCGTGGGCCCGGCTCTTGGCGGCACGCTGGCACTCGCCGGGCTGCCGGTCGCTCTCATCGTGGCGATCCTCGCCGCCGCGCTCGCGGCGCTCGGTTCGCGACGCCTCCGGCCGCTGCCCCCGTTCGACCGGCGACAGGGCGCCGGGACCGTGGCCCTCCTGCGGCGTGATGGGGTCGACGTGGCCTGCTGGGCGGCCGCGGTCGGTGGCGGATGGTGGGCGATGCTCGGGTCATACGTGCCGGTCCTGGCGGTCGGGGTCGGGATCGGGTCCGTCGGCGTCGGCTGGCTCGTCACCATCGCCGAGGGCGCCGGGATGGTGGCCCTCGTCCTGCTCCGCCGGCAGCCGGCGGAGATCGGCCTCCGCCTCGTCCGGCCCGCGGCGGCGGCCTCGGCCCTGGCCCTCGTCGGCGTGGCGCTCGCGGTCCTGTTCGCGGTCCCGTCGATCGGGCTCCTGCTGGCCGTCCTGATGATCGTGGGCGGCGGCGGGAGCGGGACGACGACGACGCTCGCACCGGCGCTGGCCGGCCTCTCCGCTCGGCCCGCGGAGCAGGGTGACGCCCTGGCTCTCACGGGCGCGTTCCGGGCCGGCGCGATGCTCGCCGCTCCGGCGATCGTCGGGGCCCTGGTGCCCGTCGCCGGGATCCCGGCCGCGATCATCCTCGTGGCGGCCGCGCTGGGCCTGCCGGGGACGATCCTGGGTCGGTCGACGGGCGGCCCGGCCGGCGCGTCGGTCGACGCGGGACGGGAGCGGTGAGCGGGCACGGCCCGACCGTCGCCGCCGGGCTGTCGAGCGCGGAGGCCGATGCCCGCCGGGCCGCCGGCCAGGGGAACTCGTTCCAGCCTCCTGCGAGCCGCGGCTACCTCGCGATCCTCCGGCAGAACGCCTACCCGGCCATCAACGGCCCGCTGCTCCTGATCTCCGTCATCCTGGTCGGCAACGGTCTGTTCATCGAAGCCGTCCTGACAGCCGGACCAGTCGTCCTGAACATCGTCATCGGCGTCGTCCAGGAGTCGCGCGCGAAGCGGGCGCTGGACCGCATCGCGGTCCTCACCCGACCCGGCGCCACCGTCTTCCGCGACGAGCAGGAGCGCTCCGTCGATCTCGCCGAGGTCGTCCTGGGTGACCTCGTGATCGCGCGACGCGGCGACCAGATCGTCGTCGACGGCGAGCTGGTCGGCGACGAGCGGGTAGAGCTCGACGAGGCGCTGCTGACCGGCGAGGCCGACGCCGTCGCCCGGGGCCGCGGCGAAGACGTCCGGTCCGGGACATCCGTCCTGGCCGGCACCGCCCGATACGTCGCCACGCGCGTCGGGGCAGCAACGACGGCGAACCGGCTCGTCGCCCGCGCCCGGTCGGCCGGCGAGCACCAGACGCCGCTCCAGCGCGAGGTGGCCCGAACCATCTGGATCGTGGCCGGCCTCGTCATCCTGACGGCCGCCCTCGTGCTCCTCGCCGGATCCAGCGCCGACGGGGGTGGCGGTCGCCAGGCCATCGAGGCGTCGGCCGTCCTGGTCACCCTCGTCCCCCAGGGCCTCGCGATCATGCTCACCGTCACCTATGCGGCCGGCGCGCTGCGGATCAGCCGTCTGGGTGCGCTGGTCCAGCGCCAGCGGGCGATCGAGTCGATGAGCCGCGTCGATACCCTGTGCATCGACAAGACCGGCACACTCACGACGCAGGCGATCACCTTCGCGGCCGTCGAGCCGCTGGCCGCCGATGGAACGGACCCGCGAACGGCGCTCGGCGACCTGGCCGCCAGCGCGACGGTCCCGGACCGAACGATCGCCGCCATCGCCGCCGCGCTGCCGGCGCATCCCCGGCTCCTCGCGGCCGACGTGCCGTTCGCCTCCGACCGCCGCTGGTCCGGGCTGCGGTTCGTGGACGACGACCGGCCCCTCGTCATGGGGGCCGCCGTGGCCCTGCTTCCGGCCCTGGGGGTGGACTCCTTGACCCGGAACGCCATCGGCGAACGGGTGGACGCGCTCGCGGCCACTGGCGACCGCGTGCTCGTGGTCGCGCGCGGTCGGCCAGGCACGGACCTGACGGACCCCGTCGGGCAGCCCTCGCTGCCGGATCGACTGGAGCCGCTCGCCCTGGTGACCCTGACCGAGGAGCTGCGACCCGACGCCAGGGCGACCCTCCGACTGCTGGCCGACGGGGGCGTCACCGTCCGGGTGGTCTCCGGGGACGATCCGGGCACCGTGGACGCCGTGGCTCGCGCCCTCGGCCTGGCCGGCGACGGACCGGCCCGCAGCGGGACGGAGCTCACCGGCCTCGACGACTCCGAACTCGCCGCCACGATCGAGCCGATCACCCGCTTCGGGCGGGTGGACCCGGACCTCAAGGGCCGGCTGGTCGCCGCCCTCCGGCGAAGCGGCCATTACGTCGCGATGATCGGCGACGGCGTGAACGACGTGCTGCCGTTGCGCGGCGCCGACCTCGCGGTGGCGATGGCGAGCGGCTCTGCTGCCACGCGGGCTGCTGCGGACCTGGTCCTCCTCGGGGATGCGTTCGCGGTCCTGCCGCGCGCGGTCGTCGAAGGCCGCCGCATCCTCGCCGCGATGCAGGCGACCCTCGTGCTGCTCCTGTCGCGGACGTTCGCCGTCCTGCTCATCGTGGCCGTGGCGGCGGTCCTGTCACTCCCCTTCCCGATCACGCCCCGGCAGAACGCGGTGCTCGCCCTCCTCACGGTCGGGGCCCCCCTGGTCCTGCTCGTCCTGTGGGTGCCGCCGGCGCGAACCCCGGACCGCCTCCTGCGCACCACGCTGCGGTCCTCGGTCCCGGCCGCCATCGCCCTCGCCGCGCTGTGTCTCGCAGCGTTCGGGTGGTCACTGGCCGCCGGTGCCACGGACCAGGCCGCCCGCACGGAGCTCACCTCGATGGCGGTCTTCGGCGGACTCGGGCTCCTGCCGCTCATCCGACCCGCCCGCCGCCCGCGCGACACGCCGTGGCTGGACCAGGCCAAACCGTGGGTCCTGGCGGTCGTCTCCGCGCTGGTCTATGTCGCGGCCGTCCAGGTGCCCGCGATCCAGGACTTCTACGACCTCGCGCCGATGGACGTGGGGGCGATCCTCCCGCTCGTCGTCGTCGCCGCAGGCTGGACGGTCGTCCTCCACGCGGTCCGCTGGTGGGTCGCCGCACAGCCGAACCCGGAAGCCGATCCCTCGAGCGGCTCGACCACCTCATCGTCCGTGGTCTGACCGACGTCCACCGTCTCCGGCCGCGATGACCCGCCGGGCCGCAGGTGCATCAGCCAGGCGGCGCTCAGGTCGAGGCGGCCGGGGTCGTCAACGACGCGCCGCCGGCTTCGTCCAGCAATGGCAGGAGGAACCGTTCCTCGTGCTCGACGTGCGTGCGCAGGACGGTCTCCAGGGCGACGAGGTGCGCGACGAGCTCGCACTTCTGGTCGTGGTTCGGCTCGTGCTGCAGCATCTCGGCGTCCGTCTCAAGGCGGGCGGCGGCCATCTGGATCTGGTGGTGCTCGTAGCGCACGACCTTGGTCGCCCACGGCGTGCCGGCACGGCGGTCGAACTCCGGGTAGAGCCAGGCATCCTCCCAGGCCGCGTGCGGCTCGACCACGCGCTCCACCCAGTCGAGGACGTCGAGGAGGACGATCGACAGGTCCGGGGCTGCCATCGTCCCGACCGCCCGGGCCACCTCGTGGATCCGGTCGATCCCGGGTCGCAGGTCCCGGTGCTCGTGATCGACGAACGAACGCTCAGCAGTGAAAGTGCGCTTGGACGTCGTCATCGGTCAGCTCCCTTCGACGGTCCGGTCGATCCCGGCCGGTGGGACCGCGCTGGCCAGACTGTCGACCCGGCGACGCACGGTCGGAAGTGCCGTCGGTCACCTCGTCGACGGCGCGTTGGCCCCCGACCGGCGCCACACGACCTGCCCGGGTCAACCACGCGCACCACCGCGCCACTGCCGATCCGCCCGTCGCCGCCGGGCCCGGTGGACCCATCAGGCCCCCGGGCGACCGATGGGGCCGTTCGGCACACTCCAGGCCGACCGATGGCCGATGCGACCCGCGCGCGTTGGCCGGAGGCTGGAGACACGCACCGCCGAAGGAGGGCGTCACCATGAGCGCAGCCACGATCCTCGATCGGCCGCACGCGGGCCTCATCGACTGGCTCGCGACGCACGGGGTGGAGCACGAGGTCCACGAACACCCGGAGGCGTTCACCGCTCGCCAGACGGCCAGTGCCGACGGCATCGACCCGGCCACGTTCGCCAAGGTCGTCATGGTCGGCACCGACGAAGGCCGCCACGCGATGATCCTGGTCGACGCGATCGATCAGGTCGATCTCCGCAAGGCCGCACGGGCCCTCGGGGCTGGCGACGTCCGCCTCCTCACCGAGCCGCAGGCCGCGGCGCTCACCCCGGGCTGTGAGACCGGCGCCGTGCCGGCACTCGGTGCCCTGTTCGACCTCCCGATGTACGCCGACTACGCCGTCCGCGACGACCCGGTCATCAGCTTCAACGCCGGAAGCCACCGATTCACGGTGCGCGTGGAGCGTCTCGCCTGGGAGCGCGCGACCGGCGTCACCTACGCGGATCTGGCGATCGACGACGACGTCCGGCCGACCTGGGCTCGAACGTGACCGCGGCGGGGCATACCCTCGTCTGGATCGATGCCCGCGAAGCGGTCATCGTGCGGAACCCGAACGGCGGCTTCGTGTTCGAGCACATCGATTCGGATGTGCCGGTCCACCGCCGCTCGACCGGCCACGTCCGCCATGACCCGACGATCCGCCACGGTGGCGGGGGAAGCCCGCAGTCCGCCGGCGAATCGCACCGGCAGGAGCACCTGGTCCGCTTCCGCCGACGCGTCGCCGACCGGCTCCCGGTCGCGGACGACCTCACGATCATCGGCCCGGGAACCGTCCGCGAGCACCTGGAGCAGGAGATCCTGGAGGCGGATCGCCGCCACCACCGCGGCCGCGTGATCGTCTCCGAGTCTGCCGAACGGATGACCGATCGGCAGCTGGCCGCGAGACTCGGCCGAGCAGCCGGGACGGAACCTCGACGGCGGATCGTGGGCACGACCGCGGGGGCCGCGAGGGGGGCCCGGGCATGAACGGCAACGTGCTCGTCGCCATCGACGGCTCCGCTGCCTCCGACATCGCCGTGGACCTCGCGGCGGGGCTCGCCTGGCCGGAGGGAACGACGATCCGGGTGGTCCAGGCGATCGACCTTGGGCCCGGGCTGTTCGGCGGTCCGTGGCCGTCCCTGGCCCTCGCCCAGGCGGGTGAGCTGGAGGATGCCATCCGCATCCAGGCTCGAGCCGATGTCGAACGCGCCCGGGAACTCCTGGAGGCGCCGAGCCGGAGCGTGACCACCACCCTGGAGGACGGTCGAGCCGCAACCGTGATCCTCGACGAGGCCGGCGCGATGCCGGCCGACCTGGTGGTGATCGGGAGCCGCGGGCACGGAGCGATCGCGACGATGGTCCTGGGCTCCACCTCGGCCGAGGTGATCGACCACGCCTCCGTGCCGGTGCTCGTCGCTCGCGGTCCACGGGTGGACCGGGCCGTCCTCGCCTGGGATGGCTCGCCGACCGCGAGCGCGGCACTGGACGCAGTGCGGAAGTGGGCCATCCTGGCCGACACCGACGTACGGGTGGTCACCGTCGCAGCCCACGAGGCGGACGCCGTCGAGGCACAGCGGTTCGCGGACGAGGCGGTCGCCCGCCTCCGCGAGGCCGGGCGCACGGCCGCGACGGAGGTCCGGGAGGGTGACGCCGCGACGGAGATCATCCAGGCCGCGCAGGCGGTGAGCGCCGACCTCATCGTGATCGGAACCCATGGACGGACCGGGCTGGCACGCCTCACACTGGGCAGCGTGGCCAGCAACGTCACCCGTCATGCCCCGTGTTCCGTCCTGGTGGTTCGGAACCCCGGTGCGACGGAGGCCGTCCTCCAGGGGTGAGATCCCGGCCCGCTCCATGGGTCGCGGCGGCCCTCTCGTTCGTCCTGCCCGGACTCGGGCAGCTGGCGCTCGGTTCGGTCCGCCGTGGGCTCCTGCTGCTGGTCCCCGTGCTGGCCGTCGTCATCATCGCCGTGGGCGTCGCGGGCTCCGGGCTGGCGACGGTCGTGGGTTTCGCGCTCGACCCGGAAGTGCTGATCGCCGGCCTTGCCGGCAACATCCTCCTGGGCGCTGTGCACGTCTACGCGGTCGTCGATGCCTCCAGGTCGGCGACCACCACGCACCCGGCGCCACGAGCGCCGCATCGCGTCGCCACAGCTGTCGTCATCGTGCTGGTCGCGGCGACCATCGGCCTGCACGGCGCGGTAGAGGCCGTCGGGTTGCGGGCCTACTCGACGCTCGATAGCGTGTTCGGCCAGCCCGGGTCGGACGATGGCTGGGTGATCCCCGAACCCAGCTTCGAGCCGACTTCCAGTCCGACCGCGGTGCCGACGGCGCGCCCGACGCCGACCCAGGGCCCGACTGCCACTCCCGCCCCGACCCCGACCCCGGCGCCGACGCCGTCGCCGACCCCGGTTCCGGCGTGGGCGGAGGACGGCCGACTGGACCTCCTGCTGATCGGCAGCGATTCGGGTCCGGGGAGATGGAGCCTGCGCACGGACACGATGATCGTGTTGAGCGTGGAGGAGGCGACGGGACGCGCCGCACTGTTCGGGATCCCGCGCAACCTGACGGACGTGCCGTTGGCGCCCGAGAGCAAGGGCGCCTCCCCGAACGGCCGGTTCCCGGGGCTGCTCAACGCGTTGTACGTCTATGCGATGGGGCATCCGCGCTACTTCCCGGGCGGGGACGCGCGCGGGTTCCGAGCCGTGACCGGCGCCGTCCAGGAGCTCGTCGGCGTGCGGCTCGACGGCGCCGTGGTCGTGGACCTGCTGGGGTTCGTCAAGCTCGTCAACGCGATCGACGGATTGTGGATCGACGTGCCCGAGCGACTCGTGGACAACGCCTATCCGTTGGAGAACGGCGGAAGGAAGGTCCGGATCGTGATCAAGGCCGGGTGCCAGCAGCTCAGCGGGCGCATGGCGCTGGCCTACGCCCGGTCACGTCACCAGGACTCCGACTACGGCCGGATGAAGCGCCAGCAGCGAGTGCTGGTCGCGCTGGCCCACCAGGTCGACCCGATCGGGATCCTGCCATCGGTCCCGGAGCTTCTGGAGGTCGCGGGCGACCACCTCTGGACGACGCTGGATCGCGAGGACGTGGCCGGGCTGGCCGAACTCGCCGCCCGGGTCGATCCCGGGCGGGTCGAGTCGGTCACCTTCGCGCCACCGGCCTACCCCTCGCACATGACCACCGCCTGGATCAAGCGGATCCGCGGCGTCGTCCGGAAGGCCTTCGACGAGCCGGCTCCGGCGGCCACCGAGCCGCCCGACCCGACCGACGCGCCGAGCGACGCCTGCGGGGGCTAGAAGCCAGCTGCCCGTCGCCCATCGGCACGCCCCTTTGGGCCGAAGGGCACTGGCCGCGCCGGGGCACCGGTGGGCATGGTGCGTCCATCGGCGACCGGCTCCCGAGGCGTCGCCGGACGTGTTCGAGGAGAACGAAGATGATCCCCCAGCGCATCGTGATCATGGGCGCCGCCGGCCGTGATTTCCATGACTTCAACGTCGTCTA
Organism: uncultured Chloroflexia bacterium; assembly: GCA_963704935.1. Taxonomy (GTDB): domain Bacteria; phylum Chloroflexota; class Limnocylindria; order Limnocylindrales; family CSP1-4; genus SPCO01. Next base: position 495,258 of record CAVPIF010000003.1, read on the forward strand.
CCGCGACGACCCCGCATTTCGGGTCGTCGCCTTCACCGCGACACAGATCCCGGGTATCGCCGATCGCCGCTATCCGGCGACCCTGGCCGGCTCGCTCTATCCGGCGGGGATCCCGATCGTCGCCGAGGCGGACCTGGAGGCCGTGATCCGCGACCACGAGGTCGAGGTCGTCGTGTTCGCCTACAGCGACGTCAGCCACGAGACCGTCATGCATGCGGCATCCCGGGTACTGGCGGCCGGCGCCGACTTCCAGCTATTGGGCCCCCGACGGACGATGCTCCGCAGCCGCCGGCCGGTGATCGCCGTCGGGGCGACCCGGACCGGTGCCGGCAAGAGCCAGACGACACGACACGTCGCGGCGCTGCTGGCCGCGCGGGGCCTCCGGCCGGTGGTGATCCGCCACCCGATGCCATATGGCGACCTCACCGCCCAGCGAGTCGAGCGGTTTGCGACCTACGCCGACCTGGACCGGTTCGAGACCACGATCGAGGAGCGCGAGGAGTACGAGCCCCACCTGGATGCCGGGCGGGTCGTCTACGCCGGGGTCGACTATGAGGCGATCCTGCGCGAGGCGGAGACGGAAGCGGACATCGTGCTGTGGGATGGCGGCAACAACGACTTCCCGTTCTACCGGCCGGACCTGACCATCGTCGTCGCCGATCCATTGCGGGCCGGCGACGAGGTCCGCTACCACCCCGGCGAGACCAACCTGCGGATGGCCGACGTGGTGATCGTCAACAAGGTCGACTCGGCCGACCCCGCCACCGTCGACGACCTGACCGCGCGCATCGCCAGGCTGAATCCCGGAGCCGAGGTCCTGACGGCTCGTTCCGACCTGACGCTCGAGGGCCCGCCGATCGAGGGACAGCGAGTCGTGGTCGTCGAGGACGGACCGACGCTGACCCACGGCGGGATGACGTTCGGTGCCGGCATCGTCGCAGCCCGGCGGTTCGGGGCGGCGGAGGTCGTGGATCCCCGGTCCGCGGCGGTCGGCTCGATCCGCGACGTCCTGGACCGGTACCCGGCGCTGGAGCCGCTGGTGCCGGCGATGGGTTACGGCGCAGCGCAGGTCCACGACCTCGAGGCGACCCTCAACGCCGTCGACGCCGATCTCGTCCTGGCGGCGACCCCGATCGACCTGACCCGGGTCCTCCACCTGGACAAGCCGATCACCCGGGTCCGCTATGAGCTGACCCAGGTCGGCGGCACCCAGCTGGACCGGCTACTCGAGCCGGTCGTGGCCCTGACCCGGATGCCGGTGGCGGCCGGCGACCGGCCGGACTGAAGGGAGCTGACCGATGCCCTCGACGGCGACCCCTCGCCATTTCCTGACCCTCGACGATCTGGGCGGTCACGGTCTCCAGGCGATCATCGACCTGACGGCCCGGCTCAAGCGGGAGCCGGACGTGTTCCGCGGGGCACTCAGTGGCGGCCGGGTCGGCATGATCTTCGACAAGCCGTCCACCCGCACCCGGGTCAGCCTGGAGTCCGCGGCCTGGATGCTCGGGATGCTGCCGATGGTCCTCCGACCGGACGAACTGCAGCTCGGCCGCGGAGAGACCGTGGCCGACACGGCCCGGGCCCTGTCGCTGTACCTGGACGCCCTCACCGTCCGGACCCACGCACAGGCGAGCGTGGAGGCCCTGGCCGCCGCCGCCTCCATCCCGGTGGTCAACGCGTTGACCGACGAGCACCACCCATGTCAGGCCCTGGCCGACGTCATGACCCTCGAAGAGGAGTTCGGCACGCTGGCCGGGATCCAGGTCGCCTTCATCGGCGACGGCGACAATGTCTGCCATTCGCTCATCCAGGCTGCCGCGATGGGCGGCTTCGAACTGCGGGTCGCGACGCCGCCGGGATTCCCGCCAGACCCAGCGATCATCTCCGCCGCGCGAGAGCGTGCCGTCGCGTCGGGCGGCTCGGTCATCCTGACCCACGACCCGGCCGAGGCGGCGCTGGGGGTCGAGGCCGTCTACGCGGACGTCTGGACGTCGATGGGCAGGGAAGCGGAGGGCGAGGCGCGGCGCGAGGCATTCGCCGGCTTCACCGTCGACGCCGACCTGATGGGCCTCGCCTCGAAGTCGGCGATCTTCCTCCATTGCCTGCCGGCCCACCGCGGCGAGGAGGTCACCGACGAGGTGATCGACGGACCAGCGTCGCGGGTCTGGCAGCAGGCCGGCAACCGGCTCCATACGGAGACGGCGCTGCTCTACACGCTGCTGACCGGCGACGCGACGGGGGCCCGCCTCGGCTGAGTCGCCGGCGGGCAGACGTCGGGGCCGGCACGTGACCGCCGGCCCCGATCTGGACGCCGATTCGCCTAGGGCTTGGTCGGCGTGCGTGGAACCTCGACCGAGATGTGCTTCGGCTTGACGGGTTCCGTCTTGGGGAGCGTCAGCGTCAGCAGGCCGTCCGTGAACGATGCCGTTGCGGCGTCCGCGTCGACGACCGTCGGGATGGTGAAGCTCCGGGTGAACGACCCGTGGCTCAGTTCCTTCTGGACATAGCCGGCCTCGGTCGTCTCGGTCTCCTCCTGGAAGGTCCCGCTGATCGTGGCCACGTCCTCCGTGACCGTGATCTCGACGTCCTCCGGCTTGACGCCGGGCAACGCCATCTTGGCGATCACGGCCTCCGGGGTCGTGTACAGGTCGAGCGCCGGGATGACCTGACGGTCGGCCGTCCAGATCGGACGGATCAGGCGCTCGTCGAACAGCCGCTCCATCGCGTCACGCATGGACACGAGCTCACTGATCGGTGATGGCCGACGGATGAGTGTCACAACGACACCTCCTCACGTTGCGCGGCCGGCGCGCTCCGAGGGGTCCGGTCGCTCACCGGTCGCCTTGAACCCGTATCGTGCGTCGCCGCGAGCGCGAGCGCGAGGGCCGTGCGTCCCGTCAACACCGTGACGCACGGCCCGAATGCCGGTCGACGATTCGCGGTCCGTCGCTCAGCGGGCCACGATCACCGTGGTCGCAGCGTGCGTGGCGACGTGCTCCGACACGCTGCCCTGGAGCAACCGTCCGAGCGCCCCGAGTCCCCGCGCCCCCACGATCACGGCATCGAAGTCACGCTCGGCGGCGATCCGCTCGATGGTCTTCGCCGGGTCGCCGGACGACTCGATGAGTTCGGGCTCGATCCCGCGCTCACGAAGCGCGGTCGCCGCCTCGATCAACTCCTGCTGGTGTACCTCAGGACCATCCCAGGGATCGATCGGGGTGCGCCCGGGATGGACCGGGACCACGCTGACGACCGTCAGCGTCGCGCCGAACTTGTCGACGAGGTCGGCGGCCGTGGCCAGCGCCTTGCGGGCCGGCTCACCGCCGTCATAGGCAAGAAGGATGCGCTGCATCGTGTTGCTCCTTTCGAGCCCGGTCCGCCTCGGGCGGCTGCCCGCACGGCAAGCGCGAGGCCGGATCCGTGGCCTCGCCACCAGAGTGGTCGGGACCGGCCCGGACCGACAGTGCCGAACGTCATGCCCGAACGGGCCGACCGACCGGTGTGCCCGGTTCGGGACAATGGTCACGATTCGCCCATGTCCGAGGACTCCCAGGTCCCGCAGGAGCAGCCGCTGACGGTCGGCACCGTGATGACCCCGTTCCCGGTCGTGGTGCACCTCGACACGCCGCTTGAGGAAGTGGCCGAGGAACTGTCGCAGAACGACATCACCGGAGCGCCCGTGGTCGACGGCGACGGCTACCTCGTCGGCGTCATCAGCCAGACCGACCTCGTGCGCACGGCCGCCGCCGGCAGCACCGACGGCCGCGGCTGGGTCGGCTTCACCGCCAGACACGTCATGACCCGGACGCCGATCAAGGCCAAGCGGGACATGCCGCTGGCCGACGCCGTACGCCGCCTGGAGCGCCACGGGGTCCACCGCCTGGTCATCGTCGACGATGACGGCGCAACCCCGATCGGGATCGTCTCGATCAGCGATCTGCTGCCATTGCTGGTCGACGCCGCGGAGATCTGAGCCACCCGCGGCCCGCCCGACCCGCGACGTCCTTCGACCGTGTGACGGATGGCTGCGCGTTACGAGCCGAACGGCACGCGGCCCGCTCGCGCACGGCCCCGTAGGGTGGGATCGAAGGAAGGAGGTGCCCGATGCGGGCACGACCGATCGATGCTGTCGACCCCTTGGCCGGGACCTGGTTCGGTTCCCGCCTGCCGCCAGCTGCCCGGGAGCGGCTGCAGCCCTACATCCGCACGGTCGAGTACGAGGCGGGGACCGAGATCCTCCACGAGGGCGAGCCGACGAAGAGCCTGGGGATCGTCCACAGCGGCCGAGTCGCGCTCCGCCTGCGCATCCCCGAGCGCGGACCCACCACGATCCTCACGGTGGAGCCGGGGGACGTGGTCGGCTGGTCCGCGGTCGTCCCGCCCCATCGGGCCACGTCGACGATCGTCGCCCTCATCCCGACGACGCTCCTGCTGATCGACGGCGCCGCCCTGCGGGCCGAGCTGACGGCCGATCCGGAGCTGGCCGCCCAGGTCTACCTGTCCCTCCTGGAAGCGCTGGCGCGCCGGCTGACCGGCACCCGCCTGCAGCTCCTGGACCTGTTCACGATGACGGAGAGCGAGCCATGGTGAACCCGCGACCGACCGTGGCCGACACCGCCTCCGCGACCCCGCTGGCTGCTGGACCGAACGGTGCGCCTGGCTTCCTGCCGCGGGCAGACCTGGACCGACTCCTGGACCTGCTGCGCGCCGATGGTCGTCAGGTCATCGGCCCCACCGTCTCCGACGGCGCGATCGTCTACGACGAGATCCGCACCGCGGCGGACCTGCCGGTCGGACGGACGGACCACCAGGCGCCCGGCGAATACCGGCTCCGGGAGACCGGCAACGACCGGCTGTTCGACTACGCCGTCGGCCCGACCTCGTGGAAGCGGTTCACCTTCCCGCCGCAGGTCCCGCTGACCAAAGGTCGGCGGGTCGAGGGTCGGGTCAAGTTCTATAGCGTCGTGCCGGACCCTCCGCGCTACGCGTTCCTCGGCGTGCGCGCCTGCGAGATCGCCGCACTGCTGACCCAGGACCGCGTCCTGACCGGCGGGCCGGTCAGCGACGCCGACTACGCCGCGCGCCGAGCCGCCTCCATCGTGATCGCCGTGGAGTGCGTCGCGCCCGCGGAGACCTGCTTCTGCACGTCGATGGGCACGGGCCCCGAAGTCACCGGCGGTTTCGACCTTGCGATGACGGAACTGGACGACGGCTTCATGGTCCGCGTCGGTTCTGACACCGGACGCTTCCTGGCCCACCGCCTGGGCCTCCGCCCGGCGACCGACGTCGAGGTCGGCGCTGCCCGCGGCGCAGTCGCCGCGGCGCGTGACCTGATCGGCGATCCGGTCCAGACCGAGGGCCTTCCTGAGCGCCTGCTCGCAGCCGCCGACAGCCCGCGCTGGGCGGAGATCGCGGAGCGCTGCCTCGCCTGCACGAACTGCACGATGGTCTGCCCCACCTGCTTCTGCACGAGCGTGACCCAGACCTCGGACCTGACCGGCTCGGAGGCGGTCGCCGGACGGTCGTGGGACAGCTGTTTCACCCTGGGCTTCGCACGGGTCGCCGGCGGCAACTTCCGGCCACGCGTCCAGGACCGCTACCGCCAGTGGCTCACCCACAAGTACGCGGGCTGGTGGGAACAGTTCGGCTCGTCCGGCTGCGTCGGGTGCGGCCGATGCGTCACCTGGTGCCCGGTCGGCATCGACGTCCGGGCAGAGCTCCTGGCGGTCGCCCCGCCGCAGATCACCCTGCCGGAAATCGCCCGGAGCGAGGGTCCCGATCCACTGGCCCTGCCGGTCGTGGCGCCCGGCCCGATGGCCGTCGGTTCCGCCGCGGCCATGGCCGTCGCCCCAGCGTCTCCCGCCCCGGACATCGTCTCGACCGTCGTCGAGGTGCATGACGCCTGGTCGGAGACCCACGACGTCACGACCCTGCGGCTCCTGACCGAGGACCTCTCGCTGCTGGCGGGTGGGCCCGGCCAGTTCGTGATGGCCGCCCTGCCGGCCTTCGCCGCCGCCCCGATCTCGGTCTCGCGCTATCAGGACGACGGCTTCGAGCTCACCATCCGCGCCAGCGGCGCGGCGACTCGGGCCCTGTGCGCGCTGCGCCGGGGCGATTCACTCGGCATCCGCGGGCCGATGGGACGTGGCTGGCCGGTGGAGGCCGCCCATGGGCGGGACGTGGTGATCGTCACCGGCGGGATCGGCCTGGCACCCCTGCGGCCCCTGCTGGACGCCATCCTGCGGGAACGCGACCGGTTCGGGTCCGTCCGCCTGCTGTACGGCGCCCGGACCCCGGCCGACCGGCTCTTCGCCCAGGAGCTGTCCGACCTGGCCGGTCGCGACGACCTGGAGGTCGCGTCGATCGTGGACCGCGCCGGGCCGGAATGGCTGGGCCGGGTCGGTGTCGTGACGACCCTGTTCGACCAGGCGACCTGGGACGGCCGCAACGCGACCGCCTTCGTGTGCGGCCCGGAACGGATGATGGAGGCCACGGCGGAGGTCCTCGGCGACCTCGGTGTCGGCCGCGACCGGATCTGGGTGACGATGGAGCGCCACATGGACTGCGGCGTCGGGCTGTGCGGGCACTGCCAGCTCGGACCCAAGTTCGTGTGCCGCGACGGCCCGGTCTTCTCGCTCGACGAACTCGGTGACGCCTTCGCACGGGAGGGCTGGTGATGCTCGCCGCCACTCGCTCCAGCACGGGCCGGTCCGGCACGCCGCGCCGGCCGCGCCTCGGGATCATGAAGTTCGCCTCGTGCGACGGCTGCCAGCTGACCCTGCTGGACCTGGAGAACGAGCTGCTCGACATCGTCACGACGTTCGACCTCGTCGAGTTCGCCGAGGCGTCGTCCCATCGATCGTCCGGCCCGTACGACCTCGTCCTCGTGGAGGGGTCGATCAGCACCCCGGAGCAGGTGGAGGAGATCATCCGGATCCGCCACCAGACCCCGTTGCTGGTCACCATCGGGGCGTGCGCCACGGCCGGCGGGATCCAGGCCCTGCGCAACTGGCGGGACCACGAGGCGATGCACCACGCGGTCTACGCCCTCCCGGAATACGTCGAATCCCTGGCGACCTCCACCCCGATCTCCGACCACGTCACGGTGGATGCCGAGCTGCGCGGCTGCCCGATCGATCCGGGCCAGCTCCTGGAGCTGCTGACCGCGCTGTCGGTCGGGCGGCGACCGCAGCTGCCGGACGAGGCGGTCTGCCTGGAGTGCAAGCGGCGCGGCAAGGTGTGCGTGCTGGTCGCGCGCGGTGAGCCGTGCCTCGGACCCGTCACCCACACGGGGTGCGGGGCGATGTGCCCGGCCTTCGACCGTGGCTGCTACGGCTGCTTCGGCCCGCAGGAAGGCGCGAACGCGACGAGCCTGGCGACCTGGTTCCGGCGCGACGGTCGCACGGAGGCGGACACCGCCGCCCTGTTCTCCGGCTTCACCGCATATGCCAGGCCGTTCCGCACCGTCATCGACCAGCTGGGCGGTCCTCCCGGACCGAACGCGGCGGACGCGGGTGTCGGGGACGGACAGGAGGCCACCGATGCACGGCACTGAGCTCGCCGTCGGCGAGCGGCGCTTCGACGTCACCGGGATCACCCGCGTCGAAGGCGAAGGATCGCTCCGCCTGACCGTCCGCGACGGCCAGGTGACCCAGGCACACCTCGCCATCTTCGAGGCACCACGCTACTTCGAGCAGCTGGTGGTCGGCCGGACGCCGGACGAGATCCTGGACATCGTGGCGCGCATCTGCGGGATCTGCCCGATCGCCTACCAGATGTCCGCGGTCCATGCCTTCGAGGACCTGGCCGGCGTCACCATCGACCCGTCGGTCCACGCGCTCCGGCGCCTGCTGTACTGCGGCGAGTGGATCGAGAGCCACGCCCTCCACGTCTACCTGCTCCACGCCCCGGACTTCGTGGGCCTGGCCAGCGCCGTGGAGCTCGCCGCGATCGACCGGCCCGCGGTGGAGCGCGGCCTGGCCATCAAGCGAGCGGGCAATCGCCTCGTCGCGATCCTGGGCGGGCGGCCCATCCATCCCGTCAGCGTCAAGGTCGGTGGCTTCTCGCGGGCGCCGCTGCGCTCCGAACTGACCGCCCTCCGGCCGGAGCTCGACGACGCCCTGCGAGGTGCGCTCGAGACGGTCGACTGGGTCGCCGGCTTCACCGCCCCGGACTTCGAGCGCGACCCGCTCTTCGTCTCCATGCGCCACCCAACCGAGTACCCCATGAACCTGGGCCGGATCGTGTCGTCGGACGGGCTGGACATCGCCCTCGATGACTGGGGTTCGGCCTTCCAGGAGGCCCAGGTCCCGTGGTCCCACGCCCTCCAGGCGCGCGCCCTGGACGGCCGCGCGTACCTGCTGGGCCCGTCCGCGCGGGTGACACTCGCGGGCGACAACCTCCACCCGCTGGCCCTCGCCGCGCTGGACCGCGTGGGCCTGCGCTCCGCCATCGCCCGTAACCCGTACTGGAGCATCGCCGCGAGGGCGGTGGAGCTGGTGCACGCGGTCGCGCTGGCGATCGAGCTCATCGACGAGTACCGGCGCCCGGACCGGCCGGCCGAGCCGTGGACGCCTCGTCCGGGCGTGGCCGCCTGGGCGACGGAGGCACCGCGAGGGATGCTCTTCCACCGGTACGAAGTGGACGAGCGCGGCCGGATCAGCGACGCGCGGATCGTGCCACCCACCAGCCAGAACCAGGCCGCCATCGAGGCCGACCTGACCGCCTTCGCGCCGAGCGTGCTGGACCTCGACCACATGGCCGCCACCCACCGGCTGGAACAGCTTATCCGGAGCTATGACCCGTGCATCTCGTGCGCGACCCATTTCCTGGACCTGCGCGTGGAGCAGGCGACATGACGGCGTCGCTGCCGCCGCCGGTCGTGCGCCTGATCGTGTGCGGCAACGCGGACCGGGGGGATGACGGCGTCGCCCTGGCGGCCGCCGCGACGCTGTTGCCTGCGTTGTCGCCGACCCTCACGCCCAAGCTCGAGGTGCGGCGCTGTCCGGACCTGCGCACCGAGGACCTGATCGATCTGCCCGACGGCGTCCAGGCGCTGGTGATCGATGCCGTGATCGGGTTGTCACCGGGCGACGTGGTGCGAGTCCCGCTCGGCGATCTCGCGGCACGCCCCGCCTTCACGCCACGGTCGTCCCACCAGCTGCCGATCGACCTCGTGGTCGGGCTGGCCGGCGTCATCCGGAAGCGCCCGGTCCAGGGCACCTTCATCGGGCTGTCCGGCCATCGTTTCGGCTACGGAACGCCGCTGTCGCGCGCGGCGCGGGCTGCTCTGCCGACCTTCCGCGTCGCCATCGAGGCGGAACTGGAGCGGATGATCGCGATGCCCGTCGCCCAGGACCCAGCCGAGGCCCCGTCCGAGGTCTCGTCCGCGGCTCCTCGCCGGGCTGGAACCTGACATGTGCCGCTCGACGGTCGCCCGCGTCCACGCCGTCGACGGCCCCGAGGCCGTCGTGGAGTTCGACGGCGGCGTGCGCCGGCGCGCCTCGACGATGCTCGTTCCGGACCTCCTCCCGGGCGAGCTCGTCCTCATCGGACTCGGTGCCGTCCTCGGACGCGTCACCGCCGCCGACCTCGAAGCGCTCCGGGCGATCGAAGCCGGCCTGCCAGCCACCGGATCAAGGCCCGCCTCGGGCTGACCTGCAAGGAGCGAACGATGTCCATCCCGCGAACGGCCCGCTGGGGGATCGCCCTGGCGACACTCACCGCTCTCATCTCCGGCGTGTCCGTGTTCGCCAACGGGCTGATCGTCAAGGAGTTCAGCGACCCGGTCGTCCTGACCGGCGTCCGCAACGCGATGGTCGGGCTCGTCCTGCTGGCGATCCTGCTGGCCTCCGGCGGTCGGCGCGAGATCCGTGCGTTGTCCGGCGGGCGCGCCGCAGCGCTCCTGGCGATCGCGGTCATCGGTGGCAGCATCCCGTTCATCCTGTTCTTCAGCGGCCTCGCGGAAGCCTCGGGACCCGGCGCGGCGTTCATCCACAAGACCCTGTTCGTGTGGGTCTCGCTGATGGCCGTCCCGCTCCTCGGCGAATCGCTGGGGATGGCGCAGATCGCCGCATTGGGCGTGCTCGTGCTGGGCACGGTCCTCGTCGGACCGATCGGTGCCCTCGGCACCGGCTCGGCCGAGTTGCTGATCCTGACCGCGACGCTGCTGTGGGCGGTCGAAGTCGTCATCGCGCGGCGCCTGCTCGCCCGTTCCGGCGTCAGCGTCCGGCTGGCCGCGACGGCACGCATGGCCCTCGGTGCGGTGATCATCGTCGGCTTCCTGGCCGTGACCGGGCGGGCCGGGGGGATCGGCGCCCTCACCGGCGTCCAGTGGCTGATGATCGCCGGGACCGGGGCACTCCTGTTCGGCTACGTGACCACGTGGTACGCCGCGCTCCAGCGCGCGCCTGCCGCGCTGGTGGCGTCGGTGCTGGTCGGTGGAGCGGTGATCACGGCCGGGCTGTCGGTCATCCGGACGGGCACCGTGCCGGCCGAGAACGTGGGCGTCGGGCTCGGGCTGCTCGCGGTCGGCGTGGTCATGGCCATCGCCGCCGCCCGGCGGTCCGGCCAGGGCGTGCCGGACCGAGCGAGCTGACCGAGGCGGCCCGGGCATGCTGGCACTCCCGACCATCGAACCGGCGCCCCTCGTCATCGACGCGGCACGCCCGGGCACGCTCGGGACCGGCCAGCCGGGCGGGCTGCTGTTCGCGCGCTTCGCCTTCCCGCCGAACTCCCTCGGGCTGTGTGGCCCGGAGACGGGCCTGACCCTGCCGGACCGGGTCCGCGACCGTCAGATGGACACGGACCTGCGCCGGATCGCGCAGGGATTCGAGGGTGCGTGGCCGTACCTCGAACTCATCTCCGCGGAGAACGACCTCCCCGACCCCCTGGACGCCCGGGTGGTGGAGGCCTACTGGCTCGGGAACGACCTCCTGGGCCACGTGGGCGCCCGGGCGCACCACGGGGATCTGGAGACCCGGTTCCGAGATCGGGCGCGGCCGGCCGACTGGCGGTGGCTGGAGGCCAAGGCCGACTCGGAGGCCCGGGTCCACCACAGCTTCCACGTCCTGGAGGTCCTCCCACGCATCGGACTCATCCGCGGCGGCCTGCCGCCGGACCTGCTCGGGGTGCTGGAGCGCTGCCTGATCCGCCCGGCGGCGGTGACCGGCCGCGAGGATGGCCACCTGGACGTCACCGTCTCGCCGCTGGAGCTCGTGGACGGCAAGCTCCGATTCGGGCTGCCGCGCGGCGAACGGCTCGCCTTCGCTGCGGGTGATGCCTACGGCGACGACCTGGCCGCGGGCGACCTGGTGGCCCTCCACTGGGAGCGGGTGTGCGGTCGACTGACGCCCGTCCAGGCCGCCCGATTGACGGCCGTCACCGAACGCAACCTCGCGGTCGCCAACACGACCATCTAGGAAGGAGGTGGCGGCATCATGCGCGCGCAACCCCCGCCGCACGCTCCGCCTCGCCAGATCGAGCCAGCAGAGGCCGCCCGACTCCTTGCCGACTGGGGCTTCCTCGCCGAACCGGATCTGCCGGACCGCCCCGGCCCGGCCTACCTCCTCGTCGCCATGCGTGACACGCCTACCTTCCGTCACTACGACCCGGAACTGGTCGAGTACTGGGTCTCGGAGGGCGGGCGCGGGGCCCGGCGCACGATGGACCGTGGGACGCCGCTCCCGGTCGAGCGCGAGTTCTCGTGGGGCCTCATCCGGATCACGGACCGGCTGGATGTCACGAACGAGTACGTCACGTTCGGCGGGCGCCTGTCCGCGGCGGACGTGGACGGGATGACGGTCGCCGTGTTCACCTCACCCGCGCCGCTGTTGCGACGAGGTGGGCACTCGCAGGGCTGGGACCACGGCGCCGCCAGCCTGGCCGCGTTCTTCGGCCGGATGATCGTGGCGGTCGACTTCACGCCGGGGTTCGAGGCACGGGCCGCGGCGGTTGACCCGATCACGCGCTACTCGGCGTTCATCGGCGACCTCGTCGGGCGGTACCGCCGGTCGCCGTTGCTCCGGGACCAGCATGCGGACCTGTGGCTCCTGCTCCGCTCCGAGGCGAATCGCCTGGAGCGGGACTTCCCGGCCGCGTGGGCTGCCGGCGCCGAGCTCGCGAAGAACCTCACCCCGTGACGGCCGCGACGATGTGAGCGAGGGTCCCCGATGGATCGGGGTCATCGTCGGTGATGCCATCGCCCTCACGATCCGTCATCGATCCGTCGCGGCCGCGACCTACACTGCGGGCATGTGGTTCCGTGGCTCCAAGCCCCGGTCGATCCCCTCCCCCGCCGAAGCCCTCCCGGGTCGCCCGGATCCCATCGTCAGTCCCGGCACGCACACCGTGCTGGGCACGCCCATCGCCGGTCCGTGGCCGGATGGCACGCAGGTCGCGGTGTTCGGTCTGGGCTGCTTCTGGGGCGACGAGAAGGATTTCTGGCTGACGCCCGGCGTCGTCAGCACGGCCGTCGGCTATGTCGGCGGTCACACCCCGAATCCGACGTACGAAGAGGTGTGCTCGGGCCGGACCGGCCATGCCGAGGCCGTGCAGGTGGCGTACGACCCGTCGAAGGTGACCTACGAGCAGCTGCTCAAGGTCTTCTGGGAGCACCACGACCCGACCCAGGGCATGCGCCAGGGCAACGACCGCGGCACCCAGTACCGTTCGATCATCGTCGTCGCGAACGCCGACCAGCGCGCCGCCGCGGAGGCCTCACGCGACGCCTACCAAGAGCGTTTGACGGTCGCCGGCTTTGGCCCGATCACGACCGAGATCGCGGACGCGGGTTCGTTCTACTACGCGGAGGACTACCACCAGCAGTACCTGGACAAGAACCCGAACGGCTACTGCCCGAACCACTCGACCGGTGTGAAGCTGCCCGACGACTTCGTGGTCACGCCACTGCAGTCCGCGACGGCCTCGGCTGATCCGGAGTTCCAGGCAGCGGGATAGGCGTCCGCGACCTGCTTCATCCGATCGTGGTCGATCATCTGTCGGCTCCCTCTCATCTCCGCTGGCATCGGCAGGCCCCACGCCAGGGCCGCGACGTCTTGCAGCGCCCGCGTCCGTCCATGCTAGCCTCGACGGGTGGAGCGGCTGCGGGTCTCATCGGGTTCGCCGGACGAGCCCGTCATCGGCTTCAGCCGCATGTGATCCGGATCGGGCAGCACCGGCTCGGCGCTGCCGTTTCGGGCTTCATCGATCCTCCATGGAAGGTCGAGTTCGAAGCCGACGCGATCATCCCTGACTGACGGGCTCGGACAGGTAGGCCGGCGCGCGATCGGGATCCTCCAGCGCGTCGAGGAAGATGGCCGACCAGAGCATCGACTCCTCGCCGATGTTGAGCCAGCGAGGGCTGACCCAGTTCCGACCCCGGGCATCCATGACCTCCCAGAACGTCCCGTCGCGCTCGATCCATTCGACGTACCGAGCGGTTTCCGTCGCCGCGAGGGCAGGATCCACCGTCCGAAGCACCTGCAGATACATCGAACCGAGGCTGGTCCACACCGTGCTGCCCTGGTAGTCGGGCAGGAGGTGGCGGGTCAGCCAGACCTCCCGCTCGGGTCGCCGACTGGTTTCGTAGCGCAACGGGTACGGGTCGCAGAATCCGTTGCCGTGGAGGTACGCGAGGGCCGGCGTGACGACCTCCGGCTCACCGATGATCCCCGCGTAGAACGGCCAGATATTGGCCTCGCCGGAGACGGTGTCGTCGCCGAGCGCGTCACGGAAGTGGTCGCGGACCCAGAAGTGCTCGAGCAGCAGCCGGCCGTATTCGCCGTCGAAGTAGCGCTCGAACGGGGAGGCGAACCAGCCGGTCTCCGCGATCGTCTTGGCCAGCAGGGCGACCATCGTGTTGGCGTAGGCGTTCGAGCGGTTGAGGACCGTGTCGCGATGGGCGCTGAACTTGCGATCCGAGCGGGCAAGCCCCGTCGCCGGGTCGACGACCATCTCGAAGAAGTGGCCGATCTCGGCCTGGAGCCACGCTCGGTGGCGCTCGACGAGGTCGGTCGCGTCGGCGGCCCGGAGCGCCGCCACGAACAGCGGCAGCGAGTCGATACCGTATTCGAAGACATCGCCCGGTCGATCGAAGTAGTGGATGGTGGTCGTGATGTGGCTGCGCCGCTTCGCCCATACCTCCAGGGCATAGGCCAGGGAGTCGTGAACGCGCTGGCCGTGCCCGAGCCGCACGAGCGACGGCGCCGAGAAGGACAGGTCACGCGTCCAGAACATGTCGAAATGGCCGGGGCTGGCGGTGAAGGTCCGGCCGTTCCAGCAGGCCTCGATGCAGGCGCGGACGATCGAGGAGGCGTCGCCGGGATGGCGGGTATGGCCTCGGAAGTGACGGCGGATGCGGATCCCGACGTGGTGGACGTAGACGGCCAGGACGGCCGGGGCGATCCAGGGGGCGAGGGCCACGCGCGGACTCCATGGTGGTGCCGGATCGCTTCCCGATGAGCCCGGGGGGCTTCGGCGGACCGAGGCTCGGGTTGGATCTGGGCGGAACTCGGCGACTGCTCGATGGTACAGGCCCCATGCCCACCGTAGCCGGTCGGGCTCGACGGAGAGCCTCTGGGGCGCGTGTACACTGCGCACCCCAACCCCTTCGATGGAGCACGACCCATGGATCATGCAGCCACCGCGCGACGCCTCTATGAACTCCTCAACGCGGGGGACGTCGATGGGTTCGGCGATCTCCTGACGGACGATTTCATCGAGCACGAGGAGCTGCCCGGCCTGGCACCGTCGAAGGACGGGGCGATGACGTTCTTCCGCCTGCAGATCGCAGCGTTTCCCGACCTGCATCTCGCGGTGGAGGACGTCGTCACCGACGGTGTCAAGGTCGTCGCCCGGACTCGCTATACCGGCACCCACCAGGGCGAATTCCAGGGCATGGCGGCGACCGGCAAGGCCGTCGACGTCCAGCTGATCGACATCTTCGCGTTCGCCGATGACGGCCGCGTGTCCGAGCACTGGGGCGTCATCGACCAGTTGACGATGATGATGCAGCTCGGCCTCGTGCCTGCAGGCCCGCCCGCCTGACGCAGCCGAGGATCACCGGCCGGCCGGGCCGAGGACATCGGTCGAGCCGGACGCACACCGGACCCCTTACAGATAGCCCTCCGGAACCGGGCCGGTCACCTCCATGCCATGCCGGGTCGCGATCTCGTCAAGTTGACCCGGGCTGGCATCGCCGCGCTTGATCGCGGCACTCAGCTCGTCGAAGTAGCCGACCATGGCTGCCGGCGTGTAGAGGTTGAGCTTCCGGCTGGGCATTGCACCCACACGGAAGCCATGCCTGATGCCCGCCGGGATGAAGATGAACGAACCCGCAGGGCACGTATGCGCCTCTTCGTCGATGAAGATGTGGTATTCGCCTTCGAGGACGTAGAACGCCTCCGCAGCGTCGCGGTGGATATGTCGCGGGGGCCCGAAACCGGGTGGCTCCGCGGCCTCGAGCAAGGTGAATGCGCCACCAGTCTCCTCGCCGCCAGCCTTGAGAGACATCCCGAAGTTGCCTAGATCGATCGACCGTCCCTCACCCGGGCGAAGGACCAACGCGCGGCCGATGGGATCGGTCACGGTCGCGATCCTCCATGGTGGCCATCCGGCGCTCTCGCGAGATCCTGGGTCGAGACGCCCTCGTGGGGCGTTTGGCCGAGCTCGGCCACGCGTCCCTGGACCCGTCCCGCGTCGGTGTACTCCTCGCTGTGCGCCTGGCCCAGCTGAGGCAGGTCGAGGGCGACGGCCGCGGCGTCGGTCACGAACACGTAGGGGCGAAAGCCGATCCGCTCCCGGATGGTGTTCTTGAGCAGTCGGTGCGCGATGGTGACCGCCGGCCCGAGCAGTTCGCTGCCGCCCCCGACCGCCTGGCGCACCGCATGGCCCCGATGGAGCACCACCTTGAGGTCGAGGTGGGCGACGGCCGGGCAAGCCGTGCAGAGGTGATCGCTCGCCGGGATGGCGCGGGTCCGCCGATCGATGAACGCCCGGTACATCGCCTGGAGCATCTCGAGGACCCGGTCACCCTGGCCATCGAGACGTGCCGCCGGAGCCGTTGCGAAGACCGCGTCTCCCTCCAGCTTGACGAGAGCGAGATCGGGCCCCAGGCCCTCGATGACGGCGTCCAGCAGGTCGCCGAGCACGGAGTAGGCCGCAGGGATGCCGGCGCTGAAATCGACCCCGTGGGCCTGCTCCACGCCGGCCATGAAGCCCGTATAGCCGGAGATATCGGCGAGCAGCAGGTACCGCTCCCCTGCTGGCGCATCTCCTCCTGTCGGCGACCCGGACGGCACTGCTCGACCTGTCACGTTGACAGGTCGACGCTCGCCGCCGCCCAGCGAGCCAGTTCGACATCCTGCGCCTCGGGCAAGCCGCTGACGCCGACGGCTCCGATCACGTCACCGTCGACAACGATCGGGACCCCGCCGCCCCAGCCCACGTAGCGCGGGTCACCGAAGTTCGTGATCGGAAAGCCCTCCGCCCGGGAGCGCTCGCCGAGTACGCTGGATTCGACCCGTTCGCGCGCGGCCGTGAACGCCTTATGGATCGCGATGTTGATCGACGCCAGTCCACATCCGTCCGTGCGGAGGAACGCGACGAGCTCGCCGTGCGGGTCGACGACGGCGACGGCGGCAGCGGCCCCATCGGCGTCGAGCCGGTCCCCGATCATCGCGATGAGGGCGCGAGCCCGGACATGGCCGATCTCCTTGCGTTCAGGCATCACGTCTCCTCCTCGAGTGACAGCGTGGCGTCGGTCCAGACGCCGTTGGCGCGGCTCGACGCGACCGCCGCCTCGACGAACCTCACGCCGATGGCCCCATCGCGCTGGTTCGGGAACTGGAGCGCCAGCGGATCTGGCTCCCGGCCGGAGCGCCGCGCGGCGATCGCCTCGGCCGCGTCCGAGTAGAGGTTGGCGAAGGCTTCGTGGAACCCCTCCGGGTGCCCGGCGACGATCCGGCATGCTCGGGCTGCGGCCGGCAGCGATCCGGGTCCGTTCGGCGTGTAGACGCGAACCGGTCCGTCGAGCGGCTTGAACGTGAGCCGTGTCGGCCGTTCCTGGTGCCACTCCAGGCTGCCCTTCGTGCCGGACACGCGGATCCGGAGGCCGTTCTCCACCCCGGCCGCGGTCTGCGTGACCCAGAAGCTTCCGCGGGCGCCGTTGTCGAAGCGCAGCATGGCGGCGCCGTAGTCGTCGACCAGCCGTTCCGGGATCACGTGCCCGATGTCGGCCGCGACCTCCGAGACCTCGAGACCGCTCACGAACCGGACCAGGTTGTGGGCATGCGTCCCGATGTCGCCCATCACGAGTGACGGCCCACCCCGCACGGGGTGATAGCGCCACGGCAGGCCGTCGGCCGGGTCCGGGTCGGTCTCGTCGGCCTTCCCGCCCTGGACGTACTCGACCTGCACCAGCCTGATCTCGCCGACCTGCCCATCCTCGACGAGGGCGCGAGCCTGGCGGACCATCGGGTAGCCGGTGTAGTTATGCATGAGGCAGAAGACGAGCCCGGTGGCCTCGACCTTGCGCACGACGTCGAGGGCCTCGTCGAGGGTGTTCGTCATCGGCTTGTCGCAGATGACATCGAACCCGCGATCCAGGGCCGCCATCACGTACCGATGATGGCTGTCGTTGGGGGTCATGACCGCCACGACCTCGGCCCCGTCATCGCGGGCGCTCTCGGCGTCAAGCATCCCGATCGCATCGGGATGGGCGCGTGCGGGATCGATCCCCATGCCCGCAGCAGCAACCCTGGACCGCTCGGGATCGGACGAGACCACCCCCGCCACCAGGTCGTAGCGACCGTCGAGTCGTGCGGCCGTTCGGTGCATGGCACCGATGAAACTGCCCGGGCCACCGCCGATCACCGCCAGGCGAAGCGGGCGGCCGAGCATCTCGATGACCGGATCGACGCCCACGGGAACCTCCTTGGATGACTGTTCGACGGGTCGCGGCGGCCAACGATACAAGCCGCCGGCGTCGACCTCACCCGGGTCGCCGTCGGGCGAGGTTACCCTACGGAGAGCCTCACGCCGCGGCGCGCCAGGGTGACGGTCAGGCGGCGGGGTCACCGTCCAGCCATCGCCGCAGGCTGCCGCGCCAGAGCGCTCGGGCGTGGAAGGAGCCGCCGGGTCCGACCCCCGGCATCCCGCCGTACCAGATGAGCGTCTCGAGCAGCGGGGTCAGCTGCAGGCCGTAGACCTGCATGCAGGCCTCGGGCTGGACACCCGGCCACGAGTAGCACGAAACGACGGTCCGCCGCTGCGCGTTCGGGACGCCGGGCGGGAGGCGGTCCCAGGCTGGGTCGTCCGGCCCGAACTCCCACTGGTCGAGGTTCCCCTGCGGGATCCCCTCGATCCCGCGCACGACCGGCGGCACGTCGTCGAGCAGGTAGGGGTCGACGGCCAGGTCGCAGATGATCGCGTGGGCCGGCATGAGCCCAAGCCATCCATTGGGGATCAGGGCTTTCGACGTATCGCGCCGCGCGGTCGCATCCACCAGGATGTCGGTCTCCGCAAGGCGGCGGCGCAGGTACGCCCCGTCCCTGGCGAGACCCTGCTCGACGACCACCACCTCCGCCCCGAGCAGACCGTCGCGCATGAATCTCGCGTTGCGCTCGTCATCGCCGCACTTGGCCGCCCATTCGATGGCGTGCTTGCCGACACCGCCGGCACCCAGGACCGTGACGGTGATGGGCGCTCGCTCCGGCGACGAGAACGGCGGCCAGCGCCGCTCGAGGGCGTCGAACGCCGTCGCCAGGCCGTTGCGAGCCACGTCGCGCAGGTTCTCGACCAGGCGTCGGCCGTTGTCACCGACGACCATGTCCAGCGCGATGGCCTCGATGCCCAGGCCATCCAGCATCACGACCCGCTCCGGGCGCGTGGTGAAGTGGAGCATCGACAGGAGGATCGCCCCGGGTCGGAGCAGCTCGTATCGCCCTTCCGGCGCCCGGAGTACCACCACGATGTCCTGCTGGTAGGCCGTGGCCTCGTCGACGATGTGGACCTTTGGCGACAGGGCCCGGTACGCATCGTCGGGATGGCCCATACGTGCCCCGCTCCCGGCCTCGACGAAGACGTCGACATCCATGTTCGCGAGACGCTCGATCAGCGGTGGCAGGAAGGCTCGCCGCTCGCCCGGCTCGTTGTACATCCGCGGGAAGCCGATCGTCAGCCCCAGGTCGTTCGCCATGTGTTGCCTCTATCGCCGGGCTGCTGATGGCCGCGGGGCTCGGACGCATCGTACTCGTCGTATCCGACATCCACGGCGTGACGGTCCGGCGACGGCGGCCGGGTATCGTTGCGCCATGCGACCCAAGCGACGTTCCAGGGCCCGCGGTGCTCGCCCGAGCGAGCCCATCCCATTCGATCCCGGGGCCTCCGTTCGACAGGTCGGCCTGATCGAGGCGGGGACCGGGGGCATGCATGGGCCGCTCGCCATCGCGCTGGCACTCATCGCGGCGTTCTCCCTCGCCGGCCTCCGGGCCTGGTGGCGCGCGAACACACGGCGGCCGGGCGACCCGACCTGATCGATCTTCCAGCGCCGGACGGGGCTAGACGAACAGCGAGACGTCCGCGTCGGCGGCCCAGTCGAGGAAGTGGGTCGCGCCGCAGACCGGCTCGATCCCGTCGATGAACTCGCCCTCGGCGAAGCCGAACACGTCCATCGTCATGCCACAGGGCTGGAGCTTGACGCCGAGGTCGACGGCGAGCTCGATCAGCTCGTCGATGGACGCCACGCCATGGTCCTTGAACTGGCGCCGCATCATCGCCGTCGCGATCGGGGTCATGCCCGGTAGTGCGGTCAGGAGTTGCGGCATGGGGATCGGCATCGGCATCGCGGGATTGCCGGTCGTGCCGATCTGCAGGTTGCGGTCCTTCTTGAGGATGTTGAGGCCGTAGAACGTGAAGAAGATCCCGACGTCCCAGCCGAGCGTCGCGCCCGTGGTCGCCAGGATGAGCGGCGGATAGGCCCAATCCAGGGTGCCCTTGGTGGCGATGATCGCCATCTTCTTGGGCTTGGCGGCAAGCTCCGCCTGCTTGAGCGCCCACATCTCATCGACCCGGGCCGTCACCATCGCATCGACGCGGTCCCGGATCAGGGCGTCCATGTCGGTCATGGCGTGATCTGCGGTATCGACCATGTCCTCGCCTCCGTTCTGTCGCCGACGTCAGGCCGGCACTGTCGGGGAGGTGGCCTGCATGATCGAGGCCACCCAGTCAGTCACAGTCACACCCGGCGTCTCCGGCCGGGACCGATCGTAGTACGTCGCGATCCGTTCGTGGAACGCCGACTCCGTCAGGGGACAGCCCATCAGCACCTCCGCCAATCGTGTTGGCACGTCCGCCGGCCTGGCGGTGAAATCGCCACTGAACGCGACATCCTCCAGCACGTCGTCACGGATCACGGCGACGGTCCGGATCATCCCCCCGGGCGCCTTGGCGGCACCCTCGGCGACTCGGACGCCCTCATGGATCCGGACGCCCGGTCGCCGGAGGCCACCCCCCTCCTCCAGCCACGCGGTCGTCGCGAAACGCTCGTCGAGCTGCTGCGCCATCGCGAGCTCGTCCGGCCGCAGGGTCCCCCGCTCGATCGGCCGCCCGAGCGCGGCGGAGCATGCGGCAAGATAGGCATCGATGACGACGGAGCGGTCCGGCGCGGCGCCGAGCTCGCGCGTCATCGTGGTCATGTATTCCTGAAGCGACTGGTAGACCTTGTCGCGGAACTTCTCCGACGGGACCTTGAGGACGCGCGACATCGTCAGCGTGTCGAAGTCGAACATCAGGCTGCCGACCACGACCTCGGCACGGTCCATGCGGGCTGCCCCGGTGCCGCCGATCTTGCGCCCGCTGACATGGATGTCGTTGACCGGCCGGTAGGCGGCATCGATCCCGAGCGCCTGGTAGGTGTCGACGAGCGTGCCGCAGTAGAGGGTGAACCGCTCCTCGACCGTCGGCGGCAGGTGTTCGGCCGCGAAGATCCATTGGGTGAACAGCTGGTGCCCGTCCAGATAGACCGCCCCGCCGCCGATCTCACGGCGGATGATCGGGAAGCCGAGTTCCGCGCAGACCTGTCGGTCCACCTCGCGGTCCACGTCCTGGTGACGACCGATGGACACGTACGGCGCGTCCGGCGACACGAGCATGATCGTGTCCGGCGATCCTTCGGACATCGAGTAGCCGACCGCGTGGTAGATGGTCTGCGACCGAAACGGGTCGACCGGATCGAGATCCAGCAGTCGGATCGGGACGCTCGTATCGCTCATGCTCGGACTCCTCGCTGGTTCGCTAGTCGGCGCATCGGAAGCAGGACACGCCCAGCTCGTCGATGCGCCGTTCGTAGCGCTCGATGGCCTCGGGGCCGGTGACCAGGCTGGCACCGGCGGGTTCCCACGGATCCGGCTCCAGGCGCACGAGCCAGCCGAGCCCGTACGGGTCGCGGTTGGCGACGAGGATGTCGGCCGCGAACGCGTCGGTGTTGGTCGCGACGACCGTACCCCCGACGGGCGTCGGGAACGGGCCCGCCCACTTGGCGGTCTCGATCGTCGCCGCACTCTGTCCGGCCTCGATCCGCCGGCCGACCTTCTTGAACTGGATGTGGAGGACCTTGCCCGCCCGTGTCTGGGCGGGGTCGGTCATGCCCAGCACGACCGTGCCGTCGTCGTCAGGGCGCAGCCACACGTCACGCGGCACGTCATACCAGAGATCCGTCGGGATCTCGCATCCGCGATAGACGGGACCGCGGCCCGGGTCGATCATCCGCAGCTGATCCCCTCCGCGGCCAGGAACGCGGCGTAGGCCTCCACGCCGGCCGGCCCGCTGGCAAGCTCCGTCTTCTGGTCGTCCCAGGCGGACGGTCGGATCCGGACGATCCAGCCGTTGCCGTATGGGTCGCTGTTGACGAGCGTCGGGTCGGTCGCCAGGTCGCCGTTCACGGCGACCACTTCACCGTCCACCGGCGCCGGCACCGGGCCGACCCATTTCCCGCTCTCCACGGTCGCGACGCTCTGGCCACGTTCCAGGACCTTGCCGACCTTCTTCGTCGTGATGGCCACGACCCGGGCGGCGAGATGCTGAGCGACGTCGGTGATGCCGATGGTCAGCTCCCCGGAGCCGTCGTCGCGGGCCCAGGCATGCTTCTCGATCCAGTAGTACAGGTCATCGGGGATGTTGCACCCGCGGACGTCGGTCACGGTGCGCCTCCTTGGCTTGGGGTCTCGTCGGGGATCGGGGGGAGCCCGACCTGCTCGGCATGGGACGCATGCAGATGGTAGAGAAGGAGGTCGAATGCGACGAGCGCGATCTCGCGCCGGAACTCTGTCAGGAAATCCTCCTCGCGCCCGCGCGGGTTGGCGACCCGCTCCATGCCCTCGTCGCAGAACGGGCAGTCGAGCGCGAACTTGAGCGTTCCCTTGGCCTCGTCACGAAAGGTCCGGACCTCGTCGGGATGGCTGTCCCAGAGGTGGGCGTGGATGTCCATCCGGGTCCCGCCCGTGGCGCAATACGGGCAGTTCATGGAGATACCCCGACCTCCACCGCGAGGGCCAGGGCGGCCCGCCCGAGTTCGGTCACACAGACCCGATCCGATTCCAGTTCGCGGCTGACCAGACCGGACGCCGTCAGGACGCCGATCCGTGCGGCGAGCGCCACCCGGTCGCCGGACCGAAGACCGAACGAGCCGCCGCCCGCGAGCTCCGCGACCGCCCGACCGTCGGCACCCAGTCCCGCGAGGAACGACGCGGTGTCCGCCTCCGCCACCACGGCGAGGAGCCAGCGACCCAGGGTGTCCTGGCTCGTCGGCGTGGGGAGGTCCACCTCCGGCTGGCCCTCGCGGAAGGCGAATGAGGTCAGGCGCTCCTCGGCTGCGGCCTGACGGGCGAGCCAGGCCGCCAGGGCGTCATCGAAGTCGCGCTGCATGTCGTTCACCCGGACACCGGTTCCGCCGCCAGGTCGTCGCCAGCCGCGATGGCGGCATCGGCCGGGGGAGGCTCCTCGCCGAGGTCGATCGCCGCGGCCACGAGCTCGACGAGATCCAGCACCCGCATCCGGTCGTCGTGGCCGGTCGCCTTGACCGCCGCCGTGTACATCGTCAGGTCCTTGGGGCAGGCGGTCACGAAGTCCGAGATGCCGGGCAGGGCCGCGGCCTCGCGGATGCGCTGTTCCGACGGCCGCTCGGCGAGGCCGCTGTCGTCCATCCAGACTCGGCCGCCGCCGGCGCCGCAGCAGAACGTGTTCGCGCCGTTGCGCGGCATCTCGACGAGGTCGGCACCGATGGCCGCAAGGACCTGGCGTGGCGCCGCCGTCACGTCGCTGTAGCGCGCGAGGTAGCACGGGTCGTGATAGGTGACGCGACGATCGATCCGGCGCGTGCGCGCGAGGTCGCCAGACGCGAGCAGCGCGGCCAGCACCTGACTGTAGTGCCACACCTCGTACGTGCCGCCGAAGTCCGGATACTCGAACTTGAGCGTGTTGAGCGTGTGCGGGTCGGTCGTGACGATGCGACGGAACCGGGCCTTCGACAGCTGGCCGACATTGTGTTCCGCGAGGACCTCGAACAGCCCCTCCTCGCCGGCCCGTCGGACGTCGTTTCCGGCGCTGCGCTCGCTCTCGTACAGGATCCCGAAGTCCATGCCGGCGGCCTGGAAGACCCTCGCGACGAGCCGGGTCGCCTCCTGCACGCGTGCGTCGTACGACGCGAAGTCGCCGACGAACCACAACCAGTCGACGTCCTCGCGCCGGGCGTCGACGATCGGAGTCGGCAGGTCGTCGGTCCACTTCGCGCGCGCCCGACCCGATTGGCCGAACGAATTGCCCTGCTTGGCGAGGCTGGTGAATGCGGCCTGGAGGCCAGGCGTCACGATCCCCTGGTCGACGAGCGAACGGCGCATCCCGACGATCGTCGGCACGTGCTCGATACCGACCGGGCACGCTTCCACGCAGGCCAGGCAGGTGGTGCACGACCAGAGCGTGTCGGCACTGATCAGGCCACCGGCCAGCAGGCCGTTCCCGGAGCTGTCGCCGTACGCACGATCGGATCGATGCTCCGCCAGCGGCGCCATGATCGACCAGGCGGCGTCCGCCTCCTGGCGGAGGTCCAGGATGAGGTCTCGGGGTGAGAGCGGCGCCCCGGAGGCGACGGCCGGGCAGGCGGCGTGGCAGCGCCCGCATTTCGTGCAGGCGTCGACGTCCAGGAGCTGTTTCCAGGACAGGTCGTCCAGGTCGCGGATCCCCAGGTGGCCGTCGGCCGGCGCCGGCGCCATCGTCTCGAGGACCGGCAGGCGGCGGCCCGCAAGCGGCGACCGCAACGCCAGGTTGACCGGGTCGGCGAGGGTGTGGATCGCCTTGGAGAACGGGAAATAGGCGACGAACACGAGGGCGATGAGGGCGTGCCCCCACCACATCGCGTAGCGGATCCCCTCGGCGGTCTCGGCGCCCATCCCGAGCACCCCGAACGCGCCCGCGACGACCCAGCCGACGGGCGAGAACACCTCGAACCACGGGAAGTCGTGGGCCAGGATCCGGGCGCCCTCCAGGATGAACCCGCTGACCCCCAGCAGGCCCAGCCAGCCCAGGAAGATCCAGTCGCCGGTCCGGAACCCGCCGCGTTCCGTGGTGGCCGGCCCGATGTCCACCCGGCCGTAGTCGAGCTGCGGTGGGTGTCGGAGGCGCCGGACGGCCATCGCCGCGATCCCGACGAGCATCGCCAGGCCGAGCAGGTCAAGGACCAGGGAATAGGCCAGATAGAACCAGCCCCAGTAGAAGCTGAACTGGGGCGCCAGCGGCCGGACGATGTCCGACTCGAGCGTGAGGATCGCCGTGCCGATGAACAGGACGATGAATCCCCACATGATCGCGGCGTGGAACACGCCGGCGTAGCGGTCGCGCTTCGCCACGGTCCGGTTGAGCGCCGTATCGACCGTGCTCTTCCCGGCCCGGGCCAGGAACCGGAGCGGCGAACCGACGACGTCCTGCCGCCGCCCGCGAGCGTACTTGTGCAGGCGGGTCCCGATGCCGATGAAGAAGATGACCGTGACCACCGCGGTCAGCGCGTAGAAGAGGATCTCCCCCTCGGTCGAGATCCCCTCGAAGATCTCCCGGGTGATATCGCGGTCGAACACGACGGCGCGCGACCCTGCTCAGCCGCCGACGCGGTCGGTCAGGGCGGGGACCACGTCGAGGAGGTCGGCGACGGCGCCGTAGTGGGCGACATTGAAGATCGGCGCGCGCGGGTCGGAATTCACGGCGATGATCAGCTCCGCCCCACGCATCCCCTCCAGGTGTTCCGGCGCTCCGCTGATTCCCAACGCGAGGTAGACCTTCGGCTTCACCTTCAACCCGGACTTGCCGACCTGGCGGGTCCGCGGCAGCCAGCCGGCATCGGCGATGGGACGCGATGAGGAGACGGCCCCGCCGAGGGCCGTCGCCAGCGCCTCGATGAGTTCGAGGTTGTCCTGCTCGCCGATCCCGCGACCGACGGAAACGAGCACCGATTCGCGGGTGATGTCGACGTCGCCGGCCTCCGGCCGCAGCAGGCCGGCGAACCGGACTCGGGTGTCCGTCGCGGGCAGGGCGATGGTCTCGACCGTGGGACTCCCGCCTGCTGCATCGGCGGCGAAGGAGCCGGCGACGGCGGTCGCGATGCCTCGCCCACCGGCGAAACGGACGATGGCCTGGATCTTCCCGGCGTAGAGCTGGCACGTGACGAGCGGACCGTCACCATCGATCGCGATGTCGCTGGCATAGGCAGCCAACGGCAGATCGAGCGCTGCCGACAGGCCGGCGGCCACGTCCATCCCGGCGCCGCTGTTGGCCACCAGCACGAGGACGGGGCCGCGCTCGCGCACGATCGGAATCAGGGCGGCCTGGTACGCCGATGGGCTGAACGACGCGAGCCCCGGGTCGTCCACGAGGATGACCTTCGCGGCCCCGGCCAGCGACCCGGCCAGTCCCGCGGCGCCGGATCCGAGGAGGACGGCGACGCAATCGCCACCGATCGCGTCGGCAAGCGACCGGCCCTTGGCCAGGAGCTCGTGGGTGGCGTCGAGAACGACGCCGTCGCGATGCTCCACGACGACCAGGATCTCGCCGCTCATCGGGCCGCCCCGCTTCCAACGCCCCGCTCGGCGAGGATGGCGGCGATCCGCTCGGCGACCGCCGCGGCATCGCCGACGATCATCTCCGCGGAACCACCGACCTCCGGGACGGCCATGGCCTGGATCTCGAGACCGCTGCCACCGCCGACGCCGCCGCCGTCGACCGACTCGATCGTCGCGGTCTTCATGAGCTGGCGGACCCGGCTCACCGGCGCGTAGCGCGGCGCCTCCCGGGAGGTCTGGACCCCGAGCACCGCCGGTAGGTCCACCTCGAACTCCCCGACGACGCCGCCGGCGTACTCCTGGTGGACCGTCGCGGTCCGCTTGGCGGCGTCGACCGCGATGTGGGTGACGACCGACACATGCGGCAGATCTCGGCGCGTCGCGACGAGTGGGCCGACCTGCCCGTCCAGGTCGTCGATCGCCTGGACGCCGGTCAGGATCAGGTCGTGGGGGATGTCGTCGAGCGCCCCGGCGAACGCGGAGGCCGCGGTGTGCGAGTCGGGTGCCTGCTCGAACGATCCCACCTTGACCGCGCGGTCCGCCCCGCGGGCAAGGCAGGTCGCCAGCAGTTCGTCGACGTCGCCCGTCGCCACTCCCAGGGCGAAGCAGGTGACGGTACCGCCACTCGACTCGCGGAGCTGGAGGGCCTCTTCCAGGGCGTATTCGTCCCACTCGCTGGCGACGTAGCTCATCCACTCGCGATCGAGGCCGGTGCCGGACCCGTCGATCTCCAGCTCCTCCGCCAGATCGGGCACCTGCTTGAGCAGGACGGCGTACTCCATGCGACTCCTCGCGCTACGTGGTGGGTGGCTGCATCGCCTGGTCGATGAGTTCGATGATGTCGCGAACCTCCAGGCGCCCGTCGTTGCCGGTGGACTTGACCGCGTCCTCGAAGCGCGACGGCTCATACGGGCACGCGACCGACAGCACGCCGCTCCCGTCCATCCCGACGGTGGCCACGGCCTCGCGGACGCGACGTTCGGACAGCCGCTCGGAGACGTGATCGGCGACGAAGCCGTCGAGCCACATCCCGCCGCCCCCGCCGCCGCAGCAGTAGCCGTTCGCCTTGCTGTGGGGCATCTCCACGAGGCGCACCCCGGGGATCGCCCCGAGGAGGAGGCGCGGGGCGTCGTACTCACCGTTGTTCCGGCCGAGATAGCACGGATCGTGATAGGTGACATCCAGCTCCACGGACGAGCGGAACTCCATGCGGTCCACGAGCGGGGCCAGGAACTGGGTGTAGTGGAGGACCTCGCCTTCCCAGCCGAGGCGCGGGTACTGGTTCCTGAATGCGTTGTAGGCGTGCGGGTCCATGACCACGAGCCGCGCGAACTCGTATTTCGAGAAGGCCTTGATGTTCTGCTCGGCGAGCAGCTCGAACAGCCCGCTCTCGCCCGCCAGCCGAGCCGAATCGCCGTCGCTGCGCTCCTCGGGGCCCAGGATCGCGAAGTCCACCCCGAGCGCGGTCAGCACGCGGGCCATCGCTCGCGCCGCGTCCTTGCCGCGCGGGTGGTAGCTCGTGTAATCGGAGACGTACCAGAGCACGTCCACGGGCCGGCCGAGTTGGCTGATGATCGGGACATCGACGCCGGCCTCGGCCACCCAGTCGATCCGCTTGCGGGGAGACTCGCCCATCGGGTTGCCCGACTTCTGGAGGTTCCGGAAGACGTCGGACAGCTCGTCCGGGATCTTGCCTTGCAGCACCGCCTGCTCGCGGATGGCCGGCATGATGTCGATCGGGTTGACCTCTTTCGGGCAGACGCGATAGCAATTGCCGCAGGTCGTGCACAACCACAGGTCCGGGTCGTCCAGGAGGTCGTTACCGCGCACGACCTTCGCGTTGAGCTTGCGAGGTCCGTAGTCCCCGACGTGCTGGACCGGACACACCGGGACACACTTGCCGCACTGGTAGCAGTCCCGCAGCGACGCACCGCCGGCCAGCGAGGTGACCCAGTCCATCGCTTCCGTCGGGTACTCGGTGACGGAGCGCTGGCTGAACATCCGGTTCCAGTGGCCGGAGATGTCGATGCCGTCGACGACGGCATGCTCGAGTTCGTGGACCTGATCGACCTTGATGACCGGGAGGTCCTTCGCCATGGGCTCAGTCCTCGCGAGCGACGTCGAGCGTCCGGACACCGAGCAGGCGCCGGACGAGGTCGGGCAGCTGCGGGATCACGCGGTTGAACTCCTGGGTCATCCGCAGCCGCGTGACGGTGTAGAGGTAGATCCCGTAGATGGAGGCGAGGTATACGTCGACCGCGAACGGACTGGCGCCCATCCGCTGGAACCCGAGGTCGCGCGCCGTGGCGATCACTGCTGCCGTCGCCGCCCCGACCCGCAGGTAGGCGCCGCCGGGATCGGCTCCGGAGAAGTCGAATTCCTCCACCATCACCAGCGGCAGCGCTCCGGTCCGCGCCTCCGGATCCCACATCCAGCGACTCCACAGCCAGTAGCGGTCCGGGTCGGAGAAATGGAGGCACTCACCGGCAAGGTCGCGGCGGACCGGAGCATCGATCGCGCCCAGCGCGTCGTCGAACGCCGTGTACCGGTTCTCGATCCGACCTGGTCCGTGGACGAGCTCGCGGATCGCCCGGGCGATGACCGGGGCACCGGCCGCGACGAGCAGTTCGTCGGACCGACGCCGCGTGGCGAAGACCCGCGCCAGGATGGGGCGCACCGCCCCGGCGTCGGCGGTGGCCAGCGCGTCGGCAGTCAGATAGGGGCCCAGCGCGTCGCGCTTCCGGGACAGCAGGTCAGCGACGCGCCCGATGTCTTCCTCGCTGATCCGCACCAGCGCTTCGCGCATGAACTCGACCGCGCTGGGGGTATCGACGGCATCGACGATGCCGGTCTGCCCGGCGAAGGGGCCGGCCCCGGCGACGGCAGGTCCCCACGTCATCGGGTCGCCGCCGCTCCCGCGCGGGCCAGGCCGTGCAGCGCACCGACCGCCCGCATCGCGGCGGCGGCGGCCATGCCCACCGAGTCCTCGAGGTCCTTGGGGCCGGCGGCCGCGCCGGCGACATAGATCCCGGGGACGTTGGTCGAGACCGGATCCATCGGTTCGCCTGGAGTCGCGATGAAGCCGTACTTGTTCTGGTCCACGCCGAGGATGCCCGCGACGTCTCTGGTCCCGCGGCTGGGCTCCATCCCGACCGACAGGACGATGACGTCCATCAGGACCTCCAGCGGGCGGCCCATCGTGGTGTCCTCGCCCTTCATCAGGAGGCGCCCTTCCTTGGCGACGATCTCCGTCACGATCCCGCGGATGTAGGTGACGTTGTACTGCTCCTGGGCGGGCCAGTAGATCTCGTTCTCCCAGTAGCCGTACATCCGCATGTCGATATAGAAGATGTAGACCTTGGTGTCCGGGAGCAGCCGGCGGATCTCGATCGCCTCCTTGGACGCGACTCCGCAGCAGACCTTGGAGCAATACTCGTTGCCGAGCCGGCGATCGCGGGAGCCGACGCACTGGATGAACGCGACGTTGCGCGGCGCCTCGCCGGTCGACGGCCGGACGAAGTGATGCGCCTTGAGCATCTTCTCCGCATCGGGAAGCGTGATGACGTCGGCGTGCTCGTAGTAGCCATAGACCTGGGTTTCGCGACCCGGATCGAAATGCTGGAAGCCGGTCGCGACGACGATCGCCCCGACCCGTTCCGTGGTCTCGCCGGCGGGACCCGTGAGGGTCACGGAGAAGTCGCCGAGCGAGCCCGAGCAGGCGGTCACCGTCGTCGACAAGCGCACGTCGACGTTCGGGTCATCGACGCCCGCACGGAGCGTGTCCAGCGCGTCCTGCGCCGACCCCATCCGCGGCGTCAGGGCCGCGTAGTCCGACTCGTCGGGCGTCCCGCCGAGGACGCCGCGACGCTCGACCAGGAGGGCCCGCCCGCCGATCGTGGCGATCGCCCGCGCCGCTTCCAGGCCCGCCGGCCCGCCACCGATCACGAGCACGGTGTCAGGCATCGGCGTCCTCCCAGGTCATGTAGGCCTTGCTGTCCAGCTTGAGTCGTTCGAGGTCGTCCTCGAACTCGCGCCAGCGCTCCCTCCAGTCGATCCCCATCTTCTCGAGGAGCGGCCGGTACTCGGTGCTGTGCCAATGGAGCTGCGCGACCCGGTACGGGTGGGCGCCCATGGCCAGGGCCGCGAATTGCGCCTCCGACATGACCGGGATCCCGACATTCGGCTTGTGCGCGCGTGCCGCGAACTGGCTCTGGTCCAGCGTCGTCACGCAGCCCGTGTCGTGGGTCAGCACGACGTCGGGGTTGGCCTCCTCGCGCATGACGTCGATCTTTCGCAGCGTCGCGAAGGACCGCGTGAAGTCACGCTGGACGAGGATGTGCCGGAAGCCGAAACCGCAGCAGTCGAACCAGGTGCTGTAGTCCTTGACGTTCGCCCCGAGCGCGGTGACGACCGCCGATACGACGGCCGTGCGTTGGCCGCCGTACACGTCGGGGTCGTAGATCGCGTCCTCGACCACGAGCTTGTGGTAGTGGCACGCCGGGTGGACGGTGACGTCGATGTTCGAGAGGTCCAGGACCTGGCGCTTGGCGAACTCGTCCCGCATCGCGTAGACCCACTCGGAGTAGTGGACGATCTCCTCCGGCATCACGAACGGCTTGCCGAGCTTGTCGCAGATCCGGCGGACCTCGTCGCGCAGCTGGGCGGAGTGGACCAGCTCCTCGCGGACCTCCTTGTAATGCCCGTACGAGGTGCCGCAGTGGATCATCGGGAAGTAGCCGGATTCGTAGGCGGCCCCGAAGTTCCGCATGGCGACCGCAGCCTGTGCCCCCTGGTTCGAGGTGGCGGAGGCGTAGTAGTTCCAGGCCGTGCACGACGTCTGGTCCTTCGGGTCGCTGTAGTCCAGGCCGAGCTTCCGGATCAGCCAGAAGATGGAGGTGGAGTACCCGGGGATGTGGCCGCACTGGCCGCACGACTTGTGATGCCAGGTGCGGGCGATCGGGATCTTCTTCGTCCGGCCGTACTTCGTCGTGACGCCGATCCAGGGGTCGGGGACGCGCTGGACGAGCCACTCGCCCGCCGCCTCCAGCTCGAAGACCTGCTCGCGGACATCCACCGTGGGCGGGGCGACCGGACCCCGGTCGTCGCGCGCCTCGCGCCGCGTCTCGAGCATCGTCAACGGGATGGGCATGACGGAGCCTCCATCAACCGGCCTCGAAGCCGGCGTCTTCCAGCAGTTCTTCCATGACGTCGTTGAGGATCATGTGCAGCCCGGCATCGACCCCCTTGATCATGTCCAGCACGCCAGTCATGTGCCAGATCAGGTACAGCTCGGTCAGGGTCTTGTCGTCCACCTCCCAGGCCGTCGACGTGGTGTGCATCGTGTCCGGTGGCAGGGCCCGCCGCCACAGTCCCAGGTTGTCCGAGATCTCCTGGACGTGCGGGCCCCAGTCCGGGAAGGCATTGGGCTGGAGCATGTCCGGCGAAACCTGGGTCCCGGTCGACATGATCTTGTAGACCACCCGGCCGTAGCCCTCCAGGGCGTTCTTGGCCGAGTTCAGGCCGTTGTTGATGGAGACCTCGCGCATGATCGTGATCAGCCCGCCGGGGTTGTTGCCCCGAGGGCAGCGGGTACACGAGAAGCACTGCGAGCAGTTCCAGATGTCGTCGTTCAGCTGCTCGTAGAACATCGGCAGATCCTCGCGCGACGCCGCCTGGGCGATCTTGCGCGGGGAGAAGTCGTAGAACCGGGCGGACGGGCAGGCCGCGACGCAGATGCCGCACTCATAGCAGCCGTACAGGTACGACTCGAAGCGCTCGTCCGCCTTGACCTCGTCGAACAGGCGCTGCTTCTCTTCGAGCGGGACGTCCGCGTAGCGAGCCTGGAGGACCACGGCTCAGCGGCCCATCAGAAGGAGATGACCTGGTCGGCCTCGAGGGCCATGTCGTTGAACGCGGCGCCCCCGATCATCTCGACACCGTCGATCAGGTCGTCCTTGGTCAACCCGTGCAGGTCCAGCGATGGCTGGCAGACATAGAACTTGACCCCCATGTCCAGGGCCTGGTCGATGAACCGGCGGAGGGGAGCGCCATGCCCGTCGAACTTGGGGACGATGAGCGTCTCGGCAACGCCCTTCTTCAGCAGGGTCGGGCCGTTCACCGTGAAGTAGATGCCGACCTCGACGTCCATGGCCGCGGCCGTGGTCGCCAGGTAGATCGGGGTGGCGCTCCGCTCCGGGTTGTTCACCCCGCCGGTGTGGACGTAGACGATGCTCGACATGGCTGTCGCCTCAGTCGCTGCTCAACCGACGACCGTCAGGCTTTCTGGATCCAGAAACGCATGACCTTGTCGACGGTCTCCTGGTGGATCACCGGGTTGCCCGTGTTCTTGGACCAGGCGGCGACGTCCGGAACGGCTCCCGGGTCCGTGGCCTCCAGCAGGACGACCTTCTGCGGGTCCATGACCTTCATGAACTTCGCCAGCTTGACGATCGGCATCGGACAGAGCAGGCCCTTGGCGTCGAGGACCTCGTCGTGCGCGGGTGCGTCGGGCATCGAACCCTCCTCGGGGCGACTTCCGCCGCGGCCTCGCGCCCTGTGGGACCGGCGCTCGGAACGCGTTGCGGTATCGCGATGTGCCTATATACTCCCGCAACATCCGGCGTGTCAACGATGGTTGCCCAGAGGTGCGCTCGCCCGTGACGACGTTTGCGTGGGTCATCGACCAGACCTCGTGCATCGGCTGTCATGCGTGCACCACCGCCTGCAAGTCGGAGAATGACGTCCCGCTCGGCGTCAACCGGACCTGGGTGAAGTACATCGAGCGCGGCTCCTTTCCCGAGACCCGTCGCGATATCGCGGTCCTCCGCTGCAACCACTGTGAGCAGCCACCCTGCGTCGAGGTCTGCCCGACCACCGCGATGTTCAAGCGCCCGGACGGCATCGTCGACTTCGATACCGATCGGTGCATCGGCTGCAAGGCGTGCATCCAGGCCTGCCCCTACGACGCGATCTACATCGACCCGGAGCGGCACGTCGCGGAGAAATGCAACTTCTGTTCACACCGCGTGGACCAGGGCCTGCTGCCGGCCTGCGTCGTGGTCTGCCCGACGGAATCGCTGATCTTCGGCGACATCACCGACCCGGCCAGCCGGGCCGCGCAGATCCTCGCGACCCGCCCCGTGACGGTCCGGCGACCCGAGCAGGGCACGGTCCCGCAGGCCTACTACGTCGGCGCGTCGCCGGTCGCCCTGGATCCGCTCGCGGCCGTCCACGAGGACCGCTACCTGTGGGCGGACCGACGGACCGGCGGCGCCAAGGATCACACGATGACCCTGGCGGCGATGGGCGTGACCACGGCCGTAGAGCCGGTTCGCCCGTCGTTGCGCGGCACGCTCCTCCCGATGCTGGACCTGGCGCCGTCCGCCCCGGGCTCCCCGCGCGGGCCCGGCCTCGGCACCCCGGCCGGTCCGCTGTTGGCCGACGCGGCCCCGACCGTGCCCCTCCCACCCACGAAGGAAACCGCACCGACCGTGGGCATCGCCCGGCCCGGCACGCGCGTCGCGTACGACGTGTTCCACCCACGCCCATGGGGCTGGCGAGTGGCCCTGTACCTGTGGACCAAGGGGATCGGTGCCGGAGCGTTCGGGTTGGTCTTCCTGACGGCCGCGCTGGGGCTCGCACCGGTCGATCAGGCGACGAGGCTGGCCGCGGCGTTCGTCGCCCTCACCGGGGTCGGACTCACGGCGCTGCTGCTCGTCGCCGACCTGAAGCGGCCGGAGCGCTTCCTGTCCATCCTGTACCGCCCCCAGCGACGGAGCTGGCTGGCGATCGGGGCGTTCATCCTGATCGGCTACAGCGGCCTGCTGGGGCTGTGGTGGCTGGGCACGCTGGTGGGCGTGGCGGACGGCATCCTCACCGCGCTGGGCTGGCCGACGTTCGCGCTGGCGGTGATGGCGGCCCTGTACACGATGTTCCTGCTTCGCCAGTGCGAGGCGCGCGACCTGTGGCAACGGCCGATCACGGGTGTCGTGCTCATCGCCCAGGCAACGGTCCTCGGCGCCGCCGCGCTCGCGCCGGTCCTCCTGGTGCTCGGTGCGCCGCAGGCGCTGGCGGGGGTGACGGCCGGCGCGATGCTCGTCGGCGGCGGACTCAACCTGGCTGCCCTCGTCCTCGGCGAGGCCATGGCAGACCATCCGACGGCCAACGGCCGGGCGGCGGCGCACCTCCTGATCCGCGGGCCGTTCGCCCGACCGTTCTGGGCCGGCGGCGTCGGGCTGGGCGGGGTGCTCCCCGTCGTGGCCGCGGCGGCCTGCCTGGGCCTGGCCCTGGCCGGGGCGACAGCGCTGCCGATCCTCACCGTGGCCGGGGTGGCGGCCGCCATCGGCCTGCTCTGGTACGAACTCGCCTTCATCGCGGCCGGGCAGGCCGTTCCGATCAGCTAGGAGGGCGGATGACCACCGACCGCATCGACGGACCGCGGCCCTTGGGCGATCACCCGGCCAACGGCGGTGCCATGCAGCCCGGGCTCGACGCCTTCCCCCCGCCGGATCGCTGGGACGACTGGACGGAACTGGACGTCAAGGGTGGCCGGCGCGACCAGGCGCACGACTACACGCTGGTGCCGACCACGTGCTTCAACTGCGAATCCGCGTGTGGCCTGCTGGCCTACGTGGACAAGGCCACCGGCGCCGTCCGCAAGTACGAGGGCAATCCCGCCCATCCCGGGAGTCGCGGGCGGAACTGCGCCAAGGGTCCGGCCACCGTCACCCAGGCCGAGGACCCGGAGCGGATCCTCCATCCCATGCGGCGGGTCGGTCCGCGTGGCGCGGGCGATTGGGAACGCTGCACCTGGGACGAGGCCCTGGACGACCTCGCTGGGCGGATCCGCGCCGCGCTGGGCCGGGGTGAACCCAACAAGGTCATGTACCACGTCGGGCGCCCGGGAGAGGACGGCTTCACGGAGCGAGTCCTCGCGGCCTGGGGCGTGGACGGCCACAATTCGCACACGAACATCTGCTCGGCCGGTGGTCGCGCCGGGTACGCGTTCTGGATGGGCTTCGACCGCCCCTCGCCCGACTACGCGAACGCGAAGGTCATCTTCCTGATCAGCGCGCACTTGGAGAGTGGGCACTACTTCAACCCACATGCCCAGCGGATCATGGACGGCCGCCGAAACGGGGCGAAGCTGATCGTGGTCGACCCACGGCTGTCGAACACCGCGGCACAGGCCGATCAGTGGCTGGCGGCATGGCCGGGCAGCGAGCCGGCGATGCTCCTGGCGATCGCCCGCCACCTCATCGCCACCGGACGGTTCGATCGGGGCTTCGTCGAGCGCTGGGTGAACTGGGCGGACTACCTCGCGGTGGCTCGTCCCGATCTCGCAAGGCCGACCTTCGACGACTTCGTCAGCGAGCTCGAGCGGCTGTACGGCGGCTACACATTCGAGTACGCGGAGCGCGAGACCGGCGTGCCGGCGGAGCAGCTGGAAGCGGTGGCGGACCTCGTCGCGGACGCCGGAACGGCCCTCGCCGCGCACAACTGGCGAGCCAGCTCGGCGGGCGTCGTCGGCGGCTGGCAGACAGCAAGATGCCTGTTCTTCCTCAACGTCCTGACGGGTTCCATCGGCACGCCCGGCGGTACCTCGCCCAACGGCTGGGACAAGTGGGTGCCGCGGCCGCCGTACATGCCGCCCCATCCCGGAACCTGGAACGAGCTGACCTGGCCCAAGGAGTACCCACTCGCCTTCTTCGAGATGTCGTTCCTGCTCCCCCATTTCCTGCTCGAGGGCCGAGGCAGCCTGGACGTGTACTTCACCCGCGTCTACAACCCGGTGTGGACCAACCCGGACGGCCTGACCTGGGTGGAAGCGCTCCGCCGCGAGGATCTCATCGGCCGGCACGTCGCCCTCACGCCGGTGTGGAGCGAGACGGCGTGGTACGCCGATTACGTCCTGCCGGTCGGCCTGGCCGGCGAACGCCACGACCTGCATTCCTATGAGACCCACGCGGGAACATGGATCGGGTTCCGCCAGCCGGTCACCCGGGTCGCCGCGGAGCGGGCCGGGCGGGTCGTCACGGACACCCGCGACACGAACCCGGGTGAGGTCTGGGAGGAGAACGAGTTCTGGATCGAGCTCTCCTGGCGGATCGACCCGGACGGCTCGCTCGGGATCCGCCGCTGGTTCGAGGCGCCGGACCGGCCCGGAGAGAAGCTGACCGTCGACGACTACTACGGCTGGATCTTCGAACACTCGGTCCCGGGGCTGCCCGCGGCGGCCGCAGCGGAGGATCTGACCCCACTCGGGTACATGCGCAAGTACGGCTCGTTCGAGATCGAGCGCGACGTCTACGATCGCCACGACGAGCCGATCGGGATGACCGGTGACGGCATCGCCATCACCGACGACGGCGGGATCTACGGTCCGCCTCCGGAACAGCCACCGATCAACATCGTGCCGGCGCCGCTGATCGCCAGGGACGCCGAGGGCCGGGTCCGCCGCGGGATCGTCGTGGGCGGCGAGGGACGCCGCGGGTTCCCGACGCCGTCCGGCCGGCTCGAGTTCTATTCCCCCACCCTGGCGGCCTGGGGCTGGCCGGAACTGGCCGTGCCGGCGTACGCGACCTCGCAGGTCGCCCGGGAACAGATGACCGCACCGAACGACTTCGCCCTCGTCCCGACGTTCCGTCTGCCGGTCCTCATCCACACCCGCTCCGCCAATGCGAAGTGGCTGACCGAGATCGCGCACGGCAACCCGGTCTGGATCCACCCGGAGGATGCGGCCCGGATCGGTGTCGCGACCGGCGACCTGATCCGGGTGGAGACGGACATCGGCCACTACGTGAACCGGGCATGGGTCACCGATGGCATCCGGCCCGGCGTGGTCGCATGTTCCCACCACATGGGCCGCTGGCGCCTGGGCGACGGAGCCGGCACGGACCGCTGGGCGAGCGCGAGAGTCGACCTGTCCGAGATCCCGCTGCCGGCCGGCGGCGGCACGTGGCGGATGCGCCGCCTCGAGGGCGTCGAGCCATTCGCGTCCTCGGACCCGGATTCGTCGCGGATCTGGTGGCGCGACGCGGGCATCCATCAGAACCTGACCTTCCCCGTCCATCCGGACCCGATCTCCGGGGCGCATGCGTGGCACCAGAAGGTGGCCGTCAGGGCGGCACTGCCCGAGGATCGCGAAGGCGACATCGCCGTCGACACCGCCCGATCCAGGCAGATCTACCGGGAGTGGCTCGCGCTCAGCCGGCCCGCTCCGGGGCCTGGTGGGCTGCGGCGACCGGAGTGGTTGCTGCGCCCGCTTCGCCCGACGCCGGGTGCGTACCGCGCAACGTCTCTTGCGGAGGAGCCCTAGAGTAGGCCTCGCCATGACCATCGAGACCCTTGCTCCCAAGCGCAACGACCGGCGGCCCCGGGTTCCCGACGCCGCCCCGGCGGCGACACCACCGGCCTCACCGGCTGACCGGCCGGAGGCGAACGCCGCCGTCATCGACCCCCAGGTCCTGGAGCGGGCCGCCCGCGTGATCCGCGTCCTGGGCCATCCGCTCCGCCTGCGCCTGCTCGAGGCACTGGAAGGCGGCGAGCGGAACGTCACGGAGCTGGTGGAGACCAGCGGCGCGTCGCAGGCGCTCGTGAGCCAGCATCTTGCGATCCTGCGCGCAGAGAGCGTCGTCGGCTTTCGGCGTGACGGCGCGCGGATCTTCTACCAGGTGACGGAGCCCAAGGTGCGGCGGATCCTCGACTGCATCCGCGATTGCGATCTGCCGGAGCTCGACGCTGCAATGGCAGGCGCCCTGGTCGACCAGGCCGGCGACGCCTGACCGCCGGATGGCGGAGATCCACGGCCTTGCTGCCCGGATCGCACTGCTCCTCGTGTTCCTGACCACGGCCTGGTCCGCCGTCCTGTTGGTCACGCGCCGGCCGGTCCAGCCCATCCTCGTTGGAGGCCTCGTGTGGGTCGCGATCCTGCTGGGCGCCTCAGGTCTGCTCGGGATCCTGAGTGCACTGACCGTCGCGCCACCGAGTGACGCGCTGCACGTCGTCTACGGGGTCCTCGCGATCGCCGTCCTGCCGGGTGCCTGGGCGATCGCCCGCGCCGGGGCCCGGGACGACGCGCGACGCACGGTCGTCGTTCTGGTCGTCGCCTCCGTGGTCCAGCTGATCCTCGTCTTCCGACTCTTCCAGACCGGAGGATGACCTCTCCGGCGGAGCGGTCGCGCTCGACCGGCCAGGTCACGCCGCTTCGGGTCCTGGTCGTCGCCACGTGGGTCGTCGCCGCCGTCGTCGTCCTGGTCGCGGCCCGCGCCGATGCACTCGTCCTGCTGCTCATCGCGCTCGGGTTCGGGGCGGCGTTCCTGTCGGGCCTGGTCGGCGTCGGCGGTGCGGTCGTCCTCATCCCGCTGCTGCTGTACGTCCCGCCGCTGCTGGGCGTTGGGGACCTCGGCATCCGGACGATCGCCGGGATCACGATCGTCCAGGTTACGGCCGCCGCACTGTCGGCGGCGTCCGGCCATCGTGGGGCCGGGTACGTGGACCGACGCCTCGTGTCGATCCTGGGACCGGTGATGATCGTCGCGTCCTTCGCCGGGGCCTATGCCTCGGCCTACGTCGCCCCGATCGTGCTCGAAGGCGTGTTCGCGGGCCTGGCCCTGGCCGCCGCGGTGCTGATGCTCGGGCTGCGCAACCGGGCGCCCGCCCATAGCGACAGCCCGCCGGCCTTCGACCGGAGGCTGGCCGCCGCGATCGGCGCGGTGGTCGGCGTGCTGGCCGGGCTGATCGGTGCCGGCGGCGCGTTCTTCCTGGCCCCCGTGCTGCTCCATGTCCTGCGCATCCCGATGCGCTACGTCGTGGGGTCGTCGGTCGGGATCGTCGCCATCTCCTCCGGGGCCGGCCTCCTCGGCAAGGCCTTGACCGGCCAGGTGGAGTGGCTGCTGGCCG
Source organism: uncultured Chloroflexia bacterium (assembly GCA_963704935.1). Lineage (GTDB taxonomy): Bacteria > Chloroflexota > Limnocylindria > Limnocylindrales > CSP1-4 > SPCO01. The sequence continues at coordinate 534,257 of CAVPIF010000003.1, forward strand.
CCGCCCTCGTGGTGGGCGCTCTCCCCGGCGGGCGCGTCGGCGTCGTCGTCTCTCGACGGACGTCGCCGTACCGGCTGGGCATCGTCCTGGGACTCATCATCCTGGCCGTCGCCATCCGGATGTGGCTCGGGATCGCCGGTCAGGTCGGACTGACGACCGATGGCGGCTGAGCCTCGACGGGCGATGTGCGCCATGCTGTAACAGGAATCGAACCGACGCCCCAGGGAGGCCGAACCGCCGTGGCCGGACGCACGACATCGCACGCTCGCCCGCTCCGTGAACCCCGTCAGGTGCCCAGAGGCGGCCGGTCCACGCTCGGCTACGTCGCAGTCATCGTGTTCATCTTCCTGGCCGGACTCGGGGTCATCGGCGCGATCGCGGCCGTGGCCGCCTACGACTACCTGTCCGACGACCTGCCGCCGACCGCCCTCCTGACCGAGTACCAGCTACCGGAAGAGACCGTCCTGTACGACCGGACCGGGACGACGGAACTGGCGAGGTTCGGCGAGTTCAAGCGCGAGATCGTGACGTTCGCGGAGATCCCGCCGATCCTCCTGGACGCGACGACGGCGATCGAGGACAAGACGTTCTGGGACAACGCCGGATTCGACCCGGTCGGCATCGTCGCCGCCGGCCTCGATTCCCTGCGGGGCGACAGTCGGGGCGCCTCGACCATCACCCAGCAGCTCGTGCGGGCACGGCTGCTGGACAGCGATCTCGTGCAGGACGGCGATCGGACGATCGAACGCAAGCTCAAGGAGATCATCCAGTCGATCCGGGTGACCCAGGCGTTCCCGGGCGAGCGAGGCAAGCAGGAGATCATCGCCGCCTACCTCAACCAGAACTACTACGGCAACCAGACGTACGGCGTGAAGGCGGCCGTCCGCGGCTACTTCGGCAAGGGATTGGCGGATATCACCCCGGCGGAGGCGGCGATCATCGCCGCCCTGCCCCAGTCGCCATCCAACTACGACCTCGTCCGCAACGCGGTCGAGCGCTGCGAGATCGTGGTCGCCGAGGGCGAGGAGTGCCCGTCCGGGGAGCGGACGCTCCTGGTCCCCGACGACACCAGGATCGTCGCCCGACGCGATGCCGTCCTCGACCTCCTCGCCGCCGGCGACCGCTCGCCGATCTCGAAGGACGACTTCAGCGCCCAGGACTTCGAGCTCGCCAAGTCGGACGAAGTGCTCCTGGCGCCGCAGACCACCGTGCGCTGGAAAGCGCCCCACTTCGTGTGGGCGGTCCGCGACGAGCTGACCCGGCAGCTCTGCGGTCCCGACACGACGACCTGCGCGCAGCTGGAGCAGGGCGGCCTGCGGGTCACGACGACGGTGGACCTCGGGCTGCAGGCGATCGCGGAGCGCTGGGTCAAGCTGGCGGCCCGCGTGCCGCACCGCGCAGACCCGGAAGCCGCCGCGCGCGCGCTCGGGTTCGAGGAGTACCCGGACTGGGTGGCCAACCTGGATGACAAGAACCTGCGCAACGGCGCGCTCGTCGCGCTCGACTACCAGACCGGCGAGCTGATCGCCTATGTGGGCTCCGCGGACTACTACTCGACCGCCGGGCGGGAGGAGTTCCAGCCCCAGTACGACGTCGTCGGCCAGGGGTTTCGTCAGCCCGGTTCGGCGTTCAAGCCGTTCAACTACGCGATCGGCATCGAGGACCGCACGTTCACCGCCGGGACGATGCTGATGGACAGCGCCACCGACTTCGGGGGCGGCTACACCCCGACCAACGCCGACAACCTGGAGCGAGGCCCGGTGCGCGTCCGGACGGCCCTCCAGTTCTCGCTCAACATCCCGTCGGTCAAGGCCATGGCGCTCAACAGCCCGGAGCACGCCTTCTCCAGGGCGAAGGAATTCGGGATGACCTTCCAGTCGGAGACCACCGACGCCGGCCTGACCCTCGCTCTCGGCGTCGCCGAGACCCGCCCATTGGACCTCGTGACGGCCTATGGCACGCTGGCGAATGAAGGGCGTCGGGTCGGCCACACCACGATCCTCGCGGTCAGGGACCGGGCCGGCCGGGATGTCGTCCCGCCCTACGTCCCGCCCAGCGGCGAGCAGGTCGTCAGCCCGCAGACCGCGTTCATCGTCACGGACATCCTGCGCGAGAACACGATCCGCGGCGTCAACCCGTACTGGGGCCGATTCCAGCTGCGCGACGCCAACGGCGACTACCGACAGGCGACCCTCAAGACCGGCACCAACAACGACGCGAAGGACCTCAACGCCTACGGCTACATCGCCGCGCCGACCGACGAGGGGCGGGCCGTCGGCGCCTATGCGCTGGCGGTCGGCGTCTGGAACGGCAACAGCGACAACACCCCGGTGTCCACGCCCGACAAGCCGGTCTTCTCGATCGATGTGTCGACCTATGTCTGGCAGGGGTTCCTCAAGGAAGCCAGCGCCCTCTGGCCGCTGACCCGCTTCACCCGCCCCGACACGGGCCTGGAGCAGGTCGAGATCGACCCGTGGACCGGGCAGCTCCCGGGCCTGGGCGTCGAGGCGGTCAAGGAGTGGTTCCTTTCCGGCACCGCCCCGACCCGGCGGCTGGCCGAGAACACCTGCGGCGAGGATGTGCTGCTGACCATCGGTCTGGAATCGCGGTTCGGGAACTGGATGGACGCTGATCGCGACTGGATGGCGCGCGCCGCCAAGGGTCCCCTCACGGTGGGGGGGCCGGACCGGACCCGGACGTCGTACTTCTACAACAACGGGTTCAACCCCTACGGACGGACCTGGGGTCCGCTGGTCGAGGGCGAGGACTGCGGCGAACCGAGCCCGTCACCGACCTGCTACATCGTCCCGAGCCCGGACCCGAGCGGTCTGGTCCCGAGTTTCGAGCTGCCGTCACCATCCGGCTCCGAGCCCGTCCCCCTGCCCTGCCCGACCCCGACGCCGGACCCGGATGCGTCGCCGTCCCTCGAGGTGAGCCCGACGCCGGAACCGACGCCCGAACCGACACCACCGCCCACGCCCGAACCGACACCACCGCCCACGCCCGCGCCGACGGCGCCCCCGACGCCCGCGCCGACGGCGCCCCCCACGCCCGCGCCGACCCCGTCGGCCTGACCCCGACCCGTCCCCGCGCCGCCCCGTGCCCGGGCCGCACACCACGTAGCATCGGGGGGTGATCATCGAGCTCGCCGATGTCGTCGTGCGCCGGAACGGCCGGACGATCCTCGGTCCGATCGACTGGCAGGTCGCCGAAGGCGGCCGGTGGGTCGTGCTCGGGCGCAACGGCTGCGGGAAGACCACACTCCTGTCCGTCGCATCCATGAACCTGTGGCCGACCGCCGGAACGGTCGAGGTCCTCGGCGAGCGCTACGGACGCACCGATTCCCGTGAGCTGCGCCGGCGGGTCGGCTACGCGGGCAGCTCCGTCGAGGCGCAGATGCGCCCGGACCTGACGCCGCGCGTGTTGATCGAGACGGCCCGCCACGGAGCGTTCGAGCCGTGGTGGCACGTCTACAACGCTCAGGACCACGCCCGTGCGGAGCACCTGGGACGGCTCCTGGGCCTCGGAGACCATCTCGACCAGCCCTTCGCGACGCTGTCCGCCGGGGAGCGTCGGCGCACGTCGATCGCCCGGGCGTTGATGCCCGATCCGGAGATCCTGTTCCTCGACGAGCCGACGGCCAGCCTGGATGTCGCCGCCCGCGAGTGGCTGCTGCACGACGTCGAGCGCCTCGCCGCGGAGCCGCGGTTACGAGCCATCGTGCTGGTCTCGCATCATCTCGAGGAGATCCCGGCGGGCTTCGGGCACGCCCTCGCGATGGCCGAGGGCCGCGTCGTGGCGGCCGGACCGATCGACGACGTCCTGCGTGACGACGTCCTGTCGACGACCTTCGGCCTGCCGCTGACCGTGGAGCATCGCGAGGGTCGGTGGTCGGCCCGGATGCGTCGCAGCGCGCCGGACTGACACGCGAATGACATGAAGTCCCGCCACGATGCGGGCATGAGCGCCCCGTCCAGCACCGCGCAGTCCGGCCCGGGCACCGGCACGGGTGGTCGTGCCCGGTGGGTCGCCGCGGCGGCCGGCACGACGGCGGCGGCCATCGCGCTCGGTGCGTCCGAGCTGATCGCCGGGCTTCTGCCCGGATCCGCGTCGCTGGTCGCGGCCGTCGGCCAGATCGTCATCGACCTCCAGCCGCCCGGCGCCAAGGATCTCGTCGTCGCGCTGTTCGGGACCAACGACAAGGTGGCCCTGGAGGTGGTCGTCGTGCTGGCCGCGCTCGGCTTCGGGGCCATCCTCGGCGTGACCGCGAGCCGCTGGTTCCCGGCCGGGGCAGCAGGGTTCGCGGCGTTCGGAGCACTCGGTTTCGCCGCCGCGACCGGCGATCCCCTGGCCGAGCCCGCGATCGTGGTGCTCCAGATCGCGATCGCCGTCGGGCTCGGCGTCCAGGCGCTCTCCTGGCTCCTCTCGCGGGCCGCGGCGACCGTCGCGGCGCCGGGCCCGCGCCGACCGGCCGCCTCCGACCCGGCCCGCCGCTCATTCCTGCTCCAGACCGGTGCGCTGGGCCTCGGCGCGCTCGTCGCCGGGGTCGCCGGCCGAGGGCTCCTTGAGCGCAGCCGCACCGCTCCGGCCGGTGTCGGCGTCTCGATCCCGCCGCCGATGGAACTCGCTCCGGCCCTGTCGGCCGACGCGGACCTCGCGACGGGGATCCCCGACCTCACGCCGATCGTCATGCCGAACGACCGCTTCTACCGGATCGATACGGCGCTCCTCACGCCGACCGTCGATGTCGCGGACTGGACGTTGCGGATCCATGGGATGGTGGACCGCGAGACGACCCTGACCTGGGACGAACTGGTGGGGCTCCCGATGTTCGAGCAGTACGTGACGATCGCCTGCGTCAGCAATGTCGTCGGTGGTCGCCTGATCGGCAACGCCAAGTGGACCGGCGTCCGACTGCGCGACGTGCTCGACCTCGCCGGCGTCCAGTCGAGCGCCAGCCAGCTTGTCGGCCGATCGGTGGACGGATGGACGGCCGGCATGCCGATTGCCTGGGTGATGGACCCGGCGCGCGAGCCGATGATCGCGGTGCGGATGAACGACGAACCACTCCCGCCCGCGCACGGGTTCCCGGCCCGGCTCATCGTCCCGGGCCTGTACGGATACGTGTCCGCCACGAAATGGCTGGCCGAGCTGGAGCTGACCACGATGGAGGCGTTCGACGGGTACTGGGTCCCCCTCGGCTGGGCGAAGGAGGCCCCGATCCTGACCCAGTCGCGGATCGACACGCCCAAGGGCTCGGTGCCGGCCGGTCGCGTCCCGATCGCGGGCGTCGCCTGGGCCCCGGACCGCGGGGTCAGCCGGGTCGAGGTGGCGATCGACGATGTCTGGTACGACGCCGATCTGTCACGCCCGATCTCCGATGCCACCTGGGTGCAGTGGGTCCTGGCCTGGGACGCGACGCCCGGACAGCATTCCATCCGCGTCCGGGCCACGGACGGGAACGGCGTCGTCCAGGAGGAACGTTCGACCCGACCCGCCCCCGACGGCGCCCGCGGCTTTGACGTCGTCAGCCTCTCGGTGACCTGACCTCCCGACCCGCCGGCAACACGAACGGTATAGAGTCCGGACATGCCCCGACGCCGCTACATCTTCGATCCGCCCGAGCGATTCATCGCCGGGACCGTCGGCCAGCCGGGCGAGCGGACGTTCTTCCTCCAGGCCCGCGACGGCGGGCGCCTGGCCTCCGTCGTGCTGGAGAAGGTCCAGGTCGCCGTCCTCGCGGAGCGCCTCGGACAGCTCCTGTCCGAGCTCGACCGCCGCGGTATCCCGGGTGCCCATGAAGCGGTGGAGGCGGACCTCGGCGACACCGATCTGGACCTCGGCCCGCTCGATGAACCGATCGTCGAGGCCTTCCGTGCCGGGACGCTGACGCTCGGCTGGGACGGCGGCGCAGACCGGATCCTGGTCGAGGCCCGCGCCCAGGACGAGGACGGCGAGAGCGTCGACCCGGACGAGGACGACGACGAGGACGAGGAAGGTCCCGACCTGCTGCGCGTGCGCCTGACCCTCACCGCGGCCCGTGCCTTCGTTGACCGCGCGACCCGCGTGGTGTCGTCCGGGCGATCGCCATGTCCGCTGTGCGGGTCGCCCCTCGATCCGCGTGGGCACATCTGTCCACGCCGGAACGGCCACTACGTCAACTGACCCGGGCGCGATGGCGGTGCTGGAGGGCATGGCGACCCTGTCGATCCTGGGATCGGGCGAGATCGACATCGTCGGTCGGATCGTCGGGTCCAGCAACAACGCCCTGCTCGTGACGGTGACCGGTCGCAGGCCGGACCCGGGACCCGACCAGGTGATCCATGCGATCTACAAGCCCACGATCGGTGAGCGCCCGCTCGACGACTTCCCGGACGGGACGCTGACGCGCCGCGAGATGGCCGCCTGGCTGCTGTCGGAATCCAGCGGTTGGGGGATCGTGCCGCCGACGGTGCTGCGCGAGGGGCCGTTCGGCGACGGGATGGTCCAGGCCTATGTGGAGGCAGACCCAGAGGTCGACGTGGTCGCCATGGTCGTCGGCGATGATCCACGACTGCGGCGGATGGCGGCGTTCGACGCGGCGGCCAACAACACGGACCGCAAAGGGGGCCACATCCTTCCGATCGACGGAGGCCGGCATATCCACGGCGTCGACCACGGCGTCTGCTTCTCCACGGTCCCCAAGTTGCGCACGGTCCTCTGGGGGTGGCGCGGAGAACCCCTCGAGACGGACGAGCTGGACGGCCTGCGGCGGATCCGCGAGGGTCTGGACGCCGACCTCGGAACCGATCTCGCGTCCCTGCTCAACCGGGCGGAAGTGCTCGCCACCGTGCGCCGGGTCGACGCACTGATCGCGGAGCGTCGCTTCCCCCTTCCTTCCCCGACCTGGCCGGCGGTCCCGTGGCCGCCGTTCTGATGCCGGACGCCGTCGCGTCCCGCTGGAACGGCTGGGGCGACCCGGCGGTGACACCGAGCCTGTCCGCGCACGCGGCCGAGCTGCTGGGCGCCCTCGTCGGACCCGGCGTGCCGCCGCACGATGCGTCGCTGACCGACGTCCTCGGTGGGATCCCGGCGTCGCGGCTCGATCCCGAGCCCGGGCTCTCGCTGGACCCGGAAGATCGTCTCCGGCACGCACGCGGGCAGAGCCTGCCCGACTGGATCGCGCTCCGCTCCGGTCGCCTGCCGGCCGTCCCCGACGCCGTGGCCCATCCGACGGACGCGGCGGACGTCCGCGCCCTGCTGGAGCGGGCCCGTCGCGCCGGCTGGGAGGTGATCCCGTACGGTGGCGGCACGAGCGTCGTCGGGGGCGTCACGCCGATCCACCTGGAACGTCCGGTGCTCTGCGTGGACCTCCGTGGCCTCGCCGGGCTGCGCGCCCTGGACGCGGACAGCGGCCTCGCCACGTTCGGCGCGGGAACGATCGGGCCGGCCGTAGAGGCGGCGCTCGCCGCGCACGACCTCACGCTGGGCCACTACCCGCAATCATTCGAGTACTCCACGCTCGGCGGCTGGATCGCGGCCCGCTCCGTCGGCCAGGAGTCGATCGGCTACGGCCGGATCGATCAGCTGTTCGCTGGCGGCCACGTCGAGACGCCGGCCGGGCCGTTGGACCTGCGCCCGGTCCCGGCCTCGGCGGCCGGCCCAGATCTGCGCGAGATCGTGCTCGGGTCGGAAGGCCGACTCGGCATCGTGACCGACGCGGTCGTGCGCGTCGTCGGACGACCGGCGCGCGACCAGGTCCGGGCCTACAGCGTGCCGGACTGGGAGCACGCCCTGGAGTGCTCGAAGCGCCTCGCGCGCAGCGGCCTGGACCTGTCGATGATCCGCGTCGCGACGCCGCTGGAGACCGCCACGACCCTGGCCATGACAGCCGACGATCGTGCCCGGCGATGGCTGCGTCGCTACCTCGGCTGGCGGCGACAGGGCCCGGAGCCGTGCCTCGTGTTGGTCGGCATCCACGGGCCCGATCGCGTCGTCCGGGCCACGGAGGGGGAGGTCATCCGGGTCGTCCGGGCGATGGGTGGTGTCGGGCTGCCGGGTGTCGCCGCCGCCTGGCGCCGGGAGCGGTTCGCCGCGCCCTACCTGCGGAACGCGCTGTGGGAGGCCGGCTATGCGGTGGATACGCTGGAGACGGCCGCGCCCTGGAGCGTGCTCCCGGCCCTGGCGGCCGAACTCGGACCGAGCCTGCGCCACGGTCTGGAGACCGAGGGCGAGCGGGTGCACGCCTTCAGCCACCTGTCCCACGTCTATCCGTCCGGCTCCAGCCTGTACACCACCTACATCTACCGCCTCGCGGCCGACCCCGAAGAGACCCTGGATCGCTGGCGCCGGCTCAAGCGGGCCGCGAGCGAGCTGATCGTCGCGCACGGCGGCACCATCAGCCACCAGCACGGTGTCGGCCGCGACCATCTTGCCTACCTGCCGGCGGAGAAGGGCGCCCTCGGCCTCGCAGGCCTGCGAGCCGCCATCGAGGTCTTCGATCCTGAGGGGACGATGCATCGTGGAGTCCTGCTGCCGGATACGGCCGGATGACGACCGACCACGTCCTCGCCATCGACGTCGGGACGCAGAGCGCGCGTGCCCTGGTCGTGGCGCCGGACGGCGCGATCGTGGCGATGGCCCGCGTCCCGTTCGCCCCCTACGTGTCACCCCGGCCCGGTTGGGCGGAACAGGACGCCGAGGTCTACTGGACGGCCCTTGGAGCGGCCTGCCGGCGGGTCCTCGCGGAGCCGACGGTCCGTACCGACGCGCTCGCGGGGGTCACCCTCACCACCCAGCGCGGGACCGTGGTCGTGACCGACGCCGCCGGGCTGCCGCTCCGCCCGGCGATCATCTGGCTGGACGACCGACGGACCGAGGGACTGCCACCGTTCGGTGGCGTCGGGGGCGTGACCGCACTGGGATTCCGCCTGCTCGGGCTGCGCGACACCATCGACACCTTCGCGTCGGCGTGCGAGGCCGGCTGGATCCGTCGGCATGAACCGGAGACCTGGTCCCGGATCCGCCACTACCAGCTCCTGTCGGGGTTCCTGACCCATCGACTGACGGGCTCGTTCGTCGACGCGTCCGCGGCGCAGGTGGGCTACCTGCCGTTCGACTACCGGGCGTCGGCGTGGGCGAAGCCCGGTGACTGGCGCTGGACCGTGGCACCCGTGGACCCGGCCTGGCTGCCGACGCTCGTGCCGCCCACCGGGACGCTCGGTGCCGTCACCGGCGATGCGTCGGCGCATACCGGGATCCCGGCCGGCCTGACGGTCATCGCGGCTGCCGCCGACAAGGCCTGCGAGGTGCTGGGCACCGGCGCCATCAGCCCGGAGATCGGCGCGATCTCGTTCGGCACGGCGGCGACCGTCAACACGACGATGCGCCGCTATGTCGAGGCCATCCCGCTGATCCCGCCGTACCCGTCGGCGGTCCCCGGGGCGTACTCCCTGGAGGTCCAGGTCTACCGCGGGTACTGGATGGTCGAGTGGTTCAAGCGGGAGTTCGCGGCGGCGGAAGTCGCGCGAGCCGAACGGCTGGGGGTCGCGCCGGAATCGTTGTTCGACGAGCTCGTGGCCGGTGTGCCCGCGGGCTCGATGGGCCTGATGCTCCAGCCGTACTGGTCACCAGGGCTGCGCGTTCCGGGACCGGAAGCCAAGGGGGCGGTCATCGGATTCGGGGCCGTGCATACCCGGGCGCACGTCTATCGCGCGATCCTGGAGGGCCTCGCCTACGCGCTCCGCGACGGACTGGACCGGACGTCGAAGCGGACCGGGATCCGGCCGACGTCACTGCGCATCGCCGGGGGCGGCTCGCAGAGTCCGGCAGCCGTGCAGCTGACGGCTGACGTGTTCGGACTCCCGGTGGCGATCGGCACGACGCATGAGGCGAGCGGGCTGGGCGCAGCCATCGACGCGGCGGTGGGCCTGGGGATCCACCCTGACATCGAGTCCGCGGTATCGGCCATGGTGCACATCGGCGAGGTCCGCGACCCGGACCCCGCCGATCATGCGCGCTACGACGAGTTGTACCGCGACGTCTACCGCCGCATGTACGAACGGCTGCGCCCGCTCTACCGGGAGATCCGCCGGATCACCGGCTATCCCCCGGGCGGGCACTGAGCGCCGGGCCTCCGGCCCGGATGAGTTCGTCCCGCTACGCGACCGGGCGCGCCGCCTTGACGATCATCGTGTTCGCGAAGACGTCATGCCAGCCCTGCTTGGTCGGGCTCTTGGCGGTCGTGTAGAGCAGGAAGATGACCCATGCGAGGGCCGCCAGGCCGATGAGGATGCCGATCAGTGGCAGGGGGTTGAGGACCTGGGCGATGCTGAACGGTGCGCCCAGGGCGATGAAGCGGCGGATGGCCTGGTCCATGGAGATGGTGGCTCCGCCAGGCGCGGTCCCGATCTGGAGCCCCAGCACCTGCATCCCGATCGTCGCGCGCCGCGCCGTCCAGGTGTAGCCGAAGTAGGCGCCGCTGATCGCGAGACCGACCGCCGCGACGATGATCGAGGCGACGTAGTTGTAGCTCAGCTCCAGGCCGTTGACCGTGACCACGTTGAGCCCGATCGCCCCGAGCACCGCGCCGGCGACGATGTTGATCACCGCCAGGACGATCACGTCGATGATGTACGCGATGATCCGGTTCGGTACGTCACCGTAGACGAAGCCCGTTGGCTGGGTCGATCCTGTCGTAGCTGCCGGTTCACTCATGGGCTGCTGAACCTCCCTCTCCTGACCCCCGGTCGAAGCCGGTCGGCCGCGACTCCGCGCATCGTAGCCCGTGCAGCGTGGATGGCAAGCGACGGAATCGCACGCTGCGACCGCGCCTGGCTACCCGGTCGCGGCAGGTCAGGCCTGGAACAGGGCCCGGATACTCGGCTTGGTGAGGTAGTACAGCAGCGCACCGTCGATCAAGACCCCGATCATGTGCTGATCGGCCCGGTCACCCGCCAGCACCTGGAGGCCGACCAGGCCCAGGCCGGATGCGGCCGCCACGATGCCGAACACCCAGGCCCACCCGGCACGCCGCCCGACCCCGACCGCGAAGGCCGCGATCACCACGGCGTAGGCCACGAACGCGACCACGATCGCCCATTCGAGTGGCTGGTCCGGATCGGTTCCATCGCCGAAGATCTCGATCGCCGCATAGACTCCCTGCACGATCAGGATGGCCGTGATGAATCCGAGCACGAGTCTCGGACTCGGTACCGTCGAAGATCGCGACATCACGCTCCTTCAGGCTGCGTGGACCGCGGTCCGGTCCCGCGTGGCACCCTAGGGTACCGGTTGACGAACATCCGTTCGGATGCGATAGTAGACGCGTCACCGGTCCGCAGCGACGGCCCCGGTCGAGCGCTTCCTTCACACGGACGCTCCCGGTACGCCGCCCGGACCACCAACCGTTCCGGCCCCCATGACGGGCTGTCCTGAGCGGACAACACGGACGCTGCGATGGCCAACCCGCCGTCGGCGCGCCAGAAAGCCAACGAGTACAAGCACTCATGATGTCCCGAAATGCGACCACGACCTATGCGGGTCGTGCCAGCACCATGCGTCGGCTCCGCCGGCGCGCCGGCGCCAGCCTGGCGTCGTCCCGCACCTTTTGCCGCACCAACGGCTGCGCGAGTTTCCTGGAGACCGACCCGGTCACCGGCGACGAGCGGTGCCCGATCTGCGGTTACCTGCGCCGCACCAACTAGCGGACCGGCGCCGTGCCAGGCGGCCGGCGCCCGATTTCGACCTCGGGCTCGTGACGGGCAAGGTGACACGGCCGGCCGCTAAGGTGCATCCGTGCAGTCGATCGATGGCCGGCCCGTCTACGCCGCCACGGACCTGGTCGCCTATCTCGCCTGCGAGCACCTGACCCAGCTGGAACGCGCCGCCATCGCCGGTCTCGTCCATCGACCGATGCGAGCGGACCCGGAGCTGGACATCATCCGGCGGCGCGGCTTCGAGCACGAGGCCCGCTACCTGCGCGAGCTCGAGTCGGCCGGTCGGTCGGTCGTGAGCATCGACCTGGACGGCTCGATCGAGGATCGCGGCGAACGACTCCGGGCGGCCGCCGCGCGGACGATCGAAGCGATGGCCGCGGGGGCCGACGTGGTCTACCAGGCCACGTTCTTCGACGGAACGTGGCGAGGGCACGCCGACTTCCTGCTGCGGGTCGACGATCCGGAGCGGCCTTCTGCGTGGGGCGCCCATCACTACGAGGTCGCCGACACGAAGCTCGCCCGCCACGTCAAGGCGAGCGCGATCCTGCAGATCTGCTCCTACATCGATCAACTGGAGCGGATCCAGGGTGTCCGCCCGGAGTGGCTCCATGTGGCCCTCGGGGGCAGCGCGCGGGCTGTCGAGCGACTTCGCGTCGACGACTACATGGCCTACTACCGGAGCGCCCGGGACCGGTTCCTGGAGACCATGCGGGATGGCACACCGGCGGCCTTCCCGCCGAGCGGGACGTATCCCGAGCCGGTCGACCACTGCGACGTCTGTCGATGGGCGGCCGAATGCGCGACCCGCCGACGGGCGGACGACCACCTCAGTCTCGTCGCCGGGATCGCCGCCAGCCAGCGCCGGGCGCTGACGGATCGTGGCGTGACCACCCTCGAGGCGCTCGCGGCCCTGCCCATCCCACTGGAACCGCCGCTCGAGGGCGTGGGTCCGGGTGCGCTCCTCCGCGTGCGTGAACAGGCCCGGCTCCAGGCCGAGGGACGTCGCACCGCGTCGCACCGCTACGAGCTCCTCGTCCCGGAAGACGGCGGCGCCCCGGAACGCGAGCGGGGACTTGCCTCCTTGCCGCTCCCCTCCCCGGGAGATCTGTTCTTCGACATCGAGGGCGATCCGTACGCGCTGGACGACGGCCTCGACTACCTGTTCGGTGTGCTCCAGGTGGACGGGACCTTCACCGCGTTCTGGTCGCGAGACGAAGCAGGGACCTTCACGCTGGACGCCGAGCGCCGTGCCTTCGAGCAGTTCATGGACTTCGTCGCCGAGTGCCGCCGGCGGGACCCGGACCTTCACATCTACCACTACGCGCCCTACGAACCGACTGCGCTCAAGCGCCTGATGGGCCGCTATGGCACCCGCGAGGACGAGGTCGACGACCTGCTCCGCAAGGGCGTCCTCGTGGACCTGTTGCGGGCCGTACGGCAGTCCCTCCGCGCGTCGGTGGAGAGCTACTCGATCAAGAAGATGGAACCGTTCTATGGGTTCGTCCGTGAGATCGACCTGCGCGACGCCGGCAGCAGCATCGTGGCCTTCGAGGAGTGGCTGGAGCTGGGCGAAGGCGAGCGGCCCGCGGCGACGCACCTCGACCGGATCGAGGGCTACAACCGTGACGACGTCATCAGCAACCTGCGCCTTCGTGACTGGCTGGAAGGGCGGCGCGACGAGCTGGCGGCCCTGACCGGTGCGCCGGTCCCCCGGCCCGCGCCACGCGAGGCGCAGCTGCCGGAGGAGCTGACGGAATCCCAGGCACGGGTCCGGGCGGTCGTGGACCGCCTGGAGGAGCCGGCCATCGTGCCGACGGATCCGGCGCTTCGCACGGCGGAGCAGCAGGCCACCTGGCTGCTGGCCCAGCTCCTCGGCTGGCATCGCCGCGAGGAACGGGCGATGTGGTGGGAGTTCCATCGGCTCATGGACCTGACGCCCCTCCAGCTGGTCGACGAGGGCGAGCCGATCGGCCTCCTGGAGCCACTGGAGGCAGTCGGCGAGGAGGCGAGGGGGAAGCAGACCTGGCGGTACCGCTTCCCGGCGCAGGACTTCGACCTCGGTCGCGGCGAGGTCTACGACCCCGGACAGAAACAGGATCGCCAGGATGACTCCCCGTTCAGCTGGGGCGCCGGGACCGTCATGGCCGTCGATCCGGCGGCTCGGACGATCGACCTCCGTCGAGCGGTCGACCGGCCGCACCCACGGGCGATCGTCCCCCTGCCATGGGTCCGCACGACCGGCCACCGGGCGCGCTTGCTGGAGATCGGCACATGGGTGGCGGATCACGGGATCTCGGCCGAGGGTCCGCATCTCGCCGCCCGCGAATTGCTGCTCGGCAGGCCACCGCGCATCGGGGGGCCGCCAGGGGCCTCGCTCAAGCGGCCGGGCGAGGACGACCTGGCAGCCGCTCGGAGGCTGGTGACCGCGCTCGATCGGACCACCCTCGCGATCCAGGGTCCGCCGGGGTCGGGCAAGACCTATAGCGGCGCGCGCATGATCTGCACACTGCTGGCGTCCGGACGACGGGTCGGCATCACCGGCCCGAGCCACAAGGTGATCGGCAACCTGCTTCGTGCCGTGCTGGAGGCCGCGGCCATCGAGGGCGTGGACGTTCGGGCCGTGCAGCGTGGCGAGGCGGACCAGGTCCTCGACGCTGCCATGGTCATCCGCGGCGCGTCCGCCGACGATGTCCGGGCTCGACTCGACGACGGTCGCGCCAACCTCGCGGCCGGCACATCCTGGCTGTGGACCTCCACGAAGCTCGCCGGCTCGGTGGACGTCCTCTTCGTCGACGAGGCCGGCCAGATGTCGCTCGCGAACAGCGTGGCGATGGCCCACGCCACGGACAGCGTGGTCCTCCTGGGCGATCCGCAGCAACTGGACCAGCCGCTCCAGGGGTCCCATCCGCCGGGTGCGGAGCAGTCAGCCCTCGCTCACGTCCTGGGCGGCCAGGCCACCATCGCGCCGGAGCGCGGCCTCTTCCTCGAGACGACCTGGCGCCTCCACCCGGAGTTGTGCGCCTACACCTCGGAGGTGTTCTACGACGCCAGGCTGGAAGCGGAGCCGCATCTCGTCGTCCAGCGGGTGACCGTCGCGGACCCGCGCTTCGACGGTGTCGGGCTGCGGCTGCTCCCGGTCCCGACCACCGGCGCCGACAGCGAGAATCCGGCTGAAGCCGCCGCGGTCGCCGCGCTGGTGCTGGACCTGACCGCGGAAGGCTCGACCTGGACCGACGAGCATGGAGCCAGAAGAACCCTGCGACTCACCGACGTCCTGGTGGTGGCTCCGTACAACGCCCAGGTCGGCGCGATCCGCCGACTCCTGCCTGCCGAGGCGCGCGTCGGCACCGTGGACAAGTTCCAGGGCCAGGAAGCGCCGATCAGCATCTATTCGCTGACCACCTCGTCCCCGGAACTCGCCCCGCGCGGGATGGACTTCCTCTATAGCCGGAACCGCCTCAACGTCGCGACATCGCGCGCCCGTGGCCTGACGATCCTGGTCATGTCGCCGGACCTGCTCCGAGTGCGAGCCCGATCCCCAGCGCAGATGCGGCTCGCCAATGCCCTCTGCCGCTACGCCGAGCTGGCCGGCGACGGCCCGAACCACGGCGGGCGCGATCGCCGATCTCCTGACGTTCACGCTCCGCCTATCATCGGTCGGTGACCTTCCCCGTCCTGGACCTGCCCGCGACCGAACTCGCCCGCCTTCGACGCCGGTCGCTGTGGGCGCTCGTGGCCGGCGTGGCGCTGGGAAGTACCGGCCACATCGCCGCCATCACGGTCGCGACCATCGTGGCGCGGGACATCACCGGCGATACGACCTGGTCGGGCGCGCCCGGAGCCACCGTCGTCCTGGGCGCTGCCACCGGGGCGATCGTCCTGACGCAGGTCATGGTCCGGCGTGGCCGGCGGGTCGGGCTGGCGACCGGCTACGGGATCGGCGTCATCGGCGCGCTGCTCGCCACCGCGGCGGTCATGACGGCCTCCATGCCGCTGCTGCTCCTGGGTACCGGCCTGATCGGGTTCGGCAACGCGTCGAACCAGCTGTCGCGCTACGTCGCCGCGGACCTGTTCCCCCCGGGTCGACGCGCCTCGGCCATCGGGACCGTCGTCTGGGGGGCGACCTTCGGGGCGATCATCGGGCCGAACCTGGCGGCACCGGCATCCGCCCTCGGCGAGTCGCTGGGGCTGCCCGGTCTCGCCGGCGCATACCTCGTGCCGGTCGCGTTCGTCGGGGTCGCGGCGCTGCTGACGGCCGTGGCATTGCGTCCCGACCCGTACGCCCTGGCCGACGCGACCGCTCGGCACGACCACCCCGACGCCGAGCGGACGATGTCGGCCTCGATCCGGGAGGTCGTGCGGCGCCCCAACGTCCCGGTCGCCATCGCCGCGCTCGTGACGGTCCAGGTCGTGATGGTCCTGATCATGACGATGACGCCGCTGCACATGACGAGCCACGGCCACGACCTCGGTGCCGTGGGCATCGTCCTGAGCGGCCATACGTTCGGGATGTTCGGCCTGTCACCGATCTCCGGGCGGCTGACGGACCGGTACGGCAGCATCCCGGTGATCCTGGCCGGCCTGGGGATCACCGCCGTGGCCGCCGTCCTTGCCGCGGTCGCCCCTCCCGACGGCGGTGTCGTCCTGTTCATCGCGCTGTTCCTGCTCGGGTACGGATGGAATCTCGGGTACGTCGCCGGATCGGCGCTTCTCACCCAGGGTCTGACACTGGGTGAGCGCACCCGTCTCCAGGGCCTGACGGATGCGCTGATCTGGAGTTCGGCCGCCGCGGCAAGCCTTGGCTCCGGGGTCGTCGTCGCGGCCGCGGGCTACGCGACGCTCGGGTTGCTCGGGGCCGCGCTGGTGATCGTCCCGGGCTGGCTCGTCCTGGCACGTCGACACGCCCCGGGAGTCGCACGGGCGAGCTGACCCCGGCGAGATCTCGGGGATCGGCCGGGTCGTGGGTGGTCGCGGCCGGCTTCGTGGGGTACCCTCCGCCCACGATGGCCGCCTACACCGTGACCATGCGGATCGATGGCGTCCGGCCACAGCGCGCCGGGCCTTCCGTGCGTGGCCGGCGATCACCGATCCGGCCACCGCTCGACGAGGGTCGCGACACGATCGACCTCGTCGGACGCCCGCCCGGGCAGGGCCTGGCCGAGCGTTGGGCCCGATTCCGCGAGGCCTGGGCCCAGACCACGTTCTTCCTGTTCGACGCCGAGAGCTGGCGCTGAAGTTCAGATCGCCGGCGAGCCGAACCGGGCCGGATCGAGCGTCGCGGGCGGGGACGACACACGGCCGGCGATGAGATCCGCGACCAGCCGACCGGAGGCAGGGCCGGTGGAGATGCCCCAGGGACCATGCCCGGCGGCGACCCACAGGCCCTCGACCGACGGGATCCTCCCGATCAGGGGACGTCCGTCATCACTCAGCGGTCGGGCGCAGACGCGAAACGTTCCCAGCCTCGCGTTCGAGATCGCCGGCACGAATCGCGCGCCGCGCTCCACGAGGGCGGGCAACCGTGCGGCAGCGTCCGGCTCCGCTCCCAGGAACGTGGAGCCCAGTGAGCTGGCGCCGTCGGCCGTGATCAGGCTGAACGCGGCGCTGTCCCGGCCCGCAGTCGGGGCCCCTGCCGGCTCGATCTCGATCGCCGCTTCCTCGAGTACGTGGCCCGGTGGCGTGGACAGCTCCACTGTCACGACGACGCCCCACAGCGGGCGGATCGGTCGCCAGGTCCCGGAGGGGTCGACGAGCGCCGAGGTCCACGGGCCGGCGGCGACGAGGAGCGTCTCCGTCGGCAGCATCCGGCCGTCATCCAGCCGGGCGCCGACCACCCGACCCTGGATGATCTCGGGGCGCGCGCCCGTCGCCGTGCGGATCTCGACGCCGAGATCGTGCGCCAGGGCCGCATAGGCATGCGTGGCGCGCGCCGGGCCCACCGGGTACCCGATCTCCAGGCGGCAGGCGGCGATCCCGCCGGCGACGCCGGGCTCCAGGCGTCGGACCTCCTCCGCGGTCAGGAACGTGGGCGTGAGCCCGGGGTAGGCCGCAACCTGACTCCGCGCGAGGTCCCGGGCCTGGACTTCGTCGTCGGTCAACTGGAGCAGTCCCGCTGGCCGGTCCGGAAGGCGGAACGTCCCTCCAGACCGGGCTTCCAGCCGGCGGTAGAGCGCCAGGGTCTCGAGGTGCAGGGACACGAGCACCGGATCGAACGGGTGCTGGACGACCCCGGAGTTCCGGCCGGACGCGCCCGCAGCCACGCGATCACGCTCCAGGAGGAGGACGCGCCGTCCGGTCTCGGCGACGTGCGCCGCGGCCGACACCCCGATGATGCCGCCGCCGATGACGATGACGTCAGGGGCGGCGGACCGGTCAGCACGCGACATCGGCCGATGATGGCAGGTGACAGGCCTCGGCGCGGCGTCCGTCACGCGTCGTTGTGACGTCAACCACTGGGGACGGTGTAGCATCCCGGCATGGTCATCACCGAGCCGGTCCGCGGACGACCGTTGATCGCCAGGGACCCGCGCCTCGCCCCGTGGCAAGCGTTCCTGAGTGCGCACACCCTGATCACCCGACGGCTCGACGAGGAGCTGCGGATGGAGCACGACCTGTCGCTGGCCGAGTACGGCACCCTCCTGGCCATCGCGTGGGCACCGGATCGGAGGATCCGGATGCGCACCCTCGCCGACTCCATCTTCCTGAGCAAGAGCGGCGTCACCCGGCTGATCGACCGACTCGTCGCCGATGGACTGGTGGAGCGGTCCGCCTGCCTCGCCGACGCCCGCGGCGCCGAAGCCGTGCTGACGACGGCCGGTCTGGAGCGGCTGCGGGCCGCCTCGAAGACCCACCTGCGGGGCATCGACGCCCATTTCCTCGGCGCGCTCGATGACGAGGCCCTGACCACGATCGAGCGGTCGATGCGCGCGGTCGCCGATCGCGCAGAGCGCGAGACCGATGTCTGCGCAACCGTCCACGACCCTGGCGACCGCTGACCCAGGCCCGCCCACCCGGGTCGGCCGGCTCCGCGTCGGCACCAGCGGGTTCGCCTATCCGGGCTGGATCCCGCGGTTCTATCCGCCCGGTACCCGCGGCGACGGACTCCTCCGCCACTACGCTGGTCAGCTCGACGCCGTCGAGTTGAACAACACCTTCTACCAGCAGCCATCCGCGGCCAAGGTGGCGGCCTGGCTCGCCGCGACGCCGCCCGACTTCCGCTTCAGCGTCAAGGCCCAGCGGGGCGGGTCGTTCCGCGCTCTCGCGACGCAGCCGGAGCCTGGCCTGCCGTGGTTGACCGGTCCGTATCGGGCCTTCGAGGGCCGCCTCGGGACGGTCCTGTTCCGCGTCCCGGACGGGATCGGGCGTGACGATGCCCGTCTCGCGGCGATGCTCGACGCGTGGCCGAGTGACCTGCCATTGACCGTGGAGTTCCAGGACCCGACCTGGCACGTTGATGCGACGCTCGCCGCCCTGGCGGCCGTGGGTGCTGTGCTGTGCGCGACCGACCAGCCGGAGGACCCGGAACCTCCGACCCTGCGACGGACCGGGCCCTTCCTCTACCTGCGCCTCCGGCGCCACGACTATGCGGACGGCGAGATCCGGGCGTGGGCGGCGCGCCTGGAGCCGTTCCTCGCAGCGGGCGACGACGTCTACGTGTTCTTCCGTCACGACGACACGGGCCGCGGTCCGGAACTGGCCCAGGCGCTCGTGGCGGCGACGGACGGTCGATCCAGGGACGGCCCCTGCGGCGACGGATAGGACCGAACCCGGCCCCGTTCCAGGCCTACCGTCGATCGCCCTCCGGACCGGTTCCCACCGCCAGCTCGAAGCCCAGTTCCGATGCCACCCGGTCCCGCGCTTCCGGCGTCTCGAACGACACCAGGATGGTGCCCGTCCCGGCTCCCAGCCGCAGCGCCGGCCGGCCACCCCGCGCCGTGATCACGGCGCCGACGTCCATCGAGGTCAGCTCGTCGTGCCCGAGCGCCACGCCCTCCGGGAGGCCCTGGCGCTCGACGATCATCGTCGACTCGAGCGGCGGTTCCAGGACGAACCGGACGACGTCGGCCGGTGCCTCGCGGACATGGACGAGGCCGGTCGGCGCCCGGAGTCGTCCGCTGACCCGGGCCGGTAACCGCTCGCCCGGGGCGAAGGACCGCCCCGCGGGAGGAGACCCGCCACCGGGGCGGAACACGACGTAGCCGCCGAGCGCGCCCACGGCGATGACCGCCGCCACGACGACCAGGGCCGCGGCGGCGGCAAACAGGGCCGCGGCGTTCGCGGGTGCGGCCCCTTCCTCCAGGAGATAGATCGGCGACAGGGAGATCCCGAACTCGGACAGCGTCGGACCGGGGGCGGCCGCCGATTCGGCGATGGCCCGGGCATCGCGGTGGAGGATGCCCGTGAAGGCTGCGGGCAGATATTCGGGCGACTCGTCCGTGAGGACCACCACCCCACGCCGACTCACCGGGTCGTACACGATGACGTCGTAAAGGTCCACCTCATCGTCCGAGCAGGTTCCGTCACCATCGGGATCCGCCGAACAGGCGGTCAGGAACTCGACGAGGCGCGAGGCATCGAGCGTGATGGACGTCCCGTCGGGCGGGAGGTCCAGGCTCAGGTCGTGCGGGGCGCCGGAACCGGCCACGGTCGCGTCGATGTAGCGGTCCGGGTCGATGTCCAGGTCGGCGATACTCGGATCGTCGCCCAGGTACTCGAGGTCGAGGTCGACATACGTCGGGTCGTTGACCACCGTGCCGCTCGCCGAGAAGGTGTAGATGGACCACGGCGGTCGCTCTGAACGCACCATGACCCCGTCGTCCGCGCCGGCGGACAGCAGGAAGTAGTCCCAGCCGGTCCCGACCTCGTCGGCATCCTGGTTGCCGTCGGCGTCGGTATCGTCATAGGTCTCCACGTAGGTGCTCGGAAGGCGCCCGGAGATGGTCGCGTAGACCCGGTCACCGAGGCCGTCGGACGTCGCGATCACCGCGGGATCCAGGGTCCTGAGCGTCCCGCTGCCGGTCGATTCGAGCCCGACCACGAACAGCCCGCCGGCCACGAGCGCGAACAACCCGGCCGCGATGAGCGAGGCCGGCTGCGCGGCCAGCGAGGTCCCGGGCAGCACGCTCCGGACGAATCGGTCGACGGTCGCACTGACGGCGCCGGCACCGGAGATCAGCCGATCGATCATGAGCCCTCCCGGGTCGCAGCCTAGCAGGCACGAGGGCCACTCCACAGGGCCACTCCACGCCTCCCTCGCGCATCCCGACTACGATCGTCGGCATGCCCCCAGGGAGCCTGCGCCCGCGCCTACCGCCCGCCACCCTCACCGCCGGCCTCGCCATGGTGCTGCTCGCGGCCGCCTGCGCGGCGACCGGGCCGAGCGGGGCAGCTTCCACGCGCCCGGCGGCGTCCGCGACCGCCGAGCCGACATCGACCGCGGCAGCCACATCGGCCCCGACCGATGGGCCCTCGCCGGCATCACCCGCCTGGGACCGGAGCCTGGTCCTGGAGCCGGTCGCGACCGGGCTCGATGACCCGCTGGACCTGGCCGTCCGCCCGGTCGACCCGGATGCCCTGTTCGTCGCCGAGCAGGTCGGCCGCATCCGGGTCCTGCGTGGCGGGATCGTGGCGCCGACCGCAGTCCTGGACATCCGGGCCGCCGTCAGCGCGGGCGGGGAGCGCGGGCTCCTGGGGCTGGCATTCCACCCGGATCCGGCCGATGACCGGCTGTTCGTGTACTACACGGCGAGCGATGGCCGCCAGGTCGTGTCGTCCTTCCGGATGGCTCCGGGTGCGACCGACCGCGCGGACCCGGACAGCGAGACGGTCCTGCTCCGGATGGACGACCCGTTCGGCAATCACAACGGTGGAGGGCTGGCCTTCGGGCCGGACGGGTACCTGTACATCGCGACGGGAGACGGCGGCGGCGGCGGAGACCCGCTCGATTCGGGCCGGCGGCTGGACACGCTCCTGGCCAAGGTGCTGCGGGTCGATGTCGATGGCGGCAACCCGGATGGGGCGCCCTACGGCATCCCCGCGGACAACCCGTTCGTGGGGGTCTCCGGCGCCCAGCCCGAGATCTGGCACACGGGACTGCGCAACCCGTGGCGCATCCGTTTCGACCGGGAGACCGGGGACCTGTGGATCGGGGACGTGGGCCAGGGGGCGTGGGAGGAGATCGACCGGGCCCCGGCCGGGGTGGGCGGACTGGACTTCGGCTGGAACCTGATGGAGGGCAGCCACTGCTATCGGTCGGCATCCTCGGACTGCGCGGAGCCCGGCCTGACCCTGCCGGTCGCGGAATACGGGCACGACGAGGGCTGTTCGGTGACCGGCGGCACGGTCTATCGCGGCAGCGCACAGCCGGCGCTGGCCGGCTGGTACATCTTCGCCGACTACTGCTCGGGGCGGTTCTGGGTCCTCGACGCCGCGGCGGCGGGGGTCGTGCCACAGGCACCCCTCGTGGCGCTCGACTCCGGTCGGCGGATCAGCGCCATCGCCGAGGACGCGGCGGGAGAGCTCTACGCGACCGACTTGGCGTCCGGCGAAGTGCTGCGGATCACCGCGACACCGCGCTGACGGTCGGCGCCCCCGCCAGTACGTTCCGGTAGATGGCCTCGTACCCGTCGGCCATGCGCTCGACCGAAAACCGCGAGGCGACGGATACCCGGATGGCCGCCCGATCGAGTCCATCGACGGAGTCGACCGCCGCGGCCATCGCCGCCACGTCGTCTCGCAGGAAGCCGTCGGTCCCATCGCGGACGACCTCGGGCAGCGCGCCCGTCCGGCGCGCGATCACCGGCGTCCCGCAGGCCATCGACTCGATGGCGACGAGGCCGAACGGCTCCGGCCACGGACCCGGCATCAACGTGGCGTGGCTCTCGCCGAACAGCCGATCCCGGTCCGGTTCGGACAGCTCGCCGAGGAACTCCACCTCGGGCCCGGCCGCCATGATGGCCGGCGCCAGCACCGACAGGTAGTAGCCACGCTCGGCGCCACCGGGCGCCACCTTTGCCGCGATCCGCAGGCGTCGGCCGGATCGGCGGGCGATCTCGATCGCCTCGAGGATCCCCTTCTCCGGGGCGGCTCGGCCGACGAAGCACAGGGCCTCGCCGCGGACCACGTCGGCCGGGATCCGATCGAACCGCAGTCCGTTGTGGACCACGGTCCACGGGACCTGCGGGTGGGTGGACGCCTGGTCTCGACTGATCGCCACGAGGCCGGCGGGCGGGTCCTCGAGGAGCCTCGCAGCCCAGGGCAGGTCGAGGCGACCGTGGAAGGTCGTGACGACCGGGACCGGGCTCAACTTCGCCAGCAGCAGGCTGGCCCACTCGACGTGGGCGTGGATCAGGTCGAACTCTCCTGCCCGCGCGAGCACCTCATGGATGGTCAGGTGGACGTACGGCATCGGATCGCCGGTGAACCCGGCCGGCCGGAGCGCGTCCGCCACGGTCGGGACGTGCCGGCCCGGCACGTCCGAATCGCCCGAAGCGAAGGTGGTCACGGCATGGCCGCGACGGTCGAGCTCCGTGACCAGGGCGTGGATGACTCGCTCGGTTCCGCCGTATGCCAGGGGCGGCACCCGTTCGAAGGGCGGGGCGACCTGGGCGATGCGCAGCAAGCGGGACATGTTGTGGGGCACCTCGAGACCCACGTCCCAGTGTCTCACCCGGCGACGGATCCGGCCGCCAGGAGCCGCCGCGGGATTCAGAGGGCGAGCGGGTCCACCTTCTCCGGGTCGATGTCGAGGTCGCGGATCGCCGCCGCCGCCCTGTCCGCCCCGATCGCGCCGGAGCGGGCGAGCGAGACCATCGTGGCCGCGGCGATGTGCGGCGGGTCGATCTCGAACAGTGCCCGCAGGTCCTCGCGGGTCCCACTCCGCCCGAACCCGTCCGTGCCAAGCGACAGGTAATGCGGTGGCAGCCAGCGGCTGACCATGTCCGGGAGCGACTTCATCCAGTCGGTCGCGGCGATGATCGGCCCGCCGGTGCTCGGCAGGACGCGCGAAACGTGCGCCACGCGCGGCTTGCGGGCATCCGGGTGCAGTCGATTCCAGCGATCGGCCTCCAGGGCGTCGCGCCGGAGGAGCGGGAAGGACGGGGCGCTGTAGACCTCGGCCGCGACGCCGAACCGCTCGGCCAGCAGGTCACGCGCGGCGAGGACCTGGTTGAGGATGGAACCCGAACCGACGAGTCGGGCGGCGTGGGCGCCCTTGCCGAGCTTCGGTGCCGCAGCGAAGCGGTAGATCCCCCGGAGGATCGCCTCGTCCGTGATGCCGCTCGGGCGCGCAGGCTGTGCGTAGTTCTCGTTGTGGAGGGTCACGTAGTAGAAGACGTCCTCCGGCGTCGAGCCGTACATCCGCTCGATACCGTCGCGGACGATCGCCGACAACTCATAGGCGAACGCCGGGTCATACCCGCGGACATTGGGGACGGTCGAAGCGAGGATGTGGGTGTGCCCGTCGTCGTGCTGGAGTCCCTCTCCGGCCAGGGTCGTGCGCCCGGCGGTGGCCCCCATGAGGAAGCCGCGTCCGCGCGCGTCCCCGAACGCCCAGATCTGGTCGCCCGTCCGCTGGAACCCGAACATCGAGTAGAAGATGTAGAACGGGATCATCGCCAGGCCGTGGGTGGCGTACGAGGTGCCCGCGGCCTGCAGCGAGGCCATCGAGCCGGCCTCGGTGATGCCCTCCTCCAGGACCTGGCCGTCGGTCGCCTCGCGGTAGGACAGGACGAGGTCGGAGTCGACCGGCTCGTAGCGCTGCCCCAGGGCGGCGTAGATGCCGACTTCCTTGAACAGCGGGTCCATGCCGAAGGTCCGGGCCTCGTCCGGGATGATCGGCACGATCCGCGGTCCCAGCTCCTTGTCGCGGATCAGGTTGCGCAGGATCCGGGTGAAGACCATCGTCGTCGAGACCGGCGTCTGGCTGCCGGCCTCGAATTCGGCGTCCACGGCGGGCGCCGGCGCCGGGAGCGGTTTCGATCGGACGACGCGCTTGGGGATCTGACCGTCCAGCGACCGTCGCCGCTCCAGCAGGTACTCGACCTCCGGCGACTTCGGGCCCGGGTGGTAGTAGGGCGCGTCCTTGAGCTTGCTGTCGGGGATGGGCAACTCGATCCGGTCGCGGAAGACGCGCAGCTCGTTCTCCGAGAGCTTCTTCGCCTGGTGGGTCATGTTGCGTGCCTCGACGCCCGCGCCCAGGGTCCAGCCCTTCACGGTCTTGGCCAGGATCACGGTCGGCGCGCCCTGGTAATCCGTGGCCGCCTTGTAGGCGGCGTACAGCTTCCGGTAGTCATGGCCGCCTCGGCGAAGCTTGGCGAGGTCATCGTCGGACAGGTGCTCGACGAGCTTGCGCAGTCGCGGGTCGGGGCCGAAGAAGTGGTCCCGGATGTAGCCGCCGCCAGCGACGCTGAACTTCTGGAACTCCCCGTCGAGCGTTTCGTTCATCTGCTGGACCAGGACGCCGTCGACGTCGCGCGCCAGCAGCTCGTCCCACTCGCGCGCCCAGATCACCTTGATGACGTTCCAGCCCGAACCGCGGAAGACCGCCTCCAGCTCCTGGATGATCTTGCCGTTCCCGCGCACCGGGCCGTCCAGACGCTGCAGGTTGCAGTTGACCACGAAGGTCAGGTTGTCCAGGCCCTCGCGCGCCGCCAGGTGCAGGGCGCCGAGCGATTCCGGCTCGTCGGTCTCCCCATCGCCGAGGAACGCCCAGACCCGCGACCGGCTCGTGTCCAGCAGCCCCCGGTTGTGGAGGTACCGGTTGTAGCGGGCCTGGTAGATCGCCGAGATCGGACCGATGCCCATGGAGACCGTCGGGTACTCCCAGAAGTCGGGCATCAGGCGCGGATGTGGATAGGAACTGAGGCCTGGCTGGCCGGGGATGGTCTCGCGCCGGAAGTGGTCAAGCTGGCCTTCGGTCAGGCGGCCCTCCAGGAACGCGCGGGCATAGATGCCGGGCGCAGCGTGGCCCTGGTAGAAGATCTGGTCGCCGCTCCCCTCCCCATCCTTGCCGCGGAAGAAGTGATTGAAGCCCGTCTCGTACAGGCTGGCGCTGCTCGCGTACGTCGAGAGGTGACCGCCGATGCCGGGGAAGCTGGTGTTCGCGCGCAGGACCATGGCGACGGCGTTCCAGCGAACGATCCGGCGGATGCGCAATTCCATCGCCTCGTCGCCCGGAAAGGTCGGCTCCTGTTCGGGACTGATCGTGTTGATGTAGCGCGTCTGGGTGAGCGGCGGCAGCCCGATCTGCAGCTGGCGAGCGCGTTTGAGCAGCTTGTAGACGAGGAACCGGGCCCGCGTCTCCCCGGCCTGCTCGACGACCTGGTCGAGCGACGTGACCCAGTCCTCGGTCTCGGATGGGTCGATGTCGGGAAGCTGGTGTTTGAACTCGTCGAAGTACATGCGGGTGCTGCTCCGTTGCGGCGCCGGCGGGCGCACCGCCAAAGCCTAGCCCATCCGTTCCCGGACCGGCCGCAACGCCAACGTTGCGACTGGGGTCCACGCCGCGATCGGCCGAGGTCCCGCGGCCTGCTACGCTCGGGCGATGCAGCGATACGACCCGCAGACGGCCCTCGTGGTCGTCGACCTCCAGAACGACTTCGCGGACCCGGCCGGGGGCCTGTCCGTGGCCGGCGGCGACACCATCGTCCCGGTGGTGAACGACGAGATCGCCGCAGCCATCGAAGCCGGTGCGACCGTCGTGTTCACCCAGGACTGGCATCCCGAGGCCACCCCGCATTTCGCGAAGGACGGGGGCATCTGGCCGGTCCATTGCGTGGCGGACAGCTGGGGTGCGGATCTCCACCCCGACGTCCGCGTCCCGGATGACGCCATCCGTGTCCGCAAGGGGGTGGACGGACAGGACGGCTACAGCGGCTTCACGATGCGTGACCCGGTCCACGGCGCCACGGTCCCGACCGAGCTCGAGGCGCGGCTCCATGAGCGTGCGATCGGGCGGATCGTCGTCGTCGGGCTGGCGACCGATTACTGCGTCAAGGCGACCGCGCTCGATGCCGCGCGGCTCGGCTTCGAGACGATCGTCATCACGGACGCCATCGCGGCGGTCGGCCTCACGCCGGGCGATGGGGCGCGGGCGCTCGATGAGCTGCGCGCGGCGGGTGTCGAGCTTCGGGCGGCGGCGCAGCCGTGAGCGGGATCGTCCGCGGCCTCGTCCGGCTGGCCATCGCCGGCCTGGTCGCCGGCTGGCTCATCGACCGACGGCTCCGCGGGGTCGCCGGCGTCCCGCCGCCAGCGATCTCCAGCATGATCGTCGTCGACGCGCCGATCCGGCGGGCCTGGTCCGTCCTGGCCGACATCGAGGGCCAGCCCCGCTGGATGCACGAGATGAAGACGGTCCGGCTGACGACCTCGCCGCCGACCGGAGTGGGCACACGCGGCATCGCCACCGTCAGGATCTTCGGGATCGCGGTCGAGGACCCGGTCGAGGTCGTCGAGTTCGATCCGCCACACCGGTTCGCCATCCGCCATGCGGGCACGTTCCAAGGCGGCGGCGTCATCACCCTGGAGTCAGGTGGGGGCGACGCGACGACCGTCGTCCGCTGGGACGAGACGCTCGTCGCGCCCGTCCTGCCGCACTTGTGGGCCGCCGTGGCCGGACCCGTGCTCGGCCGCATCTTCCAGGCGGACCTCGAAAGCTTCCGCGACCTGGTCGAGTCCGGCGACCGGGTTCTCGCCGACCAGGTCGCGGGCGGCCGGTCGGACCCGGGCTGACCTGCGGTGCAGCTGCATCTCGTCGACGCGACGTATGAGCTGTTCCGGGCGCACTTCGCCCCGCGTCCACCGGTGCTTGGCAGAGACGGCATCGCGCTGTCTGGCGTATCCGGCCTGTGCGACCAGCTCCTCTACCTGCTCCGCGAGGAGGGCGCCACGCACGTCGGGTGCGCCACGGACCGGGTGATCGAGTCCTTCCGGAACGAGCTGTACCCGGGTTACAAGTCGTCGGCCGGGATGCCGCCGGAGCTGCTGGCCCAGTTCCCCATCGCGGAGGCGGCCGTCGAAGCGCTCGGGATCGTCCTCTGGCCGATGGTGGAGTTCGAGGCCGACGACGCCATCGCGGCGGCCGCGATCCGATTCGCCACCGACCCGCGGGTGCAGCGGATCGTGGTCTGCACGCCGGACAAGGACATGGCCCAGCTCGTCCGGGATGACCGGGTGGTGCTGTGGGACCGGCGTCGCGGCATCACCTACGACGACGCCGGCGTTCGCGCGAAGTGGGGAGTGGCACCCGCGTCCATCCCGGACTGGCTGGCGGTCGTCGGCGACAGCTCGGACGGCTATCCGGGGATCCCCGGCTGGGGGGCGAAATCGGCCGCTGCGGCGCTGTCGCGCTACGGACATCTCGAGGAGATCCCGCCCAGGGCGTCCGCGTGGGAGGTCCCGGGCGTCGGGGGCGGTCGTGCGGTGACCCTGGCGGCGTCGCTGCGCGACCATTGGGATGAGGCTCTGCTGTACCGCGACCTGGCCCGCCTGCGGACGGCGGCTGACGGGGTCCCGATCCGGCAGCGTGACCCGGACGACCTGCGCTGGGACGGAGCACCGCGGGACGCCTGGGAGGCCTTCTGCGAGGAATGGGGGCTGGATCGACTCCGACGCCGGCCTCATCGCTGGCGCGAGGACCAGCCTCCGGGTTCCGCGAGCTAGCGGACGAGGCCCAGCAACTCGGCGTGGTGCGTCGACGGGGCGGCGATGATCCCGACCGACTTCACCGGGTGGGCGACGTCGAACCACGGCCCGCCGTCCATCGACGTCACGATGGCCCCGCCCTGCTCCGCGATGAGGCCCGCGGCGGCAACGTCCCACAGGGACAGGCCGCCCTGCTGGATGAAGGCGTCGAACCGGCCGTTCGCGACGTACGCGAGCGCGAGGGCCGCCGAACCCATGTTCCGCGACATGCGGATCACCTTCCGTACACTCCGCGAGCGCGTCGCCGCGGACCGTCCGTTGAGTGACATGGAGATCACGAAGTCGGACAGGCGCTCCTTGTCCGCGACCCGGATCGCGCGACCGCCATGCCCGAGGGCGCCGGACAGCACGGCGGGCCCGTCCATCGAGGCCGCGAACGTCTCGCCCCGGGTCGGGTCGTGGATGACGCCGACCGCCGGACGGCCATCTTCGACCAGCCCGATCGAGACGCAGAAGAACGGGATGCCGTTGGCGTAGTTCACCGTGCCATCGAGCGGATCGACGATCCAGACGCGGCCCCGGCCCGACGTCGGAGCCTCGCCGGTCACCGCGCGATGCTCGCCGGTCTCCTCGGCGAGGATCGCGTCGCCCGGATGCCTGGCTCGGATCGCGTCGAGGATGAGCGCCTCGGACAGGTGATCCGCCTCCGTGACGACGTCGCGGGCGCTCTTGTGGTCGATCTGCTCCAACCGCTCGTAGCGTTCCATCAGGACGTCGCCGGCGCGCGCGGCGAGGGCGATCGCGAAGGCGAGGTCGTCCTGGATGCCCATCGTCACGGCGTGCGGCAGTCGACGACGAGGTCGCCGACCTCCGCTCCGAGCTCGGTCACGACCCGCTCGAAGCTGACGGTCTGGCCGGCGCCGATGGTCGGGCTGAGGACGAACGCGCTGGGCCCGCCACCGCGATCGGTCGCACGGGTGAGTCGGCAGGTGGTCCGCCCGGCCGCATCGCCCTCGTTCGTGACCGTCAACGTGACCTGCAGGCCGTCGCCGGCAGGGATCGTCGCGTCGAGCGTCGAGGCGAAGGGCCCGATGTCGGCGACGGCCAGCCGCGCGACGAGGGCCAGGATGACGAACGCCGCGACGACTCCCAGGAAGACGGTGCCGTGGACCTGGGAAGCGGCGACATCACGCAGGCCGAGCGGGTTGCAGCGTTCGCACAGACCCACGCCGATCGCGACCGGGGCGCCGCACCGCACGCAGCCATGGGTCGGCTCGGTCGGGGCGGGGGCCGGCTGGCGCTCCGGCGCGGCGACCGTCGGACTGGTCGATGTCACGGGGTGGATGGTGCCATGAACGGGGCGATCAGGCCGTGGTCGGCCACCACGCGTCGATCACCAGCGCTCGACGGCCTCGACGAGCGCATCGACGTCATCGTTCGTCCGGGCCAGGACGATAGCCCCATCCGCGCCCGCGCCCCGCCAGCGGGCCCACGCCTCGCGAGGCGCGGAGAACCAGGGAGTGTCGCGGAATGACGCGTGGCCGAGCCAGTCCCCCTGGAAGCCGACCAGGACCGTCTGTTCCTCGCGCCGCCGACCGGCCGCGGCGAGCGACTCGAGGTAGCCCGGCAGGTTCGCCTCGAAGTTGGGATCGAAGGTCGACCAACCATCTCCGATCCGCCCGGCAAGCCGGGCACCGGCCGGCGTCTCGCCGCCGATGATGATCCGCGGTGTCGGATCAGGGACCGGAAACGCGGTGGCGTTCGCCAGCGGGTAGTACGGTGAGTCCCGGCTGACCGGCCCACCGGACCACAGGGCGCGGATCACGGCGACCGCCTCCTCGAGCCGGGCCACGCGCTCCGGGACCTCGGGGAAGTCCATCCCGTATGCCGCGTGTTCCGCGGGTGCCCCGCCGATCCCGATCCCGAGGATGAACCGACCAGCGGTGGCGATCTGGAGGGTGGACGCCATCCGCGCCAGCAGGGCGGGATGCCGGTTCATCACATTCAGGACGAAGGGCGCCACTGTCACCCGGGTCGTCTGCGCGGCCGCCATGGCCAGCATCGTCCAGGCCTCCACGACGGGAACGGCCTTGTCGCCGCGGCCCATGAAATGGTCCCAGCACCAGATACCCGCATACCCGGCGGCGTCGAGCCGCCGGGCGCTCTCGAGCCACCAGATCGGCTCCGCCCGGATGGCGCGGATGCAGACCCCGATCGGCAGGCCGGGCGCGCCCGTCTCCTCGCCCACTCCGCGCTAGAGCCCGGTCTCGAACAGCCGGATGTCCTCCGCAGCGATGGTGTGCCCGTCGCCCCGGGTCGGGCCCAGCGCTGCCCGCGCCCCGAGGGCGTCGAGGTCGGGCGGGAAGCGACCGATCAGGTCCAGGACGACCTGCTGGATCCGTTCGGCGTTGGCCGAGAAGACTTCCAGCACGTCGTGGGCGGTGACGGCCTCCGTGCCTTCCAGCACCCCGGCGTCGTAGTCGGTGATCAGGCTGATGTTGACGACCGCGATCCCGAGCTCCCGGCACAGCCACGCCTCTGGGTACTGGGTCATGTTGATGACCTCCCAGCCCGCCTCGCTGAACCACTTCGACTCGCTCCTGGTCGAGAAGCGGGGGCCCTGGATGACGACGACCGTCCCGCGCTCGTGGACCTCGATGCCGTGGTCGCGGATCGTCTCGATGGCGAGCGCGCGAAGGACCGGGTCGTACGGCTCGGCCGAAGAGAGGTGGGTCACGATCGGGCCGTCGAAGAACGTGTCTGCCCGGCCGCTGGTCCGGTCCACGAACTGGTCGCACACGACGAAATCGCCCGGCTTCACCTCGCGCGCGAGCGAGCCGGCGGCGCACGGCGAGATCGCGGCCCGGACGCCCAGCGACCGCATGGCCCAGACGTTGGCCCGGTAGTTGATCCGATGGGGCGGGATCGTGTGCCGACGTCCGTGCCTGGGCAGGAAGGCGACCCGACGGCCTGCCACCTCCGCCAGGAACAGGGAATCGGACGGCGCGCCGTACGGCGTGTCGACCTTCACCTCGCGGACATCCTCGAGCAGCGAGTAGAACCCGGACCCCCCGAAGACACCGATCTCCGCCGTATCCGCCACGCGTTGCGCCTCCGTCATCCTGGCCGCCCCGCGGACGGCCCGTCGCGCCGATGGAGTCGGCGCCAGCGCCCGATTCTAGGCCCGCGGGGCTACGATGGGGGCGCCGCCGGTCGCGGCCGCAACGGGAGCCCGTCATGACCGACCCCAACCCGACCACCCGCATGCCTCTCCCGGGGCAGGCGGACCACACGGCTGATCCCGGATCCGGACCCGGATCGGGTCCGGGCTTCGCCGCCGTCCCGCCACCGGCGGCGCCCCCGGCTGGAGCGGGCTGGCCGCCACCGTCCGCAGCGCGCTGGTCCGGCCGCTCCGGCGACGGCCGATCCGGGTCGATGGTGTTCGGCCTCATCGTCCTCGGCATCGGCCTCTGGTTCTTCGCCGAGCACACGCTCGGGCTGGAGCTGCCGGCGATCCGGTGGAGCCAGTTCTGGCCGGTCATCCTCATCGTCATCGGGGCGTGGGTCGTGCTCGCGTCGGTGCGCAGCCGCGGGCGCTGAACGCAATCCGGTGAGCGACTGGGAGCCCGGTGACGGGTCGCTCGCCGATCGCCTGAGTCTGGCCGACTGGCGCCGTCGGATCGCCACCCTGTATGCGGAGGTCCGCGCGATGGCGGCCTCGGACCCGGTCGTGGCGCTCTTCCACTGGCGGGCGGTCAGGGAGCGGCTGTTCCGCGAGCACCCGCAGTCGCCGGTGCCCGTCGCCGACCGCGGAGGATTCCGGGCACGCCACTTCGATCACGATCCCAGGCTGCGGTTCGCGGCATTCGTGGAGCCCGAACCCGCTGCCGCCGAACCCGAGCTCGCCGTGCGACTGCCCGTCAGCAGCGGTGGCGACAGCCTGTCGTTCCACCGGGTCGGGCGGATCCGGCTCCCCTTCCCCGACGACGAAGTGGCCCTGAGCGTGTACTGGATGGCCGGCTATGCCGGGGGCCTGTTCATCCCGTTCCGCGACGCCACGGGCGGCACCGAGACGTACGCGGCCGGACGCTACCTCCTGGACGCCGCCAAGAGCGCCGATCTCGGTGCCGAAGCGGACACCGGCGCGCTCATCCTCGATTTCAACTTCGCCATCCAGCCGTCGTGCGCGTTCGATGCTCGCTGGGCCTGTCCCCTCGCGCCTCCGGAGAACCGGCTGGACGTCGCAGTACGGGCTGGCGAACGCTTGATCTGATGGCTGGAGTGGGAGTTCGCGCCGCCAGCGCGCACCGCGCTCCGCGGGCCGGCACACCGGACCAACGTACCGGACCCCACCGGACCCCCGGCCCCACGCGCGGACCGCGGGTCCGGCGCATGCTTCGCGGAGGCGATCGCCGGCTCGAAATCGCGGGTCGGCGACTGCGTCCTGGATCCACCTGGGGGACTGTGCTTGCGCCTGTTCAATCCGCCACGCCGGAATGACGAACGACTCCTCTGGTCCCGCGACATCAGCTACGTGCGGCGCCTTGGGGTAGAGGTGCCCGGATCGCGAGTCATCGAGCTGGATTCGGGTGCGGTCCTGATCGCCGCGGCCGGCGTCCTGACGGAGCCACTCGCGGCCGAGGTTGCGGAGGATCTCAACGCGCTCGACCACGGCCTGGTCACGGTAGATGCGGGCCTCCCGGAGGCGGACCGCTACCTGATGGCGCTGTCGGCCGCGGTCCAGGCATCCGGCCTCGCTGACCGGATCGGTATGGCCCAGACGACCCAGGTCATCCAGACCAAGACGCTCGACTACTTCTTCAGCCTGCGGAACCTCCACGGCGTGGCGTTCCAGCCGATCGTCGACCTCGAGACTGGCGATCTCCACGAGTACGAGTGCCTGTTCCGCCCGAGCATGCCGATGATGCCGCAGTCGATCGGGTCGATCGTGCAGGCCGCCATCGATACGGACCGGTCGATCGAACTGGACATGTTCCTGATCTCCGGCATCCTCGCACGGGCCGGCGGCCTGGAGCGCCAGGGTCGTGACGCGGGCAGGCCGCCGATCCGGATCGCGGTGAACGTCACCCCGGCCAGCCTGCTCGATCCGCGCTTCTCGGCCTCCACCCTCGCCGACCTGGTCCGCTCGGTCGACCTCGATCCGCGCCAGATCACGCTCGAGTGCACGGAGCAGCAGGCCGTCTCCGACGTGGTCCCGCTCCAACGCGCCGTCAAGGCCCTGCGACGCGTCGGGATTCGGGTTCGCGGTGGACGACGCCGGGGCCGGCTATGCGAGCTTCGCCCTGATCGCCGCCCTGCGACCGACGATCATCAAGATCGACCGCGACATCATCGCCGGCATCGCCCGCGATGATGCCAAGCAGGCACTGGTGGAAGCGTTCGTGTCGTTCGGCCGAAGGATCGGTGCGAAGCTGCTCGCCGAGGGCATCGAGCGCCGGGCGGACCTCGCCATGTGCATGTCCCTCGGGGTGGATCTCGGCCAGGGCTACCTCCTGGGCCGACCGGCCTTCGACCCGGCCTCGCCTCGCCCGATGGAGACGCTTCGGCTGTCCGCGGCGCGGAAGGCCGTCCGGGAGGCCGCCCGGCGCACCGCCCGTCGGGCCTTGCCCGGTTCGGTCAACCCCGTCATCAGCGACTGACCGGTTCCCCGCGTACCATCGCGGGATGACGGACCCGAGAAACGCCAGCCCGACGCTCGGGATCCCTGAACGCCTGCGGGACTTCCTCGACGCGCCCCAGGTCGCCACCATCGCGACGCTGGACCCGGACGGCTCCCCGCGCCAGGCCGTGATCTGGTACACGCTGGACGGCGACAGCCTGGTCATCAACAGCGCGATCGGGCGTCGCTGGCCGGCGAACCTCCTCCGCGACCGACGGGTCTCCGTGGCCGTGACGGACCGGCACGACGGGTATCGCTGGATCGGCATCAGCGGGACCGTCTCGATCATCGACGATCAGCCGACGGCCCAGGCGGATATCGCGGCGATGGCGCGGCGGTATCACGCCGATGAGCCGGAAAAGGCCGAGCGGCTCATCCGCGACCGGTTCGAGCACCAGCAGCGGATCAGCTTCCGTGTCCACCTCCACGCGGTCCACGACCATCTCGACTGACCGGGCGCCCGGCACGATGCGGTTCGGCCTCCAGCTCTGGTCCCAGTCCACCGGCTGGCCGGCGTTCCGTGACGCGGCCCTGGCGGCCGAATCGAATGGCTGGGATTCGGTCTGGACCTGGGATCACTTGCTGGCGATCTTCGGGCCGTGGGAGCAGCCGATCCTGGAGGGCTGGTCCGTCCTCTCGGCGCTCGGCCCCCTGACGTCGCGGGTCCGCCTCGGGCTGATGGTCGGCGCGAACACCTTCCGCAACCCCGGCCTGACCGCCAAGCTCGCGACCACCCTGGATCATGTCTCGGGAGGTCGCGCGGTCCTCGGGATCGGCGGGGCCTGGTTCGAGCGCGAGCACGAGGCCTTCGGGATCGACTTCGGGTCGACCGCCGGCGAGCGCCTGGACCGGCTGGACGAGGCGGTCGGGCTGATCCGCCGCCTGCTCGACGGCGAGCGCTTCTCCCACGAGACCCGGACGTACGCCGTCCACGACGCCCTCAACGCGCCACGACCCATCCAGGACCGGTTGCCGATCCTCATCGGTGGCAGCGGCCGGCGCAAGACCCTGCGCACCGTCGCCGCGCGGGCCGACGGCTGGAACACCGCCGGGAGCCTCGACGAGGTCCGTGACGCGCTGGCCACCCTGGAGCGGCACGCCGCGGACGTCGGGCGCGACCTGGCGACGCTGGAGAAGACGATCAGTTTCCCGCTCCTGATCGATGACGACCCCGAGGTCGCGGCGCGCCGGATGCGGACACTGATGGACGCCAACGGCACGGAGAGCCTGGGCGCCGGACCCACCCTCACGGGCCCGCCGGAGGCGATCGCCGACGCGATCCGGCCGTATCGCGACCTCGGGTTCGGGACCGTCATCGTCCGGATGCCCGCGCCGTACGACCCGCAGACCATCGCCCGGATCGGCGAGGTCGCCGAGCACCTCACCCGATGAAGGTCGTGGAGCTGGCTGGTGGGGTCGGGGGCGCAAAGCTTGCGGAGGGCCTCGCCGCCCATCTCGGTCCGGACCTGACGGTCGTCGTCAACACGGGCGACGACCTGGAGCTCCACGGACTGGCCGTCTGGCCGGACCATGACACGGTCGCGTACACCCTGGCCGACCTCGACGACATGGAGCGCGGCTGGGGCCTGCGCGACGAGACGTGGACCGTCATGGACCGGCTCGCGGCGCTGGGGGACGAGCCATGGTTCCGGCTCGGCGACCGCGACCTGGCCACGCACCTGTGGCGGACCGACCGGCTCCGCGCGGGCACCCGGCCCACGGACGTGGCCCTGGCACTCCGCGCGGCCATGGGCATCGCCCCGACGATCCTGCCGATGGCCGACGAACCCGTCCGGACCGAGGTCCGGACGGACGACGGGTGGCTCGAGTTCCAGGAGTACTTCGTCCACCTCCGCCAGGCGCCAGAGGTGCGGGAGGTGCGCTTCCGGGGGATCGAGGCGGCCCATGCGACGCCGGATGTCGTCGCCGCGATCGCGGCCGCCGACGCGATCATCATCGCCCCGTCCAACCCGATCGTGTCGATCGGGCCCCTGCTGGCCCTGCCCGGCCTGGCCGACGCGCTGGCCGCGGCTCGCACCCGCGGGGTGCCGATCGTGGCGATGAGTGGGATCGTCGCCGGCAAGGCGCTCAAGGGTCCGGCCGACCGGATGCTCGCGTCGCTCGGTCACGAGTCCAGCGCCCTCGGCGTCGCGCACCTGTACCGGTCGGTCGCGACGGCATTCATCGCCGATGCCGTCGATGCCCAGGCGATCCCCGGGATCCAAACGCTGGGCCTGCGGGCCGTGGCATTCGATACGATCATGGCGGATGACGCGGATCGCCGGAGGATCGCGCGAGCCGTGCTCGACGTGGCCACGGGACCGCTGACGTGAGCGCCCGCTCGATGGTGGTCGCGATCGTGCCGATCGGCCGGCTGGAGGGCGCCAAGTCGCGGCTGGGCGACGTCCTGGACGCGGAGGAACGGCAGGCTCTGGTGACCCGTCTCGCCCGGGAGACGATCGGCGCTGTCGTGGCGGCCCCGGGCGTCGCGGAGACGCTGGTCGTCACGCCGGACGACGCCGCGCGACGACTCGCGCTGGAACTCGGTGCCCGGCCCATCCGACAGCGGACGCAGGGTCTCAACGATGGCCTGCGCGAGGGTCGCGCCGAGGCGATCGCCGCCGGGGCGACGGCCGTCCTGATCGTCCCGATCGACCTGCCATGGATCTCCCCGGCGGCGATCGGGCGCGTGCTGGCCACGCTGGAACGATCGGCCTCGCCCGTCGTGGTGATCGTGGCCGACCGCCATGGGCGCGGCACGAACGCGCTGCTCGTCGCACCGCCGGACGCCATCGATGTCCATTTCGGTGGTGACAGCCGGGCGGCGCACCTCGCCGCAGCACGCGACGCCGCCGTCTCGGTCGTCGAGCTCGATGGGCCCTTGACCGTGGACCTCGATACGCCGGAGGACCTGCTCCTCGTGGAACAGGCGGACCCGGAGATGGCCCATGGCTGAGCGCATCGAGGTCGTCGCGATCCCGGGCCTGGGCGAGATCGCCGCGGGTGCCGACCTGCCCGGGCTCATCGCAGGCGCCCTCGGGGCAGCCGCGGCCGTCCTGCCGCTGCGTGAGGACGATGTCCTCGTCGTCACGCAGAAGATCGTCAGCAAGGCGGAGGGTACTGTCGTCGACCTGACGGCGGTCGAGCCGCGACCTGAGGCGGTCGCCTTCGCGGAGCGCTGGGATCGCGACGCCCGCCAGGTGGAGATCGTGCTGCGAGAGGCGCGCCGGGTCGTGCGCATGGAGCAGGGCGTGATCATCACGGAGACGCTCCACGGCTTCGTCTGCGCCAACGGTGGGATCGATGCCTCCAACGTGGGCCCCGGTTCCGGCTCGATCGTGACGCTGTTGCCAGCCGATCCGGACCGTTCCGCCGACGCGATCCGGGCTGCGGTCCGGGACCACCTGGGCCACGACCTGCCGGTCGTCATCTCGGACAGCTTCGGGCGGCCCTGGCGCTTCGGCATCGTCGACGTCGCGATCGGCGTATCCGGTCTGCTCCCGCTCGAGGACCTGCGTGGTCGACCCGACGCGGACGGCCGGATCATGCGCTCGACGGTCCGGGCCGTCGCCGACGAGCTGGCGTCCGCCGCGGAACTCGTACTCGGCAAGGTGGCCGGTCGTCCGATCGCCCTCGTCCGCGGCGCCACGTTCCAGCGCGGAGACGGTCGGATCTCCGACACGCTCATCCCGGCCTCGATGGATCTCTTCCGCTGATGAAGGTCGGCCTGCAGATCCGCTCGTTCACCTGGCCGGGCGGCCCCGAGTCCATCGGGCCGACCCTGGCACGGATCGTCCGGGACGCTGATGACGCGGGCTTCGACTCGATCTGGGTGATGGACCACTTCTTCCAGATCCGCGGCGTCGGACGTCCCGACGAACCGATGCTGGAGGGTTGGACCACCCTCGGGTTCATGGCCGCCCACTCCCGGCGGGCCCGGCTCGGCCTGATGGTCGGGGGGATCCACTACCGGGCGCCGGGCCTCTGGATCAAGGCCGCGACCACCCTCGACGTGCTGTCCGGCGGCCGGGCCTGGCTGGGCATCGGCGCCGCGTGGAACGAGGACGAATCGCGGGCCCTCGGGTTTCCCTTCCCGCCGCTCGGCGACCGGTTCGACATGCTGGAGGACACGCTCGCGATGGCCCACGGGATGTGGACCGGGGACCGGGGCACGGAGGCAGCGTTCGACGGCCGGCACACGCAGGCGACGCGGCTGTTGAACTCCCCGCAGTCGCTCTCGCGGCCGCGCGTCCCGATCATGGTCGGTGGCGGCGGCGAGAAGCGAACGCTGCGCCTCGTGGCGCAGTACGCCGACGCCTGCAACGTATTCGGCCAGCCGGAGGCGATCGCGCGCAAGTACGCGATCCTGGCCGACCACTGTGCCGCCATCGGGCGCGACCCGGATGAGATCGAGCGCTCCACGCTCCAGCACGTCGACGTCAGCGCGGACGGAGCGCATGGGACGCAGACGGCGGCCCAGGTCGTGGACCGTTTCGGGGGCTCTCAGACGCGGGTGCCCAGCACGTGATCTTCGGGGTCGCCGGGATCCACGACCCGGCCAAGATCGACCTCCTGGCGCGCGACGTGATCCCGGCCCTCCACGCCCTGCCCTGACGCCCGCGACGGTCGCGGCTTCCATACTCCCAGGGGGTATCGCAAACATGATACGATGGGCACCATGAACGACGAGACCGACGGCTCGACCCCGAGCGATCCATTCGGTGGGTTCTCGATCTCGATGATCGACAGTCCGACCGATTCGGCTGCCGTCATCGCCACCCGCGGCCCGACGACGGTGGCCTCCGGCGAGGGCCGGGTGGACGCCAAGGTCGTGATCATCGGCTCGGGCCCGGCCGGGCTCACGGCGGCGATCTACGCGGCCCGCGCCAACCTGGAGCCGGTCGTGCTCGCTGGTTCGGCCCCGGGTGGCCAGCTGATGCTGACGAGCGACGTCGAGAACTACCCGGGGTTCCCGGACGGCGTCCAGGGGCCGGATCTGATGGCCGCCATGCGCGCCCAGGCGGAGCGGTTCGGTTCCCGGCTCGTCGACGTCGACATCGAGCGCGTCGACTTCTCCGAGCGGCCCTTCCGGATCTGGGCGCGCGGCACGGAATATCGGGCGCAGGCAGTGATCGTGGCCACTGGTGCATCGGCGCTGTGGCTCGGGCTCGACTCGGAGACGCGACTGCGTGGCCGGGGAGTGTCCGCGTGCGCGACCTGCGACGGATTCTTCTTCAAGGACCGCGAGATCGCGGTCGTCGGCGGCGGCGATACCGCGTTCGAAGAGGCGACCTACCTGACCCGGTTCGCGACCAAGGTCCACCTGCTGCACCGCCGCGACACGTTCCGGGCGAGCAAGATCATGGTCGACCGCGCGATCGACCACCCGAAGATCGACGTCCATCCGAACACCGCCGTCGACGAGGTCCTCGGCGACAGCAAGGTGGAGGGCCTCAGGCTGCGCGATACCGTGACCGGCGACGTCAGCGAGATGCCGATCGACGGCCTGTTCATCGCGATCGGCTACGAGCCCAACACCGCGGCGTTCCGCGACTGGCTGGACGTGGACGAGAAGGGCTACCTCGTGGTCCACGACGAGACCGGATCAAGGGTCGACGGCGTGTTCGTCGCCGGGGACGTCCACGATCACCGCTACCGTCAGGCCGTGACGGCAGCGGGCGACGGCTGCAAGGCCGCCATCGACGCCGAGCGCTGGCTCGAGGCCCAGGGCATCACCGAAGCCGCGACCGCGACCGCCTGGTGACCTTTCCCAGGGGGAGAACCCGCGCGGCCACCGGTGGCGCCGGGCGTGGCGGCCGTAGCACCGGCGGTGGTGGCGGTGGTGGTGGCCATGGCGGCTTCTTCGGTGGTGGGCCATCGCGCGATTTCACGCCGGTGCCCAGGGAGCGCCGCGGACCGACCGTCCGGCGGATCGTCGCGTTCTTCGGACCCTATCGCGCCCAGGTCGGGGTCGTCCTCGTCGCCATCCTCGCGACCAGCCTGATCGGCCTCGCCAACCCGTACCTGCTGAAGCTCCTCATCGACGAGGCGATCCCGGAACGGGACTTCTTCAAGCTCAACCTGTTCGTGGGCCTGATGGTCGGGCTGCCGATCCTGACCGGGCTGATCGGCATCGGCCAGACCTACCTCAACAACGTCATCGGCCAGAACGTCATGCAGGACCTGCGGGCGGCGCTCTACGCGCACCTGCAGTCGATGCCGTTGCGCTTCTTCACGGAGACCCGCACCGGCGAGATCCAGAGCCGCCTGGCGAACGACGTGGGCGGCATCCAATCGGTCGTGACCGACACGGCCAGCAGCGTCACCGCCAACATCGCCATCGCGCTGAGCACGATCGTCGCGATGTGGCTGATCGACTACCGGCTGACCCTCCTGTCGCTGGGGCTCCTCCCGTTCTTCATGGTCCTGACCGTCCGCGTGGGGAAGATCCGGCGCGAGGTCAGCACGGAGACCCAGGAATCGCTGGCCGAGATGAGCGCCCTCACGGAGGAGACGCTCAGCGTCAGCGGGATCCTGCTGTCCAAGACGTTCGGCCAGCAGGCGGCGTCCGTGCGCCGGTTCCGCGGCATCAACGCCGATCTCGCCCGGCTCCAGATCCGGCAGGCGATGGTCGGCCGCTGGTTCTTCATGATCATCGGGACGATCTTCAGCATCACCCCGGGGTTCGTGTACTGGCTCGCCGGCTGGCTGACCATCCAGGGGGACACGACCGCCCCGACCATCGGCGACATCGTGGCATTCACCACGCTCCAGAGCCGGCTCTTCTTCCCGCTCGGCCAGCTGCTGAACGTCCAGGTGGAGATCCAGGGCGCGCTGGCCCTGTTCGACCGGATCTTCGAGTACCTCGAGATGGACCCGGAGATCGTCGATGCGCCGGACGCGGTGACGATCAGCCATGACGACGTGCGCGGCAAGGTCCGGTTCCGCGGCGTGTCGTTCCGCTACCCGACGGTTGCCGTGCCGTCGGCACGCGCCCACGATGCGCTGGCGCAGGCTCGTGAGCGACTGGGGCCGGAGGAGGCCGCTGCGGCCGCTGCTGCGGCCGACGTCGACGAGCCGGCGGTCGAGGCCCTCGTGGACCGGCCCACCGGTGGTCCCCGCGAGGCGGATGCCCCACCGCTGGAAGTGCTCCCCGCGTTCGGGCTGGAGGGAATCGACTTCGAGGCGCAGCCCGGGGAGCTCGTGGCGCTCGTCGGGCCGTCCGGCAGCGGCAAGACGACGACGACCTACCTGATCCC
Source organism: uncultured Chloroflexia bacterium (assembly GCA_963704935.1). Classification (GTDB taxonomy): domain Bacteria; phylum Chloroflexota; class Limnocylindria; order Limnocylindrales; family CSP1-4; genus SPCO01. Next base: position 575,533 of record CAVPIF010000003.1, read on the forward strand.
GCGGCTGTACGACGTCGACACGGGCTCGGTCGAGATCGACGGTCTCGATGTGCGCCGGATCCGCCTCGCGTCGCTCGGCGAGGTGATCGGCGTCGTCACCCAGGAGACCTATCTGTTCCACGCGTCCGTCCGCGAGAACCTGCGCTATGCCCGGCCGGAGGCGACGGACGCCGAACTGGAATCGGCAACCCGGGCGGCGGCGATCCACGACCGGATCGCGGAACTCCCCGACGGCCTCGACACGATGGTCGGAGAGCGCGGGTACAAGCTGTCGGGCGGCGAGAAGCAGCGCATCGCCATCGCCAGGGTCCTGCTCAAGGACCCGCGCATCCTCATCCTCGACGAGGCGACGTCGGCGCTCGATACGGTCTCCGAGCGCCTGATCCAGGCCGCCTTCGAACGACTGATGGAGGGCCGGACGACGATCGCCATCGCGCACCGGTTGTCGACCATCCTGCGGGCGGACCGGATCCTCGTCTACGACCGCGGGCGGATCGTGGAGCAGGGCACGCACGCGGAGCTGCTGGCGGTCGGCGGCCTGTACGCGCGGCTCTACCGGGAGCAGTTCCTCGCCGAGCACGCACCGACCGGACCCGAGCCCGTCATGGCCGACTGACGATGCCGACCCACAAGGCGGTTCGCGTGGAGCATCGCGGCAGGATGCGATTCCATGCGCTGCCATCGTCCGGTCACCCGATCGACTTCGACGACCGCGAGTCGGATACCGGCGGCAGCCCGGTCGAGACCATCCTGGCCGCCCTGGCGGCCTGTTCGGCGATGGACGTCATCTCGATCGCCACGAAGAAGCGACAGGCGATCGCGTCCTACGTGATCGAGGTCGAGGGCAGCCAGCGCGACGAGTACCCACAGGTCTTCACCGATATCACCGTCGTCCACGTCGTCGAGGGGTCCGGGCTGACGGAGGCCGCCATCCGGCGCGCGATCGAGCTGTCAGCGACCAAGTACTGCCCGGTCAACGCGATGGTCTCCGCCGGCCCGACCGTGGTCCACCACCGCTATCGGATCCGGTCCGGCGGCGACCGGCCGTACGAGGCCGAGGGCGAGGTCATCGCGACGGGACCCTACCAGCGGGCCGACGTCATCGGCTAGCGGATGGGGCTCGACGCGGCCGCCCACCGGCGGCCGAGGCCCGATGGGATCTCGCACCACCGCCACGCGCCTCAAGTGACGAACCATCGCAGCCCGCCAGCCGGGCAGCGGCGGTTCTGAAGAACGACGGCTCACCTCGGGCAGGCCAGCGAGCCATTCCAGCCGCTGGGCGGAGGATCCGGCGGGCGACCCAGGTTCCCGCGGGCCTGCTTCGCCAGTTGCGTCGCCGAGCGGTGGTTCGGAGGGGAGCCACCGGGCCGCAGCGGGTCGGGCTCGTACGCAGGGACCATACGCCCATACGAGAGCGTTGCATGACTATGCAGATTGGCTGTATAGTCATACGCCCATGACGGTCGTCCATCCGATCCCGGCGAGCCACTCGACTCAGCCTCCCGCGAGAGGCCGCGTGCCCTCGGGCACGCCGACGCGCCGGTGAGCGCGGGTCTCGGGTCGCCCGCGGCGATCGTGACGGACGTGCCGTCGGGGATCCTCCCCCGATCCCTCCGCGGCGTACCGGTCGACGGATCGGACGGTCCGCGCCGGATCCGGGTCGGGATCGTGGGCGCCACGGGATATGTCGGGGCGGAACTGATCCGCCTGCTGTCACGCCACCCGAACGTGGAGATCGTCGGGCTCGCGGGCCGTGATCGCCAGGACGAGCCGATCGGCGGGCACCATCCACACCTGACGGCGACGGCCTTGACCGTCGGGACGGAATTGCCCCCGGCCGATGCGGTCTTCCTGGCCCTCCCGCACGGCGCCGCGGCGCGGCTCGTGCCGGACCTGATCGCCAGCGGGACCGCCATCATCGACCTGGGGCCGGATTTCCGGCTGCGCGACCCGGGCGACTACCCGCGCTGGTACGGCTTCGAGCATCCCCGCCCGGACCTGTTGGAGCAGGCGGTGTACGGGCTCCCGGAACTCCATCGTTCCGAGCTGATCGCCCTTGTCGACGCGCCGGTCGCGATCGTCGGGTCACCCGGCTGCTACCCGACCGCGACGCTCCTCGCCCTCGCCCCGCTCGCGCGGGCCGGACTCATCGAGGATCTCGTGGTCGACGCGAAGTCCGGGGTGTCCGGGGCCGGCCGCGAGGCCAAGGTCGACCTCATGTACGGCGAGGTCAACGAGAGCGTGAAGGCGTACGGCCTCGGCGGCCATCGACACGTGGCCGAGATCGAGCAGGAGCTCGCGACCGTCGCCGCGATGGAAGGCCTGGACCCGGGGGCGAATCCGGGGGCGATCGGGGTCGACTTCCTGCCCCACCTGGTCCCGATGACGCGGGGGATCCTGTCCACCAGCCACGTCCGCCCGGGTCGCCCGATCACCCAGGCGGAGCTCGACGTGCTGTACGCCGCCGCCTACGACGACGAGCCATTCGTCCGCGTGGTGTCGACGCCCCCGGCGACGAAGCACACCACCGGCAGCAACCAGGTGCTCGTCCACGTCCGGCTCGACGAGCGGATCCGTCGGATCATCGCCATCGGTGTGGAGGACAACCTCGTCAAGGGCGCGGCCGGGCAGGCGATCCAGTCGTTCAACCTGGTCCACGGCCTGCCCGAGGCGGCCGGCCTGGCCCAGCTCCCCCTGGCGCCCTGATGACCGCGACGCTCCCAGGGACGCACCAGCCCGCCGCGGCCCGGGACCTCCCGGAAGTGACGCGGGTGGCCAGCCTCCCTGCCGGTTTCCGGGCCGGTGGCCTGGCCGCCGGGATCAAGGCCTCCGGCCGCCCGGACCTGGGCCTGGTCGTGACGACGGGCGGACCGGCGGCGGCAGCGGCGGTATTCACCCCGAACGCGTTCGCGGCCGCGCCCGTGCGCCAGTCGCGGGCCAACCTCGCGGCCACGTCCGGCGATGCCCGCGGCGGCTTCGGTTGGGCCCGCGCCGTCGTGTCCACCAGCGGCAGCGCGAACGCGGCGACCGGGCCCGCCGGCGACGCCGACCAGGCGACGATCGGACGCCTCGTGGCCGAAGCCGTCGGCATCGAGGAGACACACGTCCTGCATTTCTCCACCGGGATCATCGGGACGCGGCTGCCGCTGGCCCTCGTGGAGGACGGCCTGGCCGCCCTCGTCCCGCAGCTGTCGGTCGAGGACGCCGGCCTGGAGGCGGTCGCCGTCGCCCTGCGTACGACCGATTCGGTGACGAAGCTCGCGACGGTCACGCTGGGGCTACCCGGGCCGGACGGGACGACCGTGCCGATCACGGTCAGCGGGATCGCCAAGGGCGTCGGGATGATCCACCCGACGATGGCTACGATGCTCTCCGTCGTGCTCACCGATGCCGCGCTGCCGCCGCCGCTGCTGTGGCGGATGCTGCGGTCCGCCGCCGCGAGGACCTGGGATCAGCTGTCCGTCGACGGCGACACCAGCACGAATGACTCGGTCTTCGCCCTCGCTTCCGGCGCTGGCGGCGCCGTGCCGCTCGTGGAGGACTCGCCGGCCGCGACGGCGCTCGGGGCCGCCATCGAGGCGGTGGCCCGCGACCTGGCCCGCCAGCAAGCCGCCGACGGTGAGGGCGCCACGATCCTCGTGACGGCGACCGTCACGGGGGCCCGCGACGATGCCTCCGCCCGGGCCGTCGCCCGCGCGGTGATCAGCAGCAGTCTGGTCAAGGCGGCGGCGCACGGTAAGGATCCGAACTGGGGCCGGATCGCGGGCGCCGCGGGCAACGCCACGCTGGCCCGCACGGCGGTCCTGGAGGCGGCCGGGCTCGCGGAAGACGAGGCCGCCCATCGGGGAGGACGGCCGGTCGTCCTGGCCCCGGAGCTGCTGCGCATCTCGATCGCCGGCCACCTCGTGTTCGACGGCCCCCAGGGGGGCCCGGTGGCGTTCGATCGCGCCGCCGCCCGCGCGGCGATGTTCGCCCCGGAACTGGAGATCGAGCTGGACCTCGGGCAGGGCGCGGGCAGCGGCGAGGCATTCGGTTGCGATCTGACGGAGACCTACGTCATCGAGAACAGCGAGTACACGACCTGATGTCCGAGATCCTCGTCGTCAAGCTCGGCGGCACGACCATCGCCGAGCAATCGCAGGTCCTGGCGGACGTGGCCGCCGTCGCCCGGCGTCGACCCGTCGTGCTCGTCCACGGCGGCGGCAAGCGGATCACCGAGTGGCTGGAGCGCCTGGGCGTCCCGAGCAAGTTCGAGGGCGGCCTGCGGGTGACCGATGCCCAGAGCCTGGAGGTCGCCGCGGCGGTCCTGCGCGGGGTCGTCAACAGCGAACTGGTGGCCGGGCTGCGCGACCTCGGCGTCGATGCCGTGGGGCTGTCCGGCGTCGATGGCGGCCTGCTCCTCGCCGAACGGATCCCGCACCTGGGGCTCGTCGCCAGCGTGGTCGGCCTGCGGCGTGACCTCCTCGACGCCATCCTCGTCGGTGGACAGGTGCCGGTCGTGGCACCGCTCGCCCGCGACGCCGACGGCATCGTCTGCAACGTCAACGCCGACGACGCCGCCGCGGGCATCGCCGCCGGGCTCGGGGCCCGCCAGCTGGTCCTGATGACGGACGTCGACGGTGTGCGCGACGCCGATGGCCACAAGCTCGACTCGCTCACGGTCGCCGAGGCGGAGCAGCTGATCGAGACCGGCGTCATCGGGGGCGGCATGGTCCCCAAGGTCCGCGCCGCACTGTCCGCCCTGGGCTGGGAGGGTGCCGCGGCGATCATCGCCGACTCGTCCGCGGATCACGCCCTGGAGCGAGCCCTCAGCGACCCGACCTTCGGAACGCGGATCACGGCCGTGCGCCCGGCGCGCGTCGGGGCCGCGTGACGAGGGGCGCCGCGATGGCCGTCACGCCCAGCCAGGAATTGAAGCGGCTCCGCCAGCGCGCGATCCGTCAGCTGGTCGGATCGCGACCGGTCGGCAGTCAGCGCGAACTGGTCAGCGCCCTGACCGAGCAGGGGTTCGATGTCACCCAGGCGACCGTCAGCCGCGATATCAGCGAACTCGGGTTGCTGAAAGCGTCCGGGGTGGATGGCCACGTGTACATCGCCGCAGAGGACGTGGCAGTCGCCCCCGCGCCGCGGCCGGCATCCGACGAGCGGCTGCGGCGGATCCTTGCCGACGTCCCGATCACGATCGGTCGGAGCGGGTTGATCCTGGTCCTCACCGGCACGCCGGGTACCGCCAGCGTCGTCGCCCAGGCGATCGACGAATCCAGCCTGCGCGAGCAGGAGGGGACCCTGGCGGGCGACAATACGCTCCTCGTCCTCTTCGCCGATGCATCGCGACTCGAGCGCTGGCTCGAACGCTTCCAGGCACTCCAACGCTCGATCCCGGAGGTCCCCGTCTCGTGAACAAGGTCGTCCTCGCCTACTCGGGCGGACTCGATACGTCCGTCGCCGTCGCCTGGCTGAAGGAGCAGTACGGCGTCGAGGTCATCACGCTGACCGTGGACCTTGGGGGCGGCTCCCTGCGCCCGGGCGTGGAGAAGCGGGCGATGTCCGTCGGCGCGTCGCGCGCCTACGTGGTGGATGCCCGCGAGCGGTTCATCACCGACTTCGTGTGGCCCCATCTCCAGGCGAACGCGCTGTACCAGGGCGCCTACCCGCTGGCGACGGCCCTGGCGCGGCCCCTCATCGCCCAGCTGCTCGTGGAGGTCGCCAACCGTGAGGGCGCGGATGCGATCGCCCACGGCTGCACCGGCAAGGGCAACGACCAGGTCCGCTTCGACGTTGCGACCCACGCCCTGGATCCGGGGCTGGAGGTCATCGCTCCGATGCGCGTCGGGATGGGCCTGTCACGCGACCAGGAGATCGACTACGCCAACGAGCGCGGGATCGAGATCCCGATCACGAAGGCGTCGCCCTATTCCATCGACGTGAACCTGTGGGGCCGCTCGTGCGAGACCGGCGTGCTGGAAGATCCGTGGGTCACGCCGCCCGCCGATGCCTACGAGTGGACCGTGGCCCCGTCCGACGCGCCCGACCCGGTCGAGGTCGTCATCGCGTTCGAGGGCGGCATCCCCGTCGCACTCGACGGAGAGCGGCTGGACCCGGTCACGCTCGTGGAGCGACTGCACGACCTGGGCGGCGCCCACGGCGTCGGCCGCGTGGACCACGTCGAGGATCGCCTCGTCGGCATCAAGAGCCGCGAGATCTATGAGGCGCCGGCCGCGACGATCCTGCACGCCGCGCACCGCGCGCTCGAGGGCCTGACCCTCTCGCGTGACACCTTGCGGTTCAACGGGTTCGTGGCCGACGAGCTGGCACGCCTGGTCTACGACGGCCTGTGGTTCAGTGCCCTGTCGCGCGACCTGCGCGCGTATGCCGCCTCGTCGCAGCGGGTCGTCAGCGGAGACGTGCGCATGCAGCTCGATCACGGGCAGGCCGTCGTGGTCGGGCGCCGCTCCCCGCTGTCGCTGTACGACAAGAGCCTGGCCACCTACGACGAGGGCGATGCGTTCGACCACGCGGCGGCCGTCGGGTTCATCGAGATCTTCGGGCTGCCGTTGCGGGTGGAGGCGGCGCGTCACGGCGCCGTCGGCAAGCACCACGGGGCGGCGTGGACCTGGACCGACCCCCTGCTCGCGGACCTGCCGACGACGGTCACCGATCCGGAGCCCGCCGCGGTCTGACGGGTACTCGCCGCTGGTCGTCTACGATGCGACGATGACGAACTCGGACACCAGCGTCTCCCCGGCCGACCTTCGTGCCGGCCTCATCGACGGTCTACTTGCCGGCCGGGCCGTGGAACGCGACATCCTCGCGGCACTCGACCCGGCGGAACGCGACGCTCCGGCGCCGGACGGCGGCTGGTCGGCCAAGGACGTCCAGGCCCACCTGTCCGCCTGGCGGCGGCACCAGGCGGACCGGCTCACCGGCCTGCGCGAGGGGCGGTCGCGACCGGACATCCCGGGCAGCGAGACCGATGCCACCAACGCCACGATCCATGCCGAGCGAGCGGACTGGGCCTGGGAGCAGGTGCTGGCCGATGCCGATGCCGCGACGGACCTGCTCATCGCAGAGCTCCGGGCGGCCAGCGACGAGACCATCGCGAATGACCGGATCGTCGGGGCGACGCTCGGCAATGGACCGGAACACGACCTGACGCACCTGCCGGCGCTCGCGGCGCGCACCGGCCTCAGCGACCGGGTCATGTCGCTGGCGACGGTGGTCGAGGCCTCGGCCGCGAGGGGCGGATGGCCGCCCCGGTCGGCCGCGTTCGCCCGCTACAACCTGGCCTGTTTCCATGCCCTGGCCGGGCGCCTCGACGAGGCACGGGCGCTGCTGCGCCAGGCCCTCCCGGACCAGCCCGAATTGCAGGAGTTCGCGCCGGTCGACGACGATCTCGTCGCGCTGCGCGATGAGATCGCGGCATTGCTCGCGGTCTGACGATCGGGGCCCGGAGCGGCCCGGCGCCGGTCACGTCTCGAGGCTGGCCGATCCACCCCCCGATGCGCGATGATCGTGCGGTGATGGCCGATCCCTCCGTCTTCCTCGCCCGGCCCGCCACCGACCTCGACGAGGCCGGCAAGCAGCTGCGAGAACTCGCCTTCCTCCACGACATCGCCCAGGTGGCGACGCTGGCACGCGATTGGGACGAGCTGATGCGGACCATCGTGGACGGCACGACGGCGGCGATGGGCGTCGAAGTCTGCTCGTTCTACCTCGCCGACCGGGAGCGCACGCGGTTGACCCTGTCGGCCACGAACGGCCTGGACCGGTCGCAGGTGGGCAAGGTCAGTCTGGCGTGGGGCACCGGCATCACGGGGCGGGTGGCGGCCACCCGCGAACCGATCGCCGTCGAGGACGTCACGAACGACGACCGCTTCAGCTGGGTCCGCGGCTTTGACGTCGAGACGCTCACCGGCATGCTGTCGGTCCCGCTGATCTGGCACGACGGCGTCGTCGGCGTCCTCAACGTCCAGACGCGGGGCGTCCGCCGCTTCCACGAGGACGAGATCGAGTTCCTCCAGACGATCGCGGCACTGCTGGCCGGGATCGTCGAGAAGGGCCGACTCACGGCAGAGGTCGAGGCGAGGCTCGTCCAGTTGACGGCGCTCGACGCCGCCCGGGCGGAGCTGCTGAGCGTCGTCACCCACGAACTCCGCACGCCGTTGTCGGTCGTCCGCGTCTACGTGGACCTGCTCGCGGATGCCGCCGAGTCCGGGGAGTCGTCGCCAGCGACCGGCGAGTGGCGCGCCGCCGCGAACGACCAGCTTCGACGCCTGGACCGGCTCGTGGATTCGATCCTGGCGTCCGTTCGTGGTGAAGGCCTGACCGGGCTGTCGCGGGCGCCGTTCGATGCCGTCCAGGCGGTCGACGACACGGTCGAGACGCTCCGACTACTCCTGCGACCGCACCCGATCCGCTGGGAGCGCCCGCACCGGCCGATGACGGCCGTGGGCGATGACGCCCGCTTCCGCCAGGTCCTGGAGCAGCTCCTGGAGAACGAGTCCAAGTACGCGCCCTCGGACCAGGGCGTGAGCATCGGGATCTGGCGGGTGAACGACGAGGTCCAGGTCTACGTCACGGACGATGGGCCGGGCGTGCCCATCGAGGACTGGGAGAGCGTGTTCGAGCCGTTCGTCCGGGTGGAGGGCCGTGGCGGTTCTCGCGGCTCCGGCATCGGCCTGTTCGCCTCGCGCCGGCTGATGAGCGCGATGGGCGGCCGGATCTTCATCGAGCCCAACGGCTTCGCCAGCAGCCGCTTCGTGGTCGCCCTGCCGGCCGGATGATGGCTTGCTGGCGTCTGAGCGATGGCCGAGCCACGGGGGATGTGCCCACCAAGCCCGCCTGCGCGGCATGAGGCGCCTCACGGCTAACCCGCGGGTTAGGATCGCGGCCTTCTCGATCGGGGCCGCGATAGGCCTCGCCATGGCCGTCGCCGGTCAGGAATCCGAGCGCGCAACCGGCTGGTTGATTGGGATCGCCTCCTCTGGATTTCTCGCCAGTGAGATCGCCGGCGCACGCGAGCGATCGCGAGCCATGCCCCCACGAATCGACGTCATCCAGCTTCCGGGCGGCGACGCCAGTCCGGCACTCGTCCTCCCGAGTCGCGTCGGCAAGGCTCGGACCAGCCTGTTCATGGCCACGATGGCTATCTGCGGGCTCATCGCGCTGCTTGTCGGGAGCGAGTTTGCGACCAAGATGCAGCTGGCTCGATGGGGGTTCGTCGCTGTCGGGCTGTATTTCGGGCTTGTGCTCGTGACGGCGCCGCCTCGGTGGCGTGCGACCGAGATGATGGTCGCGCTCACGCCGTCGGGCGTGCTCGTGCACGGTCTCGGGATGAGCACTTTCACTCGGTGGAGCGCCATCAGCCGAATCACAAGGCGCGAATTCCTCGGCACGCCCGTGGTAGGCATCGAAGTCAACGATCCAACCGCCATCGAGCGCTACGGACATGCTGCCTCCTGGTACAGCACGGCCCTCGATCGTCGGTATCTCGGAGCTGACCTCGGCATCTCCGTTGAGTCCCTTCCGGTGGACGCTGACACATTCGTTCGGATGGTCGAACGCTATGCCGAGCATCCAGACGAGCGAGCGCGGATCGGTCAGTCGAGCGAGATCGAGTAGGACTAGTGCCGGCCGGATAGGCGGGCCCGGCGACCGACGTTGACATCGATGGTCTCGCCGGCTCTCGGCCAACGCTGAGGGCTCCGTCGCCGCCATCCGACATCGATAATCAACCGCGCGGACCGGCCTCAGCCTGCGCGGGGCCAGGCGCCCAGAGGCCGCCCGTGGCCGTCATCCAGTCCGCCACCTGCCCACAGGCACGATCCAGGTCGCCATCGCTCATGTCGACCTCCAGGACCGGCAGGCCGGACCTCGCCGCAAGCCCGCGCAGCACCTCCTGCTCGCGAAGGAAGACGTCGAGGTCGTCGTACTGGTCGGGCTTGCCGCTTACCAGGAGCCTGTCCGCTCGCGCGGCTCCGAGCGTCTCCGGACGGCGCGTACACAGCACGATGTGGAACCCCAGCGGCCCCAGGCGCTCCTCCAGCCAGCCGAGGTCCTCGTCGCGACCGCGGTGAATCTGCTGCCAGGCCATGGTCGACAGGTGGAACCGGTCCACCACCCAGCTGTAGTAGCGGTGCAGCTCGAACAACCGCGCCCAGGTGGCGTAGGTCTCCATCGCGAGGTCCCGTTGGGACTCGTCGTAGTCGATCAGGCCGCGGCCCCAGGGATACGGCGTGAAGGCCCCCCACTCCGCGCTGACCAGCGGGGCATGGTAGCGGTACTTTCGCGGCCCGATGAACGGCTCGAAGTCGTTGAGGGCGAACGCGAGGTCGGTCTTGTGGGTGAGCCGCGTTCCCTCGAGGATGACCTTGGGCGTCAACTTGGGCCCGGGCGCCCAGCGCCGGACCGGCGGGGCCGAGCTCGTCACTGGGCGACGACGACCCGGCTCTCCTCAGCGCGCAGGCGGGCATAGCCCGGCTTGACGACCTCGTTGATGAGGCGCAGTCGCTCGTCGAACGGCGCGAAGGCCGACTTGAGCGCGTTGATCGTCAGCCACTCCATCTCGCCGAGACCCAGGCCGAACGCCGCGTCCAGCGCCGCGAACTCCGACGAGAGCGTGACGCCGCTCATCAACCGATTGTCGGTGTTGACGGTGACCCGGAACCGGAGGCGACGGAGGAGATCGATCGGGTGCTCCTCGATCGACGCGGCGGCCGCGGTGTGGACGTTGGAGGTGGGACACATCTCGAGCGGGACGCGGCGGTCGCGGACGAACGTGGCGAGCCGACCAAGCTGGACGGTCCCGTCGTCGCGCACGGTCACGTCGTCGACGATCCGGACGCCGTGGCCCAGCCGCTCCGCGCCGCAGAACTGGAGAGCCTCCCAGATCGACGGCAGTCCGAACGACTCGCCCGCGTGGATCGTGATGTGGAAGTTCTCGCGACGGACGAGGTCGAACGCGTCGAGGTGACGGGTCGGCCGATAACCGGCCTCGGGTCCGGCGATGTCGAAGCCGACGACACCCTCGTCGCGGAACCTGATGGCGCACTCGGCGACCTCCACGGAACGAGCCGCCTGGCGCATCGCGGTCACGAGCGAGCGGACGACGATGGGGTGGCCGGCCGCTGCGGCACGGGCCTCCCCGATCCGGTAACCCTCCAGGATCGCGGCCTGGACCTCGTCGAGCGTCAGGCCACGTTCCGTGCACAGTTCGGGCGCCATCCGGACCTCGGCGTAGGCGACGCCGTCGGCGGCGAGGTCCTCGGCGCACTCGGCGGCGACTCGCGTGATGGCGTCGCGCTCCTGCATGACGCCGGTCGTGTGGGCGAACGTCTCGAGGTAGAGCTCCAGGCTCTTGCGGTCCGCGCCCCGGCGGATGTGCGCGGCGAGCGCCTCCGGGTCGGTCGATGGCAGGCCGGCATACCCGAACTCGGCGGCAAGGTCGATCATCGTCGCCGGCCGCAGGCCGCCGTCGAGGTGGTCGTGGAGCATCGCCTTGGGTGCGGCGACGATCGTGGACATCGAGAGGCGCATCAGGGCTCCGATGGTACTCGCCCGACCCTTCCCCGCGTGCCATGATGGGCGCCATGACGGTGACCGCGCATGGATCCGGTGGCGGCTTCGACCTGGTCATGGAACTCGAGACGGATCGGCTGCTGCCCGGTCGACTGGTCGATGGCCGGCTCCGGGTCCGGTCCCTGTCCGGTGAAGGTGGCGCCTTCCGCGGGGCGCGCGTCACCCTCGCCGGCACGGAGACGTGGCGGTATGACGAGACAACGACCGATTCGCAGGGCCACACGCATACGGAGACCCGGACGGCGCGCGAGGCCCTGCCCGGCGTGCCGGTCGCAGTGCTGGGGGCCACGCGCCTGGCGAGCGGCGAAAAGCGCGAGGTCGCGTTCCAGGTCCCGGTCCCGGGCCTGGGCCCGCCGACCTTCGACGGCACCGAGCTATCCGTCGAGTGGAAGGTGCGCGCCAACCTGGACGTCGGCGGGCTCGATCCCGACACGGAGCTGCCGGTGCGCGTGCTCCAGCCGACGTCCCTGCTCGACGCCGGCGTCATCGACGTCGCCCAGTTCGCGCTCTTCGACGCGGCGGATGCGGAGGCCGATGGCATGCGCGGGTCGATCCGCCTCGAGCCTGTGCCGCTCTGCGTCGGAGCGCCGTTCCGGGGGACGCTGACGCTGGAGCAGGCAGCCCCACGGAGCGTGCAGGAGGTCCGCCTGGAGCTACGGGTCCAGGCCAAGGCGACGGTCAGCGGTGGCCGTGAGGAGACGATCACGCTCTGGACCGGGCGGCTCGCGGACGCCGGGGAATTCGGGGGCGCCGGTCAGGCCTATGCCTTCGAAGGGACCCTGGACGACCGATCGGTGCCAACGATACGGACGCCGCACGGCCGCGCCGACGCTACGTTCCATGTGGTCATCGCCATGGCCTGGGCCCGTGACCCGCACCTGGTCCGCGACGTCGCGATCTGCTCCACGACGGAGCTGTAGCCCGCCACCAGAGCGGCCGCCGGACCAGGGACGGGCCGCAGCGAAGCCCTCGTCTAATCGCCGGTGGCGTCCAGCCGCTCCCTGGCAGCCCGGAGCGCCAGTGCCACCCGGGACGGCGCCGTTCCCCCGATGACGTCGCACGCGGCGAGGGCCCCGTCCACGGACGCCGCGGCCCGCACGGCGTCGCCGATCCCCGCCTCTGCGGCCAGCGCCTCTGCGCCGGCGTCCCCGCTCGCGCCGAGGGCCATCCCGATCATCGCGTCCGGCACGTCGCCGAGCCCGAGACCAGCTTCCTCTGCCTGGGCGACCAGCGCGCCGACCACATGGTGCGCGACGCGGAACGGGATTCCCCGCCGGACCAGGGCGTCCGCGACGGCGGTCGCCGTGATGTATCCCTCATCCGCCGCTTCGCGCATCCGCACGGGGTCGACGGTCAGCGTGGCGAGCATCCCCGCCAGCACGCCGAGCGAGGCCTCGTACACCGCGACCGAGTCGAACAGCGGGGCCTTGTCCTCCTGGAGATCGCGCTGGTAGGCGAGTGGCAAGCCCTTGATCAGGGCCAGGACGCCCGTCAGCGCCCCGATGACGCGGGCGGCCCGGCCACGGACCAGCTCCGCCGGGTCCGGGTTCTTCTTGTTGGGCATGATCGATGACCCGGTGGAGAACGCGTCGGACGCCCGGATGAACCCGAAGCGCGGGTTCGACCACCAGGTGATCTCTTCGGCAAGGCGACTCAAGTGGACCATGCCCAGCGCGATCGCGCCGATGACCTCGACGACGAAGTCGCGATCGCTCACGGCGTCCAGCGAATTGGCCGTCACGCCATCGAACCCAAGCTCCGCCGCCGTCAGCTCCCGATCGAGCGGGTAGCCGGCCCCCGCCAACGCACCGGCCCCCAGCGGCGAGACATTGGCCCGCCTTCCTGCGTCGGCCAGCCGGCCGCGATCCCGCTCGGCCATCTCCACGTAGGCCAGCAGGTGGTGGGCCAACAGCACCGGCTGCGCGGGCTGGATGTGGGTCGTCCCGGGCAGGACGGCGGTCCCTTCGCGCTCGGCCAGCTCGACGAGCGCCCGCTCGAAGTCGAGGATCGCAGCATCCAGGCGGTCGATCGCCCGACGGACCCAGAGCCGGAGGTCGGTCGCCACCTGGTCATTGCGCGACCGGCCGGTGTGGAGCTTGCCGGCGACCGGCCCGATCCGCGCGGCCAGGGCCGACTCGAGATTCATGTGCACGTCTTCAAGCCCGGGATCCCAGTCGATCGCACCCGCCGCGACGTCGTCGCGGAGGGCCTCCAGGCCGACGACCAGTTCGTCGACCTCATCGCTGGTCAACAGCCCGGCCCGGCCGAGCCCGCGGACGTGCGCGATGGACCCGAGCAGGTCCTCCGCCGCGAGCTCGCGGTCCAGTTCCACGGAGCGCGTGAAGTCGGCGACACGCGGGTCATTCTCCTCGGCGAACCGACCGCCCCACAGTCGCATGGCCCGCTACCCTCGCTCGTCGAGGGATGCGCGGATCGGCGGATGCTTGGCAGTGGCAGGGATCGTCACGTCGGGATTGTCGCATCACCGGGCCGCCGCGGCGCCGCGGGCCGCAACGATCCAGCCCCGGCCGGGGTTCTACGGGCAACGACCCGAGCGGCATGTCGCCGCGTCGCTTGACCCATCCCGATAGGCCAACGACCTATGATGCGCCGATGACCGCCCGCACCACCCGAGCCGACTGGCTGATCTTCCTGGCCCTCGGGTTCATGTGGGGCTCCAGCTACCTGTTCATCAAGCTCGCCGTCGACGACTTCGGCACCTTCACCCTGATCAGCGTCCGGCTGCTGATCGGCGCCGCGATGCTGTGGGTCGTGGTCCGTGCGAGCGGCACGCCACTGCCGCGCGAGCGTCGAACCTACGGTCACCTCGTCGTCATGGCGTGCATCAACATCGCCGTGCCGTTCACGCTCATCACCTGGGCGGAGCAGTCGGTCGACAGCGCCCTGGCCTCCATCCTGAACTCGACCGTGCCGCTGTTCGTGCTCGTCATCGCCCCGGCGTTCCTGCCGGAGGAGCCGATCCACCTCAACGGGCTGATCGGGCTGGCGATCGGGTTCGCCGGGGTGATGGTGCTCGTGTCGCCCGGCCTCGTGGACGCCGGCGGAAGCCTGGCCGGTGAGGTGGCGTTGCTGGGCTCCTCGCTGGCGTATGCGACCGGCAACGTGTACAACCGGCGCAACGTTCGCGGATTGGCGCCGCTCGTCCCCGCGGTCTTCCAGGTGACCTTCGCGCTGGTGATCGTGGGCGCCCTGGCGTTGCTGCTGGAGCGACCCTGGGACACGGCGCACCCGGACCCGGAGGCGTGGTTCAGCGTCGCGTGGCTGGGGGTCTTCGGGTCCGGACTCGCCTACCTGGCCTACTTCCGGCTGCTGGCGCGCTGGGGAGCGACCCGGACCTCCATGGTGGCCTACACCTTGCCGGTCGTCGGAATCGCGCTCGGGGCCCTGGTGCTCCAGGAGGCGATCGACGTGACCCTCATCGCGGGGACCGCCCTGATCATCGCCGGCGTCGCACTGGTCAACGGGCGCTGGGGTCGACGTCGCCTGTTCGCGTCCACGCCGCCGGTGGAGCCGGTCTGACCGCGACCGTTTCGCTCAAGTACTCCGTTCCACAAGACCGCGGTCGCGCGGCACCAGCAGCAGGCCCGCCGCACCGATCGCCAGGGCTACGGCCACCAGGGCCATCCCCTGCCCGACATCGCCCGAGCGCTCCCACAGCTGCGCTGCGCCCGTCGCGCCGAGCACGATGCCGAGATTCGCCACGGAGGCGATCGTCGCGAACGTGCGCGTACGTCGACCCCCGTCCGTGGCATTCGCGAGCAGGGCGAACCAGGAGGCCTCGAGGCCGGTCAGCCCGGCACCGGCCAGGATCGTCGCCGGATAGATCAGGAACCTGGGCGCCTCGGCGACGAACGCGACCGGGAACAGGATGATCAGCCCGCACGACAGGATGGCCACATCGCGCCGCCCGCGCCGGTCCGCGAGCCTCCCGAGCCACGGCCCGACGAGGATGGTCCCGAGCGCGAACAGCGCGTATACGAAGCCGATCTCGGCGGTCGACCAGGCGAGTCGAGCGGCCGCGAACGGCGCGTAGGTCGTGATGAATGCCCCGAACCCCGCCTGGAAGGCGAGCTGCACGATGAACAGCGACCCGAGCACGCGGGTGGCCGAGACGGGCGCCACGTCGGCATCAGGGGTCGGCTCCGGGGCTGATCGGAGTCCGGCGGGTGTCTGGTCATCACCGGCAGCGGCCCCCCGGGCCGCAGCGGCCCCCGGGCGAAGCCTGGTGGTCGCCGCGGCGCGCGGCAGGAACAGCGCCCCGATCCCACCCACGAGGCTTGTCGCCGCGACGACCAGGAAGGGCAGCCGGACATCGGCGACGGCCGCGAGGAGCCCACCGATCACGGGCCCGAGGACGCCGCCCGCGGCCCCCGCCGATGACACGATCGCGTTGGCGGCCGCCAGTCGCGCCCGATCGACGACCGACGCCAGGTACAGGCGCTCGCCCGTCGCCGAGATGCCGCCACCCACGCCGGCGAACGTCCGGAACGCCACCAGCGGCAGCGCCGACGCGGCCGTCGCGATGAGCAGGTTCGCGGCCGCGTACAGGCCGATCCCGCCCGCCACGAGGCGACGCGGCTGGAGCCGTTCCGCGAGGAACCCCGTGGCCAGGCCCCCGACGGCGTTGGCGATCGCGAACGAGCTCGTGAGGAGACCCAGGACGAACGGCGTCGCCCCCAGGGACACGGCATAGAGGGGCAGGAGCGGCAGCATCACCGACACGCCGACCTGGATGACGAACGAGATCCCGGCCAGCAGGACGAGCGGTCGCTCGAACGCCCGGACCCGAGCGCCGACTCGCCCGAGGTCGACGCGCGGCATGGCTCAGTCGCCCAGGGCCAGGAGCAGCGCCCCGGCGAGGATCGCCACCGACGCCCCGATCCGCCGACCGGAATCCCGCCGTCCGACCGCCTCCCCCAGGCGGACAGAGCCCCACGCGGCCGCGAAGACCGTGGCCAATTCCCGCAGCGGGGCCACCCCGGACAGCGGAGCGACGCTGAGGGCGACCAGGATGAGCAGGTAGGCCAGCAGCGACAGCCATCCGACCACCGCCGACCGGCGCACCTCGCCGACACTGCCGGCGAGGATCGCGCCACCGGCCGCGAAGCGGACCCACGCGGCGAGCACGAGGGCGCTGGTCGCCCACAGGATCGCCGCGTACGGGATCGGCTCGATCAGTCGCGTGCCGACGCGATCGATGGCGGTGTAGGTCGCGATGGTCACCCCGGTGGCGAGCGCGAAAGCGATCGACGGGTCCAGCCCGCGGTGGCCGCGAAGGGCGCGCCACGGTCGTTGGAGGAGCAGGAATCCGGTCAGCAGCAGCACGACCCCGACCGAACCGCCAGCGCCGAGGCGCTCCCCGAGGATCACGACCCCGATGACCACGGCCAGGAGCGGTGCCGTCCCGCGGGCGATCGGATACACCACCGACAGGTCTCCCCGTCGATAGGCCGCGGACAGCAGGATGAAGTAGGCGGCTTCGACGGTCCCGGAGGTGATCCCGAGCACGACCCCGAGGACCGGGATGGCCGGGCTCCCGGCGATCCACCAGGCGACGACGCCGGCCGGGACGATCCCGAGCGCCGCGGCGATGTTCCCGATGGTCGCTGCCCGGAGCGGGTCGCCGGCAGTCTTGAGCCGGACGTTCCAGGCAACATGGAGGACGGCGCTGACAGCCACAAGGGCGATGACGAAGGGCTCCACCCCGGGGACGTTACCCGATGACGACCACCGTCGGAGCGGTCAGGCGGAGGCGGTCTGCCGCCGCTCGGCGCGCTCCTTGAGAGCGCGCAGGTGAGCCTCCACCCGCGCGGCCAGCGAATGCCGGCCAAGCCGGACGAGGACCCCCGCCCAGCGGTCGGAGGGTTCGAGCGTGGCAGCGTGGATCACCCGCGTCCCGCCCGCGACCGGTTCCATCCGCCAGGTCCACTCGCTGTCGAACCCGGACGCGGCGATCCGCAGGCGGAACAGGGACTCCGGCCTCGCGACGAGGCTCTCGACCTGCGCCGACTCGCGCAGCAGCCCGACCCGTGCCTGTGCCGTGCGGGTCGTCGCCGCGGCGGGCCACGACGGGCCGGCCGGGCCCAGCCGGAGGTCGGGGAAGAGCACTGACGTGGCGGCCGGGTCGTGGAGCGTGGTCCACACCTCGCGCGGCGATGCCTGGATGAACACGCGACGCTCGACCTCGCGGGCGGCTCGCAGGTGGTCGCCCGGACGCCGGAACCCGACCTCGGGATCGGGACGTACGGCCATCAGAGGCCGATCGGATGCCAGACCGTCTTCATCTCGAGGAAGGCGGCGATCCATTCGGGGCGTTCGCTGGCGCGGTCGTCCAACCAGTCGAAGCGATGCTCGGCGACGGTCGTCGGACGGCGCGAGATACGCTTGATGTCGTCCGCCGCGAGGAGCTCCGTCTCGAGGCGCATCGCGTCGGGGACGCCCCAGGTGTCGATGGCGTCCACGTCCACGTGGCCTGCCATGACGGGGACCAGCTCCGACTTGGAACCGGTGAGGATGTTGACGACGCCGCCCGGAACGTCCGAGGTCGCGAGCACCTCGCCCAGGGTCACGGCTGGGAGGGGTCGTGTCTCCGACGTGATGAGCACCACGGCGTTGCCGCTGACGAGCGGCGGCGCCAGCCTCGAGACGAGCCCGAGCAGCGACGACGTCTCCGGCGCGACCACGCCGACCACGCCGGTCGGCTCGGGGATGGTGAAGTTGAAGTACGGCGCCGCAACAGGGTTGGACGAGCCGAGGATCTGGGCGATCTTGTCCGCCCAACCGGCGTACCAGACCCAGCGGTCGATCGCGCGGTCGACGACCTCGCGCGCCCTGGCATCGCGCAGCCCCTCCGCCGCGGCGACCTCGGCGATGAACTGGTCGCGTCGGCCCTCCATCAGCTCCGCCACCCGATAGAGCACCTGGCCGCGATTCATCGCCGTCTTGGCGGCCCAGCCGGATTGCGCCTTGCGAGCAGCCCGGACGGCGTCCCGGAGGTCCTTGCGGGACGCGCGGCAGGCATTGGCCAGGGGCGTGCCATCGGAACCGCGAACCAGGTACGAGCGGCCGCTTTCCGTCCGCGGGAACGCCCCACCGATGTACAGCTTGTAGGTCTTGCGCACTTCGATCCGTTCCGTGCGATCGGCCACGTCAGCGGTCCTCGAGGCGGACGTAGGCGTGCAGTCCATGCATCCCGCCCTCGCGCCCGAAGCCCGATTCCTTGTACCCCCCGAACGGAGACGCCGGGTCGAACCGGTTGAACGTGTTGGCCCAGACGACGCCGGCCTTCATCCGGCTCACCATCTCGAGGATCCGCGAGCCCTTGTCCGTCCAGATACCGGCGGACAGGCCGTACTCGGTGTTGTTGGCTTTCTCGACCGCCTCCTCCGGCGTCCGGAACGTCAGGACGGACAGGACCGGCCCGAAGATCTCCTCACGGGCGATCCGGTGACTCTGGGCGACGTTGGTGAACAGCGTGGGTCGGAAGAAGTAGCCCCGTTCGGGCAGGTCACAGGCCGGCTGGTAGAAGTCGGCACCCTCGTCGACGCCGCTCTGCACGAGCTCGGTGATCTTCTCGAGCTGGCTCTTCGAGTTGATCGCGCCGACGTCCGTGTTCTTGTCCAGCGGGTCGCCGACGCGGATGGTCGCCAGGCGATCCTTGAGCTTGTCGATGAGCGGCCCGGCGATCGACTCCTGGACGAGCAGCCGGGATCCGGCGCAGCAGACCTCGCCCTGGTTGAAGTAGATGCCGTTGACGATGCCCTCGATGGCCTGGTCCAGCGGCGCGTCGTCGAACACGATGTTGGCCGCCTTCCCGCCGAGCTCCAGGGTCAGCGCCTTGTCCGAGCCGGCCACGCCGCGGTAGATCTTTCGACCGACCTCCGTCGACCCGGTGAACGCGACCTTGTCGATGCCCTTGTGGGTCACCATGGCCATCCCGATCTCTCCCGGACCGGTGACGATGTTGACCGTCCCGGGCGGCAGGTCCGCCTGGACGCAGACGTCGGCGAAGAGCAGGGCGGAGAGCGGCGTGGTGGAGGCAGGCTTGAGGACCACCGTGTTGCCGGCCGCCAGGGCCGGCGCGATCTTCCAGGCGAGCATCAGGAGCGGGAAGTTCCACGGGATGATCTGCGCGGCGACGCCGAGCGGCCTGGCGATCCGACCGGGGAATGCATAGTCCAGCTTGTCCGCCCAGCCCGCGTAGTACCAGAAATGGCTTGCCGCGAGCGGGATATCGACATCCCGGGATTCCTTGATCGGCTTGCCGGAATCCATCGACTCGAGGACGGCGAACTCGCGCGAGCGCTCCTGGAGGATCCGGCTGATCCGGAACAGGTACTTGGCGCGCTCCTTGCCGCTGAGCCGGCCCCAGGACCGGTTCTGCGCGCGGCGGGCGGCCCGAACGGCCTTGTCCACATCGACGACGGTCGCGCGGGCGACGTCGGCGAGCGGCTGCTCCGTGGCCGGGTCCACGGAGGTGAACGTCCCGCCGCCCGTCGCGGCGACTTCACGGCCGTTGATGAACAGGCCGTAGCGCTCCTTGAGCGTGACGATGTCGCGTGCCTCCGGCGCCGGCGAGTACTCCCACGGGATCGCCTGGCCATCGCCCAGTCCCCAGCTGTTGGGGGCCGACGGGCTCGCCGGGGCGACCTGAGACTCGGAGCGCGTGGCCATGTCGGCCATTATGGCACCGGGTCCACGCCGCCCTTGCGGCCGCCGGTCGAACGCCGGTCGCCGGGCGAGGCGACCCCGGCGACGGTACGGTCCCGACCCGCGCGCTTGGCTTCGTACAGCGCGGCATCCATCCGCGAGAACAGCGCGTCCACGGCCTCGTCCCCGTCCCACGTGGCCGTCCCGGCAGATGCGGTCTCGGAGTCCGGGACGACCGCCCGCAACCGATCGGCGACCGCGACCACCGCGTTGCCGTCGCAGGCAGGCAGCAGCGCCACGAATTCTTCGCCGCCATAGCGCGCCAGGGTGTCCCCCAGGCGCAACTCGCGCCGCCAGGCACCGACGGCACGACGGAGCAGGTCGTCTCCGGCAAGGTGCCCGTGTCGGTCGTTGTAGCGCTTGAAGTGATCGAGGTCCAGCATCGCGACCGACAATGGCCGGCCGCTGCGCTTGGCGTCCGCGAACGCGATCTGGAGAGCATCGTCCAGGGCGCGCCGATTCGCGGCGCCGGTCAGCGAATCGGTCCGGGCCAGGACTTCCAGGCGGGCCAACATGTCCGAGCGTTCAAGGACGACCGCGGCCTGGGCCGCGAACAAGCCGAGCAAGGTCGCCGTGCGCTCGGGCAGGGCCTCCTGCGGCGAACGCCAGTAGGCGATCAACACACCGACCGTTTGGTCCTCACTCGTGACAGGTTGCCAGAAGGCGGCGCGGGCCCTGACGCGCTGGACGATCAACGGGTCCACCCTCGGGTCGGACAGGAGATCGCCCGAGAAGACCGGGACGCCCGTCGCCACGACCTGCCCCGCGATGGACTGGTGCGGGTCCAGGATCACGTCGGTCGGCACGTTCGGGTCGCCAGAGGACCCTGCGACGATCAGGCCCTTGCCATCCGGGTCGGTGACGAAGAACAGCACGAAGTCGGCGCTACTCAGGTCGCGCGCCGCGGCGCAGATGGCCGTCCGCGAGTCACCGGCGCGGTCGCCCAGCTCACGTGCCACCTCCAGCAGGCGCTCGAGGTCGCCGAGATGCTCCTGTGCACCGTGTTCCGCAGCCCGACGCGTCGTCGCGTCACGGACGAACGTATGCAGGCGGCGACCGGTCGGCCCATCGGTCTGGGCCATCGTGATCTCCACCGGGACAAGCGTGCCGTCCGCTCGTCGAAGGTCTGCGTCGAAGCGGGTCTCGCGGCCGGACGGCTCCCCTGCCTGCAACAGCCGACCCAGGCCCTGGCGCAGTCGCTCGGACTCGTGCTCGGGCACCAGGGTCTCGAACACGTTCCTTCCCAGGAGGTCCGTCCGCCCGAACAGGGCGGCGGCGGCGGCGTTGGCCGCGACGATCGTTCCCCGCTGGTCGAGCGACAGTACGGCGTCCGAGGCGGCCTCGATCATCGCGGCCGTCACGTCCCGCTGCTCCGCGAGCGCACGGCCACGCTGTCGCGCCCGCACGGATTGGGCCCGCTCGTCCTGGACGAGGCGCTGGACGATCACACCCAGGGCCGTCGCGACGATCAACAGGATGACGAGGCGCCGCCATTCCTCGAAGGGGTAGACCGGTTCGCCGACCAGGATGATCGGTACGAGCATCGCGACCGCGAGAGCGCCCACGGCGACACCCACTTGTCGCCGGGTGCCGAACAGGGCAAACCAGAGCACGGGCATGAGGAACAACGGGGAGTAGCCGGATTCGCTGCCTCCTGTCGCGTGGCGGAGCGCGCCGGCCGCCAGGAAGTAAAGGAGGGGTGGCGCCGCGTCAGCCCATGACGGCAGCCGCGGCCACGGCAGCGCGATGGCGAGCACGACGGTCAGCCCACTGAGCGCGGCTCCGACGGACAGCCAGGCCACATCGGGCCGGTCACGCTCCAGGAACGCCACCGCTACGGCGGCCACGGCGGCCAGCACGAACAGCGCGGAGCGTCCGCCGAGTCCGTCGCGGTCGAAGGCCCGTCGGCCGGGACCTGGCGACGTCATCGCAGTCGCCGGTGTCCTGGTGGGCTCGTCCGACATCTCAGCAGTCGTACGCCTTGACCGGGTGGACCCGCTCGCAGTAGCGGATGTGGAGGTGGTCGTCGTGACCCTTGTACCACGTCGTCAGACCCTCGGCGACCAGGACCGGGTCGTTGAAGTAGATCAGCTTCACGTGGCTCCGCGCCGTGGCCCGGATCGCCTTGACCAGGTCTCGCGTGGCAGCGCGGTCATAGGTCGACCAGCGCCAGTTCACCCCCCACCGGCACTGGTCGTTCGCCCGGCGCATGGGTCGGATGTCGACGTCCATCCCCTGCTCGTGGGTCTGGTGGCCCGCGATGTTCCCGCCATGCTCATGTCCGATGTCCCCGAGCGCGATCCGGCCGTGGCCCTGGCCGACGACGACGTGCGCCGCGGCCTGGAGCTGGCCGATCGACGAAGCCGTGCCCCAGTTGGCGCGACCGTTACCGACGCTGTAGTCGCACAACGTCTTTCCCCACACCGGCAACTCCAGGTGGGACAGCAAGCCGCCCCAGGTGACCGGCCCGACGATCCCGGTCGTCGAGATCCCGGCATGGGCCTGGAACTTGACGACGGCGGCTTTCGTGGCTGCGTCGTAGACACCCGTCAGCAGGAGGCCGGCCGACCGCTTCTCGTTGAGGAGCCGCTGCGCCGCCATGACGGCCTCGCCGCTGGAACCTGGCGACACGGTGACGAGGAGGGCGGCCCACGTCTTCGCATCCACCTGGCCGGTCCCGGGGATCCCGTTCGCCCACTGGAAGGTCCGGACCGCGAGGACGGTCGCGTTGTCGTACAGCGTGGCCACCGGGAGCGTCGCCCCGTGCTGCCGGAGCAGGTGGTGGAGCGCCTTCACGTTGACGCCCTGGTTGCCGTGGCTCGTGTGCGGATAGCCCGCTGGCAGGGCCGCGGCCGGGCCGGCGAACGCCGCCACGAGCAGGAGAGCGGCCAGGATCGGGACGACGACGCGCGTGATGGGGCGGGCGTGACGCGACCCAGTGCCGGGCAGGTTCGCGTAGCGTGCGGTGACATCAGGCATGCCGGGTAGCCTAGCCGCCCACGTCCCACGCCGCCAGTTCCGCGGCCGTCGGCGGTTCGGCTCCGGCGCGCGTGCACGTGAAGCTCGCGACCCTGGCCGCGTGGCGGGTGGCCGCCATGATGGCATCGTCGGACTCGACCTCCGCACGACCGCGACCCGAGCCGATCCAGGCGGCGAGGAACGCCCCGCCGAAGGCGTCGCCGGCGCCGACGGTGTCGACGACGCGGACCCGGGGCGGCGTGATCTCGATGGCACCGCGCGGCGTGATCGCGCGGACGGCATCGGCCCCGTCGGTCAACACGATGATCGGCGGCCCGGCGTCGAGCAGGCTCGCGACCGCGTCGTGCGGGGTCAGGTCCGGCCGGAGGTAGGCGAGGTCCTCGCCGCTGACCTTCACCACGTCGGCGCGCCGCAGCAGGCGATCCACCCGCTCGACGTACCCCTCACGGTCGGTCGTGGCCGTCGGCCGGCAGTTGGGATCAACCATCACGATCGCGTCCTCGGGCGCACCCGCCACGAGTTCCTCCATCGCCTCGGCCAGCGGCTCCAGCACGAGCCCGAGCGTGCCGACGTGGATGGCAGAGACGATCCGGTCGTCGACGGACGACATGACTTCGGGGCCAAGCGCCGTGGCCGAAGTCCGCTCCGTGTAGAAGCGGTACGTCGCGACGCCGGCCGCATCGAGCTCAGCGACCGCGAGGGTGGTCGGTGCGTCGGTGGTCCGTGCGAGGCCGACATCGACCCCATCCCGCACGAGGCCATCGTGCAGCCGCCGTCCGAATCGATCCGTGGACAGGCCGCCGACGAACGCGACCGACAGTCCCAGCCGACCGATGGTCCGGGCAGTGTTGTACGGCCCTCCTCCGGGGTTCGCGGTCAGCGTCCCATCCGCGTGGAGGATGAGATCGATGAGGGCTTCGCCGCCGACGATGATCACGGCTGCATCGTAGCCGCCACGGGCTTGGTAGCCTTGCCGCGTGAGCACCGACCGGGTCCGGGTCGCCGCGTACGCCCTGTGCCGCGATGATGACGGCAGGATCCTGCTGTGCCATATCGCGCCGTCGGTCGGTGCGGGCGACCTCTGGACGTTGCCCGGCGGCGGTCTCGATTTCGGTGAGCCACCCGCGGCGGCGGTGATCCGCGAACTGGCCGAGGAGACGGGCTATCTCGGCGAGATCGATCGACTGCTCGACGTCACGGACCGACTGTTCGTCGATGCCGACTCCGGCGAGCGACTCCACGCCATCCGGGTCGTCTATGCCGTCCGGGTCACCGCGGGAGAACTGCGCGACGAACCGGACGGCTCAACCGACACGTGCCGCTGGCTCACGCTCGAGGAGGCCCGTGGCCGGCACCTCGGCGAGCTGGCCCGTCGGGAGATCGCTCGGCTGGAGGACGGCTGACCCACCGTCCGCCGGGCCGGTGGCGACGACGGGCGCGTCGACCGCACTCCAACTCGTCCGGACGCGGCGCCACCAGGCGAACGCCGCGAGGCCGGTCACCAGCGACAGGACGCCGCCGATCGCGATCGTCAGCGGGATCCCGACGGCCGACGCCAGGGCACCCATCACCAGCCCGCCGACCGGCATGGAGGCCGAGAAGACGGTCGTGTACACACTCATCACGCGCCCGCGAAGCCCGTCCGGGACCGACAGCTGGATCGTCGCATTGGCCGTTGCGGCCATCGAGATCCCGCCTGCCCCGACGACCGCCATCAGGATCAGCGCGAGCGGGAAGGACGTCACCAGGCTGAGCGCGATCGACGCGATACCGAGCACGGTCCCGCCCAGCGCGATCCGGATCGGCTTGGGGCGACCGCCGACCACGAGGGCGACCGCCGCGGTCAGGGCACCGAGTCCCGAGGCCGTCATCAGGAACCCGTAGCCGGCGGCATCGCTGCCCAGGACGTCCTGGGCCAACGGCGGCACCAGGACGTTGAAGTTCATCCCGAACGTGGCCACCAACCCGACGACGGCGATCGCCATGAGGACGACCGGCGTTCGGCGGACGAAGACGAGCCCCTCGGCCAGGTTCGTGAAGACGTCGCTCACCGACCGCGGGCGCAGGACGAGGCGGGCGCGCTGCAACTCCTCGTCGCGCATCATGGCGAGGCCGGCGATGACCGCGAGGAAGCTGACCGCGTTGATCGCGAACGCGATCGCGATCCCGAACGCCCCGATGGTCAGGCCGGCCACGGCCGGACCGATGACGCGAGCCCCGTTGAACATCGCCGAATTGAGGGAGACCGCGTTGCCGATATCCCTCGCCCCGACCATCTCGATCGGGAAGGACTGGCGGACCGGCATGTCCACGGCATTGGCGCAACCCAGGAGGAGTGCGAGGGTCACCACCATCCAGATCTCGACGACACCCGTCGCGGTCAGGACGGCCAGGATCACGGCCAGGACCATCATCACGGCCTGGACGACGATGAGCGTCTGGCGCTTGGGCAGCGTGTCCGCGAGGACGCCGGCGAACAGGCCCAGGACCATCACCGGTGCGAACTGGGCAGCCGCGACGACGCCGAGCCAGAGCGGGTCTCCGCCACTGATCTGGAGGACGAGCCAGGCCTGGGCCACCTGCTGCATCCACGTGCCGACCAACGAGACGGCCTGACCGCTGAAGAACAACCGGTAGTTGCGGTGGCCGAACGCAGACAGGCTGCGTCGGGCGACAGCGCCCGCGGGCGTCGCTCGGTGGACCCTCACCGAGATCGCTCCGGATGGGGATCCGGA
Source organism: uncultured Chloroflexia bacterium (assembly GCA_963704935.1). Taxonomy (GTDB): domain Bacteria; phylum Chloroflexota; class Limnocylindria; order Limnocylindrales; family CSP1-4; genus SPCO01. The sequence continues at coordinate 601,554 of CAVPIF010000003.1, forward strand.
CCGCCGTCGAGTTCGGCGACGTGCTCCCCGAGGTGCCGTTGCCGGCGCTCCGCCTCCGCGATCATCGCGTCGAGCCGCTCGCGCTTGGATCGCAAGGTCGCGACCTGCCGGTCGACCCGCTCGCGCGCATCGAGGATGATCGCCCGGCGCTCGGTGGCGTCGCGGGTGGCGTGGAAACGCTCCCGATTGCGTTCGCGAGCGGCTTCGTCTTCCAACAGCTGACCGATGTGGGCGAGCGAGAAGCCTGCGCCGTCGCGCAGCTCCTTGATGAACCGGAGCCGCTCCAGGTCCGACTCGTCGAACAGGCGGTAGGCCCCCTCAGAGCGGGCCGCCGGCTCCAGCAGGCCGACCTCCTCGTAGTAGCGGATCGCCCGGGTCGTCAGGCCGGTTTCCGCGGAAACCTCCTGGATCCGCTTCAGCGCTTCCGGGACCTGGCCCGGGTCCTGGGTAAGGCGCGGTTCGCCGGTGGTCGTCACACGCCGATCATACGACAACCTTCACGTTCGCGTGAAGGTCGAGGTGAGGTCGTCGCGCCGGGGTCGCCGTCAGGGTCGCGGGTCGCCGTCGCCGCGGGCCGCCGTCAGGATCGCGGGGCCGCGCATCGCCGCCGTCAGGGTCGCGCGCCGCCGTCAGGGTCTCGGGCCGCGCATCGCCGCCGTCAGGGTCGCGCGCCGCCGTCAGGGTCGCGCGCCGCCGTCAGGGTCGCCGTCAGGGTCGCGCGCCGCGCACCGCCGCCGTCAGGGTCGCGCGCCGCGCATCGCCGCGCGGAATCCAGCGTGGAGAGAGGATCTCGGGCTTCGCCGGGACAGGGACCCGGCCCAGCGGGACCCCAGAGCGCGGGCCGGATTCCGCGTGCTCGCGATGAGCCGACGCCGGCCTTCGCGTCAGACGAAAGGGACCCGCGGAGGCCCGGCGGTCTCGTGGCACTGGAATCCGGAGCCGGATCGCCGCGGCGAGTCGGCGCGGGAGACGCGGGACTGGCGCGGGCCAGGACGCGGGGTCGGTCCGCCGTCAATCCAGCGTGAAGTGGTCCGGATCCTGGTAGCGGCCGGTGCGCTGGAACTCGATCTGCATCAGCACGTCGTTGAGCAACGACGACGCCCCGAAGCGGAACCAATCCGGCGTCATCCAGCGGGGCCCAAGGGTCTCGTACAGGACCACGAGGTATTGGATCGCCTCCTTGGCGGTCCGGATGCCGCCGGCCGGCTTCATCCCGACCTGGCGACCCGTGGCGCGCTCGAAATCGCGGATCGCCTCCAGCATCACGAGCGTCACCGGAAGGGTCGCCGCCGGGGTCACCTTGCCGGTCGACGTCTTGATGAAGTCGGCACCGGCGGCCATCGCCAGCACGGAGGCGCGACGGACGTTGTCGTATGTCTCGAGTTCGCCCGTCTCGAGGATGACCTTGAGGTGGGCGTCGCCGGTCGCCTCCTTGACCTCGACGATCTCCTCGAACACGGTGGCGTAGTCGCCGGACAGGAATGCCCCGCGGTCGATGACCATGTCGATCTCGTCGGCGCCGGCATCGACCGCCGCGCGGGTCTCGGCCAGCTTGATGTCGCGGAACGTCTGGCCGCTGGGGAACCCGGTCGCGACACTGGCGACCTTGACGCCGCTGCCGCGCAGGGCCGACTTCGCGTCGGCGACCATCGCCGGGTAGACGCAGATCGCTGCCACATGCGGGATGGTCGGGTCGCCCGGCATCGGGCGCATCCCCTTGACACACAAGGCGCGGATCTTGCCCGGCGTGTCCTTTCCCTCCAGCGTGGTCAGGTCCATCATCCGGATGGTCAGGTCCAGCGCCCACATCTTCGACGCCTTCTTGATCGACCGGCGCTTGAGGGCGTCGACCCTCGCCTCCACGCCGACCCGGTCCACCGTGCTGACCCGGCCCATCAGGCTGCCCATCGGGCTGCCGATCCCGCCGGCCCGACCGTCCCACGCACGGATCAGGTCGTGCGCACGGGCGCGGGCTGGGCTGTCGGAGCGCTTGACGGCGGTCATCGGACGGTGAGGATACCGCTATCCCGGATCGATGCCTATGCGCCGCGCGACGACCTCAGCGGCCGGCGCGCACCTTTGGAAGCGGGGGCATACCGTGCTTTCCGTCGACCAGGAAGTGGCGGAACCAGTCCCGGACCACAGCCAGGTTTTCCACGCGACGGAACGGCGTCCCGGAACGCGTCAGCTCATGGGTCTCCTCGGGCACGCGCAGGAGTCGGACCGGGCGACGGAGTGACCGCAGCACCGTGAACAGCGCTTCCGCCTGGCCGATCGTGGTGCGCAGGTCCAGCTCCGAGTGCTGGATGAGCATCGGCGTGCGGATGCTCGCCGCGTACGAGATCGGCGAGATCTCGCGGTAGTACGCCGGGTCGCTCCACGGCGTCGCCTCGAACTCGAGCTCCGCCCAGTCGCCGCCGCTGATGTCGCCGGTCAGGAACAGCATCGACATGTCGCTGACACAGCGGCAGGTCATCGCCGCCGCGAACCGGTCGTCGTGCGCCACGATCCAATTCGTGAGATAGCCGCCGTACGAACCACCGGTCACGCCCAGTCGCATGGGGTCCGCGAGGCCGTCCGCGACGAGCGAATCCACGCCGGCCAGCACGTCGCGCATCGGCCCGTGGCCCCAGTCGCGGTGGTTCGCGTCGTTGAAGGCCTGGCCGTACCCCTCAGAGCCGCGCGGGTTGGCGTAGAACACGCCCATCCCACTCGCAGCGAGGACCTGGAATTCCCAGACCGGTGACCAGCCGTACATCGTGTGCGGGCCGCCGTGGATCTCGGTCACGAGCGGGACGGGACGTGCGGCGCCAGCAGCGACCGCCCTCGCGGGCGGCAGGTACCAGCCCTGAATCCGGCGCCCGTCGACCTCCGACCAGCGCTCGACGGGTTCGATCAGGTCGAGCTCGGCGACGACGTCGGTGTTCAGCGACGACAGCCGGAGCGCGGTCCCGGTGCCCACCTGGACCCACAGGTCGGGTGGCTCCGTCGGAGTGGAACGCAGGTACACGACGGTGGCCCCACCGCGCGACCCGGCCACGGCGTCCCAGCCGCTGATGTAGTGGCGTCCGGTCGTCAGTCGCTCCAGCGCACCGTCCCCCGTCGAGATCCGCCACAGCTCGAACGATCCGTCGACCGGCGCCGTGAACGTGATCGACCGGCCGTCGGGCGACGGCCGGATTCGCGGGTCCTCGCCTCGGGTGATATCGCTGTTCATCGCGGACCCCGGCATCAGGTCGTGCCGGCCCGATAGGTTCCGCCCGCCGTCCGCCGTGGCATCAGAACCGTCCGCCGCGAACACCCAGATATCGTTGCGGCTCCCGGCGCGACCCATGAGTCTGTGGCCCAGGGCCGCGATCGTCACGCCGTTCGGCAGCCAGGCCGGCGTCCCGTATACCGACCGAGGCCCGGCCGTGACCGCCGTGACCCGACGCGTCGCGACATCGACGACGTGGATGGCCGGGCGGTCGGCGAGATCAGGGTCGCGCCGCCGGTTCGCGGTGAAGGCGATCCGGGAGCCGTCGGGAGACCATGCGGGTTCGGCGTCGCGGACGGGCCCGTCCGTCAGGCGCTCGGCGGCGCCCGTCGCGACGTCGACGAGCCAGAGATGGTCGATCCGGTCGTACCTGAACCCGACCCCATTGAGCATATAGTCGAGCCGGTCGATGAACCGATAGTCGGACGGCGGCGGCTCGCCCGGCTGCCGCTTCCGGTCGCGGCCGCGACGACGCGCATCCGCCGCCCAGGTCGCCTCGACCGAGCTGCTGACGACGACCATCCGGGTCCCGTCCGGCGACCACTCGAATCCCGACACGCCGCGCGGCAGGTCGGTCACGCGGCGCGCCTCACCGCCGTCAAGCGGCAGCGCGTAGACCTGTTTCGTATCCTCGCGCTCGAATGCGCCCGACGAGCGTGTCGGCTCGTCCTCGACGAGCGGTCTTCGGTCGGACAGGAAGGCGAGCGTTCGGCCGTCCGGCGAGAACCGGGGCTGCCAGTCGTTCCGGGCCCCCAGGGTCACCTGCCGGGGTGCTCGGGTGCCCGGGCCGCCATCGGTCGAAGCCAGCCAGATGGCCCGCCGGTATCCGTCGAACGTCGGCGCCACCGTCTGGAGCGTGAACGCCACGAAGCGGCCGTCGGGTGACAGGCACGGTTCGGCCGGGATCCGCAGGCGGTACAGGTCCTCGGGGCACGGCGGGCGCGGCATGGGCAGGTCGCCTCGGCATTCGTGGGCAGGTGGTCCGACCGAGTCTAGCCGCGAGGTCGCGCGGTCGCCGGGCGTACCATCGACCCACGATGGCCGACCAGCTCGCCCTCCCGCTCGACGCGACGGCCGACCGACTGCCGGACCTGCCGGACCTGCGGCCGATGCTGGCGAGGCCGCTCCCCGAGCCATTCGATTCGGTCGACCACCTGTTCGAGCCGTTGTGGGGCGGGACCCGGGCGCTGGTGTTGATCGGCCCGGGCGAAACGCCCGGCGCCGGCAACGTCCGGGTCGTGGATGCCGATGGCGTCGACCGGACCGCGGTACTCCCCGAGCTGGCCGGTACGGCCGTCCGGGTCGCCGCCCGGTCGGCCATCCTCGACGGTGAACTCGTAGTGACCGACGCGGACGGTCGGGCCGATCCCGAGGCACTCACGGCCCGGCTGGCCGGCGGTCCGGGGCGGCCCGCGGCATTCCTCGCGTTCGACCTCCTCCATCTCGACGGCCGATCGCTGCTGGGCCAACCGCTGGTCCGGCGGCGCGAGACCCTTCGCCGGATCCTGCGACCCGGCGACGAGGTCGTCGCCGTCCCGGCCATCGCGACGGAGGGCCGCGCCCTGTTCGAGGCGATCGTCGCCCAGGGTCTCGCGGGGATGATGGCCCGTCAGCGCCAGGGCCCGTATCTGCCGGGCACGCGAAGCCGGCTGTGGCGCTTCATCCCGGCAAGGGCAGGGTCCGTGACCGCCGCCGAACTCGCCTCGGCGCCGGCCGAGCCGGCGGCGTCGGCCACGGCACCGGTCCTCGCGATGCTCAGCCGGCTCCCGCTGGACGAGACACCCTGAGTGACCGCCTGACGCCTCAGGCTCGGCGCGCCGCCGCGATGAACGCGCGCAGCCCGGGGCGCTGCCCGTACAACAGGACGCCGGCCGCATACAGCCGGATCGCGACGAAGGCGACGACCGTGATGGCCGCCACCAGCAGCCCGATCGACAGCGCCAGCTCCCACGGCTCCACCCGGCCGGTCAGCACGCGGGCCAGCATGACGAACGGGCTGAACGGCGGAACGAACGACAGGACCCGGATGAATCCGGAGTTGCCACCGCCGCCGAGCGCCATGATCGCCGACAGGTATCCCGCCATGGCCAGGAGGCTGAGCGGGAGCGACAACGTTTGCAGATCGTCCGGTCGGCTGACGAACGCCCCCATCGACGCGTAGATCAGGGCGAACAGCGTGAAGCCCAGCAGGAAGAAGACGCCGTAGGCCAGCAGCAAGGACGGAGTCAGTCCGACGAGCGGCGTGCCGGAGGCCCAGGTCGGCCCCAGGATCGCCTCGGCGATCCGGTCCTGGAACGCGAGGACGAACAGCGCCGGCACGGCGATCGCCACGTACTGGGTCAGGCCGGCCAACCCGATGCCTACGACCTTGCCGGTCAGCATCTGGCGCGCGGAGGCCGCGCTGATCATCAGCTCCATCACCCGGCTGCTCTTCTCTGCCGCGACGCCCATCGCGACCCACATCCCGTAGATCACGACCGTGATGAAGATCAGGACGACGAAGACGATGCCGAGGAACGACCGGCTCGCGAGCTCCTGCCGGTCGATCGGCTGGCCGCCGGAGGTCGGCACGTTGATCGGATCCTCGATGTACTGCGGAGTCTGGAATGCCTGCAGCTGCGAACCCGACGGGAGGGCGGAGGTCCAGTCGAGGATCGAGATCGCGACCGCCGCGAATCCGACCAACTGCGACTCGACCGCGTCTGCCGGTCCGTTGGTCCGGTAGCGGACCTCGAGCTGGCCGCTCGGCAGGCGCTCGACGAACAGGATCCCCCCGACGAGGTCCCGTGTCAGCAGGTCCTCCGCGCGGGCCGGATCGGCGACCCGCTCCAGGGCGAACGGCTCCTCCCAGTCGGCTGGAGCGCCCTCCGGCCGGAGATTGAGCAGGCTGCCGGCGACGGCGACGCTGGTGGCCGCCAGGCGCGAGTCGCCGGTGACGACCGCGATCCGGGTGACCGTCGCGCGGTCGAAGTAGCGGATGGCGATCGGCGCCAGCGCGACGGTGAGGGCCAGCGCCATGAGGACCACCGTCGAGACGATGAAGAACGGACTCCTGGTCCGGTCGCGATACTCGCGTCGGGCGACGATCGCCGCGTTGGGCAGGAGCGGGTCGCGAGTGCTCACGAGACCGTGCCCTCGATCGCCCGTGTCGTTTCCGGCTCGCCATCGACAAGCGTCGGGGCGGCGTCGGTCGCGAGCGTGCCGTCGTCGCCCGCCGGTCGTCCGACCAGCTCGATGAAGATGGCTTCCAGGGAAGGATCGGCGACCTCGTAGCGGGTCACGTGCGCTCCGCGGGCCAGCGCCGCGGCGAGGATCGCCGACGGCTCCGTGCCGGCGGTCAGCTCCAGCTCGGCGAACCCGGCCCCCGGACGCATCGCGAACACGCCCGGCAATGCCCCCAGCCACGCGGGCATCGTCTCGCCCTCCACGCCCAGCCGCAGGGTGCGAGCGCGACTGGTCCGCTTCAGCTCCCCGACCGTGCCTCCTGCGACGAGCCGGCCCTGGTCCACGATCGCCACCGACTCGGACAACGCCTCGGCCGCCTCCATCTGGTGGGTCGAGAACACGATCGTGCGGCCCTCGTCGCGGAGCTCGACCAGGGCCTCCCGCAGCAACGCCAGGTTGACCGGATCGAGACCGGTGAACGGCTCGTCCATCAACAGGACCTCCGGGCGGTGGAGGATCGCGGCGATGAACTGGACCTTCTGCTGGTTGCCCTTGCTCAGCTCCTCCGCCCGCCGGTCCGCGTACTCCGGGATCCGGAACCGGGCGAGCCAGTGGCGCGCCTCGCGCCGCGCGACATCCGCGGGCTGCCCGTACAGCGAGGCGAAGTAGACCAGCTGGTCCAGGACTGCCATGCGCGGATAGAGGCCGCGCTCCTCCGGGAGGTAGCCCCACGTTCCCCGCGGCACGTCCATCGTGGGCCTGCCGTCCCAGCGGACCTCGCCGGTATCCGCTCGCAGGATGCCGAGGCAGATGCGCATCGCCGTGGTCTTGCCGGCGCCGTTGGCGCCCAGGAAGCCGAAGATCCGCCCGCGCGGAACGCTGAAGGAGAGGTCGTCGAGCGCCTGGGTCGCCGCAAACCGTTTGGAGACGTGATCGATATCGAGGGTCACCGACCGAGGATAGCCCGCAGCCTGCCGTTCCGCCGCTGGGCCGATGGTCCGGGGTCGGGATCCGCTCGGGTCCGCGGTCGCGCTGCCACTCGACGGCCCCGCTCGACCATCTGTGCGACGATCGGCGGATGACCGATCCGTCCGACCCGTCCGTCCCCTCGCCCGCGACGACGCCGCGCACGATCCACGCCGACCGGGGTGCGGGCACCCTCGCGATCGAGTGGGCGGACGGCCACGCGACGACCTTCGACCTGACCGCGTTCCGCTGGCTGTGCCCGTGTGCGTACTGCCGCGGCGAGGCCGGGATGCCGGGCTGGCTGGACAGCTCACCGACGCTCACACCCGAGCAGACGCGGCTGGTGGACATCCACCTCGTCGGGAACTACGCGGTCGCGCCGACCTGGGGGGATGGTCACGCGACGGGCTTCTACGCCTTCAGCCTGATGCGCCACCGCTGCCCGTGCGGGGCGTGCACGCAGTCGCGCGCCGCGCATCAGGGCACCTGACCCGGGACGTCCGCGCGCAGGGCCGAGGCATCGGGCCGTGCTATCCTCGGCCGCCAGTCGGGCCTTCCACCGACCATCGCGCGGACCCGACCGGACGCAGTCAGGAGCCGCTCGCCAGATGGCCGCCGTCGAACCCGGAGCACCCGCCCCACCGACGGTCCCTGCCCGCCCGCGACGTGCCCCGAAACGCGACCCTGGACTGCCGTACATCAACCGCGAGCTGTCGTGGCTGGAGTTCAATGCCCGCGTCCTGCACGAGGCCGCGGACGAGCGGAACCCGCTGCTGGAGCGGGCCAAGTTCCTCGCCATCTTCGCCGGCAATCTCGATGAGTTCTACCAGGTCCGGATCGCCGGTCTCCGCCAGCAGGTGGAGGCGGGGGCCGTGGCGCGCTCGCCGGACGGACGGACCCCGGCGGAGCAGCTGGCGGCGGCCCGGGCGCGGGTCCTCGAGCTGGTCGGCGGACAGGCGGCGATCTTCCTCGACCTGCGCCGCGCGCTGGCGGCCGAGAGCGTCGAGATCCTCGATTACAGCGCCGTCCCGCAACATCACGACGCGTTGCGGCAGCGGTTCCACGACGAGATCTTCCCGGTCCTGACCCCGCTCGCCGTGGACCCGGGCCATCCGTTTCCCGTACATCTCGACGCTCAGCCTGTCGATCGCCGTCGGCCTGCGCGACCCGGAGACCCGGGAGCGCGTGTTCGCCCGGGTCAAGGTGCCGCAGATCCTGCCCCGCCTGCTCGAGGTGGAGCCATCGCGCTTCGTCCCGATCGACCAGGTCATCTCCGCGAACCTCGACGAACTGTTCACCGGGATGGAGGTCGTCGACAGCCACCTGTTCCGGGTGACCCGCAATGCCGACCTGGCGATCGAGGAGGATGAGGCTGACGACCTCCTGATGGCGATCGAGGAGGAGTTGCGCCGGCGCCGATTCGGCGAAGCGGTCCGGCTGGAGGTGGAGCGCTCCATGCCGGCGGCCACCCGCAACCTGGTGATGCGCGGCCTGGGTCTGGAGCCCGACGACGTCTATGAGGTCTCCGGGATGCTGGACCTCACGGCCCTGTGGGCGATCGCGGAGCTGGACCGGCCGGAACTCCGGACCGTGCCGTGGACGCCGGTCACCCCGCCCCGACTCGTGCCGCCGGACGACGATGAGCCCGCGGACGTGTTCGCCGCACTGCGCGCCGGGGACATCCTCGTCCATCACCCGTACGAGTCCTTCGTGGCCTCCGTGGAACGCTTCATCGCCCAGGCGGCCGACGATCCCGACGTCCTGACGATCAAGCAGACGCTCTACCGGACCTCGGGCGACTCGCCCATCGTCCAGGCGCTGATCCGCGCCGCCGAACGCGGCAAGCAGGTCGTCGTCCTGGTGGAGATCAAGGCTCGCTTCGACGAGGAGGCGAACATCATCTGGGCTCGCAAGCTGGAGCGGGCGGGCGCCCACGTCGTCTATGGACTGGTCGGCCTCAAGACGCACTCCAAGACGGCGCTGGTCGTGCGCCGCGAGGGTTCGGGCCTGCGTCGCTACGTCCACATCGGGACGGGCAACTACAACCCCAAGACGGCGCGCCTGTACGTGGACCTGGGCCTGCTGACGGCCCGGCCGGAGATCGGCGCCGATGTGACGGACCTGTTCAACGTGCTGACCGGCCTGTCGCGCCAGCGGACGTTCCGCCGCCTGCTCGTCGCGCCGCACAACCTGCGCAGCGGATTCCTGGACCTGCTGGAGCGGGAAGTCACGCACGCTGCCGCGGGCCGGCCGGCCGGTGTCGTCGTGAAGACCAACGCCGTCGTCGACGGAGCGGTCATCGAGGCGCTCTACGCCGCGTCGGCCGCCGGCGTCCAGATCGACCTCATCGTCCGCGCCGCGTGTTCCCTCCAGCCGGGCGTGCCCGGGCTGTCGGAGCGGATCCGGGTTCGCTCCATCGTCGGGGAGTTCCTGGAGCACTCCCGGATCTGGGGGTTCGAGAATGGCGGCGACCGTGACTGGTACATCGGATCGGCGGACCTGATGGACCGCAACCTCGACCGGCGCGTGGAGGCGGTCGTCCCCGTTGAGGACAACGACGCGCGGACCCGGCTCGCCGAGATCGTGGACCTGATGCTGGCCGACGACCGACGCTCCTGGCAGCTCCAGCCGGATGCCACCTGGATCCGCACGGAGGTGCTCACCGGCCGCCCGGGCACGGTCGACACCTTCGAAGCGCTCAAGGAACGCGCGCTCGAATCCGGCCAGCTCGCGACCGCCCCGCACCGACCTCGCGCGGGCTCCGGTTCGCTGGACCCGCGCGCATGACGGACGACCTGGCCACCGGTGTCTCCCCACGGGGACCGCACGTCGAGCTGGAACTGAAATACCGGGTCACCGACGTCGCCGCCGCGGAACGACTCATCGCGGCCGACCGGATCGGCCCGTTCACGGCCGGCGCCCGCACGAAGACCGTGCAGCTCGAGGACCGCTACGTCGACACCGGCGACGGGGCTCTGGCCCGAGCGGGGTTCGCCGTTCGTCTGCGGCAGAGCGGCCCCGCGACGACCGTCTCGATCAAGTCGCTGGCCCGGACCGCAGGACCCGGCGGGTCCGTTCGACGAGATGAGCTGGAGGGCCCGGCGGACCGGACCGCCCCGGCCATCGACTGGCCGGCCTCCGATGCGCGCTCGCTGGTCATCGAGCACGCAGGCGAGGCTCCGCTGGTCGAACTCGTGACGATCCGCCAGCTCCGCCGCCAGCGGCAGCTGCGGTCACCCGCGACCAGGATCGAGCTCAGCCTGGACGAGGTCGATGTCGTGACGCGCGGCCGAGTGGTCGATCGCTTCGTCGAACTGGAGGCCGAGCTGATGCGCGGCGACGAGAGCGCCCTTGGGTCGCTGGCCGTCGAACTGGCGCTGTATCGCGGGCTGCGCCGTGCTGGCCCGAGCAAGCTCGAGGCGGCCATGGCGGCCATCGCCCGGCGCTCCGACGGGGACGACGACGCCGAAGCCGACGCCGACGCCGAAGCCGCTGGATCGATCGAAGCAGCGCCCGCCCTCGATCCGGAGGGTGCGTCCGCCGCCGCGGCGCCGTCCGCCGAGGAATCGGACGCAGGGCGGTTGTCCGTCGGCAAGAGCCCGGGCGTCATGGCCGACGACCATGTCGCCGAGGCCGGCCGCAAGGTGCTGCGGTTCCACCTGGCCAGGATGCTGGACTTCGAGGCCGGCACCCGCTCGGGACTGGCCCCGGAGGACCTCCACAAGATGCGGGTCGCCACGCGGCGTCAGCGCGCCGCCTGGCGGGTATTCGGCGAGGCGTTCCGGGCCAACCGGACCCGCCGCTACCGGAACGGTCTGCGCGAGACCGCCGCGCGCCTGGGGGCCGTCCGTGACCTCGACGTCCAGCTGGAAGCGGCCGACGCCTATCGCCATGGCCTGCCGATCAGCGAGCAGCGCGCGCTCGAACCGCTCCTCGCCTCGTGGCGATCGCATCGCGACGACGCGCGGGTCCTGCTCCTGCGCGAGCTCGACTCCGACCACTACCGCCGCTGGGTCGACGACTATCGCGACTTCGTCCGGACGGAGGGTGCCCTCGTCCTCCCGGTCGGCCCGGTCCAGCCGCACCGTATCCGTGACACGGCTCCTTCGCGGATCTGGGCCGCCTACGAGGGCGTGCGCGGCTATGAGGCGGTCCTGCGATGGGCCGATGTGGAGACGCTGCACGACCTCCGGATCGCCGCGAAGTGGCTGCGCTACGCGCTCGAGTTCGTGCGCGAAGCTCTCGGCGACGAATCGGCGCCGCTCATCGCCCGGGTGACGGCGCTCCAGGACCACCTCGGCCTGATGCACGACGCCGACGTCACCGCCGCGATGGCCCGGACCTTCCTCGTCGAGCACGCCGGCGAGCTGAGCGCGCTGGAGGGTGCGGCGATCGGCCGCTACCTCGTCGATCGCGAGCGCGAGGTCGCCCGCCTGCGACGAACGATCGGCGCGCCGTGGCGCGGCGTCGTCGGGTTGCGCTTCCGCCGGAGTCTTGGGCGGGTGGTCGCCGGCCTCTGATCGGGCCTCAGGTGCGCCAGCCGTGCGCCAGCTCCGGCAGGCGATCGCGCCACGCCCGACCGACATGGTCCGCCACCAGGATGGCGCCCTCTCGCATGCCGGCCTCGGAGACGCGCAATCGGTCCACGCCGTATCGACGCATCAGGGCATCCACGATCACCGCGCCCGCGGGCAGCAATCTCGCACGGGTGGGGTTCACGCCGTACCGCTCCGAGATCCTGGCGGATGGCTGGACCGACAGATTGGCCAGCGCTTCGGCGAGCCGCGCCACGTCGATCTCGGCCTCGCCGACGCCTGCCTCGGTCACCTTGAGCAGGTTCGAGGCCGTGCCGCCGACCGCGACGACCTCGCTGGGCTGGCTCGCCGGGGCAGCCCGCATGATCTCGTCGGCAGCCGCCTGCATCGAGGCGACGTCTGCCTGCGTGGGAGGATCAGCGGTCGCGAACCGTGAGGTCAGGCGATTGGACCCGATCCGCAGGCCGGCCGCCTGGGCCGTACTCCGTGGCCCGACGCTGCAGAACTCCGAGCTGCCACCACCGATGTCCACGACCAGCGTCTGGTGGGTCACCGGCCGCCCGTTGGTGACACCGATCAGCGTGAGATACGCCTCCTCCTCGTGGCTGAGGACGTGGAGCGGCACGCTGGTCCCGGCCTCCACGGCCGCGACGATGCGGGCGGCATCGGCCGCCCGGCGGATCGGCTCCGTTCCGATGAACGTGATCTCGCCCGCGTCGAGGCCGCGCGCGGTCGAGGCATAGCGAGTCAGGGTATCGACCAGCAGCCCGGTCGCCTCGACTCCGAGGTGGGCGCGGGCGTCCACAGCGGCGCCCAACCCGAGGAACACCGACTCGTCGACGAGCGTGCGCAGCCGATGGCCGGCGATCTCGGCCACGAGCAGATGCACGGAGTTCGAACCCAGGTCGACGGATGCCCCGACGGCCTGGCGGGCGCTCATGTGCCGGAGCGCGCGCGGCAGCCGGTCGAGGTCATGCGGAACTCGCGCCTGGTCCGCCGGAGCGCGTGGAAGCCCTCCGGGCGCGGGTCGCCGGCGGTTTCGCGGGTGTCGGCTTCGCCGGCGACGGCTTGGCTGTGGCGGCGGGCTTGCGGGTCGCAGCCGGCTTGGCGGTGGCGGCGGGCTTGCGGGTCGCAGCCGGCTTGGCGGTGGCGGCGGGCTTGCGGGTCGCAGCCGGCTTGGCTGTGGCGGCGGGCTTGCGGGTCGCAGCCGGCTTGGCTGTGGCGGCGGGCTTGCGGGTCGCAGCCGGCTTGGCTGTGGCGGCGGGCTTGCGGGTCGCAGCCGGCTTCCGCGCCACCACGCCCCGTGCCGTCGCGCCGATCTCCCGCGCCGCGCCACCGACCGTGGCCGCCGCCGCGCCAGCCGCTCCGAGCGTCCGGTCCGCGATCCGCTCTGCAAGGGAAGCCACCTGAGCGGCGGCTTCACCCACCTGGCGTCGCCGTTTGGCCGCCCCCTTGCCGCTCTTGGACGCCTCGGCCGCGGCTAGCTGCTGGAGGCGTCGGCCCTCGTCGGCGCGAGCCCTGGCCAGCTTCGACTCGAGCTTCCGGAGTTCACGCGTAGCTTTCCCGCCGAGCCCTGTGACGACGTCGGCGAGCGCGTCGGCCCTGCCGACGCGCTTGCCCTTCTTGCTCCCTGCCTTCGCCATGATCGACCTCCGAGTCGTGACACGCTCGACCTGCGATCGAGGACGGGTCGATGGTGGCAGATGTTCGTCCATCGGGCGAGCCCTTGACCGACGGGTCCCGGCCCGGTAGGGCATCCTTGGAGCCAGAACCGGTTTGGAGTGCTCATGCCCCTGTTGCTCATCGGCCTTGGTGGCTTCGCCGGAGCGGTCACCCGCTACGTCGTCGATGGCGCGGTCGTCGATCGGACCGGCGGCGCGTTCCCGTGGGGCACCTTCGCGGTGAATGCGTCCGGTTCGTTCGTGCTCGGCCTCCTGTTCGCCCTGTCCGCCGATCGAGCCATCCTGCCAGCCGAGATCAGAGGCCCGATCCTCATCGGGTTCATCGGTGCGTTCACGACCTTCTCCACCTACATGCTGGAGTCGTGGCGGCTGGTCGAAACGGGTGAACTCGGTGCCGCGTTCGCGAACCTGTTCGGGTCGATGGTGGTCGGGATCCTCGCGGTCGTCGCGGGCCTCGCCATCGGAAGGCAAGTCTGATGCAGATCGACGGTCCGATGCTCCGGGTGCGGATCTACGTCGGCGAGGCGGACCGGCATGACGGCCATCCGCTCTACGAAGCCATCGTTGCGTTCCTTCGCGAGCGTGGGATCGCGGGGGCCACGGTCTTCCGCGGTATCGAAGGCTATGGCGCGAACGCGCATCTCCACACCAGCCGGTTGCTCAGGCTGGCGGAGGACCTGCCGATCGTCATCGAAGTGATCGACGGCGAGGATCGGATCCGCGCCATCCTGCCGGCACTCCAGGCGATGACGAGCGGCGGGCTCATCACCCTCGAGATCGTCGAGGTCATCGCGCCCGGACCGGCGGCGCGACCACACGATGACCCTCGACCCGAGGCCCGTTAACAAAGCCTTACGTAACCGAAATCGTTGATGGGTGTGCGGCGAATGCCGGACTTACCAACAAGTGGGTTATGACCGCCGAACGAAGCGTCGTCAATGGGCGGCGTGCGGTTCGCGCGGTGGCGACGAGGCCTTCCTGACGAAGGCGTCCAGAGTTCCATCCGTCTGGCGGATCGCTGCCTGCCGATCCTCGTCGACGGGCATGGACCCAAGAAACCGGGACCCGATTTGGTCCGTATGGGGTCACACACTCGCCCTATCGGCCACGCTTCGTCGAAAGTGACGAGTCGCCGCAGGTCGGCCTCGTCAGATCCCCACATCCCGCCCGCGATGGCCTCACATTCGATCGTCGCCTTCACGCGGGGAGCAATCGTAAGGAACCCCACCGTGTAGACGAGCATCGAGTCGTCCGGTCTTGCTTGCGCCCAGTACTTTCGCGAGCGACGGCGCGTTGCGGATTGACCACGCGCGAACACGACCGTCAGGCTGTCGGTTCAGATCGAGGAAGGCGGCCTCCGCCTCGCCGACTCCATTCCGAAGCGTCTGCACTTCCGGCAACCACCAAGCGCTCTGCTCCGCGTCGAAGCAACGCAGACATCGTGTTTGCGGGTGTTCGCCCAGCCGACGAGACGCGGCCGGACTGCATCACCTTCGCGACGAGCTCCTGGAACGGAAGGGCGCCTTCGGCTGCGAGAAGCTCGGCGGCTACTCCGAGGAACGTCTGCCTTGTTCTCACTCGAGACATGCTGGAGATGGTACCTAAGTCCGAAAGGGCGCACTCTGCATCACACCGCTGTCGGAATAGAACTTCCGTTCACTGGATGATACGTCATAGGCCGCGATCGGGCGATCGGTCATGCCGATACAGTGGCCGATCCGGGTCATCTGACACTCGGCTCGCTAGACACTTGCCGAACATCCGTTCGATGTGGCCGTGACTCCTGATCACTCGCGTCGGAAAGACGTCTGTTCCTTATCCGAGGCGGGCGCGATTATCAGGGCCAAAACCATTGGTGGGTCAACCACCTCGCGAGTCTGAACGTGACGACCCCAGATAACCGGAAAGTCGGACCCGCCGTTAACGGAGCCTTAACTCGCCGAAAAGGGCACGTTGACGCGCCCGCCTGAGTCTTGGCTCGGCTAGATGGGATCGGATCTGCCCCCGATCGACCGACCGCGCCTGAGCCGCGCAGCAGACCCAGGAGGATCACTCCCGTGACGATCACCGACCCACGGCGCCTCGCAGCGCTCCTGCTCGGGGCGGTGTTCGCCGTCGGGGCATGCGGCAGCAGCAGCACCACGGCTGCGCCCACCGGAGGTGCATCCGAGGCGCCGATGGCGGACCTGCCGGCCTGCCTGTCCTTCGCCGACATCTATGGCCTGGTCGGCCCCGAGTCGACCGGCTTCGCCAACTGGACCGACGCCCAGGCCATCGCGACCGAACTCGGCTCCACGACGGTCTTCCCGGATTCGCCGCTGTCCATCACGGCGCCGGGCGAGGAGTCCGGCACGTTCGACAGCTTCGTCGAGATCACCCTCGCCGGGATCGCCGGCGAGCGGACGCAGGACCCCACGACACGCCCGGACTACACGAGCAGCGCCAACGACAACGCGATCATCGACGGCATCGCCAACTCGGCCGGCTCGTTCGGCTGGGTCGGGTTCGCGTTCTTCGAGGAGAACCTCGACACGGTCAGGGCCTTCGAGATCTCCAAGGAACCGGGCGGTGCCTGCGTCGAGCCGACCGCCGAGACGATCGCCTCCAACGAGTATCCGGTCTCGCGGGCCCTCTACATCTACGTCAACACGGCGAAGGCCGCCGCCAACCCGGCCGTGACCGCCTACGTCGACTACTACCTGGCCGACGGCACGATCGCGACCGCTCTCGAGACCGTCCCCTTCGTGAACCTCGCGCCGGATGCGCTGGCCGAGACACAGGCCGCATGGGCCTCGGGCAAGCCCGCCGGCACGGCCGCTCCCGACGGATCCATCTTCGTGAGCGGGTCATCGACGGTGGAGCCGATCTCCAACGCGGTCGCCGAGGCCTTCAAGGCCGCCAACGCCGGCTTCGACTACACGGTCGAAGGCCCCGGCACCGGCGACGGCTTCAAGAAGTTCTGCGCCGGCGAGACCGACATCTCGGACGCCTCGCGCAGGATCAAGGACACCGAGGCCGAAAGCTGTGCGACCGCCGGGGTCGAGTACATCGAGCTCAAGGTCGCGATCGACGGGATCGCGGTCATGACCAAGAAGTAGCGCTCCCTCCTCTATCCAGGAACGAGCCGAGCCACCTCGAAGGGTCGGCTCGTTCACCTACCCTTACGGAACACAGGCGCAAGGAGGCTCCCGGGACCATGGCGATCGCGGAACCGAACTCCGCCACTGCCATCTCGCTGCGCGGAAGTGTCGCGCGGCGACGCCGCGAGGCGATCGTCCGATCCGTCCTCCTCAGCGCCGCGCTGTCGTCCGTCGTCGTCAGTGCGTTCATCGTCTACACGGTCGCCGTCGAGGCCGTCAAGTTCGTGGCGACGATCGATCTCTCCGACCTCGTCGCGATCGGCTGGTTCCCGCGCCGGGGCCTGTTCGACATCGCCACGCTGCTGCTCGGCACCCTCATGGTCACCGTGATCGCGATGGCCGTGGCCGCGCCGATCGGCCTGGGCAGCGCGATCTACCTCTCCGAGTACGCGACGCCTCGGACGAGACGGATCGTGAAGCCCATCCTGGAGATCCTGGCCGGCATCCCAAGCGTCGTCCTCGGCTTCTTCGCGCTGACGTTCATCAACCCGGTGGTCGTGCAGGGCCTGTTCCCCCAGGCCCCGGCCTTCACCATCCTCGCAGCCGGGATCGCCGTGGGGATCCTCTCCACCCCGCTCGTCGCGTCAGTCGCGGAGGACGCGATGCGCGCGGTCCCCGGGAACCTTCGCGAAGCGTCGTACGGATTGGGCGCGCGACGGCTGACGACCAGCATCCAGGTCGTCTTTCCGGCGGCCGTCTCAGGCATCGTCGCCGCCCTGATCCTCGCGACGAGCCGGGCGATCGGTGAGACCATGGTCGTGGCCCTCGCGGCAGGGGCGACGGGCGGTGGGATCCGAAGCATCGATCCCCTCGCCCCGGGCCAGACGATGACCGCCGCGATGGCCGCCCTGGCCACCGGCAGCGACCAGGTCGCCGGCGTCGGCAATGCGTTCCGGAGCCTGTTCTTCGTGGGCGCCCTCCTGTTCATGATCACGCTGTCACTCAACGTCATCGGCCAGACGTTCGTGCGTCGCACGCGGCAGCGGTACTAGGGAGGGCCCTGATGACCACGGTCGGCTCCGTCGCTACCGCTGGATCCATCCAGCGTTCCCTGCGTCGATCGCGGCCCGACGTCGTCGGCGTCGCGTTCGAGGTGCTGCTCCTGCTCAGCCTGCTGTTCTCGCTCGCTGTCATCGCCCTGTTGCTCGTCGATGTCGGCGGGCGGGCGATGCCCGTGTTCGAGACCCGCGGGTTCGACTTCTTCACCTCGCCGCTGTCCGCGGACCCGACGAAGGCCGGGATCTCCCAGGGCCTGTTCGGCACGTTCGTCATCGCCATCCTCGTGGCCATCTTCGCCTTCCCGCTCGGGATCGCCACGGCGGTCTATCTCGAGGAATACGCCCCGGACAACCGGCTGACGCAGCTGATCAACGTGAACATCCGCAATCTCGCGGGCGTCCCGTCCGTCGTCTATGGCCTGCTTGGCCTGACCGTGTTCGTGGCGTTCTTCGCCACGGTCGGCGTGGGCACCGGCCGGAACCTGCTCGCGGCGATGGTGACCCTGGGCGTGCTGGTCCTTCCCATCGTGATCATCACCTCGGCGGAGGCGCTGCGCAGCGTGCCGGGCACGATCCGGGAGGCCGGCTACGGCGTCGGCGGCTCCCGATGGGAGGTCACGAGCCGGCTGGTACTGCCGGCCGCGCTACCCGGGATCCTGACCGGGACCGTGCTGGCCCTGGCCAGGGCCCTCGGTGAGACCGCTCCCCTGCTCCTGATCGGCGGTGTCATCGGCGGCTTCTCGACGCCGGACGGGGCGTCATTCGTCGACCAGCTCTCCAATGCCTATACCGCCCTGCCGCTGACCGTGTTCCAGTGGTCCAGGCAACCACAGGAGGAGTTCCGCTCCCTGGCTGCCGCCGCCATCATCGTCCTGCTTCTCGTGACCCTGCTGGCCAACGCCATCGCCGTGTTCCTCCGAAATCGATACGAGCGAGCCTGGTGATGACCCCACCCGAGGATGACCCGATGACCCAAGCGACCGCGCCCGCACCGACGGCCGGGTCCACGAGCCGCGATCCCCTCACGGTCGGGATCGATCAGACCCGGGGACCGGAAGTTGGGCCTGCGACTTCGGCCCTGGACCCCGATGCGCTCGAACCGGTCATCGAACTCCAGGATGTGGACTTCTACTACGGTGCATTCCGGGCGGTGAAGCAGATCTCCATCCAGATCCCGCGCCAGCGCATCACCGCGCTGATCGGGCCGTCGGGATGCGGGAAATCGACGTTGCTGCGGACGATGAACCGGATGAACGACCTGATCCCGGGCACGCGCCTCGAAGGCAAGATGCTCTATCACGGCCAGGACCTGTACGCGAGTGGAGTCGACCCGGTCGAGGTGCGCCGCCGGATCGGCATGGTCTTCCAGAAGCCCAACCCGTTTCCGAAGTCGATCTACGACAACGTCGCGTTCGGACCACGGATCAACGGGACCAAGGGCGATCTTGATGGGATCGTCGAGACGTCCCTGACGCGTGCGGCGCTGTGGGATGAGGTCAAGGACAAGTTGAAGGAGTCCGGCCTGGCGCTATCCGGCGGCCAGCAACAGCGGTTGTGCATCGCCCGGGCGATCGCCACGTCACCGGACGTCATCCTGATGGACGAGCCGTGCTCCGCCCTTGACCCGCGCAGCACCTTGCAGATCGAGGAGCTGATGGCCGAGCTCCGGGAGCAGTACACCATCATCATCGTCACCCATAACATGCAGCAGGCAGCCCGGGCATCGGACTTCACGGTGTTCCTGAACATGGCGGAGGATCGTGCGGGGTTCGTCGTCGAGGAGGGTCCGACGATCGAGATCTTCACGAATCCCAAGCAGCAGATGACCGAGGACTACGTGTCCGGCCGGTTCGGTTGAGCGGGAGCGAGAAGATGTCCGAGCCGAACGACAACAACCAGCCCACCCCCAACGCCGATGCTCAGGTCGAGGCCCTCGTCACCGCGGCGGCGCACGAACTGCCGCCACCCGGGATCCCCGCCCGCCGCGACGCGCTCGATCGCGAGGAATCGCTCATCAAGGACGCCGTCCTGCGGATGGGTGGCCTGGTCGAGGACGCCATCCGGCGCGCGAGCACGGCCCTCACGACCCATGACAGCGCCCTGGCCCTCGAGGTCATCAAGGGCGACGCCCTGATCAACGAAGCCCAGCGAGCGGTCACCCGCCTGATCTCGGTCACGATCGCGACCCAGAGCCCGGTCGCCCGCGACCTCCGCTATCTGCTCACGCTGGATCACGTCATGTACGAACTGGAGCGGATCGGCGATCACGCGGCGTCGGTCGCCAAGCAGGCCATCAAGCTCGCGCCGGAACCGGCGCTCCAGGAGTACATCCACCTGCCCGAGATGGCTGAGCGATGTGCCGTGATCGTCCACGGCGTCCTTCGGGCGCTGGTCGACGCCGATGCCGTGGCGGCCCGTGAAGTGGCTGCCCAGGACGACGAGATCGACCGGCTCTATCACGCCACGTTCGACGAGGTCGTCGAACTCATGCGCCAGGACCCCGCCAACGTCGAGCGCGGGACGCGCTGCATCATCGCGTCGCACTACCTGGAGCGGATCGGCGATCGCTCGACCAACATCGCCGAGGACATCGTCTATCTCGTGACCGGCGACGTCGAGGACCTCAATCCGTGACGGGCCGCGCCCCGATCCGCGTCCTGTTCGTGTGCACGGGGAACTCGGCCCGGAGCATCCTCGCCGAGGCGCTGCTGCGCCATCACGGAGGCGCGGACTTCGAGGTCTTCAGCGCCGGCACAGCGCCCAAGGGCGTCAACCCCCTGACCCTGCGCGTGCTCACGGAGGCCGGCATCGATGGCTCCTTCGCACGCTCCAAGTCGGTCGACGAGTTCCTCGGGCAGTCGTTCCACTACGTCGTGACCGTGTGCGATCAGGCTCGCCAGACCTGCCCGGTCTTTCCCGGCGTCCACAGGTCGCTCCACTGGGGCTACGAGGACCCCGCCGCAGCCGAGGGGACCGAGGAGGAACGTCTCTCGGCCTTCCGCCGCGTCTTCATCCAGCTGGGCGAGCGAGTCCTCCAGTTCGCGACCGTCACGACCCGCCAGCCCGCCTGATGCTGCTGCACCTCCTCCGGCACGCGCATGCTGGCGACTGGTCGGCCTGGGAGGGTGCGGATGCCACGCGACCGCTGACGGACAAGGGCCGGACGCAGGCCGAACGCCTGGGTCGCTACCTGGCCGGGATCGGGTTCCGCCCGGATCTGCTCATCACCTCACCGAAAGCCCGTGCCCTCGAGACAGCGGAGCTGGTCGGGGTGTCGCTGGAGGCCTCCGTCATGGTCGACGACCGGCTGGCGGGACCCCTGGATCTCGCGACCCTGGATGCGATCCTGGATGCGCACGGGAGCCCGGACCGCCCGGTGCTGGTCGGCCACGATCCCGCCTTCAGCGAGCTCGTGGCCGTGCTGTGCGGCGCGGCCGGCGTGCCGTTGCGCAAGGGAGCGTTCGCACGGATCGAGGTCGATCGCCCGCTCCAGGCAGGAACCGGCACGCTGCGCTGGCTCCTTCCCCCTGACCTGCTCAGGCCGTGGCGCTGATCTCCCGCCCCGCCGACCGTCGGGCGACCAGGTCCGCGACGGGGATGCGACCGCCCGGCACCAGGGTGGCCGCGATCGAGGCGAGTCGCTCCGCCGTCTCCGGGGCCAGCTGGTAGAAGATCCAGGACCCGCGCCGCTCGGACGTCACCAGCCCGGCTTCGCGAAGGACGCGCAGGTGATGCGAGACGGTCGGCTGGCCGACGTCACAGCAGGCAGTGAAGTCGCAGGCGCAGGTCTCGCGCTGCTCGGCGAGCTGGCGCACGATGGCCAGCCGGGTCGGATCCGCGAGTGCCGCCAGGAGGCGGACGTCGGGGTCCGATGTGGTCGTTCGGGTTCGTGCCATGGGCCCCATCATATCGGTAATCGTCGATATTGACCACCGTCGATATGGTGCTATATTGAGGTCCTCGATACCGGAACCACGGAGTCCGCGATGTACCCATATTCGTTCCTCTGGCCCCTGAACGGCGACGCCACGAACGTGGAGACGAGATGACCACCGAGCAGATCACCGAAGACGTCCGGCGCCACTACGCCGAAGCCGCCCTGGCAGTCGCGGGCCGCGACCGGGCGCTGCGCCATGGCGACGGCAGCTGCTGCAGCACGGAGGCGGATGCCCAGGGCGGTGCCGCGTTCGGCGAGCTGCTCTACGACGCGAGCCAGCGCGCCGCCCTGCCGGACGCTGCGGTCCTGGCCAGCATGGGCTGCGGGAACCCGACCGCCGTCGCCGAACTCCGACCGGGCGAGACCGTCCTCGACCTCGGCTCCGGCGGTGGGATCGACGTGCTCCTGTCGGCCAGCCGCGTGGGACCTGCAGGCTTCGCCTACGGTCTGGACATGACCGACGAGATGCTCGCCCTGGCGCGGCAGAACGCCACCGACGCCGGCGCTCAGAACGTCGAGTTCCGCAAGGGCCAGATGGAGTCGATCCCGCTGGGGGACGACTCCGTCGACGTCGTGATCAGCAACTGCGTCGTCAACCTGTCGACGGACAAGGCGGCCGTCCTGGCCGAGATCGCCCGGGTCCTGCGCCCGGGGGGAAGGATCGGGATCAGCGACGTCGTCGCGGACGACGACCTCTCCCCCGCCGAGCGGGCCGAGCGGGGATCGTTCGCCGGATGCATCGCCGGCGCCCTGTCGTTCGCCGAGTACCGGGCGGGCCTCGAGGCCGTCGGGCTGGAGGGGATCGCCGTCGAGGCCACCCACGCGGTCGGTGAGGGTCTGCACAGCGCGATCATCCGCGCGACCAAGCCCACGGGATGGAGCGCGACGATGATCCGCCCGGTCGACCTCCCACGACCGGCGCGGACCGTCCCGCTCCAGGCGTCCGCCGGCGGCTGCTGCGGAGATGGCTGCGGCTGCAGCTGACCGTCGGCGGACTCCCGCTCGTCGGGCCGTCAGCTTCAGCCGTCGAGAGCGGCGAGCTCCACGATGAGGATGTCGAGTCCCAGGCGCTCCAGGCGTCGCGAGGTGGAGCGACGCTGGACGGCCCAACCTGCCAGGCCCAGGCCGGCGGCGCGCACTCGCTGCACGCTCCCGGGATCGATGTCCCGCCAGTCGGCGGAGATCCCGCGGCACCCGAGCTCCGTCGCGGCAGCGATGGCGTCGGGGTGCAGTCTCCAGCTGTTCAACCAGCGGGGCCAGGCCGGCGCGAGGCCGGCGATCCGCTCGAGGGCCGCGGTGTCGAACGACGACACGAGCCCATCACGGAACGTCGGGCCGCGGCCGGCTGCGATCACCTCCACGACGGCGGAGCCGGGGTCGTTCTTGAGCTCGATATCGAGGTAGGCCCGCCGAGGGATCGCCGCCAGCGCGTCGGCGAGTGTCGGCACCCCCAGATCGCCAAGGGCAGCCGCGCTGAGCTGATCCGGCCGCTCCGGTCGGCCCTGGATCCGGTCCAGCGAGTCGTCATGGAGCAGGATCGGCACCCCGTCGGCGGACAGCTGGACGTCGAATTCCACACCGTCGCAGGCCGGGACCTCCATCGCGGCGAGGAGCGCCGCGATCGTGTTCTCCGGGGCGCGACGCCAATCCCCGCGGTGGGCGATCCGCTTCGGCCGCTCGGTCGGCGCACCGGCCACGTCAGCCCACCTCCAGTTGCGCCGCGATCCCGAAGTGGTCGCTCGGGTACAAGGTGGGATCGTCGGGATGCGGGCGGTCGAACACCAGCCGCGCGTCGGCGACCCGGACCGCCCCGCGGACCCAGACGTAGTCAAGGCACCCGGCCTCGCCGTCCGTGTCCATCGCCGGCGCCTGGAGTCCAGAGGGCCAGGTGATGGCCGGTTCTGTTCCGTGCGCCTCCGCGTGGGCGGACCGGAAACCGGCGGCCGTCATCCGCGCGTAGGTCGGCTCCGCCGGGTCGGCATTGAAGTCGCCCATCGCGACCACCGCGTCGGCGGCCGGCGCCGTCTCGATCCAGTCAAGCAACGCGTGCGTCTGGGCGTCACGCTCCGCGTCGCCATCGACGACGTGGTGCAGGTGGGCGACCACGGCCAGGACCGTGGCCCCACCGGGCAGGGCGACCAGTGCCCTGAGGGCGGACCGACCATGCGACAGCTCGAGCCGCTCCGGGGACGCCGGCGTCAGGGGTTCGCGCACGAGCAGGCTGTTGCCGTATTCGGGCCTGCCGGCCCAGGCCCGCTGGACCCCGTAGCGACCCTCCCCGGCGGCGCCGACGAGGCGGTCCTGCTGCATCACGTAGATGACCTCCTGGAGCCCGAGGAGGTCGGGCTGCAGGGCGGCCATGTCAGCCAGGATGAGCGGCAGCCGCTCCGGCCAGCGGTCGGCCAGATTCAGGATGTTCAGCGTCGCCACGTGCAGGCGGTCCATCAGCCCTCCATTCGTGCGGTCAGGTCGGCGGCCGGCGGGGCGACTTCCGCGACCCGTGACGCCGGCAGGGCGAAGGAGAACGTGGAGCCGACGCCTTCTTCCGATCCCACCCAGATCCGGCCACCATGCTGTTCGACGACGTGACGGGCGATCGCGAGCCCAAGACCCGTCCCGCCACCCACCTCTGCGCGCAGCCGCGCCCGGTCTACCTTGTAGAACCGCTCGAAGATGCGACCCATGGCCGCCTGGGGGATCCCGAGGCCGTGATCCCGGACGCTGACCACGACCTCGTGCCCGGCGGTCCGGGTGCCGACGTCCACGTCGCCACCGTCGGGGCTGAACTTGACCGCGTTGTGGACGAGGTTGACGACGACCTGACCGAGCCGGGCAGCATCACCGCGGACGGTCGGGAGATTCGCGGCGGTGCCGGTCCGCAGGATCACCCCCTGGCGTTCCGCGAACAGCCGCAGCCGCTCGGCAGAGTCGACCGCGAGCTGCCCCAGGTCGATCCCGTCCACGAGTCGCAGCGTTCCCCCGGTCTCGATCCTCGAGAGGTCCATGAGCTCACTGACCATCTGGACGAGATGGCCCGTCTCGACCTCGATCTTGGTGATCCGGTCGCGCATCCTTGACGGGATGGCATCGCCGGCGGCCACGGCGTCGCGCGACAGCGTCTCCGCCAGCAGGCTGACGGTCGTGAGCGGCGTGCGCAGTTCATGGGACAGGTTGTCGATGAACTCCGTCCGGATCCGCTGGAGCCGGCGCAGCTCGGACACGTCCTCCATCACGAGCCAGCATCCGCCGTCGGTGGATCGGCGTGCCCGCAGGACGATGGCCGTGCCGTCCGGGCCCGCCAGCCGGACCTCGCCGCCCGAGGCGCCGGTCTCGAGCGCGAGCCGGACGATCGACTCCACTTCGGCATCGAGGAACGCCTCCATGATCGAGCGACCCACCAGTGACCCGGGTGCTCGGTCAAGGAGACGATGGGCGGGTGGGTTCGCCTCACGGACGCGGAGGTCGCCATCGACGACCAGGAGGCCCGACTCGAGCGACCCGGCGAGCATCGCCCGATCCGCCCGGGCATCGGCGAGGTCGAGGGCCAGGCGGTCCACCTGAGCCCGGAGACGCGCGACCGCGATCGCCGGCTCGATGCCCGACAGGGCGGGGTCCGCCGATCGGACGGCCTCCCGCAGCCGCCGGATCGACGCGCCGCGTCGGTGCGCCAGGCGCCCGACCAGCACGAGGCTCGCGACCAGCGCCGCGACGAAGAGGATCTCTGGCTCCACCCGTCGAGCATCGCACAGCTGCGGGTCAACGGCGGCGGATCCGCGCTGTGGTTGGCGCGGCGCGTGACACGAGACCACCGAGCCACGGCGCGGCCAGGCGCTCGAACGCGGCGGCGGAGATGGCGTGTCGAAGGACCAGCAGGTGGGCGATCCGCGCCGCAGCCCGTCGCGCACCCTGCGGCACCGGGTCGTCGCCGCGAACGGCCTCCGCGGCGGCCCGGCCCGCCAGGGCCGACGATACGCGCAGCGCCTCGTCCTCCTCGGGCGAGGTCCCGCCCGGCCACGGCGCGTCGCCGAGCCGCTCCGTCGCGCCGGTTGCCGCGAGGGCACGGACCTCGCCGGGCGTCATCGTCGCCAGGCTCGCCAGGAACGCCTCGACGGTCGCTGTGGCCGGGCCGTAGCGCGGCTGGTCGATCGCCGCGTCCCAGCCTCGCGACAGTCGCTCACGGGCTCGCGATCCCGCCGGCTCGCCAAGCAACTCCTCGAGCGCATCGCCCAGGATGGTCTCGGCGAGCTTGCCGGTGACCGCATCGCGGATCGCCGGGTCGCGGCGCGCTGCGGGTCGGAGGCCGGCGAGGGCATCGCGCTCGGCCTCGTCGAGCGTCGTCCGCAGATCCGGCGACATGAAGCGACGCAGCGTCGCCAGGAACGCGATCGGCGCGGGCTCGGCGAGTGCCAGGCGCTCCAGATCGACCGCGGTGAGTCGTCGGGTCCGCTCCACGATCGCCGCCACACGCTCAGCCATCGTCCTGGCGCGACGGGGCGGCCGCCCGTGGGACGAGGCCGCCGCGGCGGGCCCGGCGCGGTCGGGTGATGCCGGCGCGGCCCGCGGTGACGTCCCTCGCTCCTGGTCGTAGCGGCGCCGCAGGCCCGGTTCGCTCAACCAGTCGTGGGCGACGTTGATCCGCTTGGCGAGATCGAGGGCCGCCGGGCCCGCGATGTCGGGGTGATGGCGTCGCAGGAGGCCGCGCCACGCGACCTCGATCGCTTCCGGACTGGCGTCGGACGGCACGCCGAGCCGCGCATAGAGATCGTCGGTCGGGAGAGTCGTTCGGGCGGTCATCTCGCCGCGAATCCTAGTGGCTGGACGTGTGGGCGCTCGCTATGCTCCCCTGCACGAGTCGCCGAGGCGTGGGCGGCCGGGGAGGGCTTGGATCGATGAGCTTCATCAAACGGGCACAGGAGGCCGCGGAGGCCGCTCGAGCCAAGGTGGAGGAGGCGGCCGCGGCCGCATCTCGGACCGCTCACGACCCAGCGACCACGGAGCGGATCAACCGCGGCCTGACCGGCGCAAGCCAGGGCGCCCGCGAGGCCGTCGGGCTCGCCAAGCGTGGCGTCAACACCATGATCGAACGGATCGATCCGGGCACGCTGGCGGAGCTCATCATTCGCGCGACCGCCCTCCAGGAGATGACCAACAAGGCGTTGCGTGCGAAGGAATCGCCGTACCGGATCTCGGAGATCTCGATCTCCGCCTCGATCCCGCCGGGCGTATCGTTCGCGATCGGCCGGATCGATGACGCGGCAGAGGAGATCGAGGGGGAGGTTCGCAGTTCGCGCGAACTCGTGGAGGACGAGCCGGCCGGCGCAGAGGTCGTCCTGGCCCTCGACGGCGCGACCCTGGATGCCTCGTCGGTCGCCGAGAGTGACGTCGCGCCGGGCGTGATGCCCCCGAGTTCGATCTCAACGGGCTGAGCGGGCCGAACCCGGGCCCCTGGGCCGATCAGCCGAGGGCCGCGGCCCGGTCGCGCGCACCCATCGCTGCCGGCCCTCGACGAGCCGTGAGGAAGTACGTGGGCGTGGGGCCCTTGCCCTTGATCTCCACCAGCCCGCGCGGCTCGAACTGGAAGTCGGCATCCAGCCGCTCCCTGACCGCATGCGTCACCTGGACCCGACCCGGCACCCCGTGGGATTCCATCCGGCTGGCGAGGTTCACCGTGTCCCCCCAGACGTCGTAGATGAACTTGCGTCGACCGATGACTCCGGCCACGACCGCGCCACAGTGGATCCCGATCCGGAAGGCGATCCCGAGGCGGACCGCGGAATCGATGCGCCCGACCGCCTCGGCGAGATCGAGGGCCATCTCGGCCACCCGGGCCGTGTGGTCATCGGATGCCTCCGGCATCCCGCCGACGACCATATACGCGTCACCGATCGTCTTCACCTTTTCGAGCTCGTACCGATCGACGAGCTCGTCGAACACCGTGAAGACCTCGTTGAGGACACCGACCAGCTCCGACGGGGACAGCGTCGATGACAGGCGGGTGAATTCGACGATGTCGGCGAACAGCAGCGTCACGTCCTCGAAACGATCGGCGATCAGGGGTTCGCCATCGCGCAGCCGCTGGGCGATCGGCTCCGGGAGGATGTTCAGGAGCAAGCGCTCATTCTCGCGCGCCAGGTGCTCGCGCTCGCGGGTGGCGGTGATATCCGTTCCGTAGACGTTGATGAACTCGAATCCGGGCACGTCGACCGGCAGCAGCCGGTAGACGGAGGTGCCGGCCTCCACCTCGAACGCGGTGCCTTCGCCGGCCCGGGCGCGGGTGATGAGTTCGTCGCGCATCGTCGCCGGCAGGGGACGCCCGACCGCGAGCCCGAGCGCGGCGGTCAGGGCTGCGCTGGCCGGGTTCGCGTACAGCAGCTTGCCGTCGAGCTGGATCCGCAGGACCGGGTTCGGATTCTGGTCCGGGAACTTCACGATCGCGCGCTCAGCCGTGACATCGGTCCCGTAGAGGTTGGTGAAGCCGAGATCCGAGACCGGGACGGGCCAGACGGCCCATGTCCGACCGTCGGCCACGAACTCGAGGAAGCCGTGGTCAGGCGCCACGGCCGCGAATCGGTCGACGACCTCCCCCGCGAGCCGGTCCCCGACGGCGACACCCAGGGCCCGCAGGACGCCTTCGCTCGCCGGGTTGGCGTAGATGAGGTGGCCGTCCGCATCGAAGCGCAGCACCGGGTTCGGGTTGCCCTCCGGGAACCGATTGATCGCGTCCATCTGTGCCGCGGTCAGCGATGCGGCGCCCTCATGGGGTTCGTCGACGGGTCCGCCACGCGCGCGCTCAGCCATGCGACCGATCGTAGGGCCCCCGTCAAACCCATCGACCGACGGCCGTGACCCGCCCACCACGAGGTCCAGCACTTCCGGATGCCGGTCGACCCAGGTCCGCACGTGCGGGCACAGAGGGATCACCCGCCATCCGCGTCGACGAGCGTCGTCGAAGGCGAAGCCGGCAAGGTGCCCGCCGATCCCGCCGCCGCGATGAGCGGTCTTGACCTCCGTGTGGACCAGCGCGATGCGGCCACGCTTGACGATGTAGTCGAGGAAGCCGGCGAGTTCGCCGTCGACCGTCGCCTCGTAGCGCGCCGCCGCGGGAACGTCGACGATGATCGGCCCGACCCGCGGCGCGTCCGGCGGGGTCACGGGCGACCAGTGACCATCCGGCCTAGAACCCTTCGACGAGCAGGCGTTCGATCTCCTCGATCGGGCGCGTCGACCGGTCGCCGGTCGCGCGTTCGGTCATCTCGACGCCGCCAGCGGCGAGGGAGCGCGGGCGAAACCGTCAGGATCCAGGGCATCCCCAGGAGTTCGGCGTCGGTGAACTTGACGCCCGGAGACTCATCGCGATCGTCCCACAGGATCGCGTGGCGCGGTCCGGCCTCCTCAGCGAGTGCGTGGAGCCGCTCCGCCACGTCCATGACCCGGGGCTCCTTCGCCGCACCGAGGGTGACGAGGTGGGCCGCATACGGAGCCACTTCGGCCGGCCAGACGATCCCCTTCTCGTCGTGGTGGTCCTCCACGATGCAGGCCACGTTGCGCCCGACCCCGATCCCGTACGAGCCCATGACGATCGGGTGCGCCTGGCCATCCTCGCCGAGATAGGTGGCCCCGAACGCCTCCGAGTACTTCGTGCCGAGCTTGAAGATGTTGCCGACCTCGATCCCGTTGCGCAGGAGCAGGGGTTGGCCGCACGCCGGGCACGGGTCGCCCTCCTGCGCATTCGTGATGTCGGCGACGACGTCGGCGCTGAAGTCGCGTCCCACGTTCACGTTGCGGAAGTGGAAACCCTCACGGTTGGCGCCCGCGACCAGGTTCGGCGACCGGGTCACGAGATCGTCCACGACGACCAGGGTCCCCCGCGCCCCGATCGGGGAGCCGTACCCGGGCTCCATGCCTGCCGCCTTGATCTCCTCGACCTGGGCCGGCCGCATCCCACCGATCGCCCCGGCCGCGTTGACCAGCTTGGTCTCGTTGACGTCGTGGTCGCCGCGGACGATGGCCGTGACGAGGCGACCGTCACCGGTCATGAAGAAGGCCGCCTTCGCCGTCCGCTCGGGTCCGACGCCGAGGAAGGCGGCCAGGGACGCGATCGTCGTCGTGCCCGGCGTGGCGACCTCGTCAAGCGGGAGTGGCGGTTCCGCCTCGGGATCGGGCTTCGGGACGACGGCGACCTGGCGATTCGCCGCGTAGTCGCACGACTCGCACAGGACCAGGACGTCCTCGCCGGCCGGGTTGAGGACCATGAATTCGTGAGCGAGGCTGCCGCCCATCATCCCGACGTCCGAGCTCACCGCGATCGTCTTGAGACCCAACCGCTCGAAGGTCCGGACGTAGGCCCCGTGCTGGGCCCAGTAGCTGGTGTCGAGGCCGGCCTCGTCGTGGTCGCACGAGTAGGCATCCTTCATCACGAACTCCCGGACGCGGATCAGTCCGCCTCGTGCGCGGGGCTCGTCGCGCCACTTCGTCTGGAAGTGGTAGACCATCATCGGGAGCTGTCGCCACGATCGGACCACGTCGGCGAGGAGCGATCCGACCACTTCCTCGTGGGTCATCGCCAGGACCATGTCGCGCCCGTTCCGGTCCTTGAACCGACCCATCTCCGGCCCGACGCTGTCGTACCGCCCGCTGGCTCGCCAGACATCCGCAGGGTGGACGACCGGCATCTCCATCTCCTGGCCGCCGATCCGGTCCTGCTCCTCACGGATGACCTGCTCCACCCGGTCGTTGACCCGCTTCCCGAGCGGCAGCAGCGAGTAGATCCCGGAGCCCAGCTGGCGGACGTAGCCCGCCCGGAGCAGCAGCCGGTGCGACGGCATCTCCGCGTCCGCCGGGTCATCGCGAAGCGTGGTGAAGAACAGGTGGGAGAGTCGCATGGCCGCGTAAGGATAGCGGGCCGGCTGGCGGCCGACGCCGGTCTCGGGTCGCCGCATGCACGACGGCGGCGCAGCGAGTCCGGAAGGTTGTCATCCTCTACATGCCGTGCGCGGGAGAGTCCGCGCCGACCGGGCTCGCGAGCTCGAACCAGCCCCAACGGCAGGAGTCCGACCCCGCGTGGACGCCGTCACCTTCTCGCTCGTCCTCGTCATCGCGCTGGCCATCGTCTTCGACTACATCAACGGCTTCCACGACACCGCGAACGCGATCGCCACGTCGGTCGCGACGCGAGCGCTCCATCCGCGCCAGGCGATCGCCATGGCCGCGGCCTTCAACTTCATCGGCGCCTTCGCCGGCACGGCCGTCGCGAAGACGATCGGCACCGGGCTGGTGAACGAGACGACGACCACGCAGTCGGTCGTGATGGCCGCCCTCGTCGGAGCGATCGCCTGGAACCTCGTCACCTGGTATTGGGGCATCCCGAGCTCCAGCTCACACGCGTTGATCGGAGGCCTCCTGGGCGCGACGGTCGTGGCGGCCGGCGTGGGTGCCCTGAAGATCGATGGCATCCTGGGCAAGGTGGTCGTTCCGATGATCTCGTCGCCGATCATCGGGTTCGTCGTCGCGTTCACGCTGATGCTGACGCTGTACTGGACCTTCCGGAACGCCCGGCGCAAGCCGATGGCCAAGATCTTCCGGCGCCTGCAGGTCCTGTCGGCCGGGTACATGGCGTTCAGTCACGGGTCCAACGACGCCCAGAAGACGATGGGCATCATCACCCTCGCGCTGTTCTCCGCGGGCGCGATCGATTCGATCGACGTGCCCCCCTGGGTGATCGTCGTGTCCGCGACCGCCCTGTCGTTGGGCACCGCGGTGGGCGGCTGGCGGATCATGCGCACGATGGGCCATCGGGTCGTCCAGCTGGAGCCGGTCCACGGGTTCGCCGCCGAGACGACGGCGGCCAGCGTCCTGATCGGCACGGCGGCGCTCGGGATGCCGGTCTCCACGACGCACGTCATCTCCAGCGCGATCATGGGCGTCGGGTCGGCTCGCGGCCCCAAGGGGGTTCGCTGGGGTGTGGCGCGCCGGATCCTGCTCGCCTGGGTCATCACGATCCCCATCACCGCGACCATCGCCGCGGCGGCGTGGTTCGTCCTCCACAACATCGGCTTCGGCTGAGCGAAGGAGATCACCGTGAGCTTCCGCCTCCTGCCCAAGGACGTTCGGTTCTTCGACCTGTTCATCGCCGACGGCGAGAACCTCCAGGCCGCGGCCCACGCCCTGTACGACATGGTCTCGGTCTACGACCGCCTCGACGAGCGGGTGACCGAGATCCAGCGCCTCGAGAAGCTCGGTGACGACCTCGACCGCCAGATCACCCGCCGCCTGGAGGATGCCTTCGTCACGCCGTTCGATCGCGAGGACATCCATGAGCTGACCGTGCGCCTGGACGACGTCGTCGACGGGATCCAGGCGACCGCCGAGACGTTCGTCATCTACGGCATCGAGCGGCCCACGGAGGAGGCCCTCGAACTGAGCAGGATCCTGTCCGCCCAGTCCATCGAGCTGGTCGCCGCACTGCGCAAGCTGGACGGACTCAAGGACCTGGACCAGCACCTGGAGATGGTCCACGACCTGGAGCACGAGGCGGACGGCCTGTCCCGCGCGGCCGTGGCCCGCATGTTCCGGGATGGCTGGGAGCCGATCGAGGTCATCAAGTGGCGCGACCTGTATCGCGAGCTCGAGAACGCCATCGACGCGGCCGAGGACGCGGCCGAAGCCATCGAGCGGATGTTCCACAAGGCGACCTGACGTCGGTCGCCTGGGCGGTCAGGTCGGCCGGCGGAACACGTATCCGACGCCGCGGACCGTATGGATGAACGCCGGGTGGCCGGCATCCTCCTCGATCTGGCTGCGCAGCCAGTGGACGTGGACGTCGACCGTCCGGGTCTCGCCCGCGTAGTCGTAGCCCCATACCTTCTCGAGCAGCTGGTCGCGGGTGAAGACCTGCCCCGGATTGCGGACGAGGAACGCCAGCAGCTCGAAGGCCTTGGGCTTCATCGGGACGGTGACCCCGTCCCGCAACAGCCGGTGGCCGGCCAGGTCCGCCTGGACCGGGCCGAGGTCGATGAGCGCAGGCGGCGCCGAGGCCGCGACGGCGGCTTCCGTGCGACGGAACAGGGCTCGGATCCGGGCCGCCGAGCTCGCGGTACGAGAAGGGCTTGGTGACGTAGTCGTCGGCGCCGAGTTCCAGGCCGACGACCTTGTCCAGCTCGGAGTCCTTGGCCGTGAGCATGACGATCGGCACGCCCGACTCGGCCCGGATGATCCGGCAGACCTCGATCCCCGACAGCTCAGGCAGCATCACGTCCAGGAGCACGAGGTCGGGGCGCTCCGCCCGGAAGCGCGTCAGGGCCTCGCGCCCGTCGGCGGCCTCCACGACCCGGAATCCGTCGGCCGCGAGCGCGTCGACGAGCGTCTCGCGCAGGGTCGGCTCGTCTTCGACGACGAGGATCGTGCGTGCCATCCGTTGCGGAGGATAGCCGCTCAGGCGTTGACGGACGGTTGCGCTGCCGTCGACACGTCGTGGGCGTTCAGCCCGCCAGCCGCGCGAGCGCACGATCAAGCCGGGCGAGCACGCGGTCGCGGCCCAGCGCGACGAGCGTGTCGAACAGCGGTGGCGTGGCAGTCCGTCCCGTGACGGCCACGCGGATGGCCATGAACAGGTCGCCGGCCTTCCAGCCGCGGGCCTCGGCCAGTGCGCGAAGCGGCGGCTCGAGCTCATCGGCCTCGAAGACGACCTCGCTCACGTCGGCGATCGTCTCGCGGGCGGCGGCCAGCCCGTCCCGCGTCGCCGCGATATCCCAGCGCTTCGGGACGAGCGTGGCGGCATCCGGGTCTACGTCGGCGACCCACAGGAACCCGACCAGGTCGCCGACAGCGCCGAGCGTCGGCAGGCGTTCCTGGAGCACGGGAAGCAGCGCCCGGACCTGATCATCGGCGGGCATCCACTCGATCCGGCCCGCCGCGAGTTCCGCCTCGAGGAACGGCCGGAGCCGGTCGATCAGGTCGTCCGGCGCGAGACGCCGGATCCACTGGCCGTTGAGCCACTCGAGCCGCTCGCGATCGAAGACCGCGCCCCCCTTGTGGACGTTGCCGAGGTCGAACCGCTCGATGATCTCGGTCATCGAGAGCACTTCCTCCTCCGACCCGGTCGACCAGCCAAGGAGTGCCAGGTAGTTGACCAGCGCCTCGCGGATGAAGCCCTGCGCGATGTAGTCGCCGATCGCCGTCTGGCTCTTGCGCTTGCTCATCTTGGTCCGGTCGGGATTGAGGATCAGCGGGAGGTGGGCGAACTGCGGGACGTCGTGCCCGAGCGCCCGGAACAGCAGGATGTGCTTGGGCGTGTTCGACAGGTGGTCCTCGCCACGGATCACGTGGGTGATCCCCATCGCGGCATCGTCGACGACGACCGTGAAGTGGTAGAGCGGCGTCCCATCGGCGCGCACGATCACGAAGTCGCCGCCCAGGTTCTCGACGTCGAACTCGACCCGGCCGCGGATGGTGTCGTCGAACGCGACGACACCGGTGCCGACCCGAAAGCGCAACGCGCCGCGACG
Organism: uncultured Chloroflexia bacterium; assembly: GCA_963704935.1. Lineage (GTDB taxonomy): Bacteria > Chloroflexota > Limnocylindria > Limnocylindrales > CSP1-4 > SPCO01. Next base: position 635,736 of record CAVPIF010000003.1, read on the forward strand.
ACCTTCCGCTTCCCGCGCGCCGCGTTCCTCCGGCGTCAGGGTCGCGCAGCGCCCGACGTAGCGCGGCGCCTGCCTGGCCGCTTCCTGGGCCTGGCGATCCTGAGCCAGCTCGTCCGGAGAGCAGTAGCAGGGATAGGCGAGGTCGACCGCCAGGAGTCGCTCAGCCGCGGTCGCATAGGACGGCAGACGCTCCATCTGGCGATACGGCCCGTGCGGGCCGCGAGCCGGATCGCCGGCCACCTCCGGCCCTTCGTCCCAATCCAGACCCAGCCAGTGCAGGCCGTCGAGGATGTCCTTCTCGTAGGCGATGCTGCTGCGGGCGACATCCGTGTCCTCCAGCCGCAGGATGAAGGCGCCCCCGACGTGCCGCGCGTGCAGGTAGTTGAACAGCGCCGTGCGCGCCGTGCCGATGTGCAGCGGACCCGTTGGGCTCGGGGCGATCCGGACGCGGGCCGTCACGTGTGCGGAACGCGATGGAACAGGGTCGGATCGGCGTCCCCGGGCAGGACCCGTACCAGGCTGGCCGGCCGGAGGCCGAGCGTCGCGCGTCCCAGCGGGCCCTCCAGGGTCAGCGAGTCGAGGGAGTCGGACCGGGCCAGGATCGTGACCGGCGCGCCGGGCTTGAGGGCCCGGGCCTCGAGGTACGACAGCAGGCCGGCGTCCTCCTCCGCCTCTTCCGTGATGCGGTAGATCGTCGCCCGGTTCCCCGCTTCCATCTCGCTGAGCGGGACGCCGGCCGGGCGTCGGCGGGCGGTCGCGAGGTCGATCGGGTTGCCGTGCGGGCAGATCTCCGGATGCCCCAGCATCTCGTCGAGGCGTGCCTCGACGCGCGGGGAGATGGCGCCCTGGAGTCGCATCGCCTCCTCGTCGGATTCGGCCCACCCGAGCCCGACGATGCTGGTGAGCAGCCATTCGATCAGCGCGTGGCGGCGGAAGATGGCGTCGGCCACTGCCCGGCCGGGGCCGCTGAGGCGCAGCTCGCGTCCCTCGGCGTGCTCGACCAGGCCGTCGGCGGTCAGCCGCCGGAACATCTCGCTCGCGGCCTGGGTCGTGACCCCGAGGTGGCGCGCGACGCTGGCCGCGGTGACCTTCGGGCCGTCCGGAGTCCCGGCGCCGACCCGCAGCGCGAGCAGGTACTCCTGCGCGGCGGCAGACAGGTCGCGGGGATCGTGGCGGCGGGGCATGACGTCAGGATACGGGACGCGACCGTTGACGGACCGCCCGGGCGAGTCCGAGCGCCAGCCCGGCGCCCCACGCGAACACGAGGAAGACCGCCAGCAGTGGCAGCCCGTTCGCCCCGGATGACGCAAGGACGAGGGCGCCGGGAACGGCTGCTGCGAGCGTGACCACCGAGGCGACCGCCAGCACAGCCGAGAGGCCGGGCAGGAACAGCAGGACGACCAGGCTGGCGAGCTGGACGATCGACACGACCGGCGCGGTCGCCGGGTCGAGCTCGCGGGCGATCCAGCCGGCCGCCAGTGCGACCGGGATCCAGCCGATCATCGCGCGACCGACCCGGGTGGCGAAACCCCGCCCGAGCCCCGCGTGCCACGTGCGATCAGCCGGCCGCGCGTCTGTGCCGGTGCCGGAGACCGGATCCGCGGCCGGCCCTGCGCCGTCCGTGCCGGAGACCGGATCTGCGGCCGGCCCTGCGGTGGCCTCCCACCACGAACTCGTCGTGTGCGTCGGCGCTGGCTCGGGCGCTGGCTCCGGCGCCGATGACCCGGCGCCGATCCTGGCGCCGACTCGGGCGCCGACTCGGGCGCGATCCGGGCCCCCTCCGAGGCCCGGCGTGCCCGTGCGAGGTATTCGGGTCCGTGCTTGCGGGGATCCGCGTATTCCTTCGGGTTGAGGGTCCAGTACGTCCCGGAGGTCGTGCCGTACCACGAGGCACCTCCCCAGCCGGGCTCGAACGGCTCGCCTTCCGTCCCGTCGTACGACGTAGATCCGAGCGTCGCCTTGTTCGGCGGCAGCCCTGGCCGATCCGGGCCGTCCTTCCGATCCGGACCATCCGCCCGGTTCGGACGGCGACCGCGCCTGGGACCCGGATCCGCGCCCGGATCGTGGCCCGGCGTCCCGCCACCGCGCTGGCCACCCGTACGCCCGCGCTGGGAGCGCCCTCCATAGGCGCGCCGGGTCGCCTCGGCCCGATCCGGGTCGGCATCCCACGGCCGGCCTGGCGGACGGCCCCGACCGCCGGCCCGGCCAGGTGCCCCCGCTCCCACGATCTGGTCGTAGGCGGCCTGGATGGCGAGGAATTGCGGGAGCGCCGCCTCACCCGCCGAATCGGGATGGTTGGCCTTGGCCAGGCGCCGGTACGCCTTGCGGACATCGGCGACCGGAGCGCCACGCGGGAGGCCGAGGGTCCGATACGGGTCCGTGTCGGGGGCCATGCGGTCTGCCCGTGCTCTGGCGATCGGGACTGCGGCTGACCGGCGCGAGCGCCGCGCCGGTCAGCCGATCAGCTCTCCGACCGGCGCCAGCTCGAAGTCGGCGATCGCTTCCGCCGCGACCCGCCCGTGGGGATCGTGCGTCGACGGCCGGTGGTAGCGGGCGAGGACCCGGAGCGCCTGGCCGTCAAGGACCCCCGCCTGTCGCAACGCCTCGATGGAGGCAGCCCAGGTCCCACGGTCGTGGCCGTCCCCATCCTCGATCTTGACGGCCATGCCGGAGGCCGCCACACCGTTGGTTCCCACCCGGGACCCCGGCAGCATCGCGACCGCCCGCAGGGCCTCCATGCCGGACTTGCTGACGAGTCGTGACGGCGCCGCCTTCATGAGCGAGGTGTCGAGCCGATCGTGGCGGCCGCCGACCATATCGGGATTTTCGAGCATGGCATCGCGCACCAGCGTGAGCGCGGGCGCCAGCGACGAACGCGGATCCTTCGCCGCGACGGCGCCCGGGTCGGCCAGCAGCGCGTATGCCTGGGCGACTTCGCGGAGCCGGAATGCGTAGGTCTCGATCCCGCAGCCGTCGATCGCCAGCCGCAGGGCTTCGGGCGCGGTACCGAACGCGCGCGCCACGACGGACCGGTACGCCGCCTGGGCCGGGTGCTGCGGCTGCCAGTAGGTCTCGAGATCCCAGCCGCGGAGGCGGGCCAGCAGCAGCGTGACCGAATGCTGCCCGCTGCACATGTGGCGGATCGGTCCCGCCTTCTCCCCGTCGCGGGCGAGTCGCGCCGCCGTCAAGGCGTCGAGTGGCATCCCCTCGTTGCCGCATGCCAGGAGGCCCTGGCTCACGCCGGCGCGGCGGAAAGCGGCCTGGATCGTTCGAACGTGGATGTCCTCGCCCGAGTGGGAGCTGGCCATGATGGCGATCTCGGGAGGTTCCAGGTCGAACGCCTCGATCCCGCCGGCCTCGATGAGGGCCACGACGCCGAACGGCTTGACGGTCGAACGCAGCGTCACGACACGGTCGGGGTCGCCCAGCTGCCGGATCAGGCGACCGCTGACATCGGCCTCGACGATGTCGCCGCGGTGGAGGCTCTCCTCGATCCCGGCCCGGACCTGGCGCACGAGCACGGGCGTGTCTCGCGGGGCGCGATGGGCGCGCTGGCGAGGAGCCCTGGGTGTCGCGCGCTCGGCGGTTCCGGTCACATCGGCGAGGATACCGCGCGACCGCCGTTCCGGCGCGCCCGCGGTCGAGCGTTCGGCATCGTTCAGGCCCGTCGGCCGTTCCGATGGGCGGCGACGAGATCAGGAGCCTCTGGCAGCAGACGGCCGATCGCGTCGCGCACCCCACAGCCGCGGTAGCAGCGGCGCGCCGTGGGCCGGTTGACGGAGCGGCACGCCGTACAGACCCAGCTGTCCGCGGGCAATCCGGCGCGGACGTCGAGGATGGCGTGACCGGCCGCATCCAGGGCGCCCGGAAGCATCGTTCCGACCTCGACCGTGGCCGCCGTGAGGACGCGCAGGGCGACCAGCCCGACCACCACCATCCCCGCCGCGACGGCGATGGCGGCGACCCAGTCGATCGACCGCAGGTACGCTTCGAAGTCCAGCATGACCTCCGACCCACGGGGAGCGGTTTCCCGGTCGATGCTACGCTGGGCCCGGCCAGGCGCGGTAGTGCCGGACCTCCCGAACCCGGCGCAGCCAAGGGGCGACCACGCATGCACCACACGCGGCGCCGGTCCGCCAGACGATCCGGTCGCCGGTCCATCCGCATGGTTGCCGTCGCGCTCGTCGGTGCCACCGGGATCCTCCTGGCACCGGTCGGCTCGGCACCGTCCGCGGCCGCCGCGACCATCGTCCGCACCGATGTCCTCGTCTACGGGGGAACGCCCGGCGGTATCCTCGCGGCGGTGGCCGCGGCGCGGGCTGGCGCTCGCGTCATCCTCCTGGAGCCGACGCGCCACCTCGGCGGGATGATGTCGAGCGGCCTGAGCTGGACCGATATCGGCGACAAGTCCACGCTGGGCGGCTACACGAAGGAGTTCTTCGACAGGGTCCAGGCCCTGGAGGGGTCGGCTGCGGCCCGCTACGCGTTCCAGCCACACACGGCCGAGGCCGCGTTCAAGGCGATGATCCACTCGACCTCCGTCACGGTCCGCTACGGCGAGCGGATGACCGACCACGGCGGGGTCACCATGGACGGCACCCGCCTGTTGACCTTCCTGACGAAGTCGGGACGGCGGTACGCCGCAGGCGTGTTCATCGACGCGACCTATGAGGGCGACCTGCTCGCCCGCGCCGGCGTTCGCTATCGGATCGGCCGCGAGGCGGGTGCGGAATACGGCGAATCGCTGGCCGGGGTCCGACCCGGCCAGGTCGCGGTGACTGATCCGACGGAGCCGCGGGCGCCGTACGTGTCTGCGGCACCGGGCCCGGTCGGGAGCGCCGACACGCGGATCCAGGCGGCCAACTACCGGGTCTGCTTCTCGTCCGACCCGGCCAACCAGGTGCCGTTCTCGCCCCCGAGCGGCTACAGCCCGAACGACTACGGGATCTTCCTGGACTACCTCGCCGAGCGGGCTGCGAGCTCCGGCTCGACGCCCGACCTTTCCTGGCTGCTCACGATCTCGCCATTGGCCGGCGGCAAGTTCGATGTCAACGACCGCGGCCTGTTGAGCACCGCCCTGCCGGGGCAGGACTGGACCTATCCGCTCCTCGGTGGTCGCGGGCGGGCCAGGGTGGAGGCCACCCACCGGCGGCACAACCAGGGCCTCTTCTACTTCCTGCGGAATGACGATCGGGTGCCGGCTCCGATCCGCGACGCCATGGCTTCCTACGGGCTGTGCAAGGACGAGTTCACCGACAACGGCAACTGGCCGTGGCTCCTGTACGTTCGGGAAGGTCGACGGATGGTGGGCGAGTACGTCCTCACCCAGGCGGATATCACGACCACGCGCGGCAAGGCCGACATCATCGGGATCGCCTCCTACCGGGTCGACGCCCACCTGGTCTCTCGCTGGATCGATGGCGCCGGTCGAGTCGTGACGGAGGGTTCGCTGTCGCTGGCCTACCAGAACTACGCGATCCCCTATCGGGCGCTGACGCCACGACGCGAGGACGTGACGAACCTGCTGGTGCCGGTCGCCGCCTCGGCCAGCCACGTCGCCCAGTCCTCACTGCGGATGGAGCCGCAGTACATGCTCATGGGCGAGGCGGCCGGTGAGGCCGCCTCGATGGCCGTCCGCCGGCGGGTCGCCGCGGCGGAGCCGGTGACACCGCTCACCCGGGACCAGGCCGTGGTCCAGGATGTCGACGTGGCCGCCCTCCAGGCTCGGCTGATCGCGCGAGGTGCGCGCCTGACCAACCCGCCCGACGGCGACTGAGGTCTGGCGCCCTGACGACCCGGGGCTGGCGGTCAGTCCGAGTGGCCGGTCCCGAACTGGCGGTCGCCGGCATCGCCGAGGCCGGGCATGATGTAACCCTTCTCGTTGAGGCCGCGGTCAAGGGCCGCGCAGTGGATCTCGACGTCCGGGTGAGCGGCCTGCACGGCCGCCACCCCCTCCGGGGCCGCGATCAGGTTGACGAGCTTGATGCGGACGGCGCCCCACTTCTTGAGAACGTCGATGGCCGCCGTCGCGCTGCCCCCTGTCGCGAGCATCGGGTCCAGGATCAGGCAGAGGTCCACGCTCGCTGAGTCGGGCAGCTTGTTGTAGTACTCGACCGGGCGGAGGGTGCGCTCATCGCGGAACAGGCCCAGATGCCAGACCTGGGCGGTCGGCATGAGTTCCAGCATGGCGTCGACCATGCCAAGGCCGGCGCGGAGGATCGGGATGAGCCCGATCCGCTCCTCGAGCTCGTGGGCCTCCATCGGCTCGAGCGGGGTCCGGATGGCCCGCGCTCGAACCGCGGCGTCCTGGAGCGCCTCGTACCCGAGCAGCCAGCTGAGTTCGCGGACGACCTCGCGGAATTTCTTCGGCTCCGTGTCGATGTCGCGCAGGATGGCGAGCTTGTGGAGGACTGCCGGGTGGCTCGAGACGTACAGCGACGAGTGGTCGGTCACCCCCGCATCGTACCCCGGGCGACGGGCGCGGTGGGCGCTCGGGCCGACTCGGTCACGCGCGGCGGGCGTCGGCGATCGGCTGGGTCACGCGCGGCGCCGACGCCAGTCGGTCAGTCGACCTGCGGCGGGATCGAACCAGACGAGCCCGGGCTCGACCGGTGGCTCGTCGCCGTCCCGGAGGGCGCGGACCCAGCCACGGCTGGAACCGGGGAACGCGGCGGCGATGACGTGCGGGTAGCGGGCCAGGATCGCGCGGTTGGCCGCACTCGAGCGGACGACCCAGACGGTGGCGACGCGGTAGGGCGCCGCCGTGCCGGCCCGCTGCGAAGCGATGGCCAGAGCTTCGGCGTCTGCCTGTTTCCGATGAGATGACCTGACGGCGGCGCCGAGATCGCCGAAGGTGTTCCAGCACTCTGCCAGGGTCAGGACGCGCTGTCGATCATCACGGATGCCGATATCCGTGGACCGCCGGTCGGAGGGTCCGGACGCGAGCTCGAAGGTGCCGGGCCGGCCGGTCGCACGTGCGAGTTCCAGCAGGTACTCCTGGATCTGGAGATGCCCGGCGTCGACCAGGGCCGCGTCCGGGTCCATCGACTTGCTCAGTCCGACCGCCAGCGGCCGCCCGATGGCGACCCCGAGCGCGATCCAGACCGCCAGCGGCGCGCCCTGCCCGTCGCCACGCTCGATCTGACTGAGTCGCGCCCGGCTGAGGCCAGCCCTTGCCCCGAGCTGGACCAGGGTCAGTCGCATCGAACGCCGCGACGCGCGCACGGCCCCACCAAGTGTCGCTGCGATGGCGACGGCCTCACGCTGCCCGGCGATCAGCGACTGCGGTCGTACCTGTCGTGAACCCATGGAACCACCTCGAAGCCAGGCGGGATTCCAGCCCCACGATACGTTTCGGCGCTTTGCTGTGGCTTTGCGGACATCGCCCGGCCCCGGCCGCCTGCGCCGAACAAGGGGGCGACCACGCGGGGCTCGCGACCTGCCGTACGAATGGTTCGGCAAGCGCGACGCGACGCCTAGATGCGCGGCATGGCCACGATCGTCTCGCGGGAGTGGAATCGGGATTGCGAAGGGCCGGCCACCAGGGGACGCGGGCGAGGAACGGGGGTCGCGCCGCCGCTGCGCCGGGGCCGGCCACCAGGTGACGCGGGCGAAGAACGGCCGGGTCGCGCCGCCACTTCGCCGGGGCCGGCCGCCAGGGGACGCCGGGCCAGGTGACCGACACGAAGAACGGCCGGCCCCGTGAGGGCCGGCCGTTCTTGATCTGCGAGGGATTCGCGGCTCAGTTGCCGCCCGGCGTCACCTCGACGGAGCCTTTCACGAAGGCCGCGCCCGTGGCGTCCGCTCCGCCCAGGGCGGCCAGGGCCGCCGTGGCGAGATCCGTCCGGTAGGCGTCCGCAGGCGGCGCCTCCTTGATGATCCCGGCGCCGATGGCGACGTCGACCGTCTGCTGCCAGGCGGCCGTGTCGACCATTCCGATCCCGGCCGGCGACGGCCAGATGAGCGGATTGATCTCGTTCATCATCCAGGCCTGATGACCGGCTCCCAGCGTCGAGCCGGCGTTCACCGTGTACTGGATGCAGTCCGCCGGGTTGTCCCGGCAGTAGATCCAGCCCTGGAAGGATGCGGTGAGGAACCGCGTCGCGATGTCCTCGTTACCGGCTTCGGCGAGCCATGAAGCCCTCGCGAAGAGGGCGTCCTGGAGCATCGCCGTGCCCTCGTCGTTGTAGTTGATGACGTTGAGGTCGGTCGGCTGGTACAGCCCGCCGGTCTCAGGGTTCTCGGCCTCGAGGACCTGAGCGTACTCGTTGTAGATCATCGCCTCCGCGACATCGATCTGGCGCGACAGGAGCAGCGTCATGTCGAACGGCTGGATGACCTTCTCATAACCCGCCCCGGGCTCCAGGCCGGCCTTCTTGGCCGCGGCCGTGACCTCGAACTCGTTGCCGAAGTCCCAGACGCCGACCTTCTTGCCGGCGAAGTCGGCCGGTGAGGTGATGTTCGAGTCCTTCCACGAGACGGACAGGGTGCCCGAACGCTGGAAGATCTGGGCGATGTTGACGAGGTCCGAGGCCGGGTTGCCGATTCGGGCCTCCAGGACCTTCGGGACCCAGCTGATCGTGAATTCGGGGCCGTTGGCAGCGGATCCGGCAGCCTGCGGGATGACGTCCGGGCCGCCGGGCACGATCTCGAGGTCGATGCCGGCCGCGGTGTAGAACCCCTGCTCGACGGCCGCGAAGTACCCGGCGAACTGGGCCTGCGGCACCCACTGGAGCTGCAACCGCACCTTGTCTGCGACCGGGGCCTCGCTCGGCGCCTCCGTGGGCGCCTGGCTGGCCGGCGCCTGGCTGGCTGGGCTCTGGCTGGCCGGCGACTCGCTGGCAGTGCCGCTCGAACAGGCGGCGAACAGGACGCTGGCACTTGCTGCCAGCGCCAGGAATCCTCGGGTCCTGCGCATGCTTCCTATCTCCTCCTCCGATGCCTTGACGACCGACCGCCCGACTTGCGGGCGCCCTGCCTCCGTGGTCATGACCTCCCCCGCTTACGGCTCGCCCGCCCGCACGCTGGCGTGCCATGGGATGACGACCCGCTCGACGGCCACGATGGCGAGGTATAACACGATGCCGGTCACCGCGCCAACGATGATCGCCGCCCAGGTCACGTCGAACCGGAGCGCACTGGCGCTCTGGACGATGACCCGGCCAAGGACGTCGCTCGAGCCGCCGAAGTACTCGCCGACGATCGCCCCGATAAGACTGAGTGTCGTCCCGACCTTCAGCGCGGTGAAGAAGTACGGCAGGGCGTTCGGCAGGCGAACCTTCCGGAGGACCGCCCAGTCCGAGGCGGCGTACGACCGCATCAACTCGAGGGCGGCAGGCTCCACCTGGGTCAGGCCACGGGCCACGTTGATGACGACCGGGAAGAAGACCAGGACCGCCACGATCATCATCTTCGACAGGGGATTGAGGACCCCGAACCAGTTGTTCATCAACGGGGCGAAGGCGATGATCGGGACGGCGCTCGCCCCGATGGCCAGTGGCAACAGCAGCTCGCGCGCGGTCACGTATCGAGCGGTCAGCCCCGCCATCACGACGCCGGCCAGCGTGCCGATCGCCAGCCCCCCCAGGGCCTCGAACAGGGTCGCGGCCGCCGCCTTGCCGATCGGCCAGCGCCCCGCCGCCCAGTTGTCGAGGAGCGCCGTCACGATCACGCTGGGTGCCGGCAACGGGAACCCCTGGATGGACACGTTCTGGACGACGATCTCCCAGGCGGCGATCGTGCCCGCGAACACGAGGACGGCCGGCAGGTACCAGCGGACCCGCCGTCGCCAGCGCACCGTGCGACCCGGACCGTCTGTGGGCGGGCCGGCCGATCTCCCGACCGGGCGACCGGACGCCCTGGGCGTGGCCGGCACGGCCGTCGTCAACCGACCCCGCCTTCGGCCGCGGTGCGGTCGACCGATGCCACGGAGCCCTCGACCTCGCCCGATCCGGCATCGTCGCCGAAGCCTCCGCGGCGCAGTGCCTCGCGCACCGCCGTCACGAGCTGGAAGTAGCGCGCCTCCTCGCGCGTGGCCACGCCACGCGGTCTCGGCAGGTCGACGTCGATGATGTCCGTGATCCGGCCCGGCCGAGCGCTCATCACGACCACCCTCGAGGACAGGAAGACCGCCTCCGGGATGGAATGGGTCACGAATACGACGGTGATCCCGGTCGCCTCCCAGATGCGCAGGACCTCCTGGTTCATCCGTTCGCGGGTCATCTCGTCGAGCGCCCCGAACGGCTCGTCCATCAGCAGGATGGACGGCTCGAACGCCAGCGCCCGGGCGATCGCGACGCGCTGCTGCATGCCGCCGGACAGCTGGTATGGATGGTGATGCAGGAAGTCGCCGAGCTCGACCAGTTCGAGCATCTCCCTGGCCCTGGCCGTCTGTCGGGCCGCGTCGAAGCCCATCAACTCCAGCGGCAGTTTGACGTTGTCCTCCACCGTCCGCCAGTCGAACAGGACAGGGGCCTGGAAGACCATCCCGTAGTCCCGGTCACCGCGCGCCTCGTGGGCAGGCTTGCCGTTGACCGCCACCGTCCCGGAGGTCGGGGCGATCAGGTCGCCGATCACCCGCAGCAGGGTCGACTTGCCGCAGCCCGACGGCCCGATCAGGGAGACGAACTCGCCGCGGGCGACATCGAGGTCGATGCCCGACAGGGCAGTCGTGACGACGATCCCGTCGCGGGAGAACATCTTGTCGACGTCGGCCAGGCGGACGACGGTCTCGGCGGTGGGGGGAGTCATCGGCAGTCGGCTCCTGGGTAGGCGATCACGCGTCCTCCACGCCGGGGCGACCGCGCAGGGCGAGCACTTCGGCGATACGGATGGCGGCAAAGAAGACGATGCCCAGGAGGGCGGAGACGAGGATCGACCCCCACAGCTTCTCCGGGCCGGTGATGTAGTACTGGTTGAAGTTGATGATCGCGCGACCCAGGCCGTCCGGGATCCCACCGGGACCCTCTCCGATGATCGCACCCACGATGGACGCCGTCGCCGCGATCTTGAGGGCCGTGAACAGGTACGGCAGCGAAGCGGGCACGCGGACCTTGCGATAGGTCGCCCAGCGACTGGCGGCGTAGGAGCGCATGAGTTCCAGTGCGCGGGGATCCGGCGAACGAAGGCCGCGGATCATCGCGATGGTCACCGGAAAGAACGTCAGGTAGGTGGCGATGATCACCACGCTGGCGACGCTCGGCCCGAACGCATACACCACCATCGGTGCCAGGGCCACGATCGGGATCGTCTGGCTGGCCACGACGTACGGGACGAACGCCCGCTCGGCCAAGCGGGAGTGGACGAAGATCGTGGCGAGGACCAGTCCGAGCAACGCCCCGACGACGAACCCGATGGCCGCCTCGCGCCAGGTGTAGAACGCCGCCCCGGCGAGGTACTCGAAAAGCGATTGGTCCGTTCCGCGCTGGACCGGCTGGCTCAGTACAGCCAGGATGTCGAACCAGTGGGGAAGGTTGAGATCGTTGGCGAACGCCCACCGGAAGGGCGGGTCGTGGAACAGGTCCAACCCGAGTCCGAGACCGTTCTCGATCCGCCACGGGACGCCACCCAGCCACTTGAACGCTTCCCAGGCAACGAGTACCCCGGCGACGAACAGGCCGAACGTCGTCCAGCGGCGGAGCGGGGAGTGCGGGGCTCCAGCGACCGGCGCGCCCTCGATGCCCGGGCCGTCCGCCCGGGCATCGCGCGGCTCGCGTCGGATGAGGCCGGCGGTCATCCGATGGTGGACCTCATCCGAGTCCCGGTCCAGCCGGCGACCGCTCGGCCGGCAACCGCTCGGCCGGCAACCGCTCGGTCGGCAACCGCTCGGTCGGCAACCGCTCGGCCGGCAACCGCTTGGCCAGCAACCGCTTAGCCCGCAACCGCTTCGTCCGCGATATCGAGGGCCGCATCGATCGTCGCGAACCCCTCCGCGAGTTCCGCTTCGGTGATGCACAGGGGCGGGTTCGTGTGGATCGAGTTGTTCGCGATCATCGTGTACAGGCCGTGCTCGCGGAGATACGCGCCGACGGCCTTCATCTCGTCCGATGTGCCGTTGAACGGGGTCATCGGCGTCCAGGGGTCGCGTGTCCGGACCAGATCGAGGATGCCGAACAGGCCCAGGTTTCGATGCGCCCCGACGGACGGGTGCTTCGCGGCGAGTCGCTCGTGGTGCTCGCGCATCCGAACGCCGAGGCGGGCGGCGTTGTCGATCAGCCCGTCTTCCTCGTAGACCCGGATGGTCGCGAGCGCCGCCGCCATCGAAACGGGGTGCGACGAGTAGGTCAGGCCGCCGTAGAACATCTTCTGGTCGAAGTAGTCGGCGATGTGGCGGCGCATGGCCACCGCGCCGAGCGGCAGGTACGAGCTCGTCAGGCCCTTGGCCATCGTCATGAGGTCCGGCACGACGTCCCAGTGGTCGACGGCGAACCAGCGACCCGTCCGGCCGAATCCGGCCATGACCTCATCGCAGACCATCAGGATGCCGTGGCGGTCGCACAACTCGCGGACCCCGGCGACGTACCCGTCGGGCGGGATGAGGATGCCGTTGGTGCCCACGATGGTCTCGAGGAAGATCGCCGCGATGGTCTGCGGCCCCTCGTACCGGATGACGTCCTCGAGGCCCTGGAGGGACTCCTGGACAGGGCGAGGTTCCGCCTCGCCCCAGCGGTGCGTGTCCGGATAGCGCACCACGCCGACCAGGCCGGGCTCGTTCGCCCAGCGACGCGGGTCGCCGGTCAGGGTCATCGCCCCGAACGTCGCCCCGTGATAGGAGCGGTAGCGCGCCAGCACCTTGTGCCGGCCGGTGAAATGGCGGGCGAGCTTGATGGCATTCTCGATCGCCTCGGCGCCGCCCAGGGTGAAGAAGACCTTGTCGAGGTCGCCGGGCAGGATCTCGGCGAGCTTCTGCCCGAGCCGGGCCCGGATCTCCGTCGCGAACGCGGGCTGGACGTACTGGAGCTTCGTCGCCTGCTCGGTGATGGCGTCGATGACGCGTCGGTCGCCGTGCCCGATGTTCACGGACATCAACTGGCTGTTGAAATCCAGGATCCGGCGCCCGTCCGGCGTGAAGAGCCAGACGCCCTCCGCACGGTCGATGGCGATCGGGTCGATGGCGCCCTGGACCGACCACGAGAAGAACGTGTGCTGGCGGCTGAGCGCGACGATCTCGTCGCTCGTCATCGCCGCTGGAGCCGTGCCGATGCCCATGGGTTTCCTCCTCCTCGCGTCCCGGACGCGCGTCCGCCGATTACAGCACATCCGGGCGGAGCTGGCGGGTCCGTCCCGGCCTGCTAGGGTGGTGGGACACAGACAGGAGGAACCGATGGACCGCGCCGGCTTCGCCGCCTGGCTGGACCGCTATGTCGATGCGTGGCGCCTCAATGACGCCGTGGCGATCGGCGACCTGTTCAGCACCGACGTGCGCTACGCCTACGACCCGTTCGACGAAGCCCTGGTGGGTCGGGCGGCCGTGGTCGCATCCTGGACGCGTGAGCCGGATGCACCCGGATCCTGGCGCGCGGATTACCAGGTCCTGGCGATCGATGGCGACGTGTTCGTGGCCCACGGCCGGACGCTGTACCTGACCGACGACCGTCGGGAGGTGGAGCGCGAGTTCGGCAATATCTTCGTCTGTCGGTTCGACGACGAGGGGCGCTGCCGCGAGTTCACCGAGTACTACATGCGGCGGCGACCCGATGTCGCGCCGGACGAGCCGCCGGCCGCCGGCTGAGGCTCCGACCCGGACCGAGCGGGCCGTGTACGCTCTTCCATCTGACCCGAACGTTCGAGCAAGTGAGGTGCAGCGTCGATGTCGCGGATCGTTCGCGGGGCGCTCGTCCAGGCCAGCTGGACCGGCGACAAGGAATTGATGATCCAGAAGCACGAGCAGCGTGCGCACGAGGCGGCCAAGGACGGCGCGCAGGTCATCCTGTTCCAGGAGCTGTTCTACGGACCGTACTTCTGCCAGGTCCAGGACACGCAGTACTACAGCTACACGGAACTCATCCCGGACGGCCCGACGACCCGGCGCATGCAGGACCTCGCCAAGCAGACGGGGATGGTCGTCATCGCGCCGATGTACGAAGAGGACGCCCAGGCATCCGGCATCTACTACAACACGGCCGCCGTGATCGATGCGGACGGGAAGTACCTCGGCAAGTACCGCAAGACCCACATCCCGCATGTCAAGGGCTTCTGGGAGAAGTTCTACTTCCGGCCCGGGAACCTCGGCTACCCGGTCTTCGAGACGGCGGTCGGCAAGGTCGGCGTGTACATCTGCTATGACCGCCATTTCCCGGAGGGCGCCAGGGCGCTGGGCCTCAACGGGGCAGAGCTGGTGTTCATCCCGAGCGCGACGTCCCGTGGCCTGTCGGAGTACCTGTGGCGGATCGAGCAGCCGTCGCACGCGGTCGCGAACGGCTATTACGTCGGAACCATCAACCGGATCGGCATCGAAGCCGAGATCGGCGACGACGATTTCTACGGCCAGAGCTACTTCGTGGACCCGCGCGGCCAGTTCGTCGGCGAGGTGGCGTCGGCACACGACGAGGAACTCGTCGTGCGCGACCTCGACATGGACAAGATCATGGAAGTCCGGAACACCTGGCAGTTCTACCGGGACCGCCGGCCGGACGCCTATGCGGATCTCACGCGGCCCTAGCGACGAAGCCCGCGGGCGCGCTATCATCCGCGCCGGCTCGGCTGTCTGGAGGAGGACAGCCGAGCTGCCTTCCCTCCGGGCCTGATAGGAACCAGAGGAGATCGCCATGCAGTTCGGATTCACCCTCAAGCCCGGTCACACCGTCGAGCGAACGCTGGCTCTGGCGAGCCAGGCGGAGACCGCGGGTTTCGAGTACGGCTGGTTGTTCGATGGCCATGTCCTGTGGCGGGATCCCTATCCCTTGCTGACCCTGATGGCCGGCGTCACCGAACGGATGCGACTCGGTACATGCGTCACGAATCCGGGAACGCGACACCCGTCGGTGACCGCATCCAGCCTCGCGACGATGGATGAGATCTCCGGCGGGCGGATGGATCTTGGGATCGGACGGGGCGACTCGGCTCTCCGGATCCTCGGCAAGCAACCCATCACGATGGCCGACACGGAGGAGGCGATCCTGGTGATCCGGGCCCTCGTGGCTGGCGAACACATCGAGTACCAGGGGACGGACCTCCACTTCCCGTGGACCCAGGGTTGGACGCTGCCGGTCTGGGTGGCAGGCTACGGCCCGATGGCCCTGGCGATGACCGGTCGGGTGGCCGATGGAGTCATCCTCCAGTTGGCCGACCCGGACCTCCTCCGCTGGTTCATCGGTCAGGTCCGCGACGCTGCGAAGGCCGCCGGACGCGACCCGGCCAGCATCAAGGTCCAGGCGGCGGCGCCGGCCCATGTCGGCCCGCGCGACGTCGGTCGCGACCGCACACGCTGGTTCCCGGCCCTGGTCTCGAACCACGTCGTCGACCTGGTCAAGAAGTACCCACGCGAGCAGCTCCCGGAAGCCCTGATCGGGTACACCACGGACCGTGAGGGCTACGACTACCTGCACCACGCGGAGGTCGGGTCATCGAACGCCGCGTTCGTCGGCGACGACGTCACGGACCGGTTCTGTGTCCTCGGTGAGCCTGAGGAGCACATCACCAAGCTCCGGGCCCTCGCCGAAGCCGGCGTCGACCAGTTCAACCTGTACCTGATGAACGGTGACGAGGAGGCGCAGCTGGAGGCGTATGGCCGCGACGTGATCCCTGCCCTCGCCTGAGCCTGCGGATGTCGCCGGGGCACCGGTGAGTGGAACCGGCCTTCCGGACCAGCCGCCGATGGGACCGGCCGCCGAGCGCGGACGCAGCGTCGCCGTCCTCGAGGCCGCCCGGTCGGCAGCCATCGGGTGGCGCCGCCTGCTGCAGCTGAGCCGGCCGCGAACCTGGCCCATCACGGGACTGGCATTCCTCGTCGGGGCCCTCGACGGGCGGCCTGACTCGGTCATCACCGTGGCGATCGGGACGGTCTTCTTCCTGGCCCCGTACGGACTCCTCCGGCACGGGCTGGAGCGGATCTCCACGACCGGGATCGACCGCATCGTCGAGACCGCCGCGACGGTCGAGACCGCCGCGACGCGCTTCGCGATCGCCGTGACGGTCCTGCCCCTGGCCGTCGCCATCGTGCTGCTCGCAGGTCCGGCGGTCGGTGTCGTCCTCGTCGCGGCGTTGGCCTTGGCGATCGCTGAAGCTCGCCCGCCGCTGCGCCTGCGCGAGCGGCCGTTCGCCGACGTCGCGGCCGCCAGCCTGGCGGTCCTCGTCCTGCCGGCGACCGCGGGCCTGCTGGCCGGCGGGCGGGACGTCACGGACCTGCCATGGCCCGCGCTGGCCGCCGCCGCCGCCTGGGGCGTCGGCGCGGCGATCATGGCGTCGCTCCGAAACGCCGGCGATCATGGGGATGGTGCCCCCGGCACCGGGCGTACGCTGGGACCACGCCGTTCCGCGGGCGTGGCTCTCTTGGCCGGCCTGGCGACCGTCGCCGTGGCGGCCTCCCACGCGCCGCTTGGCGTCGTGGTGGCGCTCGGCCTGGTGCCCGGCCTCCTCGCGCCGCTGATCCTGATCACGCGCGAGGCGCCTGAGGCCGAGGTGGTCCGGGCCTGGCGCGAAGGGCAGGCGCTGACGATCTACGCCGTCGCAGCGTTCGGTATCGCCCTGCTCCTCCACTGGGCGATCGTGGCGCCCGACCCGTGGGTCGTGGCGATCGCCATACCCGCCCTGCTGGCCGGCTACGGCCTCGCCAACGTGGTCGCCATCGGGGTCGGGACCCGGCGCCGTCGCGTGCCGGCCGTGTTCCAGGGGCCGGATGCGGCCGTCCCGTCGCTGGCCATCGTGGTGCCCTGCCGGAACGCGCTCGGGGCGCTGCCGGCGACGCTCGCGGCCATCGGGCTGCAGACGTATGCCGATGCGGCGATCCTCGTCGTCGACGACGGGTCGACCAACGGCAGCGCGGACGAGGCCACTGCGTGGGTCGGGTCGGACGCCGTCCTGCGCGCTCCCGCCCGACCGCCAGGGTGGACGAGTCGCGGCTGGGCGCGCCACACGGGGGCGGAGGCCGTCGCGGCGGACCTCCTCCTGTTCGTGGACCCGGGCACGATCCTCGCCCCGATCGCGGCCCGTGTCCTCGTGGAACAGCTGCAGATCCGTCAGGACGACCTGCTCGTGGGCCTCACCCGGGACGCCACGCCGACGCATGGCGAGCGTGCCTCCGTGCCGGGATTCGCCATGCTCCGGTTCGCCTTCGCCCCCATCTGGTGGTCAGCCGTGACCGGACGCGGACGGGCGGCCCTGGCCTTCAGCGACGGGCCACTCGTGCTGGTCCGCCGCTCGGTCTACCTGGCCGCAGGCGGCGACGCACCCAGGCCGGGTCGACCGCGCACGGGCGCCGGCCTGGCCCGCGTCCTCGCTCGCGCCGGGAACCGCGTCGCCGTCGTCCGCCTCGCCGACCTCGCGGCGACCCGTCGCTTCGGGAGCGCGGGCGAAGTCGTCACCGCCTGGCGTCGTCGGATCCTCCCGTACGGCGGTGGGTCGCTGGCCGGCGCTCTGGCCGTCCTCGGCGTGGAGGTCGCGACCTTCGTCCTGCCGCTGTTGCTGCCGGTCGCGGCGGTCGTGGCCTCGGTGGACCCGGAGCTCCTGGCTGCGTCCTTCATCCCCCTCGGGCTGCTGGTCGCGTTTCGGGTGGCCCTGGCGATCACGCACCGCCAGTCGCCGATCTCCATCGCGTGGCACCCGCTCACGGTCGCCCTGGCGATCACGGGCCAGCTCGCCGGGATGGTCGAGCACGTCAGGAGTCGCGGCTGGTCCTGACCCCATCGTCAGGCTGGTCAGCCCGCCGGGAGTGGAGCACCATCGGCCAAGTCGCCGCGGGTCGAGCCTCCGCCACCGAGTGCCGCCCGAGATCGGTGCGCGAGCGCGCCAAAGGAGGTCTTCGCCCATGAATGCGATGCGTCGGCCAGGGCGCGATCCATGGTGGGATGACGGCGCCGGCGCGCGACGGACGCGGGTCCGACGGCGCGTTCTGGGCGCCGTCGCGTTCGCGCTCGCGATCGCGGCCTGCGGGCTGACCGCGGCCGTCTGGATCCAGCTGGTCGGGCCTGCCGCGAGTCGGCTGCTGGGTTGACCCCGCCGGGATGACCCGGCATCGCCTACCATCAGCCTCCTGACGACCCGACGCCTGTCGCCCAGGAGGGATCGATGCGCACGCTCATCACCAACGGCACCATCGTCACGGCGGAAGGCTCGCAGTCCGCCGACGTCATGATCGACGGCGAGACGATCGCGGCCATCGGGACCGATCTTGCCGGCGCCGGCATGAGCGCCGATGTGACGATCGATGCAGCCGGCCGATGGGTCATCCCGGGGGCGATCGACGTGCATACCCACATGGAGCTCCCGTTCGGCGGGACGTTCGCCAAGGACACGTTCGAGTCGGGCACGCGCGCGGCGGCGTTCGGCGGGACCACGACGATCGTCGACTTCGCCGTGCAGACCCGCGGCGGGTCGCTGCGCGATGGCCTCGACGCCTGGCACGAGAAGGCCGAGGGCAACGCCGTCGCGGATTACGGCTTCCACATGATCGTGAGTGACGTCAACGACGAGACGCTCAAGGAGATGGATGCGCTGGTCGCCGAGGGCGTGCCGGACTTCAAGCTCTTCACGGCCTACCCGGGGGTCTTCCTCAGCGACGATGGCGCGATCTTCCGGGCCATGCAGCAGACCGCCAAGAACGGCGGGCTGATCATGATGCACGCCGAGAACGGGCTTGCCATCGACATCGTCGCCACGCAGACCTTCGAGAGCGGCACCACGGATCCCATCGGTCACGGCCTTGCCCGCAAAGCCGTGTTCGAGGGTGAGGCCACGAACCGGGTGATCCGTCTGGCCGAGGCGGCCGACGTCCCGGTCTACATCGTCCACCTGTCCTCGAGGGAGGCACTGGCCGAGGTCCGCGCCGCCCGCGATCGTGGGTCCCGCGCCTTCGCCGAGACCTGCCCGCAGTACCTGTTCCTGTCGCTCGATGACATGGGCAACGGATTCGAGGGGGCGAAGTTCGTGTGCTCCCCACCGCTGCGGCCCAAGGACCATTGGGAGGACCTCTGGACCGGCCTCGTCAAGGACGACCTCCAGCTCGTCGCCACGGACCACTGCCCGTTCGACTTCCACGGCCAGAAGGACCTCGGCAAGGGCGATTTCCGCAAGGTGCCCAACGGGCTCCCCGGCGTCGAGGACCGGGTCGATCTCCTGCATGACGGCGGCGTCGTCGGCGGGCGGATCAGCCGCGAGCGCTGGGTCGAGATCATCTCGACCGCGCCGGCCAAGCTGTTCGGGATGTATCCGCGCAAGGGGTCGGTCAGCGTTGGGGCGGATGCGGACCTGGTCATCTACGACCCGAACCGCCGGCACACGATCTCCGCGGCGAGCCACCACATGGACGTGGACTACTCGTGCTACGAAGGCCGCACCGTCCAGGGCGGCAGTGACATCGTCCTGTCACGCGGGTCCGTGATCGTCAAGGACGGCGAGTTCACCGGCCGGAAGGGCCACGGCCGGTTCATCAAGCGCTCGACGGCCGACCACGTGCGCCTCTCCTGAGACAGGCCCCCGCTGCTGACCACCGTCCCTGGTGGTCAGCCGACGGTCGGTCGGCCCATCTCGCGGCGGTAGCGCTCGTTGAAGTCGAACAGGAAGCGGTCCTTGCGCGGGTAGACGCCCTTCCGGTAGGCGCGAGATCCAACGCCGGTCTGGGCGCGCTCGCAGACCGCCCAGTCCTGCTTGCTGATCAGGTCCCACAGCTCCACGACCGGCTCCGGCGCGAAACCGGCGGCGGCGATCGTCTCCGGGCGGAACAGGTACTCGGAGACGACGGTGGTGTGGGCCGGGCCCTTCGGCAGCGCGATGTACGACATGCCGGCGTCGGGGTGCAGGTTGAGCATCAGGTTCGGGAACTGGTAGGTCCCGAAGTACATCCGGTAGTCGTCCGGCAGCAGGTCGGGGAACGGCGGCAGGGTCGAGGTCCCGGTCTTCGTGAAGGACGTCGCCCCTTCGATCATCCAGTTGCCATCGTCGCGCGTCTCCTCGTCCCAGACCTCGCCGAACCGGTAGAGCGGGACGACCTGGACGAGCTCCGGATGGATGGTCGGGCAATGCAGGCACTCGTTGAAGTTCTCGACGACGATCTTCCAATTCGCCGCCACCTCGTACACGATCCGCACGCCGACGCGCAGTTCGTCCATCCGGTAGCGTTCGAAATGGGTGATGCTCTCCGTGCCCTCGCGCAGGGACGCAACCAGATCGCCGGGCGCACCGGACAGGTTGACGAACAGGAAACCGGCGTAGCTCTCCGCCGCGACGTGATGGAGCGGATAGTCGGCCCGCTCGAAGAACTCGTCCTCATCGACGTTGGGCGTCCCGATCAGCTGCCCGTCAAGGTCGTACGACCAGGCGTGATATGGGCACTTGAAGACCTTGTTCACGTGCCCGCAGGCCGGCTCGTCGTCCAGCAGCTTGGTCCCGCGATGGGCGCACACGTTATAGAAAGCCCGGATGTCCCCGGCGCGATTGCGCGTGACGATGATCGACTCGCCCGCCAGGTCGCGCACGAGGTAGTCGCCGGGCTGCGGGATCTCCTCGGCGCGCCCGATGCAGATCCAGCCGCCCCACCAGATCCGCTCACGCTCGTCGTCGTAGACGGCGGACGTCGTGTAGTCAGTCCCGGCCAGCGTCGGACGCGGTCGCCAGATCGGCGCCTGGATCGTCATCGGTGGACCCTCCGGTAGATCAGCGGGTGCGCGGGAAGCCGAGGTCGATCTTGGACGTCCCCGGGTCCGGCCAGCGCGATGTCACGATCTTGGCCCGCGTGTAGAACTGGACGCCTTCCGGACCGTACATGTGGAGGTCGCCGAACAGGCTGTCCTTCCAGCCGCCGAAGCTGTAGTACGCCACCGGCACCGGGATCGGCACGTTGATCCCGACCATCCCGGCGTTCACCTCGAACTGGAACTGCCGGGCCGCTCCCCCGTCCCGCGTGAAGATGGCCGTGCCGTTGCCGTACGGGTTGTCGTTGATGAGCCCCACGGCCTCCTCGTAGGTACGCACCCGGACGACGGTCAGGACGGGCCCGAAGATCTCGTCCCGGTAGGCGTCCATCTGCGGCGTCACGTGGTCGATCAGCGAGACGCCCAGGAAGAAGCCCTCCGAATCCCGGTACAGCGGCAGCTCCCGGCCGTCGGCGACGACCGTCGCGCCCTGCTCCTGGGAGCTATCGAGGTAGGAGGCCACCTTGTCGCGGTGCTGCCTCGTGACGAGCGGCCCCATCTCCGCGGTCGGATCGGAGCCGGGGCCTACCTTGATCTTGGGCAGGCGCGCCTTGATCGCCTCGACGAGCGGGTCGGCCACGTCACCGACCGCCACGATCGTGGCGATCGCCATGCAGCGCTCGCCGGCGGACCCGTAGCCGGCGGACACGGCGGCGTCGGCCGCCATGTCGATGTCGGCATCGGGCAGGACGATCATGTGGTTCTTGGCGCCACCAAGGGCCTGGACCCGCTTCCCGGCCTTCGTGCCGGTCTCGTAGATGTAGCGGGCGATCGGCGTCGAGCCGACGAAGCTCACGGCGGCGATGTCGGGGTGCGCCAGGATCGCATCGACCGCCACCTTGTCGCCGTGGACGACGTTGAAGACGCCGTCCGGGACGCCGGCCTCGCGGAGCAGCTCGGCCAGGAACATGGAGGCCGACGGGTCCTTCTCCGAGGGCTTCAGGACGAACGTGTTGCCGGTGGCCAACGCGGTCGCGAACATCCACATCGGGACCATCGCCGGGAAGTTGAACGGCGTGATCCCGGCCACGACGCCGAGTGGCTGGCGGATCTGATAGACGTCGACGCCGGTGCTCGCCTGCTCGGAGAAGCCGCCCTTGAGCAGGTTCGGGATCCCACACGCGAACTCCAGGTTCTCGATCCCGCGGGCGATCTCCCCGAGAGCGTCGGACGGCACCTTGCCGTGCTCCGCGGTGAGGTGCGCGGCCAGCTCGTGGCGGTGCTGTTCGACGAGATTGCGGATCCGGAACAGGATGTCCGTGCGCTTGCTGAGCGACATGGCCCGCCACGCGGGAAAGGCGGCCTTCGCCTCCACGACCGCGGCGGCCAGCTCGTTCGGCGAGGCGAAGTCCACGTAGCGGGTGACCGCGCCCGTGGCAGGGTCATGGACCGGACCTTCTCGCCCGGAGGTGCCGGCGACGATCTCGCCGCCGATCCAGTGACTGATGCGGCCGGGCGTGGTCCCGGCGGACGTGGCGGACGAGTCGGAGGGGTCGGCGACCTGGGTCATGAGCGTTGGTCCTCGCTGGCGCGGCCTGTGGCGTCCACGATACCGCCGGAGGCCGGGGGCCGCCACGCCGCGACCCGACCGTCAGGACGGCGACGGTGCCGGACCACGACGACCCAGCAGGACGGCGGCGACCAGGAGCCCCGCGGCGGTCAGGCCGATGACCCCGGAGAGCGCGCCAGCCGCACCCAGCGGGCCGACCAGCACGGGGTCGCGCCAGGTCAGCGCGACCACCGCCCGCACGAGCGCCCAGGCGCCGACCGCAGCGAGCAGGAGCCGACCACCGCGGCGGCCCGGCGCGATCCTCGTCGACAGGATGCCCGCGGCGGCGGCGATCACGAGGGCGGCGAGGCCCTCATACGCCTGCGATGGGTGAGACGGCAGCCCGGCCGCGAGCGAACCCCACGGCCCGGGTCCCGCGTAGCTGGTGGCCCACGAGAGGCTCGAGAGGCTCCCCTGGCCGCTGCCGCCCAGCACCATCGCCAGCTTGCCGGCACCGAGGCCCAGCAGGAGCGGTGCGCTGGCGAGGTGGGCCCAGCGACCGAGCGGCGCGCCGAGGAGGGCCGCCACGTAGCCCCCGGCGAGGATCCCGCCGACGACGCCGCCGGCGAGGTCCGAACCACCGGCGGCAGGGTCCAGGAGCCGGAGCGGGTCGGCCCCGAACACGTCCAGGTGCGCCAGCGCGTACGCGATCCGACCGGCCACGACGGCACCCGGGACGGCGCCGATGGCGATGAACAGGAGATCGTCGGGCCGAAGACCCGCCCGCCTGGCCGCCGCGCCGGCGAGGCCCAGGCTCAGCGCGATCGCCGCGGCCAGCGCCACGGTCTGCCAGCGCACGGCCAGATCGTCGGTCAGGCGGAGGAATGGGTCGAAATCGAACACGATGACGCCGGTCGGCACGGTCCGCAGTGTAGCGAACGCGGTGGGTGCGACGGTCCCCGGCTCGCACCCGGATGTCGGCTGGCCGACACTCGACGTGTCGCGTGGTCCATCGTCATCGTGTAGCGCAGGCGACACCATGACGGACGTCGGCTGGAAGCACTGGGGGTGCACCGCCGCCGGGGGTGATCGGCCGGGCTCGGGGGGGCCTGCCGATCGGGTCCCGGCGTTCGGCCCACGGGGGGACGGGCCGGACGCCGTGACATCGCAGAGGACGACCCGTGCCGGACCGCCGCGTCGCTCGGACATCCTTGTCGGTCAAGTTGCTTGGCCGGATTTCCGTGCGGACCCAGACCGGGGCCGAGATCCGCCTCGGCGGGCGCCACGCTCAGGCGCTCCTGGCGCTCCTCGTCCTCGTCGATCGGCCCCGGACACGCGAGGCGGTCGCCGCGGACCTCTGGCCGGACACGGTCGTGGCGGCCACGGGCCCGCTCCGACAGGCGCTCTACCAATTGCGGGGGTCACTGCTGGCGGCTCGGATCGCGCCCGAGACCGTCTTCGACTCGGATACGGAGACCATCGCCCTGCGACCCGGGGTGATCGGCCGGCTCGACGTCGCGGACTTCGAGGCATGCACCGGCGACGCGGCCTACAGCGCCGAGGATGCGATCTCGCAGTACGCCGGCGATCTCGCCGAGGGCCTTGCCCACGAGTGCTTCGCCGCCGAGCGAGAACGCCTGGCCGACCGGTTCGAAGACGCGCTCGCGACGGTGGCGGCGACGCGCCTGATCGCAGGTGACCACGAGGGTGCCCGGTCCGCAGCGGAGCGCCTGCTCGGGCGTGACCCGCTGCGCGAGGAGGCCCACTCGGTCATCATCGCGGTCCACGGCGAACACGGATCACGCTCACAGGTCGTCCGCCAATACCGACGGTTGTGCGCGGTCCTGGCGAGAGAACTCGACGAGCGGCCACTTCCCGAGACGGATGCGACGTACCGATCCGCCCTGCTCCGAACGGTGGAGCGGTCGCGCCTGGTGGCGGCGGCGATGGAGCCCGCCAGCGGACCGACCCTCGTCGCGATCGGCAGCTGAAGCGCAGCAAATCCGCCTCGCGCCGGGACAACGGACTCGTCGTAGACTGCGCCGGTCGGGGCGGCCCGTGGGGATCCGCCCGGCACGAGACGGAGGATCGGGATGGATCGTAATGTCACCATTTCGCTGACCATGGGCCGGCGAGGTGCGAGGTTGATCACGGCGGCGATCCTGGTCGTCGCCCTGGTGATCCCGGGCGCCGTGATCGCATCGGACTCGTTCGGCGACGTGCCGGACAGCAACACGTTCCACGACGACATCACCGCCATCCTGGAGCGCGGGATCACCACCGGCTGCGGCGGCGGTAACTACTGCCCCTCCGGGACGGTGACGCGCGAGCAGATGGCTGCCTTCCTGAACCGGATCTTCCGGGCGCAAGGGACGGCCACCGGCTACGCCTCCGTGGAGGCCAACGGAACGCTCGCCGAGGGGTACGCTCGGAACCTCGGGCTGGTCTCCGTGACGCACACGGTGTCCGGCTACTACCAGGTCTCGTTCGGCGGGCTGACCATCCGGCCGGACCAGGTGATCGTCGTCCAGCCGCGCGAGACGTTCGGCAACGAGGTCTGTCGCGTGTTCCAGGGCTCCAGCAACAAGACGACCGTCGAGGTCTTCTGCCACACCGTCGCCACCGGGAGTCCCGCGGTCAACATCGCCTTCAACGTGATCGTCTACAACTGACGCCCTCGTCGATCGGATGCGCCGGGCCGTCCCGGCTCGGGGCATCCGCTCAGGCCGGCAGGTTCTGGGCCAGGTCCCGGACCGCCGCGGCGGAGGCGTCGAAGGCGGCCTGTTCCTCGGCCGTGAGCGGGATCTCGAAGATGCGTTCCATGCCGCCGGCCCCGAGGACGACCGGGACGCCGACGAACACGCCGTCCGTCCTGAACTCTCCCTGAAGGAGGACCGCGCACGGCAGGACGCGCTTGCGGTCAAGCAGGATCGCTTCGACCATCTCGAATGTGCTCGCGGCCGGGGCGTAGAAGGCGGAGCCCGTCTTGAGCAGCGCCACGATCTCGGCACCGCCGTTCGCCGTGCGAGCTTCCAGGGCCCTGACCCGCTCCTCCGGGAGCAACTCGGTGATCGGGACGCCGGCCACGGTCGAGTAGCGCGACAGCGGGACCATCGTGTCGCCGTGGCCGCCCAGGACGAACGCGTGGGTGTCCTCCACGCTCACCCCGAGCTCCTCGGCGATGAACGACCGGAACCGGGCGCTGTCGAGGACGCCGGCCATCCCCAGGACGCGCTCGCGGGGGAAGCCGGAGGCGGCCATCGCGACGTGGCACATGGCGTCCAGCGGGTTCGTGACGATGATCAGGATCGCGTCCGGGGAGTGCGCCACCGATCGCTCCACGACGCCCTTGACGATGCCGGCGTTGATGGCCACGAGATCGTCGCGACTCATGCCCGGCTTGCGGGCGACTCCGGAGGTCACGACGATGATGTCCGAACCGGCCGTATCGGCGTAGTCGTTGGTCCCGGTGATCCGGGCGTCGTGGCCCACCACGGGCGCTGCTTCCGCCAGGTCGAGGCCCTTGCCCTGCGGGAGACCGTCGACGATGTCGACGAGGACGACATCGGCCAGACCGGCCTCGGCGATGCGCTGCGCGGTCGTGGCGCCGACATTCCCGGCGCCGATGACGGTGACCTTGTTGCGTGCCATGGGCGTGCGCTCCTTCGGGGCGGTCAGTCCTGCTGCGCGGCGGGGTCGATCACCATCGGACCAGCGTCGCGGATATCGGTCGGGACGCCGTCGGCGTACGTCGCGAAGTTCTCGGCGAACATCGCCGCAAGTCGGGCGGCCTGACGGTCGTACGCGAGGCCGTCCGCCCAGGTCGCCCTCGGATCCAGGAACCGTTCCGGGACATCCGGACAGGCGAGCGGGACCGCCACCCCGAAGACGGGATCGGTTCGGGTCGGGACGTCGTCGAGATCGCCCTTGAGCGCCGCTCGGACCATGGCCCGGGTGTGCGCGATGTTCATCCGCTCGCCGGTGCCGTACGCTCCGCCGGTCCAGCCCGTGTTCACCAGCCAGACGGTCGCGTCGTGCTCCGCCAGGCGCTCGGTGAGCATCTCCGCGTACTCACCCGGGTGGCGTGGCATGAACGGCGCCCCGAAGCAGGCGGAGAAGGTCGCCTTCGGCTCCTTCACGCCGATCTCCGTCCCCGCCAGCTTGGCCGTGTAGCCGCTGATGAAGTGATACGCCGCCTGAGCGTGGGTCAGGCGCGAGATCGGCGGCAGGACTCCGAAGGCATCGGCCGTGAGCAGCACCACGGTGCGGGGCTGGACCGTCATGCCTGTCGGATCCGCGTTGCCGATGAAATGGAGCGGATAGGCGCCGCGCGTGTTCTCCGTGATCCGCTCGGAGTCGAGGTCGAGTTCCCGCGTGTCGGGATCGAGGTCGACGTTCTCCAGCACGGTCCCGAACCGGCGCGTGGTCTGGAAGATATCCGGCTCGTACATCGGGGAGAGGCGGATCGTCTTGGCGTAGCACCCGCCCTCGAAGTTGAAGAGGCCCTGGGCGCCCCAGCCGTGCTCGTCGTCGCCGATCAGGCTGCGCTCCGGGTCCGCCGAAAGCGTCGTCTTGCCCGTCCCGCTGAGCCCGAAGAAGACGACGCTATCGCCCGCCGGCCCCACGTTGACTGAACTGTGCATCGGGAGGACGCCCTCGTCCGGCATGAGGTAGTTCATGACGGTGAATGCGCTCTTCTTGATCTCGCCGGCATATTCCGTGCCGACGATGATGATCTCCATCCGCTCGAGGTGGAGCAGGATCGCCGTGCCCGTCCGGCTGCCCTCGGTGGCCGGGTCGGCCTGGAACGAGGGGACGCACAGGATCGTGAAGTTCGGCTCGAAGCCGATCCGCTCCGCCGGCGTGGTCCGGCGGAAGAGGTTCCGGGCGAACACGCTGGCCCAGGCCGTCTCCGTGTAGACCCGGAGCCGCCGCTGGTGGACCGGGTCGGCACCGATCAGGCAATCCTGCGTGTACAGGTCGCGGTCCGCGCAGTACGCCACGAGGCGCGCCCGGAGACGATCGTAGTGCTCCTCGCTGATCGGCCGGTTGACCTTGCCCCACCAGATCCTGTCGCGGCTCCCGGGCTCGTCGACGATGAACTTGTCCTCCGGCGACCTGCCGGTGTGCGTGCCGGTCCGGACGACGAGCGGGCCTTCCGCGGCGAGGATCCCTTCGCCGGCACGGATGGCGTCCTCGACGAGCGCAGCGGTCGAGAGGTTGGCCCGGACCCGGCGACCCAGCAGCGGGCGCACTCGGGACGTGGGCAGGGTCGACGGTTCGTCGGGGCGGGGTGGCAGGGAAGTGGCCATCGGGCTAGGACTCCTCGGACACGGGCGATCACATCACGGATCGACCGGCCGCGCGTGATGCGAGGCCCATCGGGGCGCCGCAGGAGTCGGCTTCCACAGTCGCGTTGCCCGGATGCTACCACGTTGCGGAACGGTGTCGGGCAGGTTGTGCTCCTTCCCACGGATGGCTCCCCCCCACCAACGAGATCGTGGCCTTGTGTCCGACCAAGGGCGATCACATACTCGCCCGACAGATCTCGTCGGGCCGTGCGTCGTCAGGCACGATGACGGCCCGCATCCCACCTGCCGTACGGAGTGACTCGATGCGCGTCGACACCTTCTCCCGCCGGGTCATGGGCGGCATCGCCCTGCTCGTGGCCCTGATCGCGTTCCCGCTCGGGGTCGTGGCGTCCCACCAGTTCAGCGATGTGCCCGACTCCAATACCTTCCACAACGACATCGCGGCCATCAGGAACGCCGGGGTGACCTCCGGTTGCGGGGGTGGCAAGTACTGCCCCAAGGACTACGTCACCCGCGAGCAGATGGCCGGCTTCATGAACCGCCTTGGCGCGCTCGGCGCCGGCAAGACCCCGGTGGTCAACGCCGACCGGCTGGACGGCCTCGACTCGACACAGCTCGCCCGCACGGACGAGCTCCATCATTTCAGCTGCGCCGGAGTGGACCTCCAGCCGGCGACGAGTACGACTGCGTTTGCGGAAGGCTCCGCCCGCGGCTCAAGGTCAGTGACCTCGGGAAACGATGAACTGGCCTGTGGGCTGCACCTGCCCGACGGCGCGGTGGTCACGGGATTCCTGGCCAGCGTGTATGACAACTCGTCCGTCTACGAGGCGTCGTGCCAGATCTTTCGGTTCGGTGGTGGATACCCGGGCATCACGAGTATGAGCGGGAACCTGAGCAGCGGCTATGCCGCCACCCCCGGATACACCACCCTCGCCACGACGACCATCAGTGACGCCACCATCGACAACCTCCTGTACACGTACGCGATGTCGTGCTACCTCAGCGGGGCTGGCGGCACGAACACGTCGGTCATCAAGGTCGTGACCGGGTACATCGGGGCGCCGTAGGCGAGGGGATCGGCTCGGCGCGCCCTTAGGGATCCCGGTTTGGCGCAACTGGACGATGACCCCGGGCGGCGCGTCGGTGAGTCTGCGGGTGGTGGCGAGGTTCGCTGACGTCGGCGGGCCCGCCGCCCCGAGCAGGGGTTCTCACCATGCAGCGATCGATGGCCGGGTCGGCCTTCCTCATCCTCATCGCGATGGTCCTCGCCGCTTGTGGGGGCAGCTCCGCCGCCTCCCCCACCGCGAACGGGGACGGTAGCGCGGCCCCAGGTACATCCACGGCGGTCCAGACGCCTGCGGCGACGACGGCACCCGACGGGTCCTCCGCGATCGCACCGACCGAGCCCGGGACCGGCAACGGACCGGCGACCGATACGTGCGGACTCGTCACGGTCGCAGAGATGGAGGCGCTGTTCGGCTTCACGGGCGTGACCCAGGAACTGATCCAGGGTCCCCCGGACACCTGCGACTACCAGCGTGACGGCGCGCCGTTCGTGGCGGCGGTCCTGGTGACCGAGCAGGCTGACCTCACGTTCTCCATCTGGTCGGCTGACGAAGGGGTGCAGACGTTCTCCGGCATCGGCGAAGCGGCCATCTACGCGCCGTCGAACGAACTGTTCATCGTGAAGAAGAACGGTGCTGTCTATTCGTTCGGCGTCCTCGACGTGGAACTCCTGGAGGACCGCATCGAGTGGATGAAGAAGATCGCCACGATCGCCGCCGGCCGGATGTGACCAGCGTTCGTCCGGCCGCGGTCCTCGTTCCGCTCCTCGCGCTGGTCGTCGCCTGCGGGGGACCGACGCCGAGCCCGTCGGGATCCACGCCCGTGGCGGCCGGACCGTCGTCGTCTGCCGAACGGCCGGACGCGACCCAGGGACCGACAGGCACAGCCGATCCGCCACCCGATCCCACGACCGCGCCCGGCTCCTCGCCGGGCCCGGTGCCGGGGCCGCCAGACGACAGCATCGCGGGGCGGATCCTCGCGGCCCAGGCATCGGGTGAGCTGGACGGTCCGACCGCGCTGCTGTACCGGATCTATGCGATCAACGGCGAC
This sequence comes from uncultured Chloroflexia bacterium, assembly GCA_963704935.1. Taxonomy (GTDB): domain Bacteria; phylum Chloroflexota; class Limnocylindria; order Limnocylindrales; family CSP1-4; genus SPCO01. The sequence continues at coordinate 665,495 of CAVPIF010000003.1, forward strand.
GACCGGTTGCCGGCCGAGTTTGCCGGGGGGGTGCCGGGGGAAGACCTCGCCGGCGTCAAGGAGGCCGTGGCGAGTTTCGCGGCACTACCGGCGGCGATCCAAGCAGACATCCGCCCGTTCATCGTGCGCCCGACCGATCCTGGCAGCGCCTACCACGGGTCCGATGTCGTCGGCTCCGGTGGGGGGATCACCCTCGCCCGAGCGGTCGCACCTGTCGCAGCCCTGCCCTGCTCCCTCCTGAACTGGGCGCACCAGGACGGCAGCAATCCGTTCCGGGTTTGGGGGAACTGCGGGCGCGCCCGCGAGGCAGAGATCGGCCAGGTCGTCGCCGAACTGGACCGGCTCTGGCCCAAGATGGTCCGGGTGATGCGTCAGCCCCTGCCGGACGGTGGCACGGACGACGAGGGCGGGAGCCCGGCGATCGACATCTACCTCGTCGACCCGTGCAAGTGGCGTGGCACCGAGTGCCACGGCGTCTCCGGCAACACCCTGGCCGAAGCGATCCCGGCCGGTCCCTACGAAGGCGACCCAGGAAGCCGACGGTCCAGCGGGTTCATCATCGTCGGTCGATCCGCCCTGGCCAACCCGGTCCGGGCTCGCGCCACGATCGCCCACGAGCTCTTTCACGTCATGCAGAGCGCCTTCAACGAGGACGTCCAGTACGTGCCCGGGGCCGGTCTGCACTGGTTCGTCGAGGCGTCGGCCAAGTGGTCCGAGTGGGCATTCGTGCCCGAGGCGGCCGGAACCGAGGTGATCCCATGGTTCGACGTGTTCGAGGAGTCACCGTTCGGGCTCCAGGCGCCCGTCAAACGCTATCAGTACGCCGCCTATGCCTGGCCCCTGTTCATGCAGCAGGCAGGCGGCGGCGCGGACGCCGTGGGGTCGGCCTGGCGCGGGGCGATCTTCGCCACCTCCGAGGCCGAGTTGACGGACGCGATCGACGACGTCGTGCCGTTCGCGCCCCGATTCCGGGACTTCGCGGTCCGCGCCTGGAACGAGCGGCTCGACAAGGCCATCGACCCCCTCTTTCCCCTCCAGGCGGTGGGCGACCCCCGGGTTCGGCCCGTCCCACCCCGGCGCGGCGACAACGAGCTGCTGCTCCCGTTCGCTCCGGGAGCCCCGCCCCTCGACCACACTGAATTCCTCGGCTCGCTCTACTCCGTCTACCGGCCGTTCCAGGTCGACCCGACGGTCCGCCAGCTCACCATCGACACCAGCGGGCTGGGGCCGGCCACCGCCCTGGACGTGGACGCGCTCGTCCGCGTCAAGGGCAAGGGTTGGGAACGCCGCAAGCTCCGGAACGGCGCGACCCGCTGGTGCCTGGACCAGCCGAAGGACGACATCGAGGAGGGGATCATCGTCCTGTCCAACCACGCCAAGGACCCGAATACCCGGATCGTCGGCAACTGGACGTTCGAACCCCTCGATGCTTCCTGCGCCCTGCTCCAGGGCACGCTCACGTTCGAACGGACGAGCACCTACCTCGAGGACGAACCGTATCTGCCGCGCGAGACGCACGATGAACACACGACCGCAAAGGTCCACGTGATGATGCGCGGCGAGGACACGGGGACGGGCGACCGGACGTTGCTGGGCCTTCAGGACGCGGTGGACCCACGTCGCCCGCGGAAGGAGGACGGCTCGCGGTATTCGGTCGAGTCGACGACTCTGGCGACCAAGGAGCTCGGTGATTGCACGGCCAGGTTCGGGACGCAAGCGAAGGGCGACGGGCGCTTCGCCGATCAGCCGCTTGGTCCCGACTACGTCAACGGCATCAGCGGGTTCCTCGACTACACCGGCAAGCAGATGGTCCTGTCGGTCGTGGTCCACTATCGATTCGGGGTACGGGAGGACGTCTGCAACCTCACCTCGCCGACGGTCTTCATCTCCAGCGACGTCTTCATCTGCCCGGGGCAGTTCGGGATCGTCGGGAAGCTGGAGGAGGTCGATGGCGGCCCGGACCAGATCCGCGTCGACTGCACCGGGGAGCTGCAGGGGATGGGCTACGACAAGCAGACGATCACGATCTCCGGGACGCTGACGCTGTTCGACGAATGACCGACGCGGGCCCGGACGCTCACGCTCACGCGTTGATGGCGTTTGACGTGACCGGCCGCCGCCCGTAGCATCCGCCCACAACCGAAGAGCACGTATCAAGAGATGGCTGAGGGACCGGCCCGTTGACGCCACGACAACCTACCGACGCGAGGTCGGCAAGGTGCCAAGTCCGGGCAGGACCCCCTGCGAGATACGGGAACTCTCCGGAGCCCCACCGATCGACACCAGGGTCCCGGCCCATCCACGCCGGTCCGTCGCGCCACGCCGCACGCCCTGGAGATCGACCGTGACCACCCAGACCCTGCCGTCGCCGACGAGCCCGACCCGTCACGGATCGGGGCGCGCCCGGATCATCGGCATGGCCTGTCGCAACTGCGGCCAGGCACGGCCGCTCGCCCTCGAGTACGTCTGTCCGGCCTGCTTCGGGCCGCTCGAGGTCACCTACGACCTGGCTGTGGTGGCCGAGACCTTCACGAAGGACGCGATCGCCCAGCGCGCTCCCGGGATCTGGCGATACATCGAGTTGCTCCCCGTCGACGCGGTCCCGGCACGGTCCCTGCCGGTGGGTTCCACACCGCTGCTTTCGGCGGGGCGCCTGGCACCGGTCCTGGGCGTCGATCGACTCTGGATCAAGGACGACACGCGCAACCCGTCGCTCTCGTTCAAGGACCGCGCGGTCGCGGTCGCCGCGGAGCGGGCGCTGGAGTTCGGGGTCCCGGCGCTCGCCTGCGCCTCGACCGGCAACCTCGCCGGGGCGACGGCCGCGGCGGCCGCGGCGGTCGGCCTGCCGGCCTACGTGTTCATCCCGGCGGACCTCGAGCCGGCCAAGGTCGATCATGCCCTCGCCTACGGTGCGACGGTCGTGCCGATCGACGGGACCTACGACGACGTGAATCGGCTGTGCCTGGAGGTCGCCGACGAGACCGGCTGGGGCTTCGTCAACATCAACCTCCGCCCGTTCTATGCCGAGGGCTCCAAGACCCTCGCGTACGAGATCGCAGAGTCGCTCGGGTGGCGCTCGCCGGACGTCCTCGTCGCGCCGGTCGCCAGTGGGGCGATGTTCACGCGGGTCGCCCGCGGATTCGAGGAACTCGCCGAGCTCGGGCTGATCGAACGGCGGCCGATCCGCTTCGTCGGCGGGCAGGCTGCCGGGTGCGCCCCGGTCGCGACCGCGTTCGAGCGTGAGACCGACGTCATCGAGCCGGTCCGCGAGCCGGACACGATCGTCCGATCGCTGGCCATCGGCAACCCGGCCGATGGGCGGTACGCGCTCGAGCTCGCTCGCGCGACGGGCGGATCGATCGAAGCGATCGCCGACGATACGACGGCCGCGGCGATCCGTGACGTCGCCCGGCTCGAGGGGATCTACCCGGAGACGGCGGGTGGCGTGACCCTGGCCGCAGCGGCGGCGGCTCGGCGGCGCGGGGTGATCCGGGATGGCGACGAGGTCGTCGCCCTGCTGACCGGCAACGGGCTCAAGACCCCCGATGCACGCACGCTTGGCCTGGCGCCGGGCGCGCTGGACGACGGGCGGGCGCGGCCCGGTGAACCAGGTCTCGCCCCGGTCATCCGGCCGAGCCTGACCGCGTTCGAGACGTGGCTCGAGGGCCGGTCGTGAGCACGGTCCGCATCCCGCCGACGCTCCGTGCGGCGACCGGCGGTGCGAAGACCGTGAACGTGCCGGGCGGCACGGTGCGGGAGGTGGTGGCGGCCCTCGTCGGCGCGCATCCCGGTCTGGAGTCCCAGCTGATCGCCCCAGACGGCGACCTGAACCGATTCGTCAATGCGTTCCTCAACGACACGGATATCCGCCACCTGCAGGCGCTGGACACGCCGGTCGCCGACAGTGACACGCTGGTCCTGCTGCCGGCGATGGCCGGCGGCTGACGTCAGGCGCGGTCGATCGCCTTCGCCAGGTCGGCGACGAGGTCGTCCACGCCTTCGATGCCCACCGACAGGCGGATCAGTGCCGGGTCCACCTCCAGGGGTGAACCGGCCACGGACGCGTGGGTCATCGCGGCGGGTACCTCGATGAGCGACTCGACCCCGCCGAGCGATTCCGCCAGCGTGAACCAGCGCGTCCCCTCGGCGATCGCGACGGCGCGCTCCGCGGCAGTGGGCGCCCCATCGGGGCCGGGAGCCGGGAGGAACGAGACCATCCCGCCGAACCCCGGATAGGCGACGCTCGCGACGTCGCCGCGCGACCGCAGGAACGCCGCGACGGCCGTGGCGTTGGCCTGGTGCCGCTCCATCCGCAGGTGCAGCGTGCGAAGGCCGCGCAGGACGAGGAAGCAGTCCTGCGGTCCCGGGACGGCACCCATCGCGTTCTGCAGGAACCGCAACCGCTCCGCGACCGCGTCGTCCGAGGTCACGGCGACGCCCAGGATCGTGTCGGAATGGCCGGCGAGGTACTTCGTCGCCGAGTGGAAGACGATGTCCGCGCCCAGGATCAGCGGCCGCTGGATCGCCGGCGAGGCGAAGGTGTTGTCCACGACGACCAGCGGTCGCCGACCGCCCTCCGCGGCGCGCCGCGCCACCGTCGTCCACGACCGCCGCGATATCGACGACCTTGAGGAGCGGGTTCGTGGGTGTCTCGAACCAGACCAGTCGCGTCCGCTCGCTGAGCGCCTCCCAGAGACCCTCCATCCCGCCCGCGAGGTCCACGTACGACGTGGCGACGCCGGCGCCGGGTTTGCGGACGTGCTCGAGATAGCGGTACGTGCCGCCGTAGACATCGTCGCCGACGACGATCTCCTCCCCCGGGCCGGCGAGTTCCGCGATCGCGGCGGTCGCGGCGGAGCCGGACGCGAACGCGAACCCATGGGTCCCCCCCTCGAGCGTCGCGACCGCGCGCTCCAGGCGGTCGCGGGTCGGGTTCTGCGAACGGGCGTACTCGTATCCGCGGCGCGGTCGACCGACGCCGTCCTGGGCGAACGTGGAGGTCTGGTAGATCGGTGGCGCGACGGCCCCGGTCAGCTCGTCGGGCTCAGCGCCGGCGTGAACGGCCAGGGTATCGAACGACGGATCGAGTCCGGGATCGTCGGGATGGTCGGGTCGTCGCATGGCGGCCATCATGGCACCACGGCACTCAGCTCGCCGGGCGCCAGTCATCCACCTCGAACACCAGCTCCTCGCCGTCGATGTCGTCCAGCTGTCGGCCGACGTGGCGGAATCCGAACTTGGCGAGGACCGCCTGCGATGCGACGTTCGCGGGGGCTGTCGCCGCCCGGAACCGCGTGACGCCGTGTTCGCTGGCGGCCCACTCGAGCAACGCTCGGACGACCTCCGTCGCGACCCCGTGGCGCCGGTACGCGGACTCGACTCGGTAGCCGATCTCGACCCGACCGCCCGGGTCCGGCGGACTGTGGAAGCCGACGGTCCCGATGACGTGCCGCCCGGCAAGATCCTCGACGACGATCGCCCGACCGAGCCACGGCTGGGCAGTGGCGTCGGCGGAGAGGTCGGCGATCCGATACTGGAGGAACCCATCCAGCTGGTCCGGCAGGTCCGGCGGGACGGCGGCCCCGATCTCGGCCGCGGCGGCCACCAGATCGCGGGCCTGCAGGAGGCGCATGAACCGCAGGCTCATGGAGACCAGCTCGAAACGCTCCGTCCGGATGGTCGGGGCGGCGGGAGTGCTCGACACGGGTCGTATGGTCGCATGCGTGGACGTCAGCGGGAACGCAGCAGGATCCGGCGATGCCTTCCCGGCCGACACGGCGGCTGGCACGATGTCGCGGTGACGGACGTCGGAGCCGGGACCGAGATCATCGGGCGCGCCGCCGAACTCCGACGCGTCCGCGACGCCATCTCCGGCGATCGCGCGATCGTGGTGACCGGGGAGGCCGGGATCGGCAAGACGACCCTGATCCGGACCGCCACGGACACGGCCGGCCGGCGCCGGTTCGAGGGCGGGGGCTTCGCCACGCTCGCGTGGATGCCCTACCTGGCACTCTCCAGGGCCACCGGCATCGACCCCGACGGCGATGTCGACTGGATCGCGCGGTCCGTCGAGCGGGTCGTCGGACCCGAGGTGTTGTTCGTCGACGACCTCCAGTGGGTCGACGCAGGCACGTTGGCCGTGCTCGAGCGCCTCATCGGCCGGATCGCGCTGGTCATGGCGAGTCGGACCGACGACCCCATCGGGCTCGCGGCGATGGACGCGATGACAGCGGCCGGCGCCGAGCAGGTCGGGCTCGCCGCCCTGCGTCTCGACGAGGCCGCCCTCCTCGCCCGGCGGATCGGGCCCACGATCCCGGCGACACAGGCCCGTCGCATCGCCGAGCGAGCCGGGGGCAATCCACTCCTCGTCGAGCAGCTGACGATGGCTGGCGAGACCACGAGCCTGCGCCTGGCCGTCGCGGCCCGGCTGCGTGGCCTGACCCCCGCCGAGCGGACCGCGGTGGGCCTGCTCGCCCTCGCCGAACGGCCCCTGGACGCGGCGGCGCTCGGGCCGGCCGGAGAGCGGCTGGCGGCCCGCGGGTTCGCGATCGCGAGCCCCGCCGGGGTCGTGGTACGTCACGCGCTCCTGGCCGAGGCCGTGATCGGCGACCTTGATGAGGCGACGCGTCGCTCACTGCACGAGCGCCTGTCCGCGGTCGTGGAGTCGCCCGGCGAACGTGCCCGGCACCTGGCGGCGGCCGGGGACCGGTCCGGCGCGCACGCGGCGGCACTCGACGCCGTCTCGGCCGCGACGACCACCGGTGAACGCGCCGCCCACCTCGGCCTCGCGGCGGCGACGGCCGACGGGACGGCGGCCGATCGGCTGCGGATCGATGCGGCGGCAGCATTGCGGATCGCCGGCGACCTGGATGGGGCGATGTCGCTGCTGGATGCCGTCTCGACGACCGATCCGGAGCTGCGCGCGCATGCTGAGGCCATCCGTGCCCGGGTGCGCTGGTCGTCGGGCGACCCCGAGGGCATGCGCGACGCCATCGCCCGCGGGCTCGCGCTGGTCGGCGACGGGATGAGCGTCGCGGCGTCGATGCTGCGGGCAGAGGCCGTGGTGATCACCGCGCTGGTCGATGGCCGCTTCGACGAAGGACTGCGCGAAGCCGATGCCGCGGTCGATCTGGCCCGACGAACCGGCGCCGACGTCACCCGTCCGCTACTGGTTCGAGCCACCATCCTGGCCGGGCTCGGTCGGGACGGATGGGACCTCGCGCTGGGCATGGTCGTCGACGCGGCACGAACACAGGGCGACACCGAGACCGAGTTGTCCGCGGCCAACAACCTCGTCGCCGGGCACGAGATGCACGGAGACCCGGTCGCCGGCCGGACGCTCGCGGTGGCCATGGTCGACCGCGCCCACGAGCTTCGCCTGGCAGGGTGGGAACGGCAGTTCAGCGCGATGCTCGCGAATCTCGATCTGCATGCCGGGGACCTCGCGGCGACGGTCGAACGGACCGCGGCACTGCTCGAGGAGCCGCTCGATCCGCTCGCCGCCCAGCAGGTCGGCCTCGCGAACGCCTGCGCGCTCGTCGACCTTGGCCGGGCGGAGGAGGCGTCCGCCATCCTCGATCGCCTGCTGGCTGCGGCGCCGGCCGATCCGGTCGGTCGCTGCGGGATCCTGCATATCGCCGCCGAACAAGCCCTGTGGGCCGGTCGGCCGGCCGTCGCGCTGCGGCGGGTCGAGGAGTTCCACGCCCTTGGCGCTCTGGACCATCCGACCACGCACCTCGTCGACGTGACGGCCGCCTGGGCGGCGATCGACGCCGATCTCCCGATCCCGGACCGGGCCGCGGCGAGCGAACCGGAGGGGATGCTCATCGGCGCCGCGCGCGAGCGAGCGGCGATCGAGCGCCTGAGCGTGACCCCTGATGCCACGACCGCCGACGCGTTCGATTCGGCGGCCGATGCCTACGCCGGGTATCACCGCCGTGGCGAGCTGCGGGCCCGATGGGCGGCCGCCGAATCCCGCCGTCGGGCAGGGCTGGACGAGGAGGCGCGCGCCGCGCTGGCAGCGCTCGAGACCATCGTCGAATCCCAGGGATTCATCCCACTGGCCGGCCGGGTCCGTCGGTCGTTGCGGCTCCTCGGGGTCCGCCGAAGTACGAGGGCGACGGCTGACCCGGCGGAACGATCCCGCTCGCGCCTCACCCAGCGCGAACGCGAGATCAGCCGCCTCGTCGCCGCCGGGGCATCCAATGTCGAGATCGCCCGGCGGCTGGGCCTCGGCCGGCCGACCGTGGCGCGGCTCCTCTCGTCGGCGATGGACAAGCTCGGCGTCGATTCCCGAGCGCAGGTGGCGGCAACGGTCGATGTGGTCTGATCCAGCCGGTCCGTTCGTGGTCGTGGAGGGACCGGATGCTGCCATGGATCACGCGATCCGAGAGGTCGAGGTCGCCGGTGGGACCGTGGTCGCGGGGTTTCACCCGCTCCGCGGCGCCGGCGGCGCGACCCGGACGGGGACGGTGGCGGACGCGACGGATGCCGAGGCCGCGCTCCTGGCCGCCCTGCGAGGCGAAGGGCTGATCCTCCGTGCGACGGCTCCGCGTGATCTCGTCGATCGCCTCGTGGACGACCTGCGCCGGCTCGGACCGGTCGATCATCGGATCGGCGCCCCGGACCAGCCGCCCGTCATCTCCGCGGAGGCACGGTCGATCCTCGGCCTGCTCGCCGAAGGGCACTCGCTGGGCGAGGCGGCCCGGATCCTCGGGCTGTCGCGGCGCACCGCGGATCGACGCCTCGCCGAGGGCAGGCACGCGCTCGGGACGGAGCGAACGACCGAGGCCATCTCGAAGGCGAGGCACCTCGGCTGGCTGGGCGGCGGCGGACCCGGTTCGGGCTGACGCGGGAAGCCGGTCACCCGGCCCGGACGGGACGGCCGTCGCGGCGTCCTGGCGGGCGTGCCGCGACGGCATGGCGCGTCGCTGTGGCGGTCGCGCGCCACGGCGCGGACCGGGTGCGCGCGGTCGCACGGGGCGAGTCGGCGGCACGACCCTGGCCGGCGATGGACGGCGGGGCCGGAGGCGCCGGACGCGGGCCGGGACCACCGCGAGGCCGCAGTCCCGCGACGTCATCGCTCCGGGCGAGCTGCGGCGCGCATCTGGACGCTCCCTCTGGTCTCCCGCGCGGCGTGGCGACCCGCGGCATCTGCCAGGATTCTCGAGCGCAGGCCCTTCGTCGTCATCGTCCAGTTGCGCCACGGGTGGAGAAGCGCCACGATGCGCCGGTCGCCCTCCAGCGGGGCGCTCATCGCAGGTCGCCGACAAGCTGGGCATCGACCGACGGAACGATGGCAGGCGTCAACCCTCGAGCCACGAACGAGCGGGCGCGCACCTCGGCTTCGAATGCGGCCCTGTTCGGGCGCGGGCCGGAGCTCGCGGGATTGCGGGCGTCGGTCAGCCGGTGCGGCGCGATCGTCCTCGTCGGTGAGGCCGGGATCGGCAAGACCTCCCTGTTGCGCGCCACCGTCGAAGGTTCCGCAGCGCGGATCGGAGGCTGCCTCGGGATCCTCAGCTTCATCCCCTACCTGGCGATCTCGCGGGCCGTCGGCCCGCTGTCGACAGAGGATCCGGCGCTCGTCGCGCGGGACGTCGTGCAGCGCGTCGGTCCGGGCGGAGCCCTCGTACTGGACGACCTCCAGTGGGCGGACGAGGCGACGCTCGCCCTGCTCGAACGGATCGTCGGTCGAGTGCCGGTCCTCGGCGCGCTCCGGACGACCGATCCGAGGTTCGACCAGGTCCAGCTCGCTCTCCGCCGCGCGGGCCTGACCGAACTCGAGATCGGTCCGCTGGGCGACGTGGACGCAGCGAAGCTTGCCCGGCGCCGCCGACCGGATATCGGTCGTGGCGCCACGAACTCGGTGATCCGGCACGCGGCCGGGAATCCCCTGCTGATCGAGGAACTCGCCCGGGACGGCGTCACCACCAGCCTCCGGCGGGCGCTCGCCCACCGACTCCGCGGGCTGCCGCCTGCGGCACGGGACTGGCTCGAGGTGCTGGCGGTGGCCGGCCAGCCCGTCCATCTGCCGTCGGGCGCCGCCGGACTGGACGTCCTCGTCAAGGGCGGATTCGCGACGCGAGCCGGATCGCGCATGGAGATCCGGCACGCGCTCATCGGAGAGGTCGTTGCGAGTGGGCTGGACGAGACGCGACGGCGTGCGCTCCATCGCCGTGTGGCCGCCATCGTCGACGACGCGGCGGCGGCCCGACACCTCGCGGCCGCGGGCGACCGGGCGGCGGCCGTCGAGCTCGCCTCCCGCGTGGCCGAGACGAGCCCGCCAGGACTCCGTGCCGCCCTCCTGGGCCTGGCGGCGGGCTACGCGGAGGGACCGGACGCCTCGCTCCTTCGACTCGAGGCGGCCGAGGCGCTGGCCGACGCGGGATCCGATCTCGAGGCCGAGCGCTTGGTGGCGATGGTCGAGCCGGCGGACGATGCCACGGCGGCCCGCCGACACCTGATCCGTTCGGGCACCCGATGGGCGCTCGGAGACGCTGCCGCTGCCTTCGCCGAGGCCGCCGACGGGTGTCGGAGGATCGCCGGGACCGGCACCCGGCTCGAGGCGCGCCTGCTCGTCCAGCAGGCCTGGATCGCGACCCTGCAGCGCGACGGTTCACAGGCGGTGCCGCTGGCAAGGGCCGCCCTGGACGCCAGCCGCGCCCTCGGCGGCCCGGTCGGCCCTGCCAAGCGCGTGTACGCGACCGCGCTGTCGATCGGCGGGGCATCGATGACCGCGTGGGCCCACCTCCTGGAGGAGGCGGTCGCCGAAGCTCGACAGCGTGGCGATGCCGCCGAAGAGCTGCTGTCGGGGAAGATCCTGATCGCCAGCCACGAGGGCTCGGGCGACCCGCTGGAGGGCCGTCGACTCGGCGATGAACTCATCCGACGAGCGCGCGAGACGAGGATGATCGGCTGGGAGCAGTCCGTCCGGGCATCGCTGCTCACGCTGGCGAATGGCCAGGCCGACTACGCCTATGTCGTCGATTCCGGGGACGAGCTGCTGACCGAGCCGCTCGCCCCCCGCGTCCGATCGCAGAGTGCCGGGTACGTTGCGCTGGCGCTGGTCGACCTCGGGAGGTTCGCCGAGGCGCGGGCCGTCATCGACATCGCGTTCGGGTCGGCGCCCGACGACGTGGACGGGCGATTCGACCTGCTGCTGGCGCAGGCGGAGCTGGCACTTGCGGCTGGAGATCCGGCTCGCGCGCTCCGGGACGCGGATGCCGGCCTCGCGCTCTTCGGCACCGCCGACTACCGCGACGTGCTCTTCCTGCAGCTGGTCCGCGCCTGGGCACGGTCGGAGCTGGGCCAGGATCCTGGAGCACCGCTGCCGGCGTCGCTCCCCGTCCATCCCGTCCATGCGGGGACGATCCCGGAGAGCGCCGGCATCGCCCACCTTGCCGCGGGTCGACCGGCCGAGGCGGCGACCTCGTTCGCCTCGGCCGCCCAGGCGCATGCCCGGCTGATGCGACGCGGTGAGCTGCGCTGCCTGTGGGCCGAAGGCGAAGCGCTCCGGCGAGCCGGTGACCTGGACGGCGCCATCACGCGCCTGGAGGCCGTCGAGCAGCGGGCCGCAGCCCTGGCGATGACCCCGCTGCTGGGGCGGATCCATCGGTCGCTGCGTCTGTGCGGCGCTCGTCGATCGGCGCGCCGGGCACCCTCCGGGTCGCTGACCACGCGCGAACGGGAGATCCTCCACCTGGTCGGCCTCGGACTCACGAACATCGAGATCGCCCGGCGCATCGGGCTCGGTCGCCCGTCGGTCACGCGAACACTGTCGAACGCGATGGCGAAGCTGGGCGCCGAATCGCGCGCGCATGCGGTCGTGCTGGCGGCGGAGCATCGCGGCGCAGGCCGGTCCTGATCGGCCCGGGCGGCGCTGCGGTCATCCCTCCTGGACGTCGGTGATCGTGCAGGTCGCGCCCGTGGCGAACTGGGCCAGGGTCCGGAGCTCCCACCGGTACGCTTCTCCCGGCAGGAGGACCGGCGTGTCTCGCCGCTCTTCACCTCGGAGCACGCCATCCTGGTCGGTGAAGCGAACCTTGATGACGTACGAATGCGAGGAGTGGTCGTCGTTGCGGACGATGCCGATCGCGATCGCGTCGTTCATCTGGAGCAGGCATTCGTTGATGACGATCGTGTAGGTCGTCGTCGAGATGGGTGGCTGGTCGGTGGGGCGGGGTAGCGACGGCCCTGGAGCGGGAACGGCCGGGATGGCGCTCTCGGTGCGGACCGACGCGAGGATCGGCCCCAGATAGCCGAGGTCGCTCCGCTCGGCGCCCTGGAGGATCAGCGCGATCATCCCGGGGTCACCGTCGGACGCGAACGCGAGCGCGATGACGAACGCGTCGGCATGGCCGCCGCAGGCGGACCAGGTACGGACGGCGCCGACATAGCCGGGCTCGACGAGTTCCTCCGCCGGCTCCCCGGTGCAGGCGCCGGTCAGATCCTCCGCATCCACGATCGACCGCGGTGTCCGGCCGCCGGCGTCCGCGGAGATGCCGAGGATCACGCCCGGCAGGCGGAAGTCGCGGCCGAGCGCGACGAGCGATGGCGATGCCGAGAGCAGCACGCCGATGGCCGTGTCATCCTCCAGCCATCGTGCGGTCTGCTGCTCCGTCCAGGTCGAGGGTACCTCGAAGGAGAGCACCCCACCGTCGGCGGTGATCCGGGTCCACTCCGTGTCCGGTGGCGATGACGGGACCGCGCCGAGCAGCGAGCCGAGCGTGACCACCGAGGCGGCCGGCGACGGGACCGGGCTGATCGCCGGCGGGGCGGCCGTCGTGCCAGGGCTGTTCGTGTCGAGCGTGTCGGTCGCGGGGCTGGAACATCCGGCGACCAGCAGGACGCCGATGAGAGCAGCGATCAGCGCGGATCCTCGCATGCGCCGGATGCTCGCCGAGCACCCTTGCCCGGTCATCGTCCAGTTGCGCCAACCTGTCGCTGCCGGGCCGAGCGGTGGGCGCGCCGTGCTGCGAGCTAGCTCGACCCGTCGCCGTGGTGGGCCAGGTACTCGAGGACATCCAGCTTCGTGACGACCCCGGCCGGACGCTCGCCGCGGACCGCCACGAGCGCGTTCGTACCGCCGGACAGCAGAGCGACGGCCTCGTCGAGCGTGGCCGACGTTTCCACGAGTGGCAATGGCGGGTCCATCACCTCGCCGACGGTGCGCTCCACGACCGAAGGGTCACGGTAGGCACGATCCAGCAAGCCCTTCTCGCTGATCGACCCCACCAGGCCGACGACATCGTCGCCCTCGGGCTCCTCCGAGACCGGCAACTGGCTGATGCCATACGCCTGGAGCTTGGCGATCGCGTCGCCGACTCGCTCCGTGGTCCGGGCCACCACGACCGCCGGCAGGTCCGCGCCGTGGTGGCGGTCGGCCAGCAACGCCTCGATCCGGGTCGCGGCCCCGGTCGTCGCCATCAGGCCGTTGGCACGCAGCCATTCGTCGTTGTAGACCTTGGACAGGTAGCTCCGGCCGCTGTCGGGGAGCAGCACGACGACGACCGCCGCAAGGCCGCCGTCCCGGGCCGCGAGATCCCGGACGACCTCGCGCGCGGCGACCATCGCGGTCCCGCACGAGCCGCCTGACAGGATCCCTTCCTCGCGCGTCAGCCGACGCGCCATGGCGAAGGCGTCGCGGTCACTGACCCGGACCCATCGATCGATCACGGCAGGGTCGTAGGTGCCCGGGAGGAAGTCCTCACCGACCCCCTCGGTCAGGTACGGACGCGCCGCGTCCCCGGACAGGACGCTGCCCTCAGGATCCGCCCCGACGACCTGGATCGCCGGGTTCTGCGCCTTGAGGTAGCGAGCCGCCCCGGAGATGGTGCCGCCGGTGCCGACGCTCGCGACGAAATGGGTGATCCGACCGTCCGTCTGCTCCCAGAGCTCCGGACCGGTCGTGCGCTCGTGGGCGGCCGGGTTCTCCATGTTCCAGTACTGATCCGGTTTGAAGGCGCCCGGGATGTCGCGGGCGAGCCGGGCGGCCACGGAGTAGTAGCTCTCCGGCGACTCGGGGGGGACGTTGGTCGGGCAGAGGACGACTTCCGCGCCGTAGGCCCGCAGGAGCGTCTGCTTCTCCACCGACTGCTTGTCGGCCATCACGAAGATGCACCGATAGCCCTTGAGCGCGGCAGCGATCGCCAGGCCATGCCCGGTGTTGCCGCTGGTCGGCTCGATGATCGTGCCGCCCGGCTGGAGCACGCCGGCGCGCTCCGCCGCCTCGATCATCGGCAGGCCGATCCGGTCCTTCACCGAGCCGCCCGGGTTGAGCATCTCCAGCTTGGCGAGGAGGAGCGGCTGGCGATCCAGCGGCCCGAGATCGCGGTTCACGCGCGTGATCCGCACGAGCGGCGTATGGCCGACCAGGTCGAGGATGGACTCGGCGTACTGCATCGCGGCCGAGTATAGGTGCGGCCCGAGCGGCCCGGCGACGCCGAGCGGCGGTCAGTGCCAGGCGGTCTGGAGCCAGCGCCACCGCCTGCGTGTCCCGGCTGGCGGTTCGGTGGCGAGGTGGGCCGCCGCGATCGGCGGCGCCGTACGCTCATGCAGGGTCGTCGCGATGCGGTGGGCAAGCACGCGTTCCGCACTCGACCACGGTTCGGGGAGCGCGGCGTCCGGCTCGAGGCCGGCGAGTTCGCGAGCCGTCACCGGCGGCAGGACATCGAGGCGGAACCGGCGACCGCGGAAGAGCTCATGCGTCCCGCCGAGTACCAGCGGGACGATCGGGCGATCAGCTCGGAGCGCGAAGTAGGCGACCCCGAGTCCCAGTGGGCGAGCGGTGCCCGGCGGCGTCGGTACACCGCTCTCCGGGAAGAGGCAGACGACGGCACCCGCGTCGAGCGCCGTGCGGGCGCCCGCGAGATGGGACTCGACCGCGTCGCGCCCGCCGCCCGGCCAGATCGGGATGACCCCACCGACCCGGCGGACCAGCCAGCGACGCCACCAGGAACGGAAGATGGCCGGACCATCGCCGAAGAACACGAGTCGTGGTTCGCGGGGCAGCGCATCGAAGACGACGAACGGGTCCACCCAGGTCCGATGGGGTAGCCCGGCCGCGATCCAACCGCCCGCAGGTCGTCCGCCGGCGTCGAGGGGCAGGTGCTCCAGGCCGCGCACATCGGTCCGGAACGCGAAGACCCAACGGCCGAGGAGGCGGATGGCCACGGCCACGGCACGATACGCGAACGTGGGGCGCGACGAGGCGGGCCCGATCAGGCCGGTCGGGTGCTCCACCGGCTCAGCCGCTCCGATCGAGTCGCCCAGGGCGCAGCAACAGCCACGTCAGGCGTCGGCGCAGGCGTCGGGGATGATCCGGCGGGTCCACCGTCCACGGGTGGATGGCTGCGACGACCGGCCCGAGGATGCCGGCCAATCGATCGGTCATCACGCGGGCGAGGGCCATCTCCTCGCGCGAACCGGGCTCGGGCAGGGGCGCGTCGGTCGGGAGGCCGGCCAACGCCCGCGCAGTCGTCGGTGCCAGGACCTGCGATGCCATCCGTCGGCCGATGTACAGCTCCTCCGTGCCGGTCATCGCCAGGGGCACGATCGGGGCGTCGGTGCGAAGCGCGATGATCGCCCAGCCGGTCCGCATCGCGCCGAGCCGTCCGGCCGGGCCGCTGACCGTGCCCTCGGGCATCTGCGCGAACACGCCGCCGTTGGCGATGACCGCCCGCGCCGACGCCACGTGCTGCTCGACCCCGACACCGCCACGCCACACGGGCAGCAGGCCGCCGAGCTGCCGGATGAGGACCTCGCGCCAGCGGGTGGTGAACGTGGACGGGCCACTGCCCAGGAACCAGGTCCGCGGCTCCGCCGGAAGGGCATGCATGACGACGAAGGGATCCATCCAGCCCCGGTGGGCAGCGGCCACCAACAGATAGCCACCGCCGGGCGGAAGCCGCTCACGGCCGCTCGTCCGGATCTGGTACCGGAAGGCGCCGAAGATGACGGCACGGGCGAGCAGTCGGACGACGCGGTAGAGCCAGGAGGCTTGCGATTCCGGGGTTCGCCCCAGCCAGGCGAGGCCCTCCGCCGCTCCGCCCCGGCTGGCCGCAAGGGCTTCCGGGGCGATCCGGCCGGGCGGTGGCCGGCGGCGCGTCAGATCCGGACGCTCCCCCTCCGTCTCGGTCATGCCGGGGCGACGGGCGCCTCGTCGTCGAGCACGCCCAGGGCGCCCCAGCTCGCGACCTCCGGATAGGTCGCGGGCGCGTCGGACGCCGTGTGTCCCGGGCGGTGTCGCAAGGCCAGGACGACACCCGAGATCCCGATGAACGCGAGCGACACGAGCATCGCCGTCGGGATCCCGAAGAACGTCCAGTTGTCCGAGCGGAAGGTCTCGAGCCCGAGACGGACCGCCCCGTACCAGATGAAGAAGAGCAGGACGATATCGCCTGGGCGCAGTCGGGCTCGAAGCCGGGAGCCGACCCAGAGCAGGAAGAGCAGACCCAGGACTCCGGAGAGGGACTCGTACAGGAAGAGCGGGTGGAATCGCGTCGTCTCGAAGGCGAAGTCGGCGCAGGGATACGCCGCGACCCGGTGCGCGCACTCGATCGGGATGCCCCATGGGAGTGAGGTCGGCGGACCGTACAGCTCCTGGTTGAAGAAGTTGCCCCAGCGAGCGATGGCCTGCATGAGGAACAGCGACGGAGCGACGATATCCGCCCATCGCCAGAAGGACAGCCCCCGGCTGCGGGTATACCAGATCAGGGTGACCAGGCCGGCGAGGATCCCGCCATAGACGCCAAGTCCCGTGTACGGGGGTAGGACGATCTTGAGGAGGTCGCCCTGGTAGAGCGCCCACTGGTCGACGACGTGGTACAGCCGGCCACCGATGAGCGCAGCGACGGCGACCAGGATCATGCCGTTCCCGACCAGCTCCGCGTCCTCGCCGGCCCTCCGCGCAAGTCGGGTCAGCAGGACATAGACGGCCGCCAGGCCCAGCGCGTAGCCGATCCCGTACCAGTAGACGGGGAGTGGCCCGATCTGGAGGGCGATCGGGTTCGGCGTGAAGTCGAGCATCCGCGGAGTGTAGCGGTGGAGCGCGACGGAAGGCCCGTGTCGCGGGGAACCTATACTTCGTGGCGGTGAATGCCGAGTTCAACTGGTGGCTGCTCATCGTCGGGCTCGTCGTGGGAGGCGGGCTCGTGTGGTTCGTCGTGATGGATTCCCGTCGCCGAGAGCTGGACGTGGACACCACCGAACGGGCCAGCGAGGCTGTCTGGCTGTCCGCGACGCTCGCGGACGACGGCTGGCGCGTCCCGCCCCAGGCCGTGGAACGCGTCCTGGACCTGCATCGCGCCTACCTGGAGGCACCGCCGCCGGACCCCGTCGAGTTCGGTCCGAGGGGCGCGGCTTCCCCGGCGGCTCCCAGCGGCTGCCTCGCTAGAGCCTCCCGACGAGGACGGGGTCGACCTTCGGACCTGAGTCGTCGAGATCGGTGAGCGAGACGCCGAAGATCGTGCCTGGAGGCACGTCCGCGATGATCGGCGTCGGACCGGCCCAGAACGACAGGTCGCCGGCCAGGTACATCCGACCGACATCCCGGCGGGCCCCGTCGACCTCCACCCAGCACCGGTACTCCTGTCCGGCCGGTGGAACGCCAAGGCCGGTGGCGACCACGACGAGCCTGGTCGACGCGGGCGAGAAGAGGAGCGTCCCGGAGGCATCGGCGCCGGCGACCGGCTGAAGGGCCACGCGCAGGGCGCCCGGGTCTGTCGTGATCTCCATCGTGGCGGTCGTGACGGCCTCGAGCCCGGCGATGGCCCGGTCCTGGTCCGCCAGTCGCTGATCGACCCGGAGGCCGATCACGACAGCGCTCGCGACCGCTGAGATGACCACGGCCGCGGCGATCGCGGCGACCCACGGCAGGGCGCCGAATCCCCGGCGCCGATCCCCGGGCCCGGCCGGCGGGGCCGCTCCGACCCGCGGCTCCCCGTGCGCCCGGACGAACGAGAGCGTCCGGTCCCGGAGGTCCGCGGGCGGCGTGGTCCGAACCACGTCGCGCAAGAGCGGCACGGCCCGCCGCAGGCGTTCCAGCTCGTCGGCGCACGCCGCACAGCCGGCAAGGTGACCCGCGATCGCGGCCGCGGTCGGCGTGTCGCCGGCCATCAGCCGCTCCAGGCCTCCTGGCTCCACCGCCGCCAGCTCGAGCTGTTCGAGCGCCTCCTGATGATCCATCTGCTGTGTCCGTGTCCCCTCGGGTTCAGTGATCCGGGCCGGCGGACGACGCCGGTGCCAGGTATCGGGCGGATTCCGGTCCCTCGCCCGTTCCCAGGATGCGGCGGAGTCGGCCGAGTCCGCGCCGTGTTCGTGTCTTGACGGTCCCCAGCGGCCAGCCCAGTCGCTCGGCGATCTCCGACTGCGTGAGGTCCTCGCCGTAGGCCAGCTCGATCACCGCCCGCTCATCGTCCGGCATCCCGGCAAGCGCCGCCTGGATGGCCTGCCGCAGCTCCACGAGTTCGAATGCCGATTCCGGCGATGGCGCGGGCATCGACCCGGCCACCATCTCCCCGCTGGCGAGGACTCGCTCGAGCGCGTCCGCGCGGACATCGCCGGCGACGTCCCGGCTCCGCCCGGACACGGCACCCGACAGCGGGATGGTCATCGAGCGCCGCCCGCCCGCCCGCAGCCGATCGACCGTCCGGTTTCGCGCGATGGTGTGCAGCCACGCCGCGAGCGAACCGATGGTTGGATCGAAGATCTCGGCTCGGTTCCACAACGCCAGGAACGTCTCCTGCACGACCTCTTCGGCGATCCCCCGGTCGGATGTCAGCCGTGCCGCCACCGCGAAGACGGCGTCACCATGCCGGTCGTAGAGCAGCGCGAGGGCATCGTGCGAACCCGTCGCGACCTCGCGGACGAGGGCGGCGTCGTCGAGTGGCACCGGACCGGCTCCCGTCATCCGCTACGTCCGGACGACCGGTCCCGGTTTCCGCGCCTCACCAGCTCCCGGCTGCGCGCCGGCCCCATCCGATCAGCGTCCCGACCGGCAGGTGGGCCTCAAGGCAGGTCACGCCATCCGGACCGACCAGCGCGTCATGGGCGGTCTCGGCCGGCAACTCGAGACGATCACCGACGCGCAGGTGGACCGTCTCGGCCAGGTCCGCCAGGCCGAACCGGATCGAGCCGGCGGCGACGACGATCACCTTGTCGAAGGCGTGGTCGTGGGCGGCGTAGCGGTCGCCGGGGCCGTTGGACCACGTCGTCGGGTCCAGCCCCTCCCCGACCAGCCGATCGCGGAGGTCGCTCGACATCGTCATCGCTCGCTCAGCCGGCCACGGTCACGCCGATCAGCGAACCGATCAGGAAGGTGACGGCCGCGGCGGCCAGACCGATGCCGAGCTGGCGGACGCCGGAGAAGACAAGGCTCCGTCCGGTCAGCAGGCTGACGGCAGCTCCGACGGCGAACAGCGCGACCAGGCTGAGTCCCAGGCTGGCCGCCGTCAGCGCAGTGCCACCCCCGAACAGGAATGGGACGACCGGGATGATCGCCCCGATGGCGAACGCCACGAAGGACCCGGCTGCGGCGCCCCACGGCGAGCCGAGCTCATCGGGATCGAGGCCCAGCTCCTCACGGACGAGCATGTCCAGGGCCGCGGCCGGATCCTGGAAGATCCGGTGGGCGATCGTCGCGGCCTCGTCCGGTGTGAAACCCTTGGCCCGGTACGCGGCGGCCAGTTCTGCCTCTTCCTCCTCCGGCATCGCTTCCATCTCCGCCCGTTCCAGGGCGATCTGGCGCTCGAACAGCTCCCGCTGGCTTTGCATGCTGATGTACTCGCCGGCGGCCATGCTGAAGGCACCCGCCAGCAACCCGGCGATCCCCGCGAGGAGGATGAAGCTTGGGTTGCCCGCGGCGGCGCCGGCCACGCCCATCACCAGGGACAGATTGCTGACCAGCCCGTCGCTCACACCGAAGATCACGGCGCGGAGCGTGCCGGACCGCCCGCCGGATCGATGCCAGCGTTCACGCTCCGCGATCTCGGAAGCGGACCTGGCACGACGTGCGACCGCGACCCCGTCGCGGGTCTGGTCGAGAACGGTGCCGACCGCGGGCGCAGAGCCAAGCTCATCCCAGATGCGGGCGTGCTCGCGCTCGTCGGCCGCGATCGCCGCGACCTCCGGACCGGCAGCCTGCGCGTCGTAGATCTCCTCCTCGTCGCCCTCCAGCGCCTTGACCAGGTCGGCGACCGCGCGGGTCCCGAACAGTCGGGCCGCGAGGACGATGAACCGGACCCTTGGGCGTGGGCCGGCGGACGGCGGCACCTCGACCCCGAGCTCGGTGAGCTTGGCGGCCCAGATGCCGGCATGGCGGCGTTCGTTGCCGGCGATGCGCTCGAACGCCGACGCGCGCGTCGGATCCTTCTCGATCCGGGCGAGGGCCTCGTAGAGCGCGATCGCGTCCCGCTCCAACCGGAGGTTCTCGAGGCTGGTCGCGGGGTCGATGCCTGCCATCGACGCATCCTAGCGGGCATCTACACTCGTGGCATGCCGACGCACCTGCGCTACCTCGCCGCGGCCGACGTCGCCGCCGCGATGCCCGATGTCGAGGAACGGATCGCCCTCGCGGAGCGGTCGATGACCGCGCTCGTCACGGACGCCGAATTACCACCGAAGTTGGGCGTTCACCCGCGCGCTGCCGGAGCGTTCGCGCACGCCATGCCGGCGCTGCTGCGCGGCCTACCCGAAACGGGCGAGGCGGACCTGCTCGGGATCAAGTGGGTCACCGGGTTCCCGGGCAACCGCCAGGTCGGGCTGCCGGCGATCCATGCGCTGGTCCTGGTCAGCGATCCGACGACGGGGGTGCCGGTCGCGATCCTCGACGGCGGCCCGATCACCGCGCATCGGACGGCGGCGGTCTCCGGGGTCGCCATCCGCCATCTCGGCGCGGCCGGCGCGGCCCGAGCGGCGATCATCGGAGCCGGCGTCCAGGGGCAGAGTCACCTGGAGGTGCTCGGGCACACGCTTCCCGGCGTGGTCCTCCTCATCCACGACCGCCATCCGGCCCGGGCCGAGGCGCTCGCGGCCGCGGCCCGGGCGACCCCCGGCATCGCCGCGGCGGAGGTCGTCGCCGAGGCGCGCGCTGCGACGCTGGGCGCGAACGTGGTGGTCACCGCAGCATCGTTCACGTCGCCGACGGAGCGACAGGTCATGACGGCCGACTGGCTGGCTCCCGACGCGCTCGTGGTCGCGGTCGACTACGCCACGATGTGCGCTGCCGAAGTCGCCCGCGATGCCGCGCTGTTCGTGGTCGACGAGCGGGGCCAGTTCCTCGCCAACCGAGCGGTCGGCCAGTTCGACGGCTACCCGGATCCCGATACGACGCTCGGGGAGGCGATCCTGGCCGGTGTCGTTCGGCCGCCATCCGGCCGCGTCGTCGTGACCCACCTCGGGGTGGGCCTCGCGGACGTGGTCTTCGCCGATGCGATCGTGCGGAACGCGGAGCGGGTCGGCCTGGGCACCCTGCTGGAACGCTGATCGGGCGGCGGGGCGCGTCAGAGCACGGGCGAGCCGGTCATGTCCTTGCTGAGGTGCAGTGTGTAGGGCGAGCGAACGGTCGCCGCCGGGAAGACCGAGGCTTCATCCGGCGAGGCGACGATCCAGTCGACGAGGTGGCGGTTGACGATGATCGTGCCGACGTCCTGGGCGATGGTCTCGCCCGCGTGGCTGTAGGCGACGGTGGCGCCGGTCAGCGGGATCATGGGTTCGCGCTGGAGGACGTTCTGGAGCGGATCGACACCGGGTGCCGTGTGGAAGCGGCCCAGGACGACGTACGGCCCGATGGCGAGCTGGATCCGGGTCTCCTCCTGCGGGACGCGCTGCTCCTCCGACCCGCGTGGCCCGGTGCCGACCACCGCGAGGAGGTCGTCCCGCTCGACGCTGACCGAGTCGACCTCCACCACGTGGCCGTCCTCCAGGCTGGTGAAGCGAACATGGTGCAGCAGGAACCGCTCCTGGCCGTTGAGGAAGTCGGTCAGGCGCTCGCCGAACATCGTGACCTGGCCGGCGATCGTGCAGTCACCGGCGAACCCCTGGAACTCGACGCCCTGCATGGTGGCCGCACCGTACGCCGGCTCGAGCGCCCGGACCACCGGACATTGGTACGTGCCGGTACCACCGCGTCAGGCCCGCGGTCTCGGGGCTTCGTCGGTGCGCGGGCTACTCGCTGATCTCGAGTGGCCCGTCCGGGACCTCGATCAGGACCCGGCCATCCTCGACCACGACCGGGTAGACCGCGAGAGGGGCGTCGGCCGGCGGGTCCAGCGGCTCGCCACTGGACAGGTCGAAGCGCGACAGGTGCAGGGCGCAGGTCAGGGTGCCGTTGGTCAGGAAGCCCTTGTCGAGTTCGAAGTACTCGTGCGAGCAGATTCCCTGCACGGCCGTCCACTCACCGCCGCTGTTGATGACCAGGACCTGGTCCGTGCCGTCCACCCAGGCCATCTTCATCTCGCCGACGCCGACCTCGTCGCTGGCGAGGAGATCGATGCGCCTCATCGGCGCGACCGACGTTGTGGAGGCATCAGGCGGCCGCCTTCGCG
Organism: uncultured Chloroflexia bacterium; assembly: GCA_963704935.1. Taxonomy (GTDB): domain Bacteria; phylum Chloroflexota; class Limnocylindria; order Limnocylindrales; family CSP1-4; genus SPCO01. The sequence continues at coordinate 688,036 of CAVPIF010000003.1, forward strand.
CCGCCACCGACGCCGGTCGCCCACTTCTCCTCGAGCAGCTCGCGCAACCGCGCCTGCGCGGATGCCAGCGGGACGCGGGCCACGACGGGCTCCAGGAACCCGAGGACGATGAACTTGCGGGCCTCGTCCGGGGGGATCCCGCGTGACTCGAGGTAGAACAGCTGCGTCTCGTCGATCGGGCCCACGGACGAGCTGTGCGCCGCCCGACGGCAGTCCGGCTGGTCGATCTCCAGGCTGGGGATCGCCACGGAACGAGTGGCCTTCGACAGGTTCATCCCGAACTCGCCGAGGAAGCTGTCCGTCCCGATCGCGGTCTTCTCGATCGTGATCAGGCCCTTCATGTAGCTGCGCGATCGATCCAGGAGGGCCCCCTTGGACAGGAGGTCCCCGGTCGTGTCCCGACCCACGTGGGTCGTGAACGAGGTCAGGTCGAAGAGCTGCTCCTCACTTCCGAACACGATCTCGACCTGCTCCACGCTGCTGCGAGCGCCGGCGAGGCGGTTATCCACTCGACTGCGGACGAGACGCCCTCCAAGCTGGGCGAGGGCCCAGCGGAGCGATGCAGCCTCGCCGATCTCGGCGTGTCGGTGCTGGAACGCGACGACGTTCGGGGGCAGCTCCTGGAGGCTCGCGACCGTCAGGGTCGCTTCCCGATCCAGGACCACCTCCAAGGTCCCGGCGAAGAAGGACTGGGCGGGCGTTCCGCCGAGCGGCGCGGCCTCGACCAGTTCCTCGACGAGGGAGGCCTCCGCGCCGGCCCCAAGACGGACGAACGTCCGAGTCAGCAGGGAGCGTCCGGGCGCTCCCACCTTCCATCGCACGATGATCGGGCGGACCAGGCGCACGCCGGCAGGGATGTCCAGCACGACGCCCTGCGTCCACAGGGCGCGGGTCAGCTGGGCGAACTTGTCGTCGGCGGGCAGGCCGCGCTCTGCGGACAGCACCTCGCGGGCAGCGATCGGGTCCGTCGCCAGAAGACGGCCCACGGTCGACAGCCGGACCCCGGCGGCCGAGGCCTCCGCTGACAGGGCGACGGCCGTGACCTCACCCTCGTTGACCTCGAGCAGCCCGTCGGCATCCGCCGGGACCGCGCCGGTTTCGAGGCCCGCTCCGTGGCCGGTCGCGACGATCGCGTCGTCCAGGCTCGTTGCCCGGAGGTCGATGTACGGCGTGTACAGCAGGTTCGATTCGGCGGGCAGGATCGTCCAGCGGTCCCACGCTGCGCGCCGGTCTGCGGCGAGCCAGTCCGGGTCGCCGGCGGAGACGGCGTCCAGGGTGGCCTCGTCGACGGTCAGGGACAGATGATCGAGCGCGCGCCGTGCGGGCCTGACCGCGCCCGGCGCCGGCGCTGGCGAGGGTTCGGCGGTCGGGGCCGTCATCCCAGCGACCCCTCCATCTCCAGCTTGACCAGGCGGTTGAACTCGATGGCGTACTCCATCGGGAGTTCCTTGGTGAACACCTCGAGGAAGCCCTGGACGATGAGGTTGGTCGCTTCGTTCTCCGTCAGCCCGCGCGCCATCAGGTAGAACACCTGGTCAGCGCTGACCTTCCCGACCGTCGCCTCGTGGCTCATCGTCGTGTCGTCTTCCTGGATGTCGATGTACGGGTACGTGTCGCTGCGGCTCTCGTCGTCGAGCATCAGGGCGTCGCAACGGACGCTGGCCACGACATTGGTGGCGCCCGGTGCGACCTTGAGCTGGCCGCGGTAGGTGGCGCGCCCGCCATCCTTGCTGACCGACTTCGACACGATCCGGGAGCGGGTGTTCGGAGCCAGGTGGATGGCCTTGGCGCCCGTGTCCTGGTGCTGGCCCCTGCCCGCGACCGCGACGCTGATGATGTCCGCCGTGGCGCCCTCACCGCGCAGGTAGATGGCCGGGAACTTGACCGTCTTGCGGCTGCCGGTATTCGCATCGATCCACTCGACGGTGCTGTTGGCGTAGGCGTGCGCCCGCTTGGTGACGAGGTTGTAGACGTCGTTGGACCAGTTCTGGATCGTCGTGTAGCGGACCTTGGAGCCCGGCAGCGCGACGACTTCGACGACCGCTGCGTGGAGCGAGTCGGTCGCGTAGATCGGCGCGGTGCAGCCTTCGATGTAGTGGACCTTGGCGCCCTCGTCGACGACGATCAGGGTCCGCTCGAACTGGCCGGTGTTCTCGCCGTTGATCCGGAAGTAGGCCTGCAGCGGGAGCGGCACTTCGACGCCCTTGGGCACGTAGACGAACGAGCCACCGGACCAGACCGCGCTGTTGAGGGCCGCGAACTTGTTGTCCTCGGGCGGGACGATCGTACCCATCCACTGCTTGACGATGTCGTGGTGGTCCTTGAGCGCCTGGTCCATCCCCATGAACACGACGCCGATCTTGGTGAGCTCCTCGCGCACGCTGTGGTATACGACCTCACTGTCATACTGCGCGCCGACGCCGGCCAGGAACTTGCGCTCCGCCTCCGGGATGCCCAGCCTCTCGAACGTCGCCTTGATCTTCTCCGGGACGTCGTCCCAGGACTTCTCTTCGCGCTCCGACGGCTTGCGGTAGTAGACGATCTTGTCGAAGTCGATCCGGTCCAGGCCCTCCGCCCAGGCGGGCATCGAGCGCTGGACGAAGTGGTCGTAGGCGCGGAGGCGGAACTGCCGCATCCAGTCCGGCTCTTCCTTGAACCGGCTGATCTCCTCGACCGTGTCGCGCGTCAACCCTCGCTTGGTCTCGCGCAGGTAGACGATGTCGTCGTGGAACGCGAACTGGTCGCGCTGGTCCGTGGGGATATCGCGGGTGACGGTCATGCGATCTCCGGTCCTGCGGGCGGCGGCAACTGGTGCCGCCGGTGACCTCGCTCGGCTGATTGCTAATTCCGAGTCAGATTATCGGGATTAGCGCCAGATGCGTCAACGACCAGCCTGGGCCACGGGTGTCCCCGCACGAGCCGACGGCCCTGCGGCGTGGACCGGAGCCTCGACGACGCGGTTCTTGCCGGCCCGCTTGGCCGCGTACAGCGCGGCGTCGGCCAGGCTCAGGAGGTCATCCGGCGCGACCATGTCCGATGCCTCGACCGCGGCGACACCCGCGCTGATGGTCAGCCGACCCGCCGACTTGGGCGAGGGGCTGGGGATCCCGGCGCGCTCGACAGCGGCCCGAATCCGCTCCGCGGCGACGTGGGCCCCGGCGATGCTCTGCTCCGGCATCAGCACGACGAACTCCTCGCCCCCGAACCGGTACGCGCGGTCCGTCCCGCGACAGCCGCTCCGGATGAGCGCCCCGATCCGCCGGAGTGCCTCGTCGCCGGCGGCGTGGCCGTAGACGTCGTTGATCGCCTTGAAGTCGTCGAGATCGAAGATGGCGATCGCGTACGGACGCCCGTACCGCTGAGCGGCTTCCGCCGTGGCTGCGAGGTCCTCGTCCAGGCGCATCCGGTTGCCGAGACCGGTCAGTGAATCGCTGCGGGCGGTCGTGGCGAGCTCCGTGTTCAGGCGACGCACCGCCCGTTCGGCCGAGTGGGAGCGAGCGCGGAGGGCGATCATCGCGAGTCGCTTGTCGATGGAATCGCGACGGCCGCGTTCAAGCAAGGCGCACCCCGCGAGGCTGACCGCTCCGGAGATCGCGAACATGAGGCCGAAGACCTGCCAGCGCTCCGGCGTGATCGCGGCGCCAAGCGCGGTGGACTGGTAGACGATCAGGATGCCGGCCTCCCACGCGAACCACAGAGCATGGACCCGGGCCGGCCACGGCATGAACAGGGCGACGCTCACGGGAACGAGGACCATGCCGACGAGGGTGGACTCCGCGAACTCGGGAGCGAACGCCAGGAGTTGCAGGGTCGGCAGGACCAGCGACATCGCCAGCGGGAATGCGACCGCCAGTGGGTGTCGGCGGGCTGGGCCCAGGACCAGCAATACCGCGAGGATCCCGGCCGCAGCCTCCGCGAGGTTGATCAGAACAGCCGAACTGCTTTCTCCGCGCGAGATCAGCGCGAGTCCGGCGGCGTAGGCGACTTCCACCCCGACGAGGGCCACGCCCGCCGCGATGACGGCGCGCCGTAGCGCGCGCCGCTGGATGGCGTGGCGGCGCCTGATGACGCGAGCGGAGCGGCTCTCGAGATCGATCCCACGTACTACCGAGCGGGTATCAGTCACGTGAGGATGCAGGACGGGGTGCCTCGATGCACCGACCCGATGGTCCCGCCCCGGGGGGCCCGGCCGGGTCAGGCCCGCCGGCTGAGCGACGTCGTCCTACCCAGCGGCGTCGTCAGGTCGCAGGAAGCCCGGCTCCTGCTCCGTGGCCGCGAACGCATCGGGGTGGCCGGTCACGGCCGCCAGGAACGGCGCGCGGTCGATGGCGAACAGGGCGATCTCCGTCGCGGCCGTGACCGTCGCCGTCCGCGGGACATCGCGCAGCAGCGCGATCTCCCCGAAACCGGCGCCCGGTCGTCCGATCTCGCGCAGGAACCGCCCGCCCTGCTCGACACGCACGACCCCGGAAGCGAGGACGTAGTACCGGTCGCCGGGGTCACCCTCGCGGATGACCACGGTGCGGCTCGGGAACGTCAGCCACGACCCACGGCGGGCGACAGCCTCCAGCTGCGGGAGCGGCAACGGCGCGAACAACGGGGTATGGCGCAGCAGGGCGATGGCCCGGACCGGCACGACGACCCGCCGGTCCAGCGCCGTGATCCGTGTCCACGAGAGCGCCACCATGAGGGGCAGGAAGATCGCGACCAGGGCGATGGCCACGGTCAGGCCGAACGCTTCGGACAGGATGGAGACAACGACGGAGCCGGCGGCCAGGGCGGCCATCGCCAGGCCCTCCTGGAGCCCGAAGACGCGCGCCAGGACCTCGTCGCGGATCGACCGCTGGAGGAGCGTTCGACCAGCGACATCGACGACGGCCAGGCCGGCCCCGCCGACGATCACGAGGATCGGCGCGAGGACCACGACCGCGGTCATGCCGATGAGGGCGATGGCCACGCCCCACAGGATGGCCCCCACGGCCGCGACGAGGGCCAGGCCCTCCCGCCCGATGAGCGCGAAGGTCAGCGCTCCGCCGACGATCGTGCCGGCACCCAGCGCCGCATTCAGGATCCCGGCGCCGGGTTCACCGATGCCGAGCAGCTCCAGGGCGATCAGGACGAACAGGACATCCGCGGCCCCGATCATCAGCGTGCGGACCGTGAGCAGGCCGACGATGAGCCGGGCGTCCCGATCGTCCGCGATCGTCCTGATCCCGGCGAGGAAGTCCCGATCGCCACCACCGCCGGACGAGCCGGCCGGACCCACGCCGGCGAGATCCGCGGGCGACACCGGCGGCAGCGGATGGAGTGTCGCCAGTCCCCCGCGCGGGCGGAGGCCGATCGTCGCCAGCGCGGCCACGACGAGTGCGAACCCAGCCATCAGGTAGACGACGGCGGTGGTGGAATCGACCAGGATGGCCGCGGCGATCAACGGGCCGAGCAGCACCCCACCGCCCTCCACGACACCGGCCGCGCCATTCGCCGCGGTCAGGTCGTTCGGCGTGGTCGAGAGCGCGGGCAGCAAGGCGGACTGGGTCGGACGGGTCACCACGAGCGAAGTCGCCGCGAGCGCGGCGGCGGCGTAGACGACCGGGACCGGCAGCCCGGCCAGCATGGCTCCCGCGGTCGCCAGCATGGCCGCGGCCTGCACCAGATAGCCGATGCCGAGCACCCGCTCGCGCGGGTACCGGTCGCCGAGCGATCCGGCCGGCGCCGCGGCCAGGGCCGCCGGGACGAGCTGGATGACGGCGACCAGGCCGACCGATGCCGGGCCGGTCGCCTCGTAGGCGTACAGGAGGATCGCGACCCAGGTCGCGAATTCCGCGATGTGGAACGCGAGGTAGCCGAACAGCACCCGACGGAGGGCGGGGTTGGCCATGACCCGGCGAAGGCCGACCAGCGGCCCGCTTCTCTCCATGGCACGCGATGGTAGCCGCCCGGGCGGGCCCAGCGGTCGAACCGTCGCGGTGCGGGACTACACCCCGGCCGCGGCCACGTCGATCGACGAGCGCGACCCGGCTCCGAGTCGCCGGCTGATGCGCGCCTTGACCCCGTCGATCAGGAAGTAGACCGCCGGGACCACGAGCAGGGTCAGGAACGTCGAGCTGAACAGGCCGCCGATCACGACCGTGCCGAGTTCCGCGGCGATGATCGATCCCTCGTTGAAGCCGGCCGCCAACGGGATCAGGGCCAGGATCGTGGCGATGGCCGTCATGAGGATGGGCCGCACGCGCGTCCGGCCGCCCTCGATGAGCGCCTCGCGACTGGACTTGCCCTCGGATCGCAGCCGTTCCACGAGGTCCAGCAGGACGATCGCGTTGGTCACGACGATGCCGATGAGCATCAGGAACCCGATCAGCGAAGAGACACCGATCGGACGCCCGGTGAGGACCAGCGCCGGGAAGGCACCGATCGTCGCAAGCGGCAGGCTGAACATGATGATGAACGGGGTGATGAGGGAGTTGAACGCCAGCACCATCATGACGTAGACCAGCAGCACGGCGACGCCCATCGAGGCGAACAGGCCACCGAACGCTTCCGTCTGCTGCTGGCTCACGCCAGCGAGATCGACGGCGACACCGGCGGGGATGCGCCCGTCGGCCTTGAGGGCATCGATCCTGGCCTGGACCGCCTGCGATACCGCGCCCGTGTCCTCGCTGAGGATCTCGGCCGTGATCGAGGCTGCGGGCGCCTGGTCGATCCGGGTGATGCTGCCCTGGACGTCCGCCTGTTCGACGGACGCGACCTGACCGAGCGGGACCTTGGCGATGGTCCCGACCGGCAGCTGGCGGAGCTCCTCGACAGAGGTGACGGCCGCGGGGTCCAGCCGGATGACGAGATCGACCGGCCGACCCTCCTCGAACGTGACCTGGGTGACGGTCTGCGAGACGAGGGCCGTCCGGACCTCGTTCGCGACCTGTGCGGCGGTGAGTCCGACGGAGAAGGCCTCGGATGGGTCCACCGTCACCTGGATCTCGGGCGTGGCGGTCACCAGGTCGCTCTTGAGGTTCGCGAGATCCGTTTCGGCGGCCAGCGACTCGACCACAACCGCCGTGGTCGACGCGACGAGGGCGGCATCCTCCGCGCTGACGATCACGCTCAGGCCATTGGACGTGAACCCGGCCGCCTCGGAGACCTGGACATCGAAACCGTCCGACTTGACCGGCGTCAGCGCGGCGGAGAACGCCGTCGTCTTCTCGGCCAGGTCGACCGTCGGGTCCAGCCGAACGGTGATCGTTGCGCTGTTGGCCGGGCGCCCACCCTGGGCGGCGATGATGGTCTGGAAGCTGGTGTCACCCTCGCCGGGGATGCTCGTCTGGATGAGCTCGACCTCGTCATCCGAGCCGAGGATCGCCTCAGCCTGGATCGCGCGCTCCAGGACCGCCTCGGAAGTCGCGCCGGTCGGCGGTGCCACGCTGACCTGGAGGATCTTCTCCGAGCCCGCGTTGATGAACTGGGTCGGCAGGCCGGGGACGAGCGCGAGCGACGCGAAGAACATGATCCCGGACAGCGCGACCACGCCGAGCGCCGTCCATCGACTGCGCAGGACGAACTTGATCGTCGGCGTGTAGAGACGGACCCAGATGGAGCGCTTGGGCTCCCCGCTCGCGTCGACGGCCAGGTTGACCCGTCCGATCAGGAAGTAGGCGAGGACGGGAACGACGGTCAGCGCCACGATGAGCGAGGCCAGCAGGGCGAACGTGACGGTCAGGGCGAACGGCAGGAAGAACTGGCTGACCAGACCCCCGACGAAGCCGAGCGGCAGGAAGACCGCGACCGTGGTGAGGGTGCTCGCGGTGATGGCGCCGGCCACTTCCCGCGGACCACTCAGGACGGCCGTACGCCGGTCCTCGCCCAACGCCAGGTGGCGGTAGATGTTCTCGAGGACGACGATGGCGTCGTCGACGACGCGCCCGATGGCGACCGCCAGGCCTCCCAGGGTCATGATGTTGAGGCTGATCCCGCTGAGCTGCATCACCACGAGCGCGGTCAGGATCGACAGCGGGATGCTGATCGCCGCCACGATCGTGGACCGAACGCTGAACAGGAACAGGAAGATCGTCAGGACCGCGAACAGGGCCCCCAGGCCGCCCTCGCGGACCAGGCCGTCGGTCAATTCCTTGATGAAGTCGGACAGGTTGGAGACCGTCGAGATCGCGAGCGTATCGGGATGGCGCGCGGCGATCTCGTCCAACTTGGCCTGCACCGCATCGGCGACCAGCACGGTGTTCGCGTCGGAGGTCTTCGTGACCGACAGCGACAGGGACGGGTTCCCGTCCGTCCGGGCAAATCCGGTCGTCGCGATCTCCACGCTCTCGACCGTTCCCAGGTCGCCGATCGTGATCGGCGACGGGGAGGCTGGCGGCGTCGCGGGATCGGCCGGGGCGGCCGGGGCGCTGAAACCGACGACGAGATCCTTGATCTGCTCGACCGAGGTCAGGGAGCCGATCGTCGAGACCGGGATCCTCGTCCCGCTGTCCGACAGCTGGCCCGCCGGGAAGGTCAGGTTGTTGGCGGTCAGCACGCCGCTGATCTGGGCGACGGACACGCCACTGTCGGCGAGCGTCGTCGGGTCGAGCGTGATCAGCAGTCGCTGCTCCAGGCCGCCCGTGACGTCGGCGCGGGCCACGCCCTCGATCGCAGCGATCTCCGGCACGATCTCGGTCCGGGCGATCTCGGCAGCGGCTTCCAGGCCGGTCTCCGACGTCGCACCGATCGACGCGATGATGACCGGCGAGGCGTTGATGTTGAGCGCCGAGGCCGAGGGTTCCACCGACTCCGGGAGGCCGGCGCTGGCGATCCCCTCCTCAACCGCGGCGAGCGCCTCCTTGACATCGGTGCCGTACGCGAACTGCGCGATCACCAGCGCGATCGAGTTCGCCGAGGTTGACTGGACGGTCTCCAGGCGCGGGACGCCGGACACGGCACGCTCGATCGGGATGGCCACCTGGCTCGCGACGTCTTCCGAACCAGCACCCGGATACGGCGCGATGATCGTGATGACCGGGAACTCGATATCCGGCAGCAGCTCCTGCTTGAGGCTGCCCCAGGCCGACACGCCGGCGATGAACAGTGCGCCGGCCAGGAGCAGCGTGACGCTGCGCTTGCCGACGGCAAGATTGGATAGTCGATTCACGTGGCGGTTCCCTCGGTCGTGCGGGTCATTGCGGTGGACGGGGAGAACGGGAGGTCGGGGTGGTCGAGCGTGGCGCTCAGGATCAGCAGGCCCTGTTCGACGATCGGAAGGTCGGCGGCAGCGATCCGGTCGAGCATCTCGCGCATCCGGTGCGAACTCAGCTCACGAAAGCGCTCGAGCGCCTCGATCCCGTGGGTGGTCGCGGTCACGACCACCTGTCGCCGGTCCCGCGGATCTTCGTGGCGTTCCAGCATCTCGAGCTCCAGGAGGCGATCCACCTGGCCCGTGGCCGTCGAGTTCGTGACGTGAAGGCGCGCAGCAAGCTCGGACATCCGCAGCGGACCCTCGGCGATCAGGTAGTACATCGCCTTGGTCTGCGACATCGTCAGCTCGATCGTGTGGAGCTCGGGCGCGTGGGTGGCCATGAGGCGATGCATCAGGGCGTCGAAAACGCCCAGGACGCGGTCCACATCGCCCGGATCGGCCGGACGCTTTTCAGCAGGCATCAAGTAAGTTCGGAGGCTCCGTACTATCTGGCTCGTACCGACTATATCGCAGGTTCGCTGGAATCGCAGGACGTACCATCGCCACGTGCCCACAGGCCTATCGATCGACCAGGCGACCGCGCGGCGATTCCTTGTCGCTCGCCACCTCCTGCTGTCACCGCGCGCGCTGCCCGCCGAACCGAAGTCGGTGCGAACGGTCGTGCATCGACTCGGATCGCTCCAGTTCGACCCGCTCGACGTCACGGGTCGCAACCACGACCTCGTGCTGGCCGCCCGGATCGCCGGCTATCGACGGTCATGGACCGACGCGCTGCTGTACGAGGAGCGCTGGCTGTACGAGGCGTACAACAAGGGCCTCTCCCTCCTGCCGATCTCGGAACTGCCCTGGCACCGGCTGGGCTGGGACCACGAACGCCGGGGCCACGACGCGGACACCTTCCGCGCGCACGCCGACCTGGTGGTGGAACTCCTGGACCGGATCCGACGCGAGGGTCCGCTGTCGTCGACCGACATCCAGCCCCGGGCCGCCATCGACTGGTACTGGCGCCCGACCAACCAGGTGCGGGCCGTGCTGGAGGCCCTCGCCGAGGCAGGCATCCTGGGGCTTGCCCGCCGCGACGGCAACCGGCGGGTCTACGACCTCGCGGAGCGGCTCTTCCCGGCCGATCTGCTCGCCGACCGCCGGCCCGAAGACGAGCAGCGTCGCCATCAGCTCCTGTCCCGCTACCGCGCCCACGGCCTCCTCGGCACGATCGGCGTCCAGTCGGAGATCCTGATCGGCACCGGCCCGACCGCCGCGGATCGCAAGCGGCAGCGTGACGAGCTGGTCGCTGAGGGCACGCTCGTTCCCGTCACCGTCGAGGGCGTCCGCGGGCAGCGGCTGATCCTCGCCGACGAGCTGGAGACGCTGGAGGCCGCGGCGACGTTCGTGGCCTCCGGGGCGGCGGCGCCCGGCGAGACGCGGTCGGGGGTCGCCTTCCTCGCCCCGCTGGACCCGATGGTCTGGGACCGCGACCTGCTCCGGTCACTGTTCGGCTTCGACTACGTGTGGGAGGTGTACGTCCCGGCGGCGCGCCGGCGCTGGGGCTACTACGTGCTGCCGCTCCTGTGGGGCGACCGCCTCGTCGGACGGATCGAACCGCGGTTCGACCGAAAGGCGGGCGTCCTTCGGATCCTTGGCCTGTGGTGGGAGGACGGCTTCGAGCCGCTGCTCGTGGACGGTTTCGCGGAGGCCTTCGTCGATGCCCTTCGCGCTCACGCGGTATTCGGCGGCATGCAGCGGATCACCTGGCCTCGTGCCGCCGGCCATCGCGCCCTCGGTCGGGCGGTGCGTGCGCGCCTGGGCCCGGGCGGGGCCGTCGACCGCTGAGGCAGGCGGCCGCCCGGGTATCGCGGGTGTGCGACCATCGTTCCGACGTTCCCTCCCCCGCGACACCGAGGAGTCCACCATGGCCGCCATCCGAACAGCCGAAGTCACCTGGAGCGGGGACCTGAGCTCCGGCAACGGAACCGTCAGCGCCGTCTCCAGCGGAACGTTCAGCGACCTCCCGGTGACCTGGGCCGCGCGGACCGAAACCCCGGGCGGGATGACCAGCCCGGAGGAGCTCGTGGCGGCCGCGCACGCCTCGTGCTACGCGATGGCATTCTCCGGTCGGCTGGGGCGCGCCGGGACGCCGCCGCAGCGGCTGTCCGTGTCGGCGGAGGTCACCTTCGACAAACTCGACGACGGGTGGAAGGTGGTGTCATCGGCGCTGCGGGTGCGGGGCGTCGTGCCCGGGATGTCGGCCGAGGATTTCATCGCGTCGGCGGAGGCGGCGAAGGATGGCTGCCCGATCAGCGGCGCCCTGAAGGGCAACGTGGCCCTCAGCGTCGACGCGGCGCTGGAGGACTGATCTCCCGCGTCTCCCGCGGCGTGGCCCGCAGCCTGGCCCCCGCCTGGCTCGCGCGCCGCTAGCCGATGGTCAGCAGCCGCCGCGGGTTGCGGACGGTGATGGTCTCGATCTCCGCCTCGCCCACGCCGGCCGCCCGCAGGCGCGGCAGGAACTCGCGGGCGAGGTACGTGTAGCCGTTCCCTTCGTATCGCCGCAGCTGCGAGTCGTGGCAGACGTCCTGGGACAGGAGGATCCGTTCCGCGTGACCCCTCGCGAGCAGCTCCAGGATGAGTTCGACCACGCGCCCCTCTCCGTGCACCTCCGTCGGGCTGAACGACATCCCCAGGAAGTCGAACTCCACGCTGGCCCCGCGACCCACGATCTCGAGATAGTGTCCGAGGTTCGGATACGAGTCGGCGTGACTGATGACGACCCGCTCGGGATCCACACCCTCGGATTCGAGGATGTGGAGCTGGTCCAGCCCGACCGGGGACAGGACGGCGTGCGTGCTGACGGCGAGGCCCGTCGCCCGGGACGCGCGGGCCACGGCGCGGAACACGCGCTCCTCGGCCGCTGAGATCCACGGTTTGTCCGTCCCGATCTCGCCCAGGATGCCCGGCCGCACGCCGGTCTCCCCCACCCCGTCGGTCGCCTCCCGGATCAGCTCGTCGGCCAGCGACTCCACGGACCGCCGATCGACCAGCAGTTCGGGCGGGTAGTACGCCCCGCGATACCAGCCGCCGCCCATCACGATGTGCAGCCCGCTGGCCCGGGCAAGACCGGCCAGCCAGACGGGATCCCGCCCGACTCCGGGCAGCGTGAGATCAACCAGGCCGGAACCACCGGCCGCCCTCCAGGCCGCCAGCTCTTCCAGGATCAGGGGCTCGTCCCGCGTGAGTTGCCAGTAGTCCCAGCGGCCGGGGATGTGCCACAGGGCGATCTGGGTGTGCTCGTGGGGGAGCGTCGGACCGAGGTCCGATGGGTCGATGGGGCCAAGGACGGTCTGGACGTGTGGCATCGCGCAAGATGCTACGCGCTGGGGGATGCGGCCGGAGGGCATCCCCGGCTCCGCGCCCTATGATTCCCGCAGATCAGACGGGGATCATGCAATTGGAGGGACGCGGTTGTTCGGTCGCTGGGGAGCGTTCGTCTATCGACGCCGCCGGGTGGTGGCGGTCGTGGCGCTGGCGCTGGCCTTCGCATCGCTGTCGCTCGCATCACAGGCGTCGGGCACGCTGAGCGCCGGCGGGTGGCTGGATGCCGACTCCGAGTCGAGTCGCGTCGCAGATCGCCTGGATGCCGAGTTCGGGGCGGGCCGCAGCTCCGTGGTCGCCCTGTTCCGCTCGGTCACGCCGGGGGCCGATGCCCGCGGCGCGGACTTCCAGTCGGCGGTGGCCGGGAGTCTCCGCGGCGTCATCGCCAACGAGCGGGTCAGCGGCGTGATCGGGTTCGCGGAGACCGGCGACGCCCGCTTCATCAGCACGGCCGGCGACGCTGCGTATGTCGTCGTGGAGCTGGACATGACCGAAGAGGAATCGGTCGGCTTCGTCGATGAACTGCGGACCGCCATCGTCCCCGTCGACGGCCTCGCCTACCAGCTCACCGGCTACGGCCCGGTCAGCGTCGATTCGGCCGCCCAGTCGGAGGAGGACCTCCAGCGCGCGGAGGTCGTGTCACTGCCGATCGCCGCCGTCATCCTGATCCTGGTCTTCGCGTCCGTCGTCGCCGCCGGGATGCCGCTGCTGGTCGCCGGCCTGGCCATCCCGTCCAGCCTCGCGCTCATCTATCTCGTGGCCCAGCAGGTCGAGATGAGCGTCTTCGTCCTGAACATCGCGACGATGCTGGGCCTGGCGCTGGCGATCGACTACTCCCTGTTCATCGTCAGCCGGTTCCGCGAGGAACTCCGCCGGGGTCGGTCGGTGGAAGAGGCGGTGGAGCGTTCCGTGGCGACGTCCGGCAAGGCCGTGGCGTTCTCCGGGATCGCCGTCGCCATCGGCCTGTCCGGCCTGTTGCTGTTCGAGGCACCCGCGATCCGCTCCATCGGCATCGGCGGCGCGCTGGTCGTCCTCTGCTCGGTCGGGTACGCCCTGACGTTCCTGCCGGCCATCCTGGGCATGCTCGGGCCGCGGGTCGATGCCCTGTCGTTCCGCGGGCTGCTGCGCCGGTTCCGAGCCGAGAACGATGACCGACCGGCGCCCCGATCCTCGCGCTGGGAGCGTGTCGCGCGCGCGGTGATGCGTCGACCGATCGCCGTGCTCGTGCCCACCCTCGCCTTCCTGCTCGTGCTCGGAGTCCCGTTCCTGTCGATGCGCCAGGGCGTTCCCGGCGCGGAGATCTATCCGGCCGGCCTCGAGAGCCGAGACGCCTACGTCGCCCTGGAGCGGGAGTTCTCGCCCGGTGAGACGACGCCGATCGTCATCCTGGCCGACGTGCCGGGCTCACCCACGGACCCGGCCACGATCGTCGCGCTGAGCGAGTACGCGGCCGCGCTCGAGCGACTCGACCTGATCGACCGGGTGGAGGGTCCGTTCACGATCACCGATCCGTCGACCGGGACTCGGTTGTCGCCGGAGGAGGTCGCTGCGCTGTACGCGCTGCCGGCGGGGCAGCGGCCGCCGGGGCTGGACGCCCTCGCCACGGTCTATATCCGGGACGGCGTCGTCCGCCTCGACGCGATCAGCCCGCTGTCGCCGGCCCAGCCCGACGCCACGGATCTCGTTCCGGTGATCCGGGCGATCGATCCCGGGAACGGCATCATGACCCGGGTCGGAGGGAGCGCCGCCGCCGGCCACGACTTCCTCGTGTCGCAGGGGCAGACCGCGCCGCTCGCCGTCGGCCTGACGCTGCTGGCCAGCGGGGCCGTCCTGTTCCTGCTGTTCGGATCGGTGATCCTCCCGCTCAAGGCCGTCCTGATGACCCTGCTGTCGATCAGCGCAAGCTTCGGCGCGCTCGTCTGGATCTTCCAGGAGGGCCACCTCGCCGACGTCCTCCGGTTCGAGTCACTGGGCTACACCCTCGCCGGGATCCCGATCATCATGTTCAGCGTCATCTTCGGGCTGTCGATGGATTACGAGGTCCTGCTGCTGTCGCGGGTCCAGGAGGCGTACCGCCGGACCGGCGACAACACCCGCTCGGTCGCCGAGGGCCTGGCCCGCACCGCCGGCGTCATCACCGGGGCGGCGCTGATCATGGTCACCGTCTTCGCGGCGTTCGCGCTGGCCGACGTCATCACGATCAAGAGCATCGGGGTCGGGATGGCCATCGCCGTGGCGGTCGATGCGACCATCATCCGCGTGCTCCTGGTCCCGGCGGCGATGCGGCTGATGGGCGACTGGAACTGGTGGGCGCCCGGCCCGCTGGGTCGCCTGGTGGACCGGCTCGGGTTCAGCCACGTCGAGGACGACGCCACGACCTGAGGTCCCCGTCAGCCCTTCGGGAGTCGATCCTCCCAGTCGACCCACTCGACGCCGGTCGCCCGGACGTAGCCGTCGACGGCCGTCCCGATCGTCGGGAACAGGGCGTGGTCACCAAGCCGGGCCAGCAATCCGTAGCGGCGGAGACGGTCCTTGACCGGGCCCTTCAACTCGGCGAAGCGCAGTCGCGTGTCGGTCGCATCAAGCGCGGTGATCAGGTCGTCGAGCATGTCCGCGGCGGTCATGTCGATATCCGTGACCGGCTCGGCCGCGACGACGACCCAGCGCGACCGGCCCGGCGCGGCCGCGATCGCCGCCTCGATGCGCTCTCGGAACTCCTCGGCGTTGGCGAAGAACAACGGCGCGTCCCAGCGGAAGAGGACGAGCCCTTCTGGCACGCGTCCGTCCGGATGGCGCGTCATGTCGTGATAGCCCTTGAGCCCGTCGACACGGCCGAGCACCGCTGAATACGGTCGCCATGCACGCCAGAAGAAGGCTGCCAGCGCCAGGCCGATGGCCAGGAAGATGCCGGCGATCACGCCGACCACGACGACGCCGAGGAAGCACACGGCCGACAAGACGAATTCAAGCGGTCGCAGTCGCCACAGGCGGACGAGCCCGCGAAGGTCCACCAACGCGGTGCAGGCGACCATCACGATCGCAGCCAGCGTCGGCTGCGGGAGGTTCGTGGTCAGGCCCGGAGCCACCACGAGCAGGACGAGGATCGCGATCGCCCCGACGACACCGGTCAGCTGCGTCTTCCCGCCGGCAGCCTCCGCGACCGGCGTCCGGGAGGTGCTGGCGCTGATCGGGAAGCCGCCGACGAAGGCCGCTCCCACGTTGGCGGCGCCCAGGGCGAGCAGTTCCTGATCCTGGTCCACCCGGGTCCCGCTGCGCAACGCAAATGCGCGCGACAGGACGCTGGTGTCCGCCAGCGAGACCACCGCGATGGCGAACCCGCCAGCCAGGAGCGCCAGGAGGTCATCGAGCGAGACGGCCGGCGCGGAGAGGCTCGGCAGCCCGCGGGGGAGCGCTCCGACCGTGTCCATGCCCTGGGCGGCCAGGCCCAGGAGGGCGGCGATCAGCGTCGTGGCGACCGTGGCGATCACGATGCCCGCGGCACTGGCGCTGCGGCGGCGCGCCACGACCATCACGCCCAGCGCGAGCAGCCCGATGGCCAGGGCCGTCGCGTTGGTCCGACCCTCGACGACGCCCGCCAGGAAGGCGGTCGCCTCGGATGGCACGCCGTCACCATCCGTCGCGAAGCCGAACAGCTTGGGCAGCTGGCCCACCAGCACGGTAAGAGCGATGCCGTTGAGGTAGCCGATGCGGATCGGCTTGGCCAGCAACTCCGTCAGGAGGCCCAGGCGCAGCAGTCCGAAGGCGATGCCGAACGCCCCGGAGATGAGCGCCAATCCGGCCGCCAGCGCCACGGCCCGGGCCTCGTCACCGGCCGCGAGCGGCAGGATCGTCGCCGCGATGATGGCCGCGAGCGATGAATCGGGACCCAGCACAAGGATCCTGCTGGGTCCCAGCACCGCGTAGACGAGCAGCGGGACGATGGTCGCGTAGAGGCCGGTGATGGGCGGCAGTCCGGCCGCCGACGCATAGCCCATGCCCACGGGCACGAGCACGGCCGTGAGCACGAGCCCGGCAGCCACATCCGACGGCAGCCAGGCGCGCCGGTAGGCGCGCAGGGTCCGCCAGCCCGGCACGTCCAGGTGCGGCGCGACGATCACAGGCTCCTCCCCGTCGAGGTCGGACGCCGGCCCAGGTCCGATGCCTGGGCCGTGCGGAAGAGAGTACGCTGGCACGTGATGGACCAGCGGCCCGACCCGGTCACGCGCCTCGGTCCCGACTCCGGCGGGAGACCGCCCGGCGGATCGGGCGGCGGACCGCACCTCGTCTCCTGGGAGTGGGGACCCGGCACGGCCCGGCGCCCGGGGCTGCCCTGGATCGGCATCTTCCTGCTCGTGTTCGGCGGCCTCCTGCTGATCCAGCAGCTCTACCCGGAGGCCCGCTCCGCAGGATCGATCCTCGTCCTCGCGGTGGGCCTCGCGTTCCTGGTCAAGTGGGCCGTCGATCGCGGGACCGGCTCCCTCTACGCCGGCGCGATCATCACGGCCCTTGCGGCTCCCGGCGTGATCGAGGCGGCCGGGTTCCGCGGCGACGGCCTCGGCACGTTCTGCCTCGGAGTGGCGTTCCTGTTCATCTCGGCGGTGCGGGCGGCATCCGGCGGGGGGTGGGGCTGGCAAGCCATCTTCGGAGGGCTGCTCGCGCTGCTCGGTGGCGTGAGCCTGCTGACGCCGGAAGTCGGCGGCCTGGTGGTGCCGATCGCCCTGGTGGCCCTCGGCGTGCTGCTCATCGTCCGCGGCGGGACGCGAGGACTGCGCTAGACCGCCGCCGCCCCGACCGTCGCGATCGAGGCCGCCAACGCGTCGGCGATCCGCTCCAGTTCGTCGTCCGTGACGATGAACGGCGGTCCCAGCAGGATCAAGTCGCCATCGCTTCCGTCGGCGTTGCCTGTGCCGGAATAGACCAGGACGCCGCGCTCACGCGCTTCCCGGACGACGGCCTCCGTGACGCGGTCGGCACGCGGGAATGGCCGTCGCGTCACGCGGTCCGCCACCAGCTCCACCCCCACCAGCAGGCCGCGACCGCGGATGTCGCCGACGGCCGGGTGCTCGTCCAGCCGCTCGTGCAGCAGCGCCAGCAGTCGCGCGCCCCTGGTGGCACTCGCCTCCACGAGCGATTCGTCGCGGAGGATCCGCAGGACCTCGAGGGCCACCGCCGCGCCCACCGGTGCGTGTGAATACGTGAACCCGTGGACGAAGCCGGTCCCTGCGGCCGTCACGGCCTCGTGGATGCGACCCGACGCGGCGACGAAGCCATACGGCCAGTAGCCGGACGTGGCGCCCTTGGCCGCGACGACGATATCCGCCCGGACCCCCCAGTGGTCGAGGCCGAACCAGCGGCCGGTGCGACCGAAACCGGTCATCACCTCGTCGGCGATGAGCAGGACGCCGTGGCGCCGGCAGACGTCCGCGATCGCTGCCCAGTACCCCTCGGGCGGCGCGACCGCGCCGAGCGCGGCACCCACGATCGGTTCGGCGACGAACGCGGCGACCGAACGCGGGCCGGCCGCCTCCAGGGCCCGCTCGAGCTCCTGGGCGAGTTCGGTCGCGTCGCCCAGGGCGTTCGCGCCAGGGTCGCCGGCGCGGTACGGGTAGGCGGCCGACAGGTGGCGGAATCGGCCCAGCCACGCCTCATACGGCCGACGCAGCGGACGTCGACCGGACAGGTCCAGCGCCCCGAGGGTGTTGCCGTGGTAGCTCCCCCATCGCGCGAACACGGTGAGGCGGTCGGATTCGCCGCGGGCGAGATGGTAGGAACGGGCGAGCTTGATGGCGGTCTCGATGGCCTCGGACCCGCCGGAAACCGGGTAGATGGCCGGATCCGCCACCGGCAGGAACGGGCCGACCTCGGCCGCGTAGGCCTCCACGGGTTCGGTCGTGAAGGCGCTGCCGTGGGCGTAGGCGAGCCTGCCCGCCTGCTCCGCCATCACGGCGGCGATCTCGCGCCGCCCATGGCCCACGTTGACGACGACGGCGCCGCCGGCCGCGTCCAGGTACTCTCGCCCGGCCCCGTCCCGGATCGTGCAGCCATGCGCCGAGACCGCGATCGGCGGGTCGGCGGCAACGGATCGGCGGAAGACGCGTCCGGCTGGACGGCCGGTCGGCGCGGGCTCGGTCATCGAACGGGATTCTACGTCCGCGGACGGGCCGCACGTCGGGGCGGCACAATGGGCCGCGCATGCTCGAAGCCGTCGGCGTCCTGGCCGGTGACGATCCCGAGGCGTACATCGCCAGGGACCGACGACGAGCGCTCGCTGCCCATCTGGACATGCCGGACCGCGTCCATGGAGCGGCGCTGTTCGCGGACATCTCCGGGTTCACCCCGCTGACGGAGGCCCTCGCCGACGAGCTGGGCCCGCAGCGTGGCGCGGAGGAACTGACGGCCAGCCTCGGGCGGGTCTTTCACGCCGTCATCGAAGAGCTCGATCGGCGGGGCGGCGACGTCATCTACTTCTCCGGCGACGCCATCACCTGCTGGCTCGATGGCGACGACGGCCTGCGGGCCACCGCCGCGGCCGTGGCGATGCAGGAGGCGATGGCGCGGGTCGGGGAGATCGTGACGCCCGGAGGGGCGTCCGTGCACCTCGCGCTCAAGGTGGCGGTCGCCGTCGGCCGTGCTCGCCGGTTCGTCGTCGGCGACCCGGAGATCCAGCTGATCGACGTCCTGGCCGGCGCGCTCATCGATGACCTGGCGGACGCGGAGCATCACGCCGAGAAGGGCGAGGTCGTGCTCGATGCCTCCGCCCTCGAGTCCCTCGGTGAGCGCGTTCGCCTGGTCGCTCGTCGCGAGGATCCCGAGCGCGGGCGGGCGTTCGGGGTCGTCGCGGGACTGACGGTCGAGACCCCCACCTTCGAGGTCGTCGAGCCGCCGCGCCTGGATGAGGCCCTCGTCCGGCCGTGGTTGCTGCCGGAGGTGTACGAGCGGATCCGGACCGGGCGTGGCGAGTTCCTCGCCGAGCTTCGGCCCGCCTACCCGGTCTTCCTGCGCTTCGGGGGCATCGACTACGACGACGATCCGGGGGCCATCGCGAAGCTTGACGTGTTCGTCCGCCAGGCCCAGCGCATCATGGCGGGATATGGAGGCAACGTCCTCCAGCTGACGCTCGGCGACAAGGGCGCCTATCTCTACGGCGTGTTCGGCTCGCCGGTCGCCCACGAGGACGACGCCGCGCGCGCAGCCACCGCCGCCCTGGAGTTGCGCGATCTCGAGCGCACGACGGAGGCCCGCGAGATCCAGATCGGGATCACCCACGGCCGCCTGCGCAGCGGCACGTACGGCCACGCGATGCGCCGCACGTTCGTCTGTCTCGGCGACGCGGTCAACCTCTCCGCGCGCCTGATGTCGAAGGCGCCCGCGGGTGAGATCTTCGTCGACGACGACGTTCGCGGGTCGGCCGGTGACGCCTACATCTGGGAACGCCTCCCGGAACTGCGGGTCAAGGGCAAGACCGGCGCCATCGTCGCCCATGCCCTGAAGGGCTCGCTGGAACGGGCCTCCCGGCGAAAGACCCGATACCAGCTGGAGCTCGTCGGCCGCCGGGCGGAACTCGGGCGCCTGGGATCGGCGCTCGAGGCGACCCTCGCCGGCGACGGTCGGATCATCGGAGTGGCCGCCGAGGCCGGGATGGGCAAGTCCCGCCTGATCGCGGAGTTCGTCCGGTCGGCGCGTCGTCGCGGGTTGTTCGTGGCGTTCGGCGAGTGCCAGTCCTTCGGCACCAATACGAGCTACTTCGTGTGGCGCGAGATCTGGCGGCGGCTGTTCCACCTGGAGGATGACGACCCGGTCGCTCGCCAGCGGGAGCGACTGGTGGCGACCCTCGCCGCCATCGACGTGGCGCTCGCCGGCCGCGCGCCCCTCCTTGCTTCCCTGGTCGGCGTGGACATCCCGGACAACCCCATGACGGCCGGGCTTGACGCCAAGGTCCGAAAGGCCTCGCTGGAAGACCTGCTGGCGGTCGTCCTGCGCGCCCGGTCCGCACGGGAGCCACTGGTCCTCGTGCTGGAGGATTGCCACTGGATCGACGCCCTGTCCCGCGACCTGCTGGAGGTCATCGGGCGCAGCACTGCCGCGCTGCCGGTCCTGATCGTGCTCGCCTACCGGCCGGCCGCAACGACGGGTGGCGGCCTGGGCGTGGAGCGGATCGCGGATTTCTCCGAGATCGTGCTGGACGAGCTCGATCACGCTGATGCGGCCGCCCTGATCCGCTCCAAACTGGATCAGGTCCTTGGCACGGACTCGGACGTGGCGGCCGGGGACGATCTCGTCGCGCTCGTCACGGAGCGGTCGCAGGGCAACCCCTTCTACATCGAGGAATTGATCAGCTACGTCGCAGCGCAGGGCATCGACCCGGGCGACGCCGGGGCCATCGCGGGGCTCCAGCTCCCGGAGAGCCTCCACAGCCTCGTGCTGTCGCGGATCGACACGATGGCCGAGGCCCCCAGGCGGACGCTCAAGGTCGCGAGTGTCGTCGGCCGCGTCTTCGAAGCGCCGATCCTGCCCGGGGCCTATCCGGACCTCGGCTCGCTGGAAGACGTGCTGGACAACCTGGCGACGCTGCGGACCGCCGATCTCGTGAGCCTCGACCGGGATCTGGACCACGCCTACCTGTTCAAGCACGTGGCCACCCAGGAGGTGGCGTACGAGAGCCTCCCGTTCGCGGTCCGCTCGATGCTCCACGGGCGGGTCGGCGAGTTCCTCGAGTCCAGCGACCCGGACGCCGTCAACCGGCACCTGGATCTCCTGGCCCATCACTTCTGGCACAGCGACGATGACGATCGCAAACGGCGATACCTGGGGCGCGCCGCGGACGCCGCCACGGCCGCCTTCGCGAATCGGGCCGCGATCGACTACCTCGAGCGGCTCATCACGCTGCTGGATGGCACAGAGCGCGTGGAGGCGTTGCTCAAGGTCGCCAACGTCCGGATCCTGACCGGCGAGTGGACCGGGGCGACGACCGCCGCCATGGGGGCTCGTGAGCTGGCAGCGAACGCGGGGCTGGTCGGCCAGTCGGCCTGGGCCGACGTCGCTCTCGGCGAGATCGCCCGTCGGGCGGGCCGATTCGACGAGGCGGCCGACCTGCTCGCCCGGGCCGGCGCGGCATTCGCCACGGCCGGCGAGGAGGCCGGCGCGGGTCGCGTCCACCACCTGCGCGGCACGCTGGCGGCCCAGCGCGGCGACTACGCCGACGCCGAGACGCAGTACACCCAGAGCGCCGCGATCCGCGAACGGATCGGCGACCGATCGGCCCTCGCGGCGGTGTGGACGAACCTCGGAATCATCGCCGAGTACCGCGCGGACCTGGACCGGGCGCGGGTCTATAACGGCCGGGCCCGGGACCTCCAGTCGGAGATCGGCGATCGCTGGGGCATCGCCAATTCGCTGAACAACCTGGCGGTGCTCGAGTCCCGCGAACGGCACTACGATGCGGCTCGGGCGGCCGGGGCCGAAGCCGTTCGGCTCCTGCGCGAGATCGGCGACGCGCAGATGCTCGCCATCGCGCGGCACACTCTCGGCAACGCGGTGCGCGCCCTGGACGACCTCGACGAGGCGCGGCGACATCTCGCAGCGAGCCTCGAGACCTACCGCACGCTCGACGACCGGTGGAGTCTCGCCTTTCTGCTCGAGGACATCGGCCTGCTGGCCGCCCATGCGAGCGATGCGGAGCACGCCCTCGAACTCCTCGGGGCGGCCGATGCCCTGCGTGAGGAGATCGGGGCCCCTCGGGCGCCGGCCCACCAAGCTGAGCTGGACGCGGCATTCTCCGAAGTGGGGGCGACCCGGGGCGTTCCCGGCTCGATGTCCGTGGAACGGGGCCACGCCATGGGGCTCGAGGCGGCGCTGGAGCGTGCTGCCGAGGCCACGCATACCGAGACCACCTGAGCGCACGCCGGTGTCGCATGGGGAGCGCCTCGGAAAGCGCCCATTGGAGCGGCTCGGGTCCCGGCCGGGAAGTAGCGAATCAGCACCACGAACCTTCGGTAACCGCTTGCACCACGTCAGCGGTACCAGTACATTCGTCGCCCTAGCTGCATCGAGCGCGCGATGCTGCAGCCCAGGTCGTCCGGGGCCCCTCCGCGCGCGGTTGTCCGAGCCTGCCAGAGCGTGCGTCCGAGGAGACAGATCGACCGTGTCCATGCACAAGCCGACCCGTCGTCGTCATCCCTCTCCGCTCGGCCGTGTCGCCAGAGCCGCCGCCTACGCCTTGCCGGCTTTCGTGATCCTCCTCATCGGGATCGCTCAGCCCTCCTCGAGCCGGGCTGCGTTCACGTGCGAGGATGTCGACGGGGAGACGACGTGCGTCTTCGACACGACCGGATCCAACCCGATCCTGTGGGACGTCCCGGATGGCGTTTCGACGCTGTGGGTGACGGTGTCCGGGGCCCAGGGTGGTGGCGAGGCCGGAGGCCGCGGAGCCACGGTCTACGCGACGCTCGAGATGACGACGAGTGAGCCACTCCAGGTCTCGGTCGGTACCAGCGGCGACCACGACGGCACCCCGGTGGGCCTGGGCAACGACGGCGGCGAGGCGCCGGATGCGTCCTTCTCCACTTCGCCGTATCCAGGGTCTCGCGGTGGCGGCGCATCGTCGATCGGCCTCGCGGGCGACGGGGTCCTCGACCTCATCATCGCCGGGGGCGGTGGCGGCCAGAGCGGCCTCGACTCGCAGGGTGGCGGCGCGACGCCGGCCACCGGCGGCGACGGCGGCGCGATCGGGGAGGACGCCGACGGCGTGTGGTGGGACACGACGACCGGCGGCCAGGGCGGCCAGGCGGCTGCGCCCGGCGCGGGCGGCGCCACGGTCGAGGCCACGGTCCTCAACGGATTCGACATCGACTGCGCGGCCACGGCCACGAACGGTACGCCGGGCGCCTCCGGGACCGACGGTCAGGGCGGAGCCGGCGGTGAGGGCTTTGCCGGCGGTGGCGGTGGCGGTGGTGGCTTCTTCGGTGGCGGTGGCGGCGGCGGCAGCTGGTATTGCGACTGGGACGGATCCGAGTGGGGCGGTCCGGGTGGTGGTGGCGGCGGCAGCAGCTACGTCTACCCGTACGACGGGATCGTCACCGACTCCTGGATCGAGGACGGCCAACGCGCCGGCGACGGCTACGTCAGCATCCGCTACCTCACCCCCGATCCGTGGTGGAGCCCCGAGCCCACGGACTTCCAGCCGAACGGCTACCTCGACGCGACCGTGTCGACGGACATCGGCGGGAATCCGCAGGACCTGACGGCCCTCGGCGCCACCGACTGGGCGATCTGGGGTTACGGCGCCGGCGGCACGAGCGAGTCGCTCGCGCCGGACGTCCGCAAGTCCGGCGGATCGGCGATCAGCGACCTAGTCGAGGTCTACGGCAGCGAGGTCTCCATCCCCCTTCGGGGCCTCGGGCAATTCCCCGATACGGATGCCTGGACGTTCTCGTGGTCGGACGGTGACCCGACCACGACGGCCACCGGTGTCCGGGGCGGCCTCCAGCACTTGACCGGCCCCGAGGCCGACGGGACCGGCTACGGGTTCCGCTTCGACGTCCCGGCCGGGACGATCCCGCAGCGCCTGCTGGTCTACACGACGGCGCACGGCGGCCTCGGCCGGCTGACGGCGGAGCTCTCGGATGACAGCGTGCTCGAGCTCGACGAGTCACACGGCAACGGCCTGTGGAACGTTCCCGGCCTGTACACGATCGACTTCGCGGCCGGCAGCGAGGGTGAGACGCTGACCGTCGACTTCGTGCTCGAGCAGCCCATCGAGGGGCCGCACGAGGACTACGCCAACGTCGCCATCCATGCGGTCGCGCTCACGCCGCAGCTTGTCGTCAACGGCGGCTTCGAGGAGCCGTACCTGTGCTGCGAGAGCGGCTTCGTCACCTACCACGCCGGCTCGTCCGCGCTGACCGGCTGGGATATCGACAGTGGGTCGATCGACCACGTCGAGGACTACTGGCTGCCGGCCGACGGTCGCCAGTCGATCGATCTCGACGGCAACTCCGAGGGCACGATCTCGCAGACGATCCCGACGACGCCCGGGCAGCAGTACCAGGTGTCGTTCGCCTACAGCGCGAATTGGGAAGGTTCCGGCGCCTCCATGGACGTCGGTTGGGGCTCCACCCCGGCGCAGTCCTTCGAGGTCTCGGCACCTGCGGGCGACGGGCCCCATGCGATGAACTGGTCGCACGCCAGTCACCTTGTCACGGCGACCGACAGCCTGACCGATCTCACCTTCGAGGCGACCTCGGGCGGGGCCACCGGGATCGCCCTCGACGACGTCTCGGTCGTCCCGTACGGCACGGCGGTGGTGGACGAGCCGCCGCCGGCCCCTGCCCTGCTGCGGGCCGCCCCGAACGCCCCGGGCACGCAGACGGCGGTCCTCGGGCGGCTGGACGCCCCGGCCGGCGACTACGAGATCACCCTGTATGCCTCCGGCTCCTGCGAGGACGGCAGCCTCGGCGGTGAACCCGAGACGCTTGGGACCGTACCGGTCACGATCGGCGCGGGCGAGGCGGTCTACTTCCAGCAGCTGTTCAACCACACCACCTCGACGGCTCGCTACGTCGCCATCACGGCGTCGCAGGACGGGGCCGAATCGGCGCCGTCGCCGTGCGTCGTCTCGCAGTCGGCCAATGACTCCTGGACGTCCGCGACACCGCTGTCCCTGGATGCATCGAACGTCCAGGGCTGGATCGACAGCGCCGGCAACGCCCGCTGGTACAAGTTCAGCGTCGTGCCAGGGGCCCGGGTCACGGTCGACCTGAGCAACCTCCCGGCCGACTATGACGTGTTCCTGTTCAAGGACATCGCCGAGGCCTACACGGATCTGACCTCGGTCCAGGACCTGACCAAGCTGACGGCCGAGTTCGCGCCGTCGGCCTTCGCGCCGTCGGCCTTCGCGCCGTCGGCCTTCGCGCCGAGCGCCTTCGCCCCGTCGGCCTTCGCCCCGTCGGCCTTCGCCCCGAGCGCCTTCGCCCCGTCGGCCTTCGCCCCGTCGGCCTTCGCCCCGTCGGCCTTCGCGCCGTCGGCCTTCGCGCCGAGCGCCTTCGCCCCGTCGGCCTTCGCCCCGTCGGCCTTCGCCCCGAGCGCCTTCGCCCCGTCGGCCTTCGCGCCCAGCGCCTTCGCGCCGAGCGCCTTCGCCCCGTCGGCGTTCGCGAGTGCCCAGGTCCGGAGCCTCATCGGCGTCGCGGCCGCGGAGGGAACCAGCCCGGAGCAGATCGTCGCCGACACCTGGAACAACGCTGACGACTTCTACGTGCGCGTATCCGGCAAGAACGGCGCCTTCGAACCCAACGCCCCGTTTCGACTCGACGTCAAGATGACCGGGACGACCTGCGTCGGGATCTCCCGGAACACGACGGCTCCTGTCCTGGCGGCCACCGCCGGCGGCTTCGAGACGATCATCCTGACCGACGCGAACCGCATGTCCGGCACGCTCGCCGGCAACAGCGCCGCCGCCAAGTCCACGATGGCGGCCCGGCTGGCGACCTTCGCCGCCCGGCCCGACGTCAAGGGCGTGGTGGTCAACGTGGCCGGCGACGGCCGCGTGGCCGCGCACAACGCGCAGGCCGACGACAACTACGCCTGCCCGTACGCCAAGAACCTGGTGGCGGGCTCCATCCGCGACATCGTGGATCGCTACCGGGCGCTCAATCCGAACCTCCGCTACGTCGTGATCGTGGGTGACGACGACGTCATCCCGTTCTTCCGCTATCCCGACCAGAGCCTGCTCGGCCCGGAGCAGGACTACCTGCCGCCGGTCGGCACGACGACCGCGTCGGAGGCCAGCCTGCGGAGCAACCACGTGCTCGGCCAGGATGCCTACGGGCAGTCCACCAGCATCTCGCTGCGCGTCTCGGACTTCCCCATCCCCGATCTCGCGGTCGGCCGGCTGGTCGAGCGCGCGACCGAGGTCACGAACATGCTCGATGCGTATCTGGCCACGCCGAACGGCGTGGTGGCGACGCCGTCGTCCTCGTTCGTGAGCGGCTATGACTTCATCGCCGACGCGGCGACCGTCATCGGTGACGAGCTGGGGGCCGGGATCGGCGTCCCGACCCAGCGCCTCATCACGCCCGGCCACCTGTCACCCCAGGATCCGGCGTCGTGGACCGCCACCCAGCTGCGCAGCGCGTTCCTGGGCACCCGGCGCGACATCTCCTTCCTGGGCGGCCACTTCAGCGCCAACAGCGCGCTCGCCGCGGACTTCACGACGAGCATGACCACGGCCGAACTGATCGCCGCACCGGTCAACCTCACGAACGCCATCGTGTTCAGCATCGGCTGCCACTCCGGCTACAACATCGTGGATCCGCATGGCGTCCCGTCGGTCACCCAGACCCTCGACTGGCCGCAGGCATTCGCCCAGAAGGGTACGACGCTCATCGCGGGCACCGGCTACCAGTACGGCGACACCGACTTCATCGAATTCTCCGAGCGCATCTACGCCGAGTTCGCCCGGCAGCTGCGCGTCGGCACGGGGCCGGTCGCCATCGGCGATGCCCTGGTCCGGGCCAAGCAGGCCTACCTGCGCTCGACCCCGGACATCCGCGGCCTCCACGAGAAGTCCCTGCTCGAATCGGCCGTCTTCGGCCTGCCGATGCTTCGCGTCGACATGCCAGCCGGCCGCATCCCGGCGGATGCCGACGCGTCCGTCATCGGTGGGACCACCGATTACGCCGGCCCTGGTGCCGCGGCGACCCTCGGCCTCTCGTATGCCGATCTGATCGGCAACCCGCCGCTGACCCAGAAGCAGGTCATCCTCAAGGACATCGAGGGCGGCCCCGATGTCACCACTACGTACTTCACGGGCCCCGACGGCAACACCACCAACCCCAGTGAGCCGGCGCTCCCGCTCGACGTCCAGAACGTCACGGTCCCGAACCAGGTGCTCCGCGGCGTCGGCTTCCGCGGCGGCGACTACACCGACACCACCGTGATCCCGCTGACCGGCGCTCCGAACACGGAGATCCGCGGCGTCCACGTCCCGTTCGCCTCGACGGTGTTCTACCCGATGCGACCGTGGACCGTGAACTACTTCGACGCCCTCGGCACGCCGGGCGGCGCGACGCGGCTCCTGCTCACCCCGGTCCAGCACAAGTCGGTCGCCCTGGGCAGCCTGCAGGCGATCGCCCGCAAGTACGCCGACATGGACCTCCGCCTGTTCTACAGCGACAACATCACCACCTACGCGGGTGGCAGCACCCCGGCCCTGTCGGCGCCTCCGACCATCACCAGCGTGGCCGCCCAGGTGGACGGCACGACCGTGACCTTCCAGGCCAACGTCGTCGGCGATCCGGCGGCCGGCATCGAGGAGGTCTGGGTCACGTACACCGGCCACGATTCGCGCTGGGACTCCGTCGACCTCGTCCAGGACGCCGTGGACTCCACGCTGTGGACCGGCACCCTGACCGTCCCGTCCACCGCGGCCGGTACGGATCTGCAGTTCATGGTCCAGGCCGTCAATGGCGTGGGCCTGGTCACCGTCGCCGACAACCTCGGCGCCTACTACGGCGTGACGATCGCCGGGGCCCCTGCCCCGGTCCTCGCGCCGACGACGCTGTCCGTCCCGACGCCCGGCAGCGGCGCGTTCGGGGCCACCGTCCCGGTCAGCGCCACGCTGGCCAACGGCAGCCCGGTCGCCGGCAAGACCGTGGTGTTCACCCTCGGCGGCGCGGTGCGCTATGCGACCACGAACGCCTCTGGCGTCGCGACGGCCCAGATGCTCGTCACGGCACCGGGCTCCCAGCAACTCACCGCGAGCTTCGCCGGCGACGGCACCCATGCGTCCTCCACGGCCAGCCGCACCTTCACGGTCGCCAAGGCCGCGACCCAGATCGTCATCACGGGCCCGCCGCTCGTGGCCGCCGGGGCGACCGGCGAGCTCATCGCGACCCTCAAGTCCGGCGACGTGACCCTGACCCAACGGACCGTGGCCATCCGGATCACCCGGCCGGATGGGACGAAGACGCTCGCGACCGCCATCACCGACAGCACGGGCACCGTCCGGTTCGCCGCGCCTTCCCTGCCCGTGGGCGTCCACACCGTCGAAGTGCTGTTCGGCTCGAATATCACGACACCGGCATCCGTCGACCTGACGGACCCGGCCTACGGACCGTCGTCTGCCACGGTGCAGGTCAAGGTCTGGCAGTACGCGTTCACGAGCCGGCGCGACGGCAACTTCGAGATCTACACGATGAACGCCGACGGCACCGGCCAGACGCGCATCACGAACCACAGCGCGATCGATACCGAGGCGTCGTTCTCCCCCGATGGCCGGCAGATCGTGTTTGCGAGCAGCAGGACCGGACTCGGTGACATCTACCGGATGAACGTCGACGGCACCGGCCTCGTGCGGCTGACGACGAGCTCGGCGATCGACGCAACGCCGGCCTGGTCGCCGGACGGGACGAAGATCGCGTTCACGAGCCGGCGCGACGGGAACTTCGAGATCTACGTCATGAACGCCGACGGCACCAACCAGACGCGGCTCACGAACAACAAGGCGATCGACAACGAGGCGGAGTGGTCACCCGACGGGTCCAGGCTCTCGTTCACGAGCACGCGGACCGGGTTGGGCGACATCTACCTCATGAATGCGAACGGCTCGGGCGTGACCCGGTTGACGACCAGCTCGGCGATCGAGGGCACGTCGGCCTGGTCGCCGAACGGAACCAAGATCGCGTTCACGAGCCGGCGCGACGGGAACTTCGAGATCTACGTGATGAACGCCGACGGCACCGGCCAGACGCGTCGCACCAACAACAACGCGATCGACACGGAGCCGGTCTGGTCCGCTGACGGATCGAAGATCGTGTTCGCCAGCGGCCGCACGGGCAATGGCGACATCTACGCGATGAACCCCGACGGGACCGGCGTCGTCCGGCTCACGTCGGCCTCGGAGATCGACGGGTCGCCGGCCTCAGGCTAGGAGACCCGCCAGCACGAAGAAGCGCGTCCGTCGCTCGACGGACGCGCTTCGCTGTTTCCCGGCTTCCGGGGAGGGACTCAGACCCGGCCCTTGGGGACCGTGTGCCAGTACGTCTTGTTGAAGACGATCTTGCCCAGATGCCAGAGCTGGTTCGGCTTGGGCGGCTTGGGCGGGTGGTCGTAGTCGAACTGGAGCAGCGTGCCCTTGCCGTCGCCGATCTCGAAGAAGCACATGACCTTGCCTTCGTAGTCGGCGTGCTTCCCGGCCGGTTCACGGCCCAGGACGCGAGCGGCGATCCGCTCGGCGACCACCGGCGCCTCGAAGTGCGCGGTGGATCCGGCCTTCGACAGCGGCAGATCCGTCGCGTCACCCAGGGCGAAGACGTCCTCGCGGCCGCCCACCTGGAGGGTGTGCCGGTCGGTCGGCAGCCAGCCCCCCGGCGCCGGGGCCAGCCCGGAGTCCATGAGGAACTGCTGGCCCTTGTGCGGTGGCACGAGGATCAGCAGGTCGTACGGCAGCTCCTCGCCCTCCAGGCTCTGGACGACCTTGCGCTCAGGGTCGATCGCCTCGACGTTGAAGAACGTGTGGAGCTCGATGTTCTTCTCGTCGAGGATCGGCGTCGCCATCTCCGAAACGGATTCGATGGTGAACGCGCGCCCGATCGGCGAGCAGAAGTGCATCTCGCTGGTGTCACGCAGGCCTCGGTCGCGTAGCTCTGCCTCGATGAGGAAGGCGACCTCGAGCGGCGCCGGCGGGCACTTGTATGGCATGCCGGCGATCCCGATGACGATCCGACCGCCGGTGAACTTGTCGAGAGCGGTCCGGAGTTCGGCCGCGGCTTCGGCCGAATAGAAGTGGTGTGCTTCTTCGTCGAAGTGCTCGATCTCCTCGGGGACGATGCGCGAGCCGCTGGCGATGACCAGGTGGTCGTACCCCAGGGCAAGGCCGTCCTCCAGCACGACCTGATGCGTCGCTTCGTCCACCCGCGCGACCTTGCCGACGAGCAGCGTCACGCGCTTGTGGAGCAGTGAGCGCTCCGGGCGCTGGAGGTTGGCGGCTCGCTCGCCGCCCATGGCGATGTACATGAAGCCCGGCTGGTAGACGTGCTCTCCGGTCTGGTCCACGACCATGACCTCCACGTCGCCGGCGTCGATCTGCTTGCCGAGCTTCTTGACCAGGAGGTTGGCGGTGAGGGTCCCCCCTACCCCGCCACCCAGGATGACGATGCGCTGCATTCGATCGCCCCTTACCGGAGCTTCTCGACGACGATCTCGTCGAAGCCGTCCCGGGACTCCAGCGAGACCAGGCGGTGCCCGGCCTTCTCGATCCACTTGGGGATGTCCACCTTGGAGCCCTTGTCCGAGGAGAGGACGGCGAGCACGTCGCCGACCTGGGCTTCACGGATGGCCCGGATGAGTTCCATCAGCGGTCCGGGGCAGAAGCTGCCGCGGGCGTCGACGGTGCGAGTGATGTTCGAGGCGGTTTCGGTCATGTCGGTCACGCTCTTTCGTGGGGAGGGTCCTAGATGAAGAGGGGGACGGAGTCCTCGGTCATCATGCCGATGACCGTCGCGGCGCCGACCGGCTCGCCCATGCCTTCGATCATGTCCTCCGGCTTGAGGCCGAACATGTCCATGGTCATCTGGCACGGGATGAACTCGACGCCCATCAACTGGGCAGCCTCCAGGAGTTCGCGGGGGCTCGCGACGTTGTACTGCTTGGCGAGCTTGCGCATCATCCAGGGGCCCATCCCCAGGAAGTTCATCTTGGACAGCTTGCGGTGGCTGATGCCGGGCCGCTGCATGGCCGACATCATCTTCTGCATCACGTTGTCGCCGGTGATCCGCTTCTCATCCTTGACGAAGCCCTGGAGGCCCCAGAACGTCACGAACACGCGGGTCTTCACGCCCATCGCGGCGCTGGTGGAGGCGAGGATCATCGTTGCCCACACCTTCTCCAGCTCACCGCTGTAGGCGATGATCAGGACTTCCTTCGGCTTGACCTCGGCCTCCGCCTCGGGGGCCGGCGCCGGGGTCGGTTCCGGGGCTTCGACGGAGCGCTCGATCACGGTGGTGGTCACCTTGAGTGCCTCACTTTCGGCGGATGACGAAGCGGAACACCGCGCCGTCGACCGACTGCTCGACGAGTTCGTTGCCGGTGGACTTGCTCCAGGCCGCGAAGTCCTTCACGGACCCCGGGTCAGTGGCAAGGACCTCGATGAGGGCACCGGATTCGAGGGATTTCACCGCCTGGGCGGTCTTGACGATGGGCATCGGGCACGACAGGCCCTTGGCATCGACGGTCTGGGTGATCTCGGCAGTCGCCACGTTCGGCTCCTTCTGTGCTGTTTGGTCGGGACTAGATGAAGACGACCTGGCCCTCGCCGGCGTTGAGGTAGAAGGCGGTCACGCCCTCGACCCCGTCGACGAGCGGATCGAGATCACCGTCGTCGAGCTCGAGGAGGTCCATCGACAGCGAGCACGCCTGGATGTCCACCTCGCCGAGGTCCTTGGCCTGGCGGAGCGTCTCCGCCCAGCTGGCCTGGCCGGCCTTCGTGAGCGCGTCGACGTGCTTGCGGCCTTCGGGTCCGGCCTCGGGGGCCAGGCCGTGATCGCGCTGGATCCGGTCGGCGCGGAAGGCGTCCAGCGCCCAGTACTGGAGGAAGATGTTGACCGGCTTGCCGAGCGCCGCGGCGCCGGCGGTCAGGACCGCGGCCGCCTGCAGCTTGTCGTCCGTGCCGGAGAACAGGACCAGGTTCAGGGGTTCATCCATGTCGTTCACCTCATGAGGCCAGTGCGTCGGGTCTTGCGGGGGTCGAGAGGGCGGCCAGGCGGACGAGGCGTCGTTCCAGGACGCCGCGCATGATCCCGCACGCCGTCATGACGTCCGGGTCGACCAGGCGATACCGGACCTCGCGTCCGTCGCGCTCGGCCTCCACGAGGCCGGCGGCGCGCAGGACCGCGAGGTGCTGCGATACGTTCGGCTGACTCAAGTCGAGCTCCTCCGCGAGCGGGCCGACTCCGCGCGGACCGATGGCCAGCCGGTGAAGGATCTCCAGCCGGCGTGGGCTGGCCAGGGTCTTGAGGACCTCGGCCTGGAGGATCGTCAGTTCGTCCATGACCAGAGCTTCTGATACATGCGCATCTGCGCATCAGTGCCGCTGGTCACAGCGGAGCGTGCCCAGGGAGGGCCATCGGCGGGCCATTCGGCCCCCTCCCGTGGCCCACCACCGGTCCAGCGCTACGACGGGACGAACGGCACTGGCCCCCGGCACCGCCTGGGCCGATGCTGGCGCCATGGATGGATGGCTGGCGGCGGTCCGGACCGATCCCCGTCCGTGGCTGCTCGACCCGACCGACGCCGCGGTCCGTCACCTCGCCCTGCGCTGGCTGGAGGAACGGTCTCCCGACGATCCGGAGGTTCGCAGCACCCGAGCCGAGGCGATGCGCGGCGGGCCGATCGCCTCGATCCTGGGGGCCCAGGACGCCGAGGGATGGTGGGTCAAGCCGGGTCCCGGATACGCGCCGAAGTACACCGGCACGACCTGGTCGCTGATCTTCCTCGACCAGCTCGGCGCCGACGGTGGAGACGCCCGGATCCGACGCGGTTGCGCATATCTCCTGGACCACACTCCCACGGCGAACGGCGGGTTCGGGATGTCAGGGCGGGCGTCCGGCCGCCCGACCCCGTCCACCGTCCTGCACTGTCTCAACGGCAACCTCCTGCGGGCGTTCATCGGCTTCGGGTACCTGGCCGATCCGCGGGTCGAGGCCGCGGTGCAGTGGCAGGCGCGGGCGATCGTCGGAGGCAGAGGTGCTCCCGCCTACCACGCATCTGGCACGTCCGGCCCGGGTTTCCGCTGCGGGATCAACGAAGGCCTTCCATGCGCGTGGGGTGCCGTCAAAGCCCTGCTTGGCCTGGCCCGCGTCCCGCCGGCACAGCGCACGGCGACGGTCGCGACCGCCATCGCGACGTCGGTCGAGCTCCTCTTGTCCGTGGACCCGTCGACGGCCCGCTACCCCGCCGGCTGGGGCGGGCTGATCTCGCGAGCCTGGCTCAAGCCGGGGTTCCCGTCCGGGTACGTCGCCGACGTCATCCAGGTCGGTGAAGCGCTCGCCGATGTCGGGGCGGCGGCGGATCCCCGCCTCGGCGGCGCCATCGACTGGATCGCCTCGAAGCAGGACGCCGATGGTCGCTGGCGCAACGAATACGCGTACCCGGGTCGGCTCTGGTCGGAGATCGACCGGCAGGGCGCACCCTCCAAGTGGGTGACGCTGCGGGCCTGTCGCGTGCTGCGGGCCGCCCTGGGCGACGGGTGATGCGCCGCTCGTCAGCGCACGCCCTCAGGTGGTTCTCATGGAGGCGTGCGAACCTGTGACCCGACGGGGCTCGACCGGCTCCGCCTGCGGAGGCCCCGACCGATGACCCGACCTCGACTGCTTCTCCTGGCCGTCGCCGCCGTGCTCGTTGCCGGGATCGGTGGCTTCCTGGTCTACGACAACCTCCTCCGCGGCGACGCCGTCGCGCCGCTGGCGCTGCCGTCGACATCGCCGGTCGCGATCCCGACCCCGGGAGCGTCCGCCTCGGCGGATGCCGGCGCCCCGACCGGGACCGGCGCACAAGGCGGCGTCGCCGGGACCTGGACCGTGGTCGAAGGAAGCCGGGCGGGCTACCGCGTGCGCGAACGGCTGGCGGGCCTGTCTGCCGATTCCGATGCGGTCGGGCGGACGACCGAGGTCGCCGGCTCGATCACGCTCGTCGCGTCCGGGGACGGGGCGCGACTGACCGCCGGGTCGATCAAGGTCGACATGACGTCGCTGCAGTCGGACGAGTCCCGGCGCGACGGGCGACTGCGGACGGAGGGACTGGAGACGGAGACGTACCCCGAGGCGACATTCACGATCGCGGGGCCGATGGACCTGCCGGCGTCGGCCCTGGCCGGGTCGGCCGCCAGCGTGACGCTGGCCGGCGACCTCGTGCTGCATGGCGTCACGAGGGCGGTCGAGATCCCGGCCGAGGTGCAGCTCGTCGACGGCCAGATCCGGGTCGCCGGGTCGCTGATCTTCAGCCTCGCCGACTTCGACATCACCGCGCCGAACGTCGGCGGGTTCATCATCTCGATCGCCGACGAAGGCGCCCTCGAGTTCCTGGTCCTCCTCGCGAAGGCCTAGCTCCCGCTCGCCCCGCCGTCGAGGCGGTGCTTGGCCACGAAGGCCGCGGCCTGGGCGCGCCGTTCGAGGTTGAGCTTCGAAAGGATCGAGCTCACGTAGTTCTTCACGGTCTTGTCGGACAGGAAGATCTCCGAGGCGATCTCCTTGTTCGTCTTGCCCTCTGCGACCAGCAGCAGGATGCGCTGCTCCTGCGCGGTCAGCGCGGCCAGCTCATCCGACTGGCCACCCGTGGCGATCCGACGGACGCGCTCCAGGACCTTCTCCGTCACCGCCGGGTCCAGGAGCGACTCACCCCGGCCCACCGTCTCCAGGGCGGACATCAGGTCGCGGGCCCGGATCTGCTTGAGGAGGTAGCCGGAGGCGCCGGCCACGATGGCCGACAGGACGGCCTCCTCGTCCGGGTACGAGGTCAGCATCACGACGCGGGTGCCCGGGAGTTCGGAGCGGATCTCGCGGCAGGCCTCGACGCCGGACCCGTCCGGCAGGCGGACGTCCATCACCACGATGTCGGGCTTGAAGCGGCGGGCGGCCTCGATGGCTTCCGCGACGGTACCCGCCTCCGCGACGACCTGGAATCCATCCCGGCGATCGAGCAGCGAGACAAGTCCCTGCCGGACCACCTCGTGGTCATCGACGACGAGGAGGCGCAGGACGACGGGAGGACTGGAGTCGGTCACGATGGCTGGGCCTCGATGATGGCTGGCAGGTGGACGACGAGCCGGGTGCCGGAGCCTGGGCGTGCGTCGATCTCCAGGCGCCCTCCGGCCGCGACCGCTCGATCGCGAAGGTTGATGAGTCCATGATGCCGCCCCGGCGCAATCGCCGCCGGGTCGAATCCCACGCCGTTGTCCGAGATCTCGATCGTCACCTCGTCACGCAACCTCCGGAACGCCACCCGGGCCCGGGTCGCCCGTGAGTGGCGGGCGACGTTGCTGAGCGCCTCGCGAACGAGATGGATGAGCTCGGGAGCGGCCATCGGGTCCAGGAATTCGACCTCCGGGCCGTCGGGGATCTCGACCTCGACATCGATCGTGCTGGTGAGACGCAGTTCGTCCGCGAGCGCGACCAGGCCGGGTCCGAGGTGTCCGCCGGAGAGCCCCGGCCGGAGCGCCAGGATGAATTCCCGGATGTCCGCGATGGAGCGGTGGATGCCGTCGATCGCTCGATCGACGCGGGCCATCGCCTCGTCGGGCTGGTCCTCCGCGAGGACCTCGACCTCCTCCAGCGAGAGGCCGATGGCATACAGGGCCTGGATCACCCCGTCGTGGAGGTCCCGCCCGATACGCTCGCGTTCGGCGACCACCCGCATGGCGGCGAGCCGATCGTGAAGACGGGCGTTCTCGATCGCGATCCCGGCATGGCGGGCGAACAGCTCGACGACGCGTTGGTCGGCCGCACTGAACTCGGAGGCGTCCTGCTTGTCCGTGAGGTAGAGGTCGCCGATGGATCGTCCGGCGAACGTGATCGGAACCCCCAGCAGGGATCGCATCGGAGGATGGTGCGGCGGGAAGCCGTGTGAAGCCTCGTGCGCGGCGATGTCCGGGATCCGCAGCGTTCGCCCATCGCGGATGATCAGGCCGAGCAGGCCATGACCCACCGGAAGCGCGCCGATGGCGGACCGCTGGTCGGGAGTGAGCCCGGACGTGATGAACCGCTCGATCCGGCCCGATGCATCCACGATCCCGAGGGCCGCGTAGCGAGAATCCACCAGGATCCGGACACGGTCCACGATGAGCTGGAGGACCGTCTCCAGGTCGAGCACCTCGGTGATCGCCCTCGTCGCCGCATCGAGCGCTTCGACGGTCTCGACGGCGACGGTGCCGGACGCATCCAGCTCGTCGGTGCCGGGGGCGTCCGTGGCGGGTGGGAGCTTCTGGGGGTGGGTCGCGTCCATGCCGTGCGGAGCGTACCGCGGCGGGCGACCGGCGAGGTGACACTCGGCACACCGAAGAGGGCCAGTGGTCCCTTTGAGTCCGGGTTGGGCGGTGGGCATGATGCCGGACATGGATGTGGACGTTCGATGACCGCATCGCCGCCGTTCGCCTCCGTGTTGCTCGCCACAGACCTGTCGGCGACCTCGAACCCGGCAGAGGCCGAGGCACTCCGACTGGCCGCAGGGCTGGGAGCGCGGCTGATCGCCGTGAGCGTCATCGATCCAGGCACGCTCAAGATGCCCGGCGGTCGATACAGCGCGCGGGTCGACCAGGTGCGCGACGAGCGCGAGTCGGCCGCCCAGGCGCTCGTGGCGCGCGCGCACGAGATGGGCGTCCCTACCGCGTTCCTGGTCTGGGAGGGCGACCCGGGCGAGGCGATCGTCGACGCCGCGTCGGCCGAGCGCGCCGACCTGATCGTCCTGGGCACGCACGGCCGCCGCGGAGTCAACCGGTCGCTGTTCGGGAGCGTCTCCGATCACGTGGTCCGCAATGCGCCGTGCCCGGTGGTCGTCGTGCGCGGCACGACCTGAGACCTACCTGGTGTAGACCCCGCCCGGATCGAGCTCCTCGCGGACGAGCCGGAGTTCCTCGGACGTCGGGGGCGGCGTGGCCGCCACCGCGTCGGCCACCTTGATCTCCCAGCCGATGGTTTCGCGGACCGCGTCCAGCGTGGCGCCCGGATGGAGCGAGTCGAGGCGCATCTCGCCCGACTCGCCGAAGTGGTAGATGCCGAGGTCGGTCACGACCACCGTCGGCCCGCGCCCCAGCCAGCCGCCCTCGCGTCGGATCCGCTCCGCCTGCTCGGCCCCGCCCAGGTTGCCCGGTGACGTGCGGAAGTCGATGGTCTCCACGAACGATCGCGTGGATTGGCGCATGATCACGAAGACCTGGCGGGCGTTGATCGCGATCTCGCAGGCGCCTCCCGACCCCGGCAAGCGGGTCTTCGGGTGGTCGTACTCCCCGATGACGGTCGTATTGATGTTGCCGAACCGGTCGATCTGGGCGGCCCCCAGGAAGCCGACATCGATGAGGCCGCCCTGGAGGTAGTAGCCGAACAACTCCAGCATGCTGACCACGGCCGTCGATCCGGTCACGATGGTCGGGTCGCCGATGCTGAGCGGCAATCGCTGCGGGCGGGCCCCGAACACGCCGGCCTCGTAGACCATCTCGAGCGACGGGGCGACCGTCCGCTGCGCCAGGTTGACCGCGATGTTCGGCAGGCCGACCCCGACGAAGCAGACGTGCTGGCCCTCCAGCGCCCGGGCGGCCGCGACGATCATCATCTCCGACTTGGAGAATCCGGCAGGCGCGGGCACGTCCGCCGCCATCAGCGGTACTCCCCGTAGTCGACCGATCCGGACGGCGCCGGCGCGGAAGGCCGCAACGACGCGACGCGGTCGGCACCAAGCTTCTCCAGGTAGCCGGCCCGATCCTCCACGTCGTAGACCCAGTCGCGCAGCCAGGCCTGGACCGCGTCCTCATCGCGGGTGATCGGGTCCCAGTCCAGGTAGAACCGGTTGTCGCGGTCGTAGGCGCCCTGGACGTAGGACGGATGCGCTCCCCACGGCTCCAGGACCACGGCGTCGACGATGAGGCCCGGGATGATCGTGCGGTTCGGGTCGGCCCGGATGACCTCGTCGGCGACGACCTCTTCCACCACGACGATCACCCGGTCCGCGGCGAAGGCGGCCTCCTTCTGGCAACCCAGCAGACCCCAGACCTGGGTGTCGCCCGTCGCCGAGGCACGCTGGGCATGGACGATCGCGACGTCCGGCTTGAGCGGAGGCACCGCGTAGATCCGTTCCGCACCGTATGGCGACTGGATCGGACGGATCAGCGGGTTGGCGACGGGAAGGTCCGTCTCGAAGTACGAGCGCAGCGGGAAGAACGGCAGGTTCATGGCACCCGCGGTGTACCGACCGACCATCCCGAAGTGGCTGTACTCCTCCACCGCCAGCGGCTGGTCCGGGATGTCGCCCTCGATCCGGCGCCGGATGGCTCCCAGCCCGCCGACACCGGGGTTGCCGAGCCACGAGAAGACGAGCTTGGAGGCGACACCCGCGGCGATCATCTGGTCATAGATCACGTCCGGGGTCAGGCGCGCCAGGGTCAGGTCGCGCCGTCGCTGGCGGATGATCTCGTGGCCCGCGGCGAACCCGATGAGGTGCGTGAAGCCTTCGATAGCGACCGTATCGCCATCGCGGACGAGTTCGGCGATCGCGTCGCGCATCGACGCGACTCGGGACGTTGCCATCGTGCGGTCAGCCCGCCGACTCCACTTCGTGAAGGGCGCCGGCTCGCCTCACCTCGGCCAGCACCTCCGGGCCGTGGCCGGCGACCTGCGCGACGGCATCAGCGAAGATCCGGAGTGCGGTCGTCATCTCCTCCTCGGAGACCGTGAGCGGTGGGGACATCCGGACGCTTGACCGGCCGCATTCCAGGACCAGCAGGCCGCGCTCGAAGCAGGCCCACTGGACCTCCTCGGCGTGCACCGCCGTGTCGAACTCGACGCCGAGCATCAGCCCGAGGCCCCGCACATCGCGGATCAGCCCGTCGAACCGCTCCGCGAGCGGTCGAAGGCCGGCCCTCGCCTGCGCTCCACGAGCGGCGGCGTTGGCGACCAACCCGCCCTCCAGGAGGTCGATGGTGGCCAGGGCCGCAGCACACGCCACGGGGTTGCCGCCGTAGGTGGACCCGTGGGCGCCCGGTCCCCAGCGCTCCAGGAGGTCGGCGCGAGCGATCATCGCGCCCAGCGGCATGCCGGACGCGATGCCCTTGGCACTCAGCAGGATGTCCGGCTTGACGCCCCAATGGTCGACCGCCCACATCGTCCCCGTCCGCCCCGCGCCGGACTGGATCTCATCGGCGATCAGCAGGATCCCGTGGTCGTCGCAGATGCGCCGCAGGCCCTGGAGGAAGCCCTCCTCCGGGACGATGTAGCCGCCCTCGCCCTGTACGGGCTCGACGATGATCGCGGCGACCTCGCTGGCGGGCACGAGCCGGTCGAACAGCACCTCGTCGAACCAGCGCAGGTCCTCGACCCGGCCGTAGGGCGCGTGGAACACGCCGGGCAGCAGTGGACCGAACCCGGCGTGGTACTTCGCCTTGGAGGCCGTCAGCGAAAGGGCTCCGAATGTGCGGCCGTGGAAGGCGCCGAGGAACGCGACCACGTACGGCCGTTGGGTGGCGTATCGGGCGAGCTTGATGGACGCCTCCACCACCTCCGCGCCGGAATTGCCGAGATACGTCCGCGCGCGGCCCTCGATCGGGGCGAGCTCGGCGAGTCGCTGGCAGACCTTCGGGTAGATCGGCAGGTAGAAGTCGGATGCGGAGAAGTGGATCAGCTCGGCGGCCTGCTCGGAGATCGCCGCGACGACGTCCGGGTGGGCATGCCCCGTGGAATTGACGGCGATCCCGGCGGCGAAGTCCAGGAAGAGGTTGCCGTCGATATCCTCCACCGCCAGGCCGCGACCGCGGACGGGCACGATCGGGTACGCCCGGGGCAGGCTCGGCGAGGTCCAGGTCTCGTCGTAGGCGACGTGTTCGCGAGCGCGGGGGCCAGGCAGTTCCGTGACGATGTCGGGGACGGGACGATCGCCGGGGATCCCCGTCGGGACGTGGCTCAAGGGGCACCTCTGGATACCGGTCGATCGGCCGGCGAGTGCATATCCGCTATGCAGACTGGATACTGGCGGTGGAGTATAGCCGACCTCGTGTCCCCAGGCGGGCCTGCGGGACCGTGTCGTCGCCGGCCGGCGGTGGCCCGCGTCAGGACCGAGTGGACCAGCCGGCGCCCAGGCGCAGCACCTGTCGCTGTTCCGTCGCGTGGCCGCGCGAGCTGTCGACCGTGTCCACCACGAGGCGCGCCCGCTGGTAGACCTTGCCCCAGTCGATCGCCCGGTGGGCCGTCACGACCACGACGGCGTCCGCCCAGTCGAGCAGCTCGTCCTCGCCGACGGACTGGCGGACCTCACCGGACGCGTCCCGGAACGCGGTGACCAGGGGATCATGGAAGCGGACGTCCGCCCCGCGCCCGGCGATGCGCGCGAGGATCTCGGCGGCCGGTGAATTCCGCGCGTCCTGGACGTCCGGCTTGAAGGCGACCCCCAGGACGCCGACCTTGGAGCCGCTCATCGCTCGGCCACGATCGTTGAGGGCCTGGGCGACGAGATCCACGACGTGGCGCGGCATCGCCAGGTTGATGTCTCCGGCGGTCTCGACGAACCGGTCCACGAAGTCGAACTGGCGGGCCCGCCACGAGAGGTAGTAGGGATCCACCGGGATGCAGTGGCCGCCGACGCCGGGGCCGGGCGTGAAGCGCATGAATCCGAACGGCTTGGTCGACGCCGCGTCGATGATCTCCCAGACATCGAGGTCCATCCGCTCGCACAGCAGCGCGAGCTGGTTGGCGAAGGCGATGTTGACGTTGCGGAAGACGTTCTCGAGCAGCTTGGCGAGCTCGGCCGCATCGGGTGAGCTCATCTCCACGACCTGGTCGTTGATCCGGGCGAGCAGCGCGGCCGCCCGCTTCGTGGCCGCCGGCGTCGTCGCCCCGACGAGCCGTGGAACGCCCCTGGACGCACTCGCGGGGTCCCCGGGGTTCACCCGCTCCGGCGCATAGGCCAGGTCGAAGTCGACGCCGGCGCGAAGGCCGCTGCGCTCGATCGCCTCGCGGAAGAGCCCGGTCGTCGTTCCCGGGAAGGTCGTCGACTGCAGGATGACCAGCTGGCCGGCCCGGATATGCCGGCCGATGTACTCCGCGGCCGACAGGACCGGGCCCAGGTCCGGATCCTTGGTCGCCGTGATCGGGGTGGGGACGCACACGACGATCGCGTCCGCTTCGGCCAGGCGGGCGTCGTCGAGCGTGACGACGCGCAGCCCGGCATCGAGGGCGGCCCCGAGCCGCTCGTCCGAGATGTCGTCGATCGGCGATGTGCGGGCATTGAGTTCGGCGACGCGGGACGCCATCGCGTCGATGGCCTCGACCTGGACGCCGGCTTCGGCGAAGGCGATCGCCAGCGGCAGGCCGACGTAGCCGAGACCGATGACGGCCACAGACTGATCCTGGTTCATATGTCCTCGAGCGCTTCGGGATGGATCCGATGAAACGGTTGGATCCGATGATGACGCGGCGGCCGACGAGCGGCTGCCGACGAGGAACGGTACACGAGCGGCGTTTCCATGCGGGGCGGCCGGGCGGTCGTTCGACGTGGTTGTGTTGTCCCTCGACACCATCTTGGCCGGCGGCGACTGGTCAGCCGACGACGCGTCAGTCGACGACGGTGTGGCTCTGCTCCCGCATGAACTGGGCCACGTAGTACATCGACAGGCCGGCCTTGCCGGTGGAACCGCTCCCCTTCCAGCCACCGAACGCCTGGATCCCCGGCCAGGCGCCCGTCGTCGCGCCGGCGCGACGGTTGACGTACAGCACGCCCGCCTGGACCCGGTCCAGGAACGCCTGGACCTCCGCCGGATCGTCGCTGTACACGCCGGCGGTCAGGCCGTACACGGAGTCGTTGGCCAGGGTCAACGCCTCGTCCAGGGAATCCACCGCGTGGACCGCGGTGAATGGCGCGAACAGCTCGTCCCTGAGCAGGCGGTGATCGGCCGGCAGGCCCCCGACCACGGTCGGCTCGACGTAGAACCCGCGGGCCAGCTCGCCGTCGGTCAGGTGCTCGCCGCCGGTGAAGACGGTCCCGTCGCGGCGAGCCTCGGCGACGGCCCCCTGGTGTCGGTCGACGGCGCGCTGGTCGACGATCGGGCCCAGCCAGTTGGCCCGCAGGATCGGATCGCCGATGACGATCGACTCCGTCTTCTCGACCAGCTTCGCCACCAGCTCGTCGTGGACTGCTCGCTCCACGTAGACCCGGGAGTTGGCCGAGCACTTCTGGCCGCCGAACCCGAAGGCGGAGCGCATGATCCCCTCGGCCGCCTCGTCCAGGTCGGCATGCCGGGTGACGATCGCCGGGTTCTTGCCGCCCATCTCCACGATGCACGGGCGCGGCCAGGCCTTGCTGAACGAGTGGAACAGCCGCATCCCGACCTCGTAGGAGCCGGTGAACACGATCCCGTCGACCCCCGGGTGGTCCTGGAGCGCCTGCCCGACCGACTCGCCGGGGCCCATCACCATGTTCACGACGCCGGCCGGGACGCCTGCCTCGACATAGGCCTCCATCAGCTTGACGGCGGACCATGGGGCGGCCGACGACGGCTTGAAGACGACCGTGTTGCCGGCCATCATCGCCGCGCTTGTCGGCCCGGCCGACAGGGCCATCGGGAAGTTGAATGGGCTGACCACGGCGAAGACGCCGTGCGGGCGGAGGATGGATCGGGTGTGGACCGTGGCGTCGCCCAGGTTGCCGAGCGGGTGGTCGTACCCGCCGTTGTCCTCCATCGTCTGGGCGTAGTAGCGGATGAGGTCCGCCGATTCCTCGACCTCGCCGAGCGCCTCGATCCGGTTCTTGCCGACCTCGAAGCTCATGATCGCGGACTCGTCCATGAGCCGGTCGCTGATGATCTCGGCGGCCCGCCGCAGGACGGCCAGGCGCTCCGTCCAGGGCGTCGCCGCCCAGGCCGGCTGGGCCGATCTTGCCGCCGCGACGGCGTCGTCCACGTCGGCGGTCGTGCCGGTGGCGAACGTCCCGAGGAGGATCCCGCGGTCGATCGGAGAGCGGACGTCGAAGCTGCCGGCGCCGTCGCGCCACTCCCCGTTGATGTAGTTGCGATAGTGCCCGCCCAGGCTGGCCCGGACCCGGGTGACCGCCGCTTCGAACCCGCTGTGCAGGTCCTCGTTGTCGGCCTTCAAGGTGGCGTACGTGATCTTGATCCGCGGCTTCGCCTCGGAGGTCATGGTCGTGGTCCCTCATGTGTCGGCGTCGGGCGATGACCCGTTCGGAGCGTTATGGTCAGTCTAGTGGGGGGACGCGTGACGTCGCCAGTCCGGAGGCCGTCAGCCGAGGGCGGCCACGACGTCCATCAGCGAGCCCGCGATCGCGTCCGGGTCGCGGCGGCCGCGACCCAGCGTGGGCGCGTCGAGGTCCGCGGCCGTGGTCTTGCCCGTCAGGACGAGGACGCCACGGAGGCCGACGCGCTGGG
The DNA here is from genome assembly GCA_963704935.1 of uncultured Chloroflexia bacterium. Taxonomy (GTDB): domain Bacteria; phylum Chloroflexota; class Limnocylindria; order Limnocylindrales; family CSP1-4; genus SPCO01. Next base: position 731,706 of record CAVPIF010000003.1, read on the forward strand.
CTGCGCGGACGTCCGCATCCGGGTCGTCGCCGACCATCGCGACGGCACGGGCCGCCACCCGGCGACCAAGATCCTCACGCAGGCCGGCAAGGGCCTGCCGGAAGACCTCAGGCGACGGCTTGCCGAGGACCGTCGCCCGGATGCCGGTCGCGAACTCGAGCCCGGCCACCACGGCCCCCGCATCGAGGGTCGGCCCGCGGGGGGTGAACCACCACGGGTTGCGGTGCATCGCCAGGAATGCCGCCCCGCCGCGGATCAGCCGGAAGGCGGTGTCCTGGTTGCGGAACGAGAGGTCGTCACCCCCGTCGCCGATGACGACGGCCGCGATCTCGTCGGTCCCCACCCCGGCGGCGGCCTCGCTGGTCACCAGCTGTTGACCGGCGAACTCGCGGAGAGCGTCAGGCGCCGCGATGACGTAGATCGGCCGACCCGGGAAGGTCGCCGCCGTGTGGGCGGCCGACGCCGAGGCGGCCGTGATGAGCCGCTCCGGATCGAGGTCCGTGCCGCGGGACGAGAACCGGGCTGCCAGCGTGGACCGATGGGCGAGCGAGAAGTTGGTCACGACCCGGTATGGGATCCCGTGCGCGTCCAGCGCCGCCAGCGCCTCCACGGAGCCCGGGATCGGCTCGCCCTTGAGGATGATCACGCCGTCGGCGTCGAGGACGAGGGCCTCCACGCCGTGCAGGGCTGCCCGGAGACCAGCGGGTTCGGACGCGTGGGTCGTCGACATCGCCCGATGGTAGGCTGCCGACTGGCCGCGCCGCGCGGCGATCGTTGCTGAGGTGCATGGATGGGCCTGCTCGACGGCAAGAACGCGCTGATCTTCGGCGTCGCCAACGACCATTCGATCGCGTGGGGGATCGCCCGGGCGCTCCATGCCGAGGGCGCCGAGGTCGGGTTCTCGTCGATCGAGAGCCTCCTGGAGAAGCGCGTCCGCCCGCTCGCGGCGTCGATCGGTTCGACGTTCGTGGAGCCGTGCGACGTGCAGTCGGACGAGGACATCGCGCGGGTGTTCGCGCGCTGGGCGGAGACCCACGACCGGCTGGACGTGCTGGTCCATGCGCTCGCGTTCGCCAAGCGCGAGGACCTGAACGGCGGGTTCGTGGACACGTCGCGGGACGGGTTCGCGCTGGCGATGGACGTGTCCGCCTACTCGCTCGTGGCGCTGGCGCGGGCCGCGCGTCCGATGCTCAGGCCCGGGTCGTCGATCATGACCCTGACCTACTACGGGGCGGAGAAGGTCGTCGCGAACTACAACGTGATGGGTGTCGCCAAGGCGGCACTGGAGGCCTCCGTCCGCTACCTCGCCGCCGACCTGGGTCCGGGTGGCGTCCGGGTCAACGCCATCAGCGCCGGTCCGGTCCGGACCCTGGCCGCCAGCGGGATCGCCGGTTTCAAGCAGCTCTACGGCGGGTTCGACGAGATCGCCCCGCTGCGGGCCAACATCTCCATCGACGACGTCGGTCGGAGTGCCGTCTACCTCGCGTCGGATCTGTCGGCCGCAGTGACCGGCGAGGTCCACTACGTCGATGGCGGCTTCAACATCGTGGGCGTCCCGACCGGGGGCGCCTGACCTAGCGCGGGAGTGAGGCGATGATCGTCTGGAGGTCGGCGATGGGGAGTTCCCCCGTCGTTCGGCCGGTGACCGTTCCGTCCGCGGCCACGAACACCCAGAACGGGAACGCCGACAGTCCGTAGGCGGTCGCGACCGCGCCGGTCCGGTCGACGATGACCGGGACGGTCCAGCCCTCGCGTGCCAGCCACTCCTCCGGCGGGTAGTTGGGGAGGGACGGATCGATCCCGGTCGCCACCGAGATGATGTCGACGCCGTCGGGCGCGTCCCCGGCATCGATCCACGACTGGACGAGCGGCACCTCGACCTGGCAATGGCTGCACCAGTGCGCGAGGAAGAGCAGCACCTTCGGCTTGCCGTTCGACGGCGCGATCGTGACCGGCTGCCCGTTGAAATCGGTGCCGTCGACGGCAGGGACGGAGTTGCCGATCGCCTGGTCGCCGGCGATCTGCTCGAACAGCGAGAGCGAGGCGCCCGTGACGGTGGGCGCACCCGCGGACGCGGCCGGCGACGATGATCCCGATGACGCCGATGGGCGCGGTGACGACGACCCCGGATCGCCGGCTCCGCCCGTGAGCGCGATGGCGGCGACGGCGGCCACGATGACGACCGCGGCTCCCGCCACGGGCAGCAGCCAGCGCGACCGCGGGGCCTGTTCGCGGGCGCGCGCCGCGTCGCGACGGGAGTCTCGGGATCTGGTCATGGGTTCCTCCGGAGGTCGTCGTGGTCGAGGTCGGGGATGGTGGTCGGGTCGGTCGGGTCGGCGTCCAGCTCGGCGTCGTCCCGAGTCCCTGCCAGGCGGATGGCCATGAGGACCAGGACGAGGCCGAAGGCGATCAGGGCGAGCGTCGGCAGGCTGATGAACCCAAAGACGCGGAACCAGATGAGCGTGCACGGCACGGTCGCGGAACAGGCACCGCCGTCCAGCGACGGGAACCACTCCAGCAGCACGTGGTATGAGGACACCAGGCCGCCGACGAGGGCGAGACCGCCCGCATACCAGGCCCCGGCACGCTCACGGCGCGCGGCGGCGATGGCGATGACGATCACCAGCGGATACATCGCGACGCGCTGGTACCAGCACAGCCGGCACGGCTCGAATCCCGCCACCTCGGAGAAGTAGAGGCTGCCGGCGGTCGCCAGCAGCGCAACGACCCAGGCCATCGCGTACGCGGTCGGGCCGAAGGTCCGGGCGAGGCCGTCCCACCGGCGGCGCGCGGATCCAGACACGAACGACGCGAGCCGCAGCGCCACCACCAGCGCGATCGCGCCCATGCCGACGAGCGCGAGCAGCCCGTAGAACGTTTCGACCGCGACGACCGACATCATCTCTCCAGCGCAGGACCGCGACGGAACAGCCGATGACGCGGGGTCATCGACCGTGCTGGTCCCATTGACGGCCCTGGGCCGCCTCCGGACGGAGAGCCGTTCGGCCCGATCCGCGCGGGCGGTTCAGCCCGGCGGCTCGCCCAGCCTGGGTCACGAGTCCTCCAGCTCCCCGTCGGCGCCGACTCGGCGCAGGTCGCCCGGCGAGTCGAGGAGGTCCACGTTCGACGTCCGTCTGGGCGCCAGATCCCGCGACCAGGACCGGGTTGACGAGCTCGAGATGGCGCCCTTGGATCTCGATCACGCAGGTGCGCTCCGGGCGGCCGACCTGGTTCGCCGCCAGCCCGACTCCAGGCGCGGCGCGCATCGTCTCGGTCATGTCGTCGAGCAGCCGACCCAAGGTGCGGTCGAAGCGTCGCACCGGGCGCGCAGACGTTCGAAGGATCGGATCGCCCAGCTGGACGATCGGCAGGATGGCCAAGCCGGATCAGGCGCCGGCGACCGCGGGATCGCGGGACCCGGTGACGCTCTCGCGGCATCCGGCGCAGCGACCGATCAGCGTGAGGTGCGAGATGTCCACGGCAAAGCCGCGACGTGTCTCGAACGCCCGGAGCGCGGTGTCGACGGCCGGATCGTGCTGGTCCAGGTCCCACTCTCCCCCGCATTCCCGGCAGTACAGGTGGCCGTGCTCGGTCTCGGGCAGGACGTGGAATTCCTCGCGACCGTCGACGCCGTGCGAATGGCTCAGCACCCCGAGCTCCTCGAGGACGTCCAGGGTCCGGTAGACGGTCGATGGGATCGTCGCCGGGTCAACCTCTCGACAACGCTCCACGAGCTCTGCCCCGGTCACGTGCCCGTCCGTCCGGGACAACACCTCGACCAGGATCCGTCGCTGGGGTGTCCAGCGCAGGCCCCGGGCGTGCAATCGATCCGGGATCCGCGCCCAGGCTGGCGAGACGTCCGTTGCCGGCGGCGATCCTACATGCGACATCGTGCGAAGTATAGGTCGACGGGTGCGCGACAACGCAGATGCGACGTCTTGCGATAAGCTCCGGGTCGACGACCCCTCGACCGCCCACTGGAGATGTCCCGAACCGTGCTCGACATGATCGCCCAGGTCACCGCCACGCCGGCCGGGATCGGCGTGCTCGTGACCGGCCTCGTCCTGGGGATCCGCCACGGCATCGACTGGGATCACATCGCCGCCATCACCGATATCACGAGCACGACCGCGGCGGCCGGCGTCGCGGTCGCGGCCCACTCCGAACAGCACCTGGCGCTGCCTGGGCACCACCACGGCCACGGCGGCCCGCTGGAACTCCAGGCCCACGACGCCGGCCCCGGGGCCGCCACCCTGGCCCCCGCGGCCCACGGTGCGCGTCGGGGTTCCGTCAGCTGGGAGGCGCTCCGGCTCGGCACGCTGTATGCCCTGGGCCATGGGCTCGTCGTCATCGCACTGGGGATCGTGGCGCTCGCCTTCGGGGCCCTGCTCCCGGCCTGGCTGGACCCGATCATGGGGCGGGTCGTCGGCCTGACCCTGGTCGGCCTCGGCATCTGGGTCCTGTACTCCGTCTACCGGTACGCGGTCGGGGGCGAGGCCTTTCACCTGCGCAGCCGATGGATGCTCGTGTTCGACGGAGCCCGCTTCGCATGGCGCCGGCTGCAGGCCCGGTTGCACGGGCACGAGCACGTGGAGCCGCTCGAGATGAGCTCGTACGGCAACCGGACGGCCTTCGGGGTCGGCATGATCCACGGGATCGGCGCGGAGACGGGCACCCAGGTGCTCCTCATCGCCGCGGTCGGCGGCGCAGCCAGCGCGGGTCTCGGCATCCCGATGCTCTTCGCGTTCGTGGCGGGTCTGCTCGTCTCGAATCTCGCGATCGTGATCGTCAGCACCGTCAGTTTCGTGGCCAGCCAGACCCGGGAGCGCATCTACGTGGCAGTGGGGCTCGTCGCGGGGTTGTTCAGCCTCGCACTCGGGACGATCTACCTGATCGGCGCGGACGCGATCGTCCCCGACATGGAGTCGCTGCTCCCCTTCTGATCGTCCCGGCCCGACCCTCGCCCGAACGCTATCGTTGCCGTCGGCGCCCGTCCCGGCGCGCCAGCCACCTGGGAGTCAGCGGCGATGGACCTACCGACGCCGAGGGTCGGACTGCGCGCCAACGCCGGACAGTTCACGCTGCTGGTCGGCGTGAACGCGCTGGTCGGTGCGATGGTCGGTCAGGAACGCAGCGTCCTGCCCCTGCTCGCCGGGGAGAGCTTCGGCCTGACCTCCACCGCGGCCGTCCTGACGTTCCTCGTCGCGTTCGGGATCACCAAGGCCCTCGCGAACCTCGCGGCAGGAGGTCTGGCGGACCGCTTCGGGCGCAAGCCCGTCCTTGTGGCCGGCTGGCTCGTGGCACTCCCCGTCCCGGTCCTCATCCTCGTCGCACCCGACTGGTCGTGGATCGTCGCGGCCAACATCCTGCTGGGGGTGAACCAGGGGTTCGCGTGGTCGTCGACGGTGATCATGAAGATCGATCTCGTGGGCCCGGGTCGCCGCGGCCTCGCGCTCGGGATCAACGAATCGGCGGGCTACGTCGCCGTTGCCGCGAGCGCGTTGGCGGCGGGTCTCATCGCCGAGTCGGCCGGCCTCCGACCGACCCTCTTCTACCTCGGCGCCTCGATCGCCGGACTCGGCCTCGGCGTATCCACCCTGTTCGTTCGCGAAACGCGCGGGCACGTCGCCCACGAGACGGCGACGGCTGGGTCCGCCGGCGGCCCTCCCTGGGACGCGTCGCCGGGCTGGTGGTCCATCGTCCGGCGCACGACCGTGGGCGATCCGCGGTTGTTCGCGGTGTCGCAGGCCGGCCTCGTCAACAACCTCAACGACGGGATGGCGTGGGGACTGCTGCCGCTGTACTACGCGAGCCGCGGAGCGGGTCTCGCGGAGATCGCCGTCCTGGCTGCCCTGTACCCGGCCGTCTGGGGCGTGCTCCAGATCGGGACGGGGGCGTGGTCCGATCGCGTCGGGCGCAAGCCGCTGATCGTCGCCGGGATGGGCCTCCAGGCCGCGGCCATCGGCGCGATCGCGGTCGGAGACGGGTTCGGCGCGTGGGTGGTGGGGGCCGTCGGCCTCGGGATGGGGACGGCGCTGGTCTACCCCACGCTGATCGCCGTCGTCGCCGATGTCGCCGCCCCGGGCTGGCGCGCGTCGGCGATCGGCGTGTATCGGCTGTGGCGGGACCTCGGCTTCGCGATCGGCGCGATCGTCGCCGGCGTCGTCGCGGATGCGGCCGGGATGCCGGCGGCGATCTGGCTCGTCGCGCTGCTGACGGCGGGGTCTGCGCTGGTCGTCGCTCGGGTCCTGCGCGAGACCGCGCCGCTCAGCGGGCGATAGCGGTCCAGCCGGAGGCGCTCACTCAGCCGCCGGTGACGGACAGCGTCCCGTGCATGCCCGCCGCCTCGTGGCCCGCCAGCTTGCAGACATAGGTGTACTCGCCCGCCGCCAGGTCGACGGTCAGCGTGCGATCCAGACCCGGCACCAGGCCCTCTACCTCGTCCACGACCTGGTCGCCCGAGAAGATCTCGAACTCGTGCTCCTCGTGACCGGTGTTCGTGACGTGGAACGCGACCGTCCCGGCCGGTACGGTCACGGACGACGGGTCGAAGCGGTATTCGCTCGCACCGATCTCGATCGTCGTCGTCCCCGGAGGGGCGGACGCGGCCGCGGACGGACTGCTACCGGCACTGCCGCCGCAGGCCCCGACGACGGCGGCCACGGCCACGATGGCGGCCGCGATCGCCGCGGCGCGCGGGCGCCGAGGGACACCGACGAACAGGAGCAGGATCGGCAGGAGGTAGGCGAGGTAGCCAGCCAGCTGGAGAAAGGTCGGCGAGGCGGTGTAGCCGAACAGGCCGGCGAGGAGTGATCCGAGCAGGCCCGTCACCGGCAGGACACCGCCCAGGTCGAAGACGATCGGCGTCGTGGGTAGCCAGCCTGTCTCGGTGAACTCGGCGATGCCATATGCCACGAGGCCGGCGGACACGAAGATCAGGACCACGCCGGTCAGCGTGAAGAATTCGACGCAGATCGATGCGGAGGCCCAGCGCGAAGATGCCCCAGCCGACCGCGACCGCGACGGCGAGCCCCGCGAGTGAGGCGACGAACAGCGGCGCCACGTCGCCGCTGGATGACCCGATGGCGAACAGGAACAGGACGGTCTCCAGGCCCTCGCGGGCGACGGCCAGGAAGGCCAGGCCGGCGAGCGCCGTGGTCGAGCCGACGGCCAGCGCCGCGTCGACGCCGCGCTCCAGCTCACCCTTCATCGCGCGCCCCTGGCGGCGCATCCAGAACAGCATCCAGGTCAGGACGACGACGGCGGCGAAGGCCGCCACGCCCTCGATCGTGGCGCGGACGATCAGGGGCAGGCTACCCACCGTGAGCGCCACGGCGGCCCCCACCCCGACCGACAGCGCGAGGGCCGCCGCCACGCCGAGCGCGATCGCCCGGAGGGCATCGGCACGGCCGGACTTGACGAGGTACGCGGCGATGATGCCGACGATGAGCGCAGCTTCGAGACCCTCGCGGAGCATGAGGAAGAACGCAGCGGTCATGGCGTCGGACGGCCCTCAGTGGATCGGTGCCGACTCGCTCAGGCCTCCATGACCTGCCGATGCAAGGCACCTTGTCATCGGCATCCTAGGGAGTGGCCGCCGGACCGTCAAGCCCTCGGGTCGTCGCGGCCCCGGTCCGTCGGCGTTTCAGTCCGAGGAGCGGATCTGGAAGCGGGCCAGCAGCAGCGACGTGATGGCGAACGCGCCGGCGATGACGACGACCAGCACGATGGTGGACGCGGCAGGATCCAGGGCGGCCTCCCCGGTGTCCTGGCCCGTCCAGGTGGCGGCGAGACCGAGGGTCGCCTGGCGGACGGAGAGGAACCGGGTCCCCTCCAGGAGGCCGGCCAGGACCCCCTCCCACAGGAGGGTGTATGCAAGACCCACGATCAGTGCCCGCGACGTCAGGATGCCCAGCGCGGTGAACGCCATCGCGTAGGCGGTCCCGCCGATGACGGCGGCCAGCGCGAACCCGAACGAGATCCCGAGCGTTTCCCCGTCCACGCCGGAAACGAGGACCCCTGTTACGACGATCGGCGGTACGACCAGGCAGACCGTCAGTCCGGCGGCCACCGCCAGCTTGGCCAGCGCGATCCGCCAGCGGGCGACAGGCTTGACGAGGAGGAAGACGGCCGTCCCGTCCTCGATCTCGGAACCGATCGCCGCTGTGCCGACGATGAGGGCCACGAGCGGCAGAACGGTCCGGATCACCAGCGTATCCAGGATCTCCGGGGCGTCCCGACTGCCCCCAGCCAGCCGGATGAGCACGCCGACGATCACCGGCAGGGCCGCGAGGAGGAGCATCAACAGGGCGCGTCGACGGCCGAGCAGCCCCCGCAGGGTCACGCCGATGAGGGCGCCCATGACGGTCATCGGCGCACCAGGTAGCTGAACACGCTCTCGAGCGAGTCGTCGGTCGGAGCGACCTCCAGGAGCCGGATCCCCAAGCTGCGCGCGGTCGGTGCCACGAGCCTCGTGAACGCGTCGTAGTCGGCGGTGCGGACGGACAGGACGCCGTCGGAAAGCTCGGCGCCGAAGATCGCCGGATCCGCCAGCAACGAGGCGGCCAGCGCCCGGTCGTCCGTCGACCGGATCGTGAACCGGTGCGGGCGGTCCACCATCAGCCGGCGGATCGAGCGGAAGTCGCCTGACGCCGCCAAACGCCCGGCGTAGACCACCAGGACGGCATCCGCGAGGCGCTCGACCTCCTCCAGGATGTGTGACGAGAACAGGATGGTCCGGCCCGCTCCGGCCATCTCGCGGAGGAGCTGCATCATGTGCAGCCGCTGGCGGGGATCCAGGCCGTTGAACGGCTCGTCGAGCAGGAGGATGCGCGGCTCGTGGACGAGCGCACCGGCCAGCTTGGCCCGCTGGCGCATCCCCTTGGAGTAGGTCCGGATCGGGCGATGGGCGGCGTCGACCAGGTCGACCGTGGCGATCGCCCGATCCGCGGCTGCGCCCGGGTCGGCGACACCCTGGAGCTCGGCGTTGAGCCGGGCGAACTGGTACCCGGTCAGGTAGCCGGGAACCGCCTCGCGCTCCGGCACGAGGCCGACCTCGCGGTAGATCCCCGGTTCCCCGAACGCCGGGCCCCCGGCGACGCGGACGGTGCCCGCCGACGGAGCGAGCAGGCCGGCCAGCATGTGGAGCAGCGTGGACTTGCCGGCTCCGTTGGGGCCCAGCAGGCCGGTCACCCCGGCTCCGAGTGCGAAGGAGATGTCGTTGACCGCAACGACGCTCCCGTACCAGCGCGAGACGTGCTCGAGCTCGATCGCGGCGATGCGGGCCGCGGGGGCCGGAGGGACCGGCGGGTCTACGGCCGGCGAGGCCGCCGCGAAGGCCGGGTCCGGGGTCATCCGCTGACTCCCTGGTATCGGCGCAGCACGAGCGCCCCGCCGCCGACGATCCCGACGAGCGTCGCCACGAGGTACACCCAGCCCGCGAAGTCGGCGGCCAGGACCGTCGGCGATGCCGCGACCGTGCCGTAGATGGCGGCGTTCAGCCCCTCGAGCAGGTCGCCGACGCTGGAGAACAGGAGGATCCGCGCGACATCCCCGGCGGCCAGCTCGGACACGATGGAGACGACGATCGGCGGGATGATGAACACGGCGATGATCCCGGCGGTGGCATAGGCACGGCGCGGCGTCCACGCCGCCACGACGGCGGCGACCACCGTCAGCAGGCCGGCCGCCAGGCCGGAGATCGCGAGGTAGCGGGGGATCTCCACGGCCTCGTCGGCGAGGCCGGTGAGCGGGTCGCTGGCCGCCAGGACGGCACCTAGCGTCAGGACGACCTGCGGAAGCACGGAGACGAGGAAGACCGCCAGGAACAACCCGCCGGACCGGGCGGTCGCGTAATCCGAACGGGTGAGCACCCGGGAGAAGTAGAGCGGCAGCACCCCGTAGCGCTGATCCTTGCCGAACAACTCCGGCGCCTGGGCCGCACAGAACAGCATGATCAGGGTGGAGGTCAGGCCCTGGTACGTGTCGTGCCGGATCGGCGAAGCCTCGCCCAGGGCGTCCCCGGCTCCGGCCTGGTTCGCCAGGGCCTGGATCCCCACCGCGAGCACGGCCGGCAGCAGGGCCATCGCACCGAGTCCGAACGGGACGACCTTGGCGCGACCACCGCGGCCGATCCCATAGGCCGCCCGCAGCGTCGCGCGCAGCAGGCTGGCGGTCACGACGACGCGCCCGAGGCGCGGCCCGTCGTACCCCTGGTAGCCCAGGTCGTAGATGTTGCCGGTGCCGCTCACCGGAACAGCTCCTCCAGCCCACGGCGGCGCTGCTGGATCCGGACCAGCGGGAGGTCGAGGTCCGCCACGGTGTCGCGGACGACGTCCCACGGACGGTCGTCGTCGAGATCGACCAGGACGGTCCGTCCGTCGACGAGGGCGGTCAGTCCGGCAGCGACGAGTGCCGCCGCCAGGCGATCACTCCCCTCCTCCACCTCGACGGCAAGGGCACCGGTGTGTTCGGTGAATTCTCCGAGTGGCGCCGCCCGGATCAGATGGCCGGCGTCGATGGCGACGAGGTGGTCGCAGACCCGCTCGATCTCGCCGAGCAGATGGCTGGCCACGATGACGGCGATGCCGAACTCCGTCCCGGTGCGACGGACCAGCGCGAGCATCTCGTCGCGCCCGGCCGGATCCAGGCCGTTGGTCGGCTCATCCAGCAGGAGCAGTCGCGGATCGTGGACGAGGGCCTGGGCCAGCTTGACCCGCTGCTTCATCCCGGTCGAATAGCCACCGATCTGGCGATACCGTTCCTCGTACAGGCCGACGTGCCGGAGCACCTCGGCAGTCCGCTCGCGGGCCGCCGAGGCGGGCAACCCGGACAACCTGGCCATCTGGCCGACGAAGTCCGTGGCGGTCACGTCCGGCGGCAGGCAGTCGGACTCTGGCATGTACCCGACGAAACGGCGCAGCGTCGTGCCGTCCACGCGAACGTCGTAGCCGAGGACGGTCGCGCCGCCCGAGGTCGGGTCCAGGAGGCCGAGCAGGATCCGCAGGAGCGTGCTCTTTCCGGCCCCGTTGGCCCCGACGAGGCCGATGATCCCGGGCTGCAGGTCCACGCTCAGTGCGTCCAGGGCGACGACGCCACCGGGGTAGTGCTTGGTCAGGGCATCGGTGGACAGCAGGGACATGAGACCCGAAGCCTACCGGACGACGACCATCGGGCGCGTCATCACCGCCAGCTGATGGTGCCGGCGGCCACGTCGGCGGTCTCGAGGATGGCCTCCAGGTCCAGCGCGTCGGCCGGCTCGATGACCAGCAGGACCGTCCCGCCGTGCGCGTCCATGGCGACCAGTCGCGTCGTCCGATCCGGCTCCAGGCGGTACGTGCCGGATGCCGTGCTGAAGATGGGGACCCGCCCGGAGTCGATGGTGGCCACGTCGATCGAGAGGCCCTTCCGACCGTCGATCCGGACCGCGGCCGGCCGGGTCGAGCTGATGCCCTCGGTCACGATGAAGGCCTCGATCAGGTCCTTGGCGCGATCGAGCCGCCCGCTGGTCTCGCCCCCGGGATAGACCTCGGTGACGCGGGAGGCGAACGTCAGCAGGCCCTCCTTGCGAGCGAACGTGACGAGGTCCCCAGCGTGGTGGGCATTCGACCAGCCGCGGCCGAGTTCGATATCGAACGCGGGCTCGAAGCCCGACGGGGCATATCGCCCGGGACCAAGGCCGCACGCCAGCCCGAAGTAGATCTGGCACAGGTCGGCGACCTCGCCCGGCGGCACGGTCGGGGGCGGCTCCGTGGGGCTCGCCGGCGGAGGCGCCGAGGGAGTCGTTTGCCCGGTCGACGCGGGCCGCGGAGATGCCGCGGCCGCGGAGCCGGCCGCCGGGCGAGCCGACAGCGCGGAGCCCGTCCCGGGCGGTGGCGTGGGCCTGTCCGGGCTCCGCAAGCCGGTCGCTCCGTCACCCGGCATGGCCGACACGAGGATCGCCCCGATCGTCACCCCGGCCACGACGAGACCGAGCACTCCGAGCGTGGGAGCGGCGGACCGGCGGGCCTGTCCGACTCGTCCGGGCCGGGCGGATGGAGGCGGCCTGGATGGCGTCGCCGGCGAGGGCCGTGTCGGTGCCGCCGGGCCGGACGTGGCCGCGAGTGACGTCGACCGGTCGGCGGCGGCCACGATCCCCTCGAGGGCGGTCGCGAGCGCGGCTCCGTTCGGGAACCGGTCGCCCGGCTCGGGAGCGAGGGCTCGCCGGACGATGGCGTCGAGGCCGGCCGGGACCTCCGGCACGAGAGCGCGGGGCGAGGGGGCCTCCGCGCCCACCCGCGCAAGGGCGATGTCGTCGTTCGTCCGGCCCGCCCATGCTCGCTGCCCGGTCAGGCACTCGTACAGGACGAGGCCCAGACCGTAGACGTCGGAGGCCGACGAGGTCGTCAGGCCGCGGGCCTGCTCCGGGCTGAAGTAGTGGACGCTCCCGAGCGTCGTCCCGGGCGAGGCGGCCTCGGCATCGGCGGCAAGCCTGGCGATCCCGAAGTCGGTGACCATCGCCCGCCCGTCGCTGGCGAGCAGGATGTTGCCCGGCTTGACGTCGCGATGGACGATCCCGCGGATGTGCGCGACACCCAGGGCTCGCGCCACGTCCAGGGCGATCCTTGCCGCCTGCGTCGGCTCGAGCCGGCCGCCTCGCCGCAGTCGGGCGGCCAGGTCCTCACCGTCGATGAGTTCCATCACGAGGTAGGGCTGGTCGCCCTCCGTCCCGGCGTCGACGCAGGCGACGATGTTCGGGTGCCGAAGCACGGTCGCGGCGAGGGCTTCGCGTCGGAATCTGTGCGCGAGGTCCGGGTCGCGACCGACCTCCGGACGAAGCAGCTTGACCGCGACCTCCCGCTCCTGACGGAGGTCGGTGGCGCGATGGATGGTCGCCATCCCGCCGCGCCCGATGACCGGCCCGAGCCGGTACCGCCCGCCGAGCAACGAGGGCTCGCCGGTGGAACCCTGAGCGGCTGCGGGTCGGTCACTTGGCTCGGTCACGGGCGCGACCATAGCCCAGACCGTCGAGGAGGGCCGCCGGCTGGGCGCCGCGCGACCGGCGGCTCGGCGCCGCGATCGATCAGGCGGGCCGGCGCTCCGAGTGGGCGATCCGTTCCCCCGGCAGGACCCTTGGTCCGGGCGCGGATCGCGAGTCGGTGGGCCGGTGGCCGATCGACGGTGAGGCACCGGGTCGGCCGCGATCCTGGGGGTAGGGCCGCGCGGATCCGCCGCCGCGGCCGGGACGACGGCCATTGCCCGGTCCGGGCGGCCGTCCGCTGCCGGTGCCGGCCGACGCCGGTCGATTGCCGAGCCCCTGTCCGGTGTATGCCGGGGCGCCGCTGCGTACCGGGGCGCCCGTGCGTGCCGGGGCGCCGCTGCGTGCCGGGCCCGCGTAGGGTCCCGATCCCGGCCGTCGCGCACCGGCCTCGCCCAGCCCAGGCCCGTCGCGGCGGGGGCCGTGCGCAGCGTAGGGAGCGTCCCGGCGCGTTCCGTCCCGGCGAGGACCCCCGGTTCCCCGGGTGACGTGCTCGGTGCGCGGCTCCGGCCGCGAGCGACCCAGACCACCGCGCAGGATGGGCTCGGGACGGATGTTCCGATCCGGCTCGAACCCGGCGATGGCCTCCTGCGGGACTTGCCGGCCGAGGACCCGTTCGATCTCGCGCAGCAGCTTGAGCTCGTCCACGCAGACGAGCGAGACGGCGTGGCCCGGCGAACCGGCGCGCCCTGTCCGCCCGATCCGGTGGACGTAGTCCTCCGGGACCATCGGCAGTTCGTAGTTCACGACGTGCGGCAGTCCGTCGATGTCGAGCCCGCGCGCGGCGATCTCCGTCGCGACGAGGATCGGCGTCCGGCCCGACTTGAAGTCGGCCAGTGCACGGACGCGCTGGCCCTGGCTCTTGTTGCCGTGGATCGCCATGGCAGCGATGCCCTCACGCTCCAGCTGCTGCGCCAAGCGGTTCGCGCCGTGCTTGGTCCGCGTGAACACGAGCGCCTGGTCGATCACGCCCGTGCGGATCAGATGAGCCAGGAGCTCGCGCTTACGCTCGCGGTCGACCGGGTGGGCGACCTGCGTCACCAGCGGAGCGGCCGAATTGCGGGGCGTGACCTGGACGGTAGCCGGGTCGTGGAGGAAGGCGCTGGCCAGGGAGCGGATCTCCTCGGAGAACGTGGCACTGAACAGCAGGTTCTGCCGGCGCGCCGGCAGGACCGCGAGCACCTTGCGGATGTCGCGGATGAAACCCATGTCCAGCATCCGGTCGGCCTCGTCAAGGACGAGGATCTCGACCGTGGACAGGTCGATCGTCCGCTGGCCGAGGTGATCGAGCAGGCGACCCGGGGTCGCCACGACCACGTCGACGCCACGGCGCAGCGCGGTGGCCTGCGGACTGAAGCCCACGCCGCCGTAGATGGCTGCGGACCGGACGCCCCAGTGACGGCCGTAGACGCGGACGCTCTCCTCCACCTGGAGGGCGAGTTCACGAGTCGGGGCGAGGACGAGGGCTCGGATCGGCCGCCGCCCGGACCGCGGATCGGTGTTCGGCGGGCCCAGGCGCTGGAGCATCGGCAGCACGAAGGCTGCGGTCTTGCCCGTGCCCGTCTGGGCCCCGGCCATCAGGTCGCGGCCCTGGAGGACGAGCGGGATGGCCTCCGCCTGGACGGGGGTGGGCTCGGTGTAGCCCTGGTCCGCGACGGCGCGGAGGAATTCGGGCGCCAGCCCGAGATGATCGAATGACATGGGGAAGTCGGCTCCTGAGGGGCCCACCCGCCGGACATCGTCCGCGGGGCCCGGTCAGGGCGCTGGTCTGGTTCGCAGTTCGGGGCCGGCAGCTGCCGGCCGGGGCGCTGACCGGAGCGCCCATCGAGTACGAGGAGGCGGAAGCATACGCGAACGGCGACTTCCGCGCTGGTCTGTGGAGCGGGAGACGAGGCTCGAACTCGCGACATGCAGCTTGGAAGGCTGCCGCTCTACCAACTGAGCTACTCCCGCCCGGGCTGGAAGTCTAGCAGCAGACCCGCGGTGATCCCGATCCGACGTCAGGGTGCCGACACGACCGCCCGGGCCACGTCCGCGGCCCAGGTCGTGGCTCGCTCCAGTTCCCCGGGCTCCAGTACCGGATCCCGCGTCACGAGGAAGCTGCCCTGCGGTCCGACCACGTGGGCGCCCTTGGCGGTCAGCCGCTTGGCGATCCCGTCGGCCGCCGAGCCTGACAGGACCTTCGGCCAGTCGAGCCGCGTATCGAACGCTGCGACGGCCCGCCCCTGGATCGACGCCCGGTCGAGCTTGTCCAGGAACCGACTGATCTCCGGGGTCATCCCGTGGCCCTCGGTGGGCCCGCCGACGACGAGCAGGTCTACGTCCGGGGCCAGCGTCGTCGCGGCCGTTTCGACGGCGACGACCTCGACCGCGCCGTTCGCGCGCAGGACCTCTCCGATGGCTTCGGCGACCTGACGCGTGTTGCCCTTGTGCGAGCAGTACACGATCTCTGTCTTCATGATGCGACTCCTCGTGGCCTGTGAGGGACCATGCGCGGTCGCGGCCACGGACGCCAGTGCCGACGGGCCCGACCACGGCGGGCCGAACGTCGGCTCCATCGAAGGCGCGGCCGGGTGCGGGAGGCGCGGCCGGGTGCGGGAGGCGCGGCCGGGTGCGGGAGGCGCGGCCGGGTGCGTCGCTGTGACGCGATCTGGCGACAGATCCCTCGTGGATCGATACCCAGAGAGCAGGACTTGTTCGATCTGGCCCCGCACCACGCTCAGCTGTGCCGGAATCGCGTCACAGGCACGCGGCGTGCCGCGGCGAGCCGCGGCGGGCCACGGCGGGCCGAACGTCGGCTGGTTGCCGTCTACTGGACCGTGGAGTTCACGAAGGTGATCCGCTTGCCCAGGAAGAAGATGCTCGGATGGGTGGAGAACCCGTCCCCGGTGTTGTCACGGATGACCGACTCCACGATCGCCACGTAGCCGGTGCGGTCGTTGCTCACGAAGAAGATGGCGCTCCCGCCCTCACCGTTGGAGGTGTTTCCCTCGATCCGCGTGCCCTCCAGCCGGAGGGTCATCTCGTTGCCGTCGTTGTAGATGGCGCCGCCGTTGCCACCGCCGGGCGTGCCGTTCTTGGGCGGGTTCGCCCCACTGCCGATGGCGCGGTTGTCCTGGAAAAGGGAGTTGAGGATCGTCCACGACACGCCGATGCTGGAGATCGCGCCGCCGTTGGAGCACTCGTTGCGGAGGGCGTCCGGGCCACCGAACGTGCTGTTGACGAGGTAGACGGGTCTCCCCTGGTACTGGGAGAACACCTGGATGGCGGCGCCGCCGACGTCCGGGCCGGTGGAGGCGCAGCGGTTGCCGGTGAACCGCGAGTCGACGACCTTGAACCGGCCGCCGCGGACGAAGATCGCGCCGCCGCCGTCCATCGTCTCGTTGCCGGTCGAGCGTCCGTTCCGGAACGTGACGTGCTGCACCGTGAGCGTCGGGTGGTCCTGGTTCTGGCAGTGGGACGTGGTCCAGACGAGGGCCGGGTCGCAGGTATTCATGTACAGGATCCGCCGCGCGCCCTGACCGTCCAGCGTCACCAGCCCGCCACCGTCGAGCACGACGTTCGGTCGGTCGTTGTAGACCTTCGCGGTGGCAGCCATCACGATCGTCACGGGATCCGGGCCGCAATCGAACGTGATGGTCCCACCCAGGGCCACGGCAGCCACGACGGCCGCCGACGTACAGCTGCCCGGCGTCCCGGTGCCGACCACGTGGTCCGGGCTGGACGTATCGACCGCCCTCGCCTCGGGCGGGATCGGTGCGTTGCCGGTCGGGTTGCCGGTCGTCGCGGGTGGCGGGGTGATCGGGGTCAGCTCGAGGGCTCGCTGCAGGAAGGCGGCCATCTGGCCACGCGTGACGGCATCGTCGGGGCAGAAGCGACCGTTGCCGCAGCCCGACGTGATGCCGGCCGTGGCCAGTCTGTCGATGTCCTGCCGGAACGTGTGGCCGGAGGGGACGTCGCTGAAGGGCGCGCTGCCGGTCGCGGTCAGGCCCAGCGCGCGGACCAGGAAGGCGGCCATCTGGCCACGCGTGACGGCATCGTCGGGGCAGAAGCGACCGTTGCCGCAGCCCGACGTGATGCCGGCCGTGGCCAGTCTGTCGATGTCCCGCCGGAACGTATGGTCGGAGGGGACATCGCTGAAGGGCGCGCTGCCGGTCGCGGTCAGGCCCAGCGCGCGGACCAGGAAGGCGGCCATCTGGCCACGCGTGACGGTGTCCCTCGGGCAGAACAGATCCTCGGCGCAGCCGGTCGTGATGCCTGCGGCGGCGATCGCCTCGATCGGACCCTCGAAGATCGAGCCGTTGTCGTCCATGAACGTCCCCCCTGGCGGGAGGGCGGCACTCACCGGCGCAGCGGCGGCGAACAGCCAGGCAGCGATGAGCAGCACCAGCGGGGAACGGCGACGGCGCAGCATGGTCGAGCGTCAACCTAGCAGGACGGGCGCTCCGGGCACAGGGGTGGCGAGTACCACGCACCTGAGGTGGTGGTACCGGTCGGCGCACCACCGGACCGGGCTCCGGTCGCGGTCGTGCCGCTGGGCCCGGCGCTACGCTGTGGGCATGTCCACGGCCTATCTCGCCCTGCTGCGCGGGATCAACGTCGGCGGCCGGAACGTCATCCGGATGGCGGACCTGCGGGCCTGCCTTACCGACCTCGGCGCGGCCGACGTCGTCACCTACATCCAGAGCGGCAACGTGCTGTTCGACGGGGGCGATCGCGGCCGGGACGCCTGGGTGGAGCGGATCGAATCGGCACTCGCCGAGCGGTTCGACTACGCCGCCACGATCGTCCTTCGATCGCGCGAGGAACTGCGAGCCATCGTGGCGGGAGCGCCGCCGGGCTTCGGCACGGATCCCGATCGGTACCGGAGCGACGTCGTGTTCCTGAGGGACTCGCTGACTGCGACGCGCGTCCTGGACGAGGTCGTGCCCCGCGAAGGCGTCGATACCGCGACGGCGGGAGACGGGGTCGTGTACTTCGAGCGCCTGATCGCGCGAGCGGCCCAGAGTCACCTCGCCAAGGTGGTCGGCCTGCCGATCTACCAGCAGATGACGATTCGCAACTGGCGGACCACGACGGTCCTGCTCTCGATGATGGACGAACGCACTCGATAGCGACGCGCTGCGACCGTCGGCCGCACCGGCGTCGGCCGCGCCGGCGTCGGCCGCCAGTTCAGCCCTTTCGCTCCAGGATCGGACGGGCGACGTCCGGCTTGTCGACCACGAAGGCGAACATCGCGCGGTCGCCCCAGCGACCAAGGAACAGGTGCCCCTGGATGTTCACGCCGGCGTCGGCGAGCGCCCGCGACAGGCGCGCCATCCCGCCCGGCTTGTCGTCCACCTCGGTCACCAGCGACTCACCCTCGATGTAGGTGTAGCCGTTGGCGTCGAGGATGGACTTGGTCGCGTCGTCGTCTGCCGTCGTCATGATCACGTGGCCCGAGTCGCCGATACTGCCGCCACCGATGGCACGGAGATCGATACCCGCGGCCGCGAGCGCCTCGGCGAGGCTCGCCATCGCACCGGGCTCGTTCTTCAGTTGCACGACGAACTGGTTGGCCATGGCGGTCTGGTCCTCCGTCGGGTCGATTCCTGAACTGCGCTGATTCTACCCGCCCGCACGGCACGCCCCGGGAACCTGCTACGGTCGGGCCGATGATCGACGAGTCCCTGCCAGCGGCCGTTGCCGTAGCCCTGGAGACGGCCGGGGTGGACGGTGCGATCCCGGCCACGTTCGCGCCGCTGGAGGTACGGGCGGCCGGGATCCCGTTCTGGGCGCGTGTCTGGGGCGCCCCGGACGGCCGGCCGCTGCTGCTGATCCATGGCGTGACGGCATCTTCCGCCGGCTGGTGGCGCCTCGGGCCTGCGCTCGCGGCGACCGGCCGGCGCGTCGTGGCGATGGACCTGCCGGGTCATGGGCGAACCGGCCACTGGGCAGGCCATTTCCGGTTCCGCGACAACGCGGCGGACGTGGCGGCCTTTGCCCGCGGGGCCGGGCTTGCACGCGCGGACCTGCAGGTCGTCGGTCACAGCTGGGGCGCCATGACGGCGGCTGCGCTGCCAGCGGCCGGCCTGCGCCCGTCGACGATCGTGCTGCTGGACCCGCCCGCGGTCACGCACGCGACGATCGCGGCGATGGCGGCCGACCCCGATGCCCGCACCTACGACGACCTGTCCGAGGCCGTGGCGGCGGTGCGGCGAGCGAACCCGGATTGGCCGGAGGGGGACGTATCGGCCAAGGCACAGGCGTTGACCCAGCTGGACGAGGCGGCGGCGCGATCCGTCCTCCTCGACAACGGCGACTGGGATGGCGGCCTCGGCGACGTGGCCGATCCGTCGGCCGCCGGGGTGTCCGTGTGGGTCGTGCGCGGTGACCCGGCCGCGGGCGGCCTCCTGCCGGAAGAGGTGCTGCCGGAGTTCGCGGCACGCATCGGCACGGACCACATCTTCACGATCCCGGGCGGCGCGCACTCGCCGCAGCGGCTCCACCCGCGTGAGACGACGGCAGCGCTGCTACACGCCCTGGGGGACTGAGCCAGCCGGTGGCGGGGCGGGCGGCGGGGCGGCGGCGGCGCGACGCGGCGGCGGGGCGGCGCGACGCGGCACGCGTGGTGGCACGGCACGCGCGACGGCGCGTCGGAGCGCGCGGCGGCGGCGCGTCGGAGCGCGCGGCGGCGCGTCGGAGCGACGCAGTTCGGATTACGGGCATGCGGCGGTCGGAGGCCGCTGCGTCGGAGCGACGCGGTTCCGGCACAGACACGCAGGGTTCGGCCGCCAGGACGACAGCCGGTGCAGCCTGGGCACCCGACCACGAGGGATCCGTCACTGGAACGCGTCACCCTGACGCGCCGTCAGGGCTGACGCCCCCGGGTCAGGGTGGACGCCCCGGGTCGAAGCGACGCCCCGGGTCAGGGCTGACTCCCCGGAACGAGGTCGCCGCCCCGGGTCGAAGCTGACGCCCCGGAACGAGGTCGCCGCCCCGGGTCGAGGGCTGACGCCCCGGGTCGAGGTCGCCGCCAACCACTACCTTCCGCGCCGGATCTCCACGGCTCGCCGATAGGCGTCGACGTACTTCGGAGCGGACCCCGTCGCCCAGTCGAAGTCGACCGCCATCCCGCGGTCGAGCAGGCCCTCCCATCGGCGCCCCCCGCGGCCCCGCAACGCGAAGGCCCGATCGCACGCGAGCAGCAGCGCGGCCGCCGTCGGCTGGTCGAACACGAACCCGGTGCCGGCCTGCGGCAACGCGGTCGCGTCGACGACCGTGTCCGCGAGCCCGCCGGTCCGGTGGACGATCGGAGGCGTGCCATACCGGAGGGCGATCATCTGGCCCTGGCCGCACGGCTCGAACCGCGACGGCATCGCGAAGAAGTCGGCGCCCGCATAGATGCGGCGAGCCATCGCGCGGTCGAACGCCTCGATGAACGCGACCCGGCCCGGCGAGGCCGCCGCCAGCGCCCGGAACGGGTCCGCCAGCGACGGGTGGCCGGATCCCTGCACGATCAACCGCGCACCGCGCTCGAGCAACGCCGGCGCCGCCTCGGCCAGCAGATCGAAGCCCTTCTGTGGATCGAGTCGGCCGATCATCCCGATGACCGGTCCGTGGTCCTCCGGATCGAGGCCGGTGCGGGCGAGCAGGTCGGCACGGCAGGCGGCCTGCCCGGACCGGTCCGCCCGGGAGTACGGCGCGGCAAGGTCGGCGTCCGTCGCGGGATCCCAGACCGCCGTATCGAGCCCGTTGAGGATGCCGATGAACCGGTCGCCCCGGGATCGGAGCAGTCCGTCCAGGCCCATCCCGAAGCCCGGCGTGAGCGCCTCCACCGCATACCCGGGCGAGACGGTATTGACGATCTCGGCGCCCTCGATGGCCGCCGCGAGCAGGTCGATCCCATCCGGGTTCTGCCCGAGGGCACCGTCGCCGACACGCAGCCCGAGCTGCCCCAGCGCCGCATTGGCCATCCAGCCGTGGTACGCGAGGTTGTGCAGCGTCGTGACCACCGCCGCCCCGCCGATGATCGGGTCCTCGGGATAGCGCAGCGCCCGGAACACCGCCGTCGGACCCGCCTGCCAGTCGTGGAGATGGAGCACGTCCAGTGGCCGCCCGTCGGCGCGCAGCGCCTCCAGGGCCGCCCGGCAGTAGAGCCCGAACCGCCAGGCGTTGTCCGCGTAGTCGCCGGCCGCGTCGCCGTAGAACCCTGCCCGGTCGTAGGCCGCCGGGTGGTCGACCATTCGGAGCCGGTAGCCGTCCGCGGCGACATCGATGACCGTGACGTCGCTCGCGCCGGTCGTCGCGCGTGGGTCCGGCACCCGGAGGACGGCCTCCCCCAGCAGTGCCCCGGGATCCGGGTCCGGCACCCCGCGATACCTTGGCAGGAAGACGTCGACGGGTCCTTCGATATCGTGGTCGAGTCGCCCGAGGGCTCGCGCCAGCGCGTCGACGACGTCGGCCAGACCACCGGTCTTGGCCCACGGCTCGCACTCCGCGGCCAGGAAGGCGACACGCAATCCCATGACGGCCATGGTAGCCGCGCCCCGGGACTCCGCGCCCCCGGGACCCCGCGTCCAGGGATGTCACGGCGCGGCATGCTCCCCGGCGGCTGTCGCGGCAGACACTAAACCGGTTCACGTCCTCGTCGTGAACCGCTATCATGCGCGGCCATGGAGCCCGTCCACGTCCCGTCGATCCCGGCGGCGAGTTTCCCGCTGCCGCCGCGCCTCGAAGGACTGCGTCGACTCGCCTACAACCTCCACTGGGCATGGCATCCGCGCACACGGAATCTGTGGAGCCTGATCGACCGGGCAGCCTGGACCCGCTATCGGAACCCGATCTCGGTCATCAGTGGCGCCCCGGACTGGACCCGCATCCTCGACGACGAGAAGTTCCTGGCCGAGTATCACGACGTCCTGGCCGTCTTCGACGACTACATGGCGAACGGCTCCGACCGCTGGTTCCGGCGCAAGTACGGGGACAAGCTGGACGGCCCGATCGCCTACTTCTGCGCCGAGTACGGCGTCCACGAATCGCTCGCCATCTACTCCGGCGGCCTGGGCGTGCTGGCCGGTGACCACATGAAGTCGGCCAGCGACATGGCCCTGCCGTTCATCGGCGTCGGCCTGCTCTATCGCAAGGGCTACTTCCGCCAGCAGATCGACGCCGACGGCCACCAGGAGCACGGCTATGCCGACTACGACCTGAACCGCCTGCCGATCGCCCGGGTCCAGGATCGCGACGGGCTGCCGCTGACGGTCACCGTGGAGTTGCCCGGTCGCGACCTGTCCGTCGCGGTCTGGATGGCGCAGGTCGGCCGGGTGCCGGTCCTGCTGCTCGACAGCGACGTGGCGGAGAATGCCGTCGAGGACCGCCCGATCACGCACATCCTGTACGTCCGCGGCCGCGAGATGCGGCTGCACCAGGAACTCGTCCTCGGGGTGGGCGGGGTCCGGGCGATCCGTGAGCTTGGGCTCCAGCCAGCCGTCTGGCACCTCAACGAGGGCCACTCCGCGTTCCTCCTCGCGGAGCGGGCGCGCGAATTCGTCGCGGACGGCCAGACCCTGGACGAGGCCTGGAAGAGCGTCCGTCGCGACAGCGTGTTCACCATCCATACCCCGGTCAGCGCCGGCAACGAACGCTTCGACACCGACCTCGTCCGTCGGGTCGCCGGACCGATCCTGGACCAGCGCGGGGTACCGATCGACCGCGTGCTGGAGCTGGGCCTGGGCACCGACGGTGACCTCGGGCAGTTCGACATGACGGCGTTCTGCCTGCGCCTGACGAGCGGCGCAAACGCCGTCAGCCAGCTGCACGCGGAGACGGCCAACGCGACATGGAACGACGTCACGAGCCACGAGATCCTTGACGTGACCAACGGCGTGCATGGTCCCAGCTGGGTGGGGACTCCCGTTCTCGAGCTGCTTGCCCGCTACCTGCACGCGGACCTCCACGCCCTCGACCCCGGATCACGCCAGGACCGGTTCTGGGAGCGCCTGGAGCGCGTGCCGGCGACCGACCTGTGGGAGGCCCACCTGCGTCAGAAGCGGGAGCTGGCCCTGTTCGCGCACGGGCGATTGCGCAACCAGCTGGCGCGCCACGGGGAGTCGCCGGCGGTCCTCGCCGAAGTGGAGGGTGTCCTCGACCCCTCGATCATGACCATCGGGTTCGCTCGGCGGTTCGCGACCTACAAGCGCGCCGGCCTGCTGTTCAGCGACATCGATCGCCTGGCCAGGATGGTGTGGGATGCCGATCGCCCGCTCCAGGTCATCTTCGCCGGCAAGGCACACCCGGCGGACCGACCCGGCCAGCGGGTGATCCAGGAGATCTTCCAGCGATCGCGCTCGCCGCAGCTGCGCGGGCGGGTCTTCATCCTGGAGGACTACGACATCCGCGTCGGGCGCTTCCTGGTCCAGGGGGTCGACGCGTGGCTGAACAACCCGCGGCGGCCGCTGGAGGCGTCCGGGACATCCGGGATGAAGGCCGCCCAGAACGGTGTGCCCAACATCAGCGTGCTCGACGGCTGGTGGGACGAGGGCTACGACGGCGACAACGGCTGGGCGATCGGGAGCCGCGAGCAGGACCCGGATGAGGCCGCCCAGGACTGGTCCGATGCCCAGGACCTCTACCGCCTGCTGGAGACGGAACTGCTCCCGTCGTGGTACGACCGCGACGAGGACGGCGTGCCGCGCGGCTGGGTGGAGACGATGCGCCGCTCCATGGCCACGGCCCTGTGGCGCTTCTCGACCACGCGCATGCTGCAGGAGTACACAGAGCAGCTCTACCTTCCCGCCGCCGGCGTGGAGGTCCCCACAGTCCCGGCCGAGCCCGTCATCACGGAGGCTGGCTGAGGCGACCGTGGCACCGCGCATCTCCCTCGCGCTGGCACTGCATAACCATCAACCGGTCGGGAACTTCGGCTGGGTCTTCGCTGAGGTCTTCGAGCAGGCCTACCTGCCGATGA
The DNA here is from genome assembly GCA_963704935.1 of uncultured Chloroflexia bacterium. Classification (GTDB taxonomy): domain Bacteria; phylum Chloroflexota; class Limnocylindria; order Limnocylindrales; family CSP1-4; genus SPCO01. The sequence goes on from CAVPIF010000003.1 coordinate 755,669, forward strand.
TCGACGCGGTGGAGCGGCATCCTGGCGTGCGCCTGTCGCTGCACTACACCGGGCCGCTGCTCGACTGGCTGGTGGCCGAGCGCCCCGACGCGATCGCCCGGCTGCGGGCCCTCGTCGACCGCGGGCAGGTGGAGATCCTCGGCGGCGGCTATTACGAACCCGTACTGGCGTCCCTGCCGGAACGCGACCGGATCGGACAGCTGCGCCGGATGAGCGATCGACTGGAGACGCTGTTCGGACGCCGTCCGCGCGGGGCCTGGCTGGCGGAACGGGTCTGGGAGCCTGACCTGCCCACGTCGCTCGCCGCGAGCGATTACGAGTGGACGATCCTCGACGATGCCCACTTCCGTGCCGCTGCGATCCCCGAGGAGGACCTCTGGGGACCGTACACGACGGAAGACCAGGGCCACCTGCTGCGGGTCTTCGGGACGGAGCAGGGGCTGCGCTATCGGATCCCGTTCCGGGACGTGGACGAGGTCATCGGGTACCTGCGCGAGCATGCCACGGAGGCCGGCGATCGGGTCGGCATGATGGGCGACGACGGCGAGAAGTTCGGCGCGTGGCCCACCACCTGGGAGCACTGCTGGGGCGAGCGCCGCTGGGTGGGACGGTTCTTCGAGGCCCTGGAAGCCAACGCCGACTGGCTGTCGACGACCACCCCGTCCGCCTGGCTGGCGGATCACGCACCGATCGGCCGCGTCTACGTGCCGACCGGCTCGTATGCGGAGATGGGCGAGTGGGCCCTGCCGCCGGGCGAGAGCCGCGTCTACTCCCAGGTGCTCCACCGGGCCCAGGGCGAAGGGCGCCCGGAGGCTCGCTGGCTGCGCGGGGCCTTCTGGCGGAACTTCCAGGTCAAGTATCGCGAGATCAACGACCTCCACAAGCAGATGCTGCGGGTCTCCAGCGTGGTCGCGGAGATGCCCCCGGGCGCCGAGCGCGAACGGGCGCTTGAGCACCTTTATCAGGGCCAGTCGAACGACTGCTACTGGCACGGACTGTTCGGCGGGATCTACATCAGCCACATGCGGCTGGCGACGTATGAGCACCTGATCGCCGCGGAGGACCTCGCGGAGCGCGCGGCCGACACGCTGACCACGACCGACCTGCGGGACCTGGACATGGACGGCGTCGATGAGGTCCGTCTCGCAAGCACTGGCCAGGTCGTGACCGTCGACCTCGACGGCGGCGGGGGCATCGGTGGCTGGGACATCCGCGCGGTCCGCCACGCGCTGACCGCCGTGATGCGCCGCCGGCCGGAGGCCTACCACGAGACGTTGCGCGCCCTCAGCGACGGCGAAGCGGCGGCGCGTGCCGATGGCGACGCGGATGGCGCCGGCCGCGACGGTCCGGACTCGATCCACGATACGTTCCGCGTGAAGGAACCGGGGCTGGTGAAGTACCTCGTGTACGACGCCTATGAACGCCGCTCCGGCCTGGTGCGGGCGCTCGATCCGGCCGCCTCCCCGGACGATTGGGCGATGGCGCGAGCGACGGAGCTCGGCGACGCTCTCGACGGCTCCTTCGCGCTGGTCGATCTGGGCGAGGGCCGACTCACGACCCGGCGGGAGGCGACGATCGCCGGGGCGTCGATCACGGTGACCAGGACCTGCATCCTTGGCGGCGACCGGCGGTCACCCACGCTGGAGAACGAGATCGTGCTGGAACATCGCGGCGGTCCGGCGATCGACGTCCGCCTCGGCGTGGAGTGGTCGACGACCATGCTCGGTGGCGGCGGGAACCCCGCGGCCTGGTGGGACGCGGGGTCCGGCCGGCTCCGACACGACTCCCGCGGGCAGGCCTCCGGCCTGACCTCGATCGCCCAGGGCAACGACCACATCGGCATCGCGGTCCATACGGCGCTGGACGAGCCGACCGATGCGTGGTGGGCACCGATCGAGACCGTCTCCAACTCGGAAAGCGGGTTCGAGCGGGTCTACCAGGGCAGCGGCCTGCTGCTGTCGTGGCCGCTCCACCTGTCGCCGGGCGAGCGCTGGAGTCGCACCGTCCGGCACGCCGTGACGACCGCCCGGGACCGGACCGCCGAAGGGTCGTGACCGAGCCCCGGCTCGTCGTCCACGGGCACTTCTACCAGCCGCCCCGACTCGATCCGTTCAGCGGGACCATGCCGGCCGATCCGACCGCGACGCCGGCTCGCGACTGGAACGAGCGGATCAGCGCCGACTGCTATCGCCCGAACGCCGAGGCGGGCAACCTCGCTGCGATGTCGTGGGATGTCGGGCCGACGCTGGCCGGCTGGCTGGAAGGCGCCGACCCCATCGCCTACCGCGGTTTCCTCGAAGGTGACCGTGGCGCCAACGGGATGGCCCAGCCGTTCCACCACACGATCCTGCCGCTGGCCTCCTCCGCCGACCGGCGCACGGAGATACTCTGGGGCCTGCGCGACTTCGAGGTCCGGTTCGGGCGGCGACCGGCCGGGATGTGGCTGCCGGAGACTGCAGTCGACGCGGTGACGCTGCGCGAACTCGCGGATGCCGGGATCACCCACACCGTGCTCGCCCCATGGCAGGTCGCGTCGGACGGGATCGACACCCGGGTGCCGGTCCGCCTGGACCTGGGCGACGGTCGATCGATGCTCGTCGCGCTCTACGACGGCCTCCTGTCGGCGGCGGTCTCGTTCGAGCCGTGGGCGACGGTCGATGCGGACCGCTTCGTGGCGGAGCGGGTGGTCCCACGCTTCCGCGAGGGCGAGCTGCCGGACGGCGCCTCGCCGCTCGTGGTCATCGCGACCGACGGCGAGCTGTACGGCCACCACCAGCCGTTCCGGGAGCACTTCCTGGCGCGGCTCGTCGGGAATACCGCCCCGACCGACCGACCGTTCGAGCCGTCGTCACTGGCGTCCGCGGTGCTGGAGGCCGCCGCCCGCGGCGTCCCCACCGCCGTGCTCCAGGAGCGGACGTCGTGGAGCTGCCACCACGGCGTCGAGCGCTGGGCCGCCGGCTGCACCTGCGTCCCGGACGGATCGTGGAAGGGCCCGCTGCGGTTCGCCCTCGAGCGGCTGGCAGGTGGGGTCGACGCGCTGACCGAGCGCCTGGTACGCGGGTTGCCCGGCGCACCCGACCCCTGGGCAGCACGCGACGCCTACGTCGATGTCGTGATCGGCGCTGAGCCCGGGGATGCCTTTGTCGCGCGCCGGCTCGCCGCCGGGGCGAGCGCGACGGATCGAACGGCGTTCCTCGCCCTCATGGAGGCCCAGCGCTGGCGGCTGGCCATGTTCGCGAGCTGCGCCTGGTTCTGGGAGGACCCGCTTCGGACGGAGACCGCGGGCGCGCTGCGATCGGCGACACGTGCGGCGCGCCTGGTGGACGACCTGGCAGGGACCGGCCTGGAGCGGCGCCTCGCGGCGGACATCGGGCCGATCCGCGGGCCCGGCGGGCAGGGCGGCGCGGAGCTCCTCCGGACCGCCCTGATGGCGGTCGGACAGCGTCCCGTCTGACGCGGTTCGGGGGACCCCGGCCGCCGCCACGCGGGCGGCGCTGCCCCAGGTCCGAGCCCGCGGATTGCTATAGTTGCCTAGGCCAACCGCAGGCTAGCTTGGACGACTTGTCGATGTCACCTGACGACCCAGGCCCCGGGGCCGTGCAGAGCGGAGCCGCCGGTGGCGACCTCGACGTCGAGCGCGATTCGGACGTCCCGATCTCCACCCAGATCTACTGGCAGCTTGCCTACCAGATCGACTCCGGGCGCCTCCTCCCGGGAACCCGGCTCGCACCGGTGCGGGAACTCGGTGCCGCGCTGCGGGTCAACCCCAACACGATCAGGGCCGTCTACCGGCGGCTGGCCGAAGCCGGCTATGTGACCAGCCGCCACGGCGCGGGCACCCATGTGGGCGAGCGGGCGCCGGAGCGGCGCGGCACGGAGGCCCTGGCCGGGATCATCGCTGAATCGCTGCGGCGGGCCGCCCATGCCGGGTTCACGGCGGACGAGGTCGCTGCCGCCACGTTCGCCGCGGCCACGGAGCGCAAGCGCCCGGGTCCGCTCGTCCGGATCCTGTTCGCCGAATGCACCTCCGCCGACGCGGGCTACGACGCCGAGCGGCTGGGAGTCGCCTTCCCCGGGCAGATCGAGGTGGAAGGCACGCTCATCGATGACCTGCCGGATCGGCTCGAACGGTTCCACTACGATCTCGTGGCGACGACGACCTTTCACGCCGATGCGTGCCAGACCCTTGCCGCGGGCCGCGTGCCGGTCGTGGCCATGATCGTGGGGCCCGGCTATCTCGAACTCGTCCACGAGATCGCCGGGCTGCCGACCGGCTCGCGGGTGGGACTCGTCTGTGCCAGCGAACGAGGCGCCGACAACATGCGCGAGACGCTCCAGCTGTCCGGGGCCAGGGGGATCGAGATCGTGCCCGCGCTGATCGGGGACGAGCCGGCCCTGGCGGCCGTCGACGCCGATGCCGACCTCATCCTGCTGTCCCGCGACGCCCTCGCCGCCGGCCTGGAGCGGCGCTTGTCGCGCCCGGGCCGGATCCGCCCGTGGACGTACGAGTTCGATCCGTCCGGCCTCGAGCTCCTCCGACGGGCAGTGGAGCGCATCGCCGCGACCCGACCGCCGGAGCCGAGCGGACCGTGACGCCGCCGGCAGGGTGCGATGCTTCCGGGATGAACGGGTCACCGCCGCGGTCGCGCGACTTCCACGTCCGGCGGGCTGCCCGGGAACGCTACGCCATCGGCACGTCCCTGATCGGCATCCGCGGCGACCTGATCGTCTCGGATGTCGGGGCGATCCGCCGGCTCGCCGCCCGGATGAACGAGGATCGAGCCCCCGGCGCACCCGGGGTCGGCGCTGCCGAGATCGGCGCCCTCGGGCTGCTGCACGAAGTCAACCACCTGCTGATCGACCGCTTCGAGACCACCCGGCGACCACGGGCGATGGCCTCGGCCCTGACCGACATCCGCGCCCGGCTGGGCGGTGATCTGGACCGGCTCCTGGACCGGTACGCGGAGGAATTCCCGGGCCGCGAGCCCACCGTGGAACCACCGGTCCAGCGCCTGGAGGAACTGCTCCTCACGCGGATCGCCAACGAGAACCCGGCCCTGGGGGCGCTTCGCGAGCTCGTCGACGATCGCATCCTCATGGATGGGAGCGGCTATGCGGACGCGATCGCGGGCCTGGAGGTCGCACTTGCCGACCGGGACGGGCTGGTGCCCGGCGGAAGCTCCCTGATCGACCTGATGCGTGCGCCTGCCCGTGCGGCACCGACGTCGCTGATCGGGCAGCTCCGCTACGTCCGCGAGCATTGGGCGGGGCTCCTCGGCGACGTGCTCGAATCCCTGCTGCAACGACTGGACATCGCCATCGGCCTGCTCGCCGAGGAGGAGCGCGGCCTGCACCAGCGGTTCGGGGGCACCGGCGGCGGACTCGTCGGCGAGGCGCACGCACCGTCGTATGCGGGGGCCACGGACGAGCCCGAGGCATTCTCCAACGATTCTGCCTGGATGCCGAAGGTCGTCCTGATGGCCAAGAGCACGTACGTCTGGCTGGACCAGCTGTCCCGCCGCCACGGACGCGAGATCCGAACCCTCGATGCGATCCCCGACGAGGAGCTGGACCAGCTGGGGCGGTGGGGCGTGACCGGCCTGTGGCTGATCGGGCTGTGGCAGCGATCCGTCGCGTCGGAGCGGATCAAGCGGATGCGCGGCAACGCCGATGCCGTCGCGAGCGCCTACTCGCTCGACGACTACCGGATCGCCGAGGACCTGGGGGGCGAAGGTGCCTACGCGAACCTGCGCGATCGCGCGTGGGCGAGGGGCGTCCGACTCGCCAGTGACATGGTCCCCAACCACATGGGCATCGACTCGCGCTGGGTCATCGACCATCCCGAGTGGTTCCTGTCGCTGCCCGAGTCACCGTATCCGGCCTACGGCTTCTCGGGCGCCGACCTGTCGCCTGACGAGCGCGTGGGGGTCGTCCTGGAGGACCACTACTGGAACGACACCGATGCTGCCGTCGTGTTCAAGCGGTTCGATCGCTGGAGCGGCGACGAGCGGTACATCTACCACGGCAACGACGGGACGAGCTTCCCCTGGAACGACACGGCCCAGCTCGACTTCCTCGATCCGGTCGTCCGGGAGCAGGTGATCCGGACGATCCTGGACGTGGCCCGGAGGTTCCCGATCATCCGGTTCGACGCCGCGATGGTCCTCGCCAAGCGGCACATCCAGCGGCTCTGGTGGCCGTTGCCGGGCGCCGGCGACGGGATCCCGTCCCGGGCTCAGCACGCCCTGGGCCAGGCCGAATTCGACGCGCGGATGCCGGTCGAGTTCTGGCGTGAGGTCGTCGATCGCGTGGCCGCGGAAGTCCCCGGCACGCTCTTGCTGGCCGAGGCCTTCTGGATGCTGGAGGGCTACTTCGTCCGGACCCTGGGGATGCACCGCGTCTACAACAGCGCGTTCATGCACATGCTCCGCGACGAGGACGGGGCCGGATATCGGCGGCTGATCAAGGAGACGCTCGGATTCGACCCGGAGATCCTCAAGCGCTACGTCAACTTCATGAGCAATCCGGATGAGCGGACCGCCCTCGACCAGTTCGGCAAGGGCGACAAGTACTTCGGCGTGGCGACCGTCCTGGCGACGATGCCGGGCCTCCCGATGCTGGGCCACGGGCAGATCGAGGGGTACGGCGAGAAATACGGGATGGAGTACCGGCGGGCCACCCTGGACGAGCGACCGGACCCCTGGCTGGTGGAGCGGCACGAACGGGAGGTCTTCCCGCTCCTCCATCGCCGCGCCTGGTTCGCCGAGGCCGACCAATTCCTGCTATACGACCTGGTCACCGACGCCGGCCAGGTCGACGAACACGTCCTGGCGTATTCGAACGGCTCCGGCCCGACCCGCTCGCTGGTCATCTACCACGACCGGTTCGCGTCGACCTCCGGCACGATCCGGGATTCCGCGACCTACGCGCGCCGGACGGCGTCCGGGACGAAACGCCTCGTCCGGCGGTCGCTCGCCGAGGGCCTCGCCCTGCCCAACGACCCCGCCGTGTTCGTCGCCTTCCGGGATGCTCGGACCGGGCTGGAGTACCTGCGATCATGTCGGGAGCTGTGGACCCGCGGCCTGCACCTGGCCCTCGATGCCTACCAAGGCCACGTCTTCTGGGAGTTCCGGGAGATCCACGATGGGTCGTCGGGGCAGTGGAGCCGGCTGGCCGCCCACCTGGAGGGCCGCGGCGTCCCCTCGCTGGATGCGATGCTGCGCGATCTCCAGCTCGAGCCCGTCCAACGGCCGCTCCGAGCGGTGTTCGATGGCGGCTCGCTGAGCGCGGTCCTGGGAGGAGCGGCGCAGGCGACCGATCTCGACGACCTGGAGCATCGATTCGAGGCATTCCTGGCGGGCGTCGCGAATGCCACCGGTGCCGATGGCGACCCGGCCGCGCTGGCGGCCGCGATCCGGGCGCGGGCCGCCACGGCCCTCCGTGCCCACGGCTCCGGGCTCGGACGGGCCGATCGCGCCGCCCTGCTCGGCTGGCTGGCCCTCGCCCCGATGGGAGGCCTTGTCACCGGCGCGGACATCGCGGCGACGAGCGCAGCCTGGTATGACGAACTGCGACTGGCCCCGATCATCGCCGGCGGATTCCGGAGCGTCGGCCTGGATGAGGCCGTCGCCTGGGCCGCGACCGACCATGTCCGCGTGCTGCTGGCCCTCCCGCGGCCCTCGGAGATCCGGCTTCGCGGGCGGGCGCGCGATACGCGGCTGGTGGCCCGCTGGTCCGCCGCCGAGGCGATCCGCGCCGCGATGGGAGTCAACACCTGGGAGGGCGTCGAATGGCTCGATCGTGAGCGGTTCACGACCCTGCTGCAGTGGGCCGTGCGCCTCGACGCGATCGAATCGGGAGGCGCGGTGGACACGGCGCTCGTCGATCGGCTCTCGGCCCGTGCCGAAGCCGCCGACTACCGCCTGGATGGGATCGTCCGGCCGGGGACGGCCGGCACGCCCCGGCGCCGGACCGGCACACCCGGGACCAGGCCGGCTCCCGATCGAGCCAGGAAGCCGCGCCGCTCCTCCGGCGACTGACCGCGCTCCCCCTCGGTCGTCGGGCCCGCGGTCCGAACCGGAGCGATCGTCAGTCGCTCAGCAGTCGGCGCAGCAGCGACGTCGGGGGCGCTCCGTGCGAGATCACGGCCTCGAGGTGGTCGCGCTGGCGGAAGCCAGGTGTCGGACCGAACCCACCGGGGAGTGGACCGGCGGAGATCGCGCCGGGGTCGGCACCCACGGAGGCCGCCGCGCGCCGCCGCGCCTCCAGCTCCATCGCCCACATCTCCATCGAGCCCGCGAAGTAGGTCGATAGCTGGGTGGACGACAGGCGCGCCCGGTCGTACTTGGCCCGGGCTTCCGCCTCCTCCTGGAACCCGCCATCCACCATCAGCGCGACGGCCTCGTCCTCGGTCATGCCGCGCGTGTGGATCCGGGCATCGATGATGGCGTTCGTGGTCGAGCGCAGGTAGAACTTCCAGTGGGTGAGCAGGAGCGCGGGGTCGTCGGAGCCGTACCCCGCGTCCATCATCACCTGGGTGGCATAGACCGCCCAGCCCTCGGCGAACATGCCGCTCGCAAAGACCGAGCGCGCCAGGGAGGACGACCGGTTGGCGTAGACCGCCTGGAGGTAGTGCCCGGGGACCGCTTCGTGGATCGTCAGCAGGCGCAGCATCCGGGAGTTGTCCTCGCGCAGGTACGACTCCCGCTGCTCGGCGGACCAGTCATCCGGCATCGGCGTGATGGCGAAGAAGCTCGGGAGATGGCGCTCCAGCGGTCCCGGCGCGATCAGCATCGCCCCACCGAACGCCCGCAGGAAGGCCGGCGTCCAGCGGATGTCCATCGGCTCGTCCGTCAGGCCGATCAGGTCGTGCGCGCGGCAGAACGCCTCGATCCGCTCGTGTTCCGCCCGGCAGAAGTCGAGCAGCTCGTCGGCCGCGGGATGGTCGGCGGCGATCGCGTCCAGCACGCCACGCACGATCGCGCCGTCGTCGTCCGGCTGCTCGGACGCCGGGCACCAGGCCGGCCACAAGGCACGAGCCAGGCGGATCATCTCCGCGCGGACCACGCCGAACTCCCGCTCCGCCTCGGCCAGGACGAGCTCGGGCGTCAGCGCCGCGGACTGCATCGAGTGGCGGAACTTCCGGGCGAACAACGCTGCCCCGAGTCGCCCCTCGCCAGCGCTGGCCGGCAGGACCACGTCCTCCAGGTGCGTCGCGAACGCGGCGAGCGCCGTCCTGGCCGTCGCCGCCGCAGCCTCCAGCCTGCTCCGGACGGCGGCCACGGCCGGGTCGGTGGCGGCGGCTCCCGCGGCCGCTTCGAGCGCCTCCTCGATCTGCTCGCCGATCCCGGGCAGCCGGGCGATCGCCGTCTCCGTCTGGAATCGGCCGACCGGCCGCCCATCCGCCGTCCCGACGAGCGCGGCGCGAGCGCCGTCGAGGACCGCCGGCATCCCCTCCAGTCGGGCGGCCACGCTGGCCAGGCGATCGGCCAGCGGGGCGAAGTCCCGCGAGAGCAGCCCGAACAGCCCGTTCCCCAGCAGGTAGACCCAGTCGAGCGGGTCCCAACGGTCCTCCTGCAGCTCGGTCTCGGCGAAACGATCCGCCTCCAGGACCGCGAGCACGAGGTCGCGGTCGATCGCCTCGTCCACGGTCAAGCCGGCTGGGTCCAGCCCGGCGAACTCGCCGGACCAGCGGTCCAGTGCCGCGAGGCGCGCCGCCCGGCCGGCCTCGCCGGTATCCGGCCAGCGGCCGTCGTGACGATGGTCGCCGATGGTCGTGGCGGCCGTCGGGTGGAGCGCGAGGTATTCGTCGAGGAACGCGCTGAACGTGGTCGGGAAGTCGGACATCACGCGAGTCTATGCGCGCCACCCGACGACCGGGTCGCGCCCGCTACCATCAGCCGATGCCGACTCCCTCGCAGACATGGGTGACGCCCGTCACGCTGCCCGGGTCGCAGGTCCGCCTGGAGCCGCTCACCGGGGCACATCTCGGCGACCTCGAGCTGGTCGCTTTCGACGCTGCCGTCTGGCGCTGGACGATCGCCCGCCCGATGGATGCCACCGGCCTCCAGACGTGGCTCGACCAGGCGCTCGCCAACGCCGCGGCGGGCACGGAGGTGCCCTTCGCGACGGTCGACGTCGCGAGTGGCCGGGCGATCGGCAGCAGCCGGTTCATGAGCATCGCGCCGGAGCATCGCCGCCTCGAGATCGGCTGGACCTGGGTCGGGACGGCGTTCCAGCGGACCGGGGCGAACCGCGAGGCCAAGCTGCTCCAGCTGACGCACGCCTTCGAGACGCTGGGCGCGGAGCGGGTCGAGTTCAAGACCCACGCCAGCAACGAGGCGTCGCGGGCCGCGCTGCTCGGGATCGGCGCGACGTTCGAGGGCGTCCTGCGCCACCACACGATCATGCCGGACGGCTCGAACCGCGATTCCGCCTTCTACGGGATCATCGCCGCCGAGTGGCCGCTCGTCCGCGAGCGACTGCGCGCCGGGTTGGTCCGATCGGCAGCCGGGCGATGACCTCCGGCGACCGGATCACCCGGATCACCACGACCGACTACCACACCGGCGGCGAGCCGTTCCGGATCGTCACCGGCGGGGTGCCGGACCTGCCCGGTTCCACGATCCTGGAGCGCCGTCGCTGGGTCGCCGGGCACGCCGATGACGTCCGCCAGACGCTGGTCAACGAGCCGCGCGGCCACGCCGACATGTACGGCTGCTTCGTGACGCCGCCGAACGACGATGGCGCAGACCTTGGAGTCGTGTTCTTCCACAACGAGGGCTACTCCACGGCCTGCGGCCACGGGACGATCGCGCTCGTGACCTGGGCGATCGAGTCCGGCCAGGTCGCCGTCCGCCCGGACGCCCGCGAGGTCGCCGTGACGGTGGACGTGCCGTCCGGTCGGCTGGCGTGCACGGCCCGCCTCGGGGATGACGGTTTCGTGGAGGCGGTTCGCTTCCGGAACGTCCCGTCATACCTGGCAGCCCGCGACCTGCCCGTCGCGACCACGCGGGGAGAGGTCATCGCGGACATCGGATTCGGGGGCGCGTTCTACGGCTCGCTGGACGTCCGCACCGTGGGCCTGCGCGTGGAAGCCGGGGCGCTGCCGGAGCTGATCGGCCTGCAGCGCGAGCTGCGGCCGGCCCTGGAGCGGGCCGTGGACGTCGTGCATCCGCTGGAGCCGGAGCTGCGGGGCATCTACGGCGTGATCTTCTGGGAGCCGCTCGGAGAGGACGACGACCATGGGGGAGGCGCGGCAAGGGCGCAGCGCAACGTGACGGTCTTCGCGGACGGCGAGGTCGACCGCTCTCCGTGCGGGTCCGGGACGTCGGCCCGCCTGGCCATCCTGCACGCCCGTGGCGAGGTCGGGGTCGGCGACCGCCTCCATCACCGGTCCATCGTCGACTCCGCGTTCGATGGCTGGATCACCGGCCTCGCCCGGATCGGCGACCGCGATGCCGTGGTCACGGAGGTCGAAGGCCGGGCCTTCCGGACCGGCGAGCACGTCTTCGTCCTCGACCGCCACGACCCGCTCGGCACGGGATTCCTGCTGCGATAGGCGTCCCGCCCGGCCGATATCGGGCTATCCTCGTCGGGAGGTCGGTCGCCAAACGCATCGGAGGACACCGGATGAGCTTCATCATCGGAACGATCGCCACGGCGATCACCTTCGCGATCGTCGCCTACCTGCTGCCGCAGATCGACTACGGCGACGACATCGTGAACCTGCTGATCCTGGCCGTGGCCGCCGGCCTGATCAACGGCCTGGTCAAGCCGATCGTGAAGATCTTTGCGTTGCCACTCACGATGATGACGCTCGGCACGTTCGGGCTGGTCATCAACGCCGGGCTGCTCCTGCTCCTCGCCTTCGTCACGGATATCGTCGGCATCGACTTCACCGTGGGCGGCTTCCCGCCCGACTTCGGTCTCGCGACGATCACCTCGGCGGTCATCGGCGGCATCGCGTTGTCGGTCGTCGGTTCCGTGGTCTCCCTGGTCATCCGCGACTGAGGCCACCGGGATCGGGACCTACCGCCTCAGGTAGGCTATCGACGTGATCCGACGATCCCGTGCCCTGCTGGCTGCCTTGTGGCTCGTTGCCGCAGTGGCGCCGTCCGTGCTGGCCGCCGGTCCGCCCTTCCCGGAACCGGTCCAGGACCAGGCGGTCTACGACTTCGCCGGCATCCTGTCGCCGGCCGCGATCGCCGACGCGGAGCGGATCATCGACGAGATCGAGGCCAGGACCGCCGCGGAGATCGTGGTCTACACCCAGCTCGTCGACTACGGCGTGACCACGTCGGAGACCGAGTCGCGCGCGATCGCGCTGATCGACCAGTGGGGGGTCGGACGGGCCGGCTTCGACGACGGGATGGCGATCTTCTTCGACATCGACCCGTCGCTCGAGCACGGCCAGGTCCAGCTGTATGCGGCCCCCGGATTCGAGGCCACCTACCTGACCAACAGCGAGCGCCAGTCGATCTTCGACAACGACATGTTGCCCTTCCTTCGCGACGCCGATTTCGACGGCGCCCTGCGGATCGCGATGCAGCGGATCGATGCGGCCGCGACCCCGGCGAACGCCGAACGGCTCCAGGCGGGCCGCCAGATCAACGCGGTGCTGGGACTCGTCGGGGCGCCCGTCGTGTTCATGGGTCTCGTAGGGTGGGTCTTCTTCCACTGGCGCAGGTTCGGCAAGGACCCGGTCTACCTCGACGATGCGTCGATCCTCATGCCGGCTCCCCCGCCGGACCTGACCGCCGCGTCCGGCGCCTTCGTCATGGACGGGCACAAGTCGCGCCGAGCCCTGACGACCGCGATGCTGGATCTTGCCTCGCGCGGGCTCATCTCGTTCCGCGAGGAGAAGGGGCTGCTGGGTCTGTCCCACAAGGTCGGCGTGGATACCGAGCCGCCCAAGGCGGACGACGTCGAGGAGGCCCAGCGCCGGCTCAATGCCCGGCGTCCGACCGGCCCGGCCGAGGCGGTCGCGCTCAAGCGACTGCAGGGGATCGACGGCTCGAAGCACTACATCGAGCCGGACGACCTGCCGAAGTTCGGGGCCGCCGTGCCCGCCTTCGACAAGGCCCTGGAGGAGCATGTCGTGGACCGGGGCTGGATGGTGGAGAAGCCCAGTTCCGTCGCCGGCCGGTGGGCGGTCCGGGGCTTCGTCGCGATCGGCGCAGGAGTGGTCGCCATGGTCGTCGCGGTCAACGTCCCGATCTCCGGACTCGTCCTGGTCGGGGTGGCAGCGATCGCCGGCGGCCTCGTGATCCTGGCCTTCTCGCAGAGCATGCCGTCCGTCACCATGCCGGGCGCGATGATCCGGGCGATGCTGGCCGCCTACAAGCGCACGCTGCACAAGACCATGGAGCAGGCCCGCTCCATGCAGCAGGTCGTCGAGGACGCCGCGCTGCCGTGGCTGGAGACGCCGGACCAGGCGGTCGTGTGGGGGACGGCGCTGGGGCTCCAGGGTGATATCGAGGACGTCCTCAAGCGTTCGCTGGAGGACGTGGAGGCGGGTCGCTCGATGGCGTCCTCCACCTACTTCCCTGGCTGGTATCGGAACTCCGATGGCGCCACGTTCGGGTCGGCGCTCGCGAGCGGCAGCGGCGGCTCGATCTTCTCGGGCTCGGCCGTGCCGGACCTGGGCGGGATGATGTCCGCCCTCGGCACGATCGGGAACTCGCCGTCCTCGTCCGGGAGCGGCGGTGGCGGCGGCTTCAGCGGCGGCTCGTCCGGTGGCGGAGGCGGCGGGGCCGGAGGCGGCTTCTAGGCTTCCGCGAGCGGCGGTGGCGGCGGCCGTCCCGGCGGTGCTCCCCGCGTCCGTGCGTCCCCGGTGCTCCCCGGGTGGTCCGTGTTCGCTCCAAGCGAACGATCCTGGCGCCACGCCGCCGGGCCTCGAGCGCATCTGCCTCGACGGCCCGCGCAGGACGCTCCAGCCATCGCTCCGTGCGAACAAATGCCCCTGTACGGGACTGCGATCAGTTCGCCGGCAGCCTGGGAGCGTGCCTGGCGCCAGAATTGTTCGCGCTGAGCGATCAACCGCCGAACGACGACCGCCGAACGACGACCGCCGAACGACGACCGCCGCTGCCCGGAGCGTCCGCCTCAAACCCCGAACAGGTCCCGGCAGCCGTCCAGCCCTTCCACGCTGACCGCCGGCCGCGGCCGCGACCGCCATCGCTCGACCGTCATCCGGAATCGCTGCGTCTCGCGGGACACGCCGAGCGGCGCCAGCGCCCCGAAGCCGTCGTCCTCGTACCCGAGCGACCGCGACACCGCGTTCGACGCCGCGTTGTCGAGGAACGCGGATGACCGCGCGACCCGCGCCCCCAGCGCGTCGAAGGCGAAGGCCAGCCCGGCTGCGCGCATCTCCGTCCCCAGGCCGCGTCCCTGGAACTCCCGCCCCAGCCACGACCCGGTATCGACCGCGCGATGGACCGCGAAGTCGTGCCCCCAGATCGACTGCGAGCCTACCGGACGGCCGTCATGTTCCACGAGCAGGTTGAGCCGCCAGTCCTCCGGCGACCACTGTGCCCGGCAGAGCCAGTGGTGCTGAAGGAAGCCGCGCTCGAACTCGGGGCTCGGCCGGGTCGACCACGCGACCCCGAACGGCATCTGGTCGGGCGGATGGATCCCGGCCTTCGCCATGTCGATCAGGGCGAGGAGGTCGTCATCGGTCGGCAGGCGCAGGATCAGGCGCGCACTCCGGATGCGCAGCGCGTAGACGGGCCAGGCTTCGACGAGGGGCGTGGCGGACAGGTCGTCGGCGCTCATGGTCGCCCGACGCTACACTCCGACCATGGGTGCTGTCGAGACGATGGAAGACTTCTTCGAGAAGCTGAACGCGGGTGATCGCGAGGGCGCGGTCGCGCTGATGGACGAGAAGACGGAGATGCGCGTCCACGTCGGCGACAGCGTGCAGACCCTGCGCGGGGTGGAGCGGGTCGGCGGCTGGTTCCTGCGCGGCGATGCCGGGCTGCGGATGATCCCGGGCGGCATCCGCGACACCGGGAACACGTGGGAGGCGGACCTGCTCGTCGTCAGACCGGGCGCGCCGACGCAGCACATCGACGCCACGTTCCGCGTGGAGGCGGGCCTGATCACGGCGATCAACATCGCCCCGAGGTGACCGCGGGTCGCCGGGCGCCCGCCCACCGATCTCGGGCGTCGGGGACACCGGGCGTTCCCCCGCCCACCGACACTCAGGGCGTCGGGGACGCCTTTGCGGACGCGCCCGGGACCTCGTCTGGCGGCGCCGTCGGGATGATGATCACGTCGCCGACGGAGATCCGGTCCGGGTTGGTGATGGTCTCCGTGTTCGCCGCGAGCAACTGGTCCAGCGTGATCCCGAAGTCCCGGGCGATCTTGGACAACGTGTCACCGGTCTTGATGGTGTAGGTCTGCGGCGTGGGCGCCGGCTCCGGGGTGGCCGCCGGCGTCGCCGTGGCGATGGTCGAGGTCGCGCTCGGACTGGGGCTGGCACCGGGGTCGGCACCGCCGATCCCCAGGAGGGCGGGCAGGAAGAACAGCGCGATCGCCGCGATCCCGAGCGCGCCCGCCAGGACGCCCAGTCGCGGCAACGACGGCAGGTTCCCGAGGCCGGCGCGGGCCTTGATCGTCGGGTAGGCCTCATAGCGGCGGGAATGCTCCCAGGACGGGCCGTCGCTCTGCACGTGCTCGCGCCGCGGCGCTCGCGGCCGTTCCGGCTCGCGATCCGGCCTGGTCGAACTGACGGCGGGCCGGCGGCCACCCCGGGTTGATGGCGGATAGCCGATCGCGCTACGCGCGGATGGCGTTCGTCGGCCGTCGCCGGGCAGGTCAGCGGCGGCGCCCGCACCGCCGAGCAACCCCCCACCGACGAGGCCGGCAAGGTCCGGATCCGGCGCCGCGGACGGGAGGTCCGGCGCCACCGAGGATGGTCCGGCGAGAGGCCCACCGGGAACGGCCAGCGACCCGCTGCTGGCCAACCGATCGGCCGCGCTCCCGGCAAGGCCCTGGCCTTCCCTGGCGCGATTCTGCTGGAACTCGCTCGCCGCGGACCGCTCGACTCCGGAGCCGCGGCCGGATCCCGAGCCGCCGGTCGCCCACGGCGGCGGCGCGGCCCAGTCCCGTGGCGGGTTCCGGCGGGGGGTGACCTCGAACGGAACCTCCGTGTGGTCCGGATCGGATGCGGCGGGAGGCACGGCCGAGTCGTCGCTCGCCGAACGATCGCCGGGCGGCGCCTCGCGAGGCGCCGCATCGTCGGCGCCGCCGGTCACGGTCCCCGCTTCGCCCTCCTCGACCGACCGGGTCTGCGCAGCTTCCCGGCGAGCCCACGCCTGGAACGTCGGACAGACGGGAAACGCGCTCGACAGGCAGTACGCCTCCTGGTGGGCGAGGGCACGCGGCGCGGCCTCCGCTTCCGCGAAGCAGCGGTGTCGATGATCCGGCCGGTCTCCACGGGCATCCCGATCGTCATCGAACGCCACGAATGGGCAGGCCGGTGAGCCTTCCATCGTCGGTAGCCCTCGCTCCGTCATCGGGCGGATGATACCCGGCCTCGAAGGTCCCCCGCCCCGGATCCGTGGCACGTTTGACAGCCCGAGTCGCGACTCGGACACTTTCGGGCACCCCACCGAGACGATAGGGTTCGGCCCCATTCCCCAGTGCGAAGGAGTCCCATGTCCCGCCTGACCCGTTGGCTCACCCCCACCATCACCGCCCGCGCCCATTGCGACCTGCCCTGCGGTGTCTACGACCCCGAGCAGGCACGGATCGAAGCCGAGTCCTGCCACCGGATCATCGAGAAGTACGCGGCGAACGAGGATCCGACCTTCCGTGCCCGCGCGATCGCCATCAAGGAGCGGCAGGCCGACCTCGTCAAGCACCACCTCGACGTCCTGTGGCACGACTACTTCAAGCCGGAGCACCTGGCGACCGTTCCCGACCTGCACGAGCTGTTCTGGAACGCGAACAAGCAGGTGTCCAAGGTCAAGGCGTCCACCGACGCCGCCGACTCGAAGCAGCTCCTCGCGATGATCGACGACATCGACGCCGCCTGGAAGGCGACCGGCGGCCACGAGAAGACCCGCGTGAGCGGTCGGCCGGCCTGACCATCCGCCGGACGGCGGCCGAACGCTTCCGACCCGTGCGATTCCCGAGGCCCCGTCGCCGGACGGGGCCTCGTCGCGTCATCCCGCTGCGCGATCGACTCCGCGGTCCGTGGCGGATCGCCGTCGCGGAGGCGAGCATGGCCCCCGCGATCCAGGACGGCGACTGGCTGCTGGTCGACCCGACCGTCAGCCGCTGGCCGCGCCGCGGGTCCATCGTGGTGTTCCGGGAGCCGGATGGCGGTGCCCTCGCCCTCAAACGAGTCGCCGGTGGCCCAGGCGACCGCGTCCCGTTCGAGGCCGGCTACCTGGAACTGGCCGACGACGAGGCGTGGCTGCTGAGCGATGCCTCCCCGGCGACGACCGGCGAGGCCGGCCTTGGGGACCCGATCGATTCGCGCCGCTACGGGCCGGTGCCGGTGGAGCTCCTGGTCGGGCGGGCGTGGTTCCGCTATGCCCCGTGGCGTCGGCTCGGGAGGATCCCGTCGGAACGCGAGGGCCAGGTCGACTAGGACGCCGCAGCGGCCTCGAGCGGCGCATCGTCGAGCGCAAGGCCGGCGGCCCGGCAGTCCTCGGCGAAGGCCGCCTGGGCCTGAAGCGTCGGTGACCAGCGCGTCGGGAAGGCGACGATCCGGTCCAGCCCGACCGCGGCGAAGCGACCGAGGCGATCAACGCGCTCCTGGCCGGCACCGCGCATCTCCTCGTCCCGCACGTAGAGCGAGAACCTGAGGGTCGCCGGGTCGCGACCATCCGCTTCGCAGCGCGCCCGAACCTCCGTCATCCGCTCCGCGACCTCGTCCGGCCCCAGGAACACGAGGTTGAGTTCGTCCGCGTACTTCACGGCATACCCAGCGGTCCGGTCCCGGCCGTTGCCACCCACGATGATCGGGATGCGCGGCTGTTGCAGGCCCTTCGGCTGATTGATCGCTCCGCGAACCCGCGCGTACTGCCCCTCGAAGGTGGCGCGACCCGGCCCGAACATGGCCCGGATGACCTCGAGGTGCTCGCCGAAGGCGGTCATCCGCTCAGCGAGGGACGGGAAGCCGTAGCCGTAGGCTCGCCACTCCTCCTCCTTCCAGCCGGCCCCGATCCCGAGCTCGAACCGGCCACCGGAGATGACGTCGATGGTCGACGATGACTTGGCGGTCAGGGCGGGATTGCGGAAGCCGGTGCACACGACCATGTGGCCGAGCCGGACCCGGCTGGTGATCACGGCCAGCGCGGCGAGGACGGCGAACGACTCCAGGGTCATCTCGTCGGTCGGCTGCGGGACCGTGTGGAAGTGGTCGAACACCCAGAGCGACTCGAACCCGAGGGCCTCCGCCTGTCGTGCCAGCTCCACCGACCTGGCCCAGGCCTCCTCCGGCCGCCACCCGTCGTACTCGCCCTTCCATCCCTGGGGCACCAGGAGACCGACCTGCATCCGTGACCTCCGTCGAGGCGCACTCGCGCCGTTCGCTGGCCCTCCATGGTGACGGTTCCGGCGAAACGTCGCGCCGGGTGGACCCGCCGCCCGCAGTGCCGGCCTGCGGGCATATCCTGTCCGGGATGGCGACCTTGACCTTCGACCCGACCGCTCCGCTCCCCGGTCCGCCCGATCCCTGGGCGTCGACCGACATGCCGAGCCAGCGAATCGGCCCGCCCTACCACATGACCGAGATGATCGCGGCCGAACCCGACCTCGTGGAGCGGATCCTGGCCCGCCTGTCCGGGCCGGAGTCACCCGCGGCGGCGGTCGCGGCCCGGGTGATCGACGCCATCCATGCCGGCACCCCGGTCGTCATCGCCGGCTGTGGGACGTCGGAGCACGGCGCGATCGCGGCGGCCGAGATCCTGCGTGAGGCCACGGGCTCCCCCCTGGTGTCGAGTGCCCAGGCGTTCGAGCTGTCACTTGCCCCGCCCACCAGCGGACTGGTCGTCGCCATCTCGCACGAAGGGGCGACCGGCGCGACGAATGCGGCGCTCGCAGCGGCCCGGGCATCCGGTGCGTCGACGGCGCTGATCACCGTCTCGCGACGGTCCCCGGGCGCCGCGCTGGCCGATCTCGTGGTCGAGACCGGAGAACTCGACCAGAGCTGGTGCCATACGGTCGGCTACGTCAGTCCGATCGCGGCCGCCGCGGCCATCGCCGGCCACGTGACGAAGGAGCCGGTCGAACCCCGCGTGGCGGGCGACCTCCTCCGCCCCGGGCTGGCCGACGACGCGGTGGCAGCCGCCGTGGAGATCGCCCACGGCCTCGCCCACGTCGATCGCGTCCTCGTGCTGGCCTCCGGCGCCGACCGGGCAGCCGGGCGCGAACTCGTGCTCAAGGTGGAGGAGGGCACCTGGCTACCCGGCGCCTATCGAGATCTCGAAACGTTCCTGCACGGCCACCTCGCGGCCACGGACCCGTCGACGGGCGTGGTCGTCATCGCCACCGACCGGCGGGCCCGCGAGGCCCGGATGGCCCGCATCCGCGGCGCCCTCGCGGCCGCGCGGGCCGTGGACATGCCGACAGCCGCCATCGTGTCGGCCGACGTGGATCGCGACCTCCCCGCCCCGCTCACCTCTATCGGCCGGATCGTCGTGGCGGAGGCACCCGGGGTGGTGCCGGCGGCGGTCGCCGCCCTGTTGGGCAGCGCGACTGCGCTCCAGGTGCTGACCGAGCGGATCGCCCGGGTACGAGGCATCGATCCGGACCCGATCCACCGCGACGTCGACCAGTATCGCGACGCCGCCGAGGCCGCTGAATCCACGGACGGGTGACGCGCTGGTCTAGGCGCGGCCGACCAGCTCCGCGCCCATCAGGTCGACCATCTCAAGGTCCCACGGCAGGAAGTCCTGGAGCATGATCCGCTCGACGCCAGCCTCAGCGAAGCGCCCCAGCTGAGCCCGCGCCTCGTCCGGCGTGCCGTAGACCCATCGCGCTCGACGCTCCTCCAGCCAGACCTCGGCACCATCCAGCTCGTCGCCGAACGCCGCCAGCAGTCGGCGTTCCCGTTCCGCGAGCTCCTCCCGGGTCCGACCGATCAGGACGCCGGCCATGACGGACCGGGCCAGCGATCCTGGGTCGCGCCCGATCGCCTCGCACGCCGCGTCCAGCGCCAGCCCGACCTCGGCGGCACGGGCGGGCGACGAGGACGACAGGTTGAACTCGTCCGCGTAGCGGGCGGCCAGCCGATACGACCGCGGCGATCCCGAGCCGCCGACGATGATCCGTGGCCGCACGCCGCCGACGGCGGTCGACGGACGCCCGGCGACGTCCACCGGCCGGGGCCGGAACAGGGCCGCGTCGACGTGGATCCCGGTGATGCCGTCGTACGACCAGCCGTCCGGCTCGCCCCACAGGCCGTGGAGGATGGCCAGCTGGTCCTCCAGCAGGTCCGCCCGCTCGTCGATCGGCGGGAACGCCAGCCCCAGCTGCCGATGCTCCTCTTCGTTCCAGCCGGCCCCGACGCCGACCTCGACGCGGCCGCCGCTCATCTCGTCGACCGTCGTGACGAGTTTCGCGAACGTGCCCGGGTGTCGGAAGGTCACCGGCGAGACGAGGACGCCGAGGCCGATCCGCTGGGTCTCGCGCGCCAGGCCCGCCATCACGGCCCAGGCGTCGGTGGTCGGTCGCCCCGATTCTCCGGGAAAGCTGGCGAAATGGTCCGCCCGGAAGAAGGCATCGAACCCGTTTGCCTCGGCTCGTCTGGCGATCGCCAGCTGGTCGGCATAGCTCATGCCCTGCTGCGGCTCCGTCATCAGGGCGTACTGCATCCGATCCTCCGGGTCGAGTCGATGGTCTTGGTTGACAGCATAGTCAAGGTGGTTATGATGGTTCATCTCATGCGAACCATCGATGTCGACCACGATCTCAAGGACCGTATCATCGCGGACTTTCGGGCCGCGATGGCGGAGCTGCGCTGCATGGGGAGCGAGCGACTTCTCCGCCTCGGCGTGAGCATGTCCCAGCTGCACGTGATGTCGATGCTCGATCGGCACGGGGACATGCCGATGAGCCGCCTCGCCGAGATGGTCGACGTGTCCGTCTCCAACGCCACCGGGCTCATCGACCGGATGGAGGAGCGCGGGTTCGTCGAGCGAGACCGCGTGCCGGACGACCGGCGCGTCGTCCTGGTCCGGATCAGCGACTCGGGTCGCAAGCTCCTCGACGACATCGAGGTTCTCCGCGCGGAGACCCTGAGGACCGTGCTGGATCGACTCCAGCCGGATCAGCTCGACGGGATCGCGCGGGCGACCGCGAACCTCCGGGAGGCCCTGGCCGACGTGGCCGCCGCGCCCGGAGCCACCGACCACGACCACACCACCGACCGCTGGAGGGCCTGAACCACCCATGGAGAGCTTCCCGATCGAGTCATCCGGGCAGGAGCCCACGCTGGCCGAGGATCCGGCGCTGGGACTCAGCCATCGATCGAAGATGGAGATCCTCGGCGCCGTCCTGCTGGCGCTCTTCCTGGCGGCGCTGGACCAGACCATCGTCGGCACGGCGTTGCCCCGCATCGTCGACGACCTGGGCGGCAACGAGTACTACAACTGGGTCGTCACGATCTACCTGCTGACGTCGACGATCACCGTCCCGTTCTACGGCAAGCTGTCCGACCTGTACGGTCGCAAGCCGATGCTGATGATCGGCGTGACGATCTTCCTGATCGGCTCGGCGCTGTCCGGCCTGTCGCAGAACATGGCGATGCTCATCGCGTTCCGTGGCCTCCAGGGCATCGGCGCGGGCGCCCTCTTCCCGATCGCGCTGGCCGTCATCGGAGACCTCTTCACGCCGGCCGAACGCGGCCGCTACCAGGGCCTGTTCGGGGCCGTCTTCGGGATCTCGTTCCTCGTGGGCCCGGCCCTCGGTGGCATCCTGACCGACAACATCAGCTGGCACTGGATCTTCTACGTCAACCTGCCGATCGGGATCGTCAGCCTGCTCGTCCTGGCGCGGCTCCTCCCCACCGTGAAGCGCAAGGACGCGAGCCGCAACCTGGACATCCCCGGGGCACTCGTGTTCACGGTCGCCATCAGCATGCTGCTGGTCGGCCTGACCAACAAGCAGTCGGGCGACTGGCTCGACCCGGCGGTCGGCGGACTCATCGCGGCGTCGGCCGCGCTCGGCGCGCTGTTCGTGTTCATCGAATCGCGGGTCAAGGAGCCGATCATCCCGCTCGGCATGTTCCGGAATCGGACATATACGGCGGCCATCGCGTCGACCTTCCTGGTCAGCTTCGGGTTCTTCGGGGCGATCATCTTCCTGCCGCGATGGTTCCAGTTCGTCAACGGCTCAAGCGCGACCGAATCCGGGTACCAGATCTTCGCGCTCCTGATCGGCCTGATCGGCAGTTCGATCGTCTCCGGGATCGTGGTGTCGAAGACCGGTCGCTACAAGGCGCTCGTGCTCGGCGGGCTCGTCACCATGACCGTCGGTCTCGCGCTGATGACCCAGCTGCGTGCGAACACGGAGCTACCGATGCTGTGGCTGTGGATGTTCATCGCCGGCGTCGGCATCGGACCCACCCTGTCCGTGTTCACGATCATCGTCCAGAACGCCGTCCCGTTCAGTCAGCTGGGCGTGGCGACCAGCAACCTCACCTTCTTCCGCCAGATCGGCGGCTCGGTCGGCCTGGCCATCACCGGGACGGTGTTCGGCTCGCGCCTCGTGGAGGAGTTGCCCGGGCGACTCGCAGCGGCCGGGGTCCCGGCGCCGGCGGCCGCCCAGTTCACGGGCAGCGGATCGGCCGTCTTCGACGACCTCATCCGCGTCGGCGGCGACCTCGGTGCCAAGATCCTGGCGACCGTCCCCGCCGCGGGGCAGGACGCAGTCAGGCCGATGATCCCGGCGATCGTCCAGGGCATCCATGAGTCGTTCAGCATCGCGGTCGCCGCGAGCTTCCAGGTCGGCGTGGTCACGACGATCCTGGCGGTGGTGGCGGCCCTGGCGATGCACGAGCTGCCGCTCCGCTCGACGCACGGCCCCGAGCCCGCGCCGACACTGCGCGCCGATGCGGATGCCGCGTTGTCGCCACGCACGGCCGACTGACCGATCGCGACGGCCGTCTGCCAGATGCCTCCGAACGGATGACGACCAGCCCGGTCCCCGCGCCGTTCCCGGCCCGCCTTGCGGCGGTCGGGACGGAGCGCGCTGCCTTCATCGCCGTCCTCGACGTCGCGGACCTGCCGGCCGGGACCATGCGACGGGTCACTCGCGGCGACCTCGACCTCCTGCTCGCCCACACGGACGAGGGGGTCGTCGCGACGGACGACCGATGCCCCCACATGTCCGCGCCGTTGTCGATCGGCGAACTCGACGGCTGCGTCGTGGCATGCCCGCTGCATGAGGGTCGGTTCGACCTGGCCAGTGGCGAGCCGGTCCAGATGCCGACCACCGGCGGTCTGGACCCCGACGGCGTCTACCACCCGACGTGGTCACCGGCCGGTCGCGATCCCAAGGTGGACCCACCCGGAAGGAAGGCGGAGGCGCGGCGGCTCACCCGGGTGCGTCGACTCCGCTACTACCCGGTCCGCATCGTCGACGGCCGGATCGAGGTCGCGTTGCCGGTCTGATCGGCCGGCTCAGCGAAGCTCTCGATTCGTCCGCCGGTCCCGGGCCGTCGGCCTCCGGCCCATCCGAATAGTCGCGCAGGATGCGCACGACCTCGTCGGGTTCGTCGGTCACCTGGAGGAGATCCAGGTCGCCCTCCGAGACCGTGCCGAGCGCAAGCAGCGTCCCGCGGATCCAGTCGAGCAGTCCGGCCCAGTACGCCGAACCGACGAGGACGACCGGGAAGTGGCGGACCTTGGCAGTCTGGATCAGGGTCAGCGCCTCGAACAACTCATCCATCGTCCCGAACCCGCCGGGCAGGATGACGAACCCGTCCGCGTACTTCACGAACATCACCTTGCGTGCGAAGAAGTAGCGGAACTCGACGCCCAGGTCGACGTACGGATTGAGCGACTGCTCATGGGGCAGCTCGATGTTGCAGCCGACCGACAGTCCCCCACCCTCGCGGCAACCCCGATTGGCCGCCTCCATCGTTCCCGGGCCGCCGCCGGTGATCACCGCGTAGCCGGCTTCGGCGAGCTTGCGGCCGATCTCGCGGGCGAGCTCGTACTGGGCGGATCCCGCGACCGTCCGCGCCGACCCGAACATCGTGACCGCACGGCCGACGGAGGCCATCGCGTCGAAGCCGTCCACGAATTCCGACAGGATGCGCAGTGCGCGCCATGGATCGGTGTCGACGAAGTCGGATGGGCGCCGCCGGATGAGGAGCTTCTCATCCTCGGTCGTCGCCCCGTCGCTGCGCATCCGGCCGGCGGCGGTCCGGGTGACCGTCGTCCGCCCGGCGCGGCGAGCCCCGCTGGTTGCGCGGTCGCCGTCGATGTCGGACATGGGCCCTAGGATGCCACCTCGACCGGCGTCAGCGCTTGGCACCGACGCCGGCCGGCCTGAGCCACCCGGCCCAGATCGTTTCCGCCCGGCCGGCCGTCACCTCGTCGCCATGACGGACCAGTGGCAGCCGCAGGAGCCGAACGTCGCGCCGAAGCCGGTCCACGATCCCGGCGTCGTCCATCGTGAGGTGGGCCAGGCCGGCCTCCCGGTACGGCCGGGACGTCTCGTCCAGGAGCGCCCGGGCACCGAGCCGGTCCGTGAACCGGCGCAATTCGGCGACGGCGATCGGGCGCTTGCCCAGGTCGACGTAGTGCACCACGACGCGGCGCTCGCGGAAGAAGCGTAGCGCCGCTCGTGACGTGGCCGAGTCGTCCAGGCCGAATACCTGGATGTCCGGCATCTTCTTCGTCGGGACGTTGCCGAGCGGGGCGGGCATCTCCGGTAGCGTAGCGCGACGACCGGGTACCATCGACGCCACACCACTCGGAGGATTGCGGTGACGGTCTGGTTCACGGTCAAGCTCGACGACACCCCAGGGTCGCTCGCCCGCGTCGCGTCGGCCCTCGCCGGGCGCGGCGTGAACATCACCGGGATCGTCGGCGTCGCCGAGGACACGGACGGCGCCCTGATGCTGACGACCTCGGACCCGGGGGCGACCCGGGAGGCGTTCGGGGCGCTCGACCTGGCGTTCGAGGAGCACGACCCGACGGGCGGCCTGGAGCCCGAGTCGATCTCGGTCGGCGACCTGCGACCCGGTGCGGCCGGACGCGGCTCGCTCGGCTGACGGCTTCAAGCGGCGACCCGGAGAACATGGCTCGGCGCAACGCGACCGTGACGGCCGCCATCCGCTTCGACGTGGTCGATACGGCGGAGGCGATCTCGGTCGTCGCGACCACGACGGCGGCGCTCGGCGGCCGGATCCGGGCGCTCGCCACGGTCCGCCCGATCGACGACGAACCACCGCTCGTCGAGATCGAGCTGGAGGTCGAAGGCGTCTCGGAGGACGACCTGGTCGCCGCGCTCGAGGGGCTTTCCGAGATCCACGCGATCCACCGCACCCGGACGCTCGGCAGCGTGTTCGGCAAGCGGATCATCGTCGTCGGCGGCGGGGCCCAGGTCGCCCAGGTGGCGCTCGGAGCCGTGAGTGAGGCGGACCGCCACAACCTGCGCGGCGAACGCATCTCGGTCGACACGATCCCGCTCGTCGGCGAGCCGAACATCGCGGCGGCCGTCCGCGCGGTCGCCGACCTGCCACGTGCGCGGCTGCTCGTCCTGGCCGGTTCGATCATGGGTGGCGACATCAGCCGCGCGGCCGACGAACTGCGCGCGGTCGGCATCCCGATCATCGCGCTCAACATGGTCGGTTCCATCACGGAGCACGTCGACCTCGTGGTCAGCGACCCGGTCCAGGCGGGAACGATGGCGGTGATGGCCGTCGCGGATACCGCGACCTTCGACCTTGGGCGCCAGCGCGGCCGGCGCTACTGAGCCGCGCCGACAACCTCCGCCGCGATCTCCCCGGGTAGCCAGAACCAGCGCAGGTCCTCGAAGTCCACGTCCACGTCCAGGGCGTCCGCGGAGGGCGGAGCGCCCAGCACGGCGACCGGATCGGCGAGGATCCGTTCCGCCTGTGCCAGGTAGTCGGCCAGTCGGGATTCGGGCTCGCGGTGGCGATGGGCGGGGTAGCTGAGTCCATCCGGCCCGTAGTGGATGTCGTGGAGGGACAGGAGCGGCTCCGGGGCGCCGGCCGCGTGTCGCCACAGGCCCGTCGCCGGCTCGAAGCGGTACCACGGGGTGAGGCGCCACCCGAGGCGGGCGACCAGGGTGACGGCCTGGACGAGGAAGGCGAAGACCGCCTCGCTGATGAAATAGTTGAAGTTGACCCGGATCCAGCCGGGCTTGATGCCCTCGCACCCTCGGGCGATCTCGCGCTCGAACGCGTGCGAGGTCTCGATGTCGATGCCCAGCAGTCGGTGCCCGTAGGGTCCGGCGCACGAGCAGCCGCCCCGTGACTGGATGCCGAACAGGTCGTTGAGGATGGCGACGACCAGGTTGTGGTGCAGGTATCGACCGCCGTGGCGGATCGTGAACGACACGATCGACAGCCGCGGGAGATCCGGGTTGCCGAGGATCCCGATCGCCGGTTCCGCCCGCCAGGCGACGATGGCGCGGGCGATGAAGTCCTCCTCGCGGTCCCGGATGGCGGGCACGCCGACGGCTTCCTTGAGGCCCAGCGCGAGGCCGGCCCGGATCGATTCGACGATCGCCGGGGTCCCGCCCTCCTCGCGCTGCTCGGGATCGGCGAGGTAGACGTGCTCGAGCGGGTTGACGTAGGCGACCGTCCCTCCGCCGGGCGCGACCGGCACGCGGTTGCGGAACAGCTCGCGTCGGCCGACCAGCACGCCGGGCGTCCCGGGCCCACCGATGAACTTGTGCGGCGACAGGACGACGGCGTCCTTGTAGTCGAGCTCCGCCTCCGGGCCCGGCCGATGCGGGTCCATCTCGATCTCGACGTAGGGAGCGGCCGCGGCAAAGTCCCAGACCGAGATCGCCCCGTGGCGGTGGAGCAGGACGGAGATGGCGCGGGTGTCCGACAGGATGCCGGTGACGTTCGAGGCCGCGGAGAACGATCCGATCTTGAGCGATCGGTCGGCATGCTCCTCGAGCGCTCGCTCGAGACGGGCCAGGTCGATCCGACCGTCGGCATCCTCACCGATCGTGATGACGTCGGCGATCGATTCGCGCCAGGGCAGGTCATTGCTGTGGTGCTCGTATGGCCCGATGAACACGACCGGCCGTTCCGCCAAGGGGATGCGCGAGCGCAGCGCGTAGCGCTCGTCCAGGTCGTTCGGGATGCGCAGGTTCAGGACGCCGATCAGCTTGTCCATCGCCGCCGTCATCCCCGAGCCGCAGAAGATCACCGCGTGGCCGTCCGAGCCGCCGACCGCGTCGCGGATGATCCGTCGGGCCTCCTCGCGGAAGCGGCTCGTCTGGAGGCCGGTCCCCGACGATTCCGTGTGGGTGTTCGCATACAGCGGCAGGACCGCGTCGCGGATGTAGTCCTCGACGAAGTGCAGGGCGCGCCCGGATGCCGTGTAGTCGGCGTACGTGACCCGGCGGACGCCGAACGGTCCGGCCACGGCCTCGTCGTCGCCGATCACGCTGGCGCGGATCCGCTCGATCAGGGCGGCGGCGGCCGGGTCCGTCATCGGGCCATCGTAGCCCGGCGCCGTCCCGGGCGAGCCGCGTCGCGGGCGCGTACCATCGGCCCGTGCGCATCGCGACCTGGAACGTCAACTCCCTGAAAGCCCGCCAGGAGGCGGTCGAGAACTGGCTGGAGCGCGCGGCCCCGGACGTGCTCCTCCTCCAGGAGACCAAGCTGCCGGACCAGGATGCGCCGGTCATGGCCTTCGCGATGCATCGCTACGACTTCGTCCATCACGGCGAGGGCCGCTGGAACGGCGTCGCCATCGCCGCCCGCCAGGGTCTTGGGATCGGTGGCATCGTCACCAACTTCGGGCTGGGCGGAGTCCGCGACAGCGGTCCGGGTGCGACGGCGGCCGTGGGCGAGGAGGACTTCGACCCACTCGACGAAGCCCGGATGGTCAGCGCCATCTGCGGCGGGACGAGGATCGTCTCGATCTACGCCCCCAACGGCCGGACCGTCGGCTCGCGCTTCTACGAGGGCAAGTTAGCCTGGTACGAGCGCCTCCTCCAGTGGCTGCACGAATCCTGCTCTCCGGCCGAAGACCTCATCATCGGCGGGGACTTCAACATCGCGCCGACGGACGACGACGTCTGGGACCCCGCTTCGGCGCACGGCGGGACGCATGTCTCGGCGCCGGAGCGCGCGGCCTTCGGGCGGCTGCTGGAGTGGGGCCTCGTGGACGCCTACCGGGCGCGGCACCCCGAGACGGGTCGCTACACCTGGTGGGACTACCGCGCGGGGATGTTCCACAAGAACTCCGGGATGCGGATCGACCACCTGCTGGTCACGCGCTCCGTGGCCGAACGGCTGGTCGACGCCGAGATCGATCGTGAAGCGCGCAAGGGACCGCCGGTCCCGTCGGATCACGCGCCGCTGTCGATCGACCTGGACGAGCCCGGGCGACCCTTCGATCCCGACTGGGCCGGCGCGCTGGAGCGGATCGCCCGGCGCAGCCGCTGACGACCCGGCCCGCCGGTTCCGCCGCGGGTCAGATCCGGATGATCCGGTCCAGGTCCGCGACGAGGATCGTGGCGCCGCCGAACGCGACGGTCCGCGCCTGCCAGTCGGCCAGCCGCTCCGTGAGCACGAGGGGCACCTCGACGTCGCGCGCATGGCAGGTGTCCTCGAAGATCTCGACGATCCTGGCCTCCGCCTCATCCTCCACGCCGAAGACGAACGTGGCATTGCCCGTCCCCAGGAAGCCCCCGACCGACGGGAGGTGGGTGAACCGGTGCCCGGCCGCGCGCAGCGCCGTCGCGACGGGCTCGGCATCGTCGTGGTGGACGAATGCGATCAGGAGCTTGCTCATCGTCGCCTCCAGCATGTGACCCGTCCAGTCTGGCAGACGTCCGGTCCCCCGTGGGCGTTGCGGAGAACGGGACGGCGTGCCCCGCATCGCGGTGGCCGAACGTAGGCTCCACCCCCGATGACGGACTCCCGTGACGCGGCCCCGGCCGAGATCCGCCTGATCGACCTGGAGAAGCGCTTCGGTGGCGTCCGGGCGGTGGACGGCGTCTCGCTGGACGTGGGTCCCGGCGAGTTCTTCTCCCTGCTCGGGCCGTCCGGCTGCGGCAAGACGACCACCCTGCGGATGATCGGCGGTTTCGAGTTGCCGACCGCGGGCCGGATCCTCCTGCGCGACCACGACGTGACCATGGACCCGCCGGACAAGCGACCGGTCAACATGGTCTTCCAGCACTACGCCCTGTTCCCACATCTGGACGTCGGCGGCAACATCGCGTTCGGCCTGAAGCGGCGGCACGTGGAGGCCGCGGAGATCGCCCACCGCGTCGGCGAGGTGCTGGAGCTCGTCCACCTGCCGGGGTACGAGCGTCGCAAGACCAGCCAGCTGTCCGGCGGCCAGCAGCAGCGGGTCGCCCTTGCCCGGGCGCTGGTGAACCGCCCGAACGTCCTGCTCCTCGACGAGCCGCTCGGCGCGCTCGACCTGAAGCTGCGCCGCACCCTCCAGCTGGAGCTCAAGCGGATCCAGGAGGAGGTCGGGATCACGTTCGTGTACGTGACCCACGATCAGGAAGAGGCGCTGACCATGAGCGACCGGATCGCGGTCATGCACGCCGGTCGGGTCGAGCAGCTCGGGACACCGGAGGAGCTCTACGAGCGCCCGGCGAGCCGGTTCGTCGCCGACTTCATCGGGACGACCAACCTGCTGCACGGGGTCGTCATGTCCGACGGCACCGTCCGGCTCAGTTCCGGGGAGCCGGCGTGGGCGATCCACGACGGCCTCGGGGCCGGGACGGCCGTGGAGCTGAGCGTCCGTCCGGAGGCGATCAGCCTCCTCCCGGCCGAGGCCGGCGACGCGATCCCGGCTCGCGTGGAGCAGGCGGCCTACCTCGGGACGAACGTCACCTACCAGGTCCGCACGGCGGGTGGCCTGGTCCTGTCGGTCCTGGCATCCAAGACCGGGGAACGCCTCCCGGTCGGCCGCGATGTGGCGGTGACGTGGTCACCGTCCGAGGCCCGGATCCTTGGTGGGGGCGTCACCGCGGTGGAGGAGCAACTGGCATGACCCATCAACACGACGGTTCTTCGATCGACCTGGAGCGGGCCCTTCTCCGCGCGATGATCGAGCAGCGCCTCACCCGACGCGTGCTGCTCGAACGCATCGGCCGCCTGGGCGCCGGCGTGGCCCTGGCCCCGGTACTTGCGGCGTGCACTGGCGGTGCCGCCACCGCGTCGCCCACGTCCGCCCCCACCACGGCGCCCTCGGCGTCGGGCGGCACTGACGCCACGCCCGCCCCGACACCAGTTCCGGAGCCCGAGGCCGAACTGTTCGTCTACAACTGGGCGGACTACATGGGCGAGGACGTGGTGCCCTCGTTCGAGGCCAAGTACGGCGTCAAGGTCACCTACGACTTCTTCGACAACTACGACACGATGTATGCCCGCGTCGGCCAGAACGGCGGCGGATTCGACGTGACCTTCCCGACCTCGGTGGACATCCCGGCGTTCGTCGAGCGCGGGCTCGTCCAGCCGCTCGACCTGTCGCTCATCCCGAACATCGTCAACCTCGGGGCGGAGTGGGCGGATCCGGGCTACGACCCGGGCAACGCGCACTCCGTCCCGTACATGTGGTGGACGACCGGCGTCGCCTACGACGCGGACAAGATCACGGACGCGCCGACATCGTGGGCCGCCCTGTGGGATGCCCGCTACGAGCAGCACATCGCGATGCTGGACGACGTGCGCGAGGCCTTCGCCGCGGCACTGTTCCTGCTCGGCAAGGACCCCAACACGACCAGCGAGGCGGACCTGGACGCGGCACTGGCCAAGCTCCAGGAGCAGAAGCCGCTGCTGCGGACCTACACGACCGACGACATCGGCGTGCTCTCCACCGGGGATGCCTGGATCGCCCACGCCTGGGGCTCGGACGTGTACCAGGTCCAGACCGAACGGCCGTCGGTGACCTTCTACATCCCGTCCGAGGGCGGCATCCGCGGATCGGACACGGCGGTCCTGCTGGCGAACGCGCAGCACCCGATCGCGGCACAGCTGTTCCTGAACCACCTGCTCGACGCGGAGGTCAGCGCCAGCAACACCAACTACATCGGGTACATGGGTCCCAACGCCGCGGCCAAGGCGTTCATCGACCCGGCCATCCTGGAAGACCCGACCGTCAACCCGGACGCCGCCATCGTCGACAAGCTCGCCGAACTCCTGGAACTGGGCGCCGACCTCGAGAAGTACACGGATCGCTGGGAAGTCCTCAAGGCCGGGGCCTAGGCGTCGATGCACCGCCGCCTGGGGGCCGGGCCATTCGTCCTGCCCGGCCTCGGCTGGCTGGCACTCTTCTTCATCGTCCCGCTGGCCATCATCTTCATCGTCAGCCTGGGTGAGCGGGACCGATTCGGCGGGATCGTCCTGGACCAGCCGAGCTTGGAGAACTACGCGTCGGCCCTGTCGCCCACGTTCCTGCCGACCGTCGCGAACTCCTTTCGATATGCGGCGCTGACGACGGTCTTCTCGGTCCTGATCGGCTATCCGATCGCCTACTGGATCAGCCGCTACGGAGGCCGGCACCGGGCCCTCCTGCTGATCCTGGTCATGCTGCCGTTCTGGACGAGCTACCTGATCCGGACCTACGCCTGGATGATCATGCTGCGCGACAACGGCGTCGTGAACTCCGTCCTCCAGGCCGTCGGGCTCACGACCGAGCCGATCATCCTGCTCAACACCGACCTGTCCGTCGTCCTGGGGATGACCTACGGGTTCCTCCCGTTCGCCATCCTGCCGCTGTACGTCTCGATCGACCGACTGGACCATTCGCTCGTGGCCGCCGCCCGGGATCTCTACGCGAGCGGCCGGACGGCGTTCCTCCACGTGACATTGCCGCTGACCATGCCCGGGATCGTGGCCGCCGCGATGCTGACCTTCATCCCGGCCATCGGCGACTATGTCACGCCAGACCTGCTGGGCGGCGCGCAGACGACCACGATCGCCAAGGTCATCCAGACGCAGTTCCTGTCCGCGCGCGACTGGCCGAGCGGCGCGGCGCTCGGCTTCCTGCTCATGCTCGTCACGATCGGCGGGACGCTCCTGACCCTGCGCGTCCTGCGCCGCGAGGTGCTCTGATGCAGCGCGAGCGGAACCTGCCGCTGACCCTGTTCGCGCTGGCGGTCTACGTCTTCCTGTTCACCCCGATCGCGGTCCTCATCCTCTTCTCGTTCAACGACTCCCGGCGCAACTTCGCCTGGCGCGGGTTCACCCTCGAGTGGTACCCGACCCTGCTCGCCAACGACGACCTGCTCCACGCCCTGTCGGTGACCCTCCAGGTGGCCGTCGTGGCGGTCCTCGTCGCGACGGTCCTCGGGACGCTGCTCGGGCTGGGGCTGACTCGGCTGTCACGGGCCATGCGGGCGCCGTCGGAGACCCTCCTGCTGCTGCCGATGGTCACACCCGAGATCATCATGGGGATCAGCCTGCTCCTGTTCTTCGCCCAGCTGTTCGGTGCCCAGGGTTCCATCGCCCAGATCTCCGTCGCCCACATCACGTTCTGCATCTCGTACGTGGCCGTGGTCGTCCGGGCGCGGGCGGCGAACATGGACCCGCAGCTGGAGGAAGCCGCGCGCGACCTTGGGGCGTCGGCCTGGGCCGCCTTCCGGTTCGTGACCCTGCCGCTGCTCGCGCCGGCGATCGCGGCCGGAGCGATGCTGGCCTTCGCCCTCTCCTTCGACGACCTCGTCGTGACGACCTTCAACGCCGGCGTCGGTTCGTCCACGCTGCCGCTCTACATCTACTCGAAGATCCGATTCGGCGTGACCCCGGAGATCAACGCGATCTCCACGCTGATCGTGGCCGTGACCGCAGTGGCGATCCTCGTCGCCTGGCGGGTCGGCCCGCTGCGCGAGGCCAGGGAGCCCGGGTCGGCCTGAGCCATTCGGCACGCGTGCGAACGCGAGCCCGGGGGTACGCTCGTCACGGCGGCGCCGCCGGACCGGCGCGCCGCTTGCTGAGCGCCGTCCTCGACCGGTACACCTGAAGGATCTCGACGATGACCATGACCGACGCCGAGCGTGCCCCGCGCCGGGCCCCCGACAACGCTTCCGACGTGCTGCGGGCGGCGCGGCAACCGCTGGAGGCGATCTTCCGCCCGCGGTCCGTCGCCGTGATCGGCGCGACGGAGAAGACGGGCAGCGTCGGTCGGGATGTCCTCTGGAACCTGATCAGCAGCCCCTTCGGCGGCACGGTCTTCCCCGTCAATCCGAACCGTGGCAGCGTGCTCGGGGTCAAGGCCTACCCGAACCTCGCCGCGATCCCGGACCCGGTCGACCTCGCCGTCATCGTCACGCCGGCGACCAGCGCACCGGGGCTCGTGGCGGAGTGCGCCGAGCACGGGGTCCGCGGCGTGATCATCATCTCGGCCGGGTTCCGCGAGATCGGTCCGGAGGGCGCGGAACTGGAGCGACGAGTCCTGGCGGAGGCGCGCGCCGCGGGCATCCGGGTCGTCGGTCCCAATTGCCTGGGCGTGATGAACCCGGTCGCCGGCCTGAACGCGACGTTCGCGGCCGGGATGGCTCCACGCGGGTCCGTGGGTTTCATCAGCCAGAGCGGGGCGCTCCTGACCGCGGTCCTCGACTGGAGCGGCCGCGAGGGCGTCGGGTTCAGCTCCGTCGTGTCGCTCGGGTCGATGCTCGACGTCGGCTGGGGCGACGTCATCACCTACCTGGGTGATGATCCGAACACCAAGAGCATCCTCATCTACATGGAGACGATCGGCGATGCGCGGGCATTCCTGTCGGCGGCGCGCGAGGTGGCTCTGACCAAGCCGATCATCGTCATCAAGCCCGGACGGACGGCCCAGGCGGCGAAGGCCGCGGCATCGCACACCGGCTCGCTGACCGGCTCCGACGAGGTCCTGGACGCTGCGTTCCGGCGGGTCGGGGTCCTTCGCGTGGACCGCATCTCCGATCTGTTCGGGATGGCGGAGGTGCTCGACAAGCAGCCGCGACCACGCGGACCGGCACTGACCATCGTCACGAATGCCGGCGGCCCCGCGGTCCTGGCGACCGATGCCCTGGTGCGCGGCGGCGGCCGACTCACCGACTTGTCCCCCGAGGCGATGGCCGCGTACGACGAAGTGCTGCCCCCGACCTGGAGCCACAACAACCCGGTCGACATCATCGGCGACGCTCCGCCGGAGCGATACGCCAGGGCCCTCGAGATCGCCGCGCACGACGACGCCGCGGACGGGATGCTCGTCATCCTGACCCCCCAGGCGATGACCGATCCCTCCCGGACGGCCCAGGCGCTCACGCCGTTCGCCCAGATCCCGGGCAAGCCCGTGCTGGCTTCCTGGATGGGCGGCCAGGACGTCGCGGACGGTGCCGCGATCCTGTCGCGTGCCGGCATCCCGACGTTCGAGTATCCCGACACTGCCGTGGAGATGTTCAACTACCTGTGGCGCTCCGCCGAGGACCTGCGCGGCCTGTACGAGACGCCGGTCCTTCCGGGCGACGGCGACGGTTCCGTGGATCGCGCCCGGGTGTCGGAGATCATCGACACGGCGCGGGCGGGTGGTCGCACGCTCCTGACCGAGGTCGAGTCCAAGGATGTGCTGGGTGCGTACGGGATCCCCTGCACGGAGACCCGTGTGGCCACGTCCGCCGACGAGGCCGTCGAGGCTGCGGCCGCCATCGGCTATCCAGTGGTCGTGAAGCTGCACAGCCACACGATCACGCACAAGACGGACGTCGGCGGGGTGCGCCTCAACCTCGTCGACGCCGACGCCGTCCGTGACGCGTGGGCGGCAATCCGGACCACCGTGACCGAGACGGAAGGCGCGGAGCACTTCGAGGGCGTGACGGTCCAGCCGATGATCAACTACTCGGGCTACGAACTGATCATCGGGTCGTCCATCGACCCGCAGGTCGGACCGGTCCTCCTCTTCGGGATGGGCGGCCAGCTGGTGGAGCTGTTCCGCGACCGAGCCCTGGGCCTGCCCCCACTCAACACCACCCTGGCACGTCGGATGATCGAACGGACGACCATCGCCGGCGCGTTCCGCGGGATCCGCGGACGCCGGCCGATCGACACCACCGCGCTCGAGCAGCTGCTCGTGCGGTTCAGCCTGCTGGTCGTCGAGCAACGCTGGATCAAGGAGCTCGACATCAACCCCCTCCTGGCGTCGCCGGAACGATTGATCGCCCTCGATGCGCGCATCCTGCTGCACGATCCCGCACTGCAGCCGGCGGACCTGCCGCGCCTCGCGATCCGACCGTATCCGCGCCAGTACGTGGCACCGTGGACCGCCGCGGACGGCACGGAGTTCCTCATCCGGCCGATCCGACCGGAGGACGAGCCGGCGATGGTGCAGTTCCACGCCGAGCTGACCGAGGCGACCGTGTACTCGCGCTACTTCGAGTTGCTGGGCCTTTCCGAGCGGACAGCCCACGAGCGCCTGACGCGGGTCTGTTTCAACGACTACGACCGCGAGATCGCGCTGGTGGTCGAGCATGTCGAACCGGACGGGGCCGCACGGATCGTCGCCGTCGGTCGACTGTCCAAGTCCCACGCGGGCCCAAGCGCGGAGTTCGCCATCCTGGTCGGCGACGGCTGGCAGCGGCGGGGTCTCGGGGCGGAGCTGCTGCGCCGGCTCGTCGACGTCGCGCGACACGAAGGGGTCGAGCGGATCTGGGCCGAGATGCTGCCGACGAATGGCGGCATGCGCCGCACGGCGCGGGCGGCCGGGTTCACCGTCACCGAGGAGTTCGGATCACCGACGGTCAGGGCGGAGCTGCGGCTCGTCGACTGACGCACGCGCTGCGCCGACCTGGACGTACGCGAGACGACCCCCTCGTCAGCGGCTGCTCGTTGCCTTCGAACGGGCGGCCAGTCGGCCCCCGGACCCGTTGCCACGCGCGCCACCGGAGGCGGTGATCCCGCGATCCACCTTCGGCGGCGGGACGTCGTACCGCTCGCGCACGATGCGCTTCGTCCAGGTCGACTCGCCGACGTACCGGTCCGCGACCATCTGGTCGAAGGCGTGGACGGACGCTTCCTGGTTCGAGTAGCGCCCGGCCACCCAGGACGACGACCGCGTGCCTCGCTGCTGGAGCTCGCAGACATGCCAGTCCTGGCCGTTCGTGAGGTCCCAGAACGCGACCGCGTCGGACGGGTCGAAACCCGGGATCGCGATGGCCTCGGCCTCGAACAGCCAGTCGCAGATGACGGTCGTCCGGTCCGGTCCGAGCGGTACGAGCCGATGGACGAGCAGGTAGTCCGGGTGGATCGACAGGAACGCCATCGGCCAGAGGACGTAGTAGTAGATCCGCCGCTCGTCCTCCGCGGTGATCCCGCGCATCGGCTGGCGACCGTCACGTGAGCCATGACCGCCGTCGAGGGCCATCGTCTCGGCGTTCTCCACCAGCTCCATCCAGCCGCCCTGCCACGCGCCGTTCGGGTCGAAGTCGCCGCCAAGGTCGTATGGCGTCAACCTGTTGAGCTGCGGGTGGACGCCCGGGCAGTGGTAGCACTCGCTGTAGTTCTCCGCGATGAACTTCCAGTTGGCCTTGACGTCGTACTCGATCCGCCGGGCCGAGCGCAGCGAGCGGAAGTCGAACCGGCCCCAGTGGTCGACGAGGTCGCCCAGCTGGGCGGCGAGCGGCGCCGCCTCGGGATCCAGGTTGAGGAAGACGAAGCCCTGCCACGTCTCCAGGCGGACCCCGGCGAGCCCGTACTCCTCGAAACTGAAGTCGTCGAGGTCGTCCGTGTGCTTGGCGCGGATGAGCTTTCCGTCCAGGTCGTAGATCCAGGCGTGATACGGGCACTGGAGTCGGACGACCTTGCCGCAGGGCTCCTGGGCGACGGCCGTGCCGCGGTGCCGGCAGACGTTGTGGAAGGCCCGCAGGACGTTGTCGCGGCCTCGGATCACGATGAGCGGGTCGCCGTCGAGTTCGACGAGAAGGTACGTGCCCGGTTCGGCAACGTCCTCTTCGCGCGCGACCATCGTCCAGTCGCGACGCAGGACCTCGGCCCGTTCCCAGTCGAAGATGGCCTGGTCGTGGTAGCTCCGGGCCGGCAGGAGGCTCGCGCCGCGGTATTCGCGACGAACGGAGGCTAGCTCGGCCGCCGTCAGGATCCCGCTGTCCGCCATCGGTCCACCTCCTGGTCTCTCGCTACCCGTGCGACGCGTCGCCGATCGTGGCGGATGGGGATCCTATTGCCTCTCGTGTCGCATCTGGTGGTGCTGTCGTCCCGTCGATCGGTCCGTCGGTCGTCGAGTCGGTCGTCGAGGGGCACGACGTGCGCGCGTCGACGACGGGCCGCCGGGCGGCTGTCGCTGCGGGGTTCGGGACGGGCGCCCGGGGGGCCTTCGCGACGGGGCGTTCGCTGCGGGGGTCTGCTCCGAGCGATCCGACCGGGCGTTCGCTCCGAGCGATCGATTTCCGCCTGAAGGCCCTCGACCTCTGGCCGGGGCGCTCACCTCGATCGACTCCGGACGCGATCGTTGGCTGCCCGCGAACACCGCGCCGGGAACCACGGCGCCGAAGCGCCAGCGGGAGGAGTCCTGCGGACCGGGAGCCGGGTTCCGGCGGGAATCGTTCGCCGTGAGCGAACACGGCGCGCGTTCGCGGGGCACGGCGCGCGTTCGCGGGGCACGGCGCGCGTTCGCGGGGCACGGCGCGCGTTCGCGGGGCACGGCGCGCGTTCGCGGGGCACGGCGCGCGTTCGCGGGGCACGGCGCGCGTTCGCGGGGCACGGCGCGCGTTCGCGGGGCACGGCGCGCGTTCGCGGGGCACGGCGCGCGAAGCCCCTAGGGCAGCTCTACCCGTTCACGCCAGAACGGCACGTGGGTCGCGAACCCGAGCTCCCGCACCTTGGGTTCGATCTCCACCTGCGCCTCCGGATCGCCGTGGACGAGGAAGACCCGGCGAGGATAGCCAGGCTCACCCGGTCGCTTGCCGTTCGCGAACGCGGCCAGCCAATCCAGGAGTTCGGACTCGTCGGCATGGGCGGAGAAGCCGCTGATCGACCGGATCTGGCAGCGCACGCGCCGAGTCTGGCCGTCGAGCCGGACCTGGGTAGCGCCGGCCTGGAGGTGTGCACCCAGGGTCCCCTCCCCCTGGTACCCGACGAACAGGATCACCGCGCGCGGGTCGTCGATGAGGTTGCGCAGGTGGCCGACGATCCGGCCGCCCGTCAACATCCCGCTGGACGCCACGATCATGTACGGCCGCTGCGCGTGCTCGATGGCCTGGGATTCCTTGACGCTGTTCGTCACGAACTGCTCCGGGTAGTCGAGCGGCGTTTCGCCGGCCAGCACCAACTCCCGGGTCTCGGCGTCGTAGTAGTCGGGGTACCGGCGGTAGATGTCCGAGGCCTTCGATGCCATCGGCGAGTCGAGGTAGAGCGGCAGCATCGGAATCTCGCCGGCATCGATCAACCGGTCCAGCTCCCAGACGATCTCCTGGGTGCGCCCGATGGCGAATGCGGGCACGAGGAGCACGCCCTTGGCCTCGTCGACCATGTGGATGGTCTCGGCGAGGATCCGGATCGCCTCGTGCTGGGGCTCGTGCTCGCGCCCGCCGTAGGTCGACTCGACGAGCACGTAGTCCGCGTCCGACACGGCCGTCGGATCGCGGATGATCGGCGTGCCGGGGCGACCCAGGTCGCCCGAACAGACGATCACCCGCTCCGGCCCGTCCGGCACCTCCTGGACCCGCAGGCGGATGATGGCGGAACCGAGGATGTGCCCCGCGTCCAGGAAGGTGGCCCAGATGCCGGTGGCGACTTCGCGTTCCTCCCCGTACGAGATCGCCGCGAACTGGCCCAGGGCGCGCTCCGCGTCCTTGACCGTATACAGCGGCGCGTCGAGGTCGACGTCGACGGACGCCGGCTGGGCGCGCAACTCCGCTTCCGGGTCGCGTGGCCACGTCCGCTGCCCGCCCGGCCACGGCGGCGCCGGCTCGATCGTCGTCGGCACGTGGCTGCCGTTGTCGCCTTCTGCGGCGAGGTCCAGGGCCTCCTGGTAGGCATCGGCGTCCTCGCGGTCCTCCGCCGCGGCCCGGGCAGGGTTGCGTGACTCCCAGCGCGCATCGCGCTTGGCGAACTGCTCGTGGAGCTTGCCGGAGTCCAGCAGCACCAGGGTCGCCAGCTCCACCGTCCCGGCCGTTGCGTGGACGCGACCGCGGAACCCCGACTTGACCAGCAGTGGCAGCAGCCCGCAGTGGTCAAGGTGGGCGTGGGTCAGGACGACGGCGTCGAGATCGGAGGCATCGAACGCGAACGGGATCCGGTTGCGGATCGACTCGTTCGGACTGCCCTGGAACATGCCGCAATCGATCAGGACGGACGCACGGGCCGTCGTCAGCAGGAACTGCGAACCGGTGACGGTGGTCGCGCCGCCCAGGAATCGGAGGTGCATGGCGCCATGGTGACAGGCACGCGACGGAGCCGTACCGTAGCGCGCCGCAGCACGCCCACGAACACCGGGGCCTCGCTAGAGGACCACCAGGGCATCGACCGCCACGGCGAGGAACAGGAGCGTCAGGTAGCTGATCGAATACCGGTACAGCGCGATGGCGCCCTGGGTGGATCCCTCCTCCGACCCTCCCCGCCGCCACAGGCGGTAGGCCTGGCCGAGAAAGACCGCGCCGAGCCCCACGGCCGCACCCAGGTAGATCAGGCCCATCTGGCCGACCGGCCACAGGAGCAGCGAGATGGCGACCATCAGGATCGTGTACAGGCCGATCTGGCGCGTCGTCTCGGGGATCCCGCGGACGACCGGCAGCATCGGCACACCGGCCGCCGCGTAGTCCTTGCGGATGCGCAGCGACAGCGCCCAGAAGTGCGGCGGCGTCCAGTAGAAGACGAGGGCGAACAGGACGAGCGCCGGGACGCCGATGTCCCCGGTGACCGCCGCCCAGCCGATGACCGGCGGCAGCGCGCCGGCCGCGCCGCCGATGACGATGTTCTGCGGGGTCGTGCGCTTCAGCAGCATCGTGTAGACCACGACGTAGAAGGCGATCGCCAGCATCGTCAGGAACGCGGCAAGCAGGTTCACGTACCAGGCCATCACGGCGAACGACACGATCCCGAGGACGATCCCGAACACGACCGCACGCTCGGGTTCGACCTGGTGGGCCGGGAGCGGTCGGCGACGGGTGCGTGCCATCAGCTCGTCGATGTCGCGGTCCAGGTAGCAGTTGATGGCATTGGCGCTGCCGGCCGCCAGGGTTCCGCCGATCATCGTCCAGACCACCAGCCAGCCCCACTCGCCCCAGTCGAGGCCCGGGACCCAGCGCGTGGCGAGGACCATCGCCGGGACCGTCGTGACGAGCAGCAGCTCGATGATGCGCGGCTTGGTGAGGGCGATGTACGAGCGGATCGAGTCGCCGCGTGAACGCGGGGCCGCCGCCGAGGAGCCTTCGTCGGCCGGTCGGCCGCGGTCGAGCTGGCCGGAGCGGGCGCCGTAGTAGCTCACGGCCGCCAGGCCCGCCAGCATCGCCCAGATGATGGCGCCGAGCGCCAGGTGGAGGGTCTGCGTCCACGGCTCCAGGCGGGTGAGGACCTGCAGCCCGCCGACGACGACCTGCACCGCGAACAGGATGGCCGCGCCGACGGCCAGTCGGACGATCGTCGGTTCCGACCGACGGCGGCGCCAGGCGACCAGCGCGACGACCAGCACGATCGCTCCGACGAGGGCCGCGACCCATCGATGGAGGATCTGGGCGGAGCTGGGCTCCGCCAGGGCCGGGACGAGCGAACCACCCATCAGCGGCCAGTCAGGGAAGACCAGCGCCGCGTCCACACCGCCGGCCGTGACCTGCGAACCGAACAGCAGGAGGGCGAAGGTCGTCGCGGCGGCGAACACCGCCAGCAGGGTGAAACGCTGACTGGCGCCGCGCCCGGCGATGCGCCCCGGGTATCCCGCCCGAACGGTCAGGAAGACGAGCAGGCCCACCAGGGCCATGGCCGCGGCCAGGTGCGCCGTGACCGACTCCCCGCTGTTGCCCAGGCGGACCGTCTCGCGGCCGAGCCACGCCTGGAAGCCGACGAGGCCGACCGCTCCGAAGGACCCCCACACGAGCGACGCCCGGTCACGGTGGTCAAGCACCGCGAGGAGGGCAAGGCCCAGGATCTGGAATCCGATGATCGCCGCGATGTCACGGTGGATCCACTCGATCCAGGCCTTCGGATCGTCCAGCGGCGGGACCAGCTGGTTGTGACAGAGCGGCCAGTCAGGACAGCCGAGGCCGGAGTCGGTCGCGCGGACGATGACGCCCACGATGATGAGCAGGATCGTCGTCCCGAGC
The DNA here is from genome assembly GCA_963704935.1 of uncultured Chloroflexia bacterium. Lineage (GTDB taxonomy): Bacteria > Chloroflexota > Limnocylindria > Limnocylindrales > CSP1-4 > SPCO01. The sequence continues at coordinate 797,105 of CAVPIF010000003.1, forward strand.
GTCAGCGCGCCGAGCTTCTGGTATCGGGTCAACGTGTCTCCAGGGGAATCGCCGCAGCGGTGGCGGCGCAGCGGTGGCGGGCCGCGATGGGCGGGCTCGCCGCGCATTCTAGCGCGACGGCGGGCTTCGGCGGCCTCGGCTACCCTTCGGGCCATGCCCCATCGACGCGCGCTCGCGCTCGCCATCGTCGCCGCCCTGCTCGCGGCGGCGTGCAGCGGCTCGCCCGCCGGATCGTCGTCGCCGCCGGCCGCCGGCACCGGGCCCTGTCCGGCGACGCCGCCCCCGGCCGCTGCCGACATCGAGGCCTGGTCGCCGGGCTCCCAGGACCCGACGATCTACCCGCAGGTCATCAACCCACCCGGGACGACCGCCTGCGGACCGACCCGCTTCATGTTCTCGTTCCTGGACGACGCGAACACCCCGATCGCCGCCCCGGATCGGAGCGTCACGGTCGGTCTGTTCGATCTGGGGGCGGCCCCGGAGACCGCCGTGACCACGGTCGAGGCCACGTTCGTCTGGGCGATCGAGGACGCGGTGGGCGTCTATGTCGCCACGGTCGACTTCCCGACGTCCGGCCTGTGGGGCGCCGAATTCGTGACCGCGGCGGCGGGCGGGCCCGCGGAGACCATCCGGGTCCAGTTCGAGGTCCAGCCGGAGTCGATCACGACGACCGTCGGCGATCCGGCGCCGACGTCGGACACGCCGACGCTGGCGGACGTGGGTGGGGACGTGTCCAGGATCTCGACGGACCGCGATCCCGTCGTGGCGTTCTACGAGACGTCGGTTACCGATGCGCTGGCGGCGAAGGAACCGTTCGTGCTCGTCTTCGCGACGCCGAAGTTCTGCACGTCCGCGCAGTGTGGCCCGACGCTGGACCGGATCAAGCCGATCGCTGCGGCCCACCCGGACCTCACGGTGATCAACGTGGAGCCGTACGCGCTGGAATCGGTGAACGGGCAGCTCCAACCCGTGCTGACCGGCGACCCGGCCCAGCTGACCCTCGCGAGCGTTTCGAAGGACTGGCGGCTCGCCGCTGAGCCGTGGGTCTTCGTCGTCGACCGCGACGGCATCGTCACGGCGTCGTTCATGCTCATCTTCGGCGACGAGGAGCTGGAGGCCGCGATCGCGGCCGTGGAGTAGCCGGCCCGCCGGCCGTGGAGTAGCCGGCCCGCCGGCCGTGGAGTAGCCGGCCCGCCGGCCGTGAGGTAGGCGGCCTAGCCTGGCGCGTCGTCGATCCGGATGGCGTGGAGCCGATCCCCATCGACCCGATACCAGACCCGGACCGGATCGGCCGTGGCCTGGTGCTCGGCGAGGTGACCGGGCGGGAACGTCGTCCCGTTCTCCAGCTCGTCGAGCAGGAACTCGATCAGCTCACCGCCGGCGCGCCGCAGGGTGAACCCACGCACCGAACCCAGGCCCTCGGAATCGAGCGCGACGATGACCCCGACCGCCGAGTCCGGCCCGACCGGGATGTGTGGCTGGTTGACGTTTCCTGGGATGAGGATGAGTGCCGCTCCGCCGGTCAGCGCGATGACCACGATCAGGAGGACCGCCAACCGGCGGCGCGCGGGGAGGATCATCGGGTCAGGTGCCGGCCGCGGAGGCTCCGGTCCCGGTGCTGCCCGGCGCGACGACCGGGTCGCCGGCCGCACATCGCGGGCAGTCCCCTGACCCCGCCTCGAAGGTCGGGAGATCGAGCTGCCAGAGGGCACGGACCGGGTAGACGCGTCCGGTCGTCGGCGATGTCAGGGTCGTGCGCCCGCCACTACGGTCGACCATCACCGCGCATTCGACGATCTCGCCGCCGAGCGCCTCCACGGCGGGGATCATCGCCAGCAGCGAACCGCCGGTCGTCAGGATGTCGTCGACGAGCAGGACACGCTCACCCGGCGCGATCGTGAAACCGCGCCGGAACGCCCGGTGGCTCGTGCCGTCCTCCGCGCGGACCTCCTCGGCGAAGATGCTCCGGACCCCCAGTTGCCGTGCGGTCTCGAACGCGAGGATGACGCCGCCCGTGGTGGGTCCCGCGACGAGGTCGACCAGCGGACCGGCCGGGCCGTCGCCGGCCGGGCCGTCGTCGCGGCGAACGCGCGCCGCCCAGTAGCCGCACAGCTCGCTGGTCGCCGCCGGATCGGACAGCACCGCGAATTTCTCCACGTAGGCGTCGCCGTGGCGACCGCTCTTCAGCAGGAAATGGCCCTCCCGGAACGCACCGGCGGCCCGGAACAGGGCCTCCGTCCGGGCGGCGATGGCCGCGCGCGCGACCAGCTCGAGGGCGGGCTTGATGGTCGTCACGAGACCATCGTACCGGTCAGACGAGGTCGATGATCTCCGGCTCGCCGGACGGCGACGCGGCGGATGGCGAGATCGCGATCCGGGGGCCGCGACGCTGCTCGGTCCAGTCGCGGAATCCGGAGACCAGTCCTGGAAGGATGGACACCTGGGTCCGGGTCGCGGCGCGATCCAGCAGGTGGAAGGCGAGCCCGAAGAGCGTGAATGCCACGCCCAGGACGAATCCCGCCAGGATGGCTCCGAATGGATAGAACGCCAGGGTCATCCGTGCACCTCCGGTCGTGCCCGATGGTGCCCTCTCGACGGAGTAGGTGCAAGGGCCGGATCGCCCCTTACGGCCGGTACTCGGCGCCCTTCGCCGACGATGTCCCGGGGCGTTTCGGCAGCGCGGTCCCGATCAGCACGCGATATGCGCTCGCACCGATCCGTCGACATTCCGCCGAGAGTTCGTCGCCCAGCCTGACCGGCAACGTGGGGTCCGCGAAGATGGCCGTTCCGACCTGGACCGCCACGGCGCCCACCGCCAGGAAGTCGAGGACGTCCGCCAGCTCGGTGACGCCACCGATGGCCACGACGGGGATCCGCACCGCCTGGGCCGCTTCGTAGACGACGCGCAGGGCGACCGGCTTGACCGCCGGCCCGGACAGGCCGCCGTAGATGTTGCCGAGGAGCGGCCTCGTGCGGTCCGGCGCCACCGCGATCCCGGACAGCGTGTTGATGGCCGTCAGCGCGTCGGCGCCCGCGTCGGCGATGGCCCGCGCGATCGGCCGGATGTCGGCGACGTTGGGCGACAACTTGACCAGGAGCGGCAGGTCCGTAGCCCGCCGGACGGCGTCCGTGACCTCGGCCGCGGCGGCGGCGTCGATGGCGAACTGGAGGCCGCCCTTGCCGACGTTCGGACACGAGATGTTGAGTTCGATGCCGGCGACGCCGGGCACGCCGTCCAGTCGCCGAGTGACCTCGACGTAGTCGCTGACCGACTCGCCCGCCACGTTGACGATGACCGGGACCTTCCAGCCGGCCCACGTCGCGGCGTACTTCTCGATGACGGCGTCGACCCCGGGATTCTGGAGGCCGATCGAGTTGAGCATCCCGCCCGGCGTCTCCGTCACGCGCGGTGTCGGGTTGCCGATCCTCGGCTTGAGCGTGGTGCCCTTGCAGCAGATGGCGCCGAGCCGGTCGACATCGACGACATCTCCGTACTCCACCCCGTACCCGAAGGTCCCCGAAGCGACCAGGATCGGGTTGGCCAGGACGAGGCCCCGCCCGAGATCCACGGAGAGGTCGACCGGGGCCGTGGATGACACCCGCTCGGCGGCCGGCCTCGCCTCGGCCCTGGCGGTCGGCTCCACCGGCACGATCGTGGGGCGCGCTCGGCGGACCGTCGGCTGACGCTTCGCCCCGACCGGTCGAGCTGAGGTCGTGATGACCCGTCGCTTCGACTTCATCGCCAGGCGCCTTCCCAGGCGAGCTCGTCCGAAGCGAATACCGGACCTTCGCGGCAGACCCGCTGCGGGACGCCGGACACGCCCATGACGACACAGCCGAGGCACGCCCCCACGGCACAGCCCATGTTCTGCTCCATCGAGACCTGGAGGAACGCCTTCCGGCGAGCTGCGGGCGAGCCGGTCGGGTCCGACTTGCCGCCGCCCCGCTTCCGGCCGAGTCTCGCGACACCGAGCCGCTCGCGCCGGCCCTCGGCCTGCTTCGCGAGTGCGGCGAGCATCGGGTGCGGCCCGCACGCGAACGCCTGGTCGGCCCACGCCTCGTATGCCGGCACGAGTCCCGTCACGAAGCCGTGGTGGCCGAGGGAGCCGTCGTCGGTCGCGACGACGTACTCCACCTCGTCCGGGAGCAGGCTGCTGGGGTAGACCTCGCGCGAACTCGCCGCCCCGAACAGGAGCGTGACGTGGCGCCCGTCGCGGATGGCTTCATCGGCCAGCATCCGGACTCCGGCCATCCCGAGGCCGCCCGCGATGAGCAGCAGGTGCCGACTGCGCGGATCCACTTCGAACGGGCGACCGAGTGGCCCGAGCAGATCGACGGTGTCCCCGGGTCGGAGCCGCCGGAACCACTCCGTCCCGCGACCGATGACCCGGAAATGGATCGTGACGATCCCCGTCCCCGGGTCCGTCGTGTTGAGCGAGAACGGCCGGCGGAGGACCATGCCGGAGAAGTCGCCCGTGCGGATGTGGACGAACTGCCCGGCCCGCGAGCCACTGGCCAGCTCCGGCGCGTGGAAGGCCTGGAGCCACTGGCCGGGCAGGATCTCGCGGCTCTCCACGAGCTCTGCCGCGGCGAGGCGCATCGTCACGCGGTCGGTCGGGCCTCCGGGTCGCCGACGTCGGCGTCGTCGTCGTCGGTGGCCTCGGCGTCGTCGGTGTCGGCGTCGTCGTCGGTGTCGGCGTCGTCGTCGGTGGCCTCGTCGTCGTCCGTGGCCTCGTCGTCCGTGGCCTCGTCGTCGGACTCGCCCGCCACGAACTCCGGCGCGATCGCCGGGAAGGCCTCCGCCAGGGCGTCGGCGAGGTCCCCGAAGACGTCGGTCGGATCATAGAATTCGACCAGGTCGTCTGGCCCGGACAGCGATCGCCACTGGCCGTCGGCCTCCTCCGGGATCACCTCCGCTCGGAATTCCCCGGTCGCGGACAGGACCAGGCGCTCGTCGTCGTCGTCCACGATGACCAACTCGCCGAGCAGCGCCGAAGCCGGGCCCGCGGCGTTCTCGAACTCCTCCAGCAAGCGCGATTCGTTGCGCTGGCTGCGCTCCTGGTATTCGAGGGCCAGGTCGTAGAGCCGGCGCGCGGCGGCCTCGTCGTCCTCCAGCGCCACGCCCTCCGGCTGGCCGGCGGCCCAGGAATCGGCGGCGGCGGCATACGGGTCCTCGCCCAGGCCGACGGTCTCCTCCGGTGACACGCCCGCGGCGTCCATCAGGTCGTCGGTCGCGGTCGGGGCGTCGGCGAAGCCTGCCGCCTGGCGCGCTGCCTCCGCGAACGCCGCGAAGATGTCGGCCGGGTTGTAGAGCTCGACCAGCTCCGACGCCGATTCGATGACCTCCGTCTCGCTGATCCACTCGCCGGTGGTGTCGTCCTGGAACCGACTGCGGCTCCGGAACGAGAGGTCGGGCGCGATCGACAGGTAATCGGGTTCCTCGTCGATCAGGGTCAGGCCGCCGTACACCGCGATCCGCTCCTTGTGGCGGTCGAGGAACCGGCGGAGCTGCTCCGTGCTCTGGACCAGGAAGTCCGAGCGCTCCAGGGCGGCGTCGGCCGCGATCTCACCGAGCAGGTCGTTGCGGCCCGTGTCCATGGTTCGCCTCCGTCTGTCCGGATCGTCGCCGGGTGGCAGTGCGTCGCGTCGCAGCATCGTGGTCGTGGGTCAAGGTGGCTGGGTCAGGGATGGTATTCGAGGTCGGTGCCCATGCGCTCGCGCAGGAACATCGAGTGATGGCGTTCGAAGATCCACTCGCCGGCCCGATGGCCCAGCGCCCGGGTGGCCTCGTCGGCCTCGAGCTTGTCCAGCGTGGCGTAATCCGGCAGGTCCATGAGGATGACGTTGTCGAAGTCCCAGCCGTGGGCGACGTTGTACCAGCCGATGAACCGGATCCCGAACTTTTCCTCGTACTCACGGACCTGGCGCGGGAAGATCGTGCGCATGAAGAACTTGAAGAACGGGTCGCGGCCGCGACGGACGGAGAAGTAGGTCGCGAGCACGGGCACGGGCGCTGCGGTCCTCCTGGTCGGTAGCGGGTGGTCTGGGGTTCGGCCATTGTCGCACGGGCGCGAGGCGAGGCGCGGCCGGGAACCGGCGGGCCGTCCGTCCGGCGCCGGCCATCTCCTGCCGTGCGAGCGTGCCGCCGCCACGAGACCGACCAACCGTCCCGAGCCGGGAACCGGCGGGCCGCCGCCAGCGCGTGAGGCGCCGGCGATCTCCGGCCGTGCGAGCGTGCCGCCGCCACGAGACCGACCGTGCGTGCCGCCGCCACGAGACCCGCCGTGCGACCGTGCGTGCCGCCGCCACGAGCCCGGCCGTGCGAGCGTGCCGCCGCCACGAGCCCGGCCGTGCGAGCGTGCCGCCGCCACGAGACCGACTAACCGTCCCGTCTCGGGGCATTGGGCGGGGCCGCGGCCGCCCCGCAAGGTTCCGAGCCGGCAACCGCGGCGGATCCACGCTCGGGACCAGGGCGCGGTCACCACGAACCGGCGACTGGATGACCATCGAGCGCGCCCAATGCCCCGCCAGAGAGCGGTCTGTCGGTGTCAGGCGTGTAATTCGGCGACGCCCGGCCGGCGGCGGCCCGGGCGGCGGCGACCCGGCCCGCGGCGACCGTTGGCGGCGACCCGGCGGCGACCCGGCCCAGGCGGTGGCACCGGCCCGGCGGCGGCTCCGGTCCCCGGCTCGGCACCCCGGCGCGGAACCCACTCGGCCCGACCCGGCACTCAGCCGTCGGACCCGTCCACCTCGCTGGGAGCGTCGGTCTCGTCTTCCAGCTCGCCGACCGTCTTCGAGTCGCTGGACAGCGGTCGCCGCCGGCCCCGGCGATCGGCCGCGACCAGCCGCAGCAGGAAGATGATCGTCTGCCCGCTGACCAGGAGCAGGAGGAGGACCGCGAACAGCAGCACCGTGCTGACGACCGGTGGCCAGTTCCAGGCGACGGTCAGCGGCGTGAGGAAGAGCAGGATGACCAGCACGACGAGCTGGAACCGGAAGCACCCGAGGCCGGGGCCGCGCGCGGCGTCCAGTTCGTCGCCCTTGTACTGGATCGGACCGGTCGCTCGCGGCCGACGCGGAGGCGTCGGGTCGGTGTCCGGGACGCCCGTGTCGGCGGCCGACACCCCCGGATCCGGGTCTGGGGCGCCCGGGTCGGCGGCCGACACCCCCGGATCCGGCTCTGGCGCGGGCGGTGCCGGCTCTGGCGCGGGCGGTGCCGGCGCAGGCGCGGGCGGTGCCGGCTCTGGCGCGGGCGGTGCCGGCTCTGGCGCGGGCGGTGCCGGCTCTGGCGCGGGCGGTGCCGGCGCAGGCGCGGGCGGAATCGGCTCTGGCGCGGTCGGAATCGGGCCGGTGTCGGTCACGAACAGCAACGATACGGGAGGGCGCGCTACGCCGCTGACGGGGGCGGCATCGGGCCGGCGAGCCCCTCCACCACGGTCGCCCCCGGGATCCCCAACAGCGCCGACGGTCGCAGGATGACCTTCCAGGAACGTGAGCCGCCGCCCACCACGATCCGCGCGCGCTCCATGACCCGGGAGTCGACCCAGATCGGCAGGTCGGCCGGCAGCCCGAACACCGTCACGCCACCGATCTCCATGCCGGTGATCTCGCGGGTAGCGCCCGCCGGTGCGAAGGATGCCTTCCGCGTCCCCAGCCGCTCCCGAACGGTCCGGTTCACGTCCAGCCGGTCGGGGGCCAGGACGACGCAGGCCGCATAGCGCGGCGGATCGCTCTTGCCGATGACCAGGATCGTATTGGCCGAATCGTCCGGCGCGAAGCCGTACGCGGCACAGAACGCTGCCGTGTCGGCCAGGGCCGGGTCGCAGGCGAACAGCTCGTACTCGAGACCCAGCGGCCGGAGGACCGCCTCGAGTCGGGCGCGCCCGGTCGGGTCATGCGTGGTCGGGTCGATCGGACTGGACACGTCCACAGCCTACGACGGACGGGGCCGCCAGTCCGCCGCATCCCGCCAGCGAGGGGCGCCTACGACGGACGGGGCCGCCAGTCCGCCGCAGCCCGGCAGCGAGGGCGCCGGCGGCGGGCGGGGCCGGACCGCTACCATCGCTCCCGATGAGCAACGACCTCGCACACCCGCCCCGCCATCCCACCGCGCCGCCGGATCTGGACGCCTATCTGGCCCGCTTCGACTGGCACCCGGAGCCGGAACTCATCGGCTACCGCGACGAAGGCGCGTCGCGAGAAGCCCTGGAGCAGCTGGCCCGGACCACCTGGACCGCCGCGCTCGACTTCCTGTACGGCCACGCGATGACCCGGGCGATGGGCGACCCCTCCCCGTATCCGGAAGCGCGCCGGCGGTACTACGCCTCGCACCCGGCCGGCCCGGCGGACGGTCCCGGCACCGGCCCGGCGGACGGTCCCGGCACCGGCCTGGCGGACGGTCCCGGCGTCGCGCCCGCCGAACCCACGCCCGCCGCCACGGTCGTCGCCGAGTTCACGTCGCGCCTGGCCGGCGGACTCATGAACAGCCAGCACCCGGGCCAGTTCGGCTACTTCACGCCGCCGCCGCTGCCGATGTCGATCATGGGCGAGCTCCTGGCCCAGATGGCCAACCAGGGGGTCGACGTGTGGCACGCCGGGCCGTATGCGGCCTTCGTCGAAGAGGAGGTCGTCCGCTGGCTGTGTGACTTGGTCGCCTACGGGGAGGGCTCGTTCGGCCTCCTCACCAGCGGCGGCGTGATGGCCAACTTCATGGCGATGACCCTCGCCCGCGACCTGCGCCTCGGGCGGATCCGTGGCCTCGACGCTCCGCCGCGCGGGCGACATCTCGAGGGCGCTCGCGTCTACACCAGCGACCAGACCCACTTCAGCATCGCGCGGGCCCTGGACGAACTCGGATTCCCGCCGGAGACGCTCGTCGTCCTGCCGGCCGATGACGACTTCCGCCTCCGCGGCTCCCCCGTGGCCGAGGCGGTCCGGCGGGACCGGGCCGCCGGACTCACGCCGTTTGCGATCGCCGCCGTCGCGGGGTCGACCAACACCGGTTCGGTCGATCGCATCGGCGAGCTGGCCGACGTCGCCGAGTCGGAAGGGTTGTGGCTCCACGTCGATGCTGCCTACGGGGGCGCGGCCCGCCTCTCCGAACGCGACCGCGATCGGGTCCCGGACCTCCATCGGGCCGACTCGGTCACGGTCGACCCCCACAAGTGGTTCTTCCAGGCGTACGACATCGGTGGGCTGCTCGTCCGAGACGGGTCGACCCTCGCCGCGGTCTTCGGCGGCCGTGCGCCGGAGTACTACCGCGGCGGCGAAACGCCGGCGGGCGACGAGCCTTCGGCCGACGACCCGGGCGAACAGCTCAACTTCTACAAGCTGTCGTTCGAGGGGACACGCCGCTGGCGGGCCCTGAAGCTGTGGATGACCTGGAAGCACCTGGGCACGAGCGGCTTCGGGCGACTGATCGAGGCCAACGACGATCTCGCGGCGTACCTTGCCGCGCGTTGCGAGGAGGCCGACGACTTCGAAGCGCTCCCGGCGGTGCCGAACCTCAGCGTGGTCTGCTTCCGGCACTTGCCGGGTGGTCGCGACAGTGCGCTGGCCCAGACCCCAGGGGCACTCGATGCCCACCAGGATCGACTCCAGCTCTCCCTCGAGGCGTCGGGGGACGGCTGGCTCACGACGACCCGCCTCCGCGGCGCGACCTGGCTCCGGGCCGGGATCGTCAACTACCTCTCGACGGAGGACGACATCGAGCACTTGCTCGCGGTGCTGCGGCGCTCGGCCGATTGATCTGGTCAGCCGGCTGAGCGACCCCGTGCGTCAGCCCTTGTCGCGTCAGCCCTTGTTGTGGAGCAGCCCCCCGACGTGCTCCAGCAGCTTCCAGGCGACCTCCGCGTCACCGCGCACGAAGCCGCGGAAATCCCAGAACGTCATGACCAGGCAGCGGACATCCGTCGTCGCGGTGACCGTCGCCGTCCGGACCCGGTCGCTGATCAGGGCGACCTCGCCGAAGTAACTGCCGGGGCCGATCGTGGCGACCTCCTTGCCACCGACCGTCACCGTGCCCGTGCCGTCGGCCACCACGAAGAACCCGACGCCGTGATCGTCACCCTCGCGGACGATCGTCGAGCCGGCCTTGAATGTGCGCTCGGTGAAGTCTCGCGCGAGCCGCTCGAGCTCCTTGCGATCGAGGCCGGAGAGCAGCGGGACTCCCGCCAGGAGGTCCGTCTTGTCGGTCATGGTCGCGTCTCCCGTGAGGCATGCGGCTGGCATGCCGACCTGCTGAACCCGGGGCACGGTTCCAACCCCGCGCCATCGGTGCGCGCAACTATCGCCCGGAACGGGTCCTTGCCGCCAGCCTGTCTCGCATTCGGTACCACTCGCCGACGAACGGCAGGAACCATGGCCGGCCCTCGTACGGCGCCGGCACGAGCGGGAACCGAAGCTTCTCGAGAGCCGGCGGCGGGTCACCGGCCATCCATGCGCCCACCCGCGTGCCGAGATGCGTCATCAACGCGATGCCGGTCCCACAGCACCCCAGCGCATACGCCACGCCATGCTTCGTCCGCCCGACATGCGGCATGCGGTCGAAGGTGAACCCGACGTTCCCGCCCCAGGCGTACTCGATCCGGTAGCCGGCCAGCTGCGGGTGGACGTCCATCAGCCCGCGCCACAGGATCCCGGCCGTCTTCTCGATCGAGGTCGGCAGGAACGAGGCACGCCCGCCGAAGACCATCCGCCGGTCCGCCGACACGTGCCAGTAATACAGGAAGTTCTTCGTGTCGAAGAACGCGCGTCCCCTTGGGGAGATCTCGCGGACCAGCGCTGCCGGGAGTGGCTCGCTCACGATGATGAACGAGCCGACACCCATGATCCGGCGCCGGAGCGACGGCACCAACCCGTCCGTGTACCCGTTGGTCGCAACGACGACGTCGCGCGCCGCGATCGGGCCGCGCGACGTCTGCACGAGGAAGCGGCCGTCCGCCCCGCGTCGGATCGACCGCGCGCGGACTCCCTCGTGGAGATCCGCGCCGGCCCGGTCCGCCGCCGCCGCGAGCCCGGCGAAGTAGCGGCCCGGATGGAGCAGCGCGCTGCCGGGCGTGACCAACGCTCCGTGATAGGCGTCGGTCCCGATCTCCTCGCGGATCCGCTCGCGCGGCAGCAGGGTCGCCGTCACGCCGACGGCGGCGAGACCGTCGCGGGCGTGCTCCAGCTCCCGCACGTGGGACGGGGCGTAGGCGAGCTCCAGCTGCCCGACCTCGCGGAAGTCGCAGTCGATCCCCTCCTCCGCGATGCGCCGCTTGACCAGCTCGTACGAGTCGAGGGTCTCCTGGTAGAGCTCCCGGCCTGCCTCACTCCCGTACCGCTCGACCAACTCGCGCGCACTCCATTTGTAGCCGGCGTGGACGATCCCGCCGTTGCGGGTCGACGCCCCCCAGCCCAGCGTGTGCGCATCCAGCAGCGTCACGGCGACCCCGCGGCGAGCCAGTTCGCGGGCGGCGCTCACGCCCGCGTACCCGCCGCCGACGACCACCACGTCCGTCGAGGTCGGCAGGTCTCGCGCGGACCGATCCGGCAGGGGCGGCATGGAGGCCTGCCAGTACGACCGGCGCTCGAAGTCCCGGTTCAGGGGCGGGATGCGGTGACCAGCGGGCGACATCACGGTGGAGCGTAGCGGAGTGCCCAGATGGTCGGTCGGGCGCGCGGCGCACGTCCTGCCGTCGTGACGATCGCAGAACCACTGGCGGGACCCGGGTCCGGTCGAGTACGATCGCGGTCGGAGCGCGCCGCGGTGAGGCCGTGCACTCTACTGGCCACGGATACGGCTGAGGGATGCACGTGCGGACCATCGCAGTCATCAACCGCAAGGGCGGCAGCGGCAAGACCACGACCGCGGTGAATACGGCGGCAGCGCTCGCCGAAGTCCGACCCCCGGTCCTGCTCATCGACATGGACCCCCAGGGCAGCGCCTCGGACTGGCTCGCCCGGCGGGGCGACCCTCGCGGCCTCGATGAGGCCTTCGGGCGGACGTTCGATCTCGCCCGCCTGGCGGTCCCGACGGACGTGCCGGGTGTGGACGTCGTCGCGGCATCGGATTGGCTGGTGACCGCGGAGCGATCGAGGCAGGGCGAGTTGAGCCTGGGCATCGCGCGCGCCATCCGGCGGCTGCCGCATCGATGGTCCTTCGTCATCATCGACTGCCCGCCGTCGCTGTCGTACCTGACCATCGGCGTCCTCATGGGCGTCGGGGAACTCGTCATCCCGATCGAGGCTCACGCAATGGCGCTGGCCGGCGCCGACGCGATCATGGACGAGCTGCCGTCGATCCAGGGTCTCAACCCGGAGCTTCGCACTGCGCGCATGCTGCCCTGTCGAGTCACCCGGACCTCGCACGCCCGGGCGGTGATCGAGACGCTGGCGGCCGACTATCCGACGATGCTCACCCGCAGCCGGATCCGCGAGACGATCAAGCTCGCGGAGGCCGCCGACGCCCAGCAGCCGATCACCCAGTTCGCGCCGTCGAGCATGGCGACCGACGACCATCGCGCGTTCGCCCGGGAGCTCCTCCGAGACGAACCTGCTCCCGCGGTGCCCGTCGCCCCGGCGGTCCGGCCGGCGATCACGTGGAGGCCCCAGATGCCACAGGTGGCCCGCGACGTCCGATGACGGGCGCTGACGGGGGCCCGGATCCGGCCCAGGACGCCGACGCCTGGGGTCCGCCGCTGTCCGAACCGGACATCCTGACGGTGGAGGCCATCGTGCGCTCCATCCAGGCGAGGGAGTCCGGCGGGTCGGCGCGGGGTGGCCAGCGAGGCGATGCTCCCGATCGTCGCAGGGCCGCGCCCCAGATCCACGTCACGACCGTCTCGACGACGGCGCTCCCGACGACGGCCGGCGGGGGGACGTTCCGGCCGTCGGCCGTGCGTCCGCCCGCGGTGCGCCCGCCGCCGATGGTGCGCCCGTCCACCGAGCGTGCCGCCGCCCACGGCGAGGTCGACCGGCGAGGGACCCGCGGCCATACCCAGGGCCTGGTGAGCCGCGTGGAGTGGGAGCGCCTCATCGCCGACGAGGCGCAGCGCCAGCGCCGATACGGCCGACCGAGCGCCATCGTCCTCATCGAAGTCGGCGGCCTGGACCGTGTCGCGGGGGGATCCGGCCCGGCCATCCTGGATCGCGTGGCGCCGGCCTGCGGCGAGGCCCTCGTCACCATCGCCCGCGATTCCGACCGGATCTCCCGCCTGAGCGCCCGGCGTTTCGGCGTCCTCCTCCGGGAGACCGATGCCGACGGGGCGAGCCGGTACGCCGCCAGGGCGGCCGCCAGCTGCGATCCCTGGCTGGCAGCCATGCCGTGGCCGCTTCGTCTGGATCTCGCCTGGGCGTCCCCGTCGGCGGTCGAGGACCTGGCGGACGTGGTCCCGCAGGCGGCGCAGCGGCTGCGCTCATCAGCGGCACGCGGAGCGGGTCCGACGCGCGGAGCGGGTCCGACACGCGGAGCGACCTCGCACCAGTAAGCTCCCCGACGCATCGCGGCGGCAGCACCGGTCGTCATCCTGGGTGAACCCGCGGACCCCGGCCGGCATCAGGTGGTCGAACGCGTCGACAGGAGGGGCCGATCCAACCCGCGACCCAGCGGTCGATCGTCGACCGAGCCACGCAAGGCGACCTCGAGGCGTTCGAGGAGATCGTGCGCGCTCGGATGGATGCCATCTACCGTTTGTCCTTCGCGATCCTCGGCGACGAGGCCGACGCGCGCGACGCTGCGCAGGACACGTTCGTCGCCGCCTGGCGACAGATCGGCCGGCTTCGGGATCCGGAGCGCTTCGACGCCTGGCTCCAGCGGATCGCCGTCAACGCGGCCCGGATGGTCCACCGCGGCCGGCGACGGCGTGGGGTCCGGGAGATCCCGGCCAGCCGCGTCGGAGGCGTCACCGCTCTCCCGGCGACGGCGTCACCGGCGGAGGCCGACGCGCGGACCCTGGATGTCGCGATGCGGCGCCTGCCCGTGGAACAGCGATCGATCCTCGTGCTGCACCACCTGGAGGGCCACCCGGTCGCGGACCTCGCGACGATCCTGGAGATCCCGGTCGGGACGGTGAAGTCTCGACTGCACACCGCGCGCCGCGCGCTCCAGGCAGCGATCGACGCCGAGGCCAGGGACCGATGACGACGCCCGACCCCTGGAGCGACGAGCGCCTGGGCTCCGCGTTCCAGGCCCGAGCCGCCGCGCCGTCAGCCGTGCCGCCGTCCGGGCTGACAGGTGCAGCCCTTGCGGCCGTTCGATCCGCTTCGGCGCCACCGGCCCGCACGGGACGCCTCCGACTCCTGCCGGCGGCGCTCGTGGGTGCGGTCGCCCTCGCCGTCGTGGGGTCGCTGGTGCTCCCGGGAACGACACGACCGGACCCGTCGGCGCCGAACGGGCCGTCCCTCGCGCCGTCGCCGGTCTCGGGGCGCGCCCCGAGCCTTGTCGCTCTCCCCGTCGTGACCGTGGCCGACCTGGTCGAGGCGGCTGCCGTCGGACCAACCCCCGTGGAGGTCGTCGTCCGCGGCTGGATGTCTCGATCAAGCGCGGTCTTCCGTTGCGCCTTCATGGTCCCCCACCCGCTCGTGCCCGACTGCAACGAGAACCAGGTCTTCCTGGCGGATCGTCCGCCCGATGGCGGGGCCGCACCTGACCACCCGGCCGACCCGTCCGAACCGTTCGTCGTCCCGATGTTGCGACTCGATTCGCATGTCGACGTTAGCGTCCTGCCCGGTCGCGCGATCGAGGTCGTGGCGATCGGGCACCAGTCGGACCACCGCTGGACGACCTGTCCCGGGGACCAAGCGAACTGCAAGGCCCGCTTCGTGATCGACCGGCTCCTGCCGGCCGGCGCCATACCCGATGACGCGATCCCGACGCCCTGGTCGAGCGTCGCGCCACCGACGACGGGCGGCGCGACGCCTCCCGCGGACCCCGAGGACGTCGTCGTGGCGCTGACCGAGGCCGTCGGCGATCTCACCGTCATCTCGATCGGGCACATCGACTCGGACTCGCTGCCGACCATCGAGCCCATCATCGACGGCCAGCGCGGGCCTGCCGACACGATCTGGGTGGTGCGAGCGCTCACCGCATCGCGGGGCCCGGCGATCGCCCGGACGTTCCTGCTCGGCGCGCGGTCGCTCGCCGCCGGTGTGCCGGTGATCACGGAGGTGACGGAGACGTCCGTCGAACCGGTCTGGCCCGTGGCAGACCCACCGTCAGAGGTCCTCGGCCTGCCGGTCATCTCCGTCGACGATGCGCTCGCAGTCCGTGACGCCGGGGCGGACGACCGGGAGCTCGCCGTCCGCGGCTGGTTCTCGCCGATCGCGCCGATCAGCTGCCCGGCACCGGCCACTTCGCCCGTCTCGCCGGTCGAGCCGAACTGCCCCGACCAGTGGGTCGTCCTGATGCAGGAGCCAGAGTCCCTGTTCACGGCTCGGGCTGACGGTGCCGAAGGACATCTCCCCACCGGCGACGCCTTCCAGATCGACCTGGGTGGCCTTGACACTTCTGTGTTGCCGGGGATGCCGGAGCTCGGTCCGGCAGAACCCGCCGAGATCGTCGTCATCGGTCACTTCGATGACCGCAAGGCGCGCCTCTGCCCGCCGGACGTGGAACAGGCTTGCCGTGACCGCTTCATCGTCGATCGCGTGGACTCCATCGACGGCGAGCCGATAGCCCTCAGCCACGTGGTCATGCTCGATGACGGTGGGCCGCGGTCGAGCATGGCCGATGTCCAGGCAGTCCTCGCGGCGGCGGCGCCCGACGCGACCGTCCTGTCGGTCGTGGTCGCCGACAACGCCAGAATCGGCGACATCGAGCCGACGCTCGAGGTGGACGTGACCGAGTTCGGCGACGGGGCGTCATGGATTCTGTCGGTCAGATGGGTGATCCGCACCCTGGAAGGCGGATGGCCTCGGACCTACGTCGTCACGGACGGCATCGACGAGGTGTGGCGGATGGATATCGACGGCAACCTGTTCAGCGTTGCCGGCCAGCCAGGGGAGACTCCGGCGCCGACCGAAGGCCTGTGGCCACCGGTGGGCACCTCGTTCACGGTCCGGATCACGAAGGACGTGGAGGGTCGGCCGCCGTTCGAGGTCGCGGTCGTGGATCGATCGGGCCGAATAGTCAGCGCCCGCGAGGCGACCGGTGATGACCCGATCGTCGCCGTACCCGACGACGGCGCGAGCGCATGGGTCGCGGCCGAACCCGGCGATCCGCGCAGCATTCGCCTGGGATGGTTCGGAGGCAATTGCGATCGGCACACGATCGTGACGATCGATTCGCCGGACTCGATCCTCGTGGATCTCAACGTTCCATCGCCCTGCAACGTGATGGGCAACGATCGATCGCTGATCCTGACTTACTCCGAGCCGGTCGGCGCCGGGCAGATCGACGTTTCGTACAACGAGACCCGGATCGAAGACTGACCCTCAGTCGGTCGGGGCCTCGTAGGCGATCCGGCCGTTCGCCATCGTCAGCAGGACGCGGCCGGGCAGCACCATCCCGAGCAGCGGCGAGTTCTTGCCTTTCGAGGCCAGTGACGCCGGCGTGACGCTCCAGGAGTCGGCGCGATCGAACACGACGAGGTCGGCCGGTGCGCCCTCCGCGAGGCCGACGCCCGCGCCGGCCGTCGCACGCCGGGTCCGAGCACCGAGGAACGCCGCCGGTCCGGTGGTCAGCAGCGCGATCGCGCGGAGCAGCGTCAGCTGGCCGGCATCGACCGCCGACAGGACGAGGCCGAGCGCCGTCTCGAGGCCGCTGATCCCGTTCGCCGCCATCCCGAATTCGACCGCCTTGTCCACTTCCGTGTGCGGGGCGTGGTCCGTGGCGATCGCGTCGGCCGTGCCGTCTGCCAGCGCGGCCAGGCAGGCGAGGGCGTCAGCCGGCGTCCGGAGCGGCGGGTTCACGCGCATCGCCGGGGAGAACGGCTGGCCCATGATCGCGCCGTCGCGCCACGGGTCGGCGTCGGGACCCGCCTCCCAGGCGAAGCGCTGGGCCCCGGCGATCCACTCGTCCGTCAGGGCGAGGTGGTGTGGCGTGATGTCGCACGTGACGGTCAGGCCGCCGGCTTTCGCCCGACGGACGAGCTCCAGCGATGCGGCCGTGGACAGGTGGGTCAGATGCAGCCGGGCGCCCGGTACGTCGCGGCGGACCTCGGCGAGGATCTCGAGGCCACGGGCCACGGCGGAGGCCTCTGCCGCCGCGGGCCAGCCTTTCAGGCCCAGGACCGTCGACACGAACCCGTCGTTCGCCTCGGCGCCCTCGGTCTGGGTGGGATCCTCGGGGTGATCCACGATCGGCAACCCGAGTGCCCCGGCGTACGCCAGGGCGTTGCGCAGGATCGTGGCCGAACGCACCGGCGAACCGTCGTCGCTGTAGCCGACCACACCGGCATCGGCCAGCTCGCCGAGCGCGGCGAGGGTCTCCCCCTTCCGCCCGACCGTCACCGCCCCGTGGGCGAGCAGCTCAACCGGGGAACCGCTGGCGATCGCCGCGGCCCGGATCTGGGCCAGCACCCCGGGCTCGTCCAGCGCCGGGGTCGTATTGGGCATCGCGCAGACGGTCGTGAACCCGCCGTGGGCCGCGGCCACCAGCCCGGTCGCGACCGTCTCCGCGTCCTCGTTGCCAGGTTCGCGGAGATGGGTGTGGAGGTCGATGAAACCCGGGGCGACGACGACGCCGGACGGGTCGATGCCGTCCGCCTCCGCGCCCTCCAGCCAGGTGACGGCCTCCAGGATCCCGCCGCGGACGACGATCTCGCCGGGGCCCTCGCGGCCCGCTGCCGGGTCCACGAGCCAAGCGCGGCTGATCTCGAGGTCGGTCATCGGTCCGTGTTCCGGCCCGCGCGCCGTGGTCGGCCGGGGTTCAGGCCCTGGCCCGTCGCCGGACCCTGGCCCGCGCGCCGTGGTCGGCCGGGGTTCAGGCCCTGGCCCGTCGCCGGACCCTGGCCCGCGCGCCGTGGTCGGCCGGGGTTCAGGCCCTGGCCCGTCGCCGGACCCTGGCCCGCGCGCCGATCACCCGGTGACCCAACGGGCGAACCGGCCGTTGTCGTCCGGCTTTCGTTCGCGGGATGGGGCACCCGGTGACCGATCCGTCGGAGGGAAGCCCTTGGCGGGGTCACGACCAGGCGCTCGTTGGTCCGTTGGGTCATGGGGTGCACCGTGGTCCGTTGGGTCATGGGGTGCACCGCACGTCCGGCGGCGAGAGGCGCGCGCGCCGTGGTCGGCCGGGGTTCAGGCCCTGGCCCGTCGCCGGACCCTGGCCCGCGCGCCGATCACCCGGTGACCCAACGGGCGAACCGGCCGTTGACGTCCGGCTTTCGTTCGCGGGATGGGGCACCCGGTGACCGATCCGTCGGAGGGAAGCCCTTGGCGGGGTCACGACCAGGCGCTCGTTGGTCCGTTGGGTCATGGGGTGCACCGCGGTCCGTTGGGTCATCGGGTGCACCGCGCGTCCTGGGTCATGGGGTGCACCGCGGTCCGTTGGGTCATCGGGTGCACCGCGGGCCCGGCGTCATGGGGTGCACCGCGGTCCGTTGGGTCATGGGGTGCACCGCACGTCCGGCGGCGAGAGGCGCGCGCGGGCCCGGCGTCATGGACCAGGTCATGACCGGGGAACCCCGGCCAGCAGGTAGAGGAGGGCCATGCGGATCGCGACACCGTTGGTGACCTGGTCCGTGATGACCGATTGCGCGCCGGCGGCCACGTCCGCGGCGATCTCCACGCCCTCGTTCATCGGGCCCGGATGCATGACCAGGGCGCCGACCTTCGCGCCGGCCAGCCGCGAGGCCGTCAACCCGTACCGTGCGGCGTACTCGCGCAGCGATGGCAGCAGCCCGGAGGCCATCCGCTCGCGCTGGATGCGCAGGGCCATCACGACATCCGCATCCCGCAGCGCGGCGTCCACGTCTGAGGTCACGGTGAACCGCCGACCCGCCGCGGCGCCCCGTCCGGCCCAGGCCTCGAAGCCACGGAGCAGCGTCGGCGGTCCGCACAGCCAGAGGTCCGCGCCGGCTGCGGTGAGCGTCCAGATGTTGGACCGTGCCACCCGCGAATGGAGCACGTCACCCAGGATCACGACCTTGCGCCCCTCGACGCCGAGCGTGCCGCCAACGCCGAGCGCGCCGCCCTCGCCACTGGCCGCAAGCCGCGACCGCATCGTGTACAGGTCCAGCAGCGCCTGCGACGGATGGGCATGCCAGCCGTCGCCACCATTCAGCACGGACCCGCCGAACACCTCCGCGGCGAGGTACGGCGCCCCGCTGACAGCGTGCCGCATCACCAGCATCTGCGCCCCGAGCGCCTCCACCGTCCGGACGGTGTCGACCAGCGATTCGCCCTTGGTGACCGAGGAAGTCGAGGCGGCGATATTGACCACATCGGCCGACAGGTTCTTGGCGGCCACCTCGAACGAGACACGCGTCCGGGTCGAGGCCTCGTAGAACAGGATGGTCACGTTTCGCCCGCGCAGGGCCGGGACCTTGGTGATCGGCCGGGCCAGCACTTCGCGCATCGCGTCGGCGGTCCGCATGACGAGGTCCAGGTCGCCCGCGGTCAGGCCGTCGACATCGAGCAGGTGGCGGTGTCGCCAGCCGACCGGCTGGGTCTCCGGCGCCACGTCGACCGACGGGACGACGACCCCGGAGGTCGTGGCCGGACCGTCGATCACGTTCGTCACCCGACCGGCTCGGCCGCCACTGGGCTGTCGACGACGCGCTCGATCTCGACGTCGTCCTCGCCGTCGATCTCCTCCAGATGGACGCGGACCAGTTCCTCGCGCGACGTCGGGACGTTCTTGCCGACGTGGTCGGCCCGGATCGGCAGCTCGCGGTGACCGCGATCCACGAGGACGGCGAGGCGGATGGCCTGCGGCCGACCGAAGTCCACGAGCGCGTCCATCGCGGCCCGGATGGTCCGGCCGGTATACAGGACGTCGTCGACCAGCACGACGGTCCGGCCGTCGATCCCGGCCGGGAGCTCCGTGCCCTTGACGATCGGCTGCTGCGCGACCATCGAGAGGTCGTCGCGGTAGAACGTGATGTCGAGGGCACCGACCGGGACCTCGACCCCCTCGTTCTCCTCGATCGCGGCGGCGATCCGCCGGGCGAGTGGCACGCCGCGACGCTGGATGCCGATCAGCAGCAGGCCATCGGTGCCCGCCTGCTTCTCGACGATCTCATGGGAGAGGCGGATCGTCGCGCGACGGATCTCGTCGGCGGTCATGATCCGGCGTCCGGTCATCGCTCCTTCCCGGCCTCACTGGGCCTCACGGGCGGCCTCACGGGGCCGCTGCCGAAGGGTCGATCACAAGGATACCGCGGCCGGCGTCGGGGATGGCGCCGGCGGCGTCAGCGGCGCGTGCGAAGGGCGTCAGTAGACGTAGACGGTGACATCGACGACGCCGCTCCAGGGCGGACAGCCACAGATCTTGAAGAAATCGGGCCGGTAGAGGTCCACGATCCGCGACGGCTTCTGCGGCCCGTAGTCGGTGATGACCCGCTCGATACAGCCGCCGGCGCCGCAGATGATGACGGTCGTCCCACGGGGCAGCCGCATCGCCGTGTAGCCGGCGTTGTAGAACGTCGCCTCACCGGTCATCGTGACCTTCGCCGGTTTGCGCTTCGACCCTGCGCCGGGATCGGGCTGGTCCACGACCGCCCGGGCCGTCGGACCCGTGTCCGGGGCGACACCCGGCTCCAGGAAGCTGCTCAGATCGTGCACCACCCCGGCCGACACGTAGCCGTCGTCGAGACCCGCGATCGAGATCGTCGATCGGACATCGGACGCGGGGACGGAGAGCAGCTGGAACGCGCTGCCCGGGAGGGTCTCGGCCGCGCTCGGAGCGCGAGATCCGGCGAGACCCGGCAACGCGACCAGGGCGAGGGCAGCGGTGAGCGCCGACCCAACGGCCAACCTTCTTGGTCGCACGATACGGCTGCAACGATACCCGGACGGGCGCCTCTTTGCAGGCCGCGATCACGCCTCCTCGGGGAGGGTCAGCGGACGACGATCAGGTCCCGTCCCGGCGCGGTTTCCACGGTGCCGACGCCGTCCGACGCCCAGGCCACGATCTGCACGCGACTGCCCTCACCGCCCTGGCCGGGTGGCGTCGCCCAGGCGAGCCGTCCGGCACCGAGGGAGAAGCCGGCGAGGGCCGGGACGTCGACCGGAGCGCCCTCCGGTCGGACCAGCAACCCGGTCGCCGTGTCCACTCGGAACAGGCTGAGGCGCCCCACGTCCGTACCGGACGGATCCGCGATCCAGGCCGCGAACCACTCCCCGGTCTCGTCCCAGCGGACGTCGAAGTCGGCCAGTGGCGCGTCGATCACGACCTGCGTGGCACCGTCACCGTCGAGCGCGCCGACCTCGCGCGACCAGGCCAGGAGCTCCAGTCGTCCGACCGCCGGACTCACGGCGATCCCGTCAGCCGGGACGCTGACCGTGCCGACCCAGGCGACGGCGCGCAGGCCGGTCGGGTCCACGGCCGGTCGCCACAGGTCGCCGGCCGGTCGCTCCAGCCCGGTCACCGGGTCCACCAGGACGCTGGCGGCGTCCGCCATGCCGTCCGTGACGAGCGGGCCGGGTCGGCTGACCACGAGTTCGAGGCCGTCCCACGAAGCGAAGTAGCTCCGGCCGTCGCCGGTCACCGGTCGAGCGGCATCGTCGCCGACGTGCCAGACGTAGACGTCCGGACCGGTGGAGCGGTCCACCGGCTGGGCGGAGAAGGCGAACCAGGCGCCGTCGGCGGAGAAGGCCGCCGACTCACCGGTCACCGCCACGTCGCTGGCGATGGCCAGGCTGGTGGCGATCGTCGGTTCCGGAGTGACGGATGCCCCAGGATCGCCGCTTTCGGTCGGGGTCGGCGTCGGGGTCGGAGCAGGCGTCGCCGGCGGTTCGGTGGCGCTCGGCGGCGTCGGGCTGGGGTCGCCGCCCGGTGGTCGCGATCCGCCCGGATTCAGGGTGGCCGGGGGCGCGGTGGGCACCGCGGTGGGCGTCGCTGGCGGGACCGGATCGGTGGCGGGCGCGGGCAGCGACAGCACGGTGAGCCGCTGGCCCCCGGCGCCATCATCGGTGACGACGACGGCCTGCTGGCGGGTCGGCGAACCGATGATCGACCGGGGTGACCCGGCCAGCGCCAGCTGGTCGCCCGGCGCACGGTCCAGCGTCGCGCAATCCTGGTCACTTTCGATCGGGCAGACCGTGTCGACCGCGGCGGCGTTATAGGCGAGCATCCCATCGGGTTCCTTGCCGAACCACCGAACCTCCCCGGCTCCCACCATGAACGGTGTCGCCGCCGGCCCGGCGACCTGCGGGCCCGGGCTGGACGCGACAGCCGTGCTGGCGACCTCCGGCGTCGGGCCGGGCGCGGTGCCGAGATCGGTCGACTCACCCCGCCCGTCGAGCCAGCCGCCGGAGATCGCACTGACCCCGACCACGACCGCGATCACGGCGAGACCGGAGAGGGCACCGACCGGGACGCGGGACGGGCGCCGGAAGGACGACGCGGGGTCCCGGCGCCCGCCGAACGCGGCCCGCTGCTCGATGGCCGAGGCGGTGCGCGCCCAGAGATCGCGTGGGAGTGGCGGCGCTTCGTCCCGCAGCGCCCGCAGGACCTGGCGATCGTCGTCGTACGACTGCGCCACGGTGGTACATGCGGGGCATCCGGCAAGATGCTCGTCCAGCCAGGTCGCCTCACTGATCCCGAGCGGGCCGTCGATCCGTTCGACCAGGCGTGCCCGCGCACGGCGGTGCGGCGAATCCCAGTGGTCGGGACCGCGGTGGATCCGCCCGAACCGGCTCACCGGTCCACCCCCGCGGGGCGGGTCCGGTCACGGGCCGCCTCGACCTCCGCGTCCGCGGCCCGCTCCTCCGCAAGGGCCTGGCGCAGGCTGACCCTGGCCCGCGTCAGCAGGGCGCGCGCGGCGACGTGACTCACGCCCAGCGCGGCCGCCAGCTCCAGGCCGGTCAGGTCATGGAGCTCGGCCAGCAGCAACGCCGCCCGCTGCCGGTCCGGGATCCGGGCCAGGGCGCGCTGCAGGTCGCCGGACAGGCGGGAGTCCATGACCAGATGCTCGGCGGACGGGGCAGCCCCACGCGACTCACCGACCCACGGGACGAAGCGGATGATCTTCCGGCGGCGGATCTCGTCGAGCGCGACCCGATGCGCGATCTGGTACAGCCAGGCCCGGGCGTTCTCCGGCTTCTCCAGCGTCGCGTAGTTGCGGTACGCCTTGATGAAGGCGTCCTGGGTCATGTCTGCCGCGACTTCCGGGTCTCGCATCATGCGCATGAGGTAGGCGTAGATCTCGCCGTGGTGCTTGGCGAACAGCGTCTCGACGAAGATGGCCGCCTCGTCGCGGTCCCATGCCCCACTCATCGCGCGACGTCGATCGGACCGGACGGCGGTCTGGCGGCCGAGTGGATCGCGGAGGTCGGCGAGGGCGGGGTCGATGGCCACGAGGGCTCCGTGCGGAGGGTGGAGGCGCGGAGCGCGGTCGATGGGGATTGCACGCTCGCTGGGCCAAAGACGAGGCGCGCGACGCTGGTGTGACGCTCGGCCTCCAGGGGCCCGGCAGGCCGCCCGGGCCTCATCACGTCGCGGGACTCCCGGCCGGATCCACCCGGCCAAGGAGTTCCTCGACGGCATCCTCCGGCGAAACGGGATTGACCGGCAGGCCGGTCCCGAGCTCCAGGCCGGCGATCTCGCGCAGTCTCGGATGGATCTCCCAGTGCCAGTGGTAGGTGGCGTCCACTTGCTCGCGCAGGGGTGCCGTGTGAAGCACGAGGTTGTAGGGCGGGCCGTCCAGGGCCGCCGCGAGCCTGCCCAGGACCTGGCGCAGAGCCTCCGCCGTGGCCCGGATCGCGCGCGGGTCGGCCCGGGAGAAGTCGGCGTCGTGGTGGCGGGGCACGACCCAGATCTCGAACGGAGAACGGGAGGCGTACGGGGCGAACGCGACGCTGTCGTCGTCCGCCCAGACGAGCCGCTCCGGGCGCCGGACCTCGTCGCGGACCAGCCGGCAGAACGGGCACTCCCCTTCGCGGATGACGAAGCGCGCCGCGCCGCCCAGCTCCTCGGCGATCCGATGGGGGATCTGCGGCAGGTCGTAGAGGTCCAGGCACAGATGGTTCGTGCGCGCCCCCGCCTGGGCACCCCAGTTCTGGACGACGGTCAGGTATTCGGTCTGTCCGGTCGCCCTGGCGGCTGCCAGCCCGTCCCGGGCCGCGGCGACGAGCCCCTCGATCAGATCCGTGCCGACCGCGTGCAGCGCCCGATGCTCCTGCGGCGGCGCCACGACCGTCCGCCAGCTGCCGGTCGCCCGCGCCTCGGCGAGTGAGACCTGGGCGATGCCGTGGTCGCGGTCCAGGGCCCGCGCATCGTCTTCGGTCCCGACCACGTTGAAGGCGTAGTCGCGCAGCGTCCGCGTCCGGACGCCGTCGCCGGGGGGCGATGTGCAGTTGGCACAGCCCCATACCCGATCGTCCACCGGCTCCGCGTTCCGGGCGAACCGGTCGCGGTGGAAAGCCCGGTCCACCATCGTGGCGACCCACCAGCCGGTGATCGGGTCCTTGCGCAGCTCGAACAGGCCGCCCGACACGGCGTCAGCCCTCGCGGACCAGCGGAGCGCCGATGGCGTCGGCGAACGCCTCGGCGAACGGCCAGGCGGCCGCCTCCACGGAGGCCGTCGACGGCGTGACGACGCCGGCACCGCGTTCGCGGGCGATGGAGGTGGAGGCCACGCCGGGCATGCCGCAGGGATCGATGAGGTCGAAGTCGCGCAGGTCAACGGTCACGTTCAGGGCGATGCCGTGATAGCTGACGCCGCGCTCCACGCGCAGGCCGAGCGCCCCGATCTTCCGTGGCGCCGGACCGTCCACGTCGCACCAGCATCCCGGGTGACCGTCGCGGCGCGCGGCCACGACGCCGTGGGCGTCACAGGTCGCCACGAGCGCCGCTTCCAGGGCCCGGACGAACGGACGCAGCAGCAATCCGCGATCGTGGAGTCGAACGATCGGGTAGGCCACCAGCTGGCCCGGCCCGTGGTAGGTGACCTCGCCGCCGCGCTCCGTGCGGACGACGTCGACGCCGCGTGCGCGGAGCTCCGCCCCGGTCGCCCGGATGTGTGCCGGATCCGAGTGCCGGCCCAGGGTCAGGACCGGTGCGTGCTCCAGGAGCAGGAGCTGGTCGCCGATCTCGTCCGCGACGCGCTGCGCGACGAGCTGCCGCTGGAGCGCATACCCCGCCCCGTAGTCGACGCGACCCAGCCATCGGGCATGGAGCGGCGCCTCAGCGGTCGATGGTCCCGAGCGAGGCTCCGCGAGCGTGAGTTCCACCCCCGCACGATAGCAGGGACCCCGTTCGCGGCCTGCTCGTGGCACTCGCTCCTGGCCTGCTCGTGGCCTCGTGCGGGCGACGGTCAGGGCGTCGGCGCGGGGGCGCGATCCCGGGGCGCGTTCCAGGAATGGAGCGTGGCCATGTAATTGGCGCGCTCGTAGGCGTTCGGGTCGGCCACGGACGCCTGGCTGGCGCTCCCGCGGAGCTGCGCCACCGAATCGTAGTCGTGCTCCTCCATCCAGCCGCGCAGCTCCGATTCCACCACCCGGACGTGGTCGGGGCCCTGGCGCAGCAGGGCGGACGTCATCATCGCCACGTCGGCGCCGACCATGAGCGCCTTGAGCGCGTCGAGCCCGGTGTGCACGCCGGACGTCGCGGCCAGCGAGACCCCCACGCCGAGCTGCGGCCGCAGCACGGCGATCCAGCGCATCGGCAACCGGAGTTCCCAGGAGCGACTCAGCTCCACCCGGTTGACCACATCGAGCGCCTCGAGGTCCAGGTCCGGCTGGTAGAACCGGTTGAACAGCACGAGCCCATCGGCGCCGGTCCCGACCACGCGTCGCGCGAAATCAGGCAGGGCGCTGTAGTGCGGGCTCAGTTTGACGGCCAGCGGGATCGTGATCGCCGAGCGGACCTGGGCGATCAGCTCCAGGTCGTCCTCCTCGACATCGCGAGACGTCGTGCCCGGATCGACCGTGACCCGGTAGACGTTGAGTTCCAGCGCGTCCGCCCCGGCGTCCTCCAGGTACTTCGCATAGTGGACCCAGCCGCCGGTGGACGTCGCGTTCAGGCTGGCGATCACCGGGATCGACACGCGCGCCTTGATCCGTCGCAGACCATCCACGTAGCGATCCCCGGCGCCGACGAACTCGGCGACGTCGGGGAAGTAGTCGAGCGCTTCGGCGAACTGCTCCGTGCCGGACTCGAGCGCCCGGTTGAGCTGGACCTCCTCGTGGAGGATCTCCTCCTCGAAGAGCGACGGCATGACGATCGCGCCGACGCCCGCGTCCTCCGCGAGCCGAACCCAATCGGGGTCGCCGGTGAGCGGCGACGCGGACGCCACGAGTGGCGATCGCAGGGGCAGGCCCAGGTAGTCGGTGGTCAGGTCGACGGTCACGCCGGTGCCCCTTTCTCCTGCTCCGCGTCGTCGCGGTGGACGTGCGGCACGCTCCGATGGATGCCGGCCAGCTGCTCGTAATAGCGCCAGCGCTCGTCGGCATCGGCCTGGGCCAACTCGGCCAGCTCCGCGGCACGCTCCGGCTGCGTTCGCTGGAGCACGGCGAAGCGCGTCTCCGCGGCCATGAAGTCCGCCACGGGGATGGACGGCTTCCCGGAGTCCAGCTTGAACGGCTGTCCGTCGTCGACCTCGATCGGGTGGTATCGGTAGAGCGGCCAGTAGCCGCTCTTGACGGCATCCTTCTGATGGCTCATCGAGGTGGCCATGTCGATGCCGTGGGCGATGCACGTGCTGTAGGCGATGACCAGCGACGGTCCCGGCCAGGCGGCAGCCTCCAGCAGCGCCTTGGTCGTCTGGGCGTCACTGCCGCCCATCGCCACCTGCGCCACGAAGACGTTCCCGTACGAGCGGGCGATCGCCCCGAGGTCCTTCTTGCCGGTCGCTTTGCCGGCGGCCGCGAACTTGGCGACGGCGGCGCGCGGTGTCGCCTTGGAGGCCTGGCCCCCGGTGTTCGAGTAGACCTCCGTGTCGAGGACCAGGATGTTGACGTTGCGACCCGAGCTCAGGACGTGGTCCAGCCCACCGAACCCGATGTCGTACGCCCATCCGTCGCCACCGATGATCCAGATCCCCTGGCTCACCAGGTCGCCGGCGAGGGCCAGCAGGTGCTGCGCGTCGGATCGATGTTCGCCGTCCACGGCGGCCAGCCGCTCGCGCAACCGCTCGACGCGTTCGCGCTGGAGGGCGATCTCCGGTTCCGTGTCCTGGCCGCTGTCGAGCAGCTCGCGGACCAGCTCGTCGCCGACGACCGGGGCCAGCCGCGTCAGCAGCTGTCGGGCGTGGCCCGCCTGGGCGTCGAGCGCAAGGCGCATCCCGAGGCCGAATTCCGCGTTGTCCTCGAAGAGCGAGTTGCTCCACGCCGGCCCGCGGCCACGGCCGTCCACCGTCCACGGCGTGGTCGGGAGATTGGCCCCATAGATGGATGAGCAGCCGGTCGCATTGGCCACGATCATCCGGTCTCCGAACAGCTGGCTGACCAGCCGGATGTAGGGCGTCTCGCCGCAGCCCCCGCACGCACCGGAGAACTCGAACAGCGGCTCCAGGACCTGCGAGCCCTTCACCGTGTCGTGCGGCAGCAGGCTGCGGTCGAGTGGCGCGATCGTCTGGAAGAAGTCCCAGTTGACCCGCTCGACGTCGCGGTGGTCCTCGACGGGCTCCATGTTGATGGCCTTGTGGCGCAGCTCCGTCTTGCTCTTGGCCGGACAGATGTCCACGCAGACGCCGCAGCCGGTGCAGTCATCCGGCGCGACCTGGATGGTGAGCCGATGGTCCGGCAGCTCGCGCGAGCGGAATTCCTTGCTCAGGAAGCCTGCCGGCGCGTCGGCCACGGCCGAGGTCGGGAACACCTTCATGCGGATCGTGGCGTGCGGGCAGACCATCGCGCATTTGCCGCAGTCGATGCAGATGGACTCGTCCCAGACCGGGATCTGGAGGGCGATCCCCCGCTTCTCGTATCTCGTCGTCCCGGTCGGGAAGGTGCCATCCACCGGCAGCGCGCTGACCGGCAGCTGGTCGCCCTTGCCGGCGATCAGGGCAGCGGTGACCCGGCTGACGAACTCGCGCGGGTCAGACTCGGCCGGGCTGGGCACGGTCTCCGCCTTCGCGGGGACACCCAGCGGAACGTGGACCAGCCGCTCCAGGGAGCGGTCGATCGCGGCGAAGTTGCGGGTGACGATCGCGTCGCCCCGCTTGGCGTATGCGGCCGACACCGCCGCCTTGATCCGGACGATGGCCTCCTCGGCAGGGAGGACACCCGAAAGCTGGAAGAAGCACGGCTGCATGACGGTGTTGATCCGGCTGCCCATCCCGACTTCGCCCGCCACCGCGAAGGCGTCGATCGCCCAGAAGTCGATCTCCTTGTCCACGAGCGTCTGCTGCACGCCCGCGGGCAGGTGATCCCAGACCTCGTCCGCCCCGTACGGCGAGTTCAGCAGGAAGGTGGCCCCGTGCCTGGCGTGCTCCAGGACGTCCACCTTGGAGAGCAGGCCGAACTGGTGGCAGGCGACGAAGTCAGCCTCGTCGATCAGGTAGGTGGACCGGATCGGCTCCGGGCCGAAGCGGAGGTGCGACACCGTGACCGAGCCCGACTTCTTGGAGTCGTAGACGAAATAGCCCTGCACGTACTGGTCCGTGCCCTCGCCGATGATCTTGACCGAGGCCTTGTTCGCGCCGACCGTCCCGTCCGAGCCGAGGCCGATGAACAGGGCCTGGACCTCGCCTTCCGGACGCGGCAGGCGGAAGTCCGCATCGATCGGCAGGCTCAGGTGGGTGACGTCGTCGTAGATCCCGACGGTGAAGTGCCGCTTCGGACGGTCCGAGGCCAGTTCCTCGAAGACCGGTTTGACCATCTGCGGCGTCATCTCCTTCGAGGAGAGGCCGTACCGGCCCCCGATGACGCGCGGGGCGACCTCGAACGGCGGTACCTCCGCATCCATCGCCTCGGCCAGGGCCGCGACCATCTCCAGGTAGAGCGGCTCCCCCACGGCTCCCGGCTCCTTGGTCCGGTCGAGCACGGCGATGCTCCGCACGGACGGCGGCAGGGCGGCGAGGATCTCCGCCGCCGGGAACGGCTGGAACAGGCGGATGCGGAGCATGCCAACGCGCTCGCCGGCCTCCACCATCGCGTCGACCGTCTCCTCCACGGCCCCGGCCGCCGAGCCCATCACCACGATGACCCGGTCGGCATCCGGCGCTCCGTGGTAGTCGACCAGGCCGTATCGCCGCCCGGTCCGCTCGGCCAGTTCGTCCATGACCTCGGCGACGATGCCGGGGACCTCCAGGTAGTAAGGATTGCAGGCCTCGCGCGCCTGGAAGAAGACGTCCGGGTTCTGGGCCGTCCCGCGGACGACCGGCCGCTCCGGGCTCAGCCCCTGGGCGCGGAAGGCGAGGACGTCCTCGTCGCGGACGAGCGCACGCAGATCGGCGTCGTCCAGGACGGCGATCTTGTTGATCTCGTGCGACGTGCGGAAGCCGTCGAAGAAGTGCAGGAACGGGATCCGGGAACGGAGGGTCGCCGCGTGGGCGACGAGCGCGAAGTCGTGCGCCTCCTGGACCGAGCCCGCCGCGAGCATCGCCCAGCCGGTCGACCGTGCGTGCATCACGTCGCTGTGGTCGCCGAAGATCGACAGGGCGTGCGTGGCGACCGTTCGGGCGGCGACGTGGATCACCGCCGGCGTCAGCTCCCCGGCGATCTTGAACATGTTGGGGATCATCAGCAGGAGGCCCTGCGAGGCCGTGAACGTCGTCGCCAGGGCGCCCTTCTGGAGGGCGCCGTGCATCGCGCCCGCCGCGCCGCCTTCCGACTGCATCTCCACGACATCCGGCACCGCACCCCACAGGTTCGGCCTGCCGGCCGCACTCCAGTCGTCGGCGTGCTCGGCCATCGGCGAAGCGGGCGTGATCGGGTAGATCGAGATGACTTCGCTCAGCGCGTAGGCCACTCGCGCCGCCGCCTCGTTGCCATCGAGGCATTCCCACCGTTGCTGCATCCCAGATCTCCCGTTGCTCGGATCCGGTCGGCGCGGGTCGCCACCGGACTGGCCATGGGGAGCCGACGGACAGCGCCGAACTCCCCAGTGACCATACCCGCGGGCCGGCGGTCGTTCCCTCGGCGGCTGGGCCCGATATCGCGGGACCTTTGGCCCTAAACCAAGGGATGGTGCGGCGGCCCCAGGGATGCCATCATCGGGGTCGTGATCACGGTGCTGAGCACGGCATCACATCACGACGCTCTGGGCGGATCGACATGGGGCGTGTCGCGCGCGGCATCCGGCGCGTGGGTCGGCGACTGCTTCCGCTCGTGCCCGGGACGGTCCGGCGGCGGATCCTCAAGGCCGGCGGCCTCCGATCCATGCGGCGCTGGTTCCTGGCCGGCAACGTCGAGTGGTGGGATCGCTACCACCGGGCCCTGGACCAGGCCAAGTTCGAGGCCGACCCGCGCGAACAACGCAAGTTCGAGATGACCTCGCAGGCCATCGGCGCGGGACCGTTCGAGCGGGCGTTGGAGATCGGGTGCGGGCCCGGCTTCCTGAGTCAACGACTCGCGGAACGGTGTCGTCGCCTGATCGCCATGGACCTGGCGGTCGTGGCCGTGGAGTTCGCGAACCGGCGACTCGCCGGATCGCCGACCGCGACCGCCATCCAGGGGTCCTTCCCCGACGACATGCCCGACGGGCCGTTCGACCTCATCGTGTGCTCCGACACGCTGTACTACCTGACCACCGAGGATCAGGATCGCGGCATCGCGCTGATCACCGAGCGACTGACGCCCGGAGGGATCTTCGTCGCTACCCATCACCGGCACGACATCGGGATGCCGATGACCGGCGACGAGGTCCACGCCCGGTTGCGGGCGGACGAGCGTCTGACCCTCGATCTCGCGGGCGGGGACGCGATCATCGCGGTGGACCGGTTCCGGGCGTCCGGGGCGCCTGCCGCGGCGCCCCCGACCCCGTAGGACGGTTTGCCTCCCGCCTCACCACCCGATACCTTGGGTGATGTGAGGGCTAGCCGGACGCCAACCTCGATGTCAGGGACGGAGCTCCACAAAGCCGGCCGCGGCGAAATCGCCATCGAACGCGAATGCGTCGCGGATGCCGAGCCGTCGCATCAACGCGAAACTCGTCGCATCCACGAACGAGTATTCGCGTTCGTCATGACGTCTGAGCCAGCCCATCGCCTCCTCCTCGGCGGCGGCATCGACGTGCTCGACATGGAGCCTCGCGGTTTCCTCGATGAAGTCGAAGAAGTTCGTGGCGGATCCGTGACCGGCACGACGGCGCAGGAAGGTCCACGTCTCGCCGGTGACGTGATTCGTGCTGACCAGCTGGATCGACGCGTTCGCCCGGAGGAGGCGTCTCGCCTCGAGGTGGTGGTCATCGCGCCTGTTGCGCAGCGCCACCCAGAACGAGGTGTCGACGAAGATCACCGGTACACGAGCTCATCGATGTCGGCGGGCTCGAAGGAATCGACCCCGGCCATCTTCCACAGCGGATCATCCTCAAGCTGCGCTGGCGGGCGCAGCACGGTGCGCATCTGACGACGGATGATGGCCGCTTTGGACGTGCCTTCACGCAGCGCCTGGGCCCCCAGCGCCTCATCCAAGTCCTCTTCGATCATGATCTGCAGGCGTTTCATGCCTCGACCTTACACCACTCTGTCAATGTGACGTAGGGCGAGCGAAGAACGCGGTGCCGGCTCGGCGGTTGGCCACCGATCGATCTCAAGCTAGAATGGCGGCCTCCCGAGCGGGAGTAACTCAGCTGGCAGAGTGTCTGCTTCCCAAGCAGAATGTCGCGGGTTCGAATCCCGTCTCCCGCTCCATTTTCTCGGCTTCGTGCTTGTGAAGTGACCCTACGCCTGATGGGTCTCGCCGTATGCCCAGACGGCCGCCGTGGTGCGGGTCGCGAAGCCGAGGCTCTCGGAGAGCCGGAAACCGGCCGGCG
This sequence comes from uncultured Chloroflexia bacterium, assembly GCA_963704935.1. Classification (GTDB taxonomy): domain Bacteria; phylum Chloroflexota; class Limnocylindria; order Limnocylindrales; family CSP1-4; genus SPCO01. The sequence goes on from CAVPIF010000003.1 coordinate 829,101, forward strand.
TCGCGCCGAGGAAGAACCGGGCAGCGCCCTGGATTCGCGCCTCGGCCATCGCCGTGGTCAGCAGCCGTCGGCCGACCCCCGAACGCTGCCGAGCTGCGTCAGTGGCCATCTCGTCATTGCCCCACGAGAGATACTCGAGCCACAGGCGCTCGATGGACGCGAGGTCCCCCGGGATCCAAGCATCCCGAATGTCGGCCCCGCCGGTTCCAGCCATCGATCCCTCCTCCTTCCACGCTCACCCTGCTGCGCTCATGAGCTCAGGACCTCCAAGCAGAGTGTCGCGGGTTCGAATCCCGTCTCCCGCTCCACATCACAGCCGAGCCTCGCCGACGCTCAGCCTGCGGCGGCCCCGCGCGTTCGCCGGTTCAGCGCCAGATAGTAGATCGCGAGCAGTCCGCTGTAGGTGACGACGCCCGTGTACACGACGAGGTTCGGCAGCAGGTGCTGGTCGACCGTCGGCAGGCGGACGACGAAGGGAACGATGAGCACGATGTCGTAGGCGAGGAACCCTGCCAGCTGCCCGCCGGCATTCTCCCAGCGCGGATCGACGATCCCGAACGCGAAGTAGGCGGACGCGCCGAGGAACATGCAGCCGATGAGCGTCGATAGCTCCGGGGTGATCGCCCAGGGAATGATGTCCGGCACCTGGGCGATCAGCAACCCGGAGACGATCAGCAGGGCGATGATGAACACGACGAACGATCCCCGGACCACGCGGGGGGTCGGCCGAGGATCCCGCCAGGGATGGGCCCGGCTCCAGCGCAGGAGCCACAGTCCGACCACGGCCCCGACGGCCGAGACGCCCCCGAAGGCGGCCACGTGGACACTCGATTCCGCGTTCCCCCCGGCAGCCTGGGCGAACGAGAAGACGGCGAATGGGATGAAGATCGTGATGTAGTCGATCGCGATGCCGGCGAGGCCCCGGTCCGAGCGCAACACGAGGCACCAAGCCGATGACGCGGCGGCTGCTGCGAAGATCGAGCCGATGAAGATGTTCGTCAGGGGCGTCCGCCCTGGGAACGGCCACAGGTCGATCGCCGGCTGGAACTGGAAGGCGAATGCCACGGCCATCAGGACCTGGCAGACGACCACGACCCAGAGGACGGCTCGGACGTAGCGGTCCATCGACTCCCTATCCTGGGCGGTGACCGCGGCGCAAGACCCTTCGTGGCAGCCGCGAGGGTCAGCATAGTCCGAACTCCCTGCGGCGGGGGTGCGGCCGTGACGGCCCTCAGTCCAGCATCACCAGCGGCTGGATCCCGGACAGCTGCCCGTCCGCCTTCGGCTTGGCCAGCTCCGGCTCGGGGCCGCGACCGGTCTCGCGTGTCGCGAGCTCCGCGTCCAGCTGCCTGATGAGGGTCGGGAGCGCCGACTCGAGCGCCTGCCCGTAGGCCTCCCCGATCTGGGTCGCCAGCGCCTGCTGGCGCTTCGACTTCGGCGCCGCGAACCGCATGTGGATCGTCGTACCGGTCGCGGTGGGCTCGAACTCCACGGTGTGCGGAAGCTGGACCGGGCCCGCGGGGGTGTCGAGGATCGTGCGGTCGGTCACGTAGTCGTACGGACGCCAGTCGAGGATCTCCTCGATGACGGCGTCCTTGCCGTGCATGCAGTGGTTGGCCGAACCGGGCCCGCGGCGTCCACCGGTGGCGCCCTTGATCTCGACCTCCGTGACCCACGGCTGCCAGCTCATCCGCTGGCCGGGCTTGGTCAGAAACTCCCAGGCCACCTGAGGCGGCACGTTCGTCTCCGCCGACACGGTCAGGATCGACTCCTCCGCTGTCACGAAGACGCGGGCCCGAGTCTCCTCGTCTTGCCAGCGACGCTCCAGGTCGTGGGCCCAGCCGGGCACGTCGCCGATCCGGTCGTACGTCTCCGTGTGGGCGCGCATGCCGAGCGCCGCAGGGTCGAGGCCCGACACGTCGATGCAGGCCTGGCTGATCAGCGCGTAGGCCTCGATCCCGAGCTTCTCGACGACGTCGTTCTTGAGCAGGCGGTGCGCGACGATGACGTCCGACCCCAGCAACTCCTGCCGGCCGGCGACCTTCTGGAGGATGGCCTCGCCGTGGTGGACGACGAACTTGAGGTCGAGGTCGGGGATCCGGGAACAGGCGTTGCACTCGCAGGACGTGGCCTGGCGAACGTCACGCCGGCGGCGGCGGAAGCCGAAGTAGCAGCGCTCGATCGTGTCGAGGAGCATCGAGCCGTCCAGCTCCTCGGCGATCGCGTAGGTGAATGCCGCATCGCCTTCGAGCTTGGCCAGCCGGAAGTTGGGCCGGAGTGCGGTGACGACGGCACCGATGAGGTCGGCCAGGATGTCCTGCGCGTGGTCCAGCTCGACGTCGGCGAGGTAGCCCGTGTACCCGGAGATGTCGGCGATCAGGAAGCAGGTCGGCTGGGGGGTCGAGAGCATCGGTCCTCGCGGGGATCTGGGGGCGCGACGGTCGTCACTATACTTCTGGGCCCGCCAGCCCCGAGAGCAGATGTCCGGGTGGCGGTCGGCCGATCAGGAGGAGTGCCCAGATGCCCGGTCGACGTCTCACCGTCGGATTCCCGCGGATGCACCGGGAGGCGAACGAGCGGCGCGATTTCCTGCCGCCGCTGATCGGGCTCCTGGCCGCCAATGGGGCCGAGGTCCATGTCGAGAGCGGGATCGGATCGGGGATGGGCTATACGGATATCGACTACAGCACCGTGTCGACCGACGTGCATGTGACCGACGAGGACGACTGCTACCGCCAGGACGTGGTCGTCGTCCTGCGGGCGCCGGAAGGTCGCTACGATCGGCTCCGCCGAGGTGCCGTGCTCGTGTCGATGCTCCATTTCGCGACGCGACCGGCGCGGGTGGCGATGCTGCGCGAGCTCGGCATCGATGCCGTCAGCCTGGACCTCATCCGGAGCGAGGATGACCGGCGACTGGTCGAGAACGTCCGGAGCGTCGCATGGAACGGGGTCGGCGCCGCGTTCACGGCGCTGGAGCGGACGTGGCCGGACCTCACCCGCCCCGGGCGACCCACGGTCAAGGTGACGATCCTCGGTGCCGGGCGGGTCGGTCGGCATGCGGTCGAGTTCGCCACGAAGTACGGCGATGACGCCCGGAACGACGCGTACGGGCGGCTGGGCCTGCCGGGCGTGGAGGTGGTCACGACCGGCCGCAATCTCACCGGCGATCCCGACTACCTGAAGGGCCGTCTCGCCGTGACGGATGTCCTGGTCGATGCGACCGCACGACGTGATCCTTCCGTGCCGGTCGTGCCGAACGAGTGGATCTCCCTCCTGCCGGACCACGCGGTCATCTGCGACCTTGCCGTGGACCCGTACCTGCTGGATGCGGAACCGCGGGTCGTGCGCGGCATCGAGGGCATCCCCCAGGGTGATCTCGACAACTGGACCTTTGCGCCGGACGATCCGGCGTGGGACACCCTGCCGCCCAGCATCCCCACGAGCGAGCGGCGGACCGTGGTCTCCTGCTATTCGTGGCCGGGCGTCCGCCCCGAACCGTGCATGCACGTCTATGGCTCCCAGCTGGCGCCACTCCTGGAGCTGCTGGTGACGGGCGGCGGCCTCGACGGCGTCCGGCCCGACGGTTCGTACTTCGAGCGAGCGCTCGCGCGCGGCAGCCTCCGCCACTGGGTGGCCCCGCCGAGCTGATCGGCCCCGGGTCCCGACCCGGCCTATGCGGTGCGGGGCGCGAGCGCCATGGCCGGGCCTACTCCGACACGTGCCGGAGGTGATCCTCGATCGCGTCGACCGCCTCGTCCGGTGCCAGCGCGTCGACGTCGAGGGCCAGGTCGGCGAGGCGCGCCCAGACCGGTGCACGGGCCGGCGACTGTCGGGCGATCGCCGCATCGAGCTCCGCCTCGTACGGCCGGTGGTCGCCGAGGCGTGCCCGTTCGGCGAGCAACGCGGTGGATCCCCGAAGCCAGATGACGATCGATGGAGACGACCCGAGCGCGGTACGGCACGCAGGATCGTCTGCCGTGCTCGCCGCGGCGGCGATCACCGACGGCGTCGGCGACGCCAGGTCGTCCAGCAGGACCTCGGCCTCCAGCCGGTGCAGGTGCGGGAGCCCGTGTACTCGCCCGATCTGGCGGGCCGACTGGCCATGCCGGCGAAGGAGCGAGGGATCGCTGTCGCGAAACGGTCGGCCGAGTCGCCGCGCCAGCCGCGCGCCGATCGTCGACTTCCCCGAGCCCATGAGCCCGACGAGGACCACGTGTCGGGCTGACTCGGTCAGCGCCATGGTGCTCAGCCGCGCAGGATCGGCCGGGTCATGCAGGTGGGCCCTCCCGAGCCGTTGACGCCGATCTCCGTGGCCGGGTACGCGTGCACCTCGCAGCCGGCCGCGGCCAGGGCGGCGGCGGTCACGGGGTTGCCCTCGGCGACGATGACGACCCCGGGACGCACGGCGAGCACGTTGCAGCCAAGCGTCGGGAACTCGTCCTCCGGGACCGCGATCGTCCGGATCCGCAGGTCGCGCAGCAGCTCCCACAGCCCCACCGGCAGCAGCGGCAGGTAGACGACGGCCAGGTCGTCGGCGACCGGGGAGATGACCGACAGCAGGTGGATGAGCGCAGCGGCGCCCTTCCAATACGGGACGTCGAAGACCCGCACGTCCCCGCCGACGATCCCGGCCAGCTGGCGGACGCCGTCGGAGTTCGTGCGCAGGGTCCGACCGATGCACAGCAGGTCCGGTCGAAGCCAGAACGTGTCGCCGCCCTCGACCGTCCCCGGGGCCTCGATCCGGCCCAGCGTCGGCACGCCGTGATCGCGCATCCAGGCTTCGAGGATCGCCGCCTCCCCCATCCGGTTCGGCTTGCCGGGGCGGAGCGGGATCGAGCCGCCGTCGGCGACGAGGAGTGGGTCGAACGTGTAGACGAGATCGGGATCGGCCGTCTCGGCATCGAGGAGGTTGACCGTCGGGCCGAGCGACGCCAGCGTCTCGACGAACGCGTCGTGCTCACGACGGGCGACCTCCAGGTCGACGGGCCGCAGGAAGCCGTGGGCGGGATCGTCGAACGCGCGACCGAACGCCGGACCCGGTCGCTTGACCAGGACCTCGCGGAGTGGCGCCGTCATGCTCTGGGCGCCGTAGCGGCGGCTGGACATCGTCACGATCGGCCTCCTGCCGGGCGTCCGGCGGCGGTCCCGTCAGTCCGCTGCGTCGGCCGGGGTCGGGCGGTCCAGCCAGCCGGCGATCTCGCGGACCGCCGTGGCCTCCTGGGCCGACAGCGCCGCCTCGCCCATCGTTCGGCTGGATCGAGCGATGGTGACGGCCAGGTCCACGAGCCAGTCGCTGATCTCGATCGCCTCATCGTCCGGAGCCGAGCGGAGTGCCCGCTTGACGTGCTTCAGGCCGTCTTTGGGCGACCGATGGGACGCGCCGTAGGAGGTCCACAGCGGATCCAGGTCAGCGACGAGCGTGGCGGCGAGCACGTGCCCGATCGTCCCGCCCTCGAAGCGGCCGGTCGCCGCGGTCAGCGCCTCCGTCAGCGCGCGAAACTGGGCGACCGTGGGCTCCGCGCCCTCGGCACCGGCGACGAGCGAGTAGACCCGGAACGGCGCGTGCAGCAGCGTCTCCCAGTCGTCGCGCGCGATCTTGTCGGGGTCGCCCATGCGCCACAGGATAGCGGCTTCCGGGTCCGCCACGGCTTCTACGCAACGACGGCACCCGAAGCACCGCCCGTCGCCCGATGGGAACGGGGAAACGCCCGACGGCGCGGACAAGTGGCCGCCGGGCGTTACCAGGAACGAGTGTCGGCGCCGCTGCGGCGGCGCCGACCGGGGACTACTTGATGCGCTGCACCACGATCAGGCCGACCGGATCGCTCCAGCCGTGGACTGCCGGGACCAGGTCGGCCCGGCCGGTGATGCCGCGGTGATGACGGATGACGTGGTGGGTGGCGATGGCCGGGTTGCTGGCGCCGGTGCCCGGATCGCCGCTGACACCGATCAGGCCCTGGCAGGGCGGGACGATGTCGGCGAAGGCTTCCGTGTTGCGTTCCGAACCGGCGTCGTAGCCGGCCGTGTAGCGGGCGACGGTACCCCCGACGCGGGACGGCAGCTTCAGGCTGTCGACGCCGGTGAAGCCGTCGTTGGTGCAGATCAGCATGGACAGCCAGGTCAGTCGGTTCGCGTCACGGGACGTGCTGATCGTGGTGGTCCAGGTGTCGCCGAACATGGCCGCACCGGGCGTGCCGTGTGGAACGAGTGGGGCATCGCCCTGCGCGATCGTGCCGACTCCGCGCCGCCCGTCAAAAGCGGACACGAGGGGACCGGTATCACCGTTCTCCGCGATCTGCTGGACACCGTAGCTGGCCTGCCTCCCGACGGAGTAGATATCGACGCTTCGTCGGTGGGTGGCCAGCAGCGGCGGCGTGAAGGGCTGGCCGTCGGTCAGGTTGACGATGGTGACCCGATAGGTCGACGTGGGCTCGTGAGCGGCCGCGACGCCGGCGAACGAGGCGAGCAGGACGGTGGCTGACAGACCGGCGACCATCGCCCGTCGGATCGAATGCATCTGTACCTCCAGAGTGCGTTGTCCTGTCCGCACCCTTGACACTGGCCGGTGCGAGTGACGGCGCGATGACGCTTCCATGACACCGTGTCGCAAGCCGCGTCGGACCTGGGCGAATGAGGTCTTTGCGCGCCGTCCACGCGCTGCTAGTGTTCGCGCTCAGGAGGGTTGACCCATGAGTGTGTCCACGATGGCTCGTCTCGCGGAGGGCGACTCCGCGACGCCCGACTCCACGCTGCAGAGCGCGATCCGGCTCGTCGCCGGCTACATCCCGGCCGAGGCGATCGTCGTGTACGTCGCGATCCTCGGGATCCTCAGCCCGTCAGCCGAGGCGACGACGGACGAGGTCACGATCATCCGCGTCATCAGCTACCTGATCGGGATCGCCGTGGCGGTCGGGCTGGCGTTCATCGCGTTCAAGGGCAACACCCTGACCCGCCGTGAGCAGCGTCGGCGCGAGATCGTCGTGGCGGTCATGGCGGCGGTCGCGTTCGCGATCTACGCCGCGGCGATGCCGTCGTTCTTCGTCAAGGGGAACCTCCTGACCATCCCGCTGGGCCAGTGGGCGGCCATCCTGGCCATCGTCACGGCGCTGGCGATGCCGAGCATCGCCAAGGCGTTGGGCGTCCGGAAGTAGCCGAGCGACCCGCCTCCGTCGGTTTGTGCTGCTCTCGAACAAATCGGTGCTACGCTCATCCGGCACGCGACGACGCCCCGACGAAGCGGGACGCAGGCAGGAGGGTTCGGGATGAGCGACGACTTCTTCACCGAGGTGACCGGTCCGATCCGGTTCGAAGGCCTCGGTTCCGGGAATCCGCTCGCCTACAAGGTGTACGAACCGGACCGTGTCGTCCTCGGCAAGCGCATGGAAGACCACCTGCGCCCCGGCGTCTGCTTCTGGCATTCCTTCGCGTGGCCGGGCATCGACATGTTCGGTGCGGGGACGATGGACCGTCCGTGGATCGTCGACCCCGACGAGATGGCGGGCGCACGGACCAAGATGGCCGTGGCCTTCGAGTTCTTCACCAAGCTCGGCATCCCCTACTACTGCTTCCACGATCGCGACGTCGCGCCCGAGGGTGCGACCTATGCCGAGTTCCGGGCGAACCTCGACGCGCTGGCCGACGATGCCGCCGGGTACCAGGAGCGCACCGGCGTCCGATTGCTCTGGGGCACGGCCAATCTGTTCACCCACCCCCGCTACCAGGCGGGGGCCGCGACGAACCCCGACCCGGAGGTGTTCGCCTACGCTGCGGCGCAGGTCAAGCACATGCTGGAGGTCACCCAGCGCCTCGGTGGCGAGAACTACGTCCTGTGGGGCGGCCGCGAGGGCTACGACACGCTCCTCAACACGGACCTGCGGCGCGAGGGCGATCAATTCGCCCGCTTCCTGCGCCTGGTCGCGGAGCACAAGCACAAGATCGGCTTCACGGGGCAGCTGCTCATCGAGCCCAAGCCGATGGAACCCACCAAGCACCAGTACGACTACGACACGGCGACCGTGCACGGCTTCCTCGTCAAGCACGGCCTCGAAGGCGAGTACCGGGCGAATATCGAGGCCAACCATGCGACGCTCGCCGGCCACAGCTTCCATCACGAGGTCGCCTACGCGACCGCCAACGGGATGCTCGGCAGCATCGACGCCAACCGGGGCGATCCGCAGAACGGCTGGGACACGGACCAGTTCCCGAACTCGGTGGATGACCTCGTGCTGCCGCTGTACGAGATCCTGCGCCACGGCGGCCTGGCGCCGGGCGGGTTCAACTTCGACGCCAAGCTCCGCCGCCAGAGCACGGACCGGACGGACCTGTTCCACGCCCACATCGGCGGCCTGGACACGCTCGCCCGGGCACTGCTCGCGGCGGCGGCCCTGGTACAGGACGGGGAACTCGCGGCGCTCAAGGAACAGCGCTACGCCGGGTGGGACGGCGAGTTGGGCCGGGCCATCCTGGACGGCACGCTCGACCTCGCCGACCTCGAGGCGCGCGTCGCCGACGGGAGCATCGACCCACGCCAGGTGAGTGGCGGCCAGGAGCGGCTGGAGAGTATCGTCAACCGCCACGTCTGGGCCGCCGACCGCTGACCACGATGGCGTATGTCATCGGGATCGATGTCTCCACGACCGCCACCAAGGCGGTCCTCATCGACGCGACCGGCGCGGTCGCCGGGATCGGCGTCGCCGAATACGGCTACGACGTCCCGCGTCCGCTGTGGAGTGAACAGGATCCCGCCCTGTGGTGGGACGGCTCCGTCGCGGCGATCCGGTCCGTGCTGGCCACGACCGGCGCCCGCGGCGAGGACATCGCGGCGGTGGGGCTCACCGGCCAGATGCACGGCCTCGTCGTGCTCGATGCGTCCGGCACGGTCCTGCGGCCCGCGATCCTGTGGAACGACCAGCGCACCGGCGAGGCGTGCGACGAGATCCGCCGAGCGGTCGGGCCTGAGCGGCTGATCGAGATCACCGGCAACGACGCCCTGCCGGGGTTCACCGCACCCAAGCTCGTCTGGGTCCGCGACCACGAGCCGGAGGTCTGGACGCGGATCGCGCACGTCCTGCTGCCCAAGGACTACATCCGGCTGCGGCTCACCGGCGGCTACGCCATGGACAAGGCGGACGGAGCGGGCACGCTGCTGTTCGACCTGGCCGCCCGGGACTGGTCGCCGGAGGTGCTCGCCGCGTTGCGGATCGACCCGGTCTGGATGCCGCCGACACACGAAGGTCCGACCGTCACCGGAGGGCTGACCGCCGGCGCCGCTTCGGACACCGGGCTTCGCGCCGGTACCCCGGTCGTCGCTGGCGGTGGCGACCAGTCGGCCAACGCGGTCGGGGTCGGGGCCGTCAGCCCAGGCATCGTCGCGCTGTCCCTCGGGACGTCCGGCGTGGTGTTCGCCAGCACGGACCGGCCCTTGCGGGACCCGGCCGGACAGGTCCACGCCTTCTGCCACGCGGTCCCGGGCCGCTGGCACATGATGACGGTCATGCTGTCGGCCGCCGGGAGCCTGCGCTGGTTCCGCGACGCGCTGGCGCCGGGCGTGGAGTTCGGCGATCTGGTCGCGCTCGCCGGGGAGGTCCCGGCCGGCAGCGAAGGCCTGCTCTTCCTCCCCTATCTGACCGGTGAACGGAGCCCGCATCCCGACCCGCTCGCCCGCGGAGCGTTCGTCGGCCTCACCATCACCCACGACCGCCGGCACCTGACCCGGGCCGTGCTGGAGGGCGTGTCGTTCGGCCTGCGCGATGGCCTTGACCTGATGACCGCGGCCGGCGTGCCGGCGGCGGTCCAGATCCGCGCGTCGGGCGGCGGGACGGCGAGCCCGCTCTGGCGGCAGATCCTGGCCGACGTCCTTGGCGCGGAGATCGCCACAGTGGACACGACCGAAGGCGCTGCCTACGGCGCGGGGTTGCTGGCCGCTGTTGGCGCCGGCTGGTTCCCGACCGTCGAGGCCGCCGCCCATGCGCTCGTGACGGCGACGCCAGTGGCCTCGCCCGGCCCCGACGCCGCCCGCTACCGCGAGGCGCACGCCATCTACCGGGACCTCTACCCGGCCCTGGCGCCGTCGTTCCGGCGGATGTGAGCGCCGCCCGCGCGGCGGGCTGGCCTCGCTCAGTGGCGGAGTTCGATCGCCGCCTTGTCCGTCTCGGTGACTTCGTCCGGCTTCTTGCCCAGGATGATCATCCCGAGCACGTCGTCCGCCGTGACGTCGGGCTTGTTCACGGTATCCACGATCCTGCCGTGGTACATGACGCTGATCCGGTCGGAGAGGTCGAAGACGTCATGGATGTCGTGGCTGATCAGGAAGATGCCGATGCCCTCGTCCTTGAGCTGGCGGATGAGGTTGCGCACCTGGGCCGTCTCGGCGGGACCCAGGGCCGCAGTGGGCTCGTCCATGATGAGGATCCGGGCGTTGAAGTAGACGGCCCGCGCGATCGCGACCGCCTGGCGCTGGCCCCCAGACAGCGCCTTCACGGCCATCTTGAAGTTCGTGAAGTTGGGGTTCAGGCGGCCCATCACGTTGCGCGTCTCGGATTCCATGGCGGAGTCGTCCAGACTGCCCAGGCGCGTCGTCTTCTCGCGGCCGAGGAACAGGTTTCCCGGGGCGTCGAGGTTGTCCGCCAGCGCAAGCGTCTGGTAGATGGTCTCGATGTTGTAGCGCTTCGCATCGCGCGGGTTGGCGATACTCACCGCCTTGCCGTCGATGAGGACCTTGCCGCCGTCCGCCGGGTGCGCGCCGGAGAGGACGCGCATGAGGGTGGACTTGCCGGCACCATTCCCGCCAACGAGGCCGACGACCTCGCCGGGCTTGAGATCGATCGTCACGCCCTGGACAGCGTGGACGCCGCCGAAGGCGACGTTGATGTTGCGCATCTCGACCAGCGGACCGCTTGTCTCGACCGTCATCGTCCTGCCTCCTGCGACTCAGCTGCCGCGCCGGCGGTTGTAGGTGTCGAAGCCGACCGCGAGGATCAGCACGATGCCGGCCACCACGTTCTGACCCGGTGAGTTGACGCCCATGAAGCTCAGACCATAGGCAAGCGACTGCATGACGAACGCGCCCAGGACGGCCCCGGGGATCGAGCCGATGCCTCCGGCGAACGATGTCCCGCCGACGACCGCGGCCGCGATGACATACAACTCGTAACTCACGCCGACGTCGAGGGTGGACCCGTTGAGTCGGGCGGAGGCGACGGCCGCGGCCAGGGCGCACAGGATCCCCATCACGACGTAGGTCTTGAGGATCGTCCAGCGGGTGTTGATGCCGGCGAGTTCGGCGGCGTCGGGATTGCCGCCATAGGCGTAGACATAGCGCCCGAACCGGCGACGGGTGGCGATGAAGGTCATGACGAGGGTCACCCCGAGGAGCAGGATGACCGGGAACGGGATCCCGGTCGGGATGCTCCAGCCGCCCTCGGGCGCCGGTCCCCAGTTCTGCTCGATGGCGATCCGATTGGCAAGACCGTCCGGCCACAGGGCCGCATTGGCGAAGGCTGCGACCCCGATCACGGCGGCGCAGCCCACGGTTCCGACCAGGACCTCCGCCCACAACGGCCTGACCGGGAAGTCGAATCGCCGACGTTGACGTCGATTGCCGATGAGCAACCAGATGATCGCGATGGAGCCGACCCCGGCCAGCGCCCAGGTCAGGGTCCCGCCGAGCGACCCCTGTGCCCCGCCGCCGATGAGCTGGAAGTTCGGGTCCAGACCTGACACGGCCGCACCGTTGGAGAGATACCAGACGACGCCCCGGATGGAGAGCAAGCCACCAAGGGTGACGATGAACGACGGAACGCCGACGTAGGCGATGATGAAGCCCTGAAGCCCGCCGATGGCAGCTCCGAGGGCCACGCCGATCGCCAGCGCGATCAACCATCGGAAGGGGAAGTCCGCACCGATGCCCAGGACGTCGGGCAGGATGTCGGTCATCAACAGCGCGTAGGTCATGGCGATGACGCCGACCAGCGATCCGACCGAAAGGTCGATGTTGCGCGAGACGATGACCAGGACCATCCCGGTGGCGATGATGGCGATGCCCGTGGCCTGCACCGCCAGGGTGATCATGTTGGTAGGCTGGAAGAACTTGCCGCCGCTGAGGATGTTGAAGGTCAGCAGGATCGCGGCCAGAGCGACGAGCATGCCGAACAGGCGGAGGTCGATCTCGGTCGCCGCCACCAGGCCACGGAGAGTGGTCCGCTTGGGGGCCCCCGCCTGACCTGGAGCGGCGTCGGCCACGTTCGTCACGTCAACCCTCCCGACAACGAGTCCCCCGTCCCGGATAGGAAGCGACCTGCACGCCCGGGGGGCGTGCAGGTCGCAGTCTACTCAGTGCTGGATGTCGCTCACTTGCAGGCCGCAGGGCCTGTAGCTACGTCGACACCCTTGCACAGATCCTCCTTGGAGATCTGGCCAGCATCGATCGCCACCTGGAGGTTGTCCGCGGTGAGCGGGGTCGGCTGGAGGATGAAGGACTGGACCGAGGTCCCGTCCGGGGTGGTGAACGCCTGGGCCGACAGGCCGGCCGTCGGGGCGACGGTCGGGTCGAGCAGCCCGGACTGCAGCGTCAGGCCGGCCATGGCCGTGCCCTTGCACAGCTCGAGGGCGGCTGCGCCCGCTGCCTTGCCGAGCTCATTGGCGTTCTTGAAGACGTCCACGTACTGCTTGCCCAGCGCGACGTTGTTCAGGTTGGCGGGATCGCCGTCCTGGCCACTCAGCGGCGGGAAGCCGTAGTTCTTGGCTGTGAGGGCTGCCACGACACCGAGTGCCGTGCTGTCGTTCTCGGCAAGGATGGCGTCGATCTTCGTGTTATCGGCGACGGCCTTGTCGATGATCGCTTCCATGTTCTGCTGGGCCTTCTCGGTCTTCCAGGCGTCCGTGTACGTGCCGTCCGGCCCGTTGAGGATGACGATGTCGCCGGAGGCGACCTTGTCCTTCAGGCCGGCCTCGTCCCAGCCCTGCGGCAGGAAGGTGGAGGCGTTCGGGTCGCCCGGGTCGCCCTTGATGAGGACGTAGTTGCCCTTGGGGACCTTGGCGATGATCGCAGCGGCCTCGGCCTTGCCGACGAGCACGTTGTCGAACGTGATGTAGAGGATGCTCGGATCCTCGATCAGGCGGTCATAGGCGATGACCGGGACGCCCGCGTCCTTGGCCTTCTGCAGCGCAGGCAGGATGGCCTTGTTGTCCTGCGCCAGCAGGATCAGGACCTTCGCGCCCTGCGAGATCAGGGTGTCGACGTCGGTGAGCTGCTGCTCGGCGCTGAGGTTCGCGTCCGCGCTGATGTACGTGCCGCCGCCGGCTTCGACGGTGCTCTTCAGGTTCGGCTCGTCGTGGGCCGCCCAACGCGGCTGCTGGAAGTTGTTCCAGGACACGCCGACGGTGCAATCCACGGCCGCCGTGGTCGGCGCCGTGGTCGGCGCTGTGGTCGGCGCCGTCGAGGCACCGGTGCCGCTGCATGCGGCGAGCACGAAGACGGCGCTCAACGAGAACGCAGTCAATCTCTTGATGGACATACTCGATTCTCCTCCTGTTGCGTGGGCCCCGAGAGCCTTCGCAGGCGCCCTAGGCTATCACTCCGCACCCCGAAGACTCACCATCCTGCCGGGGCGTGCGCAGGGCGGTCGGCGGATCCTCCTCCTTTCGTTCGCTGTGTCAGGCACTGATGGACTCGGCCGTAGCCGCGCGGACGCGCAGCCAGGCCGCCGGGTCGTCGAGTACGGGCTCGAGAGCGAGTTCCGCGGCGCCGAGCAGCGGCGCATCGGGGCCGAGGCTGGCGGGGATCACGCGCACGAGATGCCGCGTCGCCCGCAGGACGCGCCGGTCCAGCTCCGCCTCGAGCGACGATCGCACGAGGTGGTAGGCGGGAGCGAGTCGACCGCCCAGCAGCACGAGCCGTGGGTCCATGATGTTGATCAGGCCGGCGATCCCGATCCCGAGCCAGCGACCCGTTTCCGCGAACGCGGCGAGGGCGCTCGTCGATCCCGCCTCTGCGTCGATGCGGACCGACTCGACCGCCGCGTACCCGGCTTCTGGCGGATAGCCCGCGCGGCGCAGCAGGGCGCCGCTCCCCACGACCGTCTCCCAGCACCCGGTGGATCCGCAGCGGCAGGGCAGGCCATCGGGATCGACCGGGATGTGTCCCACCTCGCCGCTGTACCCGTCCGCTCCTCTGAGCGCCTCGCCGTCGACGATGATCCCGCCGCCGACCCCGACGGACGCCCAGATGACGAGCACGTCACCGACGCCGCGGGCGGCGCCGCGCCGGAGCTCCGCCAGGCCCGCCAGGTCCGCCTCGTTGGCGAAGGCGATCGGTCGACGCGGCTCGAGGACCTGGGCCAGGCGCTCCCCGAACGGTTCGTCGCGCCAGCCGAGGTTCGGCGCCATGGAGACCATCCCGTCGCTCCGACGGACCACGCCGACCACGGCCACGCCGTAGCCGATGAGCTGCCCGTCCGGCGGGATCTCGGATGCGACCCGGGTCGCGAGCGCGGCAAGCGCCGCGACGATATCGTCGACGCTCGACCGGCCCGGCGGCAGATCCTCCCGGACCCGCGCCAGGACCTCGCCGCCGACGCCGACGGCGGCCGCGGCCACCGAATCGACCGCGATCTCCAGGGCGATGACGATCGCGCCGTGCGGGTTCACCCGAACGACCGGAGACGGGCGCCCGGGTGTGCCGTCGAGGGCAGCCGGCCCCTCGATCGCCAGGCCGCCGAGGACGAGTTCACCGACCAGCGCGCGGATGGCGCTGCGCGTGAGCCCGGTCGTCGAGACGAGGTCGGACCGGGACTGCGGGCCGTCCAGGTGGAGCGCCCGCACGATGGCGCTAAGGTTCACCCGTCGGACCGTTTCGCTGCGGTGACCGAGGTCCTCACGACTGAGCGTCACGGGGTTTGTGTTCCTCTCATCCAAATGTATGTGCGAGACTCTACCAACACGGCGCCGGTGTCAACTCGCCGGTCCGTCCGGCGATGCATCCCGTGGTCACACGGACCGGCGCGATCCGGCGGTCCGGACGACCCGGCTCGACAGGAGGAGTGAACGATGGTCAGCTTGCAGGGTCGTGTCGCCCTGGTCACCGGAGCGAGCCGCGGCATCGGCGCCGCAGTCGCCCGCTCGCTGGATGCGGCCGGCGTCCAGCTCGGTCTCGCCTCGCGAAGCGGTGACGACCTCGGGATCGCGGGAGCGGTGGCCCAACCGTGTGACGTTCGCTCGGCTGCGGACCTGGAGGCGATCGTGGCCGCGACGGTCGGCCGGTTCGGGCGCCTCGACATCCTCGTCGTCAACGCCGGCGTCGGAGCCTACGGGCCGTTCCTCGACCTGCCGGCGGAGCATCTCGAGGAGATGATCGACGTCAACGTGAAGGGGGCGATCTACGCCGCCCGCGCGGCCCTCCCCCACCTCGTGCGCAGTGACGTCGCCGACCTCGTGATGATCGCCAGCGAGGCCGGTCGGCGGGGCCTGCCCCTGGAGGCGGTCTACTGCGCATCGAAATTCGCCCAGGTGGGCCTGACCGCGGCGCTCGACCACGAACTGCGCGAGCAGGGCGTCCGTTGCACGAACGTCTGTCCGGGCGGCGTCGCCACCGATTTCGCGATGGGCCGCGGTCGGACGCCGGACATGCCCCAGCTCGGGGGGATGATGGCCCCCGATGACGTCGCGGAGACCGTGATGTTCGTCCTGACCCGGCCGCGGACGCACCGGATCCTGGAGGTCGCGTTCCGTCCGGTCACCGAAGGCTCGTGGGGCTGATGCGGCCATGAGCACCCTGCGCTGGGGGGTCCTGTCCACGGCGAGCATCGCGACGGAGAAGGTCATCCCGGGCCTGCAGCGCGCCGCTCGGAGCGAGGTGGTCGCCATCGCCTCGCGTGACGGGGCGCGGGCCCGCGTCGTGGCCGATCGTCTCGGCATCCCCAGGGCGCACGGCTCGTACGAGGCACTCCTTGGCGACCCAGACGTCGATGCCGTCTACATCCCGTTGCCGAACCACCTCCACGCCGAGTGGACGAAGGCCGCCGCCCGCGCGGGCAAGCACGTCATGTGCGAGAAGCCGATGGCGTTGACGGCCGACGAGGCGCAGGGGATGGTCGATGTCTGCCAGGCCGCGGGCGTCGTCCTCATGGAGGCGTTCATGTATCGGCTCCACCCGTCCTGGGTGGCCGTCAAGCAGCTCGTTGACGCCGGCCGGATCGGGACCCTGAGCGCGATCCAGAGCTGGTTCTCCTACTACAACGACGACCCCTCGAACATCCGCAATATCCGCGCCGCGGGAGGCGGGGCGCTGTACGACATCGGCTGCTACAACGTGAACCTCTCGAGACTCCTCTTCGGCGGGGAGCCGACCCACGTCACGAGCGTCATCCGGCGTGATCCGGTGACCGACGTCGACGTCCTCACGAGTGCCATCCTCGAGTTCCCCGGCGGGACCTCCGCGTTCACCTGCACGATCCGGACGGAGACGGACCAGCGCGTCCACATCTACGGCACGACCGGCCGGATCTCCATGGAGATCCCGTTCAACATCCCGCCGGACCGCCCCACCCGGATCCACGTCACGGCCGGCGGCGACCCGCCGGTGGCGCCAGCGACGGAGACGCTCACCTTCGACACCGCGGACCCGTACGCAGTGGAGGCGGAGCGCTTCGCAGCAGCCGTTCTGGACGGCGGTCCGGTCCCGATGCCGCCCACGGACGGGGTCGCCAACCTGCGCGTCCTCGAGCGCATCTTCGCTGCGGCGGAGGCGCGGTGACCGACGGATGAAGCCGGTCGACCGTTTCCACAGAGCCGTCCTGGGGCTGGGTGCCGTCGCCGTCATCGCGACGGTCGTCGGCGTCGTCGCCGTCGCCCGGCCGTGGTCGTCCGCCCCGGCCTGCGCACCGATCGCCGACCACCCGGAGTGGACCGTCGCCCGTCGCTGGGACGAGGCCCTCCTCGACGCGATCCGTCGCGCGCTGCCGGCGCCGACCGTCCACGCCCGTAACCTCTATCACCTGTCGGCCGCGATGTGGGACGCCTGGGCGGCGTACGACCCGACGGCGTCCGGGGTGTTCGTCACGGAGAAGCTGACGGCATCCGACTCGACCGCCGCGCGCGAAGAAGCCATGAGCTACGCGGCCTATCGCCTGCTCACCTCGCGATACATCAGCTCCGTCGGTGGCGACGTGTCGCTGTCGGAGTTCGCCGACCTCATGGATGCGCTGTGCTACCCGCTCGACCTCACGATCGACGACCGGCGACAGCCCGGCCGCGCTCGGCAATCGGATCGCCGCGGCCATCAGCGCGGCGGCGATGGACGACGGGTCGAACCAGGCGGATGGCTACGCCGCGATCGACTATCAGCCGGTCAACCCCCCGCTCGTCGTGAACGGGTCGGACATCTCGATGACGGATCCGGACCGCTGGCAGCCGCTGCAGATCGAGCACATGATCTCGCAGAACGGGATCCCGGTGACCGATGGCGTGCAGCAGGCGATCGGCCCGCACTGGGGCCACGTCGCGTCGTTCGCCATCCCGGCCGGTGGCCCCACCGGCGTGCCGATCGATCCGGGGCCCCCACCGCGGTTCGGATCGCAGGCCTACCGGGACGAAGCCGTGGACGTGATCCGCGACAGCAGTCGGCTCGACCCCGCGGACCGTACGACGATCGACATCTCGCCCGGAGCGCTCGGCGGCAACGGCCTCGGCGCGAACGACGGGACGGGACATCCGGTGAACCCGGCGACCGGCGCACCGTACCCACCCGACGTGGTCAACCGGGCGGACTTCGGCCGGGTCATGGCTGAATTCTGGGCTGACGGCCCGGCGTCGGAAACGCCGCCCGGCCACTGGAACGTCATCGCCAACCTGGTCGGCGACGAGCTCGGGGATGACCTGCGGATCGGGGGCGCGGGCCCGACGGTCGACCGGGTGGAATGGGACGTCAAGACCTACCTCGCGCTCAACGGCGCGGTCCACGACGCCGCGATCGCCGCGTGGGGCCTCAAGGGCTACTACGACTCGATCCGGCCGATCTCGATGATCCGCTACCTGGGCAGCCTCGGCCAGTCGTCCGATCCTTCGGGACCCTCGTACGACGCGAACGGCCTGCCGCTCGTCCCGGACCTCATCGAGGTCATCACCGGCGAGACGGTGGCCCCCGGCGGCCGGCACGCGGCCCTCGCCGGCCATGAGGGCGACATCGCCGTCCGCGCCTGGGCCGGTACCCCGGCGGACCCGGAGACCGAGGTCGGCGGGGTGACCTGGATCCGTGCCGTGGACTGGATCCCCTATCAGCTGCCGACCTTCGTCACGCCGGCGTTCCCGGGCTACGTGTCCGGCCACAGCACGTTCAGCCGGGCCGCCGCGGAGGTCATGACCGCCATGACCGGCAGCGAGTTCTTCCCCGGCGGCGCGAGCGGCTACACGATCCCGGCGGATTCGCTCAAGTTCGAGAAGGGGCCCGGCGCGGACGTCCGGCTCGAGTGGGCCACCTACTACGACGCCGCGGACCAGGCCGGCCAGTCCCGCCTGTGGGGCGGGATCCACATCCAGGCCGACGACTTCGCGGGCCGCCGGATCGGCGCGCAATGCGGCAAGGCGGCCTGGGCCCGCGCGCAGACCTACTACACGGGTCGCGCCGGCGCATGAGCCGCGGGGCATGACGAGGCGACGAGTCGCCTTGGCCTTCGGACTGGCGATCGCGGCGATCGCCGTGGTCGCGGCCTGGCTGACCATCGCGGGGAACGGCAGCGCGACGCCGACGGTCGCGCAGGGTCCCCCGCGGTTCGTCGACGTGACCACGAGCGCGGGGATCGATCACACCTACGGCGCCAGCGACACCGCGTTGATCGGCGGCGGCGTGTCGGTCTTCGACTGCGACGACGACGGACGACCGGACCTGTTCATCGCGGGCGCCGGGAACCCGGCGGCCGTGTACCGCAACGACAGCCGGCCGGGTGGGAAGATCGAGTTCCACCCGGTGGATGGCTCGTTGCCCGTCGACCAGGACGTGATGGGCGGCTATCCGCTCGACATCGACGGCGACGGCCATGTCGACCTCGCCGTCCTCCGGGTGGGGGGCGCCCACCTCATGCGAGGCGTCGGCGACTGCCGTTTCGAGTCGGGTGACGCTGCGTGGTCCTTCGCGACCGCCCGGAACTGGGCGGCGGCGTTCAGCGCGACCTGGGAGGGTTCGGCCGCGCTGCCCACCCTGGCCGTCGGCAGCTACGTGGGCCTGGACGCGGCGGGTAACGCGACCTACACCTGTCCGGACAACGAGCTCTTCCGACCGGATCCGACCGGATCCCGGTACGCGCCGGCCGTGCCGCTCTCGCCCGGCTACTGCGCCCTGTCGATGCTGTTCAGCGACTGGGATCGATCGGGACGGCGGGACCTCCGCGTCAGCAACGACCGCCAGTACTACGACGACGCGGTCGGACAGGAACAGCTCTGGCGCATGGACGGCGGCGAGCCACCGCGTCTCTACACTGCCGACGACGGCTGGGTATCGGTGCAGATCTGGGGCATGGGGATCGGAAGCTACGACGTGACCGGTGACGGATATCCCGAGCTGTACCTGACGAGCCAGGGGCCCAACAAGCTGCAGACGCTGCTCGCCGGCCCAGACCGACCGTCATATCGCGACGTCGCACTCAAGCGGGGCGTGGTGGCGACGCGACCCTCGGCCGGTGGCGACCCCCTCCCGTCCACGGCCTGGCACCCCGAGTTCCAGGACGTGAACAACGACGGCTTCATCGACCTCTACGTCTCCAAGGGCAACATCGGCGAACAACCCGACTACGCAGCGCGCGACCCGAGCGACCTGTTCATCGGCCGGGCTGACGGGATGTTCGACGCCCGAGCGGAGGAAGCCGGGATCCTCGACTACGCCCGCGGGCGCGGGGCCGCCCTCGTCGACCTCGATCAGGACGGACTCCTGGACCTCGTGCAGGTGGATCTCGACGCACCGGTCCGGGTCTGGCAGAACCTCGGTGCAGGGACGACCCAGGCCGCGGCGATGGGCAACTGGCTGGACGTCCGGATCCGCCAACCCGGGCCGAACCGCGACGCGATCGGAGCGGTCGTGGCGGTGCGCGTCGGCGACACGGTCCTGCGACGGGAGGTCACGGTCGGCGGCGGCCACATCGGCGGGCAACTCGGGTGGGTGCACTTCGGGCTCGGACCCTCGGCGGGCGCGGACGTCCAGGTCACCTGGCCGGACGGCACGGTCGGTCCGTGGCAGCGGGCGGCAGCCGGCGGGCGCTACGACATCGACCGCGGCGCCGCCGAACCGCGGCGGTACACGGCCCCGGCCGGGTGACGCCCCCGTGACGGACGCGCTCGGCGGCCACCGGCGACCGGGTGCGGAGCAGCTCGTCCTGGAAGCTGGCGGCGCGCGACTCACGATCGATGCCGGGGATGGCGGCCGACTGACCTCCATCGTCGTGGACGGCCACGAGCTGCTGATCACCGACAGTGACGACCCGCTTCGCCGGGGGTGCTACCCGATGGTGCCGTTCGCCGGCCGCATCCGCGATGGCCGGTTCGCCTACGCCGGTCGCGAGTTCACCCTCCGGCGCAACCTGCCGCCGCACGCCATCCATGGCACGGTCATCGGCCGCGCCTGGCAGGTCGTCGGCCCGGACACGCTGGCCATCGACCTCGGGCCGGACTGGCCGTTCGCCGGACGGGTCCACCAGCGGTTCACGCTCACGCCCGGCCGGCTCCACGTGGAAGCCGTGCTGGAGTCGGATGTTCCCATGCCGGGGGCGATCGGCTGGCACCCCTGGTTCCGCCGGATCCTGGCTGGACGGGCGGACGAATCACGTCCTCCGTCCGCCCCGGCCGAGCTCCGGTTCGAGGCTGACCGGATGTGGGCCCGGGACGCGGCAGGCATCCCGACCGGCGAACTGGTCGACCCGGGCCCCCGTCCGTGGGACGACTGCTTCACCGGCCTGCGGTCCGCGCCTCGCCTCACGTGGCCCGGCGTCCTCGCGCTGGAGCTGCGGTCGAGCTGCGACCAGTGGGTCGTGTACGACGAACCGACCGAGGCGATCTGCATCGAACCCCAGACCGCGCCGCCCGACTTCCCGACCATCGCCCCCGTGACGATCGCCCCCGGCGCGCCCCTCCGAGCCACGATGGACTGGCGCTGGTGGCCGGCCGCGGCCGGGCCCTCAGCCGAGGACGCCGGATAGCTGGACCGCCACGAGCACGAGATAGGCGACGTACAGGGCCCCACCGACCAGCAGCCGTCGGCCGCGCAGTTCGTTGGTGCGGCCGTTCCCGAAGATGATGAAGACGGAGACGAAGGCGATCCCCGCCGACCCGAAGGCGAGCAGCGATCCCTCCGTCACCGTCCAGGCGGCTCCGGCGAACAACAGGGCGACGACCGTCGGGATGGCGCTCTGGAAGACCATCGCCCCGGTGATGTTGCCCATCGCCAGGGTGTCCTTGCGCTGGCGGATCCACAGGACGGAGTTGAACTTCTCGGGGAGTTCCGTGGCGATCGGGGCGATGACCAGGGCCAGCAGCGCCTCGTCCATCCCGATCGAGGTCGCCAGCGTCCCGACCGCGTCGACGAACACGTAGGCGCCGGCCACGATCAGGCCGAGCGCGACGATGACCTGGACGTTGACGATCCGCAGCCGCGGGACCGCGGCGTCGAAGCGGTGGGCGCCCCGGTCGAAGCGGTGCATCCGCAGCGGCGACAGGTCGCTGCCGTCGATCGTCGAATTCGGCCATGAGATGCTCGCGAACGTACCAGCCGTAGATCCCGATCAGGGCGACGGCCGCCGCGACGCGGACGATGACGATGTCCGGCGGCACGAACGCGACCGCGATCGCCAGGGCGTAGCAGACGGCGTAGTAGCGCAGGTCGTGGGTGAGGACCGCCTTGTCGACGAACATGATGTCCGAACCCGTCCGGCGACCCCGATAGAGGACGGCGATACCGGTCACGAACATGGCCAGGGTCGCCAGCATGAACGGGGCTCCCAACACGGCCCCGACGCCGATGTCGTGGGCCCCCTCACCGGTCGCGAACAGGATCGCGATGATCGGGATCATCGTCTCCGGCATCGCCGTCCCGACGGCGGCCAGCACGGATCCGACCGCCCCCTCGGCCAGCTCCAGTTTGTGGCCGAACCACTCGATGCCGTTGGTGAACAACTCGGCGCCGGTGAGGATGACGACCAGGGCGACGACCAGCAGCGCGAGGTCACCGAGGAGCATCGCGCAATGCTAGCGGCGCCCGGGGGGCCTCGTGCGGTACCGTACCGGCCTGATGCGACCCACACTTCGAGTCCTGAGCGATGACCTGATCGAGCGCATCGTCGAGGAAGCCCTGCGCGTCCTGGCGGAGACGGGCATGGAGATCCGCGGATCGGAGATGCGCCGACGGCTGGGCGAAGCCGGCCTGCCGACCGATGCGGCCGGCGACCGGGTGCTCTTCCCGCGCGACGTCGTGGAGCGCGCCGTCGCCGATGCACCGTCGTCATTCTGGCTGTATGACCGCGACGGCAACCCGCACGCCGATCTGGGCGGCGACCGCGTCCATTTCGTCCCGGGTTCGTCCGGTCTCAAATGGCTGGACCATCGGACCGGTGAGCTGCGACTGGCGGATTCGACCGACTTCGCCGAGTACGTGCGCGTGGCCGACGGCCTCCAGCACATCGCCTACCTCGCGACGGCGTTCTCGACCAATGACGACATCGAGGCGCAGGTCTCCGACGCCTGGCGGCTGTACCTGACACTGACCAACTCGAAGAAGCCGGTCGTGTCCGGCGCGTTCACCGAGCACGGTGTCGGCCGGATGGTCGAGATGATGCAGCTGTTCCGGGCGGACCGGGCCGACCTCATCGCCCGGCCGATGAGCATCTTCACCATCACGGCTACCGGGAACTTCCGCTACAGCGAGGATTCCTGCCAGAACCTCATCGATTGCGTCGAGGCCGGCATCCCGGTGGAGATCGTCCCGGTGACCCTGATGGGTCTGATCGCGCCGGTCACCACCGTCGGCGCGACCGTCTTCCACACCATCGATGTCCTGGCGGGCATCACGATGGCGCAGATCATCCGGCCCGGGGCGCCGGTCCTGTTCGGCGGCGCGCCGGCCACGTTCCACATGAAGGTCGCCTCGTCGCCGATGTCGGCCGTGGAGGCGCTCCAGCTCGACGCGGCCTACGTGGCCGTCGCCAAGTGGCTGGGCCTGCCGCTGCCAGTCGTACATGGCTCTGTCCGACGGCCCGATCCTGGACGCCCAGGCCGGGGCGGAGACGTTCGGCAGTGCGGTCATCGCCGCGCTCGCCGGGGTGAACTCGGTCAGCGGTCCCGGGATGCTGGACTTCCTGCTGGTGTTCAACCTGCCAAAGCTCGTGTTCGACGACGAGATGTGCGGCCAGGCGCTCCGCTTCGTCCGTGAGATCGAGCCGAAGGACGACCTGCCGGTCGGGCCGCTGATCGACCAGCTCATGGCGGACCAGCATCTGATCATGGCCGAGCACACGATGGCGCACTGGCCGGACGAGCTGTACCTGCCGTCACCGGTGGTGGACCGGGACAATCGCGAGAACTGGCTGAAGGCCGGCGGGAAGGACACCGCCCAGCGTGCGGCGGACGAGGTTGACCGGCGGCTCGCCCGCTATCGGCCGTTGGAGACGGACCCCTCCATCGACGCCGAGCTGCGCCGGATCATCCGGTCCGGCCTCCAGGACCAGACGGAGCTGCCGGTGGTGCCCGCCGCGCCGGAGCCGACAGCCGAGGCCCTCGCCAGGGGCGAGCCACCGGCGCGCCGCCGGAATACCCGCCGGGGCCGCTGACCCGGCGCGAGGCGTTTCCCAGATAGTTGCCGGTAGGCTATCATTGGGCATCGGTTGACAGGCACCGTGGATCGTCGCTACGCGACGGATCCGGTGCCGTTCGAGGGGATCCGGCCCAGGTCGACCGAGGATGCGCCAGCGAATGACGGTGCCAAGATCCCGGGACCAGGAGGCACCCATGCGCACGACCCACGAAGGGCGGATCATGATGATCTCGACCCACGGCTACGTCTCCGCGCAGGTGGAGATGGGCAGACCCGACACTGGCGGCCAGGTCGTCTACGTCCTGCGGCTGAGCGAGTACCTCGCGCGCCTAGGCTACGCGGTCGACATCTTCACACGCCGGTTCGAGGACCAGGAGGCGATCGAGCACGTCGCGGACGGCGTCCGCATCGTCCGGATCCCGGCCGGCGGCCCGGACCTCATCCGCAAGGAGATCCTGTGCGACTCGATCCCGGAGTGGGTCCGCAACACGGAGCGGTTCATCAAGGCGAACGGGCTGGACTATTCGTTCATCGACAGCCACTACTGGGATGCCGGCCTGGCCGGCGATGCGCTCTCCTCGCGACTGGCGATCCCCCACGTCCACACCCCGCACTCGATCGGCGCGTGGAAGCGGGACAACATGGATGGGGACCCGGCCGAGCTCGATGCGTTGTACAACTTCCGGCGCCGGATCCGCGACGAGAAAGCGATCTACGACGACGCGGACGTACTCGTGGCGACCACCCCCCAGCAGCGCGACATCCTGATGGCCAGCGAGTACGACGTCGCGCGCGAGAAGATCGCGGTGATCCCGCCCGGGTATGACGACACGACCTTCTTCCCGGTCTCGAACTCGTCGCGGGCTGCCCTCAAGCGCGATCTCGGGCTGGAGGGCCCGGTCGTCCTGGCGCTCGGCCGGATCGCCGCGAACAAGGGCTACGACCTCCTGGTCCGGTCGTTCCCGGTGGTCAAGGCGCGCATCCCGGAGGCGCGACTCATGCTGGCGATCGGCTCCACGGAACCGACTGCCGGCGAGACCCGCCAGGTGGACGAGCTGCGCTCCCTCGCCCAGCACCTCGACATCGCCGACAGCGTGCTGTTCCACGACTACATCCCGGACGACCAGCTGGCCGACCACTACCGCGCCGCCGACGCGTTCGCGCTGTGCAGCCGTTACGAGCCCTTCGGGATGACCGCCGTGGAGGCGATGGCCTGCGGGACGCCGACGGTGGTGACGACCGAGGGCGGGCTCTGGGAGATGGTCACCTGGGGGCTCGACGCCCTGTATGCCGACCCGTTCGACACCGATGCCTTCGGGCACGCCCTGGCGACGATCCTGGAGTTCCCGCGGGTGGCCGCCCAGCTCGCCCGCGGCGGCTCGCACCGGGCTCGGGCGCGCTTCACCTGGACGGGGATCGCGCAGCAGATCCTCAACGTCATCTCGGCGGTCGACGACCCGACGGATGACGCCCTCGACCCGACCGAGGTCACCGACCCGCTGCGACGCGGCCCGCGCGCGGTGATGGACACGACCGAGGTCGCCGCCGCGAGCGAGGGTTCCCCGGGTTGGGCGCACACCGGCTCCTGGTAAGCGACCTCGACGGGACGCTGCTCGGCGACGACGGGGCACTCGCCCGGTTCCGCGACTGGCTGGCCGCCGAGCGTGCGGACTGGCGCGTCGTCTATGCCACTGGTCGCACCTTCGACTCGGTCGCCGCACTGGTCGGCTCTGGTCACCTCCCGCGCCCGGATGCGATCGTCGCCAGCGTCGGCACGGAGATCCACCGGGGTGACGGCGGCGACTGGCCCGGCTGGCCAAGCTGGGATCCCGGGTGGCCGGTCGACGCGGTCCGAGCGCTGCTCGCCGGCCGGGCCGGCATCCGACCGCAGGTCGCGGCCAACCAGACGGCCTGGAAGGCGAGCTACCACGCGCCCGACATGACCACGGCGGCCGTGGACGGTGTCCGCGGCGAGCTGGCGGCGGCGGGGATCGCCGCCACCGTCGTCTACAGCTCCGGGCAGGACCTGGACGTGCTGCCCCCCGGCGCCGGCAAGGCCGCCGCGGCGCGCTTCCTGGCGCGCCACTGGTCGATCGACGATGCGGACGTCATCGCGGCCGGGGACACCGGCAATGACCTGGATCTGCTGACGAGCGGCTTCCACGGCATCGTCGTCGCCAACGCCCAGCCCGAACTGCGCCGGTTGCGAGATCCGCGGGTCTTCCACGCGGAGCGGCCGTTCGCCGCGGGCGTCCTCGAGGGGATCGCCCATTGGTCCTCGGTGATGGGCGCGTCAGTCGGCGCCTGAGCAGTCGTACAGACCGGTGACGCCCGCCAGGTCCACCGGCGTGCACGCCCCCTGCACCCAGGTGGCGACATCGCCGGTCCCCGCGCGATCGCCGAGCGGACCGTTGCCGCCGACGGGGCCACCGTCCGCGCCGAGCGGTCCGAGACCGCCGAGCGGTCCGCCGTCACCAGCCCGGCCGGTGCCGCCCCCGACCAGCACGAAACGAAGCGAGCCGTCGGCGATCCAGGCCCGCAGCTCGTCGAGCGTCGGGGTCGGGTCCGATCCCGAGAACCCGCCCATCGCCATCACGGGCATCCCGGTGGCCAACTGGATGGAGGCGGCCTGGTCGGCTCCGGTGACCGCCACGATCCAGGTCGCGTCGCCGCGTTCGGCGGCGAGATAGTCGGTGAGCCCGCTCGCGATACCGCCACCATCGGCAGCACCACCCGGTTGGACGCCGCCATCGGCCGGGACGCCGCCACCATCGGCAACGCCATCCGCAGCGATGCCGGCCCGCGCTCCGAACCCGTCCCCGACGGCCGGCGGGCCCGCGGCCACGTCGCCGCCGCTGTAGGCGGTCTGGATCGTGTCGATCGCGAAGGCCGCCGGTCCAGCCATGAGGACCACCATCGCCGCCGTCGCGACGGAGAGCGGCAACCGGGGATGGACCCGGGCGGGAGGCAGCATGACGACGATCGCGGCCGCGAGCCCGACCGCCAGGGCCGCGATGCCGAGCCCGGGCCAGAACGTCGGGACTCGATCGAGGAGCAGCCACGCCGTGCCCGCGCTCGCGGCGATCGCTGCCGCGAGGCCCGCCCTGGCGGCGATCCGGTCGCGAGCCCGCCACGCGGTGACGAGACCGGCCCCGGTCAGCGCTGCGATGGCCGGGGCCAGCGCGACCGCGTAGTAGCTGTGGATGATGCCGGACATGAAGCTGAAGACGAGGGCCGTCACGACCAGCCAGCCGCCCCACAGCAGGAACGCGGCGCGGGCGGGGTCCGTGCGCGGCGCGCGCCATCGCGCGACCAGGCCGGCGATGAGGCCCACGAGCGATGCCACCAGGAACCAGGCGGTCTGGCCGCCCATCTCGGCATTCAGCAGCCGAAGGATCCCCGGGTCGCCGCTGAAGCCCGTGCCACCGCCGCCACCCGCACCGGCCGTCGCGCCGCCACCGCCCTGGCCGAGGATCCGCCCCAGGCCGTCGTAGCCGAGCAGGAGCTCCAGCGCGGAATCGGTCGTGCTCCCGCCGATGTACGGGCGCGACCCTGCGGGGATCAGCTCCATCGCGACCACCCACCACAGGCTCGTGACGGCGACGACGAGCGCGGCCACCAGCAGGCCGGCGGCCCTTCGCCGCGATGACCCCGGGCCGGCGATCGCCCAGGTCAGGGCGAACGCGGGCAGCACGAGGTATGCCTGCAGGAACTTCGTCGAGAACGCGAAACCCACCAGTGCCGCGGCGGCCACCAGCCAGCGCCAGCGACCGTCCTCGAGCGCACGCAGGAGACTGGCCGCCGCGCCGACGAGGAGCAGCGTCAGGAGGGCATCGGGGTTGTCGTAGCGGAACATGAGGACCGCGGCCGGAGTCAGGGCGAACACGACGCCGGCGATGACGGCCGCCGGCACGCCGAAGGTCCGCCGGACGGACAGGTACAGGATCGCGACCGCGGCGATCCCCATCAGCGCCTGGGGCGCCAGCACCGACCACGACGACAGTCCGAACACCCGGACCGAGAGCCCGAGGACCATCGTGGACAGCGGCGGCTTGTCGATGGTGATGAAGTCGCCCGCATCCAGCGATCCGAAGAACCAGGCCGTCCAGCTCTGCGAGCCCGCCTGGGCCGCGGCCGCGTAGTAGAGGTTGCCGTAACCGCTGACCGTCAGGTTGACGAGGTACGTGACCGCGGCCAGGCCGATGACGCCGCCGAACGCCAGCGTACCCCACGGCACGGACCGGGTCAGGGCGGCCCGCACGGCCTGTACCTCGGTGATCGGCCGGCTGGTGGATGTCATCGCGCAACAGGCGCGGATGCGATCTGGACGGTCAGGGTCAGGTCGAAGCGAGACATACCCCGAGCGTGGCCACCGATCCTTCGAGGTTCATGAGAGATCGCCTCATGCGCCCCGCCAAGGGCTCAGATCGCGCGCATCCGATTGCTCTTGGCGTCGTGCGTGACCTCCGCCAGCCCGAGGGCCTCCAGCAGCGGTGGCATGTACACGCCGAACCGGCCGCGCAGTCCCTTCTTGAGCCCATACCAACCGCCGACCGGGTTGTCGGCCGACCGCCCCCAGGCCTCCACGGAGCCGTCCGCTGCGGGCTTCTGCTCGTCCGCGCCGCCGAGCGGCACCCAGTCGCCCTGGGCCTTCAGCCAGGCGTGCAGATCCTCGATCGCGCGAGCGTCGTACTTGAGCTGCGTGCCACCGACCTGGCAGACGATGGCCGGAGGGTCTCCGGCGTCGTCGCGCCACATCTGATACGCCGACGTCCCAGGTGGGGTCGTCAGCTGCCAGGGGTCCTCGCGGGTGCCACTACCGGTCGCCATCGTTCATCCTCCATTCGGTCCAGCGGTCACCGCCGCGAGATAGTGCGGCAGCAGGGTCTCCCAGCCGCCGCGATTGCGGTCGCGCCAGGTCGGACCGTCCGACCCGAGACGCTCCCAGCCTCTGTGTTCGATCTCCACGCGCGTCGCGTCCGGTGACGTCGGGACGAACCGGATCTCGACTTCCGTCGCTTCCGAACGCTCGCGGCGGAGGTGCCAGGTGTAGACGAAGCGAGACGGCGGTTCCCAGACGAGGATCTCGCCCCAGTCGAACTCCTGCCCGTCCGTCGTCCGCTCGAAGATCCGGCCACCGACGCGCGGCTCGAGCCTCACCGTGAGCTCCGCCTCACCGGTCGTCGTGTGGTCGGTCGGCCACCATCGCCCGAAGTCATCGGTCCAGACCGCGAAGGCGTGCGGGACCGGTCGGGCCACCTCGAACGAGAATCGCAGGGGCTCGATCATCGACGGCGATCCGACGTGTTCTCGGCGACGATGCGAAACCGCGCCGCGGCCTCGCCCCAGACCTGCTCGAGGTAGGTGCGGACGGCGTCCACGCCGGCGTCCCGAAGAGCGTAGATGCGCTGCGTCCCGCGAGGCTGCTCGCTGACCAGCCCGGCCTCTCGCAGGACCCGGAGGTGGCGCGAGACGGCCGGCCGGCTGATCGGCATCGAGGCCGCGAGCTCCCCGACGCTTCGCTCGCCTTCCGCCAGGTGGCGGAGGATGCTCCGGCGCTGGGGATCCCCCAGCGCCTCGAACGGGTCGGCGACGTGCTCCGGCTTCGCCTTCGGTAACATCCCGGTTACGGTAACACGACGGTTACGGACGTCAAGTCCGGCCGCGCTCGATGTCGCTCTTGCGGCGGGCCACGAACGCGTCCAGCGCCTCGAGCACCGGGGCATCCAGGGTCGGGGGGACGGCCTCCGCAAGCAGTCGTTTCCACAGGTCGTTGGCCCGCTCGGTCGCCGTCCGGGCGCCGTCTGCGTGCCACGTCTCGAAGTTCCGCCAGTCCGACAGGAGCGGTTGGTAGAACGCCGTCTCGTAGCGCTCCAGCGTGTGCGCGGTGCCGAAGAAGTGCCCGCCGGGCCCAACGTCGGCGATCGCATCGAAGCCCAGCGACGCGTCGTCGACGATCAGCGGCTGGAGCACCTCGGACATCATCTGCAGGATCTCCGCGTCCAGGATCAGCTTCTCGTACGACGCCGTCAGGCCGCCCTCCAGCCAGCCGGCACCCTGGTACAGGAGGTTCACACCGGCCATGATCCCGCCCCATACGGCCATGCCGGCCTCATAGGCGGCCTGGGCGTCCACGACGGACGACGCCGTCGCATTGGACGACCGCCACGGCAGCCCGTAGCGGCGGGCCAGCTGGCCGGACGCGAACTGCGACTTGACCGACTCCGGGGTCCCGAACGCCGGCGCCCCGGTCCGCATGTCCACGTTGGAGGTGAACGCTCCGTACACCATCGGTGCACCCGGCCGGACGGCCTGGGCCAGGGCCACCAGGAACAGCGCCTCGGCGTTCTGCTGGGAGATCGCCCCGGCCAGCGACACCGGGCTCATGGCTCCGGCAAGGGTGAACGGGGTCGCGACGACCGGCTGCCCATGGGTCGCCATCTCGACCAGGCCATCGCCCATCGGGCCGTCCAGGCGCAGCGGAGAGTTCGTGTTGATGACGGTCATCGCCGACGGCTCGCGGACGAGCGCGTCCCGATCCACTCCGCGGATGAGGGTCAGGATCTCCAGGGCGTCATCCACCGGTGTCGCGCCGAACCCGAGGCACTGCCACGACTTGTCGAGTTCGACGGCGAAGGTGCGGTACATGTCGAGGTGGCGCGTCTCGACGGGGAGGTCCGTCGGCTCCAGCGGACCACCGCCCTCCTGGTGGATGACGTCGAGCGCCCCGATCAGCCGCACGTAGTCGACGAGATCGGCGAAGTTCCCCGCGCGTCGGCCGCGATCGAGGTCGCTCACGAAGGCCGGGCCGCCGACAGCGCAGAAGACGAGATGCCGTCCCCCGAACACGATGTTGCGCTGCGGGTCACGCGCATGGAGGGTGAACTCCGGAGGGGCAAGCGCGACGAGGTCCTCCACCTGGCCCGGGTCCAGCCGCACGTTCCTCGTGAGCCGGTCCACCCGGGCGCCGGCACGGGCGAACGCGTCCAGGGCCCGGTCGGAGAGGACCTCCATGCCGATCTCCGCCAGGATCCGCAGGGACGCCAGATGGATCGCCTCGACCTGGTCCGCCGAGAGGATCTCGACCGGCTGGAACGGGTTGACAAGCCGACGCCAGGGCACCTGGAGCAGGCCACCAGCCACCCGCCGGGGTCGGCGTCGCTGGGCTCCCCGATCGGCGTCCGGCGTCATGCGGTGATGCTACGCGGCCCGAACCCCGACTCTCATGCCTGTCTCAGAGGACGCCGGCTGAATGAGTCGCACGCGGCCGGCATCGAGCGGTCCCTGCGCCGCACCGACCCGAGGGATCCTTGTGTATCCGGACCCTGCTTCACCACCCAGCGACCGGCGGGCGCTAGGCTGACACTGATGCACCTGCTCGTGATCGAGGATGACCCACGCCTGTCCCGGCTGCTGAAGCGGCTGCTGGAGGACGACCGCCATGTGGTCGATGTCGCGACCGATGGCCGATCCGGCCTCGAGATCGCCGAAGCGGGACCCGGGATCGAATGCGTGATCCTCGATGTCGGACTCCCGGATCTCGACGGACTCGAAGTCGCCCGCCGGCTCCGTGCCCAGGGCTCCACCGTCCAGATCCTCATGCTGACTGCCCGCGATACGGTCGGCGACCGGGTCTCCGGGCTGGACGCCGGAGCCGACGACTACCTGGTCAAGCCCTTCGCGTTCGAGGAGCTCTCGGCTCGGCTGCGAGCCCTGGCTCGGCGGACGGCCGATCCCGGCAGTCGTCGACGCACGCTGCCGACGCTGGCGGCGGGGGCGATCACCCTCGACGAGACGGCGCGACGGGTCACCGTCGGTGGCGATCCGGTGGAGCTCAGCCCCCGGGAGTTCTCGCTCCTGGAGTGCCTGCTCCGACACCCGGGCCAGACCCTCTCGCGCGATCAGCTGCTGGACCAGGCCTGGCCGTTCGGCGTGGCCGTGACCCCGAACGCCGTGGACGCGTACGTGCATTACCTACGCACCAAGCTCGGTTCGGCCGGGATCCAGATCGAGACGGTGCGCGGTGTCGGCTATCGGCTCGCCGATGCCTGACGGCGTGCGATCCACGGGCACCGGGGCGCCGCAACCCGAGGTCACGGCGGCGGAGCATCGGCTCCTCCGGCGGGTCCGGATCAGCCTCTCCCTGTGGAGCGGCGGGATCACGCTCGCCGTGCTCGTCGCCCTCGGCATCGTGTTGTTCGTCGCGGTGGACCGGTCGCTGACGGCATCCGGTACCGCACAGCTGGAGGCGCGCGCGGACGCACTGACTGGCGAGCGACCCGACCCCGACGACGGACTCCCGGAGGGCGGATTCGTCTTCGGTGGGCCCGGATCGGGCACCTACACACTGATCGCGAACGCCGACGGCGAGGCGGTCGTCGGAGATCGGCCGGGCCAGGGTCGGCTGCCCGACGGGCTCCCGCTGCGGGCGGGCATCGATGCGATCGCCGCCGGCAGCTCTCGCGACATCCGCGAGGCGACGGCGGCGGGTGACACGCCCGTCCGCGTCCTGACCCAGAGCGTGAAGTTCCGCGGCCAGACCCTGTACCTCCAGGTGGTCGGCGACCGATCTGCGGAGCGACGTACGCTCGCGGTCCTCGTCGTCGTGCTCGTGGTGGGCGGCTTCGCGGCGTTCGTCGTGGCCACGGGAGCCGGAACCGCCTACGCCAGCCGGGCGCTCGTTCCGATCCGGAGATCGCTGGTCGCCCAGCGAGTGGCCCTCCGCCGCCAGCGCGAATTCGCGGCCGATGCGTCGCACGAACTGCGGACGCCGCTCACCGTGATCCGCGCCAGTGTGGACGACCTGGAGCGCCATCGCAGCGAACCGGTCGGGGCCGTCGGAGCCGCCCTCACCGATATCCGCGACGAGGTGGACCAGCTCACGGCCATGGTCGACGACCTGCTCCTGCTCGCGCGCTCCGACTCCGGTGCCGTGGCCGTCGACCGGGTGACCGTCGACCTCGGGGACCTGGCGTCGGAGGCAGCATCGTCACTGGTGAAGATCGCGCAGGACCACGGCGCGGCGATCACCGTGGATCCGGAGCCGGCCGAGATGGTCGGCGATCCGGTCCGGCTCCGCCAGCTCGTCGTGATCCTGGTGGATAACGCGATCAGGCACTCGCCGGAGGGCGGCGACGTCAACGTCCGGATCCGTACCGATGGCCGGGAGGCGACCCTGACCGTGGACGACCAGGGGCCGGGGATCCGCGCCGAGGACCTGCCGCACGTGTTCGATCGCTTCTATCGGGCGTCCGGAGCTCCCGGGACCGGGACCGGCCTGGGACTCGCCATCGCCGCGTGGATCACCGAACGGCATGACGGCCGGATCGAGGCGGCCGACCGGCCGGACGGTGGGGCCCGGTTCACGGTCCGCCTCCCGCTCGTATCCTGAACACATGACGGAGGACCCGAGCTCATGACCGAGGGCCCGGCCGTGACGCGTGACGTCGTCACCTGGGATGCCCTCGACGAGCTCGTCCGCGTCCTGGCGGAGCGACTTGCCGGCCAGGAGTTCGACGTGATGCTCGCGATCACCCGAGGCGGGCTGGTCCCGGCCGGGATGCTCGCCTACCGGTTGCGGCTGCGCGACATCCTCGTCGCGGCGGTCGAGTACTACGATGATGCCGGGCAGCCTGGGCCCCACCCGACCTTTTTCCAGTTCCCAGCGGATCCGCTGCTGCGCGGCAAGCGGGTCCTGGTCGTCGATGAGGTCTGGGACAGCGGCACCACCATCCACGCGGTGACCGAGCGGGTCCGCCAGGCCGGCGGTGACCCGGTGACCGCGGTCCTCCACTACAAACCGTCGCACTCGGTCGTGGAGGGTGCGCCGGACGTCCACGCCGTGGAGACCGACGCGTGGGTCGTCTACCCGTTCAAGGCAGGTGGCTGACCCGACCGCGCCGGCGGTCGCGGGGTGGGCGCGCGGGTGCACCGCCCCCTCGGCGCACCGTCCACCCGTTCGCCGGCCGCGAACGAATCCGGGCCGGGGCGCTTGCGCGCCCGTTCGCTCGACCGGCCGCGCACGTCCCGGGTGCTTGGTGTTCGCTCCGCGCGATCGGCCCAGCCACCTGCAACCAATGCAACGCCCGCCTGGCTTGGGTCCCCCGAGGCTGGGGACAGGATCGTTCGCTGCGCGCGAACGCGTGGTCGCTGACGCGGGCGCCACGAGCCCGGGCCACGGGCTCGCGCGAACGGTCGCGACGGATCCGCTCGACCCGACCGCGCCGGCGCGTGACGTCGAGTCGTATCCTTCGCGGATGACACGGGTCCTGCTGCTCGTCGGCACGCCCAAGGGGGCGTTCATCCTGGAGAGCGACGCGTCGCGGCGCGACTGGTCCGTCCGCGGGCCGATGTGCGAGGGATGGCCGATCCACGACCTCATCGTGGAGCCCGGCAGCGGCGCGATCCTGGCCGCCGGCGGGTCGCCGTGGTATGGCCCGGCGGTCTGGCGCAGCGAGGACCTCGGCGAGACCTGGACGCACTCGTCGGCCGGGCTGAGCTACGGCGAGGACGACCGGGCCGCCGCCATCAAGACGGTCTGGAGCCTGGCCACGGCACCGGGCGGCGCGATCCTCGCGGGCGTGGAACCCGCGGGCCTGTTCCGGAGCGCGGACGGCGGTGCGACCTGGAGCCATGTCGCGGGCCTGACCGAGCACCCCACCCGCGAGACCTGGCAGCCGGGCGCCGGCGGCCTGATCCTGCACACGATCGTGCCGCACCCCTCCGACCCGGCCCGGACCTGGGTTGGCATCTCCGCCGTGGGCGTCTTCGAGACGCGCGATGGCGGCGCCTCCTGGGAGCCGCGCAACCGCGGCGTGCGCGCGGACTTCAGCCCCGACCCCTTCCCGGTCACCGGCCAGTGCGTCCACAAGTTCGCGGCCGCGGCCGGCGAACCGGAGACCCTGTACCAGCAGAACCACTGCGGCATGTACCGCTCCACGGACGGCGGCGAGCACTGGACGGACCTGACCGCGAACGGGCTCCCAAGCCAGTTCGGCTTCCCGCTCGTGGCCCATCCCCACGACCCGGCGACGTTCTGGATCATCCCGCTCAACGGCGACGACCGCGGCCGCTACGTCCCTGACGCGAGCGCGGCCGTGTGGGCGACCCGCGACCGAGGCGACACCTGGACCCGCCAGTCCGCAGGACTGCCCCAGGAACAGGCCTGGTTCAGCGTCCTCCGCGAGGCGATGGCCCGCGACACGCTCGACCCGGTCGGGATCACCTTCGGGACGAAGACCGGCCAGCTCTGGCAGAGCGCGGATGAGGGGGCGAGCTGGCGGCGGATCACGGCGGACCTGCCGGAGATCTGGGCGGTCGAAACCGTCGTCCTGGGCTGACGACGCGCCTGCACTGATCCGTCTGGCGACGCTGATGGCCACGGTCCTCCTGCCACGATCGCTCCTGGCGCTGTTCCCGGGCGCCGACCGGCGCAATGAGGTGGAGGGCGCGGATGTCGGCGCGATCGTCGAGGAGCTCGACCGACGGATCCCGGGGCTGCGCGATCGCCTGGTCGACTCGGGACCACGACTCCGGCCGCACATCAACGTGTTCGTCGAGGGCATCCCGGCCGACCTCGGGACGCCGGTCGGTCCGGACGAGACCGTCCACGTGATCCCGGCCGTCTCCGGGGGCGATGGCCGGCGCGCGACCGTGTGAGATCAGGCCAGGCGGTCGAACCCGGCGAGCGGGTCGAATGCCTCGGACCGTTCCGCCACGGCATCGCCGCCGAGAGCGACCGGCCCGGGGGAGCCGGGTTCCACCTCGCCGGGCGTGTCCCCGATGACGGCGCGCCAGCCCAGGTCGCCGAGCCGTTCCAGCGTGGCGAGGGCGGAGGCCACGACCGCGCCGGCGTGCTCCAGCGCGACGCCCTTCAGCTGGCCGGCCGGGGCGATCGTCGACAGGTCGTCGGCGACGGCGGCGGCCGCGCGTCCTTCCCCCGCGGCGCGCTTCGGGTCGGCGTAGAGGCGGCGCATGACCACGGAACGGCGGCCAGAACGCGCGAGCGCCGCCGCGACGACGAACGGCCACGCGATGGCCGCGGCCGATTCGGCGACCGGGCCGCCCGGTTCGTCGAATCTGAGGAGATTCGATGGGTAGAGCGCCCGTCGGATCGCCACCTCCGCCAGGATCCGCGCCGTCGCGGCCGACTCCTCGGCCAACCAGTCCGGATAGGCGCCCAGCACGAGCCGATCATCCGGGATGCCGTCGGCCCGTGCCAGCGCCGCTCCGACGAGCTGGAGCGCCAGGGCCCGACCGCTTCGTGTCGGAGCATCGGCGGGGATCCCGGTCGCGAGGTCCGGGGCGACCGCGAGCGGCCCCGGACCGATCGACACGAGTGTGTCCGCCCGGCGGTGGAGGCGCCG
Source organism: uncultured Chloroflexia bacterium (assembly GCA_963704935.1). GTDB lineage: Bacteria > Chloroflexota > Limnocylindria > Limnocylindrales > CSP1-4 > SPCO01. The sequence continues at coordinate 865,248 of CAVPIF010000003.1, forward strand.
CGCGAAGGCGTGGTCGGCCAGCGAGCGGTCGGGGTCGACGCCACCCACGACGATCTCCGCCATCGGGTCCGCCTCCACCAGGTCGACCCGTTCGAAGGCGGCCACCACCGAGCCCTCCGGCACGCCGAGCGGCGGGATGACCGTCGCGAGTCGTAGGTATCCGCGGCGCTCCGCCGCGACCCCGTCCGCGACCCGACGGAGCCGGCTCAGGGCGCGCTGGCTGCCGGCGGGCGCGAGGTCGGTCGCGTCGTCAGCCACGACTCCCGCCGGCAGCGCACGGCCCGGGCGATCCCGCGGGTGCCACTGCGTCACCTCGACGCCGGCATCCTGCAGCCGATCGGCGAGCTCCCTACCCATCGGGACCTCCACTCGGAGCAGGTCGTAGCCGGCCATGGCCAGCACCGCCACCTCATCGAGCGCCCCGTCGAGGTCGGGCTCCGCGAGCGTGGTGCCCAGCCACGGCCAGCGGGCCTCACCGAGCAGGCCCTGGAGTTCGTGACGGGCGACCCGGTCGGTGTCGATCCGCTCGAGAGCCAGGGCCGCGAGACGGGTGGCCTCGGCTTCGGCCGCCGCCCGCCGCAGCGGCTCGCGGAGGAGGGCGGCCTCGAGGGCGAGATCGACCGCGCCAGACGCCACATCGAGGGCGATCTGCTGCGGGTCAAGGTCGTACTCGACGAGCGCCATCGCGAACGGCAGCGCGATCCCAGCGCCGAGACCCTCCGTCGTCCCGGCCAGCCACCGGTCCACCGCGGCACCGGCGAGGGGTCTGCCGGCGCGGTCCAGGCCGGTCACCCCGAACAGGCGGAGCATCGCCCGCTCCTGACCGACCGTCGTGGAGGCACGCGCCCGGGCTCCCCAGGCGCCCGCCAGCGACTCGGCCCGATCGAGCAACTGATCCAGTGGGCCGAACGGCGACGACCCGCGGGTCAGCCGGTTCCTCACGGCGACTCCTCCAACGGGCCGGTCCGGGCCGGATGCCCGATCCAGACGTGGCCGTCGGCGAAACGCTCAGCCTTCCAGATCGGTGCGCGCGCCTTCGTCTCGTCGATCGCGTGACGGGCTGCGAGGAATGCCGCGTGACGGTGCGGCGCTACGGCGACGACGGCGATGGATGTCGCCCCCAGCGGAACCGCACCGACGCGGTGGACGATGGCGAGGCGGTCGACGCCGAATCGCTGCTCGATCTCGTCCGCGATCTGGCCGAGCACCGTCTGCGCCATCGACTCGTGCGCCTCGTACTCGAGCGACTCGACGGCGCGTCCCGCATGGCGCGCCGCCTCGGCCTCCTGGCCCGGCGCCGGCGTTCCCGGAGACACCCGCGTCCGGCCCACGAATCCCACCACGGCGCCGTCCTCCGGGGTGGCCAGTCGATCCGCCAGTTCGCCGAGGATCTCCGGTCCGAGAGGATCGGTCCGGATCTCCAGGATACGCATCGCGCGCGCCGAACGCGCCGGTTCGCCGGCGCCACCGGATACCGGCGGGATCATCGCGACCTCGTCACCATCGGCCAGGATCGTGTCCGGCGTGGCGTACGTACCGTTCCGCGCGAACCGGACCGAGGCGCGACCGGGGGCGAGCGCCGGGTGGAGTCGCACGAGCGCCTCCCACGCAGCGTCCACGTCCGCCTGGTCCGCGAGCTCCACGACCACCTCGCGGGTGCCCGCCAGCTCTCGCTGCACGGCGAACAGGCGGATCCGGATGTGCATCGCCATCACCGCGATCCCTTCCGGCCTCGCCATCCCGCCACGAGCAGTCCGTCGCCGACCGGGAGGATCGTGGCCTGGAAGCGCGGGTCGCCGAGGACCCGGCTCGAGAACGATCGCAGCGCGGCGACATGCCGGTCGTCGGCCGACGCGGCCCGCGTGCCGGAGACCCGCCCACTCCACAGCACGTTGTCGGCCACGACCAGCGCGCCCGGCGCCAGCCGTGCCCCGTCGATCAGCGCGTCGAGGTAGGCACCGTACTCCGGTTTGAGGGCGTCGATGAAGGCGAAGTCGAACGGGCCGGCCAGGGCCGGGTCGCGGGCGGCGAAGGCGTCGAGCGCAGGGGCGGAGACCTGCACGATCCGACCGTCGGCGATGCCAGCCTGGCGCCACCAGGCGCGCGCCCGGTCCGTCCGCTCGGTGTCGGGGTCGATCGTCACGATCGTGCCGTCGGCCGGCTGGCCGAGCGCCAGCCACAGCGTGGAGTACCCGAACGCCGTGCCGACCTCGACGACCCGGCGCCGACCGGCCACCAGGGCAGCCAGGACGCGGCCACTGTGACGGTCCACGATCGGGACAGCCAGCGGCTCCGCCGCGGCCTCGATCGCCGCGAGCGCCGGTCCGACCGGCGGGGCGATCGACTCGATCCAGTCGAGGTCCACGCCATCGGGGATCCAGTCGCGATCCGCCTTCATGCCGCGTGGTCCCGCGTCATACCAGCAGCCCTGCCCCGAAGTAGAGACCAGCCGCCAGGATCGTCCCGGCGGCGATCGTGCCGACATTGATGTACAACAGCCCGGTAGCCGACTCCATCGACCGGGTCCGCGCCGTCTTCACGGCAGCGACCGAGACGACCAGCGGGAAGACGAGCCCGACGATCAGCCGGAGCCAGACGAATAGCGCCCACTCGCCGGTCAGCGCTCCGAAGGGCTCCCCGCTCGACGGTCCGGCCGAGACCGCCAGCCACACGACGAAGAGCACCACCTGGATCGCCAGGACGCCGGTGAGGACCCGCGCGAGCAGGATGAGCGGCGCCTCCGGCAGCTTGGGGGTGACGAGGTACCAGTGGCCCAGGATCATGGCGGCGAAGACGCCGCCCGTGGCGGCCGCGATGGCGGCCAGCTGGACCAGCAGGGCGAGGGCACCCGCGCCCGAACCCCCCCAGGCCAGTGCCCCGAAGGCGAGCGAGGCCACGCCGGCCGTCACGGCCAGGGTCTCCAGGCCCCGCGCCGCTGCCGAACGAAGTCGCCGGACGACGAGGCCGACCATGGCCACGGCGACGAAGCCGCCCAGGGCGGCAGCTCGCGGTGCGTCCCAGGCCGCGTCGATCGCGACCGGCGAATCGCCGAGGGTCGTCGGCAGGGCCCCGTCGCTCAGCCAGGCGAGGATGCCGAACCCGACGGCGCAGAGGGTGGTGAAGCCGAGGAACCCGCCCGTCGCCGCCGACCGGAGGCGCAGGAGGACCACCGCCCCGTACGAACCCAGCGCGAGGCCGGTCAGGACGGTCCAGTTGATGAAGGCCAGGTTCTGGGCGATCTGCGAGGCGGGCACCGCGCGAGTGTAGCGGGGCGGCTAGCATCGACGGGACAGGAGGTGCTGGCATGGGCCTACCCAGCGATATGAAGATCACCTGGTACGGACATGCGTGCTGCGAGATCCGAACGGCCGGTGGCCGCACGGTACTGATCGACCCGTGGTTCGGCAACCCGCTGAGCCCTCGGTCGGCCGATACGGTCGACCGCTGCGACCTGCTGCTCGTCACGCACGGTCACGGCGACCACCTCGGCGACGCCGTGGCGATCGCCTCACGGCTTCGCCCCGCCTGGCCGTGCATCCACGAGATGAGCCTGTGGCTGGCCCGTCGGCTTCCGGGCGGCGCGGATCAGCTCATCGGCATGAACAAGGGCGGGACGGTGGAGGCCGGCGGGCTGCGCGTCACGATGACGGGCGCCGACCACTCGGCCGGCGACTGGAATGCCGGCGCCGAGACGACGCTCTACCTTGGGGAGCCGGCGGGCTTCGTCATCGAGCTCGAGGATGGCTATCGCGTGTACCACGCCGGCGACACGCAGGCCTTCGGCGACATGGCCCTCATCCGCCAGCTCCACCGGCCCGACCTCGCCCTGCTGCCGATCGGCGGCCACTACACGATGGATCCCGCGGGTGCCGCCCTCGCGGTGGAGCTGCTGGGCGTGCACGACGTCATGCCCATCCACTACGGCACCTTCCCAGCCCTGGCCGGTACGCCCGGCCAGCTTCGGGACGCGCTCGTCGCGCGGGGCCTCTCCGATGTCACCGTCCATGCCCCCGAGCCCGGGGGCTCCATCGGCGGCTGACCGGCCATCGCCCGCGAGCCGCGCACCCGGCGGTATCATCGAGGCACCAAGATCGACTTTGGAGGCCGCGTGGTTCGACCTGTGGCCGCGTCCTACAGCGTGGCTGACGCCGCTCCGACGGATCCGACCAGCGCCCCCCGCACGTGCCGGGGATGCGGCGCCGAGCTGACCCGCACCTTCGTCGACCTCGGTAGATCTCCACCGAGCGAGGACTTCCTGACCGAGGCGCGGCTCCTCGAACCGGAGGTCTTCTACCCGCTGGACGTGCGGGTCTGCGACGTGTGCCTGCTCGTCCAGCTGCCCACCTACATCCCCGCGGAGGAGATATTCCGCGAGTACGCGTACTTCTCGTCGTACAGCGATTCGTGGGTCGACCACGCTGCGCAGTTCGTCGACGAGGCGGTCGACCGGGCCGGGCTGGACCAGGGTTCCCACGTCATCGAGGTCGCCAGCAACGACGGCTACCTGCTCCAGCACGTCCTGGCCCGGGGGATCGCGGCGGTCGGGATCGAGCCGGCACGCAACGTGGCTGAGGTGGCCCGCCAGAAGGGCATCCCCACGATCTCCGAGTTCCTGTCCAGCAGCGTGGCCCGCGACGTCGTGGCGAGCCACGGACGGGCGGATCTCGTCGTCGCCAACAACGTGTTCGCCCACGTTCCGGACCTCAACGACTTCACGGCCGGGCTCGCTGCGCTCCTGGCGCCCCGCGGCCTGCTGTCGATCGAAGTCGCCTACCTCGTGCGCCTGATCGAGGGGAACGAGTTCGACACGATCTACCACGAGCACTTCTGCTATTTCACGGTGCTCAGCGCGCAGACCGTCCTGCGCCGCCAGGGGCTGCGGATCTTGGACGTCGAGCGACTGGAGACGCACGGCGGGTCGATCCGCCTGTGGGTGGTCCACGACGACGACCCACGCCCGAGTACCGACCGCCTGGCCAAGATCCTCGCGAGCGAGGTCGCGGCCGGGATGGGGGATCTGGCCGGATATGGCGGATTCGCCGACCGGGTGGAACGTGTCAAGGTCGACCTGCTCGAGTTCCTGGTCGCGGAGCGGCAGGCGGGCCACCGGGTGGTCGGCTACGGTGCCCCCGGCAAGGCCACCACCTTGCTGAACTACTGCGGGATCCGTGCCGACCTGCTGGAGTACGTCGTGGATCGCAATCCGTACAAGCAGGGTCGCTTCATGCCCGGGACCCATATCCCGATCCACGATCCGCAGCGCCTGGAGGCGGACCGCCCGGACGTCGTGCTCATCCTGTCCTGGAACCTTCGGGACGAGATCGTCCAACAACTGGCGGACATCGTCGCGGCCGGGGCTCGGCTCGTTGTTCCCATCCCGCGCCTCGAGGTGCTCTGACCTCGAGGCGTCCATCGCCCACCCCGACCAGGTATCGCTATCATCACGTGCCGGCGCAGTTCGGGGACCGGGCGACGGAGGTAGGGACATCGACATCCTGATCATCGCGGTGGTGCCACTCTGGGTGGTGGTCTTCGCGCTCGCCGCAGAACGTGTGGCGATCGTGCGACGGCGCTCGCGGCCGATCTGGTGGTTGTTCGGCGCGATCCTTGGACCCGTGGCACTCGCGCTCCTGTGGAACGCCCCTCCGGGGCGCTGTCCGACCTGCGAGGCGCCCGTCGAGGGATGGCCGCGGACGTGCCGCAGGCTGCGGCCATAGCCTGCGGACCGGCCTCACCGCTGTCGAGGGCGACGACAGCCGCCGAGAGGGTGACCGCGCCAGGGCGCGCCCGACGGGAGCCACCCGTGCCGGACCCCACGTGGCCGTCGCGGGGACCACGGCGGAGACCGCGACCGCGTCTGGCCTGAGCGCCTGGCAGATCCCGGGCGTCGCCGCTCTGCCGCCGGCACCGGCGCCGGCACGGCGGGCCCCGGTCATCCGGGCGGCCGGCCCCCAGCCCGCGACGCCCAAGCCGGCGGAACGGACCGGTGAGCCGCCGCGGCCCGCCGACGGCCGGGCGACGAGGGCGCGGGCGACGAAGGCGCGCCCGGAAGAGCGACGGTCCGCCGAGGGCGCACGCGACTCCGCCCGGAGGGCCTCGCGACTGGCGCCGGGCGGACGCTCGGATCGACCATCCCGGCGCGATCAGGCCGCCCGGCCCGCGAGTCCGCCGACTCCGGTGCCACCTCCCGTGCCGGAGCCGTTGCTGATCGACGCGTCAGGGATCTTCGTCACCGGCACCAACAGCCTCCGCCCCGGATCGCGCTACCTGATCCACGTGACGGCGGCAAGGCTCAACGTGCTGGGCCCGGTGGAGGTGGACCCCCAGGCAGTCGCGGTCGCGTGCGGCCTCGGCGGTCTGGACGTGACCGGGATCAACGATCGCCTGATCATCAGCGGCACGGATGACCGTCGGCGCAACCTGATCCTCGTCTTCATGAACCTGACGGGAGGTCGGCTGGAGGCGATCGCGGAGGCCTTTTCCACGGCGATCACCGGGACCGTGGAGCCGGCGGGATGACCGACCCGCGTCGCCGGACTCGTGGCACGACCGAGCCGGTGGGTCGCTCGGGGCCGCCGCGGACGATCGGCGCGCTCATGGGTCCGGAATCCATCGCGACGGGCCTCGTCGCCGTGATCGTGCTGGCTGTCGTGGCCGGGATCGGGACCGGCGTGATCCAGTTGCGATCGGACGGCCCGGGCGCCGGGACCACGGCACGGCCATCCTCCAGCCCGACCGGCAGCGCGGACCTCGGATCGTCGCCTGCGGCCGAGGTCCTGCCCTGGACCGCGACCGGCAGGATCGTCCTGGCGGCCGAGGCTCGCGTGCTCGAGATCCGGGAGGATCTGCGCAAAGAGGTGGCGTCGAACCCTGCGCGCGCCGATGGGCTGGCCCGCTCGATCCGCGCCCTCAACGTCGCCCTCGGAACCGCCGTCCGCGCCCTCGATGGCGCCACCGAGTCCGGCCTGCCCGCCTACATCGGCGGCGACCTGGAGGCCGTCCACACGGCCGCCCTCGAGACGGGGACGGACGTTCTTGGCGCGTCCATCCAGAATGTCCCGGCCTACACCGCCGGGGCGACCGCCATGGTCACGCAGCTGGACGGGCTCGAATCGTTGGTGCGTCGCGTCGCGATCGCCAGCAATCTGCCGGTCCCGACATTCGCGCCGGCTCCCTGAGCGCGACGGTCGCCTAGCCGCGCTCCGGCCGGCCAAGGGCCGGGAACGACGACGCCAGTCCGAACAGGTCCGCCTGCTCGTTCCAGAGCCTGGTCGCCAGCCGGTCCGGCTCCAGCTCGACATCGTCGAACGTCACGGCCGCGTCCTCCGCGACGTCGCGAACCAGCACCGCCCCGTCGCTCAAGCCCATCGGCAGCAGGCGTTGGGCATGCGCCGTGGCGACGTTCTCCAGCATCCCGTACACGGTGAAGCCACCGATCCCGTCCAGCGTCTCGCCGACCCGCAGCGGTTTCTTGGCCGTGGCCACGACTTCGGTGACGGGCGCCCCGATCGGGGCCGCCGCGGCGTCGTGCAGCAGTACCGCCCGGGCCACTGACTGGATCGTCTCCAGGGGCCCCAGGTGGAAGGGCCGGTAGAACGTGTAGACCGGGCCGTCGCCCATCTTGTAGAACTTCATGTAGTCCCGCGTGAGGGGATCCTCCTCGTAGCCGAGGACGAAGACGCCGAAGCTCGGCTCCGCGCCGAGCAGGTAGTCGACGATGGGGCGCTCCAGCAGGGCCTCCAGGTCGAATCGCTCGGGGGCCTGCTCGACGCGCTCGGCCCGGGGGCCGGCCATGCCTCTGACGGCGACTCCGAAGCCGGTCGCGTTGGCGACGACGCCCATCTCCGCGGCGATCTTGGTGCCGTCCGCGAAGGAGGTGATCATCTTGGGTCGCTGGCCGTGCGCCTCGGCGAAGGCGCGCTGCGTCTCCGGCGTCCGCTTGTGATCAAGGAGGCTCTTGATGTTCCCGGCGAGGATCGGGCGGAAGCCCAGCAGTCGGACCTCGTCGACCAGGTCCATCAGCACGGCGGGCTGATCGCCGGCCATGTCCGTCATGACCACGCCCGCGGAATCGGCCCGGTGCTTGAGCAATGGACCGAGCGCCGAGTCCAGCTCGGCGTTGATGAGGATCAGATGCTTGCCTGCCGCGATCGTCCGGATCGCGGTACCCGCGCCGTACTCCACCTCGCCGGTCGCCTCGACGATCGCCTCGATGCCTGCGGCATCGGTGAGCACGGTCGGGTCGTCGGTCACGACTGGCTGGTGTCGCCCGATCGCCGCATCCAGGTCCGCCCCCGAGTCGACCCGGCCGAATCCGTCGATGCCGGCGCCCCGATAGGCGCGTTCGGCCTCGGCCACCGTCCGGTTGGCGATGGCGACGATCCGGATCCCGGGCGCCCGACGGACGATCCGGTTCGCGAAGCCACGAGCCGCGTAGCCGGCCCCGACCAGACCGACTCGGATCGGGTCCCCCGCCGCGACCCGCTCCTCAAGGGCGCGCAGGACGGCGCTCATGCGTGGGTGTCCGCCGTCAGGTCCGGCCAGGCCGCGTCCTTGTCGGACAGGATCACACCATCGGTGATGGGCCAGCGGACGCCGATCGCCGGGTCGTCCCAGCGGATCCCCCGTTCCATGCCCGGGACGTACGCGTGGGACACCTGGTAGCTGACCTCCGCATCATCCTCGAGGGCCTGGTAGCCGTGGGCGCATCCGACCGGGACGAACACCATCCGCCGCGACTCGGCGTCGATGATGTGGCCCTGCCACTGGCGATAGGTCGGGGAGTCGGGTCGCATGTCCACGGCGACATCGAAGACGGAGCCGCGGGTGCAGCGCAGGAGCTTCGATTCGCCGTATGGCGCGACCTGCCAGTGGAGGCCGCGGACGGTGCCCCGATGGCGGTTGGTCGAGAGGTTGGTCTGGACGTTGCGCGTCTCGACGCCGAGCTGCTCGGACCAGGCATCGTCCCAGATGCGGGCGAAGAAGCCCCGCTCGTCGCCGATCCGCGTCGGCTCGATCAGGAACGAGCCGGCCAGGCCCGCGGGGCTGAGGTTCATGCCGCCGGCACCGTCCCGAGCGGGACACCGTCCGCGCCGGATGCGTCCGGGTCGCCCGCCGGGCCGGGCGGGTGCACCCAGAAGAACCGGGCGTCGATCTGCCCGGTAGTGAGCAGGTGCTGGATCTGCTTGATCCGCGTATGGGCCTTCGACTCGAACAGCTCGGTCGACATGTCCACCGCCTGGAAGATCTCCAGGAGCTGCCGGGCACCGCGCGCGACGTCGTAGCGCGTCTCGAACGGGAGGCGTTCCCGGATCTTGTCGAAGTTCGCGCGGTAGTTGCGATGGTCGCCGGAGCTGTCCCCGAACACGGTCTGGCAACCCGGGAACGTGGACGCGATGATCTCGGCGACCTCGCGCACCTGGTGGTTCTGGAGGTTGCCGCCGACGTTGAACACCTCGGTGTGGATCACGTCGCGTGATGCCCGGAGGACGAGGTCGATCGCCTGGCTGATGTCGAGGATGTGGACGAACGGCCGCCACGGGCGACCGTCGCTGTCCATCCGAATGACCTTCTCCGTCCAGGCGTGTCCCGCCAGGTCGTTGACGACGAGGTCGAAGCGCATCCGCGGCGAGGCCCCGAAGGCCGTCGCGTTGCGCAGGAACGTCGGAGAGAAGTCATCCGACGCAAGCGGGCGCACGTCCCGTTCCACGAGCACCTTGCACTGGGCATACGCCGTCAGCGGTTGCACGGGGGAGCTCTCCGTGCTGTCCGATTCCCCTGCGGAGCCGTAGACGCTGCAGGACGACATGTAGATGAAGCGCTCGACACCGGCCTCCCGCGCCAGGGTCGCCAGCCGGACGCTGCCGAGGTGGTTGATCTCGAACGTGATGTCCGGGTTGAGGGCGCCGACCGGGTCGTTTGACAGCTCGGCGAGGTGGACGACGGCGTCGAATCCGCGCAGGTCGTCAGCGGTCACCGTTCGGACGTCCTTCGCCACCCAGGTCGGAGAGCGGTCCACGCCGTGATACAACCAGCCGACCCGATGGAATCCGGCATCCAGCCCGGACACGTCGTACCCGCGATCCAGCAGGTACGCACACAGGATCGTGCCGATATAGCCCTCGCTACCGGTCACCAGGACTCGCATCGGCTCTGCTTCCTCCCCGGGGAACCGCGGCGGCCGTCCGTCCGGACCCGCTCGACGTCCCGTTCACGCATCGTATCCGCATCCGGCGATCGCGTATCCGACCCGGAACCGGGAGGACATGCCTGGGCGACGGACCGGCGTGGAACCATCTCACCCGACAGATCGGGGCGAAGGCGGCCGTCATGGTCGCCGCTCTCAGCGCGGCCCGTCAAGCACGCAGGACGCCCACGACGGACAGGACCTTCGAGGGATGTCACCCGGATGCTCCCCGACGGAAGCTCCCGGGGCGACGGCAGCGCATCGGGGGGATGGAACAGGGGGCGGTGCCGTCGCGCACCATTCGTGCGCTGTGGCCGGGGGCTGCGGTCTATCATCATGCCCAGCTCGGGGCCTTCCAGGGTCCCATCCTGCCGATCAGGGGGTCGTGTCCGAACGTGAAGGTCGTGCTGTTCTGCGGTGGCCAGGGGCTACGCCTGCGGGACCACTCCGAATCGCTGCCCAAGCCCATGGTCGCCGTGGGTTATCGGCCGATCCTGTGGCACGTCATGCGGTATTACGCGCACTTCGGGCACAAGGAGTTCATCCTCTGCCTCGGCTACAAGGCCGACGTCATCAAGAACTACTTCCTGCACTACGAAGAGGCGCTGTCCAACGACTTCGTGTTGTCCGCCGACACGGGTGACGTCGAGCTGCTGCGGCGCGACATCGCCGACTGGCGGATCACGTTCGTGGAGACCGGCCTCCGGGCCAACGTCGGGCAGCGCCTGCGCGCCGTGCGCTCCTACGTCGAGGGCGAGCCCTTCCTGGCGAACTACGGCGACGTCCTGACCGACGCGCCGCTGGACCAGCGGATCGACAAGTTCCTTGCCGGTGACGCGATCGCCTCGTTCATGTGCGTCCGCCCAACGAGCTACTCCTTCCACATCGTGCGCCTCGATGGCACGGACCACGTGACCCGGATCGACGACGTGGGGACCTCCGACCTGTGGATCAACGGCGGCTACTTCGTCTTCCGGCCGGAGATCTTCGAGCACCTCGGTCCCGGGGAGGAGCTCGTCGAGGAGCCCTTCGGCCGGCTGATCCAGGCGGGCAGACTCCAGGGCGACCCGTACGACGGCTTCTGGGCGCCGATGGACACCCTCAAGGACGTCCAGGCGCTCCAGAACGCGTTCGACACCGGCCAGCCGCCGTGGGCGGTCTGGCAGTCTCCCGACGCCCCGTGACGGCCATGCGGCGGCTCACCTTCGGCGAGCCCGGGCCGCTCCGCATCGTCGCGATCGGCGCCCACGCCGACGACATCGAGATCGGGGCCGGCGGCACGCTCCTGCGCCTGCTGGCCGAGTACCCGGCCAGCTCCATCCTGTGGGTGATCGGGTCCGCGACGCGGGAGCGCGCGGCGGAGGCACGGGCCAGCGCGGCAGCGTTCTCCGCCGATGCCGCAGGCTCCGAGGTGATCGTCGGCGACCTGCCGGACGGGCGGTTCCCCTCCGCGCCGTCGGCGGTCAAGGACCTGCTCGAGCCCCTCAAGCGGCAGCCGATCGACCTCATCCTCGCGCCGCAGCTCGATGACGCACACCAGGATCACCGACTGCTGGCCGAAACGGTCTGGCAGACGTTCCGGCACCACCTCGTGGCGGGCTACGAGATCCCCAAGTACGACGGGGACCTTGGCCGACCCAACCTGTACGTCGACCTCGACGAGGTGACGATCGAGCGCAAGATCCGTCTCCTCGACCAGCACTTCCCGTCGCAGCGCGACCGCACCTGGTGGGGGGCCGACACGGTCCGATCCATCGGGCGCATCCGCGGGGTCGAGGCCGCGACCGGGTGGGCGGAGGCGTTCTACGCTCGCAAGCTCGTCCTCTGATCAGCGCACCACAGCCGGTCGCGGGGGTCGCCGGATATACTCCCCCCGGCCCTCATAGGAGTCATCCGATGTCATCCACCAACGATCGCTGATGGAACTCAGCCAGTACCTGCGCGAGGTCTGGAACTACAAGTTCCGGATCCTCCTCGTCGTCGGCATCACCGGCGTCTTCGTGTTCGTCATCACCTCGACCATGCCGAAGGTGTACACGGCTGAGGCCCGGCTGGTCGTGACCGCAGGACTCGGGACGGACGGCCGCGGGACGGACGACGTCCTCGCGGCACCGCGGGTGGGCCAGACCTACGCGGTCCTCGCCACGACGCGGCCCTTCCTCCAGGAAGTGATCGATCGCTCCGGGGTCCCGTATACGCCGGAGGAGATGCTCCTGCAGCTGACCGTCACGGCGGACCTGGACACGCCCTTCCTGGGCATCGCGATGACCGATCCCAGCCCCGTTCGTGCGGCCGCGGTCGCCAACGCCCTGGCCGACGTCCTCATCGAGGAGGCGTCGGTCGCGGCCACGGCGGAGACTCCGGCGGAGAAGCTGCTGACGATCGTCGAGCTGGCGACCGCCCCGGAGGATCCATCCGCACCGCGGGTGCTGTTCAGCACGGCGATCGGGGCCGGCGCAGCGCTCCTCGCCGCGCTCGTGGCGATCGCCTTCGCCGCGTACATCCGCCCCGATCCATGGCAGCAGATGGCCAACGGGTGAGGGTCCTGGTCACCGGCGGGGCGGGCTTCATCGGGCACCACCTGGTTCGAGCCCTGGCGGCCCGCGGTGACGACGTGGCCGTGTTCGATGACTTCAGCACGGGGCGCCACGATCGGCTCGACGGAGCCGGTGCATCGCGGATCGTCGAGGGAGACCTCCGGTCCGGGCCGGAGCTCGGGGCGGCCCTGAGCGATCGCGACACGGTCTTCCATCATGCGGCGATCGCGTCGGTCGCCCGGTCCATGGTCGACCCACTGGCCACGAACGCGGTGAACGTCGACGGGACCGTCCGATTGATGGTGGAGGCCGCGGCGGCCGGGGTGCGGCGCGTGGTGTTCGCCAGTTCCAGCGCGGTCTACGGGGACGGTCCGGAGTTGCCGAAACGGGAGTCGCTCCGGGCGGATCCGCGGTCGCCGTATGCGACGAGCAAGCTCGCCGGCGAGCACTACGTCCACAACCTCGGTGCCGCGCACGGCATCGACACCGTCGCCCTGCGCTACTTCAATGTCTATGGTCCGGGCCAGGACCCGGAGGCGGAGTACGCGGCCGTCGTCCCGCGCTTCATCACCGCGGGGATCGGATCGGATCGGCCGGTGATCTACGGAGACGGGCGCCAGTCGCGGGACTTCATCTATATCGATGACGTCGTCGCCGCCAATATCCTGGCGGCCGAGACCCCGGGCATCGCGGGCCTGACCGTGAATGTCGGCTCGGGGAAACGGACTACGCTGCTGGACCTGCTCGACGCGGTCGGGGCAGCGCTGGGACGCGCGCTGGACCCCCGCTTCGAGGTGCCGCGCCCCGGCGATGTCCGCGATTCGCAGGCCGATGTGTCCGTCGCCGCGGAGCGGCTCGGGTATCGGGCGTCGACCGACCTCGCCGAGGGCATCCGCCGGACGGCGACCTGGTACCGGCAGGCCGCCGCGACGCCCGCGGGCATCGGTTGAAGCCGTGGCACCCGACACGGGCGAGCTGACGCCCGACTCCTCGCACGCCCGGGCCACGACCGGGTCGCTGCCTCCCCGCCTGACGCTGGTCATCTCGTCCCTGGAGATGGGTGGCGCGGAGCGGGTCATGGCCGAGCTGGCAAACCACTGGGTCGCCCGAGGCTGGCCGATCACCATGGTCCAGTACTCCTCGTCGGACATGGAGCCCGTCTTCGCGCTGGACCCGCGCGTGAAGCAGGTCCGCCTGGGGCTCTTCCGCGTGTCGCGCTGGAAGGTGAGTGCGGCGGTCAACAACCTGCGCAGGATGCTCGCCCTGGGCCGCGCGATCCGTGCGACCCGTCCAGACCTGGTGCTGTCCTTCATGAACAAGACGAACGTGCTGACGGTCCTGTCCATGATCGGGTCCCGCGTGCCGGTGATCGTCAGCGAGCACACCGCGCCGGAGGGGACCATCAACCGGCCGTGGCAGATCCTGCGTGAACTGGCCTACCGACGGGCCAGTGCGGTCGTGATGCTCACGCCCGATGCCCTCGCCCGGATGTCGCCGGCGATCCGCAGGCGCGGTCGCGTGATCCCGAACCCGTTGCCCTCCACGTTCACGGCCAGCGAGGGTACGACGGCGGTGATCGGCGACCGTGGCGGGCCGGTCATCATCGGACTGGGTCGCCTGACGCCGGAGAAGGGATTCGACCTCCTCATCGAGGCCTTCGCCCAGGTCGCGACCTCCTGGCCGGACGCGCGCCTGATCATCTGGGGCGAGGGGCGCGATCGCGAGCACCTCGAACAGCTCCGCACCCGATACGGCCTCGTCGACCGGGTCGACCTCCCCGGCAGCACGACCGCCCCGGAGGCGGTGATGCGGGTCGCCACCATCTTCGTGCTCTCGTCGCGCCTTGAAGGCCTGCCGGTCGTCCTGATCGAGGCGATGGCCCTCGGGCGGGCGGTGATCGCCGCGGACTGCGACTTCGGTCCGCGGGACATCGTGCGCGACGGCTTGGACGGGTTGCTGGTGCCGGTGGAGGACGCCGCCGCGATCGCCGCCGCGATCGACCGCCTGCTGGGCGACGAAACACTCCGGGCCGGCCTCGCTCGACGAGCGCTGGAGGTCCGCCAGCGATTCGCCATGGAGGCGATCGCCCCGCAGTGGGAAGGGCTCTTCCGCGAAGTACAGGCGGTCCGGTGAGCCACGCAGCCCGACTGTCGCTCCGCCCGACGGCGGCGGACTCGGCCTCTGCCTCGACCGACTCGTGGGCCACGACCAGCTGGCGGCTCCAGCTCGCCGTCGGGGTCGGCATGGCGGCTGTCTACGTGCTGGCGCTCGGCGCGGACCAGAACCGGGTGGCCATGGCCGTGATCCTGGCGAGCGCCGCCATCGCCGTGCTCTCGCCAGTGGCGGGCCTGGCGATGTTCACCTTGATCATGCCGATGCGGGAACCGGAGATCCTGACCCCGATCCGCGCGAACGCGATCATGGCCGGCGCGATCGGCCTGGGCTGCGTCCTCCGCCTTCCCCTCGACCGACTGAGATTGCGGGCCCATCCGGGCATCGTCCTGCTGCTCGGGTATGTCGCGATCTCGGCCGTCACCATCCCGCCGGCGGTGAGCGGCCATCCGCCCGAGTGGACGTCTTCAGCCCTGAACGAACTCCTGCGCTTCACGACCGGCGTCGCGCTGTTCGTGTCGGCGAGCTACCTGTTCACACGGATCCCTTCCAAGGCCATCATCGGCCTGGCGCTTCTCGCCGCCACGCTCGCCGCCCTGCTGGCGATCGCCGAGGAACTCGCCATCCTGCCGTTCCCGGCCCTGACGCACGGCCTGCTGTCGGACGACGCGGGCTCGCGGGCCAGCGGCGGCTTCTCCGACCCGAACTACCTCGGCCTGTACACCGCCCCGGCCCTGATCCTCGCCCTGAGCATGCTCGCCGCGGTGCGGAAGCGGTGGAAACCGCTGTTGATCATCGTCGTGGTCCTGGTGACCTTCTCGTTGCTGCTGACGTACTCGCGGGGTGCCTACCTGGGCGCCCTCGTCGGCATCGCCGTCCTGATCGGCATCCGCTCGCGTGTCGCGGCGCTGCTCCTTCTCGGCATCGCCGCGATCTTGGCCGTGACGCTCTATCCGGCGTTCATCGAAGCCCGGCTGGGTGACCTGCCGACGGCGAACGACGCGTTCAACCTGCTGCGCAGCCAGAATGCGCGCGGGGCCGTCGCCGAGGCCGGCCTCGCGATGTTCGCGGCGTCCCCGGCCTTCGGGGTGGGCTTCGGGGTCTTCCATTTCGTGAGTCCTGCGTACACCGGTGGGACCGCGGTTTCGGCCACGTATTCCCACAACCAGTACCTGAGCATCGTCGCCGAGCAGGGGCTGGTCGGCGTCGTCGTCGTGGTCCTCGTCGTCGCCCTGACCGCGTACGCCCTGTGGAAGTCCCGGAGCCCGCTGCGCTCCGCGGCCGTGGCCATGGGGGCCGCCTACCTCGTCCTGTCGTTCTTCATCAACTCCACCGTCTCATTCCAGGGCTCCAGCATCGTCTGGCTCGTGATGGCGGCGGCACTCACTCCCGGTCCACAGCGGACCGCCAACGCCTCGGAGGCCTGAAGCCCATGCGAGTCCTTGTCACCGGCGGTGCCGGGTTCATCGGTCATCATCTCGTCGGGGCCCTGCTGGCTCGCGGCGATGAGGTCGTCGTGCTGGACGACTTCAGCACGGGCCTGCGCTGGCGCCTCGAATCGGTCCTTGACCGGATCGAGCTGGTCGAGGGCGACCTGCGCGACGCCGATGCCGCCGAGCGTGCCACGCGGGGCGTCGAGGTCGTCCTGCACCAGGCCGCGATCCCGTCCGTGGCGCGGTCCGTGGCGGATCCCCTGCGGTCGAACTCGGTCAACGTGGACGGGACCATCCAGTTGATGCTGGCATGCGCCGCTGCCGGGGTCCGGCGCGTCGTCGCGGCCGGCTCCTCGTCGGTCTACGGCGCCAGCCCCGAGCTGCCGCGGCGCGAGACCCAGCGGCCGGACCCACGTTCGCCGTACGCGGTCAGCAAGCTCGCCACGGAGCAGTACGTCCATACCCTGGGCGAACTGCATGGGATCGAGACGGCCGTGCTCCGCTACTTCAACGTCTTCGGGCCGGCCCAGGATCCGCTCTCACAGTACGCGGCCGTGGTTCCCCTGTTCATCACGGCGGCGCTGGATGGCACGCGACCGATCGTCCACGGCGACGGTCGACAGTCCCGCGACTTCACCTACATCGATAACGTCGTGGCCGCCAACCTCCTGGCAGCGACCGTCCCCGGCGTCACGCAACTGACCGCGAACATCGGATGTGGCGGGCGGTACGACCTGCTCGACCTGCTGGGCCGGATCCGCGACGCGATCGGGTCGATGGAGGAACCGGAGTTCGCCCCGACCCGTGCCGGGGACGTCCGCGATTCCGAGGCGGACATCAGCGTCGCGCGGGAGCGCCTGGGCTACGAGCCGGCGGTCTCGTTCGCGGAGGGCGTGCGCCGGACGGTCGACTGGTACGCCGGGCAGCACGCCGCGGCCGGTGACCGCGCCTGATGCGTCGTGCCGGAGGCTGAGGGTCCGTCGACCGGGTCGGGGCAGTCGAGCGAGGAGCCGGCCCGGCTAGTCGACGCACCAGGGGCCGCGCCGCAGCCGAGTGTCCTGCGCGGCGCTGCGCGGGCCGCCGTCCTGCTGACCGTCGCGGGGCTGATCGGTCAGGTGTTCACCCTGGCCCGGGAGCTGTTCGTCGCCGACAAGGTCGGGACGTCCGCCGGCCTGGACGCCCTGCTGGTCGCCGCCGTCGCTCCGATCATGCTGGCCAGCCTCCTCGCGAGCGGGACGTCGGCAGCGATGGTCCCGGGCTACATCGCGACGATGCGCGAGAGCGGCCGGCCCGCGGCGGACCGGTTGCTGGGGGCGACAGTGACCTGGGTGGTCCTGCTCGGGATCGTCCTGTCCGTCCTGGTCATCGCCGGTGCCGGCGTGGTCATCGCGATCACCGGTCCAGGCCTGGCTGACGGGCCCCGGGCGACGGCGCTCGGATACGTCCCCCTCCTCGCCCCGATGCTGGTCTTCTCCGCAGCCGCCGGCCTGTTCGCCGCGACCTTCCAGATCCACGATCGGATGCGCGCCATCGCGGTGGCCTGGGTCGCCGGACCGGTCGCCTCGATGGTCGTGACCGTCGCTCTGTGGGAGGAGCTCGGCCTGACCGCGCTGGCACTGGCCATGACCATGCAGCAGGCGGTCACGCTCATCGTGCTGATCGGCCTGGCGTTCCGCTACGGATTCCTGCCACCGGTCACCCTGACCGCCGACCGGGCGGATTCCGTCCGGTTCATCCGCCACGCGATGCCGCTCGTGATCAGCTCGTCGGCGCTGCAGTTCAATCTCCTCACGGACCGGGCGGTCGCGACCCTCATCGCGCCCGGTGCCGTGAGCGCGTTGCGCTATGCCGAGGGCGTCATCCGGATCCCGATGAACGCGATCGGGCCGGCGTGGTCCGCGGCGATCTACCCGGCCCTGGTACGCGCCTCGCTGCTCGGTCAGTCCGGGTCCCTCGGCGAAGCGGCCGGGAGCGCCATGCGCTACGTCATCGCGATCTTCGTCCCGCTGTCGGTCGCGACCGCCGCCCTGGCGCCGACCGTCGTCGAGGTCGCCTACGTTCGCGGCGCCTTCGACGAACGGGCCGCCATCCTGACTGCCGGTGCCCTCGCCGGCTTCGCCCCGCTGCTGGTCCTCACGATGGCGAATTCGGTCCTGACCGGCGCCCACAATGCGCGCCAGCGCGGCCTGTTCCTCATGGCGATGGGCTTCCTGGACGCGATCCTGAACGCCGTCTTCAACGTCGCCCTGGGCCTGACCATCGGCGTCGCCGGCATCGCCCTGTCGACCGCGCTCACGATGGGCATCATCCAGTTCATCAAGGCTTGGAGACTCGGATCCCTCGAGGAGGCGTTTCCGCTGGCCGGACTGCTCGTCGTCAGCGCCAAGTCGCTGGCCGCCAGCCTCGTGGTCGCGGCCCCGCTGGCGCTCATCGCGTGGAGTCTGCCGTATGACCTCGGCCTGCCGATGGCCCTCGGGTCGCTGACCGCGATGACCGCGGTCGGGATGGTCGGCTACGTGGTCCTGAGCCGCATGTTCGGGCTGGACGAGCCGTGGACGGTGGCCCGAACGCTCGTCCTCTCGCCGCGCCGGCTGCGCCGCCGATGAGCGCCACGCGAACTCGCCCCAGTCGACCGCGCGTCCTGCGCATCATCACGCGGTTGGCGGTCAGCGGGGTATCGACCCACGTGACGCTGGCCAACCAGGTCCTGCAGCGCCGGGGCTGGGACACCCTGCTCGTGCACGGGCGCGTGCAGCCCGACGAACTCGAGATCGAGCTGCCGATCGCGGACGTGGCGCTGCACCGGATCGCGACGCTGGCCCGGCCGGTCGACCCGTTCGCGGACCTCCGCACAGCAGCCAGCCTGCTCAAGGTCGTCCGCAGGTTCAGGCCCGACATCGTCCACACGCACCACTCGAAGGCCGGCCTGCTCGGCCGCTCGGTCGCGCTGTTTGCCGGGGTCCCCCGGGTGCACACGTTCCATGGCCATGTCTTCGAGGGCTACTTCGGGCGACGGACATCGGACGCGATCGTGACCGCCGAGCGCATGCTGGCGACCCGGACCTCACGGCTCGTGGCGTTGGGTCCGCTCCAGCGCGACGACCTGCTCGCTCGCGGCATCGGCCGGCCGGACCAGTTCGACATCGTCCCGCTCGGGCTGGACCTGGAGCGCTATCGGTCGGTCGATCGCGAGGCCGCGCGACGGGAGCTCAGGATCCCGCCGGACGCCTTCACCGTTGTCCTCATCGGTCGACTCGTCCCGATCAAGCGGATCGACCGCCTGGTCCGCGTGTTCGGTGCCCTCCGCTCGGCCCGCCCCGATGCCCGGCTGTACGTGATCGGAGACGGCTCGGAGCGAGCCGCGGCGGAGGCCCAGGCGGCGGAGGCCGGCCTTGGCGACGCCATCACCTTCTGCGGCTGGCGGTCCGACACCCCGACCTGGTACGCCGCCGCCGATATCGTCGCGATCACGTCGGACAACGAGGGGACACCCCTGACCCTGATCGAAGCGGCGGCGGCCGGACGGCCGGCGGTGGCGACCGCCGTCGGCGGCGTCGCGGACGTCGTCGCCGACGGCGTGACCGGACTGCTGGCAGCCGCGGACGACGAAGCGGGCCTGGCGGCGGCGATGATCGGCCTCGCGAACGACCCCGAGGCCAGGGATCGGATGGGGGCGGCGGCACCGGGGGCGGCCGAACGATTCGGGATCGCGCGGCTGGTCGACGACCTCGAGCGGATCTACGAGCGCGTACTCGCCGATCGCCGCTAGGCGGGCGCTGGCCCTAGCGGGCGATACCGCGGTGCTCGCGGCCGGGGATGAATTGGGAGAGCCCGAGGCGCTCGATCACGTAGACGGCCAACCCGACCGGGAGAGCGGCCAGCCAGAGGAGCTTCGCGGCGGGCCGCTTCAGGAGCCGGACCTGGGTCAGGATGCCCTCGCCCGCCCACAGGGCGCTGCGGCAGTACTTGGCCGCCTTCAGGTAGTAGTCGAGCGGGGCGTACCGGAAGTAGCGCAGGTGGTCGTCGATGACCGCGCCCGCCTCCAGTCGCTCGCCGATCGCGTCGCGTCGTGGGTCGGGAGCGCCCTTCGTCAGCGTATCGGGCTGGTCGAACCAGACGATCCCGAGATACTCGTTGACGTAGCGGGTGAGGTACGAGCGGCCGATCGCGCCCCAGATGAGGTGGCTCGACATCATGCCGGTGTACCCGGGGATGGTGGGGTACGGATGCGCCCGCATGACGTCCGTCCGCTGGAACCCCCACTTCTCGCCGAGGACCTTGTAGCGGTAGCGCATCTCGGTCGTGTTGGAGTCGAGGATGTCGGTCGGGAACCGTCCGCCGGTCGGCTGGCCGCGCTCGTCGAGTGCCAGCGCGGTGACCGCGGAGTAGCGGTCCCGTTGTTCTGCGGGGATGGCGTCCCAGATCGCCTTGAAGCGCTCCAGCGCCTCGGGGATCGCCCCATCGTCCGAGTCGAGCGTCAGGAAGAACTCGCCCCGCGCCTCCTGCACGGCGACGTTCGATGAGCCATGATGACCCCGGTTCGCGTGTCGGATGTAGCGGATGGGGAAGTCGGCCTCGGCCTGCCAGCGAGCGATCAGCTCCGGCGTCCCGTCGGTCGATTCGTTGTCGACGACGAGCCACTCGAAGTCCCGGAACGTCTGGGCACGGAGGGTGTCGTACGGCCGCTGCAGCGTGTGCGCCCGGTTCCGGGTACCGGTGTAGACGGTAAAGGTGGGATGAACCTGTCCAGTCTCGTCGACCATCATCGCCTCGTTCGGGGGGACACCGCTGCGCGAGTCGCGATTCTAGCGGTCGTGGGGCACGTCGCGTCGGGAGGCGCCCGGTGACCCCGTCGAAGCTCTCCGGCACGGACGCGCCGCCGACCCCGCTGACGGTCGGCCTGGTGGTCGCCGGCAACCGGGTACCTTCATGGGTCGAGGAGGCGATGGATGCGATCGCCGCCGGGGGCGAGCGCGTCGTGACCGAGGTGGTCGAACCCGGGTCCGGCCAGGGGTCACGACCGGGCTTCATCGGGCGGGCCACGCTCCGGGGCTACGGCCTGGTCGATGGCCTGGTGTTCGGCCGCGACGACGACCCCTCGAGGCTGGTCAAGCTGCGTCCCGGCACCGTGCCGTCACCCGGCGACTCCCCCGACCTCGTCATCCGGCTCGACGGCGTGACCGGATCGGTCGAGCGATGGCCGACGCCGAGGATCGGCACATGGATCCTCGAGCATGGCCCGGACCTGCCGGCTTCATTGCGCGGGGACGGCATCGGCCTGCTCGCCGGGGGGGCCGAGATGCTCTTGGGCCGGACGTTCACCATCACCCGGCTGCTGGCGGGATCCGGGCCGGATGGTCCGGTCATCGGGAAGGTCGTGAGCAAGGTCGATCGCCTGTCCCTGCGGCGTGGGAGTCGTGGTCATCTCGGCAAGATGCCCGGCCTGCTCGCCCGGGGCGTGGCGGCGGCCCGGGCGGGCGAGGGCGCCCCTGCCGCCATGCGCCGGGCTCCGGATCCGGACGCCTCAGGGCCGGAACTCACGACCCTGCGTGGTCGTACCTGGGGGTCGTGGTCGATCGTCGTCGGCCTTGCGCGGGTCGTCGTCGGTTACGTCGCGCGCCTCGGTCGGCGAAAGGTCGCGCCGGATCGTTGGGCCGTGGCCGTGTCGCGCGGACCCGGACCGATCGGCGTGGCCGGGCGCACGTTCCGGTTCCTGGAGGTCCCCGACGACCGGGAGTGGGCGGATCCCTTCCCGGTCCGCCACGATGGCCGGGACCTGGTGTTCATCGAGGAGTTCTTCCCGGCTGAATCGCGCGGCCGGCTCGCGGTGGTCGAACTCGACGACAGCCCACGCGGTTGGCGGACGATCGACACGGTCCTGGAGCTGCCGACCCATCTGTCGTATCCGTTCGTCTTCGAGTGGTCGGGGTCGTGGTACCTCCTCCCGGAGCAGATGGCGACGGGGCGCCTGCAGCTCTACGTCGCTGACCGGTTCCCCACGACGTGGCGGTGGCACTCCACGCCGCTCGACCTGCCGGCCGCGGACGCGACGCTGGCCCGCATCGACGACCGCTGGTGGCTCTTCACCACGCTGGCGACAGAGGGTTCCTTGGCGGCGGACGAACTGCACCTGTTCCATGCAGAGTCGCCGCTGGGACCGTGGACGGCGCATCCCGGCAATCCGGTCGTGTCCGACATCCGGACCGCTCGTCCCGCCGGACGGGTCTACCAGCAGGACGGCACGTGGTATCGGATCGCCCAGGACGGTGCGGCGATCTACGGCCACTCCATCGTGATCCTCCGGGTCGACCGCCTCGATCTGGACGGGTATGAGCAGACGGTCGTCGAAGTGATCCGACCGGACTGGGCGCCCGGCCTGCGGGCCACCCACACGCTCAACCGCGAGGCGGACCTCGTGGTCGTCGACGGCATGCGCCCGCGGCCGCGGTTCCACCTGCCCGGACGGCGCTGACCGGGCCCACCGCGCGGTGCGCGAGCGCACCCCGCCAGACCTGGGCGGACGGCCCCCGTCGTCCCCCAACGACATCAACGCCACGGACCTTCGGGCCGGGCGATCCGACGGCGAAAGGGACCTTCGCCCCATTGGCTTGCGCGTGTCGGGTGGCCGACACTGCACGAAGGTCGTCGCCACCCCCAGGCACGGCCGACCCACGACAAAAGGCACACCTGTCGCGAGGCAGGGCCGCAAAGCCACGGGACTCTCTGAGTCAGCCGGGTTGCCGAATGGAGTGCCGATCGCATGTTCTGGGATGGAACGCGATGGGTCGCGGAGGGCGTTCGCACGCCTGCCCGGACCCGCCCCAGCCAACGCCACCGGATCAGGGACTGGCTCGCGACCGGCTTCCTGGCCGTCGCCCTCGTCGGTCTCGTGGTCCCGACCACGGACACGTCCGCGGCCAGCCTGCCGTCCGGCTCGAGCCTCGTCGCCAGCTGGTCCAAGTCTGCCGAGATCAAGACGTACAACGAGACGAGCTCGAAGATCAGCTACAAGGGCAAGTGGACCCGGGCCGACCACCCGAAGTACATGGGCGGCCACGTTCGCTTCGCGGCGAAGGCGGGCGCCCAAGCGACGCTCACGTTCACGGGCTCGGGCGTGTCCTGGATCGGGCCGGTCGGCTCGACCCGTGGCAAGGCCAGGGTCTACGTCGACGGCAAGCTGGTCAAGACCGTTACCACCTATGCGAAGTCCTTCAAGCCCGGCCGCGTGCTGTTCAAGACGGAGTGGCCCGAGGTCGGGAAGCATCGGATCACGCTCTCCGTGGTCGGCACGAAGGGGCACCCGGTCGTCGCGATCGACGCCTTCGTCGTCCGGACGACCATCTCCACCCCGATCGTCGAGGCGGTGCCATCCGATCTCGAGCTGACGGCGTCCAACCAGAGCCGCCCACGGGTGCGACTGTCCGAGGACATCGGTCCTGCCGGCAGCGCGACGACCCTCCGCCTGACCGGGTTCGCCGGTGGGTCGAAGGGCACGATCGAATTCGATGGGTCCACCGCCGGCATGCCGACCTACAGCGTCTCGCGGGCTGGCAGCACCTCGGTAACGGTCACGATCCCGAAGGATGCCACCGTCGGGGAACATGACATCAGCGCCGTGGATGCCCGCGGCAGGACCCTGGTCACCCGCACGTTCGAGGTGACGGGTGCGGATGCTCCGGTCGCGCCGACCGCCGCCGCACCGACTGCCGCCCCGACCGTGGCTCCGACCGCGGCCCCGACGGCCGCCCCGACTGCGGCACCGACCGCCGCCCCGACCGTGACACCCACGGCCACACCGAAGCCCCCGGCTCCGACCGCGGCTCCGACCGCGGCTCCGACCGCGCCGCCGAGTGGTGCGTTCGACGCCGTCTTCAGCGGGGACGCGACCGGGTCGAGCGATGTCACCTCGGCATTGAAGTCCTTCCTCCAGAACAACAGCGGCAAGCACGTCGCCCTGGCGGTCAACGGCGTCTACAAGGTGACGCAGATGTCGTTCACCGCGCACGATCTGACCATCGACTTCCGCGGCGCTCGGATCCAGGGGTCCCAATCCGGGGCCTCCGGCATCTTCCGGATCCAGACCAGCACGAACATCGTCGTCAACGACGCGAAGGTCTACGGCACCGGCTACGGCTGGAATGCCTCGCTCCAGAACGAGCACGGCATCCAGGTCGACGGCGGTGCTCACATCACGCTCAACCGCCCGGTCACCCGGAACACCCGCGGCGACGGCATCTACACGAGTTACCAGTCCGGCAAGAACTCGCCGCCGACTGACGTCGAGATCAACGATCCCGACATCGAGCGCGCCTCGCGCAACGGCATCGCGCCGGTGGCCGGCGAGGTGGCGATCCGCGGCGGTCACATCGCCTACGTCGGCCTCCACGGCGTCGACTTCGAGGTCAACGATTCCACGGGCGCCGCCAGCATCCGCGGCATCGTCGACGGCGTCGACATCCGTCATCACGGCGACCTGCCCGGTGTCGAACTGACCAGCTACGCGGTCGCCGCCGGCGGCTACTCCACGGCGACGAAGCCGTCGATGCTGGTCCAGAACCTGACCGGCGACCTGCTCAAGATGACCATCCGCAACACCGCGAGCGTGACCGTCCGGAACAACACGTCGGACGGCAGCACCTTCGCCAACTTCCCGGGCTCCAGCTCGGTCACCTTCACCAACAACGTCCGGATCGCCAAGCAGTAGGCACCCGCAGGGTTCCTGCCTGGTACACGGCCCGGCCATCGGCCGGGCCGTGTACTACCCTGTCGGCCCATGACCGACCGACCGTGCGCCCTGCCCATCCGGGTCGCGCTGCAGATCAGCGACGGCCCGGATCACGCCTACCGGGTCGCGGCCGCCCGCCGCATCGAAGCCCTCGACGACGTGGAGGTCGTCCTGGTCCTGGTGACTCCCGCGCGATCCAACGAGCGATCCGCCGAACGGTCACCGCTCCAGGCGGTCTATGAGCGGATCGAGGGCTGGGCGTTGCGGGGTGGTCCGCGTGCCACCGCAGGCATCGCGCGGGCAACGGACCTCGCCGGCGTCCGGGTCGAGCGAGACGGAGACGCCGCCGCGCGGAAGGAGGCCATGCTGGCCTCCCGGCCGGACGTGCTGGTCGACCTGGCCGGTGACGGCGACACCGGTCTCGACATCCCGGCGGGAGGCAGGTGGCGGCTGCGCTTCGCGAACGCGCTCGACGGCTCCCGTCGGCGGGAGCTCATCCGGCCGCCGCGCGACGGTGTCGGCGAATCGCTGCTCGAGGTCGAGCTCCCGACCGGCCAGCGGTTCGAGGCCGAGCGAGGGGTCAGCGCCCTGCGCCGCATCGGCTTCGGCCGGGACCGTGACGCCATCTACTGGCGCGCGGCCACGCTGCCGGCCCGGCACCTGGCCCGCATGGCGGCCGGAGGCGGGCTCGCCCGTTCGCCGCAGCGACCGGCGACTCCCCCGCCGAGGGACACGACGGCCGAGACGGAACCGATCGATCGGCCCGCGCCCTTCCTCGGCCTCGCGCGGACCCTGGCGTCCAAGGTGGCCGAGCGCCTGCTGTTCCGGACTGGCTGGGTCGTCCTCACGCGCGACCGCGCGGCGGACGAGGCGCTGCCCCGCGACCTCCATGGCTTCCAGGAGGTGGCGGCACCGGATGGCCGGTTCTTCGCCGATCCATTCGTGGTGGCCGAGCCGTCGGGGATCACCCGGCTCTACGTCGAGGACTGTCCCGACGGCGCGCATCGCGGCCGCATCAGCACGCTGGTCCGGCGCGACGGAGGCGGCTGGTCGATGGAACGGACGTTGCTGGCCGACCTGGACCATCGCGCCTACCCGCACGTGACCCGGGTCCCGGTCGGGCTGGTCATGACCCCGGACAGTGGCCGCGCCGGCGGGGTCGACCTGTTCATCGACCGAGGCCCCGACCTGGGATTGGAGCTTCTCGGTCGCTGCCTGGAGGGCGTCGGCGCGTCGGATCCGACCCTGCTCTGGGATGACGGGCGGCACTGGCTGTTCGTGGCCCAGACGGAACATGGCATGAGCCCGTGGGACGAGCTGCACCTGTACATGGCCACGGATCTGGCCGGACCGTGGCATCCTCATCCACAGAATCCGGTGGTCGCCGACGCGCGACGCGCTCGTCCTGGGGGTCGGATCTTCCGGCAGGGCGACACCTGGATCCGCCCAGGGCAGGATTGCTCGCTCGACTATGGCCGGCGAGTCGTCTTCAGCGCGATCACGACGCTGACGCCAACCGAGTACGAGGAGCACCCGATCGCCGCCATCGAACCGACCGGCGTCCCCGGCATCACCCGCACCCATACGTTCAGCTTCGACGGCCAGATCGAAGCGCTCGACGGTTACCGCCGCGTGCCCCGGCTGCGGGTGCCGCGACGGAGCCGATGATGTCGTCGCCCACGGGGGGCAGCGGGTCGAGCCGCGCAGGACGGACAGCGGCCCGGGTCGCGCTGGTCGCGATCGTGCTGCTCGGGCTGGTCGGCCTGGACACGCTGGCGTCACGGTTCGGGGCTCCGGTGTCGCCGCTCGATCCGTCCGCATCGGCCATCGTCCCGTCCGTGCCGGATATCCCGCCTCCGGCCATCACCGCCACACCGGTCATCACCGCCCCGGCCACCATCGACGCGACCGGCGGGTCGGACGTCACGGACGACCTCCAGGCGTTCCTGGATGACGTCCCGAACGGCTCGCATGTCCGCCTGGCTGCCGGCGGACGGTACCGCGTCGACGGGACCCTCCGGCTGGAGCGTCGGAGCGACCTGGACCTCGACGGGGCCGGTGCGACGATCGAAGCAACCACCCTGGTCGACGCCAACCGGCGCAACCTGTACCTGAAGGACGCACGGCGGATCATGATCCACGATCTGGTCATCCGCGGCGTCAACCCGGAGCCGGGCCTCCTCGACGAGGATCACCAGTTCGAGCACGGCATCTGGCTGGACGGCGGCGCGGACATCACGATCGAGCGCGTCACCATCGAGAACCCGCGCGGCGATTGCCTGTACCTGGGGGTCGCCGACGGCACGTTGCCGTGGGTGGAGCGGGTGAACTTCCTCGACAGCGAGTGCCGTGGGGCCGGTCGCAACGGTGTGGCCATCGTCGGTGCACGCGACGTGCGGATCGAGGGCAACACGTTCGAGGCGATCGGCCTGCACGTCGTCGACCTCGAGCCCAACCGGACCGACGGACAGGAGGGGACGCCGGCCCGACCGGTCCAGGGCGCCCGTGACGTGGCGGTGCTGGACAACCTGGCGATCGGACCGGTCGCCCAGTACTTCGTGGCCGCCAACGGCTGGGGTGAGATCGACGCGCTGAGCGTCGTCGGCAACCGCCTCCAGGGCGTCGCACTCCGGATCACCGTGCAACCACTGGAGGAGAGCGGGTACGTCCGCACGCAGGTCCTCGTGCGCGGCAACCGGTCGGACACCGTCTACGACGCGGGGCGCAACGGCGCCGCGATGCGGTTCACCAGGAGCATCGACCTGACCGTGCGCGATAACCACGGCATCGTGGCGGGCGATGGGGCCGCCCTGATCGAGATCCAGTCGTCGTGTCGGGTGAACATCGGCGGCAACACGTTCAGCGGGATCGAACGCGAACTGCGCGGCGAGCCCGGCGCGTGCCCGGTCGTGACGGCCGCGGCCTACGAGGTCCTCGATGTCGTTCCCTGAGACACCGACCGGGTCCGGCCGGCCGAGATCCGCCAACCGCGCGCTGGACCTGGCCGGCGGGGTCGCCGGTCTGTTGATCGCGGCGCCGGTCGTGGCCGTCGCCGCGATCGCGATGCGCGCGTCGGGGGACCGCGGTCCGCTGCTCTACCGGGCGCGACGCATCGGCGAGGGCGGACGCGAGATCACGGTCTTCAAGCTGCGCACGATGCGGGTCGCCACCAGTGGCCTGGCGATCACCCACAGCCAGGACGACCGGATCACCCCCATCGGTCGGCGGCTACGGCGGTTCAAGATCGACGAGCTGCCACAGTTCCTCAACGTCGTCAGAGGGGAGATGAGCATCGTGGGGCCCCGACCAGAGGACCCGAGCTACGTCGACTGGACGGACCCGCTGCACCACTTCGTGTTCAGCGCGCGACCGGGGATCACAGGGCCCAGCCAGATCGCCTTCCGCCATGAGGAGCACTTGCTGGCGGTGCCGGATCCCGACCACGAGTATCGCTCCGTGGTGCTACCCCAGAAGCTCGCCCTGGATGCGGAGTACCTTCGGCGACGGACGATCCTGAGCGACGTCGCGCTCATCGGCGCGACCGTTCGGGCGATCTTCCGCCACCACTGAGGCAGAGCGACGGAGGACCCGATTCGTTGCCTGGATGCACCGACTTCACGCTTGTATGACGGTTTGATGACCCCGGAGTACTAGCACCGATCGGCCAACCGCCCTATGGTTACAGCCATACGGTCCACCGTCCCACTCATCCTCTTTATCCGGTTCGGGGGCCTGATCGTTGGGGGTCTGTACGAATGTTCCCGCTGAGGGCTGACTTGCGCGCCCGTCGGCCATGAGGGCCGTCCTCGCGCCGGACCACGTTCCCTTCGTGGACCGGATCCTGCGCCTCGGGCAGATCCACCTGCGTGGCCGCCATCTCGTCGCGTTCGACCTGCTCGCGATCATCGTGACGACGTATGCCGCGCTGGTGATCCGCTATGAGCAGGTCCTCACGCCGCGCGAGCTGACACCGTTCATGCCGATGATCCTGGCGCCCCTGCTCGTGCGCCCGTTCGTCAATATCCGGTTCGGGCTTTACCGCCGCGTGTGGGGTTTTGCCAGCGTCGGCGAACTCGTGCTCGTCCTCACCGCGGGCGCCGTCGGATCCCTGATCGCGATGACGTTGGGGATCGGGATCCTCGGGCCCGTCTCGGGCGCGGAGGTCTTCGTCGGCCCCTCGTTCTGGGTCATCGAAGGCATCCTCAGTGTCGGCCTGTTCGGCGGCGCGCGATTCCTGATCCGTGCCGTCGCCGAATGGCGCCGACACCGGACCGTCGCGTCCACGAGCGAGCACCGCATCCCGACGTTGCTCTACGGAGCGGGTCACGCCGGTTCCGTGATCGCCCGTTCGGCGATGAACGAGCCGAAGGCCGGCGTCCGGCC
The DNA here is from genome assembly GCA_963704935.1 of uncultured Chloroflexia bacterium. Taxonomy (GTDB): domain Bacteria; phylum Chloroflexota; class Limnocylindria; order Limnocylindrales; family CSP1-4; genus SPCO01. The sequence goes on from CAVPIF010000003.1 coordinate 894,624, forward strand.
GGTCGGCTTCCTCGACGACGACCCGTCGCGAACCGGCAAGACGGTGGCCGGCGTGCCGATCTACGGCGGCATGGACGCACTGCGCGAGGCCATCGCCGCGACCGACGCCCGGATGCTCCTGATCACGATGCCGACGGCGAGCGGAAGCACCATCCGCTCCGTCATGGAACAGGCCATGGCGCAAGGGCTGGAAGTCCGGACCGTGCCGCCGATCCACGAACTGATGGACGGCAGCATCGACGCCTACCGTGCCCGCCGCGTGAAGCTGGACGACCTGCTGGGTCGGCCGCTCGCCACGGAGCACTCGCCGGCCGTCGAAGGCCTGATCCGCGGCAAGACCGTCGTCATCACCGGCGCCGGCGGATCCATCGGATCCGAGCTCGCGCGCCAGGTCCACAGCCTGCGGCCCGCGCGGCTGGTCCTCATCGATCGTGCCGAAAGCCCGCTGTACACCATCCAGCGGGAGCTGGAAGTCCGCCAGCTCCACGGCCGCGGCTCGGCCACGGTCGAGGTACACCTGGGCAACGTCGTCAGTCGGCCGCTGATGAAGCGGCTCATCGCCAGCACAGCCCCGGACGTGATCCTGCATGCGGCCGCCTACAAACATGTGCCGATGATGGAGGAGCACCCGTCGGAGGGCGCTCAGGTCAACATCGCAGGCACGCTCTCGCTGCTCGACGCGGCGATGGCGGCCGGGGTACCGCATTTCGTGTTCGTCTCGACCGACAAGGCCGTCGAGCCGTCCAGCGTGATGGGCGCCACCAAGCGGATCGCCGAGGCGCTCGTCGCCGATGCGGCGCGCGCCAGTGGGCGCGCGTACTCGTCCGTCAGGTTCGGGAACGTCCTCGGTTCGGCCGGCAGCGTGGTCCCGATCTTCCTCAGCCAGCTCGAGCGCGGCGAAGCCCTCACGGTCACGGATCCGGAGATGACCCGCTACTTCATGACCATCCCGGAAGCCTCGTGGCTCATCCTGGACGCGGCCGCGCTGGCCCGATCCGGGGACCTGTTCGTCCTCGACATGGGGGAGCCGGTCCGAATCCTGGACCTCGCCAAGGACCTCGTCCGCCTGTCCGGCCGGGCACCCGACAGCCTCAACATCGAGTTCACCGGGTTGCGTCCCGGCGAGAAGCTCCACGAGAAGCTGTTCTACGAGAACGAGACCGTGGAGGCCACCGGGGTGGCGAAGGTGCTGCGAGCATCGTCGTCCCCGCCCCCGCTCGACATCCGACGGCGCGCCCTGGCGCTGCTTGGCCTCGCTCTCGGCGAAGACGACGCACAGCTCCGCACCGAGGCATTCGAGCTGGTCGCGCTCGTCACCGACGGGTTCGAGCCGGCCCAGCCTGACGGACCTGCGCGATCGACCGCGACACCGGCGGTCACCGCCGGAGGGTCCAAGCCCGCCTCCCGAAGGAGCGGGGAACCGGTCACGACCCGCTGACCAGTGTCGGACCAGTCGCACCTGCCCTTCGCCAGGCCGTCGATCACCGACGCCGAGCGCCGTGCCGTCCTCGAGGTCCTCGATTCCGGCTGGCTGACGACCGGTGCCAGGGCCAAGGCCTTCGAGACCGAGTTCGCGACGTTCGTCGGGGCCCGCTACGCGGTCGCGCTGAACTCCGCGACGGCCGCGCTGCATCTGGCCCTTGACGCCCTGGGGGTCGGTCCGGACGACGAGGTGATCGTGCCGACATGGACGTTCGCCGCGAGCGCCGAGGTGGTCATCTACCGGGGAGCCCGACCGGTGCTCGTCGACGTCGAGCGCGCCACCCTCAACATGACGGTCGACACGGTGCTCGCCGCGGTCACGCCGCGAACGAAAGCCGTGATCGCCGTCCACATCGCCGGTCGGCCGCTGGCCATCGCGGCGCTGGTGGCCGCCCTGGACCCGCTCGGCATCCCGGTCATCGAGGACGCGGCGCACGCCTTCCCGAGCCGCATCGGCCCGCACGGTCGGATGGCCGGCACCGTCGGTCGCATCGGCGCCTACTCGTTCTACGCGACCAAGACCATCACCACCGGCGAAGGCGGGATGCTCGTCACGGACGACGAGGCGATCGCCGCCCGGGTGCGACTCATGTCACTCCACGGGATCGGCCGCGATGCCTGGAAGCGGTACGCGGCGGGCGGTTCGTGGTACTACGAGATCGAGGAGGCCGGGTACAAGTACAACCTGGGCGACCTGGCGGCGGCCCTCGGACTCGCCCAGCTGGCCCGCGCGGAGGAACTCCTCGCGGCCCGTCGAGAGCTCGTGTCGTGGTATCGCGAGGCGTTCGCGGCGTCGACCGTCGAGGACCTGCTCGAGCTACCCCACGATGAGCCCGACGGGTCACACGCCTGGCACCTGTTCATCGTCCGACTCCACCTCGAAGCGCTGAACCTGGACCGCGGGACCGTCATGACCCGGCTCGCCGACCTGGGCGTCGGGGCCAGCGTCCATTTCATCCCGCTGCACAAGCACCCCTACTACCGCCGCCTGGGGTGGCGTGCCGAGCAGTTCCCGGTCGCCGACGCCGAATACGAACGCGTGATCTCGCTCCCACTGTGGCCGGGCATGACGCGCGCCGACGTGGAACGCGTGGTGGGTGGCCTGGCCGCCATCCTGGGACCGGAACGACGCTCAAGGCCCACGCCCCCGGTTGGGGCTGCGGAGGCGATCGCGGGCCGTCGCGACTCCTGACCCGCGGCCGTTCAGCCGGCGGGTCCCTGTTCGATGACCTCGACCGTGCGGACCCCGTCCGCGGTCCCGAGGTCGACCATCGTCCAGGTGTCGTTGTTGGTCTCGTCCGACTCGGCGAAGAAGTCGGTCGGATCGGCGATGGCGCGGAGCCGATAGCGGCCGTCGGGGATGTCGGTGATCTCGATGGTCTGGTCCAGCAGGTACCAGGAATACAGATCGCCCCAACCCACGGACAGGCCCATCACGAGGTCGCGGTCCGTCTGCTTGCCGCAGTCCGACGCCAGGTGCACGGGCTCGGACGGGAACCGCTCCAGCGTCGTCCGGTACGGCACGTTGTCGAAGAAGCAGAACCCAGTCTTGACCAGGCTGCCGACGACCCGGCCGTCGAGCGTCTCGAGCTGGTGCGCCTCCGCCCGCGCGACGTGCCAGTGATCGTGGGCATCTCCCCCGAATACGAGGGCGGCCTGCGTCGGCCGCTCGCTGTACCCGCCCGTGGCATCCTCGACCCGCTGGATGACCCGCCAGTCGTCGCCGAACGGCAATCGGCGATGGGCGGCGACCAGGAGGGCTCCGTCACCGACGTTGACGATCGTTGCCGAGAAGCGAAGGAAGACCGTGCCGTCATCCTCGGTCCCGATCAGGATGTCCTGCAGGGGCGCCATCCCGACGTCCGGGTAGCGCGGGTCGACGGGAGCCGACAGCGGCGGCGGCGGCACATCATCGGCCCCGGCCAGCGCGATCCAGGCTGCCCCGACGACCACGACCGCGACGGCCGCCAGCAGGGCGATGGTCCGGGGCAGGCGCGCAGCCGGGCGCGCCGATCGGGTCGTCATGACAGCGAGGACGATAGCGTCAACGCCGATGACCGGCATGGTGGACACGGCGCGCAGGCGCGAGGGACGGAACGGGGCGAGCCAGGTCCGGTCACAATGGGACCGATGGATGCGTCGCTCGGGATGTCGGATCGGACGGATGTCGCGGTCATCGGCGGTGGGATCCTGGGCCTCGCCGTCGCCCGCGATCTGCTGGGGCGGCGGCCGGACCTGCGGGTCACGGTCCTGGAGCGGGAGGCCCAGCTGGCGACGCACCAGACCGGGCACAACAGCGGCGTCCTGCATGCCGGCCTGTACTACACGCCGGGATCACTGAAGCAACGCTACTGCCGGGACGGCAAGGTCGCGCTTGAGCGCTACGCCGACGAACGGGGCATCCCGTACGAGCGGTGCGGCAAGCTCGTCGTCGCGGTCGACGACACGGAGCTGGCGGCACTGGAGAACCTGCGGCAGCGGGGCGAGGCGAACGGTGTCGCGGGCCTGGAGATGGTCGGCGCGGAGCGGATCGCCGAGATCGAACCGCACGTCCGGGCCGTGCGCGGGCTGTGGAGTCCCGGCACCGGCATCATCGATTTCCGCCGGGTCGCCCTCGCCTACGCCGACGACGTGGTGGCCGCGGGCGGGACCATCCATACGAGCCACGAGGTCACCGGCATCCGCGAGATCGGTGGCGAGTCGATCCTCACCACGACGCAGGGTGATCTCACCGCCCGCGCCGTCGTGGCCTGCGCGGGTCTGTGGGCAGACACGGTGGCCGGGATGACGCCCGGGGCCGGGGCGGAGCGGATCATCCCGTTCCGGGGCGACTACTACACGCTCACGCCGGATGCCCGCTCCCTGGTCAAGGGCCTGGTCTACCCGGTGCCCGACCCGCGCTTCCCGTTCCTGGGGGTGCATTTCACGCGCCGCATCGACGGCGCCGTGTGGGCTGGGCCCAATGCCGTGCTCGCCTTCGCCCGGACCGGCTACCGACGTCGCGATATCGACCTGCGCGACCTGGCCGGCACGCTGACCAGTCGTGGTTTCCTGCGCCTCGCCGCCCGCTTCTGGCGGACCGGGGCCGTCGAGATGTGGCGGGACTGGTCCAAGGCGTCCTTCCTCGCGGAGCTCCGGCGGTTCATCCCCGAAGTGCGCGGAGATCAGCTCGAGTTCGGGCCGTCCGGGATCCGGGCCCAGGCCGTGGACCTCGACGGGACCCTCGTGGACGACTTCCGGTTCCGTGGCGGTGAGCGGGTCCTCCACGTCGTCAACGCGCCGTCGCCGGCCGCGACCTCATCGCTGGCGATCGCCGCGGATGTCGCAACCCGGGCCGTGGAGCGGTTCGGGCTGTAGGCGACCCCGGGGTCAGGGGTAGTAGTCGACGTCCACCCCGAGGAAGTCGAGCCGGAACTGCTTGTTGGTCTGGGTCGACGCGTCGATGACCCGAACCCGGAAGTTGGTCGTGCTGAAGTCGCCGACCGCCCAGGTCCGTCCCCAGGTGTCGGTCGCCGATCCGAAGGTGTAGCGGCTCTGGGCGGTCCCGGACACGGCGTTCGACTGGATCGTCGTCCACGTGGAACCGCCATCCCACGAAAGCTGGATGCACAGGTTCGTGGTCCCGCCGTTGTTGTTCATCCCGAGGTCCGCGACGACCGTGATCCCGCTGATGGCGCTGACCGATCCCGGCAGGCCGAAGGCGTAGCCCCAGAATCGATGCCGGTCCTTGTTCGAGTCCGGGATCGCGCCCGTCCCGCATGAGACACTGCCGCCCGTACCGCTGCGCGTGTCGTTCGCCGCGGAGCCGTCGTCGGCGCAGACCCTTGTCGGGTTCGACTGGTAGCCGTCGTCGTCGCCGGCTCCGACGGTGTCGGCCGCATTGGAGGCGGCGGCGCACGGCCGGATCCCGGTCGACACCGGCACCGATACCAACGCCCTGGCCACGTTGCTGTCCATGCTGGTCCACGACCCTGCCACGGCCCGCAGGACGTAGTACCAGGCGCCGAGCGGCGGACCGTCCACGGTCGTCGTCGCCGTCCCCGGGGTCACCGCGCCGACGACGGCGAAGGGCCCGGCTGGCAGCGCGCTCCGGAAGACGTCGTAACCCGTGGCATAGCCATCCACCGTGGGCATCCAGGTGAGGGTGACCGACCCGCCGCCGGTCGCCGCAAGACCGGTCGGGGGATCGAGCCGATCGGTCGTGAATCCCCCGCCGACGGCCGCCGAGTCGACGTAGCGCGCGAGGGACGACGTGGGGGAAACGGCCAGCGGGGCCACGGCGACGAGGAGGATGCCCAGGGCACCGAGCCGGCGTGCGGAGGTGCGCGCCATCAGGTGCCCCGTCGCATGGCGCGGGCATGGGTGCGCCTCCGGCGTTCGACGGCGACCGTCTCCGTCGGCAGGCGCGGTCGGCAGGCTCCCAGGGACCTTGGCCGCACGGACCGTAGGGACGGCCGCGGTATGGCGGGTCGGACCCGCCCGCGACGCCGATCCGACTCGATCGTCTCGAGCAGCCAGCCCAGCACGATCAGCGTGGCGCCGGCCGACAGGACGAGCGCGACCCCGGCCGGCGACGACAGCAGGGTCAACAGGTAGCCGGCGCCCGGGACGACGATCGCGACCCGCCCGGCGATCGCCGAGGCCGCCGTGATCGACGGGTCCGGGCCGGCATTCGCGTCGCCCTTGGTCTCCACCCAGACTTCGCCACCCTGGACTGCGATCCGGATCACGCGGTGGGTGAAGACCGCCCGGTCGGAGCCGCTTCGCAGGCTGACGACGTCGCCGACCGCCAGCTGGCCGGGACGGACCCGCTCCAGGACGATCGCCGATCCCACGCCGATCGCGGGCTCCATGGAGGGACCCGCGACCACGAAGACCGGATGGCCGAGGGCCGGCAGGAGGCGGCCCAGGAGGATGCCGAACAGGCCGACGACGATGACGGCCACGAGGAGGATGTCCGCGACGCGACGTCCGACCGACAGGGCAGTCGGTCGGACGTTCGGTCGATCGGCACGGGGCATGGCCTCCGCCGGGCTACCGGCCATCGTCATCGGCGCCGGAGGATCCGGAGGCTCACGGGTTGTTGGCGGTCTGCTCGGCGTCGAACGTGAAGGTCGCGGATGAGGACTGGCCCTGCAGCGCGTCGCCGGTGGCGATCGGCAGGCTCACGCGGAAGCACAGGACCTCACTCGCAGCGGCCGCAAGCGTGCGATCGCCGGTGTCGGCGCCCTGGGTCGGATCGCCGATGGCGGCACCGTCAAGGGTGGTCGCCGCCAGCACCACGGTACCGTCGAATGCGGCGCAGCTCGCGCCGAGGGTCCTGACCTCCAGCGTAAGGGTCCCGCCGAGCACGTCGGGGGCGGCCGCGGTCATCGCATAGCGCAGGGCGGCGGTCCCGGCGTTGGCGATCGTGAGGGCCTGGGTGTCGCTGTCGCCGGGCACCATGGCAGTGACCGTGAACGCGACGGTCGGCGAGGAGGTGATGTCGATGGTCCCGGACGCGAACGTCCCGGTGGAGGCGTCACTGTCGGTGAAGATGGCCAGCGAGAACATCCCGGCTCCAAGGCTGATCGTCGTCAGCCCGAGGAGGAGGGCGAGGACGCCGCGGCGTCGACGCCGGGACTCCCGCGGTGGCTCCTGGTGATCGGTGGGGATCCGGTCGTGCATGGTGGTCGCGCTCCACTGCTGTCCGGACGGGTCGAACCGCCGGCTGGTCCTGCACCTCCGCTCCGGAGGTCAGCGCACGACACCGGACACGATCGAACGATGTGACGGATATCACGCGCCACCCGATGATTTCAGGTGGATGACGTAGGGCGCCACATGACCGGAGGGCCGGTACGGCCCGTACGATGGTCCCGGTTCAGCTTCGGTCGCGCTCCGCGAGCCGCTCGTCGTAGCGGCGATCCCGCCAGGCCAAGGCGGCCTTCAGCCCATCGCGCCGGACGATCGCGTCCCACTCGCGCTGCTCCGGCGTGTCGGCCGCGTTGATGATCGCCCCGAGGTCCAGGCCGGCCTCGACGGCCAGACGGAACCCGGCGGCGTCCATCGCCCGGTTGAGCATCCGCTTCGTCGGTGCCATGACCTCCGGCGGGGTTCGGGCCAGTCGGTCGGCCAGCGAGTCCACGGCCGCATCGAGTTCGTCCGGCGGGACGACCCGGTTGACCAGGCCGATCCGCTCGGCCTCCGCCGCGTCGATCAGGTCGCCGGTGAGCAGCAGCTCCCGGGTCTTCTTCTGGCCGATCAGGTATGGCATCAGCAGCGTCACCGGTGCGGAGCCGTACCGGATCTCCGGTTCGCCGAGCCGGGTGCCCTCCGCGGCGACGATCAGATCGCAGGCCATCGCCAGCTCCAGGCCACCGGCCAGTGCGTACCCGTGGACCTGCGCGATCATCGGTTTGGGCGAGTCCAGCAGCCGCAGCGTGGCGGCCGCGTCGGCGGCCAGCAGCTCCCGCCAGGCCACCGGGCCACCGACCCCCCCTTCAGCCTCCTCGGTCAGGTCATAGCCGGACGAGAACGCGCGACCGGCGCCCTGGAGCACGACCACGCGAACGGCGGGGTCTGCCTCCGCCGCATCGAGCGCCGTGACCAGCGCCCTGACGAGCTCGCCGTTCAGCGCGTTCAGCTTGGCCGGCCGGTTCAGCGTGATCCGGACGCCCCACGGGGCGGACGCGGTCAGGAGCACGGGCTCGTCAGGCATCGCCGGCCCATCGGGCCTCGCCGTCGGTCGAGCGGACGACGAGCGCATCGACCGCCAGCGCACCGTCGGGCGAGGCGACCACCGGGTTGAGGTCCACCTCCACGATCCCGGGCCGAGCCACCCCGAACTCCGAGAGCGCCACCACGAGGTCGGCGATGGCGCCGCGGTCGACCGCCGGCCCGCCGCGCACCCCGTCCAGGATCCGGCGCCCGCGAAGGTCGTCGAGCATCGCCAGGGCCGCGGCGCGATCCACCGGAGCGAGCCGGATCGCGACATCGTCGAGCACCTCGGCGAGGACGCCGCCGAGCCCGACCATGACGGCCGGACCGAACAGGGCGTCGCGCCGCAGGCCGACGATGAGCTCCACCCCCGGGTCGGCCATCGGCTCGACGAGCAATCCGCGCGCGTCCAGCCCGTGCCGCCGGGCGATCGCCAGCAGGTCGGTCGCCGCGCCGCGGATCGCGTCGTCCCCGCTCAGGCCGAGCCGCACGAGCCCGAGGTCGCTCTTGTGCGCAAGCCCGACGGCGTCGAGCTTGAGCGCGATGGCGTGACCGGCGAGCGGGCGGGCGGCCTCGACCGCCGCGTCCGCGTCGGGCACCGCGACGGCGGCCGTGACGGCCAGTCCGGCCCCGCGCAGCAACTCCAGGCTCTCACGCTCCGGCAAGGCCACGGTCGCGATCTCCGATGTGCCGGCGGCGACCCGCCCCGTGGCGTCCAGGCCGTACGGCGTCCGATCGGCTGCCAGCTGCGGCCAGCCCGTCCGCCAGGGGCGTCCGTCGATCCCCGTGCGCGCCGTCATGCGAGCCTCCCAGCGGGCGACCGCGGCGATCGCCGTGAAGGCCTCGACGGCCCCACGCATCAGCGGCGCGCCGGCCCCATGCTCGTCGAGGACCGCCTTCGTCTCCGGCGGATGGTCGCCCGACGTCAGCGACACGTAGACCGGCAGCAGGTGGGGGCGGTCGCGGGTCGCCCGCAAGAGCGGGAGGGTCACGTCATTGGCGGTCGCGACCTCGGCCGGCATGGACTGGTACGGGAAATCGTGGACCAGCACGAGGACGTCGTACGCTCCCGACACGGCCATCGCTTCGAAACAGGCCGTGTACGCGGTGTCCGGGTCCGCCGCCCCCCACGGGTCCAGCGGGTTGCCGATGTAGCCCATCGTCGGCAACCGCTCCAGGATCCCGGCGCGGGCCGACTCCGGGATCGGCGGCAGATCCACGCCGGTCCGTGGCGCGAGGTCGGCGATCAGCGACGCCTCGCCGGTCGACACGGTGACGACGCCGGTCCTCCCGCGGCCGATCCGCCGACCGGTCCGTCGCATCCCCTCCACGAGCTCCGCGGTCTCCAGGAGCTCATCGAGGTCCTGGCAGCGGATCACGCCAGCCGCATCGAGCGCCGCATCCGTGACCCGCGCTTCGCCCGCCAGCGACCCGGAATGGGCGATCGCCGCGGCCTGCGCCTGCTCGCTGCGGCCGACCTTGAGGACCATGATCGGCTTGCCCAGCTGCATGGCCCGGTCCGCGAGTGCGAGGAACCGTTCCGGGCGCTTGAACCCCTCGACGAACAGGATCACGGAGGTGGTCGCCGGGTCGTCCAGGCAGTAGGCGAGGTAGTCGCAGATGTCGAGGATGACCTCCGACCCGCAGCTGATGATCCGACTGAACCCGACGCGCGCCCCGGAATGGATGAATGCGTCCGTGACGGAACCCGACTGGGCGATGCCGGCCACCCCGCCACGCGGCAGGAACGGCGACACGTCGCCGATGTAGGTGGCGCTGTTCGTCGTGAAGTCGACCACGCCCATGCAGTTGGGTCCCACCAGCGCGAGCCCATGCCGTCGGGCGATATCGGCGACCTCCTCCTGCATGGCCGCCGCGATGGCACCACCCTCCACCACGCCGCCGCCGGGGATGATGACGACCGGGACACCGGCCGCCGCTGCCGCCGAGGTGACCATCGGCGCGCGCAAGGGGTTGATGGCGACGAGGGCGATGTCCGGTCGTTCCGGGAGGGCCTCCAGGTTCGGGTAGCAGGGCTGGCCGTGCAGCTCCTCGTACCCCGGGTTGACGAAGTGGCAGCGGGTCTGGCTGCCCATCATCCGCAGGTTGTCCCGGACGGTCTCCGCGATCCAGCTGCGGGGAGAGGCTCCGACGACCGCGATGGACCGCGGCGCGAACAGCGGTCGAAGGTCGATCGAGCCGCCGGGCGTGCCCGCCTCCGGTCGGCCCGCGAGCGGCCTGCCAGGCGCCGGTCTGCGGGAGGCGACGACACGCGTCACGGCGCCGACCGGCTCATCCGACCACCCGGTCCACGCCGCGCCGCTCCAGCGCCCGGGCGATGATCAGGCGCTGGATCTCCGAGGTCCCCTCCCACAGGCGATCCACCCGCAGCTCGCGGAGGAACCGCTCTGGCGCGTACTCACGCATGTAGCCGCGCCCACCGAACACCTGGACGACGCGATCGGCGCAGCGGAAGGCGGCCTCGGAGGCGAACAGCTTCGCCAGCGAGGCCTTGGCGTGGACCACCTTGCGATCGACGCCGGAATCGGCCAGCCAGGCCGCCTCGCGCGTCAGCAGGCGCGCGGCGGACGCATCCGCCGCGGAGTCCGCCAGCGGGAACGACACCCCCTGGAAGTCGTAGATCCGCTCGCCGAACTGGATCCGCTCCGTCGCCCATCCGACCGCGAGCGCGAGCAGTCGCTCCATCGCCCCGGAGCAGCGGGCCCCGATGTGGATCCGCTCCTCGACGAACCACTCGTTGGTGAGATCGTCGGCCGCCCCGACCTCGCCGAGGATCGCGGTCGGCGGCACGCGCACGTCCCGCAGCACGAACTGCGGGTGCCGGTCGGCGAACGTGTGGGTGTAGTCGGGATCGTGCTGCAGCGTCAGCCCCGGAGCGTCGTAGTCGACGAGGAACAACGTCGGCAGGCGATCGTCACCATCGACCACGAAGCAGTGGAAGATCATGAAGTCGGTGTCATCCGGGCCCGTCACGAACCACTTCTCGCCGTTGAGGACGTACTCCCCGGTGGCCGGGTCACGGACCGCCGTCGCCGCGAGGGCGCGCGCATCCGAGCCCGCCCCATCCTCGGTGATCGCGTAGGAACCGGACCGCTCCCCGCGGAGGCACGGGTCCAGGTATCGCGTGCGCTGCTCCGGCGTGCAGTGGATGAGCGCGTTATACGCTCCCGGGATGAACGACCAGAGGCCGCCGGTCGACTGACCAAGCTGCTCGTGCACGAGCACCTGCTCGAGGACCGACCATCCCTGGCCACCGAGCTCGCGCGGAAACGAGCCTCCGTGCAGCCGTGCAGCGAGGGCCTCGCGGCGGACCTCCATGCCCCATGCGCGATCGACGCGTCCACCGACGCGTTCGAACTCGGCCTCGCGAGGCTGGAGCACGTCACGGACGAACGCGCGCGCCCGGGCCTGGAGCTCGAGCTGGGCCGGGTTCAGGGTCAGATCCATGGAACGCAAGGATGCGTCACCGGAGCCCCACCCCACCGACCCCGTCGCGGGCCGCGAGACGACTCCCGCCGTCCTGCCGGGTCAGCCTGGCTGGGCGAGGACCATGATCCGGATCTCCGTCATGTCGTCGATCGCCCAGCGCAGCCCCTCGCGACCGAGGCCGGAATCCTTGACCCCGCCGTAGGGCATGTGGTCGATCCGGTAGGTCGGGATGTCGTTGACGATGACGCCGCCGACCTCGCAGCTCACCGAACGCACGCCAGGCCCCGGCGAGGTCGTTGGTGAAGACCCCGGTCTGCAGCCCGAACAGGCTGTCGTTGACCCGACTGATCGCCTCGTCGAGGGTCGCGAACCTGAACGCGACGACGAGCGGGGCGAAGGCCTCGTTGGAGCAGACCTGGGCCGCCAGCGGGACATCGGTCAGGACGGTCGGGGCGAAGTACGCGCCGTCGGCCGTCCCGCCGGCGAGGACCGTGCCACCGAGCTGCACCGCCTCGTCGACCCAGCGCTGGGTCCGGCCGGCCTGCGCGGCATCGACCATCGGCCCGACGTCGGTGGCCGGGTCCAGCGGGTCGCCGAGCCGCAGCGCCGCGACGCCGGCCAGGAACCTGTCCATGAAGGCGTCCCACACCGTCTCGTGGATGAACAGCCGCTGGACGCTGATGCAGACCTGGCCGGCATAGGCGAACGCCCCGGTCAGGGTCCGCTTGACGGCCCAGTCGAGGTCGGCGCTCGCATCCACGATGACGCCGGCGTTGCCGCCCAGCTCGAGCACGACCTTCTTCTTGCCGGCTCGCTCCTTCATCCGCCAGCCGACGCTCGGCGAGCCGGTGAAGGTCAACAGCTTGAACCGCTCGTCGGCGACCATCCGGTCTCCGAGTTCGCGGGTCATCGGCAGGACGCTGACCATCCCGGGCGGCACCCCGGCGGCGTCGATGATCTCGGCCACGGTCAGCATCGTGAGCGGGTCCTTGGACGGCGGCTTGAGGACGATCGGGTTGCCCGAGGCGATGGCCGGGGCCACCTTGTGGGCGGCGAGGTTGAGCGGGAAGTTGAACGGACTGATCCCGGCGATCGGGCCGATCGGGAACCGGCGCGTGATGCCGACCCGGTCCTTGCTGCTCGGCATGAGGTCGAGCGGGATCAGCTCGCCGGTCATCCGCTCGGCCTCCTCCGCCCCGAGGCGAAAGGTGAGGACCGCCCGGTCGACCTCGGCCAGCGCGTCGCGGATCGGCTTGCCGGCCTCGAGGGCGATGAGCCGGCCCAGCTCCTCGCGGCGGGCCGCGATCCCGGCACTGATCTCGCGCAGGATCCGGCCGCGCTCGTAGGCCGGCAGCACCCGGGTCACCTCGAAGGCGGCGACGGCGGCCTCGACGGCCTCCTCGTACTGCTCCGGAGTCGCGGTGTACGTCGAGCCGGCGGGGTTCGCGGGGTCGGCCGGGTTGGCGATCTCGAGGATGTCCGGCGACTCGACCCAGCGCCCGGCGAGGTAGATGGGATGCGGCCTGGTGGCGACGACGGTCATGGTGCTGGAGCTCCTGCGGGGTGATGCGGCCGCGATCCGATGGGGTACGGTCGCATCATACGACCGAGTCCTGCCAACGCATCGCCGGAGGAGCCAGCCCATGTCCGAACGAGTCGACCTGCGTGACGCCCTCCGCGTCAAGCCCGGATCGCGCGCCCGCCTCGCGCGACTCGATCCCGCGGCGAGCCATGGGTGGGACAAGGACACCGCCGGCCCGGAGCTCGACCGCCAGCTGGAGCGCCTCGCCGACCTCCAGGACCGCTTCTGGGCGGAGGGCAAGCGCGCCGTCCTCGTCGTGCTCCAGGGGATCGATGCGGCCGGCAAGGACGGCACCATCAACAAGGTCATGGAGGCGTTCAACCCGCAGGGCTGCCCGGTGACCTCGTTCAAGGTGCCGAGCGCCGAGGAGCTCGCGCACGACTACCTGTGGCGGGTCCACAAGGCCGTCCCGCGCAAGGGCGAGATCGGGATCTTCAACCGCTCGCACTACGAGGACGTGCTCGTGGTCCGCGTCCACGACCTGGTGCCGAAGTCCGTCTGGTCGAAGCGCTACGACCAGATCAACGACTTCGAGCGGATCCTCGCGGCGAACGGGACGACGATCGTGAAGTTCTTCCTGTCGATCGACCGCGAGGAGCAGCGCGAGCGATTCCAGGCCCGCTACGACGATCCGACGAAGCGCTGGAAGTTCTCCATGGGCGATCTCGAGCGAACGCAATCGCTGGGACGACTACCAGGCCGCCTTCGACGATGCTCTGACCAGGACCTCCACCGACGTGGCGCCGTGGTACGTGATCCCGGCCAACCGCAAGTGGTTCCGCAACCTTGCGGTGGCGACGGTCCTGGCCGACACGATCGCCCGGCTGCGCCCGAAGTACCCGCCCGTCGCCGACGACGTCCCGTCAGACCTCCACATCGCCTGACGCGGTCAGCGACCTCCGGCCTCGCGGGGTCGAGCCACGGCGTCTCGGGGTCCGGGTCGCCGGGGACCTACTTGGACTTGCCGCCGCCGAACAGCGTCCCGAAGATGCCCCGGACGAGGTCCTGGCCGAGGCGCGACGTGACGACCTTGCCGCCGGTCCGGATCGCCGAGTCGATCGACCGCTGTCGTGCTCGGGCCGTGGTGGCGGCCGCCTTCTCCTCCGCCTTCCGCTGGCGCTCCGCCTCGCGCTGCGCTCGCTTGCGGGCGGCCTCCATCTCGCGCTGCTGCCGGGCGAGCTCGCGCTGCAGCTGGGCCGGCGTCATGGTGTTCATGCCGGCCGCCGTCGTCGGTTCGACGCCGGCGCGGACAGCGGCCTCCTGGGTCGCGGCGATGGCCGCCTGCCGGGCCGCCGCGAGGCGCGCCGTGATCCGCTCGTGCGCACTATCCCGGTCCACGGTCTCCCCGTACTTGCGCCTGGAACGGGCTCATCGCGACGTGACCCCGGAAGAGCACCTCCTCGATCGGCGCCATCTGCGAATCGGGCGGGAGCAGGCGCGTGGCCGCGAGCGGCGTCGGGACGCCCTTGGGCGAGAGCACCGTGACGAGGGCCTCGCCGGTCCCGAGCGACGTGATCGTCCGCTCCACGTCGTAGAAATCGGTCATCGGGAAGGTCCGCGCGGCCTTGCGCAGGTCGTCGGCGTCCTCCGGCGTGAACGCCCGCAGGGCGTGCTGGACGCGGTTCCCCAGCTGCGCCAGGACGGACGACGGCACGTCACCCGGGACCTGGGTCACGAAGTAGACCCCGACGCCCTTGGAGCGGATGAGCCGGGCCGTCCGCTCGATCTGGTCCATCAAGCGCGTCCGATGCGTCGTCGAACAGCAGGTGTGCCTCGTCGAAGAAGAAGCACAGCTTGGGCTTGGGGAGGTCACCGGCTTCCGGCAGTTGCTCGTACAGCTGGGCGAGCATCCAGAGCATGAACGTGGAGAACAGCCGCGGCTTGTCCATCACGTCGCGGAGCTCGAGGACCGAGATGATCCCCTGCCCGTCGGCATCCGTGCGGATCAGGTCCATGACGTCGAACTCGGGCTCGCCGAAGAACGTGTCGGCGCCCTCCTGCTCCAGGACCACGATGGAGCGCAGCAGCACCCCGACCGACGCCGGCGACATCCCGCCGTACTCGGCCAGGATCGGCTTGCCCTCGTCTGAGGCGAGGAACTTGAGCGTCGTCGCGAGATCCTCGAGATCGAGCAGCGGGAGGTCGTGGTCATCGCAGTACTTGAAGATCAGCGCGAGGATGCTGGTCTGGGTCTCGTTGAGGTCGAGGACCTTGCCGAGCAGGAGCGGCCCGAACGAATGGACGGTGGCGCGGACCTGCGAGCCGAGCTTCCCCGTCAGGGACAGGAACTCGACCGGGTGGCCGGAGGGCTGGAACGTCCAGGCCAGCGATTCGTTGCGGGCGATGAGCTTCGGGTGGGTGGTGCCTCCGGGGGCGGCGAGCCCGGTCAGGTCACCCTTGATGTCCGCGACGAAGACCGGCACTCCGGCCTTCGAGAGCTGCCCGGCCATCAGCTGGAGGGTCACCGTCTTGCCCGTCCCGGTAGCGCCGGCGATCAGGCCGTGCCGGTTCATGATCGACATCGGGATCTGCACGCGGGTGTCGTTGAAGAGCTCACCGTCGTGCATGGCGCTGCCGATCACGACCGTTGGTTCGTCGAACGAATACCCGGCCGTCATCGCGTCGCGGAACGCCTGATCCATCCTCGCCTCCGAAGGCTGCGTCGGCCGCGTCGCGCGATCCGAAACGGGAACGAAGCGTATCATCGGCAGCGTCCAGAGCCACCAGGCCCACAACCAGACTGGGAGGAGAAACGCATGAAGATCGAGGATGTCGAGGGCATCGGTCCGGTGTACGCCGGGAAGCTGAGCGCGGCTGGTGTGACCACCACGGATGATCTGCTGGAGCAGGGCGCCAAGCCCGGCGGCCGCAAGTCCCTCGAGGAGGCCACCGGCATCGGCGGCGCCCAGATCCTCGAGTGGGTCAATCACGTGGACCTGACGCGGGTCAAGGGCGTCGGCTCGGAGTACTCCGACCTGCTCGAGGCCGCGGGGGTCGATTCCCCGGCCGAACTGGCCCAGCGAAACGCCTCGAACCTGGCGGCGACGGTCCAGGAAGTCGTGGCGGCGCGCCCCGGCACGGTCCGCCGGATCCCGACCGAATCGGAGATCCAGGGCTGGATCGACCAGGCCAAGGCCCTTCCGAAGGTCGTCGAGCACTGAGGCCGGACCGGGGGGCCCAAGACCACCCATACCGGAGGCCATCGACCAGGTGGCCTGAGTTCAAGGCATTCCTGCTCAAGACCAACGCGCTGGCGCTGGCCGTCGGCGTCATCATCGGCGCCGCGCTCGGAACGGTCGTGACGTCGCTCGTCAACGACATCATCATGCCGCCGATCGGCATGGCCCTTGGCGGGGTCGACTTCGCCAAGCTGAGGATCGTCCTCCAGGAGGCCTGCGCCAACGCCATCTGACGCGACTCCCGCACACCCGACGGCCCGCCGGCGACGGCGGGCCGTCCTGTCTCAGGTGTCCGTGCTGGGATAGCTGCCGAGACGCCTCGTCATCGTCGTGACGCCCGCCAGGGCGTCGAGCGCGGCGGACATCGCCGGGTCCGCGATGTCCCCGTCGAGGTCGATCCAGAAGACGTACTCCCAGGCTCGCCCGCGGCTGGGGCGCGACTCGAGTTTGCGCATGTTCAGCCCGTGGTCGGCCAGCACCCGGAGCACGGCGAGCAGGGTCCCGGGCTCATTGCGCACCGCCACCACGATGGTCGTCCGCTGGTGCGGTGCCGGCGCGACGAGCCGAAGCGGTGCGGCGTCAGCGCGGGTCACGACGAGGAACCGCGTCTGATTGTCCGGCAGGTCGCCGATCCCGTCGGCCAGGACCTCGAGGCCGAAGAGGTCCGCGGCCCGCGGCGAGAGGACGGCGGCAGCGTTCCGTTCGCTCGCGTCGATGATGGCCTTGCCCGCCCCGGCCGTGTTGTAGGTGCTGAGCAGCTGCCACGGACGGGAGCGCAGGAACGCCTCGGCCTGGCCCAGCGCCTGGATGTGCGAGTAGACCCGTTCGATGTCGTCCAGCCGCTGCCCGGGCAGCGCCGCGAGGCAGAGTTCGACCGGCACCACGACCTCGCCGCGGATGACCAGGTCGTACTCCAGCAGCAGGTCATAGTTCTCGCGGACGGTGCCGTGGATCACGTTCTCGATCGGGATCACGCCGGCCGCGGCCTGCCGCTTCGCGACCGCGTCGAAGACGGCGCGGAAGCTGGCCAGCGCCACGCGTCCGACGTCCCCGAATGCCGCCAGGACGGCGTCCTCGGCGAAGGCACCGGGCTCGCCGGCGTACGCCACCGGACCGGCCGGATCCGTCGGGAGAGCGGGGCGGGTCATCCGCCCGAGTGTAGCCGTCGCAGCGTCGTCGGCGCGGGCGACCCTACTGGTTGAACCAGTCGACGGTGTCGATCTCCGCAGCGTCCCGGTCCAGTTCGGCACGCTGCTCGCGCGCGGCACTCGGCGTCGCGGCCGGCTTGCGGCGGGCGCGTCGGCCGGTCTGGGCCGCTGCCTCCGGCGCACCGGTCCAGTGCGCCTCGCCCAGCATCGCATTGAGGGCGACGATGTACGCCTCGATGGAGGCCGCGATGATGTTGGGACCTCGGGCCTCGCCGGTGTACTCACCGAGCCCGCGCTCCCCCGACACGAGCGGCGGCGCGATCCGTACGGTCACCACGCCGACGGTGTCGGCCCCCTCCCCCAGCGCATGGATGTCGTAGGCGAGCAACCGCGGGCGTCCGTCGAGGACCTCCGCGAGTGCATCGTCGACCGCCCGAAAGAGGGCGTCGATGGCGCCGTTGCCGTCGGCCGACGCGCGCCAATGGTGGTCGCCGGCGTCGAGGATGACTGCGCCGCGGCTGCGGGCGTTGGAGCCCGACGTGACGGTCCAGCGGGCCAGGTGCACGGTCGGGATGGGGTCGGCAGCGGGATCCGGCATCCGGGTCACCTCGTGGCAGCGGTCGGCGGGGCGGCGTCGTCGGCCGGCGTCGGGTCCGGGGCGCCGGTCGTGAAGTGGCGCTCGTCGCGGCGACGGAGCTCGGCACCGGATTTCCAGATCGCGTATTCGAGAGAGTCGGCGAGGGCCGAGGCGGAGGCCGCGATGATGTTCGTGTCGGAGCCCATCGTTGACCACGTCCGGGCGCCGTCCCGCGAATCGATGACGACCCGGGTCCGGGCTGCCGTGGCGGCGCCGCCGTCCAGGATCCGGACCTTGTAGTCGACCAGGTGGACATCGTCGATCGCCGGGTAGAACGCGCGCAGGGCCTTGCGCAGGGCGGCGTCGAGGGCGTTGACCGGGCCGTTCCCGTCTGCCGCGGTGTGGAGCGTCTCCCCGTCGACGGCGACCTTGACCGTGGCCTCGGCAAGGAGCTCACGCCCGTCTCGCTGTTCCACGAGGCAGGTGTAGTCGACGATCCGGAACGGTGGCACGTAGTCCGCGGCATGCCGGCGGATGAGCAGCTCGAAGCTCGCCTCGGCGCCCTCGAACGCCAAACCGTCCGCCTCGAGCTGCTTGATCAGCGTGGACAGCTCCCGGGCGTCGATGACACCGTCCAGTTCCAGACCGAGCTGTCGTGCCCGGATCGACGTGTTCGCCCGACCCCCGAGCTCCGAGACGACCAGCCGCCCGACGTTGCCGACCCCGGCCGGGTCCACGTGCTGGTACGAGCGCTCCACCTTGGCGACGGCCGCGCCGTGGACGCCGCCCTTGTGCGCGAACGCGGACCGACCGACGTACGGCTGATAGTCGTTCGGCGTGATGTTGGCGATCTCGGCGACGCTCCTCGAAAGCTCGGTCAGGCCCTCGAGCCGACCGCCGCCGGCGGGCACGAGCCGGTGCGATGTCTTGAGGGCGAGGTTCGCGACGATCGACACGATGTTCGCGTTGCCGGCACGCTCGCCGTACCCGTTGATCGTGCCCTGGACGTGGCGCGCGCCTGCCTCGACGGCGGCCATCGAGTTGGCGACGGCAAGCTCCGCGTCGTTGTGGGCGTGGATCCCCCAGGTCACCGGCGGCGCCTCTGGATCGGCGTCAAGCGCCATCCGGACGTCGGTGAAGATCGCGCTGAGCTCGTCGCTCAGCGTGCCGCCGTTCGTGTCGCACAGCACCAGGGTGCGGGCGCCGGCCTGGCGGGCCGCACGGAGCGTGGCGAGCGCGTAGTCGCGATCGGCCCCGTAGCCGTCGAAGAAGTGCTCCGCGTCGTAGATGGCCTCGCGGCCGTGGTCGGCGATGAAGCCGATCGAGTCCGCGATCATGTCGAGATTCTCCTGGGGCGTCGCCCCCAGTACCTCGGTCACGTGGAGCAGCCACGACTTGCCGAAGATGGTCACGACCGGTGTTTCCGCCGCGACGAGCTCCCGGAGGTTCGGGTCGTCGGTCGGCTGGTTGGCGCGGTGTCGCGTCGACCCGAACGCCGCGAGCCGGGCGGTCTGCCAGCGCATGGTGCGCGCCGCCGCGAAGAACTCGATGTCCTTCGGGTTGGAGCCCGGCCAGCCGCCTTCGATGAAGGGCATGCCGTACTCGTCCAGCATCCGGGCCACTCGGATCTTGTCCGCGAGCGACAGGGTGATGTTCTCGCCCTGCGTCCCGTCCCGAAGGGTCGTGTCGTAGACGATGACGGGCGCGTCCGGTACGGCCTCGCCGGGCGACATGGTCATGCGGCCACTGCTGCCTCGAGCTGGTCGATGACGGCGCTCGTGAACGCGGTCGTCCCGACGACCACCAGGCCGTCGGCGAGATCGGCCGGATCGGCGAGATCCCCGGTGCGCCACCCGGCGTCGAGCGCCGCGCCGACCGCGTGCTCGATGGCGGCCGCCGCGTCCTCGCGGCCCAGGGACAGGCGCAGGAGCATGGCGGCGGACAGGATCGTCCCGACCGGATTGGCCAGGTCGCGGCCGGCGATGTCCGGGGCCGAGCCGTGGATCGGCTCGTACATCCCGAACACTCCGTGGGCCGTCTTCCGCTCGCCGAGCGACGCGGACGGCAGCATCCCGAGCGATCCGGCCAGCACGGCGGCCTCGTCCGACAGGATGTCGCCGAACAGGTTCTCCGTGACGATCACGTCGAAGCCGGCCGGTCGCCGGACGAGCAGCATCGCGCACGAGTCGACGAGCTGGTGGCTGAGGGCCACGTCGGGGAAGTCGCGAGCCAGTTCATCGGCGATCGTGCGCCACAGCCGCGAGGTCGCCAGCACGTTGGCCTTGTCGACGGACATCAGTCGTCCGCGCCGGCCGCGCGCCAGCTCGAACGCGAGGCGCACGATGCGCTCGATCTCCCGCTCGTGGTACGGCATCGTGTCGACGGCGTGTCGCTCTCCGCTGGGTCCGGACATCTCTTCGCGGGCGCCGAAGTAGACGCTCCCGGTGAGTTCCCGGACGATCAGCATGTCCACGCCGGCGAGCAACTCGGGGCGGAGTGGGGAGGCGGCGACGAGCGCCGGGTGGACGGTCACCGGGCGCAGGTTGGCATACAGCCCGAGATCGCCGCGCAGGGCGAAGAGCGCCTGTTCGGGCCGGACCGGCGCCGCCGGGTCCGACCATCTCGGGCCCCCTACCGCGCCGAGCAGGACCGCGTCGGCGGCCCGGCAGGATTCGATGTCCTCCGGACGGATCGCGACGCCATACGTGTCGATGGCGATGCCGCCGGCCAGGATCTCCGCCCAGTCGACTTCGAAGCCGAACCGCCCCGCCGTCGCGTCGACGACGCGACGGGCCGCCTCGACGACTTCGGGGCCGACGCCGTCGCCCGGTATGGTCGCGACCCGATACGTCATCGCAGACCCTCCTCCGTGCGCGGCGTGACGAATGCCACATCCACGCCGTTGATCTCGGCGCCGTGCAGCTTGTTGGTGGCCACCAGGTAGGCGTCCAGGGATGCCTCGATGATGTTGGTCGACAGGCCGTGTCCGGAGACCACCAGGGCGCCCGGGCCGACGTCCGACGAGCGGCGACAACGAACGAGCACCTGGCCCTGGGCGTCCTCACCGGCGGAGACCGCCTTGATCTCGTACTCGGTCAGCGTGGGGTGCCAGCCGAGCACCGGCTGCAACGCCTCGTCCACCGCGCGAAACAACGCATTCACCGGCCCGTTGCCGGTCGCATCCGTGGACCGCTCCTCCCCGCGCACGGTCAGCGTGACCGTACCGGTGGCGTTGCCGCCCTTGGACGAGGTCACGCTCCAGCCCACCAGCGCGACGCTCGAGGGGACCTCGGCGGTGCGTTGCTCGACGAGGGCGAGCAGGTCGGCGTCGGTGACCTCCTTCTTGGCGTCGGCGAGTTCGATCGCCTGTCGGTAGATCGTGTCGAGGGCTTCCCCTTCCAGCTCGTGTCCGAGCTCGCGCAGCTTGCCCTGCAGGCCGCGGCGGCCGGACAGCTTGCCGATCGTCAGCTGGCTGCCGGTGAGCCCCACCGACTGCGGCGTCATGATCTCGTAGGTCAGCGGGTTCTTGATCACGCCGTCCTGGTGGATGCCGGATTCGTGGGCGAAGGCGTTGGCGCCGACGATCGCCTTGTTCGGCTGGACCGTGAACCCGGTCAGGTAGCTGACCAGCCGGCTGGCCGCCGTGAGGTGCTCGGTCGCGATCCCCGATCCAAGCGCCGGGAACTGGGTCGGGCGCGTCCGCAGCGCCATCACGACCTCTTCCAGCGAGGCGTTGCCGGCGCGCTCGCCGAGGCCGTTGACCGTGACCTCCACCTGGCGGGCGCCGGCCTGGACGGCCGCGAGGGTGTTGGCGGTCGCCAGGCCCAGGTCGTTGTGGCAGTGGACGCTCACCGTCGCCCGGTCGCCGACCAGGTCGACCACGCGCCGGACCAGGCCGCCGAACTCGGCCGGGATGGCGTAGCCCACCGTGTCCGGGATGTTGACCGTGGTCGCGCCGGCGTCGACGACCGCTTCGTAGACCTTGAGCAGGAACTCGACATCGGTGCGCGATGCATCCTCGGCACTGAATTCGATCTCCGCGTCGCGGCCGAGCTCTCGACGACCGTGGCGGACCCAGCGGACCGCCTCCGCGAGCGCCTGGTCGCGGTCGATCCGAAGCTTGTGCTTGAGGTGGATGTCGCTCGTGGCGATGAAGACGTGCAGGTGCGGTCGATGGGCGATCCGGATCGCCTCGATGGCACGTTGCGGATCGCCGTCGCGGCAGCGCGCCAGCGCGGCCACGGCGATGTCCTGGGGCGTCTCCTGGGCGATCCGCCGGACGGCCTCGAAGTCGCCCGGCGAGGCCGCCGGGAAGCCGGCCTCGATGACGTCCACCCTGAGGCGCGCCAGCTGGCGGGCGACTTCCAGCTTCTCCGCGGCCGTCAGGCCAGCCCCCGGCGCCTGCTCCCCGTCGCGCAGCGTCGTGTCGAAGATCCGAACCGTGCCGGCCGGCACGAACGGGCCGGACGGCTGCGCTACGGCCGGGCTCACCGCGCCGCTCCGGGCGTCGTGGCCGCCGCCTGGGCCTGGCCGGCCGTGACTTCGACCGGGTCCAGGAACGGCATCTGGGCCCGCAGGCGGGCGCCCACCTGCTCGATCTGGTGGTCGCGATCGGCCGCACGCAGCCGTTCGAACTCGCTGCGGCCGGTGTCGTTCTCGGCGATCCAGCGGTCCGCGAACGAGCCGTCCTGGATGTCGCCCAGGACCGCGCGCATCCGCTCGCGGACGCTGTCGTCGATCAGCCGCGGGCCGCTCACGTAGTCGCCGTACTCGGCCGTGTCGCTGACGCTGAAGCGCATGAAGTTGAGGCCGCCGCGATACATCAGGTCCACGATCAGCTTCAGCTCGTGCATCGTCTCGAAGTAGGCGAGTTCGGGCTGGTAGCCGGCCTCCACGAGCGTCTCGAACGCCATCTTCACCAGGGCGGCCGTCCCGCCGCACAGGACCGACTGCTCGCCGAACAGGTCGGTCTCCGTCTCCTCCTTGAAGGTCGTCTCGAGGACTCCGGCACGGGTGCAGCCGAGCGCCCGGGCGTAGGCGAGGACGCGGGCCCGGCCGGTCCCGGATGGGTCGCGCTCCACCGCGAACAGGGCCGGAACGCCACCGCCCGCCTGGTACACCGAGCGGACGAGATGGCCCGGGCCCTTGGGAGCGACCATCCCGACATCGACGACGCCGGGCGGGTCGATCCGCCCGAAGCGCAGGTTGAAACCATGGGCGAACATCAGCAGCTGGCCGGCGTGCAGGTGCGGCGCGATCTCCGCGTCGTAGACGGCCTTCTGGGCGGTGTCGGGGACCAGGATCATGATCACGTCCGCGGCCTTGACCGCGTCGGCGACGTCCATGACCCGCAGGCCGGCGTCCGCGGCCAGGGCCCGGCTCTTCGACGTGGGTGCCAGCCCGACGACGACGTCCACGCCGCTCTCGGCGAGGTTCAGGGCATGGGCGTGGCCCTGGCTGCCATAGCCGATGATCGCGACCGTCTGCCCGGCGAGGGCGGACGGGTCCGCGTCGTTGTCGTAGTACATCCGTGCGGTCACTGGTTCGTTGCCTCCACAGGTGGGCAGGACCCGATCGTGGGCCCCGGGACTTCAGCGCTTGATGGCTTCCTCGATGGATCCGGAGCCGCGGGCCATGACGACGGCTCCGGTCCGGACGGACTCCTTGATGCCGTAGGTTCGGACCAGCGCCACGAAGGCGTCGATCTCCAGTTCCGTGCCGGTCACCTCCACGATGACCGAGCCGTCGGAGAGGTCGACGACGCGACCGCGCGACAGCTCGACCAGGCGGAGGACCTCCGCGCGGGTCGAGTCCGTGGCCCGGATCTTCACGAAGGCCAGCTCGTGCTCGACGGTGGCCTCCGAGGTCACGTCCTGCACCTTGAGCACGTCGATCAGCCGGTAGAGCTGCTTGGCGGCTTGCTCCACGGCCACGTCGTCCCCGTGCAGGGTGATGGTCATCCGGCTGATGTCCGGCCGGTCCGTGTGGCTGACCGCCAGCGAATCGATGTTGAAGTTCCGGGCGCGCATCAGGCTGGACACCCGGTTGAGCACGCCGGGCTTGTCAAGGACGATGGCGACCAGGACGTGCCGTCGCAGGTCGCCGCCGCCGGGGAGGGAGCGGGTCGGCGGAGCGGCGGGGGCGTCGGGGCTCGGGCCCAGCCCGTTCGAGTCCGGATCCACGCTCATTCGTCCGCCCCGCCCCACTTCTCGATGAGATCGGACAGGCCCTTGCCCGCCGGCATCATCGGGAAGACATTCTGCTCCTCGGCGATCTCGAACCAGATCAGGGCCGGCCCGTCGACGGCCTGGGCCGCGCGGATGGCCTCGTCCACCTCGTCCGGCGTGCGTGCGCGGAACGCCGGGACGCCGAATGCGTCGGCGAGCTTCGCGAAGTCGGGTCCGGGCAGGCTGGACGAGTGATAGTTCCCCGCGTAGATGATCTCCTGCCACTGGCGGATCATCCCGAGCTTCTTGTTGTCCAGCAGGGCGATCTTGACCGGGATGTCGTCGGCGACCAGCGTCATGAGCTCCTGGAAGGTCATCTGGAACCCGCCATCGCCGGTGATCGCCCAGGTCTCCCGGTCCGGTCGTCCCAGGGCGGCGCCCATCGCCGCGGGCACGGAGAAACCCATCGTGCCCAGGCCACCGGAACTGATGTGCGAGTTGGGCTCGCGAAAGCCCGTGTAGCGGGCGAGCCACATCTGGTTCTGGCCCACGTCCGCCACGTAGGTGGCCCGATGATCGGTCAGTTCGCCGATCCGCTCCACCACGTAGTCGGCGGACAGCACGCCGTCGCGCCACGCCCCGGAGCCGTGCCACGACGACGCCTCCGAGTCGTGCCGCCATTCGGCCAGCTGGTCCAGGTAGTCGGCCCGCTCCGCAAGCGCGGTCTCCGGGACCATCGGGCTCAGGGCCCGCAGCACCCGCTTCGCGTCCCCGACGATGGGCACTTCGACGGTCACGTTCTTGCCGATCTCGGCCGGGTCGATGTCGACGTGGATGATCCGCGCGTACGGCGCGTAGGTGCGGACGTTGCCGGTCACCCGGTCGTCGAAGCGCATCCCGATCGCGATGAGCAGGTCGGCACTCTGGATCGCGCGGTTGACGTGCTTCCAGCCGTGCATGCCCATGTAGCCGTACGCGAGCGGATGGGTCTCGTCCATCACGCCGATCCCGAGCAGCGTCCAGGCGACCGGGATGGAGGTCCGCTCGGCGAAGGCGCGGAGGTCGTCCCAGGCCTCGGCGTGGAGGACGCCGTGGCCGGCCAGGATGACCGGCCGTCGCGCAGCGGCGATCTCCTGGGCGGCGAGCTTGAGCTGGCGCCCATGACCGTCCATGTTCGGACGGAAGCCCGGCAGACCGGCCACCACCTCGGCCTCGGTCGGGTGTTGGGCGCGGGTCTCCTGCTGGAGGGCGTCCTTGGTGATGTCGACGTGGACGGGACCGGGGCGACCGGTGCGGGCGATGTGGAAGGCCTCCGCGATGACGCGCGGCAGGTCGTCCGCGTCGCGGACGAGGTAGTTGTGCTTGGTCATCGGCAGCGTGATGCCGTTGATGTCGATCTCCTGGAACGCGTCCTTGCCGATCAGCGCGCCCGGGACGTTGCCGGTGATGGCCACCATCGGCACCGAATCGAGGAGGGCCGTCCCGATCCCGGTCACGAGGTTGGTCGCCCCCGGCCCGGAGGTGCCCATGCACACCCCGACCTTGCCGGTGACCCGTGCGAAGCCGTCGGCGGCGTGGGCGCCGCCCTGCTCGTGGCGGACGAGCACGTGCCGCAGCTCCGGGTAGTCGCCGAGGACGTCATAGAGCGGCAGGATCACGCCGCCCGGATAGCTGAAGAAGACGTCGACGCCCTGGCGCAGCAGCGCCTCGCAGAGGACGTCGGCCCCGATGCGCGTCCGCCGCAGGTCGCGCGCCTCATGGAGCATCCCCTTCCGCGCCTGCTCGACGGCGGACGCATGCGCCGAGCCGTCGCCGGGCACATGGCTGCGTCGAGCGCTGCGCGCCGCACTCGGCGGCTTGTCGCCCTCGGTCCTGACGGTCATCCGGTTCAGCCCTCGTTCGGTCCGGCAGCCCCCGGACATGCAAAAGACCCTCGCCTTCCCGGCGAGGGTCCCATCGGTCTGCGGTGGTTCGTGGCGCCTAGCGCTCGTCCCTCCGCGTTCCTCCGTTCTCCCGCCGGGAGCCGGTAATGAGCCCAAGCAGCCCATCAAGGCCCAGGAGCGAGCGAAGAAGCGCGAGGAGCGATACGTCGAACAGCCCATCGTCGGCGATCGGCATGTGGACGCGGCGACCGTCCGTCGTCACGACGACGGCGACCCTGCGGCGATCCTGTCGATCGAAGCGGCCCAATCTGGCCTCCACGGTACTGATACCGCCGGCTGAGCCCGCGGCGTTCGCGCAGTCTAGCAGGCTTCGGCGGCGCGTCAACGGCCTGACCTGACCTGCCTGATGTCGGACGCGTTGGGCGTTCTGGACGAGGCTCGCGCTCATCTGAGCGCTTGCAACTCAGACGAGCACTCCCTACGATCACACCGATGAGCATGACGACCCCCGCCGCAGCGCACGGGCCGGCGCTCGCCGCAGCGGTCGCGCGCCTGTTCTTCGACCGCCAGATGACCAAGGTGGAGATCGCGTCGCACCTCGGGATCTCGCGGTTCCGTGTCGCGCGGCTGCTCGAGGGCGCCCTGCGCGACGGTCTCGTCCGGATCGAGTACCGCGACACCCCGGCAGACGACCGGGCACTCGCCACGGCGGTCGAAACGCGGTTCGGACTGGACCTGTGCGCCGTCGCGGCCGTTGCGGACGCGTCGGCGCCGCGGCTCGCGGCGGCCGTCCTGGACGGCCTGATCGCGCCGGCCGAAGTGATCGGCGTCGCGTGGGGCTCGACCCTGGCGGCCGTCGTCCGAGCGGTGACGCCCCGGGTGCTTCCGGACGTCACGGTGGTCCAGCTGGCCGGAAGCTCCGCCAGCCTCGGCCGCGATCGCGATCCGGGCGAGCTGTCACGCGGCCTCGCCGACCGCCTCGGGGCGACCCACCACGGCATCTACGCGCCCGCGTTCGTCGCATCCGCCCGCCTGCGCGACAGCCTCATCCGCCAGCCTGAAGTCGCGGATGCGTTCGCCCGGTTCCCCGACGTGACGCTGGCCCTGGTCGGCATCGGCGCGATGCCGCGCGCGGAGGGCGAAGCGGCGTCCTCCTCCCTGCTCCGGTCCGGGACACTCGGAGTCGAGGATGTCGGGCGGCTGGTGGCCGCCGGCGCGGTCGGTGACCTGGTCGTCCACGCGTTCGACCGCACCGGTCGCTTCGTCGCCCCCGAGCTCGGGGCGCGGTCGATCGCCATCGGCGTCGCGGAGCTGCGGGCCGTGCGCAGGGTCATGGCGGTGGCGACCGGTACCGCCAAGGTGGCGGCCATCCGAGGGGCGCTGGCGACCGGGCTCGTCGGGATCCTCGTGACCGACGCGCCGACCGCGCGGCAACTGCTGGCGGCCGACTGATGGACCGACTGCGCGGCCGCACCATCCTCGTGACCGGCTCGACCGGGATCGCCGCGGCGAGCGCGGAGCGCGCGGCGGCCGAGGGAGCCGAGGTATTCGTCGTCTCGCGGACCGCGGAGCATGCGCTGGCGCTCGCGGACCGGATCGGCGGCGGCTGGGCTGCCGCCGATCTCGCGGACGAGGTCGAGGTCGATGCCGCCGTGCGGGCCGCCGTGGCCCATCTCGGGCGGATCGACGGGTTGTTCTCCGTCGCCGGTGGCAGCGGCCGTCGGTTCGGCGACGGGCCTGTCCACGCGCTGACCGGCGAAGCCTGGGAGGCGACCGCGGCGCTCAACCTGCGGACCCAGGTCCTGACCTGCGCCAGCGTCATCCGGGCGATGCGGGCCCAGCCCCCGAACGACGGCGGTACCCGCGGGTCCGTGCTGCTGATGGGCAGCGTCACGACGACCGCCCCGGTCCCGGAGTTGTTCGCGACCCACGCCTACGCCGCCGCGAAGGGGGCGTTGACGGCGCTCATGACGACGATGGCCGCGACCTATATCGCGGACCGCATCCGGGTGAACCTGGTCGCCCCGTCGCTGACCGCGACGCCGATGGCGGCTCGCGCAGCGGCCGACCCGCATATCCTCGCCTACGCGCGCCGGAAGCAGCCACTGGCCGGGGCGATGCTCGATCCGCTCGAGGTCGCCCACGCGGCCGTGTACTTCCTGTCCGATGAATCCCGGGCCGTGACGGGGCAGGTGCTCGCCGTCGACGGCGGCTGGTCGATCGTGTCCACCACGGCGGAGCCGGCCTCGTGAGCAAGGCGCCCGGATCCTGGCCGGTACTCGCCCAGGTCGACGTCTGCGTCGTCGGGGCGGGCGCGGCCGGGTCGACGGCCGCTATCGCGGCCGCGCGCGGGGGCGCCCGTACGCTGCTCATCGACCGGCTCCCGTTCCTCGGCGGGACCAGCACGGCCGTTCTCGACACGTTCTATGGGTTCTTCACGCCAGGCAGCCGGGCCCGCAAGGTCGTCGGCGGGATCGGCGACGACGTCGTGGCCGCGCTACGCGAGCTCGGACCGGTCGTGGAGCGCCCCAACACGTACGGGGCGGGGACCGGGATCACCTACCTCGCGGACCACCTCAAGGTCGCCTGGGAGCGGCTCGTCACGGAGGCCGGAGCCCGGGTCCTCCTCCACGCCCATCTCCAGGACGCGGACGTCCTCGACGGGCGGGTCGAGTCGGTCGTGGTCGCCACGCGATCCGGCCTCGCTCGCGTGCACGCTTCCGTATTCGTCGATGCCTCGGGTGATGCGGACCTGTGCGCGGCCGCCGGGTTCGGGTTCGAGACGGCTGGTGAGCTCGACCCCGCCCAGACGCTGACGACCACGTTCCGCATGGCCAATGTCGACGTCGAACGGCGGCGGACGCTTCCGAAGGCGACGTTCCACGCGCTGATGGCCGACGCCGCCGGATCCGGCGACTACGACCTGCCCCGCCGCGAGGGCAGCGACCACATCACGCCCGTGGACGGGATGATCGCCACGGTCATGACCCGCCTGGATTCGACCCGTCGAGATGCGGACGGGCGCATCGCCAACGCGACCGACCCCTGGTTCCTGACGGAGGCGGAGATGGCCGGGCGGCGACAGGCGCTCGAGTACGTCCGATTCCTCGTGGACCGGATCCCCGGCTACGAGCGCGCGTCACTGGTCGCTCTCGGGACCCAGATCGGGGTCCGCGAGACACGCCGCGTCTACGGTGACTACCGGCTCACGCGCGACGATGTCCTCGCTGCCCGCGACTTCGACGACGGGATCGGCCTGTGCGGCGCCCCGATCGAGGACCATCACGGCGGTGCGGACACGACCTGGCAGTACCTCCCCGACGGTGAGGCGGTGGCCATCCCGTATCGGGCGCTGGTCGTGCGCGACGCGACGAACGTGCTGGTCGCCGGCCGCTGTTTCTCCGCCACGCATGACGCCCACGCCAGCGTCCGGTCGATGGCGCAGTGCATGGCGATGGGCCAGGCGGCCGGGACGGCGGCCGCGTTGTCGGCCGGCGGCGCAGGCGGCCGTCCGCGCGAGGTGGAGCCGACGGCGTTGCGCGACCGGCTGCGCCGCGACGGCGCGGTCCTGGAAGTGCCGGTCTGGACCGGGACGCCGGGCCGATGACGTTCATCCGGACCGTGCTCGGCGACATCCCGCCGGACCAGCTCGGCATCACGTTCGCCCATGAGCACCTGATCATCGACGGGGGACGACCGGTCCAGATGCAGCCCGAGTTCGACCTGGGCGATGTCGATGCGCTCGCGACGGAGGTGGCCGAGGCGGCGGCCATCGGGCTGCGAGCGGTGATCGATGCGATGCCGTGCGATGCCGGGCGGAACGCGACGAAACTCGCTGAGCTGTCGCGCCGGACCGGTGTCCACGTAGTCGCCCCGACCGGGCTCCATCACGACCGCTACTACGGCCCGGCGCACTGGAGCCAGGCGATCACGATCGACGAGATGGCCGACCTCTTCGTCGCCGACGTGACCGAGGGGATCGATGCGTACGACTACGCCGGTCCGATCGTGCGCCGAACCGCGTCCCGCGCCGGCGTCATCAAGGTCGCCGGCTCCGATGGCGGTCTGTCGCCGCGCGACCGGCGAGTCTTCGAGGCGGCCGCCATCGCCCACGTCCGGACGGGGGTCCCGGTCCTGACCCACTGCGAAGCAGGGACCGGGGCGTTGGAGCAGGTCCGCTTCCTGGTCGATCGCGGCGTCGCGGCGGACCACCTCGCGCTGAGCCACGTCGACAAGGTCGTGGACCGCGGGCTGCACCGGGAGCTGCTCGCCAGCGGGGCGACCGCCGAGTACGACCAGTCGTTCCGCTGGCCGGACGGCGAACGCAACGGCACCATCCAGCTCCTGGCCTGGATGGCGGAAGATGGTCTGATCGACCGGATCGTCCTGGGCACGGACGCCGCCCGACGGAGCTACTACCGGGTCTTCGGCGGGTCGCCGGGTCTGGTCTGGCTGCTCGACGGCTTCAGCGCCCTGATGGCGAGCGCCGGGCTGGACGAGTCCGCCCGGCACCGGATGTTCGTCGACAACCCCGCGCGGCTGTATGCCTTCACCACGACAAGGGAGGACTGAGATGGATGGCCACCGGATCTCGATGCTCGGCACCGGGCTGATCGGCGACTTCTACACGATGACCCTGCATGGGCAACGCGGCCGCGACCAGGTCCGCGTCGTCTACTCGCGGAGCGAGGCCCGGGGCGCGGCTTTCCGGGACCGGTGGGCCATCCCGGAATCGACGACCGACCTCGCGGCCGCGGTGAACCACCCGGACACGGACGTGGTCGTCGTGGCCCTGCCCAACTTCCTGCACGAGGAGGCAGTCGGCCTGGTCGCGAAGGCGGGCAAGGCGGTCCTGTGCACCAAGCCGCTTGGCCGGACCGCGGAGGAGGCGCGCCGGATGCTCGCGATGGTGGAGGATGCCGGGGTGTTCGCCGGGTACCTGGAGGACCTGTGCTACACGCCGAAGTCGCTCAAGGCGGTGGCAGCCACTCGTGGCGGCGCGATCGGTGACGTGACCTGGGTCCGTTCGCGCGAGACGCATCCGGGGCCGCACAGTGCCTGGTTCTGGGACGGCCGGCTGACCGGCGGCGGGGCGATCA
This sequence comes from uncultured Chloroflexia bacterium, assembly GCA_963704935.1. Taxonomy (GTDB): domain Bacteria; phylum Chloroflexota; class Limnocylindria; order Limnocylindrales; family CSP1-4; genus SPCO01. The sequence continues at coordinate 925,890 of CAVPIF010000003.1, forward strand.
TCGATCTCGGCTGTCACTGCATCGAGATCATCCGCAACTTCGTCGGGAAGGGGAACCGGCCGGTCGAGGTCCTGTGCCATACCGACACGCTCGTGCACCCGATCGCCGACGAGGACAACGCGATCGCGCTCATCCGCTTCGAATCGGGGGCGATCGGCCAGTTCGAGGTGTCGTGGACGTTCCGCGGCGGGATGGACCTGCGCGACGAGGTGGCGGGCACGCACGGCACGATCTGGATGAACCACTTCCTGCGGACCGGTTTCGAGATGTTCACTGCGGGCGGGTCCGGAGAGGGGTACGTGGCGGAGAAGGCCGAGACGTCCGCCGGATGGCTGTTCCCGGTGGGTGACGAGGTGTCGGAACTCGGCTACGTCGACATGTTCAGCGACATGTTCCGTTCACTCGACGGTGGATCGACCCCGCAGGAGACGTTCTACGACGGCTACGTCGTCAACGCGATCATGGACGCCTGCTATCGCTCGGCGAAGGCGCGAGCCTGGGAGCCGGTGGATCTGGAATGGCGCGGCGGCTCGACCCCCCGGATCGCGTCGACGCCGGAGCGATTCGAGGGACAGGTCGTCATCAAGCGCGAGATCCTGCCGGACGGCCGCCAGAAGCTGATCCTCAAGGACGAGGCGACGGGCGACTTCACGGACCGGGTCGTGGCGGAGGGCTGATGACGATCCGTGGGATCGACCTCGAGGTCGTCACGGCCGCGGCGTGGCCGGAACACGTCGCCAGACTCCTCGCGGACCGGCTCGCGGCGGCGCCCGACCTGGTCGTCTGCCTGCCGACGGGATCCACGCCGGCGCCCATGTACGAGCGGCTGCCGGACGTGCTGGCCGCCAGGGGCGTGCGAGCCGGCGATGCGACCGTCGTCGTCCTCGATGACTACCTTGGCCTGCCGCCCGGCCATCCGCGGCGCTGCGATCTCGTCATCCGGCGCGAGGTGGTCGAGCGCCTCCCGCCACCGGCGCCGCGCGTCATCGCGATCGACGTGGATGCGACCGTCCCGGCCGCGGCGTGCGCGGCGTTCGACGCGGAGCTGGCGGCGGCCGGCGGCCTGGACCTGGTGATCCTGGGCCTCGGCCGGAACGGACACGTCGGGATGAACGAGCCGGGTTCGACCGCCGACCGCCCGACGCGGGTCGTCGAACTGGCGCCGTCGACCCGCGAAACGGCCCTTGGATACGGCGCCGACCCGCCGCCGTCCCACGGCGTGACCCTCGGGATGCAGGGCATCCTGGCAGCCCGCGAGGTCTGGCTGCTGGCCACCGGCCCCGACAAGGCCGGGATCCTGGTCCAGACCCTCACGAGACCCGTGACGCCGGACGTGCCGGCATCCCTCCTGCGCGGCCATCCGCGGCTGCGCGTGATCGTCGACGACGAGGCGGCCGGGGATCTGAGGGCCTGAGGACGCGACGTCGGCCGCGGATCCTCGGCCAGCCCTACCCCGCGGCTCAGCCTGTCTGTTCCAGCGGGACGGCGACCTCGGGGGCTCCCGAAGGATCGCCCGCATCGATCCAGCGGGCGAGCGAGGCCCGGGAGAAGATCTGGTCGACGACCATCGACGACGCGCCGATGACACCGGCGAGTTCGCCGAGAGACGACCGCTGGACGAGGAGGTCACGGGTCGCCAGCGGGAGCGATCGCCGGTAGACCGTTTCGCGGATGGTGGCCAGGAACTGGTCCGGGGAGTTGGCGACACCACCGCCGATGACGATCAGCGACGGGTTGAAGAAGTTGACGACGCTCGCGAGCATCGATCCGACCCGGCGGCCGGCGGCCCCCAGGATCGCGACCGCGACTGGATCGCCGAATGAGGCAGCGCGGGCCACGTCCTCGGCAGAGACGGCGTCGTGCTGGTCAAGGGCGAAGCGGAGCCGGCTGCTCCGCCCCTCACGTGCGGCGGTCTCGCCGGCCCGTCCGATCGCCGCCCCCCCAGCCAGCGCCTCCAGGCAGCCGATGTTGCCGCAGCGGCACACGATCGACGGGTCGTCGCCGACCTGGATGTGCCCGACGTCGCCGGCACTCCCCTGCGCGCCCCGGTGCAGGCGGCCGTCGGAGATGATCCCGGCCCCGATGCCGGTGCCGATCTTCACGACGACGACGTTGTCATGGCCGGCCGCGACCCCGGAACGCCACTCCCCGAGCGCGAGCACGTTGACGTCGTTGTCCACCCAGACCGGCGCGCCATAGCGAGCGGCGAAGCGCTCCCGGATCGGATACCCGTCCCAGCCGGGCATGATCGGGGGAGAGATCGGCCTGCCCGACTCGAACTCGACGGGCCCCGGCACGCCGATCCCGACGCCCCACAGCGGACCGGGGACCCCTCGCGTCGTGGCGAGCAGCGAGTCGAACAGCGCATCGATGCGGTCCAGCCCGGCCTCCGGGCCGGCTTCGATCCGCGCCGGTTCGTCGTGATGACCAAGGATCCTGCCGTCCAGGCTGGTCACCGCGACGTCGACGCTGGTGGCACCGAGGTCCGCCACCAGCACGTGTCCGGCATCGGCCCGGAAGGTGAGCTGCCGCGGAGGCCGACCTCCGGTCGACGGGCCGACTTCCCCCTCCCTGACCAGGCCGCGCTCCACGAGCTCACCGACGCGCTGGGTCACGATCGCGCGTCCCAGGCCGGTCCTCGCGACGAGCTCGGAGCGCGATCTCGACCGCCCCAGCCGGATCTCGTCGAGGACCGTGACGAGCGCATCGAGCGCCTCGTCGGGAAGCGGGCTGAGGCCGGGTCGGCCGGGCTGCGTCACGCGTCCGATGATACGCCTCCGGGCGAACCATCTAGACGACTTCTGCGCTTGACAATCCGAAGTATGATCGCAGGCACAGGAAGTGGCCCGCCCGTGTTCCGCGCGGGCTGCACGAGTCGCACGATCGACGAGTCAAGGCGGCAAGCCACAGCATCAGCCCTATCATCTAGACTGTCTAGACAGCATGACGTATATAACGCGGGAACGGAGCTGGATCTGTCGATGCATGGGATCGCCGGCATGAGCGCCGCAGTCATCGGGACGGGCTTCATCGGCACGGTCCACGTGGAGGCCCTGCGCCGCATCGGCGTCCAGGTCAAGGGCGTGCTCGGCAGCTCCCCGGAGCGTGGGGCGGCCCGTGCCTCCGCGATGGGCGTGGCCCACGCCTACGCGGACCTCGACGCACTCCTGGCCGACCCTGACGTCCACGTCGTCCACGTGACGTCCCCGAACGACATGCACGTCAGCCAGGCGACGGCTGCGCTGGCTGCCGGCAAGCACGTCGTGTGCGAGAAGCCGCTGGCGACGACGTCGGCGGCGTCCGCTGAGCTGGTCGCCGCAGCCGCGCGCTCTGGCCTGGTCAACGCCACGAACTTCAACATCCGCTACTACCCGCTCAACCAGCACGTTCGCGAGGCCGTGGCCGGTGGCGACCTCGGCGAGATCCGGCTCGTGACGGGTCGCTACTTCCAGGACTGGCTGCTGCTCGACAGCGACTGGAACTGGCGTCTCCAACCGGAGCGCGGCGGCGCCCTTCGCGCCGTGGGCGACATCGGGTCGCACTGGCTGGACCTGATGACGTTCGTGACCGGACAGCACGTATCCGCCGTGATGGCGGACCTGACGACCTTCATCGGCACTCGCCGCGAGCCCACTGGGCCGGTCGAGACGTTCTCGACCGCCCGCCCGGCCGAGACCGTCGAACGCACGATCGGCACGGAGGACGTCGCGACGATCCTGCTGCGCTTCGACGGCGGCGCCCGGGGCGCCGTGAGCATCTCCCAGATCAGCGCGGGCCGGAAGAACTCGCTCCAGTACGAGATCGACGGCTCCGAGTCCGCCTGGGCGTGGGATTCGGAGCAGCCCGACCGGGCCTGGATCGGCCACCGCGACCGCCCGAACGAGATCCTGACTCGCGACCCGGCGCTCATGGGCCCGGCCGGCCAGGCCGCCGCCACGCTGCCCGGCGGGCACGTCGAGGGCTTCTTCGACACCTTCTGCGCCCATTTCCGAGCCGTCTACGCGGACGTGGTCGCCGGGGAGCCCTCCTCCTACCCCGGCTATCCCACGTTCGCGGACGGCCACGACGAGATGCTCGTCGGCGACGCCATCGCCGAGAGCGCCCGGGACGGCCGCTGGGTCGAGGTCACGCGCCCGACCCGCGCCCTGGCCGGGGCAACGGAAGGATCGGCACGATGAAGCTCGGTCTGCTTACCGCCCCGTTCCCATCGACCCCGCTGATGGACGTGGTCGACTGGACCGCCGCCAACGGCTTCGAAAGCGTGGAGATCGCCTGCTGGCCCGTGTCGTCCGGACCCAGTCGGCGCTACGCCGGGACCAGCCACATCGACGTGGCGAACCTGTCGGCCGGAGAGGCGACGGACCTCCGCGCCCAGGTGGAGGCCAGGGGTCTGACGATCTCCGGCCTGGGCTACTACCCCAACCCACTGCACCCCGATCCAGCGCATCGCGAGATGGTCATCGGCCACCTGCGACAGGTCATCGCCGCGGCGGAGAAGATGGACCTCCCGCTGGTGAACACGTTCATGGGCGCTGACGCGGCGATGACCCAGGACCAGAACTGGGACGAGGCCCTCAAGGTCTGGCCGGACATCGTCGCCTTCGCCCAGGATCATGGCCGCAAGATCACCATCGAGAACTGCCCGATGCTGTTCAGCGACGACGAGTGGCCGGGCGGACACAACCTCGCGACGACGCCGCGGATGTGGCGGCGGATCCTGGAGCGATGGGGCGGCACGATCGGGCTCAATTTCGATCCATCGCACCTCGTCCTCCAGATGATCGACATCCCGCGGTTCATTCGCGAGTTCGGGCCGCACATCCTCCACGTCCAGGCCAAGGACCTGACCATCGATCGCGAAGGCCTCTACGAACGGGGCGTCTTCTCGCTGGGGATGGGCTGGCAGATCCCACGCCTGCCTGGTCTCGGCGACGTCGATTGGGGCCCGCTGTTCGCCGCCCTGTGGCGCACCGGCTATGACGGAGACGTGATCATCGAGCACGAGGATCGCGACTTCGAGAAGACCGACGAGCTGATCAAGCGCGGGTTCCTGCTGGCGCGCGACATCCTGCGTCCCTACATCAAGTGAATGACGTGACCGTCAGCATCGATTCCCTGACCGAGCGCGACATCGCCAAGGCCATCGACCACAGCCTGTTGCGACCGGAACTCGACGACGCGTTCGTCGAGGCAGGCTGCCGGCTGGCGGCCGAGTACGACGTCGCGTCAGTCTGCGTCCGCCCGGCGGACGTCCTGCGGGCGAAGGCCATCCTGGCCGGCACGGACGTCGCGGTCGGGACGGTCATCGGCTTCCCGCACGGCAACCATCGGACGGACGTGAAGGTGTTCGAGGCCCGCCAGGCGTTGGCCGACGGCGCGACCGAACTCGACATGGTCATCCCGATCGGCGCGCTGAAGTCCGGCCGGGACGCCGACGTCCAGGCCGACATCGCGGCGATCGTGGAGGTCGCCCACGAAGCCGGCGCGATCGTCAAGGTCATCTTCGAGAACGCCTATCTGACCGATGAGGAGAAGATCCGGGCGTGCCGACTGTCCGAGGCGGCCGGCGCGGACTTCGTCAAGACCTCCACGGGTTTCGCCCCGGGCGGGGCCACCCACGACGACCTCCGCCTGATGCGCGAACACACCGCGGCGGACGTCCAGGTCAAGGCGGCCGGCGGCGTTCGCACGCTGGACGCCCTGCTGGAGGTGATGGCCCTCGGCACCACGCGCATCGGCGCCACCGCAACGAAGGCGATCATCGACGACTTTCGCGCGCGCAAGGGCGGCGCGGCTCCAGTGGGCGCCGTCGCCGGCGCGACGGAGGGCGGCTACTGATGGCCGGCACTCGATGACGGCATCCACGACGGCGCCGGTGCTCGCCTGGCTGGACCATGCCCGGCCGATCCTGGACCGCCTCGCCGCGACCCAAGCGACGGCGATGGAGACAGCCAGCCGATGGTGTGCCGACGCCATCGCGGCGGATGGGCTCGTCCACCTGTTCGGGACCGGGCACTCCCGGATCCCGGTGGAGGAGATGTTCCCGCGCTACGGTTCATATCCGGGGTTCAACCCGATCGTGGAGCTGTCGATGACGTTCCACACTCAGGTCGTCGGGGCCAACGGTCAGCGGCAGGCGATGTTCATCGAGCGAACGCCCGGGCTCGCGGAAGTCATCCTCGACAACTTCCGCTTCGCGCCCCAGGATGTCCTGATCGTGTTCTCCGCCGGCGGAACGACGGCGGTCCCCGTGGAGATGGCTCGTGCCGGGCGCCGCCGAGGCCTGCGCGTCATCGCCGTGACCTCCGTCGCCCAGTCGATGTCGAGCGACCCGGAGCCCGGCACCGGCAGCCGGCTGCTGGACGAGGCAGATCTGGTCATCGACCTGTGCTCGCCGCATGCCGACGCGCTCGTCGAGATCGACGGGGTCGAGACCCCGATCGGGCCCGGCTCCACGATCGCCGCGGTCACGATCGTCAACTGCATCAAGGTGCGCACCGCCCAGCTGCTCGCCGAGCGCGGAGCGATGCTGCCGGCCATCACCCGGCCCTCGGTGGTAGGCGCCGAGCGGTCGCGGGAGTTGTTCGAGGAAGCCTATCGAGAGCACGCGCGGCGCCTCGCTCGTGCCATCATCCGTGACACGGGTGATGCACGGTCGAGCACGCGCCAGGAGGTGACCCCGACCTAATGCGAAGCTCGCACCCCGAGTCAACCGATATCTCGTGTCCAAGCGCGTGGCCGAGCGGCCCGCCGATCGTCAAGGAGGAGCATCAGTGATGAACAAGGGAACGGCCCGAGCCAAGTGGCTCGTGGGCCTCGCAGCGGTCGCGATGGTCGCGGTCGCCTGCACGAGCGACGGCGGGACCTCCGCCGCGCCGAGCACGGCACCGACCACGGCGCCGACGACGGCGCCGACCACCGCCCCGACGGCCGCCCCGTCCGAGGCGATGACCTACTCGATCGGGTACTCGAACGGCGGCGGCGTCGGCAACGGCTTCCGTGAGGAGCAGGTCTGCACCGCCAAGGCCGAGGCCCTCGCTTCGGGCATGGTCTCCGAACTCACCACCATCCATCGAAACACGGACGCGGCCGGTCAGCTGCAGGACATCCGCGACCTGATCGCCAAGGGCGTCGACGCGATCGTCTTCAACCCGAACGATCCGGCAGCCCTCAACCCGGCCCTTGCCGAGGCCAAGGCCGCCGGCATCGTCACGGTCTCGGTCGACGCGTTCGTCACCGACCCGGACACCTACAACCTGTACAACAACCAGATCGAGTACGCCAAGCTCGGCGCCAAGTGGCTGTTCGACCAGATGGGCGGCTCGGGCACCGTGTACTACATGCGCGGCTTCGCCGGCCACCCGGCCGACAGCGACCGTGACATCGGCTTCAAGGAAGTCCTCGCGGACTATCCGGGCATCACCGTCGTCCCGAACGCGGACGGCGTCCACACCGGGTGGGACCCGGCCACCACCACCGGGCTGATCAACGACTTCCTGACGACCGGCCAGTACGACAACATCCAGGGCATCTGGACGTCGGGCATGGACTCGCAGGTCGTCGACGCGATCAAGGCGGCCAACAAGTCGTACGTGCCGATCGTCGGCGCGGACCTCGGCGCGTTCGTCGCGCAGCTGCTTGATCCGGCGGGCTACGCGGGCCTCGAAGGCGCGGCCGTGACCAACACGGCGGCCGTCGGCGGCGCCGGCGTCAACCTGGCGCTCAAGATCCTGAATGGTGAGACCATCGCCACGGATCCGGCGGCCAGCCAGCCCAACACCGTCCTTCTCAAGCCGGTCGTCGCCGACAACGTGACCGACGCGGGCAAGGCGCTGTTGGCCTCCTGGCAGGTCGACGGACTGGATCCGCTCTGGCCGCTCGGTCTGCAGATCGACGGCTACACGACCTACACGGGTGAGCAGGCCGTTGCCTGCAAGGGCCCGGGCGAGTAGTCCGACCCACCTGGAGTAGCACCAGCGAGGGATGCCGGTTCGCCGGCATCCCTCGCGTTTCCCCTCGAACGAGACGATGACCCTGACCAGCACCGACCTCCTGCTCGAGGCCACCGGCGTCTCCAAGACCTACGGCGCGGTCGTGGCCTTGCGGGACGCTTCCCTGGCCGTGCGTCCGGGCGAGGTCCACGCGCTCATGGGCGCCAACGGCGCCGGCAAGAGCACCCTGGTCAAGATCCTGACCGGCGCGGTCCGTCCCGACGCGGGGACGATCACGGTCCGCGGCCGCCAACGAACGGCCCACTCCCCGGCCGAGGCCCGGCGCGGTGGCGTCGTGTCCGTCTACCAGGAACCGGCCGTCATCCCGGACCTGGACATCCGGTCCAACCTGCGCCTGACCGAGACGCCGCTGGAGCCCTTCCGCCACTGGCTCGCCGAACTCGGCCATGCGGACCTCGATCTGTCGGGCCTGGCCCGGCGACTGCCGCTCGCCTCGCTGCGGATCATCGACCTCGCCCGCGCGCTTGCGATCGAGCCCGACGTGCTCCTGCTGGACGAGATGACGGCTGCCCTGCCGGCCAACCTCACCGAGCGCGTCCTCGAGACCATCGGCCGCCAGCGGGGTGGCGATCGGTCCATCATCTTCATCTCCCACCGGCTGATCGAGATCGCCGCCGTGTGCGATCGCGCCACCGTGCTCCGCGAGGGCGAGACCGTCGGCGTCGTGGACGTGACCGAGGGCTCGGAGGAACAGATCGTCGAACTGATGCTCGGCGCGATCGTGGACGACCTGCCGAGCCGGGCCGCCGCGGGCGCGACCCCAGCAACATCGACGGTCCGAGCCGCGCCGCGCCTGTCGGCTCGTGCACTCAGTCAGGGCACCAAGTTGCATGAGGTCTCCTTCGACCTGCGCGCCGGCGAGGTGCTCGGGGTGGTCGCGCTGGAGGGCCAGGGCCAGGACGAGCTGTTCAACGTCCTGGCCGGCGCGGAACGTCCAAGCGGCGGCGCGCTGCTGGTCGACGGCGCCCCGGTCTCCTTCCATCACCCGGCCGACGCGATCCGGGCGGGCCTCGTGTATGTCGCGGCGGACCGCGCCGAGGCCCTGTTGATGCAGCGATCGGTGCGCGAGAACATCGCCCTCCCGTTCACGACGCGGATGCGTCGCTGGGGCCTCATCGACATGAGCCAGGAACGGGAGAAGGTCGACGGCGCCATCGCGACGCTGCAGATCGACACCCGCGCGCAGGGCGAGGTCCGGCAGCTGTCGGGCGGCAACCAGCAGAAGGTGACGATCGCCCGCTGGGTGGCCGGCGGCGTGCAGACGATGCTCTGCTTCGATCCGACCCGAGGCATCGACATCCGCACGAAGCACCAGATCTACCGGCTGCTGCGCGAGCTCGCGGAAGCCGGTGCCGCCGTCCTGTTCTACACCTCGGAGCTCAAGGAGGTCCAGCTGGTCTGCGACCGCGCGATCGTGATCTTCGGCGGTCGGGTCGTGTCGGAGATCGACGCGGCCGGCGCCGATGAGGCGACGCTGCTGCGGGCCGCGTACAACCTGGAGGCGGACGCGTCGCAGCCCGACGATGACGCCGCCGGCAGAGCGAGCGGTCGATGAGCGCCCTCGCGTCGCCCGTCGACACCGCGCGCCCCCGCCCGGTCGACGTCGTCCGGTCGTGGGCACGCCACAACGGCTGGGCACTCAGCCTCATCGGGTTCCTGGCCGCGCTGCTCGTGTTCACGAGACTCATCCAGCCGAACTACGGCGTGACCGGCGTCCAGGGCCTGGCCATCTCCGTCCTGCCACTGGCCCTGGCCACCGTCGCCCAGGCAGTCGTGGTGATCTCCGGCGGGATCGACCTGTCGATCGGCTCGATGATGGCGCTGACCAGCGTCATCGCGGCCTCGCTGATGAAGGACCAGCCGGAAGCGTTCGGGATCGCGGTCGTCGGCGGCGTCCTCCTCGTCGGGCTGGTCATCGGGGCCGTGAACGGTGCCCTGGTCGTCCTCACCCGCGTGCCGGACATCGTCGTGACGCTGGCGATGTCGTTCGTGTGGGCGGGCTGTGCGCTCCTCGTCCTCAAGACGCCCGGCGGCGGCTCGGTGCTGTGGCTCAAGGACCTGGTGATCGGATCGTTCGGCAACGAGTGGATCCCCAAGGCAGCCGTCGTGCTGATCGTCGTCGTCGCCGTCATCTGGATCCCACTCCGCAGGTCGCGGCTGGGCCTGTCCATCTACGCCGTCGGCAGCAACCGCCTGGCGGCCTTCCGGAGCGGCGTGCCGGTCGGGCGGACGCGACTGAGCGCGTACGCGATCACCGGCATGTTCGCCGCGCTGGGCGGCCTGTCGCTCACGGCCAGCACGGGGATCGGGACGCCGGTTCCCGGTCCGTACACGCTGATGAGCGTGGCCGCCGTCGTCCTCGGGGGTGTCAGCCTCGCCGGCGGACGGGGAGGCGCGTTCGGTCCGCTCGTGGCCGTGGTGATCCTCCAGCTGATCCGGACGGACATGACGTTCCTCAACATCAACACGAACCTCGCGGTGGTCGTCCAGGGCCTGATCCTCATCGGCGTGGTCATGATCGGCAGCCTCGCCCAGATCCGGCGGGCGCGAGCGTGAGCGGCGTCAACACCGCTCCGGCGACCCGCGATCGCTGGCTCACCGCGGCCACCTGGCGCCGGCTGTTCCGGGACAGCCCGCTCATCCCGCTCATCGGCCTGCTGGCGCTGCTCGTCGCGCTGATCTGGGTCGTCAAGCCAGAGGTCGTCAACCCTGGTTGGGCCGGCGTGATCGTCCGGGCCGCCATCCCGCTGGCGCTGCTGGCGGCGTCACAGTCCCTCACGATGTTGACCGCCGGCATCGACCTGTCGGTCGGTGCGGTCGCGTCGATGAGCGGATTCGTGGTGGCCACCCTGGTCGGCCCACAGGGCCTCGTCGTGGCGCTGCTGGTCGCCCTCCTCGTCGCTGCGCTTGCCGGGTTCCTGACGGGCGTGGGGGTCGGCGTCTTCCGGGTCCATCCCCTGATCATGACCCTGGGCATGGGCCTGGTCGTCCTGGGCCTGGCCAACGTCTGGCAGCTCGTGATGGTCCAGACCGGGGCCGGCGTCCCGGACGTCCTGCGCTGGCTGGGATCGGGCACGTCCTTCGAGATCTTGCCGAACAGCCTGCTCGTCTTCGTGCCGCTCGCCGGGCTGATCCTGCTCGTGCTGCGGCGCACCGGCTTCGGCCGGCTGCTCTACGCGATCGGTGACAACCCGGTCGCCTCGCGCCTGTCGGGCGCTCGCTCGTGGCAGGTGCTCATCGTGCTGTACATGCTCTCCGCGGTCATCGCGGCGATCGCCGGGTTCCTGTACTCCGGCCTGACCAACGTCGCCAGCGTCACGCTCGTCGATACGGCCGTCCTGCCGTCAGTGGCGGCAGCGGTCATCGGTGGGACGTCGATCCTGGGCGGTCGCGGCGGGTATGCGGGCACGATCGTCGGAGCGCTGATCCTGACCGTCCTGACGTCGCTGCTGACGGTCCTCGGATTCCCGGAGGCGGTCCGCCAGGTCCTGTTCGGTTCGATCATCGTCGTCGTGGCGGCCGCGTACACCCGGGTCACCAGCGACACCTGATCGACATGAGCGACCCCGGACACGCCAGCCGCCATCTCGGCCTCGATCTCGGGGGGACGAACATCAAGTGGGCGGTCGTGGAGCGCGATGCGGGGTCGTGGCGCGTGCTCGATCGCGACCAGGTGGCGACGCCCGCCGTGGAGGGACCCGACGCGGTCGTCGGCCGGCTCGCGTCGGTCGGAGCCGAAGCAGTGGGCCGATGCCTCGGGGTCTCGTCGGTCGGGATCGGCATCCCGGGCCTGTACGACCCCGTCGCGGGCACGACTCGCTTCCTGGTGAACTTCCCGGGAGCCTGGGCAGGCGTCCCGGTCGCGGACCGGGTCGGCACGGCGCTGGGCTTGCCCGCGGCGCTGATCAACGACGCCCGGGCGTTCGGGCTGGCCGAGCTGCGCCTCGGCGCCGGGCGCGGCGCCACGTCGATGATCGGCCTGACCCTGGGAACCGGGGTCGGGGGGGTCATCGCCCTGGACGGGCGCGTGGTACAGGGCCACGATGGCACGGCCGGTGAACTCGGGCACCAGACCATCGAGCCGGACGGGCCGTGGTGCCACTGTGGCAACCGTGGCTGCCTGGAGGCATTCGCCCGGGCCGATCAGATCGCCGCCGCCTGCGGGACGGCGACGCCGGAGGACGCGGCCACGCGAGCGCGAGCCGGCGATGTCCGGGCGATGGACGGCTTCGCGCAGGTCGCCCGCTACCTCGGGATCGGGATCGCCAACATGATCACCGTATTCACCCCGGACCGGGTCGTGCTGGGGGGCGGGATCTCGGCGGCGGCGGACCTGCTCGTCGCCCCGATCCGAGACGAGCTGCGACGACGGATCCGCACGACCGCGCTCGACGAGGTCGAGATCGTGACCGCCGAGCTCGGGACATGGGCGGGGGCGATCGGGGCAGCGATCCACGGAGCGGAGGCGCGGGAGCGCGCGGAGCCAGCCGGGGCCCGTACTCCCGCGGGCCCGTGATGGTCGATACCGGCTACCGGCCACAGTACCGCCAGATCGAGCAGGCCCTGCGCGAGCGGATCGCGACGCTCCGGCCCGGCGCCCGGCTGCCGTCCGACGCAGAGCTCTGCGTCGAGTTCGGGGTGAGCCGGATGACCGCCCGCAACGCGATGCAGCGACTCGCCGAGGACGGCCTGATCGCGCGCGAGCCAGGGCGCGGCAGCTTCGTCGCCGAGACCCCCGCGTATCGACGGGCGAATCGGCTGATGACGTTCACCCAGGAGATGCTCCGGACCGGGCGGAACCCGAGTTCGCGCGTGCTGGCCCGGGTCGTCCGACCGGCCTCGGGGACCGAAGCCGCCAGCCTCGGGATCCAGACGGGCGAGCCGGTCGTCCACCTGCGCCGGCTGCGGCAGGCGGACGGCGCACCGATCGCGCTGGAGTCGGCGGTCCTGATCGGGGCGTGTGCCGACGCGGTCATGGGCGCGGACCTGGCCCAGGGCTCGCTCCACGAGACGCTCGGCCGGGCAGGCCTGCAGCTGCGCCGCGGTACGAGCACCATCTCGGCGGCGGCGGCGACGGCGGTGGATGCCAGCCTGCTCGACATCGGGGTCGGGGATCCGTTGCTCGTCGAACGGCGGATCATCGTGGACGGGCATGGCCGCCGGATCGAGGCGACCGAATCCCGCTACCCCGCGGACCGCTATGGTCTCCTCGTGTCGTTCGAGGTCGATGCCCCGGATCTCGGCGCGGCCGGCCGGTGACGCACGGAGCACCGGCCACGATCGACGGCCGGCTGGTCCTCGACGATCGGGTCGCGACCGGCCGGATCGAGATCGAGGATGGTGTGATCGCCGCCGTCGAGCTCGATGACGACCCGACGACGGGCGCCGACGCTCCCTACCTCGCCCCGGGGTTCGTCGACGTCCACGTCCACGGCTGGGGCGGCCACGACGCGATGGGCGACCGGGCCGCGCTCGACGGGATGGCCCGCGCCCTGCTGCGACGCGGCGTGACCTCGTTCCTGCCGACCGCGGTCACGGCCCCGCTCGGCGAGCTGGTCGCGTTCGCCGACCGCGTGCGCACGTGGCTGCCCGACGCGCCCGCGGACGGGGCCCAACCGCTCGGGTTCAACCTGGAAGGCCCGTTCCTCGCGGAGAGCCGTCGCGGGGCCCACGACCCCGCCGCGCTCCAGGTCCCGGACCGCTCGCCGATCGCGACGCTGGAGTCACTGGTGGACGGCCTTCGACTGCTCACGATCGCGCCCGAACTGCCCGGCGCGACCGAACTCATCGGCTGGCTCCGCGACCGGGGCGTGGCGACTTCCATGGGCCACTCCGCCGCGACCGTCGAAGAGGCCCGGGCCGGCTACGATGCGGGAGGGACGTCCACGACGCACCTGTTCAACGCGATGAGCGGCGTGGATCACCGGGCGCCGGGCCTCGCGGTGGCCGCACTGCTCGACGACGCGGCCTACGTCGAACTGATCGCCGACGGCATCCACGTGCATCCGGCGTTGTGGCCACTCATCACGCGGCTCAAGCCACAGGACCGGCTGCTGCTCGTGAGCGATGCGATCTCCCTGGCCGGCACGGGCGACGGACGCGGCCGGATCGGCAGCCTGGAGGTGGAGGTGGTGGGCCAGCGCGTGACGCTCAGCGGCACGTCCACCCTGGCCGGGTCCGTCCTGTCGCTGGACGCCGCGGTCCGGAACGTGGTCGCCGCCGGCATCCCGCTGCCGGACGCTGTCGCGGCCGCCAGCCGCAACCCGCTTGCGCTCGTGGGCAACGCCGACCGCGGCCGGATCGCCCCGGGACAGCGCGCCGACCTCGTCGAACTCGACGATGCGCTGCGGGTCCGTCGCGTCATGCGCGCCGGCACGTGGTTCTCGGGCGAGTCGGCCTGACCGGTCAGCGCGGCGGCATCGCCCCGAAGGTCCGTTCGATGTCGCCGAGCATGCGGACGGTCGACTCCACGACGACCCCGAGGTAGCGCTCGCCGAACTCGGCGCTCGACTGGCGGGCGTCGCCCCAGGTGCCCGAGTGGGTGGCACGATGGACCGAGCCGGGTGCGGAGAAGAAGAACGCGGTGTGCACCGGGGCCGGGCTGGTGACCTCCGGGAACGGCGGGAACTCGACGTTCGCCTTGTCCATGTCCACGAGCGCCGGGTTGATCGCGAGCACGGCCGAGGTCTCGCCGCGGTTGGCGTGGAGCCCGGTCGTGGGGTCGAAGAACTCCGCCGCCTCGGCCGGCGTCATGCCGTCCCAGTAGTTGATCGGGAAGGCCCGCACGCCGGCGGGCATCCGCTCCGCCGCGCTCGCGCAGGCGTAGGCGATCGCGTACGTGTTGTCGTAGTGGCCGTTGAGGAAGACGATCCTCGTGAACCCCACCGACGCGAGCGAGGCGCACAGGTCTTCGATGAGCGCCATGAACGTGGGGATCCGGATGTGCACGAGACCGGTGAACCCGACGTGCGGGTAGGACAGCGAGTAGTTGATCGGGGGCGCCACGAGGGCACCGACCCGCGGCGCCACGCGGCGGGCCACTTCCTGTGGGATGAGGACGTCGGTCAGGAGCGGCCCGTGCGGGCCGTGCTGCTCCGTGGCGCCCGTCGGCACGATCACCGTCTGGTGCTCCGCCAGGAAGGCCCGCACCTCCGGATCCGTCATCTCGCCCAGGAATACCGTCGGCGGCTTCATCGTGGCGTCCTCCTCGTTGACCGGTCAGGCGATGGTCGTGGTCAGGCGTCCGATGCCCTCGATCGAGACCGTCACGATATCGCCGGCGCGCAGCCGACGTCCCGGTCCGGGCGGCGTCTCGAGGCGGACCGGCGTCCCGGTCGCGATCAGGTCGCCGGGGCGAAGTTCCAGGTGCTGGCTGAGGTACGAGATGATCTCCGGGATCCCGATGCGCAGCTGCGTCGTACGGCCCTCCTGGATCGGCACGCCATCGATCGTGCAGCGCAGGGCCACATTCGCGGGATCGAACGCGTCGGCGGTCACGACCCAGGGACCGACCGGACAGAAGCCGGGCATCGACTTGCCGAGCAGCCACTGGTCGCCGTCCAGGCGCTCGTCCCGGGCCGAGATGTCGTCGATGCACGTGTACCCGAAGACGTGGTCCATCGCCTCGCCCAAGCTCACGCGGAACGCCGGCGCGCCGATGACCACGCCGAGCTCGACCTCCGCGTCGACGTCGTCCGTCACCTCGCGGTCCCAGGCGAGCGTGGCGGCGTGACCGGCGACCGACGCCGCCGCTTTGCCGTAGATGAGCGGCGCGTCCGGGCGCGGCGCGGCGCCAGGCCCGTCATAGTTGAGGCCGACGGTGTAGATCGCGCCCGGGTCGGGCACGGCCGGCCCCAGGGTCACGGTCGACAGCGGCATCCCGGCGTCGGGCGGCTGGCCGTCCAGCCATGTCTCGAGCCGTTGCAGGGCTTCGGGGCCCCCGGCCGCGACCGCTCGGATGCCGGCGAGCCCCGTCGCCCGCGTGTCGATCGGGACGACCCGGTCATCGTCGCGCACGACGGCCGGCCGAGCCCGGCCGTCGACGATGATCGTGGTCAGGCGCACGGCGTCACGCCCATGTCAGGCGCCGGCCGTCGGATCGGCCAGGAGCGGAGCCACGGCGGTGCGCATGACGTCGGACATGCCGCCCACCCCCGTCCAGCGCTCGAAGGCGATGGCGGCCTGGGCGATGAGCATCTCCGAGCCGTTCGCCGCGCGCAGGCCACGCGCCCGGGCCGCCGCGAGCAGCGGCGTCTCCGCCGGTACGTAGACGAGGTCGAACACCGTGGCCGCCGCCGGCAGCAGATCGACCGCGATGGTCGCGCCGGCGTCGAGCATGCCGACGGTCGTCGCGTTGACCGCCAGGTCCGCCGATCGCAGGACCGCCGCGAACATCGGGTCGTCGAGCGCGACCGCGGTCGGCGCGACGGTCGCGACGTGGGCGAACCGGCGCGCGACGTCGACGGCGGACGACGGGGTCCGGTTGCCGAGCGTGACCCGCGCGGCGCCGGCCTGCAGGCAGGCGTAGACGACGGCCTGGGCCGCCCCACCCGCTCCGGCGACGACGACCTCGGCACCGGCAAGCGGGCAGCCCATGGCCAGTTCCACCCCGATCCGGAAGCCCGGCGCATCGGAGTTGAACCCGATCAGCTCGCCGTCATCGGTCCGCACGACGTTGTTCACGGCGCCGATGATCGTCGCGTCCGGCTCCACCCCGTCGCACAACCCGGCGACGACGCGCTTGTACGGCGCGGTCACGCCAAGGCCCAGCCAGTCCGGGCCGCGGGCGGCGGCCACGGCGGCCACCACCGCATCGGGCTCCAGCTCCAGGAGCTCGTAGTGGGCATCGATGCCGGCCGCCGCGAACGCGGCGTCGTGCATGACCTGCGAATGGCGCCGCCTGAGCGGCTTGCCGAGGAGGGCGACCCGGCGGGTCATCGCCAGGGGGTCGGCGGACGCCGGACCGGCCCGACGGTCGCGGGGAACGTGACGTTCGGGATGATCCGATCGACCCACGACTGGAGCTGGTCGGGATCGGGCGTCATGGTGTGCAGGAAGAAGTACTCGACGCCAGCGTCCACCCGGGCCTGGAGCGAGGCGACGATCTCGTCCGGCGTCCCGAACAGGTAGACGGACTCGAGGTACTTCGGCCCGCGCTCATTGCTCATGACCTTGAGGAACGCGCGGTGCTGCTCTTCTCGTGCCTTGACCGGGTCGTCGGTCAGGACCAGGTGCAGGAAGTTCTCGTGCGCGACCAACGTGTCGGCCGGGTCCTTGCCGGCTTCACGCATCGCGGCCTGGAGTTCCCCCCAGTCGCGGGCGATGTCCGCGGGCGGGCAGGTGGGACGGGGGATCCAGCCGTCCGACTTGACGGTCCGCGCCTTGACCGACGCGACGAACTTCGGAACGTCGGGTGACTTCGGGTCGGCCAGCTGCGAGCCGCCACCGATCCACAGCAGCGGCCGCTGCGACGTCCGCGGCTCGATGAACACGTCGTCGACGTCGTAGAACTCGCCGTGGTAGGTGACCCGCTCCCCCTCCAGCAGCGGCATCATGATGTCCAGCATCTCGTCCGTGCGCTTGCCGCGCTCCGACTTGTGGACCCCGACCGCCTCGTACTCGGCCTCGTTCCACCCGACGCCGGCACCCAGGATCACCCGGTTGTCGGACAGGAACTGGAGCGTCGCGAGCTCCTTTGCCAGGATCACCG
Organism: uncultured Chloroflexia bacterium; assembly: GCA_963704935.1. GTDB lineage: Bacteria > Chloroflexota > Limnocylindria > Limnocylindrales > CSP1-4 > SPCO01. The sequence continues at coordinate 943,611 of CAVPIF010000003.1, forward strand.
GGTTGCGCAACGGCATGATCAGGATCGACGTCCCGAGTCGCACCCGCTCGGTCGCCCCGGCCGCCACGGCCAGCGTGATCAGCGGCTCCAGCCAGTCCACGCTGTAGAAGCGCTTCGCCGCCAACAGGTGGTCCGTGATGAACAGCGAATCGAATCCGAGCGCCTCCACCTGACGGGCGAAGGTCTTGATCCCGCGGGCGCGCTCCGGGCCGTCGCCCTCCCAGACGTACGAGGGCAGGAAGACCCCGAACCGGCCGACATCACTCATGAACGATCGAACCTCCGAATGGGGGGCAGCGACTCATCGGCCGCGATACTCCGGGTCACGCTTGGCGAAGAACGCCGCGGCGCCTTCGAGCATGTCCTCGCTGGCGAAGACACGATCGGTGGCGTCGAGTTCGGCCGCCAGGCCCGTGTCGATGTCCGTCTCGACCGCGAGGTCGATGAGGCGCTTGGCCTCGCGCACGGCGAGCGGGCCGCGCTGCGCGATCTCCTCGCCGATGGCACCCGCCCGCGCGACCGCCTCGCCGGCCGGCACCACCTCGTGCACGAGCCCGATCCGCTCGGCCTCGGCCGCGGTGAGGACTCGGCCGGTCAGGATCAGCTCCCTGGCCCTGGCCACACCCACGAGACGCGGCAGACGCTGGGTGCCCCCCGCTCCCGGGATCACCGCGAGGCGCACCTCCGGCAGGCCGAGCCGGGCACGCTCCGATGCGACCCGAAGGTCGCAGCACAGGCCCAGTTCCAGTCCGCCGCCCAGGGCATTGCCTTCGATCGCGGCGATGGTCGGCATCGGCAGCCGCGCCAGGCGCGTGGCGACGCCCGATTCCAGCTCGTGGCGCGCTCGTCCGGCGGGTCCCCGCTGGGCCTCGAACTCCCCGACGTGCGAGCCGGCGGAGAAGGCACGGTCTCCGCTGCCGGTCACCACGACCGCCCGGACATCGCCGGGGACCGCCGCCTCGAGCGTCGCGAGCGCGGCATCGAGTTCGTGGAGCAGCTCGCGGGTGACGAGGTTGAGCGGCGGGTTGACGAGCGTCAGCCTGGCGACGCGGCCCAGCTGGAGGTCGATCAGGGCCCCGCTCACGAGCCGGCCCCGAAGTCCGCGGCCAGGCCCATCGGCCCGGTCGCGTAGATCCGCGCGTCCATCGTTCGCAGGTCCTCGGCGACACGAGGCCGGAAGCCCATCTGGCCCAGGACGTCGCGCTCCACGTCGATGCCCGGGGCGACCTCGATCAGGACCAGGCCGTCGTCGGCCAGGGCGAAGACGGCGCGGTCGGTGATGTAGCGGACCTCCTGTCCACGTTCGCGCGCCAGGTGCCCACTGAACGAGATCTCGCGCACGATGGGCACGAACTTCTGAAGGCTGCCCTCGTGGACCACCCGGACCCCGCCGTCGATCGCGAGCTCGAGGCCCTGAGCCGTGAACGTGCCGACGAAGTTGATCGTGCCGGTCCGGGCGCTGATGTTCGGGAAGCCTCCCGGACCGCGGACCCGACCCTCGAAGGCGTGCACGTTGACGTTGCCCAGGGCGTCCACTTCGGCGAAGGACAGGCTCGCGACATCGAGACCGCCACCGTCGTAGAAGTCGAACATGTACGGCTGGTCGATCATGGCCTGGTAGTTGAACCCGGCACCGCCCTCGTTGCCGGCCACGGGGGCGCCACCGAAGATCCCCTGCTCCACGGTGAGGACGAGCTGGTCGATGATCCCCTCCTCCCAGGCGACGCGACCGATGAGCTGACTGATGCCGAAGCCGAGGTTGCAGATGGCACCGCGCGGGAATCCCAGGAGCGACCGCCGGGCGATGATCTTGCGGACGTCCAGCGGGAGCGGGGCCTCCGGCGTGACGGGCTTGCGCAGGCGTCCCGCGTAATACGGCGAGTCCTGGGTGATGTAGGTCTGCCACTGGTCCGGGTCCACGTAGACGTGGTCGATCAACGCCGCCGGCACCTTCACCTCGCGCAACGGCAGGCTCCCCCGGCGCGCCAGCTGGCGGACCTGGGCGATCACGATCCCGCCGCTGTTCCGGGCGGCCATCGCCATCGCCAGCATCTCGCCCTGGACGGCCTCCCCCTCCATCGTCAGGTTGCCGTCCTCGTCGGCGGTCGTGCCGCGGATGACGGCGACGTCGATCGGGAACGCGTGGAACAGCAGCCATTCACGGCCGCGGAGCGCGACCACTTCCACGAGGTCCTCCGTCGTCCGCGCGTTCTGCTTGCCCCCGGTCTGGCGCGGATCGACGTACGTGCCGAGCCCCACGTGCGTGACGAGCCCCGGCCGCCCGGCGGCGATCTCGCGCATGAGCTGCGAGAGCACGCCCTGCGGGAACGAGTACGACTCCAGTTCGTTGGCCTCCACGAGCGCGCCGAGGCGCGGCTCGTTGCCGATGTTGCTGCCGATCGTCCGCCGCATCAGCCCGGGCAGGCCCAGCTGCGAGAACCCCCGGTCGGCAAAGTCACCGATCCCCACCACGCGCACCGTCGTCAGGTCGCGCGGCCGGCCTTCGGCCGCGTAGACCGCGGCCAATTCGTCGATGAACCGCTGCGGCAGCGCGTGCCCGGCCCCCGAACCACCGATCACGATCGTGGTGCCGTCGCGGACCAGCCCGACCGCCGCGCGGACGTCGATGACCTTGGTCACGGCATGTATCCCCCGCTGTTGGGATTGAGGGTCTGGCCCAGGAACAGGCCCGAGGCGTCGGACAGCAGGAAGATGACCGCGTCGGCCACTTCATCGGCGCGCCCGAAGCGGCCGAGGGGCAGCCCGCCCAGCCGCCTCCGGCCCTCTTCGCTGTCGACGAGGTCGGTCGTCATCTCCGTGATGGTCAGGCCGGGTGCGACGGCGTTCACGCGGATCCCGAGCGGCCCGAACTCGGCGGCTAGTGCCCGCGTCAGCCCCAGAAGCCCGGCCTTGGCGGCGCTGTACGCCGCGGTCTCCGCGACGCCGACCTGGCCCAGCCGCGACGCGACGTTGACGATCGTCCCGCTGCCGCGCTCGACCATCGACGGCAGGGCCGCGCGGCAGGTGTGGAAGGCGGCCGTCAGGTCGGTCCGGAGCACAGCCTCCCAGAGGGCCGGCTGCATGCCCAGGAACGGGCCGACCTGCGTGAGCCCGGCGTTGTTGACCAGCGCGTCGATCCGCCCGAAGCGGGCGATGACCTGCTCGACCAGCGCCTCGGCCTGCGCGCCGTCGCCGACGTCCGCCGCAAATCGCTCGCCTTCCGCCCCGGCCTCGCGCACGCGCGCCAGGATGCCGGCAGCACCATCCGCGGAACGCTGGTAGTGGACCGCGACGGTGGCCCCCTCAGCCGCGGCCTTGACGGCGATCTCGGCGCCGATCCCGCGACCGCTGCCGGTGACGAGCACGACCCTGCCCGCCAGCGACGCCCCCATCAGGCGACGACCGTCGCGTCGCGGCCGCCGACCGCGACCGGCCGGGCCGGCGGCGCGGCCGTCGAGCCACGCAGGACGAGCTCCGTCGGGAGCACCTCGCGCGCTGGCCGATCGCCCGCCAGCAGCCGCTCCGCGAAGCCGAACGCGCGGCGCCCGATCTCGTGCAGCGGCAGGCGCACCGTGGACAGGCCGGGGGTCGCCATCGCCGCCGTCTGGATGTCGTCGAACCCGGCGACTGACACGTCGCCCGGGACGTCGATGCCGAGGTCCGCGAGGCGCTGCATGGCCCCGAGGGCGAGCAGGTCGTTGGCGCACAGGACGGCGGTGAACGGCGCCTCCCCGGCGAGCAGCGCATCGACGCCGAGCGCGCCGCCCTCGCGGTTGAAGCCGGTGCTCACGACCAGCCGCTCATCGAATGGGAGGCTGGCCTCGGCCAGGCCGCGCCGGTACCCGTCCAGCCGGCGGCGCGACACGTACAGCGACGCGGGCCCGGCCAGGAACGCGATCCCGCGGTGGCCCAGCTCCGCCAGGGCGGCGACCATCCGGGCGATCCCGGCGGTGTTGTCGACGCCGATGTCCGCCTCGCCGTCGGCGTGCGGTGACAGGTGCACGACGGCGGCGCCGTAGGCCCGCATAGCGGCGACGTGCTTGCCGACCTCCACGTTGAGGGCCGGGTCGGCCAGGCCGCTGCCGGCGAAGATGACCGACGACGCGCGCATGGAGCGCAGCAGGCGGACATACGAGTGCTCGCGCGCGGCGATCCGGTCCGAGCTGCAGGTGATGACCAGGAAACCGCCGACCGACGCGGCGTCCTCGACGCCGCGCACGACCTCGGCGAAGTACGGGTCCGTGATGTCGTGCACGATGACCCCGACCACCGGGACGTGGCTCTTGTGCAGGCCGCGGGCCAGCGCGTTGGGGACGTAGTCGAGCGTCCGCGCCGCGTCCAGGACGCGCTCGCGGGTGGCCGCGCTGACCGCGTACGGTGCAGCCGAGACGACCCGCGAGACGGTGGCCGTGGAGACGCCGGCCAGCCGGGCGACGTCGGTGATGGATGCCATCCGGTCCCCGCTCAGAACGGGAAGGTCGGCGGCTCGCCGCGCACCGTGACCCACTGCCACTCGGTGAACGTGTCGAGCGTCGCTTCGCCGCCGTAGCGGCTGCCGTTGCCGGAGTCCCCCATGCCCCCGAATGGGATGATCGCCTCGTCGTTGAGCGTCCCGTCGTTGACGTGCACCATCCCGGTCCGCATCCGGTCCGCGATGGCGAGGCCGCGGCCCAGGGAGCGCGTGTAGATGGACGCCACCAACCCGTACGCGCTCGAATTCGCCAGCTCGATCGCCTCGTCGTCCGTGTCGAACGTGACGACCGGGGCCACGGGCCCGAAGATCTCGTCGGTCCAGGCCGGCGAGTCGGTCGTGACGCCCGTCAGGACGGTCGGCCGGTAGAACAGCCCCTCGGCCGTGCCGCCTTCGACGATCGTGGCTCCACCGGCGACGGAGCGCTGGACGATGTCGGCCACCCGGGCGAGCTGCTTCTCGTTGACGATCGGCCCGAGTTGCACGTCCTCGCGGTACGGGTCACCGGTCCGCAGGCGCCTGGCCTTCTCCGTCAGCGCCTTGACGTACGCGTCGGCGACGCTGCGGTGGACGACGTGCCGCCCGGCAGCGAAGCAGACCTGGCCCTGGAACTGGAACGCGGCGAACGCACCGGCGGCCGCGGCAGCATCCAGGTCGGCGTCGTCGAGCACGATGAAGGCGTTGTTGCCGCCCAGTTCCAGCGACACCCGCTTCAACAGGCCGCCGCCGAGTTGGCCGACGCGCCGGCCCACGGCCGTCGACCCGGTGAACGACACGACCCGGATGTTCGGGTCGGTCACGATCGCCTCGCCGACATCGGCGCCACCGACCACCACCTGGAGGAGGCCCTCGGGCAGCCCCGCCTCGGCGAAGACGGCGGCGAACATCGCTCCCCCGACGACGGGCGTCTGCGGGTCCGGCTTGAGGACGACGGCGTTGCCGAGAGCCAGGGCCGGCGCCACGACGCGCATGCCGAGCACGGACGGCGAGTTCCACGGCGTGATCGCCCCGACGACGCCGACCGGGACGCGGCGGACCATCGACAGGCGCCCCTTGACGGCCGACGGCATGAGCGAGCCGTACGGCTGCGACGGCATCGTCGCTGCGTTGAGGATCTCCTGGTAGGCGAAGTTCGACTCGTGGTGCATCTTGCTGTGGGAGGCGCCGGTCTCGCGCTGCGTCCAGGTCCCGAACTCGTCGCGATGCGCCTCATAGATCTCCGCCGCACGACGCAGGATCAACGCCCGCTCCTGGTAGCTCGTCGCGGCCCAGGCCGGCTGGGCGGCTTTGGCGGCCGCCGCGGCACGAGCCACGTCCTCAGGGGTGGAGCCCGGGATGGTCAGGAGGTGCAGGCCGGTCGCGGGCTCGCGATCCTCGATGGGCGCACCGGTGCCGGGGCGCCAGTCGGCGAGGAACGTGTCGAGCCAGGTCTTCGTGGCGATCGCTGCCATGGTCAGGTCCTCCGGGCGTAGGGGTCGGTCATGTGGCTTCGGTCGGGGTGTTCGGGGCGGGTGCCGGGTCGGCGGACTCGGCGCGCCGGCCGGTCGTCGGGTCGCGCCAGACCGGACCGCGGGCCTGGACGTTGTCGATGAGCCCTTCGTCGACGTACTCGGGGACCTTCCATGAGTAGACCTGCTTGGCCTCCTGTCCGGGATAGCCCAGCCGCTCGCGGACGTCCGCATCGGTGTAGTAGCCGAACACGACGGCCTGGAGGAGCGCGGCGTGCTGGTCGGGGGCCTCGCGCTCCAGGGCGGCGATGCGTGTCGCCGGGTCGTCGCCGAGGTCCGGCGCGAGTGCCGCGCGAAGCGCGTCGGCGAGGTCAGGCCTCGCGCCGAGCACGAACACCAGTCGGGCGTCGTCCACGACGTCACCAGCCGATGGCATCCCGTGCGCGGCCGGGATGAGGTGGTCGGCGACCCCGGCGAAGGTGGCCAGCTGCGCCGCATCCAGCGTGCGGACGCCGGCGCTCACAGCGGCACCTGCTGCTCGAAGCGCGTCTCCACCATGTGGTCGGCGGCCCGCAAGGCCAGCGCCACGATGGACGAGGTCGGGTTCACGCCGGCCGAGGTCACGAAGCAGCTGCCGTCCACGACGTACAGGTTCGGGACATCGTGGGTCCGGTTCCAGCGATCCAGGACGGAGGTCGACGGGTCGTCGCCCATCCGGGCTGTGCCCAGCAGATGCCAGCCGGAGTAGCGCATGAGCCGGTCGACCTCGACCGTGTGCGCGCCGGCTTCCTGCAGCGACTCGGTGGCCATCTGGATGTGGAAGTCGAGCAGCCGGCGCGAGTTCTCCGAGACCTTGTAGTGGATCTCCGGAGCGGGGATCCCTGACGAATCGGTGAGGGTCGGCGACAGCGTCACGACGTTGGCCTCGTCCGGCAGGTCCTCGCCGAACAGGCCCCAGTTCGCGCCGTGGCCCAAGTGGGACTTGACGTGGAGATGGTGGTCGGGTCCCCAGTCCTGGGTCCCGGCCCGGCTCGGCAGGGCGGCGTTGATCGGGCCGAAGGTCGGGGCCATCCCCCACTTCGCGCCGCGGACGAAGCCGCGCTTCTCGTCGGTCTCGTAGAACTCGAACGATTCGATGGAGCAGCCGAACTGGCCCTGCCAGCTCTCGAGGTCCTCGTCGAACAGGCCGCCGACGTTGGCGAACGGATGCATCATCAGCCGCTTGCCGACGAGGCCGGACGAGTTGGCCAGGCCGTCGGGATGGGCGGACGACGCAGACAGCAGCAGCAGCCGCGGCGTGCCGATCGCGTTCGCCGCGAGGACCACGACCTTCGCTGGCTCGAAGTGCTCGCCGCCGTCGCGGTCCAGCCAGGTGGCACCCGTCGTCAGGCCCGCCGCGTTCGTCTCCAGGCGGCGCACGCGGGCGCCGGTGATGAGCCGGGCACCGGCAGCGATCGCCTTGGGCCAGTGGGTCAGATCCGTGGACGCCTTGGCGCCTTCGTTGCAGCCCTGCTGGCAGGTCCCGCGCTGGACGCACGGGCGGCGGCCGTCGTACGGCGCGGACAGGATCGCGTTCGGTTCCGGCCACCAGTGCCAGCCCAGCCGGTCGTGGGCACGGGCGACCTTGATCCCGCCCTTGCCGATCGGCAGCGGCGGCAGCGGCGGATCCTCGCCACCGGGTGGATAGGCCGGGTCACCGCCCATGCCGGAAACGCCGAAGTGGCGATCGCTCCGCTCGTAGTACGGCAGCAGCTCGTCGTAGGTCAGCGGCCAGTCGTCCGCGATGCCGTCCAGCGACCGCACCCGGAAGTCCGACGGCAACATCCGCGGCCAGGCTCCGGCGTACAGGATCATCGAGCCGCCGACGGCCGAGTACATCAGCGGCGACAGGTCGGAATCGACCTCGTCGATCGGGTAGTCCTCGGGCAGGCCGCGGACATTCGGACTCGTCGCCCACTGCTTGCGCATCGTGAGTTCCCAGTCGAGCTGGTTGCCGCGGTACTCCGCCTTGTCGTGCCAGTCGCCCTGCTCCAGGCACACGACGGAGAACCCGGCTTCGGCAAGTCGCCGGGCGACGACCCCGCCCGTGGCCCCGCCACCGACGATCAGGACATCGGCGGGTTCGGTGCTCATCGAGCACCCGCGGGTGCGGGCGCGGCCGGCACGGACGCCGCCGCCGCGGACGCCGCCGCGTCGTCCTCCAGGAGGCCGACTTCGACGAGGACGCTGGCGAGGAACGCCCGCTCGTCGTCGCTGATCGGCAGCAACGGGCGGCGCACGTGCGCCGAGTCGAGCACTCCCAGGATCCGCAGGCACTCCTTGAGCCGGATCCGGTAGTCGCCGACCGGCGCCGCGAAGACGACGTCCGCGAGGCGCTGGACGCGCCGGCCGAGGGCCATCGCCGTCTCCGTGTCGCCGCGCTGCCAGGCCGCGATCATGTCCACCTGCTCGCGGGTCATGACCGCCCCGAACCCGATGAGCGCACCGGTCGCGCCGAGCAGGAACGACTCCAGGATGAAGTTGTCGTTGCCGGTCAGGAGCGTGATCTTGCGCGGCAGCTGCTCCAGCAGGCGCGCCGTGTCGACGAAGCGGCGGGCGTCGAACGACGCCTCCTTGATGGCCACCACGCCCTCCACGGAAGCCATCGCCTGGAGCGTGTCCGTGTCGAAGTTCACGCCGGCCAGCGCGGGCTGGAGCTGGAACAGGATGAGCGGCAGCCCGACGCCGGCGATGGCCGTGTGATACGCGACCGGGACGCGGGGATCCAGCGGCTGGCTCAGGTAGGCCGGGATCGGGAAACACAGGAGCGCATCGGCGCCGGCGGCCTTGAAGTCGCGGGCCTGCTTGACCGCGGCCTCGGTCGAGGGACCGGCCAGGCCGGCGACGATCGGCAGGTCCGTGACCTCGCGGACGACGTTGAGGACCCTGACCTTCTCGTCGTGGGTGAGGTGCGGCCCCTCACCCGTGTCCACGTTGACCGCCAAGGCGACCGGGCCCTGCGCCACGACCCAGCCGGTGTACGACCGAAGGGCCGGTTCGTCGATCCGTCCGTCCGCGTCCATCGGCAACACGGTGGCGGGGATCAGGCCGTCGAGGTTCAACGCCATGGCAGGCTCCGTCGGTCCGGTCGGGGGGGACAAGTAAGCGTTTACTATCCTACGCGGGACCGGCGGCGGTTGTCATCCAGTGGCTTCGGGGCGTGCCCCGCGGTGCAGCACGGTCCGCACCGCACCGCGCCCCGCCCCGCCCCGCCCCGCCCGGCCCCGGCCCGCCCCGCCCCGCCCGGAGCGCCCCGCCCGGAGCGCCCGGAGCGCGTTCCTCACCGGAGCGCCCCGCCCGGAGCGCCCGGAGCGCGTTCCACGCGTGGAACCACCGCCACGCGACGCAACTGACGAAGGAAGCCCGCGGCCGATCCGGCCGAATCCCGCCGATCGTCGGATCCACCACCCAGCGATCGGAACGACGACCGAGCGCGGATCACGGCGCCACCGATCGCTGGATCCGCCACTCAGCGGTCGCTCGTCGGCCGTGCTTCGTCACTAGAGCCGCCCGGCGGCGGCGTGTCCGGCGGCGGCGTGTCCGGCGGCGGCGTGTCCGGCGGCGGCGTGTCCGGGGGCGGCGTGTCCGGGGGCGGCGTGTCCGGGGGCGGCGTGTCCGGCCGCTGACCCTGATCGGTCGGGCTCACCCAGGCCGGCCGTCGCGCTCCTCCGCTCCGCCCACCACCCGGCGCTCCAGCCGGGGCCCGAACGCGCAGAAGACCTCGTTCGGGATGCTGCCGCGCAGCCGGGCGAGCTCGACCGGCGTGATCCGCGCATCGCCCTGCCCGCCCAGCAGCACGAACGACTCGTCCATCCGAAGCTCGCCCTCGCCCGCAGCAGCCGCGTCGGTGGCGTCCACGCAGACCGAGTCCATCGACACGCGACCGACGAGCGGCACGCGCCGACCGCGCACCAGCGCGCTCGCGCCTGGCCAGTAGTGGCGGGTGTACCCGTCGGCGTACCCGATCGGCAGCGTGGCGATCAGTGACGGGCGCTCCGCCGTCCACTCCCCGCCGTAGCCGACCGACGCCCCGGCCGGCAGCCACTCCAGGCGGGCCGGGCGAGCCGCCACGGTCATCGCTGGCCGCAGCTCCGCGGCGAGGGCGGCCAGTGCCGGCGCCGGCTGGACGTCCACGCCCAGCTCACCGTAGAACCCGAGACCGATCCGGACCATCTCGTACCCGGGCGCGGTCCCGCAGAAGATCCCTTCGGTCGCCGCCAGGTGCCGCGGCGGGAGCGCCCGCCCGCCCGAGACGAGCGAGGCCAGCGCCGCCTCGTACGCGCGCACCTGCTCCCCTGAGCGCACCGGATCGCTGCCGTCGGCGAGGTGCGACCACATCCCGACGATCTCCGTCGAACCTGCGGCATCGATCCTCGCCGCCACGCCTGGGAGATCGGCGGGCCGGACGCCGCCGCGGCCCATCCCGCTGTCGACCTCGACGTGGAGGCACAGCACGCCACCGTCCGCCCGCGCCCGACTTCCGGCCCATCGCTCCAGCAGGCCGCGCGCCCCATCGACCCCGGACACGCTGACCTCGAACCCCGCCCGGACCGCGTCGTCGACGCCGGCGGGATCGATGGGGTAGACGATCAGGATCGGCGCAGTCAGCCCGGCCGCCCGAAGGGCGAGGGCCTCCTCGATCGAGACGACCATGAGCTGGTCCGCCCCGCCGGCGACGGCCGCCCGAGCCGCAACCACCATCCCGTGCCCGTAGCCGTTCGCCTTGACCAGGATGCCCAGCCGGGTCGTCGATCGGAGCGCCCGGCGGAAGACACCGGCGTTCTGGGCGAGCGCCGCCGCATCGACCTCGATCCAGGCGCGTGACTGCATCTCGCAAGCCTACCGAGCGGCGTCGGCGCGCGTGCCGTGCTGGGCCTTCCTAGTCACCGCAGCTCTATGCGACGAGAAACAACGGCACGCGAGTAGGTTGTACCCGTCCTTGAGGGGCACATGACGCGGTCCCCCAACACCCAGGACGACAGCCGAGCTGGAACAAAGGCTGCCTGCGATGAGACATGGTCCCGTCCTTCGGCCAATCGCGTTGAGCTTCGTGCTACTAGCGGCAGCAACGGAGGCAGTGTCGGCCGTTACGCCGACACTTGGTGTCGACCACTACCCTCCGAACACCGTGGAGACTTTCGCGTGGGGAACAGGGGCTACGTCCGCCGCGCGTGCCTGGCTTCGCGACGCATTTGAGCCGGCGGCGGAGGATAACTTCAAAGGCAGCATCAACAACAGCAAGTCGCCGGATTATGACTACGCGAGCGGATCAGCCAATCTCGTCAAGTTCCAGCTACGAGCTGACTCCGCATGCGTGAGTACCATCCCTTGGTATGCCTGCACCCTCTATGACGGCAGCGGGCATTGGGCTCAGACCATCTACGCCGACAATGAGAAGTGGTGCCAGGAGACCGGAACTGCATCTGGTTGCCTTGACGTGCAGCGAGTGGCGATTCATGAGCTCGGCCACGTTGCGGGTCTCTCGAGGTCTGCCGACAACGGGGGCACTGACGCGCATTCGACTGAGAGTGAATCCTGGTCTGTCATGCGCTTGGCGACGCCGCGGAACGCATCCGCGGGTTGGAACACGAAGTTCTTGCAGGAGTGCGATGTCATCGAACTTCAGCGCGAATACGACGTTGAGAGCTACGCTGGGGACTACGCGAACTGCATCGACGAACTCGGCGGGCTCACGGGCGGCCTGCTGACGTCCGTGGCAGTGCACGGCGCCCCATCTGAGACCAGAGCATGTCTCGGCGAAACCGTGATTCTGGATGGGACCCTGAAGTTGTCGACCCACGCCTCGTGGGGCCTGTTCTCCGGCAATGTGTTGACTCGGACCGCGACCTTGCAGCGAAAGCCGGCCTCGGGATCAACTTGGACCGGTATCTCTACTTGGACGATCCTCAACGGAAGCTGGTCGAGGCTCGTTGCTTACACGTCTCCCGGAACGTGGGATTTCAGGCTCATGTTCGCTGGGTCACCGCGGGTGGCCCCGAGCACCTCAGGCTCCCAGCGTGTGACTTGGGATTCGCTGTGCTAAGGCCCTCATCTGCGGGAGCGTGACATGAACAAGCGCCCTTCTCCGACTACCAGTGGAGGTACGCTCGGGCGCCTTCCGACGAGCCTCATTGGGATAGCCGTCATGGCGGCGGTGTTGGCGATCTTCTGGTCCGAGGCACATGCCCCGACTCGCGGAGGCGCCACATCTCCAGGCCAAGGAATTGCTAGTCCTTCGGCAGCGTCATCGTCCGATGGGTCGACCGTCCCAGAGACACCCTCGGCCGGAGGATCTGATTCAATGTCCGTGGAGTTCGCCGACGCCTTTGCCTCCAAGGCCTGGACAGCGCAGGACCCTGCGACGGACGACTGGATCGTCGGATCCGGCAACACGACGCTCACGAAGCTCTCCCTTGGTCACGGTCACGCCAACGCCGCGTGGGACAACACGGCATTCACCAGCGATCTCGATGGGCGCACCACCGCCGGGATCGTCGACGCCGCCGGCCTCAGTCGGGAGTGGGCGGTCGAGGTCGATATCGACACCGGCGCCGCCCGGATCGATCGCAGCGGCACGCGCCTCTTCGTCCATGCCGGCAGGGATGGCAAGGACCGCGGGGTGATGATGATCGATACGGCAACCGGGTCGTTGACGAACGTCGTGCCGCCCGGTTCGGTCAAGGTCGGGTACGTGCGCAACTACCTCGTCTGGTCGCCGACCGGCAACACCCTCATGTCCAGTCTGTGCGATCTCGAGGGATGCTTCGTCGACATCATCGATACGGCTTCGGCGATCTCACATCGGCTGCCTGAGTCGTTTCCGGCGCTCCTCGTGACTGACCGCTACGTGTTCGGACGAGTGGAAGGCGGCCTGCCATGGCGGGCCTGGGATCTCATCGATGGCAAGGAGGTCGACGTGCCACTCGACGGTCTCCTCAACCCGCACGTGGCCGTGGCGCTCGACGATCAGCACGTGCTGATCGATGACTACGCCGCCACCAGCTATCGGATCCTGCGGGTCTCCCTTGCGACGGGAGAAGTCACGACCGCGTACGAGGACGGGGCCGCCGACGTCAACGGGCTCCGCCTGATGCGGATGGCCCCGATCGATGGGCGATGGGCAATGCTCGGTGCGGTCGAGTCGATCAGCGACCAGCTTGCGCTGGACGGCACATATCCGGCGATCTTCGGGCTGGACACGTCGATCGGCACTGTTGCCACGGAGGGCGTGTCGATCACGCCCGTCGGGGACTGACGAGCGGCGCGAAGGATCAGCCGATCACCTCGTAGCCCGTGATCTCGTTGTCCGAGAAGAGGGCGGTCAGCGCGGGTTGCAGCGCCTCGTGGACCGAAGACGTCCGCCAGCCCGCGGCGCTGTCCGGGTCCTCCCAGCGGAAGACCATCTGGTACCGGGTCGGGCTGTCCAGCTCTCGAAGGAGTTCGAGGTTGACGTAGCCCGGGAACTGCGTCGCGGGCGGACGGTACTCGTCCGCGAAGAAACGCTCGAACGCGCCCGTCCTGTCCGGGTGCACGTTGAACGTGATGTGCCGTTCGATCAAGTCTCATGCCTCGATACGGGTCGCGGGCCATCCCGTGGGGGCCTCCGGCGGAGGCCGGCTCTACGATATCGTGGTCCGGTGCGCATGACCAAGGATCCATCGCGGCGAGCCGGACCGGGCCGTCGTGACGGGATCGGAGCGCGGCCCGCCAGCCGCCGCCGATGAACCTCCACGGCAGCCGGACTCTGCACGCCCCGCGCGACGCCGTCTTCGCGGCGATCCTGGACCCGAACACGCTGCTCAGCGTCATCCCCGGCTGCCGCGAGATCGAGCGGCGGAGCGAGACAGAGTACGTCGGGCAGATCTCCCTGCGGCTGCCGGGCATCGTCGGGACCTACCGGACCGTCGTCCGCCTGCTCGAGACGGACCCGCCGGCCTACGGCGCGTTCGAGGGCGACGTGACGGGGGCGGCGGGATCCATCACCGGCCGGGCGTCATTCCGGCTGGCCGAGGCGGGCGCGAACCGGACGACGGTGGACTACGAAGGGCAGGCCGTGATCGGTGGGCCGCTGGCAAGGCTGGACAACCGGTTCGTGGAAGGGCTGGCCGGAACGCTCATCGGCCAGGGCCTGGGCAACCTGGAAGCGCGGCTGCAGGCCGAGCCGCCGAGCAAGGTCGACCCGCCGACCACGGAGATCCCGGCATGACGGTCAGTAGCTACTTCCTGCCCCGTTCCGTGCCGGAGGCACTGGACCTCCTGGAGGCCCACGGCCCTTCGTTGCTCGTCATGGCCGGCGGCACCGTTGCCATGCCGCTGGTGAATGACGGCCTGTCGCTCCCCGAGGTCGTGATGGGCCTGCGACACGCGGGCTTGAGCGAGCTCCGGGTCGACGACGACACGCTGCGGATCGGGGCCACGACGACGCTCACGCGACTCCTGGCCCAGGAGGAGGTCCCGTTGCTCCGCGAGGCTGCCCGAAACACGGCCAGCTGGTCCATCCGGAACATGGCCACCGTGGGCGGGAACCTGTTCACGCCGCCGCCGGGCGGGGACATCGCGGTCGCCCTGCTCGCGCTCGATGCGACCGTGACCCTGGCCAGCCGGCGCGGCGAGCGCGTCCTCCCCGTCGCGGACTTCTACACCGGCTTCCTGACCAACCAGCTCGCGCCCGACGAGCTGCTCGTGGAACTGGAGGTGCCCCGTTCCAGCGCAGCCGCGGCCTCTATCAAGTTCGGCCGGAAGCACGCCAACACACCGGCCGTGGTGACGGTCGCCGTCCGCCTCGAATGGGACGGCGGGCGGGTCGCCGACGCGCGGATCGCGCTGGGGGCCGTCGGGCCGCATCCCATCCGGGCCAGGCAGGCGGAACGACTCCTGGTGGGGACGGGCCTGGAACCGGACGCCATCGCCGCCGCGACCGCGGCAGCAGCGGCCGAATGCGAACCGTTCACGGACGCGATCGCTACCGACTGGTATCGGCGACGGATGACCGGGGTGTTCGTCGGTCGCGCGCTGGAGCGCCTCGTACCGAAGCCGGAAGGATCGGGCGGGTAGCGTGGGATCGACGATCGTCGCCTTCGAACTGGGCGACCGCGAGGTCGAGGTCATGGTCCGGCCGATGACGACGCTGCAATCGGTCCTGCGCGACCAGCTCGGCCACACGGCCACCAAGGAAGGCTGCCGGCAGGGCGGCTGCGGCAGCTGCACGGTGCTCGTGGACGGCGTGCCGATGCTGTCCTGCCTGCTCCCCGTGGAGGACATCGCCGGCCGGCGGGTCGAGACCCTCGAGACCCTCACGCCGGCCGAGGGCCTCCACCCGATCCAGCAGGCCTTCATCGACCAGCGTGCGTTCCAGTGCGGCTACTGCACGCCGGGCATGGTCACGATCACCAGGGCCCTGCTGGACCATCAGCCCGCCCCGAGCGATGACCAGATCGAGGCGGCGCTGGCCGGCAACATCTGCCGATGCACGGGCTACCAGCCGATCGTCGCGGCCATCCAGGCCGCGGCGGCGACCCCGGGCGGCGCGGATGGAGCGCCGGAATCGTGAGCTCGAAGCTCCAGACCGTCGGTCGGTCCGTCCTCCGCAGCGACGGCGAGGGCCATGTCACCGGCCGGACCCGCTACACGGCGGACCATTCGTTCCCGGGGATGCTCCACCTCAAGATGGTCAGAAGCCCGCTCCACCACGCCCGGATCAAGGGCATCGACCTGTCCGAGGCGGAGCGCGTCCCGGGCTTCGTGCGCGCCCTGACCGCCGACGACGTCCCGCACAACCGGTACACGATCCTCGGGCTCATCGGCGTGGAACCCGAGGAAGAATTCGTCCTGGCCGTGGATCGCGTCCGGTTCAAGGGCGAGGCGATCGTCGCGATCGTCGCCGAGACGGAGGCGGCCGCCGTGGAGGCCGTCGCGAAGGTCCGCCTGGACCTGGAGGAGCTGCCGGCGGTCTTCGACGTGGAGGAGGCCCTCAAGCCCGGCGCGCCGATCGTGACCCACTGGGGCAACAACACGTTCATGTACGAGGGCCATCCGTGCCGGCGGGTCCGCCTTGGCGACGTGGAGGCGGCCTTCGCGCGAGCGGACCACATCGTGGAAGCGGTCTACGACAGCAGCCCGATCGAGCACGCCCCGGTCGAGACCACCGGCTGCATCGCCGTCCCGGAGCCCAACGGCCGGTTCACCGTCTACACCAACACCCAGGCGCTCTACTTCAGCCTGGACAACACCTCGGTCATCCTGGAGATCCCGGGCAAGATGCTCCACTTCGTCGGCGGCACGGTCGGCGGCGGGTTCGGCGGTAAGGTCGACGTGATCGTCGAACCGATCGCCACGCTGGCGGCGATGAAGACCGGTCGGCCGGTGCGCTACGTGTACAGCCGCTCCGAGGAGATGCAGGTCTCGTCGACGCGAAGCGCCTGGCGCATCTACCTCAAGGACGGCGTCAGCAGCGACGGCCGGATCATCGCGCGGCAGGTCACGAGCTACGCGGACTGCGGGGCCTACAGCCGCCAGACTCCGTACGCGATCACCAAGCACGCCGCCAACGCCGCCGGCCCCTACGCGATCCCCAACGTCAGCATCGACGCCTACTGCGTCTACACGAACCGGCAGCCCAGCAGCGCGATGCGGGGGTTCGGCGTGACGATGGCCTCCTTCGCCCTGGAGGTCCAGATGGACCGCATCGCCGAGACGGTGGGCATGGATCCCTGGTCGATCCGCTTCCTCAACGCCTACCACGATGGCGACCTGAAGCCCCATCGGAAGCTGGCGGAGGACGCGACGCTGATCGAGACGATGCAGGCCGCCGCTTCCCTGGTGGGGCACGAGCTGACCGACGAGCAGCGCGCGATGACCTCGGCGCCGCGGGACGGGGGCCGCTGACGATGGCCAGGCTGCGCGGGACCGGGATCGCCGCCGTCAACTACCCGACCGGCATGAACCTGGGCGGCGACCCGTCACAGGCCCTCATCCACGCCACCACCAGCGGCTCGTTCGTCGTGTCGCTCTCCGCGGCGGACCTGGGGCAGGGGCTGAAGACGGTCATCGGACAGATCGCGGCGGAGACGCTGGGGGTCGACTACGACGAGATCGTGGTGAACATCGGCGACACCGATTCCGGCCCGCACGACATGGGCACGTTCGCCAGTCGCGCCACCCACCGGATCGGGAACGCAGTGATCATGGCCGCCAGGGAAGCCCGCCAGGCGCTGCTGGAGGTGGCCGCGGAGGAACTGGAGGCGTCGGTCGACGAGCTCGAGATCGATGGACACGGGAACTTGATGGTCACGGGCGTTCCGGCGCGATCCGTGAAGGTCGCCGACATCGCCGCGCTCGCCCAGTTCAAGCACGGCAAGACGATCGCCGGGCGCGGCGTCTTCATGAAGCCCAAGAGCGTGGTGGACCCGGAGACCGGTGCGATGGATCCGGACTCGACGGAGGCGCACGCCTGTACCGTCGCGGAAGTCGAGGTCGACACGGAGACCGGCCAGGTGACGGTGCTGAGCATCCGGAGTGCCTACGATGTCGGGCGGCAGGTCAATCCGGCGCTGGTCCAGGGACAGATCGCCGGCGGCGCCTGGATGGGCATGTCGCACGCGCTGTACGAAACGACGGCCCCCTACTACCCGGCGCCGGACCACAGCCCCAGGGACTTCAGCGAGTACCTGATGCCCGGCATCCACGAGCTGCCCGAGATCGAGTCCGTCGTCCTGGAGATGCCGTCCGCGAACGGGCCGTACGGCGTCAAGGGCATCGGCGAGATGACCGCGAACTCCCCGATCCCGGCCATCGTCAACGCGATCTACCACGCCACCGGCGTCCGGATCGACGACCTGCCGGTCACGCCGGAGAAGATCCTGCGGGGCCTCGACGCCCTCGCGGGCGACAGCCGATGACATCGGAACATGGAGGTCCGGATGGGACAGATCACCACCTGGGATGAATTCCCGACCGTCGAGTACGTACCCGGCGTCTTTCGGCAGGCCGTCTCGGGCGAGAAGGCGATGCTCACGCGGATCGTCTACCGGGGCGGCGTCGTCATCCCGGAGCACAGCCATCCGGCCGAGCAGATCATGCTCGTGGAACAAGGCCGGCTGTGGGCGAAGGTCGGGAGCGAGGAGGCCGAGGTCGGCCCGGGCTCGCTGCTGGTGATCGCGTCGGACCAGGTCCACGCGTTCCGCCAGCTGTCGGACGAGGACGTCGTCTTCTACGAGGCCTTCGCCCCGATCCGGCTCGAGTACCTGATCGGCTTCAAGGGCCCGGACAAGTCGCTGGCGATGATGCAGGCGGCGAAGGCAGCCGCGTCGCAGCCCTAAGCGGTGCGTCGAAGCGCCGGGGTAGTTGGGTCAGCGTGTGAGACGACTCGATCGCGGCGCCGCCGGACTCGGGCGCCACCTATTGGCTGCCTGCAACCCAGAACGGCTCCCACTCCAATTGCAGCGGGGGCGGCGCGAAGGACGGGCATGGACCCGCGTCACCGGCGGGGTTTCCATCCTGATCGGTCAACGGCCCGCAGATCGGCTGGCTGCGCGCCGTCGTAGGGTCATCGGGCTCTCTGGGTACCAGGCGCAGGCCCGATGCGAAGAAGAGCGCCGCGACGACGATGAGGGTCACCGTTACGATCCGTCGGGTGCTCACCACGCGACGCTACATCGCGCCGAGGTGCTTGACAATGGGAGTCGTGGCTCTGCGCGGACCGAGTCGTCCGATCGCCTGGATCAGTCGGACACGTCGATGGCGATGGCAGCCGTCTACGAGGGGGACGCGACCCTGCTGATGTCGCTCTGGGCGCTCCCCAAGCCGCGCGGTCGCCATGCACTTCCGTGTTCAACAACTACGCTCGGCCTCACAAAACACTTGGCGACAAGACGACGCTGGCAATGGCGGCTGGGATCGCTGCGCATCACTGGACGGTCGCCGAAATCCGCCGACTTCTCGAATCGAACCGCGACCGACCGGGCATCGTCGTTGACCGGGGACCCTTGGTTCCGCTATTCTCGATAATCGATCAGCGCAGCGTCGACGGCGTCCGGAGCCCGCCCGCGCCCCAGGGAAGGGAGCACGATGAACCAGCTGGACATCTTCAGCCTGTCGGGTCGGGTCGCGATCGTGGCGGGCGGCGGGGGTGCCATCGGGTCGGCGCTGGCGGAGGCGCTCGCAGGTGCGGGAGCCCGGGTCGTCGTGGCCGGCCGGACCCGCGAGTCGCTGGATGCCGCCGTGGACCGGATCGTCGCCGCCGGCTCGCGGGGCCTGGCGATCGTCGCCGATGTGACCGACGAGGCCGACGCCGAGCGGATCGTCCAGGAGACGACCGCCGCGTTCGGCAAGGTGGACATCCTCATCAACGCCGTCGGCGGTGGCGCGGGCGACGCGCTCCATCCGGCCGAGGCGTATCCGCGCGACGACTGGGACTGGATCATGGAGCTCAACGTCCGCAGCACGCTGGTGCCGAGCCAGGCGGTCGCCCGTCGGATGATCGCCCAGGGGACGGGCGGGCGGATCCTCAACCTCTCCTCGGTTCGGGCCAACCTGGGCATCAACGCGGGCTACTCCGCGTACGTCGCGGCGAAGGGCGCCATCAGCGCGCTCACCCGCCAGTGGGCCACGGAGTGGGCCAAGTACGGCATCCACGTCAACGCGATCATGCCGACATTCGTCGACACGCCCCAGGTGGCGACCCTGCTGGGTGACCCGGCCTTCAAGGCTGGGATCGTCAACCGCATCCCGCTGGCTCGCGTCGGCGAGACGCGCGACCTGGTCGGCCCAGCGATCTTCCTGTGTTCCGACGCCGCCTCGTTCGTGACCGGGCACATCCTCACCATCGATGGCGGTCTGACCGCGACCCAGTAGCCCAGGAGGCTTCCCCATGGCGACCGCGACCCTCGACCTCGAGCGCGTCACGCCGAACATCTGGACGACGACCAGGCTCCGCGGCTGCAACCCGAGCTTCGTGGCGACCTCCGACGGTGTCGTCGTCATCGATACCCCGCAGCTCCCGACGCGCGCCGTCGCGATGCGCGCCGAGGCCGAGCGCCACGGTCCGATCCGCTACCTCATCAACACGGAACATCACGTCGACCACATCTTCGGCAACTACTGGTTCAAGGGCGTGCCGGTCGTCAACCACCAGGGCCTGTACGACAACTTCATGGACCCGAACGCCGAACTCGACCCGTTCGCCTATGCCCTGGAGGCGATCCCGACCGACGATCCGGAGGCCGCGCCACTCATCCCGGACCGCGAGGTCTACTACCAGGACCCGAACAAGGGCACGATCGTGTTCACCGGCGACCTGACGCTGCGGGTCGGCGACCACACGTTCCACCTGCTCCACACGCCGGGACACACGCCGGGGCAGCTTGCCGTGCACGTGCCGGAGGAGCGCGCCGTCTTCACCGGCGACACGATCTTCAGCGAGTGCCAGACGTGGTTGATGACCTCGAACGTCGATCAATGGCTGGAGGCCCTGGAGCGGATCCGCCAGCTGGATGTCGACCGCCTGGTGCCGGGTCACGGCCCCGTGCAGCCGATCACGTACGTGGACCGGCAGCGGGCGGTGCTCCTCGCCTGGAAGGCGGCCGTCGCCGATGCCGTGGCCAAGGGCTGGACCCGTGCGGAGACCATCGAGCGGGTCCGCTTCGACGACGCGTTCGGCCCGGTCGATATCGGGCAGGGCTACATGATGGATCACATCCAGAACGGCAACGCCGGCTCGCTCTGGGACAAGCTCACCGCGACGGGCTACGCGAAGGGCCGCTGATCAGGCCGGGACCGAGACCTGGGGGATCGTCAGTCAAGCGCGGCCGGCGGCCGACTCTTCCTCGCGGGTGCGTCCGGCGAGCTGGATGAGGTCCTCGTGGAGCTCGAACCAGATGCCGTGGTAGCTGTCGACGCGGGGGGATGCGACGTGGCGGCCGTCGCCGGCGCGGGCGGCGTCGAGGGCTGATCCCAGGCGCGCGCCGTAGTCGGCAAATCGGGCGACCTTGCCCTCGAGCGGCGCGAGCCAGGCCGTGGCATCCGCGTGGGTCGCGGCGAGTCGATCGAGGACGCCGGCGTCGTAGTCCGCGTCAGTGTGGTCGTTGACGCTCTGCTCGTCGCGCATCTGCCAGGCGGTGACGACGTCCTTGACCCGGTGATCGAGGTCGAGGAAGGCGTCGAGCGCAGCGGTCGCCGCGTCGGCGCCCCAGGCCACGCGGTCGGCGGCCATCAGTTCGGCGGCGCGGGCCCTGCCGTCGTCGGTCAGTCGATAGGCACCGGCTGCGGTGGCGACGAGTCCTTCCGCCGTACAGCGCTCGACAGCGGCCGTGACGGCTTCCGGCGTGCCGCGGCACGCGTCGGCGATGGCCTCCGTCGTCGCGAAGCCCTTGATCCCGAGGACGCGGATGCAGTCGTCCGAGGTGGCGGCGCCCTCGGCGGCCGCGGTGGGGTCAGCAGACGGTGGGGGCGCCTGGCCGTCCGTCGTCCTCGACGCGGGTCCGGGGACGGGGATGCCGAGCTCCTCCGCCCAGGCCAGCAGCGTCCGGGCTTCCGGCACGACCTCCGTGGTTCCCGGGATGGCGCCCTCGAAGACCTCGCCGGTGCCGCCGTCGATCGTGATGACCTCGCCGTCCCGGAGGATCCGGTCGCCGACCACGACCTCGCCGGCGCGGACAGCGATCCCGGTGGCCCCCACCACCGCGGGGATCCCCCAGCCGCGGGCGACGACCGCCGCGTGGCTCGCCAGCCCGCCGCGCGACGTCAGGATGCCGGCCGCTTGGGCCATCCCGTGGACGTCGTCCGGCGACGTATCCATCCGGACGAGGATCGTCGCCCGCCCTTCCGCCGCTGCGACCTGTACTGCCTCGGGGTGCGTCACGATCTCGCCGGTCGCCGTCCCCGGCGAGGCCGGCAGGCCGGTCGCGAGCGGCAGGACGAGACTGCTGCGGACGTTCGCGGTCGTCGGTGGGTCGGCCAGCAGTGGGGCCACCCGCGCCACGGCATCGGCTCGCGAGACGGGGAACGACTCGTCCTGGGCCATGTCCAGCGCGATCCGCAGCGCCGCCTGGGGGCTCCGCTTGCCGACCCGGACCTGGAGCATCCAGAGCCGGCCATCCTCGATCGTGAACTCGATGTCACACAGGTCCGCGTAGTGGCGTTCCAACCGCGTGGCGTAGCCGCGCAGGTCGGCGGCGACGGCCGGCATCCGCTCGTCAAGGGCGGTGATCGGTGCGGTCTCGTGGGTGCCGGCCACGACATCCTCGCCCTGGGCGTCGAACATGATGTCGCCATACAGGTCCGGGGCCCCGCTCGCGGGATCGCGCGTGAAGAGGACGCCGGTGGCCGAGGTGGCGCCGCGGTTGCCGAAGACCATCGCCTGGACGGTCACGGCGGTCCCGAGGTCATCCGGGATCCCCTCCTTGCGGCGATACGCTCGGGCCCGGTCGCTGTTCCACGATCGGAAGACGGCCTCGATGGCCAGGCGCAGCTGACGCCATGGATCCTCCGGGATGTCGGTCACGCCGACGATGTCGCGGAAGCTGGCGGCGAACCGGTCCCGGCAGCTTCGCGCGAAGGCCTCGTCCCCGGCGGCCCGGGCCAGGCCGGCGGTCGTGGCGTCGTTGAGGCCCAGGTTGAGGATCGTGTCCATCATCCCCGGCATGGACACCGGCGCTCCGGATCGGACGCTCACGAGGAGCGGGTCATCCGCCCCGCCGAACTGCCGACCGACGGCCGCCTCCACGGCGGCCATCTGCTCCCGGATCTCGTCGTCGAGTCCGGCCGGCCAGCCGGTCTCCAGGAAGGTCCGGCAGGTCGCCGTGGTGACCGCGAAGCCGGGCGGGACCGGCAAGCCGAGCTCCCGGGCCATCACGCCGAGGTTGGCGGCCTTGCCGCCGACGAGCGACTTGGCATCGGCGAGGCTGAGCCCGTGCGGAGCGTCCAGCGCCAGGGTGTGGCTCACGGACCGACCGGAGCCCCCAGGTCACGTAGGGCACGCCAGACCCGCTCCGGGCTCAGGGGCAGGTCGCGGATGACGGCACCGGTCGCATCGCGGACGGCGGCGGCCACGGCCGGGGCGACGCACAGCAGGGCGCCCTCGCTCATGCCCTTGGACCCGTAGGGGCCCGGCCCGTCCCCGTTCTCGATCGTGTCGCTCTCCATCACCAGCGGCAGGTCCATGCTGGTCGGGATCCGGTAGTCGATCGCCCCGAGGTTGCGGATCCGGCCGGTGTCGTCGTGGATGAGTTGCTCCATCAGGGTGTGCCCCAGGCCCATGATCGCGGCCCCTTCGTCCTGGCCACGGACCTGGATCGGGTTCAGGGCCTTCCCGACGTCGGAGACCGTGATGTGCCGCGCCACGGTGACGTCGCCGGTCGCCCGGTCCACCTCGACCTCCACGGCCGTGCAGTTGAACTCGTAGAAGGCGGCCGTGCCCCCGAGCGGGTGCTCCGGGACGGCTTCCTTGCGCATCTCGCCGATCCCGATGACCTCGCCGCCGAGCCGCCCAAGACCCCGGACCAGGACGTCGCGGATCGGCAGGACCAGCTCCCCGATCCGGACCTCACCGCCGTCGACCACGACCGCGGACGTCTCGACGGCTTCGAGCCTCGCGGCCATCGCACGGATCTTGGCCTGGACGTCGCGGCAGGCCAGCAGCACCGAGTTCCCCATGAACACCGACGATCGACTGGCCGACGTCTGCTGGTCGTACGGGACGACCGCGGTATCGCCCATCACGACCGTCACCCAGTCGAGCGGAGCGCCGAGCTCCTGGGCGGCGATCTGGGCGAAGATCGTGCGGGCTCCCTGGCCCATGTCGGACGTGCCGGCGTTGACGATGACGCTGCCGTCGGCGAGCAGGCGGACCGTGGAGTACGACAGGCCGGTCGTCGGACCGGACTTCAACCCGACGGCGAGGCCCCGGCCCCGGCCGGGCGCGATCGGACTCCCCCACCCGATCATCTCGGCGGCGCGCCGGACGACCCCAGCCCAGTCTCCGTCGGCCGGGGTGTCGCCCGGGATGAACGCCTCGCCGGGACTGGCGAGGTTGCGGAGTCGGAGCTCGACGGGGTCGATCCCGAGGACGCGGGCGGCCTCGTCCATGTTCGACTCGACCGCCCAGATCTGTTGCGGATTGCCGAAGCCGCGGAACGCCGTCGATGGCGTGGTGTGCGACAGGACGCTCCGGGCCACGATCCGGGCGGCCGGCACGCGGTACGGCCCGGCGGACGTGTAGCTGCCCTTGGCCACCGTCCGGTCGGCGATGTCCGCGTACGCGCCGATGAGGTAGTTCGCGTCGACATCGCGGAAGACGATCTCCCCGTCTGACCGGAAACCGGATCGGACCCGGATCTCCGAAGCGCCGCGTCGGACTGCCTGGAAGGTCTCCTCCAGGGTCAACACGAGGCGGACCGGCCGGCCCGCCTGCAGCGCCATCAACGCGACCAGCGGCTCGTACTTGGCGTGCTGCTTGCCACCGAACCCGCCTCCTGGGTCCGGCGCGAACACGCGGACCTTGGCGAGCGGCAGGTGCAGGATGCCCGCGATCACCCGCTGGAGCCAGTTCGGGTGCTGGATGGAGCTCCACACGGCGATGCCGCCCCCGTCGGGTGCGGCCACGAATCCGTGCGGCTCGATCGCGAACTGGGTGACCATCGGGAAGGCATAGGTCCCCTCGACCACGACATCGGTGGCCACCGCGTCCACGTCCCCCCAGCCGTATTCGTGTCGGCGGAGGACGTTCGTCATCGCCAGCGGATCGCCCGGCCGGAGGGACGGATCCTGCACGAGCGGCGCACCCGGGTCCAGGGCGCCGGCGATCGTGAAGACGGCGGGCAGCTCCTCGAAGTCGACCCGCACGAGGGCGGCCGCCTCCTCGGCGGCGTCGAGGGTCTCGGCAGCGATGGCCGCGACCGGCTCACCGTGGTAATGGGTCTCTCCGACGGCGAGGACCGGGCGATCCTGGAACTGCGGGCCGAAGCGCGCGACCGGCTGCGGCAGGTCCGCGGCACTGATCGCCAGGCGGACGCCGGGGACCCGCAAGGCGGCACTGGTGTCCACGGCGACGATCCGGGCCCGGGCGCAGTCCAGGCTCACAAGCTTCGCGTGCAGGACGCCGTCCAGGCGGACATCGGCAACGTACGCCTGTCGACCCGTGACCCGGTCGAGCCCGCCGACACGGGCCGGCGACGTCCCGACGAGCGGCTCGCTCACGGACCCGTCTCCCCGGCCTGCTCGGCCGCCGCCGCCAGGACGGCGTCGATGATCTGCTCGTAGCCGGCACACCGGCACAGATTGCCGGCCAGTCCCTCCTCGACCTCGACGCGGGTCGGCCGCGGGTTGCCGGCCAGGAGCGCCTGGGCCGCGACCAGCTGGCCGGGGATGCAGAACCCGCACTGGGCGGCGCCGGCGCGCAGGAACGCCTCCTGGAGCGGGTGGAGCGTGGCTCCATCGGCGAGGCCCTCCACGGTCATGACGCTCGCACCGTCCGCCTCGACCCCGAGCATCAGGCACGAATCGACGCTGACGCCGTCGACCAGGACGGTGCACGCGCCGCACTCGCCGACCAGGCAGCACTCCTTCGTCCCGGTGAGCCCCAGGTCGTCGCGGAGGACCTCGAGCAGGGTATGGTGCGGCGCGACCTCGATCGACCTGGCGCGGCCGTTGACGGTCAGCTCCAGGCGGCGGCTCGCCGTCATCCGCGGACGCTCCCCTCGGCAAGGCGCTCGATCGCGGTGGCGACGGCTCGGAGCCCGAGGACGTGCAGCATCGCCAGACGGTACTCCGGGCTCGCCCGCATCGATCTGGCCGACGGGCTGGCGTCGACGAACAGGGCCTCCAGGCGCTGCATCTTCGCCAGGTCGGCGGCGGCAGGGTCGGCGAGCAGCCCCGTCTCGTCGGCGACGAGCAGCGGACGCGGACCCAGGCTGCCGTAGGCCAGGCGGGTCACCCCGTCCGGGCCGATCGCACAGGCCAGGGTGACGGAGGCCAGGTCGTGACCGCGACGTCGCGTCCGCCGGACGTGGACCGCGGCGCGTGGGCCGTGCGGGGCCGGCAGCTCGATCGCGGTGACGAGCTCGTCGGGCGTCAGGGTCGTGACCCCCGACCTGACGAAGAACTCGTCGATCGGGATCCGGCGCGTCCCGGTCGGTCCCGCCGCGACGACTGTGGCGCGGTACACGAGCAACGCCGGGGCCGTGTCCGCCGCCGGCGAGGCGTTGGCGACGTTGCCGGCGAGCGTCGCGCGGTTCCGGATCTGGACGGAACCCACGACCGACGCGGCCTCGGCGAGCGCCCGGTAGTCGCGCCGGATGCGCTCGTCGGCGGCGATGTCCGTCATGGTCGTCCGGGCGCCGATGATCAGCCCGCCATCGACCGCGCGGATCTCCCCGTCGAGCTCGGCGATCCCCTTGACGTCGACGACGACCGGCGGCCGAGCGGACCCGTCACGGATCCGGATGATCAGGTCGGTCCCGCCGGCAAGGAGCCGGGCGTCAGGGCCGTGCCTGGCCAGCAACGCGACGGCGTCGTCGAGGCGGGTCGGGCGCTCGTACGCAAAGGCTCGCATGGGGCGGCCTAGAGCACCCTGTCCACTTCGTCGAGGAGCACCTGCGGGGTGGCCGCCCGGATAAGGAAGCAGGGTCGCTCGGCGAACCGCCGGACGAACTCGACCCGGGCCGCCCGGAGCGGTTCCGTGTCGACCAGCGGCATCGCGAAACCGGGGGCGAGTAGCTCGTTGAGGAGGAAGTAGTTCTGGACGGAGTGGAACGCCTGGTACTGGCGCTCGAACGGGTTCAGCTCGGCGGTGGACGCATCGAAGTTGCCGTCGATGGCGGGCACGATGACGACATCGATGTCGCTCGGCTCCTCATGGATCTCCCAGGTCGGCATGGACCCGAAGAACTTCTCCACGCCCCGGTCCGGTGCCGCCTTGTCGGCCCGCTCCGTGCCCTCCGTGCGCTTCTTGATGAACGGCTCCCTGGACCCGATCACGGCACGGCCGGTCTCGTCGACGATGGTCGTCTCCGTCGAGATGAGCTTCGCCCCGCGGCGGCACGCCTCGATCTGGCCCATGGACTTGCCGTGGTTCGACTCGCCGCCCAGGAACAGGACCGTCCTGCCGCGATAGCGGACGGCGGCGGCATGGAATGGATGCAGGCCGAGAGCCTCCATCCGGAGCGCCAGCATCGTGACGATCACCTTCTGGATGGGCCCCGCCGGCCACGGTCCGCTGAACGTCATCCGACGGCCGTCGTAGGCGATGTCGCGGGGCGCTACACGGTCCCACACGATGTCGGGTTCGGGGAGGGTGACCTCGGGCGAGATCCGGACGTCGGCCAGCCGGTAGTCGAGGAAGTTCATGTCGTCAAGGACGTGCTCGATCGGCTCGCGGCCATGGACGTCGACGCGGAGCCGCGCCGGACCCGCGGACATCTCCTCGGACAGCTGCAGGGTCGACCTCACGCCGAACGGCCTTTGGTACCCGGCGCCGCCGGGTCGGTGGGCGACGCCTCGTCCGGCCAACGGGCTGCCATGTGGTCGCTGACGTCGGCGAAATGCTGCTGCAGTGCCGCGACGACCGCCTCCGGGTCACGCTCCTGGAGCGCCCCGAGGATCGGGGCGTGCAGGTCGGCCGACCACTGCGGGTCGGCGCCGGGGACGGCCAGCGTGAGGTACGTCCGCGAGAATGGCTCCAGGGAACTCCAGACCCGCACCAGCGTGGCGTTGTCCGCCAGCTCCACGATCCGCCCGTGGAAGTGCGCGTCGGCCTCGGCGACGCCGTGCCCGTCGTCCCTGGCTGCGGCGGCCCGCATCGCGTCGAAGCAGGCGGCGAGCTCGGCGACATCCGCGTCTGTCATGCGCGGGACCGCCAACCGGGCCGCCAGCACCTCGAGCGTCGAGCGGACGGTGTACGCCTCGATGATCTCGTGGCGCGACGGGCGGCGGACCCGGGCGCCGCGGAACGGCGTGATCTCGACGAAGCCGAGCCCTTCCAGCCCGCGGAGGGCCTCGCGGACCGGCGCCTGGCTGGTCCCGAGCTCTCGGGCGACCTGGGTCTCGATGATCCGCGAGTCCGGCGGATAATGCCCGTTGAGGATGCCCTCCAGGATGCGGTCCTTGACCTGGTCGGCCAGAACCCGGCGGGATAGCACTTCGGCGATGGCCATGATCCTGCTCCTAGATCCCGATCGGGGCGGTCGGGCCGCTTACCGAGGCGGCCGGCTCGTCGCGGATGACCTCCACCCGCCCGGTCGTCCCGTCCACCCTGAGGCGGTCGCCGGTCGCGATGCGCTGGGTCGCCACGGAGGTGCCGACCACCGCCGGGATCCCGAACTCGCGTGACAGGACCGCCGGGTGCGACGTCGTGCCGCCGGTATCGGTCACGAGTCCGGCGATCTTCGTGAACAGCACGACCCAGGCCGGATTCGTCATCTGGCAGACCAGGATGTCGCCGTCGCGGACCTCGTCGAACTCGTCCACCGTGCGGACGACCCGGGCGATCCCCTCGACCTGACCGGGCGACGCGCCGATCCCGGTGACCACCCGCTGATCGTCGGACTGCCGCTGGTGGAACCGCTCCGGGTAGCCCCAGTTGACGAGGTACGGGAAGGCGAGCTGTGACGGCGTGACCGTGCCGACCCAGTCGCGCGGCTGGAGGCGCTGGGCCGTCTCCCGTTCCTGGCGGCGGCTCGCGACGATCTCCCGCGCCGCCACTGCATCCGGACCGCCGATGAGGGCGCGCAACTCGTTGTAGCGGAGGAACATCACGTCGTCCGGAACGTCCAGCCGATCCAGGTCCACGAGCTTGCGGCCCACCGCCATGAGCACGAGGCGGACGTGGGCGTTGGCGCCCTGGTCGATGTAGAAGTGGTGGTCGGGCGTCAGCGGTGCCATCCGCAGGTTGACCTCGTTGGCCGCGCGCATCTCCTCGAGCGCGTCGCCGCTCAGGCCGTGCAGGATCTCGCGCGAGGCGGCCTCGATGTCGAGGCGCATCGCCTCGATCGCGGTCGGGAAGTCGTAGTCGGTGGCCACGTAGCCGCGGATGAGCTCCAGGATCGGCTCCACCTGTTCGCGCGCCGTCGGGAAGATGAACTCGTGGCTCCATACGGCGTGCCACCCGAACTCCCGCTGGTACGGTTCCATCCGCTCGGCGATGAACCGCCGACCGCGGTCGCCGGCGCGCAGCGACCGGGCGATCTCGGCGACATCCTCGGCGGCGAACGCGGCACGCAGCTCGTCATCGTCACGGACCTCGTTCTTCATCCGCCAGAGGGCCTCGATCGAGTCCCAGTTGCGATCCGACGCCGAGTTCTGGAGGCGCCCCAGGAGCTCGTCGTCGACCGCGCCGCGGGTCCTCTCCATGACGGCCCGCAGCTTCAGCGTGGCGGACAGCTGGGCGAAGTTGAGCATCCAGTGGATCTTCCAGTGGCGGTCGTGGACGTCGATCGCGTCCTCCAGCAGGACGGCTACTTCCGCCAGGCTCATCGCCTCCGCCTCGTCCAGGCGCGCTTCCAGGAAGGCGAAGTTCCGCCGCATTTCCGGCACGAGGCGGTCATGCCACCAGTCGGCGAAGTGCTCACCGTAGACCGGCAGGACGGTGTCGAGGTATGCCCCGATCGTCGTGGCGAAGGCCGCGTCGCGCGGCACGCGGGCTCCGTATCGGCCGCTGTATTCCGTGGCGTCGATGCGCAGGTCCGGATCGGCCGGGATGGCTGTCGTGTAGACGTAGCCGTTGACGTTCTTGGCCAGCCAGTCGACCGCGAACGGCGTCCCGAAGCGCCGGAACATGTGGTCGCAGCTCAGCCACCAGCCGCCGATGTCGAAGAACATCGGGCTGACCGGGTGCGGGCAATGCAGGTCGTCGTAGACCCAGAAGAAGCCCTGCTCGACCTCGGACTCCCAGGTCACCGGGAACGTGTCGTCTCCCAGGAACTGGCCGAGGATCTCCTCTGTCACTGCCACGGGCTGGTCCTCCAAGGGGGTTCCTGGATCTCCCGGTCACCAGGTTGGAGAGTCATCGATCATCGATTATGATACGTCCGTCGCGCTGGCGCGACCCATTGAGGAGAGCCACGTGCACGCTGTCGCCCCGTCCGCCCTCATCGACAGTCCCATGCTTCGCACGGTCGCGGACCATCCGACCGACTACTGGAACGACTCCTGCGCCGTGGATGAACTCGAGTACGCAGTCGCGCGCGGTGCCTCCGGGGCCACCTCCAACCCGAGCATCGTGCTGGAAGTCCTGCGCAAGGAACGATCGACCTGGATCCCGCGGATCCTCGAGCTCGCACGGCAGAACCCGACCTGGACGGAGACCGACATCACCTGGGCCGTGATCGAGGAGATGGCCGTCAGTGGCGCTGGCGTGCTCCAGCCGGTGTTCGAGCGGGAGCACGGGCGCAAGGGCCGCCTCTCGCTGCAGACCAACCCGGCCAACTACCCGAACACGGAGCGGATGCTGGAGCAGGGGAAACGATTCGCGACCCTCGCCCCGAACCTGCAGGTCAAGTTCCCGGCCACGAAGGCGGGGATCGCGGCGATCGAGCAGGCCACCGCGGCCGGGGTCAACATCAACGCCACCGTCTGCTTCACGGTGCCCCAGGCGATCGCCGTCGCCGAGGCCGTGGAGCGAGGGCTGGACGCGCTGGCCGCGAGCGGCGCGGACGCGACCGCGGTCACGCCTGTCTGCACGATCATGGTCGGGCGCCTCGACGACTGGATGCGGGTGCTCGTGGAGCGTGACGGGATCGCCATCCACCCCGACGCCCTGGACTGGGCGGGGATCGCCACGTTCAAGCGGGCCTACGGCATCTTCCGGGAGCGCGGATACCGGACGCGGCTTCTGGCCGCTGCGTATCGACATCGGCTGCACTGGACGGAGCTTGTTGGTGGCGACGTCGTCCTGACGATCCCCCATGCCTGGCAGGCCCGGTTCAACGCCAGCGGCATCACCCCGGAGGCCCGGATCGACGAGCCCGTGGACCCGGCGATGATCGGAGAGCTCCTCGGCCGCATCCCCGACTTCGCGCGCGCCTACGAGCCGGAAGGCCTGGCGATCGACGAGTTTGACGGATTCGGCCCGACCGTCCGAACCCTGCGCGGGTTCGTCAAGTCGTACCACGACCTCGTCGGGGCGATCCGCGACGTCGTCCTCCCCGACCCGGACGTGCGTCCCGCCTAGGCCGCCGGCCGATCGGGGGCGTCCGCACAGTCCCCGGCCCCCGCCCCCGCGGGCATGTAGTAGCGACGGTACTCGCCCGGCTGCATGGAGCAGTAGCGGTGGAAGACCGTGTAGAACTGGTGGACGTTGGTGTACCCGACGGCGTGTGCGACGTCCGCGACGCTGAGCTCGGTCGCCAGGAGCAATCGCCGGGCCTCCGCCAGTCGCACCCGGGTCGCGTACTCCTTGAACCCGACCCCGCTGACGTCGCGGAACAGGTGGCGGACCCGCGACGGGCTCAGGTGGACCACCTCGGCCACCTCGTCGAGTGTCACGCGCTCGCACGGGTGCTGCTCCACGTAGGAGAGCACCGGGCGGATCTGTTCCCGCCGGGCCGCGTCCGCCCGTCCGGCGTCGCCGGGGAGCTCTGGCCGGTCGCGGACGAGCAGGGCCAGGACGCGGCGGAGATTCGCGTCCAGCAGATGCCGATCCGCCGGGTCATGACCGGCCGCGATCGCCGCGATCTCGTGGAGGACCGGTGCGAGTTCGGCGGCGAGCGGTGTGCCGGCGGCGATCCGCTCCTGCGCCCGATCACCGGCCGACCGGAACGGGGTGAGGTAACCGGAGTCGAAGGCCCGACAGCCGGGCCCTGCGACCAGCTCGGGACGGAACAGGACCAGCAGGAGCCGCAGTGACCCGCCGGCGTCCGGCCGGGCGACATGCGGCTGGGAGTCGTCGACGAGGATGATGTCGCCCGGCTCGATCTGCTGCTCCCGGCGCCCGAACAGGAACCGACCGCGACCCTCCAGGCACAGGACGATCTCGAAGTACTCGTGCCAGTGCATCCGGTCGCCATCGCCCCGGGTGCGGAAGTCGAGCACGGCCAGGGGGAAGTCCGGGTCCAGGTCCTGTGCCCACAGGAAGACGGCCATGGCCGGATTGTCCGAGGGCGGGGCCGGCGCCACACGGGCCAGACGGCCCGAACGGCCGGTCCGGGGGACCCGGGCAGCCGCTTTTGACACTTCCTCGGCCTCGACTGGCATTGCGGGCGCCGGCCCCGTCGGACCAGAGTCAGGTATCGAACCCGATCCGCCAGCCAGGAGACCCGGCCATGGCGCACTTCCCGCACCTGTTCAGCCCGATCCAGCTCGGGAACATGGAACTGCCGAACCGGATCGTCCATGTGCCGACGGACATCAGCTCGTCCCATGCCGACGGCGAGGTCAGCGAGCGGGACATCCATCATCACGCCGACATCGCCCGCGGCGGCACCGGCTTCATCATCGTCGGCGCCACGACGCCGGACATGAAGAGCGGCCGGCCCACGGTGACCTGCCTGGTTGCCGACGGCGACAACTACGTCCCGGGCCTGGCCAGGCTGGCCGAGGGCATGCATCGCTACGGGGCGAAGTGTGCGGTCCAGCTCCAGCACCCCGGCCGGCAGTGCGCCATCCCGCGCTACAACACGCTGGGCGCGACGGACCGCGTGCTGAAGCTCCCGTGGTCCGCCGGGCACGAGATCATCTACGAGAACGCAGAGGAGAAGGGCAAGGAGATCCGCGAAGCGTCGATCCCCGAGATCCTCGAACTGGTCGACCTGTTCAGCGAGGCGGCCTGGCGGGTCAAGCAGGCCGGATTCGACGCCGTCGAGCTGCATGCCGCGCACGGCTACCTCCTGTCGGAGTTCATGAGCCCGTTCCTCAACATGCGCACGGACCGGTTCGGGGGCAGCTTCGAGAACCGGATGCGATTCCCGCTGGCCGTCATCGACTCCATCCAGAAGAAGTGCGGCCGCGGCTTCCCGCTCCTCGTCCGCTACTCGTTCGAGGAGTGGTGCGACGGCGGACGCGGGCTGGAGGAGGGCATCGAGACCGCCCGCGTCCTGGAGAGGGCCGGCTGCGCGGCCGTCGACCTGTCGATGGGGATGCAGGAGAGCCCCGGTGCCGGATTCGACCCTATGCACTACCCGCAGGGCTGGGCGACCTACGCCGCCGAAGCCGTCAAGCAGGTCGTCCGGATCCCGGTCATCACGAGCCATTCGCTGCGCGATCCCGACTACTGCGAGCAGATCCTGGCCGAGGGCAAGACGGATCTCGTGGGCCTCGCCCGCCAACTGCTCGCCGACCCGTACTGGCCCGTGAAGGCCCAGTACGGGCGGGTCAAGCAGATCCGACGCTGCATCTCGTGCCTGGGCGGTTGCTGGCAGGAATCGCTGATGGCCAAGAAGGAGATCGCCTGCTCGATCAACGCGGCCTGCGGCAACCCGGCGTACGCGGCGATGGAGCGGACCTCGAGGCCGGTCAAGGTGGCCGTCGTGGGCGGCGGTCCGGCCGGCATGGAGGCGGCCCGGATCGCCACGGAGCGCGGTCACCTCGTGACCCTGTTCGAGCGCACGGGCGAGCTCGGCGGGGCGATGAAGTACGTGTGCATGGTCCCGGGCAAGGAGAAGATGCGCTGGTACCTGGACTGGATCCGCGACCAGCTCCTGGACCTGCACGTCGACATCCGACTCGAGCACGCCCCGGGCGTGGAGGAGCTCCGCGCCTTCGACCTCGTGCTGAACGCGACGGGCGCAGAATCCTACGTCCCGCCGGTCGTGGGCGACGCATCCCGGGTGGTGCCGTTCGAGGAGACGATGGCCTGCCCGAGGATCTCGTGCGAATGCCACCCGGGTGGCCGGAAGATGCGCAAGCTCGGCGCCCGAGTCCTCGTCTGGGGTGACCAGTACGCCGCCACGGACACGGCGGCCTGGCTCGCCGACATCGGCCGGGAGGTCACGATCGTGACCGAGAACCGCGAGTTCGCGGCCGAGACCGAGGTCATCCACCTGTACGTGCTGCGCAAGCGGTTCGCCCAGGGCGACGCCGAGGTGCTGAGCTCACGGCCGTACAAGCACCCGGTGACCGTGCTCACGAGCACGACCGTCGCCGAGATCCACGACGGCGAAGTCGTCCTCCAGGACAAGGACTTCAACCGGACGACCCTGGAGGTCGACGACATCGTCACCTGCCATACCCGGCCGGTCGTGGGGCTGTTCGAGGAACTGAAGGCCGCCGGCGTCCGGGTCCTCAACGTGGGCGACTCCGTCCGGCCGCGGAACCTCTACCACGCGGTCAAGGAGGGCTCCGCGTTCGGCATGGAGGTGGACGAACACCTGCTGTTCAACCCGAACGGCGCGATCCTCAGCGACCTCCCGATCGACGTCCTCGCCCAGCTCACCCGCGACGAGGAGCCGTCCTACACGACGAAGCGGATGACCGAACTCGCAGAGATGGCGACCGGGAACGGTACGGAGGCCCTCGCGACCACACCCGGACGCTGAGGAGGGTGCGCCATGGCGACGCAACGGGCGGAGGCCGCCACGCCGTCGACGGCCGGGGACGCGACTGATCGGCCGGCCCGTGCGCCGGCGCCCGGATCCAGCCTGCTGTTGCGCCCGGCCGACCCGGCGGACATCAGAGCCCTGCGGCCTGATCCTGTACGAGGCCTTCGCCACGCTGGCCGCGCGGCACGGCTTCCCGCCGGACTTCCCGACGGTCGGCGTCGCGACCGGGTGCATGCGGGGCCTGATCGAGAACCCCGGGTTCTTCGGCGTCGTCGCCGAGCGGGATGGCACGATCGTCGGGAGCAACTTCCTCGACGAGCGCTCGGTCATCTCCGCGGTCGGGCCGGTCAGCGTCGACCCGGCCGCGCAGGACGGCAGGGTCGGCCGCGCGCTGATGGACGCGGTGCTGGAGCGGGCCACCGACCGGCGCGGAACCGGGGTGCGACTGCTCCAGATCGCCTACCACAACCGGTCCATGGGCCTGTACGCGAAGCTCGGGTTCGACGTCCGGGGCTCGTTCGCCGCGATGTTCGGCGAACCCCTGGGCCTTCGGCTGCCGGGCTACGACGTCCGTGCCGCGACACCGGACGACGCCGACGCCTGCGACGCGCTGTGCGTTCGGGTCCACGGGTTCGACCGGGCGGCGGAAGTGCACCATGCCATCGCCCGTGGGCGAGCGATGGTGGTCGAACGCCTCGGACGGATCAGCGGGTACACGACCGGGATCACCTACTTCAACCACTCCGTGGCGGAGACCCCGGACGACCTCGCGGCGCTCATCGGGGCCGCGGAGCACTTGGGTCAGCCGGGGTTCATCGTGCCGCTGGCCGACGCCGGCCTGTTCCGCTGGTGCCTGGAGCACGGCCTGCGCATGTTCTTCGTCATGAACATGATGACCATCGGCATGTACCAGGAGCCGCGGGGCGCCTACCTGCCGTCGGTCGGCTACTGACGATCAAGTCCGGGCGCCGGGCCGTGGTCAGGCCTTTGCGGCGGCCGCCTCGCGGGCAGCGGCCCAGTCCTGCTTGAACTGGGCGATCCCCTTGTCGGTCAGCGGGTGATGGATCATCTGCTGGAGGATCTTGAACGGCAGCGTCGCGACGTGGGCGCCGGCGAGGGCGGCCTGGGTCATGTGCAGCGGGTTCCGGATCGAGGCCGCCAGGACCTCCGCGTCCAGCTCGTGGATGGCGACGATCTCGGCCAGCTCGCGGATGACGATCATGCCGTCCTGGTTGATGTCGTCGAGGCGCCCGACGAACGGCGACAGCAGGCTCGCCCCGGCCTTCGCCGCGAGCAGGCCCTGGTTGGCCGTGAAGATCAGCGTGCAGTTCGTGCGGATGCCCTCGTCCGCCAGCCGACTGATCGCCTCCAGTCCGTTCTCGCTCATCGCCACCTTGACCACGATGTTCGGGGCGATCTTGGCGAAGTGGCGGCCCTCCTCGAGCATCCCGTCGACGTCGTCGGCGACCACCTCCGCGCTCACCGGCCCGGAGGTGATGGTGCAGACCTCGCGGAGGATGTCGTCGTAGGAACCGCCGACCTTGGCGTACAGCGACGGATTGGTGGTGACGCCGTCCAGCACGCCCCATCGGGCGGCCTGGCGGATCTCGTTGATGTCGGCGGTGTCGAGGAAGATCTTCATGGGGTCACGGGCTCCGGTAGCGGCAGGGGTGCCCGCGAATACTACCGCCGCGGCCCGGTCGGCCTTGTATTCACGGACCGGACCGCGGCATGCTGACCGCCGGCCGACGGACCGGCCGGGCACCGATCTGCGAGCGGAGGAGCGAGCATGGAACCATCGACGGTGGTCATCCCAGCCGGTCGTGCGCGTCGGATCGGCGCATTCGCCGTCGTGGGGATCGCCCTGGCGGTCGCCGCATGCAGCGGCGCCTCGGCGTCGACCGTGAAGGTCACCTTGCAGGAGTTCGCCGTCGTTCCGGACGTCGCGTCCGTCCCCGCCGGCAAGGTGACGTTCGTCGCCAACAACACGGGTCCGGAGGACGAGCACGAGCTGGTCGTCATCAAGACGGACCTCGCGCCCGACGCCCTGCCGGTGGACGGAGACGGCAAGGTGACCGAGGACACCCCGGACCTGACCGTCATCGGCGAGATCGAGGGGATCGCCGTCGGGGCCACGAAGGAGGTGGCCCTGGACCTGGAGCCTGGCAAGTACGCCCTGATCTGCAACATCCTGCAGACCGAGCCGGACGGCTCACTCGAGGCTCACTACGAGGTCGGGATGCGCACGGCGTTCGAGGTGAAGTGACGCGGACCTGACCGATCGAGGGCCCGGGGTCCGGGGTCCAGCAGGCTCCGGGTCCGGCCGGCTCCGGGTCAGGAGCGTGGAGCGGACTCGATGGCGTCGGACGCGGTCCGCCGCTCGTCACGGATCACCGGGATCGCGACCGGCGCGGGATCGTGGCGGGCGCGGAGCACCGGCTCGCGTCCGTCGGCCACGGCGATCGAGGCCGCCACGAAACCGTCGAACAGCGGGTGCGGGCGCTCCGGCCGGCTCTTGAATTCGGGGTGGAACTGGCTGGCCAGAAAGTACGGGTGATCGGCCAGTTCGACGATCTCCACCAGCCGCCCGTCGGGTGACTGGCCGGACAGGACCATGCCGGCCGCCTCCAGGGTCTGGCGGTAGCGGTTGTTGACCTCGAAGCGGTGACGGTGCCGCTCGTAGATGACCTCCTGGCCGTAGACCGCCGCGGCCTTGGAGCCGGGCGTGAGCTTGGCCGGGTAGAGCCCGAGGCGCATCGTGCCGCCCTTGTCCTCCATGTCGCGCTGGTCCGGCATGAAGTCGATGACCGGGTGCTCCGTGAACATGTCGAACTCGGTCGAGTTGGCGTCCGTCGTCCCGACCACGTCGCGGGCGAACTCGATGACGGCGCACTGGAGCCCCAGGCACAGGCCGAGATACGGGATGCGGCGATCCCGCGCGTGGTGGGCGGCAAGGACCTTGCCTTCGATGCCGCGATGGCCGAAGCCGCCCGGGACGAGGACGCCGGCGACGCCGGCCAGCCGCTCCGCGACGTTGTCGGCGGTGAGCGCCTCGGAGTCGACCCAGCGGACCTTGGCGTCGACGCCGTGCGCCCAGGAGGCGTGGCGGAGCGCTTCGGTGACGCTGAGGTAGGCGTCCGGCAGCTCGATGTACTTGCCGACGAGACCGATCTCCAGGACCGGCTTGGGGGCCTTGATCCGCTCCACCAGCGCCCGCCAGCCGGCGAGGTCCGGCTCCACATCCGGATCCCCGAGCGACAGCTCCTGGACGACGAGGCGGCCGAGACCCGCTGCCTCGAACATCAGCGGGACCTCGTAGATCGTGTCCGCGGTCTCGCACGGGATGACGGCGTCGGGAGCGACGTCCGTGAACAGGGCGATCTTCTCGCGGATCTCGTGGCTGACGGGGTGGTCCGAGCGCAGGACGATGACGTCTGGCTGGATGCCGATCCCACGGAGCTCCTTGACCGAGTGCTGCGTGGGCTTCGTCTTCAGTTCGCCGGTGGCGGCCAGGGCCGGCAGGAGCGTGACGTGGACGTACAGCACGTTCCGCCGGCCGACGTCCTTGCGCATCTGGCGGATCGCCTCCAGGAACGGGAGGCTCTCGATGTCGCCGACGGTCCCGCCGACCTCGACGATGACGACATCCGGCTCGCCGTCACGCGCGACGCGCCCGATGCGCTCCTTGATCTCGTTGGTGATGTGCGGGATGACCTGCACCGTACCGCCGAGGTAGTCGCCACGCCGCTCCTTGGCGATGACGGCCTGGTAGATCCGGCCGGTCGTGACGTTGGAGAGCTGGCTGAGGTTCGCGTCGATGAACCGCTCGTAATGGCCCAGGTCCAGGTCCGTCTCGGCGCCGTCGTCGGTGACGAACACCTCGCCGTGCTGGTAGGGGCTCATCGTGCCCGGATCCACGTTGATGTACGGATCGAGCTTGAGGATGGAGACGCGGAGGCCGCGGGCCTTGAGGATCCGGCCGATGCTGGCGGCGGTGATGCCTTTGCCGAGTGAGGAGGTCACGCCTCCGGTCACAAAGACATACTTCGCCATGGGCCTTGATCCTCCGGGGGTTTTTCTGATGCTATCGGATTCGGGTCCCGGACGCGAATCGGGCGGCAGGGCGGGCCGGGCGGGCCGGGCGGGGGGGCGCGGGCGTTCGCTGCCCGCGATCGATTCGGGCTTGAAGGCGACCGACGCGCGCCATCCGGCGGCGCGCGTGCGGCCACGGGTCCGCGTGTTCGCTCCCCGCGACCGATGAGTGCGCGGGTGTCGCGGCCAGGGTGCCCGGTCAGGCCCTCAGCCCTCGATCGATCGCTGGCAGCGAACACGGCACATGCCGCCGGCGAGCCGGGCGACCGGCGAGGAAGCCGAGCCCGACCCAACGGGTCAGCGGAGCGGTGCGTACGCCGGCGCCTCGTGATCTCCCGCCTGCGCCCCACGAACGACGTCTGGGTCCATCACCGGGTCCGTTCCTCCCGACGACCTCGCTGGTCACGTTGTCATGATGGGCCCGGAACGTGCCGAATCGTTCCATCTTCAAGGAGCCCCACCGTGGAATTCGCCGATGTCGTGATGAGGCGCCGTGCCGTCCGACGGTTCGAGGAGGGCGGGGTCGAGCGTGGCCCCATCGAGCGGATCGCCCGTCTTGCCCAGCGCACGCCGAGCGCCGGGTTCAGCCAGGGCCAGCGGCTGCTGGTGGTCACGGACCCGACGGTCCGCAAGGAAGTCGCGCGGATCTGCGGAGAGGATGAGTACGAGACCGACTTCGGGCCGTGGATCAGCGAATGCGCCGCCCAGTTCATCCCCTGCGTCAGCAAATCGATCTATCACCGTCGATACAAGGAGCCGGACAAGACGCGACCGGACGGCAGCGAGATCGACTGGCCCGTGCCGTTCTGGTTCGTAGATATCGGCGCGACGATGCAGAACATCATGCTGGCGGCCGTGAACGAGGGCCTGGGCTGCGGGTTCGTCGGCCCGGACATCGAGGGGCTGCGAGGCTACCTTGGCATCCCCGAGGAGTTCGTCCCGATCGGGGTCATGCCGGTGGGCCGGCCGCTGCCTGACGTCCGCTCGCCCAGCCTCAAGCGGGGCTGGGTGCCATTCGAGGAGTTCGCGCGCTGGGAACGCTGGGTCTAGACGACTCGGCTTCGGTTCGGGCGTCCGCGCCCGGGGTTCTGGGTCCGGGGTTCGGGGTCCGCCGCCCGGCAGCTCGGGGTTCCAGCCCGCGTCCGGGGTCCGCGTCCAGGGTTCGGGGTCCGCAACGGAAGCCATACCCGCCGCCCAGCGGCTCGACTGGCGAAGATGGGTCAGCGACCCGGCCCGATTCGTCGGAATCACCGCCCGGCGGTGGCAGGAATGGCTGAGGTCGCCCACGCCGAACTGCCGGACGCCGTTCGAACCGGTGCGCGGCGGATCGTCGAAGGTGCTTCGTCACTTGCGTCGCGAGGCGGCGGATACGCGAGACCGAGGCGGCGGATACGCGAGACCGAGGCGGCGGATGCCCGAGGCCGAGGCGGCGGATGCGCGAGACCGAGGCGGCGGATACGCGAGACCGAGGCGGCGGATGCCCGAGGCGGCCCGTGCCCGACGCCGAGGCGGATACCCGAGGCCAAGGCGGATACCCGCGCTCGAGGCGCCCCGCTACCCCCGCGCCCGCTCCCGTGACATCGCGGCGAAGGCCTCCAGCGCGCCCGGGTCCACGGTCATGCCGGGCGCCGCGACGTCCTCCAGCGCGTGCCCCTGGAAGAGCCGCTTGACCGGCACCTCCATCTTCTTGCCGGTCAGCGTCCGCGGGATCGACGGCACCCCGAGGATCTCGTCCGGCACGTGCCGGGGTGACAGGGAGGACCGGATGGCCGCCACGATCCGGCCGCGCAGTGCCTCGTCCAACGACACCCCCTGTCGCAACGCCACGAACAACGGCATCCAGTACGACCCGTCGGGCCGCTCCAGGCCGATGACCAGGCTGTCGGCCACCTCCGGCACTCCGTCGACCACCCCGTACAGCTCGCTCGTCCCGAACCGCACGCCGCCCCGGTTGATCGTGGAATCGCTGCGCCCCTCGATGACCGCCCCACCCGACGGCGTGATCCGGATCCAGTCCCCGTGCCGCCAGACGCCCGGGAAGCGCTCGAAGTAGCTCTCCCGATAGCGCGAGCCGTCCGGGTCGTTCCAGAACGCGACCGGCATGGACGGCATCGGCGCCGTGATGACCAGCTCCCCGGTCCGGCCCACCGGCAGCGGTGCGCCCGCGTCATCGAACGCCTCGATCCTCGCCCCCAGGCTCCGGCACTGGAGCTCGCCCGCCCGAACCGGCAGAAGCGGGCAGCCGCCGACGAACGCGCTGACCACGTCCGTCCCGCCGCTCAGCGACGACAGCCAGACATCCGCCCCCACCGCCTCGTAGACCCACGCGAATCCCTCGACGGGGAGCGGCGAGCCGGTCGAGCCGATGCAGCGCAGCGCCCGCAGGTCGTGGCTCCGCCCGGGCGTCAGGCCGGCCTTGCGGCAGGCCATCAGGAACGCGGCCGAGGCCCCCAGGTGGGTCAGCGGCACCTGCGCCGCGATCGCCCACAGCGTGTCGAGGTCGGGGTGCCCCGGGTTGCCGTCGTACAGGACCGGCACGCCACCCACGAGCATCGAGCCCACGAGGAAGTTCCACATCATCCAGCCGGTCGTCGTGTACCAGAGCAGTCGATCGCCCGCCCGCACGTCCAGGTGCAGGCCGACCGCCTTGGCGTGCTCGACGACGACGCCGCCGTGCCCGTGGACGATGGCCTTCGGCAGGCCGGTGGTCCCCGAGGAGAAGAGGATCCAGAGGGGGTGGTCGAAGGGCACGGCCTCGAACTCGAGCTCCGTCCCCGGCCCATCGAGGAGGTCTGCCCAGTGCATCCAGCCGTCGCCCGTGAGCGCCGTCGCGGCGCCGTTGTCGGCCTCGCCGGCCCCCAGCCCCGGGATCAGCACCGTCCGCTTCAGGCCGGGCAGGGCCGCCCGGATCTCATCGACGACTCCGCGCCGATCGAATGCCCGGCCGCCGTAGACATAGCCGTCGACCGCGATCAGGACGCGCGGCTCGATCTGCGCGAATCGATCGATGAAGCTGCGCGCACCGAACTCCGGCGCGCAGCTGGACCAGATGGCCCCGATGCTTGCCGTCGCCAGCAGGCCGACCACGGCCTCCGGGATGTTGGGCACGATGGCCGCGACCCGGTCCCCGCGACCGACCCCGAGTCGGCGCAGCCCGGCGGCGGCGGCGGCCACCGCCGCCCGCAGGTCCGCCCAGGACAGGGGTGTCATCGCCCCACCCTCGGACCCGGCGAGCAGGGCCGGGCGGTCGGGCACGGCCCGGGCGAAGACCGCCTCGGCGTAGTTGAGCGTGGCGCCCGGGAACCAGGTCGCGCCCGGCATCCGGGCGTCGGCCAGGATCCGCGTCGGGGGAGTTCGGAACGGGAGGTCGTAGAAGTCGACCACGGCGCTCCAGAACGTCTCGGCGTCATCGACGGACCAGCGCCACGCCGCCTCATGATCCTCGAAGCGACGGCCGGTCCGCGCCTCGACATGGGCGAGGAAGGCGGTCATCGCCGCGTCCC
This sequence comes from uncultured Chloroflexia bacterium, assembly GCA_963704935.1. Lineage (GTDB taxonomy): Bacteria > Chloroflexota > Limnocylindria > Limnocylindrales > CSP1-4 > SPCO01. Next base: position 985,627 of record CAVPIF010000003.1, read on the forward strand.
GGCGCAGCCCGTCGCTCGGCTGCCAGAGGATGTCCCCCTCGCGGACATCTCGGTCGGCGGTCATCGGGCTGGCGGCCAGGCCCCGGGGAACGGGTCCTCACGACCGGCGCCCCAGACCTGCTCGCCGCAGAAGAAGCCGTGCGGCGGCGGCTCGCCCGTCGCTGGCCGCGGCAGGGTCGCAGGGTCCGCCCGCCAGGCCGCCAACGTGCATTCCAGCCAGGCGTCGATCTCCCGGAACTCCGTCCAGCGGTGGAACGGCCAGGCCGCCTCCAGGCAGATCCGCACGAGCGCCTGCTTCGCGAAGACGACATCGCCGTATCCGGCGGCGTACCGATCGCTCTCGCCGTTCCCGATGAACACGACCCGCCGGCCGGCCGCCCGGTGAGCCAGCACGCGGTCGCGCTTGCACGTCCCGCACACGAGGCAGCGCGGATTGCCGTTCGGGAAGTCGATCGACGCACTCCGTCCGTGGAACATCGTCCGGGCGGTGACGATCGGCAGCTCCGGCAGGCCGAGGGCGCGCATCGCCGGCTCGATGAAGAAGCCGAACCCGTCCGACACGATCTCGACCGGGATCCCGGCCGCCAGCGCCCGACGAGCGAACGGCACGAACCCGTGATCGTGGGGCTGCGCCGCGGCCGTCGCGAACAGCTCCGCCGGATCCGCCTCGACCATCGCCATCTCGAGCGCCATCATGCGGCGCGACCCGATCAGCCCGGCGTCGTAGGCCGCGGCCTCCGCCTCCCAGTCGCCACCGACCGACTCGGCCATCACGGTGTCCGAGACGTCGGTCAGGGCGATCGTCCCGTCGTAGTCGACGAGGATCGCGAGCGGCACCTCGCCGTCCTGGAGCGGCGGGACCGCCGGGGCCGTGCCGGGCTCGGGCGCGGGGGTCATGCCGGCCGCGGGACCGGGGTGGCCCGTCGCGCCGCGATCCGGGTCAGGGCGACTCCCAGGACGATGATCGCCCCACCGACGACCTGGCCGACCCGGATGGGCTCGGCGAGGATCAAGAACGCGAGCACGACGGCCATCGCCGGAACGAGCGCCTGGATGGTGGTCACGCGGGTCGGGCCGAGCAGCCGGACGCCGCTGAACACGACGATGTTGGCGATGGCCGCGGCGAGTAGCCCGGAGTAGGCGACGGCGAGGACGATCGGCAGCGGCCCGCCGGCGGTCTCCAGGTCCACGGCTCCCGGCGCCAGCAACTGTGACAGGCCAATCGGCGCCAGCACGAGCGTGCCGCCGATGGACGCCCAGGTGGTCAACACCAGCGGCGAGTGGCGCCGGAGCATCCGGGCCCCGACCGCCGTATAGGTCGCCCAGCAGAACGCTGCCCCCAGCGTGAGCGCGAAGCCGACCGGGGAGCCGGACAGCTCGAACCCGGCCCCGTTGGCGACCACGAGCGCGACGCCCACGAACGACAGCCCGACGCCGACCGCCCGCAACGGTGAGAGCGTGTCCGTCCCGATGAGCACGGCGATGACGGCCGTGAAGACCGGGGTCGCGGCGATGAGCAGCGCCGAATCACCGGCTGGGATGGTCTGCAGGCCCACGGTCCACAGGACCTGGTACAGCCCGAACCCGAGGCCGCCCAGCAGGACGAGCCGCAGCGTGGTCGGGCGGGGCAGGCGGATCGGGCCGTCCGACCAGCGCAGGATCGCCAGCAGCGACACGGACGCGAGGGCGTAGCGCAGGAACGTGAAGGCCACCGGCGGCATGACGCCGATGGCCGCCTTGACCACGATGAAGTTGCCGGCCCACACCACCATCACCAGCAGGACCCCGAGCTCGACCAGGTGTCGATCGGCAGACAGACCGACGCCCGCCGGTCGATCGGCGGGCGTCACGGCCGCGGTTTGGTGCAGGACCGAGCCGGCGCGCCGGCGGACCGGTCGGCGTCGATCAGGCGCCTTCGCGGTCGAGTTCGAGCAGCTCCTCGTCCGCCTCTTCGGTCAGTTTCAGCCAGACGAACAGCCCGGCGAGGACCGCGAGCGGGATGACGATGAGCGCCCCGAGGGTGATGCCGAGTGCGACGGCGACGGTCTTGAGTGCCTTCATGGAGCGACCTCCTGGTTCGGTCGGGCGCTAGCCGGTCGGCTTGGCGCCCTGCTTCGGTGTCGGCTGGCGAAGGTTGGGGCCCGAGGCGACCATCTGCGCGATGTCGTCGCGGGTGAATTCGGCAAGCTCGTGGCGACTGCCGGCCTGCCCGCTCATCAACAGCCGGAGGACGAACGCCCCTTCCTGCTCGAAGAAGAAGACGTCCTTCGGCTTCTGCTGGTCCATGTAGCGACCCAGCACCCGGAACGCGGTCTCGTAATAGCCGGCGGCGTGCGGCGGCGGCGGCGGGACCCGACCGCGACGCTCCGTGGCCTCTTCCATGAACCGCGCGATGTCCTCGTCGAGGAAGGTCAGGGTCTCCTTGGTCTGCGTCCCCATCGTGTCCGACCAGGTGTTGTTCGTCTGCCCCGTGACGACCAGGCCCTGCACGATGAACCCGTCCGGCGCCTCGACCAGCAGGACGTCCTTCATGCCGCGCTGGTCGAGGAACGCGCCGATGGAGCGGAAGACCTCCTCGAAGTCCTGGCGCGGGCTGCCCTCGTAGATCCGCATGCGGACAGATACCTCCGATCAGGAGCCGGCGGCCCGGTCCAGCGGCTCGTCACCCGTGGCGCGACGGTCGCTCACCCGGTCAGACCCCGGTCCGCCGAGTGTACCGAGCGGCCGGGTCGCGAGCAAGGCGCAGGGGGCAGGTCAGGGTCCCCCGCTGGCTCGGGTTTGCCGGTCGCCCGCCGCCGGTCGCGTCGCCCGCTGGCCCGGGGTTGCCGGTCGCCCGCGGGTGGCCCGGGGTTGCCGGTCGCCCGCTGGCCCGGTGGCCCGCGGGTGGCCCGCGGTCACCCCACGACTCAACGGGCGATCGGGCCAGCCGACTACCGGTCCGGTTGGCCGGTCGGGTCATCGGGAGACCTGAACGGCGAACGTTCGACCGACGCCGGCCTCCGTCAGCGGCTCGATGGCCCGTTGGGTCACCCCACGACCGACGACCAGGCTGACGAGGGCTGGGCCACGAACCCGGCCCACGAACCCGGGCCACGAACCCGGGCCACGAACCCGGGCCACGAACCCGGCGCTGACCCCGCGAGCGCGGGACGGCCTCAGCCCGCCGCGAGGAGCGCGGCGAGGCGGCCGGCCTGTCGGGCGTCGTTGACGATGAGGGCCGTGTTCGCGCGGATCGAGGCGCCCTCAGTGATCTCGGCGATCCGGGCGAGCAACCATGGCGTCAGCGCCGGGCCACCGATCCCGGCCACCTCGGCGTCGTGGATCGCGCGCGAGACCGCGTCCCGGGCCACGTCATCGGGGAGTGCCTGGTCCGCCGGCACCGGCACGCACACCAGCGCGGCACTCCCCAGGCCCAGGCCTAGGTGCGTGGCCACGATCCGCGCGGCAACGGCGAGGTCCGGCACGGACGACGGGGCCGGGATCCCGGACGATCGGGCGAAGAACCCGGGCAGCTCGGCCTGGCCGACCGCGATGACCGGCACGCCCTGGGTCTCGAGGTACTCCAGCGTCGCGGGCACGTCGAGGATCGCCTTCGGGCCGGCGCACACCACGACCATCGGGGTGCGGCCCAGCTCCTGGAGGTCTGACGAGATGTCCAGCGTCGGGGCCGCCGGTGATCCCGGCACGCCCAGCGCGCCCCGGTGCACGCCACCGATCCCGCCCGTAGCGAACACTCCGATCCCCGCGGCGTGGGCCGCGATCATCGTGGCCGACACGGTCGTCGCCGCCCAACCACCCTCGGCCAGCGCGATCCCCAGCGACGGACGTGCGGCCTTGCGCACGGAACCCGCCGGAGCGGTCGCGAGCGCATCCAGCGCGTCGGCGTCGAGCCCCACGAGCAATCGACCGCCATGGATCGCGACGGTGGCCGGAACGGCGCCCGATTCGCGGACGGCCGCCTCCGACGCGGAGGCGACCTCGATGTTCTGCGGGTACGGCAGGCCGTGGCTGATGAGCGTCGACTCGAGGGCGACGACGGGATGCCCCGCGGCGATGGCGTCGGCCACCTCGGGCGCGAGTCGGAGTCGATCGGTCACGGTCTGCGGGATGGTCATGGCGACAGCGTACCGCCGCCGCTACCCTGTCACCCGATGCCGACTCGCCGCCAACCCCGCCAGCCGCGCCCGCTCCGTCCGCTCGTCCCGGCCGACATCCATCGCCAGGTGGTGGTCGAGGAGCTCGACCTCTCCGCCGACGGTCGACTCGCGGTCGTCGTCCGCCGGTCGTCACGCGGCATCCGGTACGTCAGCCACCTCGTCGCCATCGCGCTGGACCGCGGACGCGTGAGCCGTCCCCGGCCGCTCACGACCGGCCTGATCCGGGACGGCAAGCCGCGCCTCTCCCCGAATGGCCGGACCGTGGCCTTCATCCGGTCCGATCCCGCCGACGACGACGCCCCGGCCGCGCTCGCGACGATGTCCGTCGACGGCGGCCCGGTGCGGGTCCGCCGCGGCCGCGGATACGGCGGCGTCGGGGAGATCGCCTGGTCGCCGGACGGGCGCCGGATCGCGTTCACGGCAGAGGTCGACCCGCCGCGCTTCCTCGTCGGGCCGGTTGATCCGGTCGACCACTACGCCCGAGCCGCCGCGCGCACCGCCCGAGCCGCTCGCAGCGCCGCCGGCGGCGACCGCCCGACACCCGCCGCCGAGACTCCCGCCCCGCGGGCCCGCCACATCGCCAGGTCGGACTGGCGCTGGGACGGCGAGGGACATCAGGACCGCTGGTCGCACCTGTTCGTGGTGGACGCGCGGCCCGGCGCGACCCCCCGGCAGGTGACCAGCGGGGACTGGGGTGTGAGCCAGATCGCGTGGCATCCGGACGGGCGGACCGTCGCGTTCGCCGCCGACCGCGGGGCGGAGCCGGACCTTCGGCCGCGCACGACGATCTGGGCCGTCGACGTCGACGCACCAGCCGCGCCCGACTTGCCCGAACCCCGTGAAATCCTGGCCCCTCCAGGCTGGGCGACCCACCCCGCGTACTCCCCGAACGGCCGATGGCTGACCGCGATCGGCGTCCTGGAGGCGGACCCGCTCGACGACATCAGCCCGGGCATCATCCTGGGTCCGGCCGACGGCACGCGGCCGCCGCACGCCCTGGCGCCGGACCTGGACCGCCCGATCGGCAACTGGACGGACACGGACATGAACGGCTGGATGGTCACCGGCCGCCACGGCCCGTTCTGGCTGGATGACGTCACGATCCTCGCGACCGTCAGCGACCGGGGTCGGTCGCATCCCCGGCACTTCCGCTTCGATCCGATGAGCGGCCGGCCCATCGACCCGCCGCAGCCGATCGCGCGCGACGCCGACGGCCCGTGGTCGGAGTCGACGACCCACACCGTGGCCGTCTCGAAGGCCGGCATAGTCGCCGTCCTCGGCACGCTCGGGACGCGCGCCCAGGAGCTCATGACGCTGGAGCGGGACGGTGCCGGGGCCCCGGGATGGGCGACCCGTTCCACCCTCGGGTCCCGCTGGCAGGCCCGCCACCCGCTCCCCGTCATGCACCGCGTGGAGGCGCCCGGGCCCGGCGGCCCGATCGAGACCTGGATCGCCTCCCCGCCGGACGCCGGCGACGGCCCGATGCCCACGATCGTGGACGTCCACGGCGGTCCGCTCGGCGCGTGGGCCCCGACCCCGCACATGGAGGTCTACCTCCTCGTGGCGGCCGGCTACCGGGTCGTCCTGCCGAACATCCGCGGGTCGTCGATGTACGGCCGCGACTGGATCACGCCGTCGCTCGGCGACTGGGGCGGGGTCGATGCCGCGGACGTCCACGCCGCGGTCGACCACGTCCTCGCCCTGGGCCTGGCCGACCCGGAGCGGCTCGGTGTCATGGGCCTGAGCTACGGCGGGTTCATGGTCAACTGGCTGGTCGGGACGACGGATCGGTTCGCGGCCGCCGTCTCGGAGAACGGCGTCACGAACCAGATCAGCGACTGGGCGAATTCGGACAGTGGCCCGGAGTACGACCGGGCGTCGCTGCTCGGCAACCCGTTCTCGCCGGCAGGGATCGAGAAGCTCTGGCGCCAGTCGCCGCTGCGCAACGTCGCCAACGTCCGGACCCCCCTGCTGATGCTCCAGGCCGAGGCGGACCAGCGCTGTCCGGCCGCGGACAACGAGCAGTTCTTCATCGCCCTGCGGCATCTGCGCCGGACCGTGGAGTACGTGCTGTACCCGGAGGAGTCGCACGTCTACGGCTCATCCGGGCGGCCGGACCGCCGGGTGGACCGGAACGAGCGGATCATCGCCTGGTTCGACCGCTTCCTCCGCGCCTGACCGCCCCGGGACCATCGAGGGGCTGGCCATGCGCCGCGCGGCCGGTCAGGATGACCCGGTGCACCGCCTCGCTTCGGTCCTCTTCGCGGCCGCGCTGCTGATCGGCGCGCTGGCGAGCCCCGCCACGGTATCGACCGTGGCCGCCGCGGATGCCGCCGACTTCCCCGCCGGCTTCGAGGGTTTCCACACGTACGCGGAGATCGGGGCGGAGACCGCGGCCGTCGCTGCCGCCCATCCGGACATCGCGCAGCGGTTCTCGATCGGCCAGAGCCACCAGGGCCGCGAACTGTGGGCCATGAAGATCTCCGACAACGTCCACGTGGACGAGGTGGAGCCCGAGGTCCTCTACGACGGCGGCCACCACGCCGACGAGCACATGGGCGTCGAGATGGCGCTCCGGATCATGCACTGGTACGTCGACGGCTACGGCACGGACCCGCGGATCACCCGGATCGTCCAGGAGCGCGAGATCTGGATCGTCTTCTCCATGAACCCGGACGGCGCGACGTACGACATCAAGGACGGCAAGTTCCACTTCTGGCGCAAGAACCGCCAGCCGACGCCGGGATCGACCGCCATCGGCACAGACCTGAACCGCAACTACGACTACCGATGGGGCGGCGGCGGCAACACGAGCACGAACCCCAAGGCGATCACCTACCGCGGGCCGAGCGCGTTCTCCGCCCCGGAGACCCGGGCGATGCGCGACTTCCTGGCCAGCCGCGTCGTCGGCGGCCGCCAGCAGATCCGGGCCCACATCACGTTCCACGAGTACGGCCGGCTGGTCATGTGGCCGTACGGCTACACCAAGACGGACATCCCGGGCGACATGACCACAGACGACCACGCGGCGCTCAAGGCCATCGGCCTGAAGATGGCGGCGTCCAACGGTTACAAGCCGGAGCAGGCCAGCGATCTGTACATCACGTCGGGGACGACGCGCGACTACGCGTACGGCAAGTACCGGACCTTCTCGTACACATTCGAGCTGTCGGTCAAGGACTACCCGGACGACGCGAAGATCGCGACCGAGACCGGGCGCAACAAGGAGGCCGTCCTCTATCTCGCCGAGCGAGCGTGGTGCCCCCTGAGCGTCCTGGGTTCGGCGGTCACGACCGCGCGCTGCGGCGCCTTCGACGACGACCTGGAGGTCGCCGCCGGCTGGACGGTGGATCCGGACGGCACCGATACGGCGCTCGCGGCCACGTCCGGTCGATTCAGCCGCGCGAACCCCGAGTCCACCTCGTCGTCCGGACCGAAGCAGCTCGGCACCGTCACCTCCGGGTCGAAGGCCTTCGTCACCGGAGCGGCGGCGGGCAGCTCGTCCACGGCCTACGACCTGGACGGGCGGACCACCATCCGCTCACGGTCCGTCGCGCTGCCGGCAGGCGGCGGCCAGCGGCTGACCTTTCGCTACGTGTTCGCGCACTCGGCCTCGTCCGATGTCGATGACTCGCTGCGGGCGATCATCGAAGGACCCGGCGGCAGCCGCTCGACCGTCTTCGACCTGCGCGGCACGGCCGTCGACCGCGACGGCGCCTGGCAGACGGCATCGATCGGCCTCGGCCCCTGGGCGGGCCAGACGATCCGGATCCGCTTCGAGGCCGTCGAAGGCGGCCGGGCCAACCTGCTCGAAGTCGAGATCGACGACGTGCGCGTGACGCAGGCCACCTCCCCCGCCCCGACGGTCGGGTCACTCACGGCCCTGCACTCGCGGAGTGGCGTCAGGCGGTAGCGGTCGAGCCGGGCGGTCGGTCGAGCCGGTCGGCCTGCCGGCGGCGGGCACCACACGCCTCGCGGTCGGCGCCTCGCGGTCATGGGGCTTCTCGGTCGGCGCTTCTCGGTCGGCGCTTCTCGGTCGGCGCTTCTCGGTCGGCGCCTCGCGGTCGGCGCTTCTCGGTCGGCGCCTCTCGGTCGGCGCCTCGCGGTCGGCGCTTCTCGGTCGGCGCCTCGCGGTCGGCGCCTCGCGGTCATGGGGTGACCCAACGGACTGTCGAGCCGGCGAAGTTCGCCCGTCCCGACCGTTCCTTGGCTGTTTGGGGCACCGGATGACCCAGATCGCCGACGAACGCCGGTCCCGAGGCGCCCGATCGCCCGTTGGGTCATGGGGAGACCGGGCGCCGGTCGAGAGGCCCACGATGTCGAGTCAGGCCGGGCTGATCTCCGCGCGGGGCGTGCCGAGATGGCGCGCCGCGGCCCGATGGCCGGCTAGCGCGGCCCGCTGGAGCGACACGGACTGGGACCGACCCGCGGCCCGCGCCGCGAACCAGCCGACGAGGAACCCGGCCGTGAAGGCGTCGCCGGCACCGGTCGTGTCGGCGGCGGCCATGTGGCGGGTCGCGACCTCGAACCGGAGCGGGCGCTCGCCGGCGGCCCCCCGAGCCAGGATCGTCGCGCCCTTGGACCCGCGCTTGATGATCGCGATCGAGGCGAATTCGAGCAGGCCGTCCGGTCGCGTGGTCCCAAGCAGCGCCGTCGCCTCCGGGGCCGTGGCGAACAGCAGGTCCGGGGCGATGGACGCCATCAGCGACCGCGCGCCGCGCCGGCCGTCGGCGAGCAGCGGGCCGATGGACGACAGGTCCGCGCTGACCACGGCCCCGGCGGCCCGTGCCAGGTCGACGGCCCGCCGCCCGGCCAGCCCCAGCGGCTCGCCGAGCAGCGAATACGTCGGCACGTGGACGGCGTCGATGCCCTTGAACCACGCCGGTCGGAGGTCGTCCGGGCCCAGCTGGAGCGCCGCGCCACGGTCCTGGACGAAGGAGCGCTCCCCGTCCGATGCGACGAGGACCCCGATCCGGCCGGTCCGGGCGCCCGGCACACGCACGGCGCGCGGTGTCACGCCGTCGGAGCGGAGCGCCTCGACCAGCGCGCGGCCCGTCGGGTCGCGCCCGACCGCGCAGACGAGGGTCGCCCGCGCGCCGAGCCGGCCCAGCCAGCGGGCGGTGTTCGCCGCGGACCCGCCCTGGACCAGGGAGACGCGACCCGGCACATCCGACCCCACCTGGAGCGGCTCGGCCGGCGCCAGCACGACGTCGAGGACGAGGTCGCCGACGACCACGATCCGGGCGCCGCTCGGCCGGCGGCGCGGGCGTCGAGGTCGCATCGTCGTCGGCAGGGTGCGTCGGAGGGTCGGCATCGAGGACCGAGGATACCCGGGCGCCCTCCTACAATGGCGGTCCACGAGAATGCCGACCCGCCCGGAGTGCCTGCCGTGACCGCCGTCAAGCCCGACCTCGACCGCCTCGCCATCGACACCATCCGAACGCTCTCGATCGACGGCGTCCAGCAGGCGAACTCCGGTCACCCGGGCGCACCGATGGGCGCGGCGCCGATGGCGTACACGCTCTGGACGCGGTTCCTCCGCCACGCCCCGACGCGCCCGGATTGGCCCGACCGCGACCGGTTCGTGCTGTCGGCCGGCCATGCCTCGATGCTCCTCTACTCGCTCCTCCACCTGACCGGCTACGACCTCACGCTGGACGACCTCAAGTCGTTCCGTCAGTGGGGATCGCGCACGCCCGGCCACCCGGAATCGGGCCTGACCCCGGGCGTCGAGGCGACCACCGGTCCGCTTGGCCAGGGCCTCACCAACGCGGTCGGGATGGCCATCGCGGAGCGGCGCCTGGCCCACGAGTTCGACCGCGACGGCCACCGGCTCATCGACCACTGGACGTACGTTATCGCCAGCGACGGCGACCTCCAGGAGGGCATCGCGTCCGAGGCGGCGTCGCTGGCCGGGCACCTGCGCCTGGGCAAGCTCGTCGTCCTCTACGACGACAACGGGATCCAGCTGGACGGCCCCACCTCGATGGCGTGGAGCGAGGACGTCCAGGGGCGATTCGACGCCTATGGCTGGCACACCCTGCGGGTCGATGACGGCAACGATGTCGAGGCCATCGCCGCGGCGATCGAGACGGCCCGCGCCGACGACCGGCCGAGCCTGATCGCGGTCCGGACCCACATCGGCTTCGGCAGCCCGAACAAGCAGGATTCGCAGAAGGCGCACGGCTCTCCGCTCGGCCCTGACGAGGTCCGGCTGACCAAGGAGGCCTACGGCTGGGACCCGGACAGGACCTTCTACGTGCCGGACGATGCGCTTGCCGTGTTCCGGACCGCGGTGAGTGCCGGCGAGGCGCTGGTCGCCGACTGGGATGCCCGCTACTACGCCTTCCGGGACGCCCACCCCGAGGCCGCGGCCGAACTCCGGCGGCGGATGACCGGCGCGGGCCTGCCCGACGGCTGGGACGCGGACCTCAAGGTCTACGAGACCGGCTCGGAGGTCGCCACGCGGACCGCGTCGCAGGATGCGATCCAGGCGCTCGCGGGTCGGGTGCCGGAGCTGTTCGGCGGAGCCGCCGACCTGTCCGAATCGAACCTGACCGACGTCAAGGGGGCGACGAACTTCTCGGCCGAGGATCCCGGCCGGAACCTGCGCTTCGGCGTGCGCGAGCACGCGATGGGGGGAATCGCCAACGGGATCGCCTACCACGGCGGGTTCATCCCGTACGACGCCACGTTCCTGACGTTCAGCGACTACATGCGCGGATCCGTGCGGCTGTCCGCGCTGGCCGGCCTCCACGTGATCCATGTCTGGACGCACGACTCCGTGGGCCTCGGCGAGGACGGCCCGACCCACCAGCCGGTGGAGCACTACGCGGCGCTCCGGGCGATCCCGAACCTGTGGTTCGTCCGGCCGGGCGACGCGAACGAGACCGCGGCCGCATGGGCACTCGCCGTGTCGCGGACCGGCGGGCCGGTGGCGCTCGCCTTGACCCGACAGAAGCTGCCCACCCTGCCGGGTACCTCCGAGCTGGCGCGCGAGGGCGTGGCGCGCGGGGGCTACGTGCTGCGGGAGGCTGCGGAGGCCGGGACGGGCTCGGGCAGCGACCCGTCGCTGATCCTCATCGCCACCGGGTCGGAGCTGCAGCTGGCCTTCGCCGCCGCGGACACCCTGGAGGCGGACGGCATCCCGACCCGGGTCGTGTCACTCCCCTGCTGGGAGCGCTTCGAGGCACAGGACCAGGCGTACCGGGACGCGGTGCTGCCACCGACCGTCCGGGCGCGGGTCAGCGTCGAGATGGGCGTGACCCTGGGCTGGGACCGCTGGGTCGGTGACGAAGGCGCGATCATCGGCCTGGACCATTTCGGGGCCTCGGCGCCGGCGACGACCATCTTCGAGCACTTCGGCTTCACCGCGGAGCGAGTCGCCGACGTCGGCCGGCGGGTCGTGCGTGACGGCCTTCGCGGCCGCGTCCCGACGCTGGACGGCGGCCACTTCGGCCACCAGGTCGAGGGCGGCTGACCGTTCGGGCGCCGACCTATGGGGCCCCGGAAGATCGCGTGGCCGGCGATGCGTCGCCATCGAACGGCCGGTCTCCGTCGACACGCACCCATTCGAACGTCGCCCGCCCATCGGGTCCGCTGAAACTCCAGGTCATCTCCTCGTGCTCGATCAGCTTGACCTGTGCATAGGCGCGATCCAGGTGGAGACGACGGCGGAAGTCCGCCGTCAGCGTGACGGTCCCACGCGATCGCACGGTGACGAGGTGGGTCTTCATGCATTGCATGCATAACGGCATTGCTGTTTCGTCAACCTGGCAGCTCAGGGCGCGAGCGTGAGCCACCCCACCGCGCTGCCGCTGGCGTCGTCGTCCGGGAGGAAGTCCCAGGCGGTCGTGCCGCCTGTCGGCCCCGGGTCGACCCGCTGCGCCCATACGCCGGCCCGGATGACGCCCGGGTTCCCGAGCGCGGCCAGCGGCATGGTCCAGGAGATCGTGGCGCCGTCGATGACCATCGTTCCCGGGAGATCGGAGGCCGCATCCGTGAGCGACGGCATCTTCACCAGCGACGGGTGATACTCGCCGACTCCTCGATTTTCCAGGGTGATCAGGTAGCCGTCGAACCCCGTGCGAAGGCTCTTGCGTTCGGGTACCGCCTCCCCATCCGAGCCCGTCCGGAGGGCGACGATCCACGACAGGTTCTCGACGTCTGCAGGTGGCGGGGCCGGCAGTGCCCCGGCGAGGGTCACCACCAGGTGGAGGGTGCCGCCGTCGATCGTGGCCGCGAGGGTGCGGATGTCGACATAGTCGGGTGACGTGCCTTGCTCGGCGGAGCCCGGAGCAGTGACGTCGCCGGCCACATCTTCGATCTCCGCCGGGGGGCGGCCGGTCGAACACCCGGCCAGCACGAGCGCACCGATGGCGACCACGAGGACCGGATGACGCACCGAACCGCGACGATCGAGGATCGTCATCGCTGGTGAACTCCTTGTGCCGTGGGAACGCTTGAGTCCCGACGGTCGTTACATCCCGGGTCGCTTCGTCTGGGCTCCGGCACCTATCCTTGGCTCATGATGGCAGAAGCAAACGTGGCGACCGCTGTCGTCTCGCGGACGGACCCGATCATCATCGTGGGTGCGGGCCGGCCGACCGTGGATCGCCGGGTCGACGTCCTGAGAGGAGCCTGACCGAATGCGCGTCGCGTTCGCCGCCGATCATGCCGGAGCCGGCCTCAAGGACGACCTGCTGGCCCGCCTGGGCCGTGCCGGCCTGGGGCACGAGCTCGTAGACCTGGGCGGCGACGGCTCCGACGCCACCGACGACTACCCCGACTTCGCGCAGCGGCTCGGCCTCGCCATCCAGCGCGGTGAGGCGGATCGCGGGATCCTCATCTGCGGGTCCGGCGTGGGCGCGAGCGTGGCCGCCAACAAGATGCGCGGCATCCGCAGCGCCATCTGCCACGACACGTACTCCGCGCACCAGGGCGTCGAGCACGACGACCTGAATGTGCTGACCCTGGGGGCCCGGGTGATCGGGCCGGAACCGGCCTACGAATGCGCGGTGGCCTTCCTCGCGGCGACGTTCAGCGGCGAGCCCCGACACCGCCGCCGACTGGACAAGGTCCTGGCCATCGAGGCGGGCGAGGGCTGACGCGCGGGGCGGGGCGTGGTCGGGGCGCCCGGCTCACCCGGCTCACCTCCGCGGCGGCCGGCCCGGTTCGCCCGCCCGCAGGCCCACCACGCCGCGCGGCCACTGCACGCCGGCCGGCCCGCCCTCACGCCGTGCGGCCCGCCCCAGCCCATCTCACCAGCCGCGCAGCCGCTACGCGGCTCTACTGACGAACATCGCTCTGGGCGGTCCCCGCCGGGCGTCAGGGGCACCGCGCGGCGGCGGATCCGACACCGGAACGCGGGTTTCGATCGCACCGGACGACAGGCGAGCCGCTGGGCGGTCGATCGACGGCCGTACTTCGTCACTTGCGCCGCGTGGCGGTCGATGGCCGAGGAGCCGATGGCCCGGGCAGGCGCGAGACGGACGCGTCGTGGCGTGGCGTGGCCGCCGCGTGGCGGTCCACGGCCGATGGTCCGGGCAGGCGCGGGCAGGCGGCGCGCAAGGCGCGGGCAGGCGGCGCGCAAGACGGGCAAGGCGCCGCAGGGCCCGGGTCGAGGCGACGTGCGGCGTACCATTGATGCTCCGCACCTTCGGAGCACGTCATGACCGACCAGGCCCCAACGACCCTCGCCGCTCCCCGGTTCTCGATGGGCGCCTCCGAGGCGGACTATCAGGCCGCCGTCGACCGCGCCCGCGACGCGTCCTGGGCTACCCGGCTGTTCGATCGGGACGTGACGCTCTGGTCCGGCGATCCGCAGGTCGGGGCCGGCATCGCGGCGCGGCTCGGCTGGCTGGACGCGCCGGAGCACTTCACCGGTCAGATCGCCGCGCTGGAAGGCTTCGGCGACGGGATCGTGGAGGCGGGCTTCACGACGGTCGTCGTGGCCGGGATGGGCGGCAGCAGCCTCGCCCCGGACGTCCTGCATCGGACCTTCGGGTCCACCGCGGGCTACCTCGACCTGCGCCTCCTCGACTCGACCGACCCCGACGCCGTCGGCGCCGTGTTCGACGACCTCGACCCGCTCACGACGCTGGTCGTGATCGCCAGCAAGTCCGGGACGACGACGGAACCGAACGCCTTCCTCGCGGAGGCCTGGACGCGCGCCCACCAGGCGCTCGACAAGCGCGGCCACCACGTGTACCAGAGCCCCGGCGAGATGATCGCGGCGATCACCGACCCCGGACACAGCCTGGAGGCGTTCGCCCATCACGACGAGTTCCGCAGCGTCTTCCTCAACCCGCCGGACATCGGCGGGCGCTATTCGGCTCTGACCTATGTCGGGCTCGTCCCGGCGTCGCTCATCGGCATCGACCTCGATGCGCTGCTCGCGTCAGCCAGCGCGATGCTGGGCGCCTGCCGCGAGCCGGACCCGGCCGCCAACCCGGGCGTCTCGCTGGGACTCGCGCTCGGCACCCTCGCGAAGGCCGGGCGGGACAAGCTGACGTTCCTCACCGACGACGACATCGGGGCGTTCGGGGCATGGGCGGAGCAGCTCATCGCGGAGAGCACCGGCAAGCGCGGCATCGGGATCGTGCCGATCGACGGCGAGCCACTGACCGATGCCGCCGTCTACGGCCAGGATCGGGCGTTCGTCCGGCTCTCGTTGGCCGGCGCCGACGACGGCGGTCGGGACGCGCTCGCCGACGCGCTGGAGGCCGCCGGCCATCCGGTCATCCGCATCGCCGTCGCGGACCCTATCGACCTCGGCGCGGAGTTCGTCCGCTGGGAGGTCGCGACCGCGATCGCCGGGGCGGTGCTGGGCATCGACCCGTTCGACCAGCCGAACGTCGAGGAGGCGAAGCAGCTCACCCGTGACGTGCTCGCCGGGGCGGAGCACGGCAGCGAACGAGGCGGCAGCCAGGATGGTGGCCCGCGAGCGACCGCCGGCGAGACCCCCCTCGCCGAGGGCGACGGCCTGGCCCTGTTCGGCGACGCGGCGCTCCGGCTCACGACGGTCGATGGCGGCGTCATCGGGGAGCTGTCCCGCCACCTGGCCCGGCGCAAGCCCACGGCCTATCTCGCGATCCAGGCCTTCGTCGCGCCGACGCCCGCCCGGGACGAGGCCCTGACCCGCATCCGGACCCTGCTGCTGGCACGGACCGGGCGACCCACCACGGCCGGCTACGGGCCGCGCTTCCTGCACAGCACCGGGCAGCTCCACAAGGGCGGCGCCCCGATCGGCTGGTTCCTCCAGCTGACGTCGGATCACCCACACGACCGGCCGATCCCCGGCTGGCCGTACACCTTCGGCCGGCTCATCGACGCCCAGGCCGCCGGCGACTTCGCCGCCATCGAATCCCACGACCTGCCCATCCTGCGCGTCCACCTGGGCGCGGAGGTGGATGCCGGACTGGCCGCCCTGGAGCGCGCGCTCGCCGCGGCGCTCGACCACACGACGGAGGCATGACGCAGATGCGGATCGGGTTCATCGGGCTCGGCCGGATGGGGGCCAACATGGTCCGCCGCCTGGTCCGAGACGGGCACGAGATCGTCGTGTACAACCGCACGCCGGAGCGGGCCGTCGAGATCGAGGCGGAGGGCGAGGGCGCCGTCGCATCAGCGTCGATCGCCGAGCTCGTCGCGAAGCTGGAGAAGCCGCGCACGGTCTGGATCATGGTCCCGGCCGGCGATGCCACGGAAGCCCAGATCCACGACCTGATGGAGCACCTGGAGCCGGGCGACACGATCATCGACGGCGGCAACACGAACTTCCACGACGACGTCCGGCGCCACACCGAGCTCGCGGCGAAGGGGATCCGGTACGTGGACGCCGGCGTTTCCGGCGGGATCTGGGGCCTGCAGGTCGGGTTCTGTCTGATGGTCGGGGGCGACCCGCAGGCGGTCACGCCGCTGGTGCCCGTGTTCACGAGCCTTGCCCCGGAGGGCGGCTACCTCCACGTCGGCGGGCCGGGCGCCGGCCATTACGTGAAGATGGTCCACAACGGCATCGAGTACGGCCTGATGCAGGCCTACGCCGAGGGCTTCGAGATCATGCACGCGAGCGACTACGAGCTGGACCTTGCGGGCATCTCCGAGCTGTGGATGCAGGGCTCGGTCGTCCGCTCCTGGTTGCTGGAACTGGCCGGGCGGGCGTTCCGGGCCAACGGCCAGGACCTGGACCATCTCAAGGGCTGGGTCGCCGATTCCGGCGAGGGACGTTGGACCGTCCAGGAGGCCATCGACAAGGACGTGCCCGCGCCGGTCATCACCCTGTCGCTGCTGACCCGGTTCCGCTCCCGCCAGGACGATTCATACGGGGCCAGGGTCCTGGCCGCCCTGCGCAACGAGTTCGGCGGCCACGCGGTCAAGACGGACTAGTCGTGGCCGCGACGCGGACCAAGGTCAAGAACCCGGTCCCGGTCAGGGATCCGGCCCCGGTCGACGCCCCCGCCGACCGGCCGATCCCGGCGCTGCCGGCGCCGCGTGCCAAGGACGCGCCGCGCACGATGCGGGAGCTCCGCGAGGCGCGCGAGGGCAGGCGGACCTCGAGGGCCAGGCCCGTCGAGAACGTCCTGCGCGAGGGCCTGCGCCTGGAGCGCGTCCCGGACCCGTCCACGTTCGTGCTGTTCGGGGCGACCGGCGACCTGGCTCATCGCAAGGTCATCCCGGCGATGTACCAGCTGTGGCGCACGAACCTGCTGCCGCACGAGTTCTGCGTCGTGGCGATCGGACGTCGGCCGCACGACGACGAGACCTTCCGGGCGGAGACCCGGGCCTCGCTGGAGCAGTTCAGCCGATCGCTGCCGCTGGACGAGCCGGCCTGGGCGGCATTCAGCGCACGGATCTTCTATCACCGCCTCGACTTCGCCGATCCGGCGGGTTTCGAGTCCCTGGCCACCCGACTCGACGAGATCGACGAAGCGCAGGGCACCCGGGGCAATCGACTCTTCTATCTCGCCACGCAGCCCTCCCAGTTCGCCGAGATCGTGGCGCAGCTCGGCCGCGTCGGCCTGGACCATGAGCGCCACGACAGCGGCTGGCGGCGGGTCGTCATCGAAAAGCCGTTCGGCCACGATCTGGAGTCGGCGAAGCGCCTCAATCGCGAGGTCGGCAAGGTCTTCCGGGAGTCGCAGGTCTACCGCATCGACCATTACCTGGGCAAGGAGACGGTCCGCAACCTGCTGGTCTTCCGGTTCGGCAACGGCATCTTCGAGCCGCTCTGGAATCGCCGATATGTGGATCACGTCCAGATCACCGTGGCGGAATCGATCGGCATCGAGAACCGCGGCGCGTTCTACGAGGAGACCGGCGCCTCGCGCGACGTGCTCCAGAACCACCTCCTCCAGCTGGTCAGCCTCGTGGCGATGGAGCCGCCCGCGACCTTCGAGGCGGAGGCGTTGCGCGACGAAAAGGTCAAGGTGCTGCGCGCGATCGCGACGATCCCGACCGACCCGTTGAGTGGTGCCGTGCGTGGCCAGTACGGCCCGGGCTGGGTCGCCGCCACCCAGGTCCCCGGCTACCGCGAGGAGCCGGACGTCGACCCGGCCTCGGAGACCGAGACGTACATCGCGGCGCGCCTGACCATCGACGATTGGCGCTGGTCCGGGGTCCCGTTCTACGTCCGGACCGGCAAGCGACTCCCCAAGCGCTCGACCGAGATCGCGATCCAGTTCCGCGAGGTGCCGCATCGGTTGTTCCGGGATGCCGCGGCGGAGCCGGACCCGAACCTGCTCGCCATCCGGATCCAACCTGACGAGGGGATCATGCTGCGCTTCGGGGCCAAGGTCCCGGGTCTCGGCATGGCCATCCGCCCGGTGACGATGGACTTCACCTACGGATCCGCGTTCAGCGTGGACTCGCCCGACGCGTACGAGACGCTCATCCTCGACGCCCTCCAGGGCGATGCCTCGCTGTTCACGCGCGCGGACGAGGTCGAGGAGGCGTGGAGCATCGTCGACCCGCTGATCGAGGCGTGGGCGACGTCGCCGGCCCCGGCCTTCCCCGACTACGACGCCGGGACATGGGGCCCGGCCACCGCCGACGACCTGCTGGCCCGCGAGGGCCGGCGCTGGCGCCGGATCTGACGGGGACCCGCGCGATGCCGACGTCCGAGAGCACCAGGCCCGGCGCGAACGGCGTGACCCTCCAGGCACCGATGCTGCGCTGGTCCGCGCGGGCGCACAGCATCGCCGAGGTGGAGTCGGAGCTGGCTCGCATCTGGGCGCGCCAGGACCTGGCCGTGGAGGTGGAGGGCGAGCGCTCGCGCCATATCGCCGCCCGGACCAGCGTGATGAACCTGGTGGTCATCGCCCGGACCCGGGAGGTGGCCGAACGCGGCGCGGCCACCATCCAGTCGCTGACCGGCCGGCACCCGTCGCGCACCATCGTGGTGCAGTCGGCCGACCCGGACGGACCATCGTGGATCGAGGCGCGGGTGGAGGCTCACTGCGTCCTCCCGCGAGCGGATGCCCCCGAGACGTGCGCCGAGACCATCCACCTGACGGCCGGGGGCGAGGCCGGCCGTCACCTGTCCGCGATCGTGACGCCGCTGATCATCCACGACCTGCCGGTCACGGTCTGGTGGCCGGGCGAGCCGCCGTTCACTGCCGCCGCGACCCGGGACCTGCTGGCCGGGGCGGACCGGCTCATCGTCGATGGCTCCACCTGGACCGGCGACGGCCTGGCGCGCCTTCGCGAGATGGCCGGCCTGATGGAGGACTCGCGCCTGGCCGTCAGCGATTTCGCGCTCGTCCGACAGTCGCGCTGGCGGGAGGCCATCGCGTCCATCTTCGACGACCCGGACTTCCTGCCGTACCTCCGCTCGCTTCGCCGGATCGCGGTCACCTACACGACCCACGACGAGGACGGGGCGTCGGGCTCGACCAACATCGTCAAGCCGGTCTACCACGTCGCGTGGCTGGCCTCGCGGCTGGGCCTCGCGGTCCGCGTGCCACTCCATGCCGTGGCGGAACGGGGGCAAGGGTCGGCGGCCGGAGCGGCGGCGCGCGGGCGATCCGCTCGCGGCACACGGCCCATCGTGGGCCGGGGCATGGCGGCCACCCTGTCCGACGGCCGCAGCGACGTCGGCGTCGTGGTCCGTCCGGTCGTCTCGCCGCTGCCCTCCGGCACGACCCTTCGGGTGGAACTCCTCGCGGAACGACGAGGCTCGGAGCTCCGTGCGGACGTGACCGCGGAGGCGGAGAGCGTCCACGTCCGGGTCTGGCTGGACGGCGTGGAGGCCCTGGATCGGACCTTCCTGGCAGCGCGACGCGGGGACGTGGACCTGCTGGCCGAGGCGATCGAGTCCGGCCGTCGCGACGTCGTGGCGATCGGCGCGCTGCGGTCCGCGGCGCAACTGGTCGGCGGCCCGGAGCACGGTTCCGGCGACGGCCACAACGACCACCACGCACCGCGCGGATCCACGGTCGGGGCGTGATCGCCGCCGGTGCCGGTTCGCCGGCGTGACCGCCATCGAATCGATCGTCATCGTGGCCGACGCGGATGCCGCCGCCCGCGTCGCCGCGGAGCGGATCGCAGCCGCCCTGGTCGATTCCGTCGCCGCCAGGGGCCGCACGGACTGGGCGACGACCGGGGGCTCGGTCGCGCCCGCCATCTATCGTCGACTCACCGAGGCCCCGCTGCGGGACCTGGTCCCGTGGTCCGAGGTCCACGTCTGGTGGGGCGATGACCGGTTCGTCCCGCGCGATCACCCGCTCTCCAACGTGAAGCCGCTCGACGACATCCTGCTGGACGCGGACCATGGCGTCACCGTCCCGATCGACCACCTCCATCCGTTCCGGACCACGGAGAGCATCGGCGCCGGCTGGGACGCCACCTGGACCGCCGATGCGCTCGCGAAGGAGCTCGCCGCGGCCGGGCTGGAGACCCGGGATGGCTGGCCGGTCCTGGACCTGGTCCTGCTCGGGATCGGCGGGGACGGTCACCTCCTGTCCGTCTTCCCGGACTCGGCGGCCTTCGACTCGCCCGACTGGGCGCTCGCCATCCCGGCACCGACCCACATCGAACCCCACGTACCTCGCGTGACGCTGAACCCGGCCGTGCTCGGGGTCGCGCGCGAGGTCGTGGTCGTCGCCACCGGGGAGGGCAAGGCAGCCATCCTCGCCGAGGTCCTCGGCACGGAACGCGATCCTCGCCGCTGGCCTGCGCAGCTCGCTCGTCGGCCCGGGGCCACCTGGGTCCTCGACGAAGCGGCGGCGTCTCGCCTGCTCCGGTGACCACGGAGCCCGGGGCGACACCCGCCCTGCTGATCCGCCCGGCGACCCCGGCCGACGCCGACGGCATCGGCGACGTGTGGCTCGCGTCGTGGCGGGCGACATTCACCTTCCCGCCGGCCCACCCGGACGCCGACGTCCGCCGCTGGCTGGCGGACGAGTTCCTGCCCACGGCGGAGACGTGGGTCGCGGTCGACAAGACCGATCGGGTGGTCGGTGTCGTCGCATTGTCGGCCTCGATGGTGGAGCAACTCTACGTGGCGCCCGACTGGATCGGACGGGGAGTCGGCTCCCGCCTGCTGGAGCTGGCCAAGGCCCGCCGTCCAGACGGCCTGGACCTGTACTGCTTCCTGACCAACGAACGGGCGCGGACCTTCTACGAGCGTCGCGGCTTCCAGGCGGTCGCCTTCGGCGACGGCCACAACAACGAGGAGCACCAGCCGGACGTGCGGTACGCCTGGCGCCCGGAGGGGGACCTGGTCGTCCCGTCAGCGGACGGCACGCCGATCGCCGCGTTCCGGTCCGGCACACCGGACGGGCCGCCGCTCCTCCTCGTCCACGGTGCGGCCGCCGACCACACCACGTTCCGGGTGATCGGGCCGCTGCTCGGGGAGACGTTCGACATCGTCGCCGTGGACCGGCGCGGTCGCGGGGCGTCCGGGGACACGCTCCCGTACGCGATCGAGCGGGAGTTCGAGGATGTCGCGGTGGTCGCCGCGGCGGTCGCGCTCGAACGCGGAGCCCCGGCGATCGACGTGTTCGGTCACTCGTACGGGGGCCGATGTGCCCTCGGGGCGGCGCTCCGCACGACGGCGATCCGGCGGGTCATCTCGTACGAGGGCGCTCCGTCACCACCCGGTGAGCGATACGGGGACACAGCGATCGCGGACGACCTGGCGCGGCTGGCCGGCGAGGAACGGAACGAGGAGCTGCTGGCGACATTCATGACGCGGATCGTCGGCATGTCGGCAGACGAGCTGGCCCGCTATCGTGCGGATCCTGTCTGGCCGCGACGCGTCGCCGCTGCCGGGACGATCGCCAGGGAGATGTTCGCGGAAGCCTCCGACGAGGCCGGGCTGGAACGGCTCGGCGGGGTGCGCCAGCCCGTCCTCCAGTTACTCGGCTCGGACAGCGTGGCCCCGTTCGAGCGGGCGACCCGCGCGCTCGACGAGCGGCTCATCGACGGCCGCGTGATCGTCATCGATGGCGCCCGTCATGCCGCCCACCACACCCATCCGGCCGACGTCGTCAACGCGGTCGTGGCGTTCCTCTCGGCTCCCATGTGATACTCGATTCATGGACATGAGCGTCATCGGCTGGATCGTCGTCGGCTTCCTCGGCGGCGCCATCTCGGGAGCCCTGGTCGGCGGCAAGACCGCGCGCGGGTGCCTCCCGAACATCGTGGTCGGCATCATCGGCGGGCTCGTCGGCGGCTGGCTGGCGGAGCAGATGGGGTTCGAGGCGATCAACGGATTCATCGCGGCCGTGGTCGTCGCCGTGTTCGGATCACTCGTGGTTCGCCTCGTCCTGAACACGATGGAGGGCCACTGAGCCGTCGCGGACGGGCCCTTTGGCCCTGCGACCTCCGGGGTTGAGGGCTACCATCTCCGCATGACGGACTCCCCTTCCGCGGTCGCTCCCGCGAGCGACGACGCGCAGGCGCACCGCCCCTACTCCCCGGGACTCGAGGGCGTGATCGCAGGTGAGACGAGCCTCGGATTCATCGACGGCGAGCGCGGGAGGCTGCTCTACCGCGGCTACCGGATCGGCGACCTGGTCGCCCACGGCACCTATCCGGCGGTGGCGAATCTCCTGTGGACCGGCGACTGGGACCCGAAGCACCACCTGCCGACCGCCGCGATCCCGCCGGCGGTCATGACCGTGCTGCGGGGGCTCCCCCCGGCCACCAAGCCGATGGATGCCCTCCGCACGGCGGTCTCGGCCTGGGGCGCCACCCAGGACCTCCCGTTCCCCGCGACCGTGGAACAGGCTCGTGCGGTCACGGCGTTCTCGCCGTCGGCGCTGGCGGCATTCACCAGGCTGCGGTCCGGCCAGGAGCCGATCGAGCCGGACCCGGCCATGGACCTCGTCGAGGGGTTCCTCTACCAGCTGACCGGGTCGCGGCCGGATGCCGGCACGGCCCGGGCGCTCGACGCGTACTTCATCGTGGGTGCGGAGCACGGGTTCAACGCCTCCACGTTCACGGCGCGCGTGATCATCTCCACGCGGTCGGATATCGCATCGGCCGTCGCCGGGGCGATCGGAACGATGAAGGGGCCACTCCACGGCGGCGCTCCGTCGGAAGTCGTGGACCAGCTGAACCAGGTCGGCTCACCGGACCACGCCGAGGCCTGGGTCCGTGAGGCCCTGGATCGGGGTGAGCGGATGATGGGCTTCGGGCATCGCGTCTATCGCGCGTACGACCCGCGGGCCGCGGCACTGCGCAAGGTGGCCGAGGGAATGGAGCACAAGCCGGACTGGCTCCAGCTCGCGATCGAGGTGGAGGATGTCGCCCTGCGGGTCCTCGCCGAGAAGCACCCGGACCGGCCGCTCAAGACGAACGTCGAGTACTACGCGGCGCCCGTGCTGATGGGGGTCGGCCTCACGCCGGACCTCTTCCCCGCCACGTTCTCGCTGGCCCGCCACGCGGGCTGGACGGCCCACGCGCTGGAGCAGGCCGCCAACAACCGGCTGATCCGGCCGGACGTCAACTACATCGGCCCGGGCGAGCGCGACCTCCCGGCCTGACGTCGCGCCGCGAGGCGCGCGGCGCGACCGGAGGCGCGCGGCGCGGCCGGAGGCGCGGCGCGGCCAAGGCGTGGCGCGGCCAAGGCGCGGCGCGGCCAAGGCGCGGCGCGGCCGGCGTAGCGCGGCCAAGGCGCGGCGCGGCCGGCGTAGCGCGGCCAAGGCGTGGCGCGAGGCGACCTGGCGCTGCGACCGAGGGCTCCCGGTGTCGCAGACCCGGCATCCGATGCTGGGTTGCCTGCACGCCCTTGTATCCAATGCAAGCACGGACCCCCGGGGGCCCAGTCGCTGCCCCAGAGACGGCATCTGAGGCCGGATTCTCGGCAGCTACGCTCGTCGGGTGCGGCCCCGAGCCACAACCGACGGGTGAGGCGGCATCGAATGCCGCGTTGGCTGCACGCAACGCGTCGCCCTGGCGCCGAGGGACGCTGGTGCTTGTATCAGATACAAGTGGGCCCCGGGTCGCCAAGGCCGCGGGCCGCGGGGCCGGGTCCGCCTGCCGGGCCGAGGGTCGCCAAGGCCGCGGGCCGCGGGGCCGGGTCCGCCTGCCGGGCCGAGGGTCGCCAAGGCCGCGGGCCGCGGGGCCGGGTCCGCCTGCCGGGCCGAGGGTCGCCAAGGCCGCGGGCCGCGGGCCGCGGGGCCGGGTCCGCACGTGGTCAGCCCGTCGCGATCTGCGCCGCGTGCCGGACGGTCGCCGTCCCGCGCACCCGTTCGGCGATCCGCTCGGCGATGTAGCGAGCGTCGCGACCGGCCCCGGCCACCAGCATCGAACTGAACGAGTACAGGAACGGGACGCCGAGCACGTACAGGCCCGGCACGGCCGAGACCACGCCCCGGTGCTGCTCCGGCCACCCGTCCGGACCCGTGATGGACGGCGAGATCCAGTCGTAGGCGGGGCGGAAACCGGTGCACCAGAGGACGTTCGCGACATCCAGCGCCCGGCCATCCGCGAGCACCGGCTTTCCATCTTCCGCGCCGGTCGTCCGGGCATCGGTCCAGTCGACGCCGGCCGCCTTCAACTCCGGCCGCCGCACGCGCAGGAGCGGCCCGCCACCGGACCGGACGTGCGGCGCCATCGCCCGGCCCATCGGCGTCCGCAGCGTCAGGATGTGGTTCGCGGCGAACAGGATGGCGGGCCACAGGATCCGGGCTCGCCACGTATCGATCACCCGGAACGGCAGTTCGCCAGCGATCCGCCCGGAGAGCACCGTCGGGTGGGATCGCGCGGCCTCGAGCGCGAGATCCGCGCCGGAGTGGCTCGCGCCAACCACCAGGACGGGGCCATCGCGGAGCTGCTCCGGACCCTGGTACTCGCTCGAATGGAGCTGGCGGATCGCGGGATCCAGCTGATCCGCGAAACCGGGGACGTGCGGCGTCCCGAAACCGCCGGTCGCGACGACGACCTGGTCCGCCATGAAGCGCCGCGCGCCCGCGTCCACACGAAAGCCACCAGCGACGGCCCGCACGCCGTCGACCGTGCTGCCGTGCACGACGTTCAGCGCGTGCTCCGTCGCATACGACTCCAGGAAGTCGCCCATCTCGCGGCCGGTCGGGTAGTGGAAACCCGGACCGGGGAAGCGGGTCCCGGGCAGGCCGTCCGAGCGGGCAGGGCTGTACAGCCGCAGGGACGTCCACTGTCCTCGCCACCGGTCGCCGGTGCGCGCGTTCTCGTCGAGGATCACGTACGGCAGCCCGAGGCGGGCCAGGTGGTAGCCGGTCGCGAGGCCCGTCTGACCCCCGCCGATCACGACCGTCTGGATCCGTTCCGGCTCCGGCTCGTGCATCTGGGACCTCCTCGAAACGTCGGTGCGGAGGCGAGCGGAGAACCCTGGTCGCCTTCCGAGGAGGCTACCGAAGGCGATCGACGCCTCGCATCGGTGCAACTACCCAATCGCGCAGCTGGACCGGCCGCGGGACCGACCGGAAGGGTCGGCGGGCCTAGACCAGTCCGTGCTCGTAGGCGTACGCGGTCGCACCAGCGCGCGACGACACGTCGAGCTTCGCGAAGATGTTGCTGACGTGCCGGTCCACGGTCCGCTCGCTGATCCCAAGGGCATCCGCGATGGCACGGTTGGCGTCTCCGCGCGCGACCAGGCGCAGCACTTCGAACTCGCGGCGACTCAGGCCGTGCGCCGTCGCCGGGGCGCGCCCGCTCTCCGTCTGATCCAGCCAGGCGAGATCCGGGCGGGCGCCGAGGGCAGCGAAGTCGGCACGCGCCGCATCGAACTCCAGCGCCGCACCCTCGAGATCGCCGAGTTCGCCGCACGCCCGGCCGATCCGAACGCGGACCCTGGCGGCCTGATACGGCGCGTCAAGGTCCCGCCAGGCCTCGAACGCCCGTCGCAGTCGAGCAAGCGCGGCCTCCACCTCGCCCGACGCGAGACACACCGCTCCGTCGGCACCGAGCGCGGTCGCGTGGACCAGCGGCGTGTCGAACGCCTCGGCGATCCTCGCGAGCTCGTCGGCCGCGGCGCGCGCCGCGGCGATGTCGTCGGTCGCCAGCGCGATCTCGACCGCCGGTTCCAGGAGCCGGGCCCGATCGAGGTCCCCCGTGGCCTCGGCGAGCGCCCGACGGATGGATGCCGCGGCCGCACCAGCACGCCCCTGGGTCAGGCGCAACAGGGAGAGGCCGGGTTGCGGGGAACGACCGCGTCGCGACGCCGCCCGATAGAGTCGGACCGCCTCGGCTGCATCGCCTTGCAGTCGATGCTGTTCCGCCTGCTCGTAGTACGCCTCGCCGATCGCCGGTTCCTCCGGCGGCCCCGCCAGCCAGTCCATGGCCCGGGCGGCCTCCGCGATCGCGTCCTGCCACGCACCGTCGAAGCGCAGGAGTTCCGCTCGATAGACCAGGCAGCGCCCACGGAACGGCACGAGATCCGGCTGGGCGTCGCACCAGCGGGCCAGGGCGGCCGTCCACTCGCGGGCGCGGCGCAGGTCGAAGGACTCCTGGCAGGCCTCGATGACCGAGCAGTAGACGATGCCGGCCAGGATCGGCGAAGTCTCACCCGATACGACGCCGAGCATCGCCTCGTCGAGGAATGCCACGCCGCGGGCCGTCTCGGACATGGCGACGAGCGCCTGGCCCCGACCGAGCCGGCCCATCGTGATCAGATCGCGATCGTCGAAACGGGTCCCGATCTCGGCCACTCGCTCGAACATCGAGTGGGCCTCCGCCAGATCGCCGCCGCGGAGCGAGCCGAGCGCCTGGGCCACAGCAAGGTAGCCTTCAGCCGCGACCGGCGCACCGATGAGACCCCCGCCAGCGTCATCGACGAGCTGTGCCGCACGCCCCAACCAGGCTCCCGCCTGCGCCGATTCCCCGTGCTGGTCGAACGCCAATCCGAGCCAGAACGCGGAACGCACGGCCCGGCCCACGTCGCCGTCCGCCTCCGAGTCGCGGTAGGCCCGGGCCCAGGCCGAGGTGGCGTCGTCGTGTCGGCCCGACAGCTGCGCGGCGATGGCGAGTCGCTCACGGTCGTCGAGGTCCAGCGGCCGGTCGGCATCCGCCGCGGACAACCGGGCGAAGGCCTCGGTCCAGGCGCGACGGACGAAGGCCGCCCGTCCTTCGTCCCGCGGATCGCCGCCGCTCATCGCGCGCGGCCCCTCCCAGTGCGGGCCGTCACGACGATCCGTTCCAGCCGCGCGGCTACAACCAGCCCCGCCGCCGGAAGAGCACCACCAGCGCGACCAGCATCGAGGCCATGAGGGCGAGGATCAGGAAGAACGAGGCCGCCTCGCCCTCGCCCGGGAAATGGACGTTCATCCCGAAGATGCTGGCGATCAGGGTCAGCGGCAGGAGCACGACGCTCGCCGCGGTCAGGATCCGGAACGAATCGTTCAGGCGGTGGCCCAGGACCGACTCGTTCGTATCCTCCAGCGCCTCGACGACCTCCTTGTAGTTCTCCAGCGTGTCCCAGATCCGCTCGGCCGCGTCCGAGATGTCGTCGAAGTAGATCTCCAGTTCCTCCTGGAGATAGCGCTGCTTGGTCCGCTCCAGGTCGCGCAGCACGGCGCGCTGCGGCCGGACGATCTTGCGGAAGTTGATGATCTCCTGCTTCGCCTCGGACAGGTCGCGCACGATCTCCGACGAGCGCCCCTCGAAGATGTCGTCCTCGAGGCGCTCCAGCTTCAGGCCCATCTTGCGGAGCATCGGGAACGAGGCGTCCACGCCGGTGTCGACGATCTTGTAGAGCAGGTAGCCCGAGCCCTTGGAGAAGACCTCCTCGCGCAGGTCGTCCTTCTCGCGGTAGCGATCGAACATCGCCCCGATCGGCGGGAGCGGGATGTTCGGCAGGGTGATCAGGTAGTCGGGACCCATGAACAGGTCGAGTTCGGCCGTCAGGATCCGCCCGGTCTCCTTGTCGAACATCGGGAAGTGCATGACGATGAAGACGTAGTCGTCGTACTGGTCCAGCTTGGGCCGCTGGTTGCGCGAGTAGACGTCCTCGAAGTCGAGCGGGTGGAAGTCGAAGTGCTCTTCCAGCCAGTCGCGGTCCGCGGTCCGCGGCGATTCGATGTGGATCCAGCGCAGCCCGGACGCCTCGATGATCTCCGGCTCCGACACGTACTCGGGCATGACCGGCTCCGCCGAGCCCGAGGGTCGACGCTTGCGCGAGCGCGGAAGGGGGCGTGGGAGCCCGATGGTCGGCACGGGCGACATGGTACGCGCCGCGTCAGCGTCGTGGGCGCGACGAACGGATCCAGGCGGCGCACGACGGCACCTGCGTGAGCGTGCCCTGTGCGAGCGCGGCGCACGCCCACTGCGCGGCGGTCACCCCGAAGCGCGGCGCACACGAAAGCGCCCGAAGGAACTGGTGGGAGGACACGCCGGTCGATCCGTAGCGGCTCCGAACAAGTCCGGAGTCCCTGCGTATCGCCCGAGTCCCTCGCCCAACGGCCTTGCGGTCACTGGACCTGGTTCCCGGGACCGTCCCGAGGATCACTCCCCGGTGCGGTCTGGCGGTTCGCACCTGCCCCTTCGGGCACGAGAAATGTAGCCCGGGGTGGTGCGCGGCCACAACAGCCTTATCCACGAAGTTCGCGGGAATCGCGCGGGAGTTATCCCCGAGCTTCCCACCGTTGTGGACGAGTTGTGGAGAAGCCGGCGATGCGAAGCGGGCCGGCGCTCAGGTCGGCGAGGACCGGCGCTCAGGTCGGCGGAAGGTCCAGCCAGCCCTCGCGCAGGCAGCGCGCGGTGAGCTCCGTCCGGGACACGAGTTCGAATCGCTCGAACATCCGGGCCAGGTACGTCTCCACCGTCTTGCTGCCGATCCCGAGTGCCACACCGATCTCGTCGTTCGTCCGGCCATCGACCACCAGGGCCAGGACATCGCGCTCGCGCGGCGTCAGGTGGATCGCCGTCCGTTCGACGGGTCGACGCGCGAACGCCAGGCCACCCGCCGCGACCCGCTGGATCGCGTCCGTCAGTTCGGAGAGCGGCGCGGTCTTGAGGACGAGGCCGGCGGCCCCGAGCCGGAGGGCGGCCTCGGCGTATTGCGGG
Source organism: uncultured Chloroflexia bacterium (assembly GCA_963704935.1). GTDB lineage: Bacteria > Chloroflexota > Limnocylindria > Limnocylindrales > CSP1-4 > SPCO01. The sequence continues at coordinate 1,014,270 of CAVPIF010000003.1, forward strand.
TAGTCGTAGGCGGTCAGCACGATGACGGCGGGGCGAGGCGCGCCATCTCGAGGGCTGTCCGCCGGACCTTCCGACAGGAACCGGAGCCCGCTGTCCTCGCCGAGTCGGATGTCGAGCAGGACGACGTCCACGTGTGCGCCATCCGCCAGGCCGGCCGAGGCTGCCTCGGCCAGCGAGCCGACCACCGCCACGATCTCGATCCCCGGCACTGCCCGCAGGAGCGCGGCCGTCCCGTCCGCGACGACCGGGTGGTCATCGACGATCGCGACCCGGACCGCCGAAAGCCGGGTGGGCGCGTCGGTCATCCAGCCCGCCACTCCAGGGCGACGTGCGTGCCACCGCTCGGCCAGCGGCGCACATCCAGGATCGCGCCGATCCCCTCGGCGCGCTGCTGCATGTTCAGCAGCCCGAAGTGTCCGCCGGCGGTGGCGCGTTCGCGTGCGTCGGATTCGATCCCGGGCCCGGCGTCATCGATCGACAGCGAAACGCCGCTCCCCGTCGAGCGGTAGCGGACGACGATCGGCGGACGGCCGTGCTTGACGGCGTTCGCCAGCGCTTCCTGGGCCACTCGGAAGACGGCCAGCTCGATGTCGGCCGGTGGGCGTGTCTCCTCGGCGCGCTCCAGGCGCACCTCGCCACCGGCGAGTCGCTCGATACGTTCGACCAGCCAGTCGAGCGCCGGTCCGACGCCGAGGTCGTCGAGGATCGGCAGTCGCAGGTCGCCGCAGATGTCCCGCAGCCGGTCCGCCACGGCCCGCGCCTGGGCGGCGCCCTCCGTGTCGCCGGCGGCATCCAGGCGACGAACCAGCAGGGTCAGGTCCTGCAGGGCGTCGTCGTGCAGGTCGGATGCGAGTCGAGCGCGTTCCGCCTCCATCGCGGCCACGACGAGGTCGCGCTGGAGCTGGGCCCGCGTCGCGAGTCGCAACAGCGGCCGGATCGTGAACCTGGCGGCGACGAGGAGAGCGGCGATCCAAAGGAGGATCGGCCAGAGCAGCGGCTCGTAGCTCGGAAACGTGAGGGTCAAGGCCGCGACGGCCGGCGTCGCCGCGACGAGGACGAGCTCGCTGGATGCGACGAGGCGCCCGGACGAGGACGGACCATCGGCCAGGACGGCGACGCGCGGGCGCGCGGCAACCAGCGCCGGCACGAGCGGGATCGCCGCGATGCCCGCCAGCCGCCAGCCACCCAGGTAACCCCCGAGTGACGCGAGGTTCGGCAGCACGACGACGATGAAACCCGCAGCGAGCGCGACGACGATCGTGGTGATCCGCACGCGGCCACGCAGGAGAGGGTCGGCGATGAGGCCGGCGGCACCGTCGGCCAGTGGGAGCAGGGCCAGGAGGACGAGCACCGTCGCCGGCCCGAAGCCGATCGGCACGACCAGGTCGAGCGGCACGACGAGGAGCGGGACGGAGATGGAGACGGCGACGGGCACGGCCAGCGGTCGCAGCGTCTCGCCGGCTCGGCCGCTCCGCAGGAACCAGATCGCCCCACCCAGGATGGCGAGCCCCAGCAGGACGACCAGAGCGCTGTTGTCCAGTGCCCAGCCGAGGGTCGCAGAGTAGTTCCAGGTCGTGAACCCATCCACCGCCAGAGTCCCGAGCACCGCGTAATCGGCCGGCTCCATCGTGGTGAGCAGGTAGATCGGCTCGCCATGGGCCAGCGATTTCGAGTTCGCCCTCCCGGCGCGGGCCGGTCGGTTGGATCGGCACCCCGTCGTTCGTGTACTCGACCAGCCAACTGCCGTTCAACTCGATGACGACCATCCCCTCGTGGAGACCGGAGGCGTGGGCATCGCTCCACGGTTCGATCCTCTCGATGACGATCCGGTCGTCGACGACGGCGAGCGAGACGCCGGACGAGGGGGCGCCGTAGGCGAAGGCGGCCACCCCGGCGAGGAGCGCGATGAGCGCCACGACGAGCGCGAATCCGTCACGCAGCCCGGGTGGTACGGGGTTGACTGCGACGTCCTCGAAGGCCGCCCTGATCGACATGGTTCGAAGGTAGCAGAGGTCGTGCGACGGCCGTGTCCGGCGAATCCCGGACAAGGTCGTCCGTGGAGGCACGGCTATCGGCCGGTGGCGGCCCACGACGACGCTGTGTGCAGTCGCTTCCCCCGCTGGAGGACCACATGCCTGCTCCGGACGACCCGATCGTCGTCGCTCTCCCGTCGGCCCTCACGGCCGCCGACGTCGTGAAGCGCTACGGCCGCGACGTCCTGGCCCTCGACGGCGTCTCCCTCGCCGTCCCGACGGGGAGCATCACCGCCCTGGTCGGGCCGAACGGCGCCGGCAAGTCCACGCTGATCAAGGCGTGGGTGGGATTCGAGCGGCCGTCCTCCGGACACGTGATTTCGCACGGCCACGACCCGTTCCGGGAGCGGGCGGCCGCGTTGGCCGCCGTCGCGTACGTCCCGCAGTCACCGGCGCTCTACCGGGATCTGACGGTGGACGACCACCTGGACCTGGCCCGGACCCTTCGGCACGACTTCGACCGGGCTACCGCCCGTGACCGCCTGGACCGACTGGGGATCCGGCCGGCGGCGCGCGCGAGCCAGCTCTCGGGCGGCCAGGCCGCCCAGGTGGGATTGGCGCTCGCGTTGGGGACGCGGGCGCCGGTCCTGCTCCTCGACGAGCCGCTGGCCAGCCTGGACCCGCTGGCCCGGCGGGAATTCCTGCACGTGCTCGTGGAGGCCGTCCGCACGGACGGCCGGACGGCCCTCCTGTCGTCCCATGTGATCACCGACGTGGAGCAGGCGTGCGACCGCCTGCTCGTCCTCGGTGACGGGCGGCTCCTGCTGGATTCGAGCCTGCGCGACGCGATCGACAGCCACGGGATCGCCGAAGGGGCCGGGGCGGTCGAGACGCTCGCCGTGTCCACCTTCCCCGGACCCGATGGCCTGCCGGTGACACTCGTCAAGGGCCGATCGTCCGGACCTGGCGTGCGGCCGGCGACGCTGGAGGAGGTCGTCCTCGGCTACCTCGCCACCGCCCGGCAGCGTGCCCGCGAGGAGGCCGCGTGATGACGACGCTTCGACTGACCCTGCGCCAGCACCGGTTCGCCCTGGTCACGGTCATCCTCCTCGGCGTGCTGCTGACGGCGGCGGCGATCGGCGTGGGGGCCGTGCTCTCCGGGATCGCGACGCCGACTCGCTGCATCGAGGATCGATTCCTCGACCCGGTCCCGGCGGAATGCGTGACCACGGAGGAGTTCCTCACCCAGAACGAGGAGCTGGCGGGCAAGGTCATGGCTGCGATGGCGCTGTTGCCGCTGGCGGCCGGCGTGCTGGCCGGCGTCGGGCTGGTCGGGAGCGAGATCGAGACCCGCACGGCGATGTTCGCCTGGACACTGTCCGCCTCGCGCTGGCGGTGGCTGGCCAGGCGGCTCGCGATCGTGGGAGCGATCCTTACCCTCTCCCTCGCCGCTCCGGCCGCAGCGGCCGAGTACCTGGCCCACTGGCGGATCCCGGACATGGACCCGACCACCACGACGTTCATCGACTACGGGCTGCGGGGGCCGCTCGTCGTCCTGCGCGGGCTGGCAGTCTTCTCGGCGGCCGCGCTGGCCGGACTGGTCCTGGGCCGGGTCCTTCCCGCGCTGATCGTCGCGGCGCTGGCCGCCGTCGTGTTGTTCAACGGGGTCGGCATCCTCCAGTGGAGTGCACTTCCGGAGCCCCATGACATCCAGGTCCTCCCGACCGAGTGGGCGATGGAGTACGGCGACACCATCGGGCCGTCGGGCCCGGCGAACAGTCGGTCCGTGCTGGGTATCCACGGCCGTGAGCTCGGCTTCGTCGCCACGCGCGAGGCGGGACTGCTCGGCGGCCTGACCGTGGTCCTGCTGGGCGCGTCCTTCGTCGCGATCGACCGCCGCCGCCCGTACTGACGCCCCCGACCATCGGGGGGATACCGCATCATCGGGCCGTGCCGACCCTGACCCTCGCCGATCCGTGCCTCGTGCTCCTGGTCGGGGCGGCCGGCTCCGGCAAGTCGACCTTGGCGCGCCGGTGGTTCGCCGCGGACGAGATCCTGTCGAGCGATGCGCTCCGCGCCGCGGTCTCCGGCAGCGAGGCGGATCAGTCGGCGTCGCGGGTCGCGTTCGCCATCCTCCACGGGGAAGTCGTTCGGCGCCTGACAGCCGGCCGGCTCACCGTCGTCGACGCTACCAACGTCCGAGCCGAGCATCGTCGGCCGCTGCAGGCGCGCGCCCGGGCCGCCGGAGTCCCGATGGCCGCGATCGTGCTGGACCTGGCACCCGCCGTGTTGCTGGCCCGGGACGCCGGGCGCCGGCGCGTGGTCGGGCCGGAGGTGATCGGCCGCCAGCTCGGACATCTCCGCCGGACCCTGGAGCGCGACGAGCTTGCCCGCGAGGGCGTCGCCGAGGTCGTGATCCTGCGGACCCCGATCGAGGTCGACGCGCTCGAGGTGATCCGGCTGCCGCGGGTCAGCCGGTCCGGGTGACCCGCCCGAACTTCCGGGCGCGCAGCTCCACCCAGACCCCGTTGCGCAGGTAGACGTCGTCTCCGACGATCGCCAGGGCCTCGGCCTCCGTCTCGGCCCGCACGAGGATGACCGACGCGGACACGTCTGCGTACGCCCCGACCTCCACGTAGATCCCGGCGTCGCGCCGCTGGGCCGCCTGGCGGAGGTGCTCGGCCCGGAACGGGGCCCGCGTCTCTGCGGCGTCGGGGGCGTAGGTCGCCTCCACCAACCAGACGGACTCCACGGCGATGTCGGACGGTGGCTCGCTCATGGCCGGTAAGTCTAGGGAGCCCGGCGGCTACGCGGAGCCCGCCCCGATACAGGCGATCGCCAGGCCCGCGAGTGCGATCCCGATCGCGTGATGCCGGGTCACCCGCTCGCCCAGCAGGGTGGTGGCCAGGATCACCGTGACCACCGGGTAGAGGGCGGACAGGACCGCGGCCACGGCCAGCAGGCCGGTCTGGACGGCCAGGATGAACAGGGCGTTGCCGCCCATATCCAGGATCCCGATCACGGCGATGACCGGGACCAGGCGGACCGTCGGCCGCCACGCCGTCCTGGTCGCGACGATGAGCGTGGTCACGAGCACCGCCTGGGTGGCCCGAACGACGGTGAGCGGCCCGAACACGATCCCGTCGCTGACCTGGGCGATGACCACCCCGAACAGCCCGATGGCGACGCCGGCCAGGAGCGCCTCGCGGAGGCCGGCTCGCCCGCCGCCCTCGTCGGCGACCCGGGAGACGAGCACGACCGCGACGATGGCGATGGCGATCCCGAGCAGGACCAGCGGCCGTGGCACGCCCTCCAGGACGATGCCCGCGCCGACCGGGATGACGGCCGCGAGGACGCCCGTGACCGGGGCGACGATGCCCATGCGCCCGATCGCGAGGCCCCGGTAGAGCGACGTGATGCCGATCCCGCCGAGGAGCCCGGCGAGGACCGACCAGCCCAGATCCATGGGCCCGGGGATCGACTCGGCACGGATGACCGCGAGGCCCAGGGCGAGGACCATGCCGATCGCCTGCGAGATCAGGACGACCCCGAACACCGCGGTCCGCCGGCTGGTCAGCCCGCCGCCGAAGTCGCCGGCACCCCAGGCCAGCGCAGACCCGAGGCCGAGCACCACCGTCGCGATGCCCGGAGACAGCCCGTCGATCAGGCGGCGCCCTCGACGACGGCGGCGGTGGGATCGGCCAGGGCTGGATCGTCCACGCCGTCGTCAACGGCGGTGGGCCCGGGCAATTCGACGATCGCGTCCGCGGCCGAGTCGTACCGATCGGACGTGGTCAGGTAGATGATCTGGAAGTCGGCCGCGACCCGCTTGAGCAGCTCCAGCGCGCGCGCGGCCCGGGTGTCGTCGAGCGTCACGAACGGATCGTCGAAGACGAGCGGCGGTCGGCGGTCGCCGGTCACCAGACGGACCAGTCCGAGCCGCGCGGCCAGATAGACGAGGTCCAGCGTGCCCTGGCTCAGGCTGGAGACCGGGACCCAGTCGTTCGATTCCGGGGCCAGGACCTCGATGTCCAGGGTCCGATCATCGACCCGGATGCGCCGGTATCGACCACCGGTCACGGCCGCCACGTCGCGGACCATGTGGCCCTCGAGATAGCGGGTCGCGGTCTTCATCGTCGCGACCTCGGCACGCTCGATGGCCTGGAACGTCGTGTCCAGCACGCGATGCCGCCGCTGGAGGGCCGCCAACTGCTCTCGCGAGCCGGCCAGTCTCTCGGCCTCGGCTGCGACCTGCTCCGCATCGACCGTGTTCGCCTCGACCCTCGCCCGCGCGTTGGCCTCATCGTCGCGAGCGCGCTCCAGGGCCGCCTCCTGGTCGCGCACCTCGACCTCCAGGCGCTCGCGGGCCCGCGGCTCCTTGGCGATCGGGCCCAGGGCTTCCAGGGCGCTCGTCTTCTGCGCGATATCCAGGGCCGCCGCATCCCGCTGCTTCGGCAGCGTCTCTCGCGGCTCCTTGCCGACGAGGCCGTCGAGTCGGGCCGACAGCTGGTCCAGGCGCGCGACATGCGCCTCCTCCAGGGCGAGGAGCGCCTCGGCGGCCGTGACGTCGTCGAGGCCGAGCGCGCCCAGGTCCTTGGCGAGGGCCGCGTCCGCCAGGTGCAGCTCCGCCTCCATCTCCGATCGCCCGCGGAGGCGGCGGTCGATCTCGACATCGCGCAGCTGGCTCTCCATCCGGTAGCTGCGTCGCAGCCAGAGAGCCACGGCAGCCAGGATCAGCCCGATCGCGGCGGCCACCGCGCCCGCGAACTGGGGCAGGTTCTGGGTCTCGAGCAGGTCCAGCGTCTGGATGGCGAACCCGCCGGCCGCGGCGATCAGGCCTCCGATGACGAGCACGATGGCCCAGCGCGAGAGCGGCTGCCACGTCGGCTCCGGCGCCACCTCGAACTGCACCTCGACCTCGCCGGACAGGACGGCGCGGAGCTCCCGGATCTTGGCGTCCAGGCTTCGCATCCGGTCCACCGCGGCGCGGACGACGGGCAACGGGTTGGGCGACGGATGACGCTGCGCGAGCCCGTCGAACTCGGTCGCGACCTCGACGGCCTCCCGGAACCGCTCGAAGCGCTCACTCGGCCGCCTCTCGGTCGGCTTCGAGACGCTCCGCCATGCGGGCCTTCTCAAGCAGGCTGCGCCGCTCGACGAGCGCCGCATCGGCATCGGCTCGGCGCTCCCTGGCGGACGACATCGTGTCGCGGTCGCGCTCCAGGTCCGCGAGCGCGAGTTCGCCTTTCTCCACCGCCGCCGACGTGGACGCGACGGCCGCTTCGGCGACCTTGAGCCGGCCGGGGTTCTTCTCGCCCTTGGTGGTCAGGTCGTGAAGGGCACGCTCCAGCTTCTTCTTGGCCCGTCCCGTGCCGCGGTCGGCGCCGCTGATGCTGGCCTGGAGACGGTCTCGCAGCGCCGTCTCGTCGCGGGCAAGGTCGCTGAGTTCGTGATGGCGGATGCTCGCCGTGGAGCGGAAGAACGGCTCGGTCGGGATCCCGGACAGTTCGGCGAGCACCTGATCCGCGAGCGCCGGGTCCGTGACGACCTGGCCGTCGTACTCCAGCTTGACGGTGCCTCGCTGGCCACCGAAGTGCTTCTCAAGGGTGCCCGTCGCCTTGCGTCCGTCCTCCTCGTCCTGTTCGAAGTCCAGGGCGACCCACGGCCGGGTGTCGGCGTCGGCGTCCCACGGGCGCAGGGCCTCGAGATCCGCCGCCGCACTCGTGACGCGCCTGGTGATCGCGAGCTCGATGGCCCGCTGGATCGTCGTCTTGCCGGCCTCGTTGGGACCGCGCACGACCGTGACACCCGGCGCGAGGTCGATGTCGAGTTCCCGGTACCGGCGGAGGTCGTGGACCTGGAGCCTGCGGATCCTCACAGCGACACCTCGTGACCGCCGAGCAGGAGTCGACCGAGGCGCAGCGCGTCGCGCAACTCAGCGACATCCGCCACACCGGGGGCGGATCGATCGGCGCCGCCGGGCGTGCCCTTCGGCGGGTTGGCCTCGAGTTCTTTGATCCGGGCCTCAAGATCACGGATGAATGCGCCCGCCACCGTTTCGGGCGAGGGCAACGGCCCGTCGGTCAGCGCCGGCGTGCTGACGTCGCGCACCCGGACCTTGAGGAACGAGGGCGCGAGCGCGGCCTCGATCTCGTCGATATCGAGGTCCAACTCGTCCGGGCGGACGCCGACGATGCGCACATCGATGACCTGGTTCGGATCGCGGCTCTTGGCCAGGGCGTCGATCAGGTCGGGCTGGGAGTCGACCGTGGCGGCGTCCACCTCGAGACGGGAGAACGACGTCCGACCAACGCGGTGCTCGTTGACCTGGACGGTGCGCTTCCGGTCGACGTGATCCAGCTCGACGAGGAGGACCTTGCCGGCCCGATCCTGGTCGAGTGCCACGGCTTCCGGCGCCCCGGCGTAGGCATACGACACGCCACCGGCCGTGGCCTTCTGGGCGGAATGCCAGTGGCCCAGGGCGAGGTAGTCAAGGCCGCTCGCGGCGATCTCGTCGGTCGTGATGACGACCTCGTCTCGATCCGTCTTGCCGGGGATGGCGATGGAACCGTGGACCATCCCGATCCGCCAGGTGGCGGTCCGCTCGTCGCCACCCACGTCCAGGTCACGGAGCGGACTGTGCGGCGCGCGCTTGGTCGGGAACACGGGGCCGTAGACGATCGCGTCGCACGCCGCGAGGTGGACGCTCGGCAGGTCAGGCCGCAGGACCGTCACCAGGTCGTCGTCCGGGGTGCTTCCGGCCAGCGCCTTCAGGTCGTAGGCGCGGTAGATCGACGAGCGGTCGTAGCAGTCGTGGGTACCCGGAAGCACGACCGAACGCACCTTCGCCTGCGCGAGCCGTTTGAGCTGGGCAGCGACGCGATCCACGGATCGACGGGGCTGGACGTTGCTGTCGAACAGGTCGCCGGCCACGAGGAAGAGGTCCACCTTCTGTGCCAGGGCGAGATCGACCGCCGCGACGAATGCCGCGAACTGGCGTTCGCGCTGCGCGGACGCCTGCTCCCCGAGATCGTCGTGGCGTGCACCGAGATGGACGTCCGCCGTGTGGATGATGCGTAGCATCCGCTTGGGGTCCTGGCCTCCCTGGTCGGTCTCGTGCCGGACGGCGCCGCCGGGGCAGCTGCCAGGTTCCGACCAGCCGTCGCACGACCGGTCAGGCTCTGGTGCGAGCGAGGCGCCCCCATGACTCCTCGCCCGCCGCCCCGAATGTTCGAGGGCCATTGTGACAGGTACGCTGTCACGGTTTCCAGCCGGGTCCGGAAGGCCTCCGGCGGCCGCCGGGGCCGGATTCCGGGAGGCGTTGTATCGTGGGGCCCACTTCGACCGGTGCGCCCCGCTGAGTGGGGATCCACATCGGCACCTTGGGTCGCGCGGCACCGGCTCCTGTTCGCCAGACCACGCACATCCCGACCGCCGATGCGGCCGCCCTCCGCGGCGCACCCCAGACAGATCGCGCCTCCGGAGGAGCTCACCCGTGACCTACGTCGATCGAACCCTCAGCTGCGTCGACTGCGCCGTCGAATTCATCCATTCCGCTGCCGACCAGGAGTATTACGTCCAAAAGGGGTTCGTCAGCGACCCGAAGCGCTGCACGAGCTGCCGTGCCAGCCGACGCGCGGCCCGGGACGGTGGCTACGACGCCCATGACATCGGCGGTCCGCGCGGCTACGAGCGAGGCGACGACCGTGGCGCCCGCGAGTACTTCGCGGTGGTCTGCTCATCGTGCGGCAACCAGGCGCAGGTCCCGTTCAAGCCGCGGATGGATCGACCGGTGTACTGCTCCGACTGCTTCCGGAACGTCCACCCGGACTGAAGGCGCGGCTCCGACACTCCCGGCGCGGGCGGGTGCCGGCGGGCGCGTGGCGGGCGCGTGGCGGCGGGCGCGTGGCGCGGCGGCGCGGGATCGCCCGGCGGGCGGGTGGCGTGGATCGCCCGGCGGGCGCGTGGATCGCCCGGCGGGCTGAGAACGAGTGGAGCCTCCGTTCCGCCGCTGGCCGACGCAACTGACGAACGACACGATCGGATCGCAGATCCAGGCGTCACTTCTGCCGCCCAGCGGCTGCTCCGACGCCAGAGCGACGCGATGCGCCCGACCCCGTTGCCTGAACCGTCGTTCAGCGACGGTCCGGCGGCGGAGCTTCGTCAGTTGAGCCGCCTGGCGGCGATGCGGCGGCCGGTTTCGCGGCGGTGCCGCGGCGGCCGGTTTCGCGGCGGCCGCGGCGGCCGGATTCGCGGCCGCGGGTTCGCGGCGGCGGTTTCGCGGCGGGTGCCGCCGCGGCGGTTTCGCGGCGGCGCCGCGGCGGCCGGTTTCGCGGCCGCCGGTCCGCGGGGGCCCCGGCGCAGCCGCTCAGCCGTTCGGGCACGATCTCAGATCCGGAATGCCTCGCCCGCCCGGAACCGTTCGCGCCGACGACCGCGCCAGACCGTCACGCGGGCCACCCCGTGGACCTGCCACGAGCCGTCGCGCCCGACCACGGCCGTCCCCTCGTCGATACCCAGCACCACGGACCCGCGCGGAGCTTGGAGTGCGATCAGGGCGGACAGCGGCTCCGGCCACGCGTCGTAGTGCGGAACGACGCTCAGCCCCGGTGCACAACCTAGACCGCGAGCCCAGCGCAGCGGCCAGGGCAGAAACCGCACCCGGAAGTCGAACGCGTGCCCGGCCAGGACCATCGCCCCGGCCGAGCAGCCGGCCAGGACGACACCGCGCGCGTGAGCGGCCTGGATCGCCCGTCCGAGCTCGGTGTCGTCCAGGACGCGCCGCAGGTGGCCTGGACGCCCGCCGGACATGTAGATGAGGTCGGCCTCCCCCACCGCCTGGGCGGCGGCCGGGTCATCGGCCCCGACCCGATCCCTGACGAGGACCGGCTCCACCTCCGCACCGAGCTCACGGAAGTGTGCGACACCCAGCGCGGCCCAGCGCTGGAAGACGTCCTCGCCATCCGGGAAGGAGGCCGTCGGCAGGATCGCGACCCGCGGCCGCGCCAGGCCGGTCGACGCCAGCAAGCCGGCATCGAACGTCGCCATCCCGGGAAGGAACTCACCGGCGCCCACCAGCGCCACGGGTCCTGGCATCGGGGCTGAGTCTATCTGGCAGACTGCATCGATGACGGCGCGCCAGCGATGGACCCTCCTGGCCACGATCATCGGTTCCGGCGCGGTCTTCCTCGACGTGACGATCGTCAATGTCGCCCTGCCGCGCATCGGCCGGGATCTGCCGACCTCGATCCTGGGCGTCCTGGAGGGCCAGACCTACGTGGTCAGCGGGTACCTGGCGGTCCTCGCCGCGCTGCTGATCCTGTCCGGGGCCCTGTCCGACCACTACGGACGACGACGGATCTTCTCCATCGGGCTCGCCAGCTTCGCCGTCACCTCCGCCCTGTGCGGCCTCGCTCCGACGATGGAGTGGCTGGTCGTCTTCCGCCTGCTCCAGGGGGCGGCCGGGGCACTCCTCGTCCCGGGTTCCCTGGCGATCATCTCGGGGACGTTCGAGGGCGCGGAACGCGGCCGGGCGTTCGGGCTCTGGGCGGCGGCCACATCGGCGCTCGTCCTCGTGGGACCGCCGATCGGCGGGATCCTCGTCGACACGATCGGCTGGCGGGTCGCCTTCCTGGTGAACGTCCCGGTCCTGGCCTTCTCCCTGTGGGTCACCCGCGCCCACGTCCTGGAGTCGGCCGAACTGGACACGACGAAGCGATTCGATCGGCTGGGCTCGCTGGTGGCGGCGCTCGCCGTCGGCGGCCTGTCGCTCGGGCTGATCCGTGGCCAGCAGTCGGAATGGCAGGACAGCCTGGCGTGGGGCGCACTGGTCGTCGGCGCGGTCGCTCTGGTCGCCTTCCCGGTGCTCATGGCCACCCGCAAGGACCCTCTCGTGCCCCTGGACCTGTTCAGGTCCCGCGCGTTCGCGACGATCAACCTGGCGACCTTCTTCATCTACGGCGCGCTGTACGCCGCGCTCAGCTACCAGGGCCTGGTGCTCCAGGGCGTCCTCGGCTACTCCGCCCTCGCGGCCGGGGCGATCGGGCTCCCGGTCGGAATCTGCCTGACGGCGTTCTCGACCCGGGTGGGAGCCATCGCCGGGCGGGTCGGCGCGCGGCGATTCCTCGTCGCTGGGCCGCTGGTGATGGCCACCGGCCTGCTCTGGTTCGCCCGACTGCCCGTCGACTCCGCCGCCTGGCCCGCCGCCGTGGCCGATCCGGCCAGCCTGGTCCCCCCGATCTCGACGTTCGTCGACGTCCTGCCGGCCACCCTGCTGTTCGGGATCGGGATCTCGCTGGTCGTCGCGCCGCTGACCGCGACGCTGATGGGGTCGGTCCCCGGTCGGGTGGCCGGTCTCGGGTCGGCCATCAACAATGCGATCTCGCGGGTCGGCCAGCCGCTGCTCGGGTCGATCATCTTCATCGTCGTGTCGGCGACGTTCTACGCGACGCTGTCCGGCCTGGACCCGACGCTGGACACCGGCGCGGCGGCCGTCCGGCAGGCATTCCCGCCGTTGAACCCGCCGGCAGCGGGCGCGACCGCGGCCCAGATCGCGGCCGCCAACAAAGCGTCGATCGGGTCGTTCCACCAGTCGATGCTCGTGGGCGCCGGCCTGCTGCTGATCGCCGCCGCGGTCAACTGGGTGGGCCTCCGACCGTCGTCGATGCCGGCAGCCGGCGCCTCCGCCGACGATCCCGACGGGACGACCCCAGCCATGGACGGCGCCGGCGCCGCGTGACCGACGCCTCCGTCCCGCGCGACTGGGATGCGGCCACCTACGACCGCGTCGCGGACCCGATGACCCGCTGGGGCGCCACCGTGCTCGGCCGCCTGCCGCTCCGGGGCGACGAGACGGTGCTGGACGCCGGGTGCGGCAGCGGCCGCGTCACCGAGCAGCTGGCCGAGCGGCTCCCGACCGGCCGGGTCATCGCCCTCGATGGCTCCCCGTCGATGGTCGAGGCGGCGCGGGCGCGCCTGGCGCGGTTCGGGGATCGGGTCGACTACGTGGTCGCCGACCTCGGTCGGCCGCTGCCCCTGCCCGACGGGTCGGTCGACGCGGTCCTGTCGACCGCGACGTTCCACTGGGTCCCCGATCACGACGCGCTGTTCCAGGGGCTCGCCGCCGCGACCCGACCGGGCGGCTGGCTCGTGGCGCAGTGCGGCGGCGCCGGCAACATCGCGAGCGTGCAGCGCGTCCTGGCGACCGTCGGCGACGGCTGGCTCGGCGCGGTCCACTTCGAGACCGCGCTCGACACCGCGCGGCGTCTGGACGCGGCGGGCTACATCGACATCGAATGCTGGCTGTCCGACGAGCCGACGCGATTCGAGCCCGGGGCGCCGTTCGAGACCTACCTGCGGACGGTGGTCCTGGGTGCCCACCTGGAGCGCCTGCCGGTGGATGCGCACGAGGCGTTCGTCCACGCCGTGGCGGAAGGCGTCGGCGAGCCGCTGATCGACTATGTCCGGCTCAACATCGTGGCGCGCACGGCCTGACGTTTGGCGGAGGGGCTCAGCCGCGAACCGGAAACGCACCTCCGTGCCCGGGGATGACGATGTCCGCGACGGCCAGGATCCGGGCGCGCCCGACTTCGATCGCATCCTGGTCGTCGCCGAGCGGGTCGATCTCCGGCGACCGATCCTCGCGCCACCACAGGTGGGTCATCGCGTAGACCGCATCGTCCGCCTCCACGATGAGCGAGGCGTCCTCGGCGGTATGGCCGGGCGTCACCCAGAGCTGCGACTTCGGGGAGAGTCGGTACCCATCGCCGTCGTGGTCCAGCCACAGGTCGTCGCGATAGCGGGCCCAGAAGTCGACCACCTCCGCGTTCGGGAAGAGCGCGATGTTGACGGTGTGGTCCGGGTGATGGTGGCTGAGGAAGACGTGGGTCACCGCCTCCGGTGCCACGCCAAGCCCCGCCAGCGGGTCCAGGATCAGCGCGCGGCGGGCCACCATCCCGGGATCCGTCACGATCAACGCGTCGCCGTCCCGGACGAGGACGATGGAGGATCCCACGCGATCGTGGGCGTAGCCGGCATGGAGCAGCTGCACGGTCGTCATCGCCGGAGTGTAGGCGCGCGTCGCGGCATGTGGGATGCCGCACGCGAAGGCCTCGCTGGGGGCCACACTGCGCGAGCCATCAGGCGATCGAACCCGGAGGAATGATGACCGTCGACCGATCCACGGACCTGCCCGCCGACCTCGTGCTGACCGGTGGCCGGATCGCCACCATGGACGCGGCCCGGAGCTTCGCGAGCGCACTCGCCGTGCGCGAGGGCCGGATCGTGGCCGTCGGGCCGGACGTGGCGATCACGCCGTTCATCGGGCCGCGAACCCGCGTCATCGCACTCCGCGGGCGGACGGTCACACCAGGCTTCCAGGATGCCCACGTCCACCCGGTCCACGGCGGTCTGGCCATGCTCCGCTGCGACCTCCACGAGGACCGCCAGTCGGGGCCGAGGCTCGACATCATCGAGGCCTATGCGCGTTCCCATCCCGACGAGCCATGGATCCGCGGGGGTGGCTGGTACATGGCGGCCTTCGAGGGCGGCACGCCGCGCCGAGAAGAGCTGGACCGGATCATCCCGGATCGCCCCGTCTTCCTGACCAATCGCGATGGTCACGGGGCGTGGGTCAACAGCCGGGCGCTGGAGGTCGCAGGCATCACGGCGACGACGCCGGATCCATCCGACGGCCGCATCGAGCGCGATCCGGATGGCACACCCAGCGGCACGCTGCACGAGGGTGCCATGGCCCTGGTGGCTCGGCTGATGCCGGACGACACTCCGGCCGACCTGGAGGAGGGCCTGCGGCGCGGGCAGCGTCATCTCCATCAGTTCGGCATCACCGCGTGGCAGGATGCGATCGTCGAGTCGCACAGTGAGGAGCGAGCGTACGTAGCGCTGGCCTCCCGCGGCGAGCTGACGGGTCGCGTCGTGGGGGCGATGTGGTGGGAGCACGATCGCGGCGCCGAGCAGATCGAGGAGTTCGTGGAGCGGCGCCGGACGACCGCCATCGGGCGCTACGCCCCGACGAGCGTCAAGCTCATGATGGATGGCGTCCTCGAGAACTTCACCGGGGCGATGCTCGAGCCGTACCTCGATCGACATGGCGCCTCGACCGACAACCGCGGGCTGCTGCAGATCGACCCCGACGGCCTGCGCACCTGGGTCCCGGCGCTGGATGCGCTGGGGTTCCAGCCACATTTCCATGCGATCGGCGACCGGGCGGTCCGGGCCTCGCTCGACGCGGTGGAAGCGGCCCGACAGGCGAACGGCCCCTCGGACACGCGACCGCACATCGCCCATATCCAGGTGATCCACCCCGACGACATCGCGCGGTTCCGCGCCCTCGACGTGGCGGCCAACGCCCAGCCGCTCTGGGCGGCCCATGAGGACCAGATGGACGTCCTGACGATCCCGTTCCTCGGGGATCGCTGGCGCTGGCAGTACCCGTTCCGTTCACTCCGAGCCGCCGGGGCCGTGCTGGCCATGGGTTCGGATTGGAGCGTGTCCAGCGCCAACCCGCTCTGGGAGATGGAGCTCGCCGTGAACCGACGGACACCGGCCTGGTACGCGGAGGACCGGACGGTATTCCTGCCCGACGAGCGCCTGGCGCTGATCGACGCCCTGGCCGCCTTCACGGCGGGTTCCGCCTGGGTCAACCACCTCGATGCCGACACCGGCACGCTGGAAGTCGGCAAGGCGGCGGACTTCGCCGTGCTGGATCGCGATCTGTTCGACCGGGGCGCCGGGGCGATCTGGGAGGCCGTGGTCGTCGGCACGTTCATCGAGGGCGTCGTCGTGCACGAGACGTCCGCGCTGGAGGGCTGACCGCCGAGGCTCGGCCTAGTCGCCGCCCGCGTCGAGGGTCAGATCAGCCGGCACGTCAACGTCGCGGAGGGTGCGCCGCGCAGGGTCCAGGGCGCGCCAGTCCGCGAGCGGCAGGACGACCGTGGCGAGGACCGCGCTCAGCGCGCGCAGGCGTCGCTCGTCAGCGGCCAGCAGGGATCGCGCCGCGCGCGCGGCTGGGACTCGACGAACGGCGGCGGGAAGCGGCCGCGGGCGGTCGTCGTCGTGCAGGAGGGCGAGCTCCGAGGTCGGATCGGCCCGCACGGCCGCGAGGAGGCGGCGCAGGACCGCCGGTACCAGGCTCGGCATGTCGCCACCGACCACGATCGCCAGTTCGACCGCGTCATCGAGCGCCGCGAGGCCGGCGGCGAGACCGGCCAGTGGCCCGTCGAAGGCCCGGGCGTCGTGGGCAAGCCGGACCCCGCCCGGGAGGGCCGGCGTCGCATCGGGGGCCACGACGACGACGACCTTGATCCCGGGCTCGATCGCCTGGACGGCGGCGATGGCGTGCAGCAGGAGGGCGCGCCCATCGATCGGCTCGATGAGCTTGTCGCGCCCGAACCGGGACGAGCGACCGCCGGCCAGGACGATCGCACCGAGGTCTGACCGGGCCTGGGTCATCTGGCGGCCCGCGGCCCCGGGACGTGCCCGGCCGGTGTCCGTCGCAGGATCGCCCGTCGATCGAGGTCCTCCAGGATGGCCATCACGAACTTGCGGCTCGTACCCGTCGCATCGCGGAAGTCGGCCGGGGTCAGGGGTGCGTCGGTCGCCATCCTGACCGCCCGGGCGGCGAGCTCCGCGTAGGTCGCAGCGGCCCAGGCGAGGCCGGGCTCCAGCACGACGATCCGACCGGTCCGCTCCAGTTCGCGGATGCCCTCCGGCGGGCATTCGACTTCGCGGGCCGCGTCGGCCAGCGGGGGCGGTGCCGGGACCGCGAGCTTCGCCTCCAGCCGGTCCATCGCGGCGGAGCGTCGCGGGTCGGGCGCCGGCGCAACCCAGCCCGGGATCCGGACGAGGTCACCGTCGCGGACGAGTCGACCATCGGCGATCACCTCGTCCACGACGGCCGCGGCCGCGGCCGCGGCGGCGTCGCGCCGCAGCGTGACGGCCCGTCGGAGCACGGCCGCCGTGGCCGCCCGGACCGCGGTGATCGGGACGTGCCCGCCAGCCTCCGCCACGTCGTGGGCGACGGCCTCCGCCGCGGCCCCGCCCAGGGATCGGACGTCCGGGGCCAGGGCGATGGCGGCGCCGACCTGGATCGCGCCGTGGAGGTCGAGCCGGGCGTCGGCGTCGCCGGCGGCCAGCGCCGCCACGCGGTCCAGGCTCTGACGCCGGCGCGAGATGCCGCGTGGCGGCGACGGGTCGACAACGACCCCGCCGATCGGCGCCATCGCCGACCCGCGTCGCAGCACGAAGCGGTCGCCCCATCGAAGCGCCAGCCGCTCGCCGAGACGGACGATCCCTGCCGCGCGCCCGTCCAGCAGGGTCAGCGCATCGCGCCCGCTCCGGCCCACGGCGGCATCGACGGACGCGGTCCCGACGTGGAGGCGTCCTCGGGTGCGGTCGGCCACCAGCCGACGCGCCGCCGCGGGATGGTCATGGAAGACGGCGAGGACCCGGTCCGTCGCGGCGACGTCGGGATCGGCACTGAGGACCATCCCCCGATGCAGCGCCGCGGTCTCGATACCGGCGAGGTTGAGCGCCGTGCGACCACCGGTGAGCACCCGGTCCACGCTCTGCCCGTGGACCTGGATCTCGCGGATCCGGACGGCTGCGTGGTCGACCGTGGTCGGGACCACGCGGAGGCTGTCGCCGACCGCCAGCGGCCCGCCGCGGAGCGTGCCGGTGACCACCGTTCCGCGTCCCTTGACCGCAAAGACGCGGTCGATCGCCAGGGTCGGTGGTCGGGAGCCGGGTTCCGGGATCCGCTCGCGGAGCGTGACCAGGGCGGTTCGCACGGCCTCCAGCCCCTCCCCGCTGACAGCGGACGCGGCGAGGACCGGCGCCCCCGCCAGCGCGGTCGTCGCCAGCAGCCGGTCGACCTGCTCGAGCACTTCCGCGACCCGGTCCGGCTGGACCGCATCGATCTTGGTCACGACGGCCAACCCCGACGCGACCCCGAGAGCGTCCAGGAGCGCGACGTGCTCCAGCGTCTGGGCCCGCGGGCCGTCATCGGCCGCGACGACGAGCAGTGCTGCGTCGATCTCGCCCGCCCCGACGAGCATGTTGCCGACCAGCCGGTCGTGGCCCGGGACGTCGACGAAGTCGATCGCGCCCCCGTCATCGAGGTCGAGGTGCGCGTACCCGACATCGATCGTCATCCCGCGGCGACGCTCCTCGGGGAGCCGGTCGGCGTCGATGCCGGTCAGCGCACGGAGCAGCGTCGTCTTGCCGTGGTCGATGTGCCCCGCGGTCCCGACGACGAGGGTCACGACGGGCGGGCCAGGGCCCGCTCGACCGCCCCGGCAAGGTCCTCGTCCAGGTCCGGGTCGACCGTCCGCAGGTCCAGCAGGACGCGGTCGTCGGCGATGCGGGCGACGACGATCGGCGTGCCGCGACGGAGCGCGGTGAGGGCCCTGTCCGGCGAGCGGACGGCCAGCGCCACTCCCCAGGACGGCAACGTTTCGCCCGGCAGGGACCCGCCACCGATCGTCGATCGCAGCTCGACCGCTTGGACCGGGGGGCCGAGACGACTCGCCAGCGCCTCGGCCCGGGCGCGGAGCCCATCGATCGGGGTCGAGATCATCACCCAGACGGGCACCTGGTCGACGGCCAGGCCCGCCCGGTAGAGGCCGAGGGTCTTCGCGACCCCCAGCAGCGTGACCTTGTCCGGACGCATCGCGCGGGCCAGGGGGTCCTTGCGCATCCGGGCGACCAGATCCGCGCGGCCGACGACCAGGCCGGCCTGCGGCCCGCCGATCAGCTTGTCGCCGCTGAACAGGACGAGGTCGGCGCCGGCCGCCAGTCGCTCGCCGGGCATCGGTTCGTGCGCCAGGCCGAAGGCGGCCGTGTCGAGCAGGGCTCCGGAGCCGAGGTCATCGATGACGATGGCGCCGTGTCGATGGGCGATGGCCGCCACCTCGGCCAGGTCCGGCACCTCCGTGAACCCCTGGACCGTGAAATTGGAGGGATGGACGCGCAGGACGACGCGGGCCCGGGTCTCCGCCAACGGCGCTTCGAAGTCCTCCGCGCGCGTGCGGTTCGTCGTTCCGACCTCGATGAGTCGCGCCCCGGCACGCCGGACGATCTCCGGGATGCGGACGCCACCACCGATCTCGACGAGCTCGCCACGGGAGACGACGACCCCTCCGCCGCGTCCCGCCAGGCCGACCGCGAGCGCGACGGCCGCGGCGTTGTTGTTGGTGACGAAGGCGTCCTCCGCGCCGGTCAGGGCGATCAGGTGCTCCTCCGCGATGCGGAACCGTCGGCCGCGGCGGCCGGTGTCACGGTCGATCTCGAGGAGCAGGTAGTCGGTCGCCTCGGCGATGACCTCGGCGGCATGCTCGGCCCACGGCGCCCGGCCGAGATTCGTGTGGACGATCACGCCGGTGGCGTTGATGACCCAGGCCGGATCGTGACCGGCCCACGCGTCGAGCCGTGCCATCAGTCGATCGGCCAGCTGGTCCTCGGTCGCCCGCGGCGCGCCGGATGCCAGGGCGGCCCGTTCCTCGGCGATGACCTCGCGCGCCGCCGCCGTGAGCGCGATGGGATCGCGGTCGACCTCGAGTCGTGAACGCACCGCCGCCAGGACGCGTTCGACGCTCGGGGGTCGCGGTCGGCCGGCCGCGGGTCGCGGGTCGTCGGCCGCGGGTCGCGGGCGATCCTGTGGCTTCGACGGCATCGGGCCTCCACGTCGTGGCGGGAACGCGTGGGAGTCGAACCCACCGCGCCGCACCGAGTGCCGCGCCACTGGTTTTGAAGACCAGGGAGCCCACCGGGGCCCATCCGCTCCCAGCGCGATGGTAGCGCGCGATGCCGGGGACTACGATGAGCGCTGCGACGTCATCGAGGGCGACGTTGCGGGCTACCACTTCTACCCGGGTCGCCCCCAGGTTCGCGAGTGGCTGGCCGCCGAGGGACTCGAGATCGTCGCTGAGGCCACGGAGCCGCAGGACGGGTGGGCATACTGGCACCTGCTCCTGCATCCTCGATGACGACGGACGCCCGTATCATCGGGAGATGACGACGCTGGAGACCCGCCCGACCACGCCGGTCCGCCTGACCGACCTGACCGACTGCGGCGGCTGCGCGGCCAAGCTCGGCGCCGATCTGCTGGCCGACGCGCTGCGCGACCTGGGCGCGGAGGCGGCGGCCGGCGAGACGCCCGCCGACGCGGCGCTGATCGCCGGTCTCACCCCGCCCGACGACGCGGCGGTCTACCGGGTGAGCGACGACCTGGCGATCATCGGCACGCTCGACTTCTTCCCGCCGCTGGTCGACGATCCGCGGACCTTCGGCGAGATCGCCGCGGCCAACGCCCTGTCCGACGTGTTCGCGATGGGGGGACGGGTCCTGTTCGCGCTGTCGATCGCGGCATTCCCCGAGGACCTGCCGCGGGACGTCCTGGCCGAGATCTTCGCCGGGGCGTCGGCCAAGGTTCGCGAGGCTGGCGGCACGCTCGCGGGCGGACACACGATCCGCGATCCGGAGCCCAAGTACGGGCTCGCGGTCATCGGCGCCGCACATCCGGACCGGCTCCTGCGCAAGGGCGGCGCGCAGCCCGGCGACGTCCTCCTGCTCACGAAGCGGTTGGGGACGGGCCTCGTCGTCAGCGGCCAGCGGCAGGGCGGGGCGGCGGCCGCACACCTGGACGGCGCGGTCGAGCAGATGCGGGCCCTGAACCGGGACGCCTCGGAAGCGCTGGTCGGCATCGGGACCCGCTCCGCCACCGACGTCACGGGCTTCGGACTGCTGGGACACGGGCTGGAGATGGCGAATGCGTCCGGGACCCGGTTCGTGTTCGAGGCGGACGGGCTGCCGGCCCTCCCCGGGGCGCTGGAGCTGGCGATGTCCGGCGTCGAGACCGGCGGGGCGACGCACAACCGGCGCTACGTGGAGCCGTCGCTGACACTCGGCGGGGACGTGGCGCCCGAAATGGTCACGCTCGCGTTCGATCCCCAGACGAGCGGCGGGCTGCTCGCCGCGATCGCGGCCGATCAGGTCGACGATGCGGTCCGCGCGCTCAACGCGGCGGGCGTCCAGGCCTGGCGGGTCGGGCGGGTCGAGGGCGGGTCGGGCGTCGAGCTCGGCTGATGTGGCGCCGACGCCGGGACCGACCGCCGGATATGCCCCGTGAACCGCGCCGGCCACCCTCGTCCCCGGACCCATACACGCCGGCCTCGTTCCGCGGCACGCTCGTCATGCTCGCGGCGATCCTCGCCGGCCTCGCCGCCGTGTGGATCGCCTACGGGTGGGCGCTCGAGCAGTGGTCGCCGCCCTGATCCCGCAGGTTCGCGGCTCCACCGGTCGGGTCCAGGCTGGCCCGCGATATCCGGTTCACGCGCCGGTCATCGGGTGACCCAACGGGCCAAGGAGCCGTCGTCGGTGGCGGCTTCCGGCCGTTCCTT
Source organism: uncultured Chloroflexia bacterium (assembly GCA_963704935.1). Taxonomy (GTDB): domain Bacteria; phylum Chloroflexota; class Limnocylindria; order Limnocylindrales; family CSP1-4; genus SPCO01. The sequence continues at coordinate 1,035,658 of CAVPIF010000003.1, forward strand.
CGCCACTTGGAGCTCCCGATGACTCAACCGACGAACGAGAAGCCCTGCTGGCGCCGCTGATGGCCCGTTGGTTCGTGGGGTGACCGCCTGGCCCGTTGGTGCATCGGATGACCGCCTGGGCCGGGGCTCCGGGCCGGCCACGCGGCTCCCGCCCCGGCGTCGCGACGGCCCGCGCTACACTCCTCCTCGTCAACACCACGCAGGAGGCCACCGCCTGTGGCGAAGCCGTACATGCGAATGACCCAGCCGCTCGTGCGCGACACGAAGGACGGCGAGCTGCGACCCGCGACCTGGGACGAGGCGCTCACCCGGACCGTGGCCGGGTTCCAGGCTGCGAAAGCGGCCCACGGCCCGACGACCTTCGGCATCTTCAGCTGCAGCCGGGCGACCAACGAGGTCAACTTCGCGGCGCAGAAGTTCAGCCGGGCAGTCCTGGGCAGCAACAACGTGGACAGCTGCAACCGCACCTGACACGCCCCAAGTGTCGCCGGTCTGGCGACCGTGTTCGGTGCCGGCGGCGGCACAAGTTCATATCGTGAGGTCGAGGACACCGATCTGATCGTCCTGTGGGGCAGCAACGCCCGCGAGACGCATCCGATCTTCTTCCACCACGCGCTCAAGGCGATCAACAAGGGCGCCAAGGTGTACGCCGTCGACCCCCGGCGGACATCGAGCGCCCAGTGGGCGGATGGCTGGCTGGGGCTGGATGTCGGGTCGGACATCGCCCTCGCCAACGCGGTCGGGCGCGAGATCATCGCCGCAGGCCTCCAGAACCAGGAGTTCATCGATCGTGCGACGGTCGACTTCGAGGCCTACCGGACCAAGGTGGAGTCGTACACGCTCGAGTACGCCGAGCGGGAGACCGGCGTACCGGCGGCGGCCATCCGCGAGCTGGCCCACGCCTTCGCGCAGGCGCCGCGGGCGATGCTCTGCTGGACCCTCGGCATCACCGAGCACCACAACGCGGTCGACAATGTCCTGGCGCTCATCTCGCTCGTCCTGCTGACCGGCCACGTCGGGCGGTACGGCAGCGGCGTGAACCCGCTTCGCGGCCAGAACAACGTGCAAGGCGGGGGTGACATGGGCGCCCTCCCGGACCGGTTGACCGGATTCCAGCACGTCGAGAACGACGAGCTGCGGGCGAAGTTCGATGCAGCGTGGGGCGTCACGATCCCGCCGAAGCGTGGATGGCACCTGTCGCAGATGTTCGATGCGATGGAGCACGGAGACCTCACCGCGATCTACTGCATCGGCGAGAACCCGGTCCAGTCCGAGGCAGACCAGCGTCGGACCGTGAAGCTGCTCAAGGGCCTCGACTTCCTGGTGGTCCAGGACCTGTTCCTGACCAAGACCGCGGCCGTCGCGGATGTCGTCCTGCCGGCCAGCGCGGCATGGGCGGAGAGTGAGGGCACGGTCACCAACTCCGAGCGTCGGACCCAACGCGTCCGCAAGGCCGTGGATCCCCCGCCCGGCGCGCGGGACGACCTCGCCATCATCTTCGACCTCGCCAACCGGATGGGCGGTGGCTGGGGCGAGCCGGACCCCGAGACCGTGTGGAACGAGGTCCGCCAGCTCTCGCCGGCCCATGCCGGGATGAGCTACCAGCGTCTGGAGGACCTCGACGGGATCCAGTGGCCGTGCTACGACGAGGAGCACCCCGGCGAGCTGTTCCTGCACAGCCGGCTGTGGGAGGATCCCGTCCCCGGCAATCGGGCGCCGTTCGTGCCGGTGGACCACGATCCGCCGGTGGACAAGCTGGACGATGACTTCCCGATCCGGCTCACCACGGGCCGTCGGCTCGACGCGTACAACACGGGCGTCCAGAGCGCGAGCTTCACGTCGCCACTGCGGCGCGGGGAGTCCCTCGACATCTCGCCTGAGGATGCTGCCGCCTACGGGCTGCAGGACGGCGAACGCGTCCGGGTCGTGTCGCGACGTGGCCAGGTGGAGGCGCCGATCCGCATCGATGGATCGCTCCGCCCCGGCCTGACGTTCATGACCTTCCACTTCCAGGACGACGTGGCGGTCAACCTGCTGACCATCGACGCCACGGACCCCAAGTCCGGCACGGCCGAGTTCAAGGCCACGGCCATCCGGATCGAGCGGCTGGAGAGCCCGGTCCCGGCCTGACCCCGGCGCTCCAGGGCTCCGGCCTGCGGCGGCAGCGCTCGCGACGACGCTCGGCGCTACACTCGGGCCGTGGACCTGCATGTCATCGGACCGCTCGCGTCGGCCGCGGAACGCGCTGCGGTGGATGCGGTGGTCGGTCCGCCCGAATCGGGCTGGATGGGCGGCGAGCGGGCGATCGCCGCTGAGGGCCGGGCATCCGCGGGAGGCCAAGCGGCGCGCGCCAGACGTTCCGAACTCCTGCCCGCGCTGCACGCGGTCCAGGACCGGATCGGGTGGATCAGCCAGCCTGCGCTGAACTACATCTGCAAGCGGCTGACCATCCCGCCCGCCGAGGCCTATGGCGTCGCCACGTTCTACGCCCTGCTCTCGACAGTGCCGCGGGCGCCCGCCGTGGCCCACGTCTGTGACGACATCGCCTGCCGGCTGGCCGGGGCAGAGGAGCTGTGCGGCGCACTCGAGCGTACGCTCGGCCCGGCCGGCGAGCCGGCCTTCGATGGCCGTGCCACCTGGTTGCGCAGCCCGTGCCTGGGCCGCTGTGAACAGGCGCCCGCGACGTTGTTCACGTTCGCGGGCGAAGTCCCCGAGACCTTCGCCGTCGCGCCGATCGACGCGGCCGGACTGGTCCGCCGCCTGGAGGACGCCTCGAGCCGGACCGCGATGGGCGACGGCGCGGATGCTCGCTCCCCGAGCGCGGGCCGCGGGACCAGCGCCGCGACTGGCCTGACGCCGGAGCGGCTCGCGATCATCCGGGCGTCCATCCCGCAGGCGGGCGAGGCCGGTCTGCAGCTGCTGGCGCGGGTCGGCCACATCGATCCCACCAGCCTGGACGACTACCGGGCGCACGGCGGCTATCGTGCCCTGGCCCGAGCCGTGGAGATGGGACCGGCAGCCGTGGTCCGGGAGGTCATCGACTCCAGGCTCATGGGCAGGGGCGGGGCAGCATTCCCGACCGGGCGCAAGTGGGAGGCCGCGGCGGCGGCACCGGCCAGACCGCACTACATCGTGTGCAACGCTGACGAGGCCGAGCCCGGGACGTTCAAGGATCGCGTCCTGCTGGAGGAAGACCCGTTCCTCATCGTGGAGGCGATGACCCTGGCCGGCTTCGCGACGGGCGCGGAGACCGGCTATCTGTATGTCCGCGGCGAGTACCCGCTCGCACGGGAGCGGATGGCGACCGCGGTCGCCCGGTCCCGCGAGGCCGGCCTGCTGGGCGCCGATGTCATGGGCGCCGGCTTCGCCTTCGACGTCGTGATCCGGAGCGGCGGCGGCGCGTACATCTGCGGCGAGGGAACCGCCCTGTACGAATCGGTCGAGGGCAAGCGCGGAGAGCCGCGCAACAAGGCGGAGCGCTCCACGACGGCCGGCCTGTTCCGCAAGCCCACGGCGATCAACAACGTGGAGACGCTGGCCAACATCCCGCAGATCGTCACCGACGGCGGCGCGGCGTATGCGGCCATCGGCACGGAGAAGTCCACCGGCCCGAAGCTCTTCGCCCTGGCCGGCCACGTCGAGCGACCGGGAGTTTACGAGGTTCCGTTCGGTGTCACTCTGCGGGAGCTCATCGAGCTCGCGGGTGGCGTGCCGGGAGGACGCGCCATCCGGGCCATCCTGCTCGGGGGCGCGGCCGGCTACTTCGTCGGGCCGGACGCGCTGGACACGCCGCTCACCTTCGAGGGCACGCGGGCCATCGGTGCGGCCCTCGGCTCCGGCTCTGTGATGGTCTTCGACGAGACGTCGGACATCGTCGGCACGCTCCGTCGGATCGCGCAGTTCTTCCGCGATGAGTCGTGTGGACAGTGCGTCCCGTGCCGGGTCGGGACCGTCCGGCAGGAGGAGATCCTGGCGCGCCTCGCGGCAGGACGCCCGAATGGGTCGGCCGCGGATGAGATCGCCCTGATCCGCGACCTCGGCCTGGCCATGCGCGACGCATCCATCTGCGGCCTTGGCCAGACCGCCAGCAGTGCGATCGAGAGCGCCCTGCTGCTGCCCGACGTGGTCCTGTCATGAGCGAGCAGGCGACCGCCGGCGAGGGCCTGACCAACCCCATCCTGCTGTACCCGCCGGCGCGACCGAGTCGACCGCCCGAAGCTCCACCCGCGCCACCGGTGCGGTTCGTGGAGGCGACGATCGACGGGAATCCGGTCCAGGTCCCGGTCGGGTCGACCATCCTGGACGCGTGCCGCTCCGAGGGGATCGACACCCCGACGCTGTGCTACGCCGAGAATCTTGAGCCGGTCGGGGTGTGTCGAGCCTGTGTCGTCGAGGTCGACGGGGCGCGAGCCCTGGTCCCCGCCTGTTCGCGCAGGCTCGATGCCGGGATGGACATCCAGACGGATTCCGAACGAGTCCGCCATTCGCGCCGCGTCGTCCTGGAGTTGCTGGGTTCCTCGGTGGATCTGGGCCTTGCCGGTCCGATCACGCCGGATGGCTCGATCGCCGCGTACGCGGAGCGATACGGCGCGGATCCCGCACGCTTCGGACCGCCGGCGGCGCCGGCCCAGGCCGGCGAGCGAGACGCGCAGCAGCCCGGCCACCACCACGCGGCGGACGGCTCGCCGAATGCGGCCACGGTCGCCCAGCCGGTCAAGGTTGACAACAACCTCTACGTCCGCGACTACGCCAAGTGCATCCTCTGCTACAAGTGCGTGGAGGCCTGCGGGACGGACGCCCAGAACACGTTCGCGATCGCCGTGGCCGGGCGCGGCTTCGACGCCAGGATCAGCACCGAGTGGAACGTCGGCCTGCCGGACTCTGCCTGCGTCTACTGCGGCAACTGCATCAGCGCCTGCCCGACCGGTGCGTTGATGTTCACCTCGGAGTTCGAGATGCGCGCCGCGGGCACCTGGGACGAGGCCGCCCAGACCGTGACCGACACGATCTGCCCCTATTGCGGGGTTGGTTGCGTGCTGAGCCTGCACGCTCAGGACGATCGCATCGTCAAGGTGTCCTCGCCAACGGACTCGTCGGTGACCAACGGGCACTTGTGCATCAAGGGCCGCTTCGGCTTCGAATTCGTCAACGACCGACCTGGACCCGGCCGACCGTAGTGGGATCCGGCCCGGTGGCGGCTCAGAGGACGTCGGTCGACGCCTCCGGCACGATTCGCACGTCCGCCCCGTCGACCCGCACCTGCGCGCCGTCCGCGACGTCCGTCAGCTCGGCCAGGGGTACGACCACGATGGGGACGCGCGCGCCGTAGAGTTCCTCCGCGACGGCGGCACCGATGGCGAGGATCAGGTCCGGCTCGCCCAGGACGATGGCCGCCGGAGCCGTACCGGCACGGACGGCCTCGGCCAGCACGGATGCCGCGGACGACGACCCGCGGGCACTCGGCATGACCAGGACCCGCCCGCTGACGACGGACCCGCGCTGGGGATGGCGTGCGTCGATGACCCGGCCCGTCGCCGGATCCAGGCCACCCCACAGGCTCAGCGCCTCCGTGAGGACCAGGGCTCGGCCCGTCGCCGTGCCCGGTGCGAGCGAGCGGCCCTTCATCGCGTCCCCCAGATCGAGTCGTCCGTCACCAGCCGACCCTCCACCGCCGATCTGACACAGGCCGCGGTGGACCCGAAGGCGACCGCGAACCCGAGATTGCCAGGGGCGTAGTACGCCCACTTCGCCGAGTCGGTCATGACGGCGCCGTCGCGCACGCGCAGGACCGGGGCGATGTAGCTGCAGGTGTCGACCAGGATGTCGACTCCGGCCGTCCGCAGGCGCGACGCGACCCGCTCCCCTTCCGGTGTCGCGAGCGTGTCCCGGGCCGTCGATACCATGAGCACGACGCCGGACGCCACGGGATCGCCGGCCAGCAGATCGGCGATCCGACCAAGCTCGCGGAGCGACGCGTGCGGCGTCCCGAGCGCGACCGCGGAGAGCGGCGTACCTTCGGTGGCCGTCGTGAGCTCGGCGCGCGCCGCTCGGAGTTCGTCGAGGCCGACGTCGAAGGTCTCGTCAGGATGTCGCCCACCAAGCGCTGCGTCGAGCGTCGGAGCCTCGGGCGTCGAACCGACCGCGTGGAACATCGCGACGGCTCCCGATGAGGCCGCGGCCGCGCCGATCGCCTTGAGCCGATCCTCGGAGAGACCGTCCGGGAGCCCCGTGAGGACCGCCACCCGGGCGCCCGCGCGACGCCCCAGCACGAGCCCGAGGACCGGGTAGAAGTCGTCCGCGTCGAGCAGTCGGGCGGGCACGTCGGCACCGATCCGGAGGACCAGTCGCGCGCGCCGACCCTCGTCGAGGTGGAGCCCTGCGGCGGGCACTCGCCCGGTGATCGCGGCCGCCGCGTCCAGGAAGTCGCCGTACCGGTTCGTCCGGGCTCCGAGGACGCTGTTGCAGAAGACGATGGCATTCGACTCGCCCCAGGCGACCTGCACACCGAACGCCGGCCGCGCATCGCTCAGCTGGTACGGGGCGCACGTGAAGGTCGGCCGGGCGCCGAGAGCGCGATAACCGTCCATCACCCGTCGACCGCGGGCGGCCAGGTCAGCATCGCCGCCCCACAGCTCGGGATGGAGGAGGTCCAGCGCCCCGATGTTCAGGGTCGTCGGCACGCGGACGTGTGCACCGCCATCGACCAATCGATCGATGAAGTCGACGCTCGCCTGCCCGTGATCCAGGCAGGAATCGACATGGGCGCCGGCGATGTCGATGAGCTGATCGGCCCCCGTCGCCTCCGCGGCCCGGACGACGAGCCGCATGGCAAGCGCCGTCCCGGCACCTTCGTCGCCAGCCAGCATCGCCCGGTCCGTCTGGTTCAGCGCGAGCGTCACCGTCAGTCGTCTCCTCTCGACAGGCGGTCATGGTCGACGGCCCGCGAGAGCGTACCGCGCGGCCGGGGTCCGGGCACCCGGCGGCGCGCTTCGGTCATGCGGCGGCTCGGTCATGGGGTCCGTTCGGTCCCGGGCGGTGCCTCGGTCCTGGGCGGTGCCTCGGTCCTGGGCGGTTCGGTCATCGCGGCGCTTCGGTCATCGGGTGACCCAACGGACCAACGAGGGCGGCGGCGAGCACAGACAGGGCCGCTCATTGGTCAGGCAGGTCATCCGGTGGATGGCCCGGCCAACGAAGCTGGCCCGTGAGCCGGCCGGTGGCTGGTTGGGTCACCGGGTGATCGATCGGCGAAGACGCCAGGGGCACGAGGCCCGGCCGGCACCCGAGGCTCGGCCGGCACCCGAGGCTCGGGCCCAGCGCCAGGGGCACGGGCCAAGGGCCCAGCGCCACGGGCCCGGGGCCGAGCCCGGCGGTGACGACCGTTCGGTCAGCCGAGCGCCGGGGTCCGCTCGGACAGCGCCGCCTCCAGCCGATCGATCAGCGGGATCTGGGTCGACTTGATGGATCGCCTGGCCTCGCCAGGGGTGAACCAGGCGACCCGGTCGATCTCGGGAACGTCCACGAAGCGGCCCGAGCCCGGAGGCCATTCCAGCGCGAACGTGTTGCTGTGCGCCGTCGCCGGGTCCAGGTCGCCCGCTGCCGCCCAGGCAACGACTCGCTTGCCGCCTTTCTGCACGATCTCGCCGAGCGCGAACAGCGAAGCCGGCGCGACCATGACCATCGAGCCGGTCTCCTCCTCGAATTCGCGCAGGGCGACAGCCAGGAGGTCCGCGTCCGACTCGCCCTCGCCGACCTCCACTTCGCCCTTGGGGACGGACCAGTGGCCCTCGTCCTTGCGCGCGAAGTACGGGCCGCCCGGATGCCCGAGCAGCACCTCCAGGCCGGACGCGCCGATCCGATAGAGCAGGATCCCCGCGCTGACCCGCGGTCGGGCGGCCACGGCCCTACCCCCAACCCGTCAGGTCGCGCAGGTCCACCCGGCGGTCGTGGCTGTAGACGTTGAACCCGTCGTCGCGCAGGAAGCCGATGAGCGTCACGCCGAGGCGCTCGGCCGACTCCACCGCGAGGTCCGATGGCGCCGATATCGCGCACACGATCGGGATACCGGCCACGGCCGCCTTCTGCACGATCTCGAAGCTGACCCGCCCACTCACCATCAGGACTCGCTCGTGGAGCGGCATCGCGCCGGCGACGACCTGTGACCCCACGAGCTTGTCCAGCGCGTTGTGCCGGCCGACGTCCTCGCGAATGGCGATCAGCTCGCCGGCCGGCGAGAACAGGGCCGCCGCGTGCAGCCCACCCGTCTCGTCGAACGCGCCCTGGGCGACGCGCAGCATGTCGGGCAGGGCGAGGATCACCTGCCGGCCCACGACCGGCCCGTCCGGCAACGGGTCACTTCGGATCACGACCTCGTCGATGGAGGCCTTGCCGCAGATGCCACACGACGCCGTCGCCACGAAATGGCGTTCCGCCACGACCGAATCGTCGAACGTGTGCGACAGGCGAACGATGATGGTGTCGTCCGGCTGGCTCAGGGCCGTGGGATCGCCGCCTTCGGTCCGAACCACCTCCGGACCTTCGATGAGGCCCTCGGTCCGCAGGAAGCCGATCGCCAGCTCCGCCTCATGACCCGGCGTTCGCATCGTGACCGCGACGGCGATCGGGTCCTGGTCCGGGCCGGCCGCCCGGATCTCCAGCGGGGCCTCGCCCGCGATCCGGTCCTCCCGCAGCTCCAGTGCACCGCCGCGCACGGCGACGATCTGCCGGGTCGTGACCTGGCGGGTCGGGGGCGTGACCCCATCTCCTAGACCAGGCACGTCGCCGCCTCCAGCTCACCGGCCAGGACTGCCAGCGCATCGCTCGCGACGGTTCCGGCGTCCGCCAGCGCGACGAGCGCGTCGAGCGCGTCGAGCCCCGGGGTCGCATCCGTCCAGTCGATCGCGTGCTCGGCCACGTTGGCGTATGCCTCCAGCATCCTCATGGCGGCCGCGTGCGCCGGGGCGTAGCAGGTCGCCGGCGGGTGGGCGAGCAACCAGTCGCGCTCGCCGTCCGTGGACTGCAGGATATCGACCGACGTGGACCGGACGGTGGCCCGATCGCCGTCCTCGGCGGCGGCCAGCAGTGCCTCGCCGTAGGCCGCGGCCGCCGCCCCGGCATCGCCCAACCGCAAGCGGAAGGCGAGGTAGCGCAGGCGGGGGTCCTCGGTCGGGACCGGGGGATCCGCCCCGGCCGGCGTGGCCGTGGGGGTCCCGGCCGGCGTGGCGCTCGGCGCGGACACGACCGGCGGCGATGGCGAAGGTCGGTCGGTCGGGAGGGTGGACGCGGGAGCCGCGCTCGGCACAGGCGATGGGCTCACCACGGTTTCGCCGACGCCGCCGGCTTGCGACGTCGACAACGATCGCGCAACGGCCGCCCAGGTCAGCAGGATGGCCACGCCAAGGACGGCGATGAGCGCGATCCGACGGCGGTCCATGGTCCGGAGTGTAGGGCGGGAGCGGCCGACGACCCCGCTCTGGTCAGATGGCCAGCGCCTGGAATCCCGTCGCGATCCCGATGAGGCCGGCCATGCACATCAATGCGCCGACCGACAGGGCGGCCCATCGCTCGCCCCTCGCGCGCATGACCGCGGCCGTCACGGCGCACTGGGCGACGATCGCCGTCTTGAGCACGTATGGGGCCAGTGGATGGAGGTCCAGCATCCAGCGCGCGACCGGATTCTGCTCGACGGCGAGCGGCTGGATTGCGGTCACCACGATGGTCGTGGTGGCGTCCAGGGCGAAGACGACGGCCGCGGCCGCAAACATGGTCCAGAACGCGACCGGCGCGAGGCCGATCGCGATCGGCGCGAAGTGCGGTCGAGCGACGGCGATCGACATGGCTGCATCGTCAACCCCATGCCAGAAGTCCGCTACCCGGTAACAGTGGTCGGCGGGCCAGCACGTGCGGTGATATGGGGCTCGTGCAGACGACGTACCTCCTGGCGCGTCCGCGCACCGTTCACACGGGATCCGCCTCCGGCGCCGGAGCCTGTGTCTGCAGTCGATCGAGGTACAGGGCCTGCGCCATCGGGCGGAGGCAGTGGGTCGAGCTCATCGCCTGAAGGTACCCACCAGCGTTGAGGATCGCCACGATGTCGCCCTCCTCGACCCGCGGCATGGCGTAGTCCTCCGCGAAGACGTCGCTCGCCTCGTTGATGTGGCCGGCGACCGTCACGGTCTCCGTCCGGGGCGCATCGGCCGCGCCGCAGACGACCAGTTCCTGGGCGAACTTGTAGATGAAGTAGGCGCAGTTCACGTTCCAGCCGAGGTCCAGGCCGACGAACGTGACACCGCGCCGGGTCTCCACGGTCACGACCTCGCCGAGCAGGATCGCGGCGTCCTTGGAGAGGCCGTCACCGGGCTCGCACGCGACGGTGACGCCGAGCCCACCAAGGTGCCGGGCGATGACCGCTGCGTAGTCGGCCAGGTCCACCGCGCGCTCCACCTCGCGCGCGGGCATCCCGATCCCACCCCCGACGTTGACTTCGACGATCGGGTGGCCGGCCGCTCGCGCCCGCTCCACGGCCTCGACCGCAGGCGGGAGGGCCGCTTCGAAACCCGCCAGGCCATCCGCCAGCCAACCGGAACCCGCGTGGAAATGGATCGTGTCGACCACGAGGGCGTGGCGGGCGGCGGCCGCCAGCGCGTCGTCCAAGCGCTCCATCCCGATCCCGAACTTCATCGGCCGCTCGCCGCTGTACTCGAGGTGCGCCGAGTAGCCGGCGCCGGCGCCGGGATCGATCCGGAGCCCGATGCGCGTCCCGGGCGCCCGGCGGCCGTACCGCTCCACCTGGCTGACCGCGTCGAGATTGGCGTGGATCCCGTGGGCGAGCAGCACGTCCAGGTCGCGCTCGGAGACGTTCGTGCCGGTATAGCTGATCTCGTCAGGCCGCCAGCCGCACTCCAGCGCGCGCAGGACCTCGCCCGGCGAACAGGCATCGATCCCGACGCTGTCGGGCGACCCGGGCTCGCCGAGCGCACGGAACATCTCCAGGACGGCCGGGGACGGGTTGGCCTTCAGCGCGAATCGCAGACGGAACGGAAGGCCGGCGGTGGCGAACGCCGCCTGGATACGGCGAGCGAGTTCGCCGAATCGGGCACGGTCGTAGACGAGGAGGGGCGTGCCGTGCGCGCGGGCCAGCCCCTCAGCATCGCGACCGGCGATCCGGAGCCGGCCGGCCGGGTCGATGTCCAGGCCGGGCCGCACCCACCACGGCGTCACGCGAAGGTTCGGGCGCGACCGCTGCCGGGCGTCCAGCGGTCCGGACCGTCCTCGACGTCGACCCCGATGGCCTCCACCAGGCGGCGCGAGGCGGCGGCGACTTCGCGGACCGCAAGGTCGAACGCGTCCCGGTTGCGGGCGGCCGGCTCGCGATAGCCGCTGAGCTTGCGGACGTACTGGCGGGCGGCGGCCTCCAGTTCACCGGTCGTCGCGTTCTCCCCGGGACGACGCAGGGTCTTGATGCTTCGGCACATGCCGATACGGTAGGGCGCTCGGCGCCTTCCCGTCATCACCGGAAGGGCGGTCATCGTCGCCCGCAGGAAGGGAGTACGGTTGATCGGGACGTGTGCCGGTGTCGCGCGCCGTTCTTCCAGCCACGCGAGGATGCGAAGCTCATGCCGCTCTACATGGATCGTCACGACATCCCCGGCGCGACCGCGGCGGACGTCGCGCAGGCGCACGTGAGCGATGTCGCGTTATCAGGGAAGTACGACGTGGAGTTCCTGACGTACTGGTTCGATAGCGATCGCGGACGCGCCTTCTGCCTCGCCAGGGCGCCCGAGCCAGCGAACCTGGAAGCGGTCCACCGGGACGGCCACGGCCTCATCCCGAACGAGATCATGGCCGTCTCCGAGGACGACGTCCTCCGATTCCTGGGAACCATCAGCGATCCGGTCGACCACACCCAGCGCGCCACCTCGTTCCGGGTGATCCTGTTCACCGATCTCGAAGGGTCGACGTTGCTGCTCAGGACGCTCGGGCAGTCGGCCTTCATGGTCGTGCTGACCGAGCACGACCTCATCCTCCGGCGAGCGCTGGCAGCCTCCGGCGGGCGCGAGGTCAAGCACACCGGCGACGGCATCATGGCGTCATTCGACGATGTCGGACCCGCACTCGAGTGCGCCCTCGCGATCCAGGACGGCTTCGCTGCGAGGGCGAGATCCGGCGCAACCCCTGCAATGCGGGTCCGGGTCGGGATGGCCGCCGGCGAGCCGGTGGACCACAACGACGACCTGTTCGGGTCGTCGGTGAACCTGGCGAGTCGCATCTGCGACGCCGCGGACGCTGGGCAGACCCTGGTCTCCGACATCATCAGCGATCTTGGCGCCCAGCGGGGCTTCGCCCTTCGGCCGGTCGATCCGCGGGCACTCAAGGGCTTCGACGACGAGACGCCGGTGTTCGAACTCGTGCAGCGGGAACCACCGGCCGACGGCTCGCTCGTCGGCGGGTGACCTGCGGTCGGATCGTGCGTGATCGACGGCGGCCGGTTCGCGGTCAGCCCTCGCGCATCCCCCACGGCGAGCCGTAGGCCGTCAACAGGTCCAGGAACGGCACGGCGTCGAACGCCTCCGGACCCAGCACGCCGGTACCGGACCACGTCCCGCCGGCGAGCAGTTCCAGCGCGACGACCGGGTTGATCGCCGTCTGCCAGACGACCGCCTGTGAGCCGTACTCGCGCATCGACCATTCGTTGTCGACGACGTGGTAGAGGTAGACCTCGCGCGGTTGGCCGTCCTGGCCTCGACCCGTGACCCACGTGCCGGCGCACGTCTTGCCGTGCATCCGGTCGCCGAGCGTGGCCGGATCGGGAAGCGCGGCGGCCACCACGTCCCGAGGCGAGACCTCCACACCGCCCACGCGAAGCTTCTCCGTCCGGTCCAGGCCCAGCTTGTGGAGGGTCTGGAGGACGCCGATGAACTCGTCGCCAAGGCCGTACTTGAAGGTGACCCGCTTCGCCTTGACCCAGCGTGGGATGAGGAGGACCTCCTCGTGCTCCACGTTGACGCACTCCACCGGGCCGATCCCCTCCGGGAAGTCGAACGTCTCCGGCTCGGAGAAGGGCGGGGTCGTGGTCCAGCCAGTGCCTTCCTCCCAGATCACCGGCGGATTGAGGCATTCCTCGATGGTCGTCCAGATGGAGAACGACGGGGCGAAGTCATAGCCGTCGACCACGAGATTCGCGCCGTCGCGGACGCCGATCTCGTCGATCTCGCCGAACAGGTGGTCGGCCGCGTATCGGGCGAAGATGTCGGAAAGGCCCGGCTCAACGCCGATCCCGACGAGCGCAAGTCGGCCCGCCGACTCCCAGTCGGGCGCCTTGGCGAACTGTTCGTCGCCGAGCTTCACGCCGGCCTCCGAGTGCGGCCGCTCCGGGTGCGGCTTCGACAGCGACATCGCCATGTCGAGGTAGTCGGCGCCGGCCGCGAACGCGCCGTCGAAGATGGACATCACGAACCGCGGGTCGACCGCGTTCAGGACGTGGGTGATGCCGTGCTCGCGGACCAGGGCGGCAACGTCGTCCGTCTTCGAGGCGTCGACGCGCGCCGCGACGAAGCGACCGTCGCCACCCAGTCGATCGACGACGCGCTCGGCGCGCGCCGCGTCGTAGTCGGCGATGACGATGTGTTCGAAGAAGTGGCGCCGCGCCGCGATCGGGGCGACGGCGCTGCCGACGCCGCCGGCGCCGACGACCAGGATGCGCATCGGGAAGCCCTCCATGGATCCGGGTGGACCCCCGAAGTGTGCGCCCGATCGAGGGTCAGCCGCTGGACCCGTAGCGCCACTGGATCGGGCCGGTGTAGCAGTGCTCCAGCTTCTTGCACAGCCCGTAGGTCAGGTCGAAGATCCGCCCGGACACGTACGGTCCGCGGTCCACCACCGGCGCCGTGACCGTGTGGCCGTTGGCGCGGAAGGTGATCATCGTCCCGCACGGCAGGCTGCGGTGCGCGACGCCGAGCAGCGTGCGTGTCAGCGTCTGGCCGCAGGCCGTGCCGTTGCCGATGAACCCGGGGCCGTACCACGAGATCTCCGGGTCGTGGCGCCACGGGTTCTTCGCGACGGACCCGCGATCCGGCTCGGGAGGGGTCGCCGAAGAGCGAGCCTGCGGTGGCTCTTCGGTCGAGGCGGGCTCGAACAGCGTCGAGCCCTGATCCAGGTTCCCATCGGAACGGGCCCCCGGATCGAGGGGCGGGATCGTCGCCACCGGCCCACGGACAGCCGCCACGATCTCCACCTTGGCGAAGATGTCGGCGGACGGGGTATCGATCAGGCTCCTGGCCTGAGAACCCACCGGTCCTGGGACGGCGACCGAGGCAAGCACGGCGATGAGCGCCATGCCTGCGACGACTCTGAGGCGTCGCACGTCGGGGGAACCCTAGCATCGATCGCGGATTCGCGTGGGTTTCGGCACGGTTCGTGACAGTATCGAGCACGTGACAGACTGCCGCGATGGAGCGCGCCGAACTCGTCCTGGACGCCCCACTGGACCTTGCCCGCACGCTGGGCCCGCTCATCCGGGGTGTCGGCGACCGGACGGGACGCCTGGGTCCGGGCGAAGGGTGGCTCGCGCTGCGGACCCGGGGCGGGCCGATGACGGTTCGCCTGCAGCAGGCCACGCCGGAACGCGTCGTCGCGGAAGCCTGGGGGCCAGGTGCCGCTGACCTGCGTGCCTGGTTGGTGCGATTCCTCGCCACATCGCCGGGGGCCGGAGCTGCGTCCACGACCGATCTCCAGGGCGCCGGCCATCCGCTCGTGTCTGAGCTGGCCCGCCGACTCCCCGGGATCCGGATCCCGGCCACCGGCGCGATCCTGGACGCCCTCATCCCGGCGATCCTTGAGCAGAAGGTGACAGGGGACGAGGCCCAGCGTGCCTGGCGCGGCCTGGTCCGGGCGCACGGGGAGCCTGCAGCGGGCCCGGGCGGCGATGTGGCGGGTGGGGCCTTCGGGCTGCGGCTCACGCCTCCACCGACCACGCTGGCCCGCCTCCCCTACTACGCCTTCCATCCATTCGGGGTCGAGCAGCGTCGCGCCGATCTGATCCGCCGGGTCGCCGCGCGCGCCGCCTGGCTCGAGGAGATCATGGACCTGCCTCTCGCCGAGGCTCACGCGCGCCTCCGGAGCGTGCCGGGTATCGGACCATGGACGGCGGCCGAAGTGGCCGTCCGCGCACTCGGCGATGTGGACGCGGTGAGCGTCGGCGACTTCCACATCCCGAACCTCGTCGCCTGGGCGCTGGCACGTGAACCGCGGGCTGACGATGCCCGGATGCTGGAGCTGCTCGCTCCCTATGCCGGGAGGCGTGCCCTGGTGATCCGCCTGCTGGAGGCGAGCGGGATCCGGGCGCCGCGCTACGGTCCGCGCCTGTCACGGCGCCGGATCGAAGGGATCTGACGCCCGCCCGCCTCCGGCGCGCCCTCTGATCGCGTGCCCCCTCCTGCCCCGGGCGCGTGTCCCTCCGCCGATCGCGTGTCCCTCTCCTGCGCCCGGCGCGTGTCAGCGACGCGCGATCGTCACGAATGAGCGTGGCCGGAGCCCCGGAACGACATCGGCCGCAGTCTGGGCGGCGGGCCACGCGGGTTCGTGGCCGGATCGCGTCGGAGGGACGCGCCGGGCGGCGGGCCACGCGGGTTCGTGGCCGGATCGCGTCGGAGGGAGGCGCCGGGCGGCGGGCCACGCGGGTTCGTGGCCGGATCGCGTCGGAGGGACGCGCCGGGCGGCGGGCCACGCGGGTTCGTGGCCGGACGCGCCGGGCGCGGGGCCACAAGAACCGTGTTTGCCCGGCCGTCGTATCGTTGACGTGATGACGACCGTGCGCGATCCGGCCATCCGACGCCGACTCACGACGCTCCTGGCCGTGCCCCTGGCGATCGGCATGGCCATGGCCCCGGTCGCGGCACAGGGCGCCCAGCAAGTGTCGGTGGACGTCGCCGAACGCTCCGATTTCGTCGCCCAGACCAACTTCGTCCAGTGCGTCGGCGCGAGCATGCAGATGATGATCAACATGATCGAGCCGGGCCGGGATCGGACGGCGAAGACCCAATCTCGGCTGCAGGACCTCGCCCGGGCGTGGAGCGGGGCGCGGCCGGACGGCGGCGAGCGGCAGGGCGCGAGCGTTCGCGGCTGGTCGGCCGGGCTGAACGTCCTGGGCGCCGGCCCATACCGCCTGGTCGGCGAGACGACGCTGCAGGAAGCGCTCCGGACGGCGGCCCGCGCGATCGCAGCGACCGGCAAGCCGGTGGGCCTGCTCGTCTGGCGCGGCCGGCATGCCTGGGTCATGAGCGGCTTCAGCGCGACGGCCGACCCCCTCGCGACCGACGATTTCGAGGTCACCCGGGCGATCATCCACGACCCGCTCTACCCGCACGGGTCCGCAACCTGGGGGCCGAGCCCAGCGCCGGGCGAGGCCCTGACGATCAAGGAAGTCGGCCGGCAGTTCGTGCCGCGGCGGATGTCGACCCGCTGGATCGGCGCCGGCAGCACGCTCGGCGGGAAGTACGTGCTGGTGCTGCCCTACGAACCAGACCTCGCGGGCTACGCGTCGGCGCTCCGCTGATCGCGGAAGCGAGCGACGGCGGCGGCGAGTCGACGCACCGTCTCGGGCGTGGTCGGCTCGAGGGCCACGATCAGGTGCGACGCACCCAGATCGGCGTGGGCCGCGAACCCGGCCGCGACCTCCTCGATCGGGCCGCTGAGGGCGGCCTCGGCCGCGCTCGGCGTCGCGCCCTCTGCCGACGGTGGCATCAGGTCCGGGTACCGGACGTTGATCCCGACCGTGATGTCCAGGGTCGCCGGGTCGCGCCCCACGGCCGCGCACGCCGCCGCGAGATCGGCCCGCGCCGTTCGCAACCGCTCGTCCGGCTGCCCGAACCAGGCCAGGTTCCAGGCGTCTGCGTGACGAGCCGTCAACTCCAGCATCCGCGGACGTTTCGCCGCGATGAGGATCGGCAGGTCCGGCCGGGCCGGCGGCATGAGCACGGCGTCTCGCGCCTGCACCCAGCGCCCGTCCAGATCCGCCCGGCCGTCGCGGATGAGGCCTCGGATCACGGTCAGCGCCTCCTCGAACCGCCCGACCTTGTGGTCCGTCGGATACCCGAAGGCCTCGTACTCAGGGTCGTGCCATCCACACCCGACCCCAAGGATCAGCCGACCGTCGCTGAGATGGTCCAGCGTGGCCGCCATCTTGGCGAGCAGTGCCGCGTTGCGGAACGCCGTGCACATCACGATCGTGCCCAGATGCACCCGGCTGGTTGCCTCCGCGATCGCGGAGAGCACCGTCCAGCATTCATGGATCCCGGTCGTCTCCCCATCGAACCGGAACAACAGGTGGTCGTAGACCCAGACGGAATCCAGGCCGGACGCCTCGGCCTCCAGCGCGACGGCACGGACCTCGCCGTACGTCGGAGCCGCAGCCATGCCGTCTTCCTGCCCGATGGGCAGCACGATCCCGATGCGCATCCGTATCTCGCCTTCACGTGTGGGGGCCCCGAAGCCTACGCTACCTGCGGCACCCGCCACCGAGCACGGCCCGAGGAGGCCCCATCCCCGACGTGAGCCCGCAGACCCATGCCCCCTCCCCCCGGCCGGGCATGGGCGCCATCCCGTTCCGCGGCGGGACGACATTCCGCGTCTGGGCGCCTCACGCGGAGGCGGTCTTCGTGACCGGCACGTTCGACGCCTGGGCCCGGACGGCCACGAGTCTCGCCCGCGACGCGGACGGCTCCTCCGGCACCTGGTCGGCCGATGTCGCCAGCGTCGGACCCGGGATGGAATACCGCTTCACCATCCGGACTCGGGACGGCGACCTCTCGCGCCTGGACCCGTACGCCCGGCAGGTCACGAGCTCCGTCGGCAATGCGGTCGTCTACGACCCGGAGGCGTTCGACTGGGTCGGCGACCACTTCCGGATGCCCTCGTGGGACGACCTGGTCATCTACGAACTGCACGTCGGCACGTTCGCCGGTGGCGACGACCACGGTGGCGACGACCATCGCGGCGACGACCATCGCGGCGACTTCGACCGGGCGGCCCGCCGGCTGCCGTACCTGCGGGACCTCGGGATCAGCGCGGTCCAGGTCATGCCACCGTTCGAGTTCGCGGGCCCTGTCTCGTGGGGCTACAACCCCGCGCACCTGTTCGCCATCGAATCCGGCTACGGCGGACCGGACGCCTTCAAGCGCTTCATCAAGGCGGCCCACGCCCACGAGATCGCCGTCATCGTCGATGTCGTCTATAACCACCTCGGGCCGTCCGACCTGGATCTCTGGCGGTTCGACGGCTGGTCCGAAGGCGATGGCGGCGGGATCTACGTCTACAACGACGATCGTGCGATCACGCCGTGGGGCGCCACGCGACCGGACTTCGGGCGGGGCGAGGTCCGCTCGTTCCTGCGCGACTCCGCGATGACCTGGCTGGAGGAGTTCCGCTGCGACGGCCTGCGCTTCGACGCGACCGTCTACATCCGGACCGTGGATGGAGACCTTGCCGACAAGGACGCTGCGCTCGCGGACGGCTGGTCGTTCATGGCCTGGCTCAACGACGAGATCCGCACTCGTCAGCCGTGGAAGCTGACCATCGCCGAAGACCTGCGCGACGACCCGACGATCGTCGCCGCGACCGCCGACGGTGGTGCCGGGTTCGCCGCCCAGTGGGATGGCGGCTTCGTCCATCGGATCCGGGCGGCGATCACTGCGGGGAGTGACGAGGACCGCAGCGTCGTCGACGTCGTGACGGCCATCTCCGGAACGGGACGAGGCCCCGCGCTGAGTCGGGTCATCTACACGGAATCGCACGATGAGGTGGCCAACGGATCCGTCCGCGTCCCGGAGGCGATCTCGCCCGGAGACGCGGCGGATTGGTGGGCGCGAAAGCGGGCCACGCTGGGGTCCGCGCTGGTACTGACGGCGCCCGGCATCCCGATGCTGTTCCAGGGACAGGAGCTGCTGGAGGACCGCTGGTTCGACGACACCGTCGCGCTCGACTGGTCGAAGGCCAGTACCCACCACGGGATCCTGCGCCTCCACCGCGACCTGATCGCGCTTCGGCGCGACCGCGGCGGACGGTCGCGAGGTCTGCGCGGGGCCAACCTCGCCATCCTGTGCGCCGATGATGACGAGAAGCTCCTCGTGTTCCATCGCTGGATGGACGGTGGGCCGGGTGACGACGTGGTCGTCGTGGCCAACCTGGCTGATCGTACGACCGAGGACCGCCCGGTCGGCATGCCGGCCCCGGGGCTCTGGCGCGTGCGCTTCAACAGCGACTCGCCCGTCTACGGCCGGGACTTCGGTGGGCACGAGGCGCTCGACACCGCCGCCGACGGTGGGCCCACCGACGGCCAGGCCCAAAGCGCGCGCATGTCCGTGGGCCCATACAGCGTCGTGATCCTCTCCCAGGACCGCTGACCGGGCTCGCCACGCCATTCGCAGCGACTCAGCTGGGGAGCGGCGAGACCCCGTGGCGGTAGAACGGCGTGGGCTGCGGCGGCAGCGGCGTGTCGCCCTTGATGAGGTCGGCGGCCTTCTCGGCCAGCATCATGACCGGGGCGTAGATGTTGCCGTTGGTGACGTACGGCATCGACGACGCATCCACGACCCGCAGACCGTCCACGCCGTGCACGCGCATCGTCAGCGGGTCCAGGACGGAGGCACCGTCGACCCCCATCCGTGCGGTGCAGGACGGATGGAGGGCCGTCTCGGCGTCGCGGCCGACCCAGGCAAGGATCTCCTCATCCGTCTCGACCGCCGCCCCGGGTGACGTCTCGCCGCCGTTGAACGGCCCCATCGCGGGCTGGCCGAGGATGCGCCGGGCGACGTGCACCGCCTCGACCCACTCACGACGGTCCTGTTCCGTCGAGAGGTAGTTGAACCGCAGGGCGGGATGCTGACGTGGGTCCTTGCTCGTCAGCGTGACGGAACCCCGCGCGTCGGAGTACATCGGCCCGACATGGACCTGGTAGCCGTGACCTGGCGCCCCGGCCGACCCGTCATAGCGGATCGCCAGCGGCAGGAAGTGGAACATGAGGTTGGGATAGACCACGTCGTCGTTGCTGCGCGCGAACCCGCCCCCCTCGAAGTGGTTGGTCGCCCCGGGCCCGGAGCGCAGGAACAGCCACTGGGCCCCGATGAACGGTCGTCGCCACTTCTGGGTCGCCGTCGGTTGCATGGACACCGGCTGGAGGCACTTGTACTGGATGTAGACCTCGAGGTGGTCCTGGAGGTGGCGGCCCACGCCGGGCCGATCCGCGACCACCGGGATGTCGAGAGCCGCCAGCTCCGCCGCGGGTCCGACGCCGGACAACAGCAGGAGCTGCGGCGAGTTGATGGAGCCGCCCGCGAGGATCACCTCCCCGGCTTCGATCCGTTCCACGCCGCGGCCCCTCGCGACCTCCACGCCGACGGCCCGGGTGCCGTCGAACAGGACCCTCGTGACGAGTGTCCGCGTCCGCACCGTGAGGTTGCGCCGGCGGCGCATGATCGGATGGAGGTAGGCGCGGGCGGCGGACAGGCGGCGGCCCCGGTGGATGTTCCGGTCGAACGGCGCAAAGCCCTCCTGCCGGTAGCCGTTCACGTCATCTGTGCGCGGGTAGCCCGCCTGGACCGCGGCATCGAAGAACGCCCCGAACAGCGGATTCGTGGCCGGACCGCGCTCCAGGACGAGTGGGCCGTCGTGCCCACGCCACGGATCGTCCGGCACCGCGGCGAGACAGGTCTCCATCTTCCTGAAGTATGGGAGGCAGTGGGCGTAGTCCCAGGTCTCCATGCCCGGATCCGACGCCCAGCGTTCGTAGTCCAGGGGATTGCCACGCTGGAAGATCTGACCGTTGATGCTGGACGAGCCGCCAAGGACCTTGCCGCGGGCGTGGTAGATCCGCCGCCCGCCCATGAACGGCTCGGGCTCCGACTCGTACTTCCAGTCGTAGAACCGGCTGCCGATCGGGAACGTGAGGGCAGCCGGCATGTGGATGAACGGGTCGACCCGCCAGTCGGAGCGACCGGCCTCCAGGACGAGCACGCGCGTCCCGGGATCCTCCGTCAGCCGGGAGGCCAGCGCGGACCCGGCGGAGCCCCCGCCGACGATGAGGTAGTCGTACCGAGTCGCGGTCACGCCACGATCCTAGCGCGGACTGTGATCGTGAGACAGCCCGAAGTGCCGACAGACCCCCTGCCGACGCGTGCTCCCTGCGGTCGCAGGCCCGCTGGCCGAGTCACCGCTTGACGGATCTCGTTTAGTGCTAAATAATGAACCCACTGGAACAGGGTGACGACCACCCGCCCGCCACCACGCGAGGACGCGATCGATGACCGCCTCCAACCAGCCCGCGACCGCGAACGGCGTCGCGCTGCCCATGCCTACGCGATCCTCCCTCCGTCGCTGGAATATCGGCATCGGCGGGCTGCATGCGGTCCAGGGGATCGCCGTGCTCGCGCTTGCGACCGCGTTCGCCCTGCCGGTCACCGCGACATTCATGACCGGCCCTCCCGGGAGTCCGGCCGGCGTCCCGACGACCCTCTTCGATGTTTCCGTCGCCTGGGGCGTCGCCCTGTTCCTGTTCCTCTCTGCCGGGGCCCACTGGCTCGTCGCCGCACCCGGGGTCTTCGAGCGATACACCTCCGGGCTGGCGGCAGGACACAACTACTTCCGCTGGTTGGAGTACTCCCTCTCGTCGTCCGTGATGATCGTGCTCATCGCGCTGCTGACCGGGATCAGCGACGTGGCTGCCCTGATCGGGATCTTCGCGGCCAACGCGGCGATGATCTTCTTCGGCGCGGTCCAGGAACGCTATGAATCGCCCGGCGGGTCGCTGGTGCCGTTCTGGCTCGGCTCCGTCGTCGGGATCGCTCCCTGGCTGGCGGTCGGTGTCTACCTGTGGTCGCCGGGCAGCGCCGCCGAGCCGCCGGCGTTCGTCTACGCGATCTTCGTGTCGCTGTTCGTGTTCTTCAACATCTTCGCGATCAACATGTGGCTGCAGTATCGACGAGTCGGCCGATGGCGCTCGTATCTCTTCGGCGAGCGGGCGTACATCCTGCTCAGCCTTGTCGCGAAGTCGCTGCTCGCGTGGCAGGTCTTTGCAGGAACCCTCGCGCCAGCCTGATGCCGGCGGACGGCGTGGCTCGAGTCAGCCTCCGTGACGCGGCAGCGCGACTCGGCGTCCACTACATGACGGTCTATCGGCGGGTTCGGCTGGGGATCCTGCCGGCCGTGAAGGTCGACGGCAAATGGTGGGTCGATCCGGCGCACCTGGGGGAGTCCGCGGACGCTCGCTCCGAACCCGGCCGCCGCACGGCCGACGGCGCCGTCCGCCCGTCGATCTGGCGCGATCGGCTGGCGGACCGGATGGTCGATGGCGACCTCGCCGGGAGCTGGCAGGTCGTGGAGGCGGCGCTGGCTTCGGGTCTGACCGCTGCGGATCTCTACGTGGACGTCCTCGCCCCGACCCTGCACACGATCGGGGCGGCGTGGCGATCCGGACGATCGGGCATCGAGCAGGAACACCTCGCGAGCAGCGTCGCCTCGGCCCTGATCGGTCGCATGAGCGCCCGTTTCGGTCGTCCAGGGCGCAAGCGTGGGGTCGTGATCGTCACGATGCCGCCGGGGGAACGACACGGCCTGGGTGTCGCGATGGTCGCCGATATCCTGCGGCAGGACGGATATGACGTTCGCAACCTGGGCCCCGACACGCCCGTCCGGTCGCTGGTCAGCGCGATGCGCGCCACGGATCGGCTTCTGGCGGTGGTCGTCAGCGTCGTCGACGATGGCCATCGACGCGCCGCAGCGCGCATGCTGGGCGCCGCCCGCCGGGCACGCCCATCCGTGTCGCTGCTGGCCGGCGGATTCGCGATCGGAGACGAGCGTTCGGCGATGGAGGTCGGTGGCGATGGCTGGGATGCTGACCCCCGCCGGCTGGGCCGGCTGATCGAGACGATGCAGCGCCCCCGCTCCTAGGCCCCGAGCCGGATATCCCGCGGCCGCATGGCGGACGGGCGGTCAGGCCACGCCCCGTCCCTTTTCCAGGACGATCTGGTGATCCTGCGTCAGACCGGTGGCGAACCCCGCCTCGGACAGCGCGAGGTAGTACTCCCACATCCGGATGAACCGCTCGTCGAATCCCTGGGCGCGGATGGCATCCAGGTCGGCCATGAACCGTGCCCGCCACTCCTGAAGGGTCCGGACGTAGCTCGGAGCGATATCCATCGCGTCCCGGAAGAGGAGCCTCGTCCCATGGAGGTGCCGCTCGATGACCGCGAGCGACGGGCAGAGGCCGCCGGGAAAGATGTAAGTCTGGATCCAGTTGGCGCCGCGCCGCTGGGCCTCGTAGGCGACGTCGGGAAAGGTGATCACCTGGATGCTGGCCTTGCCCCCCGGGAGCAGGGCGCGATCCACGGCCGCGAAGTAGGCGCCGAAGAACTCGTGCCCCACCGCTTCCAGCATCTCGATCGAGACGACGGCGTCGTACACGCCTTCGATATCGCGGTAGTCCCGCAACTGGACATCGACGCGGTCCGCGAGTCCGGCATCCGCGATCCGCTGTCGCGCCAGGTCGTGTTGCTGCTGCGAGATGGTGATCGTGGTCACCTGGCAGCCGCGCTGGCCGGCGGCGTACAGCGCGAATCCGCCCCACCCCGTACCGATCTCCAGGACGCGCATGCCGGGGCGCAAACCGGCGCGGTCGGCGATCCGCTCGTACTTGCGCTGCTGCGCCGCCTCCAACGTGTCGTCGTCGGCCTCGAACACCGCGCTCGAGTAGGTCATCGACTCGTCCAGGAACCGCCGATAGAAGTCGTTTCCCAGGTCGTAATGGGCCGCGATGTTGCGACGAGCATTGCCTCGGTCATTGCGGCGAGATCGATGGGCAAGCGTCCTGCCGAGTTGCGCGGGGATCCGCCACCACCCGGCCGAGAGCGCCAGATCCGAGCGGTTGCGGGCCGCGACGCGAATGAGGGCTGCCAGGTCCGGGCTGGACCACAGCCCGTCCACATAGGCCTCGCCGGCGCCGGTCTCGCCGCCGATCAGGAACCGCTCGAACGCCGCGTGGTCATGGATCCGGATCTCGCCCTGGTGCGGCGACGTCGGGTCACCGAACAGGCGATCGGTGCCGTCGGGCAGGATGACGTTGATCGCGCCGACGCCGAGTCGTTCCAGCCCGGTGCGCCCGACCCTCCAGGCGGCGCGGGCGAGCAGACCCGGGCGGGTGCCGTGCGCCCCGGCCTGTCCGTGGATGGAGCGGTCCGTCACCGTGCGCTCTCCCCATGGCGGTGGAACCTGGCACCACGTCGCCACAGGCGAAGGGCGTGCAGGTGGATCATGACGATCGTCTTGTGGGTCACCAGCGGGTGTCGAAACATCATCCGAACGAGCATGCGGTCCGTCAACCGCCGGCGGCGAAGGGTGAGGCTGGTGTACAGCACGCCGCCCTTGGCATCGCCCTGATCGATGGCGATGCGCAGGCTCTCGGGTTCGTCACGGACCCGGACCGTGTACCCGCCTTCCATCTCGATAAAGGGCGACACGTAGAACGTCTTGTCCATCGACGACTGGAAGACGGCCTCGTCCGGTTCGCGTGCGGTGAGCGTGTAGAGATGTCGCTCGAGATGCGTGTTGTGCACCTCGACGATGACGACACGGAGTCGGTCCGCTGCGTCGCGACAGAGGTAGAAGCTGGCCGGGTTGAAGCCGTAGCCCAGGACCCGCGGCGTCGTCACGAGGGTGATCCGCCAACCCGTCGAGTCCCACCCTTCGGTCGCCAGGTGCTCACGGATCCGGGCAGGGAGGTCCGCAGCGGGCGGGTCCAGATGATCGGCGTCGCGGAAGGCGAGCACGTTCCGTCGGTTGCGGCTGAGCAGTCGATGGCGTCGATCGACCTCGTCGACCTCATCCAGATCCAGGGCGAGGTAGTACACCCCGTGCTGGAGGCTGTAGTCGAAGGGTCGGACGCGACGATGGTGGACGGTCCCATCCAGGATGTGCGACCTCATGCCGCCCGCTCCCGGGTCTCGCTGACGATCAGGAGCCGTGCCACGTCGAACCCGGATCGGCATCCGTCCTCGTGGAATCCATACCCCAGGTGCGCGCCCGCGTAGTAGGTGTTCCGTCGGCCCTGGAGACGACCGATCGCCGCCTGCGACCCGAGCGACCGGAACGTGTACATCGGGTGGCTGAATCCGCGGGCGAGGATGACGTGGTCGTCGCGGACGAGCGCACCCGGATTCACCGACACGAAGTACTGGGTGTCGCCGGGCAGTGCCTGCAGCCTGTTCATGTGGTAGGTCATCGTCACGGAGGCACCGGGCGGGTCGCACGCGGGTTGGTGGACGTTCCATGACGACCAGGCGCCGGACCGAGTGGGCATGATCCGGCGATCGGTATGGAGCACGACGTCGTTACGGTTGTATTCGAAGCCGCCAAGGGCGGACCGCTCCTCCCGATCGGCATCGTCGAGCATGGCCAGCGCGTCGTCGGCATGAGTGGCGAGCACGACCGCATCAAATCGCTCCACGGCACCACGTTGGGTCCCGATGGTCACCCCTGCCCGATCCCGCCGAACGGTCTGGACCGGCTCGCCAGCTCGCAGCGCCCCCTTCGGCAGCGTCGCGATCAACCGGTCGACGTAGGCTGCAGCGCCGCCGGTGACGGTCCGCCATGGCAACGCCCGCCCGACACCGATCAGGCCGTGGTTGTCGAGGAACCGGAGCAGGTAGTCGACCGGGTACTCGCGCGTCCGGCCCGGATCCGTGGACCAGACCGCCGCGGTGATCGGGATCAGGAAGTGATCACGGAACACCGGCCCGAACCGCCGATCGGCCACATACTCGCCGAGGGTCATCCCGGTCGGCTCGGACCCGTCCAGGATCCGGCGGGCGTCGCGGTAGAAACGCAGGATGTCGGGGAACATCCGCAGGTAGGACGGTCGCGCGGCAAGGCCTCGCTGGGCGAAGAAGCCGCCCAGACCGCGGGAGCCGAATTCGACGTCGCAAGCTCCGCATGCCGACGCGAACGACATGTCGCTGGGCTGTGTCTCCACGCCAAGCTGTTCGAACAGGCCGACCAGCCGCGGATAGGTCGGTTCGTTGTACACGATGAAGCCGGTATCCACATGGATGGGACCGTCCGGGGCGTCGAGACCGACGGTGGCGACATGACCGCCGGGGGTCGCTTCGCCCTCGAACAGGGTGATCTCATGGCCGTCCTGGTGGATGGCGTACGCCGCAGTCAGTCCGCTGACACCGGCGCCGACGATGGCGACCCTCATGGCGTGCCGTCCTGCGTCTGCTGGGCCAGCTCGTCCAGGTGCTGCCGCATCCCGCCGACGGCGTTCCGGGCAAGCTTCCTGAACGAGGCGCCCAGGAAGGGCTGGACGAGCCGAAGCAGGCCGCCAAGCCGGATATCGGCGGCATAGTCGATCGTGGTGCCGGTCCCGTCGGGCTGGAAGCGGATGTCGTCGACGGCGGTCACCCCGGAGCCGGCGCCTTCGAGCACGACGCGGTCCGGCGGCTGGAACGTCGTGATCCGATACTCCATCGGTGCGACCCGGCCGCCGAGGTGGACCCCCAGGCGATATCTGGACCCCAGGCCGACCGGCCCGTCGTCGAGCCGTTCCGCGGTGGCGACGCCTGGATCCCACTCCTGGGAGTTCGCGAAGTCGGCGACGTAGGCGAACGACGCGTCCGGGCCGAGGGGCGTCTGGATACGTTCAAGCAATCTGGTCATGGGGGATCCTCCGAGCAGCGGTCATGATGGGAACGGTCAGGTGGAGTCGACGGCCCGTGGCATCGGTGCCGGACGAGCAGTGCAGGTGAAGCCGATGGCGATCCGGAATCTCGTGGACGCGTTCCTGGAGCTGACGGTCGTCGCCAGCTTCTCCAGGGTCGGGTACGCCGTGCGCCGACGGCTGTTCGGCTGGAGTTCGCCGGCGGCGGACTCGCTCCGCGGCAGGACTGTCCTGATCACGGGTCCGACATCGGGCCTCGGACGGGCTGCCGCGACGGAATTCGCGGTGCTGGGTGCGCGCCTTGTGCTCGTCGGGCGCAATGTGGACAAGCTGGAGGCGGTCCAGGCGGAGCTCTTCGGATCCCGATCCGCAGAACGATCCCTGATCGTCGTCGCGGACATGGGGTCGCTCGACTCCGTCCGAGGGGCGGTGAACGTGATCCTGGCGACCGAGGCGACCATCGACGTGGTCGTGGACAACGCGGGGGCGATCTTCCCGGAGCGAGTCATCGGCCCCGACGGCATGGAAGCGACCTTCGCGACGATGGTCGCCGGCCCGTTCGTGCTCGTCTCCGGCGTGATGCCGCTCCTTCGCCGATCCGGACACGGGCGGGTCATCGCCGTCACCTCCGGTGGCCAGTACACCCAGTCGCTGGACCTGGAGGACCTCCAGGCCTCGAGCGGCGTGTACTCCGGCCCACGGGCCTACGCCCGGGCGAAGCGTGCGCAAGTCGCCCTCGTTCGTGAATGGCATCGTCGTCTCGGTCCGTCGGGTCCCAGCGTCAACGCCATGCACCCCGGCTGGGCGGCGACGCCCGGCCTGGCCGACACCTTGCCGGCGTTCTCCCGGTACATGGGGCCGCTCCTGCGCTCGCCGCGTGAGGGCATCGATACCCTGGTCTGGCTCGCGACGGCGGGGCGGGGTGGCATCGGCGGCGGGCGACTCTTCCTGGACCGGCGGCCGCGGCCCTTCGATCGGGTGCCCGCGACGCGCCTGTCGAGCGGCGATCGACGACGGCTGTGGGATCAGGTCGTGGCCCTGACCGGCGGTCCGGACCCGGCGCCTGACGCATAGGTCTTCGTGCATGTCAATCCAGCGTGGTGGCGCGGAGTCGGCCCCCAGGCCGACTCCGCGCAGGAGAGTGGCGGGTAGCGGCTAGTCGTTCCGGACCCGGCGGGCCAGGAGCACATAGCTCGCCGCGAACCCGATCGCGGCCAGGACCATCAGCGCGAGCGCTCCGGTCATGCCCGGGCCGGCGTCAGCGACGCTGCCCGAGGAGGCGATGGTGTCCGTCGCCGGAGGGGTCGCTGCCGGGGCAGCCGTCGCCGTGGCGTCCACTGCGACGACGACCTGGAGAGCGTTGCCGCCGACGGCCGGGTTCGCAGCCGAGCCGACCGCGAAGACGCTGTAGGACTTGCAGGCCTCGATCGCGACGCCCGGGAGGTCGAGGGCGACCGTCGTGGTGCCGGCGAGCCGGACTTCGAGGTCGTAGTCGCCACCGGGAAGAGCCAGGTAGGCGGTCGCATCCGGGTAGCTGAGGCTCTTGACGACGGCGTCCGCGGGAGCGGCGCCGGCGGTGGCGACGTCAACGGCCGGAGCATCGGCACTCAGGTGGATCACTCGCACCTGTGCCGTGTCGCAGCTCGCCGACGGAGCATCCTCGATGACCTGCGCGGAGATGGACGCCACGGCGTCCGTCGCCGCGATGGTGTAGGCGGCGCCCGCGGCGACGGTCACGTCCGCGTCGATGACGGGTCCGGTCGTCGTGCCGGTGGCGTACACCTTGATGTTGTGGTCACCCGACGGGATGGCGAGGTACCCGGAGATGACGCCGAACGGGACGTTCGTGAGCGCATCGACGATCGTGTCGTCGAGGTAGACGTCGACCGCCGGAGCGTCCGGCGATGCGTGGAGCACGCGGACATTGGACATGTCGGCGGCACCCACGGGTGCGGCGAGTGCGAGCGTCATCGCACCGGCGACGACGAGGCCGGTGATCCGGCCGATCCTGTGATCCATGGTGAGGACTCCTTCGCTGGTCCCGTGGCGGATGCGGACGGGACTGGTCGACGTTCACACTTTGTATAACGTCGTGCCCGAAGCCTACCCAGTTGTCTACACTTTGTCAATCCTTTGTCGTGTGTTACGGTGGGCAAACCATGTACACCATCAAGCAGGCGAGCGCTCGGACGGGCCTACCCGTCCCGACCATCCGCGTCTGGGAGCGGCGCTACGGCGTGATTCACCCGGAACGCACGGCCGCCGGCTACCGCCTCTTCGACGACGCGGCCATCCAGCGTTTGATGGCGATGCGGCAGCTGGTGGAGGTCGAGGGCTGGCGTCCCAGCCAGGCGGCCGAGCGGGTGCTGGCGGCCGGTCAGGACGTCGGCTCGCTCCTCCCTGACGCGGTCGTCCCGTCGACCGACCCGACCGCGCCGGCCGTGGAGGCGTACGTGGCAGCGGCCCACGGCCTCGACGTCCCGGAGATGGAGCGGGTCCTCGACGAGGCGTTCGCGTCGCAGCGTTTCGAGCGGGCGGTGGAGGACGTGGTCTTTCCGGCGCTTCGCGCCATCGGTGAGGCGTGGGCGGGAGGCGATCTGTCCGTCGGCCAGGAACATGTCGCCAGTGAGACCGTTCGCCGTCGCCTGGCTGCGTTGTTCCTTGCGGCTGGCCAGGGCAACGGCGGGTCGCACGTGCTCGTCGGACTCCCACCAGGGAGCCAACACGATCTCGGCGCGCTCGCGTTCGCCGTGGCCGGTCGGCGAGCTGGTCTCGACGTCCTCTACCTCGGCGCGAACGTGCCGCTGGAGAGCTGGGTGCGGACCACTCGCGAGACCCGTGCGCCGATCGTGGTCATGGCCGTCGCCACGGCCGCCGATGTGGGTGCCGCCAAGGACGTTGTCGAGGCGTTGCGATCGATGGCCGTCGCTCCGTTGTGCGCGCTCGGCGGTCCTGCGGCCGGGGGCGTCGACGAGGCACCGGGGGTCATCCGCCTACCTGCGAGCGCGGGAGATGCGGTGGCTGCGGTGGTGACCGTGCTGGCGACGTCGAGGGCTGGCCCAATTCGGTGAAGGCGGCGGGGTCAGTCGCCAAGCCGTCTACGAAGCAGATCGAGAAAGCGGTCGCGCGAGGCCTCCACGACAACGTCGACGTTGGCCGGCCGGCCCGTGAGCCCCAGGTGGTCGACCACGGTCTGGCCCGCCGAGTACTCCCCGCGGGTCTCGACCACGACGTTCCGGTGCTCCACACGGGTCGCGATCGTCGGGTCCAGCGCGATCGCCAGGGCGATGGGATCGGGCAGGTCAAAGCCGGCCAGATGGGTCTCGTGCCTCGCGAACGCGTCGACCTTGGCCTGGATGTCCATCGCCACCCGCCCGAGGTCGCCGAGGGCGCGGATGCTCGTCGCATCGTCCGGGGTGATCACCGCGAACTTGCGCGAGATATCCCAGCCGACCATCGTGATCGAAGCACCGCTCGCGAAGACCTCGGCGGCGGCCTCCGGGTCGACGAAGATGTTGAACTCGGCCACAGCCGAGACGTTGCCGATGGCGTCCGCCGTCCCGCCCATCACCACCACTGCCGCCAGCCGCGCGGGGATGGCCGGATCCCGACGGAACGCGAGCGCGACGTTGGTCAATGGGCCGAGCGTGACCAGCGTGAGCGAGCCCGGAGGACGAGCCCGGATGGTGTCGACCAGGACGTCGACGGCGTCGCCCGACGCGGGCTCCCGGCCGGAGAGTGGCAGCCCGATGTCGCCCATGCCGTCCCGGCCATGGACGAACTCCGCCGTGAAGAGGTCGCGCTCCAGCGGGCCGGTGGCACCGGCGTACACCGGGACAGGGCCTCGGTCCGCCGTCTCCACGACGTAGAGGGCGTTCTGGACCGCCCGGTCGAGCGGTACATTGCCGGCGACCACGGTGATCGCCAGCACCTCGATCGACGGCTCTCGCAGCGCCATCCAGAGGGCGACGGCGTCGTCGGACGCGGTGTCGGTGTCGATGAGGAACGGACGGCGGGTCCGGGCGGGTTCCGCGCCCGCGCGTGACGTCATTCGTCGCCCATCGACGTGAACAGCGTCAGCTGCATGCCGTCGGGAGCCCGAACGCGGACGTTCCGATCGCCCCAGGCGGTCTCGACCACGGCGCCCTCGCGGACCGCTCCCCCAGCCACGAGGCGTTCCGCCACCGCGGCCGAGTCGTCCACCTTCAGCGCGAATCGGATCGGGCCGGAGACGCGCCGGCCGACCTCGACGTCGTCCAGCGTGGCCGCCTGCGCGGCATCGAACAGCTCCAGGGTGGCCCAGCCTGCCTCGAGGATCGTGCCTCGGCCGCCCGGCCGATCCCAGGCCTCCCGCAGAGGCATCCCGAGCGCGTCGCGGTAGAACACGACCGCGCGATCGTAGTCATCGACGGTCAGGGCGATCCGCAGCTCGTGGACGACGTGGCCATCCCCGTGTCCTGTCGCGTCGCCCATCGCGCACCTCGCTCTCGAAACGGACAAGCCGTGGACCTCACGGTCGTCCCGGAGCGAGGATACCCAGTGTCCGACTGCGGTGATCGGCGATCAGGTCGGTCCGGCAAGCGCTCCCAGCCGTTCGGTCAGGCGGAGGTTCTCGGCATAGTCGATCGGGACCTCCACGAGGGTCGGGCCCTTCGTCTCGAGGGCGCGCATCAGGGTCGGGTACAGGTCGGCGGCGCTGGCCGGGCGGAATCCGGCCATCCCGAAGGACTCCGCGTACGCCACGAAGTCCGGATTGCCGAACTCCACGCCGAACGGGCGTCCGAACTCGTTGCGCTGCTTCCAATCGATCAGCCCGTAGGCGTCGTCGCGCCAGACCACGACGGTGATGTCCGTGCCGAGGCGCGTGGCCGTCTCCAGCTCCTGGCTGTTCATCAGGAAGCCGCCGTCACCGCACAGCGCCACGACATTGCGATCCGGGTGGACGAGCTTGGCCGCGATGGCGCCGGGGACGGAGATCCCCATGGCCGCGAATCCGTTGCTGATGATCACGGTGTTCGGCTCGTACGTCTGGTACATCCGGGCGACCCAGACCTTGTGGGCGCCGACGTCGCTCACGACGATGTCCAGGGGTCCCAGCGCCCGGCGCAGGTCGGCGATCGCCCGCTGCGGAGTGATCGGCCAGCTGTCGTTGGTCTCGTGGGCGCCAAGTTCCTGCAGCAGCTGCGGTCCGCAGATCGGCGTGGACCAGGATCTCCTCGGACCCGTGGCGCGCGCTCGCATCGCGTCCGCCGATGCCCCTTGGTCGCACTTCCGCCAGCAGCCGTCGTAGGGTGCGGTCGATGGCCCCGACGAGCTCCACTTCCGGCCGGTAGGCGGCATCGATCTCCGCGGGCTGGGTGTCGATGTGGATGACCCGCTTCCTGCCGCCCGGGTTCCATGACGCGGGCGCGTACTCCACCAGGTCGTAGCCCACGCACACGACGAGGTCCGCGCGGTCGAACCCGGACAGGACGTGATCTCGTGCCTGGAGCCCGACCGCCATCAACGAGAGGTGCGAGCGATCGTCGATCGCGCCCTTTCCCATGAACGTCGCCGCGACCGGGATGTGCAGGCCGTTCGCCAGCTCGCGCAGGTCCGTCGACGCGCCGCGGCGCAGGACCCCGTTGCCGGCCAGGATGATCGGCCGCTCGGCGGCGGCCAGCAGGCCGGCGGCGTGCTCGACGGCTTCGTCCGTCGGTTCCGGGAAGTAGGTCCGCCCGGGTGCGAGGGGGGTCGGCCCGCCGTCGCCGGGCGGGGTGACCGGCGTCGCCGCGAGATCCTCC
Source organism: uncultured Chloroflexia bacterium (assembly GCA_963704935.1). Taxonomy (GTDB): domain Bacteria; phylum Chloroflexota; class Limnocylindria; order Limnocylindrales; family CSP1-4; genus SPCO01. Next base: position 1,068,139 of record CAVPIF010000003.1, read on the forward strand.
GGGAGTTCGATGTGGGTCGGTCCCGGCTTCTCCAGGGTCGCCACGCGGAAAGCCTTGCGGATGATCTCCGGGATGGCCTCGACCCGTTCCACCCTCGTGTTCCACTTCGTGACGGGCTCGATCATGCGGACGATGTCGACGACCTGGTGGGCCTCCTTGTGCAGCTTGTGGCTTGAGGCTTGTCCCGTGATCGCGACCATCGGAGCGCGGTCCAGGAAGGCGTCGGCGATGCCTGTCACAAGGTTCGTCGCGCCCGGGCCGAGCGTGGCCATGGCGACGGCCGCCCGGCCGGTCAGTCGGCCGTGGACGTCCGCCATGAACGCCGCACCCTGCTCGTGCCGCGTCGTGATGTGGCGGACATCGGGGTGTCTCGACAGGGCGTCGAGGATGTCCATGGTCTCCTCGCCCGGCACGGAGAACACGAATTCGCATCCCTCTGCGGCGAGGCAATCCACGAGGAGGTCGGCGGCGACGCGGCGGACCTTGGGCGGTGTGGTCATGAGGATGGGTCGAGCATACCTGCCAGGGTGCGTCGCAGCTGGGGGCGGCGGCTGAGGCGGGAGCGTGGTCGCGGCCCGGCGGCCCGGCGCGTCGGCGGCCCGGCGGCCCGGCGCGTCGCACCGACGCGATCCCACGACAGCTGAGCGTGGTCGCGGATCCGGCGCGTCGCACCGACGCGATCGCACGACAGCTGAGCGTGGTTCGAACACGTCTCGAGCAGCCGCCGTCGTCTGGGCGCGGTTCCACGAGGCACCTGTCTCGAAGCCGCGTCGTGGGGACGCGGGCGTCAGGCGACGGGATCGCCCCCGTCAGTTTCCCCGTCTGCGGGCCGAAACGCGACCAGCGGCAGCGGCGCCCACGAGACGCCATGCAACAAATGATAGCCACCTGGCAGATATTCGGTTATCATCCGGCGCCATGAGCACCACCATCCACGTCGAGGGCCGTGCCGCAGCAAACGCATCGGCCGGCACCGCAGCCGACTCCCTCGCCGACGATCTCGAACGGATCGCCATCGGCGCCGTCGGCCTGACCACCCGCGCCCTGGCCGGCGCGAATACCGGCTTCGAACTCACGTTCCCGCAGTGGCGCGCCCTGCTCGTGCTCGGTGAACGTGAGGGTGGCGCCCGGATCGGCGAGGTGGCGTCGCGCGTCGGCGCCACGCTGCCGGCGACGAGCCGCCTGCTGCGCCGCCTGGAGCGTCGCGGCCTGACGACGCTCGCCGTGGATGACGCGGACCGTCGCGCCACGCGAGCCCGCCTGACCGAACGAGGACTTGCCGTCCGCGCGACGATCGTCGCCCACCGCCGCGCCGTGATCCGGGAGATCGCCAGGACGATCCCGGATCAGGAAGGACACGCCCTCGAGCACGGCCTGGCCGCCATCGCCTCCGAGTTCGAGCGATACGCCTGATCGAGCGACCCGGCCGCCGCTGGCTCGGATCCGGTGCTGGCCAGATACAAGCCAGTGGGCTAGTATATGGTCGCGGACCTCGGTGCCCTGTCGCCGTCCCGGCCGCAGGCAGGAGGGCAGCTGATGCTCCGACTCACCACCCAGGCGACGGAACACCTCATGAAGGTCCGACGCGAGAAGGGCCTCGAAACGAGCGCCATCCCCCGCTTCATCCGCCGAACGGGCCGACTGGTCCTCACGTTCGCCCGCGGCCCGGAGGCCGGCGATCGAGTCGTTGATGGCGGCCGTGTCCCGACCCTGGTGGCGTCGAGCGCATCGGACCTGCTCGACAACGCGTTGATCGATGTGAAGACCTCCAGCGGGCGGTCGATGCTGATCGTGCGACGTCGCAAGGACGGAGCGGCCGTGGCCGCCGGTGGCCGCCAGACCTCGGCCGGCGCAACGGGCTGATCTGCCGGCGCACCGGCCTGACCTGACCGGGCGATCACGCGCCCACTGCGCTCCGGCGGTCATCCGCGGCTCGCGCGTCCGGCGGTCGGCCGGTAGCATCCACGGACCGTGATCGACGCCGCCCGCACCGTCCAGCGCACCTATCTCGTCCTGACCCTCCTGACGACGCTCGCCCAGTCGTTCATCTGGGGGATCAACACCCTCTTCCTGCTCGACGCCGGCCTGAGTAACACGGAGGCGTTCGCCGCGAACGCCTTCTTCGCCGTCGGGCAGGTCCTGTTCGAGGTCCCGACCGGCGTCGTGGCCGACACGCGCGGGCGGCGCTTCTCCTTCCTGCTGGGTGCCGGAACGCTCCTCGCCTCCACCTTGCTCTACTTCGTGATGTGGCAGGTCCACGCCCCGTTCGTCGGGTGGGCAATCGCATCGATCGTCCTCGGACTCGGGTTCACCTTCTTCTCAGGGGCCACGGAGGCGTGGCTGGTCGACGCACTCGTGGCATCGGACTTCCGCGGCAGCCTCGAGTCGGTCTTCGGGCGAGCCCAGGCGGTCGGCGGCATCGCGATGCTGACCGGTTCGGTGCTGGGCGGGATCGTCGCGCAGGTCACGGACCTGGGCGTTCCCTACATCCTGCGGGCGATCATGCTCGGCGTGACCCTGGTCGTGGCCTTCTGGTTCATGCGCGATATCGGGTTCACCCCCCGCCGCGGGGCGAACGCCGGTCACGAAGTCCGCCTCGTCCTGCGTGGGTCGATCGAGGGCGGATGGCGGAACCCGCCGGTCCGCTGGCTGATGCTCGCCGCGCCGTTCAGCAGCGGGGTCGGCTTCTTCGCCTTCTACGCGATGCAGCCGTACCTGCTGCAGCTGTACGGCGATCCGAACGCCTACTCGATCGCCGGTCTGGCCGCGGCGATCGTGGCCGGTGCGCAGATCGTCGGCGGATTGATCGTTCCCTGGGCCAGGCGCCTGTTCCGCCGGCGGACGGACGCTCTGCTGCTCGGAACGGCGGCCAACATCCTGATCCTGATCCTCATCGGGTGGACCGGGAGCTTCATCGTCGCCATCGTGCTCCTGGCAGTGTGGGCGATGGTCTTCGCCGTCCAGGGCCCGCTCCGCCAGGCGTTCATGAACGGCGTCATCCCGTCCGAGCAGCGGGCGACCGTCCTGTCATTCGACTCGCTGATGGGCTCCACGGGTAGCGTGGTCGCCCAGCCGGCCCTCGGTCGGGTCGCCGATGTCTTCGGTTACGGACCTGCCTATCTGGTGTCGGCCGGTGTCCAGGTCCTCGCCCTGCCGTTCATCTTCCTCGCTCGCCGCGAGCGCTCAGCCTCGGACCCGATCGGCCGGGGCGCCACGAGCGAGATCTAGTCGAGCGTCTGCCATCGCATCTGGAGCGCCACGACCTCCTCATCCGGAACCCCGACGGACACGTGCATGTGCACGATCCGCCAGTCCCCGCCCTCGCGCTGGAGGATGGCGGTGGACCGCGTTCGCATGCGGGAGCCGTCCGGGAATGTGTAGGTCGGTTCATCCACGAACCACCCGACGTCGCCGCGTTCGAAGCCGGCGGCGGACGGTCCCGACTCGATGGCCAACCCCTCGACCTCGAACCCGAATCGCAGCCGGTCGCGTTCCGTGACCCACTCTCCCGGCGCCGTCCCGATCACCAGCGTGGTCGGATCGGCGGAGACGAGGCGGTCGAAGCTGGCGACATCCTTGGCACTCAGGCGCTCGTAGAACCGGAACATCGTCGCTCGCACTTCGATGGACGGTTGCATGGGCCGGCCCCTCCTCACACCAGGGCACGTCGTGCTGCGTGCCCGACGCCCGCAAGGATAGGCCCCGGCGTCCGCTGTCAATGCGCCCATGCGCCCGTCTTCTCGGGACCTTCGGCCCTGCTCGGGATCCGTCCCGCTCCGTACCGTTGCATCGAGCCCCACGGCATCGGAGGTGGTATGCGGCTGTCTCGAAGGCGACTCCTGTCCGCGGTCGCGGCCATCCCCGTCATCTTGCTCGTCGATCGTGGAGCACGGATCGTCGGCGACGGCGTCCGAGCGGCCGCCGCTGCGCTCCGTCCGTCCTCCCAGGGCACCAGCGCCTCGCGCTGCGCGTTGTGCGGGTCGCCCGACCACACGATGCTGGACCCACGCTGCCCCGCGGCCAGGCCGGTGATCTGACCATGGACCTGGATCGACGCCGATTCCTCAAGGCCGCGGCGGGAGCCACGGCCGGTGCCGCGGCGGGCACGATGCTGCCCGTCCTCGACCCACAGTCGGCGAGGGCCGCCCGGGACTACGCCGTGCCGGGCAGCCTGCCCGTCGACCGGGTCGTCCGAACGACCTGCTCGCCCAACTGCACCGGCAGCTGCGGGCAGCTTGCCTTCGTTCGCGACGGGATCATCGTCAAGATCCAGCAGGCGGCCGACTACCCCGACGAGGCATACAGCCCGCGCGGCTGCATGAAGGGCCTCTCATACGTCAACCAGATCTACGGCGAGGACCGGATCATGAAGCCGCTGATCCGGACCGGCGAACGCGGGTCCGGGGAGTTCAGGGAGGCGACCTGGGACGAGGTCCTGGATCGGATCGCCACGGACATGCGGCGGATCGGCGAAACGTGGGGCTGGGATTCGATCCACGTCTTCGGCCAGGTGCCGGGATCGGGCTACATCCAGAAGGGCGCGAACTACCGCGCCAGCGCGACCCTGGGGCTGACCCACGGAACGAGCTTCGATTTCAACGGCGACCTGCCGATGGGCATGCCGATCACGTTCGGCGTCCAGAACGCGGAGCACGAGGCCAAGGACTGGGCCAACAGCCGGTTCCTGCTGCTCGTCGGCTCCAACCCGGTGGAGACGCGCATCCCGGACGTCCATTTCATCTTCGACGCGATCGAACAGGGCGCCCGCCTCGTGGTCATCGACCCGAGTTTCTCGCCGACGGCCGCCAAGGCTGACGCCCATCTGCGGATCACGCCTGGAACGGATGCCGCCCTGGCCCTTGCGATGTGCCGGCAGGTCATCGAGGACGGGGCCTGGGACGCGAGCTTCATGTGGACCTACACCGACGCGGCCTTGCTGGTCCGAGCCGACACCGGCAAGCGACTCCGGGAAGCGGACATCGTGGCCGGCGGGGCCGTCGACCGGTTCGTCGCCTGGGATACCGCCGCCGACGCGCCGGTCATCGTCGGGACGGACCGGCTGGGGTTCGCGCCGGGCACCCTCCCGGCGATGGATGGGACGTACCGCGTGCCGCTGGCAGACGGGACGACCGTCGACGTCGCGCCCGGATTCGCCCTGGTCAAGGCGGAGCTTGACCACTGGACGACGGAGGCCGCCGAGGCCGTGACCGGCGTGCCGGCCGCGACGATCGCGAAGGTCGCGCGCGCCTATGCGGCCGCCAAGCCCGCGGCGATCCTGATGGGCGGCGGCTCCAATCACTGGTTCCACGGCGACCAGACCGGTCGGGCGTTCGCCCTGCTGGCGGCCCTGACCGGCAACATCGGCAAGTCTGGCGGCGGGTTCTCCGTCTACGTGGGCCAGTACAAGGTCCGCGTCGATACCTCGCCCTGGTGGAATGCCGGCGAGACCAAGGCCAAGGTGGTCCCGAGCATCTACTTCGTGCGCGGGCGGACGCCCACGATGCATCCGGACGTCCCGTATCCGGCGAACGGCTTCCACGGACTGGTGTGCACCTTCGCCAACCTGTTCGTCCAGTCCATGGACGTGAACCGGCTCCATGCGACCCTGCGCGGACTCGACCTGATCGTCGTGGCCGACCACCAGATGACCGAGACCGTCCGCTGGGCGGACGTCGTCCTGCCCGCGACGACCTGGTACGAGAAGACCGACCTCACTGCGACCCCGCTGCATCCGTTCCTCCAGCTCCAGCAGGCGGCGATCGACCCGGTCGGCGAGTCCCGGTCCGAGCTGTGGATGTGGCGCGAGATCGTCCGCCGGATCGACCCGGCCAAGGCAGCCGAGTTCTTCGAGATGGACGAGATCGAGGCGATCGAGGCGATCCTCGCCGCCGGGGGCGGCGAGGGCGGGCCGACGGAGGGCATCACCCTGGACCAGCTCCGGGCTGGACCCGTCCGCCTGAACGCACCCGACCCCGACATCCCGTTCACCGGCCAGATCGAGCGCCTCGAGCCCTTCCCGCCACGCTCCCTGCCGGCCCCACTGGAGAAGACGGCCGCGTTCATCCCGACCCGGCGGATCGAGTTCTACAAGGAAGAGGACCGCTTCCAGGAGCTCGGCGAGACCGTCCCGACGTACCTCCCGCCGCACGACGATACCGTGCACGACCCCGCGCAGTGGCCGCTCACCCTGCTCAGCCCGCACAGCAAATGGCGGATCCACTCCAGCTACGCCAACAACGCGTGGCTTGCCGAGATCCACGGTGGCCGCCCGGAGGTGTTCATCTCGCCGGAGGACGCGCAGGCCCGGGGACTCGCCACCGGCGATCCGATCCGGATCTGGAACACGCGTGGCGAGATCGAGGCGTGGGCCCACGTCTCCGCCTCGGAACAGCCGGGCTCGGTGACGTTGTACGAGGGCTGGTGGCCACGGCAGTTCCGGGCGGGCAAGGGCGTCAACGAACTGACCTCGTCCGAGGTCAACCCCATCCACGAGGTCCACTACGTGGGGAACATGTGGGCCCCCTCCACCGGCTGGAAGGACTGCCGGTGCGAGGTCGCGCGCGTGGAGGGGACATAGCCGATGACCGACAAGGTCTCTCCGGTCGATGCGCTGTCCCCGGCCTCGCGCGAATGGGGCGAGATCGGCGAGCGCTCGGCAGCGCCCCATTGGGGGATGGTCGTCGACCGGGAGCGATGCATCGGCTGCTGGTCGTGCGCGGTCATCTGCAAGAGCGAGAACGACCTGCCACTCGGGACCTGGTGGAACCGGATCCTGACCGAGGGTGAGGAACTGGACCAGCCGGTCGAGGTCCGCGGGGGCGCCCTGGAGATGGCTTGGCTGCCGCTGGCCTGCCAGCACTGCGAGAACGCTCCGTGCGTCAAGGTCTGCCCCGTCGGGGCGACCTATCACCGCGACGACGGCCTGGTCATGCAGGACAACGACCGCTGCATCGGCTGCCGCTACTGCATGATCTCCTGCCCGTACGGCGTCCGCACGTTCAACTGGGGGGAACCGGTCCGTCCGACCCCGTACGAGACCGGGATGGTCGCCGCGCGACCGGTCGGGACCGTCGAGAAGTGCACGATGTGCGTGCATCGGCTGTCGGAGGACCAGGTCCCGTCGTGCGTCTACTCGTGCCCGACCGGCGCCCGGATCTTCGGCGACCTCAACGACGAGGACGGCCGGCTCAACCGGCTCATCCGCGAGCGCGAGGGTTTCGAACTGCTGGAGGAGGCTGGGACGAAGCCGTCGGTCCACTACCTGCCCGAGCGCCGCAGGAACGAACTGTGAGCACGACCGTCAACGTCCCGTCCGTGATCGTCGTTGCCGGGTCCGACGGCCGTCGCCGACGGCGCCGCCTGATCGCCTGGATCGGGCTGCTGGTCGGCGTGATGGCCGTCGGCTTCGGCGCATTCCTCTATCAGTACGCCAATGGCCTGATCGTGACCGGCATGCGGAACACGGTCATGTGGGGTCAGTACATCCTGTTCTTCATGTTCTTCGTCGGACTGTCGGCCGGCGGGCTCATCGTCGCATCAGCCGGTCGGCTGTTCGGCGTCAAGGCGTTCAAGCCCATCATCCGGCTGGCCGTCCTCGAAGCGACCGTGGCCGTCGTCCTGGCGGCGACCTTCATCCTGCCCGACCTTGGGCGCCCGGAGCGGATGCTCAACATCCTGCTCCATCCGAATCTCACGTCGCCGATGATCTGGGACATCGCGATCGTGATGGCCTACATGGCGATGTCGGCCTTCTACGTCTGGCTGTACGCACGGGCGGATCTCGCGCGTCGTGGATCGCCGCTGGCGTTCGGGACCGGGACCTCGGAGCGGGCCCTGGCGCGGGATGAGCGGCTGAAGTCGGCCATGGCCTGGATCGCCCTCCCGGCGGCGATCCTGCTCCACTCCATCACGGCGTGGATCTTCGGGCTGCAGATCAGCCGCGGCTTCTGGTACTCCGGGATCATGGCCCCGATGTTCGTGACCTCGGCACTCGTCTCCGGGCTCGCCCTCGTCATCCTCCTGGCGCTCGCCCTGCGACGCCTCGGACGCCTCCGCTTCACGGACGACCTCGTCGCGCTGCTCGGTGGTCTCCTGGGCATCTTCATCGCGGTCGAAGCGTTCCTGATGGGCGCGGAGTACCTCACCGCGGCCTACCCGGGGGCGCCGGAGGCGGCAGCGGTGGATCGTCTGCTCAGCGGTCCGTACGCGCCACTCTTCTGGTTCGAGATCGGGGTCGGCCTGCTCGTGCCGTTCGCGATCCTCGTGGTCCGTCGACTGCGCCGGGACCCGCGCTGGGTGGCGATCGCGGCCGTGATCGCGATCGTCGGGATCTTCTTCCACCGCCTGAATCTGATCCTCAACGGCCTGTCCTACGCGAACATCCCGCTGCCGCCGGGCGTGTCGGTCGGGACAGCCGTGACCGGTTCCAGCTTCGCGACCAGCTATTGGTACGTGCCGACCCTGATCGAGTGGCTGGTGGTCGGCGGCGTGCTCGCCTTCGGGGCGTTCGTTTTCACGATCTCGGTCCTGGTCCTGCCGATGCAGGAGCCGGAGGCGCACTGAGCCCAGTGGCTGGGCCCACAGCCCGCCCGACTCGTCGCTACTCGATGTCGAGTTCGCGCGCCAGCGCGAGTAGCCGCTCCAGGCGCGCTGCCCTCGGCAGCCCGGCCACGGTCAGGCCGATCAGATAGGTGGTGATCGGCGCGGCGGAGCGGTGGCTCTGGTGCGCCGCGATGCGCGCCAGGTCAAGCAGGGCCACTCGTTCTTCCGATCCGAGCTCGTCCAGTGTTCCGGAAGGCAGTACCGCGGCGAGACGCCGGAGCCAGGCCTCGATATCCGGCGTCGATGGCGGGGGCGATGCCATCGTGGAGTCGGTCATGTGGGTCTCCCGTGGACGATCTGACGGCTGGGGCCAGCGTAGAGCAGGCCCAGCAGGCTGGCGAGGAGCAGGCCGCTGGCCGCCAGCCCGTAGCCGGCGAGCAGGACGATCGCACCGCCGATGGCCGCCTCCGGCGCCCGACGATGGAGGGCGATGAGCCCCGGTATCGCCAGCCCCACGGCAGCTCCGATCACGACGGCCGGCACGACGCCGGTGAGCCCGACGCTGAAGATCGTGAGTTGGCCGACACTGGCCGCTGCCCGCCACGCCGCGACGGCGACGAATGCCGCCACGGCCACGCCGAACGCCAGGGCTCGCACCAGTGCCTGGCGCGGTCGCAGTCCGGCAAGACCGACCAGCCCCAGCAGCACGGCACCCGCGACGAACGCGACCTGGCCGGCCGCCGAGATCCAGGTCCCGATCGCCCCGCTCGTCGGATCGGCCCCTGTCCCGAGCGCGACCGGCGCGGTATCGAGCAGTCGGGCGAATGCCGAGGCCGCGACCGACCCGGCGAGGGCCAGCGACGCGACCGTCCCGAGTCCCGCTGACTCCGGCCGCCGGACGAGTGCGACGATCACGCCCACGACGATCAGGACCACGAACAGGTCTGTGGCGATGGCGACCGCCGGGGTCGGCGACCACACGAGCTGCATGAACCCGGATCCCGCGACGACGGTCGCGGCCACGAGCAGCGTCCGGATGAGCCAGCCCTGGCGACCCGCCCGGACGAGCATCGTCGCGAGCAGCAGGACGCCGAGGATGGGCACGAGGGCATCGACCATGGCCCCGAGGCGGCCGATCCACGAGCTCATCGTGGCCCACGGTTCTCCTTTGGGCACGAAGATCGCCAGGCGCACGACGAACCGCGTGATGAGCAGATCGGCGGCGACCACGATCATGAGCCAGCGAGCCCACCGGTCGACGGCGGACGCGACGGTCAGCACGGGAGAGGCGTCCGCCCGGCGCGCCACCCGGACCCGGACCGGGGAACGTCGCGCGGCAGCATCGACGGCGGCCACGGCCAGCACGGACGGACGGGTCACGCGGTCCCGTCCTGATCGCGGTCATCCGGCGCAGGACCCTGCGGCAGTCCGCGAGGCCCCCATCCGTGTCCGACAGCGGGCTGACGTGCCCCATAGGCCATCACGATCCCCGAAAGGCCCAGCGCCAGGACCAGGAGGATCAGGTACGGCCAGGCGTCGAGCAGGCCGTTCTGATGGGGCGGGAAGACCAGCGACAACCAGGCGGAGACGGACTTCTGGCCGTCGCGATCACCCCGGCTGCCATCCCAGAGTGCGAACGCGACCACCGCGGCCGGACCCTGCGGCCGCAGCGCGGCGTCGTTGGGATCCCCATCGTCGAGCTTCCGCGACAGGACGACGCGCCAGACGCCGCCGCGATGCTCGGACGCGCCGTGAACGTTCTGGGCGTCGACCGGCTGCGTCGTCAGCGTCCCGAAGCCGATCGCGCTGAGGTCCTCCACGGAGCTGACCAGGGATGCGGCCGATCTCGGATTGCCGGCCGTCTGCCCGGCCAGGAAGCCGTCCTCCGTCAGCGTCGGATCACTGCCGTCGGCCGGGAAGCGCTCGTCGGTCGGCATGTTCGGGTGCGCGTCGGTCAGGTCGGATCCCGCGGCGATCTCGGCCGCCCAGTCCGCCTTCCAGTGCCAGATGTTGAGGCCGCCCGCCAGCTGGCCCATGCAGATCGAGGTGCCGGTCCCCAGCGCGATCTGCACCGCGGCGGCATCCGCGAACGCCGTCTCCGAGGTGGTGGACACGTCAGCGCTCGGGTCGTCCCATTCGAGCAGGATCGCGATCCGGTCATCGTCGGCCAGGGCGCTGGCGCGAACGACCGGGAACGCGGCCTGCTCCAGCATCGGCTGGGTGACGAGCTGGCCGCTGAGAGCGACCGACGCGGGCGGGACGGCATCCCACGACGGATCGAACGGCGAATCGACCGGCAGGGCGCCGTCGGACCGACCGACGAACAGCACCGTGCCCTGGGCGCTGGTGATCGGGACCCCTGCGACCGACAGGACGGCGGCGAGGAGTACAGCGCCGGCGCCGACCAGGCGCAGGCGAGCCAGCGGGTGACGGGTCATTCGGAACCTCCGAGCAGCCTCGCGAATCGGTACCGGTCCACGCACCGGCCGCACAGACCGTCAGCCGGTCGCCACGACGGGTATTCCGCCAGGACCTGGTCGCCGATGGCCGGATCCGGAACGAGGACATCGTCACTCGGGAATCGACACAGGGGGCAGCGGTCGGGCCGTGGCAGGCCGGGATGCTCCGGGGCCAGATCGTCGATCAGTGAGGCCGGACGCAACGCCCAATCCCGCAGGGCCGGGAACGTCGGCCGAGGATCGTTCCAGAGCCGATCGAGGATCGCATCGATCGCCGCGACGCTCGCACCCCCAAGGTCTGCCGCGATCCGGTCGCGGTGGCGGGCCCGGGCCGAGCGACCTGCCGACATCCCGGCCGCTTCCAGCCGACCGTCGACCGTCACGTCCCACAGGCGATGGAGGCGAGCCTGGGTGACCGCCCGGAGCGACGAGCCTGTCCCGGCGCCGTCCCAGGCCGGGTCGAAATCAAAGGCCGGGTCGAGCGTATCCTCGGCATGACCCAGGGCGTGGCGGGCCCAGCCCAGGAGGCCGGCCGGATCGGCGAAGCGGGCGGCGTCGACGCGGAACCCCAGGTGTTGGCCGCTGGGTTCACAGGTCACGCCCTCGTCACGATAGGCTCTGGCCTCGCCGACGAGCATCACCTGCGCGCGGTCAGCTAGCGCCGGGCGCTCGGCGATCGCCTGCCGAAGTGGCGCGGCGAGCCCCAGTTCCGTGAATTCGGTCACGCGCAAGTCGGGCGAAGGCCGCATCCCGGCCGGCCGGGTCGGACTCGCCGTAGATCGCATCGGACCGTCGCCCGTGCTCGGTGAGCGCTTCCATCCGTGGATCGCCCTCGCGGGTCAGGACTCCCCAGACGGCCGGCTCCGCGAGCGCCGGGTCGACCCGGAGCAGGAGCGGCGACGGGGTCGCGACGACCGTCACGAATCGATCCCGAGCGACGCCAGGTCGCTGGTCTCCTCGACACCGCACTCGAACCGCAGCCCGTCGGCCTCGTCGGTGATCTCGACGATGTCGTCCGAGGCGAGGATCACCGGCAGGGCCCCGACCTCGCGGGCGTGCGCCGACACCACGGCGGCGCCGATCGCCGCGGCCGCCGCGTAGCCACTGCCGGGCTCGCGCTGCGCGATCCGGCCGGCGAGCGCGGGCAGCCAGCGACCAAGGTGGTCGGCGAGGAATCGGGCGGCCGCGTCGCGGCACACGCTCCGGCGCTGCGAGTCGGCCGCGGCGATCGCGATCGCCTCCTTGAGGGCGAGCAGGGACATGAACTCGAACTCGCAGGCGACGTGGTCGGGTCGCTCGCCGCCGCGGCGCGGCCGGACCCCGAACGCCTCGTAGAAGCCCCGGATATCCCCGAGTTCCTGGCTCTGCCCGAACACGTGTCGCCGACCGTATTCGGTCTCGTACGGGGGGCAACCGTGGGCGACGACGTGGCCGAAGACCACCCGATGCTCCTCGGCACGCAGCCCTCGCGGAGCGATGTGCTGCAAGTCCGCCCACGACTCCGCGGCGACGGACCCTCCGAGGCGCTTCGTCGCGGACCGCAGGAGGCGCAGCTCCAGGCGATCCACGGGCTGGCGATCGTCCGGGTCACGGAACGCCTCGGCGAGCACGCGGTAGGCGTCCGACCGGGCCAGTGCCAGGTCGAGCGCCTCGACGTCGACGGCTTGCCGGGTCATCTCGGTGCGCTCCATCAGATCGAGTTCGGGCGGGGGGAGTGACGGACGTGGACCGGCTCCTCCACCTTGAGCCGCACCACCTCCCGACCGAGCTGGTCGAAGCCGATCACCGTGTCGTCGAACATCGCCCACGGCTTCCCGTCGATATCGGTCTCGAAGACCATCGGGCCTTCCTCGATCTCGTACCGGAAGATGACCGACTGGCTGGCCCGGAACAGCTGGAGCACGGCCAGCAGCTGGCGCGACGGCGCCCGATAGCGCGCGATCGCCGCATCCACGCCCGGCCCGAACATCTGGCGGAGGTACGGCCGCGGGGCCCAGCGCGGCGGGATGTAGAACCCATTCGGCTCCGTGCCGAACTGCGGATAGAGCGGCAGCGCGACCTGCTCGTTGCGGACCAGGTAGGTGATCGGGTTCTGGGGGTCGTCCGCCCAGGTCCCGTCGGGCGCGATCGGGACCAGGCCCTGCAACCGGATCCGACCCGGGCAGGCGGACATGCAGCGGGTCTCCATGGCCGCACCGTCGCTCGCCGGGTCGGCGCCCTCCAGGCGCGGGTAGCAGGCGACACATTTCTCGCTCACCCGGGTCGTCGGCCGGTACATCGACTTCTTGTAGGGGCAGGCTTCCACGCACTTGCGGTAGCCGCGGCAGCGCTCCTGGTCGATCAGGACGACGCCGTCCTCCGGTCGCTTGTAGATGGCCTTGCGCGGGCACGCCGCGAGGCAGGCTGGGTACGTACAGTGGTTGCACAGCCGCTGGAGGTAGAAGAACCAGGCCACGTGCTCCGGGAGGCTCGCGCCATCACGCTGGAGGCCCAGGCGGTCCGTCGACGGCGTGCCCTCCGGGGTGACGTCCTCGAACACGTTCGGGGCACGCCACTCGTCGTCGGCGGGCAGGTATCCGAGCGCCTGCTGAGACTGGGGCTGTTCGGCGGCGGCCGCCTCGAAGATCGTCAGTCCGTCATACGTGCCGTACGGCGCCTCGCGGTCGGCCGGATCGGCCGACCAGCCGGGTTCGATCCCCGCTTTCTGATGGGCATCATCGAGCATCCCCAGGAGCCGAACGTCCCAGCTACGCGGGTAGCCGCCGTACGGCTTGGTCTCGACGTTGTTCCACCACATCGACTCCTGGCCCTTGGAGAACGTCCAGGTGCTCTTGCAGGCCATCGAGCAGGTCTGACAGGCGATGCAGCGGTTGATGTTGAAGACGAACGCGAACTGGTGGTCCGGGTGATGCTCCGCGTACGGGTAGGCCATCGAGCGGCCGAGCTGCCAGTTCTGGACCTCAGGCATCGGCGATGACCTCCACGGACGGGGCCGGTCGACGCCAGATCCGGCGGGTCTCGGCGATGAGATCCGTCACCCAGGTCGCGCCGCGCCGGCGCCAGATGACGTGGAGCCCGGCATAGAACGGCGATCGGAACAGGGCCAGGAGATGGGCGTCGTCCCAACCGTCGCGCACGTACTCCTCGACCAGGCAGCGGGCCATCTCGTCGAACGTCGCCTCGTCGACCGGTACCGGCACACCGATCAGCTCGAGCGGATCGTCCGGCTCGCTCACCTTGTGGTCCGGGGCCGGGCCGAGCATCGGGAGCTCGCGCCGGGTCATCGCGTCGACCTCGGACCGAGGGTGCCCGCCAGGTAGCGGCGCATCGCGTCCGATTCGTTGCCGGGCGAGAACCCCTGCGTCCCCGGCTGCCAGCGGCCCTGCCCACCGAGGCCACCGGCCTCCGCGCGTGTGACCTTGACGAGGGTCTCCTTGGGGACGGTGTTGAGGGCGTGGTTGTCGTTCTCGTATCCGAAGATGAATCCGGTCCCATCCTTGGCCTTGTGGAACAGGTTGTCCGTCTGGTGCATCGGCATGGACCAGTCGCGGGTGACCGACTGCTGGCTGCCGTAGCGCAGATTCGCCTGGTATCCGGTGCCCTCGGAGAGGGCCCGACCGTCGGCGCGTGACTCGTGAGCCTTGACGGACCGCTCCGTGGCCTGGAACGGGCCGTGCTTGGTCATGACGATCCCGCGCGGGTAGGCCGGGTTGTACTTCGCGCGGAGCATGAACCGTGCGACGCGGTAGAACGGATCGTCGGGCTTCCAGCCGATATACGGGCGGTCGGCCGGATTGGCGTCGACGTAGACGTAGTCGCCGTCCTCGATCCCGAGCGCCCGGGCGGTCTCGGGGTGGATGTGGAGCTGGTGCTCGCCGACCCACGGCGCTCGGGGATCGGCCCGGTACGGATCGGCGAAGTTGGAATCCCAGATCAGGCTCCAGTCGCTGGTGCTCCAGCTCGAATGGACGCGATGCCGGGTCTTGGGCGTGAGGCAGTACAGGTCGTAGCCCGCCTCCCACAGCGGGTTCGTCGTCGACTTGACGGCGGCCCACGGCAGGCGGACGTTGCGGACCGTCCGCTCGTCGGCATCCATCGCGTCGCGGGCGATCCCGTAATCCTCCGGGCGGACCAGCGGGTTGGAACTGACGATGACGTTGGGCAGGTACGGCGTGGCCTCGGGGCCCTCACGATGGACGATGAAGTTCTCGCCGTATTCCAGCGCCTCGGGGATGTCGCAATAGCTGTTGAGCCGACCGGTGTCGGTGAAGAACGGCAGGCTCTCGCCGATCTGCTCCCAGAACGGGATGCGCGGGTAGGTCCGGAACATCATCAGCGCGGCGCCGGGTTCGCCGTACTTCCCGGCGACGATGTCGTCGAGGCGGTAACCCTTCGTCGTGATCGATGCATCCAGCAGGCGCTGGATGTAGACGTCCTCCTTGCCCTCCAGGATGAACTTCCAGTAGTCGGCGAACCGGGGGTCGTCGAGCTCGTCGCCGAGCGCCTTCGCCTGGTCGGCGAGGATCCGCGCGTCGTCCTTGGCCTCATACAGCGGCTCGATGCCGTCGGGATTCCGGCCCCACACCTGGATGAACGGGTTGGAGCACGAGGCGGTGATCTCGTGGGTCTGCGATTCCAGCCACGACGTCGCTGGGAAGGCGATGTCGGCGTACTCGACCGAAGAGGTCATCTCGATATCGGTCGACGCGATCAGGTCGATCTTCGGGTTGACGTTGCGGATCAGCTCGTAGTGGTGCTTGGCGTTGTTGATCAGGTTGACGTTGGTGAACCACAGGGCCTTCGTCGGGGTCGGCATGTGACTTGCACCGGTGAAGACCTTGCGGCCGACCTTCGGCGTGTCGACGATGAGTGGCCGGTCGCCGTGATTCCAGTAGGCCGGCTCCTCGCCGTAGCCGTACAGGTGCGCGACCACCTCCGAGCCCGAGGCCGCCTCGTCCAGGTTCGGCTCGAACGGATCCTCCGCGATCCAGCCCTTGAAGCCCGGGCCGCTGTCGGGATGGCCCTGGAATAGCGCGCTCTTGTAGTTGCCGGCCCAGGTGTACACCCCGGCCCCCGGCTTCCCGATGTTGCCGGTCAACATGAACGGCAGGTGGATGGCCCGGTTCGCGAGCGTGGCGTGGAACCAGTGATTGACTCCTTCGCCGATATGGGCGGAGGCCGGGCGGATGCGCGCGATGTCGTTCGCCAGGCGCTCGATGAGGGCCGTCGGCGAGCCGGTCATCTCCGCGACCGATGCGAGGTCGTAGTCCTGCAGATGGATGCGGTAGGCGGACCAGGTGGTCGTCGCCTCGACGTCGCTCCCGTCGACGAGGCGGAGTCGGCCGGTCCAGTCGAGCGCGGGATCGAGACCGGCCTCGGCCATCCGGTCGCCGATGACGTCGCGGGTGATCGGGCGAGCCGCAGCGGTCCGCGCATCCCAGACAACGAAGTCGCCAAGTCGCGCGTACTGCTCCGGCTTGAGCCCCTGCTGCGCGAAGGAGGGCCCGTCGTCGCGCAGGCCGGGTTGATAGCCAGCGATGACCTCGTCGGCCCGCAGGCGACGCCCAGTGTCCGTCCGGATGAGGAATGGGAGGTCCGTGTAGCGCTTGACGAAGTCCGCGTCGTACTGGCCGCGGTCGATCATCAGGCGGGTGATCCCCAGGAACAGCGCCGCGTCGGTCCCGGGCCGGATCGGGATCCAGTAGTCCGCCTTCGTCGCGGGCGGGCTGTACTCGGGCGTGATCGTCACGATCGTCCCGCCGCGCTCCATCGCCTCGATGAAGAAATGGGAATCCGCCATCTTGTTCTCGACGAGGTTCTTCCCGATCTGGATCGTCAGCTTGGAGAAGCGCAGGTCGTTGAAGTCGACGTCCGCGGCCTGGAGGCCATGGACGAACGGCATCCCGGGCGCCTGGTCGCCGTGCCACGTGTAGTTGGACCACAGGCGACCGCCCTTCGCGTCCTCGTGGGCCACGTCGCGCAGGTCCGTGTCGAGCAGCGCCATCATGTTCGCGAACCGGTACATCCCGTACTTGCCGATGACGCCGAGCAGCCCCATCCCGCCGCGGAACTTGAGCGTCCGCGTGCCGGCGCCGCCCATCGCATCGAGCATCTCGGGTGGACAGCCGTCCGCCTCCAGGCGGGCCCGACCGTCGGCGCCGCTGTACGTACGGGCGATCGCGACCAGCCCTTTGGCCATGTAGGCGTGGGCATCCTCCCAACTCGCCCGGACCAGCTCGTCGGATCCGCGGGCATCGAAGCGGTACTTCGTACGGAGGTCCGGATCAAGCGGTGGGAACCCGTCGTCCGCCCATTCCTTCCAGCCCTTCCGGATCAGCGGGTACTTGAGCCGGAATGGTCCGTAGACGCGGCGATGGACCTGGTAGCCCTTGGCGCACCCTCGTGGATGCCAGGCGGCGGTCGCCGTGTTCCCGTCGAGGTCCGCGTAGCGCGAGACGTCGTAGGCCTGCTCCGTGCGCATGACGACGCCGTTGCGCACCACCGCACTGAGCCGGCAGGAATGGGTGTCGTTGGGCGAGCAGACGAAGGTGAAGGTGCGATCGTACCGATACTGGTCGCGATAGACCGCCTCCCAGCCCCGATCCGGGTAGGCCGCCAGCGGATCCACCACGTCCACCGGTTCCAGCAACGTCAACGGCGACCGGCCGCTCGCAAGCAGCATGGCACCGACGCCGACGGTCCCACCGGCCGCTGCCGCGACGAGGAATTCGCGCCGAGAGATCCGCCGCATCACCCGTACTCCCGCACTGCCTGGCCAGCGTAGAAGGATAAGTTCCTAACTTATCGTAACGGCTCTTTCAGGAGTGTGCCAGCCGAATCTGTCGTTAGCGTGCGGGCGTGGCCCGAGGCCGCCGGGTGGGGTCAGGATGGGCCGCGGGCGCGTGCCGGCCGACCCGCAGCCTGCCCGTCTCGCGCGCGCGCTCCTCGATCTCCCAGTCCGCCAAGGCCAGGTCAGCGAAGGTGGTGGCGCCCAGCCGGTCGCTCAGTGCCTGCGCCGCGGCGCTCCACGCGTCGTGTAGCGCACACTTCTCTGCCCAGTAGCAGGGACCGCCGCGCAGGAGGCACTTGTCACTCCGGAGCGGGCCCTCTGCGACCTCGACCACGTCGCGCAAGGTGATGGATGCCGCCGGTCGGGCGAGCTCGTAGCCGCCCGATCGGCCCACGGCAGAGTCGGCGATCCCGGCGCGAACCAGGGCGCCGAGGATCTGGGGCAGGTACTTGTCGGGGATCTCCATCGCCGCAGAGATGTCGCGTCGACGCCGGCGTCCGGAGTGTCGCGCGAGGTACAGCACCGCTCGCACCGAGTAATCGCCACGGCTGCCGAGCATGACCTGCATGGCTCAGAGCGTACCGGCTCGCCTGCCGGACCACACGCATAGGGCGCCCATTGACATCCATAATATCGTAGCGAACAGCTTAAGGTTTGGCGGCGTCACCAGGTTGGGATGGAACGGAGGAGGGTGAACCATGCGCTGGCTGAAGATCCTCTTGGCCCTGAACGGCGTGGCCTACGCCTACTACGGGCTCAGTAACATCGCCCTCCCGACCTCGTACTTCCTGCCCTCGGATGCGGCCGACTACGCGATCGCCACGGTCCGGGTCGTCGGGGTCATGTACGTCGCGCTCGCGATCGTCCAGCTTGGCGCCTGGCGGATCGCGGATCGCGGTGCGGTCCGACTCATTTCCGTTGCATCGTTGGTGGCTGCCGTCGGCTTCGCGGTGCAGGCGGCGCTGCTGGGCAGTGGCTCGACGACCGTCTTCCAGTCGGTAGGAGTGGCGGTGGCCGCCGGGTATGCGGTCTTCGCCGCTCTCTTCGCGATCCTGATCTACCGGGAGTGGCGCGAGGCCGCGTAGGCGCGAACCCTGACGTCCGGCTCGGGACGGGCAGGCCGCCAGAAGACCGATCACTCGCGGTCGGCGATCTCCGCGAGGACCTCCGCGTCCCTGAGTACGACGTTGTGCTTCGAGGACTCGAGCAGGCCACGCCGACGGAAGTCGCCGAGCGTGTGCGCGAGGGTCTCCCGAGTCGTCCCGATCATCTCCGCGAGTTCCTGCTGCGTGAGTCGCGCCTGGATCAGGATGCCGCGCGGCGTCGAGACGCCGAACCGCTGCCCGAGATCGAGCAGTTTTCGGGCCAACCGCTGGTCGACGCGCTGGTAGGCCATCGCCTCCAGTTCACGTTCGGCCGACTCGAGGCGGCGTGACAGGTGCCGGATGATGTTCAGGCCGACGACCGGGTAGCGCTCGATCAACCGGCGCAGTTCGTCCGGTGAGATCGTGCAGATGACCCCATCGTCGATGGCCTCCGCGTATGCCTGCGGCAGCCGTTCCTGGCCGAGCAGACTCATGTCGCCGAGGATCGTCCCCTTCTCATGGATGTCCAGGGTCAGCTGCTTCCCGTCCGGCGACATCCGGTAGACGCGCACCCGGCCCTTCTTGATGATGTGGATCCGGTCCGGCGGGTCGTCCGGCGCAAGGATCTGCTGGCCTCGAACGCAGTGGGTCATCGTGGTCACGTGGCCGATCGCCTGCATGTCCGTCTCGGACAGGCCCGCGAACAGTGCCACCTCGCTGAGCAGGCCCACCTTCTCCGTGAACGAACGGGTCTGGGACGAGGTCATGCGCTCCGCTCCAGGAGGACGACGCGCCCGCCTGCAAAGGGCGAGCCCACGCGAATGCCGAGCCCAGTGTAGAGGGCCTCCGGAAGGCCCAGGTCTCCGAGGTAGACCCGCCCTGTCCGGGCCGGACCGTCTGCCTGGAACAGCCCTGACTTCGGGAGTGCCAACGTCAGTGTCGCGCTGGCGGTGATGACCGCCCCGGCCGCCTCGCCGGTATCCGGGTCCAACCCCGATGGCAGGTCCAGGCTGACGACCGGGCGACCGGAACGGACGACGAACTCGATCAGCCGGTCCTCTTCACCACGTGGGGCTCCGTGGATCTGGTAGCCGAGCACGGCGTCCACGATGACGTCCGCCTCGGCGAGCAGCGCTCCGAGTGCGTCGTCGGTCAGGTCATAGGTCGCCACGCAGCAGTCCGCCCCCATCGCCAGCAACGTGGCGAGCTGGTGGCGAGCGGCTTCCGCCATCCGGAGCGCCGGCCGCGCGAGCACGACGCGGACCGCAGCGCCACGGTTGGACAGATGACGGGCCGCGACGAGCCCGCCGCCGCCGTTGTTGCCGGGGCCCACCGCAACGACGATCCGCCGGTCCCGGAGCTCGTTCCCGGCCTCCAGGCGCACCACCTCTGCGAGATGGGCGCCGGCCTGCTCCATCATCTGGAGCAGC
This sequence comes from uncultured Chloroflexia bacterium, assembly GCA_963704935.1. Classification (GTDB taxonomy): domain Bacteria; phylum Chloroflexota; class Limnocylindria; order Limnocylindrales; family CSP1-4; genus SPCO01. Next base: position 1,088,444 of record CAVPIF010000003.1, read on the forward strand.
GTCACGCCGTAGTCCTCCATCGCGGATCGGTCCACCTCGGCCATCTCCGCCGCAGTGACGGACGGCACGTCCGATGCGCGGAGGACGGGCACCGGGACTCCCGTCATCTGCATCGATGCCCCGCGCTCATCCGCCGTCATCGAGGCGGCGCAGAGCCTGGGCGAAGAGGCCGCCCATCACCCGGGCCGTCGTCGGGAACGCGTGGATGGTGTCGGCCAGGACATCAATGGTGGTCTGCGTCTTGATGGCCAGGACCGCTTCGTGGATGACCTCGGAGGCGGCCGGGCCGGCGATGAATGCGCCTCGGAGCGACCTGGCCCCGCGATCGACGACGATCGTGACGTGACCCGATGCCTCGACCACGAAGCCCTTGGCCGTCATCGCCAGGTCGGCGACCTCCTCGAACGCGTCGTACCCGCCAGCGATCGCCTGCTCGAGGGTCAGCCCGACGCCCGCGGCCTCGGGGTCCGTATAGGTGGCATGTGGAAGCGCCGTGTAGTCCGGTCGGGCTTCATCACCCAGGGCGATCCGGACGGCGAACTCGCCCTGGTAGTGAGACTGGTGCGTGCTCATCTCGGGGCCGGCTGGATCGCCGACCAGGAAGACGCCGTCGGCGATGCGCAGGTCCGGACCCACGTCGACGCGTCCGCCCGATGCGTCGACACCGATCGTCTCGAGCCCGAGGTCGGCAAGGGGATAGGTGCGCCCGACGGCGAGCAGGATCTCGTGACCCTCGACGCTCGTGCCGTCCGAGAGGTGCACGACATGCGCCCCGGACGGTATCGTCCGGGCCTGGATGCTCGTCGCCCGCACCCCCGTTCGGACGTCGACCCCATCCCGCCGGAGGCCGGCTTCGATCGCCGCCGAGTTGCGCGGGTGATCCTTCGGATTGATGGTCGACTGGGGCGAGATCAGGACCGTCGGGACGCCATACCGGGCATAGACCTGGGCCATCTCGACGCCGGTGGGTCCGGCCCCGAGGATGACCAGGCTCTGCGGAAGCGTTCGCGTGGACGTGGCCTGGCGGTTCGTCCACGGGGTGATCGACTCCAGCCCGTCGATGGACGGGACCGTCGAGTTCGAGCCGACCGCGATGACGATGTGGCCTGCGTGGAGTGTCCGGTCAGGGTCAGAACCCTCCGTCGACACGGCGACCGCGCCCGGGCCGGCGATCCGCGCGGTCCCCCGGATGACGACGGCACCCGCCGCCTCCAGGCTGCTCACGTGGCCGGCGTCGCTCGGCGCATCGGTTCCTTCGCGATTGATCATGTAGTCGCGCCGAGCCGATGCGGCCGGCCAGTCATAGTCGCCACCGGCGGCGTGAACGCTCGCCGCGTGCAGCAGCGTCTTGGACGGCATGCAGGCCCAGAAGGGGCATGAGCCACCGAAGAGTTCCCGGTCCACGATGGCGACCGAGGCGCCACGCGCCCGGGCCAGGTGGGCCGCAGCCTCTCCGGCACCGCCCGCGCCGATGATCACGAAGTCGAACGAATCTTGATCCACGAGGGCTGAGTCTCCACGGTACGGGCGTTGAGCCCCAACCGTAGCGCGACGAGTCCTCGCGCCGATGTGAGGTGGATCACGGATCTTGACGCTCCGCCAGGTCAGCGGACGGCAACCCCGGTGAGGACCGCGAGCTCTCGCATGGAAGGCTCGATGAGGATGGTTCCGTCGGTGGCCACGACGATCGGGATGGCTCGATAGCCGGCGGCGTCCAGCATCGCCTGGGCGGCAGGATCCTGGCCAAGGTCCACGTAGCGGTATTCCACGCGCGCGGAATCGAGGTAGCGCTGCGTGGTGCGGCAGTCCGAGCACCAGCCGGCGCCGTACACGGTCAGGACGTCCGGGGTGGGGATGGTCTGGGTCATCGCGCAATGCTCCAGTGCTTTGGGCAGTCTGTCCAATCAGAACCGCGCCTCGGGTCTGACGTCGTTGGCGCCGCGAGCTCAGGAGTCGTGGCGTCGGGCGGCTCTGACGATGGGCGCAGTCGGCACGCGACGATGTGAGCCTCGTCACGCGGGGACCGTGATCCTCCCCACAGCCGAACGTCGGCAGCGCGACGTAGCTTCCGAGCAACGGCTGCCCAGCTGGAACGGGCAGCGTTCACGCCAGGAGGGAATCACGCCATGGATCGTCGTCGGATCCTGATCGCCGGTATCGGCGCCAGTCTCGTGCTGGCCATGTGGGAGATGATCGTCGAGGCGCTGATCCCCGACGGAGCGGGCTTCTTTGGGGCTCCGATCGCCATCGGCGCCACGATCGTTCGTGACCTGCAGGGCTCGGGCAACCCCATCCCGTTCGATGCCATCGCCCTGATCCTCGGCCTGATCGGCCACATGATGAACTCGGTCATCCTGGCCGCCGTCTTCGGGCTCGTCGTGTCGCGGCTCGCCGTGTCCGCGGCGGCGGCGCTCGGACTGGGCATGGCCTGGGGCGCTGCGGTGTTCGTCGCGATGTGGTTCGTCGTCCTGCCGGCCGTCGATCCGCTGATGCTCAACCTCAACGCGGCGGTCTTCTTCGCGGCCCATCTCATGTGGGGTGCGGCGCTGGGCGTCATCTGGACGCGCTTCGGAGCAACGTCGGAGCTCCGCTTCGCCCGCTGACCTGCGACACCGCGCCAGGGTAGGCTTCGCCGGGCCGCCGGAGGCGTTGCGGATGGCCGAAGAGCGCCGGTGAGGTGGTCCTTGCGGCGGGGTCAGGCCGGCGGTCGATACCGCGAGAACAATGCGACGAGGTCATCCGCTCCGCGGATCCCGTAATGCTGGTCGACCACCTCTCCATCCGGCCCGATCAGGATGAGCGGCGTTGACGGCGGCGACAGCACCTGATCACCGAAGTCGGTGGCCAACGAGCGGGCAAGCTCCGTCGTGGTCACGGCGAAGCGCCAGTCGAATCCCAGGAGCTCCGCGTAGGCCACGAGGTCCGCCTCGCGCTCGTTGGGGTCGACCGTGATGCTGATGTAGACGATGTCCGGGTCCGCCAGCCGCGCCAGCGCCGATGCGGCTTCCAGCTGCTGGGTCCGACAGTTGCCGCACCAGACGGCCATCGGCTCGATGACGACGAGCTGGCCTCGGAACCCATCGATGGTGAACGGGTCGCCGGATGCCGCATCCACGAGCGTCGCGCTGCGCCAGGCCGCGCTCCCGTCACCGCCGGCCGATCCGGCGCTCGTGCAGGCGCCGACGATCCACGCGACGATGGCCAGGCGGACAAGCACGGCTCGGGAGGTCACACGCGTCATGATGCCAGCGGAGCTCGCGGGTGGTATGTAAGGGCCGTCACGCACCTCAGGGACAATGCCTGGTCCACACTATGGGCACCATGGCTGCCCACTCACCGGGCCCGGACATCGACCTTGAGGCCGTCGTGAAGTCGGCCCAGGTCGTCCTGGATGCCAACTGGATCGGGTCCTCCACCGTCCCGTCTCGCTCGCTCTACCCACACCAGTGGAGCTGGGATTCTGCCTTCGTCGCCGTCGGGCGCGCGTGGTACGACGAGGTGCGAGCCCGCCAGGAACTCGTCACCCTGTTCGATGCCCAGTGGGCGAACGGCAAGGTCCCGCACATCGTCTTCGATCCGTCGGTACCGGTCGGCGCCTACTTCCCGGGACCGGACTTCTGGGACGTCAGTCGGTCCGCCGACGCGCCACGCGGGATCGCGACGTCCGGGATCACCCAACCCCCGGTCCACGCCGCCGCAGCACTCGCGATCCACCGTCATGCCGTGGACGTGGACGGTTCGGTGGCCTTCCTCCGCCACCTCTACCCGCGGCTGGCAGCCCAGCACGCGTACCTCCAGACGTCACGCGATGCCGCCGGCGTGGGCCTGCCGGCGATCGTCCACCCGTGGGAATCCGGACTGGACAACTCCCCGCTGTGGGACCGCACGCTGGCCGGGCTTGATATCCAGCCCGGTTCACTCCCGTCGTATCAGCGCCGCGACCTCCAGCATGCCGAGGCCGGCGATCGACCGAGCGATGACGCCTACGACGGGTTCGTCTATCTGGCCAGTCGCTATCGCGATGTCGACTACGACGACCGCGCCGTGATCGCGTCGACCGACTTCGTCATGGTCGGACCCCTGTTCAGCGCGATCCATCTGTGGTCGACATACGCGCTGGCGGAGATCGCCCGGATCGTCGGTGCCGATCCCGTCCCGCATCAGGAATTGGCCGAAGCCATGGGCGTCGCGATCGTCCGGACGCTGTGGGATGGCACCACCCGGCGATTTGATCCGCTGAACGTGCGCACCAACGCCCTGGAACCCGAGCACGCGATCGTCTCGTTCCTGCCCCTGCTGGACCCGGCACTGCCGACCGCGATGGTGGATGCGATCTGCGCGGACCTCGCGTCGTCCTGCTTCCATCCAGATCTGCCGATCCACTATGTCGTGCCCAGCTTCAGCGTCGAGGACCCCGAGTTCGACCGGCGTCGCTACTGGCGTGGGCCGGTCTGGCTGAACACCAACTGGCTGCTCTGGCATGGCCTGCGACAGCACGGGCGGGCGGACTTCGCCGACGAGGTCCGGCGCAGCAGCCTGGCCCTGGTCGCCCGGTCCGGGTTCCGCGAGTACTTCGACCCGTTCGACGGCGACGGCCACGGCAGCGCGGATTTCAGCTGGAGCGCCGCCCTGGCCATCGACCTGGTCCGGTCATCGACCGCGTAGCAGGGGCCGGCTCGCCCGGCGTCGGAGGGCGGCGGAGATCCGATCCATGACCCGCATCTCCCGAACGAAATGGCGGCGCGGCCGTGAGCCAACCCACAGCTTCGTCCCCATACCGGAGTCTGGAGCCCGTAAGCCCGGTCACAGCGCCGACACGGTCGACGGCTAGGCTGGGCGTGACATGCCGACTGGACGGATCGCCGTGCTCATCGTGCTCGCAGCCCTGGTTGCGGTCGCCTGCGCCGCGCCAGGCGGCTCGGCGCCGGCCGACGCGACGATCGAACCCCGACCCGCGACCGAACCGCCGGACCTGGGCGACCTGCGAGTCTCGACGGAGCAGTGGACGACCGACTTCAACCGGGCCTCCGTGGATCTCGGCGACTTCATCGGTGGCGGACCACCCAAGGACGGGATCCCGTCGATCGATGCGCCCCGATTCGAGTCGGTGGCCGACGCCTCGGACTGGCTGAGACCGGTATCGCCGGTCATCTCCCTCGAGGTCGGCGGCCACCCCCGGGCCTATCCACTGGCGATCCTGGTCTGGCACGAGATCGTCAACGACACGCTGGGCGGCGTCCCGCTCGTCGTCACGTTCTGTCCCCTGTGCCACACCGCACTCGTCTTCGAGAGGACCCTGGACGGGACGGTCCACGAGTTCGGCACGACCGGGAACCTGCGCTTCAGCGACCTCGTGATGTACGACCGCCAGACCGAATCGTGGTGGCAGCAAGCCACCGGCGAGGCGATCGTCGGGACACTCACCGGCTCGAAGCTGACGTTCGTCGCGGCCCAGATCGTGTCGCTCGCCGATTTCGCGGCGGCCTACCCCGACGGTGATGTCCTGGGTCGGGACACGGGGTTCCAGCGGGACTACGGTCGGAACCCATATCCGGGCTACGATCAGGCGAACGAGCGACCCTTCCTGTACGCGGGGGCGATCGATGGCCGCCTGGCCCCGAAGGAACGCGTCGTCACGATCGAACGCGGAGGCGCCGTCATCGCCGTTCCGTATCCCACGCTGGAGGCCCGGGGCACGGTGGAGATCGCGACAGCTCCGGGGCCCGTCGTCGTCTTCTGGGCTCCCGGCACCGCCGCTGCCCTCGACGGGCCCGGCATCGACGACGGGCGTGATGCCGGCGGGACCGGCGTCTTCGTCCCTGAGGTGGGTGGTCAGACGCTCACGTTCTCCCGGGTCGGCGGGCGCGACGGATCCATCACCGATGTCGAGACCGGTTCGACGTGGGCCGTGACCGGCCGGGCGACCGCCGGCCCGCTGCGCGGCTCGCAGCTGCCACCCGTCGTTCACGGCGATCACTTCTGGTTCGCGTGGGCGGCGTTCGAGCCGGAAACCCAGCTCTGGAGCGAGCCGTGAGCGCGTTCGCCGTGGGGCCCGTGACCATCGAGGTCAAGGCGCCACCGTCGCAGGTCTTCCGCCGGTCGACATACACCGCCGCGCCTTCGACGCGACTCGGCGAGCCAGAGCTGTGGCCGGGGAGCTGGTTCAGTCGCCACACGCCATCGATCCGGCTGGCCAACCCGGAGCGATGGACCGAATTCCTGGATGGCCCGGTCGTGATGGGGCCGCGGGTGGCCGGCTGATGGCCCGGACCGCCTCCCCGACCGTCGAGCTGCTCTGGTTCTCCGACTGTCCGAACCATGAGGCGGCGCGGGAGATGCTGCACGCGGCGATGGCCGAACTCGCGATCCCGGGTGTCGTTGCCGATATCGACGCGACCGATCCCGAGGTCGCGATCAGCCACCGGTTCCCAGGGTCGCCCACGATCCGCGTGGACGGTCGCGATGTCGCGCCTGGATACGAGGACCCGGGTGACTACACGCCGCGGTGTCGGCTGTATCGAACGGACACCGGCCTGCGCGGTTTGCCGGACCCCGCCTGGATCGATGCCGCCTTGCGTGAGGCCCTGGAGCGTCGGCGAGCGGACGCGTAGTCTTGGGCAACCAACACCAGAGCTATCCCGGAGGCGTCATGGCCCACGAGGCAACAGGCTCAGAGTCGCGGACCGTGATCTACGGCGTCGACACCTGCGAGGACACGACGCGAGCGCGCGAGCGGTTCGACGCGGCCGGGCGGGCGTACCGGTACGTCAACCTGGACCTCGAACCGGCGGAGCGTGAGCGGCTGCACGTGCGGGGCCTCCGTTCCACACCCGTCGTCGTGACGCCGGACGGCCGCGTCGAGATGGAGCCGACGGACGAGGTGCTCGCGGTCCTGATCGCCGCAACGGCCTGAGGAGTCCGAGGTGTCGACACGGTCCGGCGGCGACTCGGTGCCGGGGTTCGTCCCGTACCGCCCGCGGCGCCGAACACCCGTGGAGATGCGGGATCGCGCTGAGGCGTTCCACGAGGAGATGGCGCACCGCCGCAGCGTCCGGATGTTCGCGCCCGATCCCGTCCCTCGCGAGCTGATCGAGCTCGCCATCCGCACGGCCGCGACCGCGCCCTCCGGCGCCCACCAGCAACCCTGGACGTTCGTCGCCGTGGCCGATCCGGCGATCAAGCACGCGATCCGGGCCGCCGCCGAAGACGAGGAGCGGCGCAGCTACGAGGGCGGCCGGATGCCGGCCGAATGGCGGGCGGCCCTCGCCCCGCTCGGGACCGACTGGCGCAAGCCGTTCCTTGACACCGTCCCGTGGATCGTCGTGCTGTTCGAGCAGGTCCACGGCTGGTTCCCGGACGGGTCCGTCCGGAAGCACTACTACGCGCGGGAGAGCGTCGGCATCGCGTGTGGGCTGTTCATCGCCGCCATCCAGCAGATGGGCCTGGCCACCCTCACCCACACGCCGTCGCCGATGGGCTTCCTCCGCGAGATCCTGGGCCGACCGGCCAATGAACGACCGTTCGTCGTTCTGCCGGTCGGCTATCCAACGGCCGACTGCGAGGTCCCGGACCTCGTGCGCAAGTCGCTCGACGACGTGGCGGTCATCATCGAGGTCGGCCGTGATCGGTGACGAGACGATCCAGACCGTCGAGTCCTTCACCGCGCTCCTGGCGGCCGCGATCGTGGTTGCGCTCGTGTCGCGGCGGGTCGGCTTCCCGTACACCGTCGCGCTCGTCCTGTTCGGCCTGGGCGTGGCCGCCTTCGTGTCGGGTTCGACCCTGGAGGTCACGCCGGAGCTGGTCCTGCTCGTCCTCCTGCCCGGCCTGATCTTCGAGGCCGCCTTCCAGACGGACTTCGAGAGCCTCCGGCGGACGTTCGGCGGGATCGCCCTGTTGGCCGTTCCGGGCGTCCTCGTCACGGCCGCAGTCGTCGCACTCGCCCTGCACCTGACGACCGGACTTCCGCTCGAGATCGCGTTCGTCGTCGGGGCGATGGTCTCGGCGACGGACCCCGTCGCCGTCATCGCGACGTTCAAACGACTCGGTACGCCCCGGTCGCTGTCCACGCTGGTGGAGGGAGAAAGCCTGTTCAACGACGGGACGGCGATCGTCGTGTTCGCCATCGCCCTGCGGGCTGTCCAGGGTCCGGTCGGCATCGGCGACGCGGTCGCCTCCTTCGTCCTGACGTTGGTCGTCAGCGTGGCGATCGGGGCGGTGGCCGGGTTCGCCGCCTCGCGGATCGTGGCCGGTGTCGACGATCATCTCATCGAGACGTCCGTCTCCGTGGTGCTGGCCTACGGAACGTACGTCGTGGCCGACCTGCTCCACGAATCGGGCGTCATCGCGACCGTCGTGGCCGGGATCACCCTGGGCAGCTATGGACGCCGGATCGGGATGAGCGAGCGGACCCGCGAGGCCATCGATACGGTCTGGGAGTTCACCGCATTCATGCTGACGGCGATCGTCTTCCTGCTCGTCGGACTGGCGATCGAAGTCGGTGACCTGGTCGACGCGCTCGGGCCCATCGCGGTCGGGATCGTGGCGGTGCTCGCCGGCCGCGCTTTCGTGTCGTATGGCCTGCTGGGTGGCGGCGCGCGACTGGTTCGCGGCGCCGGGCGGGGCATCCCGCCGGGGTGGATCCACGTGCTCTTCTGGTCCGGCCTGCGCGGTGCCGTGGCCGTGGCCCTCGCCCTGTCGTTGCCGGCCGACTTCCCGCAGCGCGCGCTCGTCCAGACCATCACCTTCGGGATCGTCCTGTTCACGCTCATCGTGCAGGGCGGGACGATCACCTGGGTGGTCCGGCGGGCGCTCGGGCCGACGAGCTCGTCGGGGGCCCCGTCCTGACCCTCGCGCGGCTGCCGACCACGACTGCGCGCCGCGGAACCGACTAACCGTCCCGCCACGGGACAATGGGCGCCCTGGCGACCACTGCGCCGTGAGATATGCGTCGATCCGGCGTGCCGCGCGCCGGAACTACGCTCCGGTCACGCTCCAGCCCGCCTCGCCCCCACCCGGATCGTGACGGACGCCCTCCCCTGCCGCGCCTGATGCCCCGCGAGAGAGCGGTCTGTCGGCGTCAGCCGCGCGGATCCAGCCAGCGTCAGGCGCGCGTGCGATGCCCGACCAGCCCAGGCGCGCGTGCGATGCCCGACGGCGGGAACCCCGACATGTCGAGGTCAGCCGCAACCGTCAAGATGGCCCGTACAGTTGGCGGCACCATCGACCACCACGGAGGCGACCAGATGGCGGAAGACCAGGCGATCGATCCGACCGTCCCACCGAGCGGGCCCGGCTGCGTGGAGTGCCTGGAGTCGGGCGGCTGGTGGTACCACCTGCGGCGGTGTGCGCGCTGCGGGCACGTCGGTTGCTGCGACTCGTCGCCGTCGCAACACGCCAGCCGACACGCGGCGGCGGGCGGGCATCCCGTGGTCCAGAGCTACGAACCGGATGAGGACTGGCTGTGGGACTACGCCGGGGAGGAATACGTGGAGGGGCCTGTCCTCGCTCCGCCGCATCACCACCCGCTGGAGCAGGCCACGCCGGGGCCCGCCGGCCTCGTGCCCGACGATTGGGAAGAGCTGCTGCACTGAGCGGTGGCTGCCCGGTGATCTGGAGTCGATTCGCATGATCAGCACCTGCATCGCCGGGGCCACGGGCTGGGCCGGTCGGGCGCTGGTCGCCGGCGTCCTCCATGCCGAGGACCTGGTCCTGCGTTCCGCGGTCGCCCGCGCGGCTGCGGGCGACGACCTCGGCACGGCGCTCGGTGGCGAGGCGCTCGGCGTGACCGTCCATGGCTCGGTCGACGACGCGCTCGACGGGGTCGATGTCCTCATCGACTACACCTCGCACGAAGCGGTCAAGAAGCACGCATTGGCGGCGATCGCCCGCGGCGTCTCCGTCGTGATCGGTGCGTCCGGTCCGACCGCCGCCGACTACGCCGAGATCGATGCGGCCGCCCGCGACCGCGGTGTCGGCGTGATCTCGTCGGGGAACTTCTCGATCACGGCCGCGATGGCGCAGGCCGCCGCTGCCCTGGTCGCGCGTCACCTCCCCCAGGCCGAGATCATCGACTACGCGAGCTCCACGAAACCCGACGTCCCGAGCGGTACCGCCCGCGAACTCGCGGAACGCCTCGCCCGGGTACGGGCATCAGTCATCGCGCGGCCGGTCGACGAGCTCGAGGGACCTCGCGAGGCGCGCGGGGCGGCCATCGACGGCATCCAGGTCCACTCGGTCCGGCTGCCGAGCTTCTCGGTCTCGACCGAGGTCGTGTTCGGTCTACCCGATGAGCGGCTCACGATCCGCCACGACGCCGGGGCGTCGGCAGCGCCATACGTGGCGGGCACGCTGCTGGCGGTCCGTCTCGTGGTCGGGCGGATCGGCCTGACCCGCGGGCTCGACACGCTGCTCCTCGAGCAGCCGGAGTCGACGTCACCCTAGGGTCAGTGGCCGCCCCGCGGCACGGCCGACCGGGTCAGGCTCCTGGTGCGCGATAGTCGGCGCGACGGCCGACGATCTCATCGAGGTCGGCGGCCGAGAAGAGCTCCGCGGTCGTGATGTGCACGGCACCTGCCGCCGCGACGTTCAGGCTGAGCGCCGCCGCGGCCTTGTTGTCCGGCAGCTCGGCGGTGATGTAGAAGTCGTCGGCGCCCATCGCCCAGTACGCCGCGTCGACCGAGCCGCCGACGCTCGCCGCAAGGGCCTCGACCGCCTTCAGGCGACCCGAGCCACCATCCTTCAGGACGCCGGCGGCACCGGCCGCGGTATACGTCCCGTGGAACATGAACTTCGGCATCGTGGCCTCCTTCGGGCAAACACGCGGGCGGCCCGACGGGGTGCGGGCCCTGGCACGAGCGTGGTCGGGCAAGTCTGGACCCTGAAGCCCGCCGCCGCCAGTGGGAAAGCGGCCCGGCCGTGGTCGACGCCCCCAGACTCCTAGATCCCGAACTGCCTCAGGTATTCGCGATTGGCGCGCTGGACGGCCACGACGGACTCGGGGGTATCGCTGGCGCGCAGGTACTGATCCTGCTCGATCACGAGCCAGCCCGAATAGTCGTGCGCACGCAGCGCCTCGATGACGGAATCGATCCCCGAATCGCCGGTCCCGAGCTGGCAGAAGACTCCCTGGCGCAGGGCCTCCTCGAGCCCGCTACCGGCGGCGATCACGCCATCCATGACCTTCGTCTTGCAGTCCTTGATGTGCACGTGACGGATCAGCTCGTGATAGTCGTCGACCGCCCTCGTCGGATCGGCGCCACCGAACCGGAAGTGCCCCGTGTCCAGGCACAGTCCGAGCAGGGCTGGGTCGATCCGGTCCATCACTCGGGCGATCTCGTCGGCAGTCTCGATGTAGGTGCCTGCGTGGGGGTGGATGACGACGTCGAAGCCGGCCGCCTGGCACATCTCGGCGGCTCGATGGAGGTTGTCGATGAGCGAGTCGAAGCGTGCCGGCGAGAGCCAGGTCTCCGGATGGGCCGGGATCTGACCGGAGAATGCCCGTCGGTCCGGCTCGTCGAACTGGTCGCTCAGGATGGCCATCGGCCGGGACCCCACCGGGGCGCCCTCGGTGATGAGCCGCAGGTTGTCGGCGAGCCAGGCTCGGTCTGCCTCGGCGTGCTCATCGCGGCTGAAATGCAGCGGCATGAACGACCCGACCAGCTCCAGCCCGCGCGTGGAGAGGCGCTCACGCAACTGCGCGGCGTCACCGAGGTAGCCGGGAGGACCGAGTTCCGTTCCCTCGACACCGATATCCACGAGCCAGTCGAGGACATCCACCGGTCCCGGCATCCAGGCGTCGTCGACCATGATCTCGTCGACACCGAACGACACCGGCGCTCCGGCCACACGCATGCGAGCAGTCGACATCTACCTCTCCGATCTGCCGGGGATTCGTCGACGGGGTCCCGGGCCCATGCTAGCGTAGCGCAATCGGTTGCGCAGTGTCACGATGCACGCCCGATGGCCAGGTCCACCACCGGAGGCGACCCCGTCGATGCGGATGCACATCGCCGGCCACTGGGACGACGGAACGAGCCGGGAGGACGTCACCGACCCGTTCGACGGGAGCGTGATCGACTCCGTTCCGAGGGCATCGCACGCGGACGTCGAGCGGGCGCTGGCGTCGGCGGTCCGGGGAGCCGAGCATCAACGCCGGATGCCCGCCTACGACCGGCAGGCGATCCTCATGCGGGCCGCGGACCTGGCGGACGAGCGCGTCGATGATCTCGCGCTCACGATCTCCCTGGAGTCGGGCAAGCTGCTTTCGGAAGCCGCCGGAGAGGCCTCGCGGGCGGGCGAGCTCCTTCGCCTTGCGGCGTTCGAGGGCGCGCAGCTGTACGGCGAGAGCCTGCCGCTGGATGCTCATCGCGGAGCTGGCCGGGGACGCCTCGGCTTCACGATCCGCCAGCCATGCGGCGTCGTCGTTGCCATCACGCCCTTCAACTACCCGTCCCTGCTCGTTCTCCACAAGATCGCGCCGGCCCTGGCGGCCGGTAATGCCGTCATCCTCAAGCCCGCTCGGAAGACGCCACTGACGGCCTTGAAGCTCACCGAGATCCTGCTGGATGCCGGCCTCCATCCGGAGGCACTGTCGTGCGTCACCGGGTCGGGTGCGGAGCTCGGCGATCCGCTGTGCCGGGATCCACGCGTGCGCAAGATCAGCTTCACCGGTAACTCGGCGACGGGTGAGGCGATCTCACGGGTCGCCGGGGTGAAGCGGCTTTCGCTTGAGCTGGGGGCCAGCTGCCCCGTCGTCGTCCTGCCGGATGCGGATATCGAGCTCGCCGCCCGGGCGGTCGCGGTCGGCGGATTCGTCAACGCCGGGCAGGTGTGCATCTCCGTCCAGCGCGTCCTTGTGGATCGGGCGGTGGCCACCGACTTCCTCGACGCCCTGACGCCGATGGTCGAGGCGATCAGGACGGGGAACCCCCGTGACCCGGACACCACCGTGGGCGTCCTCGTGAGCGAGGAGGGGGCTCGCCGCGTCGCGCGGGCGATCGACGATAGCGTCACGGCAGGTGCTCGCCTCCTGTGCGGGGGCGTGCGTGACGGGACGATCGTCTCCCCGGCCGTCGTCGCCGACGTCGATCCCGCAAGCCCGTTCAGCCAGGAGGAACTCTTCGGCCCGGCCGTCGCCGTCTCCACGGCGTCAGGGATCGATGACGCGATCCGGCTGGCCAACGACAGCCGGTATGGGCTCGGTGCCGGCGTGTTCACCCGCGATGTGACCAGCGCACTCCGGTTCGCGCGGGACGTCGACGCGGGCATGGTCCACATCAACTGGACCCCGCTGTGGCGCGCCGACCTCATGCCCTACGGCGGCCTCAAGAGCAGCGGGATCGGCAAGGAGGGACCGCGCTGGGCCGTCGAGGAGATGACCGAGACCAAGACCATCATCATGCATGGCGCCGATCACTAGGAGAGGTTTGCGACGCATGTCGACCACGATCCGCTTGACCACGGCACAGGCTGTGGTCAGGTACCTGGGCCAGCAGCACACCGTGATGGATGGCGAACGCCGGCGCTCGGTCCCGGCGATGCTCGGGATCTTCGGGCATGGCAATGTCGCCGGCCTGGGCCAGGCGCTCGACGAGTTCAGCGCCGAGATGCCGTACGTCCAGGGTCGGAACGAGCAGTCCCTGGTCCATGTGGCGACCGGCTACGCCAAGGCCTCGCGTCGTCGAGCATGCCTCGCCGTCACGGCATCGATCGGACCGGGTGCGACGAACATGGTGACCGGGGCCGCCCTCGCGACCATCAACAGGCTGCCGGTCCTCCTTCTCCCCGGCGACACGTATGCGACGCGCCACCAGGGCACGGTCCTGCAACAGCTCGAGCACCCGTCAGCCGGCGACGTCAGCGTCAACGACTGCTTCCGCCCGGTCACCCGCTACTTCGACAGGATCACTCGACCGGAGCAGCTGTTGGCGGCGCTTCCCGAAGCCATGCGCATCCTGACCAGCCCGACCGAGATGGGTGCCGTGGTGATCGCGCTGCCCCAGGACATCCAGACCGAAGCGTATGACTTCCCGGCGGCCTTCCTGGCGCCGCGTGACTGGGCGTTGGCACGTCCCGCGCCCGATCTCGATGCGGTGGCCGGTGTCGCTCGCCTGCTGGCCAGCGCCCGGCGTCCGCTGGTCATCGCCGGCGGAGGCGTCCACCATTCCGACGCGACCGAAGCGCTGACCGGATTCGCCAAGGCGTTCGGAGTCCCGGTCGCCGAGACGTTCGCGGGCAAGGGCGCCGTGCAGGAAGAGGCCTGGTGGGGGATGGGCGGGATCGGCGTGGAGGGCAACCCGGCGGCCAACGCCCTGGCGGCCGAAGCCGACCTCATCCTGCATGTCGGCACGCGGCTGACGGACTTCACGACCGCGTCCCGATCCATCTTCCAGGATCCCGATGTCCGGTTCGCCTCGATCAACGTGACCGACCACGACGCCCGCAAGCTGGGTGCGCTGCCGATCGTGGCGGACGCACGCCGTGGGCTGTTGGCCCTGACCGCCGCCGGCCTCGAGGCGAGTGTGCGCCCCCAGCGCGACTGGGAATCCCGCGCACGGGCCGCCAAGGACGCCTGGCTGCCGGTCCGCGCCGCCGCACTGTCCGCGATGGCGTCCGGATCGTCCGCGACCGGGGTGCCGATGACCCAGGGACAGTTGATCGGCGTGCTGCAGGCGGCGTCCCGGCCCGGCGACACGATCGTGGCCGCGGCCGGCGGGCCACCTGGCGACCTGCTCAAGGTCTGGGACGCCACCGGTGGCAGGGCCTGTCACCTCGAGTTCGGGTTCTCGTGCATGGGCTACGAGCTGCCTGCGACCCTCGGGGTGCGCCTCGCTCAGCCCGATGGCGCGGTCATCGCCCTGATCGGCGACGGCACGTTCCTGATGCAGCCCACCGAGCTGGTCACGGCCCTCCAGGAAGGCCTGGATGTGACGGTGGTGATCTCCGAGAACCACGGGTTCCAGGTCATCCGTCGACTGCAACTGCTCCGCAACGGCCAGGGCTTCGGCAACGAGTTCCGGCGGAGGACGGGCCCGCTCGGCGAGGCCACCCTGGACGGCGAGTACCTCGAACTCGACCTCGTGGCAGTGGCCGCGGGTCTTGGCGCGCGCGCCGTCCGGGCCACGACGCCGGAGGCCGTGGCGGTGGCGCTCGATGCTGCGCGCGGCCATCGTGGTCCCGATGTCATCGTCGTGCCCACGGACCCGGATGCGAACCTGCCCGCATCAGGTGTCTGGTGGGATGTTGCGTCGGCCGCGACGTCCGACCTCCCAACGGTGATGGAGCGGCGACGCGAGTACGACGCCGGTCGGGCGAGCCAGCGGTGGCACGGATGACCGCCGGACCGTGGATGGACCCCACCTTCCGGGATCGGGTCCGCGCACGCCTCCCGCTACTCGGCACCTTCCTCAACCTTGGCAGTCCGCTGGCCGCCGAGGCGTGCGCCCTGGCCGGGTTCGACTGGCTGCTCGTCGACCTCGAGCACGGCGGTCGAGGCGAGGACGGGGCGATCGGGCAGCTCCTCGCCGGAGCCGCGCACGATGTCCCGGTCCTCGTCCGGGTCGAGAGCGCAAGCCGCATCCGGTCGGGCCGCGCCCTCGACGCCGGGGCGTCAGGAGTGATGTTCCCGCGACTCGACACGGTCCAGGATGTCGAGGCGGCGATCCGCCACCTGGAGTACCCACCCGACGGTGACCGAGGCGTGGCGACGTACAACCGTTCCTGTGGTTTCGGCCTCTTCCCTGACCGGCTCGAAACCGCGCGGGACCGGATCGTCGCGATCGTCCAGATCGAAAGCGTGGCGGCGGTGGAGGCCGTGGAGGAGATCGCGTGCATCCCGGGCGTCGATGTCCTCTTCGTCGGCCCTCGCGACCTGACCCACGCCCTCGGCGTCCCGGGCCGCCTGGACGACCCGGGCTTTGGTGCGGCCCTGACACGCGTCAGTCGGGCTGCCGAGTCGGCCGGCATCGCCGCCGGCATCCTGGCCGGGACGGCAGAGGCTGCCGCCCGGTACGCCGGCGATGGGTTCACCTTCCTCGGTGTCGGGTCCAATTCGACGACGCTCGCGTCGGCCGCGCAACGAACGGTCGTCAGCTTCAGGGCGGCGCTGGCGCCGGCGAGCCAGGCGCCGCGCGGCACTTGACGGGATGATCGAGCGAGGACCGATCCTGGCGCTGGGTCCCATCGACGGACTCGTTGCAGACCGGCTGCACGAGTTCGGCGACATCGTCGAGGCCGATGCGTCCGGTCCGCCTGCTGACGGGATCCTGCGGCTTGCGATCGGCCTGATCGCACGCGGGAACAGCGTCGTCGATGCGCCCCTGATCGCGGCGGCACCGCGCCTGCGGGTCATCGGGCGGAGCGGGGTCGGTGTGGAGCTTGTCGACCTGGCCGCGGCGACCGCGCGCGGCATCCCCGTCGTCGTGACACCCGGCGCCGGGACGAACGCGGTCGCGGAGGGTGCCCTCGCGCACATGCTGCACCTGGTCAAGCGGCTGGGCCCGATGACCGACCTCGTGCGGGAAGGGCGCTGGGAGGAGCGCGAGACGATCCAGCTCGGCGACCTCGACGGCGCGACACTCGGGATCGTCGGCCTTGGACGGATCGGGCGCCGACTCGCCGAGCTCTGCACCGTGCTCGGGATGCGGATCGTGGCGTTCGACCCGTATGCCGACCCGACGGCGGCCTCCGCGATCGGCGTCGAGCTGGTCGGTCTCGATCACCTGGTCGCGCAGGCGGACCTGATCAGCCTGCATGCGCCCCTGACCCCGAAGACCGCGCACCTCGTGGACGCCAGTCTCCTCGCCAGGGTTCGGCCGGGTGCGATCCTGGTCAACTGCGGGCGGGGAGGGCTCGTCGACCTCGACGCCGTTCACGCCGCGCTGGTTGACGGGCGGCTGTCCGGCGTAGGTCTCGATGTCTACGAACCCGAGCCACCGCCGATGGGTGGGCACCCGATCTTCCGCCATCCATCCGTGGTGCTGACGCCGCATGTCCTCGGTCTGTCCAAACTCGGTCGACGTCGCACCTTCGCGGAGATGGCCGATGGCATGGCTGCGGTCCTGGCCGGCGGGCGGGCGCGGGACGTCGCCGATCCAGGGGTCTACGACGAGGTCTGACCGATCCTGGCCCGGACCCCCGGCGATCTCAGAGGGTGATGATGACCTTGGTCGCCTCGCCTGAGCGGAGGCGGGCGACCCCGTCGACGACCTCGCCGAGCGGCAGCACGGCGGACACGATCGGGGCGAGGTCGAGGGTGCCACCCTCCACCAGCCGGATCGCCGTCGGGAACGTGAAGTTCGAGATGTACGAGCCCAGGATCGAGAGGCCCTTCTCCGTGATCTCGACCTGATGGATGGGGGGTCTGGCGGCCCCGTTCATGCCGAACAGCACGACCCGACCACCCATCGCGGCGGCTTCGATCGCCTCGCCGAGGACGCTACCGACCGCATCGACGACGATATCCGCGCCGCCCGGGATGATCTCGTGACGCCGCGCCGTGAACTCGTCCGGGGAGAGGGCCATGTCTGCCCCGACGGCGAGCGCAACGGCGGCTCGCACCGGGTTCGGCTCGACCACGATGACCGGCCCGGCCCCGGCCGCCTTGAACACCGCGGCGAAGAGGCAGCCGATCGTCCCGGCCCCGATCACGACGACCGACTCTCCGGGTCGTGCCGCCGCCCGGTTGGTGCCGTTGACGACACAGGCCAGTGGCTCGACGAGGGCAGCGAGAGCGGTCGGCACGGCGGCGGCGATCGGATAGACGGCTTCGGCAGGGGCGATCACGAAACCGGCGAGTCCTCCATCGCGGTAGACGCCGAGCGCCTGGATGTTCTCGCAGTTCGCAGGCCGCCCAGCCCGGCAGGAGGCGCACGAGCCGCACTTCGGGTCAGGGTCGACCACGACGCGCTGGCCGACCTGCAGTCCCGTCACGGCGGCGCCGAAACCCCGGATGTGTCCGACGAACTCGTGCCCGAGGATGGTTCCCGGTGTGGCGGGGTGCCCGGGTGGGACATTGAGGATCTGGAGGTCGCTGCCGCAGATCCCGCAGGCTTCCACCGCGATCAGGACGTCACTGGCGAGTTCGATCCGCGGCTCTGGACGGTCCTCCAGGCGCAGCTCTCCGTTCCCGGCGAAGACCGCTGCCCGCATCATCGCGCCGCCCTTCGTCGGATCAGGCGGCCGGCCCGCAGGACCAGTCCGGCGCCGAACAGCAGGCCGATCGTCGCGATCAGCAAGACGGTGGCGACGGCGTTGACCTCCGGCGTCACCCCGAACTTGATCTGCGTGTAGATGTAGAGCGGCAGTGTCACCTGGGGACCTACGGTGAAGAACGTGATGATGAACTCGTCGATGGACAGCGTAACGCTGATGAGGGCACCGGCGATGATCGCCGGCGAGATCAACGGCAGGATGACGTATCGGAGCGCTTGACGCGGGCTGGCCCCGAGATCGGCGGCCGCCCATTCGAGCCGGCGGTCGAAGCCTTGCAGCCTCGCCGCCACGATCAGGACCACGAACGGCGTCGTGAACACCAGGTGTCCGGCGATGACGGTCAGCAGCGACAGCTCGAGATCCAGCACGCGGCGGAAGAAGATGAGCATCGCGATGCCCATCAGGATCCCGGGCAACATGATCGGCATGGTGGCCACGATGCGGAAGACGTCGGCATGCCGGATCCCGCCCCGTACCAGGGGAAATGCCGCCATGGTGCCGATCAGCGTGGCGATCCCGGCGACCACGATCGCCACGACGATCGAGTTCCTGACCGCCTCCAGCAGGAGGCTGTTCCCGGCCGCCACCTCGTACCAGTGAAGGGTCAGGCCGACGATCGGCAGGCCGGGCGTTCGCGGCTCGTTGAAGGAGAAGAGCACCAGGAACCCGATCGGCAGGTAGAGGAAGACGAAGATCGCGGCCGCCCATAGCCACAGGACCCAGCGAGTGGGCCTGGCGTACGGGCTGACCGGCATCGTCTCGAGCGGGTCGACCGACTTAGCCACGAGCCACCACGTCCTCGATCCGCAGGTACTTGCGGAAGATCACGAGCAGGGCCGTGACGAACAGCGCGATGAGGATCGCGAATGCGGCGCCCTGGGCGATCTGCGCCCCTCGGAAGAAGTTGACGACAAGGTTCGCGATCAACGTTCCCTGCACCCCGCCGACGAGGGTCGGCGTGAGGAACTCGCCGAGGATCGGGATGAACATGAAGATGCTCGCCGTGATGATCCCGGCGCGGATCTGCGGGACGAGGATGTGGAGGAACGCCTGGTCCGGCCGCGCCCCCAGGTCCTGGGCAGCGTGGAGCTGGCTGAAGTCGAATCGCTCCATGGAGGCGTACAGCGCCAGGGCGGCGAACGGGAAGTAGACGTACACCAGGACGATGAAGACGCCGACGTCGTTGTAGACGAACAGCCGCGATGGCTCATCCTGGATCCCGATCGCCTGGAGGACCTGGTTGAGAGCCCCCCGTTCACCCAGGATCGCCTGCCAGGCGTAGACGCGCAGCAGGTAGCTCGTCCAGAACGGAACGATGACCGCCAGCAGGACGAGGCGCTGCCGACGACGACTGACGTAGCGGACCAGGTAGTACGTGAATGGGATAGCCGCGGCGAGCCCGGCGGCGGTCACCGCAGCCGCCATGAGCATCGTCTTGAGGAACGTGCGGATGTAGGTCGGGACGGTGAAGAACTTGAGGTAGTTGTCCAGGTTCCAGTCGGGGACGAGGTTGAAGTCGACGTCCGTCCGCCAGAAGCTGTAGACGAGCATGAAGGCCATCGGCGCGATGAACAGGAGAAGGAGGGCGACCAGTCCCGGCACGGCCGGAACGAGTCGCCCAAGGCGGTCATCCCGTGCCGCCGACCCACCTCGGTCAGTCGGCACGGGACGCTCCGTCATCAGCGGAGATCGCGCCATCGGAACGATCCAGGTCGGCGGTCAGGCGCCGAAGACTTCGTTGAAGGTGTCGATCGCGCCCTGGGTCGACGACCCGGGGCCCTTCAGGGTCATGGTCAGGACCGTCTCCGGCTTGTTGAACAGGAAGCGATCCGCGCGATCCTTGTGGCCGCTGTCGACGAGGACCTTGTAGGCGCCCTCGTTGAAGAGCGGGCGGCCGTAGCGGATGAAGTTCTCGGCGATGTACTCGGGCTGCTCGGCGAGCTCGAGATACGGGCGCAGCACGCCGGCGTTCTTGCCCCCCTTGACGAACATCTCGGCGTCCATCCAGCCGATCGTCCCCTCCTTCGGCGTGAACAGCTTCAGCTCGGGTCCGCCGGCCTCCTTGACCCGCTCCTCCGTTCCCAGGTTGCCGGTCGCGATCCACGCCTCGCCGTTGACCAGCGAGGAGACCGTCTCCGTCGCCTGTTGGGCGAGCTTGAGCAGGTTCGGCTTGAGCCGCGCCAGGAGGTCCTTCGCCTGGGCGAGCTCGTCGGCGGTCATGTTGTACGGGTCCTTGGCGCCGGCCAGCTTGGCCATGTAGGCCACGACCTCGACGGGCTGGTTCTCGACGACGATATGTCCCTTGTACTTCGGATCGAGCAGGACCTCCCACGAGTCGGGCTCCGGCGAGACGTGCGCCGGATCGTAGTAGAGCTGGACCGGAGACCATGCGAACGGGAAACCGAGATACCCATCCGCGGTCGACCAGATATCGAACTCCTTGGCGATCGAGTACAGGTGCTTCGAAACGTCGAGCTCGTTGATATCCCAGGCCTCGATCAGCCCGTCCTCGTAGTACTTGGGCACCCACAGGGCGTCGCCGGAGATCATGTCCAGCTGGCCACCGACTTCCTTGACCTTGGTGTAGCCGTCGGCGTTATCGGCCAGTTCGGTGATGCTGGTCTTGATGTCCTTTGCCGCGATCTCGGCGAGCTGCTCCTCGTAGTAGTGATCGCTCCAGGTCATCCAGTTGAAGGTGCCCGTCGCGGCGGGCGCCGCCGTACCGCCGCCGCCGGTCGAACAGGCGGCCGCGAGGCCGCCGAAGGCGACGACGCCCCCGACTCCGGCCGTCGCCTGCAAGAAACGACGACGGGTCAGGTTCCCATTCCAGGCCGTGGAATCCGTCACGATGTGCTCCCTTCCTGTGCTTCCAACACGATCGCTTCCTGTGGTGACCACCAGACGCATGCCTCCTCATCCAGCTGCCCATCGAGCGTGCCCGGGCTGGCGCCGCTCTCGTGGAGTCGATGCACGACGAGGGCGCCCGCCGCCGTGCTGACCGTGACTCGCGTGTGGTTGCCCATGAATGCCATCCGCTGGACCCGAGCGGCGATCGCCTCTCCGGGTGCGCTTCCGACCGGCCCGACGACGAGTGATTCCGGTCGGACCATCAAGGTGCCGGGACCTTCCGCCGCCCCGTCCCGCGTCGGCATCCGTTCGCCACTCCCAAGGACGAACCAGGTTCGGTCACCCTCACGCCGGACGACGCCATCGATGAAGTTGGATTCACCGATGAAGTCGGCGACGAACCGATCGACCGGGTTGTAGTAGATCTCGCGGGGCGTCCCGACCTGGTTGACCCGGCCGCCGGACATCACCGCGATCCGCGTGGCCATCGAGAGCGCCTCTTCCTGGTCGTGCGTGACGAACACGAACGTCGTCCCTACCTGTCGGTGGATCCGCGCAAGTTCGAACTGCATCTGGCGACGCAGCTTGAGGTCAAGCGCCCCAAGCGGTTCGTCGAGCAGGAGCACGGCCGGTCGCTTCGAGAGTGCCCGCGCGAGCGCGACCCGCTGCTGCTGCCCCCCCGATAGCTGCGTGGAGGCGCGTCCGGCAAACCCCAGGAGCCCGACCAGGTCGAGATACTCGTCCACCCGACGGCCGACCTCGGCGGAGTCGAGGCCCTCCATCTTCAGGCCGAACGCGACGTTCTGGGCGACGGTCATGTGCGGGAAGAGCGCGTAGTTCTGGAAGACGGTGTTCACGTTGCGCTTGTGGGGCGGCAGGTCGTTGACCCGTCGCCCTTCGATCCGCAGCTCGCCGGACGACAACGGGAGGAAACCGCCGATCAGGTTCAGCGTCGTCGTCTTTCCGCAGCCAGACGGCCCCAGCAGGCAGAAGAACTCACCGGGATCGATCTGGAGCGAGACCTCATCGAGGGCGACGACGTCGCCGTAGCGCTTGGTCGCGGCGATGAGCTCGATGGCGGGCTGCGACTCAGGCACGGGCGGGTCTCCTGGCGGCGCGCCGCGGCTGCGCCTTCGTGCTCTCGCGGATGACGAACTCCACCGGGAGCACGACCGTCTCCGGCAGGTGCCCCGACTGGATCGTCTCGATGAGTGATGACGCGGCGAGGCGCCCGAGCTCCGCGAGCGGCGTGATGACGGTCGTGAGGCGCGGGTTCGACATCTTCGTGAACGAGATCCCGTCGAAGCCGACGACGGCGACGTCAGCGGGTGTCTCCACGCCGAGGGTCCGCAGTGCGTCCATCAGGGCCAGCGCCAGCATGTCGTCGTAGCAGACCAGGGCTTCGGGCAGATCGGCGGCGATCAGGGCGGCGATCGGTCCTGGGTCACGCCAGCCGTCGTCCGGGCTGGGAAAGCGGTCCGCGACATGGGTGATCCCATGCCGCCGCAACGCCTGGTCGACGGCGTCCCGCCGAACCGTGCTGGACACCAGGGTGTCGCTCCCGACATAGGCGATATCGCGACGCCCGGTTTCGACAAGGTGTTCGATGATCGCGTCGACACCGCTCGGATCATCGGTGAGCAGCAACCCCGGGGCCAACGGACCGCCGCTGCGTTCGAGCGCCGGATCATCGGGGAGGACGAAGATGAGCCGATCTGGTCGAACGTGTGACTGGGCTTCACTCGGGACCATCACGCCCGAGACCATCGCGATCCCATCGACCGCCTGCTCCGTGAAGACCCGCAGGACCTCCTGCTCGAGGATCGCGTCCTGCATCCCTGTTCCGACGATCACGCGGTAGCCACCGGCCAGAGCCGCCTTCTCGAAGGCGGCGGCGATCTCGCCGTGGACCGGGTCGCTGAGGTCGGGCAGGAGTAGCCCCAGGACCCGGGTCCGCCGGGCGCGGAGGCCCCGTGCCGCCGCGTTCGGGATGTATCGGAGTTCGGCGGCGGCCGCCTTCACGGCGGCACGAGTCGGCTCGCTGATCCTCGGATCGTCGACCAACGCCCGTGACGCCGTCGACCGCGAAACGCCGGCCATCCGGGCGACGTCTGCGAGACCGACTCGTTGATGCGGAGGGTCTCGTTGCACGGCCATCGGTCCGCCTTGCCCTAGCCGAGGACGCGCGATGCGACGGCGTGGAACTGCTCGGCTCGTGCCTGCGCGACGGCCGCGTCGTCGCGCATCCGAAGCCCGAATGGCGCCAGGTTCGGATCCTGGACGCCGATCGAGAAGCTCATCGATCGTTCCAGCAGCCCGTCGGTCACGGGAAGGTCACCGACCTGGAAGGCCGCCGGACGATCGTCCGTGCAGGAACAGTCGAAGGGGCAACCTCGGCCGGTGACCGTGCGGCCGGTCATCACGTGCTCCATGTGCGTGTAGACGTGCCAGCCGGATGTGGCCAACGTGATCGCGCCGAGCTCCTTCGTGACCGCGGTCGCGGTCGCCGCGTCCGGAAAGAGGACCACGAGGTGGGTGGCGAGGTCGCCGCCCGGATCCGGGAGCTCGCGGAACCCGATGCCGGGGAGGTCCTGGAGGATCCCGCGGACGAGATCGCGGTTGGACCGCAGGTGCTCCCGGATCCGATCAAGCCGTCGGACCTGGGCCAGCAGCACGGCGCCCTGGAGTTCCGTCATGCGGAAGTTCAGGCCCAGGAACGGGCGGCTGCCGACCTCGATGCCGCGCCGGTTCGGACTGTGGCCCTGGTCGTGCATCGCGAACGCGCGGCGATACAGCGCCTCGTCGTCCGTGATGAGCATGCCGCCGTCGCCGCACGTGATGGTCTTGTATTCGTTGAAGCTGAAGACCCCGACCGTGCCCTGGCCGCCCACCCAGCGGCCTCGGTAGGTCGCCCCGAAGGCCTGGGCCGAATCCTCGATCAGTGGGAGGCCGTGCCGCGCTGCGACCGCTTTGAGCTCGTCCAACCGGGCGGGATTCCCAAGCATGTGGACCACGACGATCGCTCTCGTTCGGGGCGTGATCCGGGACTCGACATCGGCCGGATCCAGGTCGAACGATCCATCGATCTCGGCGAGTACCGGCCGGGCCCGCGCATAGACCACCGAGCTGATGGTCGCGACGAAGGTGAACCCTGGGACGATGACCTCGTCGCCGGGGCCGACGCCAAGGGCGACGAGCGCCAGGAACAGACCGCTCGTGCCCGAGTTCAGCGCCAGCGCATGGCGGGTCTCGGACAACTCGGCCACGAGCTCCTCGAAACCGCGCACCTTGGCAGGAAACGAATCGTCGTCCGGGCCGTACCGCGCGAGGCGCCCACTGGCGAGGACTTCGGCGACCTCCGCCAGTTCCTCAGGTCCGAGCAGGTCAAACCCTGGCCCAGGCACCTATCCGCTCCTCCTCTGCGCAACCGATTGCAGGACGGTAGCATCCGCCTGCAGGTGCGTCAATATCCGATCCTTCCGATCGACTGCGACGGTCAGTCCGCCGCGGGCTCACTCCCGATCGGGATGTTGACCGGCCGGCCGGCCCACTCGTCGGCGACCCAGGCATACGCCGGGTCGATGAACTGGGTCACCGGACGGACG
The DNA here is from genome assembly GCA_963704935.1 of uncultured Chloroflexia bacterium. Taxonomy (GTDB): domain Bacteria; phylum Chloroflexota; class Limnocylindria; order Limnocylindrales; family CSP1-4; genus SPCO01. The sequence goes on from CAVPIF010000003.1 coordinate 1,113,106, forward strand.
TCGCCACCCATGAAGTTGAGGTAGTAGGCATTCGTTCCGGGAGCGGTGGCCACGGTGTGGTAGCCCTCGTGGACCAGGATGAGGTCGCCATCGCGGGCGCAGATCGACAAGTCCAGGTCCGTCTCTGGTGCGTAGATCCGCTGGAAGGCGAACCCGTCCCGGGGTGCGAGACGGAAGTAGTACGTCTCCTCGTGGTAGGAGCTGCCGTTGATGCCGTCATGGCGGTGCGGCGGCCAGCTCGACCAGTTGCCGCTCGGCGTGACGATCTCGTACGCGAGCAGCCGCTCCGCCGGAAGGCTCAGGTCGAGCGTGCCCGTCACGCCGCGGCTCACATTCGCTCCGCCGCGGATGGAGTTACTGAGTTCATCGGGTGCGATGAGCCGAGCCGGGTACCGGCCGTCTGCCGGTACGCCGCCCATCGCGAACTCGAAGGCGTCCGTCGCGGTGATGCTGAACGCGGTCCCGGGCGGAAGGTAGGCCACGTGGGGCAGATCCGTGAAGACATCCCGGCGCGTGACCAGGTGCGCCTGGCCGGCGAATTCGAAGCGGGCGGTCCCGCTGAGCGGGACGACCGCGACCTCGTTCGGACCCGTGTCACCGACATGCCGGTCGCCGGGCCCGAGAGCGACGACGCTGCTCGACACGTACCGCCATCCCACGGTTTCGGGCGTGATGTCCAGCGACACGCCGGGACCGGACTTCGAGGCCACGTGGTAGATCGGCTGCGTGCTCATGCATCCTCCTTGATGACCGCGGTGTCCAGACTTCCCGTGCCTGCCGCCCCTGGCGACCTGATCTCCGACTCCACCCGGTTCGCGACGCGTACGGCGGACAGACCGTGCTTCTCGAGCAGGAAGTCGTTGGGCGCGGACTCGCCCCAGCAGTCCTCCAGGCCGATCCTCACGAGTCGCCGCGGCAGGTACGTGGTCAGGGCCTCGGCGATCAACCCCCCGAGGCCACCGATGATGCTGTGCTCCTCGACGCTGACGAGCAATGGATACGCCCGAACAGCACGGACGATCTCCTCCGCGTCGACCGGCTTGATGGTCGAGACGTGGAGCACTCCGGCGGACACCCCGGAAGCCTGCAGCAGCTCAGCCGCTGCGAGACACCGACTCGTCTGCGGCCCGGTCGAGATGAGCAGGACGTCGCGTCCAGCTCGCAGCTCGTGCGCCCGCCCGGGCTCGAACCGATGCGGCCGGTCGAACAAGGGCACCGTCGCATCGCGGGTCAGTCGCAGGTAGACAGGACCGGTCGACTCGGTGGCCCAGCGGGTCATCGCGGCGCATTCGATCTCATCACCTGGCGCCAGGACCGTCATCCCGGGCATCGCTCGCATGATGGCGAGATCCTGGACGTCGTGGTGCGTCTTGCCGGTCAGACCCGTGAGCAGGCCCGCGTACGAGGCGCCGATCTTGACGTTGGCTCCAGGCTGGGCGACGAGCAGCCGGACCTGATCGAGCGACCGATGAGTCAGGAACACGGCGAACGACGACAGCCATGGCACGAAACCGATGGTGGCGAGACCGGCCGCCACGCCGACCATGTTCTGTTCGGCGATCCCCATCTCGAAGAAGCGGTCCGGGTACGAGCGAGCGAAGGCATCGGCCTTGGTGGAAGTCGCCAGGTCACCGTCAAGGACGAGCAGGTCCGGGTTCGTCGCGGCGAGCTCCACGAGGGTGTCCGCCCAGGCCTCGCGCTGGGCCCTCACAGGATCTGCCCGGACATGTCGATCCCCAACTCGAGTCGAGCCGATTCGACTTCGTCTGGTGTCGGGATGCGCGCGTGCCACGAATGGCGCCCCTCGGTGAAGGAGAGCCCTCGACCCTTGACGGTGCGGGCGAGGATCACCGTCGGGCGACCGTCCGGCGCCTGGCGCGTCCGGCGGATGGTCGGGATGATGTCGGCGAAGTCATGGCCGTCGACCTCGGCCACACGCCAGCCGAACGCCCCGAATGCGTCGCGCAACGCTCGATCCGGCCACGGGTCGCCGCGGTCACCGCGGGCCTCTGGATCTTCGCCGCCGGGCCAGCCGTACTGCTGGAGCCCGTTGACATCCACGATGGCGATCAGGTTGTCGAGCCCGTACCTCGCGGCGATCTGGACGGACTCCCAGACCATGCCCTCCTGGCACTCGCCGTCGCCGAGCATCACGAACGTACCGAACGCCGCACCACGGAGCTTGGCGCCGAGCGCGATCCCGACCCCGACCGACAGCCCCTGGCCCAGCGAACCGGTCGACGCGTCCAGCCCAGGTAGACGAGTCGAGTCCGGGTGGCCCTGGAGCCTCGAGTCGCCGGCGTCGAACGTCTCAAGCTCGTCGATCGGGAAGTAACCGCGCTGGGCCAACACGGCGTACAACCCGATCGCGGAGTGACCCTTCGACAGGATGAACCGGTCTCGGCCCGGCCAGTCCGGCTCCTCCGGACGGACGTCGAGCAGCTCGAAATAGAGCGCCACGAGGAGGTCCATCGCCGATAGCGGACCGCCGATGTGGCCGGCGCCACTGTGGGACACGGTCCGCATGACGAGCCACCGCCCGAGGCGCGCCGTGGCGTCGAGCCCGCGGTACGGCGACTCGGGCACCGGGGAGGTCACCCGCGTCGCTGCTGCGCGCGCGCCGTCTCGTAGGCGTCTCGCGCCGCCTGGACACCGGCCTGCCCGCTGACCTCCGCGGCGGGGACTTCCCACCATCCCTCGAAGCCGGGCGTGCGCAGCTCCGGGTCGATGGGGACGACGATCACGGACACGCGATCCGCCTGGTCGGCCTGGACGAGGGCCGCCCGCAGCTCGCTCGCGGACGTGGCCGAGATGGCCAGGGCACCCATCGCCTCCGCGTGCAGCCGGAAGTCGACCGGGACATACGGCCCCGTCAGTCGGTTGCTGGTCCGGTCCCGGTACCGCAGATCGTTCCCGAAGTCCGGGACACCAACGGATCGAGCCAGGCCGGTGATGCACCCGAACCCGTGGTTGTCGAGCACGACGATCGTGAACTTGAGCCCCTCGGCGACCGCCGTGACGATCTCCGAGTTCAACATCAGGTACGAGCCATCGCCGACCATCACCACGACCCGCCGCCCCGGTTCCGCCAGCGCCACGCCAAGGCCGGCTGCGACTTCGTAGCCCATGCACGAGTTGCCGTACTCGACGTGGTAGGCCTTGGGGTCCTCCGCTCGCCAGAGCTTGAGCAGATCGCCGGGCAGGCTGCCCGCCGCGCAGATGACGGTGGCGGTCCCGCCGGACGCATCGTTGACGAGTCCGATGACCTCGGCCTGACCCAGCGCCCCCGCGACCTGGTCCGGCGTGCGCAGGCGGGTGACCGCGTCGTCCCAGTCCGCCTTCAGCTCGCCGACCCGTACCCGATAGGCGTCCGATGTGCCGGGATGACCGGCGGTCTCGAGCGCGGCCGTCAAGGCCAGGAGCGCCGCACGCGCATCCGCGACGAGCGGTGTCGCCCGCAGTTTGTATGCATCGAACGGGGCGACGTTGATGCCGACGAACCGGGCGTCGGGGTGCTGGAACGCGGTCCGGGATGAGGTCACGAAATCACCCATCCTCGTCCCCACGCAGAGGATGAGGTCGGCAGCCTGAGCCAGCCGGTTCGCGGCCAGGCCGCCGTTGGCCCCGACGGGACCGGCGTTCATCGGGTGGTCCCACGCCAGGGCCCCCTTGCCGGCCTGCGTCTCCATGACCGGGATCCCGAATCGCGTGGCGAACGCGGCCAGCTCCCCGGTCGCCTCCGAGTAGATCGTCCCGCCGCCGGTCACGATCACGGGCGTCTCGCTCTGGCGCACGAGCAGGGCGACGTCCGCGATGACCGCGGGCTCGGGCACGGGCCGCCTGACGCGCCAGATGCGTCGATCGAAGAACGGCTCCGGCCAGTCGATGGCTTCGGACTGGACGTCCTCGGGGAGCGACAGGGTGACCGCGCCGGTCTCGGCGGGGTCGGTCAGCACCCGGAAGGCCTCCGGCAGGCTGGCGAGCAGCTGCTCGGGTCGCGAGATCCGGTCGAAGAACCTGGAGACCGGGCGAAACGCGTCGCTGGCGCTGACGTCGTGCTCGACCGGATGCTCGATCTGTTGCAGGACGGGGTCGGTGGACCGGCCGGCGAAGTAGTCGCTCGGCAGGAGGAGCACGGGGATCCGGTTGACGGTCGCCGTGGCCGCGCCGGTGATCATGTTGGTCGCCCCCGGGCCGATCGACGAGGTGCAGGCGAAGGCCTGCAGGCGGTTCCGATGTCGTGCGAAGGCCGTCGCGATGTGGACCTGGCCCTGCTCGTTCTGAGGCCGGTAGTACGGCATCTGCTCGCTGTCACCAAGCTCCTCGAGCGCCTGGCCGAGGCCAGCCACATTCCCGTGGCCGAAGATCCCCCACACGCCCGCGATGAATCGCTGCTCGTGGCCGTCGCGCTCCGCGAACTGTCTGGCCATGAACCTGACGAGGGCCTGACCGGTCGTCAGTCGAACGGACGTCATCGCGTTCCTCCAGTTTCACCGAGACCGTCCTGGCCGGCCAGGGCCTCGTGGATCACCGGGGCCAGCACGTCGGCAGGTCAGAACGTCGACTTGCGCAACCGATTGCAGGAAGGTAGCATCGAGGAACCGCGCACGTCAACACATCGGAGGGCGCACGGGTGAACAGATCCGCGGTCCCGGCGACGCGACTGGCAAGACCGATCGATCTCGCAGTCCACTGGAATGCCTCCGATGCGGACGTCGCCGATCGGTTCCACCCGCGCGTCGGGCAGGCGCTCGAACGCGCGCCCGACGGCGACCAGGTGTTCCGCGGTCTCCCCTTCCTCCTCGGGGACCGCATGGCCGGCGCCCGCTGGCTCCTGCTGGACCGTGAGTTCTCGATCGACCTGCGCGGAGCGGGACCTGCCAGCCACCTGGTCGTGGCCCACTTCGCCGATAGCTGGCGGGCCGATGACGGCGAGCGGCCGCCCGGCCGCCCAGTGGGCTGGGTCCTCGGGATCGGGGAGATCCTCGCACGCTACGAAGTGAACGCCGCTGACGGACGGACCCTGGCGGTCGACATCCGCCGTCGGTTCGAGGTCAGCGATGGGATCACCGGCTGGGGATACGCGCCGTTCGCGGCCGTCGGCCACCTGGCGGACGCGGTGCTGGATTGGCGCGGACCACACGCGCGCCAGGCACCAGGACGCTACGCCGCGGCCGGTCATGCCGGCCCGTTGACGATGCTCCCGGGCGCGTGGGGCCCGGACCTGACGGGGATCGCCGACCACTTCCCGACCCAGGACGACGACATCACCCTGTGGCTGCACGCCATCCCACTGACCTGCGGCGCGGATCTCCGCAGCTTGCGCCTCGTACCCGTCGGAGGTGGTCGACCCGGGTCCGACATCGTCGTCGCCGGGCTCACCCTGTTCGAGGGATCCGCGGACCCGCTCGTCCTCGAGCCTCGGCGGCAACTCCTGGTCCATGGGTCCGGTGACCTCCTGCCGGAGGTGGACCTGGGGATCGCGATCCGGACCCAGCGGCTGCCGGATCCGACGCCAGGCGTTTCCGCGCGGCCGATCGGCTGGGGTCGGCCGGCTCAGCGGAGCGGACCCGTCAGCGGGATGACGGATCCTGGGGCAGTCGTCCTCGATGTCGCGCTGGCACCGGATGCCACGATGCAATTCGGCGATCAGGTCGTCAGCGCAGCGCAGCTGGCCGGCCCGACGACCGAACTCCCGGACGGCCTCACCGTCTCGGCGCTGACACCGGCGGACATCCGGGTCCGTGTCAGCGTGACCACCGCGGAGGACCGCGAGCCGACGCCCGCGCGAGTCCAATTCGTCGCAGCCGATGGACGCTATCTGCCGCCGATCGGGCACCGCGACGAGGTCAATCCGGGCCTGTTCGAGGACATGGGCACGGACGTGATGTTGGGCGGTGACGCGTACGCCTACGTTCCGGGCAGCTTCGAGGTCGACCTGCCGCAGGGGGCGACGATGCTCGAGGTGGTCAAGGGCTTCGACCACCGGCCGGTGCGGATGAGCCTGGATGTGGACCAGACCACGAGCCACCTTGCGATCGCCCTGGAGCGCGCGATCGACATCCGCGCCGAGGGCTGGACGACGGCTGATCCGCATGTCCACTTCCTCGCCCCGTCGACCGCGCTGATGCAGGCCGCCGCGGAGGACGTCGGGTTCGTGCACGTGCTCGCGACCCAGTGGGGCGACCAGTCCACGAGCGTCAATGACCTGCCGTGGGGTTCCATGGTGGATCCGAGCGGCAAGCATGCGGTCATCCTCGGGACCGAGAACCGCCAGAACATGCTTGGGCACGTCGGCCTGCTCGGCGCTCGCCGCCCGGTCCTGCCGATGTCCGCCGGCGGCGGGCCGGAAGGCCGGATCGGCGACCCCGTCACCGAACTGATGGCGGATTGGGCGGATCGCTGTCACGCGGAGGGCGGGCTCGTCGTGGCGGCACACTTCCCGCTGCCCTACGCAGAGATCGCCACGGACATCGTCACCGGTCGCATCGACGGGGTGGAGATGCAGTGCTTCGCGCCCGGCCTGGACAACCCATCGATCCTCGAGTGGTACCGCTTCCTCAACTGCGGCTACCGACTGCCGGTCCTCGGGGGCACGGACAAGATGTCGGCGGAGGTCCCGATCGGGGCCGTGCGGACCTATGCCCGCCTGGATCCGGACCGGGCGCCCTCATTCCAGGCGTGGTCCGAAGCCGTCCGCGCCGGACGGACGTTCGCCACCTCCGGGCCGATCATCGAGCTGCTCCTCGACGGGCGCAGCCCTGGCGACGTCCTGGCGCTCCCGACCGGCGGGGCGCGGCTTGAGGCGCGCGTGCGGGTGCGCGCGGCCCAGCCCGTCATCAACGCGGTCGAGATCGTGCTGAACGGCGAGGTCGTGGCCACAAGGGAGTCGGCGGCGCCGACGGCGGACCTCGCGCTGGAGACCCCGATCGAGGTCCGCTCCGGCGCATGGATCGCGGCACGCTCCCGGAGCGATCACGAGATCCATTCGGCGTTCAGGACGAGCATGGCCTCACACACCTCCCCGGTCTACGTCGAGGTGCGGGACCGTCCGTTGCTGCGGGTCATGGACGCGATGTCCATCCTGGAGGTCATCGATGGGACCCTGCGCTGGATCGACACGATGGCCGCCATCGTGCGGCCGGGAGACCGACAACGGATGCGGGACCTGATCGCCGAGAGTGCGACCATGCTGCGACACCGGGTCGAAGCGGCCGCGACGGGAGGAGCACCACGTTGAAGATCGCGCTGGACCCCTACATGTTGCGGACCTTGCCGTTCGGCGAGGTCTGCCGTATCGCGGCGGACATCGGCTACGACGCCATCGAACTGTCTCCCCGCACGGACTTCATCCCGTTCTTCGTCCACCCTCGGGCCGATCGGGATCGAGTCGTCGAGTTCCGGACCGCCCTGCGCGAGACCGGCATGGCGGTGTCGTCCGTCCTGCCGCTGTACCGCTGGTCGAGCCCGGACGAGGAGGAACGCCAGGCAGCGGTCCGCTACTGGAAGCGGGCCATCCAGCTGACGGTGGAGCTGGGTGTATCGGTCATGAACTCGGAGTTCAACGGCCGGCCCGAGGCCGCGGCGAAGAGCGAGAGCCAGTTCTGGCGTTCGATGGAGGTGCTCCTCCCGATCTTCGAACGCGAGGGGATCAAGCTGAATCTGGAGGCCCACCCGGATGACTTCGTGGAGCGGAACGACGCGGCCGTGGATCTCGTGCGCGGGATCGATTCACCATCGGTCGGCTACCTCTACTGCGCGCCCCACACCTACCACCTGGGAACGGACATCGCGGCGATGATCGAATACGCCGCCCCGGTCCTTGCCCAGGTCCATGTCGCGGACGTGTTCGATCACACGGCGTCGTCCGGCCTGCGCTACATCGTCAACCCACCGGGGTCGACCGCCCGCGTCCACCAGCACCTGGACATCGGCCAGGGCGAGGTGGACTGGGACGCCTGCTTCGCCGCCCTCGGCCGCGTTCGATTCGACGGCATCCTCACGAGCTGTGTCTTCGCCTGGGAGGAACGGGCCGTCGACTCGTCGCGCTTCATGCTCGACCGGATCCGTCACTACCTGGACGCCTGGCCGATGGCCGACGACGTCCTGACCGCAGGATCCGACGCGTGAGTTCTCACGTCCTTCCACATCCCATGAGGACCACACCGCCATGAACCGGACCGTTGGGATCGGCCTCGTCGGCGCCGGCCGCATGGGCTCGAACCACGCCCGTCTGATCAGCTCCGGCGTGCCGCGGGCCAGGCTGATCGGGATCGCCGACGTCGATGTCGAGGCTGCCCGGCGGCTGGCCGACGAGGTTGGTGGCCCGCCGGTCTACGCGTCGCTGGCGCCGCTGCTGGAGGCCCCGGGTCTCGACGCCGTCCTGATCGCTACCTCATCGAGCTACCACCTGGAGGCGATCCGGCTGGCCGCGGACGCCGGGGTGGACATCCTGTGCGAGAAACCGATCGCCCTGACCCTTGAGGATACGGACGCCGCCATCGCGGCCGCCGATCAGGCGGGCGTTCGGCTGCAGGTCGGATTCATGCGCCGCTGGGAACCGGACTACGTACGGGCGAAGGCCCGCCTCGCCTCGGGGGAGTACGGGCGTCCGATGCTGTTCAAGTCGCTCCAGTTCGATCCCGAACCCCCGCCGCTGGCATTCGCCGACCCGAAGGTGAGCGGCGGGATCATGGTGGATATGGGCATCCACGAGTTCGACCTTGCGCGCTGGCTGATGGCCGACGAGGTCGTGGAAGTGCATGTTTACGGCTCGACCTACGCCCACCCGTACCTCGCTGGCGTCGACGACGTCGATAGCGCCGTGGTCAACCTCCGCTTCGCCAACGGCGCGACCGGCTCGGTGGAACTGGCCAGGAACACCACCTACGGCGAGGACGTCCGGACGGAGGTGTTGGCCACCGAGGGCTCGGTCTGGGTCGGGCTGCTGTCGCTGACCCAGGGGGCATCGAGCGGCGGAGCGGTCGTCGACGCGATCGCGGTGGATGCACTGGACGCGGCCATCCCTCGCTTCGCCCGAGGGCTCACGGCCCAGGTCCGCGGCTTCGTCGATGCCATCCTCGAGGATCGGCCGGTGTCGGTCGGTGGAGCGGAGGCGCGAGCCGCTTTCCGGATCGCGCTGGCGGCCGATCGGTCCATGCGCGAAGGTCGACCTGTCGAGGTCCAGCAGGACCGATGACGGGCACCGCAGCAACAGGCCTCCTCGGGCGACGGAGTGGCCCGGACGAGCCGATCCGGCTCGGATTCCAGGTCTGGGGCCAGGCCGCGACCTGGGCCCAGCTGATGGCGACCGCACAGCGGATCGAGGCACTCGGGTTCGCCAGCCTGTTTGCGAACGACCACTTCATGCCGATCCTGGGCGACGGCGACGGCCCGCTCGTCGGCACTGCCGGCCCGGTCTTCGAGGGATGGATGACCCTGGCGGGCTTCGCCAGCGTCACCAGGACCATCCCGCTCGGCATGCTGGTGAGCGGGGCCGGCTACCGGAACATCGGGCTGACCGTGAAGATGGCCACCGCCCTGGACCACGCCAGTGGCGGCCGGTTCATGCTCGGGCTCGGGGCTGGGTGGCATGAACCCGAGCATCGCGCCTTCGGGTATCCGGTCCTGGGCCTGGGCGACCGGATCAGTCGCCTGGACGAGGCGGCCCGGGTGGCGCATGGACTCCTGGATGGCGAACCCGTCACGCTGGCGGGCGACTGGGTGACTGCGGAACAGATGCGCAACGACCCGCCGGCACTCCAGGCCCGGATGCCGCTGCTCATCGGCGGCAGCGGAGAGCGCCGGACCCTGCGCATCGTGGCTCGTGACGCCGACATCTGGAACGGCGAAGGTGACCCGCAGACCTTTGCTCGCAAGTGCGCGGTCCTCGACGCCCACTGCGCGGAGATCTCCCGGGATCCGGACGCGATCAGGCGAACCGTGGGGGTCCCGCCGATCTGCATCCGGGACACGCGCGCCGGGGCGGTGGAGGCGCTGACGGCCATCCTCACGGCGCAGGGTGGCGAACCGGTCCAGGCGCGAGCCTGGGCAGCGAGCTCGCCGCTCGCCGATACCGAGGCGGCCGTGGCCGGCCAGCTTCGCGCCTGGCGATCGGCCGGTGCGGAGGAAGCCATCGTGGACCTGCCGTCCCCGCTCGACGACGAGACGCTCGAGCGACTGAGCGCGATGAGTGGGTCACTGACCGCCCCGGTGCGCGGCGCATGAGCCTGCGGCGGCAGCTCCCCGAGTTGCGGATCGGCATGGTCGGAGCCGGGACCATGGCGCGAGCGCACAGTGCCGCCCTGTCCCTGATCGGGCCCCTCTACCCACAGCTTCCAGCGCGGGTCCGCCTGGTCGCGGTCGCGGACGTCAACGCGTCCCTGGCGGTGGATCTGGCCGACCGCTATGGGTACGAACGCACGGGAACGGACTGGCGCGCCCTCGTGACCGCGGACGATGTGGATGTCGTCGTCGCGTGCCTGCCACCGGTGATGAATCGAGCTGTCGTCCTCGCCGCCGCCGCCGCGGGCAAGCACATCGTCTGCGAGAAGCCCCTGGCCGAGAACGCGATGGTCGCCGCGGAGCTGCTGGCCGCCTGTCGCGCGGCCGGTGTCTTCCACGGACTCGGCCTCGGGTACCGGTGGTCGTCCGCCGTTCGGGCGATCCGGGACCTGATCGTTCGAGGTGACCTGGGCGAGATCCGCAGCATGCGCGGGTCGTTCCTGCTCGACTACGGCGCCGACCCGGACGTCCCGTTCCTGTGGCGGTTCCAGCGGGCGCTGTCCGGCGGTGGGCTGGCGATCGACACGGGCTACCACCTCGTCGACTGCGGCCGCTTCCTGATCGGCGAGATCGAGTCGGTGCAGGCACTCACCACGACGTTCATCACGGAGCGGCCGCTGCCCGCCTCGGATGCGATCGGGAACTCCGGCGGTTCGCTCGAGGGAGTGGACCGGCGAGCGATGGGCACCGTGGACGTGGAGGACGCGGCCGCTGCTCTCGTCACGTATGCCGGCGGAGCCTATGGAGTCCTGGAGACGAGCCGGGTCGCGGTCGGGAAGCGCGTCTCGCTCCAACTCGAGGTCTTCGGGTCGCTCGGTTCGGCGGACTGGGACCTGGAGCGTCCCGATGAATTCCGCGTTTGCCTGCCGGGCGCCCCGGCGACGTTCGGCTATCGACGGGTCATGGTCAACCCGGCCCACCCCGGCGCCGCGGAGTTGCTGATCGCGGGGGCGGACGGCACCGGTCTCGGCTGGCTCGGCCAGGAATGCGCCATGTGGAACGAGTACGTCAGCGCGATCACCGAGGGCCGCCGTGGTCGGGCCGACTTCGACGACGGTGTCCGGGTCAACGCCGTGATCGATGCGCTCTATGCGTCGGCGGCGACCGGGAGCCGGACTCCGGTCGTCCTGCCGGCCGGGTCCAAGTCGCAGGCGAGCGTCGACCGGTCCGAGCCGCCGGTCAGCCAGCCAGCAGCGGACCCATGAACGCGGCGCCCAGTCGAACGCCTTCCTCCGGCGTCACGCCGGCGTCCTCGTTCTCGATGGCCAGCGCGTCGTCGTACCCGGCCTCGCGCAGGGCCGCGATGAAGGCCGACCAGAACTCCGATCCATGGATGCTCCCGACCGTGCGGAACACCCACGCGCGGTCGGCCGGGTCCGCGAACGTTCGCGAATCCAGCACCCCGGCGAGCGCGACCTGGTCCGCGATCACCTCGGTGTCCTTGAGGTGCACGTGATAGACGGCTGGGCCCAGGGCTCGAATGGCCGCCAACGGATCCATCCCCTGCCAGAACAGGTGCGACGGGTCCATGTTGGCGCCGATGATCGGTCCGATCGCGTCGCGCATGCGGCGCAGGGTCGGCACGTTGTAGACCAGGTGCAGCGGATGCAGTTCGAGCGCGATCCGTTCGATGCCGTTGGCGCTGGCGTCGTCGGCCAGACTGCGCCACAGCTCGAGCGCCTGCTCCCACTGCCGGTCCAGCAGGTCCGTCGCGTCGGACGGCCAGGGGTACCAGGTGAAGTTCACGGTCGTGGCCCCACGGCCATCGCCGGGGTTGCCGGACATCGAGACGACCTTGGTGACGCCGAGTTCGGCCGCCAGTCGGAACGTGGATCGGATCAGCGCGACGTGGTCGTCTCCACGGATCGGATGCATCGGCCAGGCGGAGCAATTGAGGGCGGCGATACGCAGTCCTCGATCGGTGAACGCCCGGACGAACGTGGCGCGCCGCGCGGCGTCGCCCAGCAACGCCTCGATCCGGAGGTGCGGGGCAGACGACTGGCCGCCGGTGGCGATCTCGATCCCGGTCGCCCCGACCTCGGCGGCCAGATCCAAGGCCGCCTCGAACGTGTGGTGCCTGACCGAGTCCGTGTAGAGGCCGAGTTCCACGATCCGCCTCCTCGCCTTCCATGACTCGCCGATCGGCGCCAGTGCATTCGGTTGCATCGACGCTAGCATGGGCTCGCGAAGAGCGTCAACTTCGCGACGGCTTGGAGGGGTCGCACCGTGGGTGAACGAGTTCCATTCGGCGTCGGCCTGGTCGGCTATGGCCTCGCCGGGCGGTTCTTCCACGCCCCGTTCATCGAGGCCGTGGACGGGCTGGAGCTCCGTGCCATCGCGACCTCGGACCCGAGGCGCTCAGCCCAGGCCGAACGAGAGCATCAGGGAGCCCGGGTCGTGGGCGGCGTCGACCAGATCCTTGGGCGCGCCGACATCCAGCTCGTCGTCGTGGCGACGCCGAACCGACTCCACGCCAGGATCGCCAGCGACGCCCTGACAGCCGGCCATCACGTGGTGGTCGACAAGCCACTGGCGATGCATGTCCCGGAGGGAGCGGCCCTGATCGAGCTGGCGGCCGCCAGCGCCCGGCTGCTGACCGTCTTCCAGAACCGGCGATGGGACGGTGACTTCCTGACCGTTCGCCGGCTCGTCGACGATGGCGCACTGGGTGGGATCGACAGCTTCGAGTCGCGATTCGAGCAGTGGGTCCCGGTCGCCGACGAATGGCGTGAGTCGGCCGCTGAGGCCGGCGGCCCACTCCGCGACGTGGGCGCGCACCTGGTCGATCAGTGCCTGCTGTTGTTCGGGCCGGTCCAGCGGGTCTGGGCCCAGAGCGATCGGCGGCGCCCGACCAGCCAGGTCGACGACTCGGTCTTCGTCGCGCTGGACCATGCCGGCGGCGTCCGGTCCCGATTGTGGATGTCCCGGGTCGCGTCCAAGGCGGGGCCTCGTCTGCGCGTCCGAGGGCTCGGAGGCGAGTACCTCAAACAGGACCTGGACGTCCAGGAGGGCCAGTTGGTCGGGGGGATGCGGCCGGGTGCCGATGGATTCGGCGAGGATGCACCGGGGGCGTGGGGACATCTCCACTCGGGAGATGGATCGGTGACGCCGATCGCCACGGAACCGGGCCGCTACGTCCGGTTCTACGAGCTGCTTGAGGCTGCCATTCGGGACGATGGTCCAGCGCCGGTGGATCCGGCCGATTCGCTCCAGGTCCTGCGGGTCCTTGAAGCGGCAGAGCGCGCGGCCAGGACGGGCACTGCCCAGGCCATCCCGGACGCTTGACCGCGGGGGAGGATCGCCCCTTCAGGCGGTATCAGACCGGTACTTCCGTCAGGCCGGTCGGCTGGGATCCCGCGCAGGAACCGGGCGAGTGGCGCTACTTCCGGCTACGCCCCACCCGCATCCAGGCCTATCGTGGGTACGGTGAACAACGCGGGCGAGACGTCATGCGCGAGGGCCGCTGGCTGGCCTGACGCCCGCGACCAGGGGACTGCCAACCTGTGAGCCGCCGCGCCCTCGTCCTGTTCGCCATGATGTCCGTCATCTGGGGCATCCCCTACCTGTTCATCCGGATCGCGGTCGAGGAGATCTCGCCCGCCATGCTGGTCTTCGCCCGGACCGGGATCGCGACGGTCATCCTGTTGCCGATCGCGCTGGCCAGGACCGACATGCGGGTGATCCTCGCCCGATGGCGCTGGCTGGCCGTGTTCGCCGCGGTCGAGATCGGTGGCCCGTGGCTGCTGCTGGGTTCCGCGGAGCAGAAGGTCACGAGCTCGCTCGCCGCGCTGCTCCTCGCCGGCGTGCCGCTGATCGGCACGGTCATCGCCGTGGCCACCGGGAGCCGCCATCACGTGGGACGGGCCGGGGTCATCGGGCTGCTCATCGGCGTCGCTGGCGTGGCCGCGATCGTCGGGGTCATCGTCGGGACCACGGACCCGGTCGCCCTGGTGGAGATCGCTTTCGTGGCGGTGGGCTACGCGGTGGGTCCGGTGATCCTCGTGCGGAACCTGGGCGGACTGCCGTCGGTCGGGGTGATGGCCGTGTCGCAGGTGCTCGTCTTCGCCGTGTACACGCCGATCGCGGCCCTCCAGTGGCCGACCGCCGTGCCGAGCCCGGAGGTCATCGCGGCGATCCTCATCCTCGGGGTGGTGTGCACGGCGATCGCCTTCGTCGTGTTCTCGGCGCTGATCGCCGAGATCGGGCCGGTCCGGGCCACCGTCATCACCTTCATCAACCCGGCCGTCGCCGCGGTCCTGGGCGTGCTCGTCCTCCAGGAGCCATTCACGGTCGGGATGACGATCGGGTTCGGGCTCGTCCTGGCGGGATCCATCCTCGCGACGCGGACCCGGACGCATCTGGAGGACCGGCCGAGCGACGAGGTCGTGCCGGTCGCGGCCGCGTAGGTCCGCCCCGGCCACGGGCGAGGGAGCGCTGGACCGCGACGCAGTCTGGAAGGGTCCCTAGCGACCTTCGGCGGGGCGGTGGCTTCGGCGCCGTTCTGCGGCCGCGGCGATCGACACCGGCCACGGGCCCGGCCCACGGCCGTCCTGCGGTCGGCCGAACAGGTAGCCCTGCCCGAACGGGATCCCGAGCGAGCGGAGCGTGTCCAGCTCGGCCTCCGTCTCCACGCCCTCGGCGACGAGGCTGACCTTGCGCTTGACCGCGAAGTAGGTCATCCCGGCGATGAGCGCCTGCCGAGCGGGGTCGGTGTCGATCCCGCGGACGAGTCCCATATCCAGCTTCACGAAGTCCGGGTTGAGTTCCAGGATGTGGCGCAGGCTGGCGTACCCAGCCCCCGCGTCGTCGACCGACAGGCGCAGGTCCGGTCCCAGGGCGTCCAGCTCCCGGCGAAGCGCCGCGTAGTCGTCCACCCCGACGTGCTCGGTGACCTCCAGCGCGATCGTCCGTTCGGATCCGGCCAGGAGAGCTCGCAGCGCCCCCGACGCGATCAACTCCGGCGACACGTTCAGGCTGAGATGGGCCCCGGCCGGAAGCGCACTGGCCGCCGCCAGCGCCGCCGTGAGCGTCGCCGTCTCGAGCTCGATGCCATACCCGGCGTGCGCGGCCGACGCGAACACGACGTCGGGTCCGGTCCCGTCCGCGAATTGGCTGAGCGCCTCGAAGGCGATGACGGAACCGGTCCGCAGGTCGGCGATCGGCTGGAAGTACGGGGTGAACGCCCGGGTCTCGATGATCTGCTGGATCGTTTCCCGCGCGTCGCCGGCCCGGGAACGGGCCTCCATCTTGGGTGCCACGAGCGCTCCCACGATGGAGCCGAACGTCGCCAGGGCGGGCAGGCGCTCCACGATCCGATCCGCGTCGGCATCGTCATGCGCGCCGAAGCCGATCACTCCGACGACCCCGCGAGCGCCCTTCAGGGGGGCATAGACCGCCGTATGGAGACCGCTGGCGGTGATCGCCTCCCCGTACGCGCCGTCCTCAGGCCGGGCCTGCCAGGTTTCCGACCAGGGTCCGCGTGCGGCCCGTTCCATGAGGTACCGCGCGCGGGTGTCCGGGATGAGCTCGCCCACCCGGAAGACCTGTGCCAGGCGCCCGGCCTCCGCAAGGACTCGCCCCCGCTCGCCGACGAAGCCGACGGCCCAGGCCGAAATCCACTCCCGTGAGGCGCAGGATCTGGCCACAGGCGGCGTCGACGATCACTTCGGGTTCCGCGTCGGGATCCATGAGCTCCAGGGCCGCCTGGATCGTCTCGCGCTCGCGCGCGTCGTGCGCGAGCGCTGTCTCCAGGGCTCGCTCGTGGGTGACGTCGCGGTCGGTCTGGACGAAGCTGACGATCTCGCCATCGCCATCGCGGATGGGCGAGACGACGGACTCCGTCTCCACGAGGGCGCCGTCCTTGCGGCGGTTCATGAATGATCCGGACCAGGTCCGGCCCGCCTGGATCGTCGCCCAGAGTCCAGCGAAGTGCTCCGCCTCGTGTCGGCCGCTCTTGAGGATCCGCGGATCCTGACCCAGGAGCTCGACCGCGCGGTAGCCGAACAGGCGCTCGAACGAGGGATTCACATAGGTGATCCTGCCGTCGCGATCGGTGACCATCACCGCGTCGGCGGTCTGCCCCACGGCCGCCGCGAGGCGGGTCCGCTCCGCCTCCGCCGCGACGCGCTCGGTGATGTCCTGGATGATCGCCACGAAGACGGCGGGCGTCTCGGCGTCCAGGTAGTGGATGCGCACCCCGACCGGATAGCTGGTTCCGTCCTTGCGTCGGTGGACGGTGTCGAAGGCGACGTGATCGCGCGACCGGTCTCGGAGCGGGGCGACCAGCGCGTCAAATGTAGCCGACGTGTGGGCTGGTTTGAGATCCAGGGGTGTGATCTGGCGCAGCTCATCCATCGTGTAGCCGGTATTCCGCAGGGCGCCCGCGTTGACCTCCGCGAATCGCAAGGTGTCCGCGTCGAAGACGTAGATCTCGCTGGTCAGTTCGTCCAGCAGGCGGGCGAAGCGGGTCTGCTGCGATCCCGCGTTGACCCGGTCGGTGATGTCCTGGGTGGTCCCGATCAACCGGATCGGCGCTCCGTCCCGGTCGCGGATCACCTCCGATTCCTCGTGGAGGAAGCGCACGCTGCCGTCGGGCCGGATGATCCGGTAGTCGACCGGGGCGGGGTCGCAAGCGGTGAGGTCTGCGGCGCTCTGAGCTGCCTTCGCCCGGTCTTCCGGATGCACCATCATCGTGAATGCCTGGATGGTCCCGGCGAACGTCCCCGGCGCCACGCCCATGATCCGATACGACTCATCCGACCAGCGCAACGCGCCGGACGCCACGTCCCGCTCCCAGCTGCCGAGCCCGCCGATGCGCTGTGCCTCGGCCAGATCCCGCTCGCGGTCGCGCAGCAGCTCCTCCGACTCCACGAGGTCTGTGATGTCCTGGGTCGTCCCGATCATGCGCATCGGCCGGCCATCCGCACCGCGCAGGGTCTCGCCTTCCTCATGGATGACCCGCGCCGCGCCGTCCGGGCGGATGATCCGGTAGCGCGATCGGTACGGGACTCCTTCCTCCAGCGCCTGGCGGATGGCCTCCTCCACCAGGGCTTGATCGAGGGGATGCACGAACGTCAGCAGGAGGTCGTTGGTGGTCTCGCTCGACCCCCGTTCCACCCCGAAGATCCGGAAATACTCATCGGACGCGGCAACGATGTCGGTCCGGAGATCCCAATCCCAGTTCCCCACGTGGGCGAATTGCTGGACATCGGCCAGAACGGATTCCAGGGTGCGCGCCTCATGCCGGGACACCGTCCGCGGATCCGCGGGCGCGGTGGCACCAGCCGTCGCGGCGTCGCGCGTGTTGACCGCGGCGAGGGCGACAGCACGAGCCGACGATGCAGGCTTTCGGTGCATGTCGTCACCGTACCGTCAGGACGCGTGGTCGGGCGCCTGCCAACCGTCCGCCGCAGGCATCGCAGGAAGTACCGTGGGGTCCTCAGGAGTCTGCGCGACGGAAATACGCTTCCGCGGCACGGTCGGCCGGGAAGATCAGCTCGACGCGCAGCTCGTCCAGGGTCACTGCTCGTGTCGCCCCGAAGCGGGCGACCATCGTGACCGTCCCCACGACCTCGTCACCGAACCGGAGTTTCGGACAGATGACGAGGTCGCTCGCGTCGTCGGGCACCACGAGCGGCACATCGGCCAGGTGAGCCCGGGCCCGTGCCAGGATCGCCTGGAGTCGTTCGTCCGAGCCCTCCGCGACCGCGGCCTGCAATCGTCGGAGGTACATCGATGTCACCCCCGGGAAGTTGACGACGATCTCCCGAAGGCCGCCGGGCGCCAGGAACGCATCGATCGCGTTGACGGCCGCGTCGCCGGCCTCCGGGAACAGGCGGCGGGCCGTCGCATCGGCATCCACGACATGCCACCAGCGATCGAGCACGAAGGCCGGATACGGTTCATGGGCTTCGAGCAGGCGACGGATCGCGGACCGGAACGGGGCGACGATGGCGTCCTCGAGTGGGACCTCCAGATAGCGCGGCGCGAGGCCGGCGGCGGCACGACGTCTCCGGCGGGCGCGACTGACGCGACCGGCGTCAAGCCTCGGGGTCGCCGACCCCCGCGAAGGCTCCGTCGATCTCCGCGAACGGGATCCCCCGGCTGAGCCCCGTGAACGTGCCCTGCTCGGCGATCTCCGTAGCGGCCTGCAGGAACGCGCCCCAGGCTACCCGGGCGAGTCCCCCACCCACGCTGATCCGCCGGACACCCAGGTCCGCCAGGGCCGCGACGGTCGTGAAGTCGCTGCCGACGAGGACGTTGACCGGCTTCGGAGCGACGGCCCGGACGACCGCCGCGATCTCCTCGAGGGTACCGAGGCGCGGTGCGTACAGGCAGTCGGCGCCGGCCTCGGCATAGGCGCGCAGCCGGCGGATCGTGTCGGCGAGGTCGGGCCGACCGACCACGAACCCCTCCGATCGACCCGTGAGCAGCACCCGACCACCGTGCTCGTCGATCGCCGATCTCGCGGCGCGGATCCTGGCGACCGACAGGTCGAAGTCGAACAGCGGTTCCGTCGGATCGCCGCTCGAGTCCTCGATCGACAGCCCGGCGATGCCGGTCTCGACGGCGCGCGCGACGTTCGCCGCGACACCGTCGGGTTCCACCGCGAACCCACCCTCGAAATCGGCGTTGACCGGGATATCGACCGATCCGGCGACCGCCCGCAGGTGGGCGAGCGCCTCGTCGAGCGTCACTCCGTTGTCGGGCTTGCCCACCGTCCACGCGAAGCCGGAACTCGTGGTCGCCAGCGCGGTGAAGCCGAGACCCGCCAGCAAGCGCGCACTGCCGACGTCCCACGGGTTCGGGATGACGAAGCAGCCCGTTCGATGGAGGGCTTGGAATCTCTCGAAGCGGTCGGTGGTTCCTGGCATCAGAGGGAGAGTACCAGCGCGACGTCTGGGTTTCGAACGGGTCGGTCCAGTTGCGGCGCGATAACGGCTGACCGCCGCCACCCGACGCAACTGGAGGACGAGCTTCGTCGATCCGCCGCCCGCCGGCGCAAACGATGACGGGCGACGGCCCGCATCCAGTTCCTGCCGCTGATTCGACCGCTGAGCGGTGCATCCGAGGACGCGCACGGCTCTCGCTGCGTCCCGTTCTCCAGTTGCGTCGCCGAGCGGCGGCCAGGAGCCGGGGCCAGCGTCCAGCCGCCCCCGTGTGACGGACTGCTGTATGTCTTACGCGATCGTGCGTGGATCCTGAGCTACGAGGTCATCGCTGCCGTGGTCGTCTTGGTCGTCGCCTCCGTCGCGATCATCGTCCTGGTCTTCGAGCGGGCGGTGACGCTGGACGCCACGATCGTCAGCGGCGGCGATCTCGGTCGGGGTCTTCCTGCCGCTCCTACCCGCCGCGTCTCTTGCCTGGATCGAGCCCGACGCGCCGGCAGACGTCTGATGGCGCGTCCATCAGAACGCATCGAGCCGGCGCTTCACAGCCGCTTGGCGGTGCTTCGCGCCGAGCGAGGCCTGTCGCGCCAGGATCTCGCCGACGCGGTGGTCGTGAACTATCAGACGATCGGCTATCTCGAGCGGAACGAGTACAACCCGAGCCTCGATCTCGCGCTCCGAGCAGCCGAATACTTCGGCCTCCCGGTCGAGGCGATCTTCAGCCGTCGACCGTTCACGCCCATGTCCGAACAGCTGTACCCGGGGGCGGCGAAGCCACCAGCGGGGGGACGCGAGGAAAGTGCGATCTGATCGGGATCATCCGCGCCACGCTCGAGTCTTCCATACTGACGATCCAACGCGTTGTCGTCCGGCGCAGCATGCAGCGATGGGATTCCGGATGGCGGCTATGAAGGTTGAGGTGGAAGACGTGAGGGTACCGCGACACCCGACCCGGTCTTCGGGATCGGCCTTCCGGCACGTTGCGCGCGCGGGACTGTCTCTGACCTCGACTGAGCGGACGCCGTGAGGCGGCCCGAGCACGAGACACCTTTTGAGACGCTCCTCGAGAGCATCCCCGGGGCCGTGTACCGCCGCGCGCCGGAGCAGCCCTGGCACTTCGCGTATGTCACCGACGGCGTCGACTCGATCGCGGGACGTCGGGCGGATGATCTGATCCGGCCCGGTGGCCTGGCCGCCCTGCTGCCGGCGTCCGACGACCTGCCGACATTCTCCTCGGCGATCGGAGACGCGGTGTCCACCGGGCAGCCCTTCGAGCTGGAGTACCGAATCCTTCACGCGGACGGGACGACCCGCTGGATCCACGATCGCGGACGGCCCGCGCGCGACGGGACCGACAGGGTGACCTGGATCGACGGCGTGCTCTTCGACATCACCGAGCGCAAAGAAGCCGAGCGGGTGCTGGTCGAGCAGCAGGCCAAGCTGGTTGCGCTCATGGACACCGTTCCCGACCACGTCTACTTCAAAGATCCCGAGAGCCGGTTCACGATGATCAGCACTGCGTTGGCGCGGTCGTTCGGTCTGGATGATCCAGCCCAGGCAGTCGGCAAGGCGGACACCGACTACTTCGGGGCTGAGCATGCGCTGCGGGCCCTCGAAGATGAGCGGGAGATCATCAGATCCGGCAAGCCCGTCATCGGCAAGGAGGAGAAGGAGACCTGGCCCGACGGCCACGTGACCTGGGCGTCGACGACCAAGTTGCCGCGGCTCGATCCGGAAGGGACTGTCCTCGGCACATTCGGCATATCCAGGGATATCACGGCCCGCAAGCTGGCCGATGCGGCGTTGGCAGACACCCACCAGCGTCTTGAGGTGGCCATCGCAGAAGCGATCGAGAAGACCCAGCAGGCAGAGTTGGCGAACTCCGCCAAGAGCGAATTCCTGGCCAACATGAGCCACGAGATCCGGACGCCGATGAATGGCGTCATCGGCATGATCGGCCTGCTGCTCGACACGAAGCTCGACGACGACCAGCGCCGCTACGCCGAGGCCGTGCGGTCAAGTGGCGAATCGCTGCTGGAGATCCTCAACGACATCCTCGACTTCTCGAAGATCGAGGCGGGCAGCGTCGAGTTGGAGATGGTGGATTTCGACCTGCGGGCCCTGCTCGATGACTTCGCAGCCTTGCCCGCCGTGCGTGCCCAAGCCAAGGGTCTGGAATTCATCTGCGCTGTCGCGCCCGACGTGCCGGCCCATCTCTGCGGCGACCCGGGTCGCTTGCGCCAGGTGCTTCTCAACCTGGCCGGCAATGCCTTGAAGTTCACCCAGCAGGGCGAGATCTCCGTGCGAGCCGGCCTGGCAGCGGAGACCGACACCGACGCCGTGGTCCGCTTTTCGGTCAAGGACACGGGCATCGGCATCGCGGCAGACAAGCACGAGCACCTGTTCGAGAAGTTCACCCAGGCCGACGCCTCGACGACGCGACGATATGGGGGCACGGGTCTTGGTCTCGCGATCTCCAAGCGGTTGGTCGAGCTCATGGGCGGCGAGATCGCACTGGTGAGCGAAGAAGGTCGTGGCTCGGAGTTCTCGTTCACGGTGCAACTCGGCAAGCAGGCCGAACCCGAGCGCATCGTCGTGTCCAACGACGAGATCCAAGGGACCCACATCCTGGTGGTGGACGACAACGCCACGAACCGGGAGGTCCTGTCGACCCAGCTCAGAGCATGGGGCGGGCGGCCCGAGGAGGCCACCGACGGGCCGTCCTCGCTCCTGGCCCTGCGGCGCGCCTCGGATGCGGGCGACCCCTTCGTGGCGGCCATCCTCGACATGCAGATGCCCGACATGGACGGGGCGGACGTTGCCCGGGCGATCAAGGCAGACGAGAGCCTCAAGCACACTCGCCTCGTGCTCATGACCTCCGTCGGGCAGCGGGGTGACGCGCGGGAGATGGAGGAGATCGGGTTCTCAGCCTATCTGGTCAAGCCGGCTCGACAGTCGGACCTCTTTGACAGCCTGTCTGCCGTGTTGGCCCGGTCGACGGTCAGCCACGCCAAACAGCGGATCGTCACGCGCCACGTGGTCCGCGAGATGCGTCGCGGCGCGGTCCGCATCCTCCTTGCCGAGGACAACATCACGAACCAGCAGGTCGCCATCGGGCTCCTGAAGAAGCTGGGGCTCCGCGCGGACGCCGTGGGCGACGGGGTTGAGGCCATCAGGTCGCTGGAGACGCTCCCATACGACCTCGTGCTCATGGACGTCCAGATGCCCGAGATGGACGGCCTCGAGGCGACTCGCCGGATCCGCGATCCCGAGTCCGCCGTCCTCAACCACCAAGTCCCCATCGTCGCGATGACCGCCCACGCCATGCAGGGCGACAGGGAACGGTGCCTGGAAGCCGGGATGGACGACTACGTCACCAAGCCGATCTCCCCCATCGCTCTGGCCGAGGCCCTCGATCGTTGGCTCCCGCGGGACTACGCGGGACTGCCGGCGCGCGCGCCGGATGAGCCCGTGGCGGGCTCCCACCAGACCTCGACCGAAGCCCCAGTGTTCGACCGGGCCGGTCTGCTAGCTCGTCTGATCGGCGACGAGGTCCTGGCGCGCACGGTGGTGGATGGCTTCCTGGAGGACACCCCACGGCAGATCGAGGCGCTCAGGGACTGCCTGCGCACGGGCGACGCCGCTGGCGCCATCCGCCAGGCGCACATCATCAAGGGGGCGTCGGCCACCGTCGGCGGTGAGGCGCTGAGCGCAGTGGCCGGAGAAATGGAGAAGGCGGCCACTTCCGGCGACCTTGACACTGGCCGTGGCCATCTGCCGGACCTTGAGTCCCAGTTCGGCCGACTTCGTGCGGCGATGAGCGAGTTTGCCGGCCAGACAGGACCCGAGTCGGGTAGCCAAGGTGACTGAGCAGTTCGTCGTCGACGACGAACTGCTGAGTCGGATCGCAGGTGTGTGCCGATGAGGATCCTGATCGCCGACGACGACTCCACCTCACGCCTCGTCCTCACGGGCGTCTTGAAGAAGTTCGGTCACGACGTGGTGGCGACGGTGAACGGCGCCGAGGCCTGGGAAGCGATGCAGCGACCCGATGCCCCGACGCTCGCCATACTCGACTGGATGATGCCCGGCCTCTCGGGCGTGGACGTCGTCCGTCACGTTCGAGGCCTGGGGTCCGACGAACCCCCGTACCTCATCCTCCTGACATCGATGAGTACGAAGGCCGACATCGTCGCCGGATTGGAGGCCGGTGCCGACGATTACCTGGTCAAGCCGTTCGACCCCGGAGAACTCCGCGCGAGGGTCGATGTCGGCCGCCGCGTGACCGACCTCCAGGTGAGGCTGCGCGATGCGCACCGCGCGCTCGAGATCGAGGCGACGCATGATCCCTTGACCGGCGCGCTCAATCGCCGAGCGTTCGCCGACGTCCTGTCCCGCACCCTTTCCGAGGAGCATCGGCATCGCCTGGGGGTCGCCCTGGGGATCTGCGACATCGACGAGTTCAAGAAGATCAACGACCTTCATGGCCACCGGGTCGGGGACGAGGTGCTGTGCGGGCTTGTCCAGCAGCTGACGAGCAGTCTGCGTGCGGAGGATGTCCTGAGCCGCCACGGCGGAGATGAGTTCGTGGTGCTCGCCGCCCACACGGGGGACACCGACGTCCGCCTGCTCTTCGACCGCGCCCGGGCAGCGGTCGCAGATAACCCTATCCACACGCAGGCGGGAGACCTCTCGGTCACGATCAGCTTCGGCGTGAGCGCGCTGAGAGAGGGCGGTACCGCGGATGACCTGCTCGGGGCCGCCGACGCCGCGCTGTATCGGGCCAAGGACGCCGGCCGGAACCGGGTGGTCGTAGCCGAGGGATCGGCATCGACGTCAAGCTGACCGACGACCGGTCCTCCGTCCGTCAGACGGCAGGACTGTGCTCGACTCCGAAGCGTCGGGTCACCTCCTTGAAGCCCGTGAGCACGCGCGCGACATGCTCGCCGAGCTTCGACAGGGTGCGACCGACAGACCTCGAACGGGTCCGTCCGGTCGCGGCGCGACAGCGGCTGACCGCCGCCACCCGACGCAACTGGAGGACGAGCTTCGACGATCCGCCGCCCGCCGGCGCAAACGATGACGGGCGACGGCCCGCATCCAGTTCCTGCCGCTGATTCGACCGCTGAGCGGTGCATCCGAGGACGCGCACGGCTCTCGCTGCGTCCCGTTCTCCAGTTGCGTCGCCGAGCGGCGGCCAGGAGGGGGCCATCGTCCGGCCGCATGCCTGGGTGAGTCGTCACGTGTCCGACCTGCGGGCGCGGGATGACGAAGGTCGAGTCGACCAAGGGTACTGACGCCGAACGGGCCGAACCGCGTCCGCTCGCGCTCGCGCTCGCGCGTCCCGGTGTGGTCCCATCGCCATGGAGGATCCGAGTGCCCGCTGTGAAGACGATTCGGAGCGCCGCTGCTACACGAACGCGATCACGGCCTTGGTCGTGGGGTCTCGGTTCCGGGGCCAGCGGCGGGAGTGCGGCCAGCGGTGGTCGCCTGCCGTAACGAACGGTGACGTCGCGCGTCGACGGAGCGGAGACGCCGAGCATGACGGGTGGCGGCGATGGCCCATCGCTTCAGTGGTCGTGCATGCCCCCTTGACGGGACCCAGCGTGAGCACCGATTCCAACGGGATCGAGAGGTCGCGCAGGCTCAAACGCCGGCGGCGGCCAGGATCGCGGTCAGATCGGCGAGGTGGTCCTCGTAGTGGTCCATCGTCTCGGAGCGGAAGAAGCGCTGGTGATCGCTGTGCTTGAGCCAGCGGCTCTCGGGTACGACCGTGAGTGAGCCGCGGAGCTGACCCGGGAGGGTGGCGAAGCGGTCGCGCAACTCGCCCATCGACAGCGCCGCCCAGGTCGCGTCGATCTCGGCGTTGACGACCTCGCCGCCACGCGCATCCCAGTCGGCGTCGGCGCGTTCCTTGGCCTGGCTCGTCTCGTGGACCGCAAGCTCGGTCGCGACCGCCAGCGCGATCTCATGCCCCGACAGCAGGTGTGCCATCAGCTGCCGACCGGTCCAGCCGTGGGCGCCATCGATCGAGATGGTCAGCTGGTCGTCGGTCAGGTCAGCGAGGGCCTCGAACGGACGCCACGCGCCACGCTCCTGGTCGAGGAACTCGAGTGCGTCGAGGGACATCTCGAGATGGTACGCGGCTGCGTCTTCGCCGCCTGGCACTCACGGGAGACCGCGGTCGTCATCGTGTCGCCCGGACGCAGCGCCGGCTGGACGTACTCGCCGCCTACGGTTCGGGCAGGTAGGCGATCGGTCCCCCCGAGGCCGCCGGGGCCGCCGACAGGTGGCGGCTGGTGCTCCCCGGAACGTCCGGCTCCAGCGCACGGCCCGCGGCGCGCTCCGCGGCGTCGGCTGCGGCGAGCTCGATGAGCGTGGCGCTGTCGCGCACCACGGCGGTCCGGAACTGCCCCTCCATGGCCTGCAGGATGAGCCGATCCTTGAGCGAGCGCGGCCGGGCCACCCGGTAGACGAGGTCGGTCTGATCCGGGCCGCGGGCGATCAGCTCCGTCGTGATCACGATCCGCGGAACGCCCTTGAAGGGGGTCTTGACCCGCTTCGTCTCGTACTCGGGCGGGAACCAGTCGAGGACCTCCTCGATGGACACGTTCTTGCCGTGCATGCAGTGGTTGACGGTACCGACCCCCCGCCGTCCGTTCACGAGGTCCTCGACCACGTCCGTCATGCCCGACGTCCAGCGGATCCGCCGGGCGGGCGATGTGGCCCATTCCCAGAGGATGCCGCGCGGGACGGCCGCCGGGATGGTGATCACGGCGAGCGCATCGTCGTCAGTGATCTTCGTCCGCTCGCGCCGCCGCTCCTCCTCCCAGGCCGCGCTCAGGTCGGTGACCCAGCCCACCACCTCACCCACCGACTCGAAGGATTCGCGATGCTCGTGCAGCCCGGCGGCGGGCGGATCGTCGAGCCCCATCGCCTGCACGAGCGCGTCCGTGTACAGCACGTAGGCCGACATGTCGAGGCTCTCAGCAACGCGGTTCTTCAGCAGGCGGTGGACGACGACCACGTCGCTCCCGACCAGTTCCTCCCGCCCCGCCATCCGCTGCCGGGCGATGAGTCCGTGATGGGCGACGAACTTCAGGTCGAGGCCTGGCATGCGCATGCAGGCGTTGCACTCGCACGTCGAGGCCTGGCGGATGTCGCGGATCCGGCGCTGGAAGGCGAAGTAGCATCGCTCGATGACGTCGCGGAGACCGGGCCCATCGACCGTCGCCGCCGGCACGTAGACGAATGCGGCGTCGCCCTCGAGCTTCGCGAGCTTGAAGGCCGGGCGCAGCGCGCCGACGATCACGTCGACGAGATCGGCGAGGATGTCCTGGGCGTGGTCGAGCTCCACGCCGGCCAGGTAGCCGCTGTACCCGGCGATGTCGGCGATGACGAGACAGGCCGGTTCGGTGCGGGCGAGCATCAGCCGGGCTCCGTCATCAGCTTACGGATCGGATCGACGATCTTGGCGGCGAAGGCGAGGCCCGTTGCTCCCGAGGGCGTCGCGACTGTCATCCGCCGATTGTCTCAGACGAGGCGGCACAGCTCGTGTGGATCCTGGCCCCTCGCCTGCCTGAGCCGGAGGGGTGGACCAAACGGACGAGTAGCGGGACCGCTTGGCCGCCGCACGACGGCGCTCAGGATCCCTCCTCGACCTTCATCTGCGCGATCCACGCCTCGCGTGTCGGGACCAGCGGTAACTTGAAGGCGATGACGAGATAGACGAGGAAGAACAGGCCGGCCGTGACGAGCGCAAGGGCATAGAAGACGGTCCGGATCCAGTCGACGTCGATCTCCGAGTAGGCCGCGAGACCGGTGCAGACGCCGGCGATCTGTTGACCCTCGCGGATCCGGTGGAGCCGGCGCCGGCGAGGTCGATCCGCGATGACCGCCGCCGGCTGACCATCATCGGCACCAACCGACCCGACCTCATCGAGGACGACCGAGATGTCCCCCACCGTGAGGATGCGATCGTCGGATCCGAGGCGATCCGTGAGCTTCGCCCCGATCGAGCGCTCGAGGTCGCTCATGACCTCAGCCTGGTCTGGGTCATCGGCGAGGCGCGATCGAGCATGGTCGAGGTACCTGTCGAGGGCGTCGTAGGCATCCTCGTGCAAGCGATACGGATTCGCGGAGCCGACCAGATCGATGTTGATCACCTTGTGCATGGCGTCTATCTCCCCAGTTCTTCGATGAGGGCGGTGAGGGAGGCCCAGTACTCGCGGAACTCCCGCAACTGCGCCTGACCGCGGTCAGTGAGTCGGTAGTACTTGCGCGGCGGACCCGCGGCCGACTCCTGCCACTCGTAGTCGAGCAGACCCTCTCGCCGCATCTTGCTCAGCAGGGGGTACAGGGTCCCCTCCTGGGTCGCGAAGTCGGTCGTGCTCAGGCGCCGGATGATGTCGGCCGCGTAGACCACGTCCGACGACACGACGCCGAGGATGAGGAACTCGAGCAAACCCTTGCGCAGGGCGACGAGCTTGGCGGGGTCGATCATCATGCTACCTTTCTCTATCAAGGTAGCGTGACGGAACTACACTGTCAACTGGCGCAGCCAATGGTCGTGCAAACGCCACCAGGCTCGACCGGGGCACCATGGGGGCGTGATGGAGGGCGGCAATGCGGGGTGACCTTCGCGTCGAGCTTCCGGACGGGACCACGGTCGGGTACACGGAGGCCGGTGACCCTGCCGGTCCCCCGGTGGCGTACCTGCACGGGAGTCCGAGCTCCCGCCTGGAGGTAGGGCTCCCGGGGTTCTGTGAGGCGGCCGAGGACCTCGGCTTCCGGGTCCTTGCCCCGGACCGCCCCGGCATCGGCCTCTCGACGGCCTCCCGCTACTCGGTCGCGGACTACCCCCGACACGTACGCGACTTCGCCGACGCCGTGGGACTCGGGCGGTTCGCCGTCATCGGCGTCTCCGGTGGGGGCAAGTACGCCTGCGCCTGTGCCTGGCGGTTGCCCGACCGGGTGACACGAGTCGCACTGGTCTCGTCGACCTGCTCGTTCGATCTGCCCGGTGCTCGGGCGACGTGGAACGCGGACGACCGGCGGCTGTACCGGCTCGCCGACTGGGCGCCATGGCTGGTCCGTCTCGTCTTCGCCAAGGTCGCTCGTGACGTCAGGCGTGACCGGGACGCGCTGTTCCCCGCCGTGGAGCGCACCGTGGGGGACGCCGACAAGGAAGTCCTGGCCTCCGAGGGGTTCCGTGAAGCGCTCGGCAGAGACGCCAGTGAGGCGTTTCGGCAGGGAGGACGCGGTCCAGCCCACGATCTGACCCTTGAGGCCCGGCCGTGGGGTGTGCCGCTCGAGCGGATCCAGGCGCCGATCGAGATCTGGCACGGCGATGAGGATCGCGTTGTGTCGCCCGAGCAGAGCCGCATCCTGGCCCGGGCGCTGCCGCTCGCCACGGAACACTTCGTGCCGGGAGAGGGCCACTTCTCGCTGGTCGCCCGCCATGCCCAAGCCATCCTGCAGTCCGTCGCTGGCGAAGCGGGTGAGAACCCGCGCACTGTCAGCGCCTAGCGCCGGTTGGCGAAGGCGAGAGGCGGGTCTACTAGGGGCGATTGGGGTCACAGCGTCTGGCTGGTGGATGTCGACGATGTGCAGCCACGCCGCAAGCAGCGCCTCCTGGACCGCGTCGGCCGCATCGGCGTCTCTGCGGAGAATCAGCCAGGCGGTGCGATGGAGCCGAATCGACGGCGCCCGCGGCCAGGGTCGAGAAGGCGTCGTGATCAGCGCTCCTGGCGCGAATGACGAGGTCTCGCTGCATCGGTTACCTGCACTGGCCGCGGCCGGGTGGCCGTGCTCAACCATCATGAGTCCGCGGACGGATCTCGAACTCGTCGAGACCCGCACCTTCAGCTCAAGCGTCATCTACCTCCGCTATCGCGTGGCACGCGAGCCGGCTCGGCCGTCGTCGAAGCCGAAGCCGGCATGACCCGGCCTCCGCCGACTCGTGGGTCAGCCTCCTCAGGGGAGCCGTTGGGCGAGGCAGCTCGACTCCCCTCGGCGGTCGCCGTGGATGACCGGGGGCGTCAGCGAGGAGACGTCGCGAGCGGCAGGGCTTCTTTCGGGAACGCCCGGCGGCCGAGCCAGAACGCCACGTTGACGAGCGCGATCATCACCGGCACCTCGACCAGGGGACCGATGACTGCCGCGAACGCGGCGCCGCTGGAGATCCCGAAGGTCGCCACGGCGACCGCGATGGCGAGCTCGAAGTTGTTCGATGCCGCTGTGAACGAGAGCGAGACCGTCTGGCCGTAGGTCGCCTTCGCCCGGACGCCCATCCAGAACGTGACGAGGAACATGACCACGAAGTAGATGAGCAGCGGGACGGCGATCCGCACGACGTCGAGGGGCAGGGCCACAATGTCCTCGCCCGTGAGGGAGAACATCACGATGATCGTGAACAGCAGGGCCACCAGCGTGATCGGGCTGATCCGCGGGATGAACACCGCCTCGTACCAGGCGCGGCCCTTGCGGCGGATGAGGACGACCCGCGTGAGGAATCCCGCGATGAACGGGATGCCGAGGTAGACGAACACGCTCCCGGCGATCTGCGGCACCGTGATCTGGACGACGGTCCCCTGGAGCCCGAACCACGTCGGCAGCACCGTGATGAACACGTACGCGAAGACCGCGTAGAACAGGACCTGGAAGATCGAGTTGAAGGCCACCAGGCCGGCGGCGTACTCGGGGTCGCCGCGCGCGAGGTCGTTCCACACGATGACCATCGCGATGCACCGGGCGAGGCCGATGAGGATGAGGCCCGCCATGTACTCGGGGTAGTCGCGAAGGAAGACCACGGCCAGGGCGAACATCAGCAGCGGCCCCACGACCCAGTTCTGGACCAGCGAGAGTGCCAGGATCTTCACGTCGCGGAAGACGCGGCCGATCTCCTCGTAGCGGACCTTCGCGAGGGGTGGGTACATCATCAGGATCAGCCCGACGGCGATGGGGATCGAGGTCGTGCCGACGCTCAGCCGGTCGAGGAACGGGACGACCCCGGGCGCGAGGTAGCCGAGGGCGACGCCGAAGGCCATCGCCGCGAAGATCCAGACCGTGAGGTATCGGTCGAGCAGCTTGAGGCGCCGGGCAGGCGCGGCTGCGGCGAGCGCCGCCGGAGCGGGGACGGTCATCGCGCGAGACTCGGTCGCGGCGTCCGGCCCGCCGCCGCCAGACCGATCCGGTTGAAGTCGGCGATGAGCTCGGCCGGCACCCCGAGGACCGCCTCGGCGATGAGCAGGTCGTCGGCGAGCGCGAGGTAGACGGTCATCTGGCCAGACGTTCGAGGATCTCGCGATTGCGCTCGATGCTGGCCTTCAGGCGCTGTCGGAAGTCGGGGTCGGACCGGCGAGCCTCGATGTGGGCGGCGATCGCCCGCTGGATCTCTTCGTTGACCGAGACTTCGTCGACGCCGGCGATCGCCTCGAGGGCTTCGGCCTGGTCGGCAGGTAGTCGCAGGGTGCGGGACTTGATCGTCATGGCGGCGTCCAGTTCGTGGAGCGGTGCTCCCATGATACCACGGTATCTCGGTGCGCCTGCCGTCGCGATCCACTCATCCCCTGGCTACACGGAGCTCGTTCGCCCTTCTGTGCTCCAGCCTACCCATGGTCAGGCCGCACGGACAGGAGTAGGCTGCGCCCGTGGTTGACCAGGGAGGGACGACCCAGCGGCTTGCGGCAGTGCTGGGCGGCGCGCTCCTCGTGTTCACGGTCAGCGGATGCGCCGGCGGGTCGCCATCGCCCTCCGCACTCGCCTCTCCGTCTGGGGAGCCCACGACGCCTTCACCATCTGCTTCAGCCTCCTCGGAGCCCAGCGATCCCGCCGCAGGTACCTGGATCCCGGCGCCAGGCATGGTGGCCGCGCGCACCTATCACACGGCTACCCTCCTGAACGACGGCACCGTGCTGGTGGCCGGCGGGGAGGGCAGCGCCTCCCCCCCGCCCGCCTCCGCGGAGATCTATGACCCGATCGCCGGGACATGGACGGCCATCGCCGATATGCACCGCGGCAGGCGTGGCCACACTGCCACGCTGCTTCTGGACGGCAGGGCCCTCGTGGTAGCGGGCGACTGCGATGAGGTCAACCACGTCGGCTCGGCCGAGCTGTACGACCCCGAGACGCGGACCTGGACCATGACCGCGAGCCCGACCGGGGAGGCCTGCGGCGATCAGACAGCCACCCTGCTGCTCGACGGCACGGTCCTGCTGGCAGGCGGCGAGGGCATTGGCATCGATTCCTCGTTTGCCTTGGCCGAGCTGTATGACCCGGACACCGAAACCTGGACCGTTACCGGGAACATGATCGAGGACCATCACGGGCATACGGCCACCCTGCTGCTCGACGGCACGGTGCTGGTGGTGGGCGGTGGCCGCAGCGACGGTTCACCAGTCGGGGCCGAGCTATACGACCCGCGCACCAGGACCTGGACTGCTGCGGGAGCCGTTCTCGGAGGGCACCACAATCATGCGGCCACGCTGCTGCCCGATGGCAGGGTGCTGGTGTCGGGAACCGGCGGAGGCGGGGCGCAGGTGTCGGCCGAGCTATACGACCCTGACAGCGGGTCCTGGACAGCGGCCGCACCCATGCTCGAGGACCGCTCCGGTCACACCGCCGCACTGCTACTGGATGGTCGCGTGCTCGTAGCTGGCGGCCAAAGACCCGCTGAGCTGTATGACCTCGAAACAGGGGCCTGGGCTGCCGCCGCTCCGGCTGGGGGCAGCGCCGCCGAGACCGCAACGCTGCTAAATGACGGTCGAGTGCTGGTCGTTGGCGGCGGAAGCGCCAGCCTGTTCGTCCCCGGAGATCAGCCAACGTAGGCCCGGCCCGATGCCCAACCGACGGCGACCGCACGATCTGATGTCGCGGCCAGGCCAGCGCCGGTACGACTCTGCATCGGGCATCGAGGGCAGTCCGGCCACCCGTTGCAGGCTACGCCGTCGTCGCTTCGCCACAACTCCAGCTCGCCCACCCGATCGACGTCCTGGTTCCGGGCGCCCAGTGCGAGGACTTGCCTGCCCGAGACGCTCACCCTGCAGGGCCGCGCCCGCTCAAGCGTCGAGATCCAGCTCGAGCCGTTGGTCGATGTCGCGACGATGTCGACGGCTGAGGCGTTGCCGCATTC
This sequence comes from uncultured Chloroflexia bacterium, assembly GCA_963704935.1. Classification (GTDB taxonomy): domain Bacteria; phylum Chloroflexota; class Limnocylindria; order Limnocylindrales; family CSP1-4; genus SPCO01. Next base: position 1,145,410 of record CAVPIF010000003.1, read on the forward strand.
CGGCTGGCAGATCGTGCCGATGGCGCCGACTGACGCCCCGCGACCTCGCCCGCGGCGGCTCGTCTCGAGGTCAGGCGGTCACGACCGCGAGGCCAAGGGCGCGAGCCGCCTGCGCCTGGCGCAGGTCGAACGTCAGGAAGCTCACCCCGGGCTCGGAGACCCGCTGCGCGGCCGCCAGGTGGAGGGCGTCGAGCGTTCGCACGCCGGTCGCCTCCGCGATCGAGGCCGCCGACTCGCAGGTCGCCTCGTCGAGCTCGACGATGGAGATGGAGCGCAGATCGTCCGCGAAGGCGGCTCGCGCGGCGACGAGGTCACGTCCCGAGAGCAAGCGGGCGAGGATGCGGCGGACCTCGACGATCGTGTGTCGGGCCGTCAGGAGCCCGTGATCGGCCCGCAGCAGCGCGTCCGCGGCGGCCGAGTCGGCCTCCTCCACGTAGCGCTTGAGCAGGGCGCTCGAGTCGACGTAGGTGCTCACTCGCCGCGGTCCTCAGCCAGCACATCGAGCACCCGCCTCGACGCCTTCGACCGGTGCGCCGGCCCGAGCGGCGAGCCCGTGCCCGGGGTGATCCAGCCGGCACGAATCCCGTCCTCGATCCGAGCGCGGCCCGGCACCGGGCCGAGTACCGCCTTCGGCCGCCCGCGGTCGGTGACTCGCAGGACCTCTCCTCGCTCCGCCCGGTCCAGGTACTCGGACAGGCGCTGCTTCAGTTCCCGGATCCCGACGTCAGCCATGTGGACACGTTACTACAGAGATGTGTCCACATCAACACAGGAACGAGGACGACGGCGCGGCCGAGACGGATGAGTGGTGATCTGGTCGACGAGGTTGTGGGGCCGCGAGCCAGACCGAGGGTACTGGCGCAACACACGGCGAGACCCCAGCCGATGACCGGGGTCCCAAGCGACAAGCTGATCACATGTCACGCATGACGCGACTCATGTGTCACCGATGTCGCGACTCAAGACAATTGGCCGGGGCGAGAGGGATAGCCCCGCCACCAACGACCTTCCGATCGCGATGCGTCTCGCCGAGCCGCCGGAGCCCATCGAGCTGGTCCGCAGCGCATGACGCGACGGTCGTCCCGCCGCCCCGCCGAGCGCGCGACCGACCGTGAGGTCGGCGTGGTCGCTGCCGTCCTGGTCGCCGGCTCGGAAAAGGCAGCCGCGCACCGGCTCGGCCTGGCGCACTCGACCGTGAAGCACCATCTGGCGAACGCCCGGTCCAAGGTCGGGGTGGCCACGACGGCGCAGCTCGTCTGGATCCTGGCGCCGCGCCTGCCAGAACCCGAGGAGGGAGCGGCAGAGGGACGGTCTGCGATCGCAGCCTCCGACGGTCGCCAGGCTGAGCGGAATGCAGCGGGCAGCGATGTCGATCGCCTTGACCGTGGTAGGTGACGAGCCCATCGTGGACCGATCCATCCAGTGCCGTCGCGACCGAGGAGGAGTTGAGTTCGATGGACCGTGACGACCCCGCCTACGCCGGCCAGCAGGAGTACAGCCCCGTGTTCCTGCGGATCTACGACCCCTTGATCCTCGGTCTCTTCTTGCCGTTCGTGTGGCGCTGCCCGACGACGCACCTCGTGGAGCGATACCGAAAGCACGTGGGCCCGCGGCACCTCGACGTCGGTCCAGGTACGGGCTACTTCCTTGAACGGGCGGGCCTGCCCGACCGGAGTTCTGTCACCCTCCTCGACCCCAACGTGAACGTCCTCGGTCACGCCTCGCGGCGGTTGCACCGGCTCGATGTCACGATCATCGAGGCCGATGTCCTCAAGCCACTCCCGGTCGAAGGACCGTTCGACTCGGCCGCCCTCAACGGGGTGCTCCATTGCGTGCCGGGGCCACTCTCACGCAAGGCTGCTGCCATCGCCAACGTGGCCGCCGTGCTCGCCCCGACCGGCGTGCTCTTCGGTGCCTCGATCCTCGGGGACGCCGGGCGACACACCTGGCTGGCGCGGAGCATGCTCAAGGCCAACAACCGGCGGGGCATTTTCGACAACCTTTACGACACCGAGGACGGCATCCGCCAGATCCTCGAAGCATCGTTCGAGCGGGTGGAGATGGCGACCGTCGGTTCGATGGCTATCTTCGCGGCCACGAATCCACGAGTCTCATCCCTCGCCACCCTCTAGCCGCTGTGCCGTAACTCGCGTCTCCCCGACCGCTGACATGGCCCAAACGGCCAAGTAGAAACCGCGGCGCCTCCCCGCCACCCTTGGAGGCATGACGGCGCGCTGGTCCGATCCAGGTCGACTCCCGGGCCCTCGGCCTGTTGCGACCCCGGGTACGCCCGCGCCGTCAGCGGTCGCCCTCCCAACGGACACGGGAGAAGCCAACCATGGGCAACCCGACAAGGACTGCAACCGCCGGCCGGGCCGGGCCGGACCCGGTCAGGCCGACGTGCGTAGGCGGGATCGCATCCCTGCCGGCCACGCGACGATTGCGAGAACCGCGACGGCGACGACGCCGACCTCCTCCGCAAGCCATGATCCGGGGATCAGCGCATAGCCGACCAGAATCGGGAGATTGACCGCGAGGAACAGACCCACCAGGGCACCGCCCACGGCCACGATGCGTAGCGGCACGGCACGCCCCGTCGTCGCCCTCCACGCCCAGAGTGCGACCGCGGTGGCCAGAAAAGCAGATCCTGCCAAGAACAGGAGGCCCACGACTCCGCCGGTCGTGTTGGTCCCACCGTTCGCCCAGATGAGCAACGTCTTCACGATCCAGCACACGCCACCGATGGTGGCAAAGACACTGCTCATCGACGCCGGCCTCATGGCGCCACCGGCTCCCGTTCGTCGCCACCTATGGAAGCCGCCATCGGTCGCCCCCCACCTACCGGGTGGTTGAGTGGTCGAGAACCTTGGATCACCGCAACGCTGGCCAACTATACGCTCCGGGTCGGCCCGGACGCCCTCGATTACCTAACGATCGTCATCGCCGCGTACGACGGGAAAGGTCACTCGCTCTTCGCGACCGCGGACCCGGGCGGCTGGTGGTGCGCGGAACCGGACGAAGTGATCTGCTGAGCCCCTGCCGCGGCCGCCGCCTGATGCGCCGGCACGTCTGACGACACGGTACCCACAGCCGGGAACCTGAGGCCATGGCCCAATCGGCCAAGTAGAAACCGCGGCGCCTCCCCGCCACCCTTGGAGGCATGACGGCGCGCTGGTCCGATCCACATCGACTCCTGGGTCCCCCCACCGGGTACGTCCGCGCCGTCAACCCCGCGGCGGCCCGATGAGCGGGGTCGAGCTCGTCCTCGCCTTCCTCGCCGGGGTCGCCATGGGCATCGCCCTCGACCGTTGGCTGCTCCCGTCCCTCGTTGATGCCTGGATCGACCGACTCCGCCGGCATGGGCAGTGACCGTGACGACGATGCGCCGGAGCACCGCACCCGGGCCGACGACTACTCCTCGGCCCGGATCGGGGCCGCGGCTGCGCTCACGATCGTTCTCGTCCTGCTCCTCGTCCTCGACGTCGTCGTCCCCGGCTACGACGTTTCGCCCGGGACCCTCCTGCCTCTCCTGGGCGCGATCCTCGCGCTCCTGGGGCTCGAGGCCTCGGCCTTCTGGAGGGGCGTGAGATGACGACGGTCACGGCCCTCCTGACCAACAAGGCCTACGGCTACCCGACGCGGGGGGCTCGGCGGCGCCGGAAGCCGTCGATCCTCGCCTGCCTCCACCAGACTGCCAACGCCAAGGCGACCGCGATGCAGGAGCGCGCCTACGCCAACCGGGCCGGCTCCGCTGGACCCTCGGCCACGGCGTACATCGACCGCGACGGCACGATCGTCCGGGCGATCGACCCGGCCAAGTACGCGGCCTGGAGCCAGGGCGACGTCGCGCACCCCAACACGAAGATCCCGACGATCGCCGCCGCGGTCGCCTCGGGGGTGAACATGAACGAGTGGGTCCACGAGTCGATCGAGTGCTCGGGGGCAGGGTCAGAGCCCTACTCCGACGCCCAGTTCGAGAGCGTCGCCCGGCTCGTCGTCGCGGCGCACAAGGCCACGGGTCTGCCGATCAACCGCAGCACCGTGGTCACCCACGCCGACATCAACAGCGTGAGCCGCCGCAGCGACCCCTGGCCGCCGACCACCCGCGAGGCGAGGGTCAAGCGGGTCATCGCCAGAGCGAACGCGATCCTGCGACCGCCGATCGTGACCGTCACCGTCAAGGCGGGCGGCAGCCTCTCCGCGATCGCCGCGGCGCACGGGCTGACCCTGGCGGCCCTCCTCGCCTTCCCGGAGAACGCCAAGTACCGCGCCAAGCCTGGGCTCATCCACCCGGGCGACGTCGTCCGCGTGAAGTAGCCGGAGGAGCCATGGACACCCAGCCCGGCAAGATCTGGGGTCGTGAACCGGCGATGGTCCTCGCCCTCGTCCAGGCGGTCATCGCCCTCGTGGTCGCGTTCGGCCTCAACCTCGCACCCGACCAGATCGGCGCGATCCTCGCGGTCACGGCGGTCATCCTCGGCCTCATCACGCGCAGCAGGGTGAGCCCGGCGTCGGCCACCACCGAATGAGGGACGGGTACCTGCGCGGCTCGCTCCCGCGGACGCCGACCGCCCGCCAGGTCGACGTCCTCGCTGCGTTCGTCGCCGCCGGGGGTTCCGTGGCGGATGCGGCGGCGCGTGTCGGCGTCCGGCCAAGCACCGCGAAGCGACACCTCGCCGACCTGCGGGCGCGCTCGGGCCTCACGACGGAGCAGCTGATCTACGCGGGACGGGCTGGCGGCTGGCTGGTCGTCCCGAGCTTGGAGCCCAGCTGAGCGAGGCGCTCCGGTCCATTGTCCAGCCGCGTTTACTCTCATTACTTGACTTCCAGGCCAGGGTCCTCTCAATGAGCTCGACCTAGATCCCTCGGCCTCGGGAGAGTGGTGCTAGCGGGCGGAGCCGCGCGTCTGCCTCCAGCGGAACCAACCTGCTGCCAGAAGAAGGACCGCCATCCCGGCAAAGCCCGGGATCTCCCTCTCCGGAGCACCGCCGAGGTCACGGCCGACGATGTGCGACACGGCGTGGAGCGCCGCCCCGACCCCGACCCCGACGAGCGCGACAGTCAGCCCGTCCGCGCGAACGGACACGCCTGCTAGAAGGAGCACCAATCCGAGCCCGATCTGGAACGCACCGATGTCCTGCACGAAGTGCTGGTTGTACGGCTCGAACGTGGCAAGCGCCTCGAAGAAGGAACGCGGGTCGACCATCGCCCACAGGCCGAGCGCGATTAAGCCGACACCGCCGACGATCGCGACGGCGCGGGGCATCCGGGTTCCCAGGGTCGATGAGTCCCCGTCGATCTCGGGTGTTGCCATTGGATCAGGTCCTCCTGCGCTGGTCCTGGAACTTGACAGGCGCTGCGCCAGCGACTATATATCGAACCACGATATATCGTCCATCGTAAGAAGGTCTACGTCCATGGTCACCAGGATCCCCGAGCTCGGCCGGTTTGCCGAGCCAGCGCTCCTCATCCTCGTCAGCCTTTCGGACGGGCCGAAGCACGGCTACGCGATCATGTCCGACGTAGAGGCCGGCACCGGCCGGCCGATGGGACCCGGAACCCTGTACGCAGCGCTCGCCCGTCTCGAGGAGCGCGGAATGATCGTGGCTCTCGCACCCGTCGACCGCCGCCGGCCCTACCGGCTGACCGCGCCGGGCGCCACGATCCTGGCCGAGCAGCTCCGCGAGCTCTCCGAGTTCGCGCAGCTTGGCCTCCGCCGGCTCGGCCGGACGCCCGACTGACCGGGGTTGCGTCCCTTGATCGCCCTCCTCCTTCGCCTCTATCCATCGCGCTGGCGGGCCCGCTACGGCGACGAGTTCGAGCAGGTCCTCGCGGATCGTCCGCTCGGGCCGTTCGACGTGGCCGACGTCCTCCTGGGCGCGATCGATGCCCATCTTCACCTCGGCGGCCTCGGAGCCGCGTCTGAACACCGAAAGGGGTTCGCGATGTCGCTTCGTATCGGGGGTATCGCCGCGCTCTTCGGGGCGCCGATCTGGGTCGGCGGATGGGTAGTCGCCAGTGGCGTTGTCGGCGACGTCGACACGAGAACGGCGGCCGCAATCTTGGTTGCCGGATCTCTTGCACTGCTCGTGGCGCTCGTCGGTCTCAGTGCCTTCCAGGCGCGGGTCCAACCGGTCCTGTCATGGCTGGCATTCGCCTTCCCGGCGGTCGGCACGGTCGGATTGCTGGTCGGCGCCCTCGGCGTCGCCCTTGGACGCGACGAGTTCATGGATGCCTTCTACTTCGGGCTCGGGACCTTCTTCCTCGGCTCCCTGCTGTTCGCGATCGCCACCTACCTCGCAGCCGTCCTGTCACGTCCTGCGGCCGTGTTGCTGGGCGCGGCGCCGGTCCTCGCGATCGCCGGGGGAGGTGGACAGGGGTTCGCAGAGGTCATCACCGTGGCAGCCTTGGTCTGCTTCACACTCGGCTGGTGCGCGCTGGGTGTCCAGGCGATCCGGCTGGACCGACCGGCGAACGCTCCTCGACCCGCCTGAAGAGCCTAGATCGGTGCGATCGTGGTCGGGCTCGCGGGCGGCGGCCTCGCCTTACTCGGGCGCTCGTCGCGCCTGCTGGTTCGCTCCTGGCGATAGGTTCCTTCCGTCATCCGCGGTCTGCTTGTCTGGGCTCGACTTCTCGATCGTGTTGATCCCCCTGAGCTTGATCTGGCTCGTCGTCGGGCGCCTGATGTTGCGCGGCGCACCCCGTCGCAGGCCGGCATGATCGCGGCGGCGCGCATCGTCTGGCTTCTGACCGGTGGCGTCTGGGCGACGCACGCGCTCGTTGGATTCGCCGAGCCCGAGTACTGGAACCCGGTCACCACCCTCGACTTTGCCGCAGTCTGGCTGTATAGCGCCGGTTTCCTGACCCTGGCGCTCACGGTAACCTTGCTCGGGCGTCTCGTTCCAACCCGCTCGGTGCGACGGGCGGCGATCGTGATGGCAATCGCGGCGTTGGTGACCGGGGTCGCGAACGGCATCGAGGACGGGCTCGGCGTGAAGTCGGTGGGGACCGTGTATGTCATCGGCGCGCTGGCGCTCCTGGTCGGCACGCTCGCACTTGTCGTTGCGCTGGCGCGAGCCGGTCCTGCGCGGCTCGCGTGGATGGCGGGTGGCCTCGCCATCGGGCTCCTACTCGTCAGCATCGGGGGCGGCCTGGTCATCCTCGGCACGCTGGGCGCCCTCGCGTTGAGGCCGGCCTGGTTCCTGGTCGCCGATCCGGAGCCACCCACCCCGACAGCCCCCGCGCGAAGGAGCGTCGAGTGAGGAGCGGAGAGCAGCGGCGCGACGGGAGGCCGTGCGTGGTGGGCTCCTTGACTCCCACCGGGCCGGCCACGGGTACCTACGCGGCGCCCTCGCCGCAGGCGGCACGCGCGCAGCTCGCCTCGAGCTGCCCTGCCGAGATCGACCACCTATCCACCCCCCGGGGCCCGTGCGGGTTCGGACCCGTGGCCCGCAGGCGTAGCACCGCAGGCGTAGCACCGCAGGCGAATAGACCGCGCCAACCACGCCCTCAACGATTTGCGGGTGAAGCTCTGCACGGTCTGCGGCGTCGTCACCAGCCGCCCTCGTAGCCGCTGTACCGAGCACGCCCGGCAGTCCAACCGCAGCCGACATAACGCGCTGTACTGCACGCGGGCCTGGCAGCGTCTCAGCGCCCGCGTGCTGCTGGCGTGGCGTGGTGAGCACGGCAATTGGTGCCCGGGCTATCAGCGTCCAGCCCACCGCGCTGCCGACCTCACCGTCGATCACGTCGTGCCGCTGGCCGCGGGCGGCGCGCCGTTCGACATCGGCAACACCGCGGTGCTATGCCGCTCCTGCAACTCGACGAAGGGTGCGTCAGTCGACGCGGACCTGGGTGGGGTAGCCCACATGGCGACGCGGCTCAACGCTGACCGCGCCGCGCGACTGTGTGCACGCGGCCGGGTTTCGCGTTTTGTGGGGGGTTTTCGCCAGTGGGGTACTGCATGAGCGCTGACGCCGCCGAGGCATTGGCCGCCTCCGCGACGATGGCCCTCCGCGCGATCCTCGCACCGCTGCGCCATTGCCCGGCCTGCGGCGCCGAGCTCCCATATCTCGGCGGGCGGGGCAGACCGCGCCGGTGGTGCGACGCCCACCATCCGCGTCCCTGCGCGGCTTCGCCCGCGGGCGTCCCAGGGCTCCGGCGTGCCCGCGGCCACGCTCGCGAGGGCGTGCGCGCGGAGATCCCGCCCCGCGATCTCGCTGACTGTCCGCCCGTGGGCGCCCACGTCGGCCGACGTGGCGCAATGAACTCGAGGGTGGCATGGACGCGACCCGACCCAGATAGTGGCCCGGGGCTGCCCTATGGCATGGGCCGCGCACTCCGTGCCGGGCCGACGATCCCCTCCTCGTAGGCCCTGAGAAGGTCGAACAGCTCGGTCGCTGCGTACTGGCGGTCGTACGTGCCCTCGCTCAGCTGGCGGATGACCCCAGCCTCGGCCAGCGCCTTGAGCGCGGCGAGCGTCTGCTGCTGGCTGACGCCGATCGCCGCGCGGGCGGTCGGCGCGGACAGCGCCGGCAGCGCGGGGAGCAGCGCGATGAGCTTGCTCGCCGCTGATCCAGCCCTTGGGCGGCCGGCGCGCTCACGCCACTCGCTCTGGAGCGCCGCCACCTGGTCCGCGAGCTCGATCGACGCGGCCGCCGCTCGCCCGGCTGCCTCGGAGAAGGAGCCGATCCACGCGGCAACGCGCCCTTCGCGGAACGCCGTGAGCCCCTCGACGTAGGCGGTGGGCCGGGCCGCCAGGACGATGCTGACCGGCGGGACAAACCGGGCGGCGACACCGCGGCGCCGCAGCACCACGTGGATGAGGGCCCGGCCGACGCGGCCGTTGCCGTCGATGAAGGGGTGGATGGTTTCGAACTGCGCGTGGGCGATGGCCGCCTGCGCCACCGCGGGCAGGTCGTCCCGGGCGACGAAGGCAGCGAGGTCCTCAAGCAGCGGCATGACGATGTCCTCGGGCGGCGGCACGAAGACCGCATCGGACGGGTTCCCGAGCCGGCCACCGATCCAGTTCTGCTCCTCGCGCACTCGGCCGGGTCGCGCCCGCTCGTCGCCCGCCATGAGCACCGCGTGGATCGCCAGCAGGTCGGCGACGGTCACCGGCTCCGTGCGGTCCCCGATCGTGATCGCCTCCTCCATCGCGGACACGTTCGCCGCGACGATCCTGGCGCTGCCCCGTGCCGCCCGAGGGTCGATCAGCGCCCGGGCGAGGTTGAGCGAGGAGACGTCGTAGCCCTCGATCCGGGACGACGCCACGGCCTCCGATCGCAGGAGCAGCGGGCCGATCGCTTCGAGGCCGCCCACCGAGGCGCGCTCGTTGAGCGCCCGGATCGCCGCCTCCGCATCCGCCGACAGGTCGGCGACTTCGAACGGGACGACGGGGCTGAGCGCGGCGATCTCGTCAGGGACGAATGCCTGGTACCGGAACGAGGCACGCGCCCGGCGTCCACCCACCGCGCCAGGGTCTCCTTCCCAAGTCCGCTCGACGGTCCTCGGCACACGGCCTCCTGTCACAACCCTTCAGTCTCTTTGCATAAATGAAGGAATAAGACGAGGCTGCACCCATAACCCTTCAATGTCAACTGGAAATCCAAGGGAAGCGAGGGGCGCCAATGTCGCGACGCAGGTGTCGCCGATCTCGCAACTCAAGAATTGGTCGGGGCGAGAGGGATAGCCCCGCCACCAACGACCTTCCGATCACGATGCGCCTCTCCGAGCCGCCCGAGCCGTACGACTGGCTGCGGAGCGCATGACACGCCGGTTGTCGCGCCCCGCCGGACGTGCCACCGACCGTGAGGTCGGCGTGGTCGCCGCGGTCCTGGCGGCCGGGTCGGAGAAGGCGGCCGCCCACCGCCTGGGGCTGTCGCACTCGACCGTGAAGCACCATCTGGCGAACGCGCGGTCCAAGGTGGGAGCGACGACGACCGCGCAACTGGTGTGGATCCTCGCATCGCGGCTGCTGGATGCGGAGGGAGGTAGTCAGGCCGACGAATAGTGCCTGTTGTGGGTCGGGGCGGCGATCGACACTCAGATAATCCGCCGGGACCGCCATCAGAACGCAGTGCATCCAGAGGGCTCAGCCCATTTCCCGCAGGATCGACGCCATATTGCGGCGGTACGTGTCGAGGGCAGCGCGTCCCTCGGGTGTGAGGCGGTACACCGTATGCGGCAGTCTCGCGACGAACGACTTGTCGACGGCGACATAGCCGGCCTCCTCGAGCCGAGCGGCATGTGATCCGAGGTTGCCTCGAGTCAGGCCAGTCTGCCGCAGGAGGAACATGAAGTCGGCCTCATCGATCGCGCTCAGTACGGCCAGGATCGCGAGGCGGCTTGGCTCGTGAACGAGGCGATCGATGGCCCCGGGAGACGGACGTTCATCCACGATCGGCGTCGCCCGGAACCGGGTGGCGCCGCACGAAGCTCACGAGCGCGGCGACACCGATGACCATCGACAGGCCGCCCAGAGTTGCCAGCTGCCAGGTCATCGGCATGAAGTCGACACCGGAGCCGATCGCGGTGAACAGGACCCCAGTACCGATGGAGGCCATCGCCAGCAGGCGGTGGCGAAGTAGTCCGGACCGCTGGCTCGCGGCCCAGAATCCCAGCCCGATCAGCACCCCGGACAGAAGCGGCAAGACCCGCCTCCAGTCGGTCGTGCTGCCGGGGTCACCGAGCATGGCGACGACGACCACGATGAACGCGATCGCCAGGACGAGGACGGTGACGACGCCCCGCGCGCCCAGGGTCGACGCCTTCGACGTATCGGTCGAGTAGCCGATCCGCGGATAGGTCAGCCGCTCCTTGATGCGCAGGGCGAACCTCCCGCCAAAGATCCCGAACAGGCCCCCGATGACGCCCACGAAAACGGGGCTGACAGCCCACACGACGGCGAGCACGATCAAGATCGCCCCTGCCAGCAGCTCGAGCAGGCCATCAAGGTAGGTCGCGGCGCGGCTCCGCCGCTCGATCGCTGCGAGATCCGCCGCGCTCGGTGCCCGCTGGTCCATCACTCCCACCTCCCGCGACCTCGTCTCCAGCTAGTCTGCACTATAGACTAGTCTGCATCACACTCGCGCGAGCGTCAAGGAGGCTCCCGTCCAGTTGAGCTGTGGGGCTGCCTGGACGTGGCACGGCTGCCAAACAGCGCCAGGAGCCTTCCAACTCGCGCCCCTGGCCTTGTTCCCCGCGCGGGTCTGGTATTCCTCGGGAAGCACCTTCGAAAGCGCGCGGATGATGGCAGCCGTTGTCAGTGGGCTGACACCTGCGTAGCATAGGGCCCGACCTACCCTCGGAGACCTGCCCGCCATGCCCGATCCCGCCGCCGCCGCCGAGACCCAGCTTCGCAACATCGAGGCTACGACGGGGATGAGCATCGCCGCGTTCGCGGCGATGGTCGCCGAGCGTGGCATCGACGGCCACGGGAAGATCCTCGCGTTCCTCAAGGCGGAATACGGCTTGACCCACGGGAATGCCAACCTGGTCGCCTTCAAGGTCCGCGAACTCGCCGCCGGCGGTCCCGCCCCGTCCGACGCTCTCCTCGACGCCCAGTACTCGGGTGCGAAGGCGGCGCTCCGGCCAGTCTTCGAGCGGCTTTCCGACATCGCAGCAGCCCTGGGGCCGGACGTGGAGGTCGTGGTCCAGAAGACCGCTGTAGCGTTCCGGCGGCAGCGGAACTTCGCGGTCGTCCAGGCCGCCTCCGCCAAGCGCGTCCAGCTGGGGCTCAATCTCGACGCGGCGCCCGACGACCCGCGGGTGATGGCGACGCCGGGGGCGATGTGCGCGTTCCGGGTGGACCTGACCGACACGGACAGCGTCGACTCGGATGTGACGCGATGGTTGCGTGAGGGGTACGAGCGGGCGGGCTGAGGCCCCAGCGGCAGCGTGCACCGGTGGGGGCATACGACGACGGCGCAGCTCTTGTGGATCCTGGCTCGGCGGCTGCCGGAGCCTGAGGGCGGAATGCAGGCATTCCTCGTGACCGAGTGCGACCCGGCCGGACGCGAGCACGAGCGACGGCCGTACGCCCAGCGACACGCAGTCCTTGGGCGCCCGCGGGACGACATTGCGCCCGCGTGCCGACAGGGCGCCCGCGTGCCGCGATGACCACCGGGGTGGCTCGGTCAACGCACACGAGAGAAGAGGTAGGCGTACGCGGACCTCGTGTACGCGATGCCACGCCCCGTGCGTTCGACCAGCTCGGCGATGTCCTCGACAGGGATCTTCGGGACCAGGTAGGTCTGGAGGTCCTCGCTCGCGCAGCGGTAGCCGTTCTCTCGGGAGTGGATGACGCCGGCGAGCTCGTACCGCGGATCGCTCGACGCCAGGGCCACGTCGCCGTGGCTCGGGTTCGCCAGTAGCACCCCGCCGACGCGCAGGTACCCCGTGCAGTGGCGCGACACCGGACCGGCGAAGAGCGACACGAGCAAGTCGAAGCTCTCGGCTTGGAGCGGCAGGGGGTCGGTGTAGTCGGCATGGAGGAAACGGAGGTCGGGATCGATCGCCGAGTCACCCTGCGCGGCGACGATCTCCCGCACCCCATCGGTATCGTCGAAGAACCGGGCCGCTCGCCGATCAGCGTCGACGTACGTTACCGCGGGCCACACGAACGACGCTGCGACATCGCACCATGACCCCGGGTACAGGACCGTGTCGGCATCGACCGCATCGGCCACCGTCCGGAACAACCGGTGTCGATCGCCAGGATGTCGGTCCTGTTCCGCCCACAGCGCCGCCGTCGCCTTGCGCACGGCATCGAGCATACCGACCAGAGCACCGCCTCGGACGAGCTTCCCGGGCGGCCGCCGCACTCGACGGTGCAGCACCATCTGGCTAGCGCGCGCTCGAAGGTCGGCGCGGAGACGACGGCGCAGTTGGTGTGGATCCTGGCGCCGCGGCTGCCCGAGCCTGAGGGCGGTGTCGATGCGGCGGAATCGTCGATGTATGCAACGACCCGACGGGCATTGTCAGCGCGAAGGCCCGCTTGGATGCCCTGCCCGTGCGCGGGACTCGTAGGTCGCCCGGATGGTCGGGTCGAGGAGATCCGGTGTGAGCCGGTCCAGCTGCGAGTCCCGGAATCGGAGACAGTTCTTGCCGCGGTCGAGCCCTGCCACCAGTTCGCCGAGATCATCCCGCGCGTCGAGTAGTCCGTCGAGGCCCACGACATAGAGACTCAGGTGGTGGCGCTGGCTGGCGACGGCGATGTAAGGCTCGCCGGCGAGGGTATAGAAGGGCATCCCGTGCTGGAACGACGGCTCCGCACCCGGGGAGAGCGCCAGGGTCCGGGCGTCGACGAGCTTGAGGGCCGGTCGACGGGCCTCTGGCGCCGCATCCCGGTATTCGGAAATGCTGTTGGCTTCGAGCTTCATGCGTGGCTCCTCGTGCGGCGGACCGGCCACAGGACGTCAACTTCGAGGCCCGACGGGCCGGCCGCCGTCGGGTCGTTGCGGAAGATCTCCCGGGGCGGCCCGGCTGGCTGCAATCCGTGGGCGGCCGACCAGGCTCCGAGGACGTGGTACGCCGCGGCGATCTCCCCGATGGGTCCGCGGTGACGTGTCTGAATGACATGGACGCCCGGTAGGGTCCTGCCTCGAATCTCGACAAGGTCCAAGTCGGGCCCACGAACGGGAATGGCGACCTCCAGATCGCCATCGGTCGCCTCGTCGATCACCGCGTGCAGCACGAGCATGGGGTCGGCGGCCGGGGTCACGTCGGCATCCGCAAGCAGCGCCGCGAGGGATCCAAAGGCCTCTGCCACATCGGAGTCGACGGACCGGTGCGAGGTCCGGAAGCGGATCGCGGCGACGGGCTGGGGTGAGAGCCGCTGCTCGATCACCAGCTGCGCGGGGAAGGGATCGTCCTGCGTCACGAGCGTCTGGAGGCGCCGGACTCGCTCCCGTTGGACCTGCATGTCCGCCTCGAGCCTGGCTAGGTGGGTCTCGAGCCGGGCCAGAACTGCCTCTCGATCGGCCCGGTCGCCAAGGATCTCGCCGACCACCGCGAGTGGGACGCCGAGCTCACGCAGGAGCCGGATCGTCTCGGCGTCCCGGACTTGCTCAAGCGTGTAGCGCCGGTAGCCAGTAGCCGGATCGACATAGGTCGGGCGCAGCAGCCCGAGCGCGTCATACCTCCGCAGCGAACGTACCGAAAGCCGGACGAGTCGCGAGAAGCGCCCGATTGTGAACAGCGCAGTCATCACCCACCCATGGTGCAGTCTCCCCCGGAGGGAGAGTCAAGCTCTGCGATCGCGGAAGCGATTCCGCGGGGCCGCACTACCTGCCACGCACGGCCATGGCCCAATCGGCCAGCTAGAAACCGCAGCCCGCCGCCCGCACCCTTGGGGCATGACGGCGCGCCGGTCTGATCCACATCGACTCCCGGTTTCCCCCACCGTGTACGTCCGCGCCGTCAACACCGTGGAGGCCCGATGAGCGGGGCCGAGCTCGTCGCGGCGTTCCTCGCCGGCGTCGGCATGGGCGTCGCCCTCGACCGCTGGCTCCTGCCGTCCCTCGTCGATGCCTGGATCGACCGACTGCGCCGGCATGGGCAATGAGCCTCTCGACGACGCACCCGAGCGCGTCCGGGCCGATGCCTACAGCTCAGCCCGGATCGGGGCCGCGGCCGCATTCACGCTCGTCCTGGTCGTGCTGCTCGTCCTCGATGTCGTCGTCCCGGGGTATGACGTCAGCCCTGGGACCCTCCTCCCCCTTCTCGGCGCGATCCTCGCGCTCCTGGGGCTCGAGGCCGGTTCGCTCTGGAGGGGCGTGAGGTGACCACCGTCACAGCGCTCCTGACCAACAAGGCCTACGGCTACCCGACCCGTGGGGCCGGGCGGCGGGTCACGGCACCGATCCTCGCCTGCATCCACATCACCGGCAACCGCCGGACGGCCGCGAACCCCGACCGGCACCAGGCGGCGCGCGACGAGCGCAACTACGCGAACCGTGCGGGCTCGAACGGCCCGTCCGCCCACTACTACGTCGCCCGCGACGGCTGGGCGATCGAGGCCATCGACCCGGCCAAGCACGCGGCCTGGTCGAACGGCGACGTCGCGAGCCCGAACACGGCGAACGCCGGGGTGGCGAAGGTGCTCGCACTGCGCTCAGGGGGCTACAACGCCAACGAGGCGTACTGGCTCGAGTTCGAGTGCGTCGGCTATGGCTCGACGTACCCGATCACGAAGGCACAGCAGCAGTTCTGCGCCACCCGGATCGCCGTGATGGCGAAGGCGACGGGGCTGCCGGTGAACCGCGACACGGTCCATGGCCACAGCGACATAAACAGCGTCAACCGGGCGTCCTGCCCCTGCCCCAAGGCGGGCCGCGAGGCGTTCCTCGGCGCTGTCATCGCCCGCGCCAACGCGATCCTTCGGCCACCGATCACCACGGTCACCGTGAAGTCGGGCGACAGCCTGTCCGCGATCGCCGCCGCGCACGGCCTGACGCTCAAGGCCCTCCTGGCCTTCCCGGAGAACGCCAAGTACCGGGCCAAGCCCGGACTCATCCACCCGGGCGACATCGTGCGCGTGAAGTGACAGGAGAAGCCATGGACACCGAGCCCGGCACGATCTGGGGCCGGGAGCCGACGATGCTGCTCGCCCTCGTCCAGGCGGTCATCGCGCTGGTCGTCGCGTTCGGCCTCAACCTCGCGCCCGACCAGATCGGCGCGATCCTCGCGGTCACCGCGGTGATCCTCGGGCTCGTCACCCGCAGCCGGGTGAGCCCCGCGTGAGGGACGGTCACCTGCGCGGGACGCTCCCGCGGACGCCGACCGCTCGCCAGGTCGATGTCCTCGCCGCCTTCGTCGCTGCCGGCGGGTCGGTTGCCGGCGCGGCGGCTCGTGTCGGCGTCCGGCCGAGCACGGCGAAGCGCCACCTCGCGGACCTGCGGGCGCGGTCCGGCCTCACCACCGAGCAACTGATCTACCGCGGGAGGGCGGAGGGTTGGCTTGTGGTGGCGGGGCTGGAGCCGGGCTGAGCCGCTCCTAGGCTTGGGCGCGCTCGGCGGGCCTGAAGAAGCGCCCGAGGTCGATGAGCAGCGCGAGGGCGGCAATCGCGGCAACGACGGGACCTGAGATCATCGGCGGCGGGAGGGGCTGACCGGGCGCCAAGCCATAGGCGAGGCCCAGCACGAGCGAGCTGAGCGCCCATACCGGCAGGCCCCACATCGCGATCCACGCCCAGCGGCGACCGCCCCGGTAGGGAATGACCACGATGACGCTGAACAGGACGCCGAGCAGCGCCAGCGTCGGGCCCCCGGCGCGCGCGCCGTAGTCGATCATCCGGTAGGCCGCGGGGCTGGCGGCTTCGAGCTCGGCGGTCGTCAGTCCGGTGACCCCGAGCGGGATCGTGGGATCGAAGGCGACGCCAATCAGCGTGTCGCCGATGCCGAACAGCGCGACGACCACCCCGAGTGCCAGGAGGACCCACCAGGCCCGCCGCCGCACAGCGTTCACGGGGCGACCGGCAGGCGGAGGCGAACAGGGGCAGCAAGGGCACGAACCTGGGTGGTCACTGGGTGGTCACCGCTAGCGTCCCCTCCATGCCCGGCCGATGCCCAGGGATCGCGCACCAGTACGTGTAGGATCCGGCGGCCGCAAGGTTCAGCACAACCGCGACCGTTGAGTTGCCCGGCACGGGCCACGACAGGTGCTGGCCACCGAGCTCGATGTCGAAGGTGTGGGCCCCGGCT
Organism: uncultured Chloroflexia bacterium; assembly: GCA_963704935.1. GTDB lineage: Bacteria > Chloroflexota > Limnocylindria > Limnocylindrales > CSP1-4 > SPCO01. Next base: position 1,162,113 of record CAVPIF010000003.1, read on the forward strand.
CCGGGATTGACGACGTAGATCGTCCCCGGACCGGTCACCAGCCGTAGGCTCTTCTGCGTGAACGTCGCCGCGGTGGCGTCCAGCTCCACGGGAGCCTGGCCAGGGGCGCTGAGCACGCCATTGACAACGCCGAGACCGGGGGATCCCTGCAGGGCATCGAAGCCGCGCAGCGAGACGTAGCTCGTGCCGATCAGCATGCCCAGGGCGAGGATCGCCAGCGCTTCCCCAATGGGAGCTCGCAGCGCTCGGACGATGGGCTCGCCGCGTCGCAGCTCCAGGAATGCGGCGAACCCGGCGATCGCACCGGCGACGCCAACGACGATGGCGATGATGTCGGTCCAGGCGTGGCTCGTGGATACGGGATCGACCAGCGCGTCCGTGACGAACGGGAGGTTCATGGCCACGAAGGCAAGCAGCAGGATGCCGCCCGCCAGGAACACGCGCCGACCAGGGCGGGCAAGTCCCAGCGCCGCAACGACGGCGAGGATCACCCCGAACACAACGAGCGCCGGCTCGATCCCGATGCTGCTCACGACCGCGACCAGAACCAGGGTCTCGATCGCGGCGGCGAACGGCATCAGCCACATCGCGGTGCTTCTCGTGCCACGCGCGGCGGCCAGGTTCCGTGGTGAGGTCATCGGGGGACGCAGCCTCGCTAGATGTCACACTAGTCTTGTCACTAGTGAGTGAGATAGGTAGAGTGAACCGCGTCATGTCCGCTGTCAAGCCCTCCCGCGCGCCCAAGCCCACCCGACGCGAACGCGCTCAGGCGACCAGGATCCGGATCACCAAGGTCGCCTACAGGCTGTTCAGCGAGCGCGGATACGCCGAGACAACGATGGCCGAGATCGCCGAGGCGGCCGGCGTCGCCGTCCAGACCGTCTACTTCACGTTCCACACCAAGGGCGAGTTGCTCAGCCGTGCCTTCGACTTCGCCGTCCTGGGCGAGGATGGACCGCTTCCGCCGGAAGAGCAGGATTGGTACGCGCGGATGACCGCCGAGCCCGACCTTGTCGTGGCGCTCCGCCACCTGGTCACCGGCGTTGGCACGATCAACGTTCGGGCGACGCCGCTCGACACCGTTGTTCGGGCGAGCGCCGAGAGTGATCCCGACACGGCGCGGGTCTGGGCATTCCACGAGCGGCTACGCGCTGACGCGCACCGGGCCATCCTCGAGATCCTCGTTGCAAAGGCGCCGCTCCGTGACGGCATGACACCGGAGCGCGCAACGCACCTGCTCCTGTTCTACCTCGGCTCCGATGCCTACCGGCCGCTCGTCCGTGACTTCGGCTGGACGCACGAGGAGTGGGTCGACTGGACCATCGCGACCATCGCCGACCAACTCTTCGCCAGCTGAACGGGCCGATGACCCTGACAGCGGTTCAGGCGCCGCCTCGACCGACACGCCCGAAGCTCGTCGTCCCGGGCGCCGTGGCTGGGGCAGTGGCGCCGCTCACGTTCGCCGCCGCCCACGCCCTCCTGATCAGCGACATCTGGTATTCGGCGGTGGGGATGATGATCGCCGGGGCAGCGTGTGGCGCCACGATCGGATGGTCCTACGGACGCCTGTTCGATCCATCGATCCGAACCTGGCTGGGCTACAACGCCAGCTACGTCATCGCGCTCGCGGTGCTCGCGTTGGCGTCGGTGGCAGCATTCGAGCCCAGGATGACCATGGCAGAGTTGCTCACCACGGACGGCCCGCCGAGCGATCTCATTGGCGCTGCCTTGCCCATGACCATCCTGTTTACGCTCGGCGCCGCGGCGACCCTGAGCGTCCTGTTCGATCGGACGCTGGCGGGGTTCGGCGCGATCTTCGTCACCTGCTCGGTGCTGGTCGCGCTCCTTGGGCTGAACGTCTCGGTCATCGGCCTGATCCAGATCCCGACGAACTCGCTCTACCTGGTGGCCGAGCTGTTCGGCCTGATCGTCGTCCTAGCCGGGTCGTTCGCGGCGGTCGTCATCGCGCTCGCGTGGAAGCAGTTCGGCGCTCGCTCCGACGTGCCTGAGCGGCGCATGGACGATTGGTCGGAGGCCGGCCACTCGTAGCTGGTCCCGCAGGCGTAGCACCGCAAGCGAATAGACCGCGCCCGCCTTCCAGCCGACGATTCGCGGGTGAAGCTGTGCACGGTCTGCGGTGTCGCCACCAGCCGCACTGGTAGCCGCTGCGCCGAGCACGCACGGCAGTCCAACCGCAGCAGGCACAACGCCCTGTACAGCACGCGGGCATGGCAGCGTCTCAGCGCCCGCGTGCTGCTGGCGTGGCGTGGTGAGCACGGCAATTGGTGCCCGGGCTATCAGCGTCCAGCCCACCGCGCTGCCGACCTCACCGTCGACCACGTCGTGTCGCTCGCCGCTGGCGGTGCGCCGTTCGACATCGCCAACACCGCGGTGCTATGCCGCTCCTGCAACTCGACGAAGGGTGCGTCAGTCGACGCGGACCGGGGTGGGGTAACCCATATGGGGCCACGGCTGAACGCTGACCGCGCCGCGCGACCGTGTGCACGCGGCCGGGTTTCGCCCGTTATGGGGGGTTTTCGCCAGTGGGGTGGTGCATGAGCGCTGACGCCGAGGCTGTCGCTGCGTCGGCGACGATCGCCCTCCGCGCGAGCCTCGCGCCGCCGCGCCACTGCCCGGCCTGCGGCGCCAAGCTCCCGTATCTCGGTGGGCGGGGCAGGCCGCGCCGGTGGTGCGACGCCCATCATCCGCGTCCCTCGCGGCTTCGACCGCGGGCGTCCCAGGGCTCCGGCGTGCCCGCGGCCACGCTCGCGAGGGCGTGCGCGCGGAGATCCCGCCCCGCGATCTCGCTGACTGTCCGCCCGTGGGCGCCCACGTCGGCCGACGTGGCGCAATGAACTCGAGGGTGGCATGGACGCGACCCGACCCAGATAGTGGCCCGGGGCTGCCCTATGGCATGGGCCGCGCACTCCGTGCCGGGCCGACGATCCCCTCCTCGTAGGCCCTGAGAAGGTCGAACAGCTCGGTCGCTGCGTACTGGCGGTCGTACGTGCCCTCGCTCAGCTGGCGGATGACCCCAGCCTCGGCCAGCGCCTTGAGCGCGGCGAGCGTCTGCTGCTGGCTGACGCCGATCGCCGCGCGGGCGGTCGGCGCGGACAGCGCCGGCAGCGCGGGGAGCAGCGCGATGAGCTTGCTCGCCGCTGATCCAGCCCTTGGGCGGCCGGCGCGCTCACGCCACTCGCTCTGGAGCGCCGCCACCTGGTCCGCGAGCTCGATCGACGCGGCCGCCGCTCGCCCGGCTGCCTCGGAGAAGGAGCCGATCCACGCGGCAACGCGCCCTTCGCGGAACGCCGTGAGCCCCTCGACGTAGGCGGTGGGCCGGGCCGCCAGGACGATGCTGACCGGCGGGACAAACCGGGCGGCGACACCGCGGCGCCGCAGCACCACGTGGATGAGGGCCCGGCCGACGCGGCCGTTGCCGTCGATGAAGGGGTGGATGGTTTCGAACTGCGCGTGGGCGATGGCCGCCTGCGCCACCGCGGGCAGGTCGTCCCGGGCGACGAAGGCAGCGAGGTCCTCAAGCAGCGGCATGACGATGTCCTCGGGCGGCGGCACGAAGACCGCATCGGACGGGTTCCCGAGCCGGCCACCGATCCAGTTCTGCTCCTCGCGCACTCGGCCGGGTCGCGCCCGCTCGTCGCCCGCCATGAGCACCGCGTGGATCGCCAGCAGGTCGGCGACGGTCACCGGCTCCGTGCGGTCCCCGATCGTGATCGCCTCCTCCATCGCGGACACGTTCGCCGCGACGATCCTGGCGCTGCCCCGTGCCGCCCGAGGGTCGATCAGCGCCCGGGCGAGGTTGAGCGAGGAGACGTCGTAGCCCTCGATCCGGGACGACGCCACGGCCTCCGATCGCAGGAGCAGCGGGCCGATCGCTTCGAGGCCGCCCACCGAGGCGCGCTCGTTGAGCGCCCGGATCGCCGCCTCCGCATCCGCCGACAGGTCGGCGACTTCGAACGGGACGACGGGGCTGAGCGCGGCGATCTCGTCAGGGACGAATGCCTGGTACCGGAACGAGGCACGCGCCCGGCGTCCACCCACCGCGCCAGGGTCTCCTTCCCAAGTCCGCTCGACGGTCCTCGGCACACGGCCTCCTGTCACAACCCTTCAGTCTCTTTGCATAAATGAAGGAATAAGACGAGGCTGCACCCATAACCCTTCAATGTCAACTGGAAATCCAAGGGAAGCGAGGGGCGCCAATGTCGCGACGCAGGTGTCGCCGATCTCGCAACTCAAGAATTGGTCGGGGCGAGAGGGATAGCCCCGCCACCAACGACCTTCCCATCACGATGCGGCTCGCTGAGCCGTCAGAGCCGCTCGAGCTGGTCCGCAGCGCATGACGCGACGGTCATCCCGCCACGCCGCCGAACTTGCCACCGACCGTGAGGTCGGGGTGGTCGCCGCCGTCATCGCGGCTGGCTCCGAGAAGGCGGCTGCTCACCGCCTGGGCCTGTCGCACTCGACCGTGAAGCACCATCTGGCGAATGCGCGGTGCAAGGTGGGGGCGGAGACGACGGCGCAGTTGGTATGGATCCTCGGTCCGCGGCTGCCGCAGCCGGACGGCGCGGCACAAGCGGACGACTGAGACCGGCAGGACACGTGGACAGCTCTTGACCGAGCGGGCCGCACGGCACAGGATGATGGTCTGATCACATGGCAGGGGACAGTGCCGATGACCGGGAACATCGCGGTAGCCGCCGTTTACATCGCCTTCGCAGTCGCGTGGGTCATCGGGGCTTGGCTGGTCGGCGTGACCGCCGGCAGGCGGGGATACAGCCCGGTGGTGTGGGGCGTCTTCTCGCTCGTCGTGTCGCCCGTCGTCGGGGTGGTGCTGCTCGCCCTCGTCACGCCCAGGCGCGGGCCTCGGGCGGGATCGTAAGGCGATCGGGCAGCCGACTGACCATCAGACGTCCCGTCGCCCCACACTTGGGGCATGACGGCGAGCTGGTCCGATCCACACCATGCGTAGGCTCCCGGATCCCCCACCTGGTCAGAAAAGGCGGCGGCCCATCGGCTCGGCCTGTCGCAATCGACGGTCAAACACCATCTGGCGAATGCGCGATCGAAGGTCGGAGCGGTGACGACGGCGCAGCTGGTCTGGATCCTCGGCCCGCGGCTGCCTGAGCCCGAGGGTCTGGCCCAAACGGACGAGCAGCGGCTTGTGAGGCATACCCGGCGGGAATCTCGACACGGAACGCCTTGACGGGGACGCTGTCTCCGCACGACGATGCGGAGACGGGCCGTGGGGCAGCCGACCGCCGATGACCGAGAGAGGGGGGGACTTCGATGAGCACCGACGGGATTGACACCCTGACCGACGGAGTGATCACGCTTCGACCGTGGCGGCACGATAACTGGCGGGCGGTCTTTCATGCCTGCCAGGACGACCTGATTGCGCGCTTCACGCCGATTCCACTTCCCTACACGGAGGACTCGGCGCACGGCTTCATCTCGATGTGCGAGGACGCTTGGACGACGGGCCGCGAGCATCCGTTCGCCATCGCCGACGCCGCCACCGACGCCGTGCTCGGCTCGATCACCCGGCACGCCCCGTGGGGCCACTCCGTCCAGTTCGGCTACTGGGTCGCGGCGGAGGCGCGGGGCCGGGGCGTCGCCACCCGCGCGCTCCGGCTGATCGCCGACTGGACGCTCGCCACCACGGACCTGGTCCGGCTCGACCTCTACACGCACCCGGAGAACCACGTCTCCGGCCGCGTGGCGCTGGGGGCCGGCTTCGCCCTCGAGGGCGTGCGGCGGGCGTGGGAACTCGACCGGGACGGCAACCCCGAGGACGCGATCTTCTACGTACTCGTCCGGGGCGCGTAGCGTGCGGCTCCTGCACGCGCACGCTGCGCGCGCTGAGCGCATGACACGACGGCCGTCCCGCCCCGCCGGATGCGCCACCGACCGCGAGCTCGCGGTGGTCGCCGCGGTCCTCGCCGCCGGATCCGAGAAGGCGGCCGCCCACCGCCTTGGCTTGGCGCACTCGACCGTCAGGCACCACTTGGCGAACGCCCGGTCGAAGGTGGGAGCGACGACCACGGCCCAGCTGGTCTGGATCCTGGCGCGGCGGCTGCCTGAGCCCGAGGCCGCGGTCCAAACGGAGGAGTAGCGCCTACCCGCCGATGACGTTGCGAGCCCTCAGCCGCCCGCTGGCTTGATGGCCGTGGCGATCGCAAGTAGCTGGTCGAGGGTCATGTCCGCCTCGTTGCCGACCAGCGCGACGCCATCCGGGCCGACCATCCACTGCAGCAGCAGCTCGCCCGACTCGGGCTCGCGCAGGAGCACGCCCGGGCTGCCGCCGATCTGGACGGTGCTCCGCTCCGGGCCGCCGCCGATCTGGGTCGCCGCGCCGAACGCCTGGTAGAGGTCGAGCTGGCCCCGGCCGCGGTTGCTACCAGTCACGTGCGAGCCGGCCGGGGCGTAGACGCGCACCCAAAGCGGGGGCTCGGCCGCCGGCTCGTCGCCCGACCATTGCAGCTGCCACCCCGACGGCAGGACCTGCGGCTCCGCGAGGCCGGAAGGCGGCCTGACCCACAGGGTCCCGCCGGCGACGTCGTGGACCGTGGAGCCGGTGAACGGGGCCGGCAGAAGCAGGTGGAAGGTGTACCCGTGGCCGACGGCGGCGCAGGCCACGTTCGGCGGCGCCGTCGCCTGGTCGGGGTGCGGGACGAGCACCACCGCAACCTGGAGGTCGGGGCCTGCGGTTGCCACCCACGGCGCGTAGTCGGTCGAGCAGAAGTCCCCCGGCGTGTACGCGAGGCCGCCGGTGAAGCTGAGCGTCAGCGTCCGGCCGTCGGCGCTGATCGTCGCGTCGTCGACGCGGGTCTGCTGGTCGGCCGGTGGCTCCGGCGGGTAGTCGGGGCCGAAGGTCTGCTCGTAGGGCTTCGGCGACGACGGCGGCGCTCCAGGTCCCGCCGAGCATGCCGCGGCGACAACCGCCAGCACCACAACCGCCATCCACCGCGACAACTCGGACACCCCAATGCAGCGGGCCTCCCGCAGGCCTCCTCACAGGATGTCGGACGCGGACGGGAACGCGCAAGTTCCGTTTGACTCCATGGCTTCCGATCGAGCCCGGTCTGGAACCCATGGCCCAAACGGCCAACTAGAAACCGCGGCCCGGCGCCGCCACCCTTCCGTCATGACGGCGCGCTGGTCTGATCCACACCGACTCCCGGGTCCCCCCGCCGGGTACGTCCGCGCCGTCAACGCCGCAGGTGCCCGGTGAGCGGGATCGAGCTGATCCTCGCCTTCCTCGCCGGCGTCGCCATGGGGATCGCCCTCGACCGCTGGCTGCTGCCAACCCTCGTCGATGCCTGGATCGACCGACTGCGCCGGCATGGGCAATGAGCATCGTGACCATGCAGCGGACCACCGCACCCGGGCCGACGACTACTCCTCGGCCCGGATCGGGGCCGCGGCCGCACTCACGATCGTCCTGGTCGTGCTCCTCATCCTCGATGTCGTCGTCCCCGGCTACGACGTGTCGCCTGGGACCCTCCTCCCCCTTCTCGGCGCGATCCTCGCGCTCCTGGGGCTCGAGGCCTCGGCCTTCTGGCGGGGCGTGAGATGACGACGGTCACGGCCCTCCTCACCAACAAGGCCTACGGCTACCCGACCCGGGGAGCCCGGCGGCGCCGGAAGCCGACGATCCTGGCTTGCCTGCACCAGACCGCCAACGCCAAGGCGACGGCCATCCAGGAGCGCGCCTACGCCAATCGGGCAGGCTCGCGTGGCCCCTCCTCTCGACATTGGCCATCGGCATTGGCGCCGGGCTCGGCCTTGTCCGTGGTCCGTCGGCAGTGACCTCGGAGCGCCCCGTCTGGTTCGCGCTTGCGACCGCGGTCCGCGCCGTGGTGATCGGCCTGACCCTGAGCCTCGGCGGCTTGCTCCTCGGTATCCCTGTGGCGATGCCTCCGGTGGAGGACGGCGAGCGGCCGGCGGCCCCGGCCGACCCATAGTCAGGCCGCACGGACAGGAGTAGGCTGCGTCCGTGGTTGACCAGGGAGGGACGACCCAGCGGCTCGCGGCAGTGCTGGGCGGCGCGCTCCTGGTGTTCACGGTCAGCGGATGCGCCGGCGGGTCGCCATCGCCCTCCGCATTCGCCTCCCCGTCTGGGGAGCCTACGACGCCTTCACCATCTGCTTCAGCCTCCTCGGAGCCCAGCGTTCCCGCCGCAGGGACCTGGATCCCGACGCCAGGCATGGTGGCCGAGCGCTCCGATCACACGGCTACCCTCCTGAACGATGGCACCGTGCTGGTGGCCGGCGGGGAGGGCAACGCCTCCCCCCCGCCCGCATCCGCGGAGATCTATGACCCGATCGCCGGGACATGGACGGCCATCGCCGATATGCACCGCGGCAGGCGCGGCCACACTGCCACGCTGCTGCTGGACGGCAGGGTCCTCGTGGTAGCAGGCGACTGCGACGAGGTCAACCACGTCGGCTCGGCCGAGCTGTACGACCCCGAGACGCGGACCTGGACCATGACCGCGAGCCCGACCGGGGAGGCCTGCGGCAATCAGACAGCCACCCTGCTGAGCGACGGAACGGTCCTGCTGGCGGGCGGCGAGGGCATTGCCATCGATTCCTCGTTTGCCTGGGCCGAGCTGTATGACCCGGACACCGAAACCTGGACCGTAACCGGGAACATGATCGAGGACCATCACGGGCATACGGCCACGCTGCTGCTCGACGGCACGGTGCTGGTGGTGGGCGGTGGCCGCAGCGACGGTTCCCCGGTCGGGGCCGAGCTGTACGACCCGCGCACCAGGACCTGGACCGCTGCGGGAGCCGTTCTTGGAGGGCACCACAATCATGCGGCCACGCTGCTGCCCGATGGCAGGGTGCTGGTGTCGGGAACCGGCGGAGGCGGGGCGCAGGTGTCGGCCGAGCTATACGACCCTGACAGCCGGTCCTGGACAGCGGCCGCACCCATGCTCGAGGACCGCTCCGGTCACACCGCCGCACTGCTACTGGATGGTCGCGTGCTCGTAGCTGGCGGCCAAGGATCCGCTGAGCTGTATGACCCCGAAACAGGGTCCTGGGCTGCCGCCGCTCCGGCTGGGGGAAGCGCCGCCGAGACCGCAACGCTTCTGGATGATGGTCGAGTGCTGGTCGTTGGCGGCGTAAGCGCCAGCCTGTTCGACCCCGGCGATCAGCCAACGTAGGCCTGGCCCGATCGAGTGAGGCCCGAGCCGCCCTCGGACGTCCTGGGGGTGACCGACTGCACGTTCACGCTGACCGCTCATGCGAATGCGCGAGGCTGGGACGCGGCCTTCGGGGGCGGCGTCGTCCGCGTGAAAGAAGGTGAGTCTGGTCGGGGCGAGAGGATTTGAACCTCCGACCTCATCGTCCCGAACGATGCGCGCTACCAAGCTGCGCCACGCCCCGACCGAGGGTGCTCGTTTGACAGAGCCTGCGGATGATACCAAAGGCCCGCCCGAACGCGCCGACGGGGAGCCTCGCCGCCCGGATAGCCTGTGGCGATGCCACCAGTCGAGAGCCTGGGACCAGTCGAGACGGATGATCGGATCGGGCTCCCGTCCGCCCGGCGGATCGTCGTCTTCTCGTCGATCGCGGGGGCGATGACCGTGTTCGGGCAGACGGCCGGCGTGTCCGTGTTCATCGATCACCTGATCCGGGACCTGGCGATCCCGCGGCCGGTCATCTCGACGATCTACTCGGCGGCGTCCCTGACCGCTGCCCTCGCGATGCCTTGGGTCGGGCGGCGCATCGATCGCGCCGGGATCCGCCGCTCGACCCTCGTGGTCAGCGCGGTCTTCGGCGGCGTCGGTGCTGGCCATGGCCGGGGTGTGGGAGCCGGTCGGACTGGCCGTCGCCTTCTTCGCGATCCGGCTGCTCGGCCAGGGCGCCCTCAGCCTGCTCTCCAAGATCGTCGTCGCGCTGCGCTTCCGACAGGGGCTCGGCCGGGCGGTCGGCATCAGCGGGGCCGCCGGGGCGCTCGGCTTCTCGATCCTGCCGATCCCGATCAGCGCCCTGATCGAGCAGGTCGGCTGGCGCGCCCGCGCTGGCCATCGGCGGAGTCTCGATCTGGCTGGTGATGCTGCCGCTCACGCTCTGGGCGCTGAACCGCCAGCAGGATCGCTCGCTGTCCGGCTTCGACCGCCCGGCCGGCGCACCCGCGGTCCGGGGTGCGACGCGGTCCGAGGCGATCCGGACCGGGATGTTCTGGGTGATCAGCCTGACCGTGGCCACGGTCTCCCTGGTGATCACCGCCCTGACCTTCCACCAGATCTCGATCCTCGGCGAGGCCGGTCTGTCGCCGACCCAGGCGGCGGCGGTGTTCTTCCCGCAGACCGTCGCGTCGACCGGGGCCCTCCTCGCGGTCGGCTTCCTGGCCGACCGGATCCCCGGTCGGCTGATGCTGGCGGGCTCGATGACGCTCCTCGCGGTGGCGGTCGGCCTGATCCAGGTGATGGATGCCGGGCTGATCCCGTTCGTGTACGCGGTCACGCTCGGGCTGGCGATGGGGACCGCGTTCGCGGCCGAGGGCGTCCTCTACCCGCGCTACTTCGGCGTCCGCGAGATCGGCGCGATCCGCGGCCTGGCCTTCACGGTCGGCGTCGCCGCCGCGGCCCTCGGGCCGATCATCGTCGGAGTCGCGCGGGGCGCGACCGACGACTACTCGCTGGCCGGATTCGCGCTCGTGTGGATGCCGATCGCCGTCGGTGCCGCGGCGGTCATCGTGCGGGCACCGACGAGCGCCGCTCGGCGTTGATCGGCAGCGTGGCCAGCGCGGCTGCGACGAACGCCACCGCCATCAGGCCGAATACGACCGGCACCCCGGCGGTCTCGCCAAGCAGGTCGATGACGACGCCGTAGCCGGCGGTCCACAGCGACCCGACCCCGAACGCCAGGGTGAAGTACAGGGCATACGACGCGTCGCGCGTCGCCGGCGGGGCGATGTCGGCGAGGAGGGCCTGGAGCTGGGGCGACTCGGCGAACGAGAACAGGCCCATGATCACGATCCCGACCCACAGGCCCACCAGCGACGACCCGGCCAGCAGGAACACGACGAAACCGACCGCTCCGCCAAGGTAGGCGCCGATGATCATCGGCTTGCGACCCAACCGGTCCGACAGCCACCCGGCCAGCAGCGGCATGGGCACGCTGAAGACGATGAGGGCCCCGTACATCAGCCCGCTGGTCGCCTCCCCCACCCCGATGACCCGGGTCAGGTGGATCAGCACGAACAGGTTGACCGTCCCGAGTCCGCGACCGCCGCCGCCCAGCACGGAAGTCAGGAAGAGCCAGCGCAGGTCCCGGTCGCCGATGACCCGACGAAGGGCATCCCGCGACGAGCCGCCGGCCCTGGCCGCAACCCGATCCGTACCGTGTTCGCGGACGAGGGCGAGGACCAGCAGCGCGATGCCGATCGCGGCCACGCCGAACACGATCGACGCCCCGCGCCACCCGATGAGTGCCAGCAGCGGGACGCCGATCACCGCGATGAGCACGGTCCCGACATTGCCGCCGGCGATGTGGGCGCTGATCGCAAAGCCATGCCGCTTGGGTGGGAACTGCTCGGCCAGGAGCCCGTTGCCGACCGGGTGCTGCGGCGACCCGCCGATCCGGGCCACGATGTTGGCCAGGGCGAAGGTCCCGAACCCGGTCGCCAGCGCCTGGGCCGCGAAGCCGCCCCCGAACAGCAGCCCGCCGAATCCCAGCAGCCGACGTCGAGACACCCGCCGGGTCAGCTCCGCGTAGGACAACTGCACGAGGCCGGATGCGAACGCCCCGGCCGCGGCCAGGAAGGCGACCGCCTCCACGCCGACCCCGTATTCATCGATGATCGCGAGGAAGATCAGCGGCAGCAGGACCGCGAAGGCGTGGTTGACCGCATGCGCCACGGACAGCAGCGCGAGCGATCGATGGGGGTGGATCTCCGAGTCTTCGGGCACGCCGCCGATGATGCGGTATCGGCGGCGCTCAGGCGCAGCGCAGCCGGAGCCGCGTCGGGATGAGGCGCATCGCCCGGTGGTCCATCCAGACGAAGCCCAGGAGGTCCGGCATCGTCGAGGCTTCGAAGCGGAGCGTGCCCAGCCAGTGCGAACCGGACTCCGGGAAGGTGACGTCCACGACGGCCCGGCACTCCGTCAGTCGCCGGCGATTGGCCATCGTCCGTCGGACGACGAGCAGGCCACCCACTCGCCAGCCGATCGGCGCCACGACCCACGCGGCGTCGACGGCGTCCCGCAGGCTGGCAATGAGGCCCTGCGCGTCCGTCACGACATCCGCGACGCACACGACCAACAGCTCCCCGGAAGCCATCACAGCGTGCTGGTTGAAACGCCGAAGTCGCGGGCCCCGCTGCAGCTGGACGAAGGATCCCCATCCGCTCGTCGACGCTTCGGTTGCGTCGGTTCGTGCTCCGAACAACGACCAGCCGCCTTCGCCGGCAAGGCCAAGGATCGCCGCGATCCCAAACGGCTCGCTGTTGGGTGTCGTGGTCCCAAGGCCCAACCCGACCGATTCGGCGGCGGCAACCCACGTGGCCAGCGGCGCGCCTGCCCCATGACCGAGCTCCAGTCGGCTGATCTGCGGTTGCGAGAGCCCGATGCTCGCGCCCAGCTCCGACTGCGTCAGCCCGACCCGGAAACGCATCCGCCGGACCTCGCGGCCCCATTCGAGAGCGACCTCATGCGCCCTGCCTGTACCGGTCTTCGCCTCAGCAGCCGGCCGCCGTCGCTCGCCCATGCCCGTGATGTTGGCGTCGCACGCATATCCGTCGCTTACCCGCCTGGCTCGATGGACCGCCACCCTGGAGCTCCCCCCGCCCCCGGCGGGACCTTCGCACGTCATGCGTCCGACGAATGAAGCAGGCGTGGCGAGGGCCACGATTGGGGCTGCGACAGCGCCCTCGACGCTCACGTCATGCGTGGCGTGCATGACGTGCGATGGCAACGGGCGCGGGGGCGCGGGGCGGGGTGCGCGGGCCGCGGGCGCGATGGCAACGGAGTGCGCGGGCCGCGCGCCGGAGATCAGTACTGGAAGAGCAGCTCCCGGTACTTCGGCAGGGGCCACAGGTCGTCGGCGACAAGGGTCTCGAGCTCGTCCGCGACGGCCCGCAGGGCGTTCTGGGCCGGGATCACCTCGGCCACGAACACCTGTGCCTCCGGATGGACGGATCCCGCAGCGTGGGCGGCGTGCTGCGCGTGCTCCAGGGCCGCGATGGCGTCGACCAGGCCGTCAGCCAGACCGGCGACCCGCTCGGCGACAGCGGCGATCCCCCTCGACGAGCCGGCAGCGGCCAACCGACCCAGATACTGCGCCGCGGCGGGCAGGATCATCGTCCGGGCGATATCCAGGGCGCAGCTGGCCTCGATGTCCTGGACCTTGACGTAACGCTCCCAGTTGATCTCGACCCGTGAGGCCAGCTCGCGTTCCGAGAGCACGCCGAACTTGGAGAAGACCGTCTTGGCCTTCTGGGTCGTCAGTGCCGGGAGGGCGTCAACCGTGGTCTTGTTGTTCGGCAGCCCGCGGCGCTCGGCCTCGGCGTGCCATGCCTCGGAGTACCCGTTCCCTTCGAACAGGACCTGCTTGTTGGCCTTGACGATGCGGGACAGGATGACGCCGAGCCCGTCGAAATCGCCGTGCTCCAGCTGCTCCAGCTCGTCGGCCAGGTCGCTGAGCGAATCGGCCACGGCCGTGTTGAGGACGGTCTGCGGCCAGTAGATCGGGGCCGATGAGCCGACCGCCCGGAACTCGAACTTGTTGCCCGTGAACGCGAACGGTGAGGTCCGGTTGCGGTCGGTCGCGTCCCGCGAGAGGACCGGCAACGACGTGGCGCCGAGTTCCAGGTTGCCGCCCTTCTTCGAACCCGCGGCGGGGCCCCGTTCCAGCTGATCGATGACGTCCTCGAGCTGCGCGCCCAGGAAGATCGACATGATCGCCGGCGGGGCCTCGTTGGCCCCGAGTCGGTGGTCGTTGCCCGCGTCGGCGATGCTCGCGCGGAGCAGGTCGGCGTGGACGTTGACGCCGCGGATGACGGCCAGCAGGAAGGCCAGGAACTGCGCGTTGGCCTCCGGGTCATGGCCCGGGTCGAGCAGGTTCTCGCCCTGGTCCGTGGCCATCGACCAGTTGTTGTGCTTGCCGGAGCCGTTGATGCCGGCGAACGGCTTCTCGTGGATCAGCAGCATCAACCCATGCTGCGGGGCAAGCCGCCGCATGAGGCTCATGACGACCATGTTGTGGTCGGAGCCGACCGAGGTCGCCTCGTAGACGGGCGCCATCTCGAACTGACCCGGGGCGACCTCGTTGTGCCGGGTCTTGGCCGGGATGCCCAGTCGCCACAGTTCGCGATCGAGATCCATCATGAACGCGAGGATCCGCTCGCGGATGGGGCCGAAGTACTGGTCCTCCAGCTCCTGGCCCTTGGGCGACGGCGCGCCGAACAGCGTTCGGCCGGTAAGGAGGAGGTCCGGGCGCCCTTCGGCGAGCCGGCGGTCGACCAGGAAGTACTCCTGCTCCGGACCGATGTTCGTGAACACCCGCCTGGCCGTCGTGTTGTCGAACCAGCGCAGGATCCGGAGCGCCTGCCGGCCGAGGGCCTCCTGCGACCGCAGCAGCGGGATCTTGTAGTCGAGCGCCTCTCCGGTGAACGACACGTACGCCGTCGGGATCGTCAGGGTGACCCCGTTCGGCTCCACCTGGAGGAAGATCGGGCTCGTGACGTCCCACCCGGTATAGCCACGCGCCTCGAACGTCGCGCGCAGGCCGCCGGACGGGAACGAGCTCGCGTCCGGCTCGCCCTGGAGCAGGTTCTTCCCGGAGAACTCGGCGACCGTCTGGCCGTCGCCCGTGGGGTTCAGGAACGAGTCGTGCTTCTCCGCGGTGGAGCCGGTCATCGGCACGAACCAGTGCGTGAAGTGGGTCGCCCCGTGGGCCATCGCCCACTCCTTCACGCCGTGCGCGACGGCGTCGACGATGTCCGGATCGAACGGCTCGTGGCCGTCGATGGTCTGGCGCAGCTTCAGGAAGATCGGCTTGGCCAGGTACTGGCGCTGGGCGCCCTCGTGGAACACGTACTGGCCGTAGATGTCGGCGCCCGCGTGCTCGAGGTAGTTCTGGGTCTTGGCGACACGGTGGTTGGCGATGGCCGCGATGGCCGTGTTTCGAGCGGTCATGTGACTCCTTGCGATGTCCGCACGATATCAGGAGGTCGGGTTGCGGTTCAGTACCCGAGCCGCCCGAACGTGGTATGCGATTGCCGCAACCTTCAGGCTGGATCCGGAGCCCGACCACGGCCCGGGCCTCGGGCCGCCACGAGGTCGTCCAGCAGGCGACCGAACTCACGCTCGACGTCGACGTAGCGGTCCGATCGCCAGACCAGTCCGAGCTGGCCGTCCTGCGAGCGTCGTGCCCAGACACGACGGCGCGGGAGGTAGAACGTGATCGTGATCCCGGCGATCAGGGACAGGAACGCGACCCAGACCAGCCCCTGGCCGGGGTCCGCCTTGGCGATGAGCAGCGTGTACTCACCGAAGGCCTTGAGGCTGATCGAGATCCCCAGGTCGTCCGAGACCTTCGTATCGCCGCGCACGAGCGTGACCGGGTCGTAGTTCTGGGGGATCGGGTTGCCGTCCTCGTCCGTCCCGACGATGCGGTACGGCAGGACCAGCACGACGCCGGTGCCGTCCGCGGCGCGGCTGAGCAGGAGCTGCAGGCCCAGATCACGACCCGGCACGGCGAGGATCCCGTAGGGCGAGCCGAGGGCCTCGTCGGTCAGCGGGACCTGGGCGTCCCACAGCGGCTTTCCCTCCGCGTCGCGCACGACCAGGTGCGGGGCGGCGCCGAACCCGTTCTGGTGGAAGGTGTATCCACCGATGGAGAGCGGGTCGTTGACGCGGATCGTCTTGCGCGCGATCTCCCGGCCGTCCTGGAAGACCGCCAGGTCGGTCGTGAAGTCGGTCGGCATGCCCGTCTCGAATCCTGGTGCCTCGAACGCCAGGTTCTTGACCAGCAGCAGGCCGGGCGTGCCGATCGGCTGGACCGTGAGCGATTCGCCTTCCGGGACGACGAGTCCCTGCTCATCGCCGAAGCGGGCCGTGACCGCAGCCGCGGCGAGGAACAGGATGAGCCCGAGGTGGGTGAGGAGCGTCGCCATCTTGGTGTACTGGTGGCGGTCGCCGTAGACGTGGACCGTGCCGTCGGCCGTCGACCGCCTCGCGCACCCGGAACCCGTGGCGCCGGACGACCTCGGCGACGGCCGTCGCGGTCACCCCGTCCAGCGCGGCCCGGTCCGGGAGCCGGGGGTCGTAGTACGGGTCCGGCTGCACGATGCGGATGTCCGAGACGCCGCGCCACAGCCGCGGCGTCCGATCCAGCGTGCAGATGACGATCGAGATCGTGAGCACCAGCAGGCCGAGGCTGAACCACGGGGAGCGGAAGACCGAGAACGCCCCGAGCCGCTCCAGGATCTCGACGACCGACGGCCCGAGGACGAGGTCGTAGCGCGCGCGGATCGTGTCCATCGCGGCCGCGTGGTCGCCGGCGGACCGGAAGGCCGAATCCGGGAGCTGCTGGAGGGTCATCCCGACGACCGCGAGCAGCGCCAGCGCGATGATCTGGACGACGGCGAAGTCGACCGACGTGAAGAGGCCCCACAGGCGCCTCCCGGCCCGGGCGAGGACGGGGGCGGCGGGACGGTCCGGGTCGATGGCGCCCCGAGGGTCACCGGCGTCGCGATGACCGGCCCCCTATCGGCGCCGACGGGCGAGGCCGCGCTCCGGCGGGCCGCGGCGAGGGCCGCCGAGAAGTCGGCCTGGAGGTCGTCCAGGTCCTCCAGGCCGATCGACACGCGCAGCAGGCCCGCCGTGATGCCCGCCGCATCGAGCTGGGCGTCCGTCATCTGTCGCTGGGACGTGGACGGCGGGTGCACGACGATCGTGTGGACGCTGCCGAGCGAGGCGGTCAGCTCGGTCAGGGTGAGGGCGTCGATGAACGCCCGGCCGGCCGCCCGGCCGCCGGCCAGTTCGACGGCCAGCATCCCGCCGGCGACCCCGGGGCGGAACTGGCGCGCGGCCACGTCATGCTGGGGATGGCTCGGAAGGCCCGGGTAGAGGACGCGCTCCACGCCGTCCTGACGCTCCAGCCAGGCGGCCAGTGCCGCCGCCGTGGCGGCGTGGCGATCCACCCGGACCGCGAGCGTGAGGATGCCGCGCAGCACGAGGAACGCGTCGAACGGACCGATCGTGGCGCCGGTGTCCACCTGGACCTTCTCCACCAGTCGGATCCGATCCGCCGTCCCGGCGACCACGCCGGCGATCACGTCGCTGTGACCGGACAGGAACTTCGTGGCCGACTCCACGACCAGGTCCGCCCCGAGTTCCAGCGGGCGACAGACGTACGGCGAGGCGAACGTGTTGTCGACGATGTAGGTCGCGCCGTGGTCGTGGGCCAGTCGCGAGATCGCGGCGTGATCGGTCACGACGGTCGTCGGGTTGGCGATCGTCTCCGCGTAGACGACCCGGGTCGGGGCGGCGGCGATGGCGGCGGCCGCGGCCGCCGGGTCGGTCAGGTCGACGAAGTCGACCGTGACGCCGAAGTTCGCGAACGTGTCGACCAGCTGGGTCCGGGTGGAGCCGTAGATCGCCAACGGTGCGACGACCCGGTCTCCCGCGGACAGCTGCGAGGCGAGCGCGGCGTGGATGGCCGCCATCCCGGACGCGAGGGCGACCCCGGCCTCGCCGCCGGCGATCTCCGCATAGGCCGCCCCGAGCGCGGAGGTGGTCGGGTTGGACAGCCGCGAGTAGGCGTAGCCGGCCCGCGCGTCCGACGTGACCGTCGCCGAGCTCCTCGGCACCGCCCGAGGTGAAGGTCGCGGTCTGGTAGATCGGCACGCTGGTGGGTCGCTGGTCGACCCGCGGGATCCTCGACGCGGCCCGGATGGCGCGCGTCGAGAAGCCCGGCGCCGGACGCGGCTGGTCGCGGGCTCCGTCGTCATCGCGCACGGGCGGATGCTACACCGACCCCCTTCAGCGCGGAGCCGGGACCCCGGGTGCGGACGTCGGGCGGTCCGCGGGCATCGGGACGCCGGTGACGCGGTTCTTGCCGGCCCGCTTGGACATGTACATCGCCCGGTCGGCGGTGATCATCAGTTCGTCCGCCGTGGACCCGTCGTCCGGATAGCTGACCACCCCGATGGACAGCGACGGCCGGGGCGCCTGCTCCGGCAGCTCCACCCCCATCTCGTGGACACCGATCCGGATCTTCTCGGCCAGGACGTAGGCGCCGGTCGGGTCCGTCTCGGGCAGCAGGACGACGAACTCGTCGCCGCCGTAGCGGGCGGCCGTGTCGATCCGTCGGACCCCGGCGGTGACGACCTCGCCGACCGACCGCAGGACCCGGTCGCCGTGGAAGTGCCCAGCCGGTCGTTGATCGCCTTGAGCTCGTCGAGGTCCATCATCAGCAGGCAGAACCCGCGCCCGGACCGGGCACTCCGGGCGATCTCGCGTTCCAGCGCCGCGAAGAAGAAGCCGCGGTTGAACAGGCCGGTCAGCGGGTCGATGGTCGACAGGCGGATGGCGGCATCGCGGGATCGGCGCTGTTCGCGGGCGATGACCATCGCGACGTAGGCGAGCAGGATCATCGCGGTCAGGTTCACGCCGACCACGGCGATCGTCGTGGGGCTCACGGCATCCCGGGCCGATCCGAGGATGACGGCCGACAGGTACCCGAGCGCCGCGATCGTCGTCAGGGTGATCGTGATCGGCGGCATCACGACCAGCGCCGCACCGCCGACGATGAGCGGGAAGGTGAAGAAGAACGGGCTCTCGACACCGCCGGTCAGCGCGACGAGCATGGTCGCCACGGTGATCGCGACCGATCCCTCCAGCGCGAACTTGCGCCGCGCCCAGCGCGCCGGCGGGCAGCAGGTCGTGGACGACCAGCACGAACGGCCCCGGCCACGACCAGGAGGACGAGGATCGCCGGCTGGTTCTGGGGCCACAGATCCGCTCGCCGCGACGACGGTCATCGCGGCCAGCAGGAAGACCCAGCTGACGACCCGCACGACGCGGTCGTACGTGTGGGTGTCCTCACCGGGCGCGTCCGACTCATCGTCCAGGCCGCCGGTGACGGCGGCCGCGGCCATCGCCCGCTCGGAGCCGGGACCGATCCGCTCGCCGGCCGGCGTCCGTGATCGGCGGATGATGGGCGACGCCACGAGGACGGCCATCACCACGAGGTTGGCGATGACTGCGATCACGATCAGGGCGAGGATCAGATCGACCGGCACCGAGCCAGTGTAGTCGGTCGTCAGAGCCGCCTAGCGAGTGCCCCACTGGTAGGTCTGCTTGACCATCCGCAGGTAGACGTACGTCTCCGTCTCACGCACGCCCTCGATCGCGCGGAGCTTGTCGGTGAGGAAGCGCAGCAGCGCCTCGTTGTCCTCGCAGACCGTCTCGATGAGCAGGTCGTACGTGCCGGCCGTGATGACCACGTAGTCGACCTCCGGCATCTCGGCGATCTGCTCCGCGACCGTGATGAGCTGGGCGCTCTCGCAGCGGACCCCGATCATCGCCATCTGGTGGAACCCGAGCTTGAGCGGGTCGGTCACGCCCGACGATCTGGAGGATGCCGCGCTCGATCAGCCGGTTGGTCCGGGCGCGGACGGCGGCCTCGGAGACGCCGAGCTCGGCGGCGATCTGGGTGAACGGACGACGGCCGTCCGCCTGCAGGTGCTCGATGATCCGCTTGTCGAGGTCGGACACCTCCTCGCTGGGTCGGGCCGGGTGTTCGGCCGCGGTCGCGAGCGTCCGTCCAGCGTCATCGTGGCCTCCGCCTCGGGTCCGGCGCGTGTGCGCAGGGGTTGACCGCGAAGCCTACGGCCTCAGGGCGTCGGCGTCGCCTCGTCTCCGCCGGATGTCGCGTCGGGTGAGGCCGTGGGCGTCGGCGTCGGGTCGAGCACCACCCCGGGCGCCGACACCGGCACGACGGTCCGGGCCCGGAGCGGGGAGACGAGGCGGTCCAGCGCGATGACGAGTGCGATGAGGGCTTCCGTCTGGCGCGCATCGGGCTCGGCGGGGCGCTCGCCGGTTCTGCGGGCCCCAGGTCACCAGGATGTTGGCGCCCGTGATCGCGATCGGGTGCCTCGCCCTGGCCCGGCGGCTCGCCGGCCGGTCCAGTCGGTGGCATCGGCCAGCGCGAGCGATGTCCGGTACTCGCTGACGGCGAGCGGCCACCCCAGGTAGGTCGCGTTGATGCGCTTCACGAGATCGCCGTCGTCGCCGGCGCTCGCGTTGTTGGCCGTGATCCGCAGGCCGGCCCGCCCGAGCCCGAGGTAGACATCGTCGGCGGTCGTCGGGTCGCCCAGGTGCGGATCAGGGGTGACCACGGGCGTCGGGCGCACGGTCGGCGCGACGCTCGGCGGCGGCTCGCCGCAGGCCGCGAGGACGGTGGCCAGGCTCACCAGGAGCGGGAGGGCGATCACCCGCGCCCCGAGGTTCCGCGTGGATGGACGGTGCATCGCCCGCGAAGGCTACCACCGGACCCCGCGGTCGCGGCCGATCCGGAAGTACTGGCCGCGGAGGGGTCGTCAGGCGAGGCGGGCGAGGACCGGGGCGAACGCCTCGATACTGGACCGGGTGATCGGATCGAGCACGACCTGGACGTGCGTGATCCCCTCGTCCGCGTAGGCGCGCAAGCATCTCCGCCATCGCGTCCGGGCTGCCCTCCAGCGGCGCCCACGCCGGCACGGTGTCGTCGCCCTGGATCCGACCCCGGCCACCCGGCAAGCGGACCTGGACCGCGACCGACCGCTGCACCGTCGGCCGGGTCGCGACCGACGTCGCGGCAGGCGGCGTCCACCAGCTCGCGCAGCGGCGGGACGCCGGTCGGCAGATTGCCCGTGTCGGAGAACCACGAGTTCCAGGCGTCCGCGTGCGGCATCGTCAGCCGCAGCATCCGCGGGCCGTTGGAGCCGATCAGCAGCGGCGGACCCTCGGCGCGCGGACCGCGCGGCAGCAGTTCGCAGTCGCGGGCCTGGTAGAAGTGCCCGTCGAAGTCGATGGCGCCCTCGCGCAGCAGCGTGCGGATGATCGTGAACGCTTCCTCGAACCGGTCGATCCGGTGGTCGAACGGGAAGCCGAAGGCCCGGAACTCGGTCTCGTTCCAGCCGGCGCCGAGGCCCAGGATGAACCGGCCACCGCTGATCTCGTCGATGGTCGCCGCCTGCTTCGCCAGCAGCGCCGGGTTGTGGAAGCCGGTGCACGCGACGAGCGGCCCGAACTCGACCCGCGACGTGACGGCGGCGATGGCGGCCATGAGCGTCCAGGCCTCCCACGGGCCGCGCGGGCCGCGATCCGGCCAGCGATACAGGAGGTGCTCCCCGACCCAGATGGAGTCGTAGCCGAGGTCCTCGATGGCGCGGACCATGTCGAGGAGCTCCGGCCAGCGGACGTCGCGCTCGACCTCGGGGAGCTGGACCCCGACCTTGATCCGACGACCCACCCGGGTCAGCCGGCGGCGGCCGGGATGAGCGCTGCCGCCATGGCCCGGAGGTGGTCCGGCGTGCTCCCGCAGCAGCCCCCGATGATCCGTGCCCCGGCGTCGCGCATCTCCAGCGCGGTGCCCGCCATCAGCTCCGGGCTGGCGCGGTAGACGGCCTGCATGTCCACGAGCTCGGGCATCCCGGCGTTCGACTTGGCGACGAGGACGACGTCCGGCGCGGCCGCGTGCATCTTGGCCACGACCGGGGTCAGTTCGTCCGGACCGTTGCCGCAGTTGCCCCCGATGGCGTCCGCGCCCCAGGCGGCGAGGCTCGCGACGGCGTCCTCCGGCGAGACACCCATCATCGTGTGGCCGCGGGTGTCGAACGTCATCGTCGCCACGAGCGCGATGCCGGGCGCCGCCAGCCGCACGCCCTGGATGGCGGCCTTGATCTCGCTGAGGTCGGACATCGTCTCGATCCAGATGAGGTCGACCCCGCCGGCCACGAGCGATGCGGCCTGCTCGCGGAAGACGTCGACCGCCTCGTCGTACTCCAGCGTGCCGAGCGGGGCGACGATCTCGCCGCTCGGACCGATGTCGCCGGCAACGAGGGCCGTGCCCCCGGCGGCGTTCACCTCGGCGCGGAGCAGGATGGCGGCGGTGCGGTTCAGCTCGTCGACGCGGTCCTGGTTGCCGTGCATGCCCAGGCGCAGCCGGTTGCCACCGAACGTGTTGGTCATGAGGATGCGGGAGCCGGCGTCGAGGTAGCCGCGATGGATCCGGCGCACGACGTCGGGATGGGCCAGGTTCCACAGCTCGGGCGGGTCGCCGAACTGGAGGCCGGCCGAGAACAGCATCGTGCCCATCGCGCCGTCGGCGAGGATCGGGCCGCCCTCGTCGAGGAGCTCGCGGAAGCGGGCGCTGGCCCGGCCGCCGTCGATGGCCAGGCGCGTGGCACGATCCGGGAAGAGCTCGGCGTCGGCATGACGGGATCCGGTCGGGCCCAGGGCCGACGGGCACGCCGGTGCGCCTCGCGGGTCGGAGGCGTCGCCGTGGCGACGAGCGGCGCGACGCCGGGGTCGGTCCATGCGGGCATGATACGCATCGCGGCGAATGTGCCGGCCTCGGGGCGGGCTGGGCCGCGTCGCTTGGCGTGGCGCGCGGCGCCGGCGGGGCGCGCCGCGGGCCGCGTCGCTGCGACGCACTTCCACAACAGCTGCGCGTGGACCCGGCGGGCCGCGTCGCTGCGACGCACTTCCGGCAACAGCGTGCGCGGACTCGTGCCCAGGACGCACGGGATGCGCTCTGGTCGACGATCCACGAGGGGTTCATCGCAGATGCGCGTCCTAGCGACGCGCGGAGCCCCAGCCGGGCCGCCCGCGGAGCTCGGCGGGCGCGTCGCTGCCGGAGGCGCCCGGGGGGCCGCCCGCGGAGCGGCTCGACCACCTGCGTGGGCGACGGGTGGCAGGCGGACGACGCGACATGCGAGGATTCGCCGACCATGGATCCAGCCCTCTTCCTTCGCGGACTCGTCCTGGGCTTCACCATCGCGGCAGCCGTCGGCCCGATCAGTCTGCTCTGCATCCGCCGAACGCTGGCGGAAGGTCGGACGATCGGCTTCGCGTCCGGCCTGGGCGTCGCCACGGCCGATGCCACGTACGGTGCGGTCGCGGCCTTCGGCTTGACCGCCGTCACGGACATCCTGGTCGACTGGCGGAGGGCCCTCGGGCTGGTCGGCGGGGCGTTCCTGCTGTGGGTCGCCTGGCGAACGTTCGGCGCCGTGCCCGGGGTCGCGGCCACCGGGCCCGGCATCGCGGCCGATGCGGCCGAAGGGGCTGGAGCGAGCGGCCGGCCTCGGCGTGGTCTGGCCGGCGCCTTCCTCTCCACCCTGGGCCTGACCCTCACCAACCCGATGACGATCCTGTCGTTCGCCGCGCTGTTCGTCGGGCTGGGCGTGACGGCCGGGGACGCGGCCGGGGCCACCGTCCTCACCCTGGGCGTGTTCGCGGGGTCCGGGGCGTGGTGGGTCGTGCTCGTCGGCGCGGTGGGTGCCCTCAGATCGCGGATCACGCCGGCCTGGCTTCGCCGCGTGAACCTCGCGTCGGGCCTGCTCATCGGGGCGTTCGCCGTCGTCGCCATCTGGTCGTCGCTGCCGGGCTGACGCAGTCGCCGCCAGGCTGACGAAACAGCGCCCGCGCCGGCGGCACGACAGGATGGTCGGGGAGGCGGGATTCGAACCCGCGATCTCGTGCTCCCAAAGCACGTGCGTTGCCAGGCTACGCTACTCCCCGGGCGACGCTCATTGTGCCTCACCGGAACGCCCGGGGGCTGTCGCGATGCCTCGACGACGAGGGTCCGAAGGCCGCGCGAGCGCCGCGCGAGCGCCGCGCGAGCGCCGCGCGACGGTCGCGACCAGGCGGCCAGACCAGCCGCGACCAGGCCCGATCTCGCGGCCCGAAGATGCCCCCGGAGACATGACCAAACTCCTACGGGCCGGTTTCCGCGATCGCGGGTACCATGGCGACGGCTTCGCTCACCGAGGCCCTGCCCCACCCACCGGGGCCCAGCCCTGCTCACCGGGGCGCGGACCCAGTCGCGAGGGTCCGGGGAGGTTCAGATGCACCGCCACCTGGCGATCCGTACGATCGCCGTTGCCGCCGTCCTGTTGACGGCCAGCCTTGGATCCGCTCGGCCGACGTCCGCGGCATCCTTCACCGACATCGGCTCATCGCCGTACAAGGCCGACATCCTGTGGCTCGTCGCCAACGGCGTTACGAGTGGCTGCAGCCCGACCAAGTTCTGCCCCAAGGACGCGGTGACCCGCGAGCAGATGGCCTCGTTCCTGGTCCGCCTGTTCGACATCCCGCCGACCAGCACCAACTACTTCACGGACGACTCGTCGTCCAGCCACCACGCGAACATCAACGCGATCGCCAAGGCCGGCATCACGACCGGCTGCGCGACGAAGAAGTTCTGCCCCAAGAGCAAGGTCACCCGCGAGCAGATGGCCACGTTCATCGCGCGCGCGGCGGACCTCTCCACGGGTGCGGGACGGAACTACTTCCACGACGACAACTCGAGCAGCCACGAGGACAACATCGACCGGATCGCCGCCGCCGGCATCGCCAACGGCTGCGCCACGTGGACCTACTGCCCGAAGTCGATGGTCACTCGCGGCCAGATGGCGGCCTTCCTGCATCGGACCGAAGACCCGATCTCGCCGCCTCCGTACCCGGCGGGCTATGACGCGGTGTACAGCGGCAACGCGAGCGGCAACAGCGACGTGACCTCGTCACTCCGGTCGTTCCTCGAGGGCCACGACGGCGACCACGTCGCCCTCGCCGTGAACGGGGTCTACCTGGTCGACCAGCTGATCCTCACCGACCTGCGGAACATCACGATCGACTTCCGCGGCTCACGGCTCCAGCAGGACGACGACGAGCCCGATCACGAGGTCCTGCGCATCCGCGAAGGCAAGAACGTGACGCTCAACGATCCGCGGGTCTCCGGCGCCGGGTATGGCTGGAACTCGTCCTGGCAGAACGGACACGGCATCTTCATCGAGAGCGGCGACGGCATCACCCTCAACCACCCGATCACCCGCGACACGCGCGGGGACGGCATCTACATCAGCTACCGGAACGGGATCAACAGCCCGGCGAAGGACGTCCTGATCACGGCGCCGAGCGTGCAGCGCGCCTCCCGCAGCGGGATCGCCCCGGTCGCCGGCCAGGTCACCATCCGGGGTGGAAGCGTCGACCAGGTCGGCCTGCATGGCATCAACTTCGAGGTCAACGACTCGACCGGCGCGAACAGCGTCGTCGGCGTCGTCGACGATGTGCACGTCCGCCGGCGTGGGCGACATCACCGCGATCGACGGCACGTCGTACGCCGTCGCGGCCGGTGGCTACACGAGCTCGAAGAAGAAGTCGATCCTGGTCCAGAACGTGACCGGCGACCGGCTCATCATGACGATCCGAAATACCACCAGCGTGACCGTCCGCAACAACGTCTCGGACAAGAGCACGACCGCGGATTTCCCCGGGTCGAGTTCGGTCACGTTCACCAACAACGTGAGGATCACCAAGAAGTAGCGCAGGCGCCGCGGGCGCCGCGGTCGACCGTCACGGTCCCAGACGGCAGGCGCGTCAGACGAACCAGACGCCGGGCGATCACTGGCAGGCTGATCGATCGCCCGGCGTCCCCATGTCCGGTTCCGCGCTAGACTCCGGCCGGACGGGCGCCGCCGCCCTCCACCATCGGAACCAGCCGTGAGGACCACCGCCCGTCGTGCACGCCCGTCGGATCCGGCCCGACACCGGACGTCTCGACCGTCGCCGCCTCGTCGCGGCGAGCTTCTCCGCCGTGCTCCCCGGGCTGGGCCAGGCGCTCAATCGTCGTCGACAGCTGGCGCTCACGTTCCTCGCCCCGTCGGCGGTGCTGCTGGGCGTCATCGCCATCCTGGTCGCCACCCAGTCCCCGGCCCGGCTCGCCGCCTGGATCGCGAACCCGACGGTCCTCGGCCTGGTCCTGACCCTCAACCTGCTGCTGCTCGTGTGGCGGCTGCTGGCCGTCGGTCAGGCCTTCCTCGACACGCGCTGGCACGGGCCGACCGGTCGGGCCGGGGTCATGGGGATCGCCCTCATCGCGATCCTGGTCATCCTCCCGCACGGCCTGGCCTACCGCTACGGCACGGCTCTCGGCGACACGTTCGCGCGGGTCTTCTCCGGCGGGACGCTGGGGGTCACCGGCACGCCGATCGACGACCGCGGTGCGGCCGGTCCGGCCGGGGACGCGCGGGTCAACGTCCTGCTGGTCGGGGTCGACAAGCTGCCGTGGCGGACGGCCACCCTGACCGACGGGATGATGGTCGTGTCGATGGATCCGGTGGGCAGGACCGTGTCCATCCTGTCGCTCCCGCGTGACCTCATCGGCGTCCCGCTCGGCAATGGCGACGTCTACGGCCCGAAGCTGAACTCGCTGATGTCCTACGCCGACCGGAACGAGGACGAGTTCCCGGACGGGGGCCTGGCGGCGCTCCAGGACGCGGTGGGCGCGCTGCTCGGGATCGACATCCACTACTACGCGCGGATCGACTTCTACGGGTTCGTCGACATCGTCGACGCGGTCGGCGGCGTGGAGGTCAAGGTCGCCCAGGGGTTCTCCGATCCGGAGTACACGAGCTTCGGCCACCCCGATCCGGGCTGGAGCATCAGCGAGGGCACGCACCGACTCGGCGGCATCGACGCCCTCGCGTACGCGCGAGCTCGCAAGGGCACCGGCGAGAGCGACTTCACCCGGGCGGGACGGCAGCAGCAGATCCTCATCGCCCTGCGCGACGCGGTGACCCGCGACGGGTCGCTGCTGTGGAAGCTCCCGGAATTGCTGGACCTGGCCGGCAACGTCGTCACGACGAACGTCCCCGTGGAGCGCCTGCCCGCACTGGCGGCGGTCGTGGACGAGATCGACGACGACGCCATCGTCCGGGCCGTCATCCGGCATCCGCTGGTGAAGTCGAAGTCGACCCAGTACGGCTCGTCGCTCATCCCGGACGTCGAGGCGATCCAGGCCGTCGCACGGGATCTGTTCCCACCGCCCGGCGGCGTGCCGCGGCCGTGGCCCACGCCGAAGGCATCGGGCACCGCCGCGCCGTCGGCGACGCCCTAGCCGGCC
This sequence comes from uncultured Chloroflexia bacterium, assembly GCA_963704935.1. Classification (GTDB taxonomy): domain Bacteria; phylum Chloroflexota; class Limnocylindria; order Limnocylindrales; family CSP1-4; genus SPCO01. Next base: position 1,189,259 of record CAVPIF010000003.1, read on the forward strand.
GACCGACCGCCCGGCACCGCGTCGGTCAGGTCGGTCAGGGCAGCTCCGTCTCCCAGCGGCCGGCCACCGGCGACCATCGGGCGAACGCGTCCAGCAGGCGCTCCAGGTCCGGGGCATCCAGCAGCAGGGCGCGATGGACCGGGGCGACGAACCCGGCCGCGACGGCACGGTCCAGCCAGTGGAGCAGCGCGCCCCAGTAGTCGCCGAGCCCGAGCAGCCCGATCGGCTTCGCGTGGAGTTGCAGCTGGGCCCAGGAAGTCACCTCGGCCAGCTCCTCCAGGGTGCCGAGGCCACCCGGCAGGGCGATGAATGCGTCGGCGAGTTCGGCCATCACGGCCTTGCGCTCATGCAGGGAGCCGACGACCCGGAGCTCGGTCAGGCCCGGATGTGCCAGCTCGCGGTCCACGAGGCCCTGCGGGATGACGCCGATCACCTGGCCCCCGGCCGCGAGGGCCGCGTCCGCGAGCGCGCCCATCAATCCGACCTGCCCGCCACCGTAGACGATGCCGATCCCCCGCCCGGCGAGGCCGCGCCCGACCGACCGCGCGAGGAGGCGGTACGCCGGATCCGCGCCCGGGCTGGCGCCGCAGAAGACGGCGATGCGGCGGATCGCGACCGGTGACACGGCGAGGTCCCCGCTCAGAAGCCGAGCTCGGCGAGGCGCGGCGCCATCCGCCGCGCCGCCCGTGCCCGGTGCGAGATGGCGTGCTTCTCGGCCGGGCTCCACAGCCCCAGGGTCCGGCCTCCCGGTGGCTCCGACGCCGGCTCGAAGATCGGGTCGTAGCCGAAGCCGCCGGTGCCGCGCGGTCCGGTCGCGATCCGGCCGCGGCACGTCCCGCGGACGCTGGTCAGCGGCAGCCCGCCCCGGGGACCGGCCTCGCCCGGCATGGCCAGCGCGAGGACGCAGACGTAGCGGGCTCCGCGCCGCTCGGGCGGCAGCCCGGCGAGGTCCCGGAGGAGCTTCGCGTTGTTGTCCGCGTCCGTCGCCGACTCCCCGGCGAAACGGCGCGTCCGGACGCCCGGGCCGCCGTCCAGGGCGTCCACCTCCAGGCCGGAATCGTCGGCCAGCGACGGCAGTCCGGTACGTCGTGCGGCGAAGCGGGCCTTGATCGCGGCGTTGGTGGCGAACGTCGTCCCATCCTCCACCGGATCGTCGGCGATCCCGAGTTCCTCGAGCGAGACGAGCTCGCCGTGCCGGAGGTCGAGCAACTCCCGCAGCTCGCGCAGCTTGTGCGCGGAATGGGACGCCACGACGAGGCGCGGCCGAGGCGTCCGAGGATCGAAGACGGGCGTCACGGTCAGCGACGGACCGTGGCCAGGACCTCGGCCTGGGCAGCGAACAGCCGGGTCAGGCCCTCGTCGGCGAGGTCGAGCATCGCATCGGCGCCGGCGCGATCGAACGGTCGCCCCTCGGCGGTCCCCTGGAGCTCGACGTACGTCCCCGCATCCGTGCCGACGACGTTGAAGTCGACCTCCGCCCGGGAATCCTCGCTGTAGTCCAGGTCGAGGATCGTCAGGCCGTCGACGACGCCGACGGAGACGGCCGCGACATGGCCGGTCAGGTGGCGCTCCATCCCGAACGTGATGAGCGCCGCGGCCAGGGCGACGTAGCCGCCGGTGATCGAGGCCGTGCGCGTGCCTCCGTCCGCCTGGAGCACGTCGCAATCGACCGTGATCGTCCGCTCGCCGATCCGGGTGAGATCCACGATCCCGCGCAGCGACCGGCCGATGAGTCGCTGGATCTCGTGGGTCCGCCCGCCGATCCGGCCCTTGGCCGATTCGCGGTCGGTCCGCTCCGCGGTGGCCCGCGGCAGCATCGAGTACTCGGCGGTCACCCAGCCGGTGCCTTTGCCGCGCAGGTGGGGCGGGACCCGGTCGACGATCGTCGCCGCGCACAGGACCTGGGTGTCACCGAACCGGACCATGCACGAGCCCTCTGCCCATTTCTGGACGCCGAGCTGGAAGCTGATGGGCCGCAGGTCGCGGGGACCCCGTCCGTCCGCCCGGACGGTGGGGGGTCGATTGCCGATGGTCATGAGGTCATCCTCTCTTCCGCCTTGGCGGTGTCCCACAGCGCGTCGAGCGCATCGAGATCGAGATCCCGCAGGGCGACGCCGCGCTCGGCGGCCTGCCGTTCGACGCTGCCGAATCGTCGGCGGAACTTGCCGTTCGCGGACCGGACGGCCGCCTCGGCGTCCACGCCCTGCTTGCGGGCCACGTTGACGAGCACGAACAGCAGGTCGCCGAACTCCTCTGCCCAGGCCGCGGGGTCACCGCGGGTCGCCGCCTCGCGCAATTCGTCCGTCTCCTCCACGACCTTGTCCAGCACGCCGTCCAGGCTGGGCCAGTCGTAGCCCAGGTGAGCAGCTCGCTCCTGCATCTCCTGGCTGGCGGCGAGCGCCGGCAGCGACCGGGAGATGCCGTCGAGGGCTCCGGCCTCGTCCGCCGCATCGGTCCGCTCGTCCGCCTTGATCCGTTCCCACTGGCGGTTCACGTCGGACGCGGTCCGTGCCTCCGCCTCACCGAACACGTGCGGGTGGCGGCGGACGATCTTCGTGGCGATGGCGGCCTGCACGTCGGCGAGGTCGAATACGCCGGCCTCCGCGGCCAGCTGCGCATGGAGCACGACCTGGAGGAGCAGGTCCCCGAGCTCGCCAGCCAGGCCCGGGGTCGCTCCGGCCTCCAGCGCGTCGTAGACCTCGTAGGCCTCTTCCAGGAGGTGGCTGCGCAGCGACGCGTGGGTCTGCTCACGGTCCCACGGGCAGCCGTCCTGCGCGCGCAGCCGGTCGCTGATCCAGGGCATGGCCCACGGACCCGCGGCGGCCAGCTCCGGGGCGACCGGGGCGAGATACAGCGGCGCCGCGAGGTCGGCCGCGGTCAACTCCCCGATCGTGGTCGCGGCGCCCGTCCCGAACCGACCGACCGTGTGCTCACCCGGGTAGAGCCGGGCGATGAGCGTGAGCGGGTCGCGGCCGCGCGGACCGTGTCGGCCCGGCAGGGCCTCGGGTGTCGCCCCTGGAGCCTTCGCGTCGACCCCCGGGTGGAGCATCGCGAGCGGCACCAGGAGGAGCGGCCGCGACGCTTCGATCGGCGTGGCGGTCAGTCGTTCCGCGGCCACGACCTGGATGCCCGCCGCCGGATCGAGCCCGAACCGCAGCCGGGCTTCCGTGACGAGCGCGTCGAGCACGGGTCGGTCCGCCTACCCGGCCGTCCCGGAGATCGTCGCGTCGCGCTCGATGACGGCGTCGGCCTTCTTGGGGTCGTACCAGTCGGACCAGGCGCGCAGCCGGATCTCGTCCGCCTGCCGGCCGGCCGGGGTGCGCTCCGCCTCGGCGCGGACGAGGTACAGGTAGGCCCCGTCATCGGCCACCAGGACGACATCCGAGCTCTTGCCGACCGGGGCGGCGAAGACGGCGTCGACCAGGCGCGAGTCCAGCTGGCTCGGCGCGATCCAGCCCAGGTCGCCGCCCTGGGTCGCCTCGGCGCCCTCGGAGAAGTCGCGTGCCAGCTGTGCGAAGTCCTCGCCGCCGTCCGCGCGCTGCTTGAGGCTCTCCATCGTGGGGACGTGATCGAGGACCTGGACGATGTGATAGCCGAACTCGGTCTTGATCGGGGGCAGGATCTGGCCGTCCACGGGCTTCGCCGCGAGGATCGGGTCGGCGAACGAGGGGACGTAGCCGCCGTCCTCCGTGACGTAGGCGCTCAACCGGCCGCCCGACCCGTCCGCGCCTCGAGCGGACTGCTCATCGCTGTCCGCGCGGGCGATCGCGTCGAACTGCTCGGGGTCCGCCTTGAGCGTCGCGTAGGCGGCCTGGGCGTCGAGCTCCGCCTGACCCCATGCCGGGTCGTCTTCCGGGATCTCGCCGGCCTGCGCCGCGGATGGGTCGTCGTCCGGCGAGAACAGGATGTGGCGGACCATGACGGCCTCCGGCGGGAGGTCCAGGGTCGCCTGGGACAGGTAGATCTCCGCCGTATCGCGCTGCGGTCCCGGCTTCAGGGCGTTGGCGACGATCTTGTCCTCCAGCTGCTCGCGGATGACATCGCCGCGCACGACCTCGCGGTACTTGGCCAGGTCGAGCCCGTCGTTGACGATCGTGTCCGGGTAGGCCGGGTCAACGGTCTCTGCCGCGACCTCGGTCACCCGGCCGATCCGGAAGATCCCGTCATCGCCCTCGATGACGGCGGTCGGCGAATTCGACCTCCGCGGCATAGGTGGCGGCGAGGAACGGCGCGTCCGTCTGGGTATCGTCCTCCTGGATCCAGCCCAGATCGCCGGCCTGCGGCGCCGTCGACGCGTCCGTCGAGACCGTCTTGGCGACGTCGTCCCAGGACTTGCCGCCCTGGAGGTCATGCAGTGCCGCTTCGGCCGCGGTCTTCGCGGCAGCGACCTGTTCGGCGGTCGGTTCGAAGGCGCCCGCGTCCGTCTCCGGAGCGATCTCGATGACCCATGCGTGGCGGGATCTCGGTGTCGTCGCTTCCTGGAGCAGGCGGGCGTCGATGTCGGCTTCGGTGACCGTGACGCCCTCCTGCGCCGCGAGGCTCGCCTGGAGCCGGTTGTCGATGAGCCGCTCAAGGGAGACCGGGACGAGCTGCTCGCGCTGCTGGCCGATGAACTGGCCCTGGAGCTGCGCCTGCGCCTCCGTGATCCGGCCGGCCACGGTCAGGGTGCGGATCCGACGCTCAGCCTGGGTCAGCCGCCAATCCTCCATCGTCAGGCGATCGCGCAGCTCCGCGATCGTGATCGACTGCCCGTTGACACTGCCGACCGGCTTCAGGTTGTTCTCGTAGTACGACGCCACGACGGCGATCGCCAGGATCGCGACGGCGGCCAGGACCACGAGGCCGAAGCCGAGGTTCAGGTAGAAGTTGCGCCGGTCGCGGCTCTCCCAGGAGCGTTTCTGGGGGCGCTTGACGACGGGCTTGGCACGGAAGGTCATCGTCGGTCGGTGATCCTGTGGCAGGGGTGAGGGGGCCGGCGCGTCAGGCCGGCGCGGGACGGGAAGGGCGGTATCGTACAACGAGCCCGGGTCCGACCTCGCGCGCGCGGCCGTTCAGGCGCGATCAGGCGCGATCGGCGACCCCCCGGACGAACGTCCCATCGAGGGCCGGGCGGACGATCCGCTCGATGAATCGCTCGGTGGCGTGCCCGTCCGCCACGTCGAACGCCCACTCGCGGAAGGCGTCGATCCGCGCCAGGTCGACGGCCCCGGACCGGAGCTGGTCCGCGACCTGTTCCGTGGTCTCCAGCACCGGGCCGGGGACGCCCGAGCGGAAGTCGAAGTAGAAGCCGCGCTCCCCCTCGTACGCGTCGAGGTCCGGGGCGAAGAAGAGCATCGGTCGGCGCAGGAGGGCGTACTCGAAGATCACGCTCGAGTAGTCGGTCACGAGCACGTCGCTGGCCAGCAGCAGGTCGTTGATCTCGGGGTGGTCGCCGGCGTCGATCGCGAAGCCGGCGAGATCGGCCGGGATGGCCACCCCGGCTCGCACGAACGGGTGCAGCCGCAGGAGCACGACGTGGTCGTCGCCGAGGCGTTCGTGGAGGAGACGCAGGTCCAGCATCGGGCCGGCCACGGCGCTGCCGACGCTGTCGCCGCGGAACGTGGGGGCGTACAGGACGACTCGCCGATCGGGCGCGATCCCGTAGCGGGCGCGCACGGCCGCGCTGGTCCGGGCCACGACCTGCGGGTCGAGCAGGGCGTCCGTCCGGGGGATGCCGAGGTCCGTCGCGAATCGCTCGACGGGCTGGCCGAACGCCTCCGCGTAGAAGGCCGCGCCCGCCGTCGACCCGACGAGACAGATGTCGTAGTTGCCGTGGATGCGGACCCGGCGGGTGAGCGCCTCCGTGGCCCCGAACGACTTGTCCAGCACGCTCAGGCCGAACTTCTTGAACGCCCCGGACGCGTGCCACGTCTGGACGATCGTCGTGCCAGGCCGCGGCCGGATCACGTAGACGGGGAAGTAGTAGTCGTCGACGATGAACAGCCGCGCCGTGGCGAGGTGGTAGCCGGCCTGGGCGGCCGCCCAGAGGGCCCGGATCCGGCCGGGCCAGTCGCCCCGGGAGGCGTGCGCCAGGACCACGACCGGGATCGGTGGGTCCAGCGCTTCCAGGGCATCGCGGATCACGACGAGGTTGCCGCGCAGCCGCGGGTCGTGGGCGGTCGCCAGCACGACCCGCGTTCGCAGCGGCAGGAAGCGGGCCACCGCGAAGACCACCCGGACGACGGCGGCGCGCAACCGGACGATGAGCGAACTCACCGGGCGAGCACGAGCTGGTCGATGACCCGGTCCGTCGAGGCGCCGTCGAGGTGGGCGAAATGGCGGGCCGCGAAGGCCGCGACCCGCTCCACCGCGTAGTCCTCCTGGCGGATGGCGTCCAGCAGCGTGTCGAAGGTGCGGACGATCCGGCCCGGGACGAATTCCTCGAAGGGCACGTAGAAGTCGCGCTCCGCGATGTACTCGTCGAGGTCGTAGGCGAAGAACAGCATCGGGCGGCCCAGGGTGGAGTACTCGAACACGATCGAGGAGTAGTCGGTGATCAGCAGGTCGACCGCGAAGAGCAGGTCGTTGACGTCGATCGCGGCGTCCGTGCCGTCGAACAGCCGGTCGCGGTACGGCTCCGGGATCCGCACCCGCTCGCGGATGAACGGGTGCAGCTTGAAGATCACGACCGCGTCCTTCTCGACCGCCACGGCATGCAGCGCGGCGAGATCGATCCGGCCCAGGTCGTACGACGCCGTCCGGGTATCGCCGCGGAACGTGGGCGCGAACAGGATCGTGGTCCGGCCACCGGCCGCCGGGAAGGCCGCGAGCGCCGCCGCCCGACCGGCGGCGCGGGCCGCGTCGTCGAAATAGCGATCCATCCGCGGGATGCCCGTCGGGATGACCCGGTCCTCCGGGATGCCGAAGGCCTCCGCGTAGAACGGGACGTCGTAGCCGGAGCTGACGATCGCGTAGGTGTAGTTCTTGTGGATCCGGGAGTACGGGCTGGGTCCGCCGGGCTTGCCGACCCGGCTGTAGCCGACGGTCTTGAACGCGCCCGACGCGTGCCACAGCTGGATGATCCGGGTCCGAGGGTCGTCGGTCCGGTAGATGATCGGCTGGTAGTCGTCGAGCAGGATGACATCGGTCGCGGCCAGCAGCCACGGCAGGCGGACGCGGTCGAGCAGGCCGCGCCGATGGGCGATGCTGGGCTTGAGCAGCGTCCGCAGGTCGTATTCGCGGTCCAGGCCGCGTGCGACCATCCGGTCCCGGACGACCTTGAGGTTGCCGCCGAGTTCTGCCCGCGAGTCCGAGCTGAACAGGATCCGCCGGCCGGTCCGGCGCGCCACGCGACGGGCCGCCAGGTAGAACGCCCGAAAGGCGGCCCGGCGGATGGGTCCCACGATCCGTCGCCGCAGGCTGCCCAGCGTCGACTCCGGCACGCGACGGACCACCGTCGACGGGTCGATCAGGGTCTGCGACACGTCGAGGCAGAACGCGCCGTCGACCGGGTCCACGAATGGCGCCGCGACGTACGGCCCGCGGGCGAGCGAGAAGCGACCGACGCTCGTCGCGGGGTCCAGGGGCTCCCCGCTGCACGCGATCGCGACGACCCCGGACTCCAGGCGCCAGCGCCCGGGTTCCAGCGGCATCTGGTCCGGCCCGGCCATGACGTTGAAGCGCAGGAGGAGGTCTTCGCCCTCCGTCCAGGCACGGGTCGGGGACATGTCGTTCGGGACGTCTGCCGCGGCGCGCGATATCCGCCGAAGCCGGATGGAGGCCGGGTCAGGTGGCGTTGCGCCCGGGACGGCCCGTGCCCGGATGCGAACCTGGACGCGCTCCCACGACAGCGCGCGGATCTCCAGGCGCGGCGGGTCGGCTCGGGTCGTGGCGTCGGTCAATCGGTCCTCCAGTCGGGCCGCGCGCCATCATAGGGGGAGTCACGTCCCGGTGCGGCCCGGCGGGGCCGCGCGTATCCTGTCGAGACGGTCCGTCCAGCGATGACCGACCAGCCGACGCACCCCGAGGATCGATGCGTATCCACGCGCTCCTGCTCGCCGGCGGCGATGGCGATCGCTTCGGCTCCGAGGTCCCCAAGCAGTTCCTTCGACTCGCCGGCGAACAGATCCTCGTCCGCAGCGCGCGGGGTGTCGCCGCGGCCGGCGTCGACCAGCTGGTGGTGGTGGCCCATCCCGCGTGGCTCGCCGAGACGGAGGCGGCGCTCGCGCGGGCCGCGCTGACCGTCCCGACGTCCGTCGTGGCCGGGGGCGCCACGCGGAACGCGAGCACCCGGGCCGGGCTGGCCAGTCTGGACGCCGCCGACGACGACATCGTCCTGGTCCACGACGCGGTCCGCCCGCTGGTGCCGGTCGAGGTCGTGCGCCGGTCCATCGCGCCGATCGCGGCCGGCGAGGTCGACGCCACGGACACGGTCATCCCGAGCGCGGACACCCTGGTCATCGTGGAGCACGGCCTCGTCGCGGAGATCCCGGACCGCGCTCGATTCCGTCGCGGCCAGACGCCACAGGTGTTCCGGGCCGGGGTCCTGGCGCGCGCCTACGAGGCGGCCGCGGCGGCCGGCGACCTGGGCGCGACGGACGACTGCAGCCTGGTCCTGCGCTACGTCCCGGGCGCCCGCATCGCTGCCGTCCTGGGTGACGAGGTGAACCTCAAGATCACGACGCGGATCGATCTCGTCATGGCGGATCGCATGCTCCAGATGCAGCTGCTGGACCCCCAGGCCGCGGGTGTCGCCCCGGCCGCCCGCGCACTCGCCGGGTCCCGTGTGCTCGTCGTCGGCGGCACGAACGGGATCGGCCGGGCGATCGCGACGGCCGCCGAGCAGCAGGGTGCCGCCGTCGCCGTCGACGGCCGCTCGCTGGGGCTGGACGTCCGCGACGCGGCGATGGTCGCCGACCGCGTCGACGCGGCAGCCGCCCGGCTTGGTGGCCTCGACCACGTCCTGTGCACGGCCGGGGTGCTGCGGATCGGGCCGGTCGTCGGCGGGGCCGCGGCCGACCTGGCCGAGGTCATCGACGTCAACGTCACGGGCACGCTCAACGTGGCCCGCGCCGCGCATCCACATCTCCGCCGGACGCGCGGGTCGTTCACGGCGTTCGCGTCGAGCTCGTTCACGGTCGGCCGACCGCGTTATGTGGCCTACTCGGCCAGCAAGGCCGCCGTGGTGAACCTCGTCCAGGGGCTGGCGGAGGAGTGGGGCGACGAGGGGATCCGGGTCAACGCCGTGAGCCCGGAGCGGACCGACACGCCGATGCGGCGCCGGGCCTTCCCCGACGAATCCCCCGCGGACCTGCTGGCGCCGGACGAGGTGGCGACCGCCACGCTGCGCCTCATCACGACGGACCTGACCGGCCAGGTCCTGGACGTCCGGCGCCACGATCCGGCCTGACCGGCGCGGCACTGGCATGATGGCAACCGCAGGACGACGACCGCGAGGTGGATGAGGCATGAGCGGGAGGATTCGATGAGGACCGGCATGGTCGTGCTCGCCGGCGGGATCGGGAAGCGGATCGGGCGGCCGTTCCCGAAGCAGTTCCTGCTGCTCGGCGGCAAGCCGCTCATCGTCCACGTGCTGGAGAAGGCGCGCGCCATCGACGAGATCGAGCGGGTCGTCATCACCTGCCCGGCGGACCACCTCGACGCGACCCGCGAGCTGCTCCAGAACCACGGGTTCGGCGACAAGTTCGCGTGCATCCTGGGCGGAACGTCCCGCCAGGAATCGGTGTACCTCGGCCTGGTCGCGCTGGACGGCATCGATTCCGTGATCATCCACGAGGCGGTCCGGCCGCTGGTCACGGTCGAGACGTTCCGGACCCTGATCGACGCACCGGACGAGAACGCGATGTACGGCGTGCCGATCTCGTTCACGGTGATCAAGGGCCACGACTACGTGGAGGGCCTGCTGGACCGCGATGAACTGGTCAACGTCCAGCTCCCGCAGAAGTACCGGCGGTCCGCGCTGCTGGAGGCCCACGAGGCGGCCCGCGATTCGGGCGCCACGTTCACGGAGGACGCCGGGCTCCTGTTCCAGCACAGCGGCCAGCCGGTCCGCATCCTGCCCGGCTCGGACGAGAACATCAAGATCACGGTCCCGACGGACACCGTCACGGCCGAGGCGATCTACGCCGACCTCATGGGACGGGGCTCCTGACCTCCGTGGGCAAGACCGTCGTCATCACGGGCGCGAGCCAGGGGATCGGCCGGGCGGCCGCGATCCGGATGTGCCGCGAGCCTGGAGTCAGCGGGATCGCCCTCATCGCGCGCAGCGCCAGGGGGCTGGAGGAGACCGTGGCCGCCATGGAGCTCGCCCCGGATCAGGCCGTCCGCTGCCTCCCCTATGACCTGGCGGACCTGGACGGCATCCCGGACCTGGTCAAGGGCATCCACGACGAGTTCGGGTCGCTGGACGTCCTGCTCAACATCGCGGGCTATGCGGAACCGAAGTCCCTGCTGGACACGACCGCCCAGAACCTGGTCACGACGTTCACGATCAACGTCTTCGCGATGCTCCTGCTGACCCGCGAGTTCGTGCGCTACATGCAGGGCCGGCCGGCGAAGATCCTCAACATCGCGTCGACGGCGGGCATCACGGCCAGGCCGGGCTGGGTCGCCTACGCGGCGTCCAAGGCGGCGGTCGTGTCGCTGTCCGCCACCCTCGCCGACGAGCTCGCCGGGACCGGCATCAAGGTCTACAGCATCTCCCCCGGCCGCACCGCCACGGAGCTGCGTCGGATCCTCGCCCCGGACGAGGACCCCAGCAAGATCATGCAGCCGAGCGCCGTGGCGGAGGTCATCGCGACCCTGATGCGCGACGAGGAACGCACGCTGGACGGGCAGAACATCATCGTCCGCCAGCAGGCCTGAGCCCGGGCGGTGGGCCGCACGGAATACCTGCTCGCGAGCACCCTGCTGCGGATCGCGGCCGCGATCTTCCGCCGCCTGCCGGCCCGTCCGGACCGGATCGTGCTCGCCACCGCCCGGGTGCCGGTCCTGGACGGGAACCTGGCCGCCATCCACGCCGCGATCGGCGCCGATCACCCCGACCGGGAGATCGTCCTGCTGCTGGAGCCGTACAGCTACGGGTTCACGGGCAAGGTGCGGTACCTGCTCCGCCTCATCCGCGGCATGTACCACCTGCAGACCGCCGGCGTGTTCGTCGTCGACAACGCCTATCTCCCGATCCATGTCACGTCGCATCGCAACGCGACCACGGTCGTCCAGGTGTGGCATGCCGCCGGCGCCCTCAAGCGCTTCGGGCTGGACGCCCGCACCCCACCGGCCGACCCGGAGCGGCGCTTCCTGCACCGCAACTACGACTTCGTGGTCTGCACCGCGGAAGCCTCACGCGCGGCTTGGTCGGCGGCGTTCGGGGTGCCAGAGGAGCGGGTCCTGCCGCTCGGGACACCGCGGATCGACGCCTTCGCCGACCCGCAGGCGGTCGCCGCCACCCGAGCCCGGGTCCTGGCCCGGCACCCGGCCCTGCGCGATCGCCGCGTCGTCCTGTACGCCCCCACCTTCCGCGGGCGTGGTGCAGGCAAGCACGCGTCGGGCGTGCTCGACGGCCGGGCGCTGCGCGACGCCCTGCCTGCCGACCACGTGCTGGTCCTCAAGACCCACCCGAACCTGGACCCGACCGCCACGGCGATCACCGGATTCGATCTGGTCATCGATCCCGCGACGGAGATCAACGACCTCCTCACGGCCTCGGACGTCCTGGTCACCGACTACTCATCGTCGATCTTCGAGTGGACGCTCCTCCGCCGGCCCCTCGTCCTGCTCGTGCCGGACCTGGCGGCCTACGAGGCGGACCCCGGCCTGTACCTGGACTACCGGACCGAGATGATCGGCGCGATAGCGCTCGATACCACCGGCGTGGCACAGGCCGTGCTGACCGCCACGGTCGACGACGCGGCATGGGACCGGTTCATCGAGCGCCACCTGGGACCGGCCGTCGGGCACGCCGCCGAGCGGTTCGTCGAGCGCTTCGTGGACGGCCGCGACCGGCTGGCCCCGGCGGTCGCGGAAGAGCGAAGTGGTACCCTTCCGCCCGATGTCCGTCACGAGTGAAGTCCCGGCCGCGTACCGGAACACGGCCGGTGACCCGGGCGCGCTCCGCCTGATCGGCGAGGGCATCGCCGACGTCCGATCGCGACGCCGACTGGTCCGCTACCTGGTCACCGCGGACATGCGCAAGCGTGGCGCGGACACGCTGCTCGGCAACCTGTGGTGGGTCATCGACCCGCTCCTCCAGATGCTCGTCTACGTGGTCCTCGTCGCGCTCATCTCGCGCGGCCGCGGGATCGAGGACTACCCGCTCTTCATCTTCGCGGCGATCCTGCCGTGGAAGTGGTTCACGGCATCCGTCGTGGATGCGACGTCGTCCGTGGCGACCCGCGACCGGCTGATCAAGCAGATCGCCTTCCCGAAGATCGTGCTGCCGGTGGCGGCCACGACGGCCGGGGTCGTGGGCTTCACGTTCGGGCTCATCCCGCTGCTCGGGCTGATGCTGTTCTCCATCGAGCGGATCACCCCGTTCCTGCTGCTGATCCCGCTCATCGCCGCCGTGCAGTTCATCTTCACCCAGGCCGTGGCGCTGCTCGTGGCGGCGGGCAACGTCTTCTTCCGCGACCTCGGCAACCTGGCCCGCCACCTGCTCCGGCTGTGGTTCTACCTGTCGCCGGGGCTGTACAGCCTGACCGTCCTGGAGGAGGTCCGGCTGCTCGACGAGTACCCGATCATCAAGACGATCCTGCTGCTCAACCCGTTCGCGATCCTGTTCGAGGCGTACCGCTCGGTCATCTGGGGCACCGCACCGGACGGGCCACCCGGCCTCCCCGACTTCGGCGCCCTGGGACTGCTGACCGTCGCCAGCCTCGCGTTCCTGGCGCTCGCGATCGTCGTCTTCAAGCGCCTCGAGCCCAACTTCGCGAAGGTCCTGTGAGAGGGCTCGAGCCGACCGCGCCGCCCCCCACCTACCAGCGTGGGGCGGAGTACGCGATCCGGGCCGACGACCTCGGCGTCCGCTACGACCTCCGCTTCACCCGCAAGACGAAGCTCAGCCGATCGCTCCGCCAGATGCTGGGGCGGGGCGCGAACGAGCAGTTCTGGGCCCTGCGCAACGTCTCGATGCGTCTGCTCCAGGGCGAATCGCTGGCCGTCATCGGACCCAACGGCGCCGGGAAGAGCACCCTCCTCCAGGTCCTTGCCGGGATCATCCGGCCGTCCGAGGGGTCGGTCGACGTCCAGGGCCACGTCTCCGGCCTGCTGACGCTGGGCGCCGGTTTCGACCAGGAGCTGAGCGGCCGCGACAACATCCTGCTGGGCGGCGCCTTCCTCGGCCTCGACGATGCGGTGACCCGCGACCTCCTGCCGTCGATCATCGCCTACGCCGAACTCGGCGAGTTCATCGACGCGCCGCTCAAGACCTACTCGTCGGGGATGCGCGCCAGGCTCGGCTTCGCGATCGCGACGTCGGTCAACCCGGACATCCTGTTGCTGGACGAGGTCCTCGCGACCGGCGATGCCGCCTTCCGGGCGAAGTCCAAGGCGCGCGTCATCGAGATCGTCCGGGCCGCGAAGGCGGTCGTCCTCGTCACGCACGACATGTCGTGGGTCACCGAGTACTGCAACCGGGCGCTGCTGATCGAGAAGGGGCGGGTCGTACTGGAGGGCGACCCGGCGCAGGTCGTCGCGATGCACCAGGCCCACATGGAGGAGGCGCGGGCGGCCAAGGCGGCAGCGGCCGAGGCGGCCGGCATGGACCCGAGGATCGTCCCGGCGCGCTGAACTCCCCGGCGGCCGCGGCACCCGTTCCGGTGTTCCGCGGCGGTTCAGCGTCGGCGGCGCAGGAGCCCCAGCATGACCCCGACCGCGGCGCCCAGGGCCAGCCCCCCGCGCCAGTCGAGCAGCGGGCGCACCGTGCCGTCCACCCGGCCGGCGATGAGGATGCCGACCGCGGTCGTCCGCTCGATGGTCACGTGCATCGCGGCCATCGTGCCGATCGCGGCCTGCTCCACGCGGGACTCCCTGGCCAGCACGGCCCGGGCATAGCCCTGCGACAGGCGGGCCTCGCCGGCCACGGCGATCCCGATCGCGCCCATCTCCAGCGAGACCTTGTCGCCGCGGGCGATCCCGATGCCGCCGCGCGAGACGGCGATGTCCGTCGCGTCGGCGCGGCCGATGCCACCGCGATCCAGGTCGATGGCGCCCGCCTCCGCCTGCCCGATGCCACCCTGGCTGACCGCGATCCGCTGCGCGTGCGCGGTCTCGAGGCCGCCCTGGGTGATGGTCAGGTCGCGGAGCGGCGCGTCGTCCGCCGCGACGGTCGCGCTGGTCGCATCGTCGATCATCCGCCTAGCCTACTCCGCCCCCGTGGGCCGTGCCATGCACGGTCCGCTCCGGTATCCTGCGCCGGGCATCCGACGCATGCGGCGCGACATCGCCGCACCGGCCCGTCGGCTCGTCGTCAGCAGGCAGGAGACCCAGGCGTGCGTCGAACCTCCGGAATGGGCATGCTGCGCGTCGCGATCGCGCTCGGTGCCCTGCTGGGCGCGGCGACCGCCTGCACGCCGGCGCAGCCATCCACGGCGCCGTCCGCCGCGCTCGTGGCGACGCCGAGTCCCACCCCCAGCCCGACTCCGACGCCCTCGCCCACGCCGACCCCGGTCCCCACGCCGACCCCGACGCCGACGCCCGAGCCCACGCCGACCCCCGTCCCGGCGCCGCTCACCGGCCTGCCGGTCCCGTCGGACGTCGCGGCCCGGCATCCGATCGCGGTGATGATCGACGACCTGCGGCCGGCGCGGCCGCAGTCCGGCCTGCACCTGGCCGACGTCGTGTGGCACGCGCCGGCGGAGGGCGGCATCCCGCGCTACATGGCGATCTTCCAGTCGCGGCTGCCGACGTCGATCGGGCCGGTGCGAAGCGCCCGCTCGTACTACATCGCCTGGGCTTCGGAATGGAATGCGGTCTACGCCCACTCCGGCGGGTCCCCGGTGGCGCTCGCGACGCTGCGCAGCAAGGGCCAAGGCCAGTGGGTATTCAACGCCGACGAGTTCCGTTATGGCGGCAAGTACTTCCACCGCTCGAAGGACCGCTACCCGCCGCACAACGTGTACACCGACGGCGAGACGCTGCGCAAGCTGGCCAAGGCGCTCAAGGCCAAGGACGGCGACTACGCCCCGGTCTGGCAGTTCGCGCCGGACGTGCCCCTCGACGCCCGGCCGTACGGGGGGTCCATCAAGGTGCCGTATGCGGCGAACACGGTCACGTACCGCTACGCGCGGACGACCAATACGTACCCGCGAACGGTCAGCGGCGAAGGCAAGCAGTTCGACGCAGCGGACGGCGAGCGGATCGCCCCGAGCAACGTCATCGTGATGTTCGTCGACTTCACCCCGACCGGCGACGCGAAGCACCGCCTGGAAGCCGATCTCATCGGCAGCGGCAAGGCGATCGTCTTCACCGGTGGGCGGCGGGTCGACGCCACGTGGAAGAAGAGCGCGACCACCAAGCCGACGCTCTTCTTCGACAAGGCCGGCGCCCCGGTGCAGCTGACCGCGGGCCAGACGTTCGTCCAGGTCGTGGACCGTGGCGCCAGGGTCACGATCGTCCCCAGCTCCGACGAGCCGCCACCGTCACCCTCCCCGACGCCGACCGCGTCCGTCAGTCCGTGACGACCTCGGGTTTCACGCCCACCGCGGCGTAGACCCGCCGCGTGTCGTCCGCCACGTCCGCCCAGGTCCGGCGCGAAGCGGTCGACCGCTTGCGAGCGGCGGCCGCGATCCGGCCGTGGACCCGGTCCTCCAGCCAGACCGTGCGCAGGGCCGTCGCGAGCCGGGCCGGATCGCGTGGCTCCACGAGCAGCCCGGCAGGGCCGACCAACTCGGCGAGCGCGCCGACGGCCGAGGCGATGACCGGCGTCCCGGTCGCGATCGACTCGACGGCGGCCAGGCCGGCCGCCTCGGACACGACGGGGAGCAGCGAGGCACGGGAAGCACGCAGCAGCGCAGCCAGTCGAGCCGGCTCCATCGGCGGCGCGTAGGCGAGGGCTTCGCCGACACCGACCTTGCCGGCCGCCCGGGCCAGCGCCGCACGGTCATCCGGTGTGGCCCCGGCGAACAGGACCCGCGGCGGCCACGGCACCTCGGCGGGGAGTCGCGGCGGGCGTCCGGCGGCGGACAGGTCGGCCAGGGCTTCCAGCAACGTGGCCAGATCCTGGCGAACGTCGTAGCGGCCGGAGTAGACGAGGAACCAGCCGGGGACGAGGCCCAGGCGCTCCGCCTCGTCGTCCGTGGCCGGGCCGGAGCTGACTGGCTCGGCGGCTGGCGGCTCGGCGACGCCGGCGAACCCGGGCCGTGGCGCCAGCGGGACGACGTGGAGACGATCGGCGCGGACGTGCAGCAGTCGGACCGCCGCGCGGGCGACCGCCTCCGTCCCGACGATGATCGCCGCAGCGTCACGCAGCTGCTGCGCCCGCAGCCTCCGACCGAACCGGGCGGTGGCCCCGCCGGTGAACGCGCCCGGGATCTCCCACGGCGCGAGGTCCAGGAGGGTCACGACGACCGGCAGCCCGGACGCGATCGGCAGCGTCCCGGCCCCGACCGTGTGGTAGACAGAGCCACGGGCCCCGCCGCGGTCCGCGCGCCAGGCGACCCCCAGCGACGCCCCGCGAAGCAGGAACGGGTCGACCGTCTGCGCGGCGGAGCGCAGCAGGCCGGTCGGCGGCAGCAGCCGCCGACCGACGACGTCGAGGTGGTCGAACGCCGCCGTCGGGTCGTCGAGGTCGGAGCGGAGCAGGAACGCGAACGACTCGCCGGCCAGCGGCGCCGCGTCGTACGAAGTGAGCAGCGCGTCGAGGTACGCGGCTGTGACCGGCGCGCGCCCGGGATCCTGGAGCGGCCGGGCGTCGAGGACGACACGGACTCCCGGCGGCGCCGGCCGGGCGGGCGGGGCCGCACCCAGCTTCACGTCGAGTCGGGGCGGCGCCCACCGCCGCGCCCGCCCCCGGGGCCGCCGCCGCGCCCGCCCTTGCGGCCGCTCCCCCGCACCCGCCCCAGCAGTTCCTCGGCCCGGAGCTGGACGACGACGACCAACGCCTCTACCACGATCCGACGCGACATCTTGCTCTGGCCCACTCGCCGGTCGCGGAACGTGATCGGCACCTCCGCGATCCGGGCTCCGGCGCGGTTCGCCCGGAATGTCATCTCGATCTGGAAGACGTAGCCGCCGGCATGCACGCCGTCGAACGGGATGGCGTCAAGGACCGGCGCCCGCCAGGCCTTGAAGCCACCGGTCAGGTCATTGGCCGGCAGGCCGAGCACGATCCGCGCGAAGAGACTGCCGCCGCGGGAGATCAGCCGCCGGCCGATCCCCCAGTCCTGGACCCCGCCGCCGGCCGTGTAGCGCGACCCGATGACCAGGTCCGTCGCGGCCGCGTCGAGCGGCGCCAGGAGCGTCGGCAGGACCGCCGGGTCGTGGCTGAAGTCGGCGTCCATCTGGACGACGCGTTCCGCGCCGCCCGCGAGCGCCACCCCAAAGCCGTCGAGGTAGGCGCGGCCGAGGCCCTGCTTCGCCGGGCGGTGATGGACCCGGATCCGCGAGTCGGCGGCCGCGAGTTCCTCGGCCAGTCGGCCGGTGCCGTCCGGCGAGCCGTCGTCGACGACGAGGAGCGTCGCGCCGGGCAGGGCATCCAGGATGGCCGCCGAGATCGGCCCGATGTTCTCGGCCTCGTCGTACGTCGGCAGGACGACCCACGTCCCGGTCCCGGGCACTGCCTCGTCGGTCATGCCCGGCAGTGTAGGCCGTGGCCCGATCAGTGGGCCTCGACCTTGACCCAGCGCGTCCAGCGCGTCGTTCCGTACTTGCTCGTGGCGAGGACGACGACCGCGTACGTGCCGGGCTTGACGTAGCTGCCCGCGCTGGTCTTGCCGTTCCAGGTCCAGCCGAACGTCCCGGCCTTCAGTGACTTGCCGGACCAGATCGTGCGGACCTTCGATGACCCGAGGTAGATCGTGGCGGTCACCCTGGCCGAGCGCAGGAGGCTGACCGTCAGTCGGCTCGTCTTGCCGTCGCGCGGATCGAACGAGTAGTCGGACCACTTGTGGACTTTGATCGATCGGTCGATGAGGATCCTGCGGTCGACGATCCGCAGGTTGCCGGCCCGGTCCCGGCCGTTGACCCGGTACGTGTAGCGACCGTCCGGCAGCAACTTCCCGGCATCGTCGCGACCGTCCCAGATCGTCGCCCAGGACGTGCTGTCGCCGTACTTCCAGAGGCGGCGCGAGGTGCCACCGGCGTCGATGATCCGGACGGTACCGTGGACGTCCTCCGTGGAGGTCCAGGCGAACCTCGTCGTGTCGTTGTGGCCGTTGCCGTCCGGCGAGAAGAACCCGTAGGTCGCCTTCGTCGACGTCTTCGGCGAGGTCGTGTCGACGGTCACGCCGAAGCCCTGCTCGGAACGGTTGTCTGAGGCGTCACCGACCCAGATCGTGACGCGGTAGCGGCCGTCCGGCACGACGGCGCCCCCGGCATCCCGACCGTCCCAGGTGAACGTCGGGGTCCGGTCCGCGACGATCCCGCTGCGCACGCTCGGGCCGGCCGCATCGCCGCTGAGCGGCTGGACCCGGTAGCCCCAGCGGATGAACGCCGTCGCGGTCAGGCCGGCGCTCATCGACTCGAACCGGTCGTCGCTGTTGGGCGAGATGAGGTCCCCGGCCTGCGTGGACCCGGTGATCTCCGGCGGCACGGAGTCCGTGATGAACTTGTCCTTGAGGGCCTGGTAGAGCTCCGTCCGGGTCCCGTCGTAGCCGAGCGCCCAGATCCCGACGCCGCGCAGGTCGAGGTCGTTGACCAGGTCGTACTTGGTCTTCAGCGCGGTCGCGTCGTCGTAGTAGAGCTGCCGCCACGACGTCACGCAGCCGTACGTGGTCGTGCACGTCTCGCGCTTGTAGGCGGTCCACGCCACGGCCTCCGTCGGGTCGTACCGCCGTCCATGCTCGGCGGCAAGAGCGCGGGCCGTGGTGTACACGGCGGTCGCCGAGGCGCCGTACTGCGTACCGGAGATGTTGGCCGAACGGATGTTGTCGGACTTCGTGGACCAGGCGCGGCCGTAGTAGGGGACGCCCAGGATCAGCTTCGACGCCGGCACCCGGGCGACGTAGGCGGCGAGCGTCTGGGTGATGTCGTAGATCTTGCTGTTGACGGGCGCGATCGACCCCGCTGCGGACGCACCGGACGACCGGTAGTCGTAGCCCATGATCACGATCGCATCCGCTCCACCGGGGGCCGTCGCGTCCTCGATCGGGTAGTTGCCGATCCAGCCGGTGGTGTCGAAGGTCAGCTGGTAGCCGGGGGCGGCCGCGTCGAGCGTCGAGCGGATCTTGCGCACGAGCGCGGTGAATTCGTCGGCGTAGCCGGAGGCGAGCGGCTCGAAGTCGAGGTTGACGCCGTCGGCTCCGCGGTCACGGACGGCCGCCGCGATCTGGGTCGCCAGCCTGGCCCGGGCGGTCGCGCTGCCGAGCAGGGCCTTCTGGCGGGCGAGGCCGGTGGACGTCCAGCCGAACGACTGGACGGTCAGCACGACGCGGGCCCCGTTGCTGTGGGCCGCGTTGATGACGCCGGTCAGCTTCGAGCTGGTCCAGCCGCTCCAGCCGACCGTCGTGGAGCCGTCGCTGTTGCGCTGCTGGAGGCTGCCGTCGCCGTTCGTGCCGACGCCGAAGTAGGCGACCGTGGAGATCTTCTCCCAGTCGAGCCGCGTGGAACTGTCGCTCAGCTCCCAGTACGGCAGGAAGCCGAAGACCTCGCGCCGGAGGGCGCCGGGATCGACGGCGGCGGTCAGGTCGATCGTCGGGTCGCCGCCCGACGCCGTCCACGACGCGGGCTCGGCGGCGGCGAGCGTGGCCGGGTCGACCGCCGGCTGGTCGAGGGCGCCGACTGGCTGGAGGGTCCGCAGCTGCCGACCCGAGAAGCGGCCGGCCGGGAGGGCTCGCGGCGCGCGTCCGCCGACGGCCCAGCGGTCGGTCGCCCGAGGCTGGAACGGGATGGTGACGCGCCCACCCGGGGCGAACTCGGTCTGGTCGTCCGCGTGGGCGAGGGCCTCCTCGTACTGGATGGTCGGCTGGAGGCGGGTGTCGGCCGTCGGCGTCGCGGCCTGCGCGCCGGTCAGTGGCAGGAGGCCGGCGAGGAGGACGAAGCCCAGGCTCAGGTCGAGGCGGCGAGCGAGGGTCGGGCGGCTGGGCGGCTCACGGTGATACGGCGACACGACGATCCTCTCGCACTCGGGCTCGGAGCCCTGACGATAGGCGGCGAGCGCGCCGCCCGACTACGAGACGATGGTCCCGGTCGCGGCCGGTACGGTGCGCTCCGGTGCGGTCCGGTGGAGTGGTCAGGAGCGGAGGCGCTCCACGAGCTCCGTCAGCGACGGATTCGCGAGGTCACGGTCGGACAGGACGGGCCGTCCGTCGACGGTGGCCGTGACCGCGGGCCAGGCGACCGCCGCAAGCGGGTCGTCCCAGGCAAACCCGAATTCGTCCGTCCCGTCGTACTCGTTCGTGACGAGGTAGATGAGCTCCAGCGGTTCCAGCGCGAGGAACCCGTGGGCCACGCCGGCCGGGATCTCCACCCAGTCATCGACACCCAACGCGCGCGTCTCGACCGGCGGGCGCAAAGCGGGCGGCGTCCCCGGCCGTGGGGCGGTCAGCATCGGCCGGACGTCGACGAGCGCCACGAATGCGGAGCCATCGGCCACGATCCAACGGTCCAGCTGGCGCTGGTGGAGATGGAGTCCGCGCAGCACGCCGGCGTGCGACGTGGAGGCGTTGGCCTGGACGAACCGGTCCTCGGCGCGGTCGCTCGCGCGCCACAGCTCCCGGAACGCCCCCCGGGCGTCCTCCGCCCGCGCCGCCCGCCCGAACCGGACGCCGATCATCTGGCGACCGCGCGGCGCAGCGTCGGCGCGTAGTCGGCCATCGCGAGCGGCCACGGGCGCATCGGCTCGCCGCTCGGGAGCGGGGTCGGGGTGAGCACGCCCCAGCGAGGCGGCGTGGATGGCCGTGGCCAGTCCGAGGCGGGAACCTCGACGACCGGAGTCTCGATCCCCAGCCGCCCGAGGATGTCCCGGGCCCACTGGGCGCGGGATGCGACGCCGCCATCGACCAGGTGATGCATGCCGCCATGGGCGTCATCGGCCAGGAGCTCGCAGAGGGCGTCGGCGACATCGGCCGCGTAGGTGGGAGTGCCCCATTCGTCGGCCACGACTCGGAGCGGCTCGGAGGCCGCCGAGGCCCGCGCCGCCGCGTCGGCGATCTTGCGCGGGAAGTCGCGCCCGGGCGGCCCGAACAACCACCCCGTCCGCGCGATGCCCAGGGTCCCGTGGCCTGACCCGGCAGCGGCGTAGGCCTCCGCGGCGGCCCGCTCACCGGCCAGCTTCGAGGCCCCGTACGGGTTGGGCGGCGACGGCCGGTCGCCGGCGGCGTACCCGACCCCGTCCGTTCGGGTGCCGTCGAAGACCTCGTTCGTGGAGATCACGACGAGGTCCACGCCACGGTCCGCGCAGGCCCGCGCGAGCGTCCCGGTCGCCGTCCCGTTGCGGGCCACGGCCAGCGCCGGGTCGCCGGCGCATCCGTCGACGTCGGTCCAGGCGGCGGTGTGGATGACGACCTCGGGACGGTCCCGGTCCAGCGCGGCACCGACGCCGGCCGGGGCGTCCAGGTCGAAGTCCGTCCGGCCCCAGGCGATGGGCCCGGCGGGCCCGGTGAACGGGGCGTCCTCCAAAGCGAGGATGAGGGCCTGGCCAAGGCGTCCGGTGGACCCCGTCACGGCGACGCGCATCAGTCGGTGGCCGTGCTCGTCCCGGTGGCTGAGCTCGTGCCCGCCGCGCCCGCCCCGGCGGCCAGGCGCGCTCCGTACTGGCGCTCGTAGTAGGCGTCCCAGCCGCCGGCGCGGGCAGCCCGCCACCAGGCGTCGTTGGCGACGTACCAGTCGACCGTGGCCGCCAGGCCGTCGGCGATCGATGTCGTCGCCTGCCAGCCGAGCGCGGCGGCGCGGGCCCCGTCCATCGCGTAGCGTCGATCGTGGCCCGGCCGGTCGTCCACGTGGCGGACCAGCGACCACGGCTTCCCAAGGCGTTCCAGCAGGGCACTGACGATGTCCTGGTTGGCCATCTCCGCGGCGCCCGGCAGGTTGATCGTCGTGCCGCTCGGGGCACGGCGGAGGACGGCATCGATCCCCTCGACGTGGTCCCGCACGTACAGCCAGTCGCGACGCTGGAGGCCGTCGCCGTACAGCGGCAGCGGCCGGTCCTCGATGGCATTCGTGAGGAACAGCGGGATGAGTTTCTCGGGGTGCTGATACGGCCCGAAGGTGTTGGCGCCGCGGGTGGTCACGGCATCGAGGCCGTGCGTGGTCACGTAGCTCCGGACGAGCAGTTCACCCGCCGCCTTTGCCGCCGCGTAGGGCGAGTTCGGCGCGAGGGGGGCGTCCTCGCCGACGCGACCCGTTTCGATCGAGCCGTAGACCTCGTCGGTCGACACCTGGAGGAAACGTGGCGGGGTCGTGGCGGAGCGGCATGCGTCGAGGAGCACATGGACACCGATCACACCGGTCACCAGGAACGCCTCTGGGTCCAGGATGGACCGGTCGACGTGGGATTCGGCGGCGAAGTTGAGGACCGCGTCGGCGCCGTCGACCAGCGGCCCGACGGTGGCGGCGTCGGCGATGTCGCCGCGCACGAACCGCAGCCGCGCGGCCTGCTCGGCGTCGGCGCGGACCGGATCCAGGTTGGCCTCGTTGCCGGCGTAGGTCAGCTTGTCGAGGACCGTGATGTCGGTCCCGTCGCGGCGGGCGAGCACCTCGCGGACGTACGCCGATCCGATGAAGCCGGCGCCGCCGGTGACCAGGAGCCGTCGGAATCGACGGTCATCCATCCGGCAGCTCCACCGGCGGGGCGAGTCGACCGGCCTCGTGGTCGTCGCGGGCGAGCTCTGCCGCCCGCAGGAGGCTCGTGACGGTCCCGGCGTCGGCCCAGTCGCCCTCGTAGATCCGCGTGAAGAGGCGCCCGTCCGGGATGTAGTGGTTGAGCACCTCGGTGATCTCGAATTCACCCCGCTCCGACGGGGCGAGTCGCTCGATGACGTCGAACGCGTCGGGACGAAGGAAGTAGACGCCGATCGGGATCAGGTCGGAGCGCGGATGTTCCGGCTTCTCCTCGAAGCCGAGCACGCGGCCATCGGCGTCCAGTTCCGCCACCCCGAACCGCTCCGGGTCCGGAACGCGGTAGAGGAGCGCCCCGGCGCCGTGCGGGCCCGCCTCGAACTCCGCGGCGATGCCGGCCAGTGCGGGACCGCGCAGGATGTTGTCGCCGAGGATGCAGCAGAAGGTGTCCTCCCCGACGAACCCGCGGGCGAGACCGATGGCGTGGGCGATGCCCCTGGCGCCTTCCTGGTATCGGTAGGTCAGGTCCACGCCGAACTGCCGCCCGTCCCCGAGCAGCTCGACGACGTCGCCGACGCTCTTGCCACCCACGATGACCATCGCCTCGCGGATGCCCATCGAAGCGAGCGTTTCGATCGGGTAGTAGATCATCGGCCGGTCGTAGATCGGCAGGAGGTGCTTGTTGGTGACGATGGTCAGCGGGTAGAGGCGGGTCGCGGTCCCGCCGGCCAGCACGATCCCCTTCACGCAAGGTCCCTCATCGCGAGGAAGCGTAGCAGGGCGGGCCTCCCGGTCCGGGGTGTGGGGGGCGCACGCGACCGGTGTGGCAGGCCGTGTCCTGCGGCGTCACCGGCGACGGCGCGATTCCGGAGCCGACCCGCCGCCCTGCCGCGGCTTGGCGCGACTTCCCCGGCCGACCACGGCGTCTGTCCGCAGCTCGCGTCGCGGGCCGAGCCCGGCAGGATCACCGCCACGCGACGCAACTGACGAACCTGGGCCATCCCGACCTTCGTCGCGCGTTCCAGCCACCGCCAGGCGGTCGCCCTGACCACGGAGCGTGGCCGGCCGGCCGGTCCTTCGCCAGATCGACCGATGGGCGACGGGATGTCGGCCGAGGTTCCCCAGTCGAGCCGCCGAGCGGCGGGTCGGCGCAGGTTCCACGTCCGGCGGGTCGGCTACGGCGCAGGTTCCGCGTCCGGCGGGTCGGCTACGGCGCAGGTTCCGCGTCCGGCGGCTACGGCGCAGGTTCCGCGTCCGGCGGGGTCGGCCACGGCGCAGGTTCCGCGTCCGGCGGGAGCCGTACTCAGAGGATCACGATGGCATTCGCGCCGGGGCAGCGGCCCGCCGCGAGGCTCGCCATCGCGGCCCGCGTGTCGAGCGGGTACTGCGATCGGAGCGACTCCCGCCCCAGCGCCAGCGCATGCCGGTTGGAGCGCGTGTCCGCGATGAGCAGGATCACATGGCCGATCGTCGGGTCATCGCGTGCCTTCAACCCGACCCGCCGCTCGGTCGCCTGCAGGTCTGCGACGCGGGCCTCAGCTTCGACCGAGTCGGCACAGCCATGGCCGTCGAGGACGGCGTCCCAGGCTCGTCGATCGGCGCGCCCGAAGAGCGGGACCTCGACACGCCAGCGCAGCGCAGCCGGCAGCCGCAAACGCAGTCGATCCAGCAACCGGACTTGTCCCGCGTCACGGATCGGATCGCCGTCCGGGAACAGGCGGACGGCCGCCTCCAGGCCGACGCCCGCACTCAGCCGGCACAGCTGCTCGATGCCGATGTCGGCGAGCTCCCGGCGCTCGAACCTGGCGATGGCGCTGGCCGACATCCCTACCGCTCGCGCGAGATCCTCGCGGCTGATCCCGGCCGCGAGGCGCGCCTCATGAACGTCGCGGATCACGCCGGCCTCGATCCGGCGCCAGGTCGCAAGCGCCCGGTCCAGCCGACCGTTTCGGATGGTCATCGGGACATGTTGCCGGCGGCGGCTTGCCTCGCACGTATCTGCGCTGAAGAATCGCGACGCGGGCCCGAGGGTGGCCCGGTCCAACCGCCGCCCAGCGGCTCAACTGACGAACGTCGGCCGACGAAGCGCCGCTGAGCGGCAGATCCGGCGATGCGCGAGACCACGAACAGCGCTCCGCCGCCGGCCCGGTCGCCCGGCGGCGCGCTCGACGAACGGCGTGTCCCGGTTCGAGCCCGCTTCGTCAGGTGCGTCGCGTGGCGGTGGTTCGGCGGGAGATCCGCGCGCCGGGGGATGCCGCGGGGGACGCCCCGGCTGCGTCGCGGCCAGGCGTGGGGCACGCGCCGGCCGCGCGCGCCGGGGGTCCGGCGGGGGCATGCGCCGGGCGTCCCGCGCCGGGCGGCCCGCCCGCGGCGGGGGCATGCGCCGCCGGGCGCCCGCCGGCGCGGCCGGGCGGCACGCCGCTACGGGGCGCCGGGACTCGCGGATGCCCCGCCGGCGCCCCCACTCGCGGACGGGACCGGCGTCTCCGTGAGGCACGGCTGTTCACCGTCCGGGAGTGTCCCGTCCTCGCCCGGGGTGGAGCAGTCGACCGGCTGCTCCCCGAGCGGCGGCAGGCCGCCCTGGTAGTCCAGGATCACGAGCACGTACTCGAGGCGGTCCAGCTCCGCGGCCGGCTGCAGGTAGGCCGTCTGCACGACGCTGTTGGCGTCCCGTCGGACATCGATGACCTGGCCGATCAGCAGGCCCTTCGGGTACGGCGAGCGGACCCCACCGCCGAGTTCGATGCCGGCCGTGACGACCTCCACGCCAAGGTCGATCCGCTCGCTGGAGTCCACCTGGTCCATGATCAGGACGCCACCCAGTTGCCCGATCACGGTGCCGGTGGCCGCCGACGACACGAGCTGGCCGATGACCGTGGAAGTCGCGTCGGTGAGCAACACGACCGTGGCCGAATCCGGTCCGACGTCCACCACACGCCCGGCGAGGGCGCCACCCGCCGCGATGACCACGTCACCCAGGGCGATGCCGGCGTTGGTGCCCTTGTCCAGCCCGATGACCCGGCGGAACTCGGACGACTCGCGCGAGATCACGCTGGCGGCGGCCGTCTGGTATTCGAACCCGGCGCGCAGCTGGAGGAGCGCGGTCAGCTGCTCGTTCTCGCGCTTGATCTCCTCCAGGCGGGCGTTCTCCGCGGCGAGTCGGTCGTTCTCCGTCCGCAGCGTCTCGTTGTCCACCCGGAGTCGATCGATCTGCGCGATCGCCGCACCGATGGAGGCGACACTCCCGGCGACGGAATCGAGCGCGCCCTGGATGGGCCGGAAGGCGAAGCCCACACCGCTCTGGACCTCGCGGACGGCGGGATTTGACGAGAAGGCCATGAGCACGAGCGTGACGGCAAGCAGGACCGTGAAGGCGATGCTCCGTCGGCGGGTCGTCCGGTTGGCAAGAAGGCTGGTCATCGGCGGGGCGCCGGTCCGCGGCGGGTCAGCGCGGCGGGCGTGAGTAGGTCTCGGCGACGAGGACCCGGTCCATGCCGTCGAGCTCCTGGAGGACCAGGCCGGTCCCGCGCACGACGCAGGTCAGCGGGTCGTCCGCGACATGGACGGGCATCTGGGTGGCCTCGGCGACGCGACGGTCCAGACCCGCCAGCAACGCGCCGCCGCCGGCCAGGACGATCCCCTGGTCCATGATGTCTGCGACGAGCTCCGGCGGCGTCTCCTCGATCGTGTCCTTGACCGTGTCGACGATCTGCGCCACGGACGGCTCGATCGCCTCGCGGATCTGATCCGCGCCGACCTCTACGCTGCGGGGCAGGCCGGTCAGCAGGTCGCGACCGCGGAGCGTCACCCGCTGCGCATCCCAATCGCCCGGATACGCCGAGCCGATGGCGATCTTGATGTCCTCCGCCGTCCGCTCGCCGAGGAACAGGTTGTACTCGCGCCGCGCGAAGGTGACGATGTCCTGGTCCATCTCGTCGCCACCGATCCTGATCGAGCGCGACACGACGATGCCGCCAAGCGAGATGACCGCGACCTCCGTGGTTCCGCCACCGATGTCGACGATGAGTGACCCCGACGGCTCGCTGACCGGCAGCCCGGCCCCGATCGCGGCGGCCATCGGCTCCTCGATGAGGCGCGCCCAGCGGGCCCCGGCATTCATGGCGGCATCGCGGACCGCTCGCTTCTCCACCTCGGTGACGCCGGACGGGATGCCGAGGAGCATGCGCGGCCGGGCGATCAGCCCGATCCGGTCGTGGACCCGGTCCACGAAGTACTTGATCATCTGCTCGGTCACGTCGAAATCGCTGATGACGCCGTCGCGCAGCGGGCGCACGGCGATGATGTTCGCCGGCGTCCGCCCGACCATCCGCTTGGCCTCGGCACCGATCGCGAGGACGCGCTTGGTCTTGGCATCGATGGCGACCACGGACGGTTCGCTCATGACGATGCCGCGATCGCGGACGTGGACCAGCGTGTTGGCGGTCCCGAGGTCGATGCCGATGTCGCGGGAGAAGAGTCCGAGCAGACGGTCGAGCATGATGGAGTGGAGGATCCTCGTCGTTCGCGGAGTCGGTCGCGGGCGGGGCATCGGCCCGCGTCGGGGCCGGTTCCGCCGGGAGTCGCTCGGGGAAGGCCCCGAAGGCCCGGGCAGTATACCCGAGGCCCCCGCCACGACCCGCGGACCGACAAGGCATGGGGTTCGAGCCGGTGGCCGCACAGCCGAGCGCGTTGGGAGACCTCGAGAACGGTGCGCGGCCACCGGGCCGGCCGCAAGCGTCCGGGCCGCGGATGGTCCCCGGACAGTGCCGTCGGTCACATCAAGGACGGGTCAGGAGGACCCCCGTCGGGTCATCGGCCCACGTCCGCCGCGCGGCCGACCGCGCGCCCCGGCGGTGCGGGAACCGGCCGGTCGAAGGCCACGCCTCGGTCGCGCAGCGAAACGTACGCGTCGTGACCGATGACGAGGTGGTCCAGCAGGCCGATGTCGAGCAAGCGGCCGGCCGCCAGCGCCTCCGCGGTCAGGTGCAGGTCGTCCGGAGACGGGGTCGGGTCGCCCGATGGATGGTTGTGGACGAGGATGACGCTGGCGGCGTTGAGCCGGACGGCGTCGCGGAACAGCTCGCCGACACGGACGAGCGAGGACGACACGTTGCCCTGGTAGACGGTCTGGACCCGGAGCACGTGGTTCTTCGTGTCCAGGATGACGACCCGCAGCTCCTCACGCTCCAGGCGCCCCATCTGGAGGATCAGCCGGTCCGCGACGTCGCGCGGGCTGCTGATCGACCAGCGCCCCGACGGCCAGTCCGCCATGAGGCGACGCCCGAGCTCGAACGCCGCGACCAGCTGGGCGCTCCGGGCGGTGCCGACTCCAGGCAGCGTGGCGAGCTCGAGTTCACTGGCTCGGGCGAGGCCGGTCAGTCCGTCATGCGCGGCCAGGGCGTCCCCGGCCAGGTCCACCGCCGAGCGCCCGCGCACGCCACTGCCCCACAGGAGGCCGATCAGTTCGGCCGCGGTCAGGCCGCCGGGCCCGCGCTGCGCGAGCCGCTCGCGCGGCCGTTCCGCGACCGGGGTCTCGCGAACGGGATGACCCACGGCGTGAGGACGCGTGGTCCGGGGATCGAGCACCGCGAGACCTCCAGGTGGGGGGAAGGCGCCCCCGAGGCCCGGGCGACGGGAGCCCGCCGATTCCCCCCGCCATCCGAACCTCGAGGACAGCGCCCACGGTACCGGTCGGTCCTTATCGGCCGGTCACCGGCGGATTGGCCCGGGCTCACCCGCACGAGCCGCCGAGGGCCCCTGCTAGAGGCCGCTCCGCGCGGCCGCCTCGCCGAGGACGAGCAGGGTCCCATTGAACGCCGCATGGAGCCCGATCGGCGCCCAGATGGAGCCGCGCCGCAGGAACAGCCAGCCCAGCGCCAGCGCGACCGGGATCCGCGTCGCGAAGCCGATCGCCGCCAGCCCCAGGGCCTCTGGCGCCGTGCCGGCGGAGATGGCCAGGACGTGGGCGACCGCGAAGAACAGCGCCCCGCGGACGAGAGCGCGGCGCGGACCGAGATCCGCCGCCCAGGCCGTCGTGGCGAAGCCGCGGAACAGGATCTCCTCGCCGATCGGGGCGATGATCGCGCCGGCGACCAGGTTGGTCGCGAACCCGATGGTCTCGCCGGCTGGCGGCAGCGGGCTGACCGGCGTCACCGGGAAGATCGCCCCCAGGACCGCCGCGACCGGGATCGTGACGAGGATCACGGGAATGGCCCACAGAGCCCCGCTCGCGAGGTCGGCGAGGGCCTGGGCATCCGGTCGTCGGATGCCCATCGCCGACCAGCTGAGCGCGCCCAGGTCCACGACGAGCAGGCGGATCAGGCCCATGTAGACGACGGCCTGGGCGGCGACCGACGCGAGGCGGCCGGCGGGCCCGTCGACCTCGAACCCGATGAGGGTCAGCGGGAGCCCGACGACCACGACCGCCAGGACGGAGATGGGGATCGACGACGCGAAGACGAGGAACGGCGACGGCCCGACGTACCGGCGCCCGCCGCGGGCAGGCCGCTCCATCGCCTGCGATCCAGCTGCCGCGACCAGGCCGACCGACAGGACGACGAGCCCGGCGATCAGCAGGAAGGGTGCCGCCACTCCCCCGCCGGCCAGGAGGGCCACGCCGATGGTGCCCAGGCCGGACAGCGAGGCGAGCCAGCCGACCACGAACAACGCCGGCGCCCGACGACCCTCGATGGTGAAGGTTCCGGCCCCCGCGCGGACGGGTGGCGGTGGACCCGGGTCCGTCGGATCCGACCCGTCACGCGGTTGGGATGGGTCGGGAGGGACGAGCGGGGTCAACGCTCCGGCAGCGGATCCTGCGCGGCCGCCGATCGCGCGGTGCCCCGCGAACCGCCGCGGCTCGAGCGGACCGAGGTCTGGATCGCGGACGGGATGGCGGTCGCGGCCGGGGCGGCCAGTCGGCCGGTCGGCTCAAGGCCGGAGGGCAGCGGCTCGATGGTCGCCGCCGCGGCCACATCCCGGCGTTCGAAGTCCTTGCCGCACCAGGCGCACAGCGACCAGTCCAGGCCGACCAGCCGCGAGCAGTTGGGACAGACCCGGCTCAGGCGGGTCCGGCACGACGGACAGATGATCCACTCCTCGTTGACCCGCCGCTCACAGGTCGGGCAATGGCGGATCGACTCCACCTCCGCGAGCAGGGCCTCCTCGGCGAGGTTGCGTTCCCAGACCTCGCCCACCTTCTCGTGCGGGCGGACGATCTTGTAGACCCACACCGCGAACACGAAGAAGACCGGGGTGAACAGGATGATGCTGGCCGCGACGAGGTACGGCAGGATCGCGTTGTCCGACCGCTGCTGCATGTCGCGGAACGCCCAATAGGCAGTCGCGATCCAGAGGATCACCAGGTAGATCCCGATCATCCGCAGCCCGAACTGGACGATGGGGCTGCCGATGATGTCGCCGATCGTGCTGCCGATCCCTTCGAGGATCTGGTCCATGCGCTGGCGAGTGCCTCCGTGGGAGTCGAAAAAGACGCTTCAGCCGCCGGCGTTCAGCCCATCACGGACGGCGTCCGGCGCAGTGTAGCAGGGGTCCGGATGGGTCCTTGGTCGCCATCCGTGACGCCCGGCTCGCGCTCAGACGGGTGGACCGCCCCGACTGTGCCGGTCCACCACGAGGGTCGCGACCCCGGCCCCGATGAGCAGGAGCGCGCCGAGCGCCACGGCCATGACCCCCAGCTGCCCGGCCAGCGGACCGACCAGGTAGGGCCAGGCCAGGCCCACCATCAGGGCGCCGAGCCCGATGCCCGGCAGGCCGATGCCGAACCAGATCGGGATCCGCTCGCGCAGGACGGCCGCCGCCAGGACGCCGAGGATCGCGACGAAGATGAGGGGGTGGCCCGCCCCGGCAAGTCCCCAGCGGTCGAAGTACCCGACGCCACTCGCGCCGATGACGCTGATGGACGACCAGGGCAACACGAACCCGACGATCGCCAGGGCGGAGCCCGCGATCGCCAGCCAGGCGACGAACTCGGACGCTCCGGCGAAGGGTCCGGTCACGAGCGACGACGGGGCGTCGCCAGCCTCCGCGGCGGGGCCGCTGACCGGGTCCGACGTCCCTCGGGACGCCGATCCCGCGCCACCGTGGCCGGCCCACGCCCGGGCCGGGGCGGACGGGCCGGCGGCGTCGAGGACGGGCGGCAGCCAGGCGCCGGGCATCGCCAGCGTCGCGGATCCGGGGCCGCTCGTGGCCGCGGCAACGGGACCGGCGGTCGTCCGCGATCGCTGCGGGCTCGGGACAAGCGGGACCCGGTCGCGGGCCGCGTCGATGTCCAGGAAACCCTCGCTATCGGCCGGCGGCGGGAGGCCCTCGGCCGGGTGGTCGTCGGCGCCGGACGCGGGCGCGCTTGCCGTCGACTGGCGGCCCCGCCCTGGTCCCGCGACCGAGGCGAGCAGTTCACCGCAGTCGGCGCAGGACAGCCGGCCATACGGGACGTCGGCGCCGCACGCACGGCAGACGATCGACTGCACCATCGGTCACCTCGATTCCGGATCGACCCCGCGGGGCCGAAGGTCTGTCAGCGTGCCAGACCCGGGATCAAGGTTCCAATCCCCCGCTCGGCCGGTCGGGGGTACCCCGAACGTCCCGGCCACCTCGACGGTCCAGACCGCCGATCGCCACGCCGAGACGACCGCCAGGAGGGCCAGTCCACCCGCCCACAGGCCGACGAGGAGGCCGACCAGCACGATCGTCACGAGGGGCACGGCCCCGGTCGACAGGGAGGCGCGGACGGCGGACCAGGCCGCGGCCGTGGCCATCGCGGACGGGACCACCACGAGCACGAGCGCCCCGAGCGGGACCAGCTCCAGGACGACGGTCCGGACCGGTGCTCGGAGCATTCGGCGGAGGGCCCCGGCGATGGCGGCCCGGACGCCGTCCTCGCAGAGCACGACCCGCCGCGCGGCCAACGAGCCGACGACCTGGGCCAGCAGCCAGGCGACCAGCACGATCGCGATGGTGTCGGGTGCCGCACGGAGGACCCGCATGACCACCGGCGTCACGACATCCGAGGGCACGGTGAGTTCGCGGTAGGCCACGGTGACGAGCCTGGCCGAACCCCAGACCAGCGCGAGCAGGAGTGGCCCGTGGGCGATCAGGCGGACGGCCACGATCCGTCGTGCGTGGCGGAACGTGCCCGAGCGGGCCGTGACGGCAGCGACGTCCTCGTCCGCGGCCACGATGTGCGTCATCTCGGCCTCAGCGGCGGCCGCGACCAGCCCGCCACCGATCAGCCAGGCGACGATCAGCAGCACGACGCCTGCCAGGAGGACGACGAACCCCGGCGACACGCCCCCGAACACGAGTGAGGTGACCATCGGCGCGACCACGTTCGCCAGGCCGACCGCGCTCGGGATCACCACGATCGGGGCCAGTACGAGCAGCAGACCGCCTCGAACGAGGAACGCGGCCAGGGCCAGGAGCCAGGTGGCCGGGCGGACCAGCGTGACCAGGAACGACGCGACGAGCGCCGTCCCCGGACTCATGGTGTGGGGCTGGCCGAGGGCAGTCCGAGCTCCGGCGCCAGCTCTTGCAGCCGCTGGAGCGCCGCGTACACCTTGGCATTCTCCTCGCCGTAGCGCGCGAAGTCGCCGGCGCGCAGGGCCGCCTGGGCCAGGTCGAAGTGGGTGTTGGCGTACTCGATCAGGCCGGCGACGTCGGTCGGCAGCGGGAGGTTCGGATCGGCGGTCGGTCCAGCCGTCGGCGTGGGGCCAGGCCCGGCGGAGGGGGTCGGTCCCGTCGACGGCGTCGGCGTCGAGCCCGGCCTCTCCTCAGCCTCCAGCAGGAGGCGCAGTGCCTCGCCAAGAGTCTCGCCCCAGACGACCTCGCGCGGCGAGGCGACCACGATCCGCCGGAACTCCGGGAAGGCGGAGCCCGTGGACTGGAGGTAGACCGGCTGGAGGTAGAGCAGCGAATCCCCGACCGGCACGACGATCAGGTTGCCGCGGATCACGGTCGAGCCGGACTGGTTCCAGAGCGTGAACTGCTCGCTGATCGCCGAATCCTGGTCGATCCGGGCCTCGATCTGCGACGGCCCGAAGATCGTGCTGTCGGCGGGGAACCGGTAGGCTCGGGTGCTGCCGTAGTTGGGCTCGTCCATCCGCGCCGCGACCCAGGCGATCATGTTGAGCCGCCCGACCGGGACCATCGGCTGGAGCAGGAGGAACTCGGATTCCGGCTCGCCCGGCATCCGCATGACGACGTAGTACGCCTCCGACGGGAGGGTCTGCTCGCTGGTCTGGCCCTGGGGCACGGTCCACAGGTCGTTGCCCGAGAAGAAGCGCTCCGTGTCCGTCACGTGGTAGCGACCGAACATCCGGGTCTGGACGTTGAACAGCTCCTCCGGAACACGCAAATGGGCGCGCAGGTCCGCCGGCAGCTCGGACATCGGCGTGAACAGGGACGGGAAGATGCCGCTGTAGGCGCGGATCAGCGGGTCATCCGGGTCAGACACGTAGAACCGCATCGTGCCGTCGTAGGCGTCCATCGTGATCTTGACGCTGTTCCGGATGTAGTTGATCGAGCCGCTCTCGAGGCCGGTCGAGGGCAGGGTCGACGGAGCGAAGTGCTGAGCGTGCGGGAACCGGTCGCTGACCGTATAGGCGTCCTGCATGTAGACCAGCCGACCGGCGTCGTCGATGACGAGGTACGGGTCCTTGTCGTACTCAAGGAAGGGGGCGATGCGCGGGAGTCGATCGCCGAGGTAGCGGTGCATGAGCAGCTGGCTGTCTGCGGTGACCTGGTCGCTGATCAGCAGGTCAAGGTCGCGGAAGCGCAGCGCGAACAACAGGCGGGAGAGCGTCGTGTCCAGCTTGATCGCGCCCGTGCCGGCCCATCGGGTGGAGGTGCCGTCGCCGCTGGTGGCCTCGCCCTCGCCCGTCGGGTAGTCGAACTCGGCCTGGCGGGCACCCGTGATCACGTACGAGGTGGGGAGTTCGCCGAAGTAGATCCGCGGCTCCGTGATCGGCGGGGCGCCGGCTGTCGAGACCGGCGGCAGGTTGCCGATGAACAGCCGCGGCTGCCCCTCGTTGGCGACCTCGTTGACGGGGACCATGGTCGCGCCGATGCCGTGGGTATAGATGATCCGCTGGTTGACGAAGCCGGTCGCGCCTTCGTTCTGGCCGATGGCGAGCTCGCGCGCCGACAGCATCACTTGTCGCTGG
Source organism: uncultured Chloroflexia bacterium (assembly GCA_963704935.1). Lineage (GTDB taxonomy): Bacteria > Chloroflexota > Limnocylindria > Limnocylindrales > CSP1-4 > SPCO01. The sequence continues at coordinate 1,223,365 of CAVPIF010000003.1, forward strand.
ACGCCATCGATCATGTAGCGATCCGTGTCGACATCCGGGAAGGTGTAGTAGCGCCGGATCGTCTGGAGCTGGTCCAGGGTGGCGACCAATGGGCGGTAATCCCACAGGCGAGCGTTCCGGAAGGTGTCCTCGTCCGCCTCGATCATCTCGGCTGTCAGGACGGATTCGCCCCGGAACGAACGATCCTCCCAAGTGTCCAACCCGAATGCCAGCCTGGTCATCGCGATGTTGTTGCCGATGTAGCGCTCTTCCTGGGCGAACTGGTTCGGCTCCACGGTAAAGCGCTGGATCGCCTCCGGGTACACGCGCCCGACGATGACCGAGGCGAGCAGCCAGACACCGACCGTCAGAGCCAGCGGCCAGAGCATCCGGGTGAACGCGCCGCCGACGAGGAACGCGGCCGCGAGGCCGGACAGGACGGTGAGCACGTCGTAGGCGAAGAACTGGGCGTTCTCATCGGTGAAGCTGACACCGGTCGCGATCCCCCGTGCGCTGTAGACCAACTCCGACTTGTCAAGCTGATAGCCGAATGCCACCGACAACAGGAGGAGACCGCCGAGCACCGCGAGATGGACGCGCACGGGCGTCGTGAATACCAGGCTGCCGCGCGTCGCGCCGGCGAGGTAGCGGCCGAACGTGATGACCAGCGTGGCGATGACCACCCCGTTGAACAGCGCTTGCATCAAGCGCAGGAACGGCAGCTCGAACAGGAAGTAGCCGATGTCGCGACCGAAGACCGGATCCGTGACGGCGCTTGCCGTGTCTGGCGAGAACGGGACCCGGTTCTGCCACAGGAGCACCGTCTCCCACGAGGCGGCGACGGAGCCCGCGATCGTCAGGGCCAGGAAGACGCTGACGGTGACGAGTGCGACACGGGCGATCGGCGTGAGATCGGGCATGTCGTCGGCATCGAAACTCACCCCTCGGGGTTCCTCCACGCCGTAGCGACGCCCGGGACCTCGCGCCTGGGAACCCTGCTGGGCGGCTTCGTTCAGACGCTCGAACAGGGTCCGGAACGACCCGCCAGGTCTTGCCGGATCGGGCGGCGGCACGAGTCGTCCGGCCAGCCAGAGATCGCCGAGCAGGATCGCCAGGGTCGCGAACCCTGCGAGCGCGAACAGTCCGAACTGGGCGCCCAGGCGGGTCCAGAACACCCCGTCGAACCCGACGCTCTGGTACCAGAGCGCGTCCGTCCACAGGTCCAGGCCGAAGCTGAACAGCGAGATGACGACCAGCAGGATCGTCCCGGCCACGATCCAGGCCACGGTTCGACCGCGCCCTGGGCCGTCGTCATCGTCCAGAACGCGGGGTCGGCGGCGGGGAGGTGACGGCTCGCGCGGAGGCGGTGGTCGTCCGGCCGGGCCGTCATGGTCGCGACCGTCGGCGTCCCCGGTGTCCGCGCCGGGGTCGTCGGAGCCCTCGGGGCCTTCGGGATCGCCCTCATCGGGGTCGGGGCCGACGCGACGGGCGCGCCGGGGCGAGGCAGCATCCGGGTCCTCGCCACGGGCCGCGGCCTCGCGGCGTCGCAGCTCCTCGAGAAAGTCGTCGAAAAGGTCGCGCATCAGTCCGGGGAGTCTAGCCGGTCCGGCCCCGTTCGGCCCGAGGCCGGGCTGGAACCCGGGCGGATCAGGGCCGAGCGAGCCCTTCGATGGCACGGCGGAAGGCCGCCAGGACCGTGTCGGCCAATTCGTTGGGGCGCATGGCGGCCGCGCGAGCCGGCTCGAAGCGGAACGCGGCCCGGACCGCAAGCGGAGCGCGCCACGGGCGAGCCGGGTCGTCCGGCGGAACGAGGCCACCCACTCGAAGCTGGAGCCGCCCGGCGTCCTCCAGGATCAGGCCGCTCAGCGCTCCGGCGAGCGCCGGCCCGAGCCGTGCCAACGGAGGGTCCGGCGGCGGGCCGGCGGCCGGTGCCGCGTCGCGGAACGACAGGACGCCGTCGTCGTCGGCGACCCACAGCAGGGTCAGCCACCAACCATCGGGCGCGTCCGAAGGTCGAGTCATCCCGGCCCGGGCGGTGCGGGCACCCAACCGCACCTCGTGCTCACGCAGGAAGGATGGGCCTGGGGGCGGCAGTCGATCGGGCACGGCGGAAGGATAGCGGCGGCAGGGCCCGGGTCTCTGGCGGCGCGGTTCGCGTCGCGGTGACGCGATTCCGGCACAGCTCCCTCGTGATGTCGGCGGTTCGCGTCGCGGTGACGCGATTCCGGCACAGATCCCTCGTGAACCGTCGCCCAGACTGCGGCGGATGTCGATCCGTGCCTGGTCCCAGGCAGGTTCGTGCTGAGAGTGCGTCGGTGAGACGCGGTGACGGGCGCCGGTGGCCCTCGCGCCGGCACGCACCGCCCGTGCAGGCGGCCTCGCCGGCACGTACCCGCCGTTGGCCCTCGCGCCGGCACGCACCGCCCGTGCAGGCGGCCTCGCCGGCACGTACCCGCCGGTGGCCCTCGCGCCGGCACGCACCCGCCGGTGGCATCCTCGCTAGCTCAGGCGGGCGCGGCGTCCTCGCCGGCGGCGTCCGGGCTTGCGGCGTCCGGGCTTGCGGCGTCCGGGCTTGCAGCGTCCGGGCTGGCGACCGCTGGCCCGCTGGCGACCTCCGGCTCGCCTGCGGCCACGGGCTCCGCGGCGATCGCGGCGTCCGTCGGCGTGACGACCACGCGGCCTTCGGCTGCGGCCTCTGCCAGGATCGCATCCGCTTCGGCCTGGAGGTTGGCGAAATCCGCCTCGATCTGGAGGCGAAGCATCTCGCGGCGCACATCGAGGTCAGGCAGGGCGAGAGCGCCCGGTTCGGCCGCTGAGGACGACTCGTCCTGGTACTCCCCGCTGATCCACGACAGTAATCGGCTGCGACTGCGCTTCACCGGTTCCTTGGATCGGACGATGGCCGCGGCGTCCACCGCGGTCAGACCGGGGAGGGTCGGGTCGGCCTCGGCATCCCCGGCGAGCATGGCGCCGCAGGACGAGCACTTCTCCGACTCGCCCTTGACCGGGGTGGAGCACCATGGACAGACCGAGGCGCTCGACTCGCCTCCCGGATGTGTCTCATCGACCATGGCCGAATGCTACCGCGCCACCGGAGCCCGGGAATACCCCACAGGTCCGGGGTGCCGGTACCGAGCGGGCTATCGGGGTGCCGGTACCGAGCGGGCTATCGAGCGGGCTACCCGGCGGACGACCCGCCGTTCCGCGACGCGACGCGCGTCGTGAGCCTGGCGATCACTCCCATTCGATCGTCGCGGGCGGCTTCGAACTGATGTCGTAGACCACGCGGTTCACGCCCGGCACCTCGTTGACGATGCGGGACGAGATCTTGCCCAGCACGTCGTACGGGAGCTTGGCCCAGTCGGCGGTCATCCCATCCTCCGAAGTCACGGCGCGGATGGCGACCACGTTGGCGTACGTCCGGCCGTCGCCCATGACGCCGACGCTGCGGACCGGGGTGAGGATGGCGAACGACTGCCACAGCGATCGATACAGGCCGGCGCCCTTGATCTCGTCGATGACGATCCAGTCCGCGTCGCGCAGGGTGTCCAGCCGCTCCGCCGTGACCTCGCCGATGATCCGGATCGCGAGACCGGGGCCCGGGAATGGCTGGCGCAGGACCATCGCGTCCGGCAGGCCCATCTCCAGGCCGACCTTGCGGACCTCATCCTTGAACAGGTAGCGCAGCGGCTCGATGAGCTGGAACCGCAGGTCCGCCGGCAGCCCACCGACGTTGTGATGGGTCTTGATCTTCTGGGCGGCCTTGGTCTCCGAAGTGGCGCTCTCGATGACATCCGGGTAGAGGGTGCCCTGGGTCAGGAAGTCGATCGTGCCGATCTTCGCCGCTTCCTCCTCGAACACGCGGATGAACTCGTCGCCGATGATCTTCCGCTTCTGCTCCGGATCCTCGACGCCGGCAAGCCGGACCAGGAAGCGCTCGCGGGCGTCGACCATCACCAGGTTCATCCCGAGATCGCGTTCGAAGGTCACGCGGAGGAGCTCCGACTCCTTCTTGCGCATCAGCCCGTGATCGACGTAGATGCAGGTCAGTCGATCGCCGACCGCGCGATGGACCAGGGCCGCCGCGACGGCGGAGTCGACCCCGCCGGACAGCGCGCAGATGACCTTGCCGTCCGACCCCGTCTCTGTCGCGTGCCGGTCCACGCGCTCGCGGATGCCGGCGACGGTCGTGTCGATGAAGTTGGCCGCCGTCCACGACGGCGTCACCCCGGCGATCCCGACCACGAAGTTGCGCAGGACTTCGCGTCCCCGTGGCGTGTGGACGACCTCCGGGTGGAACTGGATGCCGTAGAGGTTCCGAGCCGGGGCGGCCAGGCCGGCATACGGCGTCGAATCGGTCTGGGCGGTCGACTCGAAGCCCTCAGGGAGCCGGGTGATGGAGTCACCGTGGCTCATCCAGACCGGCTGGTCGCGATCCAGGCCGGCGAACAGGGTCGCGTCCGTGGCAGTGATCGTGACGTTGGCCGGGCCGTACTCCCGGTGGCTGGTCGGCAGCACGTCGCCGCCCAATTCGTGGGCCATCAGCTGGGCGCCGTAGCAGATGCCGAGGACCGGGATCCGACCGCTCCACACCGCAGCGTCCGGCCTGGGGGCGCCCTCGTCGTAGACCGAATTCGGGCCACCGGACAGGATGATCGCCCGCGTCCCGCGGCGCTCCAGCTCTGCGTACGGCGTGTCGTGCGGGAGCAGCTCGGAATAGACGTCGAGCTCCCGAACGCGACGCGCGATCAGCTGGGCGAACTGACCCCCGAAGTCGAGGACCACGACGGGGCCGGACGCGGTCGCCGCTTCCGCGGGGCCGCCGGGCCGGTCATCCGGGGAGCGCTCCGGTGCCGGCGCCTTGAGGGCGGCCTCCAGGTATGCCTCTACCTCGGCGTCGTCGGGGGCGAGCACCCGATGCCCGGCGTTGGCCGCCTCGCCGTGGACGGTCTTGCCCCGATCCAGCGGGTGATCCCGCGGGGTGTCCGTTGACTCCTCCGTGTCCGCCAATGCCGCCCTCCGCTCGCCGTCACGCCTGGCCCCGCCCACCGGTGGCAAGTGTACCGGCCGGGACGGGCCGCCTCCGCTCAGTCGCGGTTGCGCATCGCCTCGGCGGCCATGACGAAGTACTGCTCCAATTCCGCGACGACGTCGGACGGCGGCGCGAGCTCGGCGAGGGAGGCCCGCATGTGGAGCAGCCATCGATCTCGGGCGACCGGGTCGATGGCGAACGGGAAGTGACGCTGCCGGAGTCGGGGGTGGCCGCGCTCCGCGTCGTAGGTCCGCGGGCCGCCCCAGTACTGGACGAGGAAGAGCGTCAGCCGCCGGGCCGCCGGATGCAGGTCTTCCTCCGGGTACAGGGGACGAAGTACGTCGTCTGCCGCGACACCGTCGTAGAAGCGTCCGACGAGCGCCTCGAAGAACTCCATGCCGCCGGCACGTTCGTACAGGGAGGTCTGCTCGATCACGTCAGAAGGATAGTGAACGGGTGCCCCGCGGACCGGGCCCGTGGGCGCGTGACCGCGGCCTCCGTTCAATCCGCGGGAGTCGACTCCAGGCGACGCTTGAACGCCTCGATATCGAGCGCGGCCGCACGATGGACCTGCGGCGCCACCATCGACTCGAAGGCGCGATAGCGGAGCGGCAGGTCGATCCGGGCCGACCACCGAAGCCGAGTCCCGCCATCGAGGTCCGCGAGCGACGCATCGAGCTCGGTCGCGATGCCGTCGGCGTCCCGCCCGCTGATCGCGAACCGGGTCGCTGCCTCCATCGCCGTCACGGTCGCCTGCACCGTGCTGGAGCGACCGGCTGCGCGCTGGTCGATGGTCAATCGATCACCCAGCGCCGGTCGCGCCGACGCCGTTCGCGTCACCCCGACGATCCCCGTGGCGATCAGCCAGGCCGGCCAGCGGTCGATATCGACGAGCGCGGCGAAGACGTCCTCGATCGGGCGCGCGATGACGGTCTCGATGGTGACCGCGATCGTCATCCGTCGACCTCCGAAACCCGAGGCCGGATCCGGAAACTCGGGCCGCGACCGAGTCCCTCCGACGGCGTCCCGTAGCGCAGGATCAAGCCGGCGACCGCTCGCGCGTGCCCGACGCCGTCCAGGGGCTCCGCGGTCGCTGCGTAGCGTCGCTCCCCCAGCTGCGCCACGCACGTGGGGTCGTCCAGCAGGTTCATCGCCCAGTCCGTCGCGTCGTTCTGGGCGGCGACCAGCAGCGAACCGTCCGGCTCCTCGACGAAACCGACCGTCACGGGCCGGTCCTTGCCCGTGACCCGTCCACGCGTCACGAGCCGGACGACCTTGCGGTCCCGGACGAGGTCGTCGGCCATCGCCGCCCTGCCGTTCGTCAGGCGGCCTCCGCCAGGTCGACGGCGTCGCCCCGGAACGTGCCGCTGACCGACGTGCCTCCGTCGGCGTCGCGCAAGTACCGCAGCGCGCCGCCGGCGAACGTCACGTCGAGTTCGAAGGTGCCTGCATCGTCGTCTGCCGAGGCGCTGCCGGTGAGCGGCATCTCGTCGGTGAACTCGCACGCGTCAAGGGCGATGTCCGTGCCGACATCGGTCGGCCGGTAGGTCAGGGTGCCACCGAAGTCGCACCCCACGGACAGCGGCTCGTCACCCAGCCGGGCGAGGTAGGCCTCCGAGTTCCACAGCTGGTCGTCGACCGACCAGGCTAGTTCCAGGGCGTCACCGTATTCGGCTGCCGTCCGCGCCGCGTTCGGGACATAGGCCGTCGCGATGCTGCCCTCGCACGTGGTGACCCGACTCGCCGGCAGGACACCGTCCGCCAGGTAGGCGGCGATCTCCGAATCCGGGCATGCCTCGCCCCAGCCGAAGATGACGTGCGGGCCGCCGACGGTCTGGAAGAACCATGCGTCGTCGAGGCGGGAGTAGATCCGGAACCCGTTCACGATCGGGGTGGCCGGATCGGTGGTCGAGGTCAGGACGAAGACCGGGTACGAGACGTCCACGAGCGGAGCCGGTCGCTCGGCTGACGTGGTCGCCCGGGGCCAGTAGAGGCACGGCACGTCGCCATAGAAACCCGTTCCGAGGCGGAGATCGTCGATGCCCGCGGCGGCTCCGGCCGCGAGCCATGCGGACAGCCGCTGGTCCGGGCTGCCGCCGTCCGGGAAGAACGCGTAGTCCTGGCACTCCACCGCGAAGTACATCGCGTCGGACCAGGTCGGATCCTCTTCGGCGACCTCGGTGTCCGGGTCCACGCCGATCGAGCCGTACGCCAGGTGGGCCAGCGGGACGTGATTCCCGTGCGACGCCGCCGCGATCGCGCGCTGGAGGGACGCCCGGTCCGCCGGGCTGTACAGGTAGCCGAACGCGGCGTTCTCGAGGTCCGCGCTGGTCAGGCTGCGCCGGGCGGTCGTGCCGTCGGCAAGCGGGAAGTCGTACTCGATCGGGGACATCGCCAGCCGGGCGGCCAGGCCGTCGTAGGTCGCCACGGCGTCGCTGCCATCGAGATCCGCCGCGCAGCCCTCGTCGTCGGTGCACGCCCGGAGGACGCCGACGAGCGTGTCCTCGGCGCCACGCGTCGACTCGACGTAGTAGTCGATGCCCGGGATCGTCAGGTCCACTGGACCGTCGACGAACAGGGCCGCGACGTGATCCGGATGAGCCGCCGCGTAGGTCTGGACGAACTGCGTGCCGTAGCTCTCCCCGAACAGGTGGAGCCGCTCGACGCCCAGGTACTGGCGGATCGCGTCGAGATCCTCCACGGCCTGGCTCGTGGCGAACAAGGGGAGGTCCGCCTCCGCGATCCCGGCCTCGGCGATGCAATCGGTCGCGAACCCCTCGGCGGCGGCGGCCGCGGCCGGTCGCTCGGCGGGAACCTGGAGGCGGTTCGGGTCGCGGTAGTAGACGGCGGCCGCGTCGACACACTGGATGGGCTGCGACATGCCGATGCCACGCTGGTCGACGTAGACGATGTCGTAGGCCTCGGCGATGGCCGGGTCGAAATAGTCGGTGTAGCTGTCGGCCACGCCGATCCCGCTGCCCCCGGGCCCACCGACGATGTACACGAAGGTGCCCTTCCGCTCACCGGCCGTGCGCTGGATCGCGAAGGTGACGTCCCAGGTCGGGCCACCCGCCACTGCCAGGTGGTCCTTTGGCACCGCGAGCGTGATGCACGCGAATCGGCTCTCCGGGCACGCCCGCGAGCCGACGAACGTGTACGTGGGCGCGGCCGAGTCGGGCGACGCGGTCGGCTGGGGTGACGGGACGGTGGACGTCGCGACCGGAGAGCCGTCGGGCAGCGACGATGCCGGCGGCCCGGATGACACCGGCGGATACGTCCACGGCGCGGTGGTCGTGGCGCACGCGGCCAGGCCCGCGACCAGCAGGACGGCGATCGTCGCGCGAGCGGCGAGACGCACGGTCAGCATGGGGTCGGGAGCCCACGATCGGGCGCTAGCGGGCTCGTTGCCAGCTCTTGCCTTCCGTCTGGGTGGACGGCGCGTAGACCATCTCGACCGCCTGCATCTCGCGGATCGTCCGGGCACCGAGCGCGGCCATCGACTGGCGCAACGCGCCAACGAGGTTCTCGCTGCCGTCGGTCACGCGGGCCGGACCGTTCAGGATCCGCTCCAGCGAAGCGCTGGTCCCGACCCTGATCCGGGTCCCGCGGGGGAGCGTCGGCGATGGCGCGGCCATGCCCCAGTTCGTGCCCCGTCCGGGGGCCTCCTCCGCCCTGGCCAGGGGCGAGCCGATCATCAGCGCGTCCGCGCCCGCGGCGATGGCCTTGGCGAGCTCGCCGCCGCGGCGCATCCCGCCGTCGGCCACGACCGGGACGTAGCGGCCGGTCTCGCGATGGAATGCGTCGCGGGCCGCCGCCACGTCGCTGATCGCGGTGACCTGCGGGACGCCGATGCCGAGCACCTCACGGGTCGTGCAGGCGGCGCCGGGCCCTACTCCGACGAAGACGGCCGCTGCGCCCTGCTCCATGAGGGCGAACGCCGCCTCCGCGTTGGTCGTGTTGCCGACAGCGACCGGGATCGGCATGTAGCGGGTGAACTCCTCCAGCGACAGCGGGTCGTAGCCGGTCGCCAGGTGGCGGGCGCTGCTGACCTGGCTCTGGACCAGGAAGAGATCGGCGCCGTGCTCCGCGCAGAACGGTCCGAATCTGCGGGCCGCGGCCGGTGTGGCGGCCACGGCCGCCTTGCTGCCAGCTGCGTGGATCGCCCTCAGACGGGCCGCGATGAGATCCTCGCGGATCGGCTCCCGATACGCCTCCGCCAGGAGGCCCTGGACCTCGCCGTCCGGCGCGGCGGCGATCCGCGCCAGCACGGTGTCCGGGTCGTCGTACCGGGCCTGGACGCCTTCCAGGTTGATGATCGCCAGGCCACCGAGTCGGGCGAGCTCGCCGGCCATCCGCACGTCCACGACGGCGTCCATCGCCGCAGCGAGGATCGGGACGCCGAGATCGATGCCGCAGAACGCCTGCGTGAGATCGACATCCGCCGGCTCGACGGTATCCGTCCCGGGCGCCAGGGAGACGTCCTCGAAGCCGTACGTCGGCCGGATCGTGTCGACCTTCGAGTGGAAGACGCGGCGCGTCGCCGCCGGGGATGCCTCGGTTCGCTCGATGACCTTGCCCTCCCTGTGTCGCCTCACGGTGGGCTGCCCCGCCGCCCGGAGTCTACCAGCGAGACGTGCCTCCCCGGGACCGAACGGGTGGGGCGGGTCAGGCCGACTCGGCCGGCCGACGATCACCGCCGAGGGTGAGCTCGAACCAGGCGGCCCGCTCCGGGTCGGAGAGGTCGTCGCGGATGCGCTCGATGGCGGTCCGATACCCGGGCCAGACCACCTCCATGTGGGCGTCGGGCACGGCGACCCAGCGCGCGGCGTCGTGTTCGGACGAGAGCGTCGGCTCCGCGTGCGACGGCACCCTGACGGCGAAGACCGCCGCCGTGACGACTCCGTCCAGCGAAGGTTCGTGGAACTGGTTCACGAGGTCCAGGTCGTAGAACGCCTCGATGTCCTGGTCGCCGAATCCGGTCTCCTCGGCCAGCTCGCGGAGGGCGCCGATCGCGATCCGCTCGTCCGCCTTCAGGGAGCCGGATACGCATTGCCAGAGGCCGGGGAGGATGCGCCCGGGCGCGCGGCGCAACAGGAGGACTTCCGGATGCTCCACGCCCCGTGCGGTGAGCGGGACGCGGAACACCCAGCAATCGACGAGATCGGGGCGGAATGGGCTCATCGGATCCTCATCGACCGGGGTCGGTGGCTGGGCCGGCGCTCGTGCCGTACCCATCCACGATGTCATGGAGCTGCTCAAGGTGCATGAGGTCGTGGACACCGGCGAACAGCAGCCACTCCCCGCAGCGCAACCGGCCGACGAGCGGATGGTCCAGCGGACAGGGGTCCATCTCGTGGCCGGCCACGGACCGGGCGGCCCGCTCCGTGATCCGCTGGCTCTGTCCGATCCTGCGGATCAGTGCCGGCCGGTCGGCATCGACCGGGCCGGGGACGCCGGGGACGACCCGAGGGGCGTCAGCGGGCCACTGGCCGGCGGCGGCCTTCGCGGCCGCGAGGGACAGGCCGACCCGGGCGTCGCAGTCATGCCCGATGGCCTGCGCCACGTTCCAGCCCGCCTCCCCGCCGTCGCGGTGCAGGTCGGCGTCGGAGAGCTGGCCGACGATCGCGGCGAGGGCCTCGGCGAGCACGGCGAGTTGGGGCGCGATCCGCGCGGCACTGCCCTCCCCGGCCCGGCGCCGGACCTCGCGACGGACCTGGATGAGCCGCTCCTCCCCGATCCCGCGCCACGCGGCGACGACGTCGGGTGCGCCCGGCTCCAGGAGGTCCACCCAGGTCGTCATCGAAGCCCCCGCCCCGCGAGCACCGGCGGCGTCCGGGCCATGGCGCCTAGAGGCGCTCGAACCGGTCGACCGCGACGACGAAGACGGTCGCGCCGCCGACTTCCACCTCGAGCGGGTATGGCATGAAGAACTCGCCCGGTTCCATGATCGGCGGCATCGGGTTGACGACCTCCGTCCGGGACGTGCAGGTGTCGCGGACGATGGCCATCACCTCGTCCACCTCGGCATCCTCGACCCCCAGCAGGATGGTCGCATTCGACTGCTTGAGGAACCCGCCGGAACTCTGCAGGCGCGTCGCCCGGAACTCCTTGTCGAGCATGGCATCGACCAGGGCGGACGCATCCTCGTTGTGGACGATCGCGACGACGAGCTTCATCGCCCGGAGTATCAGGGCCCCATGCGCACCCGGTCAACGCGTGTTTCGCGGAATCGCGCGGTGTACGATGCCCGTCCGAAGCCAACAGAGCGTGCAGGAGTCGACCGTGACCAGCGACGCGCCGTCCCGCGATCCCCGATCCAGCCTGTCCACCGCGATCGCGGCGGCCGCCTCCGCTGCCGGACTCGACGCGGCCCTCCAGGGGATCCTGGATGCTGGCGTGGCCGGCCTGGACGCCTCGATGGCGGCCGTCTTCCTCCAGGACCCGGACCGGCCGGGCCTGGCGCTGGCCGCATCGGTCGGGATGGCCGACCCCGCTCCGCTCGAGGCGGATGTCCTGGATCCGGCCGATCCGTTCAACCAGGCGGCGACGTCGCGGACCGCGACCTTCGGGCGGGTCGCCAGGACGCCGACCGGGCACGAGTTCGTCGGGGCCTATCTGCCCCTTCTCGCGTCGAGCGGCGGCGTGGAGGTGGCGCTCGGGTCGATCGGGCTGGGATGGCCGGCACCGCGTGACCTTGACGAGGGGGAGCGGGAGCTGCTGACGGCGCTCGCCACGCTCGCGGCGCTGACCGCCGATCGGGCCCGCCTCGGGTCGATCGCGGCGGAGCGGTCCGAATGGTTCGAGCGGATGGCCCATACCGATCCGCTGACCGGGCTCGCCAATGAGCGGACCGTCGGACGGATCCTGGAACTGGAACTCGCACGGGCGGGCCGGCAGGGGTCGGAGCTGTCGCTCGCCCTGTTCGACGTGGACGACTTCCGGTCCGCCAATGAGGCGGATGGCCACGAAGTCGGCGACGACATCCTGCGGCGCGTGGCATCCGTGCTCGCGGAGTCCGTCCGGCTGGTGGACACGGTCGGGCGGATCGGCGGCGACGAATTCGTGCTCGTGGCGCCGGGTTCGGCCGGTGCCCTGGTCGCCCGGCGGGTGCAGGACGGGATCGCGTCGCTGCCAGCGGTCGCCGGGCGGGCCGTGTCGGTCTCGGCGGGCGTGGCCCGCTTCCCGGTGGACGGCACCGACGCCGACGGGCTGATCGCGGCGGCGACCGATGCGCTGACGCGGGCCCGCGACGCCGGTGCGGGTTCCGTCGCGGAGTCGGAGGCCGCTCCCTCGTAGCCCGTGCGCGGGCGGCGACCGACGAACCCGGACTACCCGGGCAGCCCGGGTGGTCCGGGTAGTCCGGGTAGTACGGCCTGTATCCGCGCGTCCACGACGCCCGCCACAGCCCGGGCCACCGCATCCTCCGGCTGGGTCGCGTCGATGACGACGAACCGGGCGGGCTCGGCGGCCGCGAGAGCCAGGAAGCCGTCCCGGACACGCTGGTGGAATCCGAGGTCGAACTCGGCTTCGAATCGGGTCACCTCGGCGGGCCCCTTGCGGGCCAGACCGACATCCACCGGGAGATCCAGGAGCAGCGTCAGGTCCGGCCGAAGGCGGTCGGTGGCGATCTCGGCGAGCGCGACCAGCCGATCGAGCGACACGCCGGCGCCGTAGCCCTGGTAGGCCAGCGTGGAATCCGCGAATCGGGCGCAGACCACGACCTTGTCGGCTGCCAGGGCCGGGCGGATGACCTCCCTGACGAGCTGGTGGCGAGCGGCGTTGAACAGGAAGGCGTCGGTCAGCGGGTCTCGGGCTGCGCCACGCAACAGCCACGCCAGCGGCCGCGCCGGTCGCGCCGGTCCGGGCCAGCAGGACCTCGCGCAAGCGTTCGCCGAGCCACGTCCCGCCCGGCTCCCGCGTGAGGAGGACCGCGTGACCGGCGCGCTCCAGGTGCGCGCGCAGACGCTCCGCCTGGGTCGTCTTGCCGCCACCATCGGGTCCGTCGATGGTGATGAACCAGCCGCGTCCGACCGGTGTCCGAGGTCCGTCCATCGCGGGCGAGTGTAGCCGAGGGTCGCCGTCGTTCCCGAGGCGCACCGCGTCCAGCTCTCCTGCCGCGCGTCGGCGGGACGGGCAGCCGCGCGCGTCGGTGGGACGCGATCGGGAACCGGCGCCGCACGGTGGCCAGCCGCGCTCGTCGGTGGGACGCGATCGGGAAACGGCGCCGCACGGTGGCGAGCCGCGCGCGTCGGTGGGACGCGAAACGGCGACAGCCACGAAGGGATCCGGCACTGCACGAGCAGTGAGGGTCGTCCGGGCGGTCATCCACGAGGGATCTGTGGCGAGATCGCGTCACATGGACGCATCGCTGGCGCGGGCACGGCGCGGGCACGGCGCGGCCCCAGCACGGCGCGGGCAGGCGCGGGCACGGCGCGGCACAGCACGGCGCGGGCACGGCGCGGCCACGGGCACGGCGCGGGCACGGCGCGTAACGGCATAGGGCATCCGACCCACAGCCCGGCGACCCGCGCATGCGCTAGGCTCCGAGGCGGATGCGAAATCTCACGGCCCGCGCCCTCGACACTGCCTCGATCCTTGGCGCGGGGTACGCCGACGCGCGGGTGGTCCGCCGCCTCGAGGAATCGATCGCGATCAAGAGCGGCCGCGTGGAGGGCGTGGCCTCGGGCGAGAGTGAGGGGTTCGGGGTACGCGTCCTCGTCGACGGCGCGTGGGGGTTCGCCAGCAGTCACATCCTGACCACCGAGGAGGCCGACCGGGTCGCGGCCGATGCCGTCCGGATCGCAAGGGCGAGCGCGACGGCGTTGCGCGACGCCACCGTCCTGGATGACCGGCCGCCGGCGCGGGGGACGTACGAGACGCCGGTGGCGGAGGACCCGTTCGCCATCCCGATCGAACGCAAGATCGGCGACCTGCTGGCCGCCGACGCGGCCGCTGCCCGGGTCCCGGGCATCGCCTTCACCGAGTCGATGTATGCGGCGCAGCGCGAGTGGAAGACCTTCGCGGCCACGGACGGGAGCTACACGGAGCAGACCATCACGCACGTCGGGTCCGCCGTGGAGGCGAACGCGATCGACGGCGACGAACACCAGCGGCGCAGTTACCCGGATTCGGGCGGCGGCTGGAACGCGGCGGGCTACGAGTACATCCGGTCGCTACGGCTGGAGGAGCGGGCGGAGCCGCTCGCCGACGAGGCCGTCGCCCTGCTGACCGCCCCGCAGTGTCCGAGTGGTCGCTCCACGATCGTCCTGGACCCGAGCCAGCTGTACATGCAGGTCCATGAGTCCTGCGGTCACCCGACGGAACTCGACCGCGTCTTCGGCATGGAGGCCAGTTACGCCGGGACGAGCTTCCTGACGACGGACAAGCTGGCCGAGGGATTCCGGTACGGGAGCGACCTCGTCACGATCGTCGCCGATGCCACGGCTCCGGGCGGGATGGGCACGTTCGGCTGGGACGACGAGGGCGTCGCGGCCCAGGCCGTGCCGCTGGTCCAGGACGGCATCCTCGCCGGGTACCTGAGCTCGCGCGAGACGGCGCCACGGATCGGCCGCGAGAGCGGCGGGGCGATGCGCGCCGACGGCTGGAACCGGATCCCGCTCATCCGGATGACCAACATCAACCTGCTGCCCCGGCCCGGCATGAGCCTGGACGACATCGTGGCCGATACCGATGACGGCCTGTACCTGGCGTCCAACCGGTCGTGGTCCATCGACGACCGCCGGCTCAACTTCCAGTTCGCGACCGAGATCGCCTACGAGATCAAGGGCGGGAAGAAGGGTCGGCTGTTCAAGAACCCGACCTACACCGGCATCACCTATGAGTTCTGGCGCTCGTGCGACGCCGTCGGCGACGAGCGGAGCTACGTGATGCTCGGCACCCCGAACTGCGGCAAGGGCGAGCCGGGTCAGACCGGGCACGTGGGGCACGCCGTCCCCGGCGCCCGGTTCCGCGATGTGCAGGTGGGCGTCGGGAAATGGTGAGCGGCGCAGGTTCCCCGCGATGAGGGATGAACGCGCCGAGGATGCCCTGTCGCTGGCCGAACGCGCATTGGGTCACGCGCTGCGCGCCGGCGCCGGCGAAGCCGAGGCGCTGGTCATGGCGGAGGACGCCGCGCTCACCCGATTCGCCAACAGTCAGATCCACCAGAACGTCGCGGAGTCGAACGTCTCGATCAGCCTCCGGTTCGCCGCCGGCCGGCGCGTCGGCGTTGCGTCGAGCGGGCGCACGGACGACGAGGGCCTGCGCCGGCTGACCGCCCGGGCAGCCGAGATCGCCCGGGTCGTGGAGGAACTCGACGACTGGGCAGGCCTCCCCGCTCCCACCCAGGTCGACGAGGTCCGCGCCGGCTACGCGCCGGCGACCGCCGACGCTTCCCCGGAGCTGCGCGCGGAAGGCGTGCGTGCCGTGATCGCCGCCGCCGACCACGCCGGCGTCACGGCCTTCGGCTCGTTCTCGACCGGGACGGAGACGATGGCCGTGGCCAGTTCCACCGGGATCCGGGCGGCCGGGACGCGCACGGTCGCCCAGCTGCTGACCGTCTCGATGGGGCCGGACGGGGGCACCGGGTACGCGGAGCAGGCGTCCGTCGACGCCACCGCGATCGACTCCGCGAGGATCGGCCGTGAGTCGGCAGACAAGGCGCGCGCCACCGCCAACGCCGTCGCGGTCGAGGCCGGCGACTACCCCGTCGTGCTGGAGGAGTACGCGGTCGTCGATCTCCTCGACATGCTGGGCTACCTCGGCTTCTCCGCCCTCGCCGTCCAGGAGGGGCGGAGCTTCGTCGAGGTCGGCAAGCGGATCGCCAGCGACCTCGTCTCGGTCGCCGACGACGGGCGCGACCCGGCGGGTCTGCCGATGGCCTTCGACTATGAAGGCGTGGCGAAGCGACGGATCCCACTGCTCGAGGCCGGCGTCTGCGGTGCCGTCGTGCACGATTCGCAAACGGCCGCCCGGGACGGCGTGACCTCCACCGGCCACGGCCTGCCGGCACCGAACCCCTGGGGCCCGTTCCCGCTGAACATGGTCATGGCCGCCGGCGACACACCACGCGACGACCTCGTCGCCGGCATGGACCGCGGCCTGCTGGTCACCCGCTTCCACTACACGAACCCGGTCCATCCGAAGCTGGCGATCATCACCGGCATGACGCGCGACGGCACGTTCCTGGTCGAGGGCGGACGGATCGTCGGGCCCGTTCGCAACCTGCGCTTCACGCAGAGTTATCTTGACGCCGTGGCCGGCACGGTCGCCGTCGCTCGCGAGCGAAAGACGCTCAAGGGGTTCCTCGGCGGGGTGGTGGTGCCGGCGATCCGCATCGACGGCTGGACGTTCACCGGCACGACGGAGCACTGACGGCAACACGGAGGGGCGCGACGAACGATGACCGACATCTGGGTCTGCTCGACCTGCCAGTCGATCAACCGCCAGCGCGACGACCAGTGCTACCGGTGCAAGAGCCCGCAGCAGCAGGCGACCGGCGCCCTGGCCAGCCTGCGGACCGAACATGCCGTCCTGGCGCGGACCGTCGTCGGGTATCGCAGCTCGCTCGTGTTCTGGTTCATCGCGGCGGCCTGGATCGTCGCCGTCGCCGTGCTGGGCGTGGTCGTCCTCAACGAGAGCCTGGATGCCGCCCGCTATCTCCGCACCCAGATCCCGGAGATCCTGCAGACCGGCGTGATCGACGAGGTCGAGCTCGCGCGTCGGTCGGCCGGCGCCGTTGCCCCGGCGCTCGCCCAGACGGTCAGTGCTCTGGCGGCGCTGCTGTTCTTCGCCGCGTGGCTGAGCCGGGTCATCAGGAACATCCCGGCGCTCGGCGGCGGCACCCCGCGGGCGACGCCGGCGAAGGCGTTCATCTATCCGCTCATCCCCGTCTGGAACCTGTTCAAGACGCCGCCCATGCTCCAGGAAGCGCTCTATCGCCTGGACCCGAAGGCCGGCGGCTTCTTCATGATCCTGCTGGCCTGGGTCGGGCTCGTGGGGAGCTGGATCGTGTCGTACGTCGTCGGCGTGTGGACCAACCTCCGGATCCTCACGGTGGCGGGCAGCGCGTCCTCGCTCGGCGACGCGATCGCCGACATCGAAGCCGCGTATGACCTCCAGGTCGTCGTCGACATCGTCACGACGCTGATGGTCTCGGCCGGGGCGATCGTCCTGGTCCTCGTGATGTTCCGGATCGAGGTACGGGCCCGGGCGCGCGATCGCGAGATCCGCGCGGCCGTCCTCGGGCACGGGACGGCCGGGCCCGTCCCGCCGATCCGGACCGCGGCGACGACCGGCAGCAGGGCCGCCCCGCCGAATGGCGCGCCGGTCGCCGCATCGGCACCCGCGGCCGAGCGGTCACGAGCCTCGATCGGCAGGACCGTGAGCGCGACGTCGCTCGGAGCGAGCCCGACCCGACCGGAGCCGCGAGAGCCCGGTCCGGACGATCCGATCAACCCACCGTCCTGACGGTCGAGTACGCTCGCAAGGCCAGTCGACATCCACCCCGGAGGACCGATGCCCGCCATGCCCGCCTTCGACGCCGACGCCCTGCGCGCCGAGTTCCCGGCCCTCGCGCGGCTCGGCGCGGATGGGCTGCCGGTCGCGTTCCTCGACGGGCCCGGCGGCACGCAGGTCCCGCGACGCGTCATCGATGCGGTCAGCGACTACTACACGAACAGCAACGCCAACGCTGACGGAGCCTTCGCCACGAGCGAGGCGAGTGACGCGATGGCCGCCGAGGCTCACGCCGCCGTCGCCGACTTCCTGGGGGCCGCCAGCCCGGACGAGATCAAGTTCGGCTACAACATGTCCACCCTGACGCTGCACATCGGGCGGAGCATCGGGGCGACTCTCGGGCCAGGCGACGAGATCGTCGTCACGACCCTGGACCACGAGGCCAACGTCAGCACCTGGGAGGCGATGGCCGCAGGACCGCGGCCTGACCGTCCGCAAGGTCGATATCCAGGTCGACGACATGACGCTCGACCTCGAGGACCTCGAGTCGAAGCTCAACGCGAACACCAGGCTCGTCGCGGTGGGCTATGCCAGCAACGCGGTCGGCACGATCAACCCGGTCGCCGAGATCGTCGCTCGCGCCCACGAGGTCGGCGCGCTCACGTACGTCGATGCCGTGGCCTATGCGCCGCACGGACCGATCGACGTCCAGGCGCTCGACACGGATTTCCTGGTGTGCAGCGCCTACAAATGGTTCGGACCGCACCTCGGCGCACTGTACGGCAAGGCCGAGGTCCTGGACCGACTGCCGGCGTTCAAGGTCCGGCCGGCGCACGACCGGTTCGAGACCGGTACCCCGGCCTACGAGTCGATCGCCGGGACCCTCGCCGCGACCGACTACCTGCGCGACGTCGGGCGATCATACGGCGACGTCGCCGGGGCCCCGGGCGCCGCCGCTGCCAGCGAACGACGACGCGAACTCGTGGCCGGGATGATCGCGATCGTCGACTACGAGCGAGGGCTGGTCGGCCGGCTCGTCGCCGGCCTCGGCGCCATCCGGGGCGTGACGATCCATGGCATCACGGATCCGGCCCGCGCCGCGGAGCGGGTCCCGACCGTGTCGGTCATCGGTCGATGGGACATCGCCGCGAGCGGCGGCGGAGGCCCTGGGTCGCGAGGGCATCTTCGCCTGGGATGGCGACTTCTACGCGACCGGCCTCATCGAGCGGCTCGGCAAGGCGGAGACGGGCGGCGTCCTCCGCCTCGGGCTGGTCCACTACAACACCGCCGCGGAGGTGGACCGGACGCTGGAGGCGCTGGCCACCATCGCCACCCGATAGTCCGGGGACCCGGTCGTCGGCTTGCGCCGCGGCCGCGGTCCGCGCATCATCGGGCCCGAGTCGCCGCCGGAACCGCGCTGGCGACAACCATGAATGGGGACCCTGATCTCATGCGCACGACCTCTCGTCGCGCCGGCCTCGCCGGCGCCCTGACCATCGCCGCCCTGACGTTCGCTGCGTGCGGTGGCTCCGCCGCGACGCCCACCCCCACGGCGACACCCGCCGGGGGTGCCACGCCCACCGCCGCACCGACAGCCACGGCCCCGGGCGCCACGCCGACCGCCCCCGGCGCGATCCCGACCTTCGACCTCAGCGCCCTGACCGCGGGGATCCCGGGCGTCGACTCGTACCGGACGTCGTTCAGCACCGGCGGCGTGGTGTCATACACGAGCGTCGTCGTCACCAAGCCGGTCCTTTCGAAGGCCATCACGACGTTCAACGACGACGGCACCATCGAATCGCGGATCGTCGTGATCGGCGAGGAGGCGTGGACGGCCGACGGTGATGACGGACCGTTCGAGGTCATCCCGGCCGCGTTGGCGCCGACGATGCTGCTGGCCTTCGATCCGACGCTGATGCTCGCGGGATACGCCAGCGCCGATCTCGGATCCATCGGCGCGAACCAGGGCACGGAGGACAAGAACGGTGTCCGGGCGGTGCACATCAAGATCGATGCGACCACGGCGTTGGGGCTGGCCGGCGCCATCCCGCCCGGTGCCTCGATCGACATCTGGATCGCGGAGGCCGGATTCATCGTGGCCTGGGAGATGACCGGCTTCGGCGACGACGAGGATCTGTCGATCCAGGTGACGGACGTCAACGATCCCGCCAACGTGGTCGAGCGACCGAGCTGACGATGGCGGCCGGCACGGGGTGCCGGCCGTAACCATCCCGTGACGGCACGGGCGCACCATCCCGCCGTGCGACACGACCATGCGACCGTCCTGCTCATCGGCTTGCTTGCGCTCGCCGTCGGCGGCTGCTTCGGCACCCCGGAAGGGTCGCCCACCCCGGCGATCACCGGCGAACCGCCGCCGGAGCGCCGTCCAGTCATCATCGACGCCGACTTCGACCACAGCGATATCGCCGCGATCCTCGTCCTGCTGCGCGACCCGGGCCTGGACGTTCGGGCGATCACGATCGCCGGGACCGGCCTGGTCCACTGCCAGGGCGGGCGGCGGATGGCCCGCTACCTGCTCGACGAGCTGGGCGTCCCGGACATCCCGTTCGGATGCGGCCGCGAGCAGGGCGGACCTGATGCGCGGCCGTTCCCGGATGCGTGGCGGGTCGATTCCGACAACGGCTACGGCCTCGAGATCGTGCCGCAGGTGGAAGCCGGGGCGCCAAGGGATGCCACGGCCGTCCTGCTCGAGGCGGTCGACCGCAGCCCGAGCGCCCCGACGATCGTGACGCTGGGCCCGTTGACCAACCTGGAGGACGCCTTCGCGGCGGATCCCGCCCTCCCGGACCGGATCGCCCGGGTCCACGCCATGCTCGGGACCGTGGATGCGCCGGGGAATGTCTCTGTCGATGGCCTGACCGAGGCCGATCCACTGGAGTGGAACGCCTTCGCGGATCCGTCCGCCGTGGAGGCGGTGTTCGCGACCAGCGTGCCGATCGACATCGTGCCGCTGGATGCGACGCGGGATGTGCCCGTGCCCACCGATCTCGCCGATCGCCTCGCCGGCGATCACGCGGCGGCTGGTGCGGACCTGCTGTACGAGATGCTGCTCCGCCACCCTGCCCGTCTGCGAGCCGATGAGGGCCAGCAGTTGTGGGACGAACTCGCGGCCCTGACGTTGCGGGACGCCGACCTGGTCGCGTGGCAGGACGGGGAGTTCATCGTCGGCGCCGGCGGCCGGCTGACCCGCGACGAGGCAGGACGGTCGGTCCGATTCGCCACGTCCGCCGATCGGCCGGCCGTGGAGCAGGCGCTGCTGGATGCGCTCCGGCGGGGAGGGCCGCGGGCCACCCCGTTCAAGCTGGGCGGCACCCTGGAGGTGGTCCTCGATGGAACGACCTGCACGCTCAAAGCGGAAGTCGGTGGGTCGGGGCTCTACAGCGTGACCTATCGGGGGACCGCGGGCGCGGGATCCGGAGTGATCATCCCCGGAGTCCAGGCACCCCATCCGTGGGCCGATCTGCTCGACTACGTAGCCAACATCGACCTGGGTGCGTCCGAGGGCATCATGCAGCCGGACTGGATATTGCTCGGAGGCGAAGTGAACGACGAGTCAGGCTCCGGAGACGTCCTGTCGGGCACCGCGATCCTGGAAGCCGCCACCTACGGGCCGATCTGCATCACCGGCTCGTGGCCGGATCTCGCCTTCCATCCCGGCCAGCCGTTCGACGTCGGCGACTGAACCGACCGTCAGGAGGCGGACAGCATCCAGATCCCGGGGTCCGGATCGGACGGGCTGCCACCCACCTCGGCGAATGCCTCGACCGCGCGGCGCAGGTGCGCCATCGATTCGTCGTCCCTGCCGGCGTTGTGCAACAGGTCGGCGAGATGGTTCTCCACCGCGGCCTCCAGGTGTCGATCGCCGATCCGCCTCGCCTCCCCGACGGCCTCCGCGCCGTACGCCGTGGCCATCTCTACCGCCCCTGTCGCCGCCGTGGCCAATGCCAGGGAGGTGAGGGCGGCGATCCGCGCGGTCGGGTCGGGGTCGTCGCGCGCAGCGTCGAGTGCAGCCGTCAACTCGCGGGTGGCCGTCGCCGGATCTCCACTGTCCATGGCGGCCAGACCCAGCATCCGGTGGGCAGCGCCCGCGGCCACGCGGTCGCGCGCGCGATCTGCGGCCGCTGCCGCACGCTCCGCGGTCGCCGCCGCGGCTGCCGGATCGCCCATCCGCCGCAGGACCACGCTCTGGTCGACGAGGATCCGCGCCGTGAGACCGTCGTCACCCGGGTCGGACATCGCAGCGTCAAGGTGGTGCATCGCCGCGGCCAGGTCACCGCGCCGCACGTGGGCCCGCGCCAGCGCCCACTCGAGACCCGGGATCTCCTCGGGTGGCGCGATGGCCGCCGCCGACTCGAGGGCCGTGATCGCCCCCGCGTAGTCGCCGGTCCGCGTCAGGAGCCGACCGATCTCCGCGTGGACGTCGGCCGCATCCGGGTGACCAAGGGCGAGCGCCGCGGACAGGTGGGCGATCGCTTCGCCGTTGGCGAACACCTCCGCGGCTCGAGTCCCGGCCTGACGATAGGCCTCCGCGGCCGCCACATCCCGACCGGCGTGCCGCTCGTGGGTCGCGATCTGGACGAGTCGGGCAAGGTCGTCTCGCCCGCTGCCGGCCAGGTCCAGCCGCAATGCCTCGGCCACCCGGTGATGGAGGAGACGGCGACGGGCCAGGCTCGTGGTCGCGTAGGCGAGATCGCGGAGCGCACCGTGGGCGAAGTCATATCCGGCCGACGTCTCGTGGATCAGACCCCGGGCCAGGGAGTCGTCGATCGCGTCGACGGTCTCGTCCTCCGTCCGGCCGCTGGCATGCCGGAGCGTCGCAGCATCGAACGATCGCCCGATGACGGACGCGGCAGCCAGGACCTGGGTGGTCGTTTCCGCGACGGAGGCAAGGCGCTGCTGGAGGACCGTCCGGACGCCCTGCGGCAAGGGATCGGTCTGGGACCCGGCGCCTGCCGCCAGCGCTTCGACGACGTACAGCGGCAGACCCTCGGACGCGGCGGCCAGGCGTTCGACCGCTTCCGGCTCGGCGGCTGTCGCGAACCCGGCGGACGCTGCCAGTGCGGAGATCGCCGATCGATCCAGGCGCTGCGAG
Source organism: uncultured Chloroflexia bacterium (assembly GCA_963704935.1). GTDB lineage: Bacteria > Chloroflexota > Limnocylindria > Limnocylindrales > CSP1-4 > SPCO01. The sequence goes on from CAVPIF010000003.1 coordinate 1,245,945, forward strand.
CTCGTGGACGCCCGACGTGCGGTCGGCGGCGACTCGATCCGCGAACGTGCGGCCGGGCGCGTCCAGATCCTCCGGTCGCCAGGCGAACAGGACGAGGATCCTCCGACCGCTCGAGCCGTCGCAGCAGGAATGCCAGCGCTTCGCGGGTCGAGGCGTCGAGCCACTGGGCATCGTCGATCCAGAGGAGGCCCGGGACCGGTCCGTGGAGCAACGCCGTCAGCCAGTCGGCGATGGCCGCGACCAACCGGGCGTGGGCGCCGGGTCCACCCGGAGCCGACCGCCGAGCCGGGCCCGGATCGATGGCCGGAAGCAGGCGGGCCAGTTCAGCCCGGGTGGCGGGACTCAGCCGCGCCATGCGCTCCCCGGCATCGGCCCGCCCGAGCCCGGCCCGGAGCAGGTCGACGATGGGACCGTACGGGATCTCCCGCTCGGCCGGATAGGCGGTCGTGGCCAGGACCGCCCCGCCGGCGACACGGACGAGGGATGTCGCCTCCTCACCGATCCGGGTCTTGCCGATCCCGGCCTCGCCGACGAGGACGAGGAGCCGGCCCGTTCCGTCCCGCACGGCGTCGTACGAATCCCGCAGTGCGTTCACGGTCTCGGCCCGACCGACGAGCGGGAAGACGGGGATCGCCACCGCGTCGGGTGGGGCGGCGACGACGCTCTTCGTCGGGCCCAGGGCGACGACGGTGTCGTCACGATCGCGGATGGCCTCGTAGCGGGCGGACGTGGAGGCCAGCGGGGCGACGCCGAGTTCACGTTCCAGGGTGGCGACACAGGCCCGGTACTGGCGAAGCGCACCGGACCGGTCGCCGGAGGCATCCAGGAGATCCATCAGTCGGACATGACCCCCTTCGTCGAGCGGATCCAGGTCCGACCGACGCGACGCCGCGCCGATCGCCGCCGGCAGGTCTCCATCCCGTTGGGCGGCGATCGCGAGCCGGTCCAGGACCGCCAGGACGGCGCGGTCGGCGGCCACGGCGCGGGTGGCCCGCCAATCGTCGAACTCGAGGCTGTCGCGCAAGGTGAAGCCGGCCAGGAAGTCGCCACGGGCCAGGGTGGCCGCCGCTGCGAGTGTCGAGCGGTCGTCGGAGGCAGCGGCAGCCTCGATCTCCGCCAGGTCGACCCGGACGCGCCGGCGATCGAGATCCACCCTCGTCCGATCGATGACCAGGGGGCCGTCGCCGATCGCGGAACGCAACGTGGACAGCGTCCGCCGAAGTGCCCCCCGCGCCGCCATGTCGTCCGAGTCCGGCCAGAGCAGCGCCGCCAGCTCATCGCGGGCGAAGACTCGGCCCTCCGCGGCGAGCAGGGCCAGGATCGCCACGGCCTTGCGAGTGTCGACCGCGAGTGGTGCGCCATCGACCAGGATCTCGGGCGGGCCGAGCAGGCGGATATCGAGACGCGGGCCGGATCGGCGCTTGGTGGTCACGACGTAACGGTACAGACTTCGATCCCCATCCCGTAACGTTTCGGTGACGCGGACAGAGGAGGATGGGCCCATGCAGCACCTGGTTCGATCGGCCGGCCGCCTGCACCGACGCCGTGTCGGGCTGATCGTTGCGGCATGCGTAGCCTTGGTCGGGCTCGCGGCCGGCGTTGTCGGGACCGGCACCAGCGAGATGACCGGAACGTTACCCCTCCTGTTCCTCTATGGCGTCGTCGTGTATACAGCGGTCGGGGTCATGATCCTGTGGAATCGACCCGGTCATGGGCTCGGTCGGCTCGCGCTGGCGATCGGACTTGCATTCGCCACCGCGGCGATCCTTGACACGGCTCTCGCGGCTCTGGCCACGCCGGGCCACGTGCAGCCCGTGGTACCGAGCTGGGTGACCGTCGCTCGAGAGGCGGCAGGCGCTGCCGTCAATGTCCTGATGGTCGCTGCTCTCCTGCTCGGCGCGATCCTGCTCCTCGCGTGGTTCCCGGATGGGCACGCCACCGGTCGCGCTGGAGCGGCCATCCAGGGCCTGCTTGCGATCACCGTCGGACTGACGCTTCTGGTGAGCGCGCGAGACGCGATCCTGAGGGAGATCGGCTGGTCGATCACGGCAGATAGCGCGTTCAATGAGTTGGGTACGGTGAGTATTGCGTGCCTCCTCCTCGCGTTCGTCATTGCCGTACTCGACCTCGCCGTGCGATACCGGAGCGCGGATCCTGTCCGCCGGGCACAGATCAGGTGGGTCATGGCGACCGCTGCGTTGAGCGCCGTCATGACGACCATCACCGTGATCATGATCGCGATCAACCTCGACATCCCCGGGGTGTGGGAACTGTGGATCGCCAGCACGATGTTGCCGATCCTGGCCATCGGCGTGGCCATCACCCGCTATCGGCTGTACGAGATCGACCGGATCATCAGCCGGACGATCGGCTGGGCGATCGTGACGGGGGTGCTGGTCGGGACGTTCGGGCTGTTGGTGGTCGGACTCCAGGCGGTCATCGAACCATTGACCGGGGGCAACACCCTGGCCATCGCCGGCAGCACCCTGGTGGTGGCCGCCCTGTTCGCGCCGTTGCGCAGCCGGGTCCAGCGGGCGGTCGACCGACGGTTCGACCGGAGCCGCTACGACGGCGAGCGACTGCTGGCGAGCTTCGGTGAACGACTGCGCGACGAGGTCGACCTGGCGACCATCAGCGCGGATGCCCGACTGACGGTCGACCTGGCCGTCCGGCCGGCGCACGTCGGGCTGTGGCTGCGTGGTGGCTCGGGGGGCGGAGCGTGAGAGGGCGAGGCGGGACGGCCCGCAGGGGACGTCGAGTCGATCGACGAACGACCTGGGCCGTGGCATCGCCGCCGCGGTCTGCCTGGTGGCCGCCAGCGGCGTCCGTCGCGACGCGCCTCGCCGGGGGAACGGCCGGGTCGCTGTCCCTGTTCATCGCTGGTGGCGGCCGTTACCTGGTCGTCGGTGTCCTGCTGATCGATCGACGCCCGGGCAACGCCGTCGGGCATCCTGTTCGCGTGGGCGTCCTGATCGCGACCTACCTGGTCCTGCGATCACGATCGTCGACTGCCCGAGCCACCCGCCGTCGCACGTACCTCGCCCTGGCGGTCACGCTGATGGATGCGCCGATCTTCGCCTTGGTCGCCTTCCTGTTCCTGCTCTTCCCGACACGGACACCTGCCGGGGCCGCGCTGGCGATGGGTCGCGGGCGCGACGATCCTGTTCGGCACGATCTCGCTGATCGGAACGGCCCTGCTCCCCGGGCCGATGGCGTTCTACCCGGAGATCGTCAATCCGATCGGTGTGCCCGAGCCTCGACATCGCTGGAGTCATCACGCCGTTCTACACCTTGACGATCGTCTGCGTCGGGCTGGCGACCATGTCGATGGCCGGCGCTGGCGTCGCGGTGGGCATCGAGCGCGCCCAGCTGAAGTGGTTAGCGCGTCTGCAGTCCTGCGTGGCCATCGTGATGGCGATCTACGGGCTCATCTTCGGACCGGCAGTTCAACGACATCGCCGACCTGGCCGTCGGCATCTCCCTGGGCATGTTCCCCATCGCGATCGGCGTGGCCATCCTGCGCTATCGACTGTACGAGATCGACCGGCTGATCAGCCGGACCATCTCGTCCATCGGGATCACGGCGCTCCTGGTGGCGACGTACGCGCTGTCGTGCTGTTGCTCCAGCGGTCCACTCGGTGCCGATCACCGGCGGGGAGACGATCACCGTGGCCCTGTCGACGCTTGTCGTCGCGGCGCTGTTCCAGCCGCTCCGCGCGACGGGTCCAGCGGTCGTGGATCGCGCTTCGACCGGAGTCGGTACGACGGGGAGCGACTGCTGGCGGGCTTCGGCGAGCGACTGCGCGACGAGGTCGATCTGGTGACCATCAGTCGGGATGCCCGGACGACGGTCGATGCGGCCGTCCGGCCGACCAGGTCGGGCTCTGGCTGCGGGCGGCTCGGGAGGTCGGGCGTGACGGTCGGGCGGTCGTCGTCCGTCTCACGGTCGCGATCACGGTGCGTGGCCCCATCGTGGCGATCGTGATCGACGCAAGCCAAGGCTGGCCGAGCGGGGGAGTCGCCGTGCTCTGCGGTCCCGTCGAGATCGCCTTTGCCGCGACCGGGTGGCTGATCGCCGAGCGCCGCCCGGAGAACCTGATCGGCCCGCTGCTCCTGTCGGTCGGGCTGGCCTTCGGACTCTACCTGCTCCTGGAGATTCCTATCTGCGCCTGCCCGGCCCGGCACCGCTGCCGCGCTGGCCGGCCACCCTCATCTCCACGCTGGACGCCCCGATGCTCACGGTGATCGCGCTGATCCTGATCCTGTTCCCGGACTGGCGCGGCACCGACACCGCGCTGGCGCTGGGTGACCCCGCTGACTGCGATCGCGATCGTGGCGGGTGTCCTCGGCATGGGTTGCAGGCGGGCCCGCTCTACCTGTATCCGCAGTTCGACAATCCGATCGGGATCGCGGGTTTCCCGGGCGTGTGGCTGACCTATGTCTCGTACACGATCATGGTGGTCCTGCTCGCCACCGCCGTGGCTGCCCTGATCGTCCGCTGGCGTCGAGGTGACCGACTCGCACGGACCCAGCTCAAGTGGGTCGGCTCCGCGGCGTCACTCCTGGCGATCAGCGGAGGTCGTCAACGTGATCACGTTCCGCCCGGACGCGCCGATCTATGCGCCCACGACGCTCGTTGTTGGGTTCACGATGACGCTGGTCCCGATCGCGATCGGCATCGCGATCCTCCGCTACCGCCTCTACGAGATCGACCGGATCGTCAGCCGATCGATCGCCTATGCCGCGATGACCGGGATCCTGGCGGTCGTCTTCGCCGGCGGCATCCTGCTGCTCCAGGGGGTGCTGGCGACCTTCACCCAGGGGCAGACCGTGGCGGTGGCGGCGACGACCTTGCTCGTCTTCGCCCTGTTCCAGCCGGTCCGGCGGCGGGTGCAGTCGGTCGTCGACCACCGCTTCGATCGAACCCGATATGACACAGAGCGGATCGCCCTGGCGTTCTCGGAACGGCTCCGCAGCGAGACCGATATCGAGATCGTGACACGGGACCTCGCGCACACGGCTCGGCTGACGGTCGCCCCCAATTCGCTGGCCATCTGGCTGCGACACGGATCGACCCGTTCCACCGCACCCCACCCGTAACGATTCCCGGACGTTCACCGCTGAGGATGCCGACATGACCGAGTCGACGAGCACGCTGCGCCGTCTGTTCCGTCGTGGTGGGACCGACAGCCCGATACCGGCTGTCCGTGCCGAGGACGCGGCGGCGACGACCACGGCGATCGACGCGATCGCGGTCGACATCCCGGAGAGCGATCCGCTGCTGGCGTACCTGCAATCCGCGCCCGGTCCGGTCGAGGTCGCCAAGCTGGAGCTTGACTCGCCGGCCGTCCAGGCCCTCCGTGAAGCTGGGGTGGCCCTGATCGTGCCGCTCGTTTCGCAGGGGGAGCTGATCGGGACGCTCAACCTGGGGCCGCGCCTGAGCGAGCAGGATTACTCGACCGACGACCGTCGCCTGCTGACGACGCTGGCAGCCCAGGCCGCCCCCGCGATCCGGGTGGCCCAGCTGGTCCGGGAACAGGCGAACGAGGCTGCCGAGAAGGAGCGCCTCGCCCAGGAGCTCCGGGTCGCCACCCTGATCCAGCAGCAGTTCCTTCCCCGCCACCTCCCGCAGCTTCCGCAGTGGCAGGTCGCCGCGTATTACGGCCCGGCCCGGGCGGTCGGCGGTGACTTCTACGATTTCGTGGAGATGCCGGACGGTCGGATCGGGATCGCCGTCGGCGACGTGACCGACAAGGGCGTGCCGGCCGCGCTGGTCATGGCTCGGACCCACAGCATCCTCCGGGCGGAGGCGTCGCGCAGCAACTCGCCGGGCGAGATCCTGTCGCGGGCCAACGATCTGCTGGTGCCCGAGATGCCGTCGAAGATGTTCGTGACCTGCCTGTTCGCGGTCCTGGACCCCGCGACCGGTCACATCGTGCTGGCCAACGCCGGCCACAACCTGCCGTTCGTCCGGACGGGGGACGAGGTGACCGAGATCCGGGCGACCGGGATGCCGCTCGGCCTGCTGCCAGGGATCCGCTACGACGAGGCCGAGGGCGACATCGCCCCGGACAGCAACGTCCTGCTGTACAGCGACGGGCTGATCGAGGCCCACGACGACGCTCGCGAGATGTTCGGCTTCGATCGACTCCGTGAGGCGCTCCGCATCGACGACGCCGGCAGCGAGCTGCTGGACCGACTGCTGGAGCTGCTCCACCGATTCGTCGGGCCCGATCTCGAGCAGGAGGACGACATCACCCTGGTCACCCTGCATCGATCGGCCGGGATCGCCGACGCAGGAGACGAGCTTGAGGGCTCCACCGCCCTGACCGCGTTCAGCCTGCCCGGCGCCATCGGCAATGAGCGCGAGGCGATGGATCGGGTGGCCGCTGCGGTGGCTGGCCTGGGTCTGCCGGCTGACCGACTCGAGCGCCTCAAGACCGCGGTCAGCGAGACCGCCATGAACGCCATCGAATACGGCAGCCAGGGCAAGCCGGACGTGCCGTTCGACGTGGAGGTCGCGGTGACCGCCGACGACATCATCGTGAAGGTCACCGATCGAGCCCTCTCCGGCGCCGTCCCGACGGATGCCGAGGCCCCGGATATCGAGCGCAAGCTCGCCGGCGAGCAGAAGCCCCGGGGCTGGGGCCTGTTCCTGATCGAGCACATGGTCGACGCGATGGACGTGACGACCGACGACGAAGCGGGCACGCAGACGGTCACGCTCCGCCTGGCCCGCGAGGAGACCCCCCATGGATGACCGGCAGTTCGGCGCCCAGGTCGTGGAAGTCCCCGATGAGGTCCGGGTCCGGATGCGGGGCGATCTCGACAGCCGCGCCGACGACCAGCTCAGCGCCGCGTACCACGAGGTCGCTTCGCTCGGATCGAACCGGCTGACGCTGGACTTCCGCGATGTCGGCTACATCAACAGCACGGGCATCGCGCTCGTCGTCCGCCTCCTCGCCGACGCACGCCGCGACGGACGTGGTGTCCGGGCGGTCGGCCTCACCCCCCACTACCGCGAGATCTTCCGGATCACCCGGCTATCGGACTTCATGGACATCGTCGAAGGAGACGCCGCATGAGTGCCACCACCATCGGTCTCGACCGCGTCGGGTCGGTCGCGATCATCCGCATCGCCGGTGATGTCACGTCCGGCAGTGAAGGCGACCTGATGGCCGGCTTCACTCGGGCGATGGACGACGGAGCCATCGCGGTCGTCCTCGACTTCGCCGGGATGGAGTACATGAACTCGGGCGGCATCGGCCTGCTCGTCACGCTGCTGGTGCGTGCGCAGCGGAGCGGCGCGCGACTCCTGGCGACCGGCCTGTCCGACCACTACCGCCAGATCCTGTCGCTGACGCGCCTGGACGAGGCGATCGCGATCCACGACGACGAGGCCGCGGCGGTCGCGGCTGCGGAGGGCTGACGACATGACGACCATCGAACCGACCCCGCCGGCGCCGGCGCCCGACGGGCCCACGGCGTATCCGGTCGAAGCGGCCGGGCCCGCCTCGACGTCGCGCGACGCCTCGAACTGGGCCCGCCCGGTCGACCGCTTGTCGGCGGCGGGCGTCGCCGGCGCGAAGGTCGATTCCGTGAGCGGCAAGCGGGTGTCCGGCCCGCTCCAGGGTTTCGGGCAGCTGTGGCAGAAGACCTTCCGGGTCCGACTGGACGGCTCCGACCTCACCCCCCAGCAGTTGATCGCGGTCTGGAAGGAGCGCTTCCCGACGTTCTGGCCCGACGGTGCGCGCTTCTACGCGCCGCTCGCGGGCATCGCCCCGGGCGAGGTGGCGCTCCTGGACATCCCCCCGGTCCCGGGCTCGCCGGTCAAGCTGAGCACGGGCGTCATGGTCCTCTACGCCGACGACGAGTCGTTCACGTTCATGACCCCTGAAGGCCATACCCTGTCCGCGTGGATCACGTTCTCTGCCCACCGCGACGGCGACGTGACGATCGCCCAGGCCCAGGCCCTGGAGCGGACGTCCGACCCGTTCGACGAGCTGGCCTACATGCTCGGCGCGAACAAGCTGAACGACCGCTTCTGGCGGCAGACCCTGGAGAACCTGGCCCGACACGTCGGCATCGATGCCCCGGCGGTCGACACCCAGGTCGTGTGCATCGACAAGCGTCGTCAGTGGCGTCAGGCCGGCAACCTCCGCAACAGCGCGACGCTCCGGACCGCCCGGCACACCCTGACGGCACCGGTCCGCTGGATCACGCGCCGCGGGTGAGGGCGGCCGAACCGGATACGCGGGCGGTCGCGACGTGACCGCCCGGTCGCTCGACGCGGTCGTCATCGGAGCCGGCCCCAACGGGCTGGCGGCCGCGCTGACGCTCGCCCGGGCGGGGCGTTCCGTACGGGTCTACGAGGCGGCCGACACGATCGGTGGCGGGACGCGCACACAGGAGCTCACGCTCCCCGGGTTCCGCCACGACGTGTGCTCCACGATCCTGCCGCTGACGGCCGCCTCGCCGTTCTTCCGGACCGTGGACCTGGCCGCCCGTGGCGTCGAGCTGGTCCACCCGGACGCCCCGGTGGCGCACGCCCTCGACGGCGGGCGGGCGGGCGTGCTGGAGCGGTCCGTCACGGCCACGGCGGACGCCCTCGGCGGGGACGACGCCCATGCGTGGCGGTCGTTGTTCGGTCCACTCGTGCGTGACGCCGGGAAGCTGACCGGCGAACTGCTGCGGCCGATCGTCCACCTGCCGCGGCATCCACTCGCGCTCGCCCGCTTCGGGCTTCCGGCCCTTCGGTCGGCGACCGGCCTGGCCGGTGGCCGCTTTCGCGGCGAAGCGGCGCGCGCGCTGTTCGCAGGACTGGCGGCGCATTCGATGGTGCCGCTGGGCCGGCCGTTGTCGGCCTCATTCGGGCTGGTCCTCGGCACGTACGCGCACGCCGTCGGCTGGCCGATGGTCCGCGGCGGTTCTGCGGCCGTGACCGACGCCCTCGCGGCGGAGGTCCAGGCGCTGGGCGGAGAGGTCGTCGTCGGGCAGCGGGTGACGTCGCTGGCCGACGTTCCGACCTCGCGGGTGGTGGTCTTCGACACGACCCCGCAGGCGCTGATGGGCATCGCCGGCGACCGGCTGCCGGCCCGGACCCGGCGCCGCTACGCGGGATTCCGCTACGGCCCGGGCGTGTTCAAGATCGACTGGGCGCTGGATGGTCCGATCCCGTGGACCGCGGACGGACTGCGGCGGGCCGCCACCATCCACCTGGGCGGGACGATCGACGAGATCGCCGCCTCGGAAGCAGAGGTCGCCGCGGGGCGGCACGCGGATCGCCCGTTCACGCTGCTGGTCCAGTACCACCCATGGGACGCCACGCGCGCTCCAGAGGGCCGGACCACGGCCTGGGCGTATTGCCACGTACCCAACGGCTCTGACGTCGACATGACCGAGCGGATCGAGCGCCAGGTCGAGCGCTTCGCCCCAGGCTTCCGCGAGCGGGTCCTGGCGCGCGCCACGCATTCGCCCGCCGAGATGGAGGCCCACGACGCGAACTACGTCGGCGGCGACATCAACGCCGGGATCTCCGACATCCGCCAGCTGATCTTCCGGCCGACCGTGACCCTGGACCCGTACCATGCGGGGGCCGGGCTGTACCTCGCGTCGTCGTCGGCGCCTCCGGGGGGTGGCGTCCACGGGATGAGCGGCTACCTTGCCGCGCGCTCTGCGCTCCGGCGCGATCTTCGCTGATCGACGGAACCCGGCGGAACCCGCGGAGCCGGGCCGTGGACCCGAGGCCTGAGCGCCGGGCGGCCGGAGGGCGCAGGGCCGGTGGGCCCAGAGCCGGCGCGCCACCGTCCTGCGGCGCAACTGGCGACGCACCTTCGTCGATCCACCGCCCGGCGGTCGCGCGAGCGAACACCGGGCACGCGACCGCGCGCCTGGGTGTGATCCCGACCGGCGAGCGGTTGACCGGAGGGCGGGGGCGGAGCGTATCGGCGACGTTCGTCCGTTGCGTCGCGCAGCGGCGGATCGGCGGGCCGTGCGTGATCTCGGCGGCCGAGCGCCCCTACCGCCAACCGCTACGGGCGACGTCCGGGTAGAGCCGCACCCGGCGATACGGCTCGCGGCCGCGGGAACGCGAGACGAGATTGGCCCGCTCCGCCATCTGGTGCTGGAGCCGTCGGATGTACGCGTTCTGCGGCGACAGCTCCACGGCCTCGGACGACGACAGCACGACCTCGATGGCGTCCTCCGTCTCCCGCATCGCCGCCTCGCGGGGGTCGATCTCCAGCGAGAAGATGGAAGTCAGGCTCGTCTGCATCTGCGGGATCGTGTTGCTCTTGAGGACGTAGATCGGCATCGACCGCTCCTCCGCCTCGCGGAGCGTCGGGGTCTTCTGCTTGTACTCGTTCTTGAGGGTCATCACGACGTCGGCGTCCTCGACGTCGCGGGCGATGACGACCGGCAGGCCCAGGTCGCGGACTGCCTGCTCCAGGCGCTTGCGGCTGATGCCCTGCGGGAGGACCCGAAGCGTCGGCAGCGGTGACCCGCCCGGCACCAGCAGGGTCTCGCCGTGGACACCTTCCTCCGTGCCCAGCGGCAGCCGATCGAGATCGTCGTCGGTCTCGAGCTCGTCGGCGTTGACCGGCGCGGTTCCCTCGTCCGCCTTGAACGACTGGAGGGCACGGGCGGCCTGATCGCGCCAAGCCTTCTGGCGCTCCAGTTCGCGCGCTTCCCGGGCCCTGGTCTCCAGGGCGGTCTGGGCTGCGCCGCGCTCCAGCGGGCCGCGATCGGCGATGCCGCCGGCGACGAACGGGGCGTCACCAGGGCGCCCGGCGAACCGCTCGCCCGGCATCGACGCCGGTGCGCCGCCCTCCGACGCGGGTTCGCGCGGTGCGCTCTCGCGACCGGAGCCACCCCGGGTCTGGCGCCAGCCACCAGATGCTCCCGGCCGGTAGCCCGGACGGTAGCTGCCGCGCTCCGCCTCGCGATAGCCCCCGGTCCGGGCGGTCCCATCGCCGCGCCAGCCGGGCTCCATCCGCCACGGCGAACCGCCGCCAACGAGACCCGCGAACCGCTCCGCGCCGAGCTGCTCGCGCGGCGAAGGTCGCGGCCGGCCCTGCGAGCGGTGGACGCCCTCCTCGTCCCGCCAGCGCAGTTCCGGGGCGACGGCATCGCCCCGCAGCAGCGCGTCGATCGTCTCGGCGACGTCGTCGTGGACGGCGACCCGTTCCCGGTCCTGGATCTCGACGATGACGTCGAACGTGGGCGGAGCCTTGCGCTCCAGGACGCTCTTCTGGGTGCGCCGGCGGCGGGCCTCCTCGTCGCCGAGCGTGACGCTCTGGATCCCGCCGATGAGATCGGACAGGGTCGGGTTGAGCATCAGGTTGTCGAGGTTGTTCCCGTGGGCGGTCCCGATCAGCTGGACGCCACGTTCCGCGATGGTCCGGGCCGCCTGGGCCTCCAGTTCCGTGCCGATCTCGTCGATGACGATGACCTGCGGCATGTGGTTCTCCACCGCCTCGATCATCACCTCGTGCTGGAGTGACGGCGTGCGAACCTGCATCCGGCGCGCCTTGCCGATGGCCGGGTGTGGGATATCGCCGTCGCCGGCGATCTCGTTGGACGTGTCCACCACGACGACCCGCTTGCCGAAGTCGTCGGCCAGGACACGAGCCGCCTCGCGCAGCATCGTCGTCTTGCCGATGCCGGGCCGGCCCATGATCAGGATCGACTTCCCGGTCTCGACGAAGTCGTTGATGATCTCGATGGTCCCGTAGACGGCGCGCCCGATGCGGCACGTCAGCCCGACGATCTTGCCGTTCCGGTTGCGGATCGCACTGATGCGATGGAGCGTCCGCTCGATGCCCGCCCGGTTGTCGTCCCCGAAGGACCCGATGTGATCGACCACGAAACCGATGTCCGCGTCCCCGATCTCGCGCTCCAGGAGCATCGTCTCGGCCTCCGGAAAGCGGGCCTCGGGCCGGCGTCCCAGGTCCATCACGACCTCGATGAGCGACTCGCGGTCCGGCAGGGCATGGACGGCGGCGACGATCTCCGGGGGCAGCGCCGCAAGCAGGACGTCGAGGTCGTCGATCGATTCGCGCTGTCGCACCTCGGATCCCACGCTGACCTCCAATGCTCCGCCGGCTACCGGACGCCGGCCGGCACGAGAGCCGGTTCGGCGACGCGGACGAGGATCTCCTTCATGAGCAACGTCACCGTGGCGACGGCCTCGAAGCCGGCGTCCTCCAGCCGCGTGTCGATCGGCGACTCGTAGGTTCGCACCGGCGCGATCACTCCGTGGTCGTGGCGGTGGTCGCCGCCGCGCTCCGTCCGGGCCGCGATGATGCCGAGACCGTACTCGATGAGCGCCGAAGCGTCCGAACCCGGCCGGGCGAAGACCCGCAGGTAATGCGGCTGGTCCTCCTTGGCGACCCCCAGCTGGACGAACCCTTCGAGCTGCGTGCCGTCCTTGCCACCGCCCGGTGTCATCTGGACATAGGCTTCCACGTCGGCGAACCGGAGGATCGGGGCGAGGCTGGACCGCGGGACGCGCCAGTGGTTGCCCTGCCGCTCCCAGTCTGCCAGCCGGATGGCCTCGAGACGCACGATCGGCGCCGGCGTGACGGTGCCATACAGCCGCTGGAGCGCGACGGCGTCGATCGCCTGGGCGACACGGATCCCAGCTTCCGCAGCCTGCTCGTCCTTCCATGGCGCCGGCAGGGCCGCGGCCGGCTTGCGGAACAGGATCCGTTCCTCGCCGTAGCGGATGAACCCGGCCTGCATCAGCAACTCGACGTTGCCGTCCCTGTCGGCGCACGCGACGTGGAAGCGGACTGCGCCTCGCTTCGGCCCCTCGCGGAGGATCTGCTGCACGAGTCGATAGCGGATGTCGCCGGCATCGGCGACGCCGACCCCGTCCAGCTCGACGATGGTCCATTCGTCGCGCGATGCCTCGCGCTCCACCCGTACCAGGCCGGCGATCCGGCCATCGGCCTCGTAGACGAACATCAGGTCGTTCGGCCGGAACGCACCGAGCGGGAGGCGGAACAGGCTGAACACCCCGATCGGCGGGCCGCTTACCGGCAGCCCAAGGGAACGGGTCGCCGGGTCGTCGGACTGGCACAGGCGCGAGAGCTCGCCGAGCGCCGCGAGGTCCGTGAGGCGGGCCGGCCGAACCTTGCCGGAACTCCGTGGCGCGCGGGTCGCCGTCATCGTGCCTGCGCCCGTCGAGTGGGATGCGGCCGGCGGCCGGAGCCCTCACCGGGATCGTCGTACTCGGCGGCCATCGTCGCCAGCAGCCGATGGAAGCGGGTCTCACCGGCCAGCTCCGGGTGGAACGCGGTGGCGATGATGTTCCGCTCACGAACCGCCACGACCCGGCCGTCATCCAGGCGTGCGAGGACGTCCACCCCCGGGCCCACCCGCTCGACGGTCGGGGCGCGGATGAAGACGGCGTGGACCGGCCGGTCGCCCAGGACCGGGACCGACAGCTCGGCCTCGAACGACTCGAGCTGCCGCCCGAACGCGTTGCGCTCCACCGTCACGTCGAGGAGTGGCAGGATCGGCGGCTCGCCGCCCAGGATCTCGCGAGCCAGCACGATCATCCCGGCACACGTGCCGAAGACCGGCGCGCCCGCGGCCGCAAGTCGGAGGATCGGCCCGGCGAGGCCCCACCGCTCGATGAGCTGGCGCATCGTCGTGCTCTCGCCGCCGGGCAGGATCAGCCCGCCGACCCCGTCGAGATCGGCTGGCTCGCGCACGCGGACACCCTGGGCCCCGATCACGGCGAGCGTGTCGAGGTGTTCGCGGAACGCCCCCTGGAGGGCGAGGACGCCGATCTTCATGGGCAGTGGTGGCTGACGCTGGGTGCCGTGGTCGTGGTCGGTCCCGACTACCAGCCGCGGGCGGCGAGCCGCTCCTGGTCCGGGATCTCCTCCAGGGCGATGCCGCGCATCGGGGCGCCCAGGCCCTTGCTGACCTCCGCGATCTTGGCCGCATCGTCGAAGAAGGTCGTCGCCTGGACGATGGCGTTGGCCATCCGGGCCGGGTCCTCGCTCTTGAAGATGCCGGACCCGACGAACACGCCCTCCGCCCCCAGCTGCATGACCAGGGCCGCGTCCGCCGGGGTGGAGATGCCACCCGCGACGAAGTTGACGACCGGCAGCCTGCCGTCCGCCGCGACGCCCTTGACCAGCTCGTAGGGAGCCTGGAGTTCCTTGGCCGCGACGAACAGCTCGTCCTCGCGCATCCCCTGGAGTCGCCGGATCTCGCCGAGCACGTCGCGCAGCTGGCGAACGGCCTCCACGATATTGCCGGTCCCGGCCTCGCCCTTGGTCCGCATCATCGCGGCGCCCTCGTTGATCCGACGGAGGGCCTCGCCGAGGTTTCGGCAGCCACACACGAACGGGACCTTGAAAGCGTGCTTGTCGATGTGGTTGGACTCGTCCGCCGGGGTGAGGACCTCCGACTCGTCGACGTAGTCGACGCCGAGCGCCTCCAGGATCTGGGCCTCGACGAAGTGACCGATCCGCGCCTTGGCCATGACCGGGATGGACACCGCGTCCATGATCCCGACGATCATCTCCGGATCGGACATGCGGGCGACGCCGCCGACCTTGCGGATGTCGGCGGGGACACGCTCCAGCGCCATCACGGCGACGGCGCCGGCATCTTCGGCGATCTTCGCCTGGTCGGAGGTGACGACGTCCATGATGACGCCGCCCTTGAGCATCTGGGCGAGGCCCTTCTTGGTCGCCCAGGTGGAGGTCTCGACGGTCATGTGGGCCTCTGGATCCTTCTCGTGGCTCGCGCCGGGTCCGGCGGCCGGTGCTGGCCCCGGGGTCATCGCCCGTTCGAGCCGACCATGGCCACGTCGCGCCGACGGATTATCGCATGGAGGCAGCGAATCCCCCAGCCCCCGCACCGCCCGTCGCGATGGTCAGCGCGAGGCGCGCACGATCGACCCGGCAGCCATCGCGCGGTCTGCCAGCCGCGGCAGGTCGTCAGGACCGCGGACACCTTCGGTCAACCACGATCCGCCGCACGCGACCACGTTGGGTTCAGCCAGGTACGCGGCAAGGTTGGCCGGTCCGATACCCCCGGTCGGGACGAACCGCACGTCGGGGTACGGACCGCGCAGCGCCCGCAGCATGGCGAGGCCACCGACGACCTCCGCCGGGAACAACTTGAGCAGCGTCAGCCCGCGGGCGAGATCCGCCTCCACCTCCGTGGGTGTCGCCACGCCCGGGATCATCGCGACACCAGCCGTGAGCACGCGGTCGATCACGCGCGGCGTGCTGCCGGGCGCGACGACGAACTCGGCGCCCGCGGCGATCGCCTCGTCCGCCTGCGCCTCGGTCAGCACCGTGCCGGCTCCGACGAGCATGGCCGGGACCCTCGACCGGATCCGCTCGATGGCGGCCGCGGCGCCGGCGGCGCGGAAGGTCACCTCGATCGCGCCGACACCGGCCGCCAGCAGTGTGGCGGCGATCCCCTCGGCGAGCTCGGGCGCTGGCGGACGGACGACCAGCACGATCCCCGCCGCGCGCAACCGATCTTCGATGGTCATGCGTCAGCCGCGGGAGAGCCGGCGTCGGGGCCCGAGCGGTCGCCGACACCGGGGCCCGAGCCGACCGCCGCGAGGTCGGCCGCGTCCTCCAGGACGAGGAGCGTGGCCATCCCCGGGGCGATCTCGCGGAGGTTCCGGCCGGCCGCTCGCATCGCGTCGGATGCGAGCCCCGCGTCCAGTGCCGCCCGGTCGTCGAACCGCATCGTCGTGGCAAGTACCAGATCGGTCTCCCCACCGAGCACGCCGACGACGCGGCGGACCTCGATCCCACGCAGTCCCGGCGTGGCGACGACGTGCGGCAGATGCTCGGTCGCATAGCGCCGTTCGAATTCCGCCAGCGCGGCCGGGCCGCCATCGGGCCGACGGAGCAGGGCGAGCAGGGTCGTCATCGGATCACCTCGTGGCTGGGCCGGGCCGGGAAGCCACGTCGCCGGCGGCCCGTCTCTTGGCCGCCGTCTCGGTGGATCGATAGAACATGCCGAGGGCCTCGGTCACGATCGCCGGCTGTTCCGCGAACGCCTCGTGACCGGCGCCCGGCACGACCAGCAGCCGGCCGTCGAGGAGCGAACGCGAGAGCCGCCACGCGTGATCGACCGGGACGAACGGGTCCCGGTCGCCGACGACCACCAGGGCCGGCGCATCGATGGCCCGGATCTGGCGCGGTGTCAGCAGCGGCTGGACACCGACGTCGGCGGCGATCGCCATCAGCAGCCGACGCCAGGCGCCCTCGCCCTGGACCGGATCGTGGCGCCGAGCGAGGTCGGCGGCCCAGCTCGGATCGGTCCGGTCGACCCGGATCGGGTCCATCAGGCGCCGCGCCACGCTCGCCCGGGGCTGGCGATCCGTCGAGATCCCGACGACGACCAGGGTGCGCAGTCGTTCCGGGGCGCGGATGGCAACGCCCAGGGACGCCATCGCGCCGAGCGAGAACCCGAGCAGATGGAACGTCTCGAGCCCCAGCGCATCGGCGAAGGCCAGGACGTCGTCGACGAGCCAGGCCGCCTGGAATCCGTCGGCCGCCACGTCCCACCGCGTGCGCCCATGGGCGCGGGCATCAGGCAGGTAGCAGCGGAATGCCTGCCGCAGGCTCGGCAGCTGGCCGCGGAAGTCGCGCTCGGCGGTGGACGTCGCGCCGTGGAGCAGGATGAGCGGCGGCCCGGCGCCCGCTACGTCGTAGCCGATGTGCAGGCCGTTGGCGTCGATGGTCGGCATCAGCACCGATGCTACCGCCGCGGCCGGCAGCGGACCTACAATCGACGACATGACCGACCCCGTTCGCGCGACGCGCATCGAGCGCGATTCGATGGGCGAGATGGCCGTCCCGTCCGACGCCCTGTACGGCGCCTCTACGCAGCGCGCCGTCCTCAACTTCCCGATCTCCGGGCAACGGTTCCCGCGACGGTTCATCCGAGCCCTCGCGCTCGTGAAACTGGCCGCGGCCGAGGCGAATGCCGACCTGGGACTTGTCGATGTCGACGTGGCCACCGCGATCGCGGTCGCCGCCGCCGAGGTCGCCGACGGGCGGTACGACGACCAGTTCCCGATCGATATCTACCAGACCGGTTCCGGCACGTCGACGAACACGAACATGAACGAGGTCATCGCCCACCTCGCAGCGGCGAGCCTGGGCGCGGGCCGGACGGTCCATCCCAATGACCAGGTCAACCGGTGCCAGAGCTCCAACGATGTCATCCCGACCGCACTGCAGTTGAGTGCCGCGTTGGCGATCGACGAGGCGCTGATCCCGGCGCTGATCGAGCTGCAGACGACGCTGGCCGCCAAGGCCGACGAGTTCTGGCCGGTCGTCAAGACCGGGCGGACCCATCTCCAGGATGCGACGCCGATCCGGCTGGGCCAGGAGTTCCGCGGATATGCCGGCCAGGTGGAGGAGGCGATCCGGCGTGTCCGGGCCGCGCGGGACGAGCTGCTGACCGTGCCGCTGGGCGGGACGGCGGTCGGGACGGGAATCAACGCCCATCCCGAGTACGCCGCCCGGGCCTGCGCCCGGCTGACGGAACTGCTGACCCTGCCGGTCCGAGAGGCGCCCAACCACTTCCATGCCCAGGCGACGCTGGACGTGCCGATCGCGGCCCATGGCTCGATCCGGACGACCGCGCTCGGCCTGTGGAAGATCGCCTCCGACGTCCGGCTCATGGGGATGGGTCCGCGGGCAGGCATCGGCGAGATCGCACTGCCGGAGACGCAACCCGGCTCATCGATCATGCCGGGCAAGGTGAACCCGGTCATCGTCGAGTCGCTGACGATGGTCGTGGCGCGCGTGGTCGGCAATGACGCGACCGTGGCCTTCGGGCAGACCGGGTCGTTCCTGGAACTCAACGTCATGCTGCCGGTCACCGCGGTGGCACTGCTCGAGTCGATCGAGCTGCTGGCAGCGGCTGCCGCCAACTTCTCGCGCCGGACGATCGACGGGCTGGTGGCCACCGACCGTGGACCCGCGCTCGTCGAGCAGGGCCTGATGCTCGCGACGGCCCTGGCGCCGGTGATCGGCTACGACGAGGCGGCCGCGCTCGCCAAGGCGGCGTTCAAGAGCGGCCGCACGATCCGGGAACTGGCCCTGGAGCGCGGGATGGCCGCGGCCGACCTGGACCGCTTGCTGGACCCGGCGACGATGACCGAGCCCGGGCTGGGAGACGATCCAGCCGGAGGCTGACCCGATACCGGTCTGACGCGGGCGGTGCACCAGAGCGAGCGGGGGTCAGCGCTGGGCGGTGCGGGTGGTCGCGGTGCGGTGCGGTGCGGTCAACGCCCGGCGGTGCTGGGCCCGGTGGTGCTGGGCGCGCGCACCCCTGCTCGCGTCACACGGACGCGGCTCTCGAACAGACGAGCGTGGATCCGGCACGCATCGGACACCCGACGTCGATCCGGCGCCGGTCCACGAGGCACCTGTCGCCGGAACGCGTCGCTGTGACGCGGGAGCAGCCGGTCCACGAGGCGTTGTCGCCGGAACGCGTCGCTGTGACGCGGGCAATGCGCGGCTCGGCGGCACGCGCGGCGCGGCGGCAGCGGGTCAGCGGCTCAGCGACCCCGCGGCTCAGCGCCCGATCACGCGGTTCCCGCGGACCGACCGGAGCCCGTGGCGCGATCTGCCAGCGACCATAGGCCGACCGCCGTCCAGGCCGCCGCGGCCACGATCCAGGCTGCGGGTGGCGGGACGATGAGCCCGACGCCGACCATCATCAGCAGCACGCCGGCGGGCTGGACATCGGCCCGAATCAGCGTCACGCCGAGGATAGCGGTCGCGGCCGCGGCGATAGATCCGGCGGCACCCGTGACGGCGCCGTACGGGCCGCCGATGAAGGCGACCGTGAGCGCCACGATCCAGGCGAGATCGGCGAGGACGACCAGGAGGACGGCGGCGCGCGCCACCCGCCCGGGCGCGTCCCCGAGCCGCAGGGAGAGGCCGAGCGCCGCCACCAACCCGGCCGCGGCGCCAACAGCCGCGGGCGGAAGCGTCCAGGCGAGGAGCCCCGGCCAGTCCGGCGATACCGGCTCGGCGAGGTTCCCGATCGCGACCACCGTCCAGGCGGCCCCGGCGAGCACGGCTGCCAAGCCCGGCCCGCGCGACGCGGTCCTCGGATGCAGGTGGGCGTCTGCGGCTCCACGCATGAGGTCCACGGCATCGCGCCAGGACGGCGGCCGCTCCACGAGCAGAGCCGCCATCTCCGGCCCGTAGCGGCTCCGCCACGCGCGCGGGTAGAGCCCGACCAAGGCCCGACCCAGGATGCCACCGTGCTGGCCTGCCCTCATACGCAGCCGCCTTCGACCAGCGGCGGGATCAGGCCAGGCTGGCCGAGTGCCACCGGAAGCGGTCCGAGCGTGATCCGGGACGTGTCGATGAACAGGACACCTGATCCGTCCACTTCCGTGGCGTATCGGTCCATACCACGCGGAGCCGGTCCGAAGCGCTCTCCATCCGCCTTGATCCCGAGGCGGTCGTAGCGCGACTGGTGGCATGGGCACTGGAACCAGAAATCCTCGAGGCATGGGTTCGGCCGGCATCCCAGGTGCGGGCAGCGCTGGGACAGGGCCCGCACGTTCGTCGCGGAGCCCTCGCCCCTCGAGTCGGACCCGGGCGACCAGCCGTGACGGCCGGGGTCCACGATCACGACGAACGAACGGGCGGCCGCGACGTAGGCCGGGAAGCCGTCACCGATCGGCAGATCCCCATTGGCCGCCAGCAACTCCGCGAAGGTGCCGACCCGGACCCGCGACGTCGCCCTGGCGGCCGCGGACCAGAGGAACCCGATGGACCCGGCCGTGACCTCGACGAGCCACAGGCCGATCCCTGCCCCGACCGCGCGGCGAAGGAGCGATCGCCGCGACAACCCGGCCATCGGTTGGTCGCGCAGGGCCCGGAGGGCGGGTCCGGGTAGCGATCGCAGTCCGGCATCGTGAGCCGACGGGGGCCGCACGACCTCGCCCCCACGTATCGACGCCATGACGACCCCTCAGCCTGGTCCGAGAGACCGGCCCGGCACCAAGCGCGGTGAACCGTGGGCGGGGATCGCGGGCGAAAGCCACGTGGTCATCGCGGTAGCGTCTCCCGCAGCCGGTCCAGCCCCGTCACGGCCAGGCCCTGCAGGCGCACCAGCTGGGACCGCACGGTGGCCTCACCGAGGCCCGTCAGTCGGTAGGGTCGCCGTCGATCCTCCGCCTCCAGGGCCTCGATCAGCCCGCGTCGCTCCAGCCGCGCCAGGGCGCCGTAGAGCGTGCCCGGACCCATCGGCGATCCGGTGATGGCCTCCACGTCCGTCATGATCGCGTAGCCGTGCCGGGGTCCGCCGGCGAGTGACACGAGGATGTACAGCGACGGCTCAGCAAACCGCCCCAGATCACCAACGCCTTCAGTCAAGCGCAACCTCCCGGTCTGTCGACCGCTGTACCGGCCTGCGGTATATCGCCTCACGTTATATACGCCCTGGCGTCGAGCCCGTCAAGCCCCGCCGGACGCGACGGTCCGCCGACGCCGTGTTGGTGCGCTCCTGCGACCGGTACAATCCGCGGCGATGACCGAGACACGCCTGTGGGATCGCGCTGCCCTCCTCGTGCCGACCGGCGACCGCCGCCTCCCGGAAGTCGCCGCGCTCCCGCCCGGCCTCCCCGACGTCGCCGCGCTGTTCGATTTCATGCGGGACGCCGAGACGCGGTTCGCGACGCTGCGCCTTCGGATCCTGGAGAGTTCGGTCACCGCCCGCGGCGAGGACCAGACGGAGATGGACGTCACGCTCCGGCATCCTGGCCACGCGAAGGTGATCACGAGTCGGCCGGGAGAGCTGTTGGGCGGCCGGTACGAAGTCTGGATCTCCGACGGGGACCTCATTCGGACCTATGCGGCGGCCCACGGGCTCGGCACGCAACGGCCGATCCGAAACCGACCGCGCGGCCTCGCCGACCGCGACTTCCCCGGAATGGCGCGCGTCTACGAGCCGGTCACCGCGCTGCCCATGGAGACACTCCCGGACACGTTCGTCCACCCGGCTGGCTTCTGCCAGAACGTCCTGTCGACCGGCCGCTGCATGGTCACCGGCACGGACCTCGTCCATGGTCGCGAAGCGATCCTCCTGTCGTGCGACCACCCGCGCACGATCGAGCTGGCCGGCGACCGGCCGGACCATCGCATCGACCTCGCCGTGGACCGCGCGACCGGGGTGATCGTTCGGCTTGTGGAGACGATCGGGGACGCGGTCACCCGGTCGGCCGAGGCCACCGAGCTGGCGCCGGATGCGCCGCTCCCGCCGTCGGCCTTCGAGTTCGTCTTCCCCGCCGGGACGACGATGCTCTACTGACCAGAACGACCACCGACTCGAGAGGCAGGGCCGACCACTGAGCCGCCGGCCGGATCACCTTCCGGGACACCTTCCACACGCGGTATGAGGCGCGTATAGTCGGCGCCATCGTCTCAACCCGAGCGGGCCCACGAGAGCGCCAGCGGCTCGAGACGCCGAGGACACCTGGAAAGGAGGGCCTCAAGCGACCGACCCTCGCGCCGTCGCCCGCGGCGCTCCGCGGCCAGTGCCGCCAGTCACCCGCGTCATTCGCGTTCCTGTGAGTCTCGCGCGGCGCCCCGCTCTCCGCGGGTAGCAGTCGCGAAGCCGCCGGCCCCTCGGAGGGAGTGACCGGCGTCGGCGATCCTCGACCACCTTCGTGTCGGGGCGTGCCGTCTGAGGGAGGTATCGATGACCCAGCAACGTTCTCGCGACGACGTGATCCAACAGGACATCAAGGACCTGCACCAGCTCGGCTACGCGCAGGAGCTGTTCCGCTCGATGGGCGGATTCAGCAACTTCGCGATCAGCTTCAGCATCATCAGCATCCTGACCGGCGCGGTCATCCTGTACGACTACGGCCTCGCCTGGGCGGGCACGGCTGCGGTCCTCATCGGCTGGCCGCTGGTCACCGTGTTCGTCCTGACCATCGCCGCCTCCATGGCGGAGATCGCGTCCGCTTACCCCACCGCCGGCGGCCTGTACTACTGGGCGTCGCGGATGAAGAACAAGGAATGGGGCTGGTGGACCGCCTGGTTCAACCTGATCGGCCAGTTCGCGATCGTCGCCGGCATCAACTTCGCCGCGGCGTTCTTCCTGAACCAGACGATCATCTCGCCCTTGACGAACCACGCATACACCAACACCACCGAGGTCCTGTCAATCGGCGGCACGCTGCTGATCTCCGGTCAGTTGCTGACGATGGCGGTCCTGATGGGCGTCCAGCTCGTCCTGAACATCGCCGGCATCAACGTCGTCGCGTTCCTCAACCAGGTCAGCGTGTGGTGGCACATCGCGTTCGTCATCCTCATCGCGGGTGCCCTGTTCATCCTCGGCACCCAGGACACGGCCCGCGATGCCGGCCTGACCCTCTTCGCCATCGAACCGCAGGACACGCTGGGCTCGTGGGACATCACGATCCCACCCGGGGCGGAGAACCCGATCCTCAGCTTCCTCTTTGGGCCCGCGACGAGTTATGCGCCGTTCATCGCGTTCTTCTTCTCGCTGCTCCTGGCGAACTGGACGTACACGGGCTATGACGCCTCGGCGCACGTCGCCGAGGAGACCGTCGGGGCGCGCGTCGGCAGCGCCTGGGGCATCTTCCTGTCGGTCGCGGTCAGCGCGGTCGTCGGGTTCGTCTTCCTGCTGGCGCTGACGCTGCACCTGCCGGACCTCACCCCGCTGTTCGGGCAACTCGAAGACCCGGCGCTCTACAGCCAGTACTACTTCGGCGACAACGCCGCGGTCGTGTACATCCTTCAGCAGAACCTCGGTGACGGCCTCGGCGGCATCTTCGGTGGCGCGATCGCCATCGCGATGAGCTTCTGCGGCCTGTCGTCGGTCGCCTCCGCAGGCCGGATGCTGTACGCCTTCTCGCGCGACGACGGCATGCCCGCTTCCGGGTGGCTCAAGAAGGTTTCGCATCGCTACCGCACGCCGGCGAACTCGCTCATCGCGATGGTCGTCGGAGCGTTCATCCTGGCCATGGTGGCCTTCCTCGCCGGCGGTGGCACGGCCATCGTCATCGTGACCGCCATCAGCACGATCTTCCTGTACGCCGCGTACGGGATCTGCATCTACCTCGGCGCCACGACCAGGGACTGGCTGGACCATCGCGTCTGGAGCCTGGGTCGGTTCTCCAAGCCGATCGCGTGGATCGCCGTGTTCTGGGTCATCGTCCTGATGATCCTGTTCAGCTTCCCGACCTCGGGCAACATCTCGATCACGTTCATGCTGGGCGTGGTCCTGCTCCTCGCCGTCTACTACTTCGCATCCGCGAAGCGGAACTTCAAGGGTCCCCATGCCATGGGTGACTCCGCCGAGCTCACCGAGATCGAGCGGGAGTTCGAACACGCAGCCGAGGAGATCGTCTCCTAGGGGCTCCCCGACCACCAGCGCGCCTACGAACGGAGGGCCGGCCCGGGATCACCGGCCGGCCCTCCGTCCACCATCCGACCGCAGCGCACCGTGAGGAGTCAGATGAGCGACCACGACGCCGGCCACGCCGCCAAGCACCCACGTCTCGCCGAGCTCGAGTCGATGGTCCGCGACGGGCGGATCGACACGATCGTGGTCGCCTTCACCGACATGCAGGGCCGGCTGATGGGCAAACGCGTCCACGGGCAGGCCTTCCTCGACGGCGTCATCGATCACGGCGCGCACTTCTGCACGTACCTGCTGGGTACGGACATGGAGATGAACACGCCAGAAGGCTTCAAGCTCATGAACTGGGAGACCGGCTACGGCGACTGGATCGCCCAGCCGATCTGGGACCAGCTCCGGGAGCTGCCGTGGCTGCCCGGGACGGCCCTCGTCCTTTCGGACACGGTCGACGAAGAGACCGGCGCGGAGATCCCGGTCTCGCCCCGGACCATCCTGAAGCGCCAGGTCGCGCGCGCCGTCGACATGGGCTACGCCGTCAAGGCCGGTTCGGAGTTCGAGTTCTACGTCCTGAAGGACTCCTGGGAGGAGCTCGCCGAGCGCGGCTGGCCGATCCCGCGGACCTTCGGCTACTACAACGAGGACTACCACCTCCTGCAGGCCACGAAGGCGGAGCCGCTGCACAAGCTGCTGCGCACCCAGATGAGCGCCGCCAACGTCCCGATCGAGTTCAGCAAGGGCGAGGCGGCCAACGGCCAGCACGAAGTCAACATCCGCTACGACCACGTCATGGAGTCGGCGGACCGGAGCGTCGTGTTCAAGCACGGCGCCAAGGAGATCGCCTACCTCAACGGCTGGGGCATCACCTTCATGGCCAAGCCGGACCACCGCTGGACGGGATCGTCCGGGCACCTGCACATGAGCGTGTGGGACGCGGTGAAGGACGTGCCCCTGATGCATGCCACCGGCGACGATCCGGCCGGGCCGTACGGCCTGTCCACGATCGGCCAGCAGTTCATGGCCGGGATGATGGCGATGTCCCGCGAACTGGCGGTGTTCGTCGCTCCGTTCATCAACTCCTACAAGCGCTACGCCTCGCTGTCCTGGGCGCCGGTCAACGTGGTCTGGGGTCGGGACAACCGGACCACCGGCTTCCGGCTGGTCGGTCACGGCAAGTCGCTGCACGTGGAGAACCGTTTCCCCGGCGGCGACATGAACGCCTACCTCACCTACGCGGCGATGGTCGGTGCCGGCCTGTACGGGATCGAGCACGGCCTCAAGCTCGAGGACGAATTCAAGGGCAACGGCTACCTGGCGACCGGTCACCCACGGATGCCCCGCGCGCTGTACGAAGCGATCCGGGAGCTGGAGCAGTCGAAAGCGGCCAGAGAGATCTTCGGCGACGACGTTGTCGAGCACTACCTGAACGCGGCCCAGGTGGAACAGGAGACGTACGACGCGATGGTCCACCCCTGGGACCGCGAGCGCTATCTCGAACGGGGCTGACCCGGAGCCGGTGGTCGCCGGATTCAGCGGTCGGCGGCGACCGCCCGGAGCCTGACGGCGAGATCGGCGTGGCCGGCAGCCGCGGCCAGATCGGCTGGCGTGCGCCCGGCGGCGTCACTGTGCGTCGGGGTCGGCGCCCGCGGACAGGAACAACTCGGTCAGCTCTACGTCGCCACCCTGGGCGGCTTCGTGGAGTGGCGTGTAGCCGCCGTGCTGGGTGGCCCTGACGTCGGCCCCGGCCGCCAGAAGCACCCGGCAGACCTCGACGTGGCGACCGGCGGCGGCCGCGTGGAGCGGCTCGTTCGCGAACTCGTTCGTGCCGCGGGCGTCGACGGCCGCTCCCGCCTCCAGCAGGATGCGGGTCGCCTCGGCCTTGCCGAAGAACGCGGCGAGATGGAGGGCCGTGAACCCGTCACCGGCGACGGCGCGAGCCCGCGATGGGTCCTCGTCCAGGCGATGGCGCAATCGGTCCAGGTGCCCCAGCGCGGCCGCATCGAAGATGTCCATCGCCGGGTCGGCGGCCAGCAGGGCGTCCAGGACGGCCCGATCGAATCGGTAGCGGGCCAGCAGCAGCGCCGACACGCCCGCGGCATCGCGCGTACCGGCGAGTGCCGGATCGGCGGTCACCAGCGCCGTCACGCCGGCCGCGTCCCCGGCCAGCACCGCGGCGAGCAGGTCCGATCCATCGGGCATGACGAGAGCGTACAACCGACGCCCTCGGGCGATCGCCCGGCGGGTACGATGCACGGACGCCGGGGGTGATCACGTGACGAGTGGCGTGGGCCACCGTCGATAGCCACATCACGAAGGGACGAGGCTCCGATGCGACTCGCCGACAAGGTCACGATCATCACGGGTGCCGGGGGCGGGATGGGCCGGGTCGCGGCCCGGATGTTCGCGGCGGAAGGCGCCAAGGTCGTCGTCGCCGAATACGGCGAGGCCGCCGGGGCGGAGACCGTGGAGATGATCCGGGCGGACGGCGGCGAGGCGACGTTCGTCCGGGCGGACGTGTCCGACGAGGCCGGCGCCAGGGGCATGGTCGACCACGCGGTGGCGACCTACGGGCGGCTCGACTGCCTCTACAACAACGCCGGGATCATGCCGGAGGCGGACCACTCCGTGACCGACACGGACGTGGCGACCTGGGACCAGGTCATGGCCGTCAACGTCCGTGGCGTGTTCCTCGGCTGCAAGTACGCCATCCCGGCCATGGAGGCCGGCGGTGGCGGCTCGATCATCAACATCGCCAGCTTCGTCGCCATCCTGGGCTGCTCCGTACCGCAGGATGCGTACACGGCCTCCAAGGGCGCGGTCCTGTCGCTCACGCGGAGCCTCGCGGTCCAGTTCGGCCCGAGGGGCATCCGCACGAACGCGATCTGCCCAGGACCGGTCGAGACACCGCTGCTGATGGACTGGCTGCTCAAGGACGAGGCGGCCAAGCAACTCCGGCTCGCTCGCAACCCCACCGGACGCTTCGGCAAGCCGGAGGAGATCGTCCATATGGCGATCTACCTCGCGTCCGATGAATCGCGCTGGACGAACGGCGCGTCGCTCGTCGTGGACGGCGGCATCTCCGTGAACTACTTCTGAGGATGCTCGATGGGTGATGCAGCGGGCCAGGCGCCGCCGCAGGAGGCCGAGCCGGAGATGTCCAGCGGTCGGATCGCGATCGGCGTCGACGTCGGTGGCAGCGGCATCAAGGCGGCGGTCGTCGACGTGGAGTCCGGGCGATTCCGGTCGGAGCGGTTGCGTGTACTCACGCCGACGCCCTCCACGCCGGAGCGGATCAGCGCCTCGATCGCCCGATTGGTGAAGCGCCTCGCGAAGTCGACCGGCATCTCGGATGCCGCCCCGGTCGGGATCGGGTTGCCGGGCGTCGCGATCGATGGCCGCCTGGTGACCGCCGCGAACATCGAGTCGTCGTGGGTCGACTTTCCGATCGCGGAGGACCTCTCCGCGTCGCTGAAGCGGTCGGTGAGCATCGTCAACGACGCCGATGCGGCCGGCATCGCGGAGATGCGCTTCGGGATCGGCCAGGGGAAGCGCGGCGTCGTGATCTTCCTGACCCTGGGGACTGGTGTCGGTTCGGGCGTGTTCGTCGACGGAGTCCTGGTCCCCAACACCGAGTTCGGACAGATGGAGATCCGCGGTCGTCCCGCGGAGCGCCGTTCGGCATCAGCCGCACGTACCCGCAAGGGCCTGTCGTGGAAGGCCTGGGCGATGGACCTCGACGAGCACCTGCAGCGGATCGAGGACCTGATGTGGCCGACCCTGATCATCCTCGGCGGCGGCGTGAGCAAGAACGGCGACAAGTTCATCCCCCGCCTGTCCCGACGCACGCCGATCGTGGCCGCGGCCCTGCGCAACGACGCCGGGATCATCGGGGCTGCGATCGTGGCGGCACAGGGCCACGACAGTGCTTCGGTGGCGCTCGACCCGGCGTGGCTGCCGGGGCTTCCGTCGGCGAACTGAGGGTGACGCGGGGGGGTCGGCCCGTGGTGTGTGCCCGGGATCCGCAGGCCACGCGCGACCGCGCCGCTCGGCCGATGGTCGGCTGCGTCGGCGTATCATCGAGGTCCTTCCACCCGGTTTCGCCACTCACCCGAGGTTCGTCCCATGACGATCGGATCACAGCCCACGACCGGCACCGCCGCCGCGCCCAGCACGATGCGGATGGTCATCGGCGGCGAGTCCGTCGATGCCGCGGACGGCCAGACGTTCGAGATCGTCAACCCGGCCGACGCGCAGGTCATCGCCACGGCTCCGCTGGGCGGTCGCGAGGACGTGGACCGTGCCGTCGCGGCGGCACGCGCCGCCTTCGATGACCGCAAGGGCTGGGCGAACTGGCCCGCCGGCAAGCGCGGCCGGACCCTGGCCAAGTTCGCGGCCCTCCTGAAGGAACACACCGAAGAACTGGCACAGCTGGAGAGTCGCAACGTCGGCAAGCCGATCGGCGGCGCCCGCGGCGAGGTGACCGGCGCGTCGCTGGTGTTCGACTACTACGCCGGCGCGGCGAACAAGATCTTCGGCCAGACCATCCCGGTCTCCAAGCCGGGCCTGGACCTGACCCTGCGCGAGCCGATCGGGGTCGTGGGCCTGATCGTGCCCTGGAACTTCCCGATCCTGATGGCTTCGTGGAAGGTCGCCCCGGCGCTGGCCGCCGGGAACACCGCGATCCTCAAGCCCGCCTCGTACTCCCCGATGACGGCGATCCGGCTCGGGGAGCTGGCGTTGGAAGCGGGCATCCCGCCGGGCGTGTTGAACGTGATCACCGGCCCGGGCGGCACGGCCGGGGCCTCGCTCGCCGCCCACGAGGGCGTCGGCAAGGTCGCATTCACCGGCGAAACGACGACCGGGCAGGAGATCATGCGGCTCGCCGCGGGCAACATCAAGAAGGTGTCGCTGGAGCTCGGTGGCAAGTCCCCGAACATCGTCTTCGCCGACGCGGACCTCGAGAAGTTCGCCCGAGAATCGCCGTACAGCGTGTTCGACAACACCGGCCAGGACTGCTGCGCGCGGAGCCGGATCCTCGTCGAGCGGTCCGTCCACGAGCGGGTCGTCGAGCTGTTCGCCGAAGCGACCCGCAACGTCGTCGTCGGCGATCCCGCGGACGAGAAGACGGAGATGGGAACGCTGGTCAGCTTCAAGCAGCGCGACCGGGTCAAGGACTACATCGAGATCGGCTTGGGCGAGGGCGCCAGGCTCGTCGTCGGCGGCGAGGCACCGGAAGATCCGGCGCTGGCCGGCGGCGCGTATCTCATGCCGACGGTGTTCGACGGCGTGGACAACGACATGCGCATCGCCCGCGAGGAGATCTTCGGCCCGGTGGTCAGCATCATCCCGTTCGATTCGGAGGAGGAGGCGCTCCGCCTCGCCAACGCCACGCCGTACGGGTTGTCCGGCTCGATCTGGAGCCGCGACATCGGCAAGGCGCTGCGGGCCGCCAAGGCCCTCCAGGCGGGCGTCATCAGCGTCAACTCGAACAGCTCCGTCCACACGGAGGCGCCGTTCGGCGGCTACAAGATGTCCGGCATCGGGCGCGAACTCGGGATGGGCGCGCTGGACCTCTACACGGAGACCAAGAACGTCTTCATCGACCTCGGCTGAGACGCGCTTCGACGGGCCGGTCGGCGGGCCCGGCCGGCGGCGGCGTGTGCCGAGGCTGGTGGTCGCGGCCTGGATGGGCGGACTCGCGGCGGTGATCGCGCTGGCCGTCCTTGGCGGCGAGCCAGCGGCAGTGCAGGGCCCGGCGGTGATCGCGGACCGGCCGCCGACAGCGACCCCGAACCCATGGCCGACCGATCGAGCGGCGGTCGTTTCCCGGCCGTCGGTCGAGCCCGGACTGCGGGCTACGCTCCGGCAGTTCGCCGTCCGCGGCCGCGTCGCGCGGGACGCCGGCGAGGTCTGGATCGTCCTGGCGACCGATGCCGGGATCGCCGTCTCCACCGCCCGACTGGATCCGACCGGTCACGGACACGCTGGATGGGTCCCGTTCGAGAGTTGGCTCGGCGTCTACCGCAGCGCCGCCACCATGGGCGACCCGCTGTACGTCACGACCGTGGGGCCGTCCGGCGTCCGCTCCGGCAACGCACCCCATCGCTACAACGGGAGCCTCTTCCTGGTCGTCGGCCCTGACGGCCAGGCGACCCTGGTCGCGGGTCCGGCGCCGTCGCCGACGGGCTCCGGGTCGCACGGCAACGACGGGCTGGTGGGCGGAATCGTGTTCGGGATCCCGATGGCGGAGCGCGACGGACCCTGAGGTCAAGGTGGCGCCCGGCCGGCCGCGGGGGACGGCGGCCGCTCGGTCAGCGGCTGCGACGCGATCGGCGGGCGGCCCGCGCCACGCCGCACCGCGATGGGGCGCCCGACCGCACCCCCGCCAACCGCACCCGCAACAAACCGCACCCGCACCAAACCGCACCCGC
The DNA here is from genome assembly GCA_963704935.1 of uncultured Chloroflexia bacterium. Taxonomy (GTDB): domain Bacteria; phylum Chloroflexota; class Limnocylindria; order Limnocylindrales; family CSP1-4; genus SPCO01. The sequence continues at coordinate 1,275,788 of CAVPIF010000003.1, forward strand.
GCCACACCGCGATGGGGCGCACCGCGGGGACCGCGATGGGACGCCCGATTCCACTCCGGCGAGACAATTCGGCGTTCGGAGCGCGGATGCCCTCGCGCAGCGTGCCTCGGCCGGCCGGTCCGCGGTCCGTGGCGCCGTATCAAGCGTGGGTAGGGGTCGGCTTCACGGCGCGACCCGCACGTTGGACGGCGATACGGACCGCGATACCGGCGATCCTCTCGTGGCAGTGGAACGCTGCCGGGTTTGGGCGGTCCAGGCGGCCTGGGTGTCCGGGCGGCCTGGGCGGTCGGGGCTGGCGGCCGGGTGATTCGATCTGGCGGCCCCAGCCGCCGAGCGCGGCCCCATCTGGCGCGGCCCCGTCGGCGCGGCCCCGTCTGGCGCGGCGCGCAGCCCCCGATCTGGCCCAGCCGCCGGGCCGCGGCCCCGTCTGGCGCGGCCCCCCGAGCGCGGCCCCGTCGGCGCGGCGCGCAGCCCCGATCTGGCCCAGCCGCCGAGCGCGGCGCGCAGCCCCCGATCTGGCCCAGCGCTGGCGGCCGAGCGCGGCGCGCAGCCCCGGGCGCGGCTCAGTCGCCGTGGATCGTCGGCGGCCAGCTGAGGTCCGGCCGGCGGAGGTCGATCCAATCGCGGAGCGCCCAGGTCGTGGTCCGGAACGCGATGCCGGTCCATGGGATCGCCTCCGGGGCGAAGGTCGCGATCTCGAGCGCCTCCGGGGTCGTGGTCGCCGTCCCGCCGACGATCCGCGCCTCGAACGCGATGGTCACGACGGCCACCTCCAGCCGCGTGTACAGGCCCACGATCTCGCCCGGCTCCACGATGAGGCGCGTCTCCTCCCACGTCTCGCGGATCGCCGCCTGGTTGACCGTTTCATCGACTTCCAGGAACCCGCCCGGCTGCGCCCACGACCCGAGCCCCGGCTCGATGCCGCGGCGGAGCAGCACGATCTCCCCGTCGTCGGTGATCGGCAGCGTCGTCACGACCAGGCGCGGGTTGACGTAGACGATGTGGCCGCAAGACCGGCACGACAGTCGATCGCGATCCTCGCCCGGGATCGCCCCGAACGAGAGCGACGTCCCGCAGCTGGAGCAGAAGTTCAGGTGATGGGCCATCCAGCGCGGCACACCCTGCCCGGAGTCGAGGTCGGTGGAGCGGCCGTCCGGCCCGCGCTCGAACTCGTCCATCGTCACGCGAGCAGCACCGCGATCGATGCGGCGACCAGTGCGGCGAGGCCGACCAGGCTGGCCGCCACCCACGCCAGGCGGAACCACGCCTTGCCGCGATCGACCGCCATCCACGCCCAGGCCGACCGCCAGATGCGCAGCACGGCGTCCGCTGTCGTCACCACCAGCAGCGGCGCCGCGACCAGCACGCAGAGCTTGATCAGCGGGTCGCCGAGCCGCGCGCCCAGGTTCAGCGCCGTGATCGCGATCGCGCCGCAGATGAGCACGATCACCGACAGGTTGATGAAGTGCTTCTGGAGGGGCGTCGGGGCGACCTCCGGCACGGACCGCGGTGGCAGGCCCTGGAGGCTGGGCGGGAGGGTCGAAACGGTGGCCGGCCGCCGCTCGGGGACGGCCTGCCGATCCAGCTCCGGCATCCCGGGTTCCCAGCGTTCGTCATCGATCGTCACGGCCCGAGTGTAGCCGGGCGAGGTCCGAGCTTCGCTCGTCGACGCACGATCCCGCCAGGCCGGGTCCGGGTTCCCGGGTGGCGCAACGCGCCCCCGGTCGGGTGGTGCACGATGGCGCTCCGATGATCTCCGTCCGACTCGCCCTGCTCCTGGCAACATCCCTCGTCATCGCAGGATGCGGGGCGGTGGCGCGGCCGGGGGTCGCGGTCGTGCCGGACCAGGAGATGCGGCTGGAGATCTCGAACGGGACCACGCTCCCCGTCACGCTGGTGGTCAACGGGGTCGTCGTGGACACCTTCCCGGCGGGCGACGGCCCAGCCGAGGGCATCCCGGCCAGCGAACTGCCGCCGCTGCCGTGGGACGTCGAGGCACGCTCCCCGACGGGTCGAGCTCTCGTCACCTTGACGGTCCGATCCGGTGACGTCTGGTCGGCCGATACGTCGAACGGGGGCCGCGAGGTCCACGGCGCCGCCGTGCGCGTCGACCTGTCCTGCGGTCGCCTGGACATCTGGTCGGGTCCACCGCTGATGGGGCCGCTGCCGGGGCCGGGCATTCCCGGCGACTGCGCTCCCTAGAGGAATCGCTCCTCCGGGGCATCGGCGGCGTCGACGACGGTCGTGCAGGTCGGGCAGAACCAGCGGGCCTCGAGCGGCGTGCCGCAGGTGGCGTGACGGAGCGGTTCGGCGTCGGATGAGCGGCGGCTCCCCCAGTCGGCGAGGAGGCGCAGCGCCGACGCGAGGTCGCGGCCGTCGGCCGTGAGGTCGTAGGCGAGGCGGGTCGGGCGTCGCTGGTAGGGCGACGACCGGACGATCCCGCCGCGCTCCAGGCGCCGCAGCCGGTCGGTCAGGATGTTCGGCGCGATCCCGGGCAGCGCCTCGCCGAGCTCACCGAATCGGCGCGGACCATCCAGCAGGGCCTCGACGACCAGCAGGCTCCACCGATCGCCGACGCGATCGAGCGCGGCCTCGAGCGGGAGTGGTCGATGGTCGGTCATCTCAGTGTCGATGGTACCGGCCCCGGCGCTTGCCATTCTCCCAAGTCAGTAGTAACTTGCATGTTACTAGTCACACCCCCAACCCCCAGCGATCTCGAGGTCATCCCCATGCGCGTCATCGAAGAACTCGGCACGGCCGTCGGCGCCGTCGCCACCGCGACGAACACGTCCATCGTCGGCATCGGGCGCAACGCCCGCGGATCCGGAGTCGTCGTCGCCGACGGCCAGGTGCTGACGAACGCCCACAACCTCCGCGGCGGCGAGGTCACGGTGACCTTCGCCGATGGTCGATCGACCATCGGGCAGGTCACCGGAGTCGATGCCGATGGCGATCTGGCGGTCGTGTCGGTCGACACCACCGGTGCCACGCCGATCGCCTGGGGCGACGGTGCGGCGCTGGCCGTCGGGTCGGCGGTGTTCGGCGCCGCGGCCACGGTCAGCGGCGCACCCCGCGTCACGTTCGGCCTGGTGTCGGCGATCGCTCGGTCGTTCCGCGGTCCGGGCGGCCGGCGCATCTCGGGGAGTGTCGAGCACACCGCTCCCCTGGCGCCGGGTTCATCGGGCGGCGCGCTGGTGGACGCCGCCGGGGCGCTGGTCGGCCTGAACACGAACCGGATCGGTGAGGGTTTCTATCTCGCGCTCCCGGCCGACGACGAGCTCAAGACGCGCGTCGCCGCCCTGGGTCGCGGCGAGTCCCCGTCCCCGGTCCGCCTGGGCGTGGCCATCGCCCCGAACCACGTGGCGCGTCGTCTTCGGCGATCCGTGGGGCTGCCGGAACGGGCCGGCGTCCTCATCCGGGGCGTGGAGGACGGCTCCCTGGCCGATGCGGCCGGCGTCGAGGCAGGCGACCTGATCGTGTCGGCGGGCGGCCGGGAGATCACCGATGCGGACGACCTCCACGAGGCGCTGGGCTCGCTGAGTCAGCCGTTCGAGCTGGGCCTCGTGCGTGGCGCGGAGGAGCTGAACGTGACGGTCGGGGCGCCGAAGGGGCGGACGCGGGGCGACGCGTAGTCGGGCGGCCGACGACGCGTAGTCGAGCGGCCGGCGTGACGCCGTCTCGGCGCGGTCGATGCCGTATCGCCGGCCCGTCCATCGGCTAGCATCCGTGCGTGCACCGGTTCCTCGCCTGGTATCGCGTGACGTCGTCGACGCTGGCCGTCGCCGCGCTGGTCGTCGCCAACCTCATCCCGCTGGCCGGCGTCCTGTTCCTGGGCTGGAACGTCTGGATGATCCTGGTCGTGTACTGGCTGGAGAACGGGGTCGTCGGCGTCTTCAACGTCCTCAAGATGCTCAAGGCGGAGGGTGACGTGGCCGGCGTCGCCGGCTCGATGACGATGAACGGGCGCCCGGTCAACCTCGTTGCCAAGGCCGCCCTCGTCCCGTTCTTCGTCCTGCACTACGGCATCTTCTGGGCGGTCCACGGCGTGTTCGTCTGGACGCTGCCGCTGTTCGCCTCGATGGGGACGGGAAGCGTGGATATGACCGAGGGGTTCGAGACGCTGGCGATCCCGTTCGCGGTGCTGGCGCTGGCGATCAGCCACGGGCTTTCCTTCTGGTTCAACTTCATCCAGGGCGGTGAATATCGGCGCGTCTCCGCCGCGCGCCAGATGTTCACGCCCTATGGCCGGCTCGTGGTGCTCCACATCACGATCATCATCGGCGGCATGGCGATCGCGCTGACGGGCGCGCCGGCGGCCGTCGTGGCGATCCTGGTGGCGCTCAAGACAGTCCTCGACGTGGGGTTCCACCTCGCGGAGCACCGGAAGGTCGCGATGCCGGTCGTCGTCTCCGCGGGTACGACCGGTTCGGCGGCGAGTGGCGGCGGGTCGGGGATCCCCGGCGGGTAGACGCGGCCGGCAGGCAACGCCGGGCCCGAGCGGCGCCGTCGCCCCCGGTCACATCCCGGAATTGGACGGGTCGTCCAGGACGCCCTGCGTCTGCGATGCACGCCAGGCCGCCAGGCGCGCCGCCAGCGCCTCGTCCGCGACGGCCAGGATCTGCGCCGCCAGCAACCCGGCGTTCGTGGCGTTCCCGATGGCGACCGTGGCGACCGGGATGCCACGCGGCATCTGGACGATCGACAGCAGCGAATCCATCCCGCCCAGGTGCTGGGTCGGGATCGGCACGCCGATGACCGGGAGGGTCGTCTTGGCGGCCAGCATCCCGGGCAGGTGGGCCGCGCCGCCCGCGCCGGCGACGATCACCCGGATGCCTCGGCCGCGCGCCTCCTCCGCATACCGGAACAGGTGATCCGGAGTCCGGTGCGCGGAGACGACCCGGAGTTCGGCCGGTACTCCGAGCTCGGCGAGGATCGACACGGCGGCCTCGAGCACCGGGAAGTCCGACCGACTGCCTCCGACGACGCCGACGAGCGGCCGATCGCCGCCGGGGGCCGTCGAGTCGCTGCCCGCCGTGGTGCCCGGATCGTCCGTGCCGCCCGGATCGTCCGTCATCGATCGCCCTCCTCATCGTCGGCCCAGCGCAACTCGTCGCGCGCGGCCCGCGCCCGCCGCAGCGCATCGTCCACGCTCGCCGCCGTGGCCGTGACATGGCCCATCTTGCGGCGTTCGAAGACCCGGCGCTTGTCGTAGAGGTGGAGGTGGACGGCGTCATCCGCCAGCGCCCGCCGCACGGACAGCGGGACCAGTCGAGCATCGCGCAGCACGCCAGTACCCCACAGGTTGACCATCGCGGTCGGCGCGTGGGCATCCGTCCTGCCCAGGTCCAGTCCGCAGATCGCCCGGATATGCTGCTCGAACTGCGACGTCGCGGAGCCGTCCAGCGTCCAGTGGCCGCTGTTGTGGACGCGTGGCGCGAGCTCGTTGACGACGAGTCGGCCGTCCGGCATGAGGAACAGCTCGGCGGTCAGCGTGCCGGTCAGGCCCATCGCGAGGGCCAGCCGCTCCCCGAGGGCGGCGGCACGCTCGGCGACCTCGGTCGGGACGGGCGCCGGGGCGACGCTCTCCGCCAGGATCCCGCTGGTCGTGGACGTTGCGGGCGATCGGGAAGGTGCGCAGCTGGCCATCGACCCCGCGCGCGACGATGACCGACAGCTCCGATTCGAACGCCATCTCCGTTTCCGCCAGGAGTCGATCGTCCGCCGGCCGACCCAGGCGGTCGATGGCGCCGTCGAGATCGCCGGCGGTCGTCAGTCGAAGCTGGTTGCGCCCGTCGTACCCGCCGGTGACCGACTTGAGTCGGAGCGGCAGGCCCAGGGCCGCCGCGGCGTCGCGCAACTCCGCGGTCGTCCGGACTTCGCGCCAGGGTGCCACCTCGACGCCGGTCGATCCCACGAAGCGACGCTCGGCGAGCCGATCCTGGGTGACGGTCAGCGGCAGTCGGCCGGGCCGGACCGGGACGACGGCATCGACCGCGATGACCACGTCCAGCGCGACGTGCTCCAGCTCGTACGTGACGACATCGCTGATCTCCGCCAGCCGCAGCGCGGCACCGACATCGTCGTAGCCGGCCACGATCCTGCGGTCCGCCAGCGACGCGGTCGGGCAGTCCGGATCCGGATCCAGCACGGCGATCCGGTAGCCCATCGCGCGGGCCGCCAGCGCGAGCATCCGCCCGAGCTGGCCGCCGCCCAGCAGGCCGATCGTCGCTGGCGGGGCGATCGGCGCACGGTCCACCCCGAGCCGACGCTGGACGTCGGCGATCCAGGCCTGCTTCTGATAGGTGTACTGGTTGCCCTCCGTGATCCCACCGCGGACGATCCGGGTCTTGAGTTCCGAGTAGGTCCGGGTGAGTCCGGGATCGGCCCGCAGGGCGTCACGGAACGCGACGTCCCGGGCAAGCTCCTCGCTTCCGGGCTGGACATGGATGTGGAGGCGGAACGTGGTCTCGCCACGCACCAGCGTGCCGACCAGCATCGGCCGGGTCGGCGGCCAGGGGTCCGGGCCCGGCTGCGGCCCGAAACCGAGGTCCCGCAGGACGTCGACCACGCCGGGGATGCTCGTCGGATCCGTCGCGATCGCGAGGTCCACGATTCCCTTGCCGGGCAGCCCCGGGACGGCGGTACTCCCGATGTGCTCGACGACGAGGTCCGGCCGCCGCTCCCGGACCAGGGCCGCGACGGACTCGGCGACCTCCAGGGTGCGCGGGTCCCAGTCGGCGACCTCGGCGGGCAGGCGAACGTATGGTCCGATGGGCGGCTGGCTCACAGCCGGAGTGTAGACGCGGTCGAAGGTCCCGGGCCCGACGCGCGTCCGCGCTTGATCAGGCGGCCCCGGCCGCCCGACCGCGCTCGCCGGAGCCTGCGGTCCGATCGCCGGGGACCTGCTCGGCTAGCATCCCGGCATGGCTCCGCGGACCGCGCTCATCCTGGATGTCGACACCGGCATCGACGACAGCCTCGCGCTGCTGTACGCCGCCGCATCCGCGGATGCGGAACTCGTGGCCGTCACGTGCGTGTCCGGCAACGTCGAGGCGGCGCAGGTCGGCATCAACACGCGGGCCATCCTGGAGCTCGCCGGCCGAGGGGACGTCGAGGTCGCGATGGGTCGCCAGGTCCCGCTCCTCCGGCCCCTGGAGACGACCCCGGAGACGCATGGCCCCCGCGGTCTCGGCCATGCAGAACTGCCGCCACCGCGCCGACCACTGAGCGACCGCCAGGCCGTCGACGTCATCCTCGAGGAGGCGCGCCGGCGGCCCGGCGAGATCACCCTGGTGACCCTGGGACCGCTCACCAACCTGGCGATGGCGGTCACGCGTGAACCCGACCTTCCGCGGTGGCTCGCCGGCTGCACGGTGATGGGCGGCGCGTTCGGGGTGCCGGGCAACACGACGCCGGCCGCGGAATGGAACATCCACTGCGACCCGGAGGCGGCCCAGATCGTCTTCGGGGCGTGGAGCGCGGCCATCGAGGCGGACCCCGGGGTCACCCGTCTCGTCATCCTCGGCCTGAACGTGACCGAGGGCGCGCGGATCACGGCCGATCATGTCGTGCGCCTGGCCCGGCGGGCGGGCAGCCATCCGGACGATTCGCTCGCACTCGCTCGCGGCGAGGACCCGATGCAGCCGGCGCACTCGGTCGCCAGCGTGCCGATCGTCCGGTACGTCGCCGACGCGCTCCGTTTCTACTTCGAGTTCCACGAGCGGTACGACGGCTTCTACGGCGCGTTCATCCACGATCCGCTCGTCGTGGCGGCGGCGCTGGACCGCTCCCTGGTCATGGCCACTCCGCAGTTCGTGGACGTCGAGACCCGCGGCGAGATCACCGCCGGGATGACCATCGCCGATCCGCGACGACTGACCGGCCGGACCCCCAACGCCGACGTGGTGGATCACGCGGACATCGCGACCTTCCTCGACCGCCTCATCGAGCGGGTCGGAGCGCTGGCCGCGGCTCGCGCCTCGAGCGCCGCTCAGGACCGGAGCGACACCTCGTAGGTCGCGCCGTCGACGATCCGCCAGGCCCGGACGCCCGGGGTGCCGGTGGCCGGATCCGCGGCAGCTGCGTCCAGGGAGACCAGCAGGTACAGGGCGTCCGGATAGAGCGCCAGCCCGACATCCGTCGGTGAGGGCACCGCCGGGGTGTGCGTGTGGGAATGGACGATCCCCCAGATCACTTCGTCGGCGTCGTCGGCGGCGACCGAGACGCGATACAGATCCCCGGGGTCGATCTCGTAGCGGTACGGCGAGGCGGCGGCGTTGGCGGTCGGCTCGAAGCGAAGGGCCGCTCCCCCGTCCGCCGCCGCCGCGGACCCCACGATCAGCCCGCACGCCTCGTTCGGGTAGCCGACCCGCGCGTGCTCCACGACGGCGGCCCGGATCTCGTCCGGCAGCGTGGCCGACGCCGGCCCCGGATGACTCGTCGCGTCCCCGCTCACCACCAGTTGACGGCGCCCTCCAGCGCGTCTTCCATGTCGTCGAAGTCGGTCGTGAACGTGCCGGCGGACAGGTACTTCCAGCCGCCGTCGGGCAGCAGCGCGACGATCGTCCCCGAGGTCATCGCACTGGCCTCTCGAGCCGCCGCGACCAGGACCGCGCCGCACGACGGACCGGCGAAGATCCCCTCCCGGAAGACCAGCTCCCGCAGCGCCGCGATGGCGTCGCGGTTGGAGACCAGGTACTTCGCGTCGATGAGGGCGGGATCGAGGATCTCCGGGATGAACCCCTCGTCCAGGGAACGCAGGCCCTGGACCAGCTCACCGGGCAGCGGTTCCGCCGCCACGATCCGGACCCCCGGCTTGTGCTCGCGCAGGTAGCGCGACACGCCCATCAGGGTCCCGCTCGTCCCGAGACCGGCGACGAACACGTCGATCTCCGGGCAGTCGGCCAGGATCTCCGGCCCGGTCGTCTCGTAGTGGGCCCGCGGGTTCGCCTGGTTGCCGTACTGGTAGGGCATCACGAAGCGGTCGTCCTTGCCGACCAGGTGCTTGGCCAGGGCGATCGCGCCGTTGGAGCCCTGGGCGCCGGGCGAGTCGATGACCTCCGCGCCGAACAGGGCGGCCATCTGCCGCCGTTCGTTGGTGACGTTGTCCGGCATGACGAGGGCGACGCGATATCCCTTCCGCCGGCCGATCATCGCGAGGGCGATCCCCGTGTTGCCCGATGTCGGCTCCAGGATGATCGAGCCCTCGTGGAGGAGGCCGCGGGCTTCCAGGTCCTCGATCAGGTACTTCGCGACGCGGTCCTTGACGGAGCCGGTCGGGTTCATCATCTCCAGCTTCGCGAAGATGCGGACGCCGGGTTGGGCGACATCAGCGGGATCTCGACGATCGGCGTGTGCCCGATCGCCTCGCAGGATGTCGCCGAAGCGCCCGCCGTGACGGGGCAGCTCATCGTGGTCGTGGAAGTGCGGGTGGTCGTCGGTCAGGTCCGGACCGTGGCCGTGCCCGTGATCGTCGGGGTTCGACCTGACCGACCGCCCGCAGCGCCGGCATCGCCATCGGGCCTCAGCCGCCCGCCATCGCCGGGAGCAGTCGGACCTCGTCGCCCGGCGTGACCGGCGTGTCCAGACCGGCGAGGTAGCGAACGTCCTGGCCGTTGACGTAGACGTTGACGAATCGATTGATGTCGCCGTCCTCGGTCAGCAGCTGCCCGCCCAGCGACGGGTGTCGCTGGACCAGCCCGGTGACGACGGTCCGGATGGAATCGCCGTCGATGTCGAGCGACTTCACGCCGCCGACATTCGCGCGCAGCACGGGCGGGATGAACACGGTGCTCACGCGCGCGCCTCCGGGGAGACCGTACCGGCAAGGCCGGTCGTGGTCATGAGGAACGGGGCGTCGGCTCCCAGCGTGGTCGTCGTCAGCGGCCGACCGTCCCGGCGCGCGGCGACGGCTTCGTCGGAGCAGACCGGGCAGTTCGGGTCACGGCGGAGCTGGAGTTCGGTGAATTCCGTCTCGAGCGCGTCGAACAGCACCAGACGGCCGGCCAGGGTGTTGCCGATGCCGAGCAGGACCTTGAGCGCCTCGTTCGTCTGGAGCAGGCCCAGGATGCCGGGCACCACGCCAAGCACGCCGGCCACGGAGCAGCCAGGGGCGAGCTCCGGCGGCGGCGGGGTCGGGTAGAGGCACCGATAGCATGGGCCCTGCGAACGGCACGAAGGTGGTCAGCTGGCCCTCGAAGCGGAACACGCTGGCATGGATCACCGGGATCCCGGCCGCGACCGCCGCGTCGTTGAGGATGTAGCGCGTCTCGAACGTGTCCGTCCCGTCCAGGATCACGTCGTAGCCGGCGATCAGCTGCTCGACGTTGGCGGCGACCAGCATCTCCTCGTGACCGACGACGTTGATCTCGGGATTGAGCGCCTTGATCGCGATCCGGGCGGATTCGACCTTGCGCTCGCCGACCCGATCGGTGGTGTGGATGATCTGGCGCTGGAGGTTGCTCACGTCGACGACATCGAAGTCGACCAGGCCGATCGTCCCGACGCCGGCGGCGGCGAGGTAGAGCGCAGCCGGACTGCCGAGCCCGCCCGCTCCGATGAGCAGGGCCTTGCTGCCGAGCAGCTTCGCCTGACCGTCCGACCCGACTTCCGGGATCAGCAGGTGACGGCTGTAGCGAAGGCGCTGGTCGTGGCTGAGGTAGACGGGCTTGTCGAACGGGAGTCCTGCCCCCTTCCAGCCGTGGAAGCCCTGGGACATCGACGCGACATCGGTGTAGCCCATCTGCTGGAGGGTCTCGCCCGCGAACAGCGAGCGGATCCCACCGGCGCAGTAGAGGATCACCGGCTGGTCGTGGTCCGGCACGATCGACTCGATCATCGACTCGATGTAGCTCTTGGACACGTGCTCGGCGCCGGGGATGTAGCCCTGATCCCATTCGCTGGCCTCACGGACATCGATGAGCGCGACGCTGCCCGGCGGGAGGGCGTCCACTTCCTGCGGGGAGAGTTCCTTGACCCTCGAGCGGGCCTCCTTGAGGAGGTCCGCGTATGTCTTCGGCATGGGGCTGGTCAGCTCCGGATGGTCGACGGGCTGGCTCGCGTGTTGCGGCCAGGGCGGATGAGGACGATGCCCCAGGGACCGTCCTCCCGAAGGAGGTTCGGTGGGCCCTGGGCGCGCGATGTGCCGGCGGTCAGGCCGGCCCGTGACACCTGCAGCGGCCCATCAGGACGGCCTCTCCGCGGGCTCGGGGGTCGGCGAGACGGCGGCGGGCTCCGCCGCGGCGACGCCGAGATCCTCCAGGACGTGCTGGAGCGAGTCGTGGCTCAACATGGCGCACTTGAGGCGGGCCGGGCTGATGTCGATGCCCAGGATGTCCAGCAGGTCGTCGGCACGGATGGCGGCAACCTCGGCGAGCGGCTTGCCCTTGATCTCGTCCGTCAGGAGGCTCGCACTGGCCTGGCTGATGGCGCACCCACGACCGGTGAACCCGACCCGATCCACGACGCCGTCCTTGACCCCGACCATCAGCGTGATCCGGTCGCCGCACAGCGGGTTGGCGCCCTCGAAACTCGCGTCGGCATCTTCGACGACCCCGAAGTTGTGGGGCCGCCGGTAGTGCTCCAGGATGTAGTCGCGATAGAGGTCGTCCATTCGACCTCGGACTATATCGCGTTCGCTCAATCCCGACCAGCGGGGTCGGGATTGGAATCGGGGCGGGTGCCGCGGCGGACCGGACAGGGCCGGGCGCGCCGCGAGACCCGGGCGCCGCCGCGAGACCCGGGCGCCGCCGCGAGACCCGGGCGCGCCGACGCCTGAGCGAATCCTGCATCTGATACAAGCACCCGAGCCTTGCCTGGCCGTCAACGGGCGGTCAGAGCGCCAAAGGCGGCATCCGATGCCCGATCTGGTGCACGCCCAGCCATGGACCGTGCCCACCGATGCCGAACCGGCGGCCAATCCGGCATCTGATGCCGGGTCGATGACAGGCGGATCAGCGAGCAGGCCCGTGCTTGTATCTGGCGCAAGCCGCTGCGGCAAATCCGGCATCTGCGGCCGGATGCCCGGCAGACCCCCGCGCGCCGGCCGCCCGACCCCACCTGTCCCGCCCGGCAGACCCCACCCGTCCCGCCCGCCCGACCCCACCGGCGCCACCCGGCAGACCCACCGGCGCCACCTGGCGGACCCACCGGCGCCGCCCGGCAGGCACACCCGGATCCAGGTGGTGCGGTCCCGCACCGGACTTGTTCGTGCGGCCGGTCGGTACGATGCGACCGGCCGCCGGCGGGCCACCCGGCCCTAGAGTCGAACGCGGTGGCAACGATGCTCGCGGATCGGCTCGAGGCGAAGGTCGGCGGGGTCGCGCAGAAGCGCGGGCTCATCCCACGCATGCCGCCCGGCGATCGGCTGCTCGACGACGCCGCGGTCTGGTTGACCGCCCAATACGCGGACGCGGTGCGGTCCACCCGCCGCCGGACGCTGGCGAACGGCGAGGCGGAGCTGGCGATGGACCTCCACCCGGCGGCCCCGCCGCTCGTGATCACGGCTTCGGACGCGGGGCGCGTCGCAGTCTCGGGAGAGACGGCGCTGACGGGACCCGGCTATCACCGCTTCGTCGGACGCGTGCTGGAACGCCTCGGTGCGGAGGTCGGTATCGAATGGACCGACGGCGACGGCGCGCTCACGTTCGCGGATCGCGCCCTGGCGGAACGCGGCTACCTGGCGTGGCTCGGTCCGGAGCTGGCGCGTGCGCGGGAGGCCGTCCGGCGCGGCGGGCGTGGCATCCACCTCGGGCTGCCCGGCGAGACCCGCTACACGACCGATGCGGCCCTGATCACCGTCCTCGGCCCGCGGGACGAGGCCTGGCTCGACGCGGCGATCGCCGACCCACGGGTCGCGCTGGACAGCACGCCGTGGTGGTCCGATGCGACCGACGGGCGGTACTACCTCAACCGCGGACTCGTGCTGATGTGGCTCCAGGTCCGCTGGCGCACCCCCGCCGTCGAAGGCGAGGCTGACCTGCTGGATGAGGTCCACCGACTCCTCAGCCGCGCCTTCCCGGACGAGCCGTCACTCGCCTATCCATGGTCCGCCTGGGCGCAGCTCTGCGCGTTGCGAGGACATCGTGACGCGATGGCCCGGCAGGCGACCAGCCGCTCCCTGAAAGAGGCCGAGCCGGAACGGGCGGTCGGGTATCGTCGCGAGCCGGTCCGCGTCCAGCATGAAGGCTGGAGCCTGGAGATCCCGGGGTCGTACGCAGAGCGCCGCACGTCGATGAATGGTGGGCCGGCGGCGCCGGCCGCGGGATCACCCTGGCGGCGACGCGCACCGGCCTGCCGGACGGCTCCGCGATGCCGGCCGAGTCGTTCATCGCGCAATACGCGAACGTGGGGCCCGACGCCCTGCATCACCGCGCCGGAGAGCTGATCGGGCGCGCCCGCCTGACGACCGATTCGAGCTCCGGGGTGGAAGTCGGCGTTCTCGAGGGCTACGCGGCCGTCCGCGGCTCCGGCGCCGCCATCAGGATCCAGTTCGACGACCCGGTCGACTGGCAGTGGGCGGTCGATACCTGGCGGGCGCTGACGCCGCGCTGACGCCGGCCTGAGCCCAGCGTGGGAAGAGGGCGGCCCGGGGCGGGTCAGCCGTTGAAGACCCGCTGGACCTCGCGGAGGCCGGCGGCGAGGGCATCGATGTCGTCCGTCGTCGTGAAGACGCTGAACGAGGCGCGGGCGGTGGCCGGGAGGTCCAGGCGCTCGTGCAGCGGCATCGTGCAGTGGTGACCGGCGCGAACGGCGATGCCGGACCGATCCAGGACCTGGGCGACATCGTGCGGATGGATGCCCGGCAGATTGAACGGCACGACGCCACCCCGCAGGTCCGGGTCCACCGGTCCGTACAGCTCGATCCCCGGGACCTCGCGCGGGAGGACCTCCAGCGCGTAGGCGACGAGGTCGCGCTCGTGGACTCGGACCGCGTCCATCCCGATCCCGCGGAGGTAGTCGGCCGCGACGCCGAGCCCGATCGCGTCGCCGACGGCCGGCGTCCCCGCCTCGAACTTCCAGGGGATCTCGTTGAACTCGCTCCGCCGCAGGTGGACCTCGCGGATCATCTCGCCGCCGGTCAGGAACGGCGGCATCGCCTCCAGCAGCTCGCGCCGCGCCCACAGCGCGCCGGAGCCCATCGGGGCCAGCATCTTGTGGCCGCTGAACGCGTAGAAGTCGGCGCCGAGCGCCTGGACGTCGACCGGCAGGTGCGGCACGCGCCTGCGCGCCGTCGACGAGCACGAGCGCGCCGGCGGCGTGCGCCATCTCGACCATCTCGCGGACCGGGTTGATCGTGCCGAGCGTGTTCGAGACGTGGGTGAACGCGACGAGCTTCGGCTTGAGCCGGAGCAGCACCTCGAACACGTCCAGGCGCAGGATGCCGTCGTCCGTGATCGGGATGAACTCCAGGTCGCCATCCACCTCCTGGACCAGGATCTGCCACGGGACGAGGTTGGCGTGATGCTCCATCTCGGTCAGGACGATCTGGTCGCCGCGGCCGATGTTGCGGCGCCCCCAGGAGTAGGCGACCAGGTTGATCGCCTCCGTCGCGTTGCGCGTGAACACGACCTCGCGGCTGTGCGGGGCGTTGATGAACCGCGCGACCTGGGCCCGGGCCGCCTCGTACGCCGCGGTCGCCTGCTCGCCGATCTCGTAGATGCCGCGGTGGACGTTGGCGTTGTAGCGGCGGTAGTAGTCGTCGACGGCATCGATCACGACGCGCGGCTTCTGGCTGGTCGACGCCGAGTCGAGGTAGGTCAGCCGATGCCCATGGATCTGCCGGTCGAGGATCGGGAAGTCGGCGCGCAGCGCGACCGGGATCCAGGGCCCGGGCGACCGGTCGTCTCGATGGCCATCGCGCTGATCGACTCCTGCGCCCGGGCTCAGCGGGCGGCTTCGACGGGCTCGAGCTCCAGCTCGGGGCCCTTGGGCACCAGCAGCGCCTCGTCGGAGACGTTGGTCTCCAGGCCGGCCTCGCGGAGGATCGGGCCGTAGCCCTCGTCCTCGAGGCGGAGGGCCAGGTCCTTGCCGCCGCTCTTGACGATGCGACCCTGGGCCAGGACGTGGACGACGTCCGGCTTGATGTAGTTGAGCAGCCGCTGGTAGTGGGTGATCAGCAGGACGCCGAGGTTCGGGTTGAGCATCGCGTTGACGCCCTCGGCGACGATCCGCAGGGCGTCGATGTCGAGCCCCGAATCGGTCTCGTCGAGGATCGCCATCTCCGGCTCCAGGACGGCCATCTGGAGCATCTCGAGGCGCTTCTTCTCGCCGCCGGAGAAGCCCTCGTTGACGTAGCGCGACGCGAAGCCCTCGTCCATCCGGAGGAGCGACATCTTCTCGCGCATCTTGTTGCGGAAGTCGCGCATGGAGACGCCGCCCTTGACCGGGTCGGTCGGGTCGATGTCGGGGTTCTTGTCGATGCCCTGCAGCCGGGCGTTGAGCGCGCTCCGGATGAAGGAGGCGACGCTGAGGCCCGGGATGGCGGTGGGGTACTGGAAGGCGAGGAACATGCCCAGGCGCGAGCGCTTGTCCGGCGACAGGGCGAGGATGTCGCGGCCCTTCCAGAGGACCTCGCCGCCGGTGACGACGTAGGCCGGGTGACCCATCAGGGCGTAGGCGAGCGTCGTCTTGCCCGAGCCGTTGGGGCCCATGATCGCGTGGACCTCGCCCTGGCCGACGGTCAGGTCGATGCCCTGGAGGATCTCGTGGTCCGGGTTCGCGAGGGGCGCGACGCGAAGGCCGCGGATGACGAGGTGCTGCTCGGTGGGGGCGCGGTCGTGCTCGCTCACGGGTGGGTCAGGGCTCCTTGGCGGTCATCGAGGCCGACGAGGCGCTGCGGCACGAGGTCGGCGAGGGTCATGGAATCGAGGGCGGACGTGATCGCGTCACGGACGCGCACCCACAGCACGTTGACCGTGCAGCGGGCGGATCGGTCGCAGGTGGTGGCGTGCTCGGGATCATCGCTGGCGCAGATCATCGGAGCGATGGGACCTTCCAGGGCCCGAAGGACTTCGCTCATCGGGATCTCCTCCGGCGGCCGTGCCAGCTCGTAGCCGCCATGAGCGCCGCGCGTGCTGACGACGAGGCCCGACGTCGCGCAGGCTGACGACGAGCTGCTCGAGATAGGCTCGCGGGAGGTCTTCCTCGGCGGCGATCCCGGCGAGGCTGGCCGGCCCGGTCCCGATAGTGGCGGGCGAGCTGGACCATGAGCCGCACGCCGTACTCGCCCTTCGTGGAGAAGGCCAGGGCGCCCGTGCCGTGGTAGGCGGGTCGCGGGAGGGTCGGCGGCGGCGTCAGGGTCGTCAGGGTCGTGGCCTCGATATCCGAGTGATTTCGTCGGATATGGAGTCTATGGCCGACCCGGCCGGCCGTCAACGCGCCCTCGGGCGCGCATGAAGAGACCGGGGCACCCACCGTTGCCGGCGAGCACCCCGGTCCACCGGCGCCGCTCGGGGAAACGGCGCCGAACGGTGGAGGCGAAGGAACGGGGTGGACCGGCCGCCGACCTGACCCGGTCGCACGGCCGGCCTGGGTCCCGGCGAACCTGGCGCCGGGACGATCTCGACACGAGCGTTCGATCCCCGCTGGATCCCCGATCCCGGGCGACCTCCGCCCGCTGCGACCAGCATGCGAGCAGGTCCTCCCGCGGTCCAGTACGAATGGGGGGTGCCGGACCGTACCGGACCGCACCGTACCGCACTGGACCACACCTTCGACCTGCCGAAACCGGTGCGGAAGGGCACCGACGCGCCGGGGATGGCCCGGATCCTTCGTGTCCGCCTCGAACGCGGTACATTCTGCGGATGAGCCTGATCGATCGCGCCGCCCAGCTGGACCGTTACGCGACCGGCGCCGCGGACGTCGTCGACGCCCTGTCGGCGATCACCCCGGGCGAGCTCGACCGCCGGCCGCCGTCGGGCGCGTGGACGGCCCGCGAGATCGTCCACCACCTGGCCGACAGCGAGTCGATGGCCTACATCCGTCTCCGTCGCCTCGTTGCGGAGGATGCCCCGGTCATCGACGGCTACGACGAGCCCGAGTGGGCACGCCGGCTTCACTACGACCGGCCGACCGAGCCCTCGCTTGCGGTGTTGACTGCGGTCCGGGCCGCCAGCCACGAGCTGCTCACGGCCATGACGCCGGCGGAATGGGCGCGGGCGGGAACGCACAGCGAGTCGGGTGCCTACTCCGTGGATCGCTGGCTGGCGATCTACGCCGAGCACAGCCACGAGCACGCCGACCAGATCCGGCGCGCCCGCCGCGGCGAGGACTGAGCCAGGCTCCCGTCCGGGTCAGGCGACGATGAGGCGGTCCCGACCGGCGGCCTTGGATTCGTAGAGGGCCAGATCGGCCTGCGCGACGAGCGCATCCGGCGATTCGGTGGAGGCGTCGCGATAGACAGTGCCGCCAAGGCTGACGGTGACGCCGATCTGCTGGTCGCCCTCGACAACGCTCGTCTCGGCGACGGCGCGACGGATCCGCTCGCCGACTTCGCGCACGTCCGCGAGCCCGGCACCCGGCAGCAGGACGAGGAACTCCTCGCCTCCGAACCGGATCAGCACGTCGCCCTCGCGGACGACCCGACGGCAGGCGCCCGCGACGGCACGCAGGACGCGGTCGCCGACGAGGTGGCCGTAGGTGTCGTTGATCACCTTGAAATGATCGAGGTCCAGCATCAGGACCCCGAGCGGGCTTTCGGCCCGGACCGCCCGCGAGTATTCCTCGCGGAGCCTCGCCAGCCCGAAGCGACGGTTGTAGGCGTCGGTCAGCGGATCCAGCGCCGCGAGACGTTCCAGGCGATCGTGCGCGAGGGCGTTGTTGACGGCCAGGGCGAGATCCGTGCGGAACCCGTCGAGCAGGTGCTCGGCGTCCGGGTGGAGCTGGTCCGCGGTGGCCAGCACCACGACCCCGAGCGGGACGCCCTTGAACGAGATCGGCGCGACGAGCACTTCGTGGGCCGGCCGCCCCAGCAGGAGCGAGTCCACGATGAACGCCGAATCGGCGATGGTCAGTCGCTCGGAAACATCCGTCCGCAGGACCCGTCGGACGTGGTCACTCGTGGCGAGACCCTCGCTGCCGCGGAGGCCGTGAGAGGCCAGGGGTTCCAGCTGGGTGTCGCGGATGATCAGCAGGGCTCCGGCCTGGGTGCCCGTGCCGGCCAGCAACTCCTGGAGCGCCGCCTCCGCCAGTTCGTCGAGGTCGTAGCGGCTCGACAGCACCCGGCTGAACGAGCGCATCGCGGTCTCCACCTCGTGACCACGAGCCAGCGTCGTGATCAGGTTGTTGAACGACGCGGCGGCGGCCCCGACCTCATCCGAGGAGTCGACCGGCAGCGCGCAGGTCGCTGGATCGCAGCCGGACCAGTCGTGGGTGAAGACCGCGTGCGCCAGGCGGCCGTCGACGGTATCCATCCGGTCGGCGAGCAGACGCAGGCGCCGACCGACGACGAGCCGGGCGAGCCCGAAGTTCACCCCGCCGACGATGACGCCGGCGGTCAGGGTCGCGCCGAAGAACAACGGCGAGATCACCCGCTCTGCCGGCAGCCCGAGGACGAGGCAGAACGGCGGGAAGATGAGGCCGATGGCGATGCCGAACCCGGTCATCCAGATGGCGAGGTCGGTGAAGACGCGAGAAGTCAGGCGCGGCACGGCGAGGCTCCATGGTGGATTGGTCGTCGGTCCAGTCGAGCACCAGCATCGACCGGATGCATCGCGCTTCCCATCGGTCGATGGTCGCGAATGGCCGGTACTATCGATCCTCCGCCTGGCAGTCGCGGTCAGGCTCGATCGGTCAGTCGATCCAGCGTTTCGGAACGCCACGCCTCCGTGGCCTCGACCGCGTTGAACGTGTACAGGTGGAAACCGGAAACCTTCGCGGCCGGGTCGGCCAGCAGCGGAGCGATCGCTTCGACGAATGCCGTCGGCTTGTAGAAGCCGCCGGATCGAGCGAGCCCGGTCACGAAGCGCAGGTTCTTGACGAGGAACCGCTTGGCGTCCTTGACGCCGATCCGGGCGGCGATGCTGAGCAGCTTCTGCGGGTCGGCGACGCCCGGGACGCCGACCACGACCGGCGTCGCGAAACCTTCCGCCCGGCGAGCGCGGACCCAGCGATCGATGGCCTTCGTATCGAAATCCATCTGGGTGACGACATGGGCGACGTACGGGGCCTTGTCGAGAAGCGCGGCGGCCAGCGCCTCGTCCGGGATGTCCGGGTGGCCCTGCGGGTACGCCGGGCTGCCGATCTCGGTGAACGGGTGCCCAAGCTCCGCCATCGCCCGAAGGAGTGCCAGGCCGTCCAGGAATTCGCCCGGTTCGTCGGCGTCGCCACCCACGACGAAGGCCCGCGTCAGGCCGGCCTCGCGAGCCCGTGCCAGCACCTCGGCGAGCTTCCCGCGATCGGGGATCATCCGGGCGGAGAGGTGCGGGATGACCCGGTATCCATCCGCCTGCAGGCGGGTCGCCCAGTCGAGTGTCGCGTCGGTCCCCTTGGACGGTGAGGCCGTCACCGACACGCGCGCGCCCGCTGGCAGATGGGGCACCTGGTCGGGCAGGTTCTTGAGTGGCAGAAGCTCGAAGATCGGGTCGGCGAGGGCGGCCGCAAGGGCGGCTCGCGCGGAAGGGTCGAGCCCGCGGCGGCGGGTCAGCAGGCTCGTCAATCAGACCTCCGAATCGGGCATGGACGCCTTGCGCCGGATGATGAACTCCATGAGCGCCTCGTCGACACCCTGGTCGAGCGGCGGCGCCTCGTACGTGGCCAGCATGCGCTTCCAGACGGAGTTGGCGCGCTGGGCCGCATCCAGCGACCCGTCCTCCTGCCACTGCTCGAAGCTGTTGTTGTCGGCGATCTCGCTGCGGTAGAACGCCGTCTCGAAGTTGGCCAGTGTGTGGGCCGTGCCCAGGAAGTGCTGGCCCGGCCCGTTCTCGCGGATCGCATCGAGCGCCTGGCCGTTTTCGCTCATGTCGACGCCGCGGACGAAGACGGCCATCATCCCGCACTGATCCGCGTCGAGGATGAACTTCTCGTATCCGACGGTCAGGCCACCCTCCAGCCAGCCGGCGGCGTGGAGGACGAAGTTCACCCCGGCGAGGACGGTCGGCTGGAGCGTCGCGGCGCTCTCATAGGCGGCCTGGGCGTCCGCGACCTTGGACGCGCACAGCGAACCGCCGGAGCGGAACGGCACGCCGAGCCGTCGGGCCAGCGCCGCCATGACGTACAGGACCAGCGCCGGCTCCGGCGTGCCGAACGTCGGCGCGCCTGACTGCATGGACATCGAACTCGCGAAGCTGCCCAGGACGACCGGTGCGCCCGGCCGGACCAGCTGCACGAAGGTCATGCCGGCGAGCGCCTCCGCCAGGGTCTGGGCGGCCACCCCGGCCGCGGTGACCGGGGCCATCGCGCCGGCCAGGATGAACGGGGTCAGGAGGGTGGCCTGGTTGGCCTCGGCGTAGGCGCGCGCCGCCCCGAGCATCACCGAGTCCCAGACCAGCGGGGAGTTGGCATTGATGAGGCTGAGGGTGACCGGGTGGGTCTCGAGGTACTCGCTGCCGAACAGGATCCGGGTCATCTCCACCGTGTCGCGCGCCCGTTCCGGCGCGGTCACGGAACCCATGAACGGCTTGTCGCTGTAGCGGATGTGGCTGTAGACCATGTCCAGGTGCCGCTTGTTGACCGGCACGTCGACGGGCTCGCAGACCGTCCCGCCGCTGTGGTGGAGGTGTGGCGAGAGGTAGGTCAGCTTCACGAAGTTGCGGAAGTCCTCGATCGTGCCGTAGCGTCGGCCGCCGTCCAGGTCGCGCACGAAGGGCGATCCGTAGTTCGGCGCGAAGACCGTGTGCATCCCGCCGATCTCGACGTTGTTGGCCGGGTTCCGCGCGTACTGGGTGAACTGACGCGGCGCCGTCGCCTGCACGATCTGGCGGCACATCCCGCGCGGGAAGCGGACCCGCTCGCCCTGGACGTCGGCGCCGGCGCCGGCCAGCAGGCGCAGGGCATCGGCATCGCCGCGGAACTCGACCCCGACTTCCTGGAGGATCGTGTCGGCGTTGTCCTCGATGGTGGCGAGACCCTCCTCGCCCAGGACCTCGAACGGCGCGAGGGTCCGGGTCAGGAACGGCAGCCGCTCCACCTGGGCACCCAGGCGGGCGGCGCGCCGGCCGTCGCGCCCACCGGTCCGGCGCTGGCCCTGGATGTCGGTCATCGGTCGTCTCCCGTGCTCATCGCGGTCGCGGCCGCATCCGGATGGGCCGGTTCGCCGGCCGGCCGGCGTCGGCGTCGGCCCGCTCGGGGACCCGTGGCCGCGCCGTCGGAATCCCGTCGCCGCGGCAAGGGCACGGCCCGTGCCAGGTTCGGCGTCGCGGCCGTCCGGTGTGGGATCGCCATCGCCTCCACGAAGTGCTCCTGGAAGCGGGGCTCGACGGCCGTCTCGATCTTCTCCACGCGACGCACGACGGCCTCGATCTCCCGTCGAGCCGCCCCGGACAGCAGGGCGATCAGCGCTCCGGTCCCGGCGGCGTTGCCGGCACCGCGGACCCGGCTGAGGTCGCAATCGGGGACGAGGCCCAGGACCATGGCGTGGAGCGGATCGATCTGGCTGCCGAACGCGCCCGCGAGCCGGATCTCGTCCACCTCATCGACGCCGAGCTGGTCCATCAGCAGGCGAACGCCGGCGTACAGGGCGGCCTTGGCGAGCTGGATGGCCCGCACGTCGTTCTGGGTGATGAGGATGCGCAGGCCGAGGACGTCGCCGCTCGACCCGCCGATGCCCGGGTCGTGCAGGACGTAGCTGAACGTCCGGCCATCCGCCACGACGCGGGACGTCTGCGCCGCGAACGCGCCATCGATCACGCCGTCGGGCGTGATGACGCCCGCGAGGAACAGCTCGGCGACGACCTCGATGATCCCGGACCCGCAGATGCCGGTGACGCCGATGGCGGCCTCGGCCAGTCGCGTGGTGAAGTCGGGCGCGTCGGACCACGCGTCGACGCCGATCACCCGGAAGCGCGGCTCCAGCGTGTCGTGGTCGATCCGGACGCGCTCGATCGCGCCGGGCGCGGCGCGTTGCCCTGCGCTGATCTGGGCGCCCTCGAATGCGGGGCCCGTCGGCGACGACGCTGCCAGCAGCCGTCGCCTGTCGCCGAGCACGATCTCGGCGTTCGTGCCCACGTCCACGATGAGGGTCAGGTGCTCGGCGAGGTGCGGCTCCTCGGCGAGGATGACGCCGGCGGTATCCGCCCCGACATGTCCGGCGATGCACGGCAGGACATAGGCCCGCGCGCCCGGGATGGGTCCGGAGGCCCAGCTCCGCGACCGGCAGTTCGAGCGCCGTATCCACGGCCAGGGCGAACGGCGCGGACCCGAGCGGCGTGGGGTCGATGCCCACGACCAGGTGGTGCATGATCGGGTTGCCGACGAGGGCCAGCTCCAGGATCTCCGCCCGCTTGATGCCAGCCCGATTGGCCAGCGTCGCGATCAGGCCGTCGAGCGCCTTGCGCACCGCGTCCGTCAGTTCGCGCTCGCCGCCCTCGTGCATCATCACGTAGCTGACCCGGCTCATCAGGTCCTCGCCGAACCGGATCTGCGGGTTCATCACGCCGGCGCTGGCCAGGATCGTGCCATCGGCCAGGTTCGCCAGGTGGCCGGCGATCGTCGTCGATCCGATATCGATCGCGACCCCGAACGCACGGTCCTGGAAGCCGGGCCAGACCGCGATCACGTCCCGCCCGCCGTGGACCGCGACGGTCACGCGGTAGTCGCCGCGCTCCAGCGCCGGCTGCAGGGCACGAACGACGGCGAGGTCGGCCCGGAGGCCGTCCAGGGCCCACTCGGTGCGCAGCGCGTCGAACAGTCGACCCAGGTCGCCGGTCGGGATCGCCAGATCCGGCGGCACGACGTCCACCGTGTGCAACCGAACCACCGGGTCCAGCATGAACGGGCGGGCATCCAGGTCCTTGCGCACGACCTGGCGATGGACCTGGCTCTCCGGTGGCACGTCGACCACCACGTCGCCCAGCAGGTGGGCCACGCACGACAGCCGCCGGTTGGCAGCAAGGCCGTGCTCGGCGCGATACTCGGCCTCCACGCCGCCCGCCGCGCTGAGATGCGCCGGCGCCGACGTGATCCCGTGCTTGGCGAACTCGCCGAAGGCCGGCGTGACCGCGCATCGCCCGCAGATCCCTCGGCCACCGCACACCGAATCGATGTCCACGCCCAGCGCCCGCCCGGCATCCAGCACGGTCGTCCCGGCCGGCACGCGACCGCGCCGACCGGAGGGCGTGAAGATGACCTGCGGATCGGCGGGCGCGGTCATCGCACGGTCACAGCCCCGTCGCGGTCGCGAGCCCGCCCCTGCGCCGGTTGACCCGGCGGCCACCGGCCTCGCCGTCCGGCGGCGCGACGCGGAACCCGCGGATCCAGCGGGTCGCATCCTGGTCGTTGCCCATCAGGACGTCGCTCGCCATCACCGCGTGGCGAACACCCTCGGCGATCGGGTTGGTGATGGCGGAGGTCAGCCCGGAGGCGATCGCCATGTTGAGGAATGCCGCGTTGATCCCCTCACGGTTCGGCAGCCCGAAGCTCACGTTCGAGGCGCCGCAGGTGGAGTTGACCTGGAGCTCGTCACGCAGCCGACCCAGGATGCGGAAGACCTGACGGCCGGCGCCGCTGAGCGCCCCGATCGGCATGAGCAGCGGGTCGACGACGATGTCCCCGCGCGGGATCCCGTGGTCGGCGGCGCGCTCCACGATCCGCTTCGCGACGGCGAAGCGGACGTCCGGGTCCATGGAGATGCCGGTCTCGTCGTTGCTGATCGCGACGACCGCGCAGCCGTACTTCTTCACGAGCGGCAGGACGCGCTCCAGCCGCTCCTCCTCGCCGGTGACGCTGTTGAGCAGCGCCTTGCCCTGGTAGACGGCCAGCCCGGCTTCGAGCGCCTCGACGATCGACGAATCGATGGACAACGGCAGGTCGGTCAGGGACTGCACGAGCTGGATGGTCTTCGCGAGGATCGCGGGCTCGTCGGCCAGCGGGATGCCGGCGTTGACGTCCAGCATGTGGGCGCCGGCCTCCACCTGGGCGATGGTGTCGCGCTCGACCCGGGAGAAATCACCGGCCTGCATCTCCGCGGCGAGGAGCTTGCGGCCGGTCGGGTTGATCCGCTCGCCGATGACGACGAACGGCCGGTCGTCACCGATGACGACCTCGCGAGTCGCGGAACTGACGACGGTTCGGGTCGCCCGTGTCATGCCGGATCCTTGGCCCTGTCCGCGGGCCTGCCGGGCGTCTCGTCGTGGGCCGGGGCGAAGGCGGGTCCGCCCTCCACGCCACCGGACGTGATGAGCAGGGCGAGCCGATGCTTGGCGTACTCGGTCTCCAGGCGCTCGACTTCAGCCGCGACCTCCGCGTCGACGTCCTCACCGCAGTCCCGGGCGACCTTGCGCCATTCCTCGATGTAGTCGTCATAGGAGCGCTTGCCGGCCCGGCTGGCCGCCTTGTCGATGGCGACCTGGAACCGGGGGTGGAGCACGATCTTGCTGGACCGGCGTCCGTCCCGGGCGGTCACCTGGGCGGGGATGTCTCGCCACCAGATCGTCGTCAGTGTGGCCATGGGCTCAGGAACCTCCAGCGATCGCGTGGTGGATGGTCGGGGCCAGCCCGGCGTAGCCGGTCGGCCTGCGCTCGAACGCGAGGCCCAGCCGATCGGCGGCGGCCTGCGCCCGGGCGGTGAGATCCGGGTCGTCCGTCTGGGCCAGGTAGACGACCCGGCGATAGCTCCCGAAGTAGTCCGAGATCAGCTCCGGATGGCGATCAAGCCCGAGACCGACAAGAACCAGGCTTTCGAACTGGCGGGCCAGGAAGTCGGTCAGGTAGAACGTCCCGAGCTCCTCGTCCTGCATCGCGGCATAGGCCGCCGAGCCGGCATAGAACTCGTAGCAGTGGGCGCCCGCGATGCGCGCGACGCCCTCACGCTCCAGGACGGCGTCCAGGGCGCCGCCCGTGCCGCAGTCGGCATACGCGACGAAGATCCGGACGTCGTCGCCGTAGGCGGCGCGGGTCTTGGCGATCCTGGTTTCCACCGCGGCCGCGATCTTGCTCGGCCGCATGTGGAGCCGGGCGTCCACGCAATGGACCTTGACACCGGGGATGCCCCTGGTCAGGGCCAGCAGCTCGCGCGCGAGGGCCCCGCAGCCGATGATGACGAGGCGGGGCGGGGCGGAGCTGTCGGACGGGACGGGGCTGTCGGCCGTGGCGGTCCGCTCGACCATCGCCTCAGGCGTGGACGCGGGCACGGCGCTCGTCGATCAGGCGGCGGGCCGTCTCGGCGGCGACGCCCGCGTCGCGACAGTAGGCGTCCGCCCCGACCGCCCTGCCGAACTCCTCGTTCAGCGGAGCGCCGCCCACCAGGACGATGTAGTCGTCACGGATCCCGCGATCGCGCAGGGTCTGGATCACGACCTTCATGTACGGCATCGTCGTGGTCAGCAGGGCGGACATGCCCAGGATGTCCGGCTTGTGCGTATCCAGGGCGTTGATGAACTTGTCGGCGTCGGTGTTGATGCCGAGGTCCACGACCTCGAAGCCAGCGCCTTCGAGCATCATCCCGACGAGGTTCTTGCCGATGTCGTGGATATCGCCCTTGACCGTGCCGATGACGACCTTGCCGACGGGCTCCGCGCCGGTCTCGGCGAGCAGCGGGCGCAGGATCGCCATGCCGGCCTTCATCGCGTTGGCGGCGAGCAGGACCTCCGGCACGAACAGGATGCCGTCGCGGAAGTCGATCCCGACGATCTTCATCCCGGCCACGAGCGCGTCGTCCAGCACCCTGGTGGCGGTGAAGCCGCGCCCGAGCAGGATGTTGGTCCCCTGTACGATCTCGTCGCGCATGCCGTCGTACAGGTCGTTATGCATCTGCTCGACGAGCTCGTCGTCGGAAAGGGCGTCGAGGTCGATGTCCTGGAGGTCGTCGGTCATCGAGGATCAGCTCCGGATCTGGCGACCGCACCGCGGCGGTGATCGGCGGCCGCGGGGGGTTCCACGATGTGGAACCGTGCCGTATGATGGAACCCGCGGCCGCGAATCTAGCCGACGAAGGGGTCCATGTCCAGCGTCCAGTCCATCCGGCGAGCCTTCGGCGTCCTCGGCGCGCTCGTCGACGGCCCGCTCGGCGTGACCGATGTGGCCGAACGATCCGGCCTGCCGAAGTCGACGGCGGCGCGTCTCCTCGCGACGCTCGCCGGCCTGGGCGCCGTGGAGCAGATCCCCGGGCGAGACGTTCTACCGACTCGGCCCGCAGCTGGTCACGCTCGCCGCCGGGTTGACCCCGATCCGCTCGATCGCGGCCGTCGCGCGGCCGACCCTGGAGGAGCTGGCCGCGGCGTCCGGCGAGGCCGCCGGTCTCGCGGTGCCCGACGGAGACCTCGTCCACTACATCGACCAGGTCGCGACGCCGAACCCGGTCTCCGTGCGCGACTGGACGGGGGCGCGCGCACCGCTCCATGCCGTCTCATCCGGGCAGGTGCTGCTCGCATTCCGGATGCCGACGGCCGTGAACCACTACCTGGCCCGACCACTCGAGGGGTTCACGCCGCGGACGCTGACCGATCCGCGACGCCGTCCGCGAGCGACTGCACGCCATCCGGCGCGTCGGCTACGCCTGGGCGATCGAGGAGTTCGACGAAGGCATCTCGTCGGTGGCCGCGCCGATCGCCGACGCCTCGGGCGAGGTCGTGGCCGCGGTCCACGTGCACGGACCGTCGTACCGCTTCCCCGCCGCGGACCGGGTCGACACGCTGTCGCAGCTGGTCGTCGCCGGAGCCGCGCGGATCGCGGCAGGCCTGCGCGAGGCCTGAACCCGCCCCGGAGGGCGACGGCTGACGACGGGTCGGATTGCGATCGGATTCCCTGGGGGAGCCCGCCTGACGTCTGAGCAGGCGGATCCCTAGTCGGCCGCCACAGGCGACGCGGGGGGGAGCGGTCCAGGCGCCGCGGCGGACACCGGCTCGAGGTCGATCGTGCGGACCTGGCGGGTCTTGCCGGCCTCGGTGCGGACGACGGCCTGCGGGATCACCCCGGTGACGAGCTTCTCGATGATGGCGATCTCACCGGCGTAGAGGCCGGTGCCGGCGATCCGGACGCGTCCACCGACGGTGAGACCTGCGCGGCCCTTGCCGGCATTGAGGTCGATCGTCGCGACGGTGGGGCGGACATACGGGGTGTCCGTGGGGAGGCCCGACGCGGGGGCGGGCCGATTGGCGGTCTTGGGCGGTGGGTACGTGACTTTGCGTTTTCGCACTGGCTCTCCTGGAGCGGTCGATCCGAGCCGGGTGGGCAGCGGAGGTCGAACCGTGCGAACCATCGCACATCCGCGCAAGACCGTTCTCGGCGCGATGGAGCTGGAGCACGCCAGCCGAGACATCGCCCGGCATCGATCGCGAACCTCCAGCATCGATCGCGAAACCTCCAGCATCGCGAATCGCACGAACGAGCCTGATCCGGAGCCCAGGAAGCGCACCGGGCGACGGTCCGCTCAGGTTCGTGGCCATCGCGACAACCAGGGTTGCGCGCAGGCCGCGCAGCCGCGGGTCAGAGAGCGTCAGCCAGCGGCGCCCTTGGCGGAACCCCTGGGCTTGCGGACCTTGACCGTCGGCGCGTCGACCGCGGGTTCCTCAACCGCGACGGCGGTCTCGGCCTGCGCGGCAGCCTGGGACGCTGCTTCGGCGGCGCTCGCGGCGGCGGTGTCGAGGGTGGTCGCGGAACCGTGGCCGTTCGTGTGGCCGTCGCCGTTGGCTCGCATCTCCGTGAGCTGTGCGTTCACGGTCGACTGGATGTCGCGAGTTCGTGCCTCAACCTGGTCGCCCAGCTCACCGAGCCGTTGCTCGACGTGGTACTGGTCGCGGAATCGCTCGCCGGCGCGGGACATGTACCAGGCGGCAGCCCCGGCCGCGAGGGCGATACCCGTGATCACTCCGGTCAGAAAGCCCATCGTGCTCCTCCTCTCTGGATCCGTTGGGCCCCTGAGTGTACGCCGACCCTCGAGCCGGCTCTTGACAACGGCGTCCAGGCGCCTAGCATTCGGCTGTACATCGCATAGCGAGGTAGTGGTCTTGAGGCTCGACTCTCAACTGCTGAAGGGCACGACACCGCTCCTCGTGCTGACGGTCATCGGCGACGGCGAGTTCTACGGGTACGAGATCGCGCAGCAGATCCGGGATCGCAGCGGCGGGGCATTCGCTCCATCGGAGGGGTCGCTCTATCCTGCGTTGCATCGGCTGGAGGCGGACGGCGCGCTGGTCGGCTCGTGGCGCACCAGCGACCGGGGCCCACGGCGGCGGTACTACCGGCTGACCGACAAGGGTCGGGGATTGCTCACGGAGAACCACGATCAATTCGCGGCGTTCGTCGCCGGGGTCCGGGGCGTGACGGCGGGCATCGGCGATGGCTGACCCACGCTCAAACCGTCACGCCTACCTCGAACGCGTCGCGGGCACACTCCAACTGCCCGATCCGGTCGCCGGTGACATCCTCGATGAGCTCGGTGCCCATATCGCCGATACGACGAATGGACTCATCGAGGAAGGGCTGACGCCAGAGCAGGCGGAGCGCGAGGCCCTGGCCCGGCTCGGCGATCCGATACACCTGGGGGACGGGATCCGGCGAGCGAAGCAGACGCGCCGTCGACTGATGGTCGCCGCCGGGTTCGGCGTCGTCGCGGCGGTCCGCGGGTTCTTCTGGGGCTGGCTGTTCGCGGCCGCAGTCGCGGTCCTCGCAGGGGTCCTGGCAACCCTGCTCATCTCGCTGGTTGTCCAGGCGCTCGGGATCACCTCGTCCGGGTCGAGTTGGGATAGCTCCTGGCTGACGGCCCCGTACCTCCTCTTCGCGCTCGGGTATGCGGGGCATCAGGTGCCGACGGCGATTGCCGCGCGGTCGCTCCGACCGGTCCGCGTGTTCCGCGGTCCCGTCGCGGTCGTAGGGGGCGGGCTGATCGGCATGATCGCCATCTTCGGACTGCGGCTGCCGATGGACGCCGGCACGGTGGCGATCCTGGCCCTCGCCGGGCCGGCGTTTGCGATCGGGTCGGTCGCCGTCACGGGTGCCGAGGATCGATGGGCGGGCCGGATCATGCTCGGCGTCCGAAGCGTGACGATCGCGGTGCTCGTCCTGACAGCCGGGTACGCCGCAGTCGGGTTCGCCACGATGCAGGTCAACCCGGGCGACGGTCTTCGCTATATGGACACGACGGAGACGATCGGACCAGTCGCCTACGACGTCCTGCCGGAGGCCACGGGGATCATGGGCGGCGGCACGTCCTCCGGTGGTGTGGTCTCCCGCGAATTCGGCTTCGATCCCCCGGTGGTCCCGGCTGGCTGGACCGGCTTCCGGATGGAGGCGTGGCGCGAGGGACCCTGGGTCAACGGCTCCGGACCGATCCTGCCGGGTGAGACCGCCCCCGTCGCGACGGCTCCGATGTCGGCCGCGACGGATCCAGGGAGCTACTCCGGCGAGCTCGTGCTCCCCGTCACGAAGTCCCGGATGAGCTACACCATCGCCATCACCGGGCTCGGTCCCGATGGCCGGCGCTACGTCCTGTCGGGTCCAGACACCGGAATGCCCGGGCCGGCCTGGGTCGGCACGGCCTGGGGGTGGCTGACGACGCTCTAGGCCCGACGCCCCGCGGATCCCCGCCGGGCGAGCGCCGCCGCTAGCCGGACGCCGCGGTGCGCCGGATCTCGTCGATGATCGCCGGCACCACGGCATGGACGTCCCCGACCACCGCGTAGGCCGCTCGCCCGAAGATCGGGGCGTCGCGGTCCGTGTTGATGACGAGGATCCGCTTGGCCGCCTTGCAGCCGACGATGTGCTGGATCGCGCCGCTGATGCCGCACGCGATGTACAGGTCCGGGGCGATCCGCATCCCGGTCTGGCCAACCTGTTGGGCGTGCGGCCGCCAGCCGAGGCTGGTCGCCACCCGCGACACACCCACGGCGCCGCCGAGCAGTCCGGCGAGCTCGTCAAGCATCGCGAACGCTTCCGCACTCCCGAGGCCGCGACCACCACCGACGACGACCCGGGCGTCCGCGAGCGAGACCTGGTCCGACGCCGACGGCAGCTGGCCGGTCATCCGGGCCCGCAGGTCCGCATCGGCCACGACGACCTCCAACCGCGACGACGGTGGCCGGTGGCGCCGCCGGGATCGGCTCCATCGCTGGGACCGCGTGCGCGGCCACGGTCAGCAGGTGCGGATCGCCATCGAGCCACGCTTCCTCGAGCAGGCTGCCGGCCCAGCGCTGGCGGGTGACCTTCCAGCGATCGCCGGGCGCGACGGCCGTGACATTGGCGGCCATCGGCGCCTCCGTGCGCGCGGCGACGTGGGCGAGGATCTCCGTCGCGCGCTCGCTTCCGGGGGCGATCACCGCCGCGTAGCCGCCGGTGGCCATGACCGCCTGGACGGCCCCGGCCCATGCCGACGGCGCATAGGCGTCCAGACCGTCGGAGACGACGAGGTGGGCGGTCGCGACGCCATAGGCACCCAGTCCGGCGGCGAGTGCAACTGCCGACTCCCCCACCAGGACGGCATGGACGTCCGCGCCGATGGACGCGGCCAGCTCGCCGGCCAGGCCCAGGGCCTCCAGGCTGAGGCGGTCCGGCCCGTCACCCTCGCCAGGCTCGACGAGGACCAGCACGGCGCTCACAGCAGGCCCATCCCGCGCAGGACCTCGACGACCCGTGGCGCGGCCTCCGGGCCGGTCCCCAGGATCTCCGCCGTCTGCTCGTGCTCGACGGGCAGTGCCAGCCGGATCAGTTCCGGGCCACCGCCCGGACGACGCGCCGGTTCGATCCGCTCGATCTCCTTCTTGCGAGCCCGCAGCCGGCCCGGGACGGACGGGTAACGCGGCAGGTTGATGCCCTCGCGCACGCCGACGACCGCCGGGAGCGGGACCTGGTAGACGTCCCAACCGTCGGCCGCCTGGCGGCGGACCGTCGCGACGCCATCGCCGACCTCGAGCGCCTTCGCGCCGGTGACGCACGGGCGATCGAGGGCGACGGCGATCCGGATACCGACCTGGTAGCCGCCCGAATCGGCCAATTCGTTGCCGACGAGGATGAGGTCGAACGGCCCGTCGGCCGCCTCGAGCGTCCGGATCGCGTCCACCAGCGCCGCGGCCGTGGCGACCGGATCCCAGTCGCTCCCGTCGGTCTCGAGATGGACGGCCCGGTCCACCCCGATCGCGAGCGCGTCGCGCAGCTGGTCGGCCGCCTCGGCCGGTCCGAGGGTCATGACGACCGTCTCTCCGCCGCCGGCCGCTTCGGCGACCCGGACCGCCTCCTCCACCGCGCATTCCTCGTGCGGACTGACGACGAACCCGAGGTAGCTCGTGTCGATGGACCGGCCATCGGCGGCCAGGGTGATCCGACCTCCGGTGGCGGGGACGCGCTTGACGCAGACGAGGACGCGCATCGCGGGCTCAGCCGCGGATCCGGGCATTGTCCGGGTCGAACAGCGGCGTGCTGCCCGCGACCGCCACCGACACCGGGTAGCGCTCCCCGAAGTACTCGACCAGTAGCTTCGTCCCGACCACGGCCTGCGCGGGCGGCAGGTAGCTCATCAGCAGGTGCTTGCCGACCGACGGCCCGGAGCCGGCACTGGTCACGTACGAGCGCCGGCCCTTGGCGTCGATGAGCGAGCTGCCGTCGAGCGCGAGGATCGGCTCGCGACCGAGCATGTAGCGGGCGATCCCGGACGACGAGCGCGGATCGTCCAGCGTGAGCGTGCACAGGATCGCGACGGGCGGCGTCGCGCGCTGGGCGAGGTACGCCGCCTTGCCGACGAAGTCGGCGGCCTTGACCTTGGGCCGCGTCATGCCGGCCTCGACGAGGTCGAACTCCAGCTCGAGCTCCGCACCGTGGGCGCGATAGCCCTTCTCCAGTCGGCCGGTCGTGGCGTACACGCCGATCCCGACCGGGACGACGCCGAACGCCTGGCCGGCCTCCCAGAGCGTGTCCCACAGCCGGAGGCCCTGCTCCATCGGCACGTAGATCTCCCAGCCGAGCTCGCCGACATAGGAGATCCGCGACGCCAGGACCCGGACGCTGCCGATCTCGATCGTCCGGCACGTCCCGAAGGGGAAGCCCGCGTCCGAGACGTCGTCCCCGGTCACCGAGGCGACGAGGTCGCGGGCGCGCGGTCCCCAGACGCCGAGGGTGTACAGGGCAGATGTCGCGTCGAACAGCTGGGCGGAGCCGTCGACCGGCAGGTGGTCCGTGAACCACTTCTTGTCGCGCATGCCCATCCCGCCGCCGGTCACGACCCGGAACAGGTCGTGGGCCAGGCGCATGATCGTCAGGTCCGCCACGATCCCGCCGGCCTCGCTGAGCAGCGGCGTGTAGACGACCCGCCCGACCGGCACGTCCACCTGGCTCACGACCAGCCCCTGGAGGTAGTCGAGGGCGCCGGGCCCACGCGACGTCGAAGATGGCGAATGCGGCGAGGTCCACCATGCCGACCCGGTCGCGCATCGCGAGGTGCTCGGCGTTGATGATCGGCGACGACCAGCGGGCCTCCCACTCTCCTTCGCGCGGCAGACACGCGGTCGCCGTACTCGGCGAGCAGGGCCTCGTTGGCGCCGTACCAGAACGGTCGTTCCCAGCCGGCCGCCTCGAAGAACTCCGCGCCGAGCTCCAGCTGGCGGCGGTGGACCGGGCGACAGCCGGATGTCGCGGTTGGAGGCCCACTGCTCCATCGGGTGGACGATCCCGTAGGTCTTGTTGAACCCCTCCGCGGTACGGGCGCTGATGTGCGCATCCGTCCGCTGGTGGTCGTAGAACCGGGCGATGTCCGAGGCGTGCAGGTCGATCTCCGACGAGCCGTGGGTCATCCACTCGGCGACGGCCCGGGCGATGCCGGGCGCCTCCTTGATCCAGACGGCGGCTGCCGACCAGAGGCCCTTGACCTCCGGCGTCTCGCCCAGGATCGGCATGCCGTCCGGGGTGAGCGACAGCAGGCCGTTGATCGCGTAGCGGATGCCGACCCGCTCGTCACCGAGGATGTCCGGCACGAGTTCCAGCGCCTGCTCCAGCTGGAGCTCGAAGTCCTCCTGGGTGAACGGCAGCTCGGTCGGGGACTGGGCAGACGCGGCGATCGACGGGATGTCGTCGGCGTCCATGAGGATCGGCCGATGGGCGTACGAGCCGACCTCGAGGTCGCCACCGTGCTGCCGCTCGTACATGTTGGTGTCCATGTCGCGGACGATCGGGAACGAGATCTCGCCGACCGTGTCGGCGAACTGCGGCACCGGCCCGACACTGATCATCTGGTGCACGGCCGGGCTCAGCGGGATCGATGCCCCGGCCATCCGGGCGATCCGCGGGCTCCAGACGCCGCAGGCGATGACGACCGTCTCGGTCTCGATGTCGCCGTGGTCGGTCCGGACGCGTCGGACGCGGCCGTCCTCGACATCGATGCCGAGGACCTCCGTCGTGGCGCCCAGGGTCAGCGCGCCGGCCTCCACGGCCCGCTCGCGCATGATCGTCCCGGCTCGCAGCGAATCGACGACGCCGACGCTCGGCGTGTGGAAGCCGCCCAGGATCACGTCCGCATCCAGGTACGGGACGAGCGCCTTGACGCCGGCCGGGTCGAGCAGCTCGGACTCGATGCCCCACGAGCGCGAGGACGCCATCCGGCGCTGGAGCTCCTGCCATGCGCTCCTCGGTCCGGGCGACCTCGATGCCGCCGCTCTCCGTGAAGACACCGAGCTCCTCGGTACTGGGCCACGGAGTCGAGCGTGAGCGCCGTCATCTCCTTGGAGTGGTCGGTCGGGAAGATGAAGTTGGAGGCGTGGCCGGTCGATCCGCCCGGATTCGGCAGCGGGCCCTTGTCCAGCTGGACGATCTCGCGCCAGCCGAGTCGGGCCAGGTGATGGACGAGGCTGTTGCCGACGATGCCGGCACCGATCACCACGACCTTGGCCCGTGTCGGGAACCCGCTCATGTCTCCCGCCCTTTCCGTCGATCCAGGCTTGCTGTTGTTGCAGGGATTGCAATCGTGTTGCTACATCTGCGACACTTGGCGGATGGTACACCACGTGTCGACCCCGTCGCCGCCCCCGTCGACGAGCCAGGACGGCGCCCGAACGAGCGTCGAGCGGATCGCCGCGGCGCTCGACATCGTCGCTGCTCGCGGCTGGATCAGCGCGGCCGACATCGCTGCCGCGATGGGAGTCGACCGGAGCACCGGCTGGCGCCTGGCGCGCTCGCTGCAGCGCGTCGGCTGGCTCCATCACGACCCGGTCACGCGCCGGTACCGGCTGGGCATGCCGCTGTTCGAGCTGGGCACCCGCGTCCTCGACACGATCGATGTCCGCGACGAGGCGCGCCGGGTGATGACCGAACTCGTGGCGTCCACCGGAGAGAGCGTCGACCTCGCCATCCGTGACGGCGACAGTGTCGTGTTCATCGACAAGATCGACGGGACTAACGAGGTCCGGGCCTTCACCCGCAGCGGACAGCGCGCCCGGCTGCACGCGACGGCCGCCGGCAAGGTCTTCCTGGCGCAGATGCGCGAGGATGAACTGGCGATCTACCTCGCCGGACCGCTGCCGGCCCACACCGCCGCCACGATCACCGACCCGGCCGAGCTCGCGATCGTGATCGAGCAGACGCGGCAGCAGGGCTGGGCCGTCAATCGCGGGGAGCTGCACGTGGAGGCGGGGGCGCTGGCCGTGCCGGTCCTTGACGGCAGCGGCACCTGCGTCGCGGTGCTCGGGCTGAATGTGCCGCTGTCGCGGCTGGACGACGACCGCATCCGCGTGCTCGTGGGGGAGCTCCAGGCGGCCACGAGCCGGCTCAGTCCGGCGTTCGGTCTGGCGCTCGGCCCGCGCGTCGCGACGTCGCGTTGACCGACGCCACTCGGGCGCGCATCCTCCCCGTCCCGGCACGGAGGATCGCCGGTGAGGGGTGCAGTCGAGGTCTCAGCGTGCCAAACCTGTTCATCGATGGCGAGTGGGTCGCGTCCGGCGACGGGACATCCAGCCAGGTCATCAACCCGTCCGACGGGTCGGTCGTGACCGAGGTCGACGTCGCGACGGATGAGCAGGTCCAGGCAGCCATCGCCGCCGCCCGGCGTGCCTTCGATACGACCGACTGGCCGCGGACGCCGACCGGCGAGCGGGCCGCGCTCCTGGATCGCGTTGCCGATCTGATCGACCGCGACCTCGAGGAGATGGCCCGCCTCGAGACGCTGAACACCGGCAAGGCCATGCGCGAATCGCGCTGGGACATGGCCGACGTCGCGCGCGTCTTCCGCTACTACGCAGACCTCGCCGACAAGGAGGCAGGCCGCCTCGTCGATACCGGCAACGCGGATGCCATCTCGCGGATCGCGTACGAGCCGGTCGGCGTGTGCGGCCTGATCGGGCCGTGGAACTACCCGCTCCTCCAGATGTCGTGGAAGATCGCGCCGGCCCTCGCCGCGGGCTGCACGGCGGTCATGAAGCCATCCCAGCTGACCCCGCTGACCGCCATCCACCTCACGAAGCTCCTGGCCGAGGCAGGCGCGCCGGCGGGGGTCGTCAACCTCGTCCTGGGCCCCGGCGGCCGGGTGGGACAGGCCCTTGGCGACAGCCCGGACGTGGACCTGATCTCGCTGACCGGCGGCCTGGAGGCCGGCCGCTCCCTGCTGCACGGCGCCGCGGTCAACGTCAAGCGGGTCGCCCTGGAGCTCGGCGGAAAGAGCCCGAACGTCGTCTTTGCCGACGCCGATTTCGAAACCGCGGTCGACAACGCGCTCACCGCGGCGTTCACGCACAGCGGTCAGGTCTGTTCGGCGGGCTGCCGGGCGATCGTGGAGGACGTCATCTACGACCGCTTCGTCGCAGAGGTCGGACGACGGGCGGATGCCATCCGCCTGGGCCACGGGACGGACGACCGCACGGAGGCGGGGGCACTCATCTCCGCCGACCATCGGGCCAAGGTGGAGGGCTATGTCCAGGGCGCCATCGCCGAGGGCGCACGCCTGGTTGCCGGCGGCCGTCGCCCCAGCGAACCCGAGCTGCGATCGGGCTTCTACTACCGGCCTACCGTCTTCGCCGACGTGCGTCGAGACATGCGGATCGTCCGCGAGGAGGTCTTCGGCCCGGTCCTCACCGTGGAGCGATTTACGACCGAGGCGGAGGCGATCGAGCTCGCCAACGACACGACCTACGGCCTGGCCGGCGCGGTCTGGACCGCGGATGCCTCACGGGCCCAGCGCGTCGCCGGGCGGCTCCGTCATGGCACCGTCTGGATCAACGACTACAACACGTACCTGCCGCAGGCCGAATGGGGCGGCTTCAAGCAGTCCGGCATCGGGAGGGAGCTTGGCCCGACCGGCCTGGACGAGTACCGTGAGGCCAAGCACATCTGGCAGAACACGGCACCGGGGCCCACGGGCTGGTTCGGAGGGTAGGGACCAAGGGTGACGGCGACGATGGACCGATCCGCACGCGACAGTGGCATGGGCGTGCCGACGCTCGCGGTCAAGCATCTGTGGAAGGTCTTCGGACCCGCCGAGCACCGGATCATCGGGACCCCCGACGCAGACCTCCCGCGCCAGGAGCTCCGGGACAAGACCGGATCGATGATCGCCATCCGCGACGTCAGTTTCGACGTCTGGCCGGGCGAAGTGTTCGTGGTCATGGGCCTGTCCGGCAGCGGGAAGTCCACGCTCGTCCGCTGCATGACCCGGCTGATCGAACCGACCGAGGGCGAGGTACTCCTGGACGGCGAAGACGTCCGGAAGGCGGACGCAGCCGCTCTCCGCGAGCTCCGACGCCACCGTTTCAGCATGGTGTTCCAGCACTTCGGCCTGCTACCCCATCGGAAGGTCATCGACAACGTCGCGTTCGGCCTGGAGATCCGCGGTGAACCGCGGGTCGCCCGGGAGGAACGGGCCCGCCAGATGATCGAGCTCGTCGGCCTGACCGGTCATGGAGAGAGCTACCCGGACCAGCTCTCGGGCGGGATGCAGCAGCGGGTCGGCCTGGCTCGCGCGCTTGCCGTCGACCCCGAGGTGATGTTCTTCGATGAACCGTTCAGTGCCCTCGATCCGCTGATTCGGCGCGACATGCAGAACGAAGTCCTGCGACTGCACAACGAAGTCGGCAAGACGATGGTGTTCATCACGCACGACCTGGCCGAAGCGCTCAAGCTGGGTGACCGGATCGTCATCATGCGGGACGGACAGGTCGTCCAGACCGGTCGACCGGAAGAGGTGGTGGGCGCCCCGGCGGACGAGTACGTCGCCGACTTCGTGCGCGACGTTCCCAAGTCACACGTCCTGACCCTGCGCTGGATCATGCGGCCTCCGGACGACCGGGACGTGCTCGACGGTCCTGAGTTCCCGGCCAGCGCGATCATCCGGACCTGCCTGCACGCGGCCACGGAGACGGAGAAGCCTCTTCGTGTGGTCGAGGAAGGCCGGCTGATCGGGGTGGTGGACCGGGCGCACATCCTCGGGGCGATGGCCGGCACGATCGCCGGTCACGAGGCGTGACCCGGTACGGTGCCGGGTCGCGGCACCAGGCCGGGACCCAGCGGACGTGACGGCTGTCGCCGCTCCCTCCGTGCGGTCGCGCGCCGGCGTGCCAGCCTGGGCATGGCTGCTGGGCCTCGTCGCCGGTTCGGCCGTGCTGTTCGTGGCCTTTTCGGACGGGATCGTCCAGCCGCGTTCGACGGACCAGCCGGTCTTCCAGGCTCTCAACGACCTTCGGGACCTGGTCAGGGACAACCGGGACAATCCGGTCTTCCTCGTGCTGTTCGGCGCGCCACGCGCGGTCATCGACGGACTCGTCGACCTGCTCACGTCCACGCTGCACCTCGTCGGCTGGCCAGCCCTGGTCGTCATCGCCGGCACGGTCGGTCTGCTGACGGGCGGCCGGCGTCTGGCCGTCGGTGCCGCCGTCGGCACAGCTTCCCTGGGCGTGCTCGGGCTGTGGGACTCGAGCATCGACACGCTCGGTGCCATCATCGCGGCCGTCGCCATCTCCTTCGCCATCGGCGTGCCGCTCGGGATCGCCAGCGCCCGGAGCCCTCGCCTCGGGCACGTCATCACGCCGATCCTGGACGTGATGCAGATCATGCCGACGTTCGCCTACCTCGCCCCGTTCGTGCTGTTCTTCGGCATCGGGCCCGCCGCGGCGGCGATCGTCACGCTCATCTATGCCATGCCGGCCGCCATCCGGATCACGGCCTATGGGATTCGGAGCGTTCCCGCTGCGGCCGTAGAGGCGGGCCGTTCTCTCGGGGCCACTGGTCGCCAGCTGCTGACCGGCGTCCGGCTACCGCTGGCCCGCCGCGAGATCGGGCTGGCACTCAACCAGACCCTGATGCTGGCCGTGTCGATGATCGTCATCACGGCCCTGATCGACGCACCAGGTCTTGGCCAGAACGTCCTGCGGGCACTGATCCGGAACGACGTCGGCGCCATGTTCGATGCCGGGATCGCCATCGTCATCCTCGCCATCGTGCTGGATCGGCTGACCGAACAGCTGAGTGCCCGGGTCGATCCACACCGTCGTGCCCGACCGAACGCCTGGGGCCCGTCGCGTCGCGTGGTGCGCGGGGCGATCGTGGTATGCGTGGCGCTGGCCGTCGTGGGCGTGGCACTGCCCGCCGCCCGCGACTTTCCCGATGTCATCTCCCTTTCGTTCCGGGAACCGATCAACGTCGGCGTGGACTGGCTCCGTTCTGACGTGGCCTGGCTGACGGGCGGTTTCAAGGACGCGATCAGCTACGCCGTCATCAACCCGATGCAGCAGGTGTTCGTGACGGCACCGGTCTGGCTCGTGATCGCGTTCGCTGCGGGTCTCACCGCGCTGGCCAGCGGCCTTCGTCCGGCGGTCGTCGGCGCCGTCTGCCTCGCCCTGATCTACGCCGTCGGCCTGTGGCAGGACGCCATGGAGACGCTCGTGCAGGTCCTCATCGCCACGGCGATCACCCTGATCATCGGGATCGTGTTGGGAATCGCCTCCGCTCGAAGTGACCCGTTCCAGCGGGCGATGCGCCCGATCCTGGACATCGCCCAGACCATGCCGTCGTTCGTCTACCTCCTGCCGGCGTTCGTGCTCTTCGATGCGAGCCGGTTCACGGCCATCTTCGCGGCCGTGATCTTCGCGCTCCCGCCGGTCATCCGCCTTGTCGACGTCGGCATCCGCGGCATCCCGACTTCCATCGTCGAGGCGGCGACCTCGTCGGGCGTCGACGGCCGTCAGTTGCTCCTGAAGGTCCAGCTACCGATGGCACGTCCCGCCCTCCAGCTGGCGACCAACCAGGCCGTCATCCTCGTGCTGTCCATGGTCGTGGTCGGCGGGCTCGTGGGCGGCCAGGCGCTGGGCTACGACGTCGTCGCCGGCTTCTCGCAGAACCGGCTGTTCGGGATGGGCCTGGCAGCCGGAGTCGCGCTCGTCCTGCTGGGCATCATGCTGGACCGCCTCACGGCGCGGGCCGGTGGACGTCCGGCCCTGGCTCCCGGATGAGGACGCGCGACCCGGTGAACTGGCGGGCAGGGTTCCCAGGACCGCCTCAGTCGAGGATAATCCGCGGACTTGCCGTAGAGACGGATGCTCGGAGGAGGAAGTGAACACGATGAGGGTACGGACTCGCCTACGCACGCTGGTCGCCGCGACCACGCTTGCCGTCGTGGTGGCCGCCTGCAGCAGCGGCGGCGGGACCGACGAGGTCGTTGATATCGCGGTCAATCCCTGGGTCGGCTACGAGGCCAACGCGGGCGTCGTCGGCTACCTGCTGGAGCACGAGCTCGGGTTCACGGTCGAGTACAAGGAGCTGACCGAACAGGTCAGCTGGGAGGGCTTCGAGTCCGGCGAGGTGGACGCCATCGTCGAGAACTGGGGCCATGAGGATCTTGCCCAGACATACATCACCGACAAGGGCGTGGCCGTCGATGCCGGAAGCACAGGCGTGGACGGCATCATCGGCTGGTTCGTCCCGCCGTGGATGGCGACCGAATATCCGGACATCATGGACTGGAACAACCTGAACAAGTACGCCGACCTGTTCAAGACCTCGGAATCGGGCGATCTGGGCCAACTCCTCGACGGTGATCCGTCCTTCGTGACGGAGGACGAGGGGATCATCAAGGGCCTGAAGCTCAACTACAAGGTCGTGTACGCGGGCAGCGAAGCCGCCCTCATCGAGGCCTTCCGCAAGGCGGAGCAGAACAAGACGGCCGCGATCGGTTACTTCTACTCGCCGCAGTGGTTCCTCAACGAGGTCCCACTCGTGAAGATCGACCTTCCGCCATGGACCGCCGGCTGCGATTACGACGCAGAGGGCAACCTCCTGCCGGAGATCACCTGCGACTACGCGCCGTACAACGACCTGAACAAGATCATCAGCAAGAACCTGGAGGACAAGGCGCCCAAGGCCGCCGAGTTCATCAAGAACTTCAAATGGTCGGCCGCCGACCAGAACACAGTCAGCAACTACATCTCGAACGACAACATGACCCGCGAGGACGCCGCCAAGAAGTGGGTGGACGAGAACGAGGCCGTCTGGAAGGCCTGGATCCCGGCCTCCTGACGCGGGGCCGCCTCACGGGGGACCGTTCGGCCCGATATCGTGGCGCCCACACGGTGTCGACGGAGCCATCACATGGTCTTGACGCCCGGCCATGCGGGTTGTCCAATGCAACGAACCGTCAACCCACTCGCCGAACCGGCACCCGCGATCATGATCGCGGTGGGAGGTCCGGGACGACCATCGGGCTGAGGAGGGCCCGGATCGAGAACGCCGCGATTCCGACACGGATCATCACTCTGGAGGAATGGAATTGACCGACAAGCGCAACTTGACCCGCTGGGCGGGTCTCCTGGCCGCGACGGCCATCGTCTTCGCCGCATGCACGTCAGACGGCGGCACATCGGCCGCACCGTCCGCGGACGGCGGCGGGTCGATGGACGCGCTCATCGCGGCCGCCAAGGCTGAAGGCACGCTGACGACCATCGCGTTGCCCGATGACTGGTGCAACTACCGCGAGATGATCGACACCTTCAAGACCAAGTACGGCATGGAGGTCAACGAGCTCGATCCGAACGCCGGATCGAACGATGAGCTCGAAGCCATCAAGGCCAACAAGGACAACACAGGCCCGCAGGCACCGGACGTCGTCGACGTCGGCCTGTCGTTCGGCCCGCAGGCCAAGACCGAAGGGCTGCTCGAGCCGTACAAGGTCGAGACGTGGGACAGCATCCCCGACGAGGCCAAGGACGCAGAGGGCTACTGGTGGGGCGACTACTACGGCGTGCTGACCTTCGAGGTCAACAAGGCCGTCGTGGCGAACTCGCCGAAGGACTGGGCGGACCTGCTCAAGC
The DNA here is from genome assembly GCA_963704935.1 of uncultured Chloroflexia bacterium. Classification (GTDB taxonomy): domain Bacteria; phylum Chloroflexota; class Limnocylindria; order Limnocylindrales; family CSP1-4; genus SPCO01. The sequence continues at coordinate 1,317,142 of CAVPIF010000003.1, forward strand.
CCGAGTACAAGAACATGGTCGCCCTGGCCGGCGATCCGCGTTCGTCCAACCAGGCCATCCAGACGGTGTACGCCGCGGCGCTCGCCAACGGCGGATCGCTGGACGACGCGCAGCCGGGCCTGGACTTCTTCAAGGACCTCGTGGCCAAGGGCAACTTCGTCCCGACGATCGCCAAGCCGGGCACCATCGCCCAGGGCGAGACACCCATCACCATCCGCTGGAACTACAACGCGCTCTCGAACAAGGACGCGCTGGCCGGCAACCCGGACATCGACGTCGTCGTCCCGACCCAGGGCCGCTTCGCCGGCGTCTACGTCCAGGGCATCAGCAAGTTCGCGCCGCACCCGAACGCGGCCAAGCTGTGGCAGGAATTCCTGTACTCCGATGAAGGCCAGCTCATCTGGATGAAGGGCTACTGCTACCCGATCCGCTACGAGGATCTGAAGGCCAACGGCAAGATCCCCGCCGAGATCGGCGACAAGCTGCCGGACGTTGCCGGCGCCGTCTTCCCATCGCTCGATCAGCTGAATGCCGCGAAGGAACTGATCACCGGACAGTGGGATGCCGTCGTCGGAGTGGATGTCATCGAGCAGTAGGTCGACACTGACGTCGTGAACGAGACGACGTGACCGAGACGGCCACGGCCGCCGGAGCGCCGGGCGATCGCCCGGCGCTCCGGCGCGTGTCCTTCGCCTGGCTCGGTGTCGTCCCGTTCTTCCTCGTCGCCATCGCCTTCCTGTTCCTGCCGATCACCTTCCTGGTGGTCGGCAGCTTCCAGGCCAAGGACGGCGGCCTGACCGTCCAGAACTACATCGACCTCCAGGACCCTCGCGTGGCGGTCGCCTACGGCAACAGCCTGGAGATCAGCGCGGCGACCGCCATCGGCGGCGCCTTCTTCGGATTCCTGCTCGCCTACGCCGTGATCCGCGGCGGCCTACCGGGGATCCTGCGGACGGCCCTGATGACCTTCTCCGGCGTGGCGTCGAACTTCGCAGGCGTCCCGCTCGCCCTGGCGTTCGTGTTCACCCTCGGCAACGCCGGGCTGGTGACCGGTCTGCTCATGGAGGCGTTCGGGCTGAACCTCGCCCAGGCCGGGTTCACGATCTACTCGAAGCTCGGCATCGCGCTCGTCTACATGTACTTCCAGTTCCCGCTCATGGTCCTGATCATCGCGCCGGCCATCGACGGCCTGCGCAAGGACTGGCGCGAGGCCGCGGAGAACATGGGGGCGAGCCCGTCCCAGTACTGGCGCCACGTGGCCCTGCCGATCCTCATGCCGTCCCTGCTCGGGACGACGATCCTGCTGTTCGGGAACGCGTTCGGTGCGCAGGCGACCGTCTTCCAGCTGACCGGCGGTTCGATCCCGATCGCCCCGGTGCTGATCGGTGCCCAGATCCGCGGCGACGTCCTGCGAAACCCGGAGCTCGGCTACGCGATGGCGATGGGGATGGTCGTGATCATGGGCGTCTCGATCACGATCTACACGCTGCTGCAGCGGCGCTCCGAACGGTGGCTCCGCTCGTGACCGGCGGCGGACCGGCGATCGGGCCGCGCGCCCCGGGCGCGCTCGAGAGCATCATGAAACCGCCTGCGGAGCGCACCCGGCGCCGCGGCGCGATCTGGGCGTGGGTCGTGTTCATCATCGCCTTCCTGTACTTCTTCGTGCCCCTGCTTTCCACGCTGGAGTTCTCCCTTCGGGCGGCCGAGCGCGACGCCGTGACCGGCGACATGATCCGGCCGTCGCTGGCCGCCTACCGCCTGGCCCTGGCCGACCCGAAGTTCGCGGCGTCGTTGACCTACTCGCTGGTCGTCGGCCTGATCACCATCGTGGTCAGCCTCGTCCTCATCGTCCCGACCGCCTACTGGGTCCGCCTGAAGCTGCCGCGGCTCCGGCCGATCGTCGAATTCGTGACCCTGATGCCGTTCGTCGTCCCGCCGGTCATCCTCGTGTTCGGCCTGATCCGGACCTACAGCCGGGAGCCGTTCGCCCTGACGAGCACCCCGTTCGGGCCGGACTTCCTGCTCGTCGGCGCGTACGTCATCCTGTCGTTCCCGTACATGTATCGGGCCGTGGACACCGGCCTTGCCTCGATCGATGTCCGGACCCTGACCGAGGCCGCCCAGAGCATGGGCGCCGGCTGGCCGCGCATCCTGTGGCAGGTCATCTTCCCGAACCTGCGGACCGCGATCCTGAGCGGTGCCTTCCTGACGCTCGCGATCGTCATCGGCGAGTACACCATCGCCACCTTCCTCGTCGGGACCAAGCCGTTCGGTCCGTACCTGTCCCTGCTCGGGCAGAACAAGGCCTACGAGCCGGCCGCCGTCTCGCTCATCAGCTTCGGCATCACGTGGGCAGCGATGCTCATGCTCGCATTCGTCGGTCGCGGCGCCCGGAGTGGCGTCCAGGTCGCCGGCGCACGGTAGGAGCACGCGACGACATGACATTCCTGGCGCTCACCGACGTCCAGAAGCACTTCGGCCCGGTGGTCGCGGTCGAGGACTTCAACCTCGTCGTGGAACGTGGCGAGTTCATCTCGTTCCTGGGCCCCAGCGGCTGCGGCAAGACGACCACGCTCCGGATGATCGCCGGCTTCGAACAGCCCACCGCCGGGCAGATCGAGGTGGATGGGGAGGACATCACCTTCCGGCCGCCGAACAAGCGCAACGTCGGCATGGTCTTCCAGTCCTACGCCCTGTTCCCGAACATGTCGGTCGCGGGCAACATCGGGTTCGGCCTCAAGGTGCGCCGCCAGCCGGCCGAGGCGATCCGGAAGCGGGTGGATGAGCTGCTCAAGCTCATCCACCTCGAGGGCCGGGCGGATCGATACCCGTTCCAGCTGTCCGGCGGCCAGCAGCAGCGCGTTGCGCTCGCCCGCGCCCTGGCCATCGAGCCGCAGGTGCTCCTCCTCGACGAGCCGCTGTCCGCGCTCGACGCGAAGATCCGGGTCGCTCTCCGACACGAGATCCGGGAGATCCAGCGGCAGCTCGGCATCACGACCGTCTACGTGACCCACGACCAGGAAGAAGCGCTGGAGCTGTCGGATCGGGTGGTGGTCATGAGCGAGGGTCGGATCGAGCAGGTCGGCACGCCGTTCGAGGTGTACAACTTCCCGACGACGGCGTTCGTGGCCTCGTTCGTCGGGACGCTGAACCGCGTGACGGCGAAGGTCGCGGACGCGGCCAACGGGAGCCTCACCCTGGCCGGTTCAGCGATCCGCACCACGTCCGCGCTGGACGGCCGCCCCGGCGACGACGTTGCTGTGGCCATCCGGCCGGAGATGATCACCCTCGACGGGATCGACGGGGCACCGGTCGAGGGCGCGAACGAGGTGCCGGCGACCGTGACCGATGTCGCCTTCCTGGGTTCGGTCGTGCGCGTGAGCACGCGGCTCGAGGACGGCACGAAGCTGCACGTCGATACGTTCAACAACCCGAACCTGGCGGTCCCGCCGGCAGGGTCGCCGGTCATGCTCTCCTTCCCGCCAGGCGCGTGCCTCGTCCTGACCAGCGCCGGGGCCGTCGACGACTCGGACGCCCTCGCCGCCGCGGAGCGGATGCTGTAGGCGCGCCCCGGCCGCCCGTCGACCTCGACGGGATCGATCTCGTCGTCTTCGACAAGGACGGCACGCTGATCGACTTCCACGCGATGTGGAGCGACTGGGCGCTCGAACTCGGGCTTCGACTGGACGCCGTCGTCCGGAAACCCGTCTCGCCGGACGTCTTCGCGGCGATCGGCTTCGACCCCAGCACCGGGCGCATCCCGGCCGGAGCGCTGTTGGCCTCCACGCCGATGGCCACGATCCGGGAGACCGTCGCCACCGTGCTGCGTCGCTGGTGCCCCAGCATCGCGGCGGCACGCCGGGCGACGGAGGAGGCCTGGTTCGCGCCGGACGCGGTCGCCGCCGCTGTGCCGCTCGCGGACCTGCCGGCCCTGTTCGGGCGCCTCCGAGCCGCGGGACGTCAGCTCGCCGTCGCGACGACCGACGACCGCGAGCCCACCGACGCGACGCTGCGGGCGTTCGGCGTCCGCGAACAGGTCGGCGCGATGGTCTGCGGCGATGACGGATTCGCGGCGAAACCGGCGCCCGACGCCGTCCTGGCGATCTGCCAGGCGCTCGGATCGGAGCCGCGCTGCTGCGCCGTCATCGGCGATTCCCCGGCCGACATCGCGATGGGCCGGGCGGCCGGCGCCGCCCTGGTGGTCGGGGTCCTCAGCGGACTCGGGAGTCGAGCCGACCTGGCGGATGCCGACGTGATCGTCGAGTCGATCGCCGACGTCGGGTAGGGCGGGGGCGACGCAGGCTAGTTCCGGCTGCCGCCGAACAGCCGCAGCAGGAACAGGAACAGGTTGATGAAGTCGAGATACAGGCGAAGCGCGCCGAGGACCGCAGCCTTCTCCATGGAACCGGTGCGGGCCGCCAGGTCGCCGCTCTGGATGCGCTGGACGTCGTAGGCAGTCAGGGCGGTGAAGATCACGACCCCGACGATCGAGATCACGTACCCGAGCACCGTGCTGCCCAGGAACATGTTCAGGATCATCGCGACGACCAGGCCGATGAGACCCATGAACAGGATCCCGCCGATGCCGGCCAGCGAGCGCTTGGTCGTGGCGCCGTAGATCGCCGCCGCGCCGAACATCGCGGACGCGCTCAGGAACGCGGTCGCCACCGACTCGCCCGTGTAGGCGGTCACGATCAGCCCGATGGTGAGCCCGAGCGTCGCGGCATAGCCGAAGAACAGTCCGAGGGCGACCGTGGCGTTGATCCGGTTGATCCCCCAGCTGATGACCACGACCAGGGCGAGCTGGCCGATGAACAGCAGGAAGATGTTGTCCGCCGCGAATCCGAGCAGGCGGTCGTTCGCCTGGACGACGAACGCGACCCCCGCCGTGACCAGCAGGCCGACGAACATCCACAAGAACGCCTGGGTCAGGAATGCCGTCTGCAGGCGAGCGTCCGGGCGGACCCCGAGGGTCGACGGCGAACCGAGTCGCTCCGCACCGGTGCCGAGCACGGACGATGTGTTGGGTCGTGGGGTGGCATACGGGTTGGTGGAACGCGGGTCATTCATGATTCGCCTACTCCTGCGATGGTCGATCTCACCACATCAGTCCCGCGTCGCGCGGGTCCCACCGCTCGGCCAGCAGGGTGACCTTGACGTCGTGCTCCACGACGGTCTCCGCCTGTTCCTTGACCTGGGCGATCATCGACCCGGCGTACGGGCAGAACGGCGTCGTGAGGATCATCTTGACCTCGGTCGAGTCGGGGCCGAGGACGATCTGCTTGATGAGCGCCAGCTCCACGACGTTCATCCCGATCTCCGGGTCGACCACGGCGCGCAGGGCGTCGAGGATCGCGAGCTCGGTCGCGCGGCGCTCCGGATCGAACGCGGCGGCGTCGGCGGCGGGCGCCGCGGTCGTCGGCGGCGCGTCGGTGGTCGTCTCGGTGGTGGCGTCGGTCATTCGGGTCCTTCTCCGGAGGCTGGCGGACGGAGAGCGTACCACCGAGTCGGAGTCATGCCATCCGGTCGCCTCGGAGGGCACAGGGCATCGGTCGGGGCTCAGCCAGCCTTGACGACCACGCCGGGGCGACGGTACGGGTCGGGCAAGCCGGCCGCCTCCGCTTCGGAGTATCCGGGCCCGACCAGCGATCCGTCGGGCTCGAAGAAATCGGCGTACCGCTCGCGGTGCTCGGCAGCATAGGTGAACGCGGCGGCCACCCCAAGGGTTCGCAGCTCCGGGTGGTCGGTCAGGATCCGGGTCAGGTCGTAGCCGTTGGCCCGCAGCTCGAGCAGCTGCCGGACGGTCAGCCGCGAGCCGTAGCAGAACGGCTCGCCGTTCATGACGAGCGGATCCTGCTGGACCCATTTGATCGTCACGGTCAGGCGCCCTTGTAGATGAACTGCAGGAAGGCGTTTCGCTTGCGAGCATCGCCGGCCAGGCGGCGGTGCCAGCGGAACTGTTCGATGGCGGCGTCGATGGCGGCGTTCGCCGGCTCCAGCTCGCCCGGCGCAAGGACCTGCGGCAGCGCGACTCGGATCCCCTCGCACAGGCCGATCAGGTCGTCCAGCGGCACCTGCTTGCGCCGGTAGACCGGGGACGTCCAGTCCGCGTACTCGCGGGCCGGGGTGGTGTCGCCGGCAGCCACGCAGAGCGCGACCCGTTCCACGAGCAACTCCGCGTCCCGGAGCCGGCCGCGCAGGCCGATCTCATCCGCGCGATCTCGGAGCGTCGGATCGGCGTCCAGCGCGACCGAGAGCGCGCGGGCGGCGATCTCCGGCAGGCGGTCGCGGACCCGTCGAGCGGCGTCCGGCAGGCCCGCCGACAGGTCGAGCGGCGGAAGGCCGAGGCTTGGGTGGCTCACGATCGGAGAGTCTACCGTCCGGCTGCCGCCCGTGCCACGCCCCGGGCGCTAGGATGGCCCGGTGAGCGACCTCCCGCGTCCCCCGGAGCCCGGCGAACGTCGGCTGGACCGTCCGCCGTCCGACCGATTCCGCGATCCCCGGCCCGACCTCGAGCCCGTCCCCGGTCCGACCGGCTCGGCGGCCCGGGCGGTCGGCGCGGGTGTCCTGGCCGGCATCGCCGGAGCCATCGCGACGGTCGTCCTGGGCGGCGTCATCGGGCTGTCGGCGGGGCTGCTCGTGGTGGCCGCCGCCACCGGCTGGGGGATCGGCACCGGGACCAGGATCGGAGCCCGGGAGGCGGCCGCCGGCCCATCGCGACACTGGCCGGCGGTCGCCATCGCCGCGGCGGCCGTGGTCGTCGGGCAGCTGGGCCTGTGGCTGTACGCGCGGTCCGAGGGTGGGGTGCTGCCGCTGCCCGACTATCTCGGGGCGACGTTCGGTGTCCTGGTCCCGGCCCAGGCCGCGATCGCACTGGGCGTGGCGTGGTGGACGGCCCGGTGAGGGGGCCGCCCCCTGGGGACGCGGCGGCGACCGTCGTCTTCCGTCGTCCGTCCGAGGCCGATCACCCGCGACTGGTCGAGGTCATGGATGAGTGGTGGGGCGGCCGACGGATCCGGGCGCTGCTCCCACGCCTGTGGCTCGAGCATTTCGCCGGCACGTCGTGGATCGCCGAGGACGGAGATGGTCGGCTGCGTGGCTTCGTCGTCGCGTTCATCAGCCAGGACGACCCGGCGACGGGGTACGTCCACCTGATCGCCAGCGACCCGAACCGGCGGCGCGCCGGGATCGGCCGAGCGCTGTACGAGCGGGCCTTCACCGACCTCGCCGCCCATGGCGCCCGGCGCGTCACTGCGGTCACGTGGCCGGGAAACCGGACCTCCGTGGCCTTCCATCGGTCCATGGGCTTCCGCGTGGATGACGGACCCGGGACCCAGCCGATCTACGGGACGGCGGCCCACCCGGACCACGATGGGCCGGGCGAGGACCGCGTGGTCTTCAGCCTCGATCTGTGACGGCCGTCTCGGCGAGGATCGTGGCCGGGGTCAGCTGCTCGTGCAGCGATCGGCCGAAACGTTCGGCCCGCTGGCCCGGTGCCACCGACGCGAGCCATCGCCCCAGGAGCGCCTCCCCCTCCGCGTAGACGAAGACGTATGTCCGCCACAGCGGGTGCTCGATGAAGTCGAGACGCTTCTCGGCGACGTCACGGGGGTGGCCACCGACCTCGCGAAGGTAGTCGACCACCTCGTCATGCGGACGCTCGTCGACGTGACGCAGGTAGGCGGCGTTGCCGCCGATGGCCCCCAATGCCTGCCGTGCCGGGGCGATCTCCACGGCCAGCTCGGCCGCGGCACGGGCGCGCGCAGGGTCGGACGCGACGGCGCAGCCGCCAAGCTCGATCACCTCCAGCAGCAGGTCCACGGCCGCATCCAGCGGCACCGCGAACCCGATGGCCAGCTCGGCCAGGCCCTCGCTGATCGGGCACTCCGGGGTATTGATGAGCAGCGCGGACGCTTCCAGCCGAGCGAGCCGGTCGACCAGGTCGGCCTCCTTCCAGGCGTGTTCCAGGTGGTGCCCGGGATACGTCTCGTGGGCGACCGTCGAGATGAGGGTCGGTGCCCGGACCGGCAGGTCCGTATTGATGTCGACCCGCGATCGGCGGCCGCCGTCGAACCAGTTGTAGCCGGCCCATGGCTGGTCCCGGACCAGCGACACGCGCAGGTCCTCGCCGGCCGGCAGGCCGAACGCCGCCTCGGCGCGCGACCGGAACCGTGCGACGAGCAGGTCGATCACCGCCGGCAACCGATCCAGCCCGATCACGAGATCACCCTCCCACGCCTCCAGGCGCTCGTGGAGGGGCGCCGCACCGGGCAGCAGCGCATCGACGGACGCCCGCGCGGCCGTGAACTCCGCCTCATCGCGACGCAGCGGCACGAACCCCAGGCACCGGGCGACGTGGTCCATGTAGGGCAGCGGCTCACCGGCCAGCGAGCCGGCATGCGCCTCGAGGGCCACGAGCTGGGCGTCCAGCCACGCGCGACGGTCGGGATCGGCGACATCGCGGGCCACGCGTTCTCGCAGCGCGATCGCGTCGCCGCGCAGTCGCGACGGCGATCGGAGCTGCTCCATGTCCACCTCGGCCTTCAGCGCCGCGGGCCCGAAGTAGCCGTCGACGAGGCCGGGGAGGCGCTGGTCCAGCCGGAGCGCGAGACGGAGGTAGTCCGCCGCGACCGGGTCTGGGGCGGGCACCTGTCGCGTGCCGCCCATCGCCGGAACGTGGACGCGAGCGCGGTCCCTGGGAGCCCTGCCGTTCGGGTTCGAGCTCACCGCTGCATGCGGTCGGGTCGGGGCGCTCGTCGCTCCCCGTGGTCCCGATGGGCGTCGGCCTCCCGACGCGCCGCCTCGAGCCGATCGGCCAGGGACGGGTCGGCCGGCAGGCCGCTCCGGTCGGGCGCCCGGTCGGGCGCTCGGTCGACGCCACGCGCCCTGCGGCGCTCGGTCTCCGGGCTGGCACCGACACCCATGCCGCCGGTCTCGCCGACGAACGGCATCGACTGGCGCTCCACCGCGTCCAGGCTCATCCGGAGCGCGGCCGTCTTCTGGGCGGCGACCTCGCGGACATAGGTGGCCGCCTCGTCCGGGGTCATCGGCCGGCCGCGGACGATCCCCTTGGGCTTGCCGACCATGAGCCAGGCCAGGTGGTACCGATCCATGCTGCCCCACGCCGTCGACAGCAGATCGTCGGACAGCTGGAGCCAGATCTGCAGCGCCCCGAGCGACGGATCCGCGCCGAGCCGCTCGCCCTCGTCGATGAGCTGGCGGGTGCGACTGATCAGCTCGTCTCGGGTCATCCCTCGATCCCGTCCCCGGCGAGACCCTGGATCATCGCCTCGCGGTCCGCCCGGGCGCGCAGCGTCCAGGCGCCGGGCAGGCCATCGCCGATCGAAGCACCGTCGAGGGCCGTCACCGGCAGGATCCCGGCCACGCTGGAGCACAGGAACGCCTCGTCGGCCGTCGCCAGGTCCGCCACGGTCAGGAAGGCCTCCAGCGGCCGGAGGCCGACCCGGGTCCCCCAGGCCAGCAGCCACGAACGGGTCGTGCCGGGCAGGATCGCGCAGTCGAGCGACGGCGTGGCGAGCTCCATGACCTCGCCGCCCGCCCTCCTCACCAGGAAGATGTTGGCGCTGGTCGATTCGGACAGGTGGTCGTCGATGGTCAGGAACAGCGCGTCATCGGCGCCGGACCGCCGGGCCTCGAGTCGGGCGAACACGTACTCGGCGCGGGACGTCGTCTTGAGCGCCGCGAGCGGGTTGCGCGGATCGCGGCGGACGCGACTCGACGCGAGGTGGAGGCCACGTTCCAGGTGGCTCGCGGGGGCCGGGACCACCGGCCAGGCCTGGATCACCAGGGTCGCCGTCGCGCCCTCGTCCGGCGGCAGCACGCCCCGGGCGCGGAAGACACCACGCGAGGCCGTGATCCGGATCGAAGCGTCGCCGTCGGGGCCACCCAGGCCCTCTGCGTCGAGCAGGCTGGCGATCCCGGTCGCCAGCCTTTCGTCCACGTCGACCGGGAGCGGCAGCTCCAGTCCGTCGGCCGAGCGGTGCAGCCGGGCCAGGTGCTGCGCGAGTTCCGCGACTTCGCCGCCGCGGGCCCGGAGCGTCTCGAATACGCCGTCGCCGAGCTGGAATCCGCGATCGAACGCGGACAGATGCGGGATGTCGGCGGCCACGATCTCACCGTTCAGCCAGACGTGGCCGGGTGCGTCGGCCATTCAGGCCTCCCGGCCGCCGATGGCGTCGAGCGGGCCACGGGCCTTGACGACCGTCTCGTCCCATTCGGCGGAGGGATCGCTGCGCCAGGTGATGCCGCCCCCGACGTGCATGGTCAGCCGGCGGCCGTCGGCGACGAGGGTCCGGATCAGGATGCTGGTCTGCATCGCGCCGTCCGGACCGATCCAGCCGAGCGCCCCGGTGTACGGGCCCCGGCGGACCGTTTCGAGCTCCTCGAGGATCTGCATCGCCCGGATCTTGGGCGCGCCAGTGATGGAGCCGCCGGGGAAGGAGGCGGCGAGCAGGTCGAACGCGTCGCGGCCACCGGCCAGGCGACCGGTCACCGTCGAAACGAGGTGCTGCACCGCCGCCGTCCGTTCCAGACGGCACAGGCGCGGGACGCGCACCGTCCCGGGCTCGCAGACCCGCCCCAGGTCGTTGCGCAGGACGTCGACGATCATCACGTTCTCCGCGCGGTCCTTGGCGCTTGCGAGCAGCTCGCGGGCGAGGGCGCGGTCCTCTGCCCGGTCGCGCCCGCGCGGCCGCGTCCCCTTGATCGGGTCGCTCGCGACCGCCCCGTCGGCGGTCACGGACAGGAACGGCTCCGGCGAGGCGGACAGGAGCGCGCGCGGACGACCGGTCTCCGGCGACGCCCCGAGGTCGAGATACGCCGAGAAGAGGGACGGATCGCCGGTGCGCAGGCGCCGATAGCGCGACCAGGGATCGGCGTCGAACGGCGACTCCAGCCGCCGAGTCAGGTTGGCCTGGTAGATGTCGCCACGGGCGATGTGGTCGCGGACCGCCTCGACGCCCGCCTGGTACGCCGAACGCGACAGCGACGAGGTGAACGTGAGCGGCAGATCGACGTCGGTCATGGTGACGCCCGCGTCGGATGGGGCAGTGAGCACGGCCCGCTGGACCCGTGTCGTCGAGAGCCGGGCATGGACGTCGTCGAGCCGGCGCGCGAGGCGTCGGCCATCGCCGTCCAGCGCCCGACCGCCCAGCCACGCATGCCCGGTCCGCCGATCCCAGGCGACGACCCAGTCGTGCAGCGCGAGGCGCATCGGCGGCAGTCCCTGGTCGTCGGCCGCGACCGACGGCAGGCGCTCCAGGACGTGGGCGAGGTCGTACCCGAGGAACCCGACGAGTCCCCCGAGGAAGGGCGGAGCGTCGGCCGGCACGAGCGGCGCCCGGTCCAGCCGCGAGACCAGCCGCCGGGCGACGGCGAAGGGATCCGGGCCGGCCGCCGGTGCTTCCAGGACGGCGACCGGATCCGCCGCGAGGTACGTCCAGCGGGCGTTGCGGCCGGGCCGCGCGCTCTCCAGCAGAGCGAGGCCGGGCAGGTCGCGGAAGGCCTCGGCGACGTCGATCGCGCGCTGGCTCGCGACGCGTTCCGACAGCCGACGCAAGCGCAGGCTGGCGGCCGGGGTTCCGGGCGGGGTGGGACCGACGGGGATCACGCCCGAGATGATACGGCCGGTCGACGGCGCGGGCGGCCGCGCGGGCGGCCGCCGACCTTCCTTGCGCGTCGGTTGGTCGCGGGAGCCGATGTCGGCCTGCCGACGGCACGTGAGCGCGGCGGGGCCGCTAGATTGTGCAGATGCGCGCACGAGACCTCGGGATCACCATCGGACGCGGGACGCCCGGACCGCGCAACGCCATCACCGACGTCCGCGGCGTGACGGTCGGCCACACGACGCTGGTCCGTGGGGACGGGCCACTGGTCCGCGGCCAGGGACCGGTCCGGACCGGCGTGACGGTCATCTGCCCGCGCGGGGCGGACGGCTGGAGGGAGCCGGTCTTCGCGGGCTGCCACCGGCTGAACGGCAACGGGGAGTTGACCGGCCTGGAGTGGGTCCGCGAATCGGGCTTCCTCACGACCCCCGTGGCGATCACCAACACGCACAGCGTCGGCGTGGTGCGCGACGCGCTGGTGGCCGCCTCCCTGGAGCGCGACTCGCTCGAGGCGAGCTGGTCGCTGCCGGTGGTCGGGGAGACCTACGACGGCGTCCTCAACGACATCAACGGGTTCCACGTCGAGACGACCCACCTCCACGAGGCCCTCGCGGCAGCGTCCGATGGCCCGGTGGCGGAGGGTGCCGTCGGTGGCGGCACGGGGATGATCTGCCACGAGTTCAAGGGTGGGATCGGCACCGCATCGCGAGTCCTCGACGCCGATGTCGGCGGATTCACGGTCGGGGTCCTGGTCCAGGCGAACCACGGTCGTCGCGAATGGCTGCGGGTCGATGGCGTGCGCGTGGGCGAGGCGATCGGGACGGCCGAGGTCCCCAGTCCGTGGGACCATCCGGCGGCGCGCCCCGGTCCGGTTCCGGGGTCGGGCTCCATCATCGTGGTCGTCGCCACGGACGCCCCGTTGCTCCCCCATCAGTGCGAACGGCTCGCCCAGCGGGCCGGACTGGGGATCGCGCGCGTCGGCGGGACCGGCGGCCACACCAGCGGGGACCTGTTCATCGCCTTCGCGACGGGGAATCGGCTGCCGATCGGGACCGGGGTCGACGACGATCCGTCGGGTCACGGCACGTACGGGGTCCGGGCGGTCGGCGACATCGTCATCGACCGGCTGTTCGACGCCGTCATCGAGTCGACCGAAGAGGCGATCGTCAACGCGCTCGTAGCCGCCGAGACGACCGTCGGCCGCGACGGGATCACCGCATTCGCGCTGCCGCATGACCGGCTCCGGGAGGTCCTGGCGGCGCACGGGCGATGATCGTCCGCCTGGCGACGAGCGGCGACGTCCCGGCGGTGGCGGACGTGTTCGAAGCGTCCGGAGAGTCCCTGACCTGGCCCGGCCTGCCCGGTTGGCCGTACGTCGAGCACCTCGTGGCTCGGGCGCGGGTCCCGATCGCGATCGTGGACGGCGTCGTCGTCGGGATGGCGGGCTCGCTGGAGGTCGGCCGGACGGATGTGCGCTTCCTGTCCGACCTGTTCGTGCGTCCGGATCGGCAGGACGGTGGCGTCGGGCGGGCGCTCCTGGCCGCCGCGTTCGCGGGGGCGTCGCAGCGGTTCACCTTCTCGTCCGCCGATCCGCGGGCCCTGGGCCTGTACATCAGGACCGGGCTGCGGCCCTGGTGGCCGGTGCTCTACCTCGAGGCGTCGCCGAGCAGCCTGGGCGAGCCGGACCGCGCGTTCCAGGTCGAGCCGGCGGAGGTGGCGACCACGGCCGGCTGGTCCCGCGCGTGGACCGGCATGGACCGGACCGTCGACTTCCGCCATTACGCGTCGCTCCCGGACGGGACCGGATGGCTGGCCCGGGAGGCCGGCCAGGTCGCGGCGGTGGCCTGGTCCAACCGCGGTCGGACGCGCCCGGTCCAGGTCCTCGATCACGTCTCCGTCGCGCCGGGGGCGGATCCCGTCCGGGTCGTGCTCGCCCTCATGCGCGCCGCCGTCGCCACCTCGGAGGCGCTGATCCTGACGATCCCGGGCCCGCACCCCGCCGTCGCCGGCCTACTGGAGCGAGGCGCCCGGATCGTGGACCGCGACGAGTTCTGCGCGACGGATCCGTCGCTCCTGGACCCTGCCCGGATCCTCCCGAACCCGGGCTTCCTCTGACCGACCGGCCCGCGGGCTAGTCGATGACCACCGGCGCGGGCTTCTCGATCGGCACCCCGATCAGGCTGCCGTACTCGGTCCAGGAACCGTCGTAGTTGCGAACGCGCTCGTACCCCAGCAGCTCGTGGAGCACGAACCAGCTGTGGCTGGAGCGCTCCCCGATGCGGCAGTAGGCGATGACGTCCTTGTCCGGCGTGATGCCCTTGGCCGCATACAGCGCGGCCAGTTCCTCCGCGGGCTTGAAGCGACCGTCCTCGCGGACGGCCTGGGCCCACGGGATGGACGCCGCGCCGGGGATGTGCCCGGCCCGCTGGGCCGTCTCGCTCATGCCTGGGGGCGCGATGATCTCGCCGTTGTACTCGGCCGGCGAGCGGACATCGACGAGCGCCAGTCCCGGGTCGCCGAGGCGGGGGAGGATGTCGTCGCGGAAGGCCCGCAGCGCGAAGTCGGCTTCCGGCAGCCGGTAGTCCGTCTCCTGGTACGTCGGGACATCGATCGTCACGGGCAGGCCGTGATCCAGCCAGAACTTGCGACCGCCGTCCAGGATGCGGACGTCGACGTGCCCGTAGAGCTTGAGCTGCCAGTAGGCCCAGGCGGCGAACCAGTTGTTGTTGTCGCCGTACAGGACGATGGTCGTGTCCGCGCCGATCCCGGATGTCCGGAGCAGGCTGGTGAAGTCGTCTCGCGACGCGATGTCGCGACGGACGCCGTCAGACAACTGGCTGGTCCAGTCCCAGGCGACGGCACCCGGGAGGTGGCTCTGCTCGTAGGCCGTCGTATCGACGTCGACCTCGACGAAGCGGACGCCGGGGTCCTCGATGTGGGCTTGGGCCCAGGCGGCGTCGACGAGGGCGGAGTCGGTGGCGTATCCGTGGTGGCTCATGCGGTGGTTCCTCGCGTGCGTGTGGTGGTGCGGATCGGGGATCCGGTCGTCGGTCGGGGGTCGGCCCGGCCCGGGTCGGGTGTCGGCCCGGGTGTCGGCCCGGCTCGGGTGTCGGCCCGGCGCGGGTGTCGGTCGGGGGTCTGCCCGCCCGGCTCGGGTGTCGGCCCGGCTCCAGCCGGATGACGAGGATGGGGGCGGCTGCTCCGAGTCCCTCAGCCGCCGGCAGGTCGGTCGCGGCGACTGAACTCGGCGAGCCGCTCCGTACACTCGGCGGCTGCCCGCTGCGCCTGCCGAACGATCCACGGATCGACCCGCGACGACGCCTCGATGGTCAGCGTGGGGCCGGACGGACCGTCCGCCACGACGATCCCGGCGCTGTTGCGGTAGTCGGCCATCCAGTTCGCCTGGAGCTGCAGCGCGACGTCGGCGATGACGGGGACCGGGAACAGCCAGTCCAGGTACGTCGCGTCGAGGCGGCCGGCGAGGTCCTCGAGGCGGACCGGACGACCTCGCTCGATCCGCGCGACGAGGTCGATCACCCGGCCGGTGGTGAATGGGTCGCCCGCCTCCGCGACGGTCGGCGGGGTGATGCGCGGATCCGGCATCCCGGCCGGGGCCGGACGGAGCGGCCCGAGACCCACGGACACGGACCGGCCCGCTGTCGAGGGCGGTGTGGCGGTCGTCGCGTCGCTCACTGGTCGGGTGAATCTCCGAGTGGATCAGTCGGGAGCGGCAGTCTAGCGCAGGGACATGAGGGGGTCTACCAGGGGTCAGGACGCGGCGAGCGCTCCGGCGACGCGGCGGGCGTCCCTGCCCCGGACACGCCGGGCGTTCGCTGCGCGTTCGCTGCGCGCGAACGATTCCGCGGTCGAACTGGTCGAACAGGCGCCTCCCAGCGTCACGCGCGCGGCGCGGGGCCCGCGTGTTCGCTCACAGCGATCGGCGATGCCCGGTGACGGGGCCAAGGATGCCCGGCAAGACCTTCGGCGCCGAATTGATCGCTCGCGGCGAACGCCGGGTTCGCGCCAGGTTGGCGCCGGGTTCGCGCCAGGTTGGCGCCGGGTTCGCGGCTCGCGGCGAACGCCGGGTTCGCGTCGCGGCTCGCGATCATCGCCGAACCTTTACCAGGCTCGTAGCGCGGCCTGAACCCGACTCGGGCATCCTTGGCAGTGCCGGACGATCGTCCGGCGTCGACCGCACGGCTTCCGTGCGGCCGTTCGTCGCCACCACACGAGCGCGATGCCCCCGATGGACCCCGACCGGATCCCGACCGAACCGACCACCGACGACGAGCCGCCGGACGCGACCTCCCTCGCGACCGGTCCCTCCCAGGCTTCGACGTCACCGGCGGCCGGTCGTGGACGCCTGACGGGGATCAGCGGAGCCGTCGTCGCGTTCGCGTTGGTCGCGACGTTCAGCGCCGGGATCGGGGTGGGCGGAGCCGTTGCGACCGCGATCGGTGGCACGTCCACCACCCCGAGCCCAGCGTCCTCACCCGGACCGTCGGCGCCGACCGGATTCGGTCTCATCCGGGAGGCGTGGGACACGCTCCACGAGAAGTACGTCGGCCGCGACGACCTCGACGATCGTGCCCTGATCTACGGTGCGGTCGATGGCCTGACCCAGGCCGTCGGCGACACCGGCCACACGGACTTCATGACGCCGCAGGAGCGCGCGGCCCGCAACGACGCGCTGGCCGGATCATATGTGGGCATCGGCGTTCGGATCGACCTGTCGAACGACGGCCGACCCACCATCATCGACGTCTTCGCCGATGGCCCGGGCGCGACCGCCGGCCTGCTCGCGGGCGACGTGATCGTGGAGGTCGACGGTCTCCCGACGAACGACCTCACCGTCGACGCCGTGGCCGACCGGATCCGCGGGGAGGCCGGGACGACCGTGACGATCACGGTCATGGCCGGCGGCGTCGGTCCCGAGCGCACGTACGAGCTCACCCGCGCCGACGTCCCGATCCATCCGGTGTCGTGGGCGCTGGTGCCCGGCACGGCGACCGCCCTGATCCGCCTCGACCAGTTCTCGAACGGCGCGGCGGACGACATCGTGGAGGCACTGCGCGACGCGCGTGCGCAGGGGGCGGAACGGGTGGTCCTGGACCTGCGCGGCAATCCCGGCGGCTACGTCAATGAGGCGATCGGCGTGGCGAGCCAGTTCCTGGAGGACGGGGTCGTCTACATCGAGCGCGATGCGCAAGGCAAGGAGACGCCGTCCGAGGTGACACCCGGCGGCGTCGCGACCGATCTCCCCCTCGTGGTGCTGGTGGACGGGTCGACCGCCAGCGCGGCCGAGATCGTGTCCGGCGCCCTCCAGGATGCCGGACGCGCCCAGGTCATCGGCGAGACGACGTACGGGACCGGCACGGTCCTGGGCGAATTCGTGCTGTCCGACGGCTCGGCCCTGCGAATCGGGACAGTGGAGTGGCTGACCCCCGACGGCCGTCGGATCTGGCACGAGGGGATCGCCCCGGACGTGCCCCTCACCCAGCCGGATGGGGCGACGGCGCTTGGACCGGACGAGATCGCGGCACTGTCTCCGGCGGAGGTCGGGGCGATCGGCGATGCGCAGCTGGTGCGTGCCCTGGAGCTGGTCTCGACGGAGGCGATCGCCTCGAGCTGAGGGCGGACGCGGGGGGCTCAGCCCCGATCGACCGACCGCGTCACGATGATCCCGTCCGCGTCGGCGACGAGGATCGCAGCGGGCCGGAAGGTGGCTTCACCGAACCGGACGTCCACGTCCACCTCGCCGAGACCGACCTTCGCGCTGCGTCGCGGATGGGCGCCCAGCGCCCGGATCCCGATGGGCAGCCGCGCCAGGGCGTCCACGTCTCGAACGCACCCGTGGATGACGATGCCGGCCCAGCCGTGCTCCACGGCCAGCGTCGCGACGAGCGCTCCGAGCAGGGCCGTCCGACGGGACCCGCCCCCGTCCACGACCACCACCTGCCCCTCGCCCGGGGTCCCGAGCATGCGCCGCAGCAGCACGTTGTCCTCGTGGCAGCGCACCGTCCGGACGCGCCCGGAGAACCGGGTGACGCCCCCGAAGTCGGCGAGGACGAGCTCGCACGCTTCGTAGCCGTCCGGGTCGGCGTCGAACAGGTCCGCGGTCGACGGGGAGTCCTCCGGTCGGTCGGGGCGCTGCGCGGGATCGGCGTCGGCCGCCGGCAGCACGATCGCCAGGTCGCCCGGGTCCTCACCGCTCAGGCCGCGGACCGGGGCTCCCTTGCGGACCAGCTCGTGCGGCGGCGGGAGGTTGCGCATGATCTGCTGGTCGAACCCGGCCAGCATCCCGCCGAGGGTCTCTCCCGCGGGCGTCCGCCGACGAGACCGCTTGATCCGGTCGGCGTCCGACATCGTTTCGTCCTCTCCGCATAGAGTGGCTGAAGCGCACGGTCGGCGACGGCACGGAGCTCGGCGGCGGCGCGGGCGTCACCGACTGTACCCGGTGGACGTGTTCGTGCGCAGCGCGTGCGAGCCCTGCCCCGTTCGCTGGGAGCGAACGAATCCGAGCGCTGCGCGGTCAGGTGGCTCGTCACGAGGCGAGTCGCGGCACGGAGCGACCTCCGCGCTCGCTCGTCGCGAACACGCGGCGTCCGCCGAGGTCGGGACCGAGGCGGGCAGGTTCCGATCTTGAGTCTCGCCGGCCCTGGGCCCGCGATCGTTCGCGGCGAGCGAACACGGGGCGAACCGCGCCTCACCCGAGGCGGTCGCCCGGCACGGTCGGCCCCACCGCGGCTAGAGCAGCTCCCCGTGCGCGGAGCCGGTGGGTTCGCCGTCGCGCGGACGGGGCTCCTCGCCGGGCGGGTAGTCCGGGACCGCGGTCGTTCCGGCGGCGACGGCCGGCGCGTCGGGTTCACCGCCCGCCTCCAGTACCCTGCGCGGTGCCCCTGCCTGACCCTGGATCGCCCCGACCCCGAACGGCACCCACTTGGATGGATCCTGGAGCCGATGTGCCTCCGTGTTGCCGCGCGCATGGACCTCCTCGAAGCCCTTCGGCTCGATCCACATCGCCTCGCCCTCGAGCAGTCCGAGGACGCCGGATTGGCCGGGCTCCGGGCGCTCGTGCTGGCAGTACGTGCAGGCCGCCTGGTCGTGCTTGCGGTAGGTCTCGGGCTCCTCGTAGGTCGTGATGTAGCCCTCGTAGTTGCGGAGCACGACCTTGTGGTCTGAGTACGAGATGAGGTAGTTCGGCATGACCGGGATCTTGCCGCCGCCGCCGGGCGCGTCGATGACGTAGGTCGGGACCGCGTAGCCGGAGGTGTGCCCGCGCAGGCCCTCCATGATCTCCAGGCCCTTGCCGACCGGCGTCCGGAAATGACCCGAACCCTCCACCAGGTCGCACTGGTAGAGGTAATACGGGCGGATCCGGTTCGCCACGAGCTTGTGGACCAGCGCGCGCTGGATGTGGACGCAGTCGTTCACCCCGGCCAGCAGCACGCTCTGGTTGCCGACGGGGAGTCCGGCCTTCGAGAGCTTGTCGACCGCGCGAGAGACCTCCGGCGTGATCTCGTTCGGGTGGTTGAAGTGCAGGTTGATCCACAGCGGGTGGTACTTCTCGAGCACCTCGCACAACTCGTCGTCGATCCGCTGCGGCAGGAAGACCGGCACCCGCGACCCGATCCGGATGATCTCGATATGGGGGATCTCGCGCAGCCCCTTGAGGATCGCCTCGAACAGCTTGGGCGCGAGCGTCAGGCCGTCGCCGCCGGAGATGAGGACGTCGCGGACCTGCGGTGTCCGGCGCAGGTACTCCAGCTGGGCCTCGTGGTCCTTGCGGTTGAAGTTCTGGGTCGCGTCACCAACGATCCGCGATCGCGTGCAGTACCGGCAGTACGACGCGCACTGGGTCGTGACCAGCATCAGGACACGGTCCGGGTAGCGGTGGACCAGTCCAGGGACCGGGGAATGCCGGTCCTCGGCGAGCGAGTCCTCCATCATCGCCGTGAAGGCTTCCTGTTCGCGGCCCAGCGGGATGACCTGGCGCCGGATCGGGTCGCCGGGGTCGTCCGGGTCGATCAACGAGATGAAGTACGGCGTGACGTCCACCCGGAACTTGTCCGGCGCGGACAAGCCTTCGCGCTCCTCCGGCGTCAGGTTCAGGATCTTCTCGATCTCGTCGAGGTCGTTGACCCGGTTGGAGAGCTGCCAGCGCCAGTCGTTCCACTGCGCGTCGGGAACGTCCTCGTAGATCCGAGCCCGTCGGCTCGCGGCGGGGCGGCCGTCCGGACCGAGCGCCAGGGCCGGGTCCGCGAGGTTCACGAACGGAGCCTCGGCGAGAGCGCGGGTCGCGTCCTGGTGAGCGACGGCGGTCTTGATCTCCTGGCTATCCACGCGTTCGATCTCCCGTCTCGGCGGCCGCGGTCGGAGGTCAGTGGGTTGCATAGAAAGTATGCACCCTGCAAGTCCGCGCATGATAGCGCCGGGTCGCGCCCGGGTCCAGCGCCGCGGCGCCGGAATCAGACGGCCCCGGCGGATGCCGGGGCCGATGGGCAACGGGGGATCCTTGGCCGCCTACTCCCCGATGACCGCCCAGAGCAGGCCCATCATGATGAAGAAACCGGAGAACAGCGCGATCAGCCCCAGGGCACCGTACGGGGAACTGGCGCCCACGTGCGGGACCAACTGGAGCACGACTCCGAAGAAGACGGCCCAGCCGATGAACAGGAACGTGAACAGGAACTTGGCGTTCACGTTCGTCACGAGGCGGACCCAACGGCGGCCGCCCTCGGTCGCCAGGGCGGACTTCAGGACGACCCCGAGCATCACGATCACGACCCCGGCGGAGATCGCGAATGCGACGAGCGACTCCGGCATGCTGCTGAAGGGCGCGAGAAGCAGGTTCACGGTCGAGCGTCTCCTGGGTCGCCGATGGCCGAACGCCGAGATGCTAGCACGCGACGAGGTCCGTCCACCCGGTGTCTCCGGCCGAATCGGTGGCACGACCGCTACGATGACCGCGCGGCCGCGCAGCCGCCCGGCCGACCAGCCGCGTGACGCTCGGACCCGAACCTCCTGACGTGAACCCCTTCGATCGACTCGGCCGTCTCGCCGTGCACCATGCCCGACTCGTCGTCGGCGGCTGGGCGCTCCTCCTCGCCCTCGCGGTACCCCTCGCGCCCCAGGTCCCCGGAGCGCTGTCGCGCCGGTGGGTTCATCCTCGACGACCTCGAATCCGCCCGGGCGAAGGCCGTTCTCGAGGACGGCCTCGGGGCGCCGCCGTCCGCGCTCGTGGTGGTGTTCTCCAGCGATGACCTCGTCGCGGGAACCCCGGGTTTCGAACTGGCCGCAGCGGCGGCGATGCGGGACGTCGCGAGTGCCCCGCACGTCGCCGGCGTCGTCTCGCATCTCCTCCAGCCGCGCCAGGTCTCGGCCGACGGCCACACCGCCTACGACATCGTGCTGTTGGACCTTGCGCCCGATGCCTCCCCGGAGGCGGTACCGATCCTGCGCGAGCGGTTGCGCGAAGCGCCAGGGCTGCGCGTGGAGCTTGCCGGTGGCCCGGCGTTCTACGGCGACGTGCAGGCCGTCAGCGAACGGGACCTGCAACGCAGCGAGCTCATCTCCCTGCCGCTCGCCGCGCTGGCGCTGCTCCTGGTCTTCGGATCGGTCGTCGCCGCCGGGCTGCCGTTGGTGGTCGGCGGCACCTCCGTCGTGGTCGCCCTCGCGGCCATCTTCGTCGTCGCCTCGCTGACCCCGATGAGCATCTTCGTGCTGAACCTGGCGACCCTCCTGGGCCTCGGCCTGGGCGTCGACTACTCCCTGTTGATGACGAGCCGGTTCCGCGAGGAGCTGGCGAAGCGACCGACGGACGCCCCCGACCGGGTCGAGGATGCGGTCCGGATCACCGTCGCGACTGCGGGACGGGCCGTGTTCTTCAGTGGACTGACGGTCCTGCTGGGTCTGCTCGGTCTCGTGCTGTTCGAGTTCATGATCCTGCGCTCGGTCGGGATCGCGGGCGCGATCGTCGTCGGCCTCGCGGTCGCCGCCGCCCTCACGCTCCTGCCGGCACTGCTGACGCTCATCGGACCACGGCTGGACCGGTTCGCCGTCCGACGCGTCGCGGTCGCGCCCGGCAACGACGGGCCGTGGGCCAGGCTCGCCCGCCGGGTCATGCGACGACCGTTCGCCGTGCTGGTGCCGACCCTGGCGGTGCTCGTCGTGCTCGGTTCGCCGTTCGCCCACGTCCGGTTCAACGCCCCGGACTCCAGCATCCTCCCCGCGCACGTGCCGTCACGCCAGGCGTTCGACCGACTGCGCACGGAATTCGGTGAGGGCGAGTTCGCCCCGATCACGCTCGCCATCCGGACGGATGGTGACGCGACCACCCCCGAGAACGTCGCCCGGCTCTACGACTACTCGCGTCGTCTTGGGACCGACCCGCGGGTCGGCCGGGTCGAGAGCCTGGTGGACGTCGATCCGCGGATGACCCTCGCCCAGTACCAGCTCCTGTACGGCGACCCGAACGGGCCGAGGGACCGGTTCGTGGCCACCGGGCTGGCGGCGACCACCCGGCGTGACCTGACGGCGTTCACGATCTTCACGCCGTTCGGTCCGAACCGCGAGGAGGGACGGTCGCTCGTCGCGGACCTGCGCGCGATGGCCGGGCCACTGTCCCCGCCGGCCGGGGTCACGGTCCTGGTGGGCGGTGGGGCAGCCGACGTCACGGACGTCGTCGACCGGGTCGCCGCCGACTTCCCGCGGACGGCGGCATTCATCGTCGTGACCACCTACCTGGTCCTGTTCGTGCTGCTCCGCTCCGTCGTGCTGCCGGCCAAGGCGCTGATCATGAACAGCCTGTCGCTGACCGCCAGCTTCGGCGCCCTCGTCTGGATCTTCCAGGACGGCAACCTGTCGGCCCTGCTCGGCTTCCAGCCGCTCGGGTTCGTGGAGACGACCCTGCCGGTCATCCTCTTCTGCGTCCTGTTCGGCCTGTCGATGGACTACGAGGTCTTCCTGCTGTCGCGCATGAAGGAGGCGTGGGACCGGACCGGCGACAACGCCGAGGCCGTGGCCCGCGGCCTGGAGCGGAGTGGCCGGATCGTCACGAGCGCCGCCCTGATCGTCGTGGTCGTCGCCGGGTCGTTCGCATTCGCCGACATCGTCCTGATCAAGGCGCTGGGGCTCGGCGTCGCCATCGCGGTCGCCCTCGATGCGACCGTCGTCCGAGCGCTGCTCGTGCCGGCGACGATGCGCCTGCTCGGCCGATGGAACTGGTGGATGCCGGCCACCCTGGAGCGGTTCGTCGGCAACCGCCTGCCGGCGTCCGAGGCCGACGTGGAGGCGTCACTCCGATGACGACCATGTCCCACCGCCGAACGATCGCGCTCCGCCCGGTCCGAACGGCCGTCGTCACGTCGCTCACGGCCGCCCTCCTCCTCGGCGCGTGCACCACGGCTGGCGCGCCGATCCTCGCCAACCCGACCGCACCCCGGTCGTCCGCCCGCCCGGCGACGGCTCCGCCGGTCGCCATCGCCGATCCACTCCCCGTGGTCCTGCCACGGGACGACGGGCCGCACGACCGCCTGACCGAATGGTGGTACTACACCGGCCACCTGTCCGGCACGGATGACGCAGGTGTGACCCGGGATCTCGGGTTCGAGTACGTCATCTTCCGGGCGGAGCGTGGCGCCTTCCCGACCACGTGGGCTTCGCATCTCGCTGTCACGGACGAGACCGGAGGTCGGTTCCTGTACGCGCAGCGACTCGGGGTCGGCGACGACGTCGATCGTTCGCCACGCGACGCCGACGGGGTCCCGACCGGTTTCGATCTCGCGCTGACGGGCATCGACCCGACAGACCCCGCCACGTTCGGTCGCCCCGCATGGTCGATGCGCGGATCCGCCGGCCGCGACCGGCTCGAGGCGGACCTCGCACCCGGCGAAGCCGCCGCGGCGGGCACCCCGGCCGGGCTCGGGCTGACTCTCGACCTCCGGGCCCGCAAGGCGCCGGTGCTCCACGATCTGGATGGCTGGATCGACTTCGGACCTGCCGGTGGTTCCTATTACTACTCGCGCACGGCCATGGACGCGACCGGCGACGTCCGGCTGGACGGGATGACGCTGGACGTGACCGGGACGGCCTGGTTCGACCACCAGTGGGGCGACTTCATCAGCGTGGGCGGCGGCGGCTGGGACTGGTTCGCGGTCAACCTGGACGACGGGACGGACCTGACCGTCTCCCTGGTCCGCGACGCCGACGGCAGCTACCCGCTCGTGTATGGGACGATCGTGGCCGCCGACGGCTCGGCCCGGCACCTGGAGCGCGACGCCTTCTCGGTGGAGGTCACCGATCGTTGGGTCAGCCCGGCCACAGGGGCCGACTACCCGGCCGGCTGGACGATCGGCATCCCGTCGGACGACCTCGTCGTCGACCTTCGGCCCACGGTCGCCGCACAGGAGCTCGACACGCGGGCGACGACCGGGGTCGTGTACTGGGAGGGGTCGCAGCAGGTCCGCGCGACCCGCGGAACCGCCGCGTTCGGTGGCCAGGCCTACGTGGAACTGACCGGCTACGCGCCGTCGATGGCGCGCCCGTGACGCCCGATCAGGGCGCCTCCGAGGCGGGCGCGGCCGGCGGCCCCGGCAACTCGACGTCGACCGTGGCGGCCAGCGCGCGTGCCGACGAATCGGCCACCTCAAGGCCGTCCAGGACGACCAGCATCGCGCGAGCCGCCTTGACGTAGGCCTTCGTGTTGTTGAGCGAGGCTGCGAGACCGGCGCGAGCCGTGTCGCCGACCCGGGCGTACAGGTTGATCAGGATGCTGGAGACGGCCGTGCCGTCAGGCCACGCGGCGACGCTCGGCGCGATCCGGTCGCCGAACGCGGCGTTCGATGCCATCGCGCGAAGGATCCTCGCGATCTCCGCGGTGGACGGCTTGGACGGCTTGATCGCGGCCCGCAGCCTCGCGGCATCGTCAGTGAGACGCTGGTTGAGCAGGGTGGACTGACTGAGGGCCGTCAGTGCGGCAGCCGGCACGGCCTGACCAGCGGCCGGCACCAGGCCGCTGGCCACCGGTGCATCGCTCGGCGTCACCGCGGCAGCCGGCTCCATCGCCACATACAGCGACGGCCAGGCCACGAGCGAAATGGCCGCCATGACCCCACCGCCCAGGACCATGCCGGCGATCAGGCCGGACGCGATGAAGAAGGCGGCCATCGTGGCCTTGACGCCGATCAGGAGCCGCGTGGAGCAACCTGGGCACCTCCGCGTGCCGGCCACGATGGGCCGGGCGCAGACCGGGCAGTCCAGGATGTTGTCATCGGTTTCACCGATCGGGAACGAATCGTGCTGCCCACGCCGGTTGGCCCGGGCCGGCCTGCCGTGCACCGCGTCGATCGTCATCGTGCTCCTCGTGGCCGGATCACCCGGTCTCGTATCGAGGAGTCTGATGCCGCACGGGGCGGCGGCGTAGCCGGACGATGGTCCCGCGGGCGACCGTACCGTCGGCGCGCCGAACCGCCGGGTGGCGGGATACTGTGAGCATGCGTCTGGAACTCACGCGTCGCGGCGACTATGCCGTGCGCGCCATGCTGTCCTTGTCCTTCGACGACACCAAGCCGTGGCAGAGCGCGACGCGGATCGCGTCAGACATGTCGATCCCGGCGCGCTTCCTCCCGCGCGTGCTGCGCGAGCTGGCGCGCGCCGGTCTCGTCGAGGCACGAACAGGTCGGACCGGTGGGTATCGCCTGGCCCGCCCCGCCAACACGATCACCCTGTACGACGTGATCGCCGCGGTCGAGCCGGAGGACGATGCCCGAAGGTGCGTGTTGCGCGGGATCCCGTGCGGCGCGGACGGGCGATGCGCCGTTCATGAGACATTCGAGCAGGCGCGCACCGCGTTGCAGGACCGCCTGGCCGGGGCGACGCTCGCCGACGTCGGGCCACCACGGCGCCGGTCGTCCGGAGGGTAAGCTGGGACCCACTCGGGACCCCGTTGCACTCCTGCCGACCGGCCCGCCCACGACGGGCCATCCGGCCCGTGGCGCCCGACCCGGTGACGGGCGAGCATTCACGTACCATCGCGGTACCTGTTTACACCGACCCTCCGGAGGCGACTCGATGCGCGGCAGAATCCTTCCTCTCCTGGCCACCGTCCTGCTCGTGGTCGCGGCCTGCGCCAACAGCGCGGCGACCACCTGGACCTATGCCCCGGAATCCTCACCGGGCGCCGCGGCGCCCTCCGCGCCGGCGAGCGCCGCGCCCGTCTCGACCGAGGTCCTCGGCACGCTGGAGGTCGAGGCGTTCGATCTCGGGTTCACGCCCGCGGAACTGTCGGTGGCCGAACCCGGTCGCTACGCGGTGACGCTCAAGAACACCGGGCAGATCCCGCACGACATCGCGTTCGCGGGCGGCCAGCCGACCGTCGCCGCGGCAGGCGAGTCGGTCACGGTGGAAGTCGACATCCCGGCCGAGGGCATCGCGTTCATCTGCTCGATCCCCGGCCACGAAGCGGCCGGCATGACTGGCAAGGTGGCCGTCACCGGCGGCACCGCGGCGGCCAGCCCGGATCCGAACGATCATGGCGGCCCGGCCCCCACGACCGACGTCCAGCCCGACCCGAACGCGCCTGCGCCGGTCACCTATGACGCGAAGGCGCCGGCCCGGCTCCCCGGCGAGGTCCACGACATCGACCTCGTCATGACCGAGCAGGAGATGACGGTCGGTGAGGGCTTCGTCCAGAAGGTCTGGACCTTCGGCGGGACGGTGCCGGGGCCGGTCATCCGGGTCAAGGTCGGCGACACGATCCGTGTCCACCTCAAGAACCCCATCGAGAACCAGCTGTCCCACTCCATCGACTTCCACGCCAGCCAGGTCGCCTGGAATGACGAGATGCGGTCCATCGCTCCCGGTGAAGAGCTGCTGTACGAGTGGACGGCCGACTACGCGGGCGTCTGGATGTACCACTGCGGCACCTCGCCGACGCTCCACCACATCGCCAACGGGATGTACGGGATGGTCATCGTCGAGCCGAAGGAGGGCCTGCCCGAGGTCGACAACGAATTCGCCCTGGTGCAGAGCGAGTGGTACCTGGGCCCGCAGGGCAAGGAGACCGATCTCGCCAAGGCGGCGGCGGCCGCCCCGGCCCCCGACTTCGTGGTCTTCAACGGCGTCGCCAACCAGTATCGCGACGCGCCACTGGCCGTCGGGACCGGTGAGTCGGTCCGCATGTTCGTGCTGAACGCGGGACCCAGCATCGACAGCTCGTTCCACATCGTGGGCACGATCTTCAACACCGTCATCAAGGAAGGCGTCTTCCTGCGCCAGGGGAATGCCGGGAACTGGGGCGCACAAGCGGTCGACCTGTCCCCGGCCCAGGGCGCCATCATCGAGTTCACGACGGCCGAAGACGGACTGTACCCGGTCGTCACCCACGCCTTCAACTTCGTCGGGCGCGGCGCGCTCGGCCTCGTCCAGGCGGGTGACGGCGATCCGACCAACTGACCGGAGCGAAGGCGGTCGGGACACCGGCCCGGCCGCCCTGATCTCGATCGGACCGGTCGCAGGCGGGGCCAGGCACGCCAGGCCCCGCCTGATCTCGCGCACGGACGACCGGCGGATCACGTTCGGCGGGCTGGCCGTGGCGGCCGTGCTGCTCGGGCTGGCGCTGCTCTCCCTCGGATTGCCCGCCACCGTCCGGGTGGGCGCGTGGTTGCCGCTGCACCTGGCCCTCGCCGGGTCGGCGGCCACGGCTGTTGCCAGCTTGCTGCCGTTCTTCACGGCGGCGCTGTCGGTCGCGCCTCCGGCCGGTCGCTCGCCCAGGATCCTCGGCATCGCCGGTATCGCCGGCGGCGCCCTGCTCGTCAGCGGCGGCGTCGCGACCGGCGCTCCCACCCTCGCCGTCAGTGGTGGGCTCGCCTACCTCGCCGGCCTGGCGGCGGTCGCCGTCGCGACATTCGCGCCACTCGGGTCCGCGCTGGGGCCGCGCCGCCCGCTGGTCACCCGGGCCTACGGGGTCGCGCTGGCCTGCGTCGCGGCAGGAGTCGCGCTCGCGACCGGCTTCCTCGCCGGTGCGGAGCCGATCGTCGAGCGGTGGGTCCACCTGAAGCCCGCCCATGCGTGGTTGAACGTCGTTGGCGCACTGTCGCTGGTGGTGGCCGCAACGCTGATCCACCTGGCGCCGACCGTGGCCGGGGCGCGGATCCGGCCTCGCTCCACCGCGCGGGTCGCGGTCGTCGGGCTCGCCCTCGGCGCGCCGACGATCGCGGTCGGGATCGGACAGGAACTCGATCTGGTGGCGCAAGCCGGGGCCACCGTGTCGATCGCCGGTGGTCTGGCTCTCGTGGCGCACGCGATCGTCGTGCAGCGGGACCGGGGCCGCTGGACGACCGATCCCGCCTGGCACCGGATGAGCGCGTGGAGCCTGCTTCTGGCCCCGGCGTGGCTGGTCGTCGCACTCGGCATCGCCGGCGGGCGGTCCCTGGTCTCCGGGGCGGACCCTTTGGCCTGGGATGTCGGCCTGGTCGGGTCGGCGCTTGCGTTCGGCTGGTTCGGTCAGGTCCTCGTGGGGGCATGGACCCATCTCCTGCCGGCGATCGGCCCAGGGGACCCGACTTCGCACGCCCGACAGCGCGCCATCCTGGGTCGTGTCGCGGCGGTTCGGATCGCCTCCCTCAACGGCGGGACGGCCCTCGCGACCATCGGTGTCGGGTTCGGCGACACGAGCCTCGCGACGGCCGGCATCGCCGTCGCGGCGATCAGCCTGGCCGCCGCCCTCGCGCTGTTCGCGGTGGCAGCCCGGGTCGGCTTCGTGACGATGGGCAGCGCTCCGGCTAATTGAGACTCAGTCTCGACAAGACCAGGCGCCGATGATAGGCTCGCGGCATGGTCGACGCCACTCCCTTCCTCGCCGCTCTCGGACAGGCCGGCCACCGGCTGACCGAGCCCCGCCGCGACGTGGCGCACCTCATCGCGGGTCAGGCCGGACATTTCACTGCCGCCGATCTCGTCGCGGAGGCCCGCGGTCGCGAGCTGGGCGTGGGTCGGGCGACGGTCTTCCGCACACTCGAGGTGCTGTCCGAACTCGGCGTCGTCGAGCGGATCGACCTGCCGAACGGCGAGCACGCCTACCTGGCGTGCGAGGGCGTCCACCACCACCATGTCGTCTGCAAGCGATGCGGGCGCAGCCGCGACGTCGATGACGCCGGCCTCCGGGCGGTCGTGCGCGACGTGGCCCGTCGGACCGGCTACCGGATCGACGATCATCGTCTCGAGCTGTTCGGGCTCTGCCCTGACTGCCAGAACGCCTGAAGCCGCCCCCGTCGTGAAGTCCTCGATGCCCGGCCGCACCCGTCGATCGAACCCTCACGGCCGCGCCGCGGCCTTCGTACTCGCGCTGGTCGCGCTCGCCGGCTCGAGCTGCGGCAGCCCATCGACCAGCCCGCCGGATGGGATCATCCACATCGTCGCCGCGACGACGGTCTTCGCCGATCTTGTGACCCAAGTCGGTGGCGATGCCGTGATGGTCACCAGCCTCGTCCCGAAGGGCGGCGAGGTCCACACGTTCGACCCGACCCCTTCGGGACTTCGTGCCGTCGCCGATGCGGACCTGGTGATCATGAACGGACTCGGTCTGGACGACTGGCTCGCGCAGATGGCCGTCGACAGCGGGACTTCGGCACCGGTCGTCGCCCTCGGGGAAGACCTGCCCGGCGTCACGTACCTGACCGGCGGCGACGGGTCCGAGGGCTCGGCCGTCAACCCGCACCTGTGGCTGGACGTCTCGTACGCCATGCGGTACGTCGAGAGGATCGCCGACACGCTGGTCGACCTCGATCCCGATGGCGCGGACGGCTATCGGATGAGGGAGGAGGCGTACCTGGGACGACTCGGCGCGCTGGACGACTGGGTGCGCGCCCGGATCGGCGCCATCCCCGAGTCCGACCGGGTGATCGTGTCGTTTCATGAAGCATTCCCCTACTTCGCGACCGCCTATGGCCTGACGGTCGTCGGGACGATCGTCGACGCTCCCGGCCAGGATCCCAGCGCCGGCGAGATCGCCAGCCTGGTCATCGCCATCCGCACCTCAGGCGCCAAGGCGGTGTTCGGGGAGGCCCAGTTCAACCCGGATCTGGTCAGAACGGTTGCCGCAGAGGCAGGTGTGGAGGTCGTCACGGACCTGTACAGCGACTCGCTCGGCGACTCGCCGGCCGACAGCTACGAGGGCCTGATCCGATGGGACGTCGACCGCGTGGTCGGCGCCCTGGGCGGCTGAGGCACGCGTACGATGCGCCGACCATGACCTCCGACCCGGACGATCAGGTCCAAGCCCACCCAGCGCCGCTGCCGTCGGCGGCGCCACCGCCTGAGGCGCATCCGGTCCGCCACGCCGACCATGTCCGACACCATGCCTCGGTCTGGATGTCTGGTGTCACGGTCGGCTACGACGATCGCGCGGCCGTGGAGGACGTGGACCTGGCGGTCGAGCCGGGGACGCTTCTGGCGGTGGTCGGACCGAACGGTGCCGGCAAGAGCACACTCCTCAAGCTGATGGCCGGCCTCCTTCCGGCCTGGCGTGGCCGGATCGAGATCCTGGGGGACCAGCCGGGAAAGCATGCCCGGCGCGTCGCGTACGTCCCGCAGGCTGAGCTCGTGGACTGGGCGTTCCCGGTCACGGTCGGCGACGTGGTCATGATGGGCCGATACCCGGGCTTGGGGCCGTGGCGCCGTCCGGGCCGGGTCGATCGGCGCGCCGCCGCCGATGCCCTGGCCAAGGTCGGGATGAGCGACCATGAGACGACCCAGATCGGCCGCCTGTCGGGCGGCCAACGGCGACGTGTCTTCCTCGCCCGCGCGCTTGCCGCCGATCCGGAGCTATACCTGCTCGACGAGCCCGTCACCGGCGTCGACGCGACCACGCAGGAAGACCTGATGGACATCCTGGAAGCGGAGGCGCGCGCCGGGAAGACCGTCATCGCGACGACCCACGACCTCGCGTGCGCGGCACAGCGATTCCAGCAGGTCGCGACGGTGAACCGGCGGATCGTGGCGCACGGTCCCTCGTCGCTGGTCCTGGACCCTGATGTCCTGGCCCGCACGTATGGCGGGCACCTGCTGGTCCTGGGCGGCAAGACACTGGTCATCGACGACGCCCACCATCACGACCAGCCGGCCGGCGGCGAACAGCACTTCCACGAGGGTGGGCGGTCGTGATGGACGCGATCTTCGATCCGCTCGCCTCGGCGTTCTTCGTCCGGGCCCTGCTGGCGGCGGCAGTAGTCGGGGTCGTGTGCGCGGTGGTGGGGACGTACGTCGTGCTCAAGGGCATCGCGTTCATCGGTGACGCGATCTCGCACGCCGCCTTCCCGGGCGTGGTGGCCGCGTTCATCCTGGGCGTGCCCTACTACCTCGGCGCCGCGGTCGCGGCGGTCGGGACGTCGCTGGCGATCGGCGTCGTGACCCGCCGCGCCCGGATCCGCACCGACACTGCCATCGGCGTCCTGTTCGCGGGGACGTTCGCCCTCGGGGTGTTCCTGTACAGCACGATCCAGGGCTACGTCGCGGACCTGTTCAGCTTCCTGTTCGGGCAGCTGCTCTCGACCAGCGTCGACGACCTGGTCGCCCTGTCGATACTGGGCGGCCTCGTGCTGGCGACGGTCGCAGTCCTGTGGAAGGAACTCCTGTACAGCACGTTCGACCCGCTCGGCGCGGCGGCGTCCGGCCTGCGGACGGACTGGCTCGAGATGCTGTTCCTCGCCTTGGTCGCCCTGACGATCGTGATCAGTCTTCAGGCGATCGGGATCATCCTCGTGGTGGCGATGCTGGTGACCCCGGCCGCGACCGCCCAGCTCCTGACCGTTCGATTCGGCCGGATGATGGCGACCGCGGTCCTGCTCGCTGTCGGGGCGTCCGTCGCGGGCCTGTACCTGTCGTACTGGCTGGACGTCGCAAGCGGCGCGACCATCGTGCTCGTCCAGACGGCGCTGTTCCTGGTGGTGCTGGTGGCTGGCCCTCGGACCGGGTGGTTGTCGCGCCGTCGTGGAGGACCTTCGGCGCTCCTGGCATGACCAACGGCGGCCCCCGCCGCTGAAACCTTCTGGCGACGGGCGGCCTCGACGATATAGGCACCAGCCAGCCGTCGGAGGATCCATGTCTGTCAGCGCGCCGACCCGCCCGAAGCCGCCGTTCCGCCTCACGCTGTGGGGTAGCGTGGTCCTCCTGGCCTTGCTCGGCGTCATCCTCGTGTACGCGACCGACCAGATCCTGCCTCCCACCACGGACCGCCAGGCGGAACTGCGCTTCTGGCTCGCCGCGCGCGCCACCGGCGTGGCCGCCCTCGTCCTCTTGACCGCCCAGATCGTGTTCGGGCTGGTCCTCAGCCACCCGCACAACAAGGCCACGTGGAAGCTATCGAAGCGGATCTTCCCGTGGCACGACCACCTGTGGGTCTTCGTGATGGCCTTCCTCGCGGCGCACATCATCAGCCTGCTGGTCGACCCCAAGTCGGGGATCGACCCGGCCGCGGCCTTCATCCCAGGCCTGTCGCAGTACCGCAGCTCGCCGGTCGCGCTCGGGACGCTGGCGCTCTATGCCTTCCTGATCACGGCCGTGACGGCCCGCTGGACGAAACTCCTGCCGAGTGGCGCGTGGCTGTCGCTGCACCGCCTTGCGCTCGTGATCTTCGCCTTCAGCTGGCTGCACGGCATCCTCGCCGGGACCGACTCGACGGCCCTCGAGACCGCCTACGTCGGGATGGCCGTCGCGGTGACGGCAGCCGGCGCCTATCGCTATTGGGCCGCGAAGCACGCTCGACCCACCTTCTCCACTTCACGCTCGGAGGACCACGCCTGATGACCACGAATCGCCTCGCCATCCGCCGCCTCCTCACGGCCGTCGGAGTGGTCGCCGTCCTGGCTTTGGGCTACGGCTCCATCCGTGCCGCGTCCGCCTGGACGGCCGCGTCCGCCCCACTGGCGGTCGCCCCGGCGACCGTCGCCAGCCTGCAGGACAGCATCGCGCATGAGCGGGCGCGGTCGGAAGCCGTCACCGCGCAGCTCGCGGCGCTCGATGCCCGGGCTCGCGATCTGGAGGCGGCGCTGGCAGCCGCGCATACCCGGATCGAGGACGACACCGCGCACGCCACGGACCTCGAGGCCCAGCTGGCGGCCGCGTCCAAGAAGCTGACGAAGCTGGAGGCGGCGATCGCCTCCGCCAAGAAGGCGCTCGCATCGCAGGTCGCGAAGGCCGCCGCACGACCGGCC
This sequence comes from uncultured Chloroflexia bacterium, assembly GCA_963704935.1. GTDB lineage: Bacteria > Chloroflexota > Limnocylindria > Limnocylindrales > CSP1-4 > SPCO01. The sequence goes on from CAVPIF010000003.1 coordinate 1,349,975, forward strand.
TCCCCCGCCGCCAGCTCGGCCAGCGGAGATGACCGGCACGAAGAAGACGAGGACGACGAGGACGACGAGGACAAGGGCGATGACTGAGGGTCGGTCGCCGCGGCTGCCACCGCACATCGCCGTGCTCGTCGGGGTGTCTGCCGGCGTGTACGCCGCCTCCCTGGCGGGCGTGACGGCCGTGCAGTCCGAGACAGACGCCGGGCTGGCCGAGGCTCGCGCCCCGTACCAGGCTGCCGCCGGCGCGGCGGCCGCCGATCACGACCGGCTGGAGGCCACCCTCGAGTCCGCCCTCCGACGGTACGACGGCCTGGCCGAACGCTACCGTGCGGCAGGCGATGCCATGACCGACGCGGAGGTCGGCCTGGATTCCCTTGCCGAGCGGGCCGCGGCCCTGACGGAATCTGCCGCTTCGCTTCCGACCCGGTTCAGCCTGCCCGCGGTCCGCTCCGTACCGAGGGCGGCGGCGGCCCCACCCAAGACGGACGCGACCACCCGCGCATCGGGTTGACGACCGGGGTCGCAGGCAGCCAGGCTGGCCCCGTGGCCACGAAGGACCGGTCCGCGGTCGAGGCGCATCGGTTCGCGGGCCGAGCGATGGCGTCCGGCCTGTCGCTCACCGTGCTCACCCACGTCGGCCCGACGGGCGCTCGCCAGGCGAAGCGGGCGTGGTCGAAAGTGATCGCCGAGTTCGAGTCGAGCGAAGCGTCCCTCTCCCGGTTCCGCGAGACGAGTGCGGTCACCGCGCTCAACCGGGCAAGCCTGCGCGGCATCGCGATGCGGGTCGACCGACGTCTGGCGGTCGCTGTTCATGCCGCCGATCGCGCGCATCGACTGACGGACGGACAATTCGACCCACGGGTGGTCGGCCAGCTCGATGGCTGGGGCTACGCCGGCGCCAACCTTGGCGGTCCGGTCCCGACGGCGGCGCTGGCGGCGCCGGAGCGGATCGTGCGGCGCATCGACCGCGACCACCTCCAGCTCGGCTACCCGATCGACCTCGGGGGGATCGGCAAGGGACTGGCGGTCCGGTGGGCGGCCCAGCGGGTGCGGCAGACCGGCATCGAGCGGTTCCTGCTCGATGCCGGCGGCGACATCGCCGCGCACGGACCCGGTCCGGACGACGGTCCGTGGAGCGTCGGCTTGGAGGACCCTTCCGGAGGCGAACCCCCCGTGGCCGTCATGACCATCGCCGACGGCGCCGTCGCGACCTCCTCGATCCGGCGGTTGCGCTGGACGGTGGCTGGTCGCGTCCGGCACCACCTCGTCGACCCGGCGACGGGTGAGCCGGCGGATGGTGGCCTCGTCGCCGTCACCGTCGCGGGCGCGGACCCGGCCTGGGCGGAGGTCTGGAGCAAGGCCCTGTTCGTCGCCGGCCGCAACGGCATCGCCGCACTGGCGCGGGCGCGCGGCCTGGCGGCGTGGTGGGTCGCGGAGGACGGCGCGCTGGAGATGACACCGGCCGCGCGCGTCCGCACGATCTGGGTGGCCGGCGAGGCCTGACCGTCCGGGATCCCGCGGCCCACATCGCATCCGCTCGGGTCAGTCGGTGAGCGCGGCCTCGAGTTCGGCAAGGGTCGGCATCCCCTCGCGTGCACCGGCTCGGGTGACCGCCAGGCTCGCGGCGGCGACCGCCCGTCGAGCGGCGACCTCGAGATCGAGTCCCTCCGCGAGGCCCGCGGCCAGTGCCCCGTTGAGGGTGTCGCCGGCGCCGACCGTGTCGATCGCCTCGACCACGATCGTGTGGATCGCGGTGGAGGCGCCGTCGACCTCCAGTCGAGCCCCATCGGCGCCGCGGCTGACCAGGACCGCGCCGACGAGGTCGGTGAGCGGCCCGCAGGCGCGGGTCAGGATCTCCGCCTCACCGGCATTCGGCGTCACGATGTCCGCCAGTGTCACGGTGGCCCCGTCCAGCCCGTCGGCGGGCGCCGGATTGAGGATGGTCGTGGCACCCGCGCTGCGCGCCGCCGCCAGGGCCGCGGCGACGGTGGCGCTCGGGATCTCGTGCCCGACCAGGACGACGTCGTCGGGCCCGGGCGCCACGCGAACCAGCGCGGACCGGACCGCGACCGGGGTGACCAGCCCGTTGGCGCCGCTCGCGACCGAGATCAGGTTCTCGCCGCCGGCGTCGACCAGGATCAGGGCCACCCCGGTCGCGGCGTCGGCGATGACCGCCAGCTCCGCGACGTCGATGCCCTCCGCCGCCAGAGCCGCCCGCGCTTCGGCGCCGAACGCGTCATCCCCGACGGCACCCACGAAGATGGTCCGCGCGCCCAGCCGCGCCGAGGCCACCGCCTGGTTGCCGCCCTTCCCGCCGTGGTGTCGAGCGAACCGGCCGCCGGTCACGGTCTCGCCGGGACCGGGCAATCGATCGGTCGTCACGACCAGGTCGATGTTGACCGAGCCGACGACGATGACGCGCCCGCCTGCGCGCAGCGCGGTCACGATCCGGTGATGAACTCGCCGCCGTCGACGCTGATGATGTCGCCGTTGATGAACTCGGTCCCGTCGCCGGAGAGGGCGAGGATCGCGTTGGCGACGTCCTGCGGCGTCGTCATCCGACCGGTCGGGTTCCGTTTCAGGGTGATGTCGATCATCGTCTGCGCCTCCGGGATCTTCAGCAGGGCCGGGGTCACGGTGACTCCCGCGCGGATGCAGTTGGCCGTCGCGCCGGTCCCGTGGCGAGCGAGCTCCATCGCCAGCTGGCGGATGTGCGACTCGAGGGCGGCCTTGGCGGACGACACGACACCGTACGACGGCACCACCCGGGTCGACCCCTCCGAGGTCATCGCGTAGATCTTGGAGCCCTGGCCGAGGAACCCGCCACGCCACAGGTCCTGGACCCAGTAGACGAGGCTGTTGGCCATCACGTCCTGGGTCATCTCCATCTTCTTGCGATCCACCGCGGCCTTCGGGTCCTCCGCGAGGAAGGGCACCAGCGACCCGAAGGCCAGCGAGTGCATGACGACGCGAACGTAGGGCCGCCGGCCGGCGGTTTCGGAGCGCTCGAATCGCTCCCGCAGCGCGGCCAGCGCGGCGGTGCGCTTCTCGTCATCCGCCGCATTCATGTTGATGTACAGCGCCTGGGCTCCGGTCGCCTCGATCGCGGCCTTGACCTCCTCGACGTGGGCCAGCGCGGCCCGGAAGTCCAGGTGGATCCCGCAGATGTTGTAGCCGGCCTGCGCGAGCGTGATGGCCGTCGCCTCACCCATCCCCGAGGAGGCTCCCAGGATCAGCGCCCAGCGCTCGCGGTCGTCGGTCATCGGTCGTGGGCCTCCATCCGTGGCTTCGGTCGGCCTGGCTGCAAGGGGTCGATGGGGTAGATGCGAGCGCCCGGCCGGGCGGGCCCGAGTCTAGCAGCGGCCGGCAGCGGAGCGACCGTGTCCCGTGCATGCCTGCATGGGAAGCCGCAAGTCCCCGGGATCCCGCACATGGCCGGATTGACGGCCGGACATCGCAGCGGCTACCGTTCATCCAGTAATTAGGGAGTTGCCTAATCAACAGCATCTACCGAGCCCTGGCCGACCCGACCCGCCGGCGTGTCCTCGCGCTCCTGCGCGACCACGACATGACGGCCGGAGAGCTGGCCGGGCAGTTCGACCAGGCGTGGCCGACGATGTCCGGTCACTTCGCCGTGCTGCGGGACGCCGACCTGATCAGTGCCGACCGCAACGGCACCACCATCACGTATCGATTGAACCTGTCCGTGCTCGAGGAGGCGATGGCCGCCCTCCTGGACGCCTTCCGGATCGGCCCTGGAGAGGATCGTTGAACGTTCGCCCGATGGTCTACGCGAGCGCCGCCGTCATCGGCGCGATGCTGCTTGCCAGCGCCTGGGCCTGGGTCCAGCTCCCCGACGATGCGCTGGTGCCCATCCACTGGGGTCCGAGTGGGCAGCCGGACGACTGGGCCGACAAGACGTTCGGGCTCTTCTTCATGCCGGCCATCGCCGCGGCGATCGCGGTGCTGTTCGTGTTCATCCCCCGGTTCGAGCCCCGTCGCGCCAACCTGGAGCGGTCCGCGACCGCGTACCGGGCGGTCTGGATCGGGGTCGTGGCCCTGCTCGGCGGCCTGCACCTGCTGGCCGTCGGGGTCGCGCTCGGCGCGGAACTGGACCTGACCAGGATCGTCATGACGGCGACCGGCGGCCTGTTCGTGGTCATCGGCAACTACCTGCCCAAGGTCCGGCCCAACTATATGATGGGGATCCGGACCCCATGGACCCTCGCCAGCGACCTGTCCTGGGTGAAGACGCACCGGATCGGCGGACGGCTGTTCGTGGTGGAGGGCCTGGCCATCGCCGCCCTCGGCCTCGGCGGCGTCTCCGGCACCCCGCTGATCGCCGTCCTGCTCGGCGGCATCGCCCTGATGCTGGTGGTGGTCGTCGTCGTGTCGTACCAGGTCTACAAGTCCGATCCGGAGCGGCGCGGCGCGTGACCGAGACCCAGATCCTGCTGCTCGTCCTGCCCATCGCGGTGATCCAGCTCGGCCTGCTGGCCTTCGCCCTGCGTGACCTCCTCCGGCCGGAGCGGCGGGTCCGCGGCGACAGCAAGCTCATGTGGGGCGTGATCATCGTCGTCGTCAACCTGATCGGGCCGATCCTCTACTTCGCCGTGGGGCGGCAGGAGGAGTGAGCCGACCGGGCAGCACGACCTCGGCGACCGCCGCGGGGGTCGCCTGTCGCGGCCTGACCAAACGGTTCCGCGGTCCGGACGGTGGCGTGCTCGCCGTCGACGGCCTGGAGCTCGACATCCCGCCGGGGTCGGTGTTCGGCCTCCTGGGTCCCAACGGCGCCGGCAAGACGACGACGCTCCGGATGCTGACCGGCATGGCGCGCCCGACCTCGGGGACGGCCGCCATCGATGGCGTCGAGGTCACGCCCGACGACCCCGCCATCCGCCGGACGATCGGTGTCCTGGACCAGGCGCCGAGGTTCTACGGATGGATGCGCGGGACCGAACTCGTGGAGCTGGCCGGACGGCTGGCCGGTCTCGACGGCCCGCGACTGCGCGACCGGACGGCGACGGTCATGCGGCAGGTCGGGCTGACCGAGGCGGCACGGCGCCGGATCGGCGGGTACTCCGGCGGGATGCGCCAGCGACTCGGGATCGCCGCCGCGCTCGTGGCCGAACCGAATCTGTTGATCCTCGACGAACCAGTGAGCTCGCTCGACCCGGAGGGCCGGCGCGACCTGCTCGGGCTGATCGCCGGCCTGCGCGGCCGCGCGACCGTGGTCTTCTCCACCCATGTCCTGGACGACGTCGAACGGATCTGCGACCGGGTCGGCATCCTTGATCGCGGCCGGCTCGTGGAGGAGTCTCCACTGGACGACCTGCTGGCGCGCTACGCGACGGCCTCGTTCCGTCTCGAAACCCTCGCGGGCCAGGATGACGCCATCGTGGCACTGCGGACCGCGCTGGCCGCGGCACCGTGGTCGGTCGACGTGCGCGAGCGGGCCGGCACGCTCGTCGTCAGGGTGGACGATGAAGATGCCGCGGCTGCCGGAATCCTGCCGCTGGTCGTCGCCGCCGGCGTGACCCTGGTCCGCTACGAGCGGGTCCGGCCGTCGCTGGAGGATGTCTTCCTGCGCCTGGTCGGGCGGCCGGAGACCGCGTCCTGATGGGCGCCTTGTCCGTCCTGGTCCGCAAGGAGCTCCTGGAATCGTGGCGGACGTCCCGCCTGCCCGTCGTGCTCGGCCTGTTCGCCCTGGTCGGACTGTCGTCGCCGCTGCTGGCCCGATTCCTGCCCGAGATCATCGAGGCGGCGGCCGGCCCGACCCTGGGCTCGATCACCATCCCGACGCCGACGGCCGACGACGCGGTCGACCAGGTCCAGAAGAACCTCGGACAATTCGGGGCGCTGGCGGCCATCATCCTGGCGATGGGTTCCGTTGCAGCGGAGACGGAACGGGGGACGGCGGCCTTCGTCCTGGCCCGTCCCGTCGGCCGGGGCGCATTCCTGGCCGCCAAGACGATCGCGATCGGGATGCTGCTGGCCCTGGCCGTGGCCACGGCCGTCGGCCTGGGATGGGCCTACACCGCCGTCCTTTTCGAGCCGCCCGCGGTCGGAGGCTGGGTGGCGATGGCCGCCCTCGCCTGGCTCGCCCTCGCCGCGTGGGCCGCGCTGACATTCCTCGCCTCGGTCGTCACCGGGTCCACGGCCGGGGCCGCCGGCGTCGGGTTCGTGGCACTGCTGGCGCTCTCCATCGTCGGCGCGATCCCGGGTCTCGACCACTGGACGCCGGCGGGCCTGGCTGGTCCGGCAGCCGCTCTCGCCACGGGCCGCTCGACGATCGATGCGCTGGGGGCGGACCTGTGGACGCCGGTCGCGGCGACGCTCGGCCTCGTCGCGGCGTCGCTGGCGGTGGCGCTCGCCGTCTACCGCCGTCGCGAGCTATAGGGCGCGTCAGACGGTCCCGGCCACGCGCAGCGCCTCGACCTCCGCCGGCCCGTAGCCAAGTTCGGCGAGGATCTCGTCCGTGTGCTCGCCGAGCAACGGGGGCGGCGTCCGGACCGCGCCCGGGGTCGCCGACAGCTCGATCGGGAGGCCGACCTGGCGCAACGCCCCGAAGGCCGGGTGCTCGACCTCGACCGCCATGTGGCGCGCGGCCGCCTCCGGGGAGGCGAAGGCCGCGACGATGTCCGTGATCGGGCCGCACGGCACCTGGGCGGCCTCCAGGATGGCCAGCCAGTCCGCGGTGGGCCGCGTCGCGAGTCGTTCGGCCACGATGGGGCGGAGCTCCATCCGATGTTCCACCCGCTCGCCGTTGGTCACGAAGCGCGGGTCGCCAGCCAGGGCCGGGAGGCCGATGGCGTCGCAGAACCGGGGCCACTGGCGTTCGGAGCCGACGGCGATCGCGATCTGCCCGTCGGCGGTGGCGAAGGCCTCGTACGGGACGATGTTGGGGTGGGCGTTGCCGCGGCGGCCTGGGGCCTGCCCCGTGGCGAAGGCGTTCTGGGCCTGGTTGACGAGCACGGCCAGGGTGGACGCGAGCAGCGAGACGTCGACCCTTTGGCCCGCGGCGGTCCCGCGATCGCGCGCGAGCAGCGCCGCCAGGATCCCGATCGCCCCGAACAGGCCGGTCACGACATCGCTGATCGCCACCCCGACCTTCGTGGGGTGACCACCGTCCTCGTCCGAATCGCCGGTCACGGACATCAGCCCGCCGACCGCCTGGATGACGAAGTCGTAGCCCGGGCGATCCACGGCCGGACCGTCCGGACCGTAGCCGCTGATCGCGAGATGGACGAGGTCGGGGTCGATCGCCGCCAGGGTCGCATCGTCGAAACCGAGCCGCGCCAGGCCACCCGGCCGGAGGTTCTCCACGAGGACGTCGGCCCGGCTGAGCGCCCGACGCAGGACCTCTTGCCCGCGACTCGATCGCAGGTCCAGGCGCAGTGACCGCTTGTTGCGGTTCACGGCGAGGTAGTAGGCGGCCGTCCGCGTGCCGGCAGCCACGTCGCCGACCCAGGGCGGACCCCAACCGCGCGTCGCATCGCCCTCCGGTGGCTCGACCTTCACGACGTCTGCACCGAGGTCGGCCAGCACCATCGTGCAATACGGGCCGGCAAGGACGGCCGAGAGGTCGACGACCCGGACTCCCGCCAGGGGACCGGGCGATGCGGTGGGCGAGGACATGCCGCGAAGCGTAGCGCGGGCGCGGCCGGGAGATCCGTGCCGGCGCGACCGGGCGATCCGTGCCGGCGCGACCGGGGGATCCCGGCCGGGGCGGCCCGATCAGCTCGTCTCGGACTCCGGCTCCGCGAACATGGTGCCCGTGAAGTCCTTGACCAAGCGACCCTGCGCGGGCTTGACCGGCAGTTCCGGCAGGTCCACGTCGTCGTCGCTGGCCGGGACGACCCACTCGATCCGGTCCCGGTTCACGACGAGGGAGCGGGCCCGGTGCAGCTGCGCGTCGTCACCGCTGCCGAACTCGATCGAGGCCTCGGTGAGCGGGACCATCGGGCGTCCGCTCCGGACCGTGAGGATCGGGTCGATACCCGGCTTCGCGTGCAGGTAGCCGCGGACGTGGTAGGGACCGACCTGCATGGCCACGCGATGAAGGCGCGTCCTCGTGCGCTGCCGCTGGCTGCCACGCGGGCCCGTCGCGTGGACCAGCAGGATCTCATCGCGGGGCACGACGACCTCGCTGACCTCGACGACCTCACCGCTGACGATCGACTCGACCAGCACGTCGGCCAGCAGGTACTCCTCGTGGGCGTTGAGCAGATCGGTCACCCGTTCTGCCCCGAGGCGGACCTGTCCGGTCAGGACGCAGTCCTCGCCGTAGGCGACGAACTCGACTTCGAGCCCCTCGGGAGGGCTGCTCGCGGGGGGCTCGGTCTCGGCCGGCGTCCCGCGGCGAGCCGGCGAAGAGCCGGTGTGACCGTCGGCGGGCGGGGCCGGGCGGTCGAGGACGACGCGGAGACGTTTGCCGAGGTCCTGGATCATGGGCCGATGGTGCGGCCCGAGCCCACCGCCTCAGCGTGACCCGGAGGTACTGATCTCGCCCGCACGGTGTGCGGCTGCACCGGTGCGCGGATGCACGTCCTGCCGGGTCATAGCCCGAAAGTCAGGAGGATGCTGTCCCAGTTCGTGGCGAGGTCGTACAGGCCGACCCCCACGAGCAGCAGGCCACCGACCGTTTCGATCACCCGGTGGTGGCGCGTGATCGCCCGGACGATCTGCTGGCGGCGCGCCCCCGCGAGCAGGGACAGGAGCACCAACGGGAGCCCGAATCCGAGCCCGAAGGCCAGGAATGTGACGATGCGCGGCAGGACGTCGGCCAGTCCGACGGAGTAGGCGATCAGCGACAGGGCGAACGCCCCGGCGCAAGGGAGGGCGAGCGGGCCCAGCATGAGGCCGTAGAGGAAGGCCTGGCCGTACGGGTTGGCGACGATCGGCACCTGGGCGCCGGGGAGTCGCTCGAACGGGTTGCGACCCGCGAGGAGCAGGACGCCGAGGACGATGAGCAGGCCGTCCACCAGCGGGATGAGGTACCCGAGCACCGACCCGATCGGCACGGCGACCATGACCAGGACGACGGCCACGACGAGCATCGTCGTCAGGACCCCGGCGAGGATGATCAGGCCCAGGAGGCCGGAGGCGCGACGACCCTCGAGTGCCCCGGTGTTCGCGCTCAGGTAGGCGAGGAAGCTCGGGTAGAGCGGCAACAGGCACGGGCTGGCGGCGCTGCCGACACCCAGGGTGAATGCGAGCCAGAGGCCTTCCATGTCGGGGTTCCGGGCCGCGAGGCCTCAGGCGCCGTGCTGCCTCGCCAGCTCGACGATCTCCGTCGCCGACTTCTGGCCGAACGGCGCCAGGGTCACGCGCCCGTCGGCGGCGATCAGGACCATCGGAGCGGACGGCGGATTGACGACCTGGTCGCCGAATTCCTCGATCAGCGCGCGGGCCATGTCGCGCGTGGCCACCGCGTAGGTGCCCGTGAACCCGTGCCGCTCGCGATAGGCGCCGAGGGCTTCGGGGGTTTCGCTGGCGTCCACGTCGATGAGGACGTACGTGACCCGGTCGGGATCCAGCTCTGCGAGGGCCTCGTAGACATGTCCCTGCTGCGCGAAGCAGGTCGAGCACCAGATCGCCATCGGCTCCAGGATGATCGTTCGCCCGGCGAGGCCGGCCAGGGTGAACGAGTCGCCGGTGGCGACGTCGGTCAGCTCCGCGGTCGCCCACGCCTGTGCCAGGACCGGCGCCGGCGCGGTCGGGTTGGCATCGGGCGACGGAGCCGTGCTGGCCGACGCGGCGCCGGAGGCGGCGCCGGACGGGGCGCCGGAGGAGGCGGCGGGCGGACCTCCCGCACTGCCGGGGCTGGGCTCGCCGGGGTCCGGGAGGGCCCCTCCACTCGAGCAGGCGGCCGCGAGCAGGGCGATGGACAGCAGGGCGGGCAGGCGTCGGGACGGCGTCATGGCCCCCATGGTGCCCCGGACGCGTGACGGACGCATGACGCGCACGGTCGACGGTCGCGGTCGGCGGTCGGCAGGCTCTGTCGGCGATGAGGCGCTAGGATTCCGCCGCATGATCGAAGCTGCGAACCCTGCCCACGTCCCGACGTTGATGACATTCCATGCCCATCCCGACGACGAGACGATCGGGACCGGCGGGACGATGGCCAAGGCGGTCGCCGAGGGCCGGCGAGTCGTCCTCGTGACCGCGACGCGCGGCGAGATGGGCGAGATCGTCGTCCCGGACATGGACACGCCGGACAACCATCGCCGGCTGGGCGAACTCCGCGCCGGGGAGCTGGAGCGGGCGATGGCCCACCTCGGGGTCACCGAGTGGGAGAACCTCGGCTACCACGACTCGGACATGATGGGCCGCGCCGGGAACCACGATCCACGGTCGTTCTGGCAGGCCGACCTGGACGAGGCCGCCGGCCGGCTGGTCTGGATGATCCGGCGGTACCGGCCCGACGTCATCACGACCTACAACGACTTCGGCGGCTACGGGCATCCGGACCACATCCGCGTCCATGATGTGGCGGTCCGGGCGTTCCCGCGCGCCGGGGACCCCGCCTGGTATCCGCAGCAGCTCGCACCCGAACACGGCGGCACGGGTCCGTCGACGGAGGCGGGCGGGCTGGCGCCCTGGACGCCGTCCAAGCTGTACGAGCAGGCGATGCCTGCGTCCGTCCGCCACGCCATGCGCGAGTCCCTCGAGGCCATGGGCAAGCCCAGCTTCTGGTCGCTGCCGGACGACGCGACGGAGGAGCAGGTCGCCGAATTCGAGGCGTTCATGTCACGGATGCTCGTGCCGGATGACCGGATCACGACCTGGGTGGACATCTCCGGGGAACCGATCGAGCGCAAGTGGCGGGCGATCCACGAGCACGCGACCCAGATGAGCAGCGAGAGCACGTTCCTGCTCTTCGGCCTCGATGGCTGGCGGGAGGCTTGGTTCAACGAGGCCTACATCCTCCGCGAGTCGGCCGTGGAGACCGACCTGCCCGAGACGGACCTGTTCGCCGGCCTGGGCTGACCTGACCGGGCGCGGCGGTGCGCGCGGCCGCGGTGGCAGCCGTGGGGGCAGCCGCGGGAGCGGCTAGAGGCGGCGCGGCGAGGGTGCCTGAGCCTGCCGTGCTCGCCCGTGTCGACGCCGATTCCAGTCAGACGAGACGATCCGGGGGGATGGCACCGTGGATCGTTGGGGCCGGGCGGCCACAAGGGCCTGGCCCACGCCTGCCATACGGCGACCTGGCGATGCTCCCCGAGTGCGCCCACGCGAAGACGGCGCCGGTCCGCGATCATCGCGGGCGCGAACGCCCGAAACGTCCACCCTTGGTGGAATCCCGACCGACATCCGGCCGTGGATCAGGCCGGACGCCGCCGCCGGCGCCGAGCGAGCCCGCCCTGGCCGCGGATCACCACGGCAGCAGACCCTTCGACGCGTCGAAGACCTCGCCGAGTACGACCTTGCCGGAACCCGCCGGGTCCAGGAAGTTCGGCTGGGCCTTGTCGAGGATGATGTGCGGCCGCATCCGGACCTGCGCAAGCGCGGCACCCCGGAAGGTCAGCTCCAGGGTGACGCCCGACATCGTCGGTTCGGACCAGGTCTGGTCGAACACGAAGTTGCCCAGGGCGTACCAGATCGGCTTGCCCTTGTAGGCCTCCATGCCGGCCGCGTAATGAGCGTGGTTGCCGATGATCATGTCGGCGCCGGCATCGATGATCGCGTGCGCCTGCGTCCGCTGCGTCGTCGTCGGCGCATAAGCGTACTCACGACCCCAGTGCGGGAAGACGATCACGACGTCGGCGCCGGCCCTGCGTGCCGCCTTGACGTCGGCCGTCACGTTCTTGACCGTGAATGCGGCGCTGCCGATGCGCGAGGCCGTGGCGTGGTATGGCTTGTAGATCGCGTCGTAGGCGAGGACCGCGACGGTGGTGCCGTTCACCTCGAGCATCGCCGGAGCCCGCGCCGCGGCGTCGTCCTCGCCCGCCCCGCTGTAGGCCAGCCCGCGCTTGGTCACGTTCTTGATCGTCTGGAGAACGCCGGCCCTGCCGGCGTCACCGATGTGGTTGTTGGCGAGCCCGACGTAGTCGATGCCGGCCGTCGCGAGCCCGTCGATGATGCCGGGGTCCGCGGAGAAGACCGTGCCCGAGGTGTGCCAGCGGAACTTGTCCGGCGCCGGGTTCTCGAAGTTCGCGATGGCGAGGTCGGCGCCAGAGATCACGCGGCGCACGGCTCCGGCATTGCCCGTTCGCTTGGTGTACGGAGTGTCCCAGCCGAGCGGCGAGCAGTCCTTGCAGTGCCCGGTGATCTCCGCCGTCCCGCCGTCGAACGGGAAGTCCACGCCCTTCTCCTTGACCCGGACCGTCTGGTAGACGCCGCGGTCCAGGAGGATGTCACCGCCCGCGAACAGCGTCCAGGTCGTCTCGGGCTCGAACGCATCGGTGGTCGCGTCACCCGCCAGGCCCACCACGAGCGGCCAGTCGGCGAGGGCCCGCACCCGATCGATTGCCGAACAGGGCGACGCCATCCCAGGTGAGAGCCCGGACCGCCGGCGTCACGTCTGACGCGCGCAGGAAGGCGAGACGCTTGCGGTGCTTGGCGAGATCGCTGATGAGCGTCGCGGCATCGGGCGCCAGGACGAGGCGGCCGGCGGCCGCGTCGGCGGCGGTCTCGGCCAGACCGAGTGACCCGAGGATCGCGTCCGCGTCGGCTTCGACGAGCTCGAGGGCCTCGTACCGTTCGCTCGTCCCGAGCAGGATCGCAGCGACCTGGTCGGCGTTGGTGGCGGTGCGCGTGGAGCGGAACTGGGCGACCGGCACGACCGGGACATCGGCCACGGACAGGACCGTCGGGGTCGGGGTCGGGGTCGCCGAGGAGATCGACGGCGCCGCGGTCGGGGAGATCGTCGCCGACGAGCCGACGGGCGCGCGGCTCGGGACCGATGCCACGCCGGTCGAACCGGGACCAGGCGACACGGATGCACCGGGAGACCCGAAGCCGGCCAGTCCCCCCGACGAGAACGCCAGCGCACCGACCACGATGAGTCCGGCGACGGCGGCGAGCGGGCGGCGCTTCACCGCGGGATTCTGCCAGAGGTGGCTCCCGGGCACCGAAGACCGGCGTCCCGGGCACGAAGAACGCCCCGTCCGGGCGGGCGGACGGGGCGTAGGAATATGCGTTGATGGCGGACCCGACCGGATTCGAACCGGCGATCTCCAGCGTGACAGGCTGGCATGTTGGGCCGCTACACCACGGGTCCAGTTGTGGCGAGGCCGGACTATAGCAGAGGCGGCGGGCCTTGTCCGGTGGTCCGGCGTCGGGTCCGGCGTCGGGTCCGGCGTCGGGTCCGGCGTCGGGTCCGGCATCGGGTCAGGGCTGTCCGACGCCTATAATCACCGCCCATGGCCGACGATCCCGCCGAGCGCCTGATCGACCTGCGGAGCGACACCGTCTCGCGCCCGACGGCGGCGATGCGCGAGGCGATGGCCGCCGCGGATGTCGGCGATGACGTGTTCGGCGACGACCCGACGGTGATCGCCCTGGAGGAGCGCGCGGCCGAACTCCTCGGCAAGGAGGCCGGACTCTTCGTGGCCAGCGGCACGATGGGAAACCTCGTGTCCCAGCTCGCTCACCTGGCTCGCGGCCAGGAGACGATCGCGGGCCGCTGGCACCACCTGACGATCGACGAAGCCGCCGGTCATGCCGTCGTCGTCGGGACGAGCCTGCGGACCCTGGATGATCGACCGGACGGGACGCTGGACCCGGCCGCCATCGAGGAGGCCTTCCGGGACCCGCTGGACCCGCACGAGCCGATCACCGGCCTCGTCACGCTGGAGAACGCCCACGCCCACTCGATGGGCCAGCCGCTCAGTCCGGGCTACACGCGCCAGGTCGCGGCGATCGCCCACGACCGCGGCGTCCCGCTGCACCTCGACGGGGCCCGTTTCTGGAACGCCGTCGTGGCGCAGCGGCCGGGCGGGGTGACCGCCCGCGATCTGGCCGATCCCGCCGACACGGTGACCTTCTGTCTCAGCAAGGGCCTCGGCTGCCCGGTCGGCTCGGTCGTGGCTGGGTCGCGCGACGTCATCTGGCGGGCGCGCCGGGCGCGGAAGCTCGTCGGCGGCGGGATGCGCCAGGCGGGGATCCTCGCGGCCGCCGGGCTCGTGGCACTCCAGGACGGTCCGGCCGGGATGATCGACCGCCTGGCTGATGACCACGCCAACGCCCGCCGTCTGGCCGGGGCGCTGGCGGGCATGGACGGGATCCGGAGCCCCGGCGGCGTGGCGCAGCCGACCGACGGTCCCCTGGACCCGGCGCGCGTCGCGACGAACTTCGTGCTGTTCAAGGTGGATCGCGACCGCGCCGAGTTCATCGCCGCGCTCCGGGCACGAAACGTGCTCATGGTGGAATATGCGCACGGGCAGGTTCGAGCCGCCACCCACCATGACGTGACGGCCGCCGATATCGACACGGTCATCGCGGCCACACGGGAGGCGCTCGCCCACACGAGCCCCGTGACCGCGACGCTCGAGCAGGTCGGCATCGGGAGCTGACGACCGACGGCCGGACGCCAGCGGCACGCGTCAGTGCCTGACCCCCAGGACCCGGCCACCCTTCATGGAGACTGGACCCCGTGACCCGCGCGCTCGACCCGCACTCCGTCCTCCCGCTACCGCGCCCCGAGCCGGGGCCCGAGCCGGGGCCATCGGACGAGGTGTTCTACGACCTTGTCGAGGCGCGCCTGCGACGGGCCGTCGCTGCCAACCCCGTCCTGGGGACGGCCCTCGGGCTCCACGCGCATGACGACGAACTCGGCGACGGCGGTCTTGAGGCGATCCTCGTCGAGATCGCGGCTGACCGCGAGCACCTGACGAAGGTCGAGCAGATCGACCCGGCCACCCTGTCCGGCGGCGTCCGCTTCGAGCGGGACCTGGAGCTGCACAACGTCCGGCGCGACATCCTGGACGCGGACGAGGTCCGGATCTGGGAACGCCGTTCCCTGGCCCTCGACACCATCGGCGACGGGCTCTTCCTGCTCTTCGCCCGCGACCACGCACCCCTGGCGGAGCGCCTGGAGTCGATCGCCGGTCGGCTGGAGGACGTTCCCGGTCACCTCGACGCGGCCCGGACCCGGGCGACCGTCCCGCAGGTCCGCCTGTGGCAGGGTATCGAGCTCGAGACCGCGGGCGAGCTACCCACCTTCCTCGCCGAGATCTCCGCGACTGCCGAGGGCGTCCTGGCCGGCCCGGAGCGGCGGCGCCTGGACCGGGCGGTGGCTGCCGCCAACGTCGCCATCGACCTGTACGGGAGCTGGCTCGAGGGAACGCTCGCCGACGGCACGGACCGCTGGCCGGTCGGCCGCGAGCTGCACGACGCGATCGTCGCGCACCGGGCATTCGACGGCCTCGATGCGGATGCCATCCTCGCCCTCGGCTGGGAGCGGCTGGCCGAGGAGAAGGCTGCCCGCGTCGCGGCCGCGCGCGACGTCGATCCCGGTGCCTCCGAGTCGGAGGTCGTGGATCGGATCAAGTCCACCCAGCCGGCGGACTTCGACGCCGCCCTGCGGGCCTACCGTGACGCCATGCTGCGGGCCCGGGCTCATCTGCTGGCGCACGATCTCGTCACGATCCCCGACGACGAGCGGATCGACGTGATCCCGACGCCGGAGTACCTGCGCAACGTCCTCCCGTTCGCGGCCTACTTCGCGCCGGCCAACTTCGATCGCGACCCCAAGGGCATCTACGTCGTCACGCCCGCCATCGGGCATGACCCGAATGCGATGCGCGAGCACAACCTTGCGTCGATCAGCAACACGAGCATCCACGAGGCCTACCCGGGTCACCACCTCCAGCTCGACGTCGCCCGGCGTCATCCGTCGCTGACGCGGCTGATGACGGACGCCCCCGAATTCGTCGAGGGTTGGGGGATGTACTCGGAGCTGATGATGCGCGAGCACGGCTTCGACGACGACGCGCGGTTCCGGGTGGTCATGCATACCGACGCCATCTGGCGGGCGTGCCGGATCATCCTCGACGTCCGGATGCACCGCGGCGAGCTGTCTGTCGAGGAGGCCACCGACTTCCTGGTGGAGCACACAGGTTTCGAGCGAGCCAATGCCCTGGCGGAGGTCCACTGGTACACGTATCGCCCGACCTATCCGCTGTCGTACCTGCTGGGGCGGACGCTCCTGCTCCAGCTCCGGGCGGACGAGCAGCGCCGGCTCGGCGACGACTTCTCGCTCAAGGTGTTCCACGACACGTTGCTGCGCAACGGATCGATCCCGGTCAGCTTCCACCGGCGCCTGCTCGCGGGCGAGGGGCGCTGACTTCGTGCAGGTCATCCCTTCGATCGACCTGGCCGGCGGTCGATCACGGATCGTCTACTGGCCGGGCGCGTCGACCGGCGTCGGCGCTCCGACGGATCGACCGGAGCGGATCGTGGAGCAACTCGTGGCCCACGGCGCACGGCTCATCCACCTCGTCGACTTCGACGGCGCCCGCGCCGGCGCGCCCGTGAGCCTTGACGCCGTCGGTGCCATCGCGGCACGGACCGCCGTCCCGATCCAGCTTGCCGGCGGCGTCGACGATGCGGACGCGATCCGCGTCGCGTTCGCGGCCGGCGCCACGCGCGTGGTGCTCACGACCGCCATCGCCGATCGCCCCGACGACCTGCGGGCCTGCCTGGCGGTCGCCGGCGACTGGCTCGCAGTGGGCCTGGACGTCCGGCCGGAGCGGTTGGCGGCCTTTCCCTGGCGCCGCGCCACGGCGCCCACCGTCGACGGCCTCGTCGAGGAGCTGGTCGGGGCCGGCGTCCGCCGCATGGTCCTGACCCACGGCGGGACGGAGCCGGACCTCGACCGGGTCCGTTCGCTCGTTCGGACGTACGATGCCGAGATCCTGGTGGCCGGCGGGGTCCGCGACCTCGACGGCCTGCGCCGCCTGCGCGACACCGGCGCGGCCGGCGTCATCCTCGGAGAGGCGATCCTTTCCGGCGCCATCGAACTTCCCGCCGCCCTGGAGGCCGCCGCATGACCCTCGTTCTCCGTCGTCTCGCCGCGCCGATGGCCGGTTTGGCTCTCACCGCCGTCCTCGCAGCCTGTGGGGCCGCGGGCACCAGCCCGGAGGCCTCCGGCTCCGCTGATCCAGGCCAGGCGGCTGCCCCCTGCCCGACGAGCCAACCCTCGGCGCTTCCCGCCGGGGAGACACGGACCGTCACGATCACCACGGATGTCGGCCAGCTGGTCCTGAAGATCGAAGCGGACCTGAGCCCGATCGCGGCCGGCAACTTCGTCGCACTCGCGGCTTGCGGCTATTACGACGGCGTCGTGTTCCACCGGCTCGTCCCTGGCTTCGTGATCCAGGGCGGCGATCCGACCGGGAGCGGCTCCGGCGGTCCCGGCTACGCGATCAAGGACGAGCCCGTGACGGCGACGTACGGCCGGGGCACCATCGCCATGGCCAGGACCGCCGCGCCCGATTCGGTGGGATCGCAGTTCTTCGTCGTCCTCGATGACCGGGCCGGCGAGGCGCTCGCCTACTACAACACGTACCAGATCATCGGCACGGTGACGTCCGGGATGGACACCGCCGACGCCATCGCCGCCATGCCCAACAGCGGGGAGCCGAACAACGCGGCGATCGATCCCGTCCCGATGACCAGCGTCACCGTCACGAACCCCTGATCCGCAGCCGGCGGCCATCCGGCCACCCGGCCGTCAACCCGCCACGAAAGGAGCCACGCTCATGACCCGCGCCACGATCAGCACAGAGGTCGGCGACATCGAAGTCGAGCTGTACGACCAGAGCGCCCCGAAGGCGGCCGCCAACTTCGTCGATCTGGCCCGCAAGGGGTTCTATGACGACGTCGTCTTCCACCGGGTCATCCCGGGCTTCGTCATCCAGGGCGGTGACGGCCAGTACGGCCGCAAGTCGGCGCTGGAGCGCGGGCGGGTCGGCACCGGCGGACCGGGCTACAAGTTCGAGGACGAGCCGGTCAAGGGCGACTATCTCCGCGGCTCGCTCGCGATGGCCAATTCCGGCCCCAACACCAACGGCAGCCAGTTCTTCATCTGCACGGACGACCTGACCGGCAAGCTGCCCAAGAACTACACGCTGTTTGGTCTCGTGACCAAGGGCCTCGACGTCGTCGACCAGATCGTGTCCGCCCCACGCGACTCGCGCGACCTGCCGAACGAACCAGTCGCGATGACCTCGATCACGGTCCACGACGACGGATCCGAGGGGCATCCGGCGGAAGGTTAAGGAATTTACACCGTTCCGTATGCCAAAACCCTTGGATTACGGCCCTCTCCACGGTAGGATATCGACGCTGCTACGTCAGCCAAGCTGCCCCAGCGTCAAGGTCATGGGTAGGTAGGGTCAGGGTAGTCGGTGCAGCCGACGTGATAGATGCTCTTGACGCGCGGCAGAAGTGTCCGGTCAAACGGACTCCTTCACCGGGACAGCATCGAAGCGGCTCCTTCGGGAGCCGCTTCGACCTTTCTCCGACGCGAAACGTGCCACGGCGCACGTAGAACGGGCCGGATGGCCCGGGACCCGAATGTGATCCGGCCGTTACGGTGAACGGTGCCCATCATCGCTGGAGGTCTGTATGCGTTCGTCTCGCACCGGGGCGGGAACCATCCTGCTCGTCCTCGCCATGGCCATCATCGGCGCCTGCAGTGCGCCGGTCGGTCATACACCGACCGTGTCGGATCCGTGGGTCCGCCCGCCGATGGGTGCCGACCTGCCGGCCGCCGGCTACCTGACGATCGTCGGGGGGACCGAGAACGACGCCCTCATCGCCGCCAGCTCGCCGGTCGCCCAACGGGTCGAGATCCACGAGACGATGGCCGGCGCGAGCGGCATGACGGGGATGCAGCCGGTCGAGCAGATCGAGGTCGCCGCAGGCTCCACGGTGACACTGGAGCCGGGCGGCTACCACCTGATGCTCATGGGCGTGACCGAGGAGCTTGCGGTCGGCAGTACCGTCGAGCTGACGCTGACGTTCGAGACGGCCGGCGATATCGTCATACAGGCGGCGGTCCGCGCCGGCTGACATGGCGGGACGAGCGGCGGCGCCAACCGGGCGCGACGACACGACGAACCGGTTCGGGGGGACCCGCGTGGCCGCCATGCTCGCGGTCGCGTTCATCGCCCTCATCGTCGTGCGCGGCCTGGCCGAGATCGGGGCCGCCGATCCGGTCGGCCCGGCGGCGTCGGCCGCTGCCGTGGCGCCCGGTGAGGGTCCGGCGGCGACCGCATCCGCCGAGGCGAGTCTCAAGGTCGACGGCTACCTCGAGTTCTTCGTCCGCCCGGCGCCGGCGCTGGAACTCACCGGACCGGACGGCGGGCCCATCTCCCTCGCCGGGTTGCGCGGCGTGCCCGTGCTGGTGTTCTTCGGCTACACCCACTGCCCCGACGTCTGCCCGACGACCATCGGCGCCGTCGGCGAGACGATCGACGCCTACGGCGGGAATGCACAGGCGATCTTCGTGAGCGTCGACCCGGAACGCGACACCGTCCCCTGGCTCTCCGAATTCGTCCGGTACATGCCGGCCGGCTTCACGGCCGCGACGGGAACGCCCGCTGAGATCCGCTCGACCGCTGACGCGTGGGGCGTCCGCTATGCCCGGGTCGAGGAAGCGGATCCGGACGCCTATTCCATGTCGCATACGGCGGACGTCTTCGTGGTCGACGCCGCCGGGCAGTTCCGGGCGCGCCTGCCGTTCGGGACTGACGTCCCGACGATGACCGAGGTCCTCCGACGCGTGGTCGCGACGACGGTGTCGCCGACGCCCGCCCCCAACCCCACCGCGACCCCCACGGCGAGCGCCGGCGCGACTGCCGCGCCCGGCGGGCGCCCGGCCACGGCGCTTCGACCGACGATCATCTCCACCTCGGTGTGGGCCGGCGGCCAGAGTCCGGTCATCTTCGACCTCCACGCCGGCGGCATCCGCCTGGACGATCCCGCCCTCGCCGTCACGACCCGGCTGAGCGGCGCCGACGGTTCGCCCGTCGGTGCGTCGATCGCCGCCGTCGCGGTCCGGCCACCGGGGATCGCCGAGGTGTCGTGGGTGGCCACCCTGGACATCCCCACGCCAGGCCCGTGGCGGGTCGCGGTCACGGCTGTAGCCTCCACCGGCGAGGTGTGGGCTGGCCCACTGGACGTCATCGCGCTCGACCCGGGAGGCACGGCCGCGCTGGGCGAACCCGCACCCACCATCCGCACCCCGACGGCCGGCGACTTCGGTGGCGACCTGACCTGGGTCACGACCGACGCCTTGCCCGACGCGCGCTTGTCCCGGTTGTCCACCGTGGACGCATTGGCGGCGGCGAAACCGTTCGTCCTGATCGTCGACTCGTACCGGTTCAAGGTGACGGACGTGTGCGGCACGGCGATCGTGCTGGGCAAGCGCCTCCAGGACCGATGGGTGACGACCCCGTTCATCCATCACGAGCCGTACCGGTTCACCGTGATCACGAGCGAACCCGTCCTGGAGGGGACGCTCCAGGACCCGCGGCTGACCGTGCCGGCAGAGGCATGGGGGGTCGGAGCGGCACCGTGGGGCGTCGGGTCGATGCCGTGGATCTTCGTGGTCGACGGCGACGGGATCGTGCGCGCCAAGTACCAGGGCGTCGTTGGCACCACCGACGTTGACGTGCTCCTGTCGCTCTTCGCCCAGGGAGGCTGACCCGTCGGAAGGCCCGTCGGAATCGGGCCGCTGGTCACCTGACACGAAGGCCGGCGAACGGCTAGGGTTCGCCCATGGATACACCGCCGCAGGATGACCTGCAACTCTCGCTCCTCGACGACCCGTCCCTGACCCGTCGTCGCTTCCTCCGAGGTGCGGCACTCGCGGGCGGAGGCCTGATCGCCGCCGGTATCGCCGCCTGCACGCCGGCCACCCGCGCCGGCTGGACGCTCGGGCCCGAAGGCATCCCGTCCGCCGCCCCGGCGGCGTCCGCGACCCCGGCCGCAAGCGCCGCCCCAAGCGCGGACCAGTCGGCGGCGCCGAGCGCCGCCCCGTCCGCATCCGCCTCCACGGACGTGATCCCGCCCGGCTGGACGGCTCACGACATCGCGGCGCGAAAGGTCGTCCGCCGCTATCTCGGCGACCTCGTGACCGCGCTGCCGGCCATCTATCCCGCCCCGGTGGCGGCCAAGCTGGGCGACATCCTGGCCGCCGAGGAGAACTATCCCGAGCTGTCCCAGAAGCCGGCCTTCGTCCAGGTCCCCAACCTTGTCCTCACGGACGCACTGGCGCCCCTCAAGCCGACCCTCGACGGCGACGTCAAGGTCTTCGACCTGACCATCGACGAGATGGACTGGCGGATCGACGAGCTGCTGCCGCCGGTCAAGGCCCTCGGCTACAACGCGCAGTGGCCCGGCCCGACCATCCGGGCGAACCAGGGCGACAAGCTGCGGGTGAACTTCAAGAACAATCTGCCGGAGACGACCGGGGTCCATTTCCACGGGGTCGAGTTCGAGGACTTCTTCATGGACGGCGTCCCGTTCGTGAACCAGAAGCCGTTCGCCCCGGGCGAGACCTACACCTACGAGTTCACGGCCGTGAACCCCGGGTCGCTGATGTACCACTCCCACCACAATGCGACGGACCAGGTCGGACGCGGACTGCTGGGGGCGTTCATCGTCGACCCGCCGACGCCGCAGGCGCCGTACGACCGCGAGTACATCTGGATCTCCAACGACACGCTCGGGGGCTTCACGATCAACGGTCACGGCTTCCCGGCCGTCGTCCCCGTGCTCGCCGCCCAGGGCGAGCGGGTCCTCATCCGGTTCATGAACGAGGGGATGATGATGCACCCGTGGCACAGTCACGGGTTCGCCATGGACATGGTCGCCCGCGACGGGATCCCGCTCGGCAGCGCGGGCTTCAAGGCCGACACGATCGGGGTCAACCCGGGCGAGCGGTGGGACGGCATCATCACCGCCGACCGCCTCGGCGTGTGGGCCTTCCACTGCCATATCCTGCCCCACGTCGAAGGACCGGACGGGATGTTCGGGATGGTGACGACGCTGATCGTCGTCCCGACCAAGGCGGACGTCGACACCATCATCGCGAAACTGATCTCCTGAGGCGCCAGCGCGGATCGACGCGGTCGACATCGACCTCGGCGACGGCTACGATGCCGGCGAGGTAGGCCATGGTCGACTCTGAACACGCCGCGAAGTCCGAGACCGACCGCGAGGACGCGACCGCCCGGCTCCTCGAGGCAGCGACCTCGATGGGCGTCGAGATCGACCGCGAGGAAGCGGAGCGCTGGATCGCGGCGATGTCCGCCGACCCGACCGGATCGGTCACGATCGATGTGGACTCCGGCGTCTACGGCCATCGGGTCACGATGGCCGACCACGACGCAGCCGATCTCGACCGCTTCCGGCGGATGGCCGTCATCGTCGGGTTCGAGGACCGGCCACCGGAGGTCACGACTGCACTCGCTCTGTCTGGCTCCGCAGCGCAGAGCCGGATCCAGCGCTTCCCCGCCGATGCCGACTTCTTCGAGCGCGTGCATATCCGCGCCGACACGCGCGAGGCAGCCTGCGACCTCGTGGCCGACGTGATCCGGGCCAAGGCGCTGGCCACGATCCGTGGCGACGGCTACCGGCTCCAGGAGGTCAAGTTCGGCAACTGGCCGGAGGATGGGATCCTGGACGGGTCGCCGGTCAAGCGCGGCAAGCCCGTGTCATGGACGGCTGCGCAGGTCGAGCTCGGCCAGATCGACTTCGAGCGGCCAGACGGCTCGGCAGCCAGCCTGGGCTGGGACGACGCGGCCCGCGACCCGGGCTGGTGCAAGCTCGACTGGGTCATCGCCGACCCCGACGGCCGAGGCCTGGCGAACGCGTCCAACGTGCTCGACGTCACCTGGGAGGCCCCGGACGGGACGATCATCCCGTTGGACGGCTACCTCGATCCGTACTTCCAGGAGGTCTACCTCGAGACCGATTCGATCCCGCTCTTCTCCAAGCTGGTCAAGGACATGGGCGCGGACTCCGTGGCCGAATTCGTCGAACGGCTGACCGAGGAGGTCCACAAGTACACGGTCAAGGAGCCCAACTACGGGAAGGCCGCGCGCCGGATGTACAACATCTTCCGGCTGACCGGCCGGTATGCCGAGGCGGCCTACATCCGGGAGCTCTTCGACGAGCCGGTGACGGCGCTCTACCAGGTCGCCGCGCTCCTGCGCACGCTGGACGAGGCGGCCGATGCCGAGGACGCCTTCGAGACGGGCGCGCTCGTCATCCAGATCGACGAGCTGATCATGTCCGCTATCGGGGCGCTGGAAGGGCGGGCGGAGGCGGAGATGGTGCGGCGGCTACTCCACCTGCGCGACACCGTGGGCCGGCGAGCCGAGGCCAGCGAGCGCGCCGAGGACATCAGCGGCGTGCGCGAGGACGCGATGGTCGCCGTGAACGAGTACTTCGAACGCGTCCTGACTGGCGTGCCCACCATCAAGGCGTACCTGGACGAGGTCGCCGCCGGCCATGGAGTCGTTGCGCCCGTGCAGCCGGCGGCAGTGGCGCTCGAAGAGGACATCGGCCTGGAGGATCTCCCGACCGACCGCTGACCCGGTCGACGCCCGCAGCCGGGTATGATGCTGACCCGCGCGGGCCGAGGGACCAGATCCCGGCCGTGGCGGATCGCGCGCCTGTAGCTCAGTGGATAGAGCGTTGGGTTCCGGACCCAAAGGTCGCAGGTTCGAGTCCTGTCGGGCGCGCCATTTCAACCTTTTCGGGCAGAGCCAGCGCCAATCCGTGCGCGTAGGCCGCCTGGGTCAGCCGGACACCCACGATCTCGGGGCCCGCGACCGTGATCCGCTCATAGATGGCGTGCATCAGGTCTGCCTTCTCCTTCGGTACGTCTGCGGTCTGGAAGGACTCGGCGAGGGCGCGGAGCCACTCGACCGCGCGGTGGCCCGGTAGGCCCTGGGCCGTGCGCTCCACGACGGCGTCCCGCTGCTCGCGCAGCGCCCTGAGGCGCGTCAGGTAGGTGTCGTCACCGAGCCGGCCGCCGGCGTGCTCCAGCGCGAGCTCGCGGATCTGGCGGTCGATCCGCGCCCGGTCGATCGCGACCGGCTGCTGGCTCGACCCGAGGGCGGCGACGACCGATGCCATCGTGCGGTCGTCGAGCGCGATGCCGGCGACCTGGGCCAGCACCGGCGCCTCCCACGTCTGGTCCCCGAGGCGGGCCTTGCGGCCCCAGGCCTCACACGGCTTCGCGTGGTGCTTGCGGTGGCGGCCGTCGGCGAAGGTGCCGTCGTTGCGGAGCTGCCGCCCGCAGACGCACACGAGGAGGCCGCCGAGCAGGTCGACGCGGTCCCAGTTCTTGGGTCCCCCACCCCGGGTCTTGGCGCGTCGGACCTCCTCCACCCGGGCCCACAGCTCGTCTGACACGGGCGGCGCCGCCCGCCAAGGTGCCGGGCGGCGCGTCTCGTCCCTGCCGCGGTGCCGCCGGATCCAGCCGTTGTACAGCGGGTTCATCAGGATCATCCGGATCCGTGTGGCGGCGAGCCCTGTCTCGGCCTCGAGCTGCATCGCGCTCACGTTGCCCAGGGCGTACCGCTCGAACAGGCCGACCGCGATCGGCATGCGCTCGGGATCGATCTCGAGGGTGTGCGGCGGCTCAGGAAGGCGTCGGAAGCCGAGTGCTGCATGGCCACCCGGGTCGCGCTCCTGGTCGAACTTCGCGGCGTAGCCCTCGGTGATGCGCTCGGACAGGCGGCGGCTGTACTTCTCCGCCCCGGCTGCCTCGGAGATCAGCTCGTCCCAGTCGGAGGGGTCGGAGGAGAGGATCTTCCGGTCGCACATCACCAGGGCGACGCCATTCGGGTGCAGCTCGTCCTCAAGCAGCTCGAGGGTTCGGCGCAGGTTGCGCTGCCAGCGGTCTGAGTAGCCGGTGAGGAGGAGGTCGAACCGGCCCGATCGGAGGTCCTCGACCATCGTGGCCATCGTCGCCGAGCGCCAGACGGTGCGGCCGCTGTGCGCGACCTGGTAGACGAGCCCCGTGTCGACGAGGCCGTGTCGCTCGATGAAGCGGTCCTGCTGGTCGCGCTGGCTGGCCGGGCCGTAGCGGTCGTACTGGCCGGCCGTCGACTCGCGGATCCAACGGGCCACGCGCAGGCCCCGGATGTCGTCGAGCGAGCGCGGCAGGCGCTTCACGCCGCGGGGTCCTTCTCGAGGATGACCATCGCGGACACCTTCGCGCTGTTCGGCGCCACAGCCAAGCGTTCCTGCCGCAGCTGCTCCGGGCCCTCGGGGTAGCGGCGATGGAGCGCCTCGACGTAGCGGGTGAGGGCGGCCACGAGCGGATCACGCTCTACGGACGGCCGCGCCTCCTCGCTCATGCCAGGTCAGTTCGAGCTCTGGGTCGTGTACGTGACCGCGATCGCGAGCGCCGACCAGACGTCGCGGCTGATCCCGTACAGCGGGCCAGGCGCTGCCTTGCGGCCGACCGCGGCCGAGCCGCCGAAGTGGTCGATGAGCGCCTGGCGGATGTTGGTGTCCTTCGCTCGCGAGTCGCCACACAGGGCGAGCTTCACCGCCCGGCGCGGGAGCATGACGACCGGCACCCGATGGACGGCCTCGGCGAACTGACCCGCCCACCAGATCGTGTCGAACACTTCCGCGCCGACCGCCATCCCGTACGACTCGACCTTCTCGATGACGACGACGTCGGGCAAGCCACCCGACCGGAGCGCCCGGACGAGGACCTCGTTGGCGGTGATCCCGAACGCTCCGGGCCTCGTGCCGTCGTATTGCAGCCAGGCAGACTGGAAGGAGCCCGGGTCGATGGCGAGGATCGTGGTCACGCCGCCTTGCCGCCGTTCTTCTGCCAGTCCCACAGGTTCAGGCAGGCCCGGAAGGCGATCCAGTCGCGCTCGGTGACGTCGGCCTCGTAGAGCCGGGTGCCGCCGTCGGTCACGTGGACAATGCCGAACCTGGTCACCTCGGGCAGCGGGTGCCGCTCCGGGTCGCCGACCCGGGCGATGAACCCGGCGTTGGCATAGGCCGCCAGCTGGAGCCGGTGGTCGGCGTACACCCGGCCGTCCGGCCAGGCGACCGACTTGCCAGTCTTCCAGTCCAGCAGCCAGGTCTCGCCGTCGAGCTCGGCGATCAGGTCGAGCGTGCCGCCGTAGCCGAGGGTCTCGTTGATCAGGAACGCCTCGACCTCGAGCGGCCGCAGACCGTGCCCCTTCGCCTGCTGGTTCAGCCAGGCGCGGGCCCCGGCGACCGCGTCCGCGTCGCGCGGGTCGGGCGTGAACGGCTCGCGGCGCAGGATCGACTCGATGTTGCCGTGGATGCGCGAGCCGCGGTCCATGGCCGACGTCGACAGCGTCGTGAGGTACTTCACCGCCGCGTCGACCTTGCCGGCCTCGCGGTCCTCGATCAGCCGCTCGGCGTTCTCGACCGCCGACCGGGCAACCTCGCCGAGCTTCCAGTTGGTGAGCGCCGGCGCGTCGAGCACCCGGGTGATCGACGTGACGCCGGGCCAGGGACCCGAGCCGTTGAAGTAGTACAGGTGGCGGGCGGTGCGGACGACGCCCTCGGCCTTCGTTGCTGCCGGGCTGCGGCGTCCGGGCACGGTCGCGGTGGTCATGCGGGTCCCTCCTCGGGGTAGCAGGCGTCGCACGTCCACCCGGACGGCGTCTGGCGATGGCGTGATTGGTGGTCGCGGTACCAGTGGCAGGGGTTGGCCCAGCCGGACGGGTCGGCGGGGATAACACGCAGGACCGGGGCCGCAGGATCGTGTGCGCCACCCGGGCACGGGCCGCGATCCCACTTGGCGTGGGCGAGGTCTGCGTCGCGGTAGTGGGCTCGGAGCAGGCCCGCCCCATCGAGCTCGACCACCCGGCCACAGGTCGAGCACCGGGCCTCGCGGGCGGGCGTGCCCGCGGGCGTGTGTCCCCCACCTCTCTCTTCACTCTTTGAGTGAGTGGAGTGAAGGGGGAGAGAAAGGGGCTCCGCGGTGTCGACGACGACCTCCGCTGCCACGTAGCCACCCCTGACCCGGGCCACGGCGCCCTGCTGCACCAGCCCGGTGACGAGGTGCTGGACCGACGTCCGCTCCATGCCGAGCTCGTCGGCGATGGACTTGGCGAACACCGGGCCGCGAGCCTCGATGACGCGGTAGACCTCGGCCCGCTCGAACGACGCCGCGGACAAGGCGCCTGGCGCTGCCGTCCAGGTCAGGTCGTCGAACCGGGCGGTGATCTCCTCGTCGGCGACGTCGCGGCCCGTGACGTGGAGCGTGCCGAACGCCTCGTTGCGCTTGCGGCGGATGACGACGATCGTGTCGGCCGACCCCGTGATCCCGTAGGTGCCCGACACGCTCGTGAGGAAGTCGTCGGTCGACTCCTTTCGGGCGTGGTGGACGATGATCAGTGCCACGCTCCGGTCGCGGAACAGGTCCTGGAGCCTCGCCATCGCCGCGACGTCGACCTCGTAGGCGTTGCGCCGCCCGTCGGTCGCACCCCGGACCTTACCCAGCGTGTCGATCGCGACGAGGACGGCGTCCGCATGGGCGTCGAGCCAGTCGGCGATGTCCTCTTCCAGACCGGCTCCGATCTGCCGGGCATCCCAGCGGATCTCGAGGCGACCGCGGGGCATCGTCCGCCCGGCGAGCGCCGCGCGGAGCCGGTCCTGGCCGCGACGCTTGCCGTCCTCAAGCGCCAGGTACAACACGCTCCCGGGCACCACGCGGCGGCCCAGCAGGTCACCCCCGATCGACGCCTCGACCGCCACCTGGTAGATGAGGCAGCTCTTGCCGACCTTGGGCGGCGCGGCGAGGATCGTCGTTCCCTCGGGGATCAGGCCAGGGACGATCCAACGCAGGGGCGGCAGGTCGATGCCCAGCAGGTCGGCGGCGTCCATCCCCGGCCCCGGAGCACGGCGAACCTCGTGCGCGTGGGCTGGCGCACCGAGGCGCTCGCCGATCTTCGCCGTCACCCGGTCGAAGTCGGCGCGGAGCTCCGCCTCCGTCTTCGCAACCTCGAACCGCGGGGCGACCTGGGTGCGAACGAGCTCCCACAGCTCGGCGAGCCCGAGGCCGGCGTTGTAGCGACTGGCAACGTAGTCGCGGACGGTCGCGTACCGCCGGCCGCTTGGGATCCGCTCCGGGAGCGTGAACCCGCCGGCGATCGTGATGACGCCGGGGTCCGCCGCCTGGCCGCGTACCGCCGGCCGCTCGGCGACCGCGGCCTCGACCCAGCGGGCCGGGAGCGGCGCGATCTCGGTCACGGGACCCGCGATGTACTCGCGGTCGCCGATTCGGCTGCCGGGCCCGACGAGGTACCCGCGTCCCGGCCAGCGGACCGTGAAGCCGAACAGCTCGTCGCCCGCGGGGATCGGGACGTCGGCCGGCCAGCGGTAGAAGGCGTGGCGGCCGCCAGAGGGCGTGGTCGTCATCTTGGTGGCCGGGAGGGGCCCGTGCCGCGCGACGAGGTCGAGCATCCGGTCACGCCAGGGGCGGTCGGCACCGCCGCCGTCGTCGAGGTCCCACACGACGACGCGCTCGGGGCTGGTCTCGGGCCAGACGAGCCCGTAGTTCCCGGCGGCCGGGGCCTCGAGCTGCTTTCGGATCCAGTCCGGGCGCGTCGTCGCGTTCTTGAAGCCGTGCTCCGTCACCGGCACCTTCGCGTCCGCCCGCAGGGCGAACACGGCGAAGCCCTGCTCGATCTGCTCGAGCGCGGCGGTCACGACCGACTCAGGAGCGGGCATCACGGCTAGAAGGGAAGCTGGTCGGGGGCGACGGGCTGCGCTGCGGCCGGTCGCGCGGGAGCCGACACCGGGGCGGCGACAGGAGCCGCCGCCCGTGCCTTCGGGCGAGCCGAGAGGTTGGCGATCTTGGCCCAGCCGCCCTCGTCGATCGCGATCGTCGCCAAGGCCTCGCGGCCGAGGAGCTGGGACTTCGGGTACGACGTCCCGACCGCGGGCGGGGTGCCGCCCAGGAGCGCCGTCAGCCAGGCGAACGTCTTGGACTTCGGCCCGGACGCGGTGCTCGCGGAGCCCGTGACCTCGGTCCCGTCCTCGAGGGCGAAGGTCCAGTCGCGGAGCTGGACCTCCTTGCCCGCATTCGGCCCCGACTGCGGGTAGATCGTGCGGGGCTCGGAGATGTCGAGGAGCGTGACCTCGTACACCCCGGGCGTGAGGTCGCTGGGCGGCGCGCCTGCGCTGATGGTGATGATGTCGTCGGTCATGGCTGCTGGTTCCTTCTGCGGTGTCGGGGGGAGGTGGTTGGGCCGCTACCGTCGTCTCGCGGGCAGCACCTCCTCCACCGCAGCAAGGCAGACCGCGCAGCGGGGCATCGTCTCGGGCCACCCGAAGCGGGGCTCGACCGGCCGTCGGCCGCAGGGCGTGCGCAGGCGTCGGGTGATCGCCGCGTGGGCCTGGCCATCGCGGTCAGCGGTCCACGTGACCCGAGGCCGGGTCATGGCTTGACCTCCGGCGCGTTGGTCGGGCGCGGGGAGACCGAGCGGTCCTGCCGGCGCCGCCCGGTCAGCGCGGCAGCCCGGAGGCCCTCGATGACGAGAAACGCGGCCTGATCCCGCGGTGTGCGGCACTCGGCCTGCGCGAGGTCCTGGAGCGCCGATCGGGCGTCAGCGGGGATGCGGATCGTGAGAGCGGGCATGGCCCGATTGAACGGCCGCCGAGGGCGACAGATAAACGGTGCAAAGGCGACAAGAAGGCGCCACTAATGCGCCATCTATTCCCCGATGGGCCAGCCCATGTCGTGGCGTTTCAGGAAGCGCTGGAGCGAGCGGACGGCCACGTCCAGCGCCGACGCGAGCTCTTCCTGAGTCGGCTGGCGGCCCCGCTCAGCGCGGATGGCCTTGTACGTCTCCCGGACGTTCGCCACGGTCAGCAGGCCCGTGCCCCTCGGGCGACCCCTGCCGGGCCGGCGCGTCCGCGCGCTAGGCACGGCCGGCGTCTCGCGCGAGGACGAGCGCCTCTTCCTCGGGCTCGAGGTCGACGTACAGGACGGGCACGGTCGGCTCGGCGCGGCTCAGCGCCAGCGCGACGCGGGCGTGGCCGTCGACCACGAAGCCCGAGCGCCGGTTCACGAGGACCTGCTGGACCCAGCCCACCTGGTCGAGCGCGCCGGAGAGCGCGTCCTGCTGTGCCTTTGGGTGGATCCGCCAGTTGGCCGGATTGGCGAGGAGCTGGTCAGGGGCCTCCTCGCCGGACCCGGTGATCCGGTTGCGCCAGGCGGGGGTCGGGGTCGGGGCGGTGGCGCTGGTGGCCGTGCGTCGGCTCATCGCGGCACGTGGGCCAACGTGGGCGCGCACGGGCGAACCTGGGCGGTTCCCCGATCAGCGACCGGGATAATTCGCGAAACCCGGCCGTGCGCACACAGTCGGGAGGCGCAGGTCAGCGGCGATCGCCGTGCCCCTATGGGCTACCCCGCCCCCGGTGGACGCGCCCTTCGTCGAGTTGCACGACCGGCACAGCACCGCGGTGTTGGCGATGTCGAACGGCGCACCGCCAGCGGCGAGCGGCACGATGTGATCGACGGTCAGGTCCGAGGCTCGGTGGGCGGGGCGCTGGTAGCCCGGGCACCAGTCCCCGTGCTCGCCGCGCCAGGCGCGGAGCACGCGGGCGCTGAGTCGTTGCCAGGCCCGCGTGCTGTACAGAGCGTTGTGCCGGCTGCGGTTGGACTCGCGGGCGTGCTGAGTGCAGCGGCTACCCGCGCGGCTGGTGACGACACCGCAGACTGTGCAGAGCTTCACCCGCGAATTGTCGATGGGGTGGCTGGCGAGGTCTATTCGCCTGCGGTGCTAGGCCTGCAGGGCCAGTAAGAAGGGTCGTACCGTTGGATGGATCGCCGACGGAGCCGCGAACCGGAAAGGCGACGCCCTCGCCCTTGACGCCCTGACCGCCCCTGGTTCTTGGCATCGCCGCTAGTCCGCCCTTTGGCGTCTCCCATCGGTGGTCCTGCTTCATGCGAGCCGAGTGCCGCCATCAGACAATGGCGTGAAGCGCCAAGTCCAGGCGCTGTCCGGCTCTCGGCCGGTTGCGGCCGATGGAAATGGGCGACTTCGCCATGGAGCACCGGATGCTGAAGGGCATCGAGGGACGAGCCGAACTAGCCGCGCACCCCCGCTAGGCACTCACGCCTCGTGCGTGGGTGTTGGTCCCGTACGCCAGCCGCGGCTTCGGCCGACGTGAGCGTCTCGCTAGACCGGCGTCGGGCGCGGACGAACAACATCGCGGTCCCCCACCGCGCGGATCGACGATCTCACCGGTGCCCTTGTTGCCGTCTTGCATCGCAGGCCGACTGGACTACCCGGCGGGGGCCAAGTGGCACTGTTTCTGCAAGCCGTGCGGCTATTGCATTCCAATGGGAGCGTCGCGTTCCGGGGCCGCCCATGGCAGCGGCCGGCGCCAGCGAGGAGGCGACGGCATGTCTGGCACGAAGCAAGGGGACGGGACGGGTCCGCGGGATCGCATGGCTGTCGCGGTGATCCTCATCGTCGTCGGCGTGGCCGGGCTCGCCACCCAGGTGCTCGACCTCACCGCCGACTTGGGTGGCCTGGTCGTCACGGTCATCGGCGTTGGGTTCCTGGTCGCGTTCGCGTTCACGCGGCAGTACGGCTACCTGGTCCCGGGCGGGATCATGACCGGCCTGGGCGCCGGGCTCATCGCCTCACAGAGCCTCACGTTGGCGGACGAGCAGACCGGCGGCACGATCGTGCTGGGCCTCGGTCTCGGGTTCCTGTCGATCTGGGTGATCGGCGCGATCGCGCACGTCGACCGGCACCACTGGTGGCCGGTCATCCCGGGCGGCATCCTGACCGTGGTCGGCGCTGCCCTGCTGATCGGGGGCCAGGCCGTCAACCTGCTCGACTACTGGGGCGTCGTCATCGTCGCGATCGGCCTGATCGTGCTCTGGCGTACCTGGGCGGAGTCACACACTCGCGCCCAGGGGTAGCGCCGGCCGCCGGCGCCGCTCGATCCGTGGCCATTCGGGACATGCTCCAGGAGGACATCAGCAGATGACTGCATCCGCGACGGCCCGCGTGTCCGGGTGGGGCGCTTCGCTGGCGATCCTGCTCGCCGGGAGCCTGCTGGTGGGGTTCTCCATGGGCAGCTGGCTGGCGCCGCCGGCGGCCTGGATCGGGCCCGTCCTGATCATGCGCTTCGCGCGCGATCACTCGGTCGGGCGCGGCTGGCTCCTCGTTCTCGCCGCCTGCACGCTGTCGTTCGTCATCGGGTTCGGCGGGGTCTGGACCTCATCCAATTGGCCCCTGCCGCTGGTCGTCTCCCTGCCGGTCCTCTATGGCTTCCTGTGGAGTCTGCCGTACCTGGCCGACCGGCTGCTGAGCCGACGGCTGCCTGGATTCTCGAGCACGCTCGTCTACCCGCTGGCGGCGGCGAGCCTCGAGTTCGTCAATACCTCGGTCAACCCGGTCGGCGCCTGGGGGGCGACGGGTTTCACCCAATACGGCGAGCTGCCGCTCATGCAGCTCGCCTCGGTGACCGGGATGATCGGCATCACCTTCCTGATGGGCTGGTTCGCCTCGGTCGCCAACTGGGCCTGGGAGAACCGGAGCCGTGGCACCGACCTTCGACGGGGGGTGGCCGTCTTCGGGGCGGTGCTCGTGCTCGTCCTCGTGTTCGGTCTCCTGCGCCTGAACCTCGCGTCAACCGGTGACACGATCCGCGTGGCCGGGATCACCGCGGATCCGGCTCGCTCGCTGGCTCAGCGCACCGACGCGATGTCGGATCCCGCGGCCATCGCGGCAGCGATCCAGTCGCATTGGGATGCCTATTTCGACGAGACTGCGCGCGAGGCCAAGGCCGGCGCTCAGGTGGTCGTCTGGCCGGAGGTCTCGGGTGTGGCATTCAGCTCGGATGAAGCCTCCTCGCTGGTCGCCCAGGCCCAGGATGTCGCCCGCGAGCAGGCCGTGTATGTGGCCATCGGACTCTATGTCAAGCACAAGGACACAGGGGATCCGACGGAGAACAAGCTGTTGCTGATCGACCCGACCGGCGGGATCGTGATCGATCACGTCAAGTACGGGGGCTCGATCATCGAGGCCAATCGCCTCGTCGGCGACGGAACGCTCCAGGCCGTGACCACGCCGCTCGGCGTGCTGTCGGGCGTGATCTGCTGGGACACGGACTACCCCGCGGTGATCGGGCAGGCCGGCCGGAACGGTACCGGTCTGCTCCTGGTCCCCAGTTCGGACTGGGCGGAGATCGACCCGCTCCACACGCAGATGGCGGTGTTCCGGGCCATCGAGAACGGGCATTCGCTGGTGCGTCAGGCGGAGGGGAACGTGTCGGTCGCGGTCGACCCGTACGGGCGGGTCCTGGCCCAGACCGACTTCTTCGACGCCGCGGACAGGACGATGGTCGCCCAGGTGCCGGTCGCGCACGTGGACACACTGTACTCGTCGCTCGGGCGCTGGCTCGGCTGGGTGTGCGTGGTCGGGTTCGTGCTCCTCGTGGTCTGGGTGGTGGTCAGTCGCCGGCGAGGCGCCCACTGACGCGCACCATGAGGGAGCGCCGATGGCGGGACCAGGCTGGGCGGCACAGGACTACGAGGCGATCGCGGAGCGGTTCATCGCGTGGGCGAGCACCGAGGATGCCATCAGAGCAGCGGTCGTCATCGGCTCGCGAGCTCGCACCGACCATCCGGCTGACGAGTGGGCCGACCTCGACATTGTGGTGCTCACCAGCACGGACTCCGACTACGTCCGGGATCCAGGATGGATAGGCAACATCGGTGAAGCCTGGATCTCGTTCATCGAGCCGACAGCCAGCGGTCACGGATCCGAGCGCCGCGTGCTCTTCGCCGGGGGCGTGGATGTGGACTTCGCGTTCATCGCCGTGGACGAGATCGAGGCGCTCGGCTTGGCCGATCCTCGGGCAGCGGGCACCGCATTCGGCCGCGGGTTCCGGATCCTGCTCGACAAGGACGGTGTGGCGGCGCGATTGCTGGGTGCGACTCCGATGTCCCCGGCCCAGTCCGCTGTCCAGCCGGATGCCGACGTCTTCGAGCAGGCCGCATCCGACTTCTGGTACCACGCCGTCTGGACGGCGAAGCATCTGCGCCGGGGCGAGCTGTGGTGGGCGAAGCTCGCCTGCGACACCCACATGAAGGAACTGCTGCGCCGTGTTCTCGAGTGGGAGGCCGTGGCTGCCGGTCGTGACCCGTGGTTCCGCGGCCGGTTCTTCGAGGAGTGGGCGGACCCGGTGCTCCTGCAAGACCTGCGAACGGCGTTCGCACGCTACGACGAGGAAGAGGTCTGGGCCGCGCTCACAACGACGATGGATCTCTTCGGGGTTGCCTCGCGGGGGACGGCCGAGGCGCTCGGGGTACGCTGCCCGCCGGCTCCCGAAGATCGTGCCCGGGAGCTCGTGGAGAGGCTTCGATCAACGCGCCCGTCCCAGCGGTGCTGACATCGACCTTGGGCCGGGGCGCGATGCCTCGAACCCGCATGTTCGTTCCGCTGCGGAACTGCTGGCAGCAGCGTAGGCAACTGGCGCGCCCGGAGACTCCAGACTCGGCACGACAAGCCACCCCTCGGCCCGCCCGCTGTAGATCAGCTGCTCGGTCGTCAGTCCCGACCGCGCCCGCAGATCAGCCAGGTGTCGCTTCGCGGTGCTGGGCCGGACGCCAACGCGCGCGGCCGCCTCTGCCACTGAGCCTCCCGCTGCGACGAAGGCCGCGAGCACGTCGACCTGGCGCGCGGTCGGCGTCCGCAGGAGCGAGCCCCGCAGGCGCCCGTCCCTCATCGGGGGCGGCCCACAACGGGATCGCCCTGCTGGACGCGGGTGGGCGGATGCCCGTTGTCGCAGCTGCGGATCACGCGGCGCCCTTCGTCGCGCCCTTGACGGTGTCGTGGACGCCCATGGCGATCTGGGCGATCCCGAACCACGCCAGGAACGCGGCGAACAGCGCGGTCGGGGTGAACACGCCGACCGAGACCACCGCGACGGCGACGAGCACTGCGGACAGGGCGAAGGCGAGCGTGGGCTCGCGGGCAGCGTTGACCCACGGCCCGATGACCACGAGCTGCTTGAGGATCGCGATCGTGCCGGTTACGAGGGCGGCCGAGGCGGTGGCGCCGGCGGCCGTGAGCACGACGGCGAACGTGAGGTCCTCCATGCCTCAGACCCCGTACTTCGCGGCCGCGGACGATGCGGCAGCCTTGACGGCTCCCGCTGCGGCCTTCGCGGCAGCGTCGAGCTGCGCCTGGCTGAACGGCGTGGGGTCGGGCGCCGGGCGGATGGTGGTCACCTCGGACGCCTTCGCGAACATCGAGCGACCCTGATGGACGCCCTTCGCATCGACGTACTCGACGATGCGGACCGTGCTCGTCGGCTGGCCGAGATAGGGCATGTCTCGCCCCGGGTCGACACAGATGTTGTCGGGCGATGGTTCGAGCGACGACGTCGCGTACAGCCAGGTGCCCGCGGGCACGGTGGCGACCGACGGGTCCTTGGGCACGGGGTAGCTGTTCACGATCTCCTCCGGAGCGGGCGGCGCTGGCACCAGCGCGGCGAGGTAGCGGGCCTGCGGGAAGCCCGTCGGGTCGTCCGCCCATGGCCGCCAGCAGTAGGGCTTGAGGCGCCCGGCGATGTAGTGGTGGTCGATGAGGTGGTGGCGATCGATCGGGATCGCCCGGAGCTCGCGGGTGATCGCGGCTTCCGTGCCGGTACGGAACCGGATCCCGGCGGCCCGAAGCTCGGCGAGGTCGCCGCGCAGCAGCAGGGCATCGAGCGCGATCGAGGCGGCGATGACGGCCTCGGGCACGACGCCCTTGCCGGAGCCTGCCGTGCGGCCGCCGTTGTCGTGGTGCTCGATGCTGACCGTGCGGCTGTTGACGAGCGTCGTCGGGTAGCGGTCGTCCCAGGCACCCGAGGGATCCCAGTTGCCGTTGCCCCAGGCCTGGTCGCCCAGGCGCACGTACTGATGGACGTGGGCCGACGTCGGGTGCCCCGTGCGACCGCAGGCGTAGCCGATGCCGAAATGGGTCGAGGCCTCACGTCCGTCGGTCGAGGTGAACGCGGCGTCGGTCGAGCGCAGGGTGCCGACCATGCGGTGATGGACGAGCGCGATGAGCGGTGCCGGGTGGCCCGAGGTGAACTTGGGTGAGCCAACCCAGTAGATCGTGCTCATCTCACGCCCCGCCAGACGGCCGAGGCCTCGAGCCCCAGGAGCGCGAGGATCGCGCCCAGGAGGGGCAGGAGGACGCCGGGATTGACGTCGTAGTCCGGGACGGCGACATCGAGGACGAGCAGGACGGCCAAGACGAGCGTGAGCGCGGCAGCGGCGCCAATGCGGGCCGAGGAATAGACGTCGGCCCGGCGCTGGTCCGCATCGTCACCCCGCTCATCGCCCATGCCGGCGCAGTCGATCGATCCACGCATCGACAAGGAGCGGGAGCACGAAGCGATCGAGGGCACCGCCCATGACCACGCCGGCGAGGAATGCCAGGAGGAGCTCGACGCCGCTCATGTGGCCGCCGAAGAGGTGACGGCGCGGACGTACCCGGTGGGGGGAACCGGGAGTCGATGTGGATCTAACCAGCGCGCCGTCATGGCCTCAAGGGTGGCGGCGGCGGGTCACGGTTCCTATCCGCCCCTGGTGCTAGGCCGGAGAGTCCATGTGTTCACTCTCGGGTCACCGTTTCGACCCGAGACTCAACCGGGTTCCAGGGCGTCGACGACCAGCCAGCCCTCAGCGCGGCCGACGTAGATGAGCTGCTCGGTCGTCAGCCCAGTCCGCGCACGCAGATCGGCGAGGTGCCGTTTCGCGGTGCTCGGCCGGACGCCCGCGCGAGCAGCGGCACTCGATACCGATCCTCCGGATTCAACGTAGGCCGCGAGCACGTCCAGCTGACGCCGTGTCGCGTGCTGCGGGAGTTCGCCCCGAAGGCGGCGATCCCTCACGCCAGCCGCCGCGCCGCGGCCAGCCACTCATCGCGCCCCTCGATCGGGATCTCGTAGGTTGCTAACGCGCGCCCAACACCTGTCGGGCGCGCCATTGTCATGAGTCGCGACATCGGTGACACATGAGTCGCGTCATCTGCGACACCTGTGGTCATCCGGTCCTCGGAGACCCCGGCCATCGGCCGGGGTCTCGTCGCGTGTTGCGCCAGTACCCACGCTCGGGCTCGATCCGGTGGCTCGAGAGGACCTCGCCGGTGTCGAGGGCGACAACCGTCACCTCCTGCTCATCGACGATGGCGAGGACCCGGCGACCGGCCTGGGCCGCGCCGATCCGCAGGTGGTGCATCCGTCCGGCCCGCCGCAGGCTGATCGCGCCCTTCTTGTCGGTGGTGTCGTACCGGAGCCGGAAGTGGCCCCGACCCACGGGGGCCGAGGGCAGCGCCTTCGCGGGGTCGCCCGGTACACCTCGCCCGGGTGTTGCCGGCAGCGCTGATTGGTGATGATCCGGCAGGATTGCGTGGGGACGTGACGGCAGCGCTCGGTGGAGACGCTGCCGCCCGAATGGTCACTGTTCGCGGGTGAGCTCGGCGACGGCCTTCTTGGCGCAGGCGTCGTCGACGATCTCCTTGCCGTCGGCGGCGGCGGCGATGAGCGCCGCGGTCGCGGCGTTGTTGAGGGCCCGCGGGATGCCGTTGGACTGGCGGTGGAGACGGACGATCGCGTCGTCGGCGAACAGCTGGTCGCTCCGCCCCGCGAGCGCCAGGTGGTGGCGCAGGTAGGCGGTCCCGGAGTCGCCGATGTCCATCGGGCCGGATGTGGAAGCGGATGGCGATGCGCTGGTCGAGCGCCGCGAACACGCCCAGGCGCAGCTGGCGGGCGAGGGTGGGCTGGCCCGAGCAGGATGAGCGCGAACGGGCTGCGGCTGTCCATGTCGGAGTTGGTCAGCAGCCGCAGCTCCTCGAGCTGCTCGGGCGTCAGGAGATGGGCCTCGTCGACCACGATCACCACCCGCCGGTGGCGCTCGGCCTCCTCTGCCTCGAGCAGGGCGCTCGCCTGGGCCATCACCTCGGCCTTGTGGAAGCGGGGCGTCGCGCCCAGGGCCCGGACGACGCTGACATAGAGCCCTCGGGTCCCGAAGGCCGGGTTGGCGATGTAGATCAGGGCGTGGCGGGACGGGTCGAGCGACGCGCGCGCCGCTCGGGCCGCGACCGTCTTGCCGGCGCCGACCTCGCCGGTGATCACCCCCAGGGCCGACTCTGCGATGCAGTGGAGGATGCGCGCGACGGCCTCCTCGTGGGGTTCCCGCGCTGAACAGCTCGGACGGCGCGAGGCTCTTGCCGAACGGGCGTGCGCGTGAAGCCGAAGTGGCGTCTGCCAGGGGGCCCGCGGACTGGTGGTGATCGTGGCCATCAGAAGGGTTCTCCATCGGCTGGGGCGCCGGGCACGGCGCGGTACGCGATCGAGCCCGGCAGTCTCGGCCTCGTGGTCGGCGAGGACCTGGCCGAGATAGTCGATGCCCGGTCGGGGGTGGCGGCGCCGGCTCGGGTGGCGGCGGGGCCTGGCGGTGCACGTGGCGGCCGATGACCGGCGCGGCTCGGCCCAGCCCACCTGGTGAGCTCTCGTGCCAGACCTCGATCGTCGAACAGGTCCTCGGGCCGGTAGCGGAGCTCGACCGGCGCCCCGCGAGCGCGCTGTCCACCTCGTACTCGTTGCCCTCGAAGGACACGGTCGCGGTCCGGCTCACCTTCCGGTGGGCCGACCACAGGAACGCGGTCCGCAGCAGCTCGGGGTCCGCGGGCCTTGGCTCGCGCCTGCTGTATCGCGCGAGCGGGCGACTCGCCGGTCTCGGAGTGGATCCGCACGTTGAGGTAGCGCTCGACCCAGGCGGCGAAGCGGTCGTTGAGCTCATCGAGGCTCGCGATGCCGACCGTCGTCGGCCTCCAGCAGGAAGCGCTCCCTGATCACCCGGTTGAGACGCTCCTGCTTGCCCCGCCCCTGCGGGGGAGTACGGCCGGCTGTGGATGAGCCGGATGCCCAGGATCGCGCAGCTCCGGGCGAGCTCGGCGCCGCTGTACGCGGATCCGTTGTCGACATGGAGCGCGTCCGGCAGGCCCCTGCCGCAGGATCGCGGCGTGGAGGACCTCCTGCCCTGCCCGCAGGGTCTCGTTGCCCACCCAGCGGCCATGCACGAGCAAGCGGCTGTGGTCGTCGACGAGCAGGAACAGGCGGGCCCGCACGCTGCCGGGTGCCCGGGGGTGGGGCACGAACGGACCGACCAGCACGTCGCCGATCCAGCGCTCGTTGGGGGCGTCGGCCTCGTACCGCCCGAACGTCCGGCCGTCGCGGAGCAGCTCGCCTCGTGTGAAGCCGCGCCTCCGGAACTGATCGGCGAGGGTGCGCTCGGCGATCCGGACCCCGTGCCGGGTGCGGATGATCTCGCTGATGTGGGCGGCACTCCGGGCCGGCACTTCCAGGCGCAGGCGGAGCGCCTCGTCGAGCAGCCCTTGGTCCAGGCGGACGCCGCCCGTGTCCGCTCCGCGGCTGGTCGCGCAGGCCCGCGAGGCCCTCGGCGCGATACCGCCGGATCCAGCGGTCGAGCGTGTTGCGGCTGACCGCGCGGATCTCGCCGCCGGGGTCCTCGTGGTCGCCGGCGAGCCGCCGGACCAACTGGCCGCGCTCGCGGCCATCGAGCTTGGGGTCGAGGCGCCTCGGCGATCAGGTGGTATCGCCAGAGGGCGAGCGCTTCGCCTCGGTCGCGGGCGGCCATGGGTCACCTCCAGGACGGGGTCGGGATGTCCCGGCCATCAGAGGGGCAGCCGTCGCCGGTGCCAAGGGCGAGCCCGTGTTGGGGGCGAGGAGGGTCCCGCCGGTGATGAGGGCAGCGGCGCGCCAACCCTCCACGGGACCCCGACGCCGGCTCCAGGCGGACGCGAGGGCGGCGACCGCGGCGGTCGCCCGCGGTCTCGGCGCGGTCGGCAAGTCGAAGCCGGACCAGCCACGTTCGACCGCCGCCGCGAGCACGACGCGGGCGAGGTCGGCCGCCACCCACCCGAAGCGTCGGCACCACTCGCGGACGGTCGTCTCGGGACGGCCCAAGGCCGCCGCGATCCGGCGCACGCCCAAGCCGCCGACGTGGAGCTCGAGCGCCGCGCCGATCACGTCGACCGTGTCGTACCGGTACGGGACCATGAACCAGGGCAGCAGGGCATCGGTCCGCCCGCAGTCCCGACAGCGCACGCGCGGCACGAAGACGACGTGCGGCTCGTCAGCGCGCAGGTACCGGCGGTATCCCGACCAGGGCCCGGTCGGGCCGCCGCAGGCCGGGCAGCGCACCGCCGGCGGATTGACGTCGCGGCCGCTCGCCGCGTACGTGCTGACATCGAGCGGGCTCGGCCATACGATCACCGACGGTGGACCTTCGCTCCACCACTGACCCTCCGGGGGCTCTCTTCCCTCGGAGGGTCACCTGGTTGTGTGGCCCAGCATCATCGGGCAGCGTGACACCCGCTGTCGACGTCTCCATTCAGCACCGCCGTCACCAGCGGGTTCATGCCCATACAGTCATGCCGCCAACACGCCCCTGACTCAGGTCGGTCCCATTCCGAC